>NZ_CP116604.1:0-2521977 GCF_028335765.1 Streptococcus sp. HN38 | reverse complement strand
ATTTTCCCCCTTTCACATTATATTCGTTAGAATAGTGTACCATAAAAAACAAAAGTTTTCCACAGATAATTTTAAAAATCCACACTGTTAAGAAAAGTTTTCCACAAGATGTGAATAAAAGTCAGAACCTTTGCTGGTCCTGACTTTTTGTAATGATTTTAGTGTGGAAAAGAGTGTTTATAAAAATAAATTGTAAACAAGTCTATTTTAAATTGTTGATAATTCTTTCGAATTCATCGAGGTCATTAAAGCTAATCCGAATTTCTCCGCTCCCGTTTTTCTTCTTGATAATTTTTGTAGCTGTTCCAAGAGTTTTACTGAGTGAATCTTCCTGTTCTTTTAAAAATTGGTCGCGTTGTTTAAGTTTAGTGTGTTTTTTCTTATTTGCAGCTATTAATTTTTCAAGCGTACGCACACTTAAATCCTTTGATAAAATGAGTTGAACCCATTCGGCTTGCTTTTCTTCTGAAAATGACACCAATTGTCGCGCGTGCCCTTGTGAAATTTGTCCTTCTTCTACAGCTTGTTTAGTCTGAGATGATAGATTTAGTAGGCGCAATAAATTACTGATATATGGTCTTGATTTTCCCATGATTTGAGCAACTTCATCATGTGTTAACCCTCTACTAATCAATTTTTGATAAGAGGCTGCTTCTTCTATCGGATTTAAGTTAGAACGCTGCAGATTCTCTATGATAGCCTGATAGAGTAAATCATCATCAGTTAGTTCTTTTACCACTGCTGGTATTGTAGTCAGTCCAGCTAATTGACTGGCTCGCAACCTTCTTTCTCCAGCTAATAATTCGTATCCTATAATAGAAGATTTTCTTACAATAATCGGTTGAATTAAGCCATTTTCCCTAATGGATTGAGCGAGCTCAAGTAGCTCCTTTTCATCAAAATGAATTCTTGGCTGATAGGGATTGGGATGGATTTCTGAAATATCTAGTGTACGTAATTCTTCCATATATCCTTATTCTAGCAAAAAAAACGAGACTTTACAATTGTGTAAAGTCTCATTTCAGATTGCAGACAAACATCGTTTTGGTGTTTGTCTTTTTTACTGTTTTTAGAGAAAAATGGCTGTTTTAATGCTGAAACCACCCCATCTGGACAAAATAAAAAGGCCTTCTTGCCATCCTTTTAACTAGTTTTTTGAGATTTAAGCACGCCAAAGTCAGTCCAATCTTATCCTCCATTTTGGACTTGCCTTTTTCTCTCGTGTAGCGCAGATTATGGTATTCCTTGGCTGTGCCAAATAGCCGTTCAATCGTCTCTTTCCGATGTTGATAGAGTTCCTTCATCCCTCTTTGATGACGAATATCCTCGCACTGTTCCAAATACTCCTTCCAAATATGCCGCGTGACAACTTTTTGATGGTTCTTACTGGTCGTACATACTGATAATAGGGGACAGTTGGCACAAATTGCTGGATCACTTTTGTATTCTCGGTAGCCTTCTCGGGTAGTCGTGCGATAGGTCAAGGCCTGATGTTCAGGACACAGGATACAATCGAAGTGTTCGTCATAGACAAAATCTTTAGGACGAAGTTGTCCCTTCTTCCCACGGGGACGGGTGTAGGGAAGGACAGGAGTGATTTCCTTATCAAGCAAAAACTTGGCAATACTGGGAGTTTTATAGCCTGAATCCGCAATGATATACTCTGGTTTCAAGGGTTCAAGCTTGGCAAAAAGTGCAGGAAAAGCCTGGCTGTCATGGATATTGCCAGCCTCAACACTATAAGCAAGTGCCCAGCCATACTTATCACAGGCAACTTGGGCAGAATAAGCGAAAACTTCCTTATGATCACCTTTATGGAACCAGCCACTCTCAGGGTCGGTAGTGGATAGTTTCTGGTTTTTAACCTCTCTTTTTTCGACGGGCTTTAGTGGCTTTTTTCCGTGCTTTACCCGATCTTGATTAATTTCGATTTCCAGCTGTTCACTCATGAATTTGGCCTGCTTTTCCACCTCTTGGTTGATAAACTTACGATTATTGGCCGCAGCTTTAATATGAGTTCCGTCTATGAAAATCTCCGTCGGGTCAATTAGGCCTGCATTGATACACAGCCCAAGAATATGCGTGAAAATGGACTCAATCAACCCTTTCTCTTGAAAGCGACGGGAATAATTTTTGCCGTATGTCGTGAAGTGAGGCACCTTGTCATCTAGGGTTAAACCAAGAAACCAGCGATAGGCAGTATTCACTTCAATATCCTTGATGGTCTGACGCATGGAACGAATACCATAAAAGCACTGAATCAGAGGAATTTTAACTAACATGACAGGGTCAAGACTAGGACGACCATTATCAGGCGAATAGGTATCTTCTACTAGGTCATAAATGAAGTCGAAGTCAATCACAACTTCCACTTGGCGCAGGAAATGATCTGCAGGCACAAGCTGGTCAAGGGTATAGAAACCGTACTGATTGCGGTTATAGTCAGGTTTTTCTTTGTGTAGCATAGGAGAACCTCATAAGTTCTTTTTCTTATATTATACTCCTAAATACGAAGAAAAGCCCTTAGAAAATCAATTCTAAGGACTTTGTCTTCAGTCTGAAACGAGACTTTACAATTGTGTAAAGTCTCGTTTGTCAATTATTCGCTAAGTTCTTCTGTAGAATGTGTCAACTTAATGTCAACAGTTTGTTTCTGATTATTGCGGTAATAAGTTACAGTGATTGTGTCTCCGATTTGATGTTTGTAGAGAGCACTTTGGAGATCACTCTTATTTTGAATAGTTTCTCCGTCAATCTCAGTAATGACATCAAAAGTTTCTAATTTTCCATCTGCAGGTAGTCCACTTTGTGTAGAGACAATTACGACACCGGATGTTAATTCCGTATTTGATAATCCAGCTTTTTCCAATTGACTAGTTGACAAGGTCGTCAAGTTAACCATATGAACTCCAAGAGCAGGTCGGCTAACTTTTCCAGCTTTCTCAAGTTGATTGATAATGGCTACGGCATCATTTGCAGGAATAGCAAATCCCATCCCTTCCACAGCCACACCTGAGCTACTTACAGAACTTGAGGTGATTTTGCTAGAGGTGATACCAATAACTTGTCCTTGGATATTAATCAATGGTCCTCCAGAGTTTCCAGGGTTGATAGCTGTATCAGTTTGAATAGCGTTGGTTGAGATTGTTTGACCATCTTCTGATTGTGAAGTAACTGTCCGACTTAGGCTAGAAATAATACCTTGAGTAACTGTATTAGCGTAGACGCTACCTAGAGGACTACCAATTGCGATAGCAGTTTCTCCAACTTTAATTGTATCGGAATCAGCAAATTCAGCAACAGCAGTGACTTTATCTGCTGATATTTTTATAACAGCTATATCAGAATAGGTATCGGAACCAACGAGTTCACCGCTGATTTTTTCTCCAGATGCTAAAAGAATATCAATCTTTTCTGCGTTATTAATAACATGCGTATTTGTCACAATATAGGCATATTGACCATCTTTTTTATAGATAACCCCAGACCCCTCTCCAGCAACAGCTAGTTCGTCAGATGATTCAATATTTCCAAAGATAACACCAAGACTATTGTTGGCTGATTTTTGGTAATTAATAACAGACACAACAGCATTTTGTACTTTCTCTACAGCTTTTGTGGTGGAAGTTTCATTATTATATTGAACATTGCTGACACTAGTGATGGCAGAATTTGCTTGTTGAACCTGTGGTTGGAAGAAAGATGCTGATAAGGCCCCAATAAGACCCCCAAAAAATCCAATTACAAATAAAATCGCAAATTTCAAATATTTTTTCATATAAGGAATCCTTTCCATTTCTTTAATTTTCTTTAAGATTACTCTTGCTTTCTTAATTATAGCTTAAAGTTTTCAAAAATCAATCCACAACCTGTGGATAACTCTGTGAATTATGTGAAAAACTGTAGCCATATCCTGATTTTCTAAAAATATTTTCTGTCGTATGCTTGTGGATATGTTACAATTATTTTATGAAAATAAAATTGATTACCGTTGGAAAATTGAAAGAAAAGTACCTTAAAGAAGGTATTGCAGAATATAGTAAACGATTGGGACGATTTACTAAGTTGGATATGATTGAGCTTCCTGATGAAAAAACACCAGATAAAGCCAGTCAGGCAGAGAATGAACAAATATTAAAAAAAGAAGCCGATAGAATTATGTCTAAAATTGGAGAGCGAGATTTTGTCATTGCCTTAGCGATAGAAGGCAAACAATTTCCATCGGAAGAATTTAGTCAAAAGATATCTGACATTGTAGTAAATGGGTATTCAGATATAACTTTTATCATTGGTGGTAGTTTGGGTCTCGATTCTTGTATTAAAAAAAGAGCTAATTTGTTGATGAGTTTTGGACAGTTGACGCTTCCCCATCAACTAATGAAATTAGTTCTCATCGAGCAGATTTATCGCGCATTTATGATTCAGCAGGGAAGCCCATATCATAAGTAGTTTCACGTGAAACAAGGAGTGAAAATGAATCAAAAAGAGTATCGTGTTTTTGAGGGATTGAGAATTGCTTGTTCATTAACGTTTATCAGTGGTTATTTAAATGCCTTTACTTTTGTGACTCAGGGTGGTCGCTTTGCTGGAGTGCAATCAGGAAATGTTATTTCCCTAGCTTATTTTTTAGCTAAAGGTGATTTTGCGCAGGTAGTTAATTTTTCCATTCCCATTTTATTTTTTGTATTCGGACAATTTTTTACCTACTTAGCAAGAAGGTATTTTGAAAAACAAACATGGTCTTGGCACTTTGGTAGTAGTGTAATGATGTTAGTTCTTATTTTACTAACTATCATTCTCTCACCTATAATGCCTGCGTCTTTTACAATTGCTAGTCTAGCCTTCGTAGCCTCTATTCAAGTAGAAACATTTAGAAGGTTACGAGGTGCTCCGTATGCCAATGTGATGATGACAGGGAATGTCAAAAATGCTGCTTATCTCTGGTTTAAAGGAGTTATTGAAAAAGATTCAGAACTTAGAAAAACAGGTAGAAACATCTTATTGACCATTATAGGGTTTATGCTAGGTGTCATCATATCTACTCACCTATCCTTCAAATTTGAAGAATATGCCCTTATTGGTCTGATTTTGCCGGTTTTATATATTAATTATGAATTATGGCAAGAAAAAAGACCTACTCGAGGTAGGTCTAAATGATTCCAGCAGGATTCGAACCTGCGACCGTTCGCTTAGAAGGCGAATGCTCTATCCAGCTGAGCTATGGAACCTTAACCATTTTATTTTACATTAAACAAAGCACTCTGTCAATACAATAAAAAATCAAAAAATGTATTGACAAACAAAGTCACATGTATTATACTAGTTATTGTTCTAAAAATGGTCCGTTGGTCAAGGGGTTAAGACACCGCCTTTTCACGGCGGTAACACGGGTTCGAATCCCGTACGGACTATTTCTTCCGCCATAGCTCAGTTGGTAGAGCGCATGACTGTTAATCATGATGTCACAGGTTCGAGCCCTGTTGGCGGAGTAAATAAAGACTAAGAAACCTTGAGAAATCAAGGTTTTTTGCTTTTTACAAGAAAAAACCGAGAAAGTTTAGTATTCTCGGTTCTTAGAATAATAGTATCCAATGAATTGATAGGAGAAAAATACAAAAACTGCACCAAAAGAAATCAGTAAACCTAGATAGAAACCATTTGGTACAAAGGTTAAAACTAGTTTAGTTTGACCTGGACTTACATCCACTTTCATAAAACCCTCTTGCGATTTTTGGATTTTGATAGGTTTACCATCAATGGTTGCATTCCATCCTTTATCATAGGGTAAAGTAAGGAGGAGTGAGGCTTCTTTATCGGTTACAAAATCAACGGTTACTTTATTACCATCAGTTTTTGTTACTACTTGTTTTTCTTGGAGAATGGAAATAGCCTGTTGGAAAGCTAATAAGTCCAATCGATAAAATTGTGGTTTATCAAAAGAAACTTGATTATTCTCAGGAAAATATACATCGACTTGAACTTGTACATCTGTAGTAAAGCTCCCCACATTGAAGAAAGAGAAAGCATTATCTAGTGTAAATTCACTTGACTGATTATTGACAGTAATGACAACTTTTTTTTGATTCTCATTTGAGAATGTTAAATTTGGCAAATTTAAGTATACTTGGCTATTTGCAGGTATATTTACTAAGAAAGTTGCCTTTGCAGCATCCTCATTATCAACTTTGTTGACAGTCATTCGATTGCTCAACTCAACTGTATTTTGTGAAACAACATCTGATAAAGTGTGGTAGTATTTTTGAGATAGCCTTGTTAGTTGATTAAGAAAATTTGTTTGATTATCGAGAGTCAGATTTGTAAAATTGACATCTTTGTAAATCCCTTCAGTCAATAGGGCTAACCCTAGATTAAAACTATTTTCGTAAAGATTAATAGTAGACTGACTCTGATTCAGTGTGAAACCAAACTTATTTGGGTCCGTAGTAGCTAAATTATATTTGACTCCGAATAGGCTATCAGCAATGATTGTATTATTCTGATAACGAAGATTCAAATTGGTACCGTCTGAACGGAAACCGAGCTTATCTAGTACTGAGCTGGAAGCACGATTTCGAATGGAGGAGAATTGAGAAATACCATTGTAATTGAATTTCATGCTATCATTGCCAGTTTGTGGTAATAGACGTTCTATACGATAAAATGAATCAGTTTTAGTCTTTGTAGACTTTACAATACTGTCAATATCTGTCAATTTTTCTTCATAGTTTGATTGGCTAGGAAAATGCCATTCATCAGAAATCCCCTGAACCTGATAATGGCTATGTAATCCAAGTTCTAAGAAAGTGAAGAACAATAAAACAATATTAATCCATTTTAAGGATGATTTATAGCGAATCATTGCTACAAAAAGAATGAAGTAGGCTATTAGAAATTCTAGTGTGAGTAGGAAATTTACATCCGTTAGAAACTCATAATGATCTCTAAAAATAAAGGTAGAAGTAAAGCAAATGAGTAAAAATGAAACAATTAGAGTAAAATTTTTAATACTTACTTGACGTAGTCGTACCAATGTCTCTGCTGCTAAATAGATAACGGTTATTGATAGAGCCCATGCATAACGATAGAGGAACATGTTTGGCGCATGCATACCTTGCCAAAAAAGATTGAGTGGTTGTAGGTAGAAACTTGAAATAATGAATGTAAAGAATAGAGCATAGGAGAGTTTGACAGTTGGTTTTATTTCTTTTAATGTAAAGAATAGTAAAGCGAGTATTAATGGAACGAGACCAACAGAGATCATGGGAATAGAACTGAATTTTGTTGTATCAAAGCTACCAACTAAGTTTTTTGCAAAGAAGTCCAGATACCAAGAGTCCTCGGTTTTTAGGTTGACAATTTTTGTAAATGTCTCACCATGAGTTTTTAAATCCAAATAGGTTGGCAACAACATGAACATGCTGCTTAGAGCAGATAAAATTGACACTATTGTAAAGTTGATAAATCTTTTGATTCTCTGACTATCTATCCATGATAATTGAACCAATGTCCATAATGTTAGAAAAATAGCCACCATATAACCGAAGTAATAGTTTTGGATAAACAAGCATGTTAATGTTATGTAGTAGAGAATCGGACCCTGTTTTTTTAATAATCGATGCAATCCAAGAAGAACGAGTGGGAGGAGTAAAAAAACGTCTAGCCAGTTGTTTATTTCTAATTGACTTGTACTAAAACTCATCAGAGAAAAACTAGTAGCGAGTAACAGTGCCCATTCTTCTTTCAAATTTTTATGGATACCCTTTAGACTGAAATAAGTTGACAACCCAGTCAATCCAAATTTGACAATAGTGACAAGGTAAATAGCGTCAGGCATGGATTGTAAATCAAAGAAAAAGACAATTGGAGATAGGAATGAGCCTAGGTAATAGGAGGATAGAGCATAAAAATTGAGTCCTAGACCACTTGTAAAGGTGTAAAAAAGAGAGCCGTCTCCGTGTAAAGTATTTCGTAATGTTTGATTAAAAATAACATACTGATGGAAACCATCACTGGCCAATATTGTTGTATCACTTCCCCACCAGATTCCTTGAAATGCTAAGACGATAGAAATAATAGTCAGCGGAATAAGGAAAGATAAGAGATAATAAATGGATGTTTTTGTAAATATTTTTTTCATAGATTTAAAAGAAAAGGGAGTGGGAAAGAACTTGATCGGTCAAAAAAGAGTTCGTCAACAAGTCTTTATTTCTAGTTGTTGAGCTGAAACAGTCTATTCCCAGACTGTCTCACTCCCACCCCCGCACAGCTCAAACTGTCTGGGAGACAGTTTGAGGTTGGAGATAAGGCGAACTTTGTTCGCAACAGTCGTAATGGTCAGATTTGGAGTGTGAAACACGAACAAATCTGACAATCAACCACTGCGCTGAGATGTTGACACGAACTCTGAGAAGAGAGGCTGGGACTTTTGCCCAGCCTCTTTTTATTATGCTTTCCAAAGTTCTTGTACTTTTGCTTGTACTTCAGCATTTTCCAAGAATTCATCATAAGTTTCGTCGATTCGGTCGATAACACCGTTTTTAGAAATGACGATGATATGGTTTGCTAAAGTTTGAATAAATTCGTGGTCATGGCTGGCAAAGATGATGGACTCTTTAAAAGCTTTTAAACCATCGTTCAGACTGGAAATTGACTCCAAGTCCAAGTGGTTGGTTGGATCATCTAAGACCAAGACATTTGACTTGAGGAGCATGAGTTTTGACAACATCACGCGCACTTTTTCGCCCCCTGACAAGACGTTTACAGGTTTGTTAACCTCATCACCCGAGAAGAGCATACGTCCCAAGAAACCGCGCAAGAAGGTATTGTCATCTTCTTCCTTGCTGGCAAATTGACGGAGCCAATCAAGGATAGATTCGTTTGTATCAAAATCACGAGTATTGTCTTTTGGTAAGTAGGATTGACTAGTAGTGACACCCCACTTAACAGTACCTTCATATTCAATATCGCCCATAAGAGCACGAATGAGAGCAGTTGTTTGGATGTCGTTTTGACCAATAAGAGCAGTCTTGTCACCTGGACGCAGGATAAAGCTGATATTGTCAAGAATCGTTTCACCATCGATGACAACTTTCAAGTTTTCAACTGTTAAGAGGTCATTACCGATTTCACGTTCTGATTTGAAGTTGATAAATGGGTACTTACGGCTAGAAGGAATAATTTCCTCCAACTCGATTTTGTCCAACATCTTCTTACGTGAAGTAGCTTGCTTAGACTTAGAGGCATTAGCAGAGAAACGGGCAACGAATTCTTGTAGTTCTTTGATTTTTTCTTCTGCTTTGGCATTACGGTCAGCTTGTAGTTTAGCTGCTAGTTCACTGGATTGTTTCCAGAAGTCATAGTTACCAACGAAAATCTTGATTTTACCGAAGTCAAGGTCGGCCATGTGGGTACATACTTTGTTTAAGAAGTGGCGGTCGTGGGACACGACGATAACCGTATTTTCAAAGTCAATCAAGAAATCTTCGAGCCAGTTGATGGATTGGATGTCCAGACCGTTGGTTGGCTCGTCCAAAAGAAGAACATCAGGCTTACCAAAGAGAGCCTTAGCCAAGAGGACCTTAACCTTCTCACCGTTGGTCAATTCGCTCATGTTTTGGTAGTGGAGGTCTTCTGAAATGTTGAGGTTTTGGAGCAATTGAGAAGCTTCACTTTCAGCTTCCCAGCCACCAAGTTCAGCAAACTCACCTTCTAATTCAGCAGCACGAACACCATCTTCATCAGAAAAATCTTCCTTCATGTAAATAGCATCTTTTTCTTTCATGATGCTGTAAAGTTGCTCATTTCCCATGATAACAACGTCAATCACGCGCTCATCTTCATAGTCAAAATGGTTCTGACGTAGTACAGAAAGGCGTTCGTCTGGTCCAAGTGAGATATGGCCTGTTGATGGTTCAATGTCACCAGCAAGAATTTTCAAAAATGTAGATTTACCAGCACCATTGGCACCAATCAAACCGTAGGTATTTCCTGCTGTAAATTTGATATTGACATCGTCAAATAATTTGCGGTCGCTAAAGCGAAGCGACACGTCTGATACTGTAAGCATAGTTTCTCCTCTATTTCTGTCTATTAGTTTTATTGTACTAGAAAGAACTTGAATTTTCAATGAATTACATTGGAATCAAAATATCTTCATCATAATGTTTATGGTCTTTTTGAAGACTGAAGCCACGTCCACGCACCTGACTCGCAGGCATAACAACCATAAAGGCAGTTTCATCAATTTCTAATACCGCTGTCTCCAGTTTCTGCATTTCTGGAATAGAGATGGTAGTCATCAACATGCGCTTGTCAACCCCTGTAAAGCCACCGATAATTGGAAGTTCTGTCACACCGCGATCAGCAACTTTAGTAATATAGTCTTTAATTTCTTCTGATTTTTGAGAAATAATCATGACATTTCGAGAAGATTGGGTACCAGACATCATGCGGTTGACAATATAAGTAATGGTCATTAGGGCAATAATCGAGTACATAACAGTATCAGTATCGAAGGCAACAAATCCAAGACCAACGATAATACCATCAATAATAGCCATTGTCAGACCTAATGATAAAGGGGTGTACTTGTGAATAAATTGAATAAGAATACCTGTTCCACCAGTAGAAGAATTTCCAAGGAAGACAAGCCCAAGTCCAAAACCTAGGATAATTCCACCGAAAATAGCAGCTAGGAGAGGATTTTCTGTCAAGTTGGGTAAACCTGCTGTCAACTTGATGCAAAGAGGATAGATGATAGCTCCATAGACAGTTTTGATAAATACAGATTTTCCTAAGAAAAACCAACAGATGATTAATAAAGGGATGTTACAGTAGAGGACAAAGTCAGATGGACTCCACCCCAGAAGAGCATTGAGTGCGATTGCTAAACCTCCGACACCACCAGATACGATATTATTCTCTAGAAAAAAACTGTTAAATCCAATGGCCATGACAACTGATCCGAGTGTGACAGAGATAAAGTCCTTTATACGTTCTTTCATATATTCTCCTTGGTTAGTGTTATAAAAGCAATTTCTATTATCCCTAATTTAGACAGTATCGTCAAGGATTTGTCAGCTTGACTTTCTAATTTTTTGCGGTTATAATAGGAATCAATCAGAAGAGTAGTAAGTGGATAATTTTTAGAGAGTTTGTGGTTGGTGTAAACAAACAAGAGTCGCTTATGAATGGACTGAGTGAATAGAATCTGAATAAATAAGGATTCGGCTAGCAGGCCTTATGTGCAAAAAGATGTAAGCTTATTTAAAATGCTTATAAGTGAGGTGGCACCGTGTCCTTGACGCCCTCGCACAGTTTTCTGTGCGTGGGCTTTTATTATGTAAAAGGAGAACATTTTATGAGTAAACCGATTATCCTAACAGGAGACCGTCCAACAGGCAAATTACATATTGGACATTATGTTGGTTCGTTGAAAAATCGTGTTTTATTACAGGATGCAGGTCAACATGAACTTTTTGTCTTTTTAGCAGACCAACAAGCGTTGACAGATCATGCAAAGGAACCGCAAAAGATTGTTGAATCCGTTGGAAACGTAGCACTAGATTATCTAGCGGCAGGACTTGATCCAGCTAAGACAACGATTTTCATCCAAAGTCAAATTCCTGAATTGGCAGAGCTGACCATGTACTACATGAACTTGGTATCTGTGGCTCGTTTGGAACGCAATCCGACTGTAAAAACCGAGATTGCTCAGAAGGGATTTGGCGAAGGAATTCCAGCTGGTTTCTTGGTTTATCCTGTTTCTCAAGCGGCAGATATTACAGCCTTCAAGGCAAACTTTGTTCCAGTAGGAAATGACCAGAAACCTATGATTGAGCAGACTCGTGAAATCGTTCGTAGTTTTAACCATGCTTACCAGACGGACATTTTGGTGGAGCCGGAGGGCATTTATCCTGAAAATGAGGCAGCTGGTCGCTTGCCAGGTTTGGACGGCAATGCCAAGATGTCTAAGTCACTTGGAAATGGTATTTATCTGGCAGATGACATGGATACGCTCAAGAAGAAAGTCATGTCCATGTACACTGATCCCAACCACATCCGTGTTGAAGACCCAGGTAAGATTGAAGGAAACATGGTTTTCCACTATCTTGACGTCTTTGGGCGCGAAGAAGATAAGGCTGAGATTGAGGCTATGAAGGAGCACTATCAACGTGGTGGTTTGGGCGATGTGAAGACCAAACGTTATTTGCTGGACATTTTAGAGAGAGAATTAGGACCAATCCGTGAACGCCGTCTGGAGTTTGCACAGGATATGGGACAGGTTTATGCCATGCTGAATGAAGGAAGTCGCAAGGCTCGTCAGGTTGCGGCCACTACCCTTGATCAAGTAAAGGATGCCATGGGAATCAACTACTTTAAATAAGGTTAACAATAAAAGAGCAATGTCATAAAAACGTTGCTTTTTTTATTTGTTTTATAATAAAGTAAAAAACAAACGTTCGATTTTCTAAAAGAAAGTAGTAAAGAATTTTCTGAATTTTTATCATTACTTATTTTAAAGCGAATAATAATTGACAAATGATTTCAAAATGTTATCATAAATAAAATAATTATAGCGATAGCTAGTAACAAAAAAGAAAAGAGGAAGAAAATGTCAAACTGGGACACTAAATTTTTGAAAAAAGGCTTTACCTTTGATGATGTATTACTTATTCCGGCTGAAAGTCATGTATTGCCACATGATATTGATTTAAAAACACAATTAGCACCAAATTTGACCCTTAATCTTCCGATTATTTCTGCTGCCATGGATACAGTAACAGATAGCAAAATGGCTATCGCTATGGCGCGTGCAGGTGGTTTGGGCGTCATCCATAAGAACATGTCTATCGCGGAGCAGGCTGATGAGGTGCGTAAGGTAAAACGTTCTGAAAATGGTGTCATTATCGATCCATTCTTCTTAACACCAGAACACACCATTGCTGAAGCTGAGAAATTGATGGCTACTTATCGTATTTCCGGTGTGCCAATCGTTGAAACATTAGAAAATCGTAAGTTGGTCGGTATTATCACCAACCGCGATATGCGTTTCATTTCAGATTACTCACAGCCAATTTCGACCAACATGACAAGCGATGAATTGGTGACAGCGCCAGTTGGAACAGATCTTGCGACTGCGGAGTCTATTCTTCACAAGCATCGTATTGAAAAATTGCCATTGGTTGATGAAAATGGTCGTTTGTCAGGTTTGATTACCATCAAAGATATTGAGAAAGTGATTGAGTTCCCAAATGCAGCAAAAGATGAATTTGGTCGTCTTTTGGTTGCGGGTGCTGTTGGTGTTACATCTGATACTTTTGAACGTGCAGAAGCCCTTTTTGAAGCGGGTGCAGACGCGATTGTCATCGATACAGCTCACGGTCACTCAGCAGGCGTTCTTCGCAAGATTAAAGAAATTCGTGAACACTTCCCAACTCGTACCTTGATTGCAGGTAATATTGCCACAGCTGAAGGAGCTCGTGCTCTTTATGAAGCTGGTGTTGATGTTGTGAAGGTCGGTATTGGACCAGGTTCAATCTGTACAACACGTGTCATCGCAGGTGTCGGTGTACCACAAGTGACAGCTATCTATGATGCCGCTGGTGTTGCGCGTGAATATGGTAAAACGATTATCGCTGATGGTGGTATCAAATATTCTGGAGATATTGTCAAGGCACTTGCCGCTGGTGGTCATGCCGTTATGCTTGGTTCTATGTTTGCAGGAACTGATGAAGCACCAGGTGAGACAGAAATCTTCCAAGGTCGTAAGTTCAAGACCTATCGCGGTATGGGCTCTATTGCTGCCATGAAACAAGGTTCAAAAGACCGTTACTTCCAAGCATCTGTCAATGAAGCTAACAAGTTGGTTCCAGAAGGAATTGAAGGTCGCGTAGCCTATAAAGGTTCTGTTGCAGATATGATTTTCCAAATGGTTGGTGGACTTCGCTCAGGTATGGGCTATGTAGGTGCTGGTAACTTGACTGAATTGCATGAAAATGCTCAATTCATCGAAATGTCAGGTGCTGGTTTGAAAGAAAGCCATCCACACGATGTTCAAATCACAAACGAAGCTCCAAACTATTCAGTTCAGTAAAACAAAAACAAGACCCTGTTGACAGGGTCTTTCAGATTGAAGAAAAAGTCCATTTTGGATAATTTTCTTCAATCTTTTTTCTTTATGTTGAAAATAAAAAAACTCTCAGAAACGCCGAAATATCAATATTTCTAAGAGTTTAATAACTTGCTATCTTCCGCAAACTTCTTCAATTTTTTATATTTTTAGGAGTTTGTCTACGTTCTGCAAGACCCTCTTGACAGGGTCTTTACTTTTTTGTAAATTTTATTGACAACAGTGTAAACAATCTTATTCTGACTCAGTAACCTTACCAGACTCAATATGGAAGATTTTTAAATTATCAGGTAGCTTATGTAAATGGTCTAAAGATGTCGTTGTAATAAATGTTTGAATCGTATCTGTAATAGTTTCTAGTAGTTTGATTTGACGATTATTATCCAGCTCACTCATAACATCATCTAAGAGTAGAATTGGGTATTCTCGTGTGACCTCCTTCATCAGCTCAATTTCAGCCAGTTTGAGTGACAGAACGAGACTGCGGTGCTGACCTTGGCTACCATAATGGGCATTCATTCCATTTATAAAGAAAGCTACATCATCTCGATGTGGTCCAACTCCTGTATTTTTCTTAAATAAATCACGTTTACGGCATTTTTCGAGTTCTGTCAAGAAATTGTCAATTAAGTTGTCAGTATTTGTAAAGTTTATAGAGGATTGATATTCGATGGTCAATTCTTCTTTTTGATCAGAGATTTCCTGAACTTTTTTGTTCCCAAATCTCTCTAGTTTTTTAAGGAAATCAAGCCTGTGTTGAATAACTCGACTGCCGAATTCAGCAAGCTGGTGATCAAGTACTGATAGAAAGGTTTCGTCGATCTTATCAGTGGATTTTAGATAGGCATTGCGTTGCTTGAGAGTATGATTGTAGTTAGTCAAGTCAGCAAGATAGAGTGGTTTGATTTGCCCTAGCTCGACATCGATGAACTTTCTTCTCAAAGCAGGCGCACCTTTTATCAGCTGTAAATCTTCAGGGGCGAAGAGAACAACATTCATGTGGCCGATATAGTTGGAAAGCTTGGCTTGTTTGAGATGGTTGACCTTGGTCACTCGCCCCTTGTCTGTCAAGTGAATGTCAAGGGGAACTTTACCGCTTGTGCGATGGAGTAAACCAGAAATAGATAATTCCTTTTCTTGAAACTGTAGTAGGTCCTTATCTGTCCGTGTTCGATGACTTCGTGTTAAGGCTAAAACATAGATAGATTCTAGAATATTGGTTTTTCCTTGGGCGTTTTCGCCTAAAAAGACATTGAGCCCTTTGTGGAACTCAATATCTAATTGGTTGTAATTGCGAAAATGTTGTAACTCTAATCGTTCTAGCCACATGTCTATATACCAGGGAAACGAACAGGTTTTCTTTCAGTATTTTTAGTTGCTTTTTTAGGAGTTTTTACCTGTTTCTTATTCTTTTTATTTTCTTGATTTAACTTTTTAACGATTGCAGCCACACGTTCTTTTTCAGCTTGATCCTCTTGGTGCTGTTTGATTTCCTCTGCACTAGGAGCGACGATTGTGATGCTGGTGTTGTGGTCTGGGAGTGTGATAACATCTCCGACACGGATTTTTTTACCGCGTCTTTTTTCATCCTCTCCATTGAAAAGAATGGTATTTTCTTCTAAGAAACCTTTAATGGCACCTCCTGAATGGAGAATACCAGTCGTTTTTAACAATGCTTGTAATGTGATGTAGTCATCAAATAATTTAAATTCCATAAGTCACCTCGTTACAGAATATTATATCACAAAATGGTATAATGGAAGGTACAATGTTTGAAAGAGGAAGACGATGAAATTACAAGAGGGAGTAGATCTTCATTTTATTGATACAGATCAGTTTACGACAAATCGTATACGTATTCGCTTTGCAGCTGAAATGAGTGAGGCTACAGTTGCTGGTCGTGTGTTAGTTGCAAATATTTTTGAAATGGGTAACCAAGAATTTCAGACTGCTCAGGCTGTTCGGAGAAGATTGGCAGAATTGTATGGTGCTCAGTTCTCGACCTCAGTTTCGAAACGTGGTAGGGTGCACTGTATAGATGTGACAATTTCATATGTCAGTCCTCGTCACTTGCCAGAAAATGAGGATATTACAGTAGAGATTCTTGATTTTTTATACACATGTATATTTAGACCACTGAAAAAGGGACGAGGATTTGATAGCCAGATTTTCGAGGTGGAAAAAACGAATTTAATCAATTTTCTTCAGTCAGAGATAGAAGATAATTTTTATCATGCAGATGTTGAAATGAGTAAGCTTTTTTATAAAGATCCCTCTCTTCAAATTCCACGCGTCGGTAGGCTTGATTTGGTTGAAAAAGAAACAGCAGAATCAACCTTTCAGATTTATCGGAATATGTTGCGTATGGATAAAATTGATATATTTGTCTTAGGGAAGGTTGACAGAGAACAAGTCAAAAGAAAACTTGAAGATTTTGGTTTTACTTATAGAAAACCAAAATTAGAGTTAGAATATCATCAGGAATACTCAAACATCACGCAAGAAAAAATCGAGCGTAAACAGGCAAGGCAGTCCATTTTAGAATTGGCATATCATTTACAAGTGGTTTACAACGATGTAAACTATCCAGCTTTGATGGTATTTAATGGTCTACTAGGTGCTTTCTCCCATTCGAAATTATTTATGAATGTTCGTGAGAAAGAAAGTTTGGCCTATACAATTGGAAGTCAGGTCTCTATTTTTTCAGGAATGCTGAAGGTCTATGCTGGAATTAGCCGTGAAAATAGACTCAGGGTAATGAAGTTAATTAGTAAACAACTACTTGATTTAAAATGTGGTAAGTTTACAGAAGAAGAATTAGAGTTGACAAAAAACATGTTGATTCATTCAGCAACCTTGGCTCAAGATAGGCAGAATAATTTGATAGAACAAGTATATAATCAAGTTACCTTAGGAAATAGAAATTTAAGTTGGTTAGATTGGATTGAGGCTATCAAATCGGTATCAATAGACGATGTCATTCGAGTAGGACAGATGATTAATTTACAGGCTGTTTACTTTATGGAGGGGACAGAAGAATGAAGTTAGTTGAGAAGAAGTATCCTTACATGAAAGAATCTGTCTTTTATGGGAAAGTTGACAATGGGTTGACAGTTATTTTACTTCCTAAAGTCGATTTCCATGAGACATATGGAATTCTAACGACAAATTTTGGGGGTATTCATACTCGATTTACATTGGCTAATGGTAATAGTGTTGTTTATCCTGCAGGGATTGCACATTTTTTAGAACATAAGCTGTTTGAAACTGAGAATGAAGAGGATATTATGAATGAGTTTGCTAAATTGGGAGCAAGCGCAAATGCTTATACCAGTTTTAGACAGACTAGTTACTTATTTTCAACGACTCAGAAAGTGTTGGAGTCTCTATCACTTTTACAATCTTTTGTTCGAGAACCGTATTTTACAGAAGACAATGTAAAAAGAGAACAGGGGATTATTGAACAAGAAATCGAGATGTATCAAGATGATGCAGATTATCGCTTGTTTACGGGAATTCTATCATCACTTTATCCAGAAAGTCCTTTGGCCTATGATATAGCAGGGACAGTTGAATCAATTGCTGCAATTACTGCGGATGATTTACATGAGAATTTTGATGTGTTTTATCATCCAAGTAACATGAATTTATTCGTTATTGGTAATTTTGATTTAGAGGCAGTTTGGAAACAAATTTCAAGTTATCAAGTAGCTCAGATGGATAATCCAGCTCAGTCGTTTGAATTGGCAGGTGTCCAAAAGTTGCCGATACAGGAACATCTCTCAGAGCAATTTGAAGTATCTACCCCAAAATTGGCTGTTGGTTTACGGGGAAATGACGAGGTTGATAAGGAGACTATTCAGAAATATCGGCTTAGTTTACAATTTTTATTTGCCATGTTGTTTGGTTGGACTTCAAAACGCTATCAACAGTTATACGAGCAGGGAAAAATTGATTCTTCTTTCCAGTTCCAATTAGAGGTTACACCTGAATACCACTATTTGATTATCTCGGGCGATACTCAAGAACCCATTACGCTTTCTAGTATACTGATGAAAGCACTTAGGAAATTTGAGGATGATGCAGATGTGACAGAGGATCATTTACAATTGTTGAAAAACGAGATGTATGGAGATTTTATTCGTAGCTTGAATTCTCTTGAGTTTACAGCTAGTCACTTTGTTTCTCAGTATTCAGAATATGAAAATGTTTTTGATATACCTCAAATGATACAAAGTCTTCAGTTAGATGACATCAGAGAGGCAGGTCGTCGCTTTATTGATCACTGTGATATGACAGATTTCACGATTTTTCCAAAATAAGTGGGCGCAACCCGTCGAAATTTCCTTGGAATTTTGTTAGAATAGTATACTGTACATGATGAGCGATAGAGAGAGGGTATTATGAGACAAAAGAGTATAGGGGAAGTACTTAGAACAGCCAGAGAAGGACGGGGTTGGACATTCGTTGATTTGCAACGGATAACAAAAATCCAAGCTAAATATTTGCAGGCACTTGAGTACAATGATTTTGATTTTATTGCAAACTCAGATGATGTTCAGTCTATTTTAAAAGCATATGCTGAGGCTTTGGAATTAGATGCAGATGTTCTACTGGATGCTTACGAGACCAATAGTTTAGTGAAATATTATGAAGATGGAGAAGAAGAACTACGATCTTCAGAATTGAAAAGAAGCTATAAGGTTCGTAAACGTAAAAAGAACTCATATCTTCCGTTGATTTACTTATTACTCGCGACGGGTTTGATTATTATTTTTGTGACTTATATTGTTCATAGCAGGCTTCAAAATAGAGCATCTATTACGCCTACTACAACATCATATAGTATAGTTGAGCAATCTGTATCTGAAGCAAGTAGTGGTACAGAGACGAGTTCTACTGAGCAGGCGCAGTCAAATTCAACGAGTTCAAGTAGTTCCGCTACAGAAAATGTGACTATTTCAGGATCAGGTTCTAACATTGTTGCGACCCTTAAAACAGTGAATTATCCAGTAGAAGTAACTGTAACAGCAAAAAATACAACGAGTTGGATCAGCCTTTCTGACACCTTGTTAGAGGGGGGTGTTACACTAACACCTGATAATCCGACAGTAACTACTACTATTGAAGAAGGAGTGACTTCTACTACACTTGTTCTTGGTGTTGTCAAAGGAGTAGAGGTAACTGTA
Source organism: Streptococcus sp. HN38 (assembly GCF_028335765.1). Lineage (NCBI taxonomy): Bacteria > Bacillati > Bacillota > Bacilli > Lactobacillales > Streptococcaceae > Streptococcus > Streptococcus sp. HN38. The sequence continues at coordinate 2,502,657 of NZ_CP116604.1, read as the reverse complement.
GGTGGTAAAAAGCTAGATCTATCAGCCTTGACAGCAGATACAGGCTCAATTACAATAAATTTTGGACAATAAAGGTTTTATATGAAAAAAGAAAATATTCCCAATGCATTGACGATAGGTAGGATCTTGGTAATTCCAATTTTTATCTTGTTACTGACCGTTTGGGATTCAACAATTAGTCATGTCTTAGCAGCACTTATTTTTGCATTAGCTAGTATTACGGATTATCTAGACGGCTACTTGGCTCGTAAATGGCAGGTTGTAACAAACTTTGGAAAATTTGCGGATCCGATGGCAGATAAGATTTTGGTGATGACAGCATTTATCATGCTTGTAGAGCTTGGCTTTGCTCCAGCTTGGGTAGTTGCAATTATTATTTGTCGTGAATTGGCAGTGACAGGTCTTCGTCTACTCTTGGTGGAAAATGGAGGAACAGTTCTAGCTGCGGCTATGCCGGGAAAAATTAAAACATTTTCACAGATGTTTTCAGTGATTTTCCTGCTCTTACACTGGAACGTCGTGGGGCAAATAACACTCTATATTGCACTTTTCTTCACCCTATATTCAGGTTATGATTATTTCAAGGGTGCGTCCTTCTTGTTTAAAGATACATTTAAATGATGAATATTATTGAAGTAAAAAATTTAAAATATAAATACAACCAAGAGGATGAGCAATATACTCTAAATGATGTCTCGTTTCACGTGAAACAGGGAGAATGGTTGTCTATTATTGGACATAATGGTTCGGGTAAATCAACAACAGTTCGTTTGATTGATGGTTTGTTGGAAGCTGAATCCGGTGATATTTATATTGACGGTGATGCCTTAACCATTGATAATGTATGGGATAAGCGACGCTTGATTGGTATGGTTTTTCAAAATCCAGATAACCAATTTGTAGGCGCTACAGTTGAAGATGATGTTGCATTTGGTTTAGAGAATCAGGGAATCCCTTTGGAGGAGATGCGTAGTCGAGTTGACGAAGCTTTGGAATTGGTTGGAATGACTGATTTCAAAACACGTGAGCCTGCTCGTTTATCTGGTGGTCAGAAGCAGAGGGTGGCGATTGCTGGAGTGGTTGCCTTACGTCCAAAAATTATTATTTTGGATGAGGCTACGTCTATGTTGGATCCAGAAGGTCGTCTCGACTTGATTAAGATTGTCCGTGAAATTAAGGAGCGTCATGGTATGACGGTTATCTCTATAACACATGATTTGGATGAGGTTGCATTGAGTGATCGAGTTATCGTGATGAAAAATGGACAGGTTGAATCAATTAGCACTCCAAATGAATTATTTATGCGAGAAGATTTGGTAGATTTAGACTTGGATAGACCGTTTACGACAGAACTGGCTTCATCTTTGCGCCAAACTGGACTCGATTTACCGCTCCGCTATTTTACAGAGGAAGAATTAGAGGAAACTTTATGGGAATTGATCTCCAAGAAGTAAGCTATACCTATCAAGCTGGCACTCCTTTTGAGGGGCGTGCGCTTTTTGGTGTGGATTTGGAGATTGTTGATGGCTCTTACACGGCCCTTATTGGGCATACGGGTTCGGGTAAATCAACGATTTTACAACTTTTGAATGGATTAAATGTACCAACAGAAGGAAGAGTAGTCATTGATGATGTTGTGATTACAGCGACGTCTGAAAATAAGGATATTAAGCAAGTCAGGAAGAAAGTTGGGCTGGTGTTCCAATTTCCTGAAAGTCAAGTGTTTGATGAGACAGTTTTGAAAGATGTTGCTTTTGGTCCACAAAATTTCGGAGTTTCTCAGGAAGAGGCTGAAACGATTGCGCGTGAAAAGTTGGCCTTGGTTGGAATTGATGAAAGCTTGTTTGAGCGTAGTCCTTTTGAACTATCTGGTGGTCAAATGCGTCGGGTAGCTATTGCTGGGATCCTAGCAATGGAACCAAGTATCTTAGTTTTGGATGAACCAACGGCTGGATTGGATCCTGCGGGTCGTCAGGAATTGATGGATATTTTCAAAAAGCTTCATGAATCAGGCATGACAATCGTTTTGGTAACTCATTTGATGGACGATGTGGCTAACTATGCTGATTTTGTTTACATTATGGAAAAGGGAAAGCTGGTCCGTTCTGGTAAACCAGTCGATATTTTTCAAGAGGTAGATTTTTTAGAGAGTATTCAGTTGGGAGTGCCTAAGATTACTAAGTTTGCAGCTAATTTGGAGAGAAGAGGCTTTGTATTTGAACGTCTTCCTATTACAATTGAAGAATTTACGGGGATGGTGACACATGGATAAATTAATTTTAGGTCGCTATATTCCTGGGGATTCAATTATTCATCGTTTGGATCCAAGAAGTAAGCTTTTAGCAATGTTTGGATTTCTATTGATGATTTTTTGGGCCAATAATTTGGTCACCAATGCCTTGTTGATAGCATTTGTTTTAGGAATGGTTGTTTTATCTCGTATTCGCTTATCATTTTTTATTAATGGTTTGAAACCGATGATAGGAATTATTCTATTTACAACTTTCTTCCAGGTTTTCTTTACACCTGGAGCGACCATTCTATGGGAATTTTGGATTTTTAAATTATCTGTAGAAGGGTTGCAACAGGCGGCGATTATTTTTGTTCGCTTTGTTTTGATTATTTTCTTCTCAACCCTATTGACCTTGACGACGACACCGCTTAGCTTGGCTGATGGTATTGAGTCGGGGCTTGCACCTTTGAAGAAATTTAAAGTTCCTGTGCATGAAATTGGTTTGATGTTGTCCATGAGCTTGCGTTTTGTACCGACCTTGATGGATGATACCACTCGGATTATGAATGCTCAGAGAGCTCGTGGAGTGGACTTTAATGAGGGAAATCTTATTCAGAAGGTAAAGTCAGTTATTCCTATTTTGATTCCGTTATTCGCATCAAGTTTTAAGAGGGCAGATGCTCTTGCAACGGCGATGGAGGCGCGTGGGTATCAAGGCGGAGATGGGAGAACCAAGTACCGGATTTTGGAATGGAAGTTAGCAGATACGTTAGCAATTTTAGGTATGTTAGCTTTAGCCGGACTCTTATTTATATTGAAAAAATGAGTAAAAAACGCTAGAAATAGCGTTTTTATTGTCTAATCTCAATTTGTCTGTAATATTTGTAACAATTTCACAAAGTCTAAGTAATAGTTAGAGGGTATGATAGACACATGACAGAAAGGAATGTGACTATTATGAACATTACATTAAAGAAAAACTTAAAAACAACTATTGCTGGTTTGGTAGCGGGAATCTCCCTTTTGACTGCGGGTGTAGTCAGTGCAGAAACCTATACTGTAAAGTCTGGTGATACCCTGTCTGAAATTGCTGAAACATACAATACTACTGTTGAAAAATTAGCAGAGCAGAATAAGATTACCAACTTAGATTTTATCCATGTCGGTCAAGTTATCGAATTGGGTGATGTGACAGTGAAGGCAGTAGAGAGTTCAGTTGAACAAACTCAATCATCATCAACTTCTACTGCAACAGCAACAACTAGCACCTATTCTTCAAACTTGAGTGCTGAAGATGCAGCAGCAAAAGAATGGATTGCAATGAAGGAATCAAGCGGTAGCTATGATGCCCGTAACGGTATCTACATTGGTCGTTACCAGTTGACAAATACTTACTTGAATGGTGATTACTCACCAGAAAACCAAGAGCGTGTAGCAGATGCTTATGTTGCTAGTCGCTATGGTTCATGGTCTGCAGCCAAGGCTTTCTGGTTGGTAAATGGTTGGTACTAAGATAAATTAGAAGAGGTCTAGCACGATGCTAGACTTTTTTCTATTGTTGAAAGTTGTCTAGCTTTACAGATAGGGTTGTTTTGTTTATAATTGTGAAAAAATTGACTAGAAAAGAAGAACTATGAAATTACAAAAACGAATTTTTCGATTAAATATGATCATGCTTATTTTTTCCTTGGTTGCGATGCTGGGGGTAAGTGTTTATGTGGTTAATAGTATTTATCGTAACCAAGAAACATGGCAGTCCACTAGCCAGAAGACATCAAGTAGTCAACAGAGTTTGGAAAAGTTTTCGGGATCAGATTTTGCAGTATTGGCAGATGAGTTAGCATCGAATGATGCACGACTCTATGTAGAAAGTAATGGTGAGGCTGTCTTTTCAAATCTGAAAGATGATGTGGATGAGATATTGGGAGTGACAGTATCATCAACCACTCACACCTCCTATGTAGATGGAGAAATTGTGATTAGCCGTAAACTCGCCACGGATGGGCAAGTTTATTATTTATATGCCTTGTTAGAAGATTTTGAAGACCAGCAAGAAAGCCAAGAATTTCAAGCCTTCCTGATACAGCTTTTGTTAGTTGGTGGAATAGGTATCGTGGTCGTAGTGATGCTTAACTTCTTCTTTACTCGCCGTCTCTTAGGTGTTGTTATGCGGCCTTTGGATGAATTGCATAGCGGTGTAGAGCGTATCCAGCAGGGAGATTATACAGTGCCTTTGACCTATCAGGGAGATAAGGAATTTGAAGAATTGACCCAAGGGTTCAATCAAATGCAGACTTCTTTGTTAGATGCCCGTGAGAAAAATCGACTGTATGAACAAAATCGAACCCAGATGGTCGCAGATATTTCGCATGATTTACGGACTCCCTTGACTTCTATCAAAGGTTATGCCAAGGGAATTTTGGATGGTATTGCCAATACGGACGAAAAACGTAATCAGTATTTGACTGTTATCTATCAAAAATCTCAGGTGATGGAGAAATTACTGGAAAAATTATTTGCTTTTTCACAATTGCAGACAGATAAAATGCCATTTGATAAAGTCCAGCTTGATTTGGCTATCTTTTTACAGTCCTATGTAAGCGAGAAAACTGAGGAATTAGTAGATGAGGACATTCGGTTTAGTTTGGAAGTATCGGATGGATTACCAGTTGAGATTGACCCAATTCAATTTCGTAGAATTCTAGATAATCTGGTGGACAATGCACGAAAATATGCCGCTGTAAAGCCCTTGATAATCAGTATTACTGGACAAATGCAGGAGCAAGAAGTTGTTCGGACTTTTACAGATAACGGAAAAGGTGTAGAAAAGAATAGATTTGACTTGATTTTTGAAGAATTTTACAGGGCAGACGATACCAGACAGCAAGTAGAAGGCCATAGTCTGGGGTTAGCGATTGTAAAAAATATTATGGAGAGACTGGATGGCCAGGTATCTGTTGAGGCAACTCCAGGTCTTCGATATATCTTTAGACTACCTAGAAAGGATATGAAATGACACGGATTTTAATCGCAGAAGACGATGTAGAGATTGCTTATTTGGAGCGAGATTATCTGGAAATGCAGGGCTACCAAGTAGATTTGGTACATGACGGTGGTCTTGTAGAGGACCAACTCAAAAAAGAGGATTATGCTCTTTTAATGCTGGATGTCATGCTCCCAAATAAAACTGGCTACGATCTTTGTCGTGATTTACGGGATAAGGTGGATTTCCCTATTTTGATGGTTACATCCAAGCAAGAAACCATGGACGTGGTGAGAGGCTTGGGCTTGGGAGCAGACGACTATATCAGTAAGCCTTTTGATCCTATGGAACTGGTGGCGCGTGTAAAAGCTCATTTGGCTCGCTACCAGCGTTTTCAAAAGGATAATGATCAGAATGAATTAACAGTTGGGAATATGACTATTTTCTTGGATAATTGGAAGGTGACTTTGGATGGTCAGGAAATCAAATTGCCCAATCGTGAATTTGAATTGCTGGTTTATTTAGCAAAACACCCTAACCGAGTATTCTCTAAAGATCACTTGTTTGAAACCATTTGGGGATATGACTATGTTGGAGATAGTGCGACAGTTGCTGTTCATGTCAATCGGCTCCGAGATAAATTGGGAGCAGATTTGATTGAGACTGTCTGGGGAGCAGGCTATCGTCTTAATGATTAATTTATAAGTGTTTAGAATTTGTTTAGAAAGTTTCTCTAAAGTGTTAAAACCTATCCTCTATAATAGACTTATCAGCAAGAGCTGAAGAAAACAAGTTAAAAAGAGGACAAAATGGAAAATAACAATCAACAACAAGAAATTATTGAAGTGGCAGAAAATAAGAAAACAGGTGTCTGGGAATCAGTCAAACAGAAGGTTACAGGCATGAGTAAGAAATCGATTATCTTATTGTCGGTAGGTGCCTTGGCACTTGTGACGGCTGGTTTTGTCGCAGCAGAAGTTTATGAAAATAAACTAGAGGCATTAGGAGATCAAATTGAGCGACAAGTTGGAATTGCAGATGATGATGACAATCAACAGGTAATAGCACAAGCTAATGCATCATCAGCCTCATCAGTAAATACAACTTCTGCTAGTCAACTAGCAACAAGTTACGGTGTAAAGTTAGTTGACACCTCTGAGCTAGATGGTACTTATACAGCACCATCTGGAAATGCCACCTACACGTTGACTGTAAAAGGGAATCAAGCAACCTTGACAGAAGTTGACAAAGACGGAGATCAAGATATTGAACAAGTTATCTTTGATTTAGATAAAAAACTTGCCTATATTGACGGTGAAGCAGATAGTTATACATTGAATGGTCCAACTCTTACTTTGATAGAAATTGATGCCAATGATACAACTCTAGATAAACTCACTTTCATCAAACAATAAGAAAAGGGAGTGGGAAAGAACTCGACCATTCATAGAAGAGTTCGTCAACAAGTCCTTATTTCCAGTTGTTGAGCTGAAACAGTCTATCCCCAGACTGTTTCACTCCCACCCCCGCACAGCTCAAAAGGTTCAGTGAACCTTTTGAGGTTGGAAATAGAGCGAACTTTGTTCGCAACAGTCGTAATGGTCAGATTTGGAGTGTAAAACACGAACAAATCTGCCAATCAACCACTGCGCTGAGATGTTGACACTAACGTTGAGAAGCGGTGCTGGGCTTTTTGCCCAGCCTCTTTCGTTTACAACCTTGTCAATCTTCCCCAAAAATTTCTTGAGCCAGGCGACGACCCGTCGGTGTAGCTGCAAGGCCACCTTCGGCAGTTTCACGGAAGGCAGTTGGTAGGGCAGAGCCAACTTGGTACATGGCATTGATAACCTCATCTACAGGAATTTTTGATTCAATTCCTGCCAGTGCCATATCAGCAGCTACCATGGCGTAGCTTGCTCCCATTGCATTACGTTTGACACAAGGGACTTCTACCAGACCAGCGACGGGATCGCAAATCAGACCCAGCATATTTTTGATGACAAAGCAGATGGCTTGGCTGGCTTGGTAGGGAGTTCCACCTGCTGCCAGTGTCAGGGCTGCGGCAGACATAGCAGAGGCAGATCCGACTTCTGCCTGACAGCCTCCTTCTGCACCTGAGATGGAGGCGTTGTTGGCGATAACTAGTCCAAAGGCTCCAGCTGTAAATAGGAAGTCAAGTTGCTGTTCTTCTGTCAAATTGAGCTTTTCAATAGCAACTCCTAGCACAGCTGGTAGACAGCCAGCAGATCCAGCAGTGGGAGTGGCACAGACTAAGCCCATTTTGGCATTCAATTCATTAACGGCCATGGCATTTCTTGCGGCGGATAGGACAGCGGAATCTGACAGGGTTTTACCAGATTTCATATAGGCATCTAACTTGGCAGCATCGCCTCCTGTTAAACCAGATACGGATTTGCTTTCAGTTAGTCCATCTACGATGGAGGCTTTCATAACTGTCAAGTTTCTTGACATGATTGTCAATATTTCTTCACGGCTACGTCCTGTCAATTCAATTTCAGTCGCAATCATGAGTTCAGCTACATTGCCAGAAAAGTTGTCTGCTTGCTGAACTAATTCTTCTATAGTATAAAACATGTCTTTCTCTTTCTAGTTGAAGAAGGTTACATTGTGCAGGTGTGGAATTTTTTCAATCTCTGCGATGGAATTTTCACATTGGCGGGCATCGATTTCAATAATCATAATGGCTTTTTCGCCAGCTTGTTCACGTGTCACATTCATTTGAGCAATATTGATATTGTATTTTGATAAGATGTCAGTTACCTTGGCAATCATACCTGGAACATCTTGGTGAACGATGATAATTGTCGGCGTGTTCATATTGAGGTTGACAGAGAAACCATTAAGCTCGGTCACTTGGATATTCCCCCCACCAATCGAAACGCCCGTTGCCGAGATAGACTTCTTATCATTTTTTATGATGATTCGAGTGGTATTGGGATGTGGGGTATTACTGTCCTTGTTGACACGCCAGTAAACCTTAATACCACGCTCCCGAGCAATATCCAGAGAGTCTGGGATACGAGGGTCATCCGTATCCATACCCAAAATACCTGCCACCAAGGCTACATCGGTGCCATGTCCTCGATAGGTTTTGGCAAAGGAGTTGTAAAGTTGAAATTCAACCTCTGTCGGCTCATCGCCGAAGATGGAAGACACAATTTTCCCAATTCGGACCGCACCAGCTGTGTGACTAGAAGATGGTCCAATCATAACAGGCCCGATAATATCAAAGACCGATTGAAATTTTAAGTTGCTCATAATTTGCCTCGTATTTTTTTCTTACCCTTATTATACCAAATTTTCTAGTCAGGGAATATGCCTAAATGAATGGGCTTTCCCATGTCAAATTCCTGTCGATCTTACCTTTTGTGTGGTATAATACAAGTTGTTCAAAATCGACCTTCAAATCGTTTTTTGAAAAAATTTTGGAATACGACCTTCAAATCGTTATTTCTACGAAAAGATGGGAGAAGATTATGTCAATTGACAATTCTAAAACCCGTGTTGTTGTCGGTATGAGTGGCGGTGTAGATTCATCGGTTACGGCTCTCTTGCTCAAGGAGCAGGGCTACGATGTGATCGGCATCTTCATGAAAAACTGGGACGACACGGATGAAAATGGCTTCTGTACAGCAACAGAAGATTACAAGGATGTGGCTGCAGTGGCAGACCAAATCGGCATTCCTTACTACTCTGTCAACTTTGAAAAAGAGTACTGGGACCGCGTATTTGAGTACTTCCTAGCAGAGTATCGGGCAGGACGCACACCCAATCCAGATGTCATGTGTAATAAGGAAATCAAGTTCAAGGCTTTCTTGGATTACGCTATGAACTTGGGTGCGGACTATGTGGCGACGGGGCATTATGCTCAGGTGTCACGCGACGAGGACGGCACCGTCCACATGCTACGTGGGGCAGACAATGGTAAGGACCAGACCTATTTCCTCAGTCAGCTATCACAGGAGCAGCTACAGAAAACCATGTTTCCGCTCGGCCATTTACAAAAGCCTCAGGTGAGGGAAATAGCAGAGCGAGCAGGCTTGGCGACCGCTAAAAAGAAGGACTCGACAGGCATCTGCTTTATCGGTGAAAAGAACTTCAAAGAATTTTTAGGGCAGTATTTGCCAGCCCAGCCCGGTCGGATGATGACCGTTGACGGTCGTGACATGGGAGAGCATACAGGCCTCATGTACTATACCATTGGTCAGCGGGGCGGGCTTGGTATCGGAGGACAAATCGGAGGGGACAATGAGCCTTGGTTTGTTGTCGGAAAAGACCTGTCAAAAAATATCCTCTATGTCGGACAAGGCTTCTATCATGACTCCTTGATGTCAACTTCTTTACAGGCGAGTCAAGTGCACTTTACACGTGATATGCCTGAAGAATTCACACTTGAGTGTACAGCTAAGTTCCGCTACCGTCAACCAGATAGTCAAGTAACTGTCAAGGTGAAAGGTGACAAGGCAGAAGTCATCTTTGCCGAGCCACAACGAGCAATCACACCAGGACAAGCCGTTGTTTTCTATGACGGACAAGAATGTCTGGGCGGTGGCATGATTGATATGGCCTATAAAGATGGAGAGGCTTGTCAGTATATTTAATCAAAAATAAAAGCTTAGCACCCTCGTACTAAGCTTTTTATCTTATCCCCAGAAAGCATCTTCGGCGGTTTGGTCGGCTGAGAAGAGCCAAACTTCCTTGATTTTGCCATCTTCCATACGAAAAAGATCGATACCATTCATGTTTAGTTCTTCACCATCTGTTCTAGTACCGAGGAATGTTACGTTAGCGGCAACAAGAGTATCATTATCTGACACCCAGTTTGTCACTACTTTGAAAGTTCCATTTGTTTTTTCGGCGAAAGTTGCTAGATGTGCTCCGAGTACTTCCTTACCAATTTTAGCACCAGATGTTGAATGATTTCCGGGTTGATGCCAGATAATGTCGTCAGCCATTGTTTCAAAAAGAGCTGCAAAATCACCAGCGATGAGAGCATTGTTATAGGCATTAAAAATTTCCAAGTTTGTTGACATTTGATGTCCTCCAATTTTTTTGATATAGTACAATTATAGTGGAAGTAGTCAATTATGCAAGTAGGTACTTTTGTATTTGTTGGTATCAAAAGTGATACTATTGTGATAAATAAAGGAGAATTTTTTTGAAAAAAGTTAGTGAATATGGTATTTGTCCTTTTGCAACAACGCAAAAAGTCTTGACTGGTAAGTGGGGATTGGTGATTATCTACCAACTCAGTACAGGAACGAAACGCTTCAATGAATTACAGCGACTAATTCCAGGGATTACCCAAACCATGTTAACAAGGCACCTTAGACAATTGGAGGAGGATCGCATTATTAGTCGCACGGTCTATGCAGAAGTCCCACCTCGTGTAGAGTACAGCTTGACAGAAATGGGTGAAAAATTTCGGTCGGTGCTGGATGCTGTTGAGGCTTGGGGCTTAGAATATATTGAAACGTTAACGTAACACCAGATTTGAAATTCTACAAATCTTTTGCTAAAATAAGAGTAACAATCATCATGATGGTCAAAGCTCATGGGAATTGTAGGCTTTTTTGTCCTGCAATTTTCGAGAGTTTTGGCTATTTTTTGCGATTGGGGAGAGAAGATGGATTTTAGGACCAGAATTGACAATCAGATTTTTGGTGTTCGTGCGACGGGCTTGGTGGTACAAGATGAGAAGTTATATCTTGTTAAGTCGCCTGAAGGGATTTACTACACTTTGGGTGGAGCTATTCAGCTTGGCGAAACAACCGAAGAGGCTGTGCAACGGGAAATGCAAGAAGAAATCGGAATTGAGGTGGAACTTGGACCACTAGCATTTATCGTTGAAAATCAGTTCACCTTACAGGAGAAATCCTATCATCAGATTGAATTTCTCTATATAGTTACCCCACTATCTAATCCTGCTCCCAATCTGGAAGAAGGAAATTCTATTCGTCAGTGTGAATGGGTTGCTTTTGCGGACTTAGAGAAACTGGATCTCAATCCAGCCTTTCTTAAGACCGAGCTAGCCAAATGGGACGGACAACTAAAGCATTTTATGAACAAAGACAACTAAAGTAGCGGAGGAAACCATGCCTGTTAAATTGATTGCCCATGTCTTGCTGACTGTTGCAGACAGTCACTTGATTATTCAGCGTTTGCAGATTAAGCGTGGCAAACCCAATGTTTTTCCTCAATATTGGGACATTCCAGGCGGTCGTGTTGAGGAGAATGAGTTGCCCCGTGATGCTGCAGTGAGAGAGTGTTTTGAAGAAACAGGTATTTCGATAGCCAAGGAAAATCTGACCATTATCCATGAAGATAGTCAGTTTGATGAAGAAAAACAGACGGTGTTTACAAGGCTGGTCTATGAAGTGGCACTTCCTGAACAGCCCAAAACCATTCTTCTTGATCCAGAAGAGCATACTGATTTTATATGGTTTACTAGGCGCGATGAAAACAAGAAAAACTTAGTTCCATATCTGGACGAAATTTTAGAAAAGAGAAGGATGAATGGATTTCAGAACCAGAGTTGACAACCAGATTTTCGGTGTCCGGGCCACTGCATTGATTATAAAAGATGGGAAAATATTTCTCACGAAGGACTCTAAGGGACGCTATTATACCATTGGCGGTGCTATTGCGGTCAATGAGGTGGCGGCAGATGCGGTTGTTCGAGAAGTCAAAGAAGAATTAGGGATTGACAGTCGTGTCAACCAACTGGCTTTTGTTGTCGAAAATCAATTTACACATGAAGGTATAGACTTTCACAACATCGAGTTTCATTTTATCGTGGAGCCTATTGGAGAAATCCCTGAGAAGATGATTGAAGGCCAATTAAAACAAACGTGTGAATGGATTGAACTTGACAAACTTGTCAACCTAGATATCGTGCCAGCCTTTCTGGCTCAAGAATTGCCAAACTGGAATGGGCAAGCCAAACACATCATGAATATGAAGGAGAAAACAACATGACACACACATTTGCAGAAAACTACGATGTCATCGTGATCGGAGCGGGGCATGCGGGTGTAGAAGCAGGATTGGCAGCCAGCCGCATGGGCTGTAAGACCTTGCTTGCAACTATTAACTTGGATATGGTGGCCTTTATGCCTTGTAATCCCTCCATTGGTGGCTCTGCCAAGGGGATTGTGGTAAGAGAAATTGATGCCTTGGGTGGCGAAATGGGTCGCAACATTGACAAGACCTATATCCAGATGAAGATGCTCAATATGGGCAAGGGACCGGCTGTTCGTGCCTTGCGGGCTCAGGCAGATAAGGCAGAGTACGCAGCAGAGATGAAGCGGACGGTGGAGCGTCAGGAAAATCTGACCCTGCGTCAAACCATGATTGATGAGATTTTAGTGGAAGACGGCAAGGTTATCGGTGTCCGCACGGCTACCAACCAGAAATTTTCAGCCAAGGCAGTTGTGGTGACGACGGGTACAGCCTTGCGTGGTGAGATTATCATCGGTGACCTCAAGTATTCGTCAGGTCCTAACAATAGCCTAGCTTCTATCACGCTAGCGGATAATCTGAAAGAATTGGGACTTGAGATCGGTCGTTTCAAGACAGGGACACCACCGCGTGTCAATGCTCGTACCATTAACTACGAAGACACGGAGATTCAACCAGGCGATGAAAAGCCAAACCACTTTTCATTCTTGTCCAAGGACGAGGACTATTTGCTGGATCAAATTCCTTGCTGGTTGACCTATACCAACGCCACCAGCCACGAGATTATCAACAGTAATCTTCATCGAGCACCTATGTTTTCAGGAATTGTCAAGGGGATTGGGCCCCGTTATTGTCCGTCAATCGAGGACAAGATTGTCCGTTTTGCGGATAAGGAACGCCACCAGCTTTTCCTAGAGCCAGAAGGTCGCAATACAGACGAAATCTATGTTCAAGGGCTGTCAACCAGTCTGCCAGAAGATGTGCAGCAGGACTTGATCCACTCTATTAAAGGCTTGGAAAATGCCCAGATGATGCGGACGGGCTATGCTATCGAGTACGATATGGTTATGCCGCACCAGTTGCGGGCGACGCTTGAAACCAAGAAGATTTCAGGGCTCTTTACAGCAGGTCAGACCAACGGAACATCAGGTTATGAAGAAGCAGCAGGTCAGGGAATTGTCGCTGGTATCAATGCAGCCCTCAAGGTGCAGGGCAAGCCTGAGCTGATTTTGAAACGAAGCGACGGCTACATTGGTGTTATGATTGATGACCTGGTAACCAAGGGAACGGTGGAGCCTTACCGCCTCTTGACCAGTCGGGCAGAATACCGCTTGATTCTGCGTCATGACAATGCTGATATGCGACTGACGGAGATTGGTCGTCAGGTTGGCTTGGTAGATGATGAACGCTGGCAGGTCTTCCAGATTCACAAAAACCAATTTGACAATGAAATGAAGCGTTTGGAGTCTATCAAACTCAAGCCAATCAAGGAAACCAACGAAAAAGTTGTTGCTATGGGCTTCAAGCCTTTGACAGACGCTTTGACTGCCAAGGAATTTATGCGTCGTCCAGATGTGACTTACGCAGATGCGGTAGCCTTTATCGGTCCTGCGGCAGAGGATTTGGACGCCAAGACCATTGAATTGATTGAAACAGAAGTCAAGTATGAGGGCTACATTGCCAAGGCCTTGGATCAGGTGGAGAAGATGAAACGTATGGAAGAAAAACGCATTCCAGCCGACATTGACTGGGATGATATTGACTCCATTGCGACCGAGGCTCGCCAAAAATTTAAGCTGATTTCACCAGAAACCATTGGACAAGCTAGTCGGATTTCCGGTGTCAATCCAGCCGATATTTCCATTCTCATGGTTTATCTGGAAGGACGTAGTCGTTCCATTTCTAAAAACAAATCAAAGGACAGTCACTAAGGCTGTTCTTTTCGCTGTATGTCAGCTATATGTCAACTACTTTAAAATCATGTGAAAAGTAGCTTTTTTACTGAATTTATGGTAGAATGGCAGGCAGAGGTTAGTGATGAAAAAATTTCGATTTTCGACAATTCATTTTGTCATGATAGGTGTCATTTTATTTGGGTTGGTGGCTCTTGTCCACCGATTTTTTCCAATTGGTGCCAGTACAGTTTTTGCGCTACTCATCAGCCTATTAGTGTTGATTGCGCTGTTTATTTATCAAAAACATTCTTATGAATTTAGTGAGATAGAACAGATTGAATATCTCAATAATCAGGCCAATTCTGGTTTGATGATGCTCTTGGATAAAATGCCAGTGGGAGTTATCAAAGTTCGACCAGATAGTAATCAGGTAGAATGGTTTAATCCCTTTGCTGAGCTGATTTTTGCTCAAGAAAATGGTGAGTTTGATCAAAAAAAACTACGTGAAATTATTGACGTTGGTCTGGATGAGGAGCGAATTTATGCAAACTTTTCAGGCAAGAGATACGCTGTTAACGTTGATTTTGATCAAGGGTTATTTTACTTTTTTGATGCTTCATCAGAGTACTCAGCGACAAATAGTTTGATCGGAAGCCGTCCTGTTATAGGGATTATTTCAGTTGATAATTATGATGAACTCGAGGACACGGTATCTGATTCACAGATTAGCCAAGTCAATTCCTTCTTGGCTCAATTTGTTTCGGAATTTTGCCATGATTACGGTATCTACTACCGACGAGGCACAATGGATCGATTCTATTTCTTTACAGATTATGCTGTGTTGGAAAAATTGATAGAGAATAAATTTTCAGTTATTGATAAGTTCCGCGAGGAGGCTAAAAAGTTAGATTTAGGTTTGACTTTGAGTATGGGATTGGCGTATGGTAATGAAAACCATCACCAAATCGGACAGGTTGCGCTCCAAAATCTCAATATGGCTGAGGTTCGTGGTGGAGACCAGGTTGTGGTCAAGGAAAATGATGAGAGTAAACAGCCACTTTTCTTTGGCGGTGGCTCGGCTTCTTCCGTTAAACGAACACGTACGCGGACTCGTGCTATGATGTCTGCTGTATCAGATAAGCTCAAATCGGTTGATGCTGTTTTTGTGGTGGGACATCGTAATTTAGATATGGACGCGCTTGGATCCGCGGTCGGTATGCAGTACTTTGCTCAAAATATTATGAACAATGCCTATACGGTGTATAATCCAGATGAAATGGCACCAGATATTGCACGTGCTATCAAGAAGTTGAGTGATGAAAATTGTTCTAATTTGCTAACGGTTGAGGAAGCCATGAAGATGGTCACTTTCCAGTCGTTGTTAATCATGGTAGATCATTCAAAGATTGGCTTGACTTTGGATAAGGATTTCTATGAACAATTTACTCAGGTTGTGGTGGTTGATCATCATCGTCGCGATACAGATTTCCCAAATAATGCAGTTTTGACTTATATAGAGAGTGGTGCTAGTTCTGCGAGTGAGTTAGTAACGGAATTAATTCAGTTCCAGAATGACAAACACCATAAGCTTAATCGCATTCAATCTAGTTTATTGATGGCTGGGGTTATGCTTGATACAAAAAATTTCACCTCTCGTGTGACTAGTCGTACTTTTGATGTGGCTAGTTACTTGCGGACTCGTGGTAGCGATAGCTTGGAAATCCAGCAGATTGCTGCGACAGATTTTGAGGAATATCGTCAAATCAATGAACTGATTTTAAGTGGGCAGAGAATTGAGTCCAATGTTGTTATTGCGTGTGCAGATGATACTAAAGAATACGATAATATTATTCCGAGTAAGGCTGCTAATACAATATTGGACATGGCAGGAATTGAGGCGGTATTCGTTGTAACAAGAAATACCAAAGGGTATGTATCTATTTCTGCAAGGAGTCATAGTAAAATCAATGTTCAACGCATTATGGAAGAAATGGGGGGCGGTGGTCACTTTAATTTGGCGGCAGCCCAGGTCTATGACCAAACCCTTGAACAAGTTAAGGAAAAACTCATCAGTAAAATTTATGAGGAAATAAAAGAAAGTTAGGTGAAGCAGATGAAAGTTATCTTTTTGGCAGATGTAAAAGGTCAGGGAAAAAAAGGCGAAATCAAGGAAGTTCCAACAGGTTACGCCCAAAACTTCTTGATTAAGAAAAATTTGGCTAAGGAAGCTACAACGCAAGCAATCAGCGCTCTTCGTGGTCAAGAAAAGTCTAAAGCTAAAGCTCATGCGGAAATGGTTGCTGAAGCAGAGGCTATCAAGGCCAAGTTGGCAGAAGAGGCTACATTAGTGAAATTTGTCGAAAAAGTGGGTCCAGACGGTCGTACCTTTGGTTCTATCACTAGCAAGAAGATTGCTGAAGAATTGGAAAAACAATTTGGTATCAAGATTGACAAACGTCATATCCAATTAGACCACCCAATTCGTGCCCTTGGTTTGATTGATGTTCCTGTCAAAATTTATCAAGATGTGACAGGCGTTATCAATTTGAGCATTAAAGAAGCTTAGAAAAGTTATCATTGTCAGTGAGGAGGTGAGATCTTGGCAGAGTTGGATGAATTGCGGGTGCAACCGCAGGATATTCTGGCTGAACAGTCGGTCTTGGGAGCTATTTTCCTTGATGAAGGCAAGCTGGTCTTCGTTCGTGAATACATTGAAGCTGAAGATTTTTTCAAACATGCTCATAAGCTAATTTTTAAAGCTATGATTGCTCTTTCTGATAGAAATGAGGCAATTGATGCGACTACCATGCGTAACTATTTAGTGAACCATGGTGATTTGGAAAATATCGGTGGTTTGGCATACTTGGCTGAAATTATCAGTTCGGTACCGACGGCAGCCAATGCGGAATTCTATGCCAAGATTGTTGCTGAAAAGTCTAATCTCCGTAAACTGATTGCCCGTTTGACAGATGCAGTTAATCAGGCTTATGAGGGTGCGGATGGTTCAGATGACATTATCGCCAATGCTGAAAAAGCTCTGATTGATGTCAGCGAAGGTGCTAGTCGAAGTGGTTTCAAGCGGATTGATGATGTTTTGAATATCAACTTTGACAATCTTGAAACCCGTGCCAAACAGACTTCGGATATTACAGGTATTGCGACTGGCTATCCTGCCCTTGATGCCATGACAACGGGTCTGCATGAGGAAGAGTTGATTATTCTTGCGGCTCGTCCTGCGGTTGGTAAGACGGCCTTCGCTCTCAATATTGCTCAGAATATTGGTACAAAATTAGGTTTGACCGTTGCCATCTTTTCTTTGGAGATGGGTGCGGAGAGCTTGGTGGACCGTATGCTCGCTTCTGAGGGGGTTATCAATTCGAGGGCTATTCGTACGGGGCATTTGACGCAGGAAGAATGGAATAAGTACATGGTGGCTCAAGCTAACCTGGCTCGGGCTAGCATTTACATTGATGATACACCAGGTATCAAGATTACAGAGATTCGTTCGCGTTCACGGAAGTTGGCTCAGGAAACGGGCAATCTGGGCTTGATCTTGATTGACTATCTTCAATTGATTACGGGAACAGGTCGGGAAAACCGACAACAAGAGGTTTCTGAGATTTCCCGTCAGTTGAAGATTTTGGCCAAGGAATTGAAGGTTCCAGTTATTGCCCTCAGTCAGTTGTCGCGTGGTGTGGAGCAACGTCAGGATAAGCGACCTGTTCTGTCTGATATTCGTGAATCGGGATCTATCGAGCAGGATGCGGATATCGTTGCCTTCTTATATCGTGATGATTATTATGAGCGCGGTGAGCAAGAAGACGGCGGCATTCCAAATAACACGGTTGAAGTGATCATCGAGAAAAACCGTTCCGGTGCGCGTGGTACCGTGGAACTGCTGTTCCAAAAAGAATACAATAAATTTGCAAGTATTTCCAAGAGGGAGGATGGATAGAGAATGAGTGATGCATTTACAGATGTTGCTAAAATGAAGCAAATCAAACAAGATATTAAGGACCATGAGGGGCAGATTGTCGAGTTGACCCTTGAAAATGGTCGTAAGCGTGAGAAGAATAAGCAGGGGCGTATTGTAGAGGTTTATCAGTCTCTCTTTATCGTTGAATTTGAAGATCCAAACAATACCTTTGTGGAATCGTATACTTACTCAGATATTTTGACAGAAAAGATTTTGATTCATTACTTGGATTAGGAATGGGAGCCTGTGATTGCAGGCTTTTTTGTATGATTTATAGTCATTTGAATTAACTTTGATACATCGTCACTTTCGGCTTGCCGTACTCTGCAGAAGTGACTTGCTTTGCAAGTTATATCTCCAACCTAGCACAGCCACTAGGCTGTGCTAGCAACCTGCACCTCAGTTCCTTGTCTGAAAGCTAATTCATTCGACTATAACAAAACGATATATTGACTAAGGTAAAGCGGTGTGTTACAATATTAGTACATAAAAACGTTTTCAATACTGTCTTTTGAGCTAGATAGAAAGGAGTTTATATGGAATTTCAATGGTTTACAGTTCTGGCTCTGTTTGCAGAAGGGCTCTTGTCTTTCTTATCACCCTGTGTTCTGCCCATTCTCCCTATCTACATTGGTTTGTTGGCAGGTGGAGCTGAGGGGAAAGAGGGAGAGAAGAAGGTTCTCGTAAATACGCTAAGTTTTGTAGTTGGGATTGCTCTGACCTTCTTCTTATTGGGATTTGCCTCTAGTTTGCTGAGCAGGGTCTTACAAGCAAATGCTCAAGTCTTGCAGATTATTAGTGGTCTATTGATTGTTCTGATGGGAATTTTGCAGTTGGGTTGGTTCAATATTCCCATGTTAGAGCGTGAATTTTCTGCTAAAAATAAGGTGTACCAAGCAGGGAAACAGGTCACTCCATATCTAGCTTTCCTGATGGGTTTTACCTTTAGTTTTTCTTGGACTCCATGTATAGGACCTATTCTGGCATCTGTTTTTATTTATGCTAGCAGTCAGCAGGGTTGGTTGAGCGGTATCTTGCTGTTGGTCTATTGTCTTGGCTTTATTCTTCCCTTTATTTTGGTTGCCTTCTTTTCTCAGAAAATGTTGGCCTTCTTCAAGAATAATCGGCACTATTTGGCTTGGACTAAGCGTATTTCAGGCTATTTATTGCTCTTGATAGGCTTGAGTATTTTAACAGGTTTCTTCCAACATCTTGTGCGTTTTTTCCAGTAGGATAGAAAGGATTTATTTATGAAAAAGTTGGTATCAATTGTCGTTTGCTTACTTGTTTCTTGCTTTGTTTTGACTGCCTGCTCTCTCTTACCATTGGTCAGTCCGTCTTCTACTGAGTCGACTTTACAGGTCAATCAACCAGTCACGCTAGATTTTTCCCTAAAGGATAAGGATGGAAATGATGTCAATCTGGCGGATTACAAGGGGAAAAAGATTTATATCAATGTTTGGGCGACCTGGTGTGGTCCTTGTCAGAGAGAAATCCCAGAATTGGAGGAAGTTTACCAAGAGTACAAGGATAAGGAAGATTATGTTTTCTTGTCTATCACGTCACCTAAGGATGCTGAGTTTGCGAATACCAATCCTGCGGATGTGAGCAAGGATGAGATCTTGGAGAAGGCCAGTGAGTTAGGAGCGACCTACCCAGTCTTATTTGATACCAAAGATCAGGCGATGACACATTTTGGTATTGCTGCTTTTCCGACACATATTCTCATCAATAGTGATGGAACCCTCAAGGTTTCTTTTGCAGGACAGGTTCAAAAGGATAAGCTGGTTGAATTATTGGAAGAAATGCAATAAGAACGATGAAAAAGGCTTTACAGAGCCTTTTTTTTGTGCTATACTAACCTTTGTGCGAAATAACAGCAGGGCAAAATGAAGCTCGTCAACAGAAGGTCAGCAAGAAGAGTAATCGTTGCTGTTTCGATGAAGGCCTCCTGCACGAATCAGGTTTGCTTAAAACGTTATTTCCTACAGACAAGTCTTTTTGTTTCCTTTTAGTACTAGGCAAGGAGGTGCAGGCTATACTGAGGTATGCCAAGCCGACTTAACGACGTAATAAAAGAGAAACGAAATGACGGAAATTTTTATTTTTAGGAGGACATAACACATGTCACGTTATACAGGACCATCTTGGAAACAAGCTCGTCGTCTTGGCTTGTCATTGACAGGTACAGGTAAAGAATTGGCACGTCGTAACTACGTACCAGGTCAACACGGACCAAACAACCGTTCTAAATTGTCAGAATACGGTTTGCAATTGGCTGAGAAACAAAAATTGCGTTTCTCTTACGGTTTGGGTGAAAAACAATTCCGTAACTTGTTCGTACAAGCTACTAAAATCAAACAAGGTACTCTTGGTTTCAACTTCATGCTTCTTTTAGAGCGTCGTTTGGACAACGTTGTTTACCGTCTTGGTTTGGCAACTACTCGTCGTCAAGCACGTCAATTCGTAAACCACGGTCACATCCTTGTTGACGGCAAACGCGTTGACATCCCTTCATACCGCGTTGAAGTTGGTCAAGTGATCTCAGTTCGTGAGAAGTCAATCAAAGTTCCAGCTATCCTTGAAGCTGTTGAAGCAACTCTTGGACGTCCAGCTTTCGTATCATTCGATGCTGAAAAGCTTGAAGGTTCATTGACTCGCTTGCCAGAACGCGACGAAATCAACCCAGAAATCAACGAAGCTCTTGTCGTAGAATTCTACAACAAAATGCTCTAAGATTTGTATTGATATTTTAAAAGCCCTATTTACAAGGGCTTTTTGTCTGTATTTTAGGAGGGATTATGTGGCGTAAGTATTTTTTGCTAGTGCTAATAGCTATTTTGGTCGTAGGTGGGGCCTTCTTTCTATCTCAATCAGCGACTACGCCAAATGAATCAGACTATGTGAAGGCTGTAAAGAGTTACCAGACTATTTCGATAGATGAAGTGGAGCAAAAGGTCCAAGACGAGGAAGAATTTATATTATACATAGGTCGTGAGACATGCCCTTATTGTCGTGATTTTGTTCCGAAATTAACAGAGGCAGTAGAGCAATCACGTGCGACTATCTACTATTTGGATAGCGAGTCGGATCCGAGTGGAAAAATACAACAATTTCGACAGAGTCAAGGTCTTGCTACGGTTCCTAGCTTAACCTATTATAAATCGGGTAAATTATCTGGAATACTTCGTAAAGGGAGTCAGGCAACAATTTCCGAAATAGCAAGCTTTTTAGCTCTTCAAGGGTGGTAAATAATTTTTATTAATGTATGATTTGAATTCTATGCATTTATATTATTGTGAAAAATGTTTCAAAACAGATTGAAAAACATTTCACAATCTTGTATAATACTAATATCAGATAAAAATTGGAGGTTTATCATGAAAAAGAAAGCTTGGTTAGGCTTATTATTGAGTCTACTTGCTGTTGTGTTTTTAGTGGCATGTGGAGGCAAGTCTGAAAAGACAGCTACATCTTCATCATCTACGACCTCTTCTTCATCAGAAGAAGCTGTTTCAGGTGCATCTGAGAAAGTTTATACAGATCCATCTGAGTTGAAAGATA
Source organism: Streptococcus sp. HN38 (assembly GCF_028335765.1). Lineage (NCBI taxonomy): Bacteria > Bacillati > Bacillota > Bacilli > Lactobacillales > Streptococcaceae > Streptococcus > Streptococcus sp. HN38. Next base: position 2,481,025 of record NZ_CP116604.1, on the reverse strand, counting down.
GCTACGATGTTATCGTTGTTGGTTCAGGTGGTGCAGGTATGTCGGCAGCTATCTCAGCTAAAGATGCTGGTGCTAGTGTTGTTTTGTTAGAGAAAATGCCTGTTATCGGTGGTAATACGGCTAAATCATCAGCTGGTATGAATGCTTCACAAACCAAATTCCAAGAAGCGGAAGGTATTGCTGATTCAAACGATAAATTCTATGAAGAAACACTTAAAGGTGGTAAAGGAACAAATGATCCGGAATTACTTCGTTACCTTGTAGATAACTCAGCTGGTGCAATTGACTGGTTGGATGGAATGGGGATTACTCTTAGCAACCTAACTACAACTGGTGGTATGAGCGAGAAACGTACCCACCGTCCTGCAGATGGTTCAGCTGTCGGTGGCTACTTGGTAAATGGTCTTTACCACAATCTTGTTGAACGTGAAGTACCAATTTTTGTCAATGCAGATGTTACAAAACTCCAAGACAAGGATGGGGCTGTGACAGGTGTTGAAGTGAAGATTGCTGGTGAAACTAAGAAAATCTCAGCTAAAGCAGTTGTATTGGCGACTGGTGGTTTCGGTGCAGATTTGGAAATGGTTGCTAAATTAAACCCAGCATTGAAAGGTTATGTTACAACCAACCAAGAAGGTTCAACAGGTGACGGTATTGCACTTGCTGAATCAGAAGGTGCAGCAACTGTTGATATGGAACAAATCCAAATTCACCCAAGTGTTGAGCAAGAAACTTCTTACTTGATTACAGAAGCAGTTCGTGGCGAAGGTGCTATCCTTGTCAACTCAAAAGGTGAGCGTTTTGTTAACGAATTGGAAACTCGTGATAAAGTTTCTGCGGCTATCAATAGTTTGGATCCAAACTACGCTTATGTTATCTTTGATGATGCCTTGAAAGATCGTGTGAAGGCTATTGCTCAGTATGAAGAAAAAGGTCTTGTAAAAACGGGTGCTACTCTTGCGGATTTGGCTAAAGAAATTGGTGTACCTGCGGATGCTCTTCAAACAACACTTGATACTTGGAACAAGGCTGTGGCAGACAAAAATGATGCGGCATTTGGTCGTACATCAGGTATGGACCATGCTTTGAATACTGGTTCTTACCATGCGATTAAAGTTGCACCTGGTGTCCACCATACAATGGGTGGTGTGAAAATCAATACCAATACTGAAGTATTGAAAACAGACGGTTCAGCAATTTCAGGTCTTTATGCTGCTGGTGAGGTAACTGGTGGTGTTCATGGTCAAAACCGTATCGGTGGTAATGCAGTAGCAGACATCATCGTATTTGGTCGTCAGGCTGGCGAACAAGCAGCAGGATTTGCTAAGAAATAAATTGTAGATACAAGAGGCTCGGCAGAAAGATGGTCGAGCTTCTTTTTCTTGTCCCTCTATCTCTAAGATGATATACTTTTAAGGTATGAAGAAGAAAATAGTATTATTGTTAGGAGCTATTGTAGTCATTGTTTTGATTTGGTCTGCTATTGCTGGTCAGCGTCAGCAATCCTATGCCGAGGCTGAATTAAGAGACCAGGATAAAATCTGGATTATCACTGATTTGCATTATTTATCACAGGATTTATTTGATGATGGAGAGGCTTTTTCCTATATAGAAAAAACAGCTGCTGGCAAGGATTTACGTTATGGAAAAGAGCGGATGGAGGCTTTGGTTGAGCAGGTTGAGCGTGAACATCCTTCCTTGTTACTAGTCAGTGGAGATTTGACTCTAAACGGTGAAAAGCATAGCATGGTTGAGTTGGCGCAATACTTTACACGCATGGAAGAACATGGAACGGAAGTTTTGGTGATTCCTGGTAACCATGATGTTGCCAGTGGATGGGCTAGGGCCTTTAAGGGAGACCAGCAGATAGTGACGGATCAGGTCACTGCTCAGCAATTTGCAGAGCTATTTGTCAATCACGGTTATCAACAAGCTAGCAGTCGTGACAAAGCCTCATTGAGCTACCTGGCCAAACCATTTTCCAATGCTTGGTTTCTGATGATAGACAGCAACATCTACTCTGACAGCTACGGAAAAGGAGCTCCTCCAACCAATGGACGTATCAAAAAAGAGACCCTAGAATGGATAGAAGTTCAGCTTCAGGCAGCCAAGGAAGCTGGAGTGAGCCTGATACCTGTTGTCCATCACAATGTCTTGCAACAGCATGCCATGCTGACAAAAGGCTATACTTTGGATAATGCTGCCGATTTGAAGACCTTGTTCAATCAATATGGGATTCATTTTGGTTTTTCAGGGCACACTCATTCTCAGAATATTGTTAAGGAAGACTTGGGACAAGTTAACTATACAGAGGTGGTCAATGGAGCATTTTCTATTTATCCAGCTATTATCGGTCAATTGAGCCTTGATGATACAAGTATTCACTATCAAAAAACTCAACTTGATATGGCTTCGTGGACAGAAAAGCACCAACCTAGTGATCCAAATTTGAAGGATCACGTTACCTACTTACAAACTGTCTTTGACAATACCAGTGACATCATGGTCCACAATGTGTTAAACGATGAGCGTTGGTATGATGGGGAGACGGCAGATGCTATTTCACAATTTATCATGCCGGCCAACCGTGCTTATTTTTCAGGAGAAAAACTAGATCAGACTTGGCTAGATGAGAAGGTATTTCCAAGCCAGACTTATCAGACCTTGCAAGCAGCATCACCGAGAAGTTTCTTGGCTGATTATCTTGATGTGATTATAAAACGGAGCCAAAGTCGAGATGTGGAAAAACTAGAAATTACCACCAAAAACTGATAATAGTTATCCACAGAAACACAAAGAAATCCACAACTTATCCACAGCTTGTGAATAAGTTTGTTTTTGAAAATAATTGTGCTCTGCAACTTTCCTGAAAATATGATAAAATAGTAACAAATTGTGTCAAATGGAGAGAAAGATGACCTTACTAAGCATTGCTATTCCGAGTTATAATTCGGAGGCCTACCTTCATTACTGCGTTCATTCCCTTGTGATGGGTGGTGATAAGGTTGAAATTCTGATTATTAACGATGGTTCGACCGATCGGACTCAGGAAATTGCAGAGGGACTTGCTAATCAATTTTCGAATGTACGAGCTATTTATCAAGAGAATAAGGGCCATGGCGGAGCTGTTAATACAGGGATACGTGAGGCTAAGGGTAAGTACTTTAAAGTTGTAGATTCAGATGACTGGGTCGATACCAGGGCCTATTTGAAGATCCTAGAGAGTTTGCAGGCTTTGGAAGATGAAAATACGCCAGTTGATGCCTTTATCTCCAACTTTGTTTATGAAAAAGAGGGACAATCTCGCAAAAAATCCATGTCTTATCAGGATGTTTTACCAGAAAATCGGATTTTTGGCTGGGAAGATGTGGGGGCATTTTCCAAGGGGCAATACATGATGATGCATTCCTTGATTTACAGGACAGATTTGCTACGGGAGGTTGGTCTTGTTCTGCCAGAGCATACTTTCTATGTGGATAATATTTTCGTATTTACCCCCTTACAAGCAGTGAAAACGATGTACTATCTTCCAGTCGATTTTTATCGTTACTTTATTGGGCGAAATGACCAGTCTGTCAATGAATCCGTCATGATTAAGCGCATTGACCAGCAGTTAAAAGTCAATCGAATCTTGGTAGATAATTTGGACTTGGAGGCGATTGACAATCCTGATTTGCGAAGTTACCTACTCAATCATGTGGAAATTACGACCATTATCTCCTGTGCCCTTCTCAATCGTGCTGGAACAGCTGAGCATATGATGAAGAAGCAGGAACTATGGCATTATATTCGTGATAATAATCCTGCTCTATTTAAAATTGTTCGAAAAGGGTTACTTGGGCAATTAACCAACCTTTACGGTTACCCAGGTCGAAAAATTTCCAATGCCGTCTATAAAATCGCTAAAAGAATTTATGGTTTTAACTAAAACTCAGTTTCGGCTGAGTTTTTCTGTTATAATAAGGAATACGAAAAGCGTTTACAAAGGAGAAGATAAATGCAAAGATTAGGACAAACAGGTCTAGAAGTTTCACGAATTGGTCTAGGTTGTATGCGAATGGCTAGTCTGACAGAGCAGGAAACTGCTAAAGTGTTAGATACAGTCGTTGGACAGGGAATCAACTTTTTTGATCATGCGGATATTTATGGTGGTGGTGAATCAGAAATCCGTTTTGCTCAGGGGGCAAAATTGGCGGGATTGAAACGTGAGGACCTGCTTCTCCAATCAAAATGTGGCATTCGTAAAGGTTATTTTGATTTCTCAAAAGAGTATATTTTGGAATCTGTGGATGGGATTTTGAAGCGCTTGGATACGGAATATTTAGACGTTCTCGCCTTACACCGTCCAGATGCTCTAATGGAGGCAGAGGAAGTGGCAGAAGCCTTTTATCTCTTGAAAAAAGCAGGGAGGGTTCATCATTTTGGCGTCAGCAACCAAAACATTTACCAAATGGAGTTATTACAGTCCTATCTCGATCAACCGCTTGCAGTTAATCAATTGCAGCTCTCTCCAGCCCACACGCCTTTGATTGATGCTGGACTACATGTCAATATGAAAGATGATGCTGCGACTATGCGTGATGGTGGGCTGATTGATTATTGCCAGCTTAAAAAAATCACTATCCAAGCCTGGTCTCCTTTCTTGATTGATTTGCAACGAGGTATTTTTGCTAACCATCCTGACTATGCTCTTTTAAATCAAACGATTGGGGAAATAGCAGAGCGATACAATGTTTCACATGAAACAATTGTGGTAGCTTGGATTTTGCGTCATCCAGCAAAGATTCAAACCATAGTTGGGTCCATGAATCCAGATCGTTTGACAAAGATTGCCCAAGCAAGTGAGATTACTTTGACTAGACCAGAATGGTACGATATTTACAGAAGCGCAGGCAACATCTTGCCCTAGGAGGTACTTATGCAGTGGGAAATAAAATCATTTGACCAACTAAGTTTACAGGAACTTTACGGTATCTTGACACTGAGAGTTGATGTCTTTGTTGTTGAACAGGCCTGTCCCTATCCTGAAGTTGACGGTAAGGATCCAAACTGTCTTCACCTCTTAGGAATGGATAATGGAGAGTTAGTAGCTTACTTGAGAATCTTGCCAGCTGGTCTAAGTTATGATGAAGTTTCCATCGGACGTGTGGTCATCAAGCCAAGCCATCGTGGTAAAGGATTGGGGCGACCAATGATGGAGAAAGCTATCGCTTACATTACAATCGAGTGGAAGGAAAGTCAGATTAAAATCGGTGCCCAAGCCTATTTGGAAAAATTCTATCAATCGCTTGGCTTTAAGCCAGTTTCTGAAGTATATTTGGAGGATGATATTCCGCATTTGGATATGCTATACAGCAAACCAGTCGTTTAAGGCTGGTTTTTCGATTTTTCTCGGCAATTTCCCCCAAAAATCAGTTATTTTATGGTAGAATGAATAGGTATAAAATCAGTAAAAGAGGAAGAATATGAAACGTTCTATGTATGCTGGACGTGTTCGTAAGGAGCATGTCGGACAGGAAATTACTTTGAAAGGTTGGGTTGGCCGCCGTCGTGACTTAGGTGGCCTGATTTTCATTGACTTGCGTGACCGTGAAGGCATTATGCAATTGGTGATTAACCCTGAGTCAGTTGAGGCTGAAGTGATGGCAAAAGCTGAGAGTCTTCGCTCTGAATTCGTTATCGAAGTAACAGGAACGGTTGTTGAGCGTGAGCAAGCTAACGACAATATCCCGACAGGAGCTGTTGAACTGCAAGTAACCAGCTTGACAGTGTTGAACACAGCTAAGACAACTCCATTTGAAATCAAGGATGGCATTGAAGCCAGCGATGACACTCGTCTTCGTTACCGTTATTTGGATCTTCGCCGTCCAGAAATGCTCAACAACTTCAAATTACGTGCAGCGGTAACCCACAGCATTCGCAATTATCTGGATGACTTGGAATTTATCGATGTGGAAACACCAATGTTGACCAAGTCAACACCAGAAGGTGCGCGTGACTACTTGGTGCCTTCTCGTGTGTCAAAAGGTCATTTCTATGCTTTGCCACAAAGTCCACAGATTACTAAGCAGCTTTTGATGAACGCTGGTTTTGACCGTTATTACCAAATCGTTAAGTGTTTCCGTGACGAAGACTTGCGTGGGGACCGCCAACCTGAGTTTACACAGGTGGACTTGGAAACCTCATTCTTGAATGAAGTTGAAATCCAAGACATCGTAGAAGGCTTGATTGCTAAGGTCTTGAAAGATACCAAAGGGATCGATGTGACCTTGCCATTTCCACGTATGTCCTATGACCATGCTATGAACTTCTATGGTTCAGACAAGCCAGATAGTCGTTTTGACATGCTCTTGCAAGACTTGACAGATACTGTCAAGGAAGTTGACTTCAAGGTCTTCTCAGAAGCACCAGTTGTTAAAGCCATTGTGGTCAAGGGTGCGGCGGATAGCTACTCACGTAAAGATATTGATAAATTAACAGACTACGCCAAACAATTTGGTGCTAAGGGACTTGCTTGGGTTAAAGTAGACAAGGGAGAATTAGCGGGCCCAGTTGCTAAGTTCTTGACGGGTATTACAGAAAACTTGACAGCAAGTTTACAACTTGAAGACAAGGACTTGGTTCTCTTTGTAGCAGATGAATTGGAAGTTGCCAACAATACCTTGGGAGCCTTGCGTAATCGCTTGGCTAAAGAACAGGACTTGATTGACGAAAGTAAGTTCAACTTCCTCTGGATTGTAGATTGGCCAATGTTTGAGTGGTCAGAAGAAGAAGGACGTTACATGAGTGCCCACCATCCATTCACCTTGCCAACTGAAGAAACAGCTCATCATTTGGATGGTGATTTGGCGAAGGTGCGTGCAGTTGCCTATGATATTGTCCTAAATGGTTATGAGCTCGGTGGGGGAAGCCTTCGTATCAACCAAAAAGACATGCAAGAACGGATGTTCAAGGCTCTTGGTTTCTCAGCTGAAGATGCGCATGAGCAGTTTGGTTTCTTGCTAGAAGCTATGGACTACGGTTTCCCACCACACGGTGGATTGGCTATCGGGTTGGACCGTTTTGTCATGTTATTGGCTGGTGAGGATAATATCCGTGAAGTGATTGCCTTTCCGAAGAACAACAAGGCATCTGATCCAATGACACAGGCACCAAGTACGGTTGCATCAGCACAATTAGAGGAATTAGCTTTAGATATAACTCTTGAAAATGAATAAATTTTTCAGAAAACAGCGTGTACGCTTCTTAAGAAAGGCCAGAAAGAATAAGTTTTGGTCGGTCATTTTGGGAATTTCTCAGGAAAAATATGCTGAACGGATATCGGGGTCCATTATTTATGGACTCCTATCTAGTATTGCGGTGAATTTTTTCTTTAGACCAGGGAATGTTTATTCGTCTGGAGTTACTGGTCTTGCCCAGATTGTCTCTGCTCTGGCAGCTTCTTACGCTGGTTGGAATGTACCGATTGCGGTGGTCTATTACGGTCTGAACATCCCCTTGCTTATCTTAGCTTGGTATAAAATTGGTTATAAATTTACTATCTTTACCTTTATTACGGTATCCTTCAGTTCTTTCTTTATCCAATTTATGCCGCCAGTTACCCTGACGACAGACCCTTTAGTCAATGCTATTTTTGGCGGTCTCATGCTGGGAACTGGGATTGGATTTGCGCTTAGGAACAATGTATCTAGTGGTGGTACTGATATTGTCTCTATTATTATTCGCAAGAAGACGGGACGTCAAGTTGGCTCCATTTCCTTAATTGTCAACATTATGATTATGTTGATTGCAGGGATGACCTTTGGCTGGCAATATGCCCTGTATTCAATGGTTGCGCTGTTTATCTCCAGCCGCATGACGGATGCAATCTATGTCAAGCAAAAGCGGATGCAGGCTATGATTATTACCAATCAACCAGAACGAGTTATCAAAAAAATCCATAAAAAGCTAAATCGCGGTGTAACCATTATCAATGGTGCCGAAGGGGCGTATAATCATGAGCAAAAAACGGTTCTGATTACCATTATCACACGTGCGGAGTTTAGTGAATTTAAGCAAATTATGAAAAAAGCAGATCCTCAAGCCTTTGTATCTGTAGCTGACAACGTCAATATTATTGGTCGGTTTGTGGAAAGTGACTGATTGACAAACACTACATGTAGGAGTAAAATAGTATTTACAGTCTACATGTAGTGTTTTTATTATAAAGAGGAAATGTATGAAGAAGAAAATATATTTGGTTTACATCAGTTTGAGTGGCAATACAGAGAGTTTTGTGAAACGTCTAAAGTCTTTTTTCCAATTTCAAACTGACTGGGAGATTGAACTGGTCCATGTTAAAGATTTGGTCAAGCAGGATATTCCTTTCTATCAGCTAGATGCTCCCTTTGTCGCCTTTCTTCCTACCTATCTGGAGGGCGGAAATGGTGTCGATAACGGAGATGTGGAGATTTTGACCAATCCTCTCGGAGATTTTATCGCTTTGGGGACCAATGCAGAGCTCTGTCTGGGTGTCGTTGGCTCTGGCAACCGCAATTTTAACAACCAATATTGTCTGACTGCCAAGCAATATGCTGAGCGATTTAATTTTCCTGTTATAGACACCTTTGAACTCAGAGGGATGCAGAATGACATTGAACGCATTGGTCGGAAGATAATGGAATTGATGTAAAGAGCCTCAACTCAGCTTTATGCTGGGTTGTTTTTTGGTCACACAAAAAAACTCACCAGAGTGACCAGTGAGTTTTAAGGAGATTATGAAAAATATTTAGGATTGACTATAGTATACCTCAGACTATATCGTGTTTCATCGGTCTAAAGTCCTATTTGTCTTCTAAAATGCAAATACTCTGTCCTGCAATCGTGATTTCTTGCTGATCACGCTCTTCGACTGGAGGATAGTTGTAGAGAACTGCCTTATCTTTTTCACGTTCATAGGTAAAGTCGCTATCCGCAAAGTTGATGATAAATTGAATGGTCTTTTCTTCACTTGTTACTTGATAGCGAAGAACATATTCAGTTAACCAGTAGAAATCACAAGTTTCTTGGATACTTTCGTAGTTATCCTGGCTGAGTATTGGATTATTTTTGCGGAAGGTAATTAATTCCTGAATGAACTCGATATGTTCCTTATAACGAATAGCTCGTGTCCAGTCCAGACGGTTGATAAGGTCAGGGACATTGTAAGTATTATCTAATTCATCTTTTGTACGGAAAAATTCCTGCCCGCTGTGAATGAAGGCCATACCCTGAGAAATCAAAATCAGTTGAAGTCCAAAGCTAGCAGCACGTTTCTGCTGTTGAGGTGTCCAGTTTGGATTCTCAATATGGAAATAGTCAAATGCTGTAGCATTATCATGGCATTCGATGTAGTTGAGGGACTGTTGAGGCGTTAAGAAATGGCTTAATCGGCTACCAGTTAGGAGATGTTGTACCTTTTCGTGCAATTGCTTATCTACTAGACGGCTTGGATTGAGCAAGAGTTTCTTAAAGGTATCACGGTAATCGTCATTGAAGAAGCTGATTTCAGGTAACTGCTCTGCATTGTACTGGTGAGCCAGCTTTTCAAATTCGAGGCCTGTTGCCATTTTCCATCCTTCACCATAGAGGTAGACATTTGGGTGAATGGCAGATAATTCAGTTTGAATCTGGTTGATTGTTTCGCTATCTAAAATACCCATAAGGTCGAAACGAAAGCCATCAAAACCATAGAGTTCTAGCCATTGGCGAAGGGATTGTTTGATGTAGTTGCGGACCATACTGCGCTCGCTGGCAACGTCGTTACCGCAGAATGTCCCGTCTGTTCGCATGCCGTGGTCATCATAGCGATAGAAGTAGCCTGGAACGATGAGCTCAAATGCGTACTTTTCAGCATGATAGACGTGGTTGTAAACAACGTCCATAATAACTGAAATATCTGCATCATGGTAGGCCTGGATAGCCTCTTGTAGCTCTAGAATACGTGCGTAAGGATCGTTTGGTTGGCTAGAATAGGAACCTTCTGGCAGATTGTATTGCATAGGGTCGTAGCCCCAGTTGTAAACAGCTTGGGGTTTATTTTCATCCACACTGCCAAAATCATAAACAGGCAATAATTGAATATGGGTAACGCCTAGTTCTCTGATGTAATCCATTCCTAGCTTCATTCCATCCATGGTAGGAGACTCTGTCAATCCGAGAAATTGACTGCGATGCTTGAAACCAGCTTCTTTTTGCCATGAGAAATCACGGACGCTCATTTCATAGATAATGGCCTGAGAGATAGGTCGTTGGGTCTTAGCACGACGAATTTTATGAAGTTTATCTGGATTGATAACGTAGCTGTCACCTGAGTTGGCTGTGGAAGACAGGGCGTAGGGATCGTGAACGGAAATCCATTCACCGTTTACTTTGTGGAGATAGTGATAGCTGTTCGCTTCTAGGTCTCCTTCAACAGTAATTTCCCAAACTCCTTTTGCTCCCTTCGTCATTGCATGTGGTTTTCCTTCTAGAACAAGAAAAACTTGCTTAGAAATAGGTGCCCATAATTTAAAGGTTGTTGCCTCTGGTCGATAGGTTGCTCCCAAGTCTTGCCCATTGTATGTATAACTTTGTTCAAAAAGTGTAGAGCGAACGATATGACCATAGCCGAGTTCAGCTTTATTACGATCCTGGTCGTAGATGGTATAGTCCTTGTCCAATGTCAATGCATGGAGGCTGGTTAGATAATAGATAACGAGATTGTCTACTTCTAGACAGGAATGGATAAAAAGTTGAGACGTAGCATCATTTGATTCAAGTGAGAAGCTCATATGTTCGGAGTCGAATCGTTTTTCCATGACCAAGCGAATAGTTGCTACATCATCAAGGAATGCTTGAAATTGTCGTAATGCCATGAGCCAAAAGGCTCCTTTCTAAGTTAGAGTTCGGTGATGGTATGTGGAATGACACGTCGGTAGCAGACTTGCTTGTCGTCCTTGTTGTCATTGATGATTTGGTGCAGAGTATTGAATGCGACGCGTCCTAGCTTAATAGCGTGGACGTCAACGTAGGCTTCAATATCTAGTTTTGGCTTGACGGAGTCAAAAGAAATGATAGGAAGTTTGACTCCGACTTCGTTGAGATATTTGACAACACCTTCGGCAACGGAAGTGTCGGTTGTGACGATTGCATCCAGGTCTTGTTTGAGTAATTTCTTAGAAATTTTGTAGGCACTGTCTTCGAGAAGGAAGCCAGACACAAACTTGACCTTGTTTTCATCTAGGGGAATATTGTGCGATTTAAGGGCGTTCTTGTAACCAGTATAACGGTCTTGAGATACGACCAACTCTTTGTTACCAGCGACGAAGGCAATGTTTTTGTAACCTTTATTGATGAAGTAGTTGGTAGCTTCAAAGCCGGCCTGGATATTATCATTATCAACTAGTGATATGAATGGAGAATCCGCCTTACCAAGAATGAGGAAGGGGAATTTGTGTTGGATAGCCAATTGTACCAATGGATCGTCGGGCTTGGAATAGAGGAAGATAAGGCCGTCCACTCGTTTGCCGTAGACCATCTGAGAAATCGCTTCTAGACGTTGTTCTTCATTCTTTCCTGTGGAGATTTGGATGGCATAATTATGATCTGCCGCAACTTGAGAAATTCCTCGTAAGGCAGTAGGGAAGAAAGGGTTTTGATAGAAAACATCCGAGTCATCTGGCAAAACCAGTCCGATAACCTGTGTATAGCTAGAAACTAGGCTTCGAGCGTTGAGGTTTGGATGGTAGTTGAGATCCGCCATGGCTTTCCGCACCAAGTCTTTCGTTTTTTGGCTAATGGCAGAGCTATTTTGAATGACACGAGTAACTGTAGATGGCGAGACACCAGCTAATTTAGCCACATCTTTGATGGTTGCACGCATATAGACCTCCTAGATTTCATCTCTGAATTTTGTTTTGAAAAATACCCATAACAAGCATAGCACAAATAGGATGTTTTGTATGGTCAGAAGGGTAGTCACAGGTTGACCAAATAGTCCAATTAGACAGGCTATAAGAGTAGGCAGGCCCAGACAGTTGAGAGCAAAATTATAGCACTCTGCAAACGTTTCAAAATGGAAGAAACGAGACTTTTTAGTCAAAAAGAGGAAGAAGCTGGCTCCTAGTAGGATGAAGAGTAGGTTTGTTGTTAAAATAAAGGTCGAAATAAGAGTGATGGACAGTCCGACAGCTGCTCGGTTGGCTTGATACCATTTTTTAGAGATGGTTGCAGTCAAGGTCTCCTTACTAGCAAAATCGTCAGTATTCAAACCTTCATAAGTCAATTCGCTTAGAATATCACTTCCTTTACGAATAGTCAGAGACTGATTGGCGAATTGATAAGTAAAGTCAGAACTAGAGCTAACGGTATCACCAAATGTCACTTGCTCCCAGTTAGTATTTCCAGTATAGGTTAGGTGGTTGTTTTCGATGACTGCGTGTTGACGGAGGTCATCTACGACCTGATCTGTCAGAGGTGCATAGATACCTTCTACGAAATTTTCTAAAGGATAGGTTTCGAGATTGACAGTCTGTAGGGAGCTCGGAATGAGCAAGAGCGCCACTAAAAAAAGCGTTGTAAACAACCGTTGCCAAAGGTTCATTAGTCTACGATTGGCAAACATATTTCTTGGAGAGAAGATACTAGAAAAATAGGAAAAAGGATATGGGAGCATTCGTTGGACCTTTCATAAATATCAATGTTTCCCCTAAAAAGGGAAAAGGTGGGACAGGGTTATCCCTTGTCACCACCGCTTGTTAAACCAGATACAAAGTTCTTTTGTAGGAAGAAGAATAGGATACTGATAGGGAGGGCAATAAGAATGGCACCTGCCGCAAAGTAGGCAATCTTCATATTCTTCACATCACTGATGAAGGTTTGAAGGCCGACAGCTACAGTATAGAATTCTTTTTCACGAAGCAAGAATTTGGATAGGATGTAATCTCCAAAAGGTCCCATGAAGGCCCAGAGCGCTTGTACAGCAATCATTGGACGAACGAGTGGGAGGACGATTTGCCAGAAACGTCTGAAGTGACCGGCACCGTCTAGTTTTGCAGATTCATCAAGTGAGATTGGCACCGTATCGAAGTAGCCTTTCATGAGCCAAGCGTTCATTGGGATACCACCACCGACATAAAGGAAGATGAGGAACCAGCTTTGGTTGAGCGCATTGAGCATGAGGGCCATAACGAAGAAGGCGGTAAGAGCAGCCATGGTTGGTACCATTTGGATAATCAAGAAGAAGACCAAACTCTGCTTACGAGCGATGAAGTTATAGCGACTATAAGCGTAACCCGCTAGTACCACTATACTTGTTTGAATAACCATTGTCAAGAGAGCAATGATAAGCGTATTGAGGTACCAGGTTCCGTATAGAGTCTCGCTAAAGAGCTTGCTGAAATTGTCTAGTGTAAAGTTGATATTGCTATCCAATTTGAAGGCAACCACGTTACCAGACTTGAAGGCGGACATGATTGTAATCAAGAGAGGATAGATGATGATAACAGACAGAACAATCAGATAGAGATAGGTTAAGGTCTGATTGAGTATGCGTCTAGTTTTTACAGATACTTTCATCTTATACATCCTCCATTTCAAAAGCATTTAGTTTTTTGAAGGCAATCATGGAAATACTGATGACAATCATTGAGATAATCAATGTAACTGCTGCCGCCATTGAGTATTGAGGTGATGTACCTGTGGTTAATTTATAAATCCATGAAATCAAGATGTCAGTTGAACCTGCTCCACCACCGACGCTACCAGGACCACCATTGTTGAAGAGGTAGATGATAGAGAAGTTGTTGAAGTTGAAGGTGTATTGACTGATTAGTGTTGGAGCTGCTACTGCTAAAATCATCGGAAGGGTGATGTTACGGAATTTTTGAATGGCACTTGCACCATCAATGTAAGCAGCTTCATACAAGTCGTTTGGAATGGATTGCAAAATACCCAAGGTCAAAACATAGATATAAGGGAAACCAAGCCAAGCCTGCATCATAATGAGGGCAACTTTAGTCCAGAATGGGTCGGTTTTCCAAGGGATAAGGAAATTATCGATGAATGGTAGGAATTTGCTCAGGAATGGCAATACCTGTGTGTTAATAGCGCCGACACTATCGTTGAACATGTTACTAAAAGTCAAGATAGTTACGAAGGCAGGAACAGCCCATGGGAGCAAGAAGATAACACCGAAGATGCGTTTTCCTTTGATGAATGGCTGATTTGCGATGATGGCTGTCAAGATACCGATAACAATTTGAGCTGTTGAAGCGCAGAGTGCCCAGATAATTGTCCAGCCAAGTACAGAGCCAAATGCGGTACGGAATGTGCTTAGTTTCCAGATGTTTGTAAAGTTGGTAATACCAATCCAATCCAACAATGCGCTTGGTGGCAGGTGTTTGAAGTCGTAGTTTGTAAAGGCGATAAACAATGTAACGACAACTGGGAAGATGATAGCAAAGGTCATCGCAATATATGATGGGATAATCAAGAGATATGGGAAACCATTCTCATAGATGCCTTTTACCATTTCTTTTAATGTGGTAGCTACTGGCATCCCTGAATTCCATCGTTTCGCAGTATCACGTGCATCTTTTAGGTTGAGTGCATAGAAAGCGAGATAGACAACCGTGATAATCAAATGGAAAGAACCGCGAATCAGCATGAATAGTGAATTATCTTGTCCACGAACACTACCGAGGGTAATCAAGTTGCCTAATTCACCAGCTGCAATAGCAATAAAATAAACAAGGAAGGCAAGGGTAACACCCAAAAAGATGTATCCTTTGGCTTTTTGTTTATTGTAGATTTGTCCGAGACCAGGGATCAGGGACAAAAGGAGTGCCTTACCTGGATTTTGTTTCATAGTCATAGTCTCCTTATATAGTTTCTGAATAGATGGTCGATTCTATCTATTCAGTTTATCGTTAAGTAATAAAGTAGACTGGGAGGAACTCCCAGTCCAACTTTAAACTTGACTAGTTGCTGTGTTTTTGAGCAATTTCGTCTGCAATAGCTTTCACAGCGTCTGTTGCAGCAGTTTTAGCGTCTTTTGCACCACTTGCAGCTTCGAAGAGCATGTTACCAGCTGGTGTCCAAACTGAACCCATTTCTGAGATGTTTGGCATTGGTTGAGCTGAAGCGAACTGGTTGATAACTGCAGTTGTCAATTCGTCGTTTTTGCTTACAGCATATTCACGAGCGTCAGTGTTAGCTGGAACTTCGTTTGTAGCGTCGTAAAGTGCTTTTTGTTGGTCTGTAGCAGTCAAGAAGTCAACAAATTTTTGAGCCATTTCTTGGTTTTTAGCGCCTGTAGGAACAACCCACGCTTTACCACCACCGAATGCTGAGTAGTTTTTACCGTTTACAAGAGTTGGGATTGTTGCTACACCATAGTTTACGCCAGCTTCTTTATATGAAGCTGCTTTCCAAGGTCCTTCGATAATAGCAGCTGCTTTACCATCTGTAAATTGAGTGTTAATCAAGTTGTTTGCAGCGGTACCGTCTTGAAGACCTTGAGGCCATTTTTCATACCAAGTTTTAGCGTATTCAATCGCTTTGATGGCACCTTCGTTAGCAAGTCCGATGTCTTTTGGATCAGTACCGTTTTCGCCAAATACGTAGCCACCGTAACCAGCTAGAAGTCCGTAAGTGTAGTAGAAGTTTGTCCAGTCAGCAAGGAAGGCAGTTGTTTTACCAGCTTCTCCTTCGAAGGCGTATTTGCTATCTTTAGCAAGTGTTTCAAGTTCTGCAAATGTCTTAGGAGCTTCAGTCAACAAGTCTTTGTTGTAGTAAAGAACAAGTGTTTCGATAACTGCTGGTGAGCCGTAAACTTTACCACCGTTTGTTACAAGAGCAGTTGTTGTGTCATCTGCTTTGCTATCATCTGCAAGTGTCAATTCAGATAATTGACCTTCAGAACCAAGGCTACCTACACGGTCGTATGGTGCCATCATAACGTCTGGAGCTGAACCAGATTGGTTGTCCAATGACAAGTTATCCAAACCAGTCAAAGCATCACCAGTTTTAACTGTAACAGTCACACCATTTTCTTTTTCGAAGTCAGCTTTGACGTCGTTGATATAAGATTCATAACCTTGGTCAACGTAGACAGTCAATTCTTTGCTACCTTCAGCAGACTTAGATGCCTCTGTTGATGAACCTGAGTTTGAGCAAGCAGCTAAAACAGCAGTTGATGCAGCAAGAAGAGCAACGCTCTTAAGGAGATTGTGTTTCATTTTCTTCCCTCCGAAGATAAATAGTTTTGTGTGACGTCCGCATAGCGCAAACGTTTTCCTAAGTTGACTTCATTATACACCAGATTGAATCCGTTTGCAAGCGTTTTTATAAAAAAAAATTAAAAATTTTTTTGAGTTTTAAAAAACATAAGAATTTTTTTGTATATATAATGAAGAGAAATATGGAATGGTATAGGAACGAACAGAATTAAAGGAAAACCCCTTGATTTGTTACCGTTTTCAGTATATAATGAAAAAGAGAAAACGTTTGCGTCGTGTAAGCGGATTAGATAGGAGAGCTTATGAAAGTAAGACAGAGTGGTGTGCTGATGCACATTTCATCATTACCAGGCAAATATGGAATTGGTTCCATGGGACAATCGGCCTATGAATTTGTTGATTTTTTGGTAAGAACTAAGCAGCGCTACTGGCAGATTTTGCCTTTGGGAACGACCAGTTATGGTGACTCGCCTTACCAGTCATTTTCAGCTTTTGCAGGGAATACTCATTTTATTGATTTCGATATATTGATTGATAAAGGCTGGCTGACAGCAGAGGATTTACACGGTGTTGACTTTGGGCAGAATCCTACAGAGGTAGATTATGCAGCCATTTTTTATGCTCGCCGTCCATTACTGGAGAAGGCAGTTGTCAACATGAAGGCACAAGGCTTGCCAGAAGATTACTGGATGTTCTTAGGGGAGAATGACTTTTGGATTCATACCTTTGCGGAGTATATGGCTATAAAAGAGCATTTTGATCTCAAACCTTGGACAGAGTGGGAAGATCAAGGGGCGCGCTTACGTTACCACGATACCTTGGAATATTATCGTCACTTGTTGGCAGATCGAATTGATTATCACCGCATTACACAATATTTATTCTTTTCACAATGGAAGGCTTTAAAGGCTTATGCCAATGCCAAAGGTGTTGAGTTTGTTGGGGATATGCCGATTTATATCGCGGCTGATTCTGCCGATATGTGGGCTAATCCACATTTCTTTAAAACGGATGAAGAAGGCAAACCGAGTGTGGTTGCAGGATGCCCACCAGATGCCTTTTCGGAAATTGGTCAGCTTTGGGGCAATCCGATTTATGATTGGGAAGCGATGAAGCATGACGGATTTACTTGGTGGGTTGCTCGTTTACGTGAATCATTTAAGATATACGATATGGTACGTATCGACCACTTTATCGGCTTTGCCTCCTTCTGGGAAATTCCAGCGGGGGAAGAAACGGCGGTCAATGGTTACCGTGTGGAAGCACCAGGTTTCGAACTCTTTGAAACCATCAAGTACCACTTGGGCGATCTGAATATTATCGCGGAAGATTTGGGAACAGTGACAGATAAGGTCATTCAATTGCGTGAAAGGACTGGTTTCCCAGGCATGAAAGTCTTGCAGTTTGCTTTTGATCCAGAAGGAGACAGCATTGAAATGCCGCATAACCATCCTAATAATGTGGTGGCATATACGGGAACCCATGACAATGATACGATTCTTGGCTGGTACGAAAATGAAACAACGAAAGAATCGCGTGCATTCTTAGATAAGTACAGCAATCGTCGTGAGGATGAAGGGGTTAGCCATGCCATGTTCCGTTTGCTTTTCGGTTCACCTGCCTTTATGGCGGTGGCTACTATGCAGGACTTGCTCGGCTTGGATGGATCAGCTCGTATGAATCTGCCAAACACCCTTGGTGGCAACTGGACCTGGCGGATGACTGCTGACCAGCTCACCCCTGCCATTGAGGCGGAATTGCTTGATTTGACAGTGACCTACCGCCGTGAGAATGCCATTGTCAAAGCGAAAAAACAAGAAAAGACAGAAACATCAGCCTAGGCTGGTGTTTTTTGTAAAGGCTTGCAAGATGTGGTATACTGTTTAGGTAAGGATAAATAGGTGCAGTGGGGGACTGGTATGGATTTAGGACAAAAAATCGAGCAACTGAGGCTAGAAAAGGGGCTGAGCCGCCCAGATTTTTGCGGAGATGAATCAGAGTTGACGGTACGGCAATTAGCTCGGATAGAAAGTGGTCAATCGCAACCTTCTATTCCAAAGCTAGAGTACATTGCCCAGCGTTTGGGTATTCCAGCCTATAGCCTGATGCCAGACTATAAGGAATTGCCACAAGGCTATCTGGAACTCAAGTACAAGTTGCTGCGGGAGCCGATATATAATAAGGTGGAGGTGTTGGATAAACAGGATGGGTATATCGAAACCATATATAATACCTATTTTGAAGAACTACCTAAGACTGAGCAGCTTATCTGTGAGGCTATGCAGGCTATGGTTGATATGGTGCGGACCAATCAACCAGATTATGCAGTAGCTCTATTGACAGAAAACTTACCACTTCTTATGGCAAAGAAAGTGTGTGATGTCAATGACTTGATTCTTATTCGGCTCTTTTTTGTCCAGCAAACAATAGGAGAGAATACAGTCAGTAGAGTTCAAAACAACTTTGAATCTATCTCGTATTTAATGAAAAAACTAGCCAGCAGTCAGACATTTGTTCGATTAGAAGATACTTTTTATTTAAGAGATGCGATTATCTCAGGGCTTGCCTGCTTTGAACTAGTAGAATACTATGACGATGCCCCTATCTATATTGATTGTCTTCGTGGAATAATGGAAGAGACACAAGATTATCAAAAGAAACCTCTCTTGTTTATGATGGAATGGAAAGCGGCTTTGAAACTAGAGGAAGATTATGAAAAAGCTGAAAAAGTTTACCAATCAGCAAAATTGTTTGCACAGGTTATTGGTAATGACTATCTGGCACAGAAATTAGCAGAGGAGTGGCAGAAGGATTTGAAAAAATATTTATAACTATAATTTATAGGTGACATAAATGTCATCATTGAAAGACCTAAGAGATATGATTGTTCGTCTTTTAGGTCTTTTTTGATCTCTTGAATGTCTTTTTACGATTTATAGACTATTTTCGATGACATTGTCGTCATTGGTGATTTTGTAAAAAGAGGATATACTAGGCACATAAAAAGTTATATGTAAGAAGGAGATACGAGATGCTTAAATATTTTTTTGGTAAGCTAGGCGATGTTTGGTGGACAATTTAATCACTTTTAGAAAGGTTAGGAGAAAATGAGATGTATTGTTGAAAAGGTCTATATTCCATGAAAGGAAGTTATACCTAAAAAGTAAACAATAAAACAGAAAAACAAAAGGAGAAAATAGGAATGAAAAAGATAGTATTAAAAAGTTTTTTACTCATTGCGATTGTTGGTATGGGGGCTAGTGCTTCAGCGTTGACATACGATGCGTTTTTTGGGGGTGTAACAGGTGTACCTGGAAAGGGAACGACATGGGGTGAGTATACACCGAATCCTAGAACTGGACGTGCTGTTTCTGTAACTGCTGTTGGAAAAACAAGGAGGACAGATTATGGTTCGAGGGTAGATAAAGCCTATGCGTCAGTTGCACGTGCTATGAGAGGGAATCGTTCTTATTGGAATTATAGATAATCTTGTAGAAAATGGAGGGGACTACATATTAAGTAGTCCTTTTAAAAATATGAAAAAAATTTATCGTCTATTATTGTTGTTTAGCGTTCTCAGTGTATTTTATTTGGCACAAAAAGTATTAGAAAATCATATTAAGAATAGCCTACCTGATGTACAGGTATATATTGAGGTAGTAGAGTGGAATCAAAATCGTAGTACTGATTCAGTTTTTAGCGATCTTGATCAATATGCTGAAGAAAATAACCTGCAATTTCATAGAGTGATGACAGAAATAGATTCAAAAGGCGAAACATCTAAGAATGTCTACACTTTTTCCAAAGGAGTAAGTAATTATTCGTATCATTTACCTTCGTTAAAAGAAAACATAAACTTTTTTGATAGCAAAGAATTGATGAACACCTCACCTATAGGTGGATATTATTTGACACAGAGTGTTCCCAAAAATATAAAATCTGACTTTGAGAAAATGGGTCTACATATTCAGGTAGAAACAATCAACATCTGGTACATCCTTTCGGAATATTTTTTCTCTGTTTATGGATTGATTTTCTTTATTTTATGGAGTATCACTTTATTATCCTATTGTTTTGTAGTTATATCAAATTTTAAAAAGATTGGTCTTTTTGAAATTCATGGACGATATCCTGTTTTAGTTGGTCTATATGGATTTGGAACAGATGTTTGCCTTCTCAGTATAATTGCATTATTCTTTGGTCTTTATCGATGGAATTTAATCACATACTTTATTGTTTGTTGGGGAGTTCTATTGGTGTTTATGATTTTTTATCAGAGCTTACTATATGGTTTATTTTCTTTCGTTGGAAGTATTGTTGAAAAATTAAAAAATAGAAGACCATATCATAAGTTATTAAGCATTAACAATCTTGCAAGATTACTTTTACTAGTTGGTCTTTCTATTGGTTTTCAATTTTCTTTTCAAGAGGTACAGAGATTTCAAAAAATAGAAGTAAATCTACAAAAGTGGCAAACGATTGGAGATTATTATCAACTTCTTTTTAATAGAGATACCACACTCTTACCTCAAGAGTTTACTGAAGACGAAGCAAGCCAAAAATTACATAGTCAACAGGTAAATAGCCTTTTACTTCCTCTTTTTAAAGCTGCAGAACAAACAGGTTCAATTTTAGCTGGTAATAATGAAGACAGAAAGAAAGCTTATTCAACAGGCTTCTATTTTGATTCACACTCATTAATGATAGTGAACCACAATTTTTTGAACAAGATACCTATTCTTGATGGTGAAGGTAATCGAATAGTAGATTTAGACAGAAGCCGTTTTTCCATTTTAGTTCCTAAAAACCTAGAAAAAGATAGGGATCAGATTTTAGAAATACTACGATATGAAATAGAATTGAATAGAGATGTTTATTCAGATATTCCTTATGATGGGGATGTTCAAATTTTATATATAGACTCTAATCAAGAGATATTCAATTTTAATGTTGAGAATTTAGAGCAAGCTTTTTCTTATAATCCTGTTATATTAGTTGTTGATTTAAATCTGTTAGCACCAGGCATAGACAACTTAATTTCAGAACTTTCCCAAGGAAACTATTTATTTTCAAATATAGAACTAGCTAAGGGCTATATTAAGGATACGGGGTTAGGTAATCAATTTGTTGGATTTTCTTCTGCCCAAAATAGTGGATTAGCTTTGTTGAAGGAAGTTCGAAATAATATTATTTTGACACTTTTAATGATTGTGTTGATGGTATTTGTTTTAATATTGGTAGAGTATTTTATTTGTCAAACATATATCGAAATTCAGAGAAAAAAGCTATTTTTAAACTACATTTTAGGGAAATCTTGGATGAATCGCCATTATATGTATCTGTTTAAGTGTCTAATGTTAAATATGATTGCATTTATCATTTTTATATACTACGGATTAAAGTGGCAAATAGCAATTATTGTATTCGGAGTTGATATATCATTTTTAGTTGGAAGTTTACTATTCAGCGAAAACAATCAGCAACTTGAGACGTTGAAGAAAGGGATATAGCAGATGAGTATTATTTCAGTTGACAACATATTTAAGTCCTTCAATGGAAGGCAAATATTTTCAGGACTCTCATTTGAAATAAATCGGCAAGAGATGGTAGCTATTGTTGGTAAAAGTGGGACAGGAAAGACAACATTACTAAATTGTATGGGATTATTGGAAAAAGTTGATTCGGGAAATATTAAGATAAATAATCAAATAATCACTTTTCGTAATAGACGACATTTTTTCAGAGATATTGCAGGGTTTCTGTTTCAAAATTTTGCCTTGCTTGAGAATGAAACTGTTCATCAAAATTTAAATTTAATTTTACGTGATACGGACAAACAGGCTCGGGCATTGGAGAAGGTGGGCCTAGATAAAAATATATTAGTTCAACCTGTATATCAATTAAGTGGTGGAGAGCAACAGCGAGTAGCTCTGGCTCGTTTGTTGCTAAAAAATCCTCAAATTATTTTTGCAGATGAACCTACTGCTTCGCTTGATAGGGAAAATGCCAAAGAAATTATTGCTTTGCTGAAAGACTTGTGTCACCAAGGTAAGACCATAATAGTTGTTACACATGATCAAACAATATTGTCTGAATTTGATAGAGTAATTGAAATAGCGAAGTTGAATAATAGTGTGTAATTGATGTGAGTTTTTATCATCAATTCTTGCGGTAGAGGTTAAAGTAGTATCTCCGATTTTTATTGTTCGATTTCTATCAACTTATCAGAAATAGAAATATATATGATAAAACCCGTGGTGCTAGTTCATTTCAAACTACAATAAAAAGCCCAAATGGACTATACTGTAAGTGACGAAACATACAGGAGGTTAGTCCAAATGAGCCACTTACAGTATACCGCTAAATCTCATCATTTGCAATGGAATGTCCGCCAATTCTCACAAATTTGTCATCACTTCTACCAAAATTATTGTCCAGATTCCTTTAAACATCGGCGAAATGTTGGCTTAGTTAAAGTTTCAGATGAATCAATCCTTGTCTTGCTCTTGTTACAAGCTGAACTAAGCATGACATCACAGCGTCATTTCTACACCATCTGCCACCTCTTTCCTTGTGGTCAGTTACTAGAAAGAAGTCGTTTCAATCGTCGGTCAAAACAATTGATTTGGCTCGTCCAATTAATCCGAAAAGCTATGAGTGACATGCTTCCATCTGATAGAGTTGCCATTTTTAAAGGATTAGACGATATTGGCTACAATGCCTCTAAACATCTTTGGTTTTACGGCTTCAAGGTTCATATGCTGGTGACCTTATCTGGTTATATTTTGAACTATGTTGTCACGCCTGCCTCTGTCCATGATATTAAGGTGGTTTATGAGCTATTAGAGGGATGTAAGCAATCGGTTATCCTAGGAGATTTAGGCTACCTGAGCAGTGAGCTCAAGAAGGACTTAGAACAAGAAGGTTACCATCTATGGACGCCATTTCGTAAAAACATGATAGGGTCCGAAGAACATAACAATTGGAAAGTAATGGCCATGAGACGAACTATTGAAACCCCGTTTTTCTGAACTGTGTCGTCTCTTTGACATCGAACATACATTAGCTAGAAGCCTAGCCGGACTACAGTTACGAATTGAACAAATTATTCTAGCTCATAACTTACGCTATTTCAAATGAACTAGCACCACGGGTATGATAAAGTTTATAGATTGTGTTGAAATTATATATTATATAGAGCGTGGAAAAGTGTATAAAATCAATGTTTTTAGCAACATGATTTATATGCTTTGTCCATGCTCATTTTAAATATATCATACTTCGTAAGTTTTGTGATGTATCATTTAACGAATGACTACTAGACATATATAAATATTTAATACTCTTCAAATATCAAAATCGGCTATTGTCAAGAGACTTGATGCTTGAAAGGCTTCAGAAGACTACTCTATATATTATATTTTAAGAGAATTACGTAATAAGTAGGATTGCTAGATGAAAACATAAAGAAATTTTTGCTGGAATCTTACAAGATTGTCATTTCTTTGTAAGGTAGAGCGATGGCTGGCTTTGTCATTATTGGATACAATGGTTGTTATAGGAAAGTTATCAATCTATTCTTGGATTGGAGGAGACGATGAAACGTTTATTTATTCTACTATCAACCTTATTGGTATCGATTTACTTGGGAATTTCCTTGGCAGGTCAGGTCAGTCTTGTGGAGTTTGGTTCCTACAAGGCAGTGGATGTCATCGGGAAAGATACCAATAGACAGACAGCCAATCGTGACCAGGTGACAGAGGTATTGACCGACTTGGCAGATGAACATAAGAGTGTGATTGCTAGACGGATTGTCGAGCCTAATGCTTCTGGGGAAACCAATTTTACCTACGCCATCTATGGTAGCGGACAGGTTCCAGAAGGTTTGACCGTTTCCTCCAAGGAAAGTGCTGAAACCAGCGACTTGGTTAGTTCTTATCTGATTGTTTCAGGAGATTTGGACAACCAAGTCTTGAAAGAAAGCTTGGAATCACTGGGTTACAGTGGCATGGTCCATCATGGCTATTCTCTTTTTAGCATCTTCCTATCCACAGTCGTTTCAGAAGTAGCCATGCTGAGTTTCTTTGTCTTTCTCTTGACCTTCATGGCTCTCACCTTAATCTATCGGATTAAGACCTTACGATTTGCAGGAATTCGTCTGATTTCAGGTGAAAGTTTCTTACAGGTGGTGGCTCGTCCTTTATGGGAGGATATTCGTCAGATTGCGATGGCTACATCGGTGGGGGCTATAATCGGACTTCTTATTCTCTATCTTCAAGCTGGATTTTTACTATCCATCTTGCAGGTCTTTTTCCTGGGGCTTTTCCTCTATGCACTGGCTCTTGCTAGTATTTCTGTCCTACTTAGCCTAGTGTATTTCCTGGGGTTGAGGCAAAATAGCTTGGTTGATTTGCTCAAGGGAAAACTTCCTCTCAAACGGATGTTGGCTATGATGATGGTTGGGCAACTTCTGGCTATTTTGGTAGTAGGTTTTAGCTCTAGCCGTCTATTGCAGGGCTATCAGGAAATTCGCTTGCTTGAACAGGCACAGGAAGAATGGGCATTGAGAGATGACTATTACAAATCTGTTTTTAGTTACAGCTCTGCTATGATGTCTGAAGAGGAAGTCGCCCAGCAGAATAAAAAGTGGCGGGAGTTTGCCAAGGGACAGCTAGAATCTGGGTCGGCTCTATTTGTCAAAAGCAATGTAGACCAGTATCTCTTTGGTAGCGAGGTGGACCCAGAGGGCAATCGCCTGACGGATTATAGTCCTCGTGGCAATGTCCTATATGTAACGCCAGCATATCTGACCGAGCAGAAGGTGGCAGTGGATACCGCATTCTTGGAGAAGATGAATCACTTGACTTTAGGGGAATATGGCTTGATTTTGCCAGAGCGCTTGCGACATCAAGCGAAGCAAGTAGAGGAGATGTTTCAGGCAGAATTAGAAGGATTTTCTCGTGAAAGCTTGGAAATAAGTAGCCAGCAGTTATTTGAAACCAAGGTCAGTCTGACTTATACAGATAGCGGTCACCAGCGCTTCCTCTATAATGATGGTGAGCGTAGCCAGCTTCAGTATCTGACAGATCCGATTATAGTTGTCTTGACTCCCGAGTCCACAGGTGCAACACCGATTTCAGATATGTTCTGGGGAACCAGTGTTGATATGGGGATGAAGTTTAAGGATTATCAGGCTACGATTGAAGCCATGAAGGAACAAGGTGTGTATAACTGGGTGTCATATCTGGTCAATCATCGCTTGACTTTTGTCGGTGTCTTGAACACCAAGCGGACAGAGTTTTATTCGTTACTCATTGGCACTGTCTTGACTTTAGCAACGGCTATTTTGCTCTTTGATGCCATGAACTTACTCTATTTTGAGCAATTCAGACGGGAAATCTTTATCAAGCGCTTGGCAGGAATGACTTTCCGTGAGCTTCATGGACAGTATCTCTTGGGACAACTAGGGGTATTCCTAGTAGGCTTGCTTGCATCAGTTTGGTTGACAAGCGATCTTGTTATGAGCAGTTTGGCAGTGGGCTTGCTTGCTATCAATGCCATGGTGATATTGAAACTGCAAGATAAAAAGGAACAAACTGCCAATGTCGCAGTATTGAAAGGACAATAAGATGATTGAGATTCAGGGATTGAAAAAGAGTTTTGAACAACGGGTGATTTTTTCAGATTTGAATATGAAACTTGAAAAAGGGAAAATATATGCCTTGATTGGTAAAAGTGGTAGTGGCAAGACGACCTTGTTGAATATGCTGGCCAAGCTGGAAGCTACTGATGGTGGGCGGATTATGTATCAGGGACAGGATTTGTCCACCTTATCTTCGCAGGTTTTCTTTCGGCAGGAGATGGGCTATCTGTTTCAACATTTTGGCTTGTTGGAAAATCAGTCCATCAGAGAGAATTTGGACTTGGGATTTGTTGGGCAGAAGCTATCAAAAGCTGAGCGCCTGCAAAGGCAGTTGGTGGCTATGGAACAGGTCAATCTGGGCTATTTAGATATGAATAAACCTGTCTATACTCTATCAGGTGGAGAGGCGCAAAGGGTTGCCCTAGCCAAATTGATTTTAAAAAATCCTCCCTTGATTTTAGCGGATGAACCAACCGCTGCACTTGACCCCAAAAATTCTGAAGAGGTCATGCAGCTCTTGACAGAACTAAAAAATGACAAGCGTGTGATTGTCATTGCGACCCACAATCCTGCTATTTGGGAAAAAGCAGATGTGGTAATTGATATGAAGGAGATTGGACATGGATAATAAATTTAGGTATTATCGCAATCCAGACTATACGATCGGACGTAGAAAGATGGATATGCTGGTCATTGAAAATTTAACGGATAAGTTGATGTTGTATCAAGTTCGGGTAAATGGGTATTTGCTGGACTTTGTCAGTGCGGAGGGCCGAGTAATCAGACGTTATAGACTGAAGGATTTGCCCTTGGATGTCGAATTAACCGTGGCAGATGTAGAAGACGATGTGGATTTGACCTTACCGGAAAATCAAACCTACCGCCAATTTGACTTTTTCCAAAATCTTACCTCTAAATAAAAATCATCTCCTCTAAGTATAACTTAGAGGAGCCTTTGTTATCTCTGTTTACGGACATAGAGCCAGTAGGAAATCCAGTAGTAGATTGTGTAGGCTAGCATGGCGACTAAAGACCAGGAGCCGATAGTAATTATGATAGCCGCTAAACTAGGAAATAAGAGCTTTGCTAGTAAATAGAAGAGGAGATACAGGAAACAGTATTGCCAGTAGTATTTTTTGAAATGTTTCATCACTTTTCCTCCTTGCTACTTTTCTTTATTATAGCATTTTAATATACATTTATCAACTTGTTCACAAAATCACATTGACAAAGCATGGTTTTTGGAGTAGAATAAGACTAAAATTAGGAGGTGCTTATATGAAAAGACCGATTCATTTGTATATTTTTGTTGTACTGTCATCTATTGCGAGCGTATTGCGTGGCTTTAATATATTTTTTGCGAAGTACGATGAGGCTGTTGTGCGTCAATTGTTGCAGAATTTTAATGTTGAGGGGATTGATGAGGCATATTTTACCTACATGAGAGAATCTATCAATTTCCAGACGAATCTTGTCAATAAGGTATTTGCAGTTGTGTTATTACTTGCTGTGATTGCGACGATTGTGCTGCTTTTCCTTAAGAAAAATGAGCAGGCTTCTTATACCTACCTGGGTTATCTTTTTGTAACTCTCCTATTTTCGACCTACGCTTTTATTGGTGAGAAAGGGTTGAGTCAAATTTATACTGATTCAGTTATGCGTCAGTCAGTAGAGGCGCAGGCAATGATGAATTATATTATTCGAGTTGTCCTATTTGCCATCTATTTTGGGGTAACTATTTTCTTCCATCTGCGCAAGCCAAAAGAGAAACCAAGTACAGCTATCAATTCTACTGATATTTAATCATCTAAAAAACTGCATGGTGTATAGTGAACCTGCAGTTTCTTTTGTTTTATGGGATGGCGATGTAGCGACGGGCTCCTGAATAGCTGACATAGCTGATCCACTGGCGTCCTTCGGATGTGACAACTCGGTCATAGCGGACAGAAGAACCAGCACCGTAGTAGGTGATTTCACTTGCGGACTGGCTAGGGCGATTGCGGACAATGGCTTTGCTCTTGAAATAATAGGTACCCGATGCTGGTAAATTACTGTTTGTTTGATTGGTTTGTTGAGATATTGCTGTTAGTTGAGTTGTAGTTCCAGTAATGAATTCGAGTTTGTTTGAGGAATCTGTGTAATAGACATGGATGTGGTAGAGTCCTCGGTCATTTTTATGTTTACTTGCTTGAACGTTTACCTTGTAGCTGCCATCGCTTTGTCGCTGAGCAGGATACCAGATGATATCATCTTGCCCATTATTATCTGACCAAATTGGAATAGATACTGATTTGATAGTCTTGGGAGATTTTACATTGGTGACGATAACTTCAAAACTACCCTCTGCTTGATTGATATTTGTAATGTGGATTGTTCCTTGAGGTTTTGTAGGAGTTGATACAATTGGCTGCTGTGGTGCAGGGGAGGACTGTACCTGTTTGATAGGAATGTAGCGTCTTTGACCACTATAGCTGACATAGCTAATCCACTGGTAGCCGTCAGCTGTTAGAACCTGGTCGTAGCGTACGCTCTCACCAGCATAATAGTAATCCAAGGTTGTGCTAGATTGTTTGGCTTCATTTTTAATTGGTGCTTGCTGGGTAAAGGTATAGGTACCACTGTTTGCTAAGCCAGATGTGTGCGTCTGAGTAGGTGCAGGACTGGTCTGACTGACAGGAGAGCCAGCTAGGTCCTTGAAGTGAATATAGCCACTGACAGAGTTCTTATGGATCAGACGGCGATTGTAGGTGTATCGAGTACCGTAGTTGTATTCTTCGATTTCGACCATGTCACCTTGGATGCTAGATACCCAGGCAACGTGCATAGGAGAGGTCCACCAAGCCACTGCTCCTATGGCAGGGTTCATATCCACTCGGTAACCCTCTCGTCGAGCTCTATGTCCCCAGACATCCGCATTACCGTAAGCTGGTGGGATTTCAAAACCGTTGACTTTACTGAGTCGAAAGGCTACAAAGGAGGTGCACTGGCGTGTGTAGAGTCTCCAAGGGTCAATAGCGTCAACCGCTGTATAAGGATAATCATCCCCCAAGGCACTGGTGGAGCTAGAGCGCGTGCTAGTGGTGCGAGCCTGGGTGGTCAGTCGATTTCTGTTGGTGTTGGTTTGTGTTTGGGTGTTTGTTTTTTGGGAAATAGCAGAGCTACTTGTTGATGAAGTATTAGTTTGAATTTGGTTGGTACTTGTTTGTCTAGTCTGGTTTTGACTTTGCTGTGAGGAAGGTGTTGTTTGTTGAGAACGTGTTTGACTAGCTGGACTAGTTGATGGTGTAGTGGTTTGGATTGGTTGAATTGCTGACGTTGTTGTACCCGTAACGTTTTTTTCTTGCGATATTTGTTCTGTATTGGACTTAGTGGATGGTGTAGTGTTTGTTTGGTTTGTACTAGATTGACTAACTTGATTGTTTTTTTGTTCAGTAGTGCTATTTGTTGTTTGGGCTATAGTTGGGCTTGTAGATGGATTAGTTGTCGTATTGGCACTAGCTACTGGAGCAGCTGCCAGACAGGCATAGGCTAGTAGGACAGAAGCGGCACCGAGAGAATAGGTGCGGATAGAAAAACGAGGTTGGTTTGCTGTAAGTGATGTTTTTGTCATTCAGACTCCTTTGATGATTTTTTGTAGGGGTCTTAGAACCTGTATTCACAAGTAAAGTGCTTTTAGATAAGAGATAGTTTTTCGCTAATCAAGGCAGTTTTTTGAGGGAATACTGACTGTATTTTGAAAAAAACGAACGATGAGTAACTGGAAAACTAGCCTTAGGTGAACGTGCTGAACTGTGAATACAGGTTCTTACTCCCCCTCGCTAAATCTATTCGCAAGAAGTTGGATAATTTTTTGGCATTTTATATTTGTTTTCTGAAATTGATAAATTATCGCAAACGAAAAATCCTCAACCAGTAGGATTGAGGATAGTTTAGTATTACATTTTTTCTGGTGCTTTTACGCCGAGAAGACGTAGAGCTTCTTTGAGGACAAGTCCTGTTGCGTAGGCAAGTGCTAGACGGCTGTCACGCTCTGGGCTTTCATCCAAGATACGAGTGTGTGCGTAGTACTTGTTGAAGGCTTGCGCCAGGTTGATAGCATATTTAGCAATGAGGGATGGGTCAAATTTATCACCAGCACGTTCTACAACGTTTGAGAAGTTTTGGATGTGCTTGATGATGTCCCAGCTTTCTGCATCAGCCAGTTTGTAGTCATTTTCTGCGCTTGGTACAAAGTTGGCTTTGCGCAGGATAGACTGGATGCGGGCGTATGCGTATTGTACATAAGGACCTGTTTCGCCTTCGAAGGAAACCATAGCTTCTAGGTCGAAGTCGTAGCCGTTGTCACGGTCGGTTTTGAGGTCGTAGAACTTAACAGCGCCGACACCAACTGCGTGTGCCACTTCTTCCTTGTTTTCAAGGTCAGGGTTTTTAGCTTCGATTTGAGTAAGGGCGCGTGAAATGGCTTCGTCCAGCGTTGGCTCGAGTAGGATGATATTGCCTTTACGAGTGGATAGCTTTTTCTTGTCCTTGGTAACCAGACCGAAGGTGATATGGGTCATATCGTCGCTCCAGTCGAAATCCATTTCTTTCAAGACAGCCTTGAGCTGTTTGAAGTGGTTGATTTGCTCCTGGCCAACGACATAGATGCTTTTCACAAAGTCGTAAGTGCGTTTGCGGTACATAGCTGTTGCCATATCACGTGTGATGTAAAGTGTTGCACCGTCTGTTTTCATGATGAGGGCTGGTGGCAGATTGTAGCTTTCAAGGTCAACGATTTTGGCACCTTTAGACTCTTGAAGAAGTCCTTTTTCTTCTAAGATTTGGATACCTTCGTCCATCTTATCGTTGTAGAAGGCTTCGCCATTATAGCTGTCGAATGTTACGCCGAGTTTGTCGTAGATGCGGTTGAATTCGACCAAGCTTTCATCACGGAACCATTGCCACAATTCATGCGCTTCTGGGTCGCCGTCTTCCAATTTTTTGAACCATTGGCGTGCTTCTTCGTCCAACTCAGGTTTTTCTTCCGCCTCAGCATTGATACGGACATAGAGTTTGAGCAATTCCGAAATAGGATCTGCTTCGACCGCAGCTTTATCTCCCCAAAGTTTGTAGGCAACAATCAACATACCAAATTGTTTACCCCAGTCCCCCAAGTGGTTGATGCGGATTGGCTTGTAGCCAAGCTTTTCGTGGATGTTAGCAAGGGCATCACCGATAACGGTTGAGCGCAAATGTCCAACTGAGAATGGTTTAGCAATGTTTGGGCTAGACATGTCGATGGTTACATTGCGTCCTTGACCAATGTTGAGTTTACCGTATTGGTCTTTTTCAGTAATAACATCTGTCAAGACTTGGTGGGAAATCGCAGCCTTGTCCAAGAAGAAGTTGACGTAAGGACCGGTAGCTACAACCTTCTCAAAGCCAGTTGTATCGAGTTTTTCAACGATGTCCGCTGCGATAGCCTGTGGAGCCTTGCGTTCCACTTTAGCAAGTGAGAAGGCTGGGAAGGCAATATCGCCCATTTCTGATGATTTTGGTTTTTCTAGCAGATTGTAGATAGCTTCCACTTCCAAACTCGGAAGGATGGCAGCCAATCTTTCTGCAATCACTTGTTTTTGATTCATATAGGATTTCCTCCAAAGTTATTGATTCTATTTTAACACATTTCTAGGCTAATAGCGGGGAAAAGTGTTATAATATTTCTATAAATATACATTTTGAGGTAAAATGATGAATAAAGCAGGACGACATGATTTAATAAAGGCCATGATTCGTCAAGAAAAAATAGGGCGACAAACGGATATTCAGCAAGGTTTGGAGGCTCGAGGGGTAGTGGTAACCCAGACAACCTTGTCTCGTGATTTACGTGAGTTGGGAGTGATAAAAATTCATGAAAATGGGCGTTCATTTTATTCCTTAGCTATCGAAGAAGAGCGCGTGAATTTTATCCAATTATTGGCACAATATGCGTATAAAGTAGATAGGGCTAGTTTTATTCTGGTCCTTCATTCAGAACTGGGAGAAGCGGCCTTGATGGCCAATATTATCGATGCTGAAAAGCCAAAGTCGATTTTAGGAACCTTGGCAGGTGCAGATACCTTGTTGGTCATTTGTCGAGACGAGGAGGCTGCCAAACAGGTTGAGGCTGAAATAAATTATTACTTGAATTAGAATTGAGAGAAAGAATGGCAACAGAAAAAATTTCTCCAGGCATGCAGCAGTATCTGGATATAAAAGCACAGTATCCAGATGCTTTTTTGCTGTTTCGTATGGGTGACTTTTACGAATTATTTTATGAAGATGCGGTAGAAGCGGCACAGATTTTGGAATTGTCCTTGACCAGTCGCAACAAAAATGCGGAGAATCCGATTCCTATGGCGGGGGTACCATATCACGCGGCACAACAGTATATCGACACACTTGTTGAATTGGGGCACAAGGTCGCAATTGCCGAGCAGATGGAAGATCCTAAGCAGGCAGTCGGCGTGGTCAAGCGGGAAGTAGTACAGGTCATTACTCCTGGTACGGTAACAGACTCGTCCAAAATGGGAGCAGACAGTAACTATTTGGTTGCGATTGACCGTCAGGGAGTGCAGTTCGCACTTTCTTATATGGATGTGTCAACAGGTCAGTTTTTTGTGACTAGTTTGGATGATTTTACTAGTCTTTGTGGTGAAATTCGTAATTTACGGGCGCGTGAATTGGTCATAGGCTATGCTTTATCTGAGGAAGAAGAGCAGGTCTTTTCGAACCAGATGAACCTCCTGCTCTCTTTTGAAGATGAGGTGACAGAGGATGTCCAATTGATTGATAACTCCTTGACAGACTTGGAAAAGGCTGCGGCAGGTAAACTCCTCAGCTACCTACATCGGACTCAGATGCGAGATCTGAGCCACTTGCAAAAGGTGGTCCACTATGAAATCAAGAACTATCTGCAAATGGACTATGCTACCAAGTCTAGTCTGGACTTACTTGAAAATGGTCGGACAGGCAAGAAGCATGGTAGTTTGTACTGGTTGTTGGATGAAACCAAGACAGCCATGGGTATGCGACTATTGCGGACATGGATTGATCGTCCCTTGATTGACCTTAAGCGGATTGAGAATCGTCAGGCTGTCGTTCAGGTTTTTCTGGATTACTTCTTTGAACGGAGTGACTTGGTCGAGGCTTTAAAAGGTGTCTATGACATCGAACGTTTGGCCAGCCGAGTGTCTTTTGGAAAAACCATGCCCAAGGATCTCTTGCAGCTCTCTCAGACTCTGGGAAATATCCCAGCAATCAAGAATATCTTGCTACAAATCAATGAGCCTGCTCTAGGCAATCTGGTGGCTGGATTGGACCCAATCCCAGAACTGCACGCTCTCATCAGCTCTGCTATTGACCCAGAAGCTCAAGGGACCATCACAGATGGAAACATCATCCGTACGGGCTTTGATGAAACGCTGGATCAGTACCGTCTGGTCATGCGTGAGGGTGCGGGCTGGATTGCGGAGATTGAGGCCAAGGAGCGTGAAGCGTCTGGTATCAACAATCTCAAGATTGATTACAATAAAAAAGACGGCTACTATTTCCATGTGACCAATTCCAATCTGGGCAATGTGCCTAGTCATTTCTTCCGTAAGGCGACCTTGAAAAACTCGGAGCGCTATGGTACGGAAGAATTGGCTAAAATCGAAGGGCAGATGTTGGAGGCGCGTGATAAGTCTGCTAATTTGGAGTACGAGATTTTCATGCGGATTCGCCAAGAGGTTGAGAAGTATATCGGTCGCTTGCAGAAGTTAGCTCGGACCATTGCAACCATCGATGTTTTGCAGGCCTTTGCAGTTGTGGCGGAGCAGCAACATTTGGTTTGTCCACGCTTTACAGATCAAAGAGAACTGACCATTGACCGTGGACGTCATGCAGTGGTGGAGAAGGTCATGGGCAAGCAGACCTACATTCCCAACTCCATTCATTTGGATACGGATACGCATATGCAACTGATTACTGGTCCAAACATGAGCGGTAAGTCTACCTATATGCGGCAGTTGGCGGTTATTGTCATCATGGCGCAGATGGGTTCCTATGTGCCTGCGGATCAGGCTGAATTGCCGATTTTCGATGCGATTTTCACTCGGATTGGTGCGGCGGATGATTTGGTCAGTGGGCAGTCGACCTTCATGGTGGAAATGATGGAGGCCAACAAGGCAGTCCGTCTGGCGACAGATCGGTCGCTCATCCTCTTTGACGAACTTGGACGTGGAACGGCCACCTATGACGGTATGGCCCTGGCCCAGTCTATCATCGAGTACATCCACGACAAGATTGGAGCCAAGACTCTCTTTGCTACCCACTACCATGAGTTGACAGACCTTAGCCAGACCTTGGAACACTTAGAGAATGTCCATGTGTCGACCTTGGAGAAGGACGGCCAAGTCACCTTCCTCCACAAGATTGCACAAGGCCCAGCTGACAAGTCCTACGGGATTCATGTGGCTAAGATTGCGGGAATGCCAGAGGAACTACTGCAGCGGGCGGATAGGATTTTGCAGACGCTTGAAAACCAAGCCCCTACTGCACCAACTCACCCAGTTCCGACAGTTGTGGAAGAGCCGTCTGGTCAAATCGACCTCTTCGCAGACACGCCTTCTCACCCAGTCCTCGATGAACTGGAAAAACTAGACATCTACAATATGACCCCAATGGAAGTCATGATGGCTGTGGCGGAGTTGAAGAAAAAAATATAAGACAATGAAAGTCAGGACAGTTGTTCTGGCTTTTTGGTCAAAAAACGAACGATTGGAAGGTGATTAAATAAAAAAATTGTCTTTTATGAATAAGTGATATAGAATATGTTTGTATCGATACATTTGTGATTAAGATAATGTTTTTATAAAAATTGAAATTTTAATTGTTTTTTGCAAAGTGATAAATCAACAGAATTCTAAAATATTAAAACGCTATAATTTTTAGGGTGATTCTATAATTCTATTCTGATTAGGAGATAAAACATATGAAAAAAAAGCTCGGTATTTTTAATTTATTTACAGTAATTATCATGCTATTTAACATATTGAGTGCTACGATTGTGAATGTAGATAGTGTTAAAGCAGCTGAAGTTGCGGTGGCTGATGAGAAACCTATAATTGATTTATATAATGACTATGTAAGCAAAACAGGAAGTCTTTATATTAGTAATTCACAGTATAAGCAAATACGAGATTTAGCTAGAAAAGAAGGATATAGTGTAAATGCATACAGTGATAATTCTAGGGTTGGTGCAGGAAAAAGTGCACGAGTTATCGCTAAATGGATACTCAGAAACAGACAGTTTCTTACGAATATGGTAGGAAAAGTACTTGGACGAAAAGCCGCAGTAAGATTTGGGCATGCGTTACAGTATATCACAGGTCCTTTAAGAGTAATTGATCAAACAATTGATGGTGGTTTATATCAAATTGAGCAGATAATCATAAACGGATTAGTAGCGTCAGGATTAGATAATTGGTCTGCTCGAACATTGGCTGCAGGAGTTCGTGGGATATTAAGTGTATTAGTTTAGGAAGAATAGCTACAATGGATTCAAAAGATACAAAATATATTACAGATAAACTGTTTCAATTGGAACAATTGGTTTTGGATATATATGCTGAACTAGAAAGGCAAAATCCGCAATTTGCTCCGATTAGCTGGTATGTGTATCATCTGGGTTTGGATGATGAGCAGGCCAGTGACATCATGCAGTATTTTCTCTTCCAACAGGATAAACCTCTTGAGGAATTAACGGTTTGGTTGGAAGAGTGGGTTGCGACTAATCGTTACCCTTATCCTCGTGATTTTATTGAGAAGATGGCTCGTCGCTACTATGAAGAAGTCACACGGGCAGTGGATAGGTCGGATGCCAGTCTGTCCTTAGAAGATTTGGAGCAGTTGAAGGTAAGCGGAGCCTTCGATGGGCTAGATGAGTTTGAAGAGTAAAGCTCCAGAGGTTTTTGGTTCCTCGCATAAAAAATGTTGATATAACAGACTAAGTCAGGACAGCTGTTCTGGCTTTTTTGCCGTTTAGCTTAGGAATATGACCACATAGTCAAAAGCCCTTGAAACCAGTTAAGAAATGGTGTTTAATAGGGACAGAAGGGAGAGAATATGAAAGTAAAACTAGCTATATCACCAGAAATTTTGGAAGACTTAGTGACTATTGAAGCACAGGCTATGTCTGAGCAGATTACACAGTTGGTGGCCTATGTTCAAAACCTAGACAAGCAGACATCTAGGCTGACAGTCAAAAAAGGGGAGCAGGTCTATCTTTTGGAGCATGAAGAGATTGTCAGGCTATATCTAGAAGATAGGCTCTTGCAAGTGGAAACAGTAGAAAATGTCTATACTTCCAACCTACGCTTGTATCAGGTCAAGGAAGATTTACCAGCAAACTTCTTACAAATCTCCCAGTCGGAAATCATTCACATCAAGCAACTGGACCACCTCAAGCTGACCTCCAACGGTCTGGTCAAACTGGTCATGAAAAACGGATCAGTTACCTACTCATCCCGTCGCTATCTAAAAGTTATCAAAGAAAGGTTAGGACTATGAAAAAATACATTTTATCAGCCAGTTTAGGCATCGCTATCGGAACCATTATCTCCATTATCACATCAGCCGTCTTCGGACAGGGAACCTATTTTCCTCTAAATCCCTTTTCAACCATGGGGGCTTACTACCTGAGCAACTTTAGTCAAGTAACCGTCATGTTGATTTGTGTAGTTATTTGGGCGGCAATCGGTCTCTTGTTCCAGCTGGCAGACACGATTTTTGAACAGGATTGGAGCCTTCTACGAATGATAGCAACGCATTTTTGCATCACAGCTTTAGGCTTCACACCGCTGGGCATTTTGGCTGGTTGGTTTCCCGTGAAACTTGGGGCTCTTCTCTTTTTCTGGTTTATCTTTGTCTTGATTTACGCTTCTCTCTTTTTCCTAAATTATCGGAAAATGGAGCGGCAGATAAAGGACATCAATGGTCGTTTGTAGTATAATAGCACTATCATTTTGTTGGAGTGTTTTATGAAAATTATTTTGACGATTGTTTATAGCTTGGGAGTGGTGTGGAATACTCTCTATATTGCCTACAATGTCGGTAAACTTCCTTTGTTAAATTTGCTTTGGCCTGCTGTGATTTTAGTGGCCTGTGCTATTAACCTGTACTTTTTATGGACTAGAAAACAAGAGTCAGAATAGGCTCTTGTTTTCATTTGTTTTTCAGAAACGAAGTCTATATTTAGTGTAATTTTTCTATTTTTATATTTTTTTACACAAGATATTGATTTTTATTTTGTGAAGTGCTACACTAATAGAAGTGAAGAATTTTGGAGGTTTGTCAGATGAATGTGCAAGAAAATGTCTTACCGAGTATAGAATTATTGGTTTTGAAACGTGATGGACGGACAGTATCCTTTGACCAGGATAAGATTTTTTCTGCTCTTCGGCGGGCAAACCAAGAATTAGAACATCCTGTTTCAGAGGCAGGTTTAAAAATTGTATTAGAAGCTGTTTTGGCTGAAATTGGTCGCCGATTTGAGAAAGATGTTCAAATTTACGAAATTCAAACGGTCGTTGAACAGGAATTGTTAAAAGCCCATTTGTATGATTTGGCGGAGCTTTATATTCAATACCGAACACGCCGTGATTTTCGCCGTCATCAGGCTACCGATATTAATTTTGAAATTCATAAGCTGCTGAGCAAGGACCAGTCTGTGGTCAATGAAAACGCTAATAAAGATGCGGATGTTTTCAACACCCAGCGGGACCTGACAGCAGGTATTGTCGGAAAGTCTATCGGTCTCAAATTATTGCCAGCTCATGTGGCCAATGCTCATCAAAAAGGGGACATCCATTATCATGATTTGGATTACAGCCCTTATACACCAATGACCAACTGTTGTTTGATTGATTTCAAAGGTATGTTGGCACAAGGCTTCAAGATAGGAAATGCGGATGTAGAAAGTCCAAAATCAATTCAAACTGCTACGGCTCAGATTTCACAAATCATTGCCAATGTGGCCTCTAGTCAATATGGTGGTTGCTCAGCTGACCGTATCGATGAAGTTTTGGCGCCCTATGCGGAGCTCAACTACCAAAAGCATTTGAAAGACGCCAAGGATTGGGTATTAGCAGACAAGCAAGAAGAATATGCGCGTGCTAAAACGCAAAAAGACATCTATGACGCTATGCAATCTTTGGAGTATGAAATCAACACCCTTTTTACTTCCAATGGACAAACACCCTTTACCTCACTCGGTTTTGGGTTAGGGACATCATGGTTTGAGAGAGAAATTCAAAAAGCGATTTTGAACATTCGTATCAAGGGTCTAGGGAGAGAAGGTCGTACAGCTATCTTTCCTAAGCTGATTTTCACAGTTAAGCGTGGCTTGAACTTGGAGCCAGATTCTCCAAACTATGACATCAAGCAATTGGCGATTGAATGTGCGACCAAGCGTATGTATCCAGATATGCTTTCTTATGATAAGATTGTTGAGTTGACAGGTTCCTTCAAGGTACCAATGGGCTGTCGCTCTTTCCTTCAAGGTTGGAAGGATGAAAATGGCCAGGATGTGACATCTGGTCGTATGAACCTAGGTGTCGTAACCGTCAATTTGCCACGGATTGCCATGGAGTCCGCTGGAGATAAGGATAAGTTCTGGGAAATCTTTGCAGAACGTATGGCCATTGCCAAGGATGCCCTGATCTATCGTGTGGAACGAGTGAAAGAGGCAACCCCGGCCAATGCTCCAATTCTCTATCAATATGGGGCATTCGGAAAACGCTTGGCTAAGACAGACGCAGTAGATGAAGTCTTTAAAAATCGTCGAGCAACCGTATCTTTGGGGTACATTGGTTTGTATGAAGTCGCAACAGTATTTTACGGTGGCGAATGGGAGACCAACCCAGAGGCAAAAGATTTCACGGTGGATATTATCAAGAAAATGAAAGCCTTGGTTGAAGATTGGTCGGATGAATATGGTTATCATTTCTCAGTTTATTCGACACCATCTGAAAGCCTGACAGACCGCTTCTGCCGAATGGATACGGACAAGTTTGGTCTGGTTGAAAATATCACCGACAAGCAGTATTACACCAACTCCTTCCACTACGATGTGCGGAAAAATCCGACTCCCTTTGAAAAATTGGATTTTGAAAAGGTCTATGTGGAGGCGGGTGCCAGCGGTGGCTTTATCCACTACTGTGAATACCCTGTACTGCAACAAAATCCAAAGGCCTTGGAAGCTGTTTGGGACTATGCTTATGACCGTGTTGGTTACTTGGGAACCAATACTCCGATTGACCATTGTTACGCTTGTGATTTTGAAGGTGATTTTGAGCCGACGGAGCGTGGCTTCAAGTGTCCAAGTTGCGGGAATAGCGATCCTAAGTCGGTGGATGTTGTTAAACGAACTTGTGGTTATCTAGGCAATCCACAGGCCCGTCCGATGGTAAAAGGCCGTCACAAGGAAATTTCGGCGCGTGTGAAACACATGAATGGGTCGAGCTTATAAGTAATAAACAGACTATGTAGAGCTTCCACAGTTCCAGTTAGCTGTGGAAGTTTATTATAAACGAACAAGAGATAAAAAAGAGGAGAAAACAATGGGAAAATATCAATTAGACGCTAAGGGGAAGGCCCTGGTGACACGCTATCATGAGAAGAATTCTAATGTGAAGCAGGATAAAAAAGCGCGTGTGCAGGAATTGCTCAAACAAGCAAAAAATAAGAAAAAATAGTATGGACTATACAGATATTAGTATTCTCCATACCAATGATATGCATTCCTACATGGAGAATTTTCCAAAGAAGGCGCAACTGATTGCGAACATTCGGGATGGTAATGAGAAAAAGGGGATTCCGACCTACAGACAGGTCTCCACCCTCAGATGTGGGGCATTGTCCAAAGCGGTGAGGATCTTTTGGTCAATGGCAGAGCTGTCGAGCCAGATAGGGTCTATCAGATTGTGACCAATTCCTTTGTTTGGAGCGGTAATGACAACTATGACGATTTCCACAAGGCAGAAATTGTGCAGGACTTAGGACTGGATACGGACATTATCAGCGATTTTTTCAAAAGACAATATGGAGACTAGAATGGAATTAAGAAGACCAACTATAGCGGATAAGGATACGATTTTAGACATGCTAGCGGAGTTTGAAACGGCAGGCTCTGCTATGGATGGAGGCTTTATCTCCAAAGAGGTCGACTTTGAAGACTGGATTTTGAGAAATCAAGACTATGAGGCAGGCATCAACCTGCCAGAAGGATTTGTTCCCTCTATTCAGTATGTGTCATTTGACCAGACAGGTCGAGCCCTTGGTTTTCTCAGTCTACGCCTACGGCTCAACGATTTCCTGCTCAATAAAGGCGGTCACATCGGTTATTCCATTCGCCCGACCGAGCGAGAAAAGGGCTATGCCAAGGACCAGTTGCGACTAGGTTTGCAGGAAGCCGCAACCAAAAATATTTCCAAAGTCCTCGTGACCTGCTCGATAGACAATCAAGCTAGTCGTCGTACGATTGTGGCTTGTGGCGGTAGCCTAGAAGACGTCCGCGAAGGAGTAGAACGTTACTGGATTGGCTAAAAGAAGGAGGCAGCTATGACGGAGCAGACCTGGAACAATCCCAAACCATGCGAGTGGAAGAGTGAGGAACTCAGTCAGGGACGGATTATGGACTACAAGGCCTTTAACTTTGTGGACGGCGAAGGCGTGCGGTGCTCCCTCTATGTCAGCGGCTGCCTCTTTCACTGTCCAGGCTGTTACAATGTTGCCACCTGGTCCTTCAAGGCCGGGATTCCTTACACCAAGGAGCTGGAAGACCGTATCTTAGCAGACTTGGCCCAGCCCTATGTGCAGGGGCTGACCCTCTTGGGTGGGGAGCCTTTTCTCAATACAGGCACCGTCCTCCCCCTCGTCAAGCGAGTTCGGACGGAATTGCCAGACAAGGATATTTGGTCTTGGACAGGCTACACATGGGAAGAATTGATGCTGGAAACGCCAGACAAATTAGAACTGCTTAGCCAGTTGGACATTCTCGTAGACGGCCGCTATGACAAAAGCAAACGCAACCTCATGTTGCAATTTAGAGGATCGACCAACCAACGCATCATTGATGTGCAGAAATCATTGCAGGAAAAACGAGTTGTCCTGTGGGATAAGTTAAAAAAATAGCCCTTCACAATGTGAAAGGGTTCTTTTTGACAAATTCACTCAAAAAACGAGAAAAAGCCTTGATAAATCAAGACTTTCCTCATATCAACCAATATCCTCCCTGTAGGGATCGAACCTACGACCCACGGATTAAGAGTCCGCTGCTCTGCCAGCTGAGCTAAGGAAGGTAAAAAATAAAAATGCTGTATTGGTACCGGTTATTCAAAGATTGTATTGATCCCGCACGCTAGAAGCAGGTGGGTGACGTGTTTCTGACTTAGTTGCTTCTGGGTGTACCAGCCTGCATACTGCCAAAAGATCTTTGTCTCCCTAGTAATACAAAAATAGTCGGTCAACACATAGGTATGAATTCGTATACCACAGCAGTTCTTATTTATGATTTAATATTACCACATTTTTTGAAAAAATCAAGAGGAAAACGGCAAAAAAATGAAAACGGTATCAACTTTTTTTCTTGTTTTGTTTTAGATGCTTGATTTTTTCTTGGGTCATGCCCAAGGCACGCTCGTATTTGCCGGTGTCGTTGGCGGTGAAGTAGTCCGCATTTAGTAACTTGTCGGGCAGGTATTGTTGGTCCACCCATTTTTCAGGATAGGCATGCGGATACTGGTAGCCAATAGCATTTCCCAGCTCCTTACTACCAGCATAATGACCGTCCCGCAGGTGATTTGGGATGGGCAGATGACCGTTTTTCCGCAAATCAGCCAGAGCTGCATCCATAGCCAGATAGGCAGAATTGGACTTGGGTGAAAGAGCCAAATCAACGACCACGTTGGCAATCAAAATCCGTGCCTCTGGAAAGCCGATTTTCTGGGCAGCTTCGAGGGCTGTCACCGTATGAATTTGTGCCTCTGGATTGGCCAAGCCGATGTCTTCGTAGGCAATGACCGTCAAGCGACGAGCCAGACTAGGCAGGTCTTCCGCCTCAATCAAACGAGCGGCGTAGTGGAGGCTGGCATTGACATCGCTACCCCGAATGGATTTTTGCAGGGCGGAGAGGATGTCGTAGTGGGCATCGCCGTTCTTGTCCATGCTGATGTAGGACTTTTGCAGGCTATTTTCTACAGCGTCCAGATCAATGTGGCGGCTACCGTCGTCACTTTCCTTGGTCGAAAGTACAGCTAGTTCCAGCGAATTGTAGGCGGCCCGAAGGTCACCGTTTGTCGCATTTGCTAGGAAATCCAGAGCCTCAGGTTCAATGGTGACGGGGAAGTCAAAACCGCGTTCGCTGTCTGTCAGAGCCAATTCCAAGGCCTGTCGGATATGGCTGGTTTGCAAGGGTTGTAATTCAAAAATCTGCACCCGAC
The DNA here is from genome assembly GCF_028335765.1 of Streptococcus sp. HN38. Lineage (NCBI taxonomy): Bacteria > Bacillati > Bacillota > Bacilli > Lactobacillales > Streptococcaceae > Streptococcus > Streptococcus sp. HN38. The sequence goes on along the minus strand of NZ_CP116604.1, from coordinate 2,438,645 downwards.
TGCGAATGGCGGGTAAAATAGAGAAAAATGGATTTTCCGTCGTTGCTCCAATCATGATGATATTGCCGTTTTCCAAAAGAGGGAGTAGGAAGTCCTGCTTGGTCTTGTTGAGGCGATGAATCTCATCGAGCATGAGAACCAGACCGCCAGAAAACTTGGCTTCTTCCGCAATCTCCTGCAGGCGTTTTTGGTTGTCGGTCGTGGCATTAAAGGTCCGAAAGGCATACTTGGTCGTGCCAGCAATGGCAGAGGCGATCGAGGTCTTGCCAATCCCTGGCGGACCGTAGAGAATCATGGACGACAGCATATTGGCATCAATCATGCGGCGGATAATCTTTCCAGGGCCGACCAGGTGTTCCTGACCGATGACCTCATCAATGGATTTGGGCCGCATACGAAGAGCGAGATTGGCTGGCATAGGCTTCCTTTCAGTACATTTATGGTATAATCATTATACTACAATTTTAGGATTTGGAGAGAAACGAAATGACTGAGTTGACAGTGAGTGTTTTGGAAGAATACTTGCGTGACCATTATGGGACGACAGTTCCAGAGCAAAGTCTCTTTATGAAATTGGTGGAAGAAATTGGTGAAGTGGCAGAGCTGCTGAACAAGCGTGCAGGCCGCAAGATGATGGACGGCGAAGAAGACAGCTCTGCTCGTTTGGCAGAAGAATTAGCTGACGTTATTTACTATGCTGTAGCCTTAGCAGCGGTAAATCAACTAGATTTAACCAAGTCCATTTTGGAGAAAGACAAACGGGCTTCCGTCAAATATGGTCGAGAAATAAATTTATTGGAATTTATCGTCATTTAGTTTTTCTTTTATTACGTCGTTAACTCGCTTTGCCGTACTTCAGTACAGCCTACAGCTCGTTGCCTAGTACTAAAAGTAAACTAAAAGACTATATAGAAAAGAGGAAATAGAATGGCGAAACATGGCTTTTTAGATGTGCTGGAAGTGGCACTGGACAAACATTTTACTTATGATTATGAGCTCAACTGGGACAAGAAAAACCATGCTGTTGAGTTGGCTTTTATCTTGGAAGCACAAAATGTGGCTGGGATTGAAACGGTGGACGACGAAGGCAATGCGTCTTCTGAGGATATTTTCTTGGAGGAGTATGTCCTTTTCTACAACCAGGACAAGTCTCGCTTTGACGAGGAAGACTACCTGGTCGCTCTGCCATTTGACGCCAAGAAGGGCTTTTCGGCAAAGTTTCTGACCTACTTCGCAAGCTTTCTCAAGGACACCGCAGACCAAGGCCTAGATGACCTCATGGACTTTTTGGCGGACCCAGAAGCCCAAGAATTTGCCATTGCATGGGATAGCGAGGCTTTTGAAAAAGGCAGAGCAGACTTGGTGGAAGGGGAATTTTACCCATATCCGAGGTATTAGGAGGTTGGAGCAATGGTTAACCGTAGCAAAAATATCAATATGTTCTTGATGGATGGTGAAGTAACTGGGAAAATCAAATGTACCTTATCCAATTGGACGGGAGTTATTTTCAAAATACCACGCATTCACTTAGGGGATTTGAAAGAACGTTCGGAGATGAAGCAAAGTGGTATCTACTTTCTTTTGGGGTATGATGATGAAAAGAGAAAAGATATTACTTACATAGGGCAGGCTACGACTCGTAAAAATGGAGAAGGAGTGCTGCTCCGTATTCAAGAGCATACACGTGATAACCATGCGGATTATTTTAATGATGTGATTGTACTAACAACTCAGAACAATTCCTTTGGTCCAACAGAAATCAGCTACCTAGAAAATAAATTTACTCAGCTTGCCAAGGAGGCGGGGCGTTTTATAGTGAAAAATGGTAACGAACCCAATCCAGGAAATGTAACGGAAGAAAAGCAGTCAGAATTGGATGAAGTCGTTGATAATACCATTACGATTATTGGAACTTTGGGGTATCGTTTATTTGTTCCAATGGTGCAAAATGTGCCTAATGACAGGGAGACGACAGATGCATCGAGTCAGTTGCTTTATTTAAAGCGAAAAAGTAAAAAATCAAACACAGAAATTCAGGCGACTTGTAAGCAAACTACAGAAGGATTTGTTGTGTTGAAAGGGAGTATGATAGAAACTATTGATTCTCAAAAGATACCATCTGTTTTAAAGGAACGACGAGCAGAGTTACAGAATAGCGGGGTGATAGTTGATGGTCTTCTACAAGAAAATCAACTTTTTAATAGCCCTTCTTATGCAGCTGGATTTGTGCTTGGAATGCATACAAATGGTCGAACTGACTGGAAAGATAGAGATGGTCGAACCTTGAAAGAATTAGAAGAGACAATATAGGTTTGGTCTGAGAGAATGAAAGGAAACAAACATGAACTCATGGCAAGAATTAACGATTCACGTGCATCGTGATGCAGAGGAAGCAGTTTCAAATCTCATGATTGAAACGGGTAGTCAGGGGGTGGCGATTAGCGACTCGGCTGACTATGTGGGACAGGAGGACCGTTTCGGTGAACTCTATCCTGAGGTGGAGCAGTCGGATATGATTGCGATTACAGCCTACTATCCTGATACTGTAGATATTGAGGAAGTTAAGGCAGACTTGGCTACTCACTTGGCGGATTTGACAGGCTTTGGCTTGGAAACAGGTCAGATTAGCTTAGAAAGTCAGGAATTGGCAGAGGAAGACTGGGCGGACAACTGGAAGAAATACTATGAGCCAGCTCGCATTACCCACGATTTGACTATTGTGCCGTCTTGGACTGACTATGAGGCTACTGCTGGTGAAAAAATCATCCGCCTGGATCCAGGCATGGCTTTCGGTACGGGGACCCACCCGACCACCAAGATGAGCCTTTTTGCTCTTTCTCAGGTCCTGCGTGGTGGTGAAACGGTCATCGACGTCGGTACAGGTTCAGGTGTCCTTTCCATTGCTAGCTCCCTCCTAGGTGCCAAGGAGATTTATGCCTATGACTTGGATGAGGTGGCGGTGCGTGTGGCCCAGGAAAACATTGACCTCAACGCCAATACTAGCAATATTCATGTCGTGGCGGGCGATTTGCTTCGTGGCGTTGACATTAAAGCAGAAGTCATCGTTGCCAATATCTTGGCGGATATTCTCATCCATCTGACCGAGGATGCCTACCGTCTGGTCAAGGACGAGGGCTACCTAATTATGAGCGGCATCATCGCGGACAAGTGGGACATGGTACGAGCATCGGCGGAGGCAGCAGGCTTCTTCCTTGAGACACACATGATTCAGGGCGAGTGGAATTGCTGCGTATTCAAGAAAACGGCTGACCGCTCAGGTGTGATTGGAGGCTAGGATGCAGCAGTATTTTGTCAATGGCAGAGCACCGCAGGGCGTGTTCCAGATTAGCGATAAGGACACTGCCAAGCATATGTTTTCTGTCATGCGATTGCAGGCAGATGACCAGATTGTCCTGGTCTTTGATGACGGGATCAAACGCTTGGCACGGGTAGTAGATAGCCAGAACCAATCTGTTGAAATCATCGAAGAACTGGCAGACAATGTTGAATTGCCCGTTTCCGTTACCATTGCCATGGGCTTTCCCAAGGGAGATAAGTTAGAATTTGTCGCCCAAAAGGCAACGGAATTAGGCATGGCAGCCCTCTGGGCCTTCCCAGCGGATTGGTCTGTGGTCAAATGGGATGGCAAAAAACTGGCAAAAAAAGCAGAGAAGCTAGAAAAAATCGCCCAAGGTGCAGCCGAACAGAGCAAACGCAATCGCATTCCAGCAATTCGCTTGTTCGAGAAAAAAACGGATTTCCTAGCCCAGCTGGCAGGCTTTGACCAGATTATCTTAGCCTACGAAGAGGCCGCAAAAGAAGGCGAACAAGCCAATCTAGTAAAAATCTTGTCAGGCTTAGAAGCTGGACAATCAGTTCTGGTTATCGTCGGTCCAGAAGGCGGCGTGTCGCCTGAGGAGGTAGCCGCATTTGAAGGAGCAGGAGCGGTCAAGACAGGTCTTGGACCTCGTATCTTACGAGCGGAGACGGCTCCCCTCTACGCCCTTTCTGCTATTAGTTACGCGACGGAATTGTTGAGGTAAGGTCATGTTTGCTTTAGGAACGATTATCAATACGGTCGCCATTGCCCTAGCAGGTGTGCTAGGGTCTTGGTTTGGTCACTTGCTTAAAGAACGCCATCAATCAGGTTTAACGGTGGCGAGCGGGCTAGCTGTTTTATTTTTAGGAATTTCAGGTAGTTTAGAAGGACTGTTGACAGTCGTTGACGGTCAACTCAAAAGTCAAAACAGCATGCTTTTGGTCCTTAGTCTAGCCTTTGGGACTTTGATTGGGGAAGTCCTCCATATCGAAGGCTGGTTTGAAAGGCTGGGTGTTTGGCTCCGTGAAAAATCGGGAAACAGCCAAGATGGCCAATTCTTAGATGCTTTCCTGACAGCTTCTTTGACCGTCTGTATCGGTGCCATGGCCATACTAGGAGCCATCCAAGATGGATTGACGGGTGATTATCGCTTGTTGGCTGTTAAGAGTGTTCTGGACTTTATCATCATCTTTATCATGACGGCCAGTTTGGGCAAGGGAGCAGGCTTTTCAGCAGTACCCGTTTTTCTCTTTCAAGGCTCTGTGACTCTTTTGGCCCGCCTGATTGAACCTTTGATGACGGATCAGGCCCTTGCCAATCTCTCCTTTTATCGGCTCTGCCCTCATCTTCTGTGTCGGTGTCAATATCATCTGGGACAAAAAGATTCGCGTGGCCAATATGTTGCCGGCCATCGTGATTGCAGTTATTTGGTCATTTTTTTAATAGACTAAAAGAGCTCGGTTGCTTATCCGAGCTCTTTACTATTTTACATTAGTTTTCATTTTTCTTGCGGAAAGCACCGACAAGGCCCATCAAACTGATGCCAATCAGGCTAAGCATAGAATTTATCTCACCTGTTGCAGGGAGTGTTTTTGGTCCTGCTTGAGTTGTTGAGGAGGAAGTGCTTGTCTTAGCTGTAGTAGCAAGTTTGTATTTTGGTGCAGGTGCTGTTGTTTTTTCGGCTGGAAGGGTAATGACCTGACCAGACGGAAGTGTAATTTGAACACCAGATTGACCAGATGAAGTTTGATTATCAGTAGCTGTTTGTCCAGTTGGAGGTGTTACGACTTTTGGCTCAGTGTAGACAAACTTGAACTCACCAAATCCTTCGTTTTCAGCTGAGGCTTGGAGGTAAACCAGACCTTCTTGGTCAGCAACTAGAGATTTCGCACGATCTGCTGTCAAGAAGCGGAGATCGAGTCCCTTGATGCTATCTGTAAAGGTCCAGTTATTGTCTGCTGTAGGGTTGATAACTTTCTCAGCGATAATATAATTGATGATGGCTTGGCGGTTTTCCAGGTTGAGCAAGTAATTGACAGAAGCTTCGCGGACCCCAGGGAAAGTACCGTTTGCACGGTAGTTGTTGGTAACCACGATGAATTCTTGATCAGCTGTCACATCTTGCCCATTGTATTGCAGATTCCGAACTCTGCTGGCAGTTTCGTTGATTACCTTACCGTTACGATCGTATTTATTTGGTTGCGTAATATCGTACTGATAAGTTACTCCGTCAATAACGTCAAAATTGTAAGTGCGGAAATCTGTGTTGACTAGGTTTTGTGGCTCTGTTGAGCTTGGGTCAACTTGGTTGAATTGCCCTGCGGACATTTCCAACCATTCTTTGAGTTGGGCACCGTTGACTTTCAAGATAGCTACCACATTGTCATAGAGGTAAAGGTCTGCTACGTTCTTGATAGCGATTGGACCAGCAGGGATATCTGTATAGGCAGTTGCATCGCCTCGAGTACCAGCCTTAAATGGTGCAGCCGCAGATAGGATTGGCAGATTAGCTTCTGAAGTACCCGCCAACTGTTGTTTTGCATACCAGATTTGGGCATTGTTGACGATTTGAACAGATGGGTCGTCTTGCACCAAGGAGAAGAAGCTGTTGATTGGTGCAGTTGTTTCACCGACTTGCTGGCGAACATAGTTGATGGTTTCGTTATGGGCTTCTTTAGCAAGGTCGATGATGCGACTATCTGCTACAGATGATTTTGTATCGATTTTACGAATAGCCGCTTTGCTAGAAGTAGTTGTCCATTTGCCATCTTTAAAGACCAGATTGAGGTCGATGACGCCGAGGTGGTCACCGTATTTACCCGCCATGGTGACAGGAGTGCCGTTGATTTTACCATTTGTATCATCCACGCCAGAGTATTTAGCATAGAAGCTTGGTTTTTCGGCAGTTCCTGGGAATTCTGCGTGGGAGTGACCTGTGATAACCGCATCAACTCCTGATAGGCTGGCGATTTGGTAACCGACATTTTCCTCACCGACTTCATATTGGTCATCGCCGATACCTGAGTGGGAAAGGACCAGAACGATGTCTGCGCCATTTTCTCGCATGGTTGGGATAATATCGCGAACGGCTTCAACTGCATCACGAACAATCACTTTTCCTTCTAGATAAGCTTTGTCCCAGTTGAGAATTTGAGGGGGAACAATCCCCGTAACACCGACATTTAGTGTAACCTTTTTACCCTCGGTGTCTGTGAATGTCTTTTTCACAATGGTATAAGGGGTGTAGAGAAAGTCTTTTGTAGTCGGATCGAGGACATTGGCATTGACTAGAGGCATGTTGGCTGTACGAATTACTTTTTCGAGGTAGGCAAGGCCGTAGTTAAATTCGTGGTTGCCAAGTGTGCCGACGTCAAATCCCAGAGTCTCTAAGGCGGCGTACATAGGATGTTGTTCACCTTCTTCAATAGGATCAACGATAGACTTGTAATTTCCAAGAGGAGTACCTTGAATGGTGTCTCCATTATCTACCAATACGACATTTGGATTTTCTTTTTTTGCTTCTTCGATAAGAACAGCTGTTTTTGCTAGACCCAGTGTCTCTACAGGTTTATCCTGGTAATAGTCATAGTTGACCAAGTTCGTATGGAGGTCAGTTGTTGCGAGAATGCGAACATCAACAGTTTGTCCTTCAACAGGCTGACTAGTTTCAGTTGCAGCAGGAGTGACCGTGCGTGCTTCTGAAGTAGTTGTGTCAGTTGTCTCGCTTGTAGGATCACTAGTTTCAGCTGTCTCGGAAGAGCTTGGATTTTCAGCTTCGGTAGTGGCTGGAACAGGAGATTCTGTATTATCAGCTTTCTCTGTGGTGTCAGATTCAACTGGTACAGCCTGACTTGCTTCTGTTGAAGAAGCTGGAGTTGTGTTGAGAATCTCTTCGGCTTGAGCTAATTTTGGATTGCTTGCAGCTAAGAGAGCTAGTGTGAGTGCTACGGCACACTTACTGAAACGAAAATTCATAAGAATCCTCCATTTTCTTTTTGTAATAATCTTCTACAATCATTATACAGCTAAGGAATGCAAAAATCAAGACTAATTCTGAACGTTTGGTTGAAAAACAAGTGAAAATAGCAAGAAAAGCAATGAAAAAAGGAACGTTCGCTGAATCTGAACTTGGTTTGGATTGTTTGTAATTAGTAGTCTTATGTTGTTAGATTCCTTTTTCTTTTCCAGTGAAAATGGTAAAATAATAGGAAATAGTTAGGGAGAGAAGTAAATGAAAGAAATCAATTACACTGGCGAGGAAGTTGTTGCACTGACAGCAAGCTATCTTCCAGCTGATGATGTGGCCTTTGTTGAGAAAGCTTTGAACTATGCTACTGAAGCTCATAAACTTCAATTTCGTAAATCAGGTGAACCCTATATTGTCCACCCTATCCAAGTGGCAGGGATTTTGGCAGGGCTCAAGCTAGATGCGGTAACCGTAGCTTGCGGATTCTTGCATGACGTAGTAGAAGACACTGAGGTAACTCTGGATGATATGGAAGCAGAATTTGGTCCAGAGGTCCGCCATATTGTTGGTGGGGTGACCAAGTTAGGCAAGGTTGAGTATAAGTCACATGAGGAGCAACTAGCTGAAAACCACCGCAACATGCTGATTGCCATGTCCCAAGATATGCGGGTCATTCTGGTTAAACTGGCAGACCGTCTTCACAACATGCGGACCCTTAAGCACTTGCGCAAGGACAAGCAGGAACGGATTTCACGTGAAACAATGGAAATCTATGCACCGCTTGCCCACCGCCTGGGTATTTCCTCTATCAAGTGGGAATTGGAAGACATGTCCTTCCGTTACCTCAATGAAGTTGAGTTCTACAAGATTACCCACATGATGAGGGAGAAACGACGCGAACGGGAAGAGTTGGTCAATGAAGTTGTCGACAAGTTAAGAGAATACACAGAGGAGCGCCATCTTCACGGTCAAATCTATGGTCGTCCCAAGCATATCTACTCCATCTATCGGAAGATGCATGACAAGAAAAAGCGTTTTGACGAACTATATGATCTGACTGCTATCCGTTGTTTGATGGATACGCCAAGTGATGTCTATGCTATGCTGGGCTATATCCATGAACTATGGAAACCTATGCCCGGTCGCTTCAAGGACTATATTGCCAGTCCAAAGGCCAATGGCTACCAGTCCATCCATACGACAGTCTATGGACCAAAGGGACCGATTGAGTTCCAAATTCGGACGGTGGAAATGCATCAGGTGGCGGAATACGGGGTGGCAGCTCACTGGGCTTACAAGCGTGGTGGCAAGGCAACTGCCAGCGAAAAAGAGTTGCGCTGGATCAACAACCTGATTGAACTCCAAGAAGGGGCTGGAGATGCGCAAACCTTTGTAAATTCTGTCAAGGACGATATTTTTACAGAACGTATTTACGTTTTCACGCCAGATGGTGCTGTGCGTGAATTGCCTAAGGACTCCGTGCCTATTGACTTCGCCTATGAGATTCATACCAAGGTCGGCGAGCGGGCGACAGGTGCCAAGGTCAACGGGCGTATGGTGCCTCTGACGACCAAGCTTAAGACAGGCGATCAGGTGGAAATCATCACCTCTGCCAACTCTTTCGGCCCAAGTCGTGACTGGGTCAACTTGGTTAAAACTCACAAGGCCCGTAATAAAATCAAGCAGTTCTTCAAAAACCAGGACAAGGAACTTTCCGTCTCCAAGGGGCGTGAAATGCTCCAGAATCTCCTCCAAGAAAATGGCTACGTTCCCAACCAATATCTGGACCGTCGCCACATGGACGAAGTCCTGCAAAAGACCAGCTACAAGACCGACGAATCCCTTTTTGCGGCAGTTGGTTTTGGAGAAATCTCTGCCGTGTCCGTCTTTAACCGTCTGACAGAGAAAGAACGCCGAGAAGCTGAGCGGGCTAAGGCAAAGGCTGCCGCGGACGAATTGGTCAACGGTGGTGAAGTCAAACACGACAACAAAGATAGTTTGAAAATCCGTCACGAAGGTGGCGTGGTCATTGAAGGGGCGTCAGGCTTGCTGATACGGATTGCCAAATGTTGTAATCCAGTACCTGGCGATGAGATTGTCGGCTACATCACCAAGGGGCGTGGGGTTGCAGTTCACCGTGTGGACTGTATGAACCTCAAGAGCCAGGAAAACTACGATGTCCGCCTGATTGATGTCGGTTGGGAGGATGAAAACTCTACCAAGGAATACATGGCAAATATCGATATTTACGGCCTCAACCGCTCAGGTCTCCTCAACGATGTCCTCAAGGTTTTGACCAATGCCAGCAAGAATATTTCGTCAGTCAATGCCCAGCCAACCAAGGATATGAAGTTTGCGACTATCCATGTTTCCTTTGGTATTTCCAATCTGGCAACCTTGACCAGTCTGGTAGATAAGATCAAGTCAGTGCCAGAAGTTTACTCAGTGAAAAGGACCAACGGATAAGATGAAAATTATATTACAACGTGTGTCGCAGGCCAGTGTGACTATCGAAGGAAGCATCCATGGGCAAATTGATCAGGGACTTTTGCTCCTAGTCGGTGTGGGGCCAGATGACAGCCAGGAAGACCTGGACTATGCTGTTCGTAAAATTGTCAACATGCGGATTTTTTCAGATGAGGCAGGTAAGATGAACAAGTCTGTTCAAGATGTGGCGGGCAAGATTTTATCCATTTCCCAATTTACCCTTTTTGCGGACACCAAAAAAGGTAATCGCCCTGCTTTTACAGGAGCGGCAGCTCCTGCCCTAGCCAGCCAACTCTATGATGCTTTTAACCAGGCCTTGTCAGCCTTTGTGCCGGTTGAAGTGGGCATTTTTGGGGCGGACATGGCGGTCAGCCTGGTCAATGATGGTCCGGTGACCATTGTGTTAGATACCAAAAATCGCTAGACCTCTATACTTTTTGTGTCTATTTTGATATACTAAAAGTGAATTAGATGTGGAGGTGTCGGATGAAAAAGTTATTAACCAATCATTTCTTTTATTTAATCCTTGCTTTTGTACTAATCTTAGCGATTTATTTCAGTGATTTGGATAAACGTTGGATTATCTTAGCAAGTTTTCTCTATTTCATTCCCTCGCAGATTTTATACCGTCGTCGCCTCAAAGAGCGGCTACAAGAAGACCAGCCCAAGTAGGCTGGTTTTTTGATGTGTAAATTGGACTACAATTCTTTATTAAATATGCTATAATAGTTTTTGCAGAAAAGTAAAGACGGTGGCTCTAATTTCTGAAAGGTAGGTGGGAGCGGTACAGAACTCAACTTGTAGAAAATGAGTTCCCTTTGTCTCCATATTTGTAGCTTCAGGCTAAAATAGTCCACTGGACTATTTTACTACCGCCCCCGCACAGCTCAAAAGGTTCAGTGAACCTTTTGAGGTTGGAAATAGAGCGAACTTTGTTCGCAACAGTCGTATAGGTCAGATTTGGAGTGCGAAGCACGAACAAATCTGCCAATCAACCACTGCGCTGAGATGTTGACGCGAATTAAGAGAAGTGGAATGGAACTTTTTGTTCTACTATGCAAATCATCAAAATCTAACAGAAGGGCTAGCCCAAGCCAGCTGGTAAGTGAACTTACTCATCTGGCAACGACAAATCCTATAAGATTTGTCTAGGGCTCGCACTAGCTCGAGTTTTGAAAAATATCGTTTCAAAACTCTCACGTCGAAAGTCTTAGCTTGTCAACCTTTGAGGTCTTAACACTCATGTTTGTAGCTGGTAACTTTGTTATCGCTCTCGTGATGTTAGTGCTTGAATTGGTAAAATCGACAAAAAAATAACCGTCTATAACTTTGGCGAGTTAACGGTTATTTTTTAAATAATTTATAACAAGCCACCGTCTTAAACGGTTCTGCAAAGGGTAGTTGTTTCCAGCAACTACCTTTTTCTATGCTTATTATACATCGGTAGGTCTATCAAGTCAAGTTGGACATTTATCTTTTGCTGAAATATGCTATAATAATGATTATAACTTACAAAAAATGTAGGAGATTTCTATGCTTAATATTTTTGTATTAGAAGATGATTTTTTTCAGCAGAGTAGGCTAGAAAATGCTATTAGACGGTGTGTTGAAGAAACGTCAGTAAGGTATAAATTCCTAGAAGTTTTTGGTAAACCAAATCAATTATTGGACTCAATTGAGGAAGCAGGCAATCACCAATTTTTCTTTTTAGATATTGAAATTAAAGGCGAAGAAAAGAAAGGAATGGAAATCGCTAAAGAAATCCGTGCTCGAGATCCTTATGCCGTTATTGTCTTTGTAACGACACACTCAGAATTTATGCCGGTAACGTATCGTTATCGAGTCTCTGCTTTAGATTTTATAGATAAAGGCCTAGAGGATAGTGACTTTCAAAAGGCAGTATCAGATGTGTTAGTGCATGCTTTTGAAAATATTGATCATACTATAGCTGAAAATTCTTTTGTATACAAAACTGAAACTGCTCATATTCAAGTCCCTTTTAGTGATATTCTTTATTTTGAAACATCATCAACGATTCATAAAGTCATTTTAAAAACCAAAACAGGTCAGACTGAGTTTTACGGGAAAGTATCCGATATATCGAAAGCAGATGAACGACTTTACCAGGCACATCGTTCTTGTGTAGTGAATCCATTAAATATAACGAGATTGGACAGAACAAACCATATTGCCTATTTTGAGAATGGAGATTCTTGTTTTGTTTCCAGATTAAAACAAGGGAAATTGGTAGAACTAGTGGAGAAAAACAATGACTATCTCACCAGGATATGATGCACTTTTTTTCATTGATATCTTAATAAGACTTTATATTTTTCAGCAAATTAGTGGTTTTAAAATAGAGAAGAAAAAGAGAATTACGATAGCAGTCATTATCACCTTAGCTTCTATATTGTTAAGTAGTACATTTCAATTATGGGAGCCCTTTTCACTATTGCTGATAGTTTCCTTTTTAAAAACTGATTGGAATAAGACTCAAAAAATATTCTATTGTTTATTACCGTTTGTCATTGGAGATATGTTTCAAAGGATAATAGGTTTGTATTTACGATTTATCTTTGATATTGATATTGTTACGTTAAATAGCAGTCCATTATTTAATATTCTCCTAACACTATTATTAGTTCCATTTTATACAATATTTTTTAAAGGACTTGGGATAGAATCTAAGAATCTTCAAGTTGATACTTTGAATCAAGATTTTAAAAAGGTATTTATTGGTCTGAATGTATTTTTTATTACATATTTTTTGATAATCCGTAGTATGATTCAACTTGAAATTGCGATTGAAAATGGTTTGAATTTAAAGATAGATACTTACTTTATTAGGACTAATGTGCTACTGATATACTTTATTCTATTTACAGTTAGTATGTTGTATTTGAACTATCAGAAGAAAGAAAAGCAAGCTCTAGAAATCCAGGAGTTGAAGGACAAACAATTAACTGACTTAGGTCGTTATAGCCGTCATGTTGAGTCACTTTATAAAGAAATTCGAAGTTTCCGACATGATTATACAAATATTCTCATTAGTTTGAATGAGGCGATTAAGGAAGAGGATATTGTTGCGATTCGAACGATTTATAGTGAGGTTATTGCAGATTCTGATAGAAAATTCTATGATGGAAAGTATGATATAGCTAGACTATCCAATATACAAAATCCTGCAGTGAAGAGTTTGCTGTCATCTAAGATGTTGGAGGCACAAAAAAAGGGTATTGCAATTTCTGTGGAAGTAGATGCTGAAATTGAACCACCTGATTTAGAGTTGATAGAATTCATAACTATTCTATCTATCTTATTAGATAATGCGATTGATGCTGCAAAGCAGTGTGCAAATGGAAATATTGTATTTGCCTACTTCCAGGAAGATGATCGAAAAATTGTGGTTGTAGAAAATACTACTGTTGAAGATAAGGTAGCAACAAATCATATCTTTAAGTATGGTCACTCTACAAAAGGAGATAATCGAGGAATTGGCTTGGCCAATGTAAAAGCTATTTTAGATAACTATCCTAAATTTTCTATATCAACGAACAGTAGCAATCATCGATTTGTTCAAGAGTTGGTGTTTTTGGAATAATCTCCCTTTTTGTTTATTCAAAAAAGCTGAGAAGACAAGATTTTTGTTGACAATTAGTAGCTTTTATAATATAATTATTGCATAAGCGTTGATGTACTTTAGTTATCTCGTGATTAAAGTAATGAGCTATCGATTTGGGGACGGTTACCGCGAACGAGAACTTAAGCCGGAAAAAAATGGGACTCTCAAAGAGAGTCTCATTTTTGATTATGTGAGGAGAGACTATGGAAACGTTATTTTCAGAAGCTATTAGAACTTGTTATTCTTTAGAAAATTCTGTTTATGATTTTGAGTTTAGCGATGAAGTCATTTCTTTAAAATTTGAAACAAAAAATTTCTATCATCTCCTTGGATTTCAATACTTAGAAAATTTGAATCGCTATACTGAGTCTGGAAAATCTAAAAGTATCGTTGATAAGGCTTTGTTGTTTAAAAACTTGAAAAAGCAGGTTTTGTACGGAGATATTAGTCAGAATAATTATTATAAAAAAATTAGTACCTCAGGGCAATTTTATGATTTAAAAGGACGATTGGAATTAGCGAGAGAGCTAACTTATTTTTTGGACACCCTTATCTCAAAAAATAGTTACTGGAAATATACCAATCAATTTGGAGTTAGAACGCATATAAAGTGGGACTATCTTATTGAATTCCAGCCCCATATGGAAAATCCTAAACGTTACTATTTGTTTATAAGGAAGGATGAGTCGTCTGACTATTATGTTCCTATTTCTTTATTTAAGACAGACCAACTAAATCATGATAAGGAATATAGTTTTAAGCAGACTAGAAAAATTATTAAATCAGTTACAAAAAAATGTGATGTTGTGCAAAGGTAAAACAACTATCCACAATTTACTTTGTCAACGGACAGTAGCAATCATCGATTTGTTCAGGAGTTGGTGTTTTTAGAATAAGATTTATAGATGTAAGTCCAGTCGAAAGGCTGGATTTTTTTGCATTTTCTCGAAAAAATGGTCATTCATTACAAAATATCGACAGTTCATGACATGGATGAAAAAATAGGGCTGAGTTAGCTTATACTGAATGTGTAAAGAAACAAGGAAAATAAGAACAAGGAGAGGAACATGAATACTATAAAAACATACTTCAAAGGAAATAAAAAAACAATCTACATGGTGTTGATTATTGTTGGCTTATTGACCATTTATCCGCCTATTTTTCAAACCATTTACCAAGCAGGTAGAGATTTTGGGCGTAGTTTTGTGAATGCAGTTTTACCGTAAATATGTTGATAGGATAGGAAATTTTAAAGGAGAGAAAGCGATGAAAAAAATGAAAACTGTTAAGGATAGTCAACCGTGGTCAGAGCGTGAAAAAGTTTTGCTCTTGTTACTTTTGGTTAGTGTGATTGATATTCCGTCTCTCATTGATACCCTATATCAAATTGGTTATGAATTTGGTCAGGCTCTTGCACTTTGGTTTTAGTAAATGATGAGATGATTTATACGCGTATCGTAGGAGGAATAATTTTATGATTTGGCTTATTAAACTTCTTTTGATTGTTGTGATTTCTATTCCTGTAACAAGTATTTTACAGCTAACAAGTATTTTACAGCCTCTTCACAACCATTACTTAAATGGAGTCACGGTTGCGGTCATTTCCGTCATTGTGTCCCATTTAGTGGATAAATATGGGAAAGGTGGGGATGAAGTATGAGTAAAGAGCTGAAAAGGATGTTGAAACTCGGGACACTTTTCCTTGCCTTATTTATCTTTAATATGTTTTTTCTTAAATGGTTGTCTGTTATAGGATTTGTTATTCATTTTAGCGAAATTAGTTATTTGGTTCCACCGCTGTTTTCAGTCATCGTTCTATCGATGATTGAAAAAAAGAGAAGTAAGAAAACGACTAAATGAAAAAATGGTCGTTCATTACAAAATAACGACCGTTCATGACATGGATGAAAAAATGGTGGTGTGTTGGTCTATACTAAGAGTGTAAAAAATAAGAACAAGGAGAAATGAGATGACAGTGAAAAAGAAAATTGCTATGACAGAAGAACAATTGCTACATGTCGCTATGATAGTCTATACCTTGTATGTGCTGTACTTACTTGTCACCAAGAATTTTGTACCACGCTTCATAACTCCCTATGGACTGTATCTATTTGTTCTCGTTGAAGAAAAATTAGAGAAATTTTGCAAAAAACTATATCACAACTTAATGAATCGATAAAAAATGGTCATTCATTACAAAATATCGACAGTTCATGACATGGATGAAAAAATAGTGCTGATTTGGCTTATACTAAGAGTGTAAAAAATAAGAACAGGAGAATTGAAGATGAAGAATAAAAAACTCTATGCAGTTTTGATTCCCGTTGTGCTTTGGATAGTTTTTAAAATCTGTGCGAATTTGTCAGATGAAAACATTAAAGACTATTTCAATATTTTAGCAGTCAGTAATCCAGGACTAATCATCGCTTTTGCCATTTTTACAAATAAGGAACAAAACAAGGAAAAGTAAGTTTGTATAGAAAACAAGAACAAGGAGAAATGAAAATGGAAAACAAACATCAAGAACTTAGTCAAGTAGAATTGGAAAATAGTGTAGGTGGTAAAGTAGGCATTAATCTCGGTGGAGATATTATTAAAGTTGCCGAAAAAGTATTTGCAGGTGTATGCTCATTTCTTGATGGATGGAATAAGAAAAATATACTTGTGGGTGTTAAAGTGGGGTTGATAGAATGATTAATATTTTAAAAAAGTGTGGCTATGTTTTGATATCTATTTTTGGGTTTATGTTTTTATCTATATTTACTCAAACACCGGTTGTATCAACTTTTAGCGATGATCGTATCCATGTTAGTAATAATCTTACAGGAGATACTATTCGAATTATAGTGTGTATTGCTTTTGTATTATTATCGCTTTGGTTTCTATCATCTTTTGCTAAACGACTGGATATTACGTTTAAACAAGGAAAAATAAATAAAAAAAGTCTAGTTATCTACTCATCAGTGACACTTTTTTTGACATTAGTATATGTGACGATTCTATATGTTGGAAATGGCTATAATGTAGGATCAGTTCCGACACAAATACTGGAAATGAAGGAAAGACCGATAGTCTTTATATTGTATCTTTTAACCACAATCGTTACTCAGCCTATTTTGGAAGAAATTTTATATAGAGGAATTCTTCAAGAGAAACTATCACGTTATATAGGTTGGGGTTCTATTGTTGTTACTTCTCTCATATTTTCGTATAGTCATGATTATCAAATTGCATTTAATAGTCAGTTAATAAGTTCTCTAATTTATGGACTAGCTTATTATTCAACTGATGATATTAGAGTATCTAGTATTGCACATTGTTTACACAATTTCGCAGTAGTTATGGTTGTTATTTTGCTGGGATAATCCGACAGAATAACATTATTAATGAAAAGGAGAAATGAAAATGGAAAACAAACATCAAATGATAACTATCAAAGAAACGAATAAAATTATGCAGTTCTTGCAAGGGCTTGTTGTAGGAATTTTGGTCACTGCCGTTCTTATTCACCTAGTGGTTTGGCTTGTTCTTGGAAAAACAGTAGATGTTTTCTCATCTAGTTTCTATCCAACGCTCTTTATTGCATTGTATTTTCTAATGAAAGTGAGCAAGACTAAAAAGGATGAATAGCTTATGAAACGTGTTAAAAATATATTAAAATTTATTGGTTTAATTCTTGTCATCATTGCGATTAACATAACTCCGATGCGATTGATTGCCATACAGGATTCGATGTCAGGTGTCATGCAGTGGGTTTCTGGCATTGGCTATCTGGTCATTGCGACGGCTATTGTGGTGTGGACTTGGAAACGGTATAAGAAAGGTCTACCTGACCAGCAAAAACGGTTCACATTTACTTGGAAAGATTTTGGGTTTGCTCTGCTATTTTTCTTGGCCGGACGGGTTGTCGGTATTGGCGGAACGTTATTGACCCAATTGGTAACTGGTAATGCTACCACAGCCAACGATGCAGCACTTTTGGCTACAAATGAGCAATTGGCGAAGATGTTTCCGCTATACTTTATTGCCTTTCATATTGCAATAGGTGTCTTTGCTCCTTTTATGGAAGAGCTTGTTTTCAGAGGTTTGTTTAGCAGTTATTTCTTCAAAGAACATCAAAAATGGCTAAAATTGATAATCAGTTCAGCTGTCTTTGCTCTTCTTCATGCGATTCATCCAATTGAGTTGCCACTTTACTTCTTGCTTGGGGCAGTCTTCTATTTGGCCTATGCTCGTCGTGGCAATATTGTGGATGCGATTATTGTTCATATCTTGAACAATAGCTTGATGGTTATCTTCTCAATTATTGGTTACTTATTGGTACTGTTTGGTTAGTGATGTTAAAGGAGTTCAGTTATGACAATGATGGAAAAATTAGATAAAAAATACCAAGAAGTTGAAACAGCTTATGAGTCTTCTACGTTTGCAATGAAATTCTTGGTCTGGGTAGGAGTAGCTCTGACCTTGATGACACTTGGATCAGTTCTTGTACCAGCGATTTATTCAGCAGGGCAAGAATTCGGGGAATTTCTATATTCTGTTTTTGGATGAGGGAGTGGTAGAAAATAAAATGAAAAAAGCTGAGCAATCAGCTTTTTATTCACACTCGTTTCGTTAGACTTGTTGAAGGGGGGAAAGTATCTCGTTATTTGAGGGTTTGCTTGAATAGATTGTCTAGGTTGTTTAGGTAGTCTGTTCTTGCTCCTCTAATGCGAAGGACATCTACACGAGAGCCACGAATCAAATAGAAGATGAGGTGCTGTTTTCCAGGAATCATCCTTGTTTTTCCTTCTGGGAATAATGCTTGTCCCAGACGAGCGTCAAGGTCAATATATCCCTCTGGAAATATTTCTAAGGTCAAGATAGCTGTGCTCAGAGATGCAAGCACCTTTCGAGCACTTGATTCTGAAAATTCACGGACATAATACTGGTAGATTTCCTCTAAATCTTGTTCGGCTTTAGCAGATAAATGTACTTCATAGACCATATTTGGCGAATACCTCACGAGCAGGTGTCGTGTGTCCTGATAAAACTTCTTGGTAGCCTTCATCAAGCTCTGCAATCAACTCATCAAGAAAAGCCTCTGCACGTGCCTCTTCTACCGTTTTTATTGGCAAATCTTGCTCTTCCACCACCCTTTCTACAAATAAATTAAGAGCATCAGAAAGGGTCATATCTTTTTCCGATAAGATTATTTTTGCTTGTTCCAGTAATTGTGCATTTACTCTAAAATTATACTGTCTATCCCTAACCAATCCTGCCATTATCTTCAACTCCAAATTCTAATATGTATAACAATAGTGTAGCTATTTGTTTTACATTTGTCAATCGATAATCTTGAGCTAAATATCTTGGATGCTATTCGGTGAATTCAAAAAAATGGTCATTCATTACAAAATAACGACCGTTCGTGACAGGAATGAGAATAGTGTGTTGATTTGCTATATACTAAGTTTATAAAAAGATTGGATTAGAAAGGGAGAGTAGCAATGGTTCATTGGATAAAAAGCATCGTACAGGTTTTATTGTTAACCTTAGTCATACAAGTCCCCTTCATTGCTGAGATGAGTTGGGGGAATATGGATGATACTTTAATTGGTTATCTCATCCATGTTATTTGTTGGATTTTACTCACTATCTTGGTTTTTTGGCTATTAGATACTTTGCGTAAAAAGTATCGTGATTACAATCTAGAAGTGAAAAACTATAGTTATATTAAACTGTTTGGATTGGTTATTTTGGTAATCATTATTAAAATTGTACTATTAAATGTTTCCTTGCGATTATCTGGCTCGACGGTTGATAATAGTAGTATGCTTGAGCTATTTCAGTCCAAATATGGCTGGATGGTCTTGCTTAGTACAAATATTCTCTCTCCTATCCGAGAAGAGTATCTCTATAGGGGAATCTTTCAGGAGAGAATAAGGAGTAAGCACTATCCAATCATTAGCGTGTTAATTACAGCCATTTTATTTGCTTTTGTACATAGTTATGAAATTTCTTTTAGTTTCTGGTCGGCACTTTTTCCAGGATTTTTGTTTTCTTGGATTTACTATAAAACGAACGATCTCAAATATCCGATAGTGGCACATATCTTGTCGAACAGTATTGTGACCGTTTTAAATGTTATAAGTATATAAAGGTGTGAATATTGTGAAAAAAATTGAGTAGGCTATAAACGACAATGGAAAGGAGAGAGAATATGAAAATAATAAAATCCATCGGTTTAGCTGTGGGTACCTTGTTGCTCACTTTGCTCATTCAATTTCCAGTTTATGTGGGGATAACAGCCTTTCAAGAGAATATGCTTTTAAAACTTGCAGTCATGATAGGGCTTGGTCTTGCAATATTGGCACTACTTTCTGTCATCAGACGAGGAATGATGAAGCATCAAGTCTTTTCAAGAGAGAAGCTGAATGTTTTAAAAATAGTCGGTATGACAGCACTGGTATTTACTGGACAAACTTGCCTGAACCTCCTTTGGCAGTATTTGGGTCTTAGTCCTAGTGATTCTAACGCCTTGGATACAGTCAATCAGTTAAATTCAGACAATTTTGGGGTGATAGCTCTCTCAGTTGTCTTGTTTGCTCCAGTTTTAGAAGAATTTCTTTACAGAGGGATTTTGTTAGAAAAGACAGCCCAGTATTTTCCTAAGCATCCTCAAATGGTCATCGTATTTTCTGCCCTTCTATTTGCCTATTGTCATACTTGGAGCTTTTCGGTGGCATTTTTAGGTCACTTTATCACAGGGGCTTATCTGGGTTATCTGTATATGTGCAATAGACGAATGACGGATACTATCCTTGCACATAGCTTCTATAATGCCTCCATTTTATTCCTCCAAATTTTATTTGGTTTGGTGCAGATTGGTGGATAAAAATTGACAGTAGACATTTTGCGGAAATGCCTGTATACTAAGAGGAAACCAGCAATTTTATAATTGCTAACTATCAAGTGCAGAGGTGAGCAAGAATATGAGAAAATTTTTTCAAGACCTTAATCAAGAGTATCTGGAAACCAGAAGTTCAGTTGGAGAAGATTGGCTGGAATGGTTGATTCAGAGAAAGATGACCTGGGGCATGCGGTGGGGCTTGGTAGGGATTCTCATGTTTGTCCTACAACCTCTAACCTTTCATCCACACTTTCTCTTGGGCTGTTTTTATCTAGGTTCTTTTTTGGGTTTGGTATATATCCTAGGGCAACTATTGTTTGCGGCCAGATTTATTTTCCGCAATTGGAAGAAAAAATAATCGCTCAGCTTGTTTAGGCTGGGCGATTGCTTTTTTCGATGAATAATTGTTGAGCGATGGCTGTTGGGACGGCGAGCTCTTTGTCCTTGTACTGGATGGTGATGGTTTGGGCAAAGTGGTCGAAGTCTGTGACGGTTAGTAAATCGCCGACAGCTAACTCATGTTGTTCCAAGTACTGAAGGAGTTGATAGAAGTCATGGATACGGACAAGCTGGTAGTTCCCTGTCTCAGTTAGCTGTGATAGCCGTGTCTGGTAGCGTTCGATGAGCGGTTGTCCTGCTTGAGGAATGCTTCCCCCGTGAGGACAAGTTTGAGGCTGTTCCAGTAGCAGGTCTAGGCGATTGATAAAGTGATCTGAAACGGTGTGTTCTAAAATCTCAGCCTCTTCATGTACTTCTTCTGGAGAGTAGCCAAGTTGCTCAACTAAGAATACCTCAATCAAGCGGTGTTTGCGATAGAGGCTGGCTACCATTTCAAGGGCAGTTTGGCTGAGGAGATAACCTGCCTTGGCATCCTTAGAAATGAGCTCTTCGGCTACCATTTTTTTGAGCATTTCGGAAACGGCTGGTGCGGAGAAGGCCATCTTCTCTGCAATGAGTTTATTGGTAATTTTTTGGTCTAATTGACCCAGTTCATAAATACATTTTAGGTAATCTTCTTTGTTTGGTGTCATGAGAACTCGCTTTCTACTGAAACTATTATATCAAAAAATTTAAAAATCAGTTGACAAAATGAATTTTTTAGCTTAATCTAATTATATAGTTAGGTATGCTTAATAAAAATAAAAGGAGAACCTATATGAAGAAAATATTGTTCAGTTTTGCTCTGCTATTGTCCCTAATAGGGCTAGGAGCTTGTCGTCCATCGCAAACCACAGAAGGCTCCAGTAAGCCAAGAGTGGCTGTGACTACTTCCTTCCTCAATGACATGGTCTATCAGCTGGCGGGTGATGAGGTGGAACGTGATTTGCTGATTCCAGCAGGAGAAGACCCTCATTTGTACGTAGCCAAATCTAGTGATTTATCAAAATTACAAAAGGCTGACCTTGTTCTCTACCACGGTTTGCACTTTGAAGGTAAAATGGTTGAAGCTTTGGAGAAGACCGGAGTAGCTGTTTCTAAAAACTTTAATGCAAAAGACTTGAATACGATGGATGAGGATGGGGAAGAGATTGTCGATCCGCACTTCTGGTTTTCAATTCCCTTATACAAGTCAGCTGTAGCTGTAGCTTCAGAGGAACTACAAAAACTCTTACCTGCTAAAGCTGAGATGATTCAGAAAAATGCAGAAAAATACCAAGCGCAGCTAGATGATTTGCATGCCTGGGTAGAAAAAGAATTAAGTGTGATTCCAAAAGAAAGTCGCTATTTGGTAACACCACATGATGCCTTTAATTACTTTGCTGCTAGTTATGACTTCACTCTTTATGCTCCTCAGGGCGTGAGCACCGACTCAGAAGTGGCTAATAGTGACATGATTGAGACAGTTAACCTAATCATTGACCATAATATCAAGGCTATCTTTACAGAGTCTACAACTAATCCAGAACGCATGGAGAAATTGCAAGAGGCAGTAAAAGCCAAAGGTGGTCAGGTTGAAGTTGTTACTGGCGAAGGTAAGGAGTTGTTCTCAGATTCTTTGGCACCAGAAGGCGAGGAAGGGGATACCTTTATCGACATGTACAAACATAATGTTAAACTGATGGTTAAATATCTGAAATAGTACAGGTCGAACGGACTTGCTATTCAATGAAGACTAGAGATATTACCGAAGATAGAGTTGATAGGTACCAATATGAGGGATAATCAATTGTTTCGAGCACAAGCAGTATAGGACTCTTTCTATAGGAGGTGACAACGCTTGGGGGAGGATAGGCGTTAGTAGCAAATCACACCAGTTATTGAGGTCCTTGACTAGAAATACCGCTTGTAGACCTCGATAATCTTGGTTCACAGCGGGACTTTATATATCAGTAGTCTGTGCGTGAATAGGGATTTCAAATGAGTAGTAAAAAGGACTCGGTCTAGGTCGAGTTCTTTCCGTTTTTGGACCATTTTTAACAGATTTATAAACATACGATTGAAGGAAGCATTGGTGCTCTACGAAAATCAAATTCATGTACTGATGTGTTGAAATAAGCGATGTATAGGGTTTGCCAGCAATTTGTTGGTACGGTATCTTAATCTTATCGACTTTCTCAGCTTGGTAGGTTGGTCTGATTTTGATTTTCATTGAGTATGAATGAGGTATATCATTTTTAAAAATAGGAGGAAATATGTCAGCAATCATTGAATTAAAAGATGTCAATTTAGCATATTCAGCCAGCCAGACCATGGCTTTAGAAGATGTTAATTTGGTGATTCCTAGAGGGAGTCGGACGGCTATTGTTGGACCAAATGGTGCTGGGAAGTCCAGTCTATTCAAGGTCATTTTGGGGTTGGAAAAACCTGACACAGGGCAGGTTCGCTTGCTTGGTCAGGAGGCAGGTCTAGAGAGGTTGATTGCTCAAAAAGTAGCCTATATTCCCCAATCCAGTCAAGTGAACTGGCAATTTCCTGCAACAGTTTTTGAAATTGTTCTGATGGGACGCTTCGCTCATAGTAAGGGAATGTTTAGAAGACCGACTAAGACTGATAGACAGATTGTTGAGCAGGCTCTAGAACGGTTAAAAATTACAGATTTACGCCATCGTCAGATTGACCAGCTTTCAGGTGGGCAGCGTCAGCGGGTCTTTCTAGCCAGAGCCCTGGCACAGGAAGCAGAATTGTATCTTATGGATGAGCCTCTAGCAGGGATTGATCAGGCAACAGAAATCATGATCATGGATATGCTCAAGGAGTTCCAATGTGAAGGGAAAACTTCCATTGTCATTCATCATGACTTAACGACGCTGGATGCCTACTTTGATCACCTTGTCTGGCTTCATAAGCATGTGATTGACTCTGGTCCGATGGATGAGACTTTGACAAGCGAGAATTATCAGGCGACCTACGGCATAGGAAATGGGTTGTTTCTAGGAAATGCCAAAGGAGGCAGTCATGTTTGAGGTTTTCAAAGAGTATTCTTTCTGGACAGTTGCTTTAGGGACCGTAAGCCTAGCTGTAGCAGCCAGCACTATCGGAAGTATATCTGTTCTTACTAAACAGAGTTTGCTTGGGGATGCTCTGGGGCATGCTTCTTATCCTGGAGTGATTGTCTCTTTCATGATTTTTCAGTCGCGACATCCTCTCTACTTGCTGTTAGGAGCAGTGTTGTCAGGCTACCTTTCTTATGCACTTGTCCATTGGCTGCGTCGAAAAGGTGGTCACAGCCTAGTCAATGCCCTTTCATTGGTGTCTGCTTCTTTCTTTGGTTTGGGAATGGTCTTAAAAAATGCTATTCAGGGAAATGAAGCCTTTGCAGGGTCTTCCCAAGCTGGATTGCAAACCTATCTATTTGGACAGGCAGCCTTTATTCAGCTGGATGATGTGATACTCATCGGAATTATTTCTCTATTGGCTTTGGCATTGTTTGCTTTCTTTTATCAAGACTATAAGCTGTATCTGTTTGATCAAACTTTTGCAAGGGTTATTGGTGTTCGTGTAAAGTACTTGCAGCAGTTGACGATGTTTTTGATGATTTGCCTAATTGCAGTAGGATTAAAGTTAGTCGGAGCTATTTTGATGAGTAGTTTTTTGATTGCACCAGCTGTCTTTGGCTTGATGCTGGGAAAATCGTATCACAAGAGTCTATTACTGGCAGGAATCGTTGCAATTGGGTCGGCTTTCGTAGGGACCTGGATTAGCTCCAGTGTATCTGGCTTGTCGACCGGACCGACTATTATCGTCTGTCTGACAGGTCTGACTCTGTCTGCATTTGTGTATGTTACCTATGTCAGAAAGGAGAATGGTCGTGTTTGAAGTATTACTCATTTTGATGGTTATTGCTAGTTCTTGTGGCTTGCTCGGCTCGATACTGGTTGTAAAAAATCAATCGATGTTGGCAGATGCGCTATCGCATTCTGTCTTGCTTGGGATTGTTCTGGGATTTTTTATTAGTCATAGTTTGGATTCGCCATTGTTAATAGTTGGTGCCAGTCTGTTTGGGTTATTATCGGTTCTTGCCATTGACCGTCTGCATAGTCGAAAGATAGCGCATGATGCCGCAACAGGTCTAGTTTTTTCTTTCTTTTTTGCGGTGGCGGTTTTGCTTATTTCTCTTTTTGCTCGCAATGTTCACTTGGATGTGGATCTGGTTTTGCAGGGGGAAGTACTTTTTGCTCCGCTCCATCGTATGGATGTTCTAGCCTGGTCACTCCCTGTTAGTCTGGTCAAGTCGAGTTTGGCTTGGTTGGTTATTGTTCTATTTTTTGTTTGGGCTTACCATCGTTTACAAGTGTACCTATTTGACAGCAACCATGCTCGTTTGTCTGGCTTACGAACAAGGATTTTAGAAATGGTTATTTTGATTCTAGTTTCCTTAACCACTGTTCTGGCCTTTGAAGCGATTGGCTCGATGACTGTTATTGTTTTCTTGGTGGCACCAAGTATGGCTGCCCTACGTTGGGTCAAATCCTTCTGGCAATTGCTTCTTTTAGGGCAAGGTATCGCTATTTTAACGGTTGTGCTAGGTTTTTTAGTGGCCAATCAACTGGATTTAACCATGTCAGGGACCTGTGCCGTTGTCAGCCTTCTTGTGGTTTGTTCGAGTATTATTCTAAAAAATACTTGGTCATGGTCACCTGATAAGTGAAATTGTCAGAATTTTTTGTTATTATAGTCATTAAGAAAGACAAAGGAGAAAAATCAATGACACGTTTACAAGATGATTTTTACGAATACGTCAATGGTGAATGGGCAAAAACAGCCGTGATTCCAGACGATAAGCCAAGAACAGGTGGTTTCTCAGACCTGGCGGACGAGATTGAAAAGCTCATGATTGACACGACAAACGCTTGGTTGGCGGGAGAAGATGTCCCAGAAGATAGCGTTTTGCAAAACTTTGTGGCTTTTCACAAACAAGTAGCTGACTATGAAACCCGTGACCGTTTGGGGGCAAAACCAGCACAAGCCTTGATTGCAGAGTACAAGGCACTCAACTCTTTCGAAGAATTCACCAGCAAGTTGGCAGAATATGAGTTGGCAGGTAAGCCAAACTTCATGCCTTTTGGGGTGTCGCCTGACTTTATGGATGCCCAGACCAATGTGCTTTGGGCCTATGGCATAGCGACCATTTTGCCGGATACGACCTACTATGCTGACGGGCATGAGAAGGGAGCTGCACTGCTCAAGACTTGGCGAGAGTGTCAGGAAGCTCTCTTGCCTAAGTTTGGTTTCAGCGATGAAGAAATTGCAGAGCTCTTGGATAAGGTCTTGGCCTTGGATGCAATTGTAGCTAAATATGTTCTGTCAAACGAAGAGGGGTCAGAGTATGCCAAGCTCTATCATCCATACAAATGGGAAGAATTTGCGGCCTTGGTACCAAACCTGCCTTTGACAGCTTTCTTTGAGGAACTTTTAGGACAGGTGCCTGATAAGATTATCGTTCCAGAGGAGCGTTTCTGGCAGGCGGCTAATGAGATTTACAGTCCTGAAAACTGGGACTTGCTCAAGGCTGGTTTGGTATTTGCGGCGACTCGTTCCTATACCTCTTTCCTATCAGACGAGATTCGGATTTTGGACGGAGCTTATTCTCGTGCCCTTTCTGGTACGCCGCAGGCTCAGAATAGGGAAAAGGCAGCCTACAACCTTGCTCAAGGTTTCTTTAGTCAGGCCTTGGGGCTCTGGTATGCAGGGGAAAAATTCTCACCAGAGGCTAAGGCGGATGTGGAAGCCAAGGTTGCCAAGATGATTGAGGTGTATAAATCTCGCTTGGAAACGGCAGATTGGTTGGCTCAAGAGACGCGTGACAAAGCCATTGTCAAACTTAATGTCATCAAGCCTTACATTGGCTACCCAGAAGCCTTGCCAGAGCGTTATTATAAGAAGCTTGTTGACCCAAGCAAGTCCTTGGTGGAAAATGCCATTGAGCTAAACAAGATTGACATTGCTCATGGTTGGAGCAAGTGGAACAAGCCTGTGGACATCAAAGAGTGGGGCATGCCAGCTCATATGGTCAACGCCTACTACAATCCACAGAAGAACTTGATTGTCTTTCCAGCAGCCATTTTGCAGGCACCATTCTACTCTCTGGAGCAGTCTTCATCAGCAAACTACGGCGGTATCGGTGCGGTTATTGCCCACGAGATTTCCCATGCCTTTGACTCAAACGGTGCTTCCTTTGATGAGCATGGTAGCTTGAATAACTGGTGGACAGAGGAAGACTATGCTGCCTTTGAAGCCCGTACCCAGCAGGTCATTGACCAGTTTGAAGGTCAGGATTCCTACGGTGCCAAAATCAATGGTAAATTGACCGTGTCAGAAAATATTGCCGACCTTGGTGGGATTGCAGCAGCCTTAGAAGCAGCGAAGTCGGAGGACGACTTCTCCGCAGAAGAGTTTTTCACCAACTTTGCTCGCATCTGGCGGATGAAGGCCCGTCCTGAGTTCATGCAGATGTTGGCTAGTGTGGATGTCCACGCACCAGGTCACCTACGCACCAACATCCAGTTGCCAAACTTCGATGAATTCCATGAAACGTTTGGCGTTCAAGAAGGCGACGGCATGTGGCGTGCAAAAGAAGACCGCGTGATTATTTGGTAAAATAAAGAAATACCTAGTGTTGACGTGCACTAGGTATTTTTGTCATTCAGCAAAGATAGCTCATGTAAATTTGTCACTAAGAAAAGCTTTGACTTGATATACTACGTATACCAAGTATTGACTTACCAGTCAATACTTAACCCAGAGGTAAAGGAGAAAATGATGAACACTTTAACCTTAAAAGATTTATTTCATTTTTCTGATGAAGACTTACCCAAAGTAAAGCTGCGTTTTCATGTTTGGGAAGGTAGTGTGGATTATACAAAGTCCTATTATTTAGCGGACAAAGAACAAGTAAATAATTGGAATATTTTTTACAATCCAGAAGGAAAAAACTATTTCCGTGTTGGAGAGATA
This sequence comes from Streptococcus sp. HN38, assembly GCF_028335765.1. Taxonomy (NCBI): domain Bacteria; kingdom Bacillati; phylum Bacillota; class Bacilli; order Lactobacillales; family Streptococcaceae; genus Streptococcus; species Streptococcus sp. HN38. The sequence goes on along the minus strand of NZ_CP116604.1, from coordinate 2,410,963 downwards.
GTGGTCAATTTTATTAAAGTCGGTCACAATAAATGGTTATTAACAACGGTGAAGGAAATAACGGAGCAGTTGCCTGTAACTTCTGGTAAATCTTATGAAGGCAAGGTGCGGGAGGAATTTTCTGCCTATTTTGATCGTCTAATTATTGATTTTAAAGTGGGGATTTCTACAGTGCGTTATTTTGAGCGTTCTGCAAAGGATATCGTGATTAGAGAACTGCTCCCTACGCCTTGGACGGGCGATGATTTTCCTGGCTATGACAATATTCGTCTATCTTATTACCAACTAGAGAGTATTTTCCGTTTGCAAAAGCAGGATTGGTTGACAGCACTCGGTAATCAGAAAGCAGTTTACTTGTTGACTGATAAACAAACGGGCAAGCATTATGTAGGTTCTGCTACTAGTGATAGCGGTATGCTTTTGTCGCGTTGGCAAGCTTATGTCCTTAACGGACATGGCGGGAATCAAGAACTGCGTCAGCTTGTTAAGGAGCAGGGATTTGACTATGTCAAGACCAATTTTCAATATAGCCTTCTGGAAAATTATAATGGCAGAGTAGATGACCATCTTATATTAGCCCGTGAATCTTGGTGGAAGGAAACCTTGAAAACGAGAGAGTTTGGCTACAATGCAAACTAGGGGAAGATATGAAAGTAAACAGAGTTATTTTTACACCACGTGTCTCATTTGCGGATCAGGGAACGCTGAAATTTGTACTAAAGAAATGGCGCCCAGAAGGATTTTTTGTTAGGGAGTTGGGAAAAGGCAATGGTAACTGGACAATTTATCGCCCAGGGAAAATAGAGGTGGAGATAGACGATGACGGAGAGGTAATCTGTCTGGATGTCACTCGACGGGTAAAAGAATTGTACAACAGGAAGCGTCTAACGGAAAAATTTGCTAAGGATATTGAATGTGATTTGCGAACAGGTAGACTATCTTTAGATGATTTGTAAATAAAAGGAAGGGAGGTGACTACTATGCAAGAATGGATTGTAGTGGATCAATTTGGGAACCTTTATGCCGGTCCCTTTTTAGGGCCAGAAGGTAAAAAATATGCAGAAGAATACGTTAAAAGTTTATATGGAAATTATCGTGTAGAACTCAAAAGATAATCTAATCTTCTCATTTTAGCAGGGTTTACAATCCTGCTTTTTTCTTTCCTGATTTCGTGATATAATAAGAAAATAATCAATTTTATTGGAGAAATGATATGAGCTTCTACAATCACAAGGAAATCGAGCCCAAATGGCAGGAATTTTGGGCGAAAAATCACACTTTTAAGACGGGAACAGACGCAGAAAAGCCAAACTTTTACGCCCTAGATATGTTCCCTTATCCGTCTGGTGCTGGCTTGCACGTTGGTCACCCTGAGGGCTATACGGCGACCGACATTCTCAGTCGTTACAAGCGTGCCCAAGGCTACAACGTTCTTCACCCAATGGGTTGGGATGCCTTTGGTTTGCCAGCAGAGCAATATGCTATGGACACGGGAAATGACCCGGCTGACTTTACAGCAGAAAACATTGCTAACTTCAAACGTCAGATTAACGCCCTTGGCTTTTCTTACGACTGGGACCGCGAGGTTAATACGACTGCCCCTAACTACTACAAGTGGACTCAGTGGATTTTCACTAAGTTGTATGAAAAAGGCCTCGCCTACGAGGCAGAAGTGCCTGTCAACTGGGTAGAGGAATTGGGAACAGCTATCGCCAATGAAGAGGTCCTTCCTGACGGAACGTCTGAACGTGGTGGTTATCCAGTTGTCCGCAAGCCAATGCGTCAATGGATGTTGAAAATCACGGCCTATGCAGAGCGTTTGCTTAATGACCTAGAAGAAGTTGATTGGCCAGAGTCTATCAAGGACATGCAACGCAACTGGATCGGCAAGTCAACGGGTGCCAATGTGACCTTCAAAATCAAGGACACAGACAAGGACTTCACAGTTTTTACTACCCGTCCAGATACTCTTTTTGGTGCGACCTACGCAGTCCTTGCCCCTGAGCATGACTTGGTAGATAGTATCACATCAGCTGAACAAGCAGAAGCTGTGGCAGAATACAAACGCCAAGCCTCTCTCAAATCAGACCTGGCTCGTACTGACCTGGCTAAAGACAAGACAGGTGTTTGGACTGGTGCCTACGCGATTAACCCTGTCAACGGTAAAGAAATTCCAATCTGGATTGCCGACTATGTACTGGCAAGCTACGGAACAGGTGCTATCATGGCCGTTCCTGCCCACGATGAGCGTGACTGGGAATTTGCTAAACAGTTTGGTTTGGACATCATTCCAGTTCTGGAAGGTGGCAATGTAGACGAAGCCCCTTATACAGAAGATGGCATTCATATCAACTCTGACTTCTTAGACGGTCTTAACAAGGAAGAAGCTATTGCCAAAATGGTGGCTTGGCTGGAAGAAAATAGTGTCGGTCAGGAGAAAATTTCTTACCGCCTCCGCGACTGGCTCTTCAGCCGCCAGCGTTATTGGGGTGAGCCAATTCCAATCATCCACTGGGAAGACGGCACTTCCACAGCAGTACCTGAAAATGAGTTACCTCTGGTATTGCCAAAAACCTCAGACATCAAGCCTTCAGGTACAGGGGAGTCACCTCTTGCTAACTTGACAGACTGGTTGGAAGTGGTGCGTGAAGACGGTGTTAAAGGTCGCCGTGAGACCAACACCATGCCGCAATGGGCGGGCTCTAGCTGGTACTACCTCCGCTATATCGACCCGCACAACGACGAGAAATTGGCAGACGAGGAGCTTCTCAAGGCTTGGTTGCCGGTGGATATTTACATCGGTGGTGCCGAGCACGCAGTCCTTCACCTGCTCTACGCTCGCTTCTGGCACAAGTTCCTCTATGACCTTGGCGTTGTGCCGACCAAAGAGCCATTCCAAAAACTCTTTAACCAGGGCATGATTTTGGGAACTAGCTACCGTGACAGCCGTGGTGCCCTTGTGGCGACAGATAAGGTTGAAAAACGTGATGGTTCTTTCTTCAACATCGAAACTGGTGAGGAGTTGGAGCAGGCACCTGCTAAGATGTCTAAGTCCCTTAAAAACGTGGTCAATCCAGACGATGTGGTCGAGCAGTTCGGTGCGGATACCCTCCGTGTTTACGAGATGTTCATGGGCCCACTTGATGCGTCAATCGCCTGGTCAGAAGAAGGTCTTGAAGGTAGCCGTAAGTTCCTTGACCGTGTTTATCGCCTCTTGACGACCAAGGAGATTGTGGCGGAAAATAGCGGAGCGCTTGATAAAGTTTACAATGAAACTGTGAAGACGGTGACAGAGCATATTGAAGATCTGAAATTCAACACGGCTATCGCCCAGCTCATGATTTTTGTCAACGCAGCCAACAAGGAAGACAAGCTTTATGTCGACTACGCCAAAGGCTTTGTCCAATTGATTGCCCCATTTGCACCGCACTTGGCAGAAGAACTCTGGCAGGGTCTGGCAAATACAGGTCAGTCAATCAGCTACGTCGCTTGGCCAACATATGACGAAAGCAAGCTGGTGGAAAGCGAAGTGGAAATCGTTGTCCAAATCAAAGGCAAAGTAAAAGCTCGCTTGACCGTAGCCAAAGACTTAGCACCAGCTGAACTTGAAAAAGTTGCCCTTGCAGACGAGAAAGTCCAAGCTGAAATCGCTGGGCAAACAGTGGTGAAGGTGATTACGGTTCCAAACAAATTAGTTAATATTGTAGTGAAATAATAATATGAAAACGACTTCCGTAGGGGAGGTCGTTTTTGCGTTTTCTAGAGGAGGAACAGCTTTTTTTCCGTTGTGATACGGAAAAACAAAGGGCAGGTATTGGTTTACAATTTACTAGATGGATCATATAATAAGGATATATTAAAAACAAGAAGAAGGGGAGGTTATGAAGACAATCAAATTAGTGACAATCGGTGGCGGCTCAAGTTACACTCCAGAATTGGTTGAAGGTATGATTCTTCGTGCACATCAATTACCCATTCGAGAATGGTGGTTTGTTGATGTTGAACAGGGAGCCCAAAAACAGGAAATCGTTGTTAATTTAGCACGGCGCATGGTCAAAAAAGCAGGTTTGGACTGGAAAATAGAATCGACCTTAGACCGAAGAGAAGCATTGTTAGAGGCTGATTTTGTAACGTCTCAGTTCCGAGTTGGCCAACTACCTGCAAGATACTTAGATGAGACCATTCCCTTGAGTTATGGGATGCTGGGGCAAGAAACCAATGGGGCTGGAGGAATCTTTAAAGCTTTTAGGACCATTGAAGCATATAAAGGGATTATCAAGGATATGAAAGACTTGTGTCCGAATGCTTGGTTGATTAATTTTACGAATCCTGCTGGTATCGTAACGGAAGCCATTGCTAATGAACTCCACTGGAAGAAAGTAATTGGTCTGTGTAATATCCCTATTGGTCAAAAGAAACTTGCTGCTCAGATTTTAGGCCAATCAGAAGGAGACCTAAGTACGCGCCATATTGGGTTAAATCATTTTCACTTTCATGAAGTTTGGGATAAGTATGGGGAAAATCGTACGCAAGTAGTCTTAGAAACATTGTATGGGGATTTGAGAAAGGAGACGCCAGAAGCAGTCAAAAATATTACCAATCTAGAGTTTCCTATTCAATTGCTTCGGACGATTGGAATGTTGCCATGTGATTACCATCGTTATTATTTTTTGGAACAAGAAATGTTAGAGGATGCTTTGGAACAGTATCGTCAGGGTAATGTACGAGCCAAGGTTGTGCAAGAAGTAGAGACAGAATTGTTTGAGCTTTATAAAGACCCACAATTGAAAGACAAACCAAAACAGCTGGAACTACGTGGGGGTGCCTACTATAGTGATGTTGCCTGTCAAATCATTTGTGCTATCCATAATGATAGTAAAGAAGAATTGACCGTATCTACTGTAAATAGAGGAGTTATTCCCTATCTACCTGAAAATTGTGTGGTAGAAGTCACCTCGATTATCTCTGCGCAAGGAGCAACTCCACTAGCCTGTCCACCAACTCCGCCGATTGTAACCGGCTATTTACAACTGATGAAGCAAATGGAGCTTGTCACTGTTCGGGCAGCAATGACAGGTGATTATTCACTGGCTTTACAAGCTTTTACACTCAACCCGCTTATTTCAAATGGACCACAAGCTGAGGCGCTATTGCAAGATATGTTACTTGCACATGAGGACTATTTGCCACAATTTGCACCAGCTATACAACACATAAAAGAGAGAAGGAACAATCAATGACGAAAGACAAGGTATTTTATCAATTTCCAACAAATTTTTTGTGGGGTTCTTCTACATCAGGACCTCAAAGTGAAGGAATTGAGCCAGGTGATGGAAAGGGACAAAACAATTGGGATTATTGGTATAGTATTGAGCCTGAAAGATTTCATAACAAAATTGGCCCTAGTCAAACATCAACATTTTACAAACATTATGAAAAAGATATTGATTTATTAGTTGAAACTGGGCACACTGTATTTCGGACTTCCATTCAATGGTCGCGTCTCATACCAACAGGTACTGGAGAAATTAATCAAGAGGCGGTGTCCTTCTATCGTTCGGTTTTTTCTTTGGTAAGAGCAAAGGGAATTCAACTCTTTGTCAATCTTTATCATTTTGATCTTCCCTATTGTTTACAAGAAAAAGGTGGTTGGGAAAATAAGGAAATTGTTCGAGCTTACGAAGCCTATGCACGTACATGTTTTGAATTGTTTGATGACTTAGTCGATCGTTGGATTACCTTTAATGAGCCGATTGTTCCAGTAGAGTGTGGTTATCTAGGAAATTATCATTATCCATGTAAAGTTGATGCAAAAGCGGCAGTTGCGGTGGCTTATCATACACAGTTGGCAAGTTCTTTAGCTGTAAAGGCTTGCCATGAGGTAAATCCTCATAAAAAAATTGCTATTGTCTTGAATCTAACTCCAGCCTACCCTCGTAGTGAGCAAGCAGAGGATATAAAAGCAGCTCGAATTGCAGAATTGTTTCAAACAAAGAGCTTTCTGGATCCGTCTGTGCTAGGAGAATATCCAGATGAATTGGTCAAACTGATTGATGCATATGGTCTAATGCCAGAGGTCAGCGACGAGGAACTAGCCATTATTAAGGAAAATCGTGTGGACTTCCTAGGGGTGAATTATTATCAACCTCTTCGGGTACACGCTCCAACCAATAGTTGGAAAGAGGGAGAGCCTCTTACTCCGGAACATTTCTTTGCCCCATATGATATGCCAGGTAAAAAAATGAATCCGCATAGAGGTTGGGAGATTTATGAAAAAGGGATATATGATATTGCGATAAATATTAAGGAAAATTACCATAATATCGAATGGTTTGTAACAGAAAATGGTATGGGAGTTGAAGGAGAGAGCGCGTTTAAAGACAATGGACTCATTCAAGATGATTACCGGATTGAATTTATCGAAGATCATTTAGTTGAATTGCATCGAGCTATCCAAGAAGGAGCGAATTGTAAGGGATACATGTTATGGACCTTTATTGATTGCTGGTCTTGGTTAAATGCATACAAGAATCGCTATGGATTAGTTGAACTGGATCTAGACACGCAGGAAAGAATTGTTAAGAAATCAGGCAAGTGGTTCAAGAAATTGAGCGATGCGAATGGTTTTCATCGCTAGGAGGGAATGATGGTGGAACTGGGCTTTTCAATTTATCCTGAAAATTATTCACTAGAAGAGAGTCAAGCTTACATTAAACTCCTGCACCGATATGGAGCAAGGCGCCTATTTATGAGTTTATTGCAACTTGAAAATGGAGACCGAACAGTTTTCGAATTGTATCGAAAACTCATTGAGTATGCTAACCAATTAGAGATAACCGTCATTGCAGATATCAGTCCTCATTTTATCGCAGCCCAAGGTTGGGATGGGGCATTGATGGAGCGTGCAGCTGAACTGGGGTTGGCAGGGATTCGTCTTGATGAAGCTCTTCCTTTGGAAGAAATCATTGAGATGACGCATAATCCACACAACATAAAAGTTGAATTGAATTTGAGTACAGATAAGACCTTGTTGTCCAATCTTTTGGCTAGTGTTGCAAACAGGGATAATATTATTGCCTGCCATAATTTTTATCCTCATGCTTTTACAGGTTTATCCGAAGAGCACTTCTTAGAGATGTCATCTTATTATCATCAATCTGGCATAAGAACTGCGGCATTTGTCAGTGCACAAACAGCTTCTGAAGGACCGTGGCCATTATCTGAAGGCCTACCAACTTTAGAAGATCATCGGTTCTGGCCCCTTCCCTTGCAAATTGCTTGGATGAAGGCAACGGGTGTTATTGATTCTATTTTGATTTCAAACCAATTTATCTCGGAGGAGGAACTACAATCCATTCAAACAGTTTTAAATGAAGATACAATCAGCCTCATGGTTGATATCGAGGAGGGGTTGACTCCCGTTGAAAGAGAGATTGTAGCGTTTGATCATGTTTATAGAGGTGATATTTCTGCTTATGTTCTGCGTTCAACCATGCCTCGTGTGGTGTATAAGGACGCATCTGTACCGGCTCGGTCAGACCAAGAAATTCCTGTGGGACGAGGGGATATCTTAATTGATAATGATTTATATGGTCGCTACAAGGGTGAATTGCAAATTGCACTCAAAGAATTTACCATCAGTCCAAAGGTAAATAAGGTTGGACGAATCAGCCCAGACTATCTTCCTTTGTTAGGCTTTATTAAACCCTGGCAAGCGTTTAAGCTGGTCATAGCTTCCGAGCACTTTCATTAATGATGCGGAAAAAGTAGGGACCTCTAGAAAACGCTCCCATGTTATAATGTATATATAAGAAATCAAAGACTGTTGGAGGAAAGGAGGGAGCATGTTATCTAAAAAAGAAGTACGCTTGTTAGAGGTTTTACTTGCAAAACAGGAGACATTCGTACCAAGCATAGAGCTAGCTAAGGTGTTATCAGTGAGTGATCGAACGGTAAGAACGTATATTCATCAACTGACGTCTTCTTTAGAAAATAGCGGTGCTCATATCCTTTCAAAACAGGGTAGTGGTTATTGTTTACAGATTGAACGGCCAGTTGAGTTTGAAATGTTTTGGCAGGAGCAATTGCACCTAAAGAAGCAATTAACAGATTTAACTCAACTAGAAGAAGCGGGTGATCGGCAACGGTATATTCTTAATAAGCTCTTGTTTGAGGATCCGATTCAGTCACCAGATTGCTTACAAAGAGAGCTATTCATCGGAAAGACTACGCTACATTCCATTTTAGCGGATATTCGGAAACTGTTCTCGTCCTATCAACTAGAACTCCTAGTGACACGTAAAGGAATTGAACTAAGAGGGGATGAACCTGCTATCCGTCACTTTATTATGGATTACTTTTTTGATGAGGGAAGTGTTCAATCTGTTTATGGAGTTGTCGAAACCAATCTATTGCCAGATATACGGTTCACAGACTTAATGTTAATCGTTTTAGACGAGTGTCGGGATGCAAGATTACGTTTATCGGATTTTGTCATGCAGAATCTAGTGCTCCATATTGCTCTTCTTTTACAACGGATGAAAATCGGGTCTGGTCTAGACCGATTCCCGATATCGGAGCGTATTCAGTCGTCTCAAGAGTATCTTGTAGCACAGCGGATTATTGAACGAATCGAAGAAACGTTTCAAGTGACGATACCGTCAGAGGAAGCCAATTATATTGCTTTGCACCTTAAGGTAAAACTAACGGGGAATCCGAATCAAGATGGTGAGGTGGAAGAGAGATTTAGACAAAATGTGGAGAACAGTCTCCTACATTTGTCACATTTAACAGGTCTAGAGTTGTCAAAGGATCAGCAACTATTCAAAGGAGTTTTGGCCCATTTGATACCATTACGTATTCGTTTGGAGAATAATATTCAACTGGGAAATCCCCTAACTGCTGATATTAAAGACCAATATTTTGAGGCTTTTGAATTAACAAAAATGGCATTTTCAGCGATACCAGAATTAATGGGCTATTCGATTTCGGATGATGAGTGGGCGTATCTTACTTTACATGTGATGGCGGCAATTGAACGTTATCAAGGATTTAAGAAGACCAGAGTATTGGTAGTCTGTGCTACCGGAATTGGAAGCGCATTGATGTTAAAGAATCGCTTGGAGAAAGAATTTTCATCCAGCTTAGAAATTCTTGATACGGTCAGCTACTATGAAGTGACAGAGGAACGACTGAAGGATGTTGATTTGATTATTTCATCCATTAGCTTGTCGAATCTAATGTTTATGACACCAGTCATCAATGTCAGCGTCTTCTTGTCAGCGAAGGACATTGAGGCTATTCGTTCTCATTTACAGCAAACAATACCTGTCATCCCTGACCAAGGGGAACATGTGCTAATGGAAGTAGGTCAGGCTAAGCAAATAGCGGAAGCAGTTTTTGCTCCACATAGAATAATCTATCTTGAGGAGGATTGTGATCGAGAAGTGGCCTTGAAGCAATTAGTAGCATTATTGAACGAGTCCATTGAGTCTGATTTTGTTGATCGCTTTATAGAACAAGTGAATTTGCGGGAATCTTACAGCCCAGTTGTCTTTGGGGATCGGTTAGCCTTCCCTCATCCAGCCTTGCCGATGAGCTATTCAGAGCAAATTGTTGTGGGGATATATAAGAATGCTGTGGATTGGGGACATGGGAAGCGAGTTCACTTCATCTTCTTATTGTCACCGTCAAAGGGGCGAAATACCTATCTAAGGCATATTTCACCTTGTCTGGTTGATTTTGTGCAAGATAGAGTTCTCCAAGAACGTTTGTTGGAACATCCCAATTATAGTGAATTAATGAATATTTTTATTGCCCTCATTCAAAGAAAGGGGTAGGAGGAGTTTTTTATGAAACACATTATGTTAGTTTGTAACGCAGGTATGTCTACAAGTATGCTTGTAACCAAGATGCAAAAAGCAGCAGAAGAAACAGGGGTTGAAGCAACTATTTGGGCTGTTCCAGTATCTGAAGCCGATAATGAAGTTGCTCAAAAAGAGATTGATGTATTGCTCTTAGGTCCCCAAGTAAAATTCTTATTGAACGACTATAAGGTAAAATTTGAGCCAGCTATCAAGGTAGATGCTATCAATATGATGGATTACGGAGTAATGAATGGGGCTAAAGTTCTAGAAGCAGCTTTAAAATTAATGGAGGCCTAGTATGAGTTCTCCAGAGTATCTTGAAGCCATCATGGGGCTGATCATGTACGGCGGTGAAGCGAAGGGATTTGCTAGTCAGGCGATTCGAGCAGCCAAAGAAGGTCGTATTGACGAAGCGGAACAGCTGCTCCAAGATGCAACTGCTTCATTGAATATTGCCCATAAATCACAAACACAATTACTAGCAAAAGAAGCAGGTGGAGAGTCTGTAGAATTATCTTTGTTAATGGTACATGGACAAGATCACTTGATGAATGCTTTGACATTTATTGATTTAGCGAAAGAATTCGTAGATCTTTATAAACAGATTGGATAATAGGAGGACTGGGTTATGAAGATATCAAAAATAGGTCAAGTTCCCATTGAGCGACTTTTTGCTACGATTCGCCAATCCTTAAAAGATGATTTTCAGCAAAATACGGGTTCCACTTTGCAAGATCAAGATATCATCCAAGGGCTTACTTATACAAAGGTTTTTGGTGATAAAGGTCAGCATAGTGTCAAAGTGACCATTGAAGAGTTTTCGGCTCCCAATTGTTATGCAGTTTGTTTTCATTCTAATCGAGGCAAAGAACATGTTCGCTACCAGTTAGAGGATTTAGGGAACGCTCAAACCAAGATAGAGTATTCTTATGAGATGGAAGCTGGGGATATTTTTGTAAAAGGTAACTATTTTCTCATGGAAAAACTTTTTTCAAAAAGTATAAAACGCCAGACAGAGACTCAATTAGAAGCCCTTATTCGCCATTCTGTAGACGGGGCTTCAGCTTAATATTTCGATCATATACAATAAAAAAATAGAAAAGGAGACAGATTATGTCAAATATTTCTGAAAAGTTTATGGAAATATCTGGTAAGATTGGTTCGCAACGTCACTTGATTGCGATTCGTGATTCCTTTATTTCCATGATGCCGATTACCATGGCGGGTACGGTGGCCGTTCTTTTGAATGTCTTTCTGAGGGATATTCCAAACAATATGGGCTGGACAGGTTTTGCAGAGGCCATGCAGCCAATTATTAACATCAATGGTTATGTTTATTTTGGAACCATTGGAATCATGGCACTCGTTTTTGCTTTTACCTTTGGTTACAATTTGTCGCTCATGTATAAGGTCAATCCTTTGGCGGGTGGTTTGATTTCCTTCGCCTCCTTCATTTCAACCATTCCTCAAAGTCTCACCATCTCAACTGCTTTAGAAGGAGTGGATAAACCGGTTATCACTGCCTTGGAAGAACTTGGTTTGACCATTGTTACCACTGATGGTGTTTCTGTATTGGAAACCAGTGAGTGGGGAGCAATCGCCTTGAAATATGGAGGTGCAACTGGTCTCTTCACAGCCATGTTTATTGGTTTCTTGGCAACCTTTGTTTATGCAAGTTTGGTGAAACGCAATATCATCATCAAGCTACCAGACTCTGTTCCACCTGCAGTTAACAAGGCTTTTGCAGCGATTATCCCAGGAACGGCAGCGATTTATGTTTCTTCTATCGTGGCTTACCTAGTATTTTCTGTATCTGGTCAGTCCCTGAGTGATGTGGTATCGACCTATATTCAGATGCCTTTACTTGGTTTATCACAAGGGCTTGGTTCAGTCGTACTCCTGACCTTCCTCGTTCAACTTTTCTGGTTTTTTGGTTTGCATGGACACAATGTCCTGGCACCGATTATGGACGGAATTTACCTCATCGCCCTGAATGAGAATACTGCTGCCTATGAAGCAACAAGAAGTGTTGCAGATTTGCCTTGGCTTTGGACACGCGGTTCCTTTGATGCCTACGCTCAGATGGGTGGTTCAGGTGTCACCCTCGCGTTGATTATTGCAATTTTCATCTTCTCTAAACGGGAAGAATACAAGATGGTCGCTAAGCTATCAGCTCCGATGGGAGTCTTTAATATCAATGAACCGATTACCTTTGGTATTCCGATGGTATTGAATCCACTCTTTGTCATTCCATGGTTGATTGTGCCTCCAGTTTGTGCTGCTATTGCTTATTTAGCGACTGCTGCTGGACTCATTCCTCCTGTCTTTCTAGCTGTACCTTGGATTACCCCGCCAGGTCTCTATGCTTATCTGGCAACAGGTGGTAACATTATGGCGGCTCTGGTTTCACTCTTCAACCTCTTTGTTGCCTTCTTGATTTGGACTCCATTTGTCATTGCGGCCAACAAGGTGAAGGCTGGTGAGGACTAATGTTTTCCAAAAATAAATCCCCCTTCTTACTAGCACTAGGTTTTTTTCTGATTGCGATTAGTCCGCTGTATGGCAATAAGTATCTCAATATTATTTCTGGTTTGGTGCTCATCTTACTCAGTGTACTTAGAAGTAGGAGAAAATAAGAACAAGTAGGAAAAAACGACTTCCGTATTGGAGGTCGTTTTCGTCTGTCTATAGATACGCTTTCTCATTTAACCAAGCGTAGATAACAGATAGGGTTTTGTCTTGGAATTTGCCAGATTCGTACATATGGTCTGCTCCTGTTAAGGAAACGAGGACAGAGTCCTTGTAGTTTTTAGCTGTTTTTCGGGCAATGGCGGAAACGGTCATCTTATCTTCGCTTCCTGTGATAACGAGGACAGGTTCTGTAATCTTACTGAAATCGACGTGTCCAGCTCTGCTTTTGTCAAAGAAAGGAAAGGCCATCTGAGAATAGACCTTGCCAGACTCGGGCACTAGGGTCTTGAAAATCTCTTCTTTGAGGGCAGGGTCTTGAACGTTGAGGCAGTAGCGGAAGAACTCGTCCTTGTACGGTGGCATGGGCTTTTTCCAAAATCCCCAGCGCAAGAAGTGGCGGATAAAGCAACGAATCATGGTTGGATAGAAAGCGAAGATATCGTCATTTAGTTTTTCTTTTATTACTTCGTTAACTCGCTTTGCCGTACTCCAGTACAGCCTGCAGCTCGTTGCCTAGTACTAAAAGTAAACTAAAAGACTATATCAGCTGTTGGAGCAGGTCCCATGAGAATCATACCAGCTACCTGCGTGCGTTCTGCGACCATTTGGGCTAGTAGGCAGCCTAGAGAATGTCCTAAGAGTAGCGGTGGTTCTTCTAGGCTCTCAATTAGGGCGACCAAATCATCAGCATAGTCTGTCAGGCTGACGGCACCGACCTTTTCCATAACTTCATCATAAGGTAGGTCGTGGTAGCGTAGGCTAGGTGTGTGGACCCGCAAGCCCATGTTTTCTAATTTATGGGCAAAATCTCCCCAGACGGAGCCATCACACCAAGTTCCGTGAATTAACACAATATTTTTCATTTCTCTCCTTCTCATTAAAAATTAAAATTTATTTTTTCTATAAAAAAACTGATTCATTTCTCTTGCAAATTATTTACAAATTCTATATATAAATTACTTAATCCATTCTTTAAAAGATATCATTGTATCAAATTTAAAAATGTCTTTTGTTTTATATAATAACCTGCTGTTTTTAAGATGGATAGAAATCATTTCAAAGCCATTTTTGATACAATCCTTTTCCAAATATTGTTCAGAAACATAAATATCTAAACGTCCATACTTACTATCTATGTAAATAAATTCGAAAGCAGGATTATAAATAGCTAGACAAGAACCATCATCATAAAACATTCGCAAATAATTAGTATCAAACAATTTATAAATTTCTAATACATCACAATTTTGGTCTAAGGGCATCTTGTCCTCTGAAAAAATCATTTCAAGTGTAGAGTAAACCTCTATATCTCGACAATTCATTTTATAGATTTCCATTTTAATAGTTTCTTCTTCCTGACTTTTTTACATTATAGCATGCTGAAAGCTAAATGTTAATTATTTGAAAACTGGTTGTCATACTTGTTACATTTCTTTAAGCTCTCTGCAAGGATTATCCCTTAGGATAGATAAGGCAGAAAAAACACAAAGGAATCAAATATTATGAATTATCAAATGATTAAAAAACAATTTAAATCAGGACTATTTACAGTTCTTATAGGAAATCTTTTATGGTCGGGATCGGTAAATGTTAGTGCAGATGACACAGTTATAAGCGATAGTCCGACGGTATCAGCATTAACGAAAAAGGTTGAAGCTGTAAAAATAGCAGCCAAAGCAGCAGCCCAGGCAGCCTTGACCATAAATATGGTATCTGAGGTTGCTGTGGAATATACGGCTAATACCTATCCAGCTGGTCAGTGTACTTGGGGTGCCAAAGAAATGGCTCCTTGGGTCGGGAATTATTGGGGAAATGGTGGTGACTGGGCAGCAAGTGCTGCAGCGCTAGGATATGAAGTCGGAACGACTCCAAAAGTTGGTGCCATTGCTGTGTGGACAGACGATGGCTATGGTCACGTTGCCTATGTTACAGATGTAGCAGCTGATGGAACCATTCAAGTAATGGAATCAAACTATGGAGGAACTTATTACCCAAGTAATGTACGTGGATTCTTTGATCCGACAACGACCAGTGAAGGAACGGTTAGCTACATTTACCCACCAGCTGGTGTATAATCATTTAAGAAAGGTCTTCTAGGCCTTTTTCTTATTACTAAGACTTGATTAAAAAATTTAATAGCCTTGATAGAAAATTTATATTGGTTATACGATTCATTTCGTGATATGATTGTAAAATCTGAAAAAGAAAGAGTGTATTTATAATGAAAAAATTAGCTTTATTTGCAACAACAGCCCTAGCAGCTTTAACCTTAGCAGCTTGCAGTTCGTCAACATCAACGAGCTCATCAAGCAGCACAGACCAAACCCTCTTGGCACAAATTAAGGAAGAAGGCCTTATTCAAATCGGTACTGAAGGTGCCTATGCTCCTTACTCTTATCATGACGAGAGTGGAAAGTTGGTCGGTTATGATGTAGAAGTAGCCGAAGCCGTTGCTGAGAAATTGGGTGTTAAGGTGGAATTTGTTGAAACAGAATGGGATTCCATGATTGCAGGCTTGGATGCAGCCCGTTTTGATACTATCGCTAACCAGGTTGGTATTACGGATGAACGCAAGGAAAAGTACGACTTTTCAACACCATATACATACATCTATGGAGCTTTGGTAACACAGAAGGATAATACTGACATTACAAGTTTTGCAGATTTGTCAGGCAAAAAGTCAGCCAACAGCTTGACAAGTAACTGGGCAGATTTGGCACGTGAAAATGGTGCAGAAGTTGTCGGTGTGGATGGATTCTCTCAAGCAGTTGAATTGTTGAACACAGGTCGTGTGGATGCTACCATCAATGACAACTTGGTGTACTTAGACTATGTGAAACAACATGCTGATGCACCGATTAAGGTTGTGACCTTGACGGATGACGTGTCAACAACAGCCTTCCCAGTTGCAAAAGGAAATGACGATCTTGTGAAAGAGATTGATGCAGCCTTGGCAGAATTGGCTAGTGAAGGAAAATTGGCTGAAATCTCAAACAAATACTTTGGTGAGGATGTATCTAAAGCCAAATAAAGAATAAGTAGGAGAAACGATGACAGATAGAGTTTGGCAATTATTAATTGATTCATTTACGCAAATCCTTGTCCCAGGATTATTGGTGACGATTCCACTGACCATCTTGTCTTTTGTCTTTGGTCTAATCATTGCTATTGGGACGGCCTTGGTGCAAATTGCTCAGATTCCCATTCTCAAACAAGTGGCTCGTTTCTATATTTGGGTTGTTCGAGGGACGCCACTCTTGGTTCAACTCTATGTGATATTCTTTGGGCTACCAAGTCTAGGAATTGTCTTGGATGCCTTTCCATCTGCGGTTTTGGTTTTTTCTGTCAATACAGGTGCCTACGCCGCGGAAACCATACGGGCTTCTATTGAGTCCGTGCCTAAGGGGCAGTTGGAGGCTGGCTATTCTGTCGGGATGAGTTTTGCCCAGACCATGCGTCGGATTATTCTCCCACAGGCCTTTCGAGTGGCCTTTCCGCCCTTATCGAATACCTTGATTGGATTGGTTAAGGACACATCTTTAGCGGCCAATATTACGGTCTTGGAGATGTTTATGGCGACTCAGCAGATTGCGGCAAGGACCTATGAGCCATTTGCCCTCTATTGTGAAGTTGCTCTCATTTATCTATTCTTTTCAACTATTTTGACCAAGCTTCAAGCCTATGGCGAGAAGAAGTTGGCGGTCTATTAGGAGGTTCAGATGATTCAAGCAAATGGAGTAAAGCTGGCCTTCAATGGTCAAGAGGTATTAAAAGGCATTGATGTAGAGGTCAATCCAGGAGAGGTGGTTGTTATTTTGGGACCATCTGGCTCTGGAAAAACAACCCTTCTTCGTTCCTTGAACTTTTTGGAAAAAGCTGACGCGGGTCACCTAGTCTTCGGTGAGGACAGCTATGATTTGGCTCAGATGACAAAGAAGGAAATTGCAGGCATCCGCAAGCGAACAGCCTTCGTTTTTCAAAACTACAATCTCTTTGCCAATAAGACTGCCCTGCAAAATGTGACGGAAGGCTTAATTGTAGCTCGGAAAGTACCCAAACAAGAGGCTGAAAGAATTGGTAAGGCAGCCTTGGACAAGGTTGGCTTGTCGGACAAATATGATTCTTATCCGAGCCAGCTATCAGGAGGTCAGCAGCAACGAGTTGGCATTGCCAGAGCCATTGCGACAAATCCCGAGGTCATCTATTTTGATGAGCCAACCTCGGCCTTGGATCCTGAGTTAATCGGTGAGGTCTTGGCTGTCATGATGCAGTTGGCCAAAGAAGGCATGACCATGGTGGTTGTGACACACGAGATGGGCTTTGCGCGTGCTGTAGCCGACCGTGTGATTTTCATGGATGGGGGCCAGATTATTGAAGAAGGTCGCCCAGAAGCTATTTTTGACCAGCCAAAAGAAGAACGAACCAAGCAATTCTTGGCTCGGATTCAGAAAGAAGAACTATAGAATGAAAACACTGGCAATGCTGGTGTTTTTCTCATACCTAAAGAAATAGATGTTATAACCTTCAAAACACTTTTGCATTTTTTACTAGAATTGGATATAATAGAGCAGAGAAAACGTTTGCACAAAATTTGAGAAAATATGAATAAGAAAAGTAGGAGGGGCTGATGACAACTTTAGCAGATGTAGCTAGGCTAGCCAATGTTTCAAAGATGACGGTGTCGCGTGTTATCAATCATCCAGAGCAGGTGACACGTGAATTGCGACTGTTGGTGACGAAAGCCATGGAAGAATTAAATTATAAGCCAAATGTTGCCGCCAAGGCCTTGGCCCAGCAACGGACCCTGATTGTGCAGGTGGTCATCCTTGAAAAAATGGATGTCGTTGAGCCGTATTATATTGATTTATTGCGAGGGATTGCAGCAGAATTGAATCAACGAAATTATACCTTGCAATTGGTAACCGATGCGAAGTTAGTGACGAATCAGTGTGATGGCTATATTGTCACAGGTGCCAGAAAGTCAGATTTTCCATGGTTGAAAGGCTTAGGTAAACCTCTCATATTATTTGGAGAAAATAGTGAGGGGCTACCGTTTGTGGACTCAGATAACAAGGAAGCCACTCGATTAGCGACAGAATTTGCCCTATCAAAAGGATATGAACAGGTTTTCTTTGTGGGCATTGATTTACCAGAGTCATTTGAAGAAAGGCGAGAAGAGGGCTATAAAAAGGCTATGAAAGACCGAGAAAGTCGCCTGTATCGCTTGGCCAATCATTCTCGCGCCGCAGAAGACTTTATCAGAAATCTAGACGATTTACCAGATAAGACTTGTTTTGTCTGTGCTTCGGACCGCCTAGCACTGGGAATCACAAGGGGGCTACAAGCGATTGGAAAATCGATTCCACAGGATGTTGGCGTGATTGGATTTGATGGATTTTTTATCGATAGGATTTCAAATCCGAGGTTGACGACCATGAAGCAACCCATTCAAAAAATGGGAGCAATCAGTGTGAAGCGATTGATGGATATGCTGGACGGAAAACCATTGACCAGCTTGGCTCACTTCGACCGTGCTGAATTGATTGAACGAGAGACTACGCCATAGTAGTTTCTTTTTTTGATGATTTTTGTTACCGATAACAACTAAGAAAACGTTTGCAAAGACTAGGTGCGATTGTATATACTTATACTATAAAAATCAATTGACGTGGAGGAGCCTATGAAAAAGAAATCCATTCGTGAGATGAAATCAAGAGGAATGTTTGAGAAAAAACAATTTTTTAGCATTCGTAAATATAATGTCGGCGTTGCATCCGTCGGCATTGCGACAGTTTTTCTGATGTCTGGAGTCGGTCAAGTAGTTCATGCTGAGGAAGTGGCTACTCCTGCGGAAACTACCATAACCAGTGTTTCGGAACAGTCTGGAGGAGCATCGACAAGTGAAACTGTATCAACTGTAACCAATACAAGTCCTACAGGGGTATCAGAAACAGTTGAGACACCAGCAGTAACTGATGTTGTTGAAACAGTAGATAATGCTTCAGCTGCTCCGCTGGCAACTACTGTAACACCTGTGGCAGAAAGAGCTGCAGCAGAAAACCCTATCGAAGAAGGCAGCATTCGTCTGCACTTTGAAAATGTAGATGAAACAGCGCCAGAGAGCCAAGGACTGTGGACTTGGGGAGGAGTGGCAGAGCCATCCGATGGTAATCAATGGCCAACGGATACAGCGAATTTTTCAAGCAGTCAGGTAGATGACTACGGCCATTACGTTGATATTAAAAAATCTGAGACACCAGGAACGATTGGCTATCTGGTTCTCAAGAATGGGGAAAAAATAACAGAATCGGACCAGAAAGTGGAGCTACTGGTCCCTGAGCAGAATGAAGCCTGGATCTCTAGTGATTATAGCGTGTCTAGCTATGAGCCGCTCAAAGATGAAAATGTCCTCCGTATCAACTACACACGTGAAGACAACAATTATGAAGGTTGGGGCGTTTGGACTTGGGGCGATACGACTGAAGCAAGTAGCGACTGGCCAACAGGTGCCCTTGATTTTAAACTTGGCAAATACGGTGCTTATGTTGACATTCCTCTATCGAATGGTTTAGATTCCAAGCTTGGATTTCTACTAATCAATCAGAGTAATCCAGATCTAGCAGGCAATAAAACTATTGATTTAGCCTTTGCAGACCGTAAACGGCATAGCCAAATTTTCCTTCGCAATGACGACGACAAAGTCTATACCAATCCATATTTTATCGAAGAGAAAGTAGAATTAGATACAAGTAAAGCTACTCCGGGTACAAAAAATGTGACCCTTGAGGCTAGTAGCAAAGCACCATTCAACTACAATGAAAGTGGCTTGGTATCTGTAACTGTCACCAACCCTGAAAATGCTGAGATTGTCAAAATGGAAGTTGATACAAGTGCCATCGGCGGAGGCCTTGTGCCAATCTCTACTGAGCTCAATCGTGTGACCATTAAAGCGACGTCTAGCACAGCGCCAGGTACATATAGTCTTCCTGTAAAAGTCTATGATAAAGACAATGGTTACTACGAAACAAAATTGGATGTGACCATTACAGAGCGTATCAAGGCAGATGGTGAAAAAGACTGGGACGAGCAAGTCATCTACTTCATGATGACAGACCGTTTCTACAATGGAGACACCAGCAATGACAAGCTAGTGGAAGGAACAGCCTCCAACCCACGCGGTCTTTACCAGGGCGGTGACTTCAAAGGAGTGACAGCCAAGCTGGACTACTTGAAAGAACTGGGTGTGGACTCTATCTGGTTGACTCCGATTGTGGAAAATATTCCACAGAATGTTGGTAGCGTAAAAGATGGAGAGTACTATGCTTACCATGGTTATTGGGCATCCAATTTTGAGAAACTCAATCCGCATTTGGGAAGTTTAGCTGATTTCCATGAATTGATTGATGCCGCAGCCGAAAAAGGCATTAATATTATTGTTGACGTGGTGCTGAACCATGCTGGCTATGGTACAGAAGAAACCTTTGCAGGTATGGTACGGACTAAGGAAGAAGACAAGCAGGGAGATGACCAATTAGGCGCATTATCTGGATTACCAGACTTCAAGACAGAAGAAGTAGCTGTTCGCAATCAGTTGGTTGCTTGGCAGGCATCTTGGTTGGAACGTTCAACAACTGCCAAGGGCAACTCTATCTATGCTTTCCGTGTCGATACAGTCAAACACGTTGACGATACCACATGGCAACATTTCAAAAATGAATTGGTGGATAGAGACCCTGACTTCCACTTGATTGGGGAAACATGGGGAGCGAATTATAAGGATACCAAGGGTGACTTGGGTATCGGTACTATGGACAGCTTGTTGGACTTTGGCTTCAAGGATATTGCCAAATATCTGGTCAATGGTCAACTAAAAGCAGCTGGAAAAGAGCTGGAAGAACGTAGCAAGGTTCTGACTAGTGCAGCTTCTCTGGGTCAATTCTTGGGCAGTCATGACGAAGATGGTTTTCTCTACAGTCTCGGTGGCGCAGAAAAAGAAGGAAATCTGGACAAACTGAAATTGGCTGCTAGTCTCTTGATTACTGCTAAAGGTCAGCCAGTCATCTACTACGGCGAAGAAGTGGGGCAATCTGGACAAAACAACTGGCCAGTTTATGACAACCGGTACGATTTCGATTGGAGTAAGGTAGAGACAAGTGACATAGAGGACCATTACCAAAAATTGTTGGCCTTCCGTAATGCCAATTCAACATTGCTCTCACGTGGTGATACAAGCACCCTTGCTGGAAATGATAGCCAAGGTTGGCTTATCAGCAAACGCAGTTACCAAGATCAAGCTGCCTATCTTGTCTTCTCAACCAATACCGAGAACAAGGAAATGGCGCTTGAAGTATCTGGTCAGGATGTAGTTGTCACAGATGCCTACACAGGAAAATCTTATCAAGCTATCGAGAAAGATGGTAAATGGGTTGTTCAAGTCGAACTTCCAACTATCGCTCAAGGTGGCACCATGCTCCTTCAGACAGAAGCAGGTGACATCGTCAATGCAAGTGTGCAAGGAGCAACTGAAGAACCAATTGAAGCAGGCTACTTCCGTGTTCACTTTAAAACTCTACCATCTGATAATTTATCTAGCCTAGGTTTATGGACATGGGATGATGTCGAAAAACCATCGTCAGATCTTGGTGCTTGGCCAACAGGTGCAACCAATTTCAGCACCGCTAAGCAGGATGACTATGGCTATTATCTGGACATCAAGATGAAAGATGAAAAAGCTAGCAAGATTAGTCTGTTGATTAATAACACTTCTGGTGATAATATCACAGGTGACAAGACTATTGAACGGATTAGTACCAAGATGAATGAAGCTTGGTTTGATGAAAACTACCAACTCAGCCTCTATCAACCGCTCAAAGAAGGCTACATCCGTATCAATTACTTCCGTACCGATGGCAATTATGACCAAAAAGGTCTCTGGATCTGGGGTGATGTGACTGACCTTACCTTGGGTGATTGGCCAAATGGTATTGATTTTGAAAACCAAGGCAAGTACGGTGCCTATATTGATGTCAAATTGACAGATTTACCAAGTTCCATTGGCTTCTTGCTATTGGATGAAAGCAAGTCAGGAGACGATGTGAAGATTCAGCAGAAAGATTATAGCTTTAAAGATTTGAAAAATCAGACACAAATCTTCCTCAAGGATGATGATGCGACTATTTACACCAACCCTTATTTTGTCAATAATGTCCGTGTGACAGGTGTTTCTCACGTTAGTTTAACAGCTTTAGAAGCAGCCTTTACAACGCTGGAAGGTGCGGATAAGGATAGCATCTTAGAGAAATTGTCTGTAACAGATAAAAATGGTCAGACAGTTGCTGTGACGGACCTTGTCTTGGACCTTACTAGCAACAAGGTGCGAGTCCTCGGGGATTTCAACAAAGAAAATGCGGGCTATACCCTCAAATATGGCAATGATAGCTTCACAACAACTATGAGCTGGCAATTGAAGGATGAGCTCTATGCTTACGATGGAGAGCTTGGTGCGCGTGTGCATCAGGCTGGTAGTGTCGTTGATATGACTCTCTGGTCTCCAAGCGCAGACAGTGTAGCAGTTGTTCTTTATGATAAGGATGACCAGTCTAAGGTGGTCGGTAAATTGGCCATGACCAAGGGCGATAAGGGACAATGGGACCTTGAATTGAATGGTCAATCAGGTCTTGGTATCGCGGACTATCGTGGTTACTACTACCATTATGAAATCACTCGTGGGGATCAAGCTGTTCTGGTCTTGGATCCATATGCTAAGTCTTTAGCGGAGTGGAATAGTGATTTGGCAGATACAGATTCATCTTATCGGATTGCAAAAGCTGCGATTGTGGACCCAGCAGAAGTTGGTCCAAGTGATTTGAACTATGCCACAATTCCTAACTTCAATCAGCGTGAAGATGCGATTATCTATGAGGCTCATGTCCGTGACTTCACATCCGATCCTGCTATTTCTGATGAATTGACAGCTCAGTTCGGTACCTTTGCGGCCTTTGCAGAACGTCTCAGCTACCTAAAAGAACTGGGTGTGACTCATATTCAGTTGCTCCCAGTTATGAGCTACTATTTTGTCAATGAATTGAAAAATGCAGAGCGGATGAGCGAGTACGCGTCAAGCAACAGTAACTACAACTGGGGTTATGATCCACAGAGCTACTTTGCCTTTACAGGTATGTATTCTACAGATCCGACCGATCCAATGAAACGCATCGAGGAATTCAAAAACCTGGTCAATGAAATCCACAAACAAGGCATGGGTGTGATTTTGGATGTGGTCTATAACCACACTTCTAAGACTTTCTTATTTGAAGATTTAGAGCCAAACTATTATCACTTCATGGAGGCTGATGGTACGGCTAAATCAAGCTTTGGTGGTGGTCGTCTGGGAACCACTCACTACATGAGCCGCCGTGTCTTAGTTGATTCCATCAAGTATCTTGTGGATGAGTTTAAGGTAGATGGTTTCCGCTTCGATATGATGGGTGACCATGATGCTGAAGCAATTGAGCTGGCCTTTACCGAGGCTCAAAAACTCAATCCAAATATCATTATGCTTGGTGAAGGATGGAGAACCTTTACAGGCGATGCCAATCAGCCTGTTCAGCCAGCGGACCAAGACTGGATGAGTTCAACAGATACGGTTGCGGTATTCTCAGATGAAATTCGCAATACACTTAAATCTGGTTATCCAAACGAAGGTCAGCCAGCCTTTATCACAGGCGGTGCTAAGAGTGTTGAGTCTGTCTTCAATAACATCAAGGCACAGCCAGGCAATTTCTTGGCAGATGATCCAGGTGATGTGATCCAGTATATTGCTGCGCATGATAACTTGACCCTCTTTGATATTATCGCTCAGTCCATCAAGAAGGATCCGTCAGTTACTGAAAACTATACTGAAATTCACCAACGTCAACGCTTGGGTAACTTGCTAGTTTTGACTGCTCAAGGGACACCGTTTATCCATTCTGGTCAGGAGTATGGACGGACCAAACAGTTCCGCCATCCTGATTACAAGGAGCCAGTTACAGAGGACAAGGTGCCAAACAAGGCGCATTTGTTGACCAATGCAGATGGAACGCCATTTGACTATCCATACTATATTCATGATTCTTACGATTCATCGGATGCGGTCAACAAGTTTGACTGGACCAAAGCGACAGATGAGGTGCTCTATCCAGAGAATACCCGTACTCAGGCCTTTACAAAAGGATTGATTGCCTTGCGCAAATCTACAGATGCCTTCCGTTTGGGAACAAAAGAAGAAGTTGAACAGAAGGTTAGCTTGATTTCAATTCCAGGTCAAAATGGCATTGCCAAAAATGATGTGGTCATTGCCTATCAAACCATTGCAAGCAATGGGGACCGCTATGCTGTCTTTGTCAATGCCGACAGTAAGGAGCGCAGCTTTGTTCTTTCTGATATTTACAAAGAATTGCTTAAGGGTCAAGTGCTGGTCGATGGTAAGCGGGCTGGAATAGCAGCGCTGACTGATTTGGTAGGTGTGACATTGACAGATGATGCAGTTGTGCTTGCACCGTTGACTGCAACGGTGATTCGCTTGCCTTACATCACTACGGCAGTTCCAGATATAGCGCCTACTGCTGAAGAAAAACCAAGTCTAGACTTTACTACCAAGGAACGTACAGAGGAAAAAATTCTTCCTATCGTAGAGGAAATTCGCTATGATGAAACTCTTGCAAAGGGGCAATCTTATGTGCTTCAAGAAGGTAAGGCAGGTAAGCGAGTCTTGGTTTATCAAGATGTTTTGGTTGATGGTAAGGTAGCAGCAACAAATCTGTTATCAGAAACAGTTGTTGATAGCGAAACACGTATTGTTGTGAAAGGCAGTATGGAGGCTAAGAAAGAGGCTGAAAAACCAAGTCTCTCTACTCCACCAGCTCAAGTGTCTGGACAAACTACAAGTATATCAACCAAAGAAAGCCTACCAGCTACAGGTGACCATCAAAGTGATTTGGCACTTCTAAGTCTCGGACTTGCTGGACTTGGTTTGACAGTTGCTGCGCAAGGAAGAACTAAAAAATCAGAAGAATAGTATGCTTTCCTCCCAAGAGGTTAGGGACCCTATGGTTCTTGACCTCTTTTTTATTTTGTGGGCAGAAACCAAATCGTCTTTTAAATTTTACGATTTAGAAGTAGTCAATAAAAACTTTGGTAAATAGTCCAAGAGTGAACACAAGCCTGTGCTTTATTTGGTCTTTTTGTTTCCGCTTACATAACTTATAATAAAACCATAAAAATCATTTCAAAAAAGGAGAATGAAAAATGGATTTCCTTCAAACCCCATTAAACTGGTTCTCACAGAATATCCTGCAGAATCCAGCCTTCTTCGTAGGTCTTTTGGTATTGGTGGGCTATGCCCTCTTAAAGAAAAAGCCTCATGATGTTTTTGCAGGGTTTATCAAAGCGACGGTTGGCTACATGATTTTGAACGTAGCTGCTGGTGGTTTGGTAACAACCTTCCGTCCAATCTTGGCAGCCTTGAACCACAAGTTCCAAATCGATGCGGCAGTTATTGACCCTTACTTCGGTCTTGCAGCAGCAAACGGAAAAATTGCTGAAGAGTTTCCTGATTTCGTATCGGCAGCTACAACAGCTCTCTTGATTGGTTTCGGTGTCAACATCCTCTTGGTGGCACTACGTAAGGTTACCAAAGTACGTACTCTGTTCATCACTGGACACATCATGGTACAACAAGCGGCAACAGTCTCATTGATGGTGCTCTTCCTTATCCCGGCTCTTCGCAATCAATTTGGTACAGCAGCGATTGGTATCATCTGTGGTATTTACTGGGCAGTCAGCTCAAACATGACAGTTGAGCCAACCCAACGATTAACAGGTGGCGGTGGATTTGCCATCGGTCACCAACAACAATTCGCTATCTGGTTTGTCGATAAGATTGCACCAAAACTTGGTAAAAAAGAAGAAAACTTGGACAACTTGAAGTTGCCTAGCTTCCTCAACATCTTCCATGATACAGTTGTTGCTTCAGCGACATTGATGCTTGTGTTCTTCGGTGTGATTTTGTTCATCTTGGGGCCAGAAATCATGGCAAATCCAGAAGTTATCACTTCAGGTGCTCCATACAACCCAGCCAAACAAGCCTTCTTTATGTATGTTATTCAAACAGCCTTCACTTTCTCAGTATATCTCTTCATCTTGATGCAGGGTGTACGTATGTTCGTAGCAGAATTGACAAATGCCTTCCAAGGTATCTCAAGCAAATTGCTTCCTGGTTCATTCCCAGCAGTGGACGTTGCAGCTTCTTACGGCTTTGGTTCATCTAACGCAGTTCTTTCAGGTTTTGCTTTCGGTTTAATCGGTCAGTTGATTACAATCGTTCTCTTGATTGTTTTCAAGAGTCCAATCCTCATCATCACTGGTTTCGTACCTGTATTCTTCGATAACGCAGCTATCGCAGTGTACGCTGACAAACGTGGTGGTTGGAAAGCAGCAGCCATCCTTTCCTTCCTCTCAGGTGTCCTTCAAGTAGCCCTTGGTGCAGTCTGCGTCGGCTTGCTTGAATTGAGCGGTGGTTACCACGGAAACATCGACTTCGAAATCCCATGGTTGCCATTTGGATTTGCATTTAAGTACCTCGGTATTGCTGGTTATGTTCTTGTTTGCTTATTCTTATTGGCTATTCCGCAACTTCAATTTGCGAAAGCAAAAGATAAGGAAGCTTATTATCGCGGTGAGGCGCAAGCTGACTAACACTCTTCGAAAATCAAAAGGATACGTCGTCAACTTGCCTTGGTGAACTCTAGTTCTACCGTCGGCTGCGTTTCCTAGTCTGCTTCTGATTTTCATTGAGTGCCTGTTCTTCAGTAAGACGAGAGATATTCGAAAATCAACAGAACAAAACTTCGTTTATTACTTGGTTCATTAAGAAAAACAACAAAATATATTTTATAAAAAACAAGGAGAAAATAAGATGGTTAAAGTATTAACTGCTTGTGGTAACGGCATGGGTTCATCTATGGTCATCAAGATGAAGGTAGAAAACGCCCTTCGTCAACTCGGCGTAACAGATTTTCAATCAGCTTCTTGCTCAGTCGGTGAAGCAAAAGGTTTAGCGGCGGGATATGATATCGTAGTTGCTTCAAATCACTTGATTTCTGAGTTGGAAGGTCGCACGAAAGGTCATTTGGTTGGTCTTGACAACCTGATGGACGACAACGAAATCAAAACAAAATTACAAGCAGTGCTATAAATAGCCGTTAGGGGTAGGGAGTCTCCCTCCCCCTTTCATATAGCGTGTAGAAGGGAAAAACTATGAATTTACAAAAATCATTTACGGAAAATAATTCCATTCGCTTGGGATTGACAGCGGAAACCTGGCAGGAAGCTGTTCACAAGGCTGTTGAGCCCTTGATTGAAAGTGGCGCTGCGACAGAAGAATACTATGATGCCATCATTGCATCGACAGAAGAATATGGTCCCTATTATGTGCTCATGCCAGGTATGGCTATGCCACATGCCCAGGCTGGTGTCGGTGTTTTGAAAGATTCCTTTGCCTTGATTACCTTGACAAAACCAGTAGCCTTTTCAGATGGTAAAGAGGTTTCTGTCCTATTGACCTTGGCTGCGACAGATCCAAAAATCCATACTTCAGTAGCTATTCCGCAGATTATCGCCCTCTTCGAATTGGAAAATTCAATCGAGCGTTTGATTGCCTGCAAAACTCCAGAAGAAGTATTGGCAATGGTGGAAGAATCAAAAAATAGCCCATATTTAGAAGGTTTAGACTTGGATAGCTAGGAGGAAGAAAAGATGACAAAACATATCCCAAATTTACAGGTTGCATTGGATCACTCAGATTTGCAGGGAGCGATTAAGGCAGCTGTGTCTGTTGGTCATGAAGTTGACGTGATTGAAGCAGGTACGGTTTGCTTGCTCCAAGTTGGTAGCGAATTGGTGGAAGTTCTTCGCAGCCTTTTCCCAGACAAGATTATCGTTGCAGATACCAAGTGTGCGGATGCTGGTGGTACGGTGGCTAAAAATAATGCCGTTCGTGGTGCGGACTGGATGACTTGTATTTGTTCTGCGACCATTCCAACCATGGAAGCTGCTTTGAAGGCTATCAAGGAAGTGCGTGGTGACAAGGGTGAAATCCAAATCGAGCTCTACGGTGATTGGACGTTTGAACAGGCTCAACTCTGGTTGGACGCAGGTATTTCCCAAGCGATTTACCACCAATCTCGTGACGCCCTTCTTGCTGGCGAAACGTGGGGCGAAAAAGACCTCAATAAAGTGAAAAAATTGGTTGACATGGGCTTCCGTGTTTCTGTAACAGGTGGTCTTGATGTGGATACACTCAAACTCTTTGAGGGTGTAGAAGTCTTCACCTTTATCGCAGGTCGCGGTATTACAGAAGCAGCAGATCCAGCAGCAGCGGCACGTGAATTTAAAGACGAAATCCGTCGTATCTGGGGGTAAGGCCTATGGCACGACCAATCGGAATATATGAAAAGGCAACGCCCAAGCATTTTACATGGAAGGAACGCTTGGAGTTTGCCAAAGAATTAGGTTTCGACTTTGTGGAGATGTCGGTGGATGAGAGCGATGCTCGTTTGGCTCGTTTGGAATGGACCAAGGAAGAGCGTTTAGACTTGGTCAAGGCTATCTATGAAACAGGTGTCCGCATTCCGACCATTTGTTTCTCAGGTCACCGTCGTTATCCACTTGGATCCAATGACCCTGCTCTTGAAGCTAAGTCTTTAGAAACCATGAAACAGTGTATCGAACTAGCTCAGGACTTGGGTGTCCGTGTCATCCAGTTGGCTGGTTACGATGTTTACTATGAGGAAAAATCGCCTGAAACTAGAGAACGTTTCATCAAGAATCTCCGCAAGGCTTGCGACTGGGCAGAACAGGCTCAGGTCATGTTGGCTATCGAGATTATGGATGATCCATTTATCAACTCTATTGAAAAATACCTAGCCGTTGAAAAAGAAATCGACTCGCCTTATCTCTTTGTCTACCCAGATACGGGAAACGTGTCTGCTTGGCACAATGACATTTACAGCGAATTTTATCTGGGACACCGTTCTATCGCAGCCCTTCACCTCAAGGATACCTATGCGGTAACTGAAAATTCCAAAGGTCAATTCCGTGATGTCCCATTCGGTCAGGGCTGTGTGGACTGGGACAATATGTTTGCAGTCTTGAAAAAGACCAACTACCAAGGTCCATTCTTGATTGAAATGTGGTCAGAAAATTGCGAAACGGTTGAGGAAACACGAGCAGCGATTAAAGAGGCACAGGATTTCCTCTATCCATTGATTGAGAAAGCGGGGTTGAACTAATGCCAAAAGATTTACAGGAAATGCGCCAACGGGTCTATGAAGCCAATATCGCTCTACCTGCCCACGGTCTTGTCAAATTCACCTGGGGTAACGTATCAGAAGTCTGCCGTGAACTTGGTCGCATCGTTATCAAGCCTTCTGGTGTGGATTATGAAAAATTGTCACCAGAAAACATGGTGGTGACGGACTTGGATGGAAATGTGGTAGAAGGTGACCTCAATCCTTCTTCTGACTTGGCGACTCACGTTGCCCTCTACAAGGCTTGGCCAAACGTACATGCTGTCGTGCATACCCATTCGACAGAAGCAGTGGGTTGGGCTCAGGCTGGTCGTGACATTCCATTTTATGGTACGACCCATGCGGACTATTTCTACGGTCCAGTACCATGTGCCCGTTCTTTGACGGCCGAAGAAGTGAATACTGCCTATGAAAAAGAAACAGGCTCAGTCATCATCGAGGAATTTAAACGTCGAGGCATTGACCCAGTTGCTGTTCCGGGTATTGTTGTCCGAAACCATGGTCCGTTCACTTGGGGCAAGGATCCTGCTCAGGCAGTTTACCACAGCGTTGTCTTAGAGGAGGTGGCTAGGATGAACCGCTACACAGAGCAAATCAATCCACGGGTGGAACCAGCACCAAGCTATATCATGGACAAGCACTATCTCCGTAAGCACGGTCCAAATGCCTACTACGGACAAAAAGGTGATGAACATTAAGTTCTTGTGTGAAAAAAAGTAGGGAAAAGTAGCAGACTCCCCAAAAAGGAGAACTGCTTTTTCTCTTTTGATGAGGAGAAAGATGAGAAAGTTTTTACAAGATAGTCTGACAGAGGTTGCCTACTATCTGGAGTTGATTTTATCAGCCATTTTAGGATTAGCCCTACTAGCATTGTCAGGTTTGTTGTTGGCGGATTTAGTTGGTTCACTGACGGGTGGTATTCAAGCGGATAACTTTATCCAGAGTTTTTTAAGCAAGGCTATGACTTTGGCAGTCGGGGTCGAATTCATCAAAATGCTTTGCAAACAATCTCCTAGCACGGTTATTGAGGTGCTTTTGGTTGCCATTGCCCGTCAATTGATTGTGGAACATGGGTCTAGTATGGATTACCTGATTGGTATTGCGTCGGTTGCCATCTTATTTGCAGTAAGAAAATACCTCTTTACCCAGTTTGATGACTCTAATAATATCATCATGCGGGCCAGCCAGAAGGTTAAGGTTGCCAACATCATTGCACGGGTAAAAATTCCTAGTGAAGGCAGTGAAACCCTGCGTGAATTTGTGACCCGCAAACTCAATGAAGAAGAAAAAACCATTGCCATCGGTGCCTGCGTCTATCTGAAAAATGTAGCACTACGGATTGACAATATGCATGGAGATTTGATTACACGGGTGGAGATTATCAAGAGTATCTATTGACTGGAAAAACAATACCTATTTATATTGTCGTTAGAATTTGTGTTATAAATATGTTAAAATAGTAAGAGAGGAGGGAGAAACGGTGTTACTAGATAAAAGTAGTTGTGCCTTATTACGGCATTTGATTGGTATCCAAGAGCCAGAAACCATTATGGCTATTTCCAAGGAATTGCAACAATCGCGTAGAAAAATCTATTATCATTTAGAAAAAATCAATGCTGCCTTTCCAGACCATGTTGAGCCAATCGAAAGTCTACCTCGGATCGGAATCCGTTTGTCCGAAGAGCAAAAGCAAGCCTGTCGTCAACTCTTAGATTCCATTGATTCCTATAGCTATATTATGAATATGGATGAGCGGATGCAGTTGATGCTCCTTTATATCTGCATTGCACACGAACGAATTACCTTGGAAAAATTGATGGATCTGACAGAGGTTTCGCGAAATACCGTTCTCAACGATTTAAATGAAATCCGTAGTCGATTGAGTAAGGAACAGTATCAGATGACCCTCTATGTTTCTAAGTCACAAGGGTACGATCTGGCCTGTCATCCCTTGACAAAAATCCAGTATATCCACTCTCTACTCTATAGTTTGTTCACAGAAGCGAGCAAGAGTTTTGTCAGCATTTTGGAAGACAAGGTTAGTCTTTTCAGTGGTTGCCAGTCCCTTTTTTCAAAAGATTTGGCCCAATTTTTGTCCCACCAGGTATATGGTATTGAAAAAGATCTTGGTAAGAAAATCAATCGTTCTGAAATTGAACTGATGCTCAAGATTCTACCCTATATGTTGCTAACTTATCGCAATATGAGTTTGGAGCAAGAGGAAAAGGATGCGATTGTCCGTGAATTCGCCTTGGTCTATGAACGGATTGAGTACGGTGTTGCTCAAAAAATTAGCCAGTCCCTAGAAGAGCAGTTTGGTCTTGATTTAGACGAGATAGAGGTGTCGCTAATCGCTGTCTTGCTCTTGTCTTATCGCAAGGACCGGGATGCCCATGTTACTAGTCAGGATTTTGCGGATTTGAAGAAGATTGTCGATGTCTTCATCCGTCATTTTGAGTTACATTCAGATTTTGAATTGGAGAAAAAAGAGGAGCTAGCCCATGATTTGCTGGCTCACTGCAAGGCCATGCTATTTCGTAAAACTTACGGGATTTTATCGCGCAATCCTTTGGTCGATCAAATTCGCTACAAGTATGATACTCTTTTTCGATTGACAAAATCTTCTAGTCATATTCTGGAAGAAGCCTGGCAAATCCAGTTGACAGATGAGGATATTGCTTATCTGACGGTGCATTTGGGTGGAGCCCTTCGTCGAAGCAGTAGTCGAAAGCTGACCAGTCCGACTGTCTTTCTTATCTGTGATGAGGGAGTTTCTGTGCAGAAATTGTTGATGAAACAATGTCAGCACCACCTACCTGAAAAAACCATCTCTGCCGTCTTTACAACAGAGCAATTTAAGAGCGTGGAAGACCTGTTGGAGGTGGACTTCTTGATTTCGACCAATGAAGTGACGGATACGGATTTGCCTGTGATACAAGTCCATCCGATTCTGGATTTTGATGATGTCTTGCGTTTGATTCATTTTGCCAAATACCGCAATCTGACAGACAGTCAAAAAGGTTTTGCCATAGAATTGGACAAACTCCTAGCGTCATATGTTGAAAATGGCCAGGAAGCCCTGGAATTGAAACAGCGTTTGCAAAATCTGATTGCCAATGAATTATTGGCAAGCTTAGCTAGTTCCGATCTGGAAACAGATTTGTATTAGCCATCTGCGTGCAAAAGTCCAAATGTGAACACAAGCCTGTGTTTTATTTGGTCTTTTTTTTGTGACCTTTTGCGCATATACTAGAAGCATAGAAACACAATCAGCCTTATAGGAGGAATGAAAAATGGCTAAAGTTCAAGATATTACAAGAGAATCCTGGATTCTTTCAACCTTCCCAGAATGGGGAACTTGGCTCAATGAAGAAATTGAAGAAGAAGTAGTGCCAGAAGGCAACTTTGCTATGTGGTGGTTAGGCAACTGTGGTGTCTGGATTAAGACGCCTGGCGGAGCTAACGTGGTTATGGACCTGTGGTCATCTCGTGGTAAGTCTACTAAAAAAGTGAAAGACATGGTTTGGGGACACCAAATGGCTAACATGGCCGGCGTCCGTAAATTGCAACCAAACTTGCGTGTGCAGCCAATGGTTATCGATCCATTTGCCATCAATGAATTGGACTACTACCTAGTATCGCACGTCCACAGTGACCACATGGACATCAGCACAGCCGCTGCTATCATCAACAATCCAAAGTTGGACCACGTCAAATTTGTCGGTCCAGTTGAAAGTGGCGACATCTGGGAAAAATGGGGCGTTCCAGCTGACCGTATCATCCGTATCGCACCGGGCGACAGCTTTGAGTTCAAAGACATCAAGGTCCACGCTGTAGAATCCTTCGACCGTACTTGCTTGGTGACACTTCCAATCGAAGGCTACGAAGAAAACGGTGGCAAACTAGCAGGACTTCCTGTGACAGATGAACTCATGGCTCGCAAGGCAGTCAACTATGTCTTTGAAACACCAGGTGGAACCATCTACCACGGTGCAGACTCACACTTCTCTAACTACTTTGCAAAACACGGTCGCGACTTCAACATCGACGTTGCTATCAACAACTATGGTGACAACCCAATCGGTATCCAAGACAAGATGACATCAATCGACCTTCTTCGTATGGCAGAAAACTTGCGTGCTAAGGTTATTATCCCTGTTCACTATGACATCTGGTCTAACTTTATGGCGTCAACTGATGAAATCTTGCAACTATGGAAAATGCGTAAAGAACGCTTGCAATACGATTTCCATCCATTCATCTGGGAAGTTGGTGGCAAGTATACTTATCCTATGGACAAGGACCGTATCGAATATCACCACCCACGTGGCTTTGACGATTGCTTCTTGGAAGATTCAAACATTCAATTCAAGGCCTTGCTATAAGAAGACAAGAGGGGCGGGACGCAAGTCCTGCCTTTTGAAACAGACATAGAAAACGCTTTATGGTATAATGAAACCATTACTTTATTAAAGGAGAATAAGATGTCACAACTTTCAGTAAACGCAATTCGTTTCCTTGGTATTGATGCCATCGAAAAATCAAAATCAGGTCACCCAGGTGTTGTTATGGGTGCGGCACCGATGGCTTATAGCTTGTTCACTAAAGAGCTCCGCATCAACCCAGATCAACCAAACTGGATTAACCGCGACCGCTTTATCTTGTCAGCAGGTCATGGGTCAATGCTCCTCTACGGACTTCTTCATTTGTCAGGATTTGAAGATGTCACTATGGATGAAATCAAGAACTTCCGTCAGTGGGGGTCAAAAACACCAGGTCACCCAGAATTTGGTCACACAGCAGGTGTAGATGCAACAACAGGTCCTCTTGGACAAGGGATCTCAACTGCGACAGGTTTTGCGCAAGCAGAGCGTTTCCTTGCGGCTAAGTACAACCGTGATGGTTTCCCAATCTTCGACCACTATACATATGTAATCTGTGGCGATGGCGACTTGATGGAGGGTGTTTCTGCAGAAGCGGCTTCTTATGCAGGTCTTCAAAAATTAGAAAAACTCATTGTTCTTTATGATTCAAACGACATCAACTTGGATGGTGAAACAAAAGATTCCTTCACAGAAGATGTGCGCGCTCGCTACAATGCTTATGGCTGGCATACAGACCTCGTAACAGACGGAACAGATGTGGATGCCATCTTTGCTGCTATTGAAAAAGCTAAGGCAGCAGGTAAGCCATCTCTTATCGAAATCAAGACTGTTATCGGTCACGGTTCACCAAACAAACAAGGTACAAACGCAGTCCATGGTGCGCCGCTTGGACCAGAGGAAGCAGAAGCAACTCGTAAGGCACTTGACTGGAACTATGCACCATTTGAAATCCCAGCAGAAGTCTATGCGGACTTCAAGGCAAACGTAGCAGATCGCGGTGCTGCTGCCTACGATGCTTGGGTGAAATTAGTAGAAGGCTATAAGGCAGCTCATCCAGAATTGGCAGCTGAAGTAACAGCGATTTTGGAAGGTCGTGATGTAGTCGAAATCAAGCCAGAAGACTTCCCAGTTTATGAGAATGGCTTCTCACAAGCAACTCGTAACTCATCACAAGATGCCCTCAACGCAGCGGCTAAGGTCTTGCCAACTTTCTTAGGTGGTTCAGCAGACTTGGCTCATTCAAACATGACCTACATCAAGGAAGATGGTTTGCAAGATTCAGTAAATCCACTCAACCGCAATATCCAGTTTGGTGTGCGTGAATTTGCCATGGGAACTATCTTGAACGGTATGGCAGCCCACGGCGGACTTCGTGTCTATGGTGGTACCTTCTTCGTCTTCTCAGACTATGTAAAAGCAGCAGTTCGTTTGTCAGCTCTTCAAGGACTTCCTGTGACTTACGTTTTCACACACGATTCTATCGCAGTTGGTGAAGATGGACCTACTCACGAGCCAATCGAGCACTTGGCAGGACTTCGTGCTATGCCAAACCTCAACGTTTTCCGCCCAGCAGATGCGCGTGAAACACAGGCAGCTTGGTACTTGTCATTGACTAGCAAGTCTACACCATCAGCCCTTGTCCTCACCCGTCAAAACTTGACAGTTGAAGAAGGAACAGACTTTGACAAGGTTGCAAAAGGTGCTTATGTGGTTTATGAAGCAGCAGGCTTTGATACAATCCTTCTTGCATCAGGTTCAGAAGTGAACTTGGCTGTTAAAGCTGCCAAAGAACTAGAAGCAGCAGGCACTAAGGTTCGTGTGGTTTCTGTGCCATCAACTGAACTCTTCGATGCACAAGATGCTGCCTACAAGGAAGAAATCCTTCCAAATGCTATCCGTCGTCGCTTGGCAATTGAAATGGGTGCGACTCAAGGTTGGTACAAGTATGTCGGCCTTGACGGTAAAGTCCTTGGTATCGATACATTCGGTGCTTCAGCTCCAGCCCAAACAGTTATCGACAACTATGGTTTCACAGTAGAAAATGTTGTGAAATTAGTTGGCGAATTGTAATAGAAAATGTCAGAGACAGCCTTTCGAGGCTGTTTTTGACATTTTTTTTTAAAATTTTCTTGACAATATCGACAATAGATGATATATTAATATCTGTAAATATCAATATTGCTCCCCCTACCTTCTCGACTGAGGAGGTATTTTTATATTTTTAAGTTAATAGAAGGGCAGAATTTTGAAAGAAATGTGTGACAAGGAAGAAGTAGTGTTAGATTGATTTTGATAGCAGAGAATAAAGAAGTGATTTTGAACTGTTATCAGGGCTGTGCTATAATAGATTTATGAACTATACACAAGAAGAAAAAGAATATTTTATGAAACAGGCCTTGGCAGAGGCTGAAAAATCACTGGACAAGGAAGAAATTCCAATTGGTTGTGTGATTGTCAAGGATGGCCAGATTATTGGCAGAGGGCATAATGCGCGTGAGGAATTCAATCAGGCTATCATGCATGCCGAAGTCATGGCCATCCAAGAAGCCAATCAAACAGTGGGAAATTGGCGTTTGCTGGATACGACCCTCTTTGTGACCATTGAACCCTGTGTCATGTGTAGCGGTGCTATTGGCTTGGCTCGTATTCCCCAGGTGGTGTACGGTGCTGCCAATCAGAAGTTTGGTGCTGCAGGCAGTCTCTATGATATTTTGACAGATCAGCGACTCAATCACCGTGTGACAGTTGAGACGGGAATTTTGGAAGAGGACTGCGCTCAGATTATGCAAGATTTTTTCAGACAACGTAGAGAAAGTCAGAAGGCTGCTAAACTTATCATGAAGACGCAAGAGGAAGCAACTTCGGATAGCTAGTTTACACTCTAAACTTGCACTTTAGTCAATTTGTGTTATAATAATAAACGGAGCAACATTCGTGCGTGAAGCGGGTCAGGGGAGGAATCCAGCAGCCCTAAGCGAAGTCGGGTGTGTGCTCTTTTTGCGTATAGTCTAAAAACCCTTTGAAATCATGCTTTCAGAGGGTTTTCTTTTGCTTGTTTTTAGAAATAGGGGCAACTACTTTAGCAAGTATATTTCTCTCCGTCTGGGGACTGATTTTGTTGCCATTCTATTGATTTATAGGGAAAAAGGAGTAAAATAGATTTCCTCTTAAGAAAACTTTTTGTTAGCTCTGCTATTCTACAGAGGAAAAGGAGGAAAGCCTATGTTTGTATTTGCTTTTCCAGGTATGGGGAAAACGACACTTGTCAAGCAATCTTCACAAATTGTAGATTTAGAAATGTCGGATATCAAATATGATAATTCTAGTGTTCGTCATTTGAATAAAGAAGAAAGAAAATCAACTCCACGTCCGATTAAAGATAAGAATTATAAAAACATCTACGTTGAAAAAGCCTATACCTTGCATGAGGAGGGGAAGACGGTCCTTGTCGCCATGAATTTTCTAGTAAGGATGTTGTTGGTTATGCTTGTACGTGGCGCTGTCCCGTTTCACATTTACATTCCCCACCCATCATTAAAAGAAGAACACCGACAACGCTATATTCAGAGAGGGAATAATAGCAAATTTATTTTTGAAGTGATGACAATCTGGTATGTGAGCCTGGTCCCGCTATATTTATTGTCAAAAATATTGCCAAATATGATAACAGTGACACAGTCGGGTCAGGTCTTAGCAGACTTTGAAATTCCTCAGAATTTTACTATTTTTGCAAAAAATAAACAAGTTACGCAAACCATTTCATGAAAATAAATGAAAATCGATAAATCCCTTGAAAAAAACATGATAAAGCGTTATCATATTATGGTACATAAATGGAGGAATGACATGACACATATTACATTCGATTATTCAAAAGTCTTGGGCCAATTTGTCGGTGCTCAAGAAGTAGACTACATGCAACCACAGGTTACCCTTGCAGACCAAATGCTCCGTCAAGGAACAGGTCCTGGTAGCGACTTTATCGGCTGGTTGGATTTGCCAGAAAACTACGACAAAGAAGAGTTTGCTCGTATCAAGGAAGCAGCAGCTAAAATCCAAAATGAAAGTGAAGTTTTGGTAGTTATCGGTATCGGTGGTTCTTACCTTGGTGCTAAAGCAGCTATTGATTTCTTGAGCAATGCCTTTGTAAACTTGCAAACACGTGAAGAGCGTAAAGCTCCACAAATCCTTTACGCTGGAAACTCTATCTCATCAAGCTACCTTGCTGACTTGGTGGACTATGTGGCAGATAAGGATTTCTCAGTTAACGTGATTTCTAAATCAGGTACAACAACTGAGCCTGCCATTGCTTTCCGCGTCTTCAAAGAATTGCTTGTGAAGAAATACGGTCAAGAAGAAGCTAATAAGCGTATCTATGCGACAACTGACAAGGCAAAAGGTGCTGTTAAGGTTGAAGCGGACGCAAATGGTTGGGAAACCTTTGTTGTTCCAGATGATGTCGGTGGCCGTTTCTCAGTCTTGACTGCAGTTGGTCTTTTGCCAATCGCAGCAGCTGGTGCGGACATTGATGCCCTTATGGAAGGTGCAAACGCTGCTCGTACGACTTACACTTCAGATAAAATTGCTGAAAACCAAGCCTACCAATATGCAGCTGTTCGTAACATCCTTTACAGAAAAGGCTATGTAACAGAAATCTTGGCTAACTACGAGCCATCACTGCAATACTTCAGCGAATGGTGGAAACAATTGGCAGGTGAGTCAGAAGGTAAAGACCAAAAAGGTATCAACCCTACATCTGCTAACTTCTCAACAGACTTGCACTCTCTTGGACAATTTATCCAAGAAGGAAACCGCAACATCTTTGAGACAGTGGTGCGTGTTGACAAACCAAGAAAAAATATCTTGATTCCTGACATGGCAGAAGACCTTGACGGTCTTGGCTACTTGCAAGGTAAGGATGTTGACTTTGTAAACAAAAAAGCAACGGACGGCGTACTTCTTGCCCACACAGATGGTGGCGTACCAAACATGTTTGTGACCCTTCCACAACAAGATGAGTTCACACTTGGTTACACCTTCTACTTCTTCGAGTTGGCAATTGCGATCTCTGGTTACCTCAATGCGATCAACCCATTTGACCAACCAGGTGTAGAAGCCTACAAGAAAAATATGTTCGCTCTTCTTGGCAAACCAGGATTTGAAGAACTCGGTGCAGAATTGAACGCACGTTTGTAAGAAAATGAAAATTTAATCCCGCCTATCAGAGTTCGTGTCAACATCTCAGCGCAGTGGTTGATTGGTAGATTTGTTCGTGTTTCACACTCCAAATCTGACCTAATCAACTGTGCGGGGGTGTGAGGACGAACTCTTTTCTATGTCTTGAGTTCTATCACACTCCCAGTTTTTCTTTCCTTTGGAAATGTGGTAGAATAGATACTATGAAAAATGAATTTTTTGTAGTAGGAGATGTTCATGGTAAATTTGAACTCCTACTCGATATGTTGAAGAAATGGAATGAAGAGCGACAACAACTGATTTTTCTAGGCGATTTGATTGACCGTGGAGAAAATTCAAAGGCTTGTCTAGAGTTGGTGCGACAGTTGGTCCGTGAAAAAGGTGCTATCTGTTTGACTGGTAATCATGAACGGATGTTGCTAGCTTGGTTACGCGATCCAGTTAATCGCTACGACCACTATCGGAGAAATGGTGGAGATACGACCATCAATTCCTTACTGGGGCGTCCCTTGGCTGCACCGGTAGATGGTCTGGTGGATGCCAATGCAGTGATGGAACAATATGAGGACCTGATTGATTTTGTCAAATCTTGCCCCTATCATATCGAGACTGAGCACTATATCTTCGTCCATGCAGGGGTTGATTTGACCTTACCAGATTGGCGTGAAACCAATAATCATGATAAGGTTTGGTTACGCACCCCTTTCCATGAGGCTGAAAATACCACAGGGAAAATGATTGTCTTTGGACATACCCCTGTTTATAATCTTTATCAGACCGAGCTTCGTATCAGTCAGATTTGGACCAGTCCAGATGGGAAAATGGGAATCGACGGTGGAGCTGTTTACGGCGGAGTGCTACACGGGATTGTGCTGGATGATACAGGTCTGGTGCAGGACTACATCGTCGGAGCTGTCAATCCGAGAAAAGAAATTGAAGATTAGAGAATGCTTGAAAATTAGGAGGTCAAACTTCTAATTTTTTTTAATTTTATACTTGACAACGCATATATATATATAATGGTAGTGTAAACAATTTCTTGGAGGATTTTATGAAAAAACTTACTTTCCTAACTTTGACTGCACTGTCAGTGTTTGCACTTGCTGCGTGTTCTACTACTGAACCAAGTAAAAAGGAAGCTACTGATACTTCTAGCAGTGTCACCCAGTCTAGTTCAGAACAAGCAACTAGTACAAGCGACACTGCTTCAGCGACAGATTTTGTCCCAACGGATTCTACTGATGCGACCATTGAAAGTATTGAAACATACAATGATTATTTGGAAATGTACGAGTTTATTGTCAATGAATACGTGACTAACTATGAAAATATGGTCAGTCAACACGGACTAGGTGATGATGCGACTTATCAAGCGATGAGAGATAGTGTTACACAGTCAGTAGATGAGCAGAAAGCACAATATGGCCTGTTCGGTAATGCACCAATTGTTGGAAAAGATGGGATCGTTCAGTTCCTAAAAGAATACCGAGATAGCTTGCAGCAACAAATCAATGATATGTCTGCAGCCCTAGGTGGTTAAGAAGGATAAGGCAGAAATAGTCAGTACTATTTCTGTTTTTCTTTGCTAGAAAAATCTGAAAATTCTGTTATAATAAGTAAATACCAAAGAAAATGGAGAAAATATTATGACTGCACAAAAAATGACTGCCCAAGAAATCATTGCCTTTATCGGTAATGCTGTGAAAAAAACGAATGTTAAAGTGACTTTTGAAGGTGAATTGGCTG
Source organism: Streptococcus sp. HN38 (assembly GCF_028335765.1). NCBI lineage: Bacteria > Bacillati > Bacillota > Bacilli > Lactobacillales > Streptococcaceae > Streptococcus > Streptococcus sp. HN38. The sequence goes on along the minus strand of NZ_CP116604.1, from coordinate 2,370,730 downwards.
GTCCTGTTCCTGCTGAAGTGACAAAGCTTGGCAATGTCCTCTTCGGTGACTGGAAAGACGTCGAGCCACTTTTGGCAAACTTGACTGAAAATGTAGACTACGTAGTCGAGCAAGACGGTCGCAATTCAGCTGTGCCTTTGCTAGACAAACGTAACATCAATGCCCGTATCGAGCCAGGTGCCATTATCCGTGACCAAGTGACCATTGGCGATAATGCCGTTATCATGATGGGTGCGGTAATTAACATCGGTGCGGAAATCGGTCCAGGTACCATGATTGACATGGGGGCTATCCTTGGTGGTCGTGCGATGGTTGGTAAAAACAGCCACATCGGTGCAGGTGCGGTCCTTGCAGGTGTCATCGAGCCAGCTTCTGCTGAGCCAGTGCGTGTTGGCGACAATGTTTTGGTCGGTGCTAATGCCGTTGTTATCGAGGGCGTGCAAATCGGTAGTGGCTCTGTTGTCGCAGCGGGTGCTATTGTGACCCAAGATGTCCCTGAAAATGTTGTAGTGGCAGGTGTGCCAGCCCGCATCATCAAGGAAATCGACGCTCAAACCCAACAAAAGACAGCCTTGGAAGAGGCTTTGCGAACACTCTAAGAGGTAGCTATGCTAGATTTAATCGCGACACGTCGAGCCCTCCACCAGATTCCAGAGCTGGGCATGGAGGAGTTCAAGACCCACGCCTTTCTTATGGAAACTATTGAGAACTTGCTGGAAGATTGCTCTTTTGCCCAGGTTCGCACCTGGAAGACAGGCATTTTAGTCTATCTGACAGGCTCTGCTCCTGAAAAGACCATCGGCTGGCGGGCAGATATTGACGGCCTGCCTATCGTGGAAGAAACGGACCTGGACTTCAAGTCCCTCCACCCAGACCGAATGCACGCCTGCGGACATGATTTCCACATGACCATTGCCTTGGGGCTTTTGGAGAAAATGGCAGAGCAGCAACCGAAAAATAATCTTCTCTTCTTGTTTCAGCCTGCGGAGGAAAATCTAGCAGGTGGCATGCTCATGTATAAAGCGGGAGCTTTCGGGGATTGGTTGCCAGATGAATTTTATGGGCTCCATGTCCGACCAGACCTCAAAGTCGGTCAAATGGCCACCAACCGTGCGACCCTCTTTGCCGGGACCTGTGAAGTTAAGATACGGTTTACAGGAAAAGGTGGCCACGCAGCATTTCCCCATACTGCCAATGACGCCTTGGTGGCAGCAAGCTACTTTGTGACTCAGGTGCAGTCGGTGGTCAGTCGTAACGTTGATCCGATTGAGGGAGCTGTGGTCACCTTCGGCTCCCTGCACGCGGGTACGACCAATAATGTCATTGCGGAAACGGCTTTCTTGCATGGCACCATTCGGGCTTTGACCCAGAGCATGAGCCTTCTTGTGCAAAAACGGGTGCGGGAAGTGGCAGAGGGAATCGCCCTGTCCTTTGGAGTGGACTTGGAGATTGAGCTTAATCCTAGCGGTTATCTGCCTGTGGAAAATAATCCCCAGCTGGCGGATGAACTGATAATTTATTTTGAACAAGTCGACGGCGTGGAGATGATTGACTGCCCACCAGCTATGACGGGTGAGGACTTCGGCTACCTGCTCAATAAGGTGCCGGGTGTTATGTTCTGGTTGGGTGTGGATACGCCTTATCCCCTTCACAATCCTCGTCTCAGTCCCAAAGAGGAAGTGCTTCCCTTTGCTGTGGATAAGTTGAGCGATTTTTTGAAAATGAAAGCAAACTAGACTGGTTTTCCAGTCTTTTTCTGAAAAGAAAGGAGTTTCTGTGGATAAAAAGAGCATTCGGCAAGAGGTCCTGCAGAGCTTGAAAGACCTGACTAGTAGTCAGCGAGCAAGATGGAGCCAGCAGCTAACGGAACGCCTCCTTGCTTCTGAGGCCTATCAAGGCACAAAGTCGCTTGGGACCTACCTTTCCATGCCTCATGAGTTTGATACTTCTTACCTGATTGAACAGGCTCAAAAGGATGGAAAATGCATTTTCATTCCTAAGACCTATTCACAAGGCCGCATGGATTTTGTAGAATATAATCCTGATGATTTGGTGAAATCTAGGTTTGGAGTTTGGGAACCTGGGACTTATTCACAACCTGTGGATAAGTCTGTGGTTAAGTTGATTCATGTCCCTGGTTTGGCTTGGAATCAAGCGGGTTTTCGAGTGGGCTATGGAGGTGGTTTTTATGATCGCTACCTAGTAGATTATCAGGGGGAGACGGTATCGACCGTGGCAGAATTTCAAGTCTATGATTTCGAACCAGATGTATTTGATATTCCAGTGAAGGAGTTGTTGATTTTTGAAGAACTTTTTTGATAAGCGCTACCCTGTAACCAATGGCCTGTTGGCGGTTACGGCTCTTGTTTTCCTATTGATACAAGTATTTCGCTTCGGACAGACGACGGCTGCCTATACGATTTATGAATTCGGTGGTATGTTTGGTGAGGTAGTGCGGTATGATCCGACTCAGTTGTGGCGGTTGATTTCCCCCATCTTTGTCCACATTGGTTGGGAACATTTTATCTTTAACAGCATTACCTTGCTTGGTTTGGGTTATCAATTAGAAGGGCTGTTTGGGTCAAGGCGTTTCTTCCTGCTGTATATCTTGTCTGGGATAATGGGCAATCTTTTTGTTCTCTTTTTTACACCAGATGTGGTTGGTGCAGGTGCATCGACCTCGCTCTTTGGTCTTTTTGCAGCTATGGCACTTTTGAGAAAATTTAGTCGCAGCCCTTATCTGCAGGTTCTTGGTCAACGCTACATGGTCCTTTTGGGATTGAACTTGGTTTTGGGACTTTTTAATCCAACCATTAGTATGGCAGGACATATTGGAGGAGCTGTTGGAGGTTGCTTGGTCGTGATGTTCCTTCCACCTCTTGTGGAAAAAGATCTCTTTACAGGAAAACAGATTTTTTACAGTTTCATTGGTTATTTGGGTTTGATCGCCTTGCTACTAGGGATATTCTATGTGATATAAGAAAAAAACTAGCACTTGCTAGTTTTTCTTTGTATCTAATTTTTTACCAAGATCGATCAAGTATTGTTTCAAATCATCTTTTACTTGAGGGTGTTGGAGAGCGTAGTCGATAGAAGTTTTCATGAAACCGAACTTATCCCCAACATCGTAACGGTTGCCTTTGAATTCACGAGCAAACACGCGTTGCGTTTTGTTCAGAGTATCAATGGCATCTGTCAATTGAATCTCGTTCCCGGCACCTGGTTTTTGGTTTTCTAAAATCTCAAAGATTTCAGGAGTGAGTAAGTAGCGTCCGATAATAGCCAGGTCAGAAGGAGCATCTTCTGGTTTTGGTTTTTCCACAAAGGTTTCCACACTATAGAGACCGTTGACACCTTCACCTTGTGGAGCGATAACACCGTATGCAGAAACTTCTTCATGAGGAACAGGCATAACTGCAATGGTAGAAGCGTGTGTTTTTTCATAGTCGTTCATGAGTTGCTTGGTCAATGGGACAGCTTTTGTATCTGTGATGTCCATGAGGTCATCGCCGAGCATGACAACAAATGGCTCGTTCCCGACAAATGCTTTAGCTTGAAGAACGGCATCACCAAGTCCACGTGGGTGGCTTTGACGGATGAAGTGTAGGCGAATACCTGTTGTCTCATCAACGAGTTTCAACAAATCATTTTTGCCTTTTTCTTTGAGGTTATATTCCAATTCAAAGTTTGAATCAAAGTGGTCTTCGATAGAACGTTTTGATTTACCAGTGACCACCAAAATATCTTCGATACCAGAGCGAAGAGCTTCTTCAACGATAAATTGAATAGTTGGTTTATCAACAATCGGCAACATTTCTTTGGCAAGAGCCTTAGTTGCTGGAAGGAAACGTGTTCCCAAACCTGCTGCAGGGATAACGGCTTTTCTAACTTTTTTTGTCATAATGCAATCTCCTTTTTATTAAGACCATTCATTTTCGTGGCGGAATTCGCCGGACATGATTTCTTTAATAGCATCTTGTATGCTAGCACCCTGGTAAATAACGCTGTAAATGGCTTGGGTAATAGGCATGTAAACATCTAATTCTTGAGCCAGTTCGTAAGCTGCTTTGGTAGTAGAAATTCCTTCGATAACCATGCCCATGTTTGCTTCGATATCTTCGAGTTTTTCACCCTTACCAAGCAAGTCACCAGCCCGCCAATTGCGGGAGTGGACAGAGGTTCCTGTAACGATCAAGTCGCCGACACCAGACAGACCGCTGTAGGTCAAGGGATTTGCGCCCATAGCAACGCCTAGACGTGTGATTTCTGTCAAACCGCGAGCGATAATAGCTGCCTTGGCATTGTCACCGTAACCGAGACCGTGAAGAGCACCCGCCCCTACGGCGATAATGTTTTTCAGGGCACCAGCAGTTTCTACACCGATGACATCATTGTTGGTGTAGAGGCGGAAGTAGTTGTTGCTAAAGAGGTTTTGAACATAGCTGGCTGTTTCCAAGTCTTTAGAAGCGGCAGAAATCAAGGTCAAGTCACGAACAATGGTTTCTTCCGCATGGCTAGGACCTGAAACAACAACGATTTCAGAGCGAAAATCAGCAGGAATTTCTTCTTCTAAGACCTCTGACAAGCGTTTGTGGCTATCAGGTTCCAAACCTTTTGAGGCATGCATGACAATCACCTTGTGCTTGAGAGCTTGGGCCACTTGCTTGGCAACCAGACGGGTTACCTTGGTCGGCACAACGAATAGAACTGCATCCACACCGTTTAAGGTTTCTGCTAAATCCTTGTAGCCTGTGATTTTATCATCTAGGACAATATCCTTGAAGTAGCGAGTATTGGTATGGTGTTCATTGATTTCGTCAATTTGTTCAGGGATATTTCCCCAAATACGGACAGTATGACCGTTATCGTTGAGAACTTGGGCAAGGGCAGTTCCCCATGAGCCTGGTCCCAAGACAGCAATGGTTTGTTTGGTCATAGAAAATCCTTTCTAGGTTGAGTTGATTTGTCTATATTATATCATAATCCATAGATAAAATCTTGCAAGTCATGTCAAATATTGCTGTTAGGAAGAAAAATGTTAGCAGGGTGAGATTTGAAAATAGGTCTTATTTTCAGAAAATAGAAGTTAAAATGATTGACAATAGTTCTTAAGAGAACTATAATAGTTCCCATGCTAATTAATTGATTGGAAAGGAGTCATTGTGGGACATACCATTGCAGATTTTCGGAACTTGCTCAATCAGATTGAACAAATTAGTGAAACCATTGCTAAAGAATACGATGTGGAGCACCTAGCTGGGCCACAGGGCTGGGCCTTGCGTTTCATTGCGGAACGGTCAGACCTTGAAACCTTTGTAAAAGATATAGAAGCGGAATTGAAGATTTCCAAATCGGTTGCCAGCAATCTGGTCAAGCGAATGGAGAAAAATGGCTTTATCCAAGTCCTGCCTTCTCAGGTTGACAAACGTTACAAGCGGTTGGTTTTGACAGAGAAAGGACAAGGAAAAATCTGTCACCTGAAAGCCTTCCATGAAGAAATGCACCATTCACTTTTTTGGGGCATTCAAAAAGAGGACTTTGATTTGGTTAAACAGGTGGCTAATCAATTAAAAGAAAATATTCGAAATTATAAGGAGAATGACCATGTTTAAAGAAGCCATTTTACGTTATAAATGGTACGCCTTAGCATCGGTCTTGCTAACGTCAATTGTCGTAGCAACGACCTTGATGCAACCTAGTTATTTGCAGGATGTCTTGACAGCAGTCTTGGCCAATGACAAGGATGAAATTGTTCGTGTAGGCAAATTACTGCTGATTATTGCTGGAATTGGTCTTTTGGCAGGGCTTGTCAATACCATTTCAGCAGCTAAGATTTCTCAGGGAGTATCTGCGGATATTCGTGAGAAGACCTTTCGGAAAATCCAAAGCTTCTCTTATGCTAATATCGAAGAGTTTAACGCAGGGAACTTGGTTGTTCGGATGACTAACGATGTCAATCAGATCCAGAACCTTGTCATGATGCTCTTCACAGTGTTGATGCGGGTTCCATTGCTGTTTGTCGGAGCCTTCATCATGGCGGTGCGGACCATGCCAGAACTCTGGTGGATGATTATTCTCATGGTGGTCTTGATTATGGCTATTATGGCGGTTGTCATGGGGCAAATGGGACCACGTTTTGGGAAATTCCAGTCCCTCATGGACAAGATGAACAGCATTGCCAAGGAAAATCTCCGTGGGATTCGTGTGGTCAAATCCTTTGTTCAAGAGAAAAAACAGTACAAGAAATTCAAAGATGTATCCAACGAACTCTTGGACCTCAATCTCTTTATCGGCTACGGTTTTGCTATCTTGCAACCCTTGATGATGTTTATCTCCTACATGGCGATTTTTGCATCGCTTTACTTGGTGTCTGGGATGTTGAAAACCAACATGGAAGCAGTTGGTGGCTTTACTTCCTTTATGAGCTACCTCATGCAAATCATGTTTGCCATCATCATGACTAGCTTTATGGGGATGCAGGCTTCACGTGCTGCCATTTCTATTAAGCGGATCAGCGAGGTGTTGGATACGGAGCCTGCTATGACTTTCAAGGATGTGGCGGATGAAGAATTGACTGGTAAGATTGTCTTTGACAATGTTAGCTTTACCTATCCACACGATACCGAGCCGACGTTGAAAAATATCTCATTTGAGATTGAGCCAGGTCAAATGGTCGGTGTGGTTGGTGCAACAGGTGCGGGTAAATCCACTCTTGCTCAACTGATTCCGCGTTTGTTTGACCCGCAAGAAGGAACGGTATCCATCGGTGGTCGGGACTTGAAAGAAGTCAGCAAGAACACCCTGCGTGATACGGTATCGATTGTCTTGCAAAAGGCTATTCTCTTCTCGGGAACCATTGCAGACAACCTGCGTCAAGGGGCACCTGGTGCTGATTTGCAACGTTTGGAGCGGGCCGCAGGTATTGCCCAAGCCAAAGAATTTATCGACCGCTTGGATGATACCTATGAGAGCCAAGTAGAAGAACGTGGAAATAACTTCTCTGGTGGTCAGAAGCAGCGGATGTCCATTGCTCGTGGGGTGATTGGCGAGCCTAAGGTTTTGGTCTTGGATGACTCAACTTCTGCCCTGGATGCCAAGTCTGAGAAACTAGTCCAAGAGGCTCTCAACCATGATTTGAAGGGGACAACCACTGTCATCGTTGCCCAGAAGATTTCTTCTGTTGTCAAAGCTGATAAGATTTTGGTTCTTGACGAAGGTCGTCTGATCGGCCAAGGTACCCACGCCGAGCTGGTAGCTACGAATGATGTCTACCGTGAAATTTACGAAACACAGAAAGGGAGGGAGGAGAACTAAGCAAGTGCAGTCTATATAGAACGATTGTATTTGAACTCGGTCGGAAAGCTTCGAAAAAAGATAAACCGCCTAGCGTTTCGGGACGCGGCGTTGGTTTCCTATTTTTCGGTCGCTTTCTGGGCGACCTTAGTATCATGTTATGAAGACGTTACGTTTTTTCTGGTTTTATTTCAAACGCTATAAACTGTCCTTTGCTGTGATTTTTCTAGCCATTGTGACAGCGACCTACTTGCAGGTTAAGACACCTGTTTTCCTTGGAAATGCCATTGCGGAGATGGGGAAAATCGGGCAGGCTTACTTTGCTTCGGTGCAAATGGGTCAGTCAGATTTCAAACCTGACCTGTCTGATTTTAATGGGGTTATGCTCAACCTTTTCTTCGCCTATGCGGCGACGGTTGTGGCAACCTTGATTTACACCCTTCTCTTCACGCGCATCGTGGCTCATTCGACCAACCGTATGCGTAAGGGCTTGTTTGGCAAGCTGGAACGTTTGACAGTTGCCTTCTTTGATAGCCACAAGGACGGGGATATTCTCTCTCGCTTTACCAGTGATTTGGACAATATCCAAAACGCTTTTAACCAGTCTTTGACTCAAGTGGTGACCAACATCGCTCTTTATGTTGGTATGGTCATCATGATGTTCCGTCAGGATACTCGCTTGGCCTTGGTGACCATTGCTTCTACGCCAGTTGCCTTGATTGCCTTGGTCGTTATCATCCGCCTGTCACGGAAATATACTGATAAGCAACAGGCTGCGGTGTCTAAACTCAATGCCTACATGGACGAGAAAATTTCTGGACAAAAAGCGATTATTGTACAGGGTGTGCAGGAAGAGACTATTGATGGTTTCTTGGAACTCAATGAAGAAGTTCGCCGTACGACCTTCAAGGGTCGCTTGTTTGGTGGGATTCTCTTCCCATTTATGAATGGTATGAGCTTGGTCAATACGGCCATTGTTATCTTTGCAGGCTCCAGCATTGTTCTCAATGATAGCTCGCTAGAAACAGCTGCCGCACTTGGTCTGGTCGTGACCTTTGTTCAGTATTCGCAACAGTATTACCAGCCAATCATGCAGGTTGCTGCCAGCTGGGCAGAATTGCAGCTAGCTTTCACAGGAGCTCATCGTATTCAGGAAATGTTTGATGAGCCTGAGGAAGTTCGTCCTCAAAACGCTCCGCTATTTACCGAATTAAAAGAAGGTGTTGAAATTAAGGACATCGACTTTGGCTACCTGCCAGGTCAGAAGGTCTTGGACAAGGTGTCTATCTTTGCTCCTAAGGGCAAAATGGTGGCGGTCGTTGGTCCGACGGGATCTGGTAAGACTACCATTATGAACTTGATTAACCGCTTCTATGATGTCAATAGTGGTAGTGTGGCCTTTGACGGTCGCGATATTCGGGAATATGACTTGGACAGCTTGCGGGATAAGGTCGGCATTGTCTTGCAGGAGTCAGTCCTTTTCTCAGGTACTATTGCGGACAATATCCGCTTTGGTGATGAGAGCATTTCGCAGGAAATGGTGGAAACCGCAGCTCGTGCCACCCATATCCACGACTTCATCATGAGCTTGCCAGAGGGCTATGAAACCTTTGTGACCGATGATGAGAATGTCTTCTCGACAGGTCAGAAACAGCTGATTTCCATTGCCCGTACGCTCTTGACAGATCCACAAGTCTTGATTTTGGACGAAGCAACGTCTAACGTTGATACCGTAACGGAAGCCAAAATTCAAAAAGCTATGGAGGCTATTATCGCAGGACGGACCAGCTTCGTCATTGCCCACCGCCTCAAAACCATTCTCAATGCGGACGAAATCATCGTCCTCAAAGATGGAAAAGTAATCGAGCAAGGCAACCACAGCCAGCTCCTCAAGCTCAACGGCTTCTACGCCGAACTCTACCACAACCAGTTTGTGTTTGAATAATATATAGAAAAATAAACAGCCAAGATAAGCAGACCACAATCCTTAAACGTTTAGGACGTGGTTTATCTTGGCTGTTTTTGTGGTAGGCTTATTGCTCAATATGGTTGGTTTTGGTTTGATTGAGCCAAGCGTAGGCGATACCGATAAAGAGACCGGCTCCAAGCCAATTTCCAAAAAAGACCACAATCCATTGACGAAGGATATTGATCATATTGAAGTCTTCGACATTGCTTCGAGTAGCGTTAAAAGCTAGGAGCATGAAAGATGCGAAATTGGCGACCAGATGCTCATTGATGAGGAAAACGAACATAAAAATGGAGGAAATGATGACAAAGAACTTAGCAGACTGTTCTTTGATGAGCATGAAGCCAAGGATTGCCATATTTACAAACATATTAGCCGTGATCCCTTCAATAAAATTACTCCAGTCAGATTTTCCAAGTTTGATGGTAACGGCATTGACGACAAAGCTCTTATCAGAGAGATTGAGGTAGGAGAAGGACTGATTGAAGAGCCAGGCTAGAATAGTAGCGCCTACAAAGTTAAAGAAAGTACAGTATAGCAGCATCAGTGTCACTTTTTTCCAGCTAATTTGCTTATAGTAGGCACCAGTTGTGAGATACATCATGTTAGATGTGGCTAATTCACCACCAAAAAGAAGAACAAAAACCAGCCCAATAGCAAAGATGAAGGTAAAGACAAAGCGCGACAAACTTGGAAATTGACTGGCAATAACGTCTGCTCCGATAATACCGACAGCTGTTGACATAGTCAGGTAGGCTCCTGCATACATGGAACGCAAGGCATAGCGGCCTAGACTTTCGTCAAAAAGGGCTTCTTTTTTTGAAACTGCAGCTGAAATTTTTTCTTGAAATGGTGACATAGGAACTCCTTGTGAAATCATGATCAATGTTTTGTTTGAAAAATATAGTGGGAAGAGTTCTTCCCACTATATGTGAACGATTAGTGAGCGGATGCACCAGAATCTGCATCTGTCGGTGTGGAAGTAGCAGGGGCACTACCAGCATCTGATGCACCAGAGGTTGCGTCAACATGTGCAGGAGCTGCGGCAGTTCCCGAACCACCAACCAAGCGTTGACCAGTAGCTTCAAGATACCAATCTAGCCATGGTTTGAAATTAAAGATAATTTCATTGATACCAGCGTAGGATCCGTCAGGATAGTACATAGCTTGGTAGTTGTGGGTGTTGATAATTTCAGCAGGGGTACCGGGTACAATGGTACGAACATATTCCTGATTACCATTACGCAAGGTACCGACAACCCATTCAACATTCTTCATGCGGGCAGGAGGTAGCGTACCGTGGACAGTTGACAGGCGATTTCCTACTTGAGCAAGTACCCGTTTACCTAACATGGTATCAGGTTCTTGGTGCTTGTTGTTGTAGTAGAGGAATTGGTTATTATCATCTGCATATGTCAATTCAAATGGCATCGCATTGAGGAACATATTGAGTTGGTCTACGGTGAGGAGACCGTTGTCCAATTTCACATAGGTATTTCCCTCAACGGCATTGACCTGTTTGGCAGCTTTTTCCAACCAGTCTGGATCATCTGGATCGATGCCGTGGATGGTCGTCGCAATCGGCTTTCCACAGTCCAAATCTTCTGGTGCGATTGGTTTTGGTTTTTTCAATTTGGATACAACACCGACATACTTGATAAAGTTGTCTAGACAGCTTTCTAAGAATTTCACGGTACCTTCATTGATGATATTGCCCTTATCGTCAAAAGCTTCTTTGGCCTTACCAAGGAGGAATTCATTACCTGGTAGTGTGTAAGCATTGACACCTGGTGCATCTAAAATTTTCCGTAGGTGAACTTGGGCACGAGAAGTTCCTTGATCGTAGTAAGATGCCCCGATAATCATAACTGGTTTATTTTCGAATGGGTGCAAATTAAAGCTGAGCCATTCCAGAGTACTCTTAAGGGCAGGGGTAATGGTATGATTGTGCTCAGGGGTAGCAATAATGACCCCGTCAGCACGGGTGATTTTGTTGTAAAGGTATTGAATTGCAAAACAATCAGACTGGTCTTCGTCCTGATTGAACATTGGAACATCTTTGATTTCCAAAAGTTCTAGTTCAAACTTCACTTTAAAGTGGCGTTGAATGAATTGCAATAGCATACGGTTATAAGATTGATCTGCATTTGATCCAACAATTCCGACAAATTTCATAGTATATTCCTCTCTTACAGGTTTTCCCAATCGAAGTTTTCAGCTTCTTTTTGGAGTAATTTTTTTGCGTTAGATAGCTTGCCAGTCATGGTGACAAAGAGGCGGAAGTCATCAAAGATGGCATCCAGTTTTTGACTAGTTTCTAAATCAATGAGCTCCCCATTGGCATCAAAGGCTTGCAAGGAATGTGACAATAAAAATTCATCTGGCAAGACAGTGGCCTTGAGTTCAGGAGCGTTGAGAATTTGACGTAGCTGTAGTTGGGCACGAGAGGAACCAAGTGTTCCATAAGAAGCACCAGTAATCATAACTGGTTTGTTTAATAGTGGATAGACACCGTATGATACCCAAGCAAGGGCATTCATAAGGACAGCTGGAATAGAGTGGTCATATTCGGGAGTTCCGATGATGACTCCGTCAGCAGCCTCAATTTTTGCGACCAATTCTTTGACAATTTCTGGTAATTCTCGATTGGCTGGTTTATTGAAGATTGGGAGTTCCTTGATTTCAACCAGTTCGATATCTGCCTTATCAGCGAAGTGCTGTTCAATGTACTGCAAGAGTTTGCGGTTGGTTGAGCGAGCGGAGTTTGTTCCGACCAGTCCTAGAAGTTTCATAGCGTCTTCTCTCTTTCCTAAATTTGGTACTTTTATCATACCCGTTTATTCAATAAAATGCAAGCGTTTTCTGAAAATGTGATAAAATTGTTCAAAAATTCACGAGTTCTTTTGGTATAATATTAGTATGCAGAGAATATTCTATCTAGTATTTGGTTTTGTTAGTTTGATGCTTGGTGTCATTGGGATTGTTTTGCCGATAGTTCCGACAACCCCTTTGTTACTTTTAGCTGGTTTTTGCTTTGCGAGAAGTTCAAAAAGGTTTGAAAAATGGCTACGCAATACAAAAATTTATCAATTTTACGTAGCTGATTACGTTGAGACCAAATCCATTTCCCGCAAACGAAAAAAGCAAATCATCTGGCAAATTTACTTACTCATGGCAATTTCTATCTGGCTGGCTCCTATTTTATTGGTCAAAATAGGACTGGGACTATTAACAATCTTCATCACTTACTATTTGTTTTGGGTCATACCGGAGAAATAAAGTCAGATTTGAGGGTTGAACATCGTCCTCAAAGACGGAAAAGTGATTGAGCAAGGCAACCACAGCCAGCTCCTCAAGCTCAACGGCTACTACGCCGAACTCTACCACAACCAGTTTGTGTTTGAATTGCACACTTCAAAAATCACAGCCTATTTCATTGAATAATAGGAGGGACAGAGTTCCATCTGTATCGTAAAGTCTGATTTTGAATGTTATATGGTATAAGAATGTGAACAGCAAAAACCAGTCAATCTCTATTTCTGTGATTGACTGGTTTTTAATACTCTTCGAAAATCAAAATCAGACGTTGTTGGCTTGATTTGATGAACTTCAGTTCTATCTGCATCTGCGTCGCCTAGTCTGTTTTTGATTTTCATTGAGTATAAGTATTTGTTCTATACGACTTCAAGATTAAGCTAGATAACTTGATACATTCAGTCTTGTATAGATTTTCTCGGAATGTTTTCATATTCATCTGATGTAGTTTATTAGCAATTTTCTAGTTAGTGAGTCGTTGATGGCTAGGGGTCATTTTTTGTTACTAAGAGATAAGCAACTGAAAAACCGACACTAATCCCTAGGGTAATCCACCATTTGAAGGGTTGGTGGAATATCCAAGAGCGAAGTCCACTAAGTAGGAAGACAACTAAGTGGAGGCCAATCAGAGTGAAAACGATTGATTTTTTTTTGAAAGAGATTGGTTCGTTTCATAACTGTTCTTCTTTCCAAAATACTCTATGTGGGATTAAAATAGAAAAGAAAGTGAACTTGCCAGAGCAACAAGTAGGAAAATCCCTTTCCAAATTGGGAAATCTTTCTGAATGAACTTGTCGCCGTACAATGCAAGGGCTAGAGAAATCCAGAGAATGATTATTTTCAAGTAAACCATGTCGAGCACCTCCTAAGAAAGGGGTTGGATTTATTGAGAAGTAATCCAGTGGGGTCTAGCGTTGCCCAAAGAACCTATGAAAGCGATGATGATACCGCGGCCAGCAGCGTTATTCCATCCCACTAATCCTGCGGCAACACCTAAAGTGATAGCTAGAGCTTTCGCTAGCGTTGGATCAGGCACTAGTGCGGCAGCGACTGCACCGAGACCTAAACCAGCAGCTAATCGATTAGCATTTGTGCTATCTAGATAAACATCAAACCCCTTCCAAGTATAAACTATTTTGTTAACACCTGTAAAGGATCGTTCTTGGATATGTGGAACAATTGTGACAGAGTTTTCAGTGAATTCGACATGATATTGCGTTAAATCTACGGACGATAATACTTCTTGTTTGTATTTTTCTGTTATTTTAACATTTTTCGAAGAATCATCAATTTCTAAGTAACCTTTTTCTTCCAGAGTGTTTAACAAGTTTCTTGTAGAGGTAGTTGTGGCTATCTCGTTAGCATAAACGGAATTAGATTGCATAAGAGCCGAAGTACTGGGAATTAATGAAATAGATAGTAGGCCGAGAGCTATATATTTATGAACTTTCATGATAATTTTCCTTTCTAAAGTGTATTTTTATTTTCAAGATTAGCTTTCCCATCCCCTCCACCCAACATATAGTTTTCAGTCATTTTCCTCCTTTCCAGAGTGGTGAGATAGTGGTAGCTTATTTATTGATAACTGGCCAAATGATAACCCATCCACCCCCTAAAAGTTGAGGGGCTAGTAGGATGGCTGAGTAAGTTAAAAGCAAGAGATAGTTTTTCCAATTTTTCATAAAAGTGCCTCCTATTATTTTGTTTGTTTTTCTTTACTATTATGGTATCATAGAATAAATGCAAAAGATGAAAACGTAAACATTTCTCACATTTTTTGGAGGTCTTGCATGAAATGGGATTTTGGAACAGTCTTAAAAGAAATTCGTAAGTCCAAAGGGCTTAGCCAGCAGGATGTTTGTGGAGATGCCTTGTCACGGACGACCCTATCAAAAATTGAAAACAACAAGGAGTACCCTACCATTGCCCACTTTTCCCATATCCTCCGTCAGTTGGATATGACCTTTGCAGAGTTTGACTATATTTGCCATGCCTATCAGCCTTCGGAGCGTTCGTCTATCATCCATTGTTTTGAAAATCTTAGAGGACAATTTTTTTCTGAATCAAACTGTCAAGATTTTTTGTACCAAATAGAGCAGTATTTGAAGAGGCAGGAAGATATACGGGTTCAGCGAATCGAACAACAGATACGGTTAGCTCTCTCTATCTATCAAACAGGAGATGGGGAGCGGACTAGACAGTTGGGACAAGCACTCTGGAAAGAATTGGAAAAGTCGGATACTTGGTATTTATCTGATTTTCGTAAGTTGGGGTTGGTACTTCCTATCATTCCTGTATCTCATTTGAAAGGCTTTGTAGATAAAATCTTGCTTTCCTTGGACAAGTATAAGGACTTCAGAGATGTACAAGTTAGTCAGTTTGCTTTTCTTTACAATCTATCGACTGTTTTGTTGAAAAATGAAGAGTATCAACTTTGTATTTCAGTAATGGAGAGAGTTTATGCCATGGCTCAGGAAAGTATGCGGATTGATTATGTAGGCATGGCTAATGTCCGTATGGGTATCTTTCAGCAGGATAGAGGGATGGTAGATAAGGGACTTGCTATTCTCCGAGCTGCAGACTTGCTAGAGATGGTTGAACATTTGGAGAAAGAAGTCGGGGAGTATTGGGATATTTTTGGCTCGGAAGTGGTTTGAACTGCTTGAGCTAGTTTATAGTAGTAGCACCTGTTTGTCAGGTGTTTTTTGCTAAATATCGCAGGCTTTTGCGAATTAGTGTATAATAGAGCTAGTAGCTGACAATCGTGCTATTAAATCAAGTCCTCAATACTGTATCATTTGACAATCGAATAAAGGGGTGCTATACTGATGTTGTTAACAAACGCGGTATAAGAATGTTAGCACGGTATCAACCCCCCCCAACGCTGCAACGTTGAGGGTTTTTCTTTTGCCCCTGGGGCTACTTTCTGCGATTGTTTATCCAATATTCAAACAACGATGTCAGAATACTAACCAACAACGGCAGAAAAAACACGGTAAGAATGATTTCCGCCACGGTATCACCTCCCTTCAATAAAGTCCGGGAGTTTGTCTATCATATCAGATAGCATGATGCATTGTCAAAGGGATTGTGCAGATAAATCTACGCACGATAAAAACCAATCTAAGAAACCTTATTAAATCAACGTTTTGAAAGGATAAAAGAAAAAATAGTATGAAAATCCGTGGATTCGAACTGGTCAGCCAGTTTACAGATGAAAACTTATTGCCAAAACGTGAGACAGCCCACGCAGCAGGTTACGACCTGAAGGCTGCAGAAACCGTCAGCTTGGAGCCAGGCGAGATTAAACTGGTGCCGACTGGTGTAAAGGCCTATATGCAGGCCAATGAGGTCCTCTATCTCTACGATCGCTCGTCCAATCCTCGCAAGAAGGGGCTGGTCCTGATTAACTCGGTTGGAGTTATTGACGGCGACTACTATGGCAATCCAGCCAATGAAGGCCACATCTTTGCCCAGATGCGAAACATCACCGAGGAAACTGTCGTGGTGGAAGCTGGCGAGCGAATTGTGCAGGCTGTTTTTGCCCCCTTCCTCTTGGCTGACGGTGACCAGGCCGACGGCGTTCGGACAGGTGGATTTGGCTCGACGGGGAAATAGACTACTATGCAGATTCTCTTTGTACGACATTCCGAGCCTGACTACAGTATGTTTGACCAGCATGATAATCCTCGGCTGTATGCAGGTTTTGGACGGGATCTGGCTCCTTTAACTGAAAAGGGGCGGACTTTAGCTCAGGAAATTGCTAGTGATCCTATCTTTTCCCAAGCTCAAGTAGTCATTGCTTCAAGCGTCACACGGGCCTTGGAAACTGCAACCTACATTGCTCAGGCCCAGCAACTACCTCTTCTGGTCGAACCCTTTTTTCATGAGTGGCGACCAGACCTGACGGGGCAAAATACCAGTCAAGATGAGGCTGTCTTGGCTCATCGATTATTTTGGGAAAATGGCGGAGCGGTGCCCGAGACTTCTCCTGTTCGTTATGAGACTGGTGCGGAGATGAAAGAGCGATTTTTACAGGCCCTTGAAAAATACCAAGCCTATGACCGAATCGTTATCGTCTGTCACGGTATGCTGATACGCCAGTTTGTTCCCAAAGAAACTATAGCCTACTGCGAAATCCTAGAATATAATCTATAGGAGGAAATGACCATCGCTAAGAAAAAAACAACCTTTGTCTGTCAATCCTGCGAGTACCACTCGCCCAAGTATCTGGGCCGTTGCCCCAACTGTGGCTCCTGGTCTTCCTTTGTCGAGGAAGTGGAAGTCGCTGAAGTTAAGAACGAGCGGGTCAGCCTGACAGGTGAGAAGACCCGTCCGATGAAGCTCAATGAAGTTTCCTCCATTCAAGTGGCCCGCACCAAGACCAATATGGAGGAGTTTAACCGCGTCCTCGGTGGTGGAGTGGTGCCGGGCAGCCTAGTTCTCATTGGAGGCGATCCAGGGATTGGCAAGTCCACCTTGCTCCTGCAAGTATCCACTCAGCTGTCTACCATTGGCACCGTCCTCTATGTGTCGGGGGAGGAATCTGCCCAGCAGATTAAGCTCCGTGCCGAGCGTTTGGGCGACATTGACAGCGAATTCTATCTCTATGCGGAGACCAATATGCAGAGCATTCGGACCGAGATTGAGAAAATCAAGCCAGATTTCCTGATTATCGATTCTATCCAGACCATTATGAGCCCTGACATCTCCAGCGTGCAAGGATCTGTCAGTCAGGTCCGTGAAGTGACCAATGAACTCATGCAGATTGCCAAGACCAACAATATTGCAACCTTTATCGTCGGCCACATGACCAAGGAAGGAACCCTGGCTGGACCGCGGACCTTGGAGCATATGGTGGACACCGTTCTTTATTTTGAGGGCGAGCGGCAGCACACCTTCCGTATCTTGCGGGCGGTCAAAAACCGCTTTGGATCCACCAACGAAATCGGCATTTTTGAAATGCAGTCGCAGGGTTTGGTCGAAGTTCTCAATCCAAGTGAGGTCTTTCTGGAAGAGCGTCTGGACGGGGCGACTGGCTCTGCGATTGTCGTGACCATGGAGGGCACCCGTCCAATCCTTGCGGAAGTGCAGGCTCTGGTGACGCCGACCATGTTTGGCAATGCCAAGCGGACCACGACAGGACTGGATTTCAACCGTGCCAGCTTGATTATGGCGGTTTTGGAAAAACGGGCAGGCCTGCTCCTCCAAAACCAAGATGCCTACCTCAAGTCAGCAGGCGGTGTCAAACTAGATGAGCCAGCTATTGACCTGGCAGTCGCAGTTGCCCTTGCCTCCAGTTACAAGGATAAGCCGACCAACCCACAAGAGTGCTTTATAGGCGAAATCGGTCTGACAGGGGAAATCCGCCGCGTCAATCGGATTGAACAACGGATTAACGAAGCCGCCAAATTGGGCTTTACTAAGGTCTATGCCCCTAAAAATTCCCTGACAGGAATCAAGGTACCCAAGGAAATCACTGTTGTCGGCGTGACCACCATTGGCGAAGTCTTACAGAAAGTATTCAACTGATAAAATCATTCGGGAGTGACAGCTAGTCGCTCCTCTTTTTGCGACAAATAGTCGGGAATGTGATAAGCTAGGTCTAACCTGTTTCTGAAAAATTCAGAAATTCTTATCAGACAAGGAGGTCCTATGTCTTATTTTCAAAACTTTATGAAGGCCAACAAGGCCTATGTTGACCTGCATGGTACCCATCATCTGCCGCTTAGGCCCAAGACCAAGGTGGCTATCGTGACCTGTATGGACTCACGGCTTCACGTGGCGCAGGCCTTGGGCTTGGCTCTGGGGGATGCTCACATTCTGCGGAATGCGGGTGGGCGTGTGACAGAAGACATGATTCGCTCGCTAGTCATTTCCCAGCAGCAACTCGGTACACGGGAAATCGTGGTGCTCCACCATACAGACTGCGGTGCCCAGACCTTTACCAATGAGGACTTTGCGGCCCAACTTAAGCGGGATTTGGGAGTGGATGTGGCTGGTCAGGACTTTCTTCCTTTTACAGACATTGAAGAAAGCGTGCGGGCAGATATTGCTCTTTTGAAACAATCTCCGCTCATACCTGACGACGTTGAAATTTCTGGTGCGGTTTATGATGTAGATACGGGTCGGATGACGGAAGTTATATAGGAATACTCAGGAAGTTCGGTTTTTCCTGTAAATTTTATCTGAATGGCCGAGAAATCCTTGACAAGTTTTTTTGAATGAGATAAAATTGTATTATCACAACAGAACAAACAAAGAGATAAATGATACTTGGTTTATTTTAGCTTGTTTTTGGTTTATCATAGCAATCCTGTGGTTAACAGGTACATTTCGTAAAAAATAGGAGGCAACTATGTCAGACAATCGGATGAAATACACGATCGACAGCAATATGCAATTTCCTTTAGTGGAAATCGCCTTGGAGGCTGGAGAGTCAGCTTATATTCAACAGGGGAGTATGGTTTACCATACGCCCAGTGTGACTTTGAATACCAAGCTCAATGCGCGTGGTGGTTCAGGTTTTGGTAAATTGATGGGGGCCATCGGTCGGTCAATGGTATCAGGCGAATCTATGTTTATCACGCAAGCTATTTCCAATAGTGACGATGGAAAAATTGCACTTGCGCCTTCAACGCCAGGTCAGGTTATTGCCTTGGAACTTGGTGCAGAGCAATATCGACTAAATGATGGTGCCTTCCTTGCCCTTGATGGTTCTGCCCAATATAAAATGGAACGCCAGAGTGTTGGGAAAGCTTTCTTTGGCGGTCAGGGGGGACTCTTTGTGATGACTACAGAGGGGCATGGCACACTTTTGGCGAATGCGTTTGGTTCTATTAAGAAGCTAACTTTGGATGGTGGAAGTATCACCATTGACAATGCTCATGTGGTTGCTTGGAGTCGTGATTTGGACTACAATATCCATATGGAAAATGGTTTCCTCCAATCTATCGGTACAGGTGAAGGAATCGTTAATACCTTTACTGGTTATGGAGAAATCTATGTACAGAGTTTGAACATTGAGACTTTTGCTCAGGTCATTGGCAATCATATTGTCGGTGCAGGTGGTGACGGTGGTGGTGGAAGCACATCATTGCTGGATGCGATTTTTTAATAGTGGAGAAATAGAAGCTGAGTGCTACAACCTTAGCTTCTTTTTAGTTATATTTTAAATCGTACAAATAGAATCTTTAAAAATTCTCTAATATTTTTGGGGACCTCCAAAAACTAATTTTCTAAAATTTAAAATGTTGATTTAACAAGGCTTTCGTAACTCCAAATTTGCAATTTTGGGAGTTTATAGAGGTGCCCTTATTTAGTTACCAACTTGTCCCATAGTAAGTTCTACCTTATTTCTTTGTCTCAGTCTAATTTCCAGTTTTTAAGACACACTAGAACTTACTTTGGGAATTTAGCACTGAAATTTTTCATGCGTATGACGTGTACTTCCAGAAATTTTGCTTGAACTTTCTAAATAGGTATGTTATACTGGTAAACTGGATAAGGAAATTACCTCTTCTTAAATATTTAAGGAAATTACCTCTCCTTAAATATTTAAGGGGGGGGTAATTTTTTTCTATTTTTACGAGGAGAGAGAGAGAAAAAAGTTGAAATCGTGGGTAAAAGTAGTAAGCAAGTTTCTACTTGCTTTGTTAGTCATAGACTCTATAACGACAACAGCTATCGCCTTATCAGAAACGACTTCGGAAGAAGCAATGATACGCGATACATACTTAAAATCTTATCAAGAGGATACCACTAAGTTATCGCTCACCATTGATAAGGAACAAACGAATTCCGAACAATTAGCTGTTAAACTTAAAGTTGCGGAAGGAGTAATAGATGAGCAAGGATTAACCTTGATTCTGCAAAGCGGTCTGGCTTTGGGTCAAAATGACCAAGGGCAGGACATACTTCCTGAAGGTTTCTACCGAGATGAGACTTATAATGAAGATGACAGAAAAGCTACTACAGAAACTGAAGAAACGGACGATTCCCTTGCGAAAGGATTAGAACAGTTGCCTGTTTATGGTGAAGGGTACTATTCTTTAAGAATCAAACCGAATGCCAATCGCTCTGTTGCTTTAATTACAGACCCAAGTGACAGTAGTAAGCGATTTGAGGAGCATATCTTTGTTTTCAAAAAGGTTTCCGAGGTTCAGACTGGGGAAATGGTCGCAGTGACCAATGAGCACTATCTGACAATCCTTAAAGAAAATCAATCTGTATTTACCAACCAAGAGACAACGGAAATTAATGCATCAACTGAGATTCCTAGAGGTCCCGGTAGTATTACCATTCAACTGAGAGCATACGAAGAGAATAATCCAGACCCTCAGGTGCCCTTGACCGAAAGTGAGTTTGAGATCTCATTGGTAGACCATCCAGAGCAAACGATGAAAGGGACGACGGACTTAAACGGAAATGTGACCTTTGAAAATATCGCACTGGGGTCTTACACGATAAAGCAACTCACTTCCAATTCAGATTATACAATCGCTGAACAGATTGAAACGGTGGAACTGACAGAGGCAGAAACAACCAAGACAGTTGGTGTTACCAATACTGAAAAGAATGCATCGGAACGACAGAATGTTGGTATTAGCCGTTCTTCTCGGAGCAGGAGAGCTGTCACAGAAGCAACTTCTAATTCGACCACAACAACTGTTACAAACCCAGATGGAACAACAACTACTTATACACGTGAAGAGTCTATCTTCAAGTACATCTTCAAGCCAATCACAATTTCAACCCCAGGTTTCTATCAGAGTTATGCACAAGATGGTGTCTTGAAGAAAAAGGAAGTAGTGGTTGACTCAGCTACTAATACCACAAAAATCATCTGGGAGTATACGACTACGGTAGGGGGCGCTAATAGCAATATCACCTCTATTAGAAATGCCTTCTCCACCACAATGGACTCAGGTCTAGGAGAACCACGAATTACCTCAGTCAAAAAAAATGGCACTCCGATAACAACCAATACGACCTACTATGGTAGCTCAGATAACTTCAAGTCTGCAACAGATAACTTACCAGTTGAAAATGGAACATACGTCTATACGATTGAAACTCCTGTAGTGATTCCAAGTGATAACTATAGTTTGGATTATCGCTCAGAAGTAACGGTTGACGCACCAAAGGGAAGTAAACTGACCTATAATGATACCTCTGTTACCTTAAGTCAAGCTGAAACGCGTACCTTATCAACAGCAGATACCATCACACTTCCAGCTGGAAATGACGGAGGTCCTTTAGGAGACTTAAAAGTTGATACGGTCAATACTTCAAATGTCAATCGTACGATTGGGAAGTATAGTGATGGCAATGACAAGGTCATCGAATGGACAAGCTCACGGTTGAATGATACGTCAGAAGCTCAAACCTTCACATTTGATGTCGCTTTAGACAATTCACAGGCGGTTCATGAGAACAAGGTTTATATCTATACACCGACTGCTACAGGTAGCTACATAGAAAGTTCTGCAACTGTTGTAACACCGACAAATAATCAAATTACAGTTACGGATGTTCCGCCAGGTGCTATTGCTCTAGTCAAGACGATAACGAATGTCACAAACGAGAAAGCTAACCATACTATTTCAGGAGCACAACTAGAAGCCCTGAAAGGTGATATTACCATACAGAAAAACTGGGAGACTGGTAGTGATAAGGTCGATGTGACCTTTACGGCAAATGGTGGAAGTTTAACCAATCGCACGGCAACAATTAGCGCAAATACGAAACAAGTTACGATTGCTAATGTTGACAAGTTTTCTGGTACAGGAAGCACAGCGACTAAAAAGAGGATATACTATGAAATAACCGAAGCTGTCCCATCAGGCTACATTCTTTCTAGCAGACAGACAGACTGGGACACTCTTACCTATCTCTTTACAAATAAAAAAGACAATACAACGACACCGATATTTCCAACGGGTACTTGTGGAAACTATGGAGTAACCAGTATAGACCCTGTCAGTATCAATTACGTTATGTATCAGTCAGGTTCTACTATTTGGGGCGGTTTTGATGGTTCGATGAGAGTGAACTTGAAAATACCTGCTTTTGCGCGTGCAGGGGACTCATTTACGTTAGAACTGCCACCAGAGTTAAAGTTGAGTCATGTTGCCAATCCTAATAATGTATGGACCACTGTATCTGCAAATGGTAAGATGATAGCTAATGTATATCATGAAAAAGATAACTTACTTCGTTTTGTATTGACAGCAGATGCTTATTCTGTACAGGATTATTATGGTTGGTTTGAGATTGGTGCACCAACCAGTAATGTGATAAAAATTAACAACAGAGCAACGAACGAACTCTATAAAACAGGGGTCATCCCAAATCTTCCAGAGTGGTACACTACGGCTACTCGTAATCAGACATATGTTAGTAAGCAGCTGAATTTCAAATCCACTTACAATGGAAGTGGGATGAATTGCGAAAAAACGGTACAGACAAATGGGACTTTAGATGCTACAAACACTGATGGTAGTGAAGGAGGACTGTCTAGGTTTGGAGGAATGAATAAATACCAATATAGCCAGACTGCCGATACGTTTACTTGGGAACTGGTCTATAATGCAGTTGGCGCAAATATAGGTAGCGCTAGCGGGGATAGTCGAAAGTTTTGGGATTTTTTACATCCAGGTTTAGAACTATATCCTAATGGGAACGTATCAAGTAGTATTCCTCAGTCTATCGAAATCTATATTGCAGATGGTACCAAGGCTATGTCCTATTCCAAGGATAGTTTGGTGAAGTTAGGTTATAAAGGGACTTCACAAAATGGAAATGTCCATCATTATGGTTTACCAGACAATAGTATAGGTATATCGGTAAAGGTTTATAGCGAAAGAAATTCCAATGCTGCATTTGATAATTTTACTAGTACTCACACAATTGAATTTTACCATGATGGGAATACGGCCAATAAGGCAATTGTAGTTCGACTGACGGAGAGGAAAAAGTACCAAACGAACGGACTGTACTATAATGGTATGAGTGTTAAGTATAGAAATCCAGTTCTGGGCAACGGAAGAACAAGAAATATTTATCGTCGTGAAGGAGATACAGCCTCGCGAGGTGGTGCTTATCCTGTAGATTGGTATAGCCTGAAATTGAAAAAAGTTACGAATGAAAATGGTCAAAAACGTCCACTAGCAGGTGCAGTTTTAACACTGTATAGAGGGACTGAGCCGTATCGAACTGCAGTTTCTGATGATGATGGGAATATTCAGTTTTCAGAGATAGCTGCCGGTACTTACACCTTTAGAGAAACGCAAGCGCCATCTGGCTATATCTTAGACCCGACAGAGCACAAGATTGTCATCACCAATAGTCAAAACATTACCATTGATGGCAAACAATACGATGTCAATAGTCCAACAGAAGTTGTCAATACCAAGCCAACTACACTCCAAATCAATAAGTTTGAGCTTGGTGAAAGCCAGCCACTAAAAGGTGCGGTCTTCAGACTTAAGAGCAAAAATGGTGGAAACTATGACATCACCATCGGAAATACCCTTCCAGCGAGTCAGTTTATATTTGCCAACCTCACAAAAGGGACTTATACCTTGACGGAAACAAAAGCTCCAGCAGGTTATAAAGCTATTTCTCCGATTGACATTGAAGTCTATGAAGAGAATGGAGAGCTGAAAATACGTAAGTTAACAGATACTGGCAATACTCAGACAGGAGCCATCGAAGTTGTCAACGGTAACTTTAGCATCAATGTTGTGGATGAGGACTTCAGTACCGAGTTTACCAAGGTAAACGAGCAAGGTCAGCCACTCGCTGATGCAGTGTTTGAACTTCGTCAGATGACCCAAACAGGCTACAAACGAGTGTTGACAGGGTTGACCTCAAATGCACAAGGAAAACTCCGAGTAGACCACCTGCAAGGTGGGACAACCTATGAACTCTGGGAAACCAGCGCACCATCAGGTTATAGGAAGCTAACCACAGCTGCCGCTCGATTCACCGTTTCTGACACAGGTGCGATTACCTTTGCATCAGGAGGCAGTCAAATCACTAACCGCCCTCCAACTTATAAGGTGAAAGTGCAGAAAGTAGATGCACTGACTGGACAAAAAGTAACTGTGCAGACCCGCATCGGTATCACTGATAGCCAAGGGCATGTCATTGAGGGACAAATTTCAAACTTTACCAATGGAGAAGTAAGTTTCCCTAAAAACTTTGCCCCAGGAACATACTACATCAAAGAAGAAACAACTCCGTCTGGTTATATCGGCTTATCAGGTTTGGTACCATTTACCATTCGGGCAGATGGTGTAGTGGAAGTATCTAGTGATTATCTTGAAGGTATTGACGTGACGACGAGCTCACCAGATACGATTACGATAAAAGTAAAGAACTATCCACTCGGAAAATTCAAAGTTAGCAAGCGTGTCAAAGGGATTAGTGATATGACCAATCTTATCACTGGGCAAATGACCTTTACGTTGACCAAGAATGATGATCCAAACGTCACCATCGTCAAACAGCAAGTTGCTAACCAAGACTTTGTCTTTGACAACCTTCAACCTGGGGTCTATACTCTGACAGAAACCCAAGCCCCATCTGGCTACATCAAATCGACAGAAACGTACACGATTCATGTTGATAGAGATGGCAGTGTGCGCTTCTATCCTAATTCAGACACTAGTAGTCACCTTGCGACTGGTTTACGTGTCATCAAGTCAGCTGAAATTGCAGCAGCCGCAACCCATGGTTCTAGCACAGAAGATAAGGCGCTAGACGGTACTTTGACAACTGGAGCCTTGTACCAACTTCCAAGTTCAACCTTGAATGAGGGTCAATGGTGGGGAGTAGATTTAGGTTCGGTTCAACGCGTGACGCAAATCCTCTTTGCGCAAGGTAAAAATGCCACAGACGGTAGTGACCGTGACAAGATGGATAGCTATACCCTTGAGTATTCATCAGATGGCATCACCTACCAATCACTCGGTGATTTCACAACGCTTGACCTTACTCAATCGGTAGATATCTATGCACGATACATTCGTGTACGAAATCTACAGACAGGAACAGGTAGATGGTTGGGAATCAGAGACCTGCAGGTAAGTGTTCGAGATGCTACCCAAACGATTGACGCAGGTGGAAGTAATGATACAGCCAATATTATTAAAATTGGGAACATCGAGAATCCAGAGTTCAAAATTGAGAAAGTAGATAGCAATAACACCCAAATCTCAAAACCTGTCATCTTTAAGCTCTACAAAGTTGACGATAGTACAACAGCAGATACTGTATCAAGTGTTACTCTTAATGACAGCAATCTTGTGCAAACCTTGACCTTTACAGGTCAAAGTAGCATGACTAGGTTAACTGCGACAGCTCTGGGCAAATATGTTCTTGTGGAAGCGCAGGCACCAGAAGGCTATGATGGCTTGACTGCCCCAGTCTTGCTGGAATTGGAGGAAACCACACGAGCCTATGACGTGACCCAACAAAAAGCTGTGACACGTTTTAGAGTTTTAAGTCAAACGAATTCGGTCAGCGTAACAGATTTACCAGCTGTTAGCGGAGTTCTTGCGAATGCTATTAGCATTAAAGTAAAAAATACGCAAAAAAGCTATAACTTTAAAGTCATCAAGAAAGACTTGACGACAAATGCTGGACTGGATGCCCGTTTTGAACTTTATCGTGAAAATGGTAGTCGTGTCGATGCCGGAAATACGACGTCGTCTGGTGAGAACCTTGTCTTCCGTAATCTCAATCCTGGTGTTTATGTCCTCAAAGAGGTACGGACACCAAGCAATTACAATGGAATTACGGATATTAAGGTACAGATTGCTGCCAATGGAACTCTAACCGTTCTTGAAGGACCAGCAGAACTCTTGACGACCAGCAATGCAGATGAAAATCGA
This sequence comes from Streptococcus sp. HN38, assembly GCF_028335765.1. Taxonomy (NCBI): domain Bacteria; kingdom Bacillati; phylum Bacillota; class Bacilli; order Lactobacillales; family Streptococcaceae; genus Streptococcus; species Streptococcus sp. HN38. The sequence goes on along the minus strand of NZ_CP116604.1, from coordinate 2,344,252 downwards.
GAAATCCGCCTGACTGTAAAAAACGTTCCATTCCTTGAGATGAGCGTTCAAAAACTGAAAAAGGCGACAGGTATCAGTCTGGCAGGCGTTCGATTGAAAATAACTGCACTGGATCAAACACCTGCTCCAAACTTTAAAGATGTGACATGGCATCAAAATCATTATAGTGGTGTTGCTAACTCGACTGCTAAGACAGTAGAATGGACGACACGAGCTGATGTAGATGCAGTCTTCTTGCTTCCACAGGGGCGCTATAGATTGGAAGAAATGAGTGCTCCAGGTGGTTACAAACAGTTAGAAGCATTTACATTTACTGTTAATGCTTCCAATCAGATTGTACTTGGGGTGGATGCCCCTGCAAACCTAGTGGGGACTACAACCAAGGATAACCGTTTGTCTATCGTCCTTAAAAATGAGTTTGAGAAGAAAATCAAGGTTAAGAAAATAGACAAGACCAAACAAACGCTTCTCGCAGGAGCCAAGTTCAAGCTCTTTGCTTCTGACCAAACAACCCAGATAGGGGATGAAAAGACAACAAATAGCCAAGGTATTCTTGAATTTACTGTTACAGATGCAGGAACCTACTATCTCCAAGAAAGCCAATCACCAACAGGTTATGTTACCAACGGTAAAAAGTACAAGCTGGTGGTTGCAGAAGATGGTAGCGTAACGACAGATAATGGAGATGACAACTTTGCTATCGGTGACATTGATGCGACGGATCGCTCAACAACGATTACCGTTAAAAATGAACGTCGTAGCATCAAAGTGAAGAAACGGGACTACCATAATCCAGCGACTGGATTGAACGCTCGATTTGAACTCTTTACAGAGGATAATCGACCTGTAGTCATTGATGGTGTCGGTATGAAAGGCACTACCAGCAATGCTGATAACAGTATTACCTTCTCAAACTTGCCAGTCGGCATCTATATCTTGAAAGAGACAGTCGTTCCGACCGGTGGTTATAGACCAGTCTCAGAATTACAAGATATTAAGTTTGAAATTCAAGCAAATGGTACCTTGAGACTGATTACCGCAGATACCAATATGGTCAGCGTTGACGCTTCTCAAGGCAATACCATCGAACTCACCATAAAAAACTTTAAACAATTTACCTTTAAACTCCAAAAAACCGACAGCGGTGATGAAAATCATCTACTGGATGGCGCACGGTTTACCATCTATCGAGATGCAGATAATAATGGTGTGGAGGAAGAAGTGGTAGCGAGTGGTGTCACCACAAACGGTGTCTTTGAAACCCCGCTCAGCTTTGGTTACTACATTTTACAAGAGACCACTGCTCCGACAGGTTATCAAGTAAACACCAAAAAATATCGCTTCCAGATAAACCATGATGGCACGACCTTCCTGCATAATGGAGACGACACGGTGACGCTAGCGGAAAGAGCAGATGGGAACAATATTGTACTCTTCACCATGAAGAATACCAAACAAACCAGCTATTTCAAACTCGCTAAACGTGATTACAGAGATAGCACTCAACGCTTGGAAGCCACCTTCGAGTTGAAGGAAGCAAACAAGGCAGACGCTATCCCGATTGTCAAGCAAACGGCGACGACAGGAGATGACGTCAGCTTTGAGAATTTGGATTTAGGAAAAACCTATATCCTCAAAGAAACCATAGCCCCAGACGGCTATCAACTCATTCAAAAAGAATACCGTATCGATGTCGGAACAGACGGAGCCATCACCATCCACGATGGAGGCGACCTTGTCAGTCTGGACGGTACGGATACACACCTGATTATCGTGAAAAACCTCCGCAAAGGAGAATATCCGCAAGCAGGTGGAATGGGTGCAATCCCATATATTGCATTAGGGGGGGTGATGATGTTAGTAGCTTTAGCCGTTGAGCGACGTCGCAAAAACAGTCTATAACCCCTAATGGAAACACAACTAAAAAAATAGGAGAATGTTCATGAAAAAACTAACGAAATTATTTTCCCTCTTGACCGTCTTAGTGACAATCCTAGGTCCATTGGGAAATATTCGCCATCTGGTACATGCTGATGATGCACAACCGCAGCAAACGAAAGTTTTTGTTCATAAAATTTTATTGAATAAGGAACAGTTCGCTGATTTTGATCACGAAGCCAAAAAAGATGGCTACAATGGTAATCGGATTGGCACAATTACTGATTATTTTGGTAGTAGTGCTAAAGATATAGGCGGAGTAACCTTTAAAGTCTATAAACAAGTTGCAGATACTGAAAATGGAGAAGGTGTAGTAACTGGTAATAGCTTACTTGGCTTGGAGGATTCTGCACCAAATTCAGATACAAAAAAATATAAGTTACATACAGACTCAAATAAAGCTAGTATTACTACCGTAGAAAACACAGGTGCAGAAGTTGTCCTTGAAAACGGCATCTACATCTTTGTAGAAGACAAAGAACACTCACCATATTATAATAAACAAGAAGGTGATACCAAGGGTAGTGAATTGACCGAAGCAAAAGCTGTTCCGTTTAAATTAGAGTTACCAGTAACGAAACCAGATGGAACAGGCTATTTTGATAATGACCGCAACCCCCTCCATGTCTATCCAAAAAACACAGAAGATAAACCGACAGTGACCAAGAAATTCGCAGACACTGAAGAGATGCTAAAAAATGTTGAAATTGGTGAAGAGATTCCATACAAAATTACGACAGAAATTCCAAAAGGTTCTTCTTATAAGACGATTGTCTGGGAAGATTTGATGGTCGCAGGATTGGACTTTGTGACAAACTCTTTGACAATTACTTCTGAACAATTAGGAGAAGATAAAAAACTTGAAGTAAATAATCATTATACTTTAACTCAAGATAAACGTGGTTTCTTATTGAAATTGAACGAAGCTGGGTTAGCAGCTATTGAAGAGGTTGCAAAAACGCAAGCTATAACAATTACATTAAATTATAAAGCGACATTAAATGATTCTGCAATAGTTGATGCAGAAATCCCTAACCAAGTGACCTTCCATTATGGTAACCGCCCACGTACCTTCACTGAGACAGAACCAAAACCAGTTACACCGAAAGAAGAGGATGGCAAGTTTAAGGTTAAAGTGAAAAAAGTATGGGGAGATAATACAAATAATAAACAATCAATATTTGATATCTATGAAAAAGAGACCGGTGTAAAAGTTGGACAAATTACTATCCAAGCAGGTCAAACAGAAGGGGAGATTACAGAAGGAATTAAGAAAGGTGTACAGTATATTGCTGTAGAACAACCTGTTGAGGGCTATATTCCAACCTACAAAGCTGAACCTAATACTGAGGGAACTATCAACGTAACCAACAATAAAAACCCTAACCCAAATCCACTTGAACCAGACGAGCCAAATGTGATTACGCACGGTAAACGTTTTGTGAAAACAGATGATGCCACTGATGTGAATACTACTAAAAAACTGACTGGGGCAGAATTTGTGGTGAAAAACGGTGCTGGTCGCTTCCTAGCTTTGAAAGGAGCGGATGCACAAGAACGGGAAATTGAGGCTTATAAGACAGCAGAAAAAAATTATGTCGATGCTGTTAAAAATAAGCAAGTAGCTGAACTTGAAAACTTGAAAAGACTTCGTAACGCTGCATACGAAGCCATGAACATGCAATGGGAATGGGTTCAAGAAGAGAATAAAGCCTTTAAGTTCATCTCGTCAGAAGATGGTAAGTTTGAGGTGAAAGGACTTGCGGCAGGTAGCTACAGCCTTGTCGAAACCAAGGCACCAGATGGCTATGCACTGTCAACCACACCAATTACTTTTGAAGTTAAACAAGGAAGTTGGACAACTGCTAGTGACACACCAATTTCAGAACATCAACGCGTTGTCAACAAGAAAGTAACCATCCCACAAACGGGTGGTATCGGTACACTTGTCTTCACCGTTGTCGGTTTGAGTGCGATGGTATTCGCCTTCATCGCAATGAAAAAACGCCAATCTGAAGAAGCATAATATCATTTGAAAAGGAGGGACAGATGAGAAGACTTAGACAGCTAGTCTGTTGTTTTATAGCAGTTATATGTGTATGTTCACTGCCCTCACTTTCACTCCAAGCACAAGACTCCTTTGATGTTCAGGTTCATATTCCTCTTCCAGACGGAATAGATGCCAGTCAAGTGTCAACCGGCTTGGAGGCTTGGTATATTGCTGCAGAAGAGCCAGCCTCTTCTGGACAGTTGGCAGATACTTTATATGAAAAAAGTCGGTCAGAATTAACACAGCACTATGGTGAGCCAATTTCCTCACAGGCTCTCACTTCAGATGGTCAAGCCAGCTTTCAGGGCTTGGCTAAGGGATGGTATTACGTTCGACAAGTAGGGACTCCTACAAAACTCGAAGTCATTCCATTCGTCATGAAGGTAGATGGAAGTGTGTTGAAGATTGAGGCAAAAGTCAGAAGACCAAGCAAGGAAACCGGCAGTAAAACCTTTCTGAAGGTCTCAACAAGCACCGCTCCCTTATCAGGGGCAGAGTTTGTAGTCCTTGAGGAAGTGAATGGAGAACTGAAGGAAGTGAATATCGACGGCAATTCTTATCATGTCACTTCAGGCTCAGATGGTCGTTTTCAAGTAGGTCCTCTTCCTTATGGTCGTTATTACCTAAAGGAGGTGCAGGCGCCTACAGGGTATCTTCTGTCTCACGATACGATACCGTTTGAGATTAGCTCGGATTCCCATGTTTCTGAGATTGTAAAAATCAAGAACAAGCCCATCACACCGCCCGGTATTGAGATTCCATATACGGGGAATGCGGTGGTCATAGCGGTTTTATCGCTAGGCATTATCCTCTTCTTGCTGGGCTATCGTTTGGTTACTTATACGAAACGATAGTGCCTGACAGACTAAGAATAAAGAAAAAATCTCATTGTCAGGTTGAATCTGTGGCAATGGGATTTTTTCGGTTTAAAGGAGAGGCCTTGCCCATACTATGCGAGGTGGTTTGTGGTATAATATAGGGTGAGAAACAGTCTTATATCGTCATTTAGTTTTTCTTTTATTACTTCGTTGACTCGCTTTGTCTAACTCCAGTTATGCCTGCGGCTCGTTATCTAGTACTAAAAGTGAACTAAAGGACTATACTCCTCGAAAATCAACAGTATCCGTTGTCAAGAACTTATCAACAAGTCTTTGTCTTCGGTTTGGGTTTTCGTTGAGTATAGACTGAAAAAACTCTAGAAGATTCAACGTGTGTTCACAAAGTTGAAGGAAAGACGATGCAAGATGCTTGCAGTGGCATCATAACAAAAAATGTAGAAAAGCCATGAAAAAAAATAAGAATCAAATACAAAAAAAGTCAGATAAAGTGACAAAGAAAAAAAAGAAGAGTAACCTCCCATTTTATCTAGTATTTTTAATCGGACTGGGGATTTTACTCTATCCACATATTTCCAATTTTTATTATCGGTACGAGGCTGATCAACTAACGACTTCTTTCGACCAAGAAAAACAAAACTTAACGACCAAAGAGGTTCAAGAACGGATGGATTTGGCTCGAGCTTTTAATGAAAGCTTGAATAATGTGGTCTCTGAAGACCCCTATACCAAATCACGTCATGAAGCTGGACGGGCGGAGTATGCACGAATGTTGGAATTGCATGAGAAAATGGGATATGTTGAAATTCCAAAAATTGATGTAAAAATACCTATTTATGCAGGAACCTCTGAAACCGTGTTACAAAAAGGTGTCGGTCACCTAGAAGGAACTTCTTTACCGGTTGGGGGAAGTGATACGCATACAGTCTTAACTGCTCATACAGGTTTGCCGAAAGCTCGCCTATTTACGGACTTAACCAAGGTAAAAATCGGCGATACTTTCTATATTCACAATATTGCAGAAACGTTAGCTTATAAAGTAGACCAAATATTGGTTGTTGAGCCAACTCAGTTTGACGAACTTTTGATAAAACCTGGGCAGGATTATGCGACGTTATTAACTTGTACACCTTATATGGTAAATACACACCGTTTATTGGTTCGTGGTCATCGTATTCCTTACGTTGCGGAAGACCATCTTAAAGCAGCTGAAAATGCAGAGAAGCGTATTCTTATCCGTTATCTTCTGTATGCTTTGGGAATGTTGGTGATTATTTTGTTGATTATCTTATTTACAAGAAGACGGAAAAAGAAAAAGCAGGTAGAGAAGTTTGAGAATGATAAAACGCTCACAACATAAAACGAAAAAGGGGAAATCCAAACAATCCATACTCCTGAAACTCCTATTTCTCTTTGGTTTAATAGTGACACTGTATCCTTGGATTTCACAGTTTTACTATCGCTATGATTCTGATCGTGAAATTCAGTCGTTTTATGAACAAGCCAAACAGTTACCGAGTGAGGAAGTTTTAAAAAGATTGGAACATGCTAGGGCCTATAACCAGACATTGGACCCTCGCAAGCTGCAAGATCCCTACACAGAGGAAGAAAAAGCTGGAGTTGCAGAATATGCACGCATGCTTGAGGTTAAGGAAAAAATTGGTTTTGTGGAAATTCCAAAAATCAATGAGCGGATTCCCATTTATGCTGGGACAACTGAATATGTATTACAAAAAGGGGCCGGACACTTAGAGGGGTCGTCATTGCCGGTTGGTGGTGAAAGTACTCACACTGTCATAACAGCCCATCGTGGTTTGCCCAATGCTTCCCTGTTTACCAATCTCGATCGTCTCAAAGTCGGGGATCAGTTTTACATTCATAACATAGCAGAAACACTAGCTTATGAGGTGGATCAAATCTTAGTTGTTGAGCCGAGTGACTTCGATCCTGTCTTGGTACAGGCTGGAAAAGACTATGCTACTTTATTGACCTGTACACCGTATATGATCAACAGCCATCGTTTGTTGGTACGTGGCCACCGTGTTCCTTACGAGCCTGAAGTTGCCAAAGAGGAAAAACCAGTATTCTTTTTGGATATGCTAACGCTATCCTACTTAATAGCTTTACTGATTATACTAGTGATTGTTGCTATCCTCTATCTTCGCAGTAGGAAGAAGAATCGGAAGGTAAAAGTGAAATGATGAAAAAAATTGGCTACATTCTCATGCTGATTGGCTTATTACTGCCGTTAGTCTTATTGACGAATATGTCCTTGCATGAGTTTCAAACCTATCGACACTATCAGTCCTACCAAAGTCGTTCAACATCATTCTCAGCAGAGCAAAAAGCGGCAATTGATACTTATGAAGAACAAATCAATAGCGGAGATATCCCAACAATTGACCCTTTTGCAGAAAAGAATAGTTCGGATAGTCATTCTGTTGTTGTTCCTAATTTGGAAGACGGTGTGATTGGTTATCTAAGCATTCCAAGTATTGAAATTCGCCAGCCAATTTATATCGGAGCGACTAGCCAGCATTTAAATGATGGGGTGGCTTCTATTATTGGAACAGATTTACCTATTGGTGGTATGGGGCACCGAAGTGTCATTGCAGGTCATCGTAGTTGGTATACAGATCTTCGTTTTTTCCGTTTAACGGAGCTAAAAGAAGGAGATAAGATTTTTATTGAAATCGGTGGGACAACACTGACATATTTGGTCAAAAATACAGAAGTGATAAAGGCGACCGATTGGCAAAAATTATTGCCTGTTGAAAATCAAGATATGTTAACGCTGTTGACGTGTGATCCGTTAGTTCCTCCTTTTGACTATCGCTTGTTGGTTAACGCCTATCGTCAGCCGGATGTAGCTGAGGAAGATGCTCAATCAAAACAGACAAGTCAAGAAGAAATGAAGCAGTACCAACAACACTCATTCAGCTTCGTCTTTTGTATAACGATATTTGGCTGGCTCTTATTATGCTATATTCTTTATCGTTTTGTCACCTTATTGACTAATACTCTTCGAAAATCAAAATCAGATGTCGTTGACTTGATTTGATGAGTGGGAGTGGGAAAGAAGCCCAGGACCACTACTCAGAGTTCGTGGCAACATCTCAGCGCAGTGGTTGATTGGGTTTAACAGTCCAGTGGACTGTTAAAGGTTGGAGATAGGATTTGCGAAGCAAATCTCAGCAATTCGTGTTTTGCACTTCAAATCTGGCCATTACGACTGATGCGAACAGAGTTCGCTTCATCTCCAACCTCAAACTGTCTCCCAGACAGTTTGAGCTGTGCGGGGGTGGGAAGACGAACTCTTTTTATCTTGGTCGAGTTCTTTCCCACTCCCAGCCTGTTACCTTGAAACAAAATAGTAACAGGGTTCTATCTGCTGAGTAGAAACGAACTACGTTCGCTCTATCTCCAAGCTCCAAAGGTTCCCCAAACCTTTGGAGCTAGTCTGTTTTTGATTTTCATTGAGTATAAAAAGTAATCTGTTAGAGGTGAACTGTCTCTGAAAAGATGGAGAAATAGATACTTGAATTCTAGCGACTTTTAATGATGAATGTTTACCACTTACCTGTCTAATTTTACCACTTACTGAAATGCCCTTGTAATTGTGGTTGGAATTGGTATAATAGAGCTATCAAAAAGGAGGGAGCTATGAAAGTTAGGATTGAATTTGATGACAGCTTAGATCAGGTTGAAGTTGTTATCCGAACCAGTCAGCTGGGACCAGAGATTGAACAGATTCAGCGGGCTCTGCAACAAGTTAGCCGTCCCTCGCTTGTCTTTTACAAGGGGAGTAGTGAGTATTTTCTTTCATTGGGTGACATACTTTTCTTTGAAACGGATGGGACCAAAATTTATGCCCATACAGCCGACGATGCCTATGAGGTCAAGATGAAGCTCTATGAGCTGGAAGAATACTTGCCAATCTACTTTTGTCGGGTTTCCAAGTCAACCATTGCAAATAGCAAGGCCGTTTATTCGCTGGACAAATCCTTTTCAGGAACTAGTCGGATTTCCTTCTATCAGACCCACAAGGAAGTCCACGTGTCGCGGCATTATTATCATTTATTAAAAGAAAAGTTACGAGAAGTGAGGTAGAAAGATGAAAAAATATGGTTTAGGGATTGCCCTGCTGGTCTTGGCAGGATTGGTCTTGTTTCAAGACTACTTGCCGGCTATTGAGCTCCCTCTTTGGAAATTGGCACTGGTAGTCGGTTGGAGTTATCTTCTCCTAAAAGCAATAATTAGAAGACAGTTAGTTACAAGCTTTGTGTGGGGAACTTTGGTCTTTATTATTTTGAACAACCACTTTGACTGGGTGGACATTGATACCTGGACAGTAATTCTAGGATCGATACTAGCTTGTGCAGGGTTGAAGTTATTGATAAAACCTAGGCGGAGCAAGAATATGGTCGATACAAAAAGTTTTGTCACAGGGGTGATTGGCGACAAGGGACGGGAAACGGCTTTTGGCTCTTCAACTCGCTATATTCATGACGATAATTTTCTCCATGATAGTGTGGAAGTAGCCTTCGGCTCTAGTACAGTTTACTTTGATCAGGCGATTATTCTGGGAGATAAGGCTGAATTTCATATCGATGCGGCCTTCTCATCGGTTGATCTTTATCTGCCGGCAAATTGGCAGGCGGTCGTGGAGCTAGATAGTTCCATGTCTGCTGTCAATAACTATGCAACTGGTATGGGAGAAAAGATGCTACATATCACAGGAGATATGGCCTTCTCCACTTTGAATATCTATTACACCTAGAGTGAACAGAGAGCAGTCTATTCAGGCTCCTCTGTAGAATAAAAAGTCGGAATATTCTGGAAATTGGTCAAAAGAAAGGGATTATCATGAGAAAGATTTTGAAAAATGCTACTTACCTATGGGTACTGACTGCGGATATGTTGTCCAATTTTGGCGATGTGGTCTATTATCTGGCCTTGATGAACTATGTTTTGCTGGTGCCCAACAGCCGTCTGGCTCTGGCGATTGTGACCTTCTCGGAAATCTTCCCTAGCTTTATGGGACTCTTTACAGGCTATCTGGCAGACAAGACGGTCAACAAAATCGGTACCATTAAGTTGACCCTGCTCTTTCGTGTTCTTCTCTACCTCATCCTCGGCTTCTGCATGGGCTTTGAGCCAGCCCTTTGGATTGTCGTGGTGGCCGCAAGCTTCAATGTCTTTGCAGACTTCGCTGGCTTCTATGAAAACGGCCTCTATACACCTCTGGGATTACGCGTAGCACCCAAGGAAGAGCGGGAGCAGTACTCGGCCTTTCGCCAGACCGTGACCAGCCTCCTCAACATCGCCTTTCAGGCCCTCTCTGCCCTCTTGGTCGGCCTCCTCTCCTACCAAAACCTGGCCTTTCTCAACGCTGGCACCTTTTTAGCCTCCCTCCTCATCATGCAGCTACTGACGCCAGTCTTTCGCAAACTCCTGACGGAGCAGCCTTTGAAAATAGCAGAGCAGCCGAGCCAGACTGAGCAAAAAACCAAGGGACCGGGCATTCTAGCTTCTTTCAAGCAAGCCATCGTGGAGCTGCGCAAGATACCCGAGTTCCGCCTGGTCTTGATTACCAACCCTCTTATCAACGCCTGCGGAGCTATTCTCTATCCTATTTTGGTGCTCTTGATTAGCGAAGACCCAGGCCTCGTCTTCCTTAATGTTGAAACAACCCTTGCCCTGACCATCCTGATCTTCTTTGTTGGCAATATCTTGGGATCGACCTTGGTCTTTAGCCTCTTCAAAAAGACCAGCATGGTGACGCTTGAAGTGGCAGCCACTTTCTCTCTTCTTGGCGTGTTTGTCGGAATGTTGCTACATCAACTGCCAATTATTTTCTTCCTTACTACAATGGGGATTAGTTCGGGAGCTAGTGGACCTAAGTTTAACGCTAAGTTTGTCAATTCTATGCCAGAGGAGCAGTTAGCAACTATCGGCGGAGCGGTATCAACCTATTTTATGCTAGGCCAAGCCTTTACTCGACTATTGGTTTCAGGTTTGGTCTTGGTATTGGCTGTCGATCAGATTAGCGGACTTTTCCTAACGGCAACTGGCATCTTGGTCCTATACGTCCTCTACTGGCTGGCACGCAACCAAAAAACACCTCAAAATCAGCCCAACTAGGCTGATTTTTATGTTATCTTAGGTCTATCTATGCTATAATGTTCTTGATTGCTACTCTTCGAAAATCAAATTCAGGCGTCGTTGACTTGACTTGATGAACTTCAGTTCTATCTGCTTCTACGTCGCCTAGTCTGAATTCGATTTTCATTGAGTATGAAAATTTTACAGGAGAGAAACATGACTAAACCAATTCGCGTGCGTTACGCACCAAGTCCAACAGGACTTTTGCATATCGGAAATGCTCGTACAGCATTGTTTAACTATCTTTTTGCCCGTCATCATGGCGGTACTTTCCTTATTCGCATCGAGGACACAGACCGCAAACGCCACGTAGAAGACGGCGAGCGTTCTCAGCTGGAAAACCTGCGTTGGTTGGGCATTGATTGGGATGAAAGTCCAGAAACCCATGAGCAATACCGCCAGTCTGAGCGTTTGGACATTTACCAGAAGTATGTTGATCAGCTCTTGGCTTCAGGCAAGGCCTACAAGTCTTACGTGACAGAAGAAGAGTTGGCGGCGGAGCGTGAGCGTCAGGAAGCTGCGGGCGAAACACCTCGCTACATCAACGAATACCTGGGCATGTCTGAAGATGAAAAAGCAGCCTACATCTCAGAGCGTGAGGCGGCTGGCATTGTTCCAACTGTTCGCTTGGTTGTTAACGAAGCTGGTATCTACAAGTGGAATGACATGGTTAAGGGCGAAATCGAGTTCGAAGGTGGGAACATCGGTGGTGACTGGGTTATCCAGAAACGTGACGGTTACCCAACCTACAACTTTGCCGTGGTCATTGATGATCATTTGATGAAAATCTCGCACGTTATCCGTGGGGACGACCACATTGCCAATACACCCAAGCAGCTCATGGTCTATGAAGCACTTGGTTGGGAAGCGCCAGAATTTGGTCACATGACCTTGATTATCAACTCTGAAACTGGTAAAAAGTTGTCTAAACGTGATACTAACACCCTTCAGTTCATAGAAGATTACCGTCGTAAAGGTTACATGCCTGAGGCTGTTTTCAACTTTATCGGTCTTTTGGGTTGGAACCCGGGTGGTGAAGAGGAAATCTTCTCCCGTGAGCAATTTATCCAACTCTTTGATGAAAATAGACTCAGCAAGTCACCAGCTGCCTTTGACCAGAAGAAAATGGACTGGATGAGCAATGAGTACATCAAAAATGCTGATTTGGAGACCATTTTTACCCTTGCCAAACCATTCTTGGAAGAAGCGGGTCGCTTGACAGACAAGGCAGAGAAATTGGTGGAACTTTACAAGCCACAGATGTCATCTGCGGATGAAATCGTTGGTTTGACAGACCTTTTCTTCTCTGATTTCCCAGAATTGACGGATGAGGAAAAAGAAGTCATGGCAGGTGAGACTGTTCCGACAGTCCTCAATGCCCTCAAGGAAAAATTGGAAGCCATGACGGACGAAGATTTCCAACCAGATAATATCTTCCCGCAAATCAAGGCTGTTCAAAAAGAAACAGGCATCAAGGGCAAAAACCTCTTCATGCCAATCCGTATCGCCGTTTCAGGCGAAATGCACGGACCAGAGTTGCCAAACACCATTTACCTGCTCGGCCGTGAAAAATCTATCCAGCATATTGAGAATATGTTGAAGAGTTTGTAAGATAAATAATCCCCGTTGTCCTGTGACGGCGGGGATTTTGTTATAACTTATTACTATAACACTCGCATTGAAAACGGTATAACGATTTTCTGAAAATCTGTGGTATCATAAATAAATCACTAGTATTTAGGAGAGTTTATGGAAAATCATAATTTTGAAGATCAGGGTACCTTTAACCGTGAAATGAACAGCCGTCATTTGCAGATGTTGTCTATCGGTGGGGTTATCGGGACAGGTTTGTTCTTGAGTTCAGGCTATACCATTGCACAGGCTGGGCCTTTTGGAGCTGTTGCAGCCTACCTATTTGGAGCTATCATGGTCTATCTGGTCATGTTCTCACTTGGTGAGCTTTCGGTAGCCATGCCAGTCACAGGTTCTTTTCACACCTATGCCACCAAGTTCATCAGTTCGGGTACTGGTTTTATGGTGGCCTGGATGTATTGGCTTTGTTGGGTAGTCGCTCTAGCTTCTCAGTTCGTCGGAGCAGCCCAGCTCATGCAACGCTGGTTTCCTAGTGTGCCAATTTGGGTTTTTGCGACGATTTTTGCAGTGATTGTCTTTGGCTTGAACACCTTATCAGTTGGCTGGTTTGCCAAGGCAGAAGATGCGCTCTCGTCTATCAAGGTCTATGCCATAGCAGCCTTTATCGTGCTTGGGACTTTAGCTATTTTTGGTATTTTGCCATTTGAGGGGACCAATGCTGCGCCGCTCTTTACTAATATTACAGCCCAAGGCTTACTTCCTAACGGCCTAGTTGGGTTGATTTCAGTTATGTTGTCGGTTAACTATGCCTTTTCAGGTGTGGAAATGATCGGAATTGCCGCTGGAGAAACAGACAATCCTAAGAAAGCCGTACCGCAGGCCATTAAATCGACAATCGGTCTCTTGGTCATTTTCTTTGTCTTGACCATCGTTGTTTTGGCAGCTCTACTTCCTATGTCAGAAGCAGGTGTGACAGAAGCGCCATTCGTACTTGTATTGGATAAAATCGGTTTTCCTTACGCTGCAGATATTATGAACTTTATCATCTTGACGGCTATTTTATCGGCCTCTACATCAGGGCTATACGCTTCAAGCCGTATGCTTTGGTCCTTGGCAAATGAAGGCATGATTAGCAAGGAATTGGTAAAAATTAATAAACACGGTGTTCCAATGCGGGGCATGATTTTATCCATGATTGGTGTTGTTATCGCTTTGATTGCATCAATTTATGCAGAAGATACAATCTTCCTGGCCCTGGTTTCTATCGCTGGTTTTGCGGTTGTCATCGCTTGGTTGGCAATCCCTTTGGCACAAATCGGTTTCCGTCGTGAATTTTTGAAAACTCATAGTGTAGATGAATTGGAATATAAGACACCATTTTCACCGACTTTGCCGTGGATTACGGTTATTTTGCTGGTTATTTCCATCATCGGGATTGGCTGGGATCCTTCTCAGCGTGCCGGTCTCTACTTTGGTGTTCCTTTCATGATTGGCTGCTATATTTATCACTATATCCGCTTTAAAAAGTGGTAGGAGGGTTCGAGTATGGGTCGTTTTAAAGAACTATTAGAACAAAAGGAATATATCATTTTGCACGGTGCTCTCGGAACAGAGTTGGAGTTTCGAGGGTATGATGTGTCAGGCAAGCTCTGGTCAGCTAAGTATCTTTTGGAGAATCCTCAGCTAATCAAGGATATTCACAAGGATTATATTCGTGCAGGTGCGGATTTGGTCACGACATCAACCTATCAGGCAACTTTTGAAGGTTTGGCGGAAGCTGGTTTGTCACAAGCAGAAGCAGAGGACCTCATTCGTTTGACCGTTGATTTGGCCAAGGAAGCGCGTGATGAGGTGTGGGCAGAATTGTCTGAAGCTGAAGAAGTACAACGAAGCTATCCTCTCATTTCAGGTGACGTGGGTCCCTACGCGGCTTATTTGGCCAACGGTGCTGAATATACAGGCGATTATGGCTCGATTAGTTTGACAGAACTTAAAGACTTTCACCGCCGTCGAATTGAACTCCTCTTAGAACAAGGGGCTGAGCTCTTGGCTTTGGAAACCATCCCAAATGTTCTTGAAGCACAGGCCTTGGTAGAGTTGCTGGCAGAGGATTTTCCAGAGGCTGAAGCTTATATCAGTTTCACCTCACAAGACGGTCAGTCGATTTCTGACGGAACGTCTATTGAAAAAATAGCAGAGCTGGTCAACAGCAGTGAGCAGATTTTGGCGGTTGGTCTTAACTGTACACCTCCCTCGCTCTATCCAGCTTTTCTCAGTCAGTTGAGAGAAAAAACGGATAAACCATTTGTGACCTATCCAAATTCTGGAGAAGTCTATGATGGAGCCACTCAAACTTGGAAGGAAAAAGCAGACGACAGCCATTCTCTTCTGGACAACACACTTGAATGGCACGAACTGGGTGCCAAGGTAGTTGGAGGTTGTTGCCGAACCCGACCGGCTGATATTGCAAGTCTAGTTGCTGGATTGAAATAAAAGTATCCCCGCTGTCGCAGAACGGCGGGGATTTTGTTATAAATTCTGTAATTTTTCCTCAATCTGCTGGAGTAGATTTTCTAGATTTTCCTTCTGTTCTTGGAGCAGGAGGATTTGTTTTTCACGGTCGGCAATTTCATCCAGTATGACCTGTTTGTTTTCTTTTAGCTGTTCGAGACTGCCGCATTTTGTGTCGTGAAGTTCTTTGATACGGATAATAGCTTTCACAGATAGGCCTAACTGGCGAAGTCCTAGTATATTTTCTAGGTTGTTGATTTCTTCGGCACTCCAAAAGTAATTGCCGTCAATCAATTGCGGTTGTAGCAATCCTTGTTCTGTGTAGAAACGAAGCGTATCCCGTTTGATACCAAATTGTTGCATGACTTGTCCTGTTTTCATAATGTCCTCTTGACAGGGGCTTAGCCCCTCATGATAAATTGATAGGGAAAGGAGTTCTATATGATTATTGTTGTTAAATGGTTGATTGTGCTTTATTTGGGGCTATTACCGCTATCTGCTTGGGTTTATCGCAAGCAACTTCCTAACTGGTTACTGGTTTTATATGCTTGCCCAGTTCTGCTCAGTTTATTGGGCTGGCAGACAGTTTTGGGATTTATATTAGGCTTATTATTGGCTTGCGGGGTGAGAGTGATAGGCGGTCGTGTTCTTTTTGGAAAAAATCGTCTCAGTCACTTTTTATCTCATCTTTTACTGAGTTTCATTCTTGCTCTGGCTCTTTTAGCTTTCTAAAAACAATCTCTCCACATAGTCCTTCTGCCTTGGAATGACTAGTTCTGTTTCCAGGAAATCTTTCAACTTTTCTTGTGGGATCCAGATGTAGTCGCTGGTTTCGTCGGCTTGGAGTTGGATTGTGGATTTGTCCCAATTGGTTTCGGCCCAGTAGCAGTGGAAAATGCACTGGTCATCATGGGCGACAAAGTGTGTATGGTGGCGTAGTTGGTTAGCTGTCAGTTCAATGCCTGTCTCTTCGCGGACTTCGCGTAAAATGGCCTGCTCTGCTATTTCCCCAAACAAAGCCGAACCTCCTGCTGTCGCTTCATAATAGTCAGGGTAGGAGGGCTTGGTGCTGTCGCGTTTCATGAAGAGAGTGTTGCCGCCGTGGTGGCGGATGATGCACTCGACGACCAGGTGGTAGAGGCCATTGGGAATGGCTTCTCCTCGTGTGAGAGTGTGGTCGGTCAGCTGACCGTCGGCTGTGTAGGCGTTCCAGATTTCCATATTTTGCTCCTTTTCTAGATTGGTTATTCATTATAGCAAATATGAAAGTGTTAGACAAGTATCTTGCGGGTGTTTGCGTATTGGAATGATTGGAGGATTACTGAGCTAGAAAGCTGACGTCAGTCGCCTCTTTCATTTGCTTATTTTCAAATTAATATTGAAAATATACAAAAAAAATTCAATTTTTTGTATATTTATGTTGCAAAAAGTATAAATATACACTATAATAGTCACTAAGTTTTATAAAAATAAAAAGAAATGAGATTGCTTATGACAAAAGAAAAATTGATTTTAGCCTATTCTGGTGGACTTGATACTTCAGTTGCGATTGCTTGGTTGAAAAAAGACTATGATGTGATTGCGGTTTGTATGGATGTAGGTGAGGGGAAAGATCTTGACTTCATTCATGATAAAGCACTGTCCATTGGTGCCATTGAGTCCCATGTATTGGATGTAAAAGAAGAATTCGCCCAAGAATATGTCCTACCAGCCCTGCAAGCTCATGCCTATTATGAGCAAAAATATCCGCTGGTATCAGCTCTCAGTCGGCCCTTGATTTCCAAAAAGTTGGTGGAAATGGCTCATAAGACAGGAGCAACCACTATCGCCCACGGCTGTACTGGTAAGGGAAATGACCAGGTGCGGTTTGAGGTAGCCATTGCAGCCCTGGACCCAACTTTGAAAGTTGTAGCCCCTGTTCGGGAATGGAAATGGGCGCGTGAAGAAGAAATCATCTTCGCCAAGGAAAATGGTGTACCAGTCCCAGCAGATTTGGATAGCCCTTATTCCGTTGACCAAAATCTTTGGGGCCGTGCCAATGAGTGCGGAGTTTTAGAAAATCCATGGAATGAAGCGCCAGAAGATGCTTTTGGTATTACAACTGCACCAGAAAATGCACCAGATACTCCTGAGTATGTCGATATTGAGTTTCAGGCGGGCGTACCCGTTGCTGTAAATGGTGAAGAGTTAAGTCTTGCTAATCTCATCCAAAAACTCAATGTCATTGCTGGTAAGCATGGTGTAGGCCGGATTGACCATGTGGAAAATCGTCTAGTTGGGATCAAGTCACGGGAAATTTACGAGTGTCCAGGAGCTATTACCCTCTTGACAGCTCACAAGGAAATTGAAGATTTGACCTTGGTGCGCGAAGTATCGCATTTCAAACCGATTGTTTCAAATGAACTCTCTAACTTGATTTACAATGGCTTGTGGTTCAATCCAGCAACCCAGGCCTTGAAAGCTTATTTGCAAGCAACTCAATCAGTCGTGAATGGTACAGCAAAAGTGAAATTGTATAAGGGAACAGCTAAAGTTGTCGCTCGGAAATCGCCAAATTCCCTTTATGATGAAGACTTAGCAACCTATACCAGTGCAGATACCTTTGATCAAGATGCAGCAGTTGGTTTCATCAAGCTTTGGGGCTTGCCAACCAAGGTCAATGCGGAAATTCATAAAAAAGACTAGAAAGTAGGAATGTATGGAAGCAAAGAAATTATGGGGTGGTCGCTTTGAAGCCAGTCTTGAGGAATGGGTAGAAGAATTCGGAGCTTCCATCCGATTTGATCAAAAACTGGCCAAGTATGATATTCAGGGTTCTTTAGCCCATGTCAAGATGCTCGGAGCCACAGGGATTATCAATCAAGAAGAAGCTCAGGCTATTCAAACTGGTCTGGAAGAATTGTTAGCAGGCTATGAGGCTGGCAAGTTAGTGTTTGATGTTCGTAACGAAGACATTCACATGAATATCGAAAGTCTATTGACGGATAAAATAGGCTCAGTTGCAGGTAAACTCCACACAGCTCGTTCTCGTAACGATCAAGTAGCAACGGATATGCACCTTTATCTGAAGGATACACTCTTTCAAGTTGTAGACAAATTAGCCAACCTACGTCAGATTTTAGTAGACCTTGCACAGGAGCATGTGGAAACCATCATGCCCGGCTATACCCACTTGCAACATGCCCAGCCTATTAGTTTTGCTCAGCACTTGTTAGCCTATTACAACATGTTCAGCCGAGACAGTGAGCGCTTTGCATTCAACATGCAGCATACAGATGTATCCCCACTTGGTGCGGCGGCCTTGGCAGGGACAACCTTTCCGATTGACCGTCAGATGACGTCTGATTTGATGGGATTTGCTAAGCCCTATAGTAATTCTCTTGATGCCGTTTCTGACCGTGATTTTATACTGGAATTCCTCTCCAATGCCAGCATTCTCATGATGCACATGTCGCGTTTGTGTGAAGAAATCATTAACTGGTGTTCACATGAATACCAATTTGTCACCCTATCCGATACCTTTTCAACAGGTTCTTCCATCATGCCTCAGAAGAAAAATCCAGATATGGCTGAGCTGATTCGGGGGAAAACTGGTAGAGTTTATGGGAACTTAGTTGGCCTACTGACAGTCATGAAATCCCTGCCTTTAACCTATAACAAGGACTTGCAAGAGGACAAGGAAGGCATGTTTGATAGTGCGGAAACGATTTTAGTATCTATCGATATTTTGGCAGGGATGTTGCAATCTATGACAGTCCATAAGGAAAGGATGGCTCAATCGACAGAGAAGGACTTTTCAAATGCGACAGAGTTGGCAGATTATCTGGCCAGCAAGGGCTTACCCTTCCGCCAGGCGCATGAGATTGTAGGTAAATTGGTATTAGAATGCAGCAAGGCAGGCTATTATTTACAAGATGTTCCTTTGGAACGTTATCAAGAGTTGTCGCCTGTCATTGGACCGGATATTTATACAGCTCTAGAATCGGAAACAGCCGTTTCACGCAGAAATTCGCTAGGTGGAACTGGATTTGAATCCATTCGTCAGCAAATTCAGCAAGCAAAAGCACAAATAATCGCTTCGAAAGGCCTCTAAACGGTATGTTTATTGGTTTTTTTGAATTTTATGGTATAATAGAAGTAATTTTGAAAGATGGAGTGGCAGTTTGAAAAAAAGCTATCGTGTCAAGCGTGAACGAGATTTTAATGACATTTTTACAAAAGGAAACAATGTAGCTAACCGAAAGTTTGTTGTATATCATTTAGCTGGGGAACAGAAGCATTTTCGAGTAGGGCTATCTGTCAGCAAAAAATTGGGAAACGCTGTCACGAGGACACGTATTAAGCGCAGACTTCGACATGTTTTAATAGAGTGTCAACAACATTTGGTTAGTGCAGACTTCGTTATTATTGCTCGTAAAGGTGTGGAAGAGTTGAACTACCAAGAAATCAAACAAAACCTCATCCATGTTTTGAAACTAGCTAAACTATACCAGGAAGGTGTTGAGATTGAAAAAGAAAGTTAAGTGGGCTGGTCTCAGTACTGCAGCTTTACTTGTACTAACCGCATGCGGTACAGGACCAGTGACTAGCCAGTCTACAGATGCTTGGGACAGATTGATTTATTGGTTTGCCAGCGTTATTCAATTTTTATCAATTAATGGTCAGATTGGAATCGGAATTATTCTCTTTACGATTTTAATTCGAACGATTTTATTACCGCTATTTCAGATTCAGATGAATTCTTCCAGAAAAATGCAAGAACTCCAACCACGGTTGAAGAAATTGCAGGAAGAATACGCTGGAACGGATATGGAAAGCCGACAAAAGCTTTATGAGGAAACTCAAAAGCTCTATAAAGAGAATGGTGTAAACATGACATCATCCATGTGGCCACTGTTTATCCAAATGCCTATTTTATTAGCTCTTTTCCAAGCGTTGACAAGAGTGGAGGCACTGAAAGTAGGGCATTTTCTATGGTTGAACTTAGGCGACCCCGACCCTTACTTTATTTTGCCAATCTTGGCGGCAGTATTTACATTTTTAAGCTCATGGTTGACCAATAAATCAGCAATTGAGAAGAATATGGCTATGACAATTATGACCTATGCCATGCCCGTGGTGATTTTTTTCTTTGCTGTGGCAGCTGCTAGTGGGGTGGCTTTGTATTGGACAGTGTCAAATGCCTATCAGGTTGCTCAAACCTTGGTGTTCAATAATCCGTTTAAAATAATAGCAGAGCGTCAAGCGAAAATTGATGCGGAAAAAGAGCGTCAGGCAAAAATCCGACGGGCACAGAAAAAAGCACAGAAAAAGAAATAGGAAAACTAGGAGAGAGAAGATGAAATTTACAGGAGCAAGTGTTGAAGAGGCCATCCAAAATGGCTTGGTAGAGCTAAATATTCCTCGAAAAAAAGCACATATTACTGTGGTTGCGCGTGAGAAAAAAGGTTTCCTTGGTTTCGGTAGAAAGCCAGCGATTGTGGATATTGATGTTATCAATGAAACAACGGTTGTTAAGGCTAATCAGAAAGCAGTTCGTGGCGTTCCAAGTGAAATTAATGAACAAAATGAACCAGTGAAGAGTGTGTCAGAAGCTACAATTGACCTTGGGAAAGTTGTTGCAGCGGTGAAAGAATTTGAAAAGTCTGGTCAAACGCTTGATGATGATATTAAAGCGCAGATCTTGAAAAATGAAAAAGAAGCGACAACGATTTTGGAAGAAACAGGTCGGATTGAAATTCTTTCAGAGGATTTACTAACTACTACAGAGGCAACAACATCTGCTAAGGAAGACGTAAATCAAGAAGTCGTCTCAGAAAATCAAGCAGATAATTTTGCTGATTTAGATATTAAGATTGAGCCCCAGTATGATATTGAACAAGTTGTTTCGGAAGTGACAGCTTATGTACAAGAAATTCTGGATGATATGGATGTTGAGGCGCGTATTGATACAAGTCATAATCGCCGTACAATCAATATTCAAGTGGATACCAATGAACCAGGACGCGTCATCGGTTATCACGGAAAAGTCTTAAAGGCTTTGCAACTTTTGGCTCAGAACTTCTTATATAATCGCTATGAGCGTAACTTCTACATTACTATCAATGTGAATGACTATGTAGAACACCGTGCTGAAGTGCTTCAAGGCTACGCACAAAAATTGGCAGAACGTGTTTTGGCAGAGCAGGAAGCCTACCATACAGATCCGATGTCAAGTAGCGAACGTAAAATTATCCACCGCATTATCTCTAAAATGGATGGTTTGACAAGCTATTCAGAAGGTAGCGAGCCGAACCGCTATGTCGTTGTAGATATTGAAGGAAATCATGATTAAAAAGAGGCTAGTCCTCTTTTTTCAATGATTTTCTGATTCTTTCCTAAAAGTATGGTAGAATAGCTTGACAAACGAACAGAATTTATATAAAATAGTTTGGTATGTTTAGTAACTGATCAAAACTAGCCGGCTAAACGAATACAAGAATCTAAGAGGAGGTATTCATCGTGAAACGTACTTTTCAACCAAGTAAAATCCGTCGCGCACGCAAACACGGTTTCCGTAGCCGTATGGCAACTAAAAACGGCCGTCGCGTGTTAGCTGCTCGCCGCCGTAAGGGACGTAAAGTTCTTACAGTAGCATAAGAAGATGAAAAGAGAAGCCAGCAGAAACTCGAGTCTGCTGGTTTTTTTCTTCTCATAAGAATCTTCTGAAATATGTTACAATAGTAGGAAAGAAAGTGATGGAACGATGATACAAATTTTTGACACCCACACCCACCTCAACGTAGAGCAGTTTGACGGTCGGGTCCAAGAAGAATTAGACTTTGCCAAGGAAATGGGGGTCACCCTCCACAATGTGGTCGGTTTTGACCGTGCAACCATTGACAAGGCTATGGAGCTTGCTGATCAGCATCCTGAAATCTATCTGACATTGGGTTGGCATCCGACGGAGGCTGGCACCTATGACGAGGAAGTAGAAAGCTACTTGCTTGAGGCACTCAAACATCCCAAGGTCATTGCCCTGGGAGAGATTGGACTGGATTACTACTGGATGACGGCGGATAAGGAAACCCAGGCTCATGTTTTCAAGCGACAGCTGGAGTTGGCTAAGCGGTTGGATTTGCCCTTTGTGGTTCACACTCGTGATGCTTTGGAAGATACTTACCAGATCATCAAGGAAGTCGGCGTCGGTCCACGTGGAGGCATCATGCATTCCTTCTCTGGCACGCTGGAGGAGGCTCAGGCCTTCATGGACTTGGGTATGCACATCTCCTTCTCGGGAGTAGTGACCTTCAAAAAAGCTGTCGAACTTCAGGAAGCGGCGCAAGCATTGCCCCTAGAAAAAATCTTGGTCGAGACAGATGCGCCCTACTTAGCGCCTGTTCCCAAGCGTGGTCGGGAAAATCGTACCGGCTACACCAGATATGTGGTGGATATGCTGGCCCAGCTTCGCAACCAGTCGGTCGAAGAAGTGGCGAGAGCGACCTACGAGAATGCAAGGAGTTTGTTCAGAATTGACTCAGAAAATTAAGATACAAGAAGTCCTCGTTGTCGAGGGCAAGGACGATACAGCAAACTTGAAGCGATTTTACGAGGTGGATACCTACGAAACCAGAGGCTCTGCCATATCAGACGATGACTTGGAACGCATCGAGAAACTCCATGACCTGCGTGGCGTCATTGTCTTTACTGACCCAGACTACAATGGGGAGCGGATTCGGAAGATCATTATGCAGGCCATTCCCACGGTCAAACATGCTTTTTTACAGCGGGACGAGGCTCGGCCCCAGTCCAAGACAAAAGGGCGGTCCTTGGGCATTGAGCACGCCAGCTTTGAAGACTTGGAAAAGGCCCTTGCAGGCCTGCGTGGCTACTATGATGATGAACATAACTTTGATATCAGCAAGTCAGACCTGATGCGCCTTGGCTTGCTTATGGGTGGCGACAGTCGCAAGCGGAGGGAGTATCTGGGAGAACAGCTCCGCATCGGCTATTGTAACGGTAAGCAACTACTCAAACGCTTGGAGCTGTTTGGGATAAGTTTGGCAGAGGTTGAAGAGTGTATGGAGAACTATCATGGATAGAGTTTACGCTGTTAAGTGCTTGGTTAAAAACGAGTTTGAACCTGCTTATGAAAATTATTCATCTTATGAAGAAGTGACCTACTTGCTGCCGGCTGATGTCCTTGTTTGGGAGGATGAGCAGGTTGATAAGAACAAACTAGCAGACTATTTGCGTGGTTTAGTTGAAGCTGGCTATGTCAATGCGGATGGGATTTGGAAGCAGAGCCGTGTGTTTCATATTGCCGGTGTGCAAGAAATGGACGACAGGGTAGAGTTTGATGGCCCAGCCGTGGAAGTCTATCGCTGGTTTTACAATTTTGAACGTCTAGTTACTGAGGAAGAATTTTTGAATCTCTATTATTTTGATGATTTGGGAAGATAGACAATCTAGAACGGAAATGTTACTATTTCTGCTTTTTTGAAAATTGCTAGCGGTGTCTATTTGTGTTACAATATAGAAAACTAGGAGGTGGACTAGATTGATAACTATAAAAAAAGATGCCCAAGTAAATTTTAAAACTGACTCCAGACTTTTGGAAAAAGCCAAGGAAATATTTGCTATGAACCAGTTGGATTTGACGGCTGGTTTCAATCTCTTTTTGCAAAACATTGCTGTAAAAAATGAGTTGCCAATTCTGACTGAAGAGGAATTGGAAAGAGAAGAGTTATTTTTACAGCTTCAGAAGGAAATACAGGAAAACCAACAGGCGATTGAGGCAGGTCAAGGGATCAGCCTAGAAAGTGTCAAAGAGAAGTATGGAATTTGAGTCATATTCAGTGATGCTTGCTCCAGCAGTGGAGAAGGAATTGGCAGTTATTTACGCCTATTTCTCGGAACAGTTCTCAGAAGAAATTGCCAAAAGACGAATTGGGATGATTGTCGAAGCATTGGAGAGTTTGCAAATTTTTCCTGAACGTGGCTTTAACGCCGATAACCGTTTTGGTAAACAGATAGACCCGCCTCATCTGACCCGAGGCTATGTCATTGGAAAAGACTACATTGCCCTCTATCGCGTGGTAGAAAATGAAGTGCGAGTTGGTCACCTTTTTGCGACCAAGAGTGATTATGTCAAGTTGTTGAAGTGAGAGAGTATGAGTAGGACAGAACAAGTCATCCTAACCAATATGTGTATGATTACAGATGGTCAGCAGGTATTGGTCCAGGATAGGAAATCTGAAAAGTGGCCTGGAGTCACGTTTCCTGGTGGTAATGTTGAACGTGGCGAGAGTATCATTTCCTCCGTCATCCGTGAGGTCAAAGAAGAAACAGGCTTGACGGTATCCAATCTTGAACTCTGCGGCATTCAAAACTGGACGGATCCTACTGACCATTATCGCTATCTGGTATTTTGCTACAAAACCAGCCATTTTTCAGGAGTTCTCCAATCTTCTGATGAGGGAGAAGTCTTTTGGATTGATCGTGCGACCTGAAGAATGTTCAGCTGGCAGACGGTTTTGAAGCTATGTTGGAAATCTTTGAACAGCCACAGCTGACGGAGAATTTTTTCTGGTTTGAAGACGGTGAGTGGAAGGTGGAGAATCGATAAAGAGTTGTACAATAAGTTTGACAACTCTTTTTTTCTATGCTATAGTAAGCCTAGAAATGATAAGAGGTATTGCTTATGGAAGCTATTGTATATTCCCATTTTCGAAATCACTTAAAGGACTACATGAAAAAGGTCAATGACGAGTTTGAGCCTTTGGTCGTGGTTAATAAAAATCCTGAGGAAGATATTGTTGTACTCTCAAAGAGCGAGTGGGATAGTTTACAAGAAACCCTCGCTGTTGCTCGGAACGCCTACCTATCTCAGAAAGTCTTGCGTGGTATGGCTCAAGTCAAAGCGGGACAAACCCAAGAACGCAATCTGATAGAGGCAGACTAACATGGGAATTCATTTTACAGAGGATGCTTGGGAAGACTATCTTAATTGGCAGGGTCAGGATAAGAAAACACTGAAGCGAATCAATAAGATTATCAAGGATATGCAACGACATCCTTTTGAAGGAATTGCCAAGCCAGAACCTTTGAAGTATGATTATCAGGGTGCCTGGTCGAGACGGATTGATGCGGAGAATCGGTTGATTTATATGGTAGAAGCAGACCAGTTGTATATCTTGTCGTTAAAGGACCATTATGGGTGAGAGTAAAGAAACAAAGATAAAAGATGTAGAAGATAAAATTCGCTGTGTAGGGAAAACTATAAATTAGTTGCACAAGTAGTTGGAGTGGTTTGGAGCAAACATAACTATTATTGTATTATGTAATTATTGAAGGAGCTATGATGGAATACAGATCAAAAAAAGACTTAGGGATTGTTGATAACAGTGATGTTAAAATCAGTAAAGTTAAGGGAATATTGATTCGTAAGTTTAGGAATATAGAAAATAAAGAGTTTATTCTATCCGATAATATAACAATTGTTTCTGGTCGTAATGGAACTATGAAATCAACTATCATGGGATTGATTGCACATCCGTATAATACGGATTTTACAGATATATTTAATAATAGTTTGAAGACGCAACTAAGTCAGGTATTTAAATTATCTGGGAAAACAGACACTGAAAAATATGAATATGATCTTAATTTGGAAATTATCCAAGATGGTAGTAAAGAACTATTGAGGGAACCTGTTCGAGTGTATCCAAGTAATAATTCAACAACAGGAAATTATGAAAGACATCGCGTGGTTGTAAGTGGTAGTCAGAAAGGTGATGGGAATTTCACGTTACCTTCAACCTACATAAATTTGAAACGATTATTCCCACTAGTGGAGACAAATATTTCAAATAATAATGTGGCTAATTATACTGAGAGTGAAAAGACGTTTATTGCTGATTTTTTTGGTAAAGTTTTGTTAAAGGAAGAATTTTCTGATTTTGAGACATTTGATGCTAGTGCTACAGGAGCGGTTTTAAAACAACCTATAGGTCCTAAAAATTCTCATTATGACATTGATTCTATCTCGTCTGGAGAGGATAATTTAGGTACTATAGTTAATATTTTAGTTTCTTATATGCGATTATATGATGAAAATATTAATCGAGGACACAATAAAATCTTAACAGGACTGATATCGATTGATGAATTTGAAGCCAGTTTACATCCGATTTCTCAGTTGAATCTGTTTAATTTTTTACATAAATGGTCTAAAGATTACAATGTACAGATAATTATCAATACCCATTCATTATTCCTGATTGATGAAGTCATGAAAAAGACTCATGAAATTGAAAGAAATGAGATAGCGGTTAATTTTATTACATTAGCATATGAAAAAGGATTAGAGATTTGGCATAACCCTTCGTATAAAAATGCTAAAAGAGAGCTAACTTTGACAGAAAATGAAGAAAAGGGTAATCTAACAAAAATAAAAGTATTATGTGAAGATGATGTAGCAGTAGGTTTAATTAAAGCAATTATAGGAACCGAATTAGCTAGGAAATGTGAGTTTCAAGCTAATTTATCACCTTCAAAAGATGGGAACAGTTGGCCTTTTTTAGAGAAATTAGCGACAGAAGCAACGGCATTATTAAAAGATTCGATGTCAATGATTGTATTTGATGGTGATGTAGATAACAAAAAATTGAACAATAGGAATTTTGATAAAATACTAAAAATACCTACGATTAGAGAATCTAATTTTGCTTTTGAGAAAGAAATTGTCAATTATATCCTAGAGAAAGAATCTGATGATAGCTTTTTTAAAGAAGTATCCAAGACAAAGGAGCAATTTAAACAATCGATGATTGATTGTGGGATTAATATTAGAAATTATAGAGATAATAAGTCTGACGTGTGTAAAAAATGGTACAATTCAGTAGATGGTCGGACGATTAACAAATATAGACGATTATTAATAAAAGAAAATAAAGAAATATTTGATAATTTCAAGTTGGAGTTTTTGAAAAAAATGAATCAAATATTGAAAGAAAATGGATTTCCAACGATTGAATAAAATGGAGGTAAATAATGATAACCTACACTCCGTTGAGGTATCCTGGAGGGAAAACTCAAGTTTACGAATATATTAAAGAGCTAGTGGCGGTAAATCAATGTAGAACATATATAGAACCTTATATGGGGGGAGCCGGTGTAGCATTAAAATTACTTATAAATGGTGATGTAAGGAAAATAATGGTTAATGATTATGACAAGGCTATTTATGCATTTTGGTATTCTGTATTAAATTATACGGATGAATTAATTGACATGATTGAGAAAACAAGTGTCACTATAAGTGAATGGGAAAAGCAACGCGAAGTCCAAAAAAAAGAGATTGATGATTTGTTAAAGTTAGGTTTTTCCACCTTATTTTTAAATAGAACGAATCGCTCAGGAATTTTAAAAGCAGGTGTTATTGGTGGAAAAGAGCAATCTGGAGTATATAAATTGGATTGTAGGTTTAATAAGGAGTCGTTGATTAAAAAAATAAGGTTAATTGCTAGTCATAGATCTCAAATTAGATTATATAATATGGATGCAGAGAAATTTATTAAGTTGTCAATTTCTAAAACAAAAGATTCTCTAACATTTTTTGACCCACCATATTATGTCAAAGGTTCGGCACTATATACTAATTTTTATTCTCATCAAAATCATGTAGATTTAAAAGAAGTTATAACATCACATATGAGAGAAAAAAAATGGATTCTCACATATGATTTATGTCCAGAGATAAAAGAATTATACTCAGATTTTGATAATATAGAATATTCTCTTAATTATTCAGTTGCCAATAAATCTAAGGGGACGGAATTTATGTTTTTCTCAAAAAATATTGACAAAGGTAGATTAGGAGAGTTGTTGAATTTACAAAATTCATAGAAAGAACACACATGAGAATCGCAGACAAAAACGTTACTCGGGCCGTCCTTGAACGCCACGGGTTTACCTTTAAGAAATCCTTCGGTCAGAACTTTTTGACCGATACCAATATTTTACAGAAGATTGTGGACACGGCAGAGATTGACCAGAATGTCAATGTCATCGAAATCGGTCCTGGAATCGGGGCCTTGACCGAGTTTTTGGCGGAAAATGCTGCCGAAGTCATGGCCTTTGAGATTGACGACCGCCTGATTCCGATTTTGGCGGACACCTTGGGTCGCTTTGACAATGTGACCGTGGTCAACCAAGACATCTTGAAAACCGACCTGCAGAGCCAGATTCAGAATTTCAAGAATCCTGACCTGCCTATCAAGGTCGTGGCCAACCTGCCTTACTACATCACCACCCCTATTCTCATGCACCTGATTGAGAGCAAAATTCCCTTCAGCGAGTTTGTGGTCATGATGCAGCGGGAGGTGGCCGACCGCATTTCTGCCGAGCCAAACACCAAGGCCTACGGCAGCCTGTCCATCGCGGTTCAGTACTACATGACTGCCAAGGTGGCTTTCATCGTGCCTCGCACCGTCTTTGTGCCCGCTCCAAACGTGGATTCCGCCATTCTCAAAATGGTCCGTCGCGAGCAACCCTTGGTGAGTGTCAAGGACGAAGATTTCTTCTTCCGGGTGTCCAAGGCCAGCTTTGTGCACCGCCGCAAGACCCTGTGGAACAACCTGACCAACCATTTTGGCAAGTCCGAAGAGGTCAAGGACAAGCTGACGCAGGCACTTGGCATGGCAGAGCTAGAAGCCAGTATCCGTGGAGAAGCACTTTCCATGGCTGACTTCGCACGTTTGTCTGACAGCCTCCAGGAAGTTGGTTTATAAGCAAGTATTGATTGCGGAGGAATCTGCAATCAATATTTATTTTATGATAAACCACTTTCCCGCCTTCCTTGTTCGTTGACAGTTGTGAGAAAGCTTGCTATACTGAAAAGTGACTAACTTTTGAAAAATATTGTCTGCAAATTGGCAGAATATTTACAAAAACAAGAGAGGGTTTCCCTCTTTTTTTATGAAGGTATCTATATGTTAAAAACTATGCTGAGAAAGCATCCCCATTTAGTAGCCCTGGGCCTATTTGTGGGCTTTTCTTTATTATTGTTGGTTCCCCACTTGCTTACTAAGGGGATGGTGACAGGTGCGGACTTGATTTTCCACTACAACCGTTTTTATGATGCGGCTATGCAGATGAAGGAGGGGAATTTCTCCTATATTATCAGTTTGTATGGCTATCAGCAGTCAGGACGGATTGTTAATGCCCTCTATGGGCCTTATTTTGCCTATCTACAGGGAGCCTTGGTACTCTTGAGTGGGACCTGGTTCCGCTATCAGATTTTATCCAATCTTCTCTTGGGAACTCTGAGTGCGACCTCCCTCTATTTCCTCATGCGTGAGGTTAAGGTCAAATATGCTCACTCCATTCTCTTGTCCATGTTCTTTGTGACCACCTACTCGATTCAGTATTGGTGGGCAACCCAAGGATTTACCAGCTGGGGAGTGGCTCTCTTTCCACTTTGTTTAATCCCTGCAGTCCGTTTCTTGCAGACGAAAAAAGTACCCATTTTCCTCATGGCAGGAGCTGTGGGTCTTATGTTACAGGTCCATATGCTATCGACTTTGTTCTTGGTCATTGCCTACGGTGTACTCTTCCTTATTGGTTGGTGGAAATCAGACCAAAAAATGAAGATTATTGGACAAGTAGCCCTATCGGTAGGAATTTTTTTGCTTCTGACCATCAATATTTGGTTGCCACTTATTTATATCAACGCGACCAACACTTTGGTACCACCATTTGTTAACAAGAAATTTGTCCTCAATACCGTAACATGGCTCAAAACAGCCTTTCTCTACTATCCCTATCCCTTGCCAATTTTCTTTGGAATCTATCTCTATTTCTTGGTGAAAAATTGGAAGAAACAATCGCTGGTTCTGGCTGGTCTTGCTTTGACCTACGCAATATTTTTAATCTTGTCAACCAACCTCTTCCCTTGGCAGTTGTTTGCAGGTAAAGGAATTACACTTGTCGAATTGATTCAATTTCCATTTCGCTTTTTCCTCTACGCCAATGCTCTTTTACTGGCAGTCGTAGGGGTCCAGGTGTCTGGCTTGTCAGACAAAATGCAGAAAATCTTTTCTGGTTTGACTGTTATTTCTTTGCTTGTTTCGGTTGGTTTCCTCTGGAATGAAAGTTATAAGGAAATCAATGGGCATTATTACAGTGATACTTTCCTGCAAAAACGAATTCATACGACCTTGTACGGGACGACGGAAGAGTTACGGGTTTCGTTCTATTCTAAAGACTTGGGCGAATTTATCCACATTGCTCAGAAATCAACGCCAGACTACGTACCAGACTTGTCAGATAGCACAGGTCACATCACCAATGAAGAGTCGGATAATACCTACTTTACCTATCGTGACCAAGTGATTTTACCAAATCAAGAGTTTATCAAAGAAGTTGGCGGCGATCAGCTGGTGGTGACTTGGACGGCATCAGAAGCAGAAGAAACTGCGGTACCAGTTATTGTTTACCAAGACAGTCAGCTTATTTTGAATGATACCGTTTTAGATAGAGAAGATATGATTCTTTCCACAATCGGTGTGCCAACAGTTACCAGCCAACCGGGGCAAAATACCCTAATTCTATCCTACAAGCAACAGTGGTGGTTATTGCCAGTTATCGCGATTAGCTTGACTGGATGGCTAGTCTGGTTGATTTACTATATCTTTGCCTATCGAAAATCAAATCTTTCCTAAGAGAGAAATGTTATGAAACAAATCAATCCCAAGGCAAGCAAGCAATTTATTCTGGTTATGATTATGACCGTTTTGCTGGCGATGGGTCGGGCTCTATTGCTAAGTGGAGTATCTTTCCCGCTCTGGTTTATCCCCCTGCCCTTGCTTGCCTATCTTATTTTTACTTTTTATATCTTGGTCCTGCTGGATAAGTACGAACAGTTTATCAAGACCAAAACCTTTGCCAAGTATGTCGGCTGTTTTCTAGGCTTTCTGTATCTTGTCAACCTAGTCTATCGGCTCAATGCCAAGAAGTATCAACCCTGGAATATTTTCCGTAATAATCTCTTTCAGTTTGAACTTCTATTGATGTTGCTTCTTCCAGTATTGTTGGCATTTTTGTGGCGGAAGAATGCAGGAATCAGAGAAAAATTAAGCCAGTGGTCAGCCAATCACTTGGTACCAGATGGCTATCTGTTCTTGACCAGCTTACTCTCGCTCAGTCCTCTCGCCATATCTTACTGGAAAGATAGCCATTATGAGAGTTTGGTTGAGAAAGGTTCTTACATAGAGTTTTTCAGCCAGACACCGCTGTTTGTACCTATTCATTTTATAGGGACCTACATTTTTCTTCGCTATCTTCATAAGGCATTTGTAGAGTTTAAGGCCAATCGGACCAACGTTCACAGTATGCTCTTTATCAGTCTGGCTCTGGCTATGTTGTCGCATATCGGTTATCAGGCTTCTATGGCTGGGGGAACGGGTTCTTATTTCACACGTCATCTCTTTCCGGGTGCTATTGTCTTCCAGATTGCCTGCCTCTTTTTCCTAAACATTGTCATTAGCTTGGTCATCAACCGTCAAATCCTGTCGGTTGCTGTGATTGCTGGTCTAAATGTGACCTTGATAGCGACCAATTTTCTCAAATTCCGCTACCGTTCGGAGCCATTGACCCCCAATGATTTCAAGTGGGTCGGGAACTTGGGAATGATTCTCAGCTTTATCAGTCTGCGTGTTGTCTTGGTATCGCTCGTCTTTATAGTCCTCCTTGTGTTTATCTACCGACGTATTCACAAGAAGTACTTCCAAGGAAGGATTGTCGCTTCTATCTGGAAACGGTTGGCAGGGATTTCAGTCATCGTATCCCTAATTTTAGGAATGGGCTGGGCAATTCGCAATGAAAAAGAGCATAAGATTGCTGGCTGGATTCCTATTCTTTCTCAGGTCAATAACTGGCGTAACGTAGACTGGAAGGGCTACGCCTTTGTAGCTCGTTATCGCACTCTTTCATTCCTCTGGTTGCAGCAACTCAGCAAGACCAGTATGGAAATGCCTGAGAATTACTCTGAGAAGACCATGAAGGCTATTGTGAAGAAGTACACCGCCTTGGCTGAGGAAATCAATGCAGAACGGACAGGTCAATTGACTGACCAGACGGTAATCTACATTCTTAGTGAGAGTTTGGCTGACCCGCGTCGGATTCCCGGTGTAACCCTTAGTCAAAATGTCCTTCCAAATATTGAGTACATCATGAGTCAGACTACCAGTGGCTTGATGAAGAGTGACCACTTTGGTGGTGGGACTGCCAATATTGAGTTTCAGGTTTATAGTGGTTTGCCATTTTACAATTATAATTCTTCTATTTCGTCAGTCTATTTGGATGTAGCACCAAATATGAAGAAGTTGCCAAGTATCAGCGACCTCTATCCAGCAGATAATCGTATCGCCATCCATCCTTACTACGATACCAGTTACAACCGAAATTCTATCTATAAGCAGCTGGGGATTGAGCAATTCTACACTCTCAATAGTGCCAAGTATCCTCTTACTGTGACGGCTGAGGATTATCAGGGGAATTTTGTCAGTGACAAGAAGACCTATGACTTGATTTTGGAGCAGGTACGTTCAGGAACGAATACATTCGTTTCTGCCATTACCATGCAAAACCATGTGCAGTGGAATTCTTTAGAGCCTGCAAGTATTACAGCTTCGGGTGAAGGCTTCACGGCGGAAGAAAATGAAAACCTAAATAGCTATGTTCGTTTGCTATCCTTTACGGATCAGGCAACAAGGGATTTTCTAGACCAGCTTAAGACCTTGGATCAGAAAGTGACAGTTGTTTTTTACGGTGACCACCTACCAGGTTTATATCCAGAGTCTGCCTTCGTGACGGACCCAAGTGCGCAGTACAAGACAGATTATTTCGTGTGGAGTAATTTTGATACAGCGAAATACAATTATGAGCTAGTTAACTCTAGCGACATGAATGCACTGATGCTGGAGACGACCAACAACAAGGTCAGTCCTTACTATGCCCTCTTGACAGAAGTGCTTCATAAGGACCGAGTAGGACAGGCTGAGCGAGATGCGAAAGTTGCAGAAGAACTCAAACTGGTCCAATATGACCTATCTACAGGAAAAGGATACCTTTTGAAATACAAAGATTTTTTCAAAGTAGCGACTGAAACGACAGAATAAAAATATGACCAAGTCAGATAGCTGGCTTGGTTTATTCTTTATGTGAAAACACACACAAACATGGGGAGTTGTGGTATAATAATTATGTTTACAAATGATTTTTTAATCGTGAGTGTAGAGGTAAAGCATGAATCGTTTTGGTAGGACATTAAAATTGATAAGAGAGGGAAAGGGGAAGAGTTTGGCGGAGGTCGCCAAGGGACATATTTCTACTTCTCAACTTTCTAGGTTTGAAAATGGAGAATCCGACATTACTGTTAGTAAATTATTTGGTGTGCTGGCAGAAATGAATGTGGATGTGGACGAGTTCGTGTATGCCAGTCAAGATTTCAAAAAAGATGAGCTGACTAGAATTTTGGAACAACTAAAACAATTCATCTATATCAGAGATGTTGTAACCATAAAGAAAATCTTGTCTGAACAATTAGCAAAAGCAGAAAGAGATTCTCGTAGGGAGTTTCATCGGTTGAATGCTATTTTAATCGCGTATAAACTGAGCGACTTAGATAAGACAGTAGTTGTTTCGAAAGAAGATACAGCCTTTTTAACGGATTACCTATTTCGAGTGGATAACTGGAGTTATTACGAGCTCTTGCTATTTGCCAATACCATGGATGAATTAGAACACCAGACTATGATGCTTTTTTGCAGGGAACTAATTGGCCGTACACAGTTTTATCGTGAAATGAAACTACATCGATTGGCAGTTTCTCAAATTTTACTTAGTGCCTATCTCGTCAGCGTTCAACATAAGGAACTTGTCGACGCAATCTTTCTTGAAAAGACCATCAAAGGTCTATTTTTCGATGAAACGGAAATTTTTGAACGGATTTTGTTTAAATTTGGTAAGGCTTTTTATGATTATCAAAATACCGGAACTTCTAATGCTATTTTGGAGATGAGAAAGTGTATCGGACTTTTACGAGCGGTCGATAGCCAGAATATAGCAGATTGGTATGAAACGATACTTGAAAAAATAGCGAACGAGAAATAGTTGCATATAGGGGACGAATAAAATCGTCTCCAATTCCTATTCTATAATATAGATGAAAGCGACCAAATGTTTGCTTAGAAATCTATCAAACGATGGAGGGGAAATGAAAAAGAGGAATTTTTGGCTAACCTTATCTTGTATTTTTGCAGTAGCCCTGCTCAATGTTGGCTTTCTGTACCAATATCGCTACATTATTGATGCTATTGCAGCTGGAGATAGACAAGCCTTTGTGTCTTATTTTGTGCTGATGGGGCTAACTGTCCTTGTCATGCTGGTTTTTGAATACATTCGTCAGATTGCCAATGTCAGCTATCTCAATCAAGTAGGTTTCCAATTGCAGGCGACCTTTCTTGGGAAAATTTTTGATTTACCTTTTAGGCGGTTTGTTGAGCAGGGGGCAGGAGCCTATATTTCCCAGCTCAATAATGATTTGGAGACGGTGAAAGAAGATTATTACGACGCTTTCTTTACGATTTTTCAAGGGGCTTGTACCTTTGGCATTGCCAGTCTAGCCTTGCTTAGCTTGGATGGTCTGACAGCTATTTTCTTGATTCTGATCTCATTCTTGCCAGTTGTGATTCCCTATTTGTTTAAAAAGAGGAGAAGGCTCAATCAGGAAGCGATTTCGGACAGTCAGCAGGTCTATAATACAAGGGTTTCAGATGTCTTTCTGAGTTATTTGCAAGTGAAAAATAGCCGCCAAAGACAGCAAGTTTTAGATGGACTGAATGATCGCTATCAAGCAGTCAATGACAAGGTTAATCAGGCCAATCGAACGACAGTAACCATGCGGCTCTTAGTCGGTTTGGTCTTTTATCTGACCACGCTTTCGATTATCTTTATCGGTGGTTTTCAAGTCTTTTCTGGGGCCTTGACCATCGGAGGTTTGACGGCTATTCTGACCATTTCAGAGCAGTTGGTGGATCCCATTAATAGCATTGCGGCAGCCTTTTTGGACAGGCATGCCGTTAAGAAATTAAAGCAAGAGTTTGAGCTATCTAATCTGGGTCAAGAAATGAAGGGACAGGATCTGGCCTCAGCTTTCCAGAGTATTCAATTGGTCAAAGCTAGTTATGCTCTCGGTGAGAAGCAGGTCTTTGAAGACCTGACCGTAGCGTTTGAGCGTGGCAAGAAGTATTTAATTCTTGGGGAAAGTGGTTCTGGCAAATCTTCCTTGGCTCTTATTTTGACCAAGAATAGCCAACTGCAAGAAGGGGATATTTATGTTGATAAAACCTCTCTTTCAGACTTGTCCTACCAAACCATTCAAGATAAGATTGCCTATCTGCCACAAGAGGGAGCCCTTTTCCATGATACTGTTCTTTACAACTTGACCATGGGACGGGAGGTTTCAGAAGATAGGCTGATGTCACTCATTAAGACCATGAACCTTGACAGTCGTTTCCCAAGTTATGCTTCTTTGAGCGAGGAAATTAGTGATGATAGCGGCCTGTCTGGCGGACAAAAGCAACGCCTGCTCTTGATCCGTGCCTTGCTGCAAGATAAGGATATCTTGTTGCTGGATGAAAGTCTATCTGCCTTGGATCAGGAAACCTATACAGTAATTGAAGGCTACCTTACTTCATTAGCTGATAAGACACTCATTCATATTTCCCACCGCGTGTCCGATGAGGTCCTTTCTCGTTATGATGGGGTGGTACGGATTGGGGAGAGCAATTAATTTTTGTCAGATTATTCCTATCTAGGAGGAGTTATGAAAAAAATCATCTATCAATTGAAACCAGTTATTGCCATTCAGTTGGTTTTCCATATCTTATATAGTTTTACCAATGTCGTTTTGCCGGAGTTAAATAAGTATCTTTTTGATCATATTTTTCAGATGGGCTGGACAGGACTTGTCTGGCTCTTGTTGGCCTACGCTTTGACCATCATTGCCAATTCAGTCTTTCAGTACATTTCCCAGGTTTATGAGTGGAAGGTGTCTCAGGGTTTCTATGTCAATGCTAAAAAAGGCCTGGCAAACAGCTTGTTATCACAGCCTTTAGCCAAATTTTCAGAGAAGAATGTCTCTGCCTATCTATCCATTTTTGACAACGATTTGGAAACCATTGAGGAGAGTTACCTGAGTCCCCTCATGGACATTATCCGCTCTAGTTTGAGCATGTTCATCTATGCGGTTTCCCTCTTTCTCTTTGTTCATCCGCTGGTTGCGGTAGGCATTATTTTGTCATCTGCCTTGGCGGTTTTCATTCCCAAGTGGATTTCGGGTCCTCTTTCTCAGCGTCAGCGAGCATTTTTACAGAGTTTGGAAAGCTATTTTCAGGTGGTGACTGACCTCTTTTCTGCTAAGAACCGCGTTAATACTGAAACCTTCGGCTCCATCAGTCGTGTCCACCATCGGTCGGTAGAAGAAAGTGAGCAGGCCCGTTTTCGCTTTGGGCAATTTAAGACCCTGGCTAATGTTGTCAATGGATTTTCCATGTTTTTGGTGCAATTAACGGCTTTTGGCTTGGTCGGCTACCTCTTGCTGCAAAAAGAGTTGACCATCGGTGCTGCCATTGCAACCTTCAGCTATGTTGAAAATTTCATCTATCCTATGAAATACATCCTCTTGGATGTCAATTATATCCATTCGACCAAGGAAACGGTTGCCAATTTAGAAGGTTATCTTGCTGGTCAGGTCTTGTCTGAGCAAGTGCCAAGCTATCCCAATGTGACAGCCTTGGAAGTCAGGGATGTGGCCTATCATGTGGGGGAATTAGCGGTAGCAGATTTTTCTTATCGGTTTGACAAGGGGAAAAAGTATGCCATCATTGGTCCGTCAGCCAGTGGAAAATCCACTTTTTTACGAGTGTTGGCAGGAGAACTGGCTCTGGACAAAGGAAGTGTTTCCTATCTGGAAAACGATGTTTTGCATGAAATGGAAGCAGCTACCGCCTTCTATCTCAGCCAGTTTGAGAATCTTTACCATACTGATTTTGAAAGCAATGTGTCTGTTTTTGGAACCTATGAGAAGGGAAGAGATGTCATGCTTGGCTTGTTAAGGAGCTTGCCAGCGAGTTTACAGGACACATTGATGACCGCAAGTAATCCTAGTCTCTTGAGTGGAGGCGAGAAAAATGTCCTGTGCCTGCTCCGTGCCTTGATGAGTGGTAAGGAGATCTTGCTCTTGGATGAACCGACCGCTCATTTAGACCCTGCCCTGACTAAGCAGGTTTTGACCAAGCTCTTGCAGCTGGAGGACAAACTTATCATTACTATCTTGCATGAATCAGACTCTGCCATCCTTGACATGTTTGATGTGATTTTGGAAATGCGTGATGGGAAATTGCGTGAGAAGATATAAAAATGACCCCAAGTCATCAACTTTGACTTGGGGTTATTTAGCGAATATCTTGACCAACTTCTGAAAAAGAGGTAAACTGTATGTACAAAACGTCTATACAAAGGAGTTGGGAATAATGGGAGCAACACAACAGGTAAACTTTAGGGCAGATTCATTTTATTATCAGCAGACAAAGGAGCTATTAGCAGGAGAAAGCATGACAGTTTCAGATGTGCTGAATGCGACCTTGAGAAAAGTTGCGACAGGTACTATTGATGCCCAAGAATTTGTTACAAAAGACGGTAGGGAGGATAGCAACAAGATTGCTTTTGAAGAGTTAAAGAAAGAAATCTTGTTAGGACATCAGGATATTCTAGCAGGTAAGACAAGTTCTCTCGTGGCTGTCAGAAAGGAATTTGGTCTTGACTGATAAGAAAAAATATGAGCTTGTTATTTCTGATAGAGCCAAACAGGATTTGCAGGCTATATATGATTACATTCTGATCAATTTTTACAGCCAACAAGCAGCGGCTAGCAAAATTGATTTGATATTGAAGGCTTTGGAAATATTAGAGCTATTCCCTGAAGTCTGTCCCTTGGTATCTAGCAGAGGATTTGGCAACCTAACTGTCGATGGAAAGCCCTACCGTTATATGCCGATAGAACATTATCTCGTTTTTTATTTCATAGAGGGCTATCAGGTTTTTGTAGCCCGTATCTTGCATTCAAAGCAAAACTGGATAACATTACTTAAATGATTTGAAGCCAAATAACTAGCATAAAGTATCACCCCAAGCCAATAATTCTGACTTGGGGTTTCTCGTTTATCATGCGGAGGAAGGGATTTGAACCCTCACACCCGATGGGCACATGCGCCTGAAGCATGCGTGTCTGCCGTTCCACCACCTCCGCTTGTTTTTTATTATACTATTTTTTTCTTGACTTGGCTAGGGGAAAATGGAATGGTGGGCAAACAATCGCCACATGCCCGTTCAAACCAGCCCCTGCTACTAGAATAAATCAAGGAGGAAATTGTGAAGAAAATCATCAAGCACTATCAAGAAAAAGGATCTGTTGTCATTGGCTACGCTCGTGTGAGTTCGAGGGACAATCGGCAAGAACTGGGACTAGAAGTTCAAAAAGAAGCCCTACACTTCTGTGACAGACTCTACATGGAAAAGGAATCGGGAGGCCATCAAGACCGCCCACAACTTCAAAAAGCTATCAGGCTAGCCAAAGCCTGTGCTGAAAGCGGTATAGAGACCAGTTTTGTAGTCTATAAGCTAGACCGCCTAACCAGAAAGATGCTCCATCTGTCTGCTATCATCTCAGACTTGACCAGCCACCATATCCGCCTGCAATCCATCCACGAACAAATCGAAACTGACTCGCTGACAGGCCGATTCTTCTGCCTCATGCTAGGCTATGTGGCAGAATGGGAACTCCAAGCCATTTCTGACCGCACCAAGGACGGACTGCGTAAAGCTAAAGAACGTGGTGTGAAGTT
Organism: Streptococcus sp. HN38; assembly: GCF_028335765.1. Classification (NCBI taxonomy): domain Bacteria; kingdom Bacillati; phylum Bacillota; class Bacilli; order Lactobacillales; family Streptococcaceae; genus Streptococcus; species Streptococcus sp. HN38. Next base: position 2,305,211 of record NZ_CP116604.1, on the reverse strand, counting down.
GGGTAATAAAGGCATATCAAAATCAAAAGAAAAACAAGTGATTCAGAGCTATGTTGTAGAAGAAACAACTGTCCGAGACATGGTCAAGCAGCTTAATATCTCCACAGCGACCATCTATCAGGTCTTAAAACGAAATAATATCCCATTTCGCAGTCAAAAAGCACATAATTCTTTGACAGAAACAGCACAAAATGATAAACTGTAGGCGAATATATGTGTTTTAGTAGACGGTCGTCTGTTAAAACAATCAAAGTCATCAATAAAAAACATTCAAAATGCTGATTTGACGGGCTTTTCAAGCCTTATCAAGTTGGCATTTTTTGATTTTTCGATGTTTTAGTTAACGACCCTTAACTAAAACAGGTACAAACCCTATTGTAGCAGGGGATTATAAGGTGAAAAAGAAAGGAAAGGTCGATAAGACCTTGGGAAAATAGAATGCAGGTAAAAAAATTTGCTAAATGGGGCCTTGCCCTTACTTCTACCCTTGTTTTGGGCGGTGCAATTGCCCCTGTGGGCAATCAGTTGCTGGGTGGTTCTGCTGTTGTGTACGCTCAAGACGGTGCAGTATTTGAACCTTATGTAGTCGAATTCTACATCGATGGAGAATACTGGGGTGTTGCAAATCGAGGCTATAACTCAGGTTGGCCATATGTTAGGTTAGAGCCATATAGTGAAGAATTTCCTGGTAAAGAGTGGCCAAGCGAAGAATTAGGTGGATTCACCTCAAATCTGCCTAATGTTTCCGTGGTGACAAAAGAAGACCTGGATAGTATTGGTAGCGTGGTAAAGGTATATTGGACTAGAAAGCCAGTGGAAACCCTACCAGCTGAAACCAAACCAGTTGAAAAAACGGCCGAACAGCCAGTTGAGCAACCAGTCGAACAACCAACTGAACAACCAGTTGCAACCCCAGCTGACCAGCCAGTTGAAAAACCAATTTCGGTACTAATAGGTGCAATTTCAGAAGTTGATGGTCCATTATCTCATTACTATGTTACCATCAACCCGGGAGAAACAAAGACGGTAGAAACACCCAAAGTTGATGGATACAAGTTGGACCAATACACTAGTCCAACCTATGAACTTACCTATGATAATGCCTTAAAGCAACTAAACTCTGCTGGTTTTGCATGGGTTCAATTCTGGATGATTAAGGACGCCGCTCCAGAAACCCCAGTCGAACAACCAACTGAACAACCAACTGAACAACCAACTGAACAACCAACTGAACAACCAGTTGAACAACCAGCCGAACAGCCAGTTGAACAACCAACTGAAAAACCTGCGGAAACTCCAACAGACAAACCAGTTGACACTCCAACTGAAAAACCTGCGGAAACTCCAACAGGCAAACTAGTTGACACTCTGACAGACAAACCAGTTGAACAGCTAACAGATGCCTCGTCCTTAACTGACCAGACAGCTGGTAAGGCTCAACCAGTCGTAACAACCGACAAGAAAAAGGTAGACAAGTCCGCTCCAAGCACTCCTGCTGTTAAACCAGAGGAAGGCTCTCAGACTACTGCCAAAACCTTGCCAAAAACAGGTGATAGTAGCTCTATGCTCCTAGTTTTAGGAGGCATCTTGTCCGGTCTTTCAGGTCTCGGACTAGCTGCCACATCACGCAAAAGAGACTAGTCCATCTATGTATACCAAGAAAGCTCTCGTTTGAGGGCTTTTCTAGTGCACATATTCCCATTGGCAAGAAAATACTAGCTGTGCAGGACTTGGCTTTACTCCCTTTTTCCTAGGAAATTTGGTATAATAGGAACAAGTACACACAAAGGAGTCTTCATTGCAAGGAAGAATTATCAAGGCCTTGGCTGGTTTTTACTATGTCGAGGCAGATGGACAGATTTATCAAACCAGAGCCAGAGGAAATTTTCGTAAGAAGGGACAAACGCCCTATGTGGGTGATTTTGTGGACTTTTCTGCGGAGGAAAACTCAGAAGGCTATATTTTAAAAATCCACGAGAGAAAGAATAGTTTGGTTCGACCTCCAATTGTCAATATCGATCAGGCAGTGGTTATCATGTCGGCCAAGGAACCTGATTTTAATGCCAATCTACTGGATCGTTTCCTAGTTCTCCTTGAACAGAAGGATATGGATCCCATTATCTATATCTCTAAGATGGACTTGGTGGAAGATCGGACGGAGATGGATGCTTTCAAGGCTATTTATGAAAAAATTGGCTATCCATTTGTCTATAGTTTGGAGGAATTGACGCCATTATTGCAGGATAAGGTGACGGTCTTTATGGGCCAGACAGGGGTTGGGAAATCGACTCTTCTCAATCGCATTGCACCAGAATTAGCCTTGGAAACAGGGGCGATTTCAGATAGTCTGGGGCGTGGTCGCCATACCACTCGTGCGGTCAGCTTCTACAATGTCTTCGGTGGGAAAATTGCGGATACGCCAGGTTTTTCATCCCTAGACTATGAAGTCAAGGAGGCGGAGGCTCTGACAGATTGTTTCCCAGAGATTGCGGAAGGCAGTCAGGCTTGTAAATTTAGGACCTGTACCCACACCCATGAGCCGGATTGTGCGGTCAAGGAAGCTGTTGCCAGCTCTGCCATTTCCCAAAGTCGCTTTGACAATTATCTCCAATTCCTCAGCGAAATCCAAAATCAGCGTGAAACCTATACCAAGGTTAGTAAGAAATTCAAATAGAAAGTTGGTACTCTATGTCACATTATAAGATTGCACCGTCTATTTTGGCGGCAGATTATGCAAATTTTGAAAAAGAGCTCAAGCGTATTGAGCAGACAGGTGTGGAATACGTTCATATTGACATCATGGACGGTCATTTTGTGCCAAATATCAGCTTTGGAGCGGATGTGGTTGCGGCCATGCGTCCTCATAGCAAGCTGGTTTTTGATTGCCATCTCATGGTGTCTAATCCTGAAAATCATATCGAGACCTTTGCCCGTGCGGGTGCGGATATCTTGACTATTCACGCAGAAGCAACGGTTCATCTACATGGAACCCTACAAAAAATTCGTGCGGCTGGTATGAAGGTGGGTGTGGTCATCAATCCAGGCACTCCTCTTGTGACCATCGAGCCTGTGCTCAACTTGGTGGATCAGGTTCTGCTCATGACGGTCAACCCAGGTTTTGGTGGACAAGCCTACATTCCAGAAGTGGCTGAGAAGATTGCGGATTTGGTTAAATTGCGTGAAGCCAAGGGTTTGAACTTTGACATCGAAGTGGACGGTGGAATTGACGACAAGACCATTCATTCTGCAAAAGATGCAGGTGCCAATGTCTTTGTGGCAGGCTCCTACCTCTTCAAAGGCGACTTGGAAGCAAATGTGGCTAGTTTGAAAGCAGCCCTCAATGATTAAGATTGCTGTCATTGCAGGCGGTTCCTTTGACTGCCTTCCTGAGCCTGCCGACCTCTATGTGGGGGTAGATGCAGGCTCTCTTCGTCTTCTGGACCACTCCCTGCCTCTTGACTGGGCTATCGGTGATTTTGACTCGGTGACCTCTGAGGAGTTGGGGCAGATAAGGGAGATGGCAGAGTGGTTTCTGCGAGCTCCTGTTGAAAAAGATGATACAGATTTGGAGCTGGCTTTAAAGGAAATCTTCAAGGCCTATCCGCAGGCCCAGGTTCGCATATATGGAGCTTTGGGTGGCCGCATGGACCACATGATGGCCAATCTCTTTCTGGCTGCAGAGCCTGACTTGGCTGCCTTTATGGAGCAGATCGAATTGGTGGACAGTCAGAACATCGTCCGATTTCGACCTGCAGGTCAGCACCGTTTGTCACCGATTGCTGGTATGAAGTACATTTCCTTTATGCCGTCGGACCAGAGTCGCCTGACCATTCGTCATGCCAAGTACCCGCTGGATGCCAGCAATTATTTTTTCAAAAAATGCTATTCCTCTAACGAATTTATAGATAGGGACATAGACATTCAACTGGATCAGGGCTACGTGGTCCTGATCTACAGTAAGGACAGGGATTAGATGGATATTGTATTACTTATTTTGCTGATACTGGTTTTGCTCGCCTTGGTTTTTCTTTATGGAAAATGGCAGAGCTTGGCCCTGCTTTTGCAAGATCAGGCAGAAGACACAGCAGACAACTTGTCTGACCAGCTCAGCTATCAACTAGAAAACGCAACTCTCAAACAGCAGCAGGCCATTCATCAGGAGGTGGAAAGACTCCGCACGGAGCTTTACCAACAGCTAACTGACATCCGGCAAGAGCTGAATAAGAGCCACTTGAAAACGCGAGATGCTACCGACCGCCGTTTGCAGGCCATTCAGGAGTCCAATGAAAAACGCCTGGAAGAAATGCGGCAGACGGTTGAGGAAAAGCTGGAGAAAACCCTGCAAACCCGTCTACAAGCCTCCTTTGAAACGGTGTCTAAGCAGTTGGAATCGGTCAATCGTGGTTTGGGCGAAATGCAGATGGTGGCGCGTGATGTGGGCAGTCTTAACAAGGTGCTGTCTGGCACCAAAACCCGTGGTATCATGGGTGAATTGCAGCTGGGACAGATTATCGAGGATATTTTGACACCTAGCCAATATGAACGAGAGTTTGCCACGGTTTCAGGCTCTAGTGAGCGCGTGGAGTATGCGGTCAAGCTACCAGGACGGACCGAGGGAGACTATATCTATCTGCCGATTGACTCCAAGTTTCCGCTGGCGGATTACTACCGCTTGGAAGATGCCTACGAAAGTGGGGATAAGGACCAGATTGACCTCCATCGCAAAAATCTCTTGGCGGCTATCAAGCGCTTTGCCAAGGACATTCAGAGCAAGTACCTCAATCCGCCTGAAACCACCAACTTTGGTGTCTTGTTCTTGCCAACCGAAGGACTTTATTCAGAAGTGGTCCGCAATCCCATTTTCTTTGATGAGCTTCGCCGTCAGGAAAATATCGTAGTAGCAGGACCGACCACACTTTCTGCCCTGCTCAACTCTCTCTCCGTCGGCTTTAAGACCCTCAACATTCAACGGTCAGCCGATGATATTTCCAAGGTCTTGGGCAATGTCAAGCTGGAATTTGGCAAGTTTTCTGACCTCTTGCTTAAGGCTCAGAAACAACTCAATCAAGCCAGCAGCAATATTGACAAACTCCTAACCACTCGCACCAACGCCATCGAGCGTAGTCTTCGTACTATTGACCTGTACGAAGATGACCAAACCAAGGGACTGCTTGGCCTGTCCCCATTAGATGAGGAAGATAATGAAAATTAACCAAATGAAAAAAGATGAATTCTTCGAAGGATTCTATCTCATCAAGACCGCAGATGTCCGTCAAACACGAGCTGGCAAAGACTACCTAGCTCTGACCTTCCAAGATGATACGGGCGAGATTGAAGGCAAGGTCTGGGATGCCCAACCAGGGAAAATCAAAGACTTTACTGCTGGGACAGTTGTTCACATGCAGGGACGCCGTGAAGTTTACAACAACACCCCCCAGGTCAATCAACTGGTTCTTCGTTTGCCAAAGGCAGGCGAGCCAAATGATCCTGCAGATTTTAAGGAAAAACCTCCTGTTGATGTCAAGGACACCAAGGAATATCTGAGCCAGATGATTTTCCGCATCGAAAATGCCACATGGCAGCGGATCGTGCGTGCTCTTTACAGCAAGTACGACAAGGAATTTTATTCCTACCCAGCTGCCAAGACCAACCACCACGCCTTCTATTCAGGCCTGTCCTTCCATACAGCGACCATGGTCCGTTTGGCAGATAAAATTGGTGACATCTATCCCCAGCTCAACAAGAGCCTGCTCTTTGCAGGAATCATGCTGCATGACCTAGCCAAGGTGATTGAACTGACAGGTCCTGATAACACAGGCTACACGGTGCGTGGCAATCTGATTGGGCACATTTCCTTGATTGATGAAGAGATTACCAAGGTCTTGATGGAATTGGGCATCGATGACAGCTTGGAGGAAGTGACTGTTCTGCGCCACGTTATCCTCAGCCACCACGGCCTCTTGGAGTATGGAAGCCCTGTCCGTCCGCAGATTATGGAGGCGGAAATCCTCCACATGATTGACAATATCGATGCAGAAATGATGATGATGTTGACCGCTTTGGACAAGGTTGGTCCAGGCGAGATGACCAACCGTATCTTTGCCATGGATAACCGCGCTTTCTATAGGCCAAATATCGACTGATGGCAGTTAGGATAGTGTCTCGACAGCCCCTCACCAAAGGCTGGTCCACGGACCAAAAGTACAAGGTCCAGCTAGAAGATGGTCGCTTTGGTCTGTTGAGAATAGCAGAGCGGCCAGCCTATGAGGCTAAGCGATTAGAGTTTCAGTTAGTTGAAAACCTGTTTGGTCTAGGTTTGCCTGTGGCAGAGCCAATCGCCTTTTGGACGGATGACTTGTCAGTCTACACCCTCTATGAATGGGTGGAAGGTCAGGATATGAATGAAGTGGCTTCTAGTTTGTCTGATTCTGTCTTATATGATTTGGGCTGTCAGTCAGGGAAGTTTTTGCGAATCTTGCATGCCCTACCGATTGATCAAAGTCTGCGCGACTGGAACAGTTTTTATCAGGCTAAGATTGACAGTAAATTAGCTACCTACCGAGCAGCTAGTCATTCCTATCCAAATGGTCAAGCCATGATAGACTTTGTCCAAGCCAACCGTCACTTGCTGGCAGGAAGACCAATTGCCTACCATCACGGTGATTTTCACACTGGTAACTTCCTACTGGGTGCGGATGGGAAACTGAAAATATTAGACTTTGATCGCTACGACATAGGGGACCCCTGGGAAGAATTCAACCGTTTGATTTTCACGGCAGATTTGTCTCCAGCCTTTGCGCGTGGTCAGGTAGATGCCTATTTTGAAGGCGCTATTCCAGAGGAATTTTGGATGCTTTTAGCCCTTTATCTGACCGTGAACAGTCTGGGGGCTCTTTCTTGGGCGGAGCAGGTGGATCCACTCCAAATCCCCTTGATGCAGGAACAGGCGGCCACCATCTCAGAATGGTATGCGGACTTTACTCGCTGGATTCCAATGTGGTATCTACAAGTTTATAGCTAAATACGAAAAAGCGAACTTTTTCAAGAAAAAAGGTTCGCTTTTTGTGTTTTTATGTGCTATAATAGGAAAAAGCCAAAAAGGAGAACAATATGAAATTAAGAAGAAGTGAGCGTATGGTTGTCATTTCCAATTACCTCATCAACCACCCTTATGAATTAACTAGTTTGAATACCTTTGCGGAAAAGTATGAATCTGCCAAGTCATCTATCTCAGAGGATATTGCCATCATTAAAAAGGCTTTTGAGGAAAGCTCTATCGGGCATATTGAAACCATTACTGGTGCCAGTGGAGGAGTTGTTTTTACTCCATCGATCTCTAAGGCAGAGTCTGTCGAAATTGCACAGGCCCTTCGTGATCAGATGGCCGAAAGTAATCGTATCTTGCCAGGCGGTTATATCTATTCTTCTGATTTGTTGTCTACCCCACATATTTTGAAGAATGTTGGTCGTATTATTGCGGATGCTTTCAAGGAAGAAAAGATTGATGCTGTCATGACAGTTGCGACAAAGGGGGTCCCTTTGGCCAATGCTGTTGCCAATGTCCTTAATGTACCGTTTGTGATTGTGCGTCGTGATTTGAAAATCACAGAAGGTTCAACCGTTTCTGTCAACTATGTGTCAGGATCGAGTGACCGTATCGAAAAGATGTTCCTGTCTAAGCGTAGTTTGAAGGCAGGAAGTCGTGTCTTGATCGTCGATGATTTCTTGAAAAATGGGGGCACCATCAATGGTATGATTAGCCTCTTGTCTGAGTTTGACTCAACCTTGGTAGGCGTGGCTGTCTTTGCGGAAAACCAAAAAGGGGACCGTAGCGTAGCTAACTACAAGTCTTTGCTCGCTGTGACCGACATCAATGTCAAGGAAAACCGAGTTGATGTAGAGTTGGGAAATATTTTTGAGTAATCGTTAAGCCTCTCTTGATGAGAGGTTTTTTGTTGTTTGTCTGCTAGGGCTTAACCTGTTATAATAAATATAGATTGGATTCTGAGAGGTTGATATGAAAGTTTTACTAGCAACAAGGTTAAAAAATAGAAGAAAAGAATTGGGTTGGTCGCAGAAGGAGTTGGCAGAAGGGGTCTGTGATCAAGGGCAGATTAGCCGCATTGAGAAGGGAACCTACATGCCTGGTGCAGACTTGCTTCATGCCCTTGCTAAAAAACTCCAAGTCAGAATGGACTATTTTTTTGATGAAGAGGAAAGCGAAATTGTCTCTGACCTGAAACAGTTTAGAAAACTTGCCAAAAACTGTCTTATGCAAAGAGATTATGAGGCCTTGGGTTTTCTATATGAAAGGGAAAAGGGTAGTCTATCTCATCTGACCTTTCCAGACCAAGTTTATTTGGAATGGGTGGAGGCTGTTTTAGCAGAGTATTTGGAAGCAAGGCGAGAAGATGCTATTCAGAAATTGAGGGAGTTGCTGGAACGAGTTGGGGAGAATAGGAGAGGCTACCTCTATCTATACAATAGTTTATTGATTCTATTGATTCGAGATGAGAAGAATGCTGAGGCAGAGCAATTCTATAGTGAGGTAATCGAAAAGATTGATAAAAATAAGTTGGATTTATTGGTAGATATAGATGCTTACTTCAGTATTCAGTCTAACTACACCCGCTACCTGTGGTTAACAAATCAGATAGATAAGGGAATTGAGCTGGTTACAGCCTGCATTGAGGAATTCAAGTCAATCTATCCTATTCATTTCTTGGCAGATTTTTATTGTGACTTAGGAAATGTGACCGAAGACTTTGCGGATAAGAAATTGGTCAAAGAACGCTATGAACTATCACGCCTTCTTTACGAGTTAGCAGGTATTGATGCTATTGCTTTGAAAATAGAAAAATACCTCAAAGAAACCTATACAGATTGAGCTTGCTCCAGAGGGGCAGGCTTCTTTTTATATCAAAAATATAACAATAATAAATTTAATTAGAAAAATACCAAAAAACATTGACAATGGGTAACGAAACGGTTATACTATAGAAAAGAAAGGGGTTACAAAATGAAAAGAATACCCTGTTTTAATGGCTAAAGTTGCCTCGATTTCTACTACAGTTCTTGCGATAACTGGAATAGCTGGGTTGGTAGCAGCTGTTGGATTGGGGGCGGCACTTTACGGCTGGCGTCTGTTTTATTGATGATTGTAAATTAGACAGTTTAGCGAGGTGAGACAAATGTTTAGCCTCGTTATTGCTCATAATGATACCAAACATTTAGAATGGAATTAAGAAGATGAAACTGCGGCATTATTTCGTGCTATTAGTAGGAGTACTGATATTCTCTCTTGTTTGTATTCCGCCGATTTTTATCGGCAGATATGGGGATGGTTTGTTATTATTTACTCTGGTGTTTTTTCTAGTTGGTACGCCAATCTTTTTATTTATCAACCAACTCATTTCTACCTTATCTTTTATGCTGGCTTCATTTTTGACAAACCAGAAGATTATTTATAGCTATTTCTGCACCTATTTATCTTTTAATAATGTACATATACCCTGTTTCTTGTTCTTACAATTTTTCGGTCTTTCTCCTGCCATTTATTTAGAAGACAGAGGTTCTACGAAATACAGGGGATATTTTCAAGTTTATACAACCATATTTTTTACTTTTCAGTTCCTCATATTTATTTTAGGTGTCCATCTTCTAGATTTTAGGGGAAGTTTACTCCCGTTACTTCCATTTTCCCTCCTAACTTTCTTTCACACTGGATTTTTTTTGAAGGAGTATCGAAATTTTTATCGGTACAAATCAAGAATTTTGACAGCTTTAGTCAGAAAAGAAGATCAAATTCATCTGAAAGAATTTTGGGATGAAAGCGTTCTTGGTAACAAGGACTTGGTTTATCAGTTGCTTTGTTGCCTGATTTTGATAAAAAGTAGGTTGAACAGGGAAGAAGTTGAAGCGATAGAAAGTTTGGAAAAGTCTTATTTTGAAAACATAGAAAATAGTAGGGAACACTATAGTTTCTTAGATACCATCAAGATAAATCTATACATGCAGAGGGAAAATAAGGAAGAATATAGGATTTATAAAAAGATACTGGATTCGTGGACTGGGGAGCGTCCGTATTATTATTTGCTGGTAGATGAAATATATAGGAACATCGAACTTGAGAATAAGTTGGATCTATCCTTGGCTGTTTCGGAGATTCCAATTATTTTGGATGTATTGAAATGAGAATTGCTTTTCTATCCAGGCTCTTCCACGTTGTGAGGTAATGAAACGATGAAAATTGAAAAAATCTTTGTACTTGTCTTTTTTGGCTGTCTGCTTCTCTCATCATTTACATTTTTAGCTTATGATCATGTGAGCGAAGAGGTAAAACAATGGATTATAGGGATAAATATTCTCTTCTTTCTTTTGATTCTAGCCACGATGTTCTATGCGAAATTGATGTGGAAAAAATGATATACACTTGTAGAAAGGACGCTTGCTGTAATTGCTAGTGCAGTAGCTGTTGATGCAGTTGTGTATTTAACAGAGAGATAAGCTATTCGTTTATTGTAACGTCATAGAGAAAAGGAGAGCCTATGGAAATGGGATTGCTAGATCATTTTATTGAAAGAGTAGTTGAAAAAAATCGGTGTCTTCAAGAGATTATAGGGATAGGGCAGTAAGATGATTCAAAAAATAACTATTCTACAAATTCTGTTGATCGTTCTGATACTTATTTTAGGAGCCTTTTCTACTCTGCTATTAGAAATATCAGGCTTAGTCTTAGCTGGTCTGACTTTTGTATATATCCTGTCAACAGTACCGATTTATTACACAAAATCGAAACAGCTTCGCCTGTTGTTAACGGTCAATTCCTTCCTCCTTTTGAGCTTGTGCCTCAGTTTTGGGGAATTGGCTTTCTATCTAAGATTAGGAATCGTGTTTTCTGTAGCTGTATTGCAGTGCTTGATTTGTTTCTTCTTAGCTAAGGAATCGCCTAGCGATTTACAAGAAGAATTGAGACATGTTCAGGCTTTCGAATCAAAAATTGACAAAAATGGTCAGTTATCAAGCCTGACAAAAATCAGTTATGGCCTTATGCTAGTCAGTCTATTGGTCCAGAGTTTTGTCCCAACTTTGTTTCTGATTTTTCTATTGGTTGTGAAATATCTAGTTGACTGCTACGCAAGGGTTAAACTGGTTGAGCTGGTTAGAGGGAGTCTGCTACTCAACTACTTGGTTGGCTTGATTCTTCTGGAACAGTTGGTATATATAGGCTTATTTTGTCTACTATGGACGGGTTCTCATTTGACTCTGTATGTAGGGGTTCTAGCTTTTTCCAATTTCCTGATTCCCTTATTAAAACAGAGGGAATACAGGCTAAGTAGGCAACTCATTGCTGGTAAAGGACAAGATTTTCCAGATTCGTAATGCGACAGTTTAGACTCTTGTTCTTGGAGGTGCTATGGCAAAAATAAAATTTTGGAGAAAGATAAGCTACGTGATTCTGGTAGTGATACTGATGGCAGTCTTTCTCTACCGATTGGGCTTGTCCGATATCGGAAGGCTTGAATTGGTGATTTACGTCGTATTTTTCAACCTTGCCCTTATGCAACTGTTGAAACGAAAGAAGAAAAATAGCTTTATATGAGGAGAAAACGAATGCCAATCTATCTATTATTTGTTATCCTATCGCTAAATGTGCTTGTGCTACACCAACTCTATCTCTATTCCAAGAAACAGGAAGAGTTGAATGCTACAGTTGCCTTTCTGGTTTGCTTACTCGTGACTGTTCTTCCCAGTGCACAGGACTTTCATGGACTTCTTGGCTTGATTACAGGAGCTCTTGTTATCGTCTATTTGGGAAGTTTTGTCTATTCCAGATTGGCTCCTAAGAAAAGAACTGCTAAATAGATATTACTGACACGTAAAAACTCACTATTTCAACTGATGAAATAGTGAGTTTCTTTACTTTCTCAACACCTTCTCAAAACTCTCTGACCGTGCTTCTACACTGATTTCTTCCAAGGTCAGCGGGTGGGTCAGGCTGAGTTTTTGGGCGTGGAGCATGAGGCGGGGGGCTGTGACTCGACTGTAAAGCGGGTCACCGATTAGAGCATGACCGTGGTGGGCTAGATGAACTCGGATCTGGTGGGTCCGACCTGTCTGGAGGCGACAGGAGACCAAACTATTTTTGCCAATGCTCTTCAAGAGGCGGACCTGGGTAAGAGCTGCCTGCCCCTTGCGGTTATCGACCACCCGCTTTCTACGGTCGTGTCGGTCCCGTCCGATTTTATCAGTAATGGTCCAGTCTGTCTTTTTTAAATACCCTTGGCAGAGAGCTAGGTAGTCACGGTAGATGGCCTTGTCCTCCAAGAGCCGATTGAGAATGGGTAGGATAAAAGGATTTTTAGCAAAGAGAATGGCTCCGCTGGTTTCCATATCGAGCCTGTGGACCACATAGCAGGTCTGTCCCACATAGGCAGAGACATGGTTGAGCAGGGCAATTTCTGTCGGCTCATTACCGTGGGTTTTCATGCCTTCAGGCTTGTTGACGATAATCAAATGCTCATCTTGATAGAGTTCCTCCACCAAGTTCGCCTGTCCCAGAGGAATGCTTTTTTCAGGGTAATCTTCCTGGTCAAAGGTCAATTCTAACAAGTCGCCTGCGGCAATCGGACTCTGCCAGTTAATCAGCTCACCGTTGACACGGACGTGTTTCTTGGTGCGGAGGAAGTGGCGGATTTTTCTGGGAATGAGAAAATAATCTTCCAAGACTTCCTTGACAGTGAGTTGGGGAAAGGCTTGGGGAATGCGAATGTCAATTTTCATCTTATAGGCTGGTTGAGTGCTTTGGTTGCACTTTTTCGTTTGGATTGAGGTAGTTGATGGCATTGTTGACAGCGGTTGGGGCTTCGCCCAGTCCAGTCGCAATCAGGTCAACTTTGCCTTCATAGAAACAACAGTCACCGATGGCATAGATACCAGGGACGGAGGTTTCTTGCTTGCTGTTGACGACAATGCGGTGACGATTGAGCTCCAATCCCCATTCTTTTAGCGTGCCGACAGATGATTTGAAACCGTAGTTGACAAAGAGGTGGTCAAAAGACAAGGTCAGCTTGTCCTCGCTTTTTACCTTATCAAAATCAATGGCAGAAGCTCTGCCATTTTCCCCAGAAAGCCCTTTAGGGACAAAAGGTGTGTGAATAGTAACGCTGGACTGCTTGAGCTCTTCCACGCTGTGCTCGAGGGCTCGGAAGTTGTCGCGACGGTGGACGATGTGAGTGGTCTTGGAAATTTTTTCAAAGGCTAGGGACCAATCGACCGCAGAGTCACCGCCACCCAAGACGACGATGTCCTTGTCGGCATACTGCTGGATGTTAGACACGTGGTAGTGGACGTTGTCAAAGCTGTCGGCACCGTCAATCTCCAGTGGACGAGGCTTGAAGGCCCCGCCACCCATGGCGATAATCAGGGTCTTGGTTTGGTGGCTGCCCTTATTAGTTGTCAGGGAAATGACCTCTCCTGGCTCAATGGCAGTCAGGGTTTCATTGAGGCAGATTGTGGTGTCAAATGGAGCCAGTTGGTCCAGGAGATTGTCGGTCAATTCCTGTCCTGTCAGGCTGGGAAAGGCTGGAATGTCCAAAATGGCCTTTTCAGGATAGAGAATGGCTGGCTGGCCACCCAGTTGGGGCAGGGAGTCAATGATTTTGACCTTGGCTTGACGGAGGTGGGCGTAGAAGGCGGCGAAGAGACCGACTGGGCCGCCACCGATGATGGTAATGTCATATACTTGTGTCATGGGAATCCTCTTCTTTGTTCAGAATGATCCTATTTTATCATATTTTTAGAAAAAATTCCCTGTCTGTTGTCACAAGTTGTCGCAGGCTTTTTTCTGCTAGTTTTTAGGAAATGGTGTATAATGGTACAAAATTCACTAGAAAGAGGTAGAGTATGGACGATTTGCAACATCAGCCGATTGAAGTTCCAGAAGATTTCCAAATTGATCATGAAGACCGACCTAGCCGTCGCCGCAGGGGAAATCGTGGCTCTGTTGATAAACCAAAGAAAAAATCACGTATTCCGGAGCCGATTCGTAAATTTTGGCGCCGTTATCAGTTGACTAAAATTTTAATCATTTTAATGGTCCTGACAGTTCTTACAGTAGGTGGCTATCTATTTTTCCTTGCAAAGACAGCTAATGTTGGTGATTTACAGCAGGCGCTAAAAGCCACAACGATTATTTACGATAAAGATGGTGCGGAAGCTGGAACATTGTCTGGTCAGAAGGGGACCTATGTAGAGCTGGATGCTGTCTCTGATAATTTAGAGAATGCCGTTATCGCTACAGAAGATCGGAGCTTCTACAAAAATTCAGGCATTAATTACCAGCGTACAATTTTGGCTGCCTTGACGTTAGGTCGGTCTGGAGGTGGTTCAACTATTACCCAGCAATTGGCAAAAAATGCCTTTCTAACTCAGGATCAGACCATCAGTCGAAAGGCTCGAGAATTCTTTTTGGCCCTTGAAATCAATAAAAAGTATAGTAAGCAAGAAATTTTGACCATGTATCTCAACAATGCCTACTTTGGAAACGGGGTCTGGGGAGTGGAAGATGCAAGCCAAAAATACTTCGGTATTCCAGCCAGTGATCTTACTCTTGAGCAAGCGGCCGTCATAGCAGGGATGCTCAAGGGACCTGAGATTTATAATCCTTATTATTCTCTAGAAAATGCAGTTAATCGTCGGGATACAGTCCTGCAAAATATGGTCAATGCTGGTTATATTGATCAGGCGACTGCAGATGCAGGTTTCCAAGTAGACCTAGCCAGTCAGCTTTCAGATACCTATACAGGGAAACAAAGCAATTATTCCTATCCATCCTATTTTGATGCTGTGATTGCTGAGGCGATTGAGCGATACGGACTGAAAGAATCAGACATTATTAATAACGGCTATAGGATTTACACAGAGATGGATCAAAATTCTCAAGCCAGCATGCAGGTGATTTTTAATGATGAGACTATGTTCCCAACATCAAGTTTTGATGGTACCCATGCTCAGGCTGCCAGCGTAGCTCTTGATCCTAGGACTGGTGGAGTTCGCGCCTTGGTTGGTCGAGTTAACAGTTCAGAGGATGCGGTCTTTCGGACTTTCAACTTTGCGACACAAGCCAAGCGCAGTCCTGGTTCAACAATCAAGCCTCTTGTTGCCTATGCTCCAGCAGTAGCGGCGGGCTGGTCGATTGATATGGCTCTGGATAACCATACAGAAACCTACGGCGATTACACCTTGCATAACTATGATTATTCGACTTCTGACACCATTCCAATGTATCAAGCTTTGGCTCTATCTTACAATTTACCAGTAGCTTATATAGTGAACACCTTGGGTATTGACAAAGCCTTCGAGTATGGACAAAAGTTTGGTCTTGATATGGAAAATGTTGAAAAGGTACTTGGTGCGTCAATCGGATCAGGTGTGGAAACGAACCCCTTGCAAATGGCTCAGGCCTATAGTGCTTTTGCGAATGATGGTGTAATGAAGGATGCTCATCTAATTACACGTATTGAAACAGCGAGTGGAAAGGTATTGGCTCAGCATCGCGAGACAAGTACAAAAGTAATTGACCGCTCGGTTGCAGATAAAATGACCTCTATGATGCTTGGGACCTATACGAATGGTTTAGGTGTATCTGCAGATGCGACGAATTACTATCTTGCAGGAAAAACGGGAACAACCGAAACAAGTTTTGATGTAAATCTTGTTAATGACCAGTGGTATATTGCTTATACACCTGATTTGGTTATCAGTCAATGGGTTGGTTTTGAACAGACGGATGAGAATCATTACATTGATAGCAGTAGCTACTGGATGGCTCCGTCTGTCTTCCAGACTGTAGCCAATTCAATCTTGCCATATACTGCAGGAACTCAGTTCGAAGTAGAAAATGCCTATGCACAAAATGGTATTGTAGAAGTAGCTCCAGATGAAGCTGCGCAAACTGAATCAAGCCTTGGTCAAGAGCAGGTACAAGAAATTTCAGATCAGGCGAAAAACTTGATTGAGCAAACCAAACAAAATCTAATCGATGCCCAGTTACCAGAACGAGCAAAAACCTTGTGGGATAACATTACGTCTTGGTTTGGAGAGTTGTCAAATCCATAAAAACATGGTAGAATGAAAAGGATGGAGGGCTTTATGGCACTAAAAAAAGCAAGCCTAGCCTGTACTGTTTGTGGTTCTCGAAACTATTCAATCAGCCTTTCGAGCAATCCCAAGCCAACACGGTTAGAAGTAAATAAATTTTGTAAACACTGTGGACAATACACTGTTCACAAGGAAACCAGATAGGAGTCACGCATGAAATTTATCAAAGACATTATCCGCATTTTAAAAGATACGTCTTGGCCAACTCGTAAGCAGAGCTGGACGGATTTCGTGTCTGTAGTGGAATATACTGCCTTTTTCGTAGCGGTGGTTTACCTCTTTGACTTGATTTTGTCACGAGGAATCATGAGCTTGATCAATCTTTTCTAGAAAATACTTGCCATTTGTAAAATGGAAGTGATATAATAAAGAAAAGCGAAAGCCTTCGGGCTTTTTTTAGCGTCTAAAAATTCCGTGTTTCCAAAGAAAGGAAGTAACAATGTACGATAGTTTTGATAAAGGCTGGTTTGTTTTACAGACCTACTCAGGATATGAAAATAAAGTGAAGGAAAACTTGCTCCAACGTGCCCACACTTATAACATGTTGGAAAACATCCTTCGTGTAGAAATTCCAACTCAGACTGTTCAGGTTGAAAAGAACGGTGAGGTCAAGGAAGTGGAAGAAAACCGTTTCCCTGGTTATGTTTTGGTTGAGATGGTTATGACCGATGAAGCTTGGTTTGTGGTTCGTAACACGCCAAACGTTACAGGTTTTGTGGGTTCACACGGTAACCGTTCAAAACCAACTCCACTTTTGGAAGAAGAAATTCGTCAAATCTTGGTGTCTATGGGACAAACCGTTCAAGAATTTGATATTGATGTCAAAGTTGGCGACACTGTTCGTATCATTGACGGTGCCTTCACAGACTACACAGGTAAAATTACAGAAATCGACAACAACAAGGTTAAGATGGTTATCTCTATGTTTGGTAATGACACCATTGCTGAAGTTAATTTGAGCCAGATTGCTGAGTTGTAATAAGTTGTTAAAGCGCAGGGAAGCCTGTGCTTTTTCTTGTTTTTGAGGGCTAATTCAAAAAAAACTTGCCAAAGATTTAAAAATTTTATAGAATTAGGTATACCTAACTTATAAATTAATTAATCTTAAAAAACGGAGGTTTTATGAAACAGAAGTGGTCTCAGATTGAGAATAAACAACGCTTTAGTATCAAGAAGTTAAGTGTCGGTGTGGCATCGGTATCAATAGGATTTTTTATCACGGGTGTTCCGATGGTTCAAGCAGATACTAGTGGAGAAGGATTGGAGTCTACAGTTGCGGTCGCAACGGATATGGATAGTAGGCAAAATTCTGCGGTAGAGAAAAAAGAAGATGGACCATTATCAGATGAGCCAGTTAAAACGGAGCAGGTGGATGAACCAGTTGCTGAAGAGGGAGTGGTCGAAGAAGTTGTAGATACAGAGGCGGGTGAAGAATCAGGTCTTCTCACAGATCAAGCTGCGACCGAGATAAAAACTACAGCTGGTAAGACAACAGATGAGTCAAAGGAAAAAGAAGACATTAGCGGAAAAGAAGCTAGTGCTCCTCAAACAATCCCGCAGGAATCACAGCTTGAGCCAGAAGAGGTGACAAGAGGGCGCTATATTTTACAATTTTCCGAAGAGAACCGAAATCTTGTATTGGATAAATTAAAGAAAATTGATGGCGTTAAAATTGTTCATGAGTATAAGGAGGTTTTAACGGGAGCATCTGTAGAGGTGGGGAAAGAAAGTTTGTCTGATGTGAAGGCAATTACCGAATTAACCTCTTTAGAAGAGAGTCGCCGTATCAGACCGACTCTTCATACTGCTAAACAGCTGGTTGGTGCCTTAAAAGCAAGTTCTAAATATCAGACAGATGGTCGCGGAATGGTGATTGCAGTCATTGACTCTGGTTTGGATATTAAGCACAAAGACATGAGGTTGGATGAAGGTGTCGTCCCTAAAATCAAGGAAATTACTCCATCTACGACAGGGACATACACACTGAAAGTTCCCCATGGCTATAATTACGTATCCGGTAATGATAATCTCTACGATGATACCCACGAACCACATGGTATGCACATAGCAGGAACCCTGGCTGGAAATGCAACAGACGAAGAAGTTGCGTCTAAACAGGGGATTGATGGGATTGCTCCCAACGCACAGCTGCTAGTCTACAAGATTTTTTCAAATGACCCTAAAAATTATAAGGCTGAGACGGAGGATGCTGCTTATGCTGCTATTGAAGATGCTATCAAACACGGGGCAGATGTCATTAGTTTGAGCGTTGGTTATTATGATAGCGGGCTGCCAGGAAATGCTTACTACACGATTGCTAAGAGGGCAGCAGAAAAGGGGATTATCATTACAGCAGCTATTGGTAATGCTGGTGCCTCCTCTTCAGACACCTCCTTTGACTTGCATACAAATAATGCCTTAGGAGCTGTGGATACGGCAACAACAGTTGGTGTGGCAGCGACTCCCGCAGTTATCGGGGTTGGTTCGGCAAGAAATACCCATCTTGTTCAACGTGAATTTATGCTGAATGGACAGTCTTTTGGCTACTATCCTATTGGCTATACAACGCTTACAGAGGGAAAATATGAATTTGTAGATGCTGGAAATGGTCGCTGGGAAGAAGTGCAGGGGCTTGATTTGGCTGGTAAAGTAGCGATTATCAAAAAAGATAAGTTTGACTTGAAAGATGCCGTTCGTAATTTGAAATTCAAGGATGTTGCTGGAATTATTGTGATAAATACTGATCAGGGATGGAATAAGGATTATTATAAGACCCATCAGTTATTGGTAGACGATAAGACTTTGCTTTCCTATTCCTCTATCTGGGGCATCAGTCTTAGTGGGGAAGATGGAAGGCGATTATTAGAAGTTGCCAACCAATCGCAAGGTAACACTGGTTTGGTTCTTAAACCTACAATTGGAATGAAGAAGTTAATTGAAGTGCCGACTGTATCAGGTTTTTCTAGTTGGGGTCCTACGGTCAACTTAGAATTGAAGCCAGAGATTGTGGCACCAGGGGAGGATGTTTATGCAACCTTGAATGACAATCGTTATGGCTCCATGTCAGGGACTTCGATGGCTTCGCCAATTGTGGCGGGTGCCAGTGCACTTTTATTGCCACGGATTCGCCAAATGACACCACCAGGAGGCATGACTAGGATGGATTTGCTGAGAATCATTTTGATGAATACTGCTACCCCTTTGGTTGATGTTCTAGATTCATCTGGGAATGCTTTGGAAAATTCTCCGAGACAACAAGGTGCTGGTCTGTTGCAGATCGATAGAGCCTTTGAAACAGACGTGATTCTTCACCACCGTCTAAAAGGAGGGGTGGAATTAAAAGAAATCGGGCGTGAGACAGAATTTGAGGTGACCTTGGAAAATCTGGGAAACCAACAAAGAAGCTTTGCTATTTCAGCAGGGAAAGTATTGACTAGTCAAGATGTTCCTGTTGATAGAATAGGACGTTCTGGAAAAGTAGTTAAAGAGATTCATGCGACAGAAATCAAGGGATCGAGTCTTCATCTTTCTGAGCAATCCATTCAACTAGGTCCGAAAGAGAAGAAAACCATTCGCCTGAGACTGGATGCAGGAGAAGCGAAGGACCAGTTTGCAGAAGGGTACATTTACTTCAAATCATTGACGGAGGGGCAGTCTGACATCAGCATTCCTTATTTTGGCTTTGTTGGTGATTGGTCAAAAGAAAGGATTGTTGATGCACCGGCTTGGGAAAACAGTTCTAAATTGAAACTGACCTCAGTTTTATCTAGCTATAAATACAACAAGTCTGGGCGCTATATTGAACTTGGGCGTGAAAAGATTCAAGATAATCAATCGCCTCTCAATCCAGAAAATATCGCAATTCAAAACCAGCATTCGGACAGTCAGATTGGAAATGCCTTTGTTCGATTTGCGCTATTGAGGGATATTACCAACTATGACTTGGATATTGTAAAAGAGGCTACAGAAGATGCTCCTGTTCTAAGGCGGATTGACACAGGAACCATGCTATCTCGCATTCGCTATGTAGATTATTTTGAAAGTCTTTCGGAGTATTCCAAGTTTCGTACCCCGATAGAATTGCACCGCTGGGATGGAAAACTGTACGATGCAAGTCAGGATGAAAACATACCAGCACCAGAAGGACAATATTTCTTCAGATTGCGGGTAAAAAATAAAGAAAATGGGGCCTATCAGTATACCTATCTGCCAGTCAAAATTGATAATCAAAAGCCAGAAATTGTCGCGATTGATACCAATCGTCTAACCAGCCATAGAGAACTAGTCGTTACAGCCAAGGATAATAATAAAGTTTGGGAGGTTCGAGCTAATCTAAATGGAGAAAATCTTCTTGTTGAAAAGGTTGTAGATGATGCAGGTCAACTACATTACCATCTCAAAGAAGTGGAATTGCCACTTGATGCTAAAAATCATCTCCGTGTTGAGGTGATGGATATAGCGGGTAATGTGGTTGCTGTTGAAAAAGACTTAGTGTCGCCTGTAATCCAGTTTAAAAATTTGGAAGATTTGATGGCAACTCGCAGTAAGAAAACTGTAGAAATTAAAGCGAACGTCTCAGCCCAAGTTTCCGATGTACAGGCTAACTTGGATGCTCAGGCTGTGAATTACTCTTTGGAGAATGGTCAACTATCTCTCCAGATTCCAGAGCAATCAGATGGACGTCATAGTTTTGAATTAATCTTGAAAGATAAAGACGGCAACCTTATTTACACTAAAACCTTGAATTATTTGGTGGATAATGAAAAGCCGACGATTGATCTTGATATTGAAAAAGATGAAGAGGATGAAGAGGTTATCCAGATTGGTAAAAACGGGCGTTTTACATTGAAGGGGAAAGTGAGTGATAATGTTAGTCTTCCTAAGGACATCAAACTTTACTATTCCAATTTAGACATTGGTAAGGGAGTGCTGAAAATCATAGATGTAAAAGAAGACGGCAGTTTTGAGCAAGACTTCTTTAAGTCTGATTTTCCTAGAGCCATCATGTTAACTGCGGTAGATGAGAAGGGCAATAAATCGACGGCCCTTCGTATCAATACAAGTCCAGAGAGTCTGGATGATGAGGAAGAAACAGAAGTTCCGATTACTGTTAATAACTGGTTGATTGACCCGATTCGTTTCAATAAAGAAAGTCTTGGTCGTGAGCTAGATAGCGAGTTGGTCGACTTCAAAAAGCAAGAAGATGGGACTTATCTATTTACATTTGAAATAGAAGCAGAAACCGAACAAGCTCATTCTGTGCGCATCAATGGTGGCGAAAAACGCTATTTTGAGGATGGCAAGTTGACCTATCCAGTTACTCTGATTGAAGAGGGAAATGTTGTGGATATAAGTGTGTACAATGAGGAGGATGAGTTGACTTACACGAAGAAATATCAGATGTTGGTTGATACAGAGAACCCTGTTTTACAGCTGGAAAATGAAGTGCTGCCATTGGAAAGACAGGTAGTGGATAGTGAAGAAGATGAAGACGAGGAAAATCAGTATGCAGGAGTCCTCCTGGCAGATGCTGATGGGCACTTGACACTTACCGGAAGCGCCAAGGATAATGGAATTTATTGGTCCTTGAAGATCAACGAAGATTTTGTAGCTCGAGGAGGCTTCTGGAGGCAGTATGGAAATAATGAAAAAGCCTTTCGCTATGAGCTACATAGTCTGAAAGACGGGGATACAGTCAAACTTGATTTGAGTGACAGTTTTGGAAATGCTCTTGTGAAGAAATATAAGGTACGGTTAAATGACAAGGAGGTATCTGAGCAGGTTCCTGAAAATGGCCTTCATGTGGAGCAATCAGATAAGGATCAAGCCTCTAGCATTCCTATTTCGAAATCGGAAGCGCACGTACCAATGCCAAAAGAAGAGAATTCGCTTGCTTCGCAAACAGAATCCACTGAAATCGCGCTGTTAACTGGCGATACAATAGAAGATGGTGTGGAGCATTTGGTGAGACTTACAAAACATGAGGAGGCACTAGGAATTTCTGACGAGAGAATAGAAGTGTCCGTACCTCACAGAGAATTATTTGAAAGAAGCGGAAAAGGAGATACAGGTGCATTGGCAGCGGATACTAGTGGGAAACTGCCTCAAACTGGGGATAGCCTGGGAAGTGTCTTTATAAGTGCTTTGTTAGGTCTATTTGGTGGAGCTATGGCCCTCGGAAATCTGAAGCGAAAAGAATAGTAAAAAACCTAGGAAGATTCCTAGGTTTTTTAGAATATTAAAAGGCGGTAGACGGATTTGAAACCGTTGGTATATCAAGGGTTTAGGGCTATTTGCCCACCGTTTGCCCACCAACTAATGAATGTCTGCTAAGATACCTCGTACTTCTGCATGGTGTTTTTCTTTCATCTTTTCAAACTGGTGGGCATAGACTTTCAAAGTTATCAAAATAGTTTTATGTCCTAGCAGTTTAGAGATACTTGCAACTGGGACTTCCTTGAAAATGAGATAAGAAGCATATGTGTGTCTTAAAGTATGTGGATGGACATCTCTATTTACCATTCTTTTCAGAGCAGTATTTGTGGCTCTATTTGACGCTCCGAATAAGATACGACCTTTTTCATTCTCTTTCCAGTAATGCTCTTTAAAATTGAGTAAATGCTTAGCGACGTTATCATTGAAGGGGATCTCTCTTACAGATTGTTCATTTTTTGTAGCACTAAAATCTTGTGAGTCAGAATAGTCCCATGTGTTAACAACTATAAAGACTTGTCTTTCAAAGTCAATATCATCCCAAGTCAACCCCATAGCTTCAGCAAACCTCATTCCACTAACCGCCAAAATATAGAGTGTCATGTGTGAAATATATTGAGGGTTCTCTTGCGTTTTTGAGATGACGTAGAGGTATTCATCCTCTTCAAGATAACTTTCAGCCTCTGGCTTTTTTTCTTTCTGAGATTTAACCACAGCCCCTTCCGTAAAATTCGATGGAATGAGCTGATCACGGACAGCGATTTTGACAGCTGATTTAATATGATAGTGTGTCCGCTCAATAGTGTCTTGTGCGTACTTGGAGCCAAACCGGTTTAAAAATTCTTGGTAGCGTACAGGGGACATCTCTTTCAGTTTAATGTGACCAAAATACTTGCTGATGTGCTTTCGGGTTTGTTCGTAGGAATTCCATGTTTTTTTAACAACGTGTGGTTTTTTATATAGCTCTGCCCAAGCTATGTAGTAGTCAAGCAGAGTGACATCATTATTTGACATGGGAGAAGTTCGAAGCTCGACTTCTCTTTCTTGCCCGGCTGCTCTTGCTTGTGCTTTGGTCTTGAAGCCACCGCAAGTCGCTTCATGCCTTTCCCCGAGACTGTCACGATAAACAACGCGGTACTCATAATATTTACCCCTTTTTCTAACTGATGCCATTTGTTTTTTTACCTCATTTCTGATAAAATGAGTACAAGAAAAGACTTGCCAGATTGGCAATTTTTCTTATACGATTCGCCTTACGCTCGGACCGTCCAAAGTTGAGCGTAGGGCTTTTTTGTTTTTTGTAAAATAAAAGCGGCAACTACGAATAGTTACCGCTCGGTCGTGGCAGCTTGTGCCAACTCCGTTTTGCACTAGGAGAAACCTAGGTTAGTAACTATATTCTATCAGAATATGATATGTATAGCAATTTTTTACAAATTATTCAATCCCACTTGAATGTTTGTAAGATAGTAACCAAGAACCATCTTCTTGTTGTACAAATTGTAGTGATACACTCTTGTATTCTGTTCCACCCATTGTATTGTAGTCAACGTATTTTGTTGTATAGTTTCCGGAAGATGATTCTGATGAAGTTTGTGGTTCACCAAATTTAGCGATGATTTCGTCCAAGTTGGTACCACCAACACCAGATAGGGTTTCGCCAACTACAAGTGCATCAAAGTCGGCTTTTGTCCATTTGAAGTTTTCATCAACCGCTGCTTGAGAAGATGACATAGATGTTTCAACTTCGCTTACAGCTGTTTCGACAGCTTTGCTTGCTTCGTCAATAGCTTTACTGTACATTGATTGAGTGATTAGTACAATTGCCATCGAAACTACAGCTAGTGCTGTACCAACGATTGTTAGAGTTTTTGAATTTTTGCGGTTTACAAAAAATCCAATAGCACCAAACAACAGAGCAAGTAGCCCAAAGAAGAATGAAATGTTATTGATAATCGGAACCCAAGAACCAAGTAATGCAATAACACCTAAAACAATGGCAATAATGCCTAACGCTTTTTTCTCACTTTTCTTTTCCATGAGAATCTCCTATCGCAGCTTTTAACGTGGATCAGCATTTGCACGTATTTTTAATTAACTAAGTTATTATACTCCTCAATCACCATGGTCTCGTTGACTGTGGTTTTTAAGTCGTATTTTTCCATAAAGAACGGGTAATTGAAAGGAACCATTTTCGTGACCTCACGAAAATGATCTGACACCTTGGCGTCACTGGTTTTCTTCCTCCCTACCTCTCCCTATACACCTCCACGACTTCGCCGATGGTTCGGAGAGTGTGGGGATTTTTTTGTAAAATAGCAAAAAAGCAGCCATGAAAACATGACTGCCGTACGGTATGGGACTAAATCCCGAATGTAAACTTTATGAGGCTTTACCTCTAATACAGTCATATTTTATACTTTTTTTTGATTTTTGTAAAGTATTTTGGTTAGAAATACAATTCTTTAACTTTTGCGTTGATGGCGTCAAGAGTTTCTGGTGATACTTTTATCTTTCCTACAGGGTCTAAGGGGTTCTTTTTGAGTATCCTATCTTTGCTAATGGTTTGTAGGCTGTCGCATTTTGCAAATGATTGTTTGAGGTATTTACCATAGTAGTCGATGACTTCTTTTAGATTTGAAATGGTGATCTGGAACTCTTCACTTGAAGTGTTTTCCTCAGTTATCTTCTGTTCTAGTTGAGCAAATTCTTTGTCTATGTACTTAAATGATTGTTGACCAATTATTTCTTGTAACGGAACAGTGTTGTCATTTTCTTTGGAAGTGATTGGGATGACTGTCAATGTCTTTTTGTACGGTGAATCTGTTTTATCAAGTACTATAGCCCAATGATTGTTTGACAACTCTCCACCAACGTTTACTCCAAATTCAACAAAGACTAGTGAACCACGATTAAACTTCCAATATTTCCTTTTGGGATTTTCTGCCTCGTAAAGATACTGCTCTGATTGTCTTTTGACAGCAGGGGCTAGGAAGCGGTATTTGGTGGAGGTGTGTTTTGCCTTGCCAAGTTTGTATAATTTTTCTACTTTGATGTAATTCTGTTTGGCATTCTCAAAGTATGGATTTTCTTTCATAAAAATCTCCTTCTTACCTCTCCCTATACACCTCCACGACTTCGCCGATGGTGCGCATGTCTTCGGTGAATTGGATGTCGTCATAGTCTGGGTTTAGTGACTCTAAGCAGTCGCTTTTTAGTTTCTTGACGTAGTTTTCGCCGTCAACTTGGAAAATTCCGATTTTGTTTAGATCAACGGTAGGAGTGAATTTGATAAAGAGGAAGTCGCCGTTTTTGATTTTGGGTTCCATGGAGTGTCCGACGGCGATGGCGATGGTGTCGAAATCTTTCTGGTCTGGGATGTCGTCTGCGTAGAAGCTGACCATGGTGTCGTAGTCGTCCTCTTGCCAGTAGCCTGTACCTGCGGACACTTTGCCTGGTACGGGTAGGCTGATGCGTTTCCTAGCGTCGTAGAGGTCAATGGTCTTGTCTGAGATGGTGGTAGCTCTTTTCTGCTCGTCTAGTTGCTCTTTTGCGTAGCTGAGGACGTTCTTTTGTCTGTCTTGGTGTAATTGTACCAGCTTGTCCGAAATCTGCTCTATGAGGCTGTTAGGGGTTGTGGTGGGGATGTAGGATTTACCAAACATCATAATTTGCGGATCAATTCCAAAGAAATTTGCCAATTCTTCAATTTCCTGTATTTTGGGAGAACGTGTTCCTTTTTCCCACTTTGAAATGGTTGATTTTGTTTTTCCTATCTTTTCTGCTAACTGTTCCATGGTGAGAGAGTTTGCTGTTCTGTATTGTTTAACCATTGCAGGAAAAGCAATTTGAGTATCCATACTGTGTCCTCCTTTTTTCTTCATTATATAATCATGTTTACATTTTGTCAACAAAAACGATAACAAGATATTTTCAAAAAAGTTGACTTTTTTAACACAAAAGTGTTGACAAAAAGGAAACAAAAGTATATACTATAATCAAGGTTAAGGAATTAACCCCTAAAAATAAAACAGGAGGAAAAGCAAATGGTGGACATACTAAAAAGCCTAGCTGATAACAACTTAGCAATCCCGATTATCATTCTAGGCTTAGTAAGAGAAGCTCGCTTATGGCACAAACAAGTGCTTGAGCACAAGCGGAACTTACAAAACAAAAAGTAAGAGCAAGGGGCGAAAGCCCCAACCTCTTATTTGAAGTATACCACCATTTGCCAAAGAAAGCAATGATCTATTGGTTAGCTGGTTTGTTGGTCCTGTCGTTTGTGATACGGCAGATTGTGAAGTGGAGAAATAAGCCATAAGGGCGGAAAGGAATAACTTATGGAAGAATTACTACAGCCATTAGTTGCTTTAGGTGGTTTTGGATATTTTAATTACTGGCTATCAATTAGATTAAGCGATATGGATCTCGGAGGTGAATCTGATAAAAAGTATTTGATTGCACTTATGACCTCACTTGACTATACATTTTACCTAATTGTCTCAAATTACATAGAGGGTGTCGTTAAACGAATATTGGTGGCTATGTTACTCGCAGTCATCTTTAGCCTTGCATTTCCATTTTTGATTAAATTATTGTATTGGGTAATCAATCGATTAAGAAGTGTAGGAAATCAACCAGAAATGGTTCCTTTATCCGTTAAAGATGATATGTTCAATGATGATAAAGATAGGTGCTTTATATTTGATTTTGAAGGAAATCTCATATCAAGTGGTGCTATGGGAATGCTCAGCGGAAAGAATGAAGAGTTTTCTATGAAATTGTATCCGTACTTTGCTAGTCATGAGGAGCATAGCATTCGCAATGAAGAGGCGCTATATCAGTTTCTTGAACAAAAAAATCTCGAAGCAAGAGTATATCTAAACTTCGAGAAAAAAATAAAAATTATTTATTTTTAGGAGTTGGATTTGTCGGTCGTTTAAAATAATCAGGTGGAGATTTTGTTTTACTTGTTTCACCTTTGAATTGTGGTTCATTTGGCTTAAGCGATTGTTTTTCCATATTCCTCTCCTTTCTGTAGTGATAGTGGTTTATCTTATTATAGCATGAGAGAGGGTAGCTGGATAGGTGTATTGGGGTTCGACTCCCCAACCAGCTGTTGCAGATGCAAAACAATATTTAGAAAGGGGTGAGGGTTATTGACAGAAACCGCATTTGAAAAACTACTCAACGATAGCGGTATGAAAAGAAATGTCATTGCAGAACGCATGGGCTTAACTCGTTCTGGATTTTACAGAAAACAGAAAAAGCCTAAAGAGCGTTTTGATGGTGATGAAATGGCCAAACTAGCTGAGGTAATCGGTGTAGATCCTCAGAAGGTCTTAGCGGCCATTTTAATTTCATAACAAAGTTGACAAAAATAACACAAACATACCAGCTCTGCTATTTACAGAAAGGAGAAGGGGGATGAGACCGAATCGAATTTTTCATGGAAACGAAAAACCAACAAACGCAGTAGAGGGCGATTGTTGGTATAGAGATGGAGAATTATTGGTGTTTAAGAACGATTGGGAACGTTGCGTAGACATCGACGAAGCCATCGTGATTAGAAAGGAGAAGGGGATGAACGAACTAGAAAAAACAGCCCTCAATGAAATACTGAGGACTGTGACGTATATTGCTGAAAGGGTGGATAGACTTGGAGAACAGTTATATCCACATCTTACAGAAACAGATAAAAAAGAGGTGCTGGCATTGATTAACGATGCACTTTCGAAAGGAAGGGGTATCTCAGATAATAATCTTGACGGTGTCAAGTTCCAGTCAAATACTCCTCAAGGGATAGAAGGTGTTAGATAAACAACGTTTCTAATTTCTTTAGCTCTAGATGATATTCGGGAGAAATATGGCTATAAGCCTTGTTAAAAAAGATATTCAAATCAGTTTCTGTATATAGTGCAGACAGTTTACGACACTCTGCTAAAAAGTCTGGTCTGCCTTGGAAAATGGGAAGCATAATCGCAGCTATGTAAGTGTTTATCTTACGATTTCCTGTGGGATTATCTTTTAAGTAGTCCAAAGGTAATTGTTTTAGATTTACAGGTTCGCTTTCTTGAAGCTGTAATTCGCTGTACTCAAGCGTGAAGTCTGTGAAAGATTTAATTATCGAATTTGCAGATTTAGACCACTCTTGAGCAAAACCTTGAAGAAAAAGGTGAGAAGACACTTCGCCCAACACTTCTTCAAACCAAAACATCGGTGTATTAGAAGGCGATTTGTAATAAGCGTGCAGTAGTTCATGACCTAGTTGGTAAATAACTTGAGCATTTTCATTGATTTCTTGCGAGTGCAAGAAAATCAAATGGTCTTCTGGAAAAGATACTGGGCAGTCGATAAATGGAGCGAAGATAATCGCTATGTTTTCGTCTTTGAGATTAGGGAAAATGTCTTGCGTAACACTTGCTAGATGGTCAAATATAGCTGAGTACATAGCAGAGTTAAATGGCTCTGGCAGTGGGCAGACAGATTGATAAAACATCTTCCAGTTTGTCGCAGGAACAAAATACTTTTTCATAACAGTTCTCCAATCGTTTTTATTTTAATTATAGCATATTTACTAACTAACTAGAAAGGAGAAGGACATGAAAGAAATCATTGAAAAACATTTTGAAAATATGGTTGATGAGATTTTGCTTTCGTCAGAAACCTATGAAGAAGCTATTTCAAGCTTGAAAAAGATTTCGGTCCTAGGCATTCATCAGCCAGGCGGTCTTATCAAAAGTTTAGAAATCGCAATCAAGCGTAGGGCTTGTTTGCAAAAAACACCTAATCACAAGGATTAGGTGTGGTAGCATTACACATTCAATCGAATGTGTGCAATTTGTTCGATGTTCACTAAGTGTCTGTAGTCTGTTTTTAACTCTACCAAATCAATGATGTTCTCTTGGTCGGAGTAGGTTTCATAGATTTGGAAGAATGTTATTTTATCGCCATTTGTGAAAGAAATGGTAATAGTATCTACTTCATCTTTTAGTGAATCGATAATAAATTGTTTCATGACTTGACCTCCTTTCCTTATTGATATGTGGATTATATCACGGGAAGGGAGAAACGAACCGAACTAGAAAGGAGGAGGGGAGCATGGGAATTAAGTCAATGACTGTAACTGTCAAAGTTACAAACATCGATAAATTTATTGAGTTAAGCAGTAAATTCAGTAAAAAAGCCCGCGAGCTTGAAGAACTAGCTCACGAGCTAAAAACGTTCGATTTTGAAGGCGAAGTTGTATCAACTGATAGCAACTAGTTCAAAAGTAGCATCGTTAGAGAATAGATAAATAGGATATTCTTCTTTTGTTGCAAAATTGAAGAAACTATAACCGAAATTATCTCGTTTAATCTCTGGATTTTTATTGGTAAGAGTTTCAAGGTTGACTTCTGTCAAAAGTTTAAAAATTTGAATCCGAGCTTGTTCGGGATTGGATACTCTCTGTAAGGCTCTCAGATGTTCTTCAGTTGGGAATGCATTTACTAATTCTTGTCTGTCATCAAGGTAAGTCCTAACATCGTCAAGGTAGCCAAATTTTAGTTTGTAATCAACGAACGAGCGATGGTCAAATTCTTGATATGTATCAAAGGTAACACGCTCACCTTGATATTGATAGACAAGAGTGTCATCTTGAAGCTCTTCTTCGAAGGGAGTGATACCAATCAAAAATTTATGGCAAGCTTCAACGATGCGAATTTGGTTAAGGTTAATGTGCATAAAAGTATCCTTTTTATTTTTCATTATACAGGAGAAATTAATATATATAATCGGTCTAAAGGAGTATTTTATGAACGAAGATTTTGTTGTCGATATTGCCGATAGGTTATTAGAGAAATCTGCAACTTACGGCGAAGCTATAAAAATTTGTCAACAAGTAGAACATGAGATTAAGTTGAGAGCTTATGAACAGAAAATAGAGGAACACAGATATGAAAATAGCTGAAAAAGTAGTCCGCATCGAATCGGACGCGTATGAATATGTTGTAGATTTTGCTAATGAGCATGATTTGAAAATTGGCGAGGCGGTGAGCATCTTAATTCGCTACTGTGCTTCTAAAGATTTGATAGTCAAGCAGGCTCATGTAGAGGTTGTGGAAGTGCAGAATGTGGTGGAAGAAGATGACTAGCAAACTAATCCAGAACTGGCAAAAGAAAAACTACCAGCTCAGTCAACTGATAGTTGATAGCCTTGAAGGGCTAGATGTGTGGGAGACTGTGTTAGCACTCGGAGAGATAAGGAGGGGAATGGTGTGAAACTTTTAATTTGGTTTTACTTCGTAATATTTATCAATTTATTTGTTGGTTTGAGCACCTATTTTTTAGCCAAGAGAGATAGGAAAAAACGCATAAAAGAATATCAAAATTGGCATGATAAAGAGATAGATAGGATTAGACAAGAATTCGATTTATGATTTTTTAGAGGTTTTCTGGATGAACTGTTCCTGAAGTGATTGTTTTTGATTATAAGCGTTCATTTTATCACTTAATGCAAATGTTTTATCAAGATCAACTTCGCCAGTTAGTGCTTTGAATGCAAATTCATTTAATTTCAGAGCTTTATCTTTTTCAGCATCAAGACTAGATACTTTTTCAAGTTCTTGCAATCTCAACTCGTGTGATTGTTTTAATTTTTCAATTTCAAGCGAATGTTGCTGTTTGAGTGTACCAAGCTGATACTGAAACTCTCTTTCTAGTTTTTCTACGGAATGAGCATGCTCTTTGGCCTGTTTTTCAATCTCGGTCTTATTATTTGCTCTGGAGGCAAGATATGACCAAACACCTGAAATAATCGCTACTATGATACTGATAGCAGGTTGAATAAAGATAGTATAATCCATGAAAATTCTCCAATCGTTTTTATTTTTATTATAGCAAATATTATCAAATTAGAAAGGAATTTTATGAACGAAATTATCAATGTCAGTGTGAATGACAATCAAGAGCCTGTTGTGTCTGGTCGGCAGTTGCATGAGGCTTTAGGGGTTCATTCTAACTATACAACTTGGTTCGACCGTATGACCGAGTATGGATTTGTCGAAGGTCAGGACTTTCTTCCAAATTTGGAAAAAAGTACGGGAGGTCGTCGATCTGTTGACCACATTATCAAGCTGGACATGGCTAAGGAAATTGCTATGATCCAACGGTCTGACCGTGGCAAGCAGGTTCGTCAGTATTTTATCCAAATAGAAAAGGACTTCAACAGTCCAGAGAAGATTATGGCTCGCGCTTTGCTATTGGCCGACAAGAAGGTGCATCAGTTGGAAGCACAGATTGAGGCGGACAAGCCCAAGGTGCTGTTTGCGAATGCGGTCGAGGCTAGTGCTACATCTATCTTGATTGGGGACTTTGCCAAGATTTTGCGACAGAATGGCTACAATATCGGTCAAAATCGCCTGTTTGAGTGGTTGCGTAATAATGGTTTTCTCATTCGGAAACGTGGTGAGAGCTACAATATGCCGACCCAGAGGTCTATGGATATGAGCTTGTTTGAGGTCAAGGAGCGGACACATAACGAGCCTAATGGCAGCATTCGGATCAGCAAGACGACCAAGATGACGGGTAAGGGTCAGACTTACTTCATTAACAAGTTTTTGAACGAAGACATGCAAAAAGCCTGACGGCAATCAGGCTCAAATATAAACATACAAGAGGATTATATCATGAATGATCTAATGATTCAAATGTTGGACCAGTTTGAAGCTGGGCTAATGGATAGAGCGTTGAAGGTCATGCACGTTGTCATTGACGAAAAAAGACGGTTTCCTATGGAACTCAACAAGTCACAATGTGCTGAAATGTTGCTTGGAACAAAGGATACAGGGAGTTTTGATGCACGATTTAATTGTCACAAAGATTTCCCGCGTATACCAAATGCTCGTGAGAAGTACCCTCGTGATGCAGTGATTGAATGGTACCACAATAATTGGCAGAGGACAGTGATATGACAGAAGAATTGATGTTAACAGCAGAACAAGGTTTGGCATTTATTGCTATTTTGACCCCAATCTTAATCTGGCTGATCCGTAAGCCTGTTGAGATTGAGATTGAAGTCAAAGAGCCTATTGTGGAAGTAAAGCAACCAGAGCGGAATTTGAGATACTTGCAAATTCGGACTTACTACGGAGGATAGAATGAAATTTTGGGACATGATGAAAAGGTTTTTGAGTGTTGAGGAAGATGACTACATTCCTAAAAGCCAACATGAGTTGGAACGTGAGCTTGCTACTGCACGGCATACTGCCAAGGAATACAAGAAACTGGCTTTGCTGAAAAATCAGGAATGTGTCGGGCAGGCTAGGCTGATTGATGAGCTACGCAGACGGATTGACTTTTTGGAGAATGTCAACAAGTGCCAGGCTGAGCTATTGGCAGATCGTGAGGTCTAGCTATGGTTTGGATTGTGGCAAAGAAAACCAAGACTAAGCGTGGTTATAGATTTTACCAAAAACGGTCGTTTGATACTTGGCAGAAGGCTAGAATTTATCAGCAGGACTTGTTTAATAAAGGTGTAAATGCTGAGATGTGGGAGGAGTGAGATGGCGAGCGAAATTAAATGGATTAAGATTGTCACAGATATTTTTGATGATGAAAAAATTCTGCTGATTGAGTCCTTGCCAGAAGCTGATACGATTATCGTTGTTTGGTTCAAATTGCTGACATTAGCCGGCAAGCAGAACTACGGTGGTGTTCTTATGATGAATGATCGTGTACATTACACAGACGAAATGTTGTCTACACTATTTCGTAGGCCTTTGAACACTGTTAGAGCAGCGCTTCAAACTTTTGAGCAGTTTGGGATGATTGAGATTATCAATAATGCCATAACTATCCCGAATTGGGAGAAACATCAGAGCGTGGAAAGTATGGAAAGGGTTAGAGAGCAAGCTCGGAAACGCGTTGCAAAACATAGAGAAAAACAAAAAACATTAGCAAATGGTAACGTTACATGTAACGTTACAGTAACGCATAGTAACGCACTAGATAAAGAAGAAGAAATAGATAAAGAAGAAGATATATATAATATATGTCCTATTAAGGAAATCATTGAATACTTAAATTCAGCCACTGGAAAGTCTTATCGTTATCAGTCGAATAGCAACAAGAAAATTATTCAGGCTAGGTGGAACGAGGGTTACAAGTTGGATGATTTCAAAAAGGTCATTGACAACATGGTAGCTAACTGGACAGGTACAGAATGGGAGAAATATCTCCAACCGTCAACTTTGTTCAGAGAGTCGAATTTTGATAAGTATCTGAACATGGTGCCTAGAGCTCCGAAACCAGCACAGACAAATGTACCAGCATGGGCCTTGGAAGAAATTGAGCAGGACAAATCGGAGGAAGCTATGCAACGGATGCAGGCTTTGAAGGCTAGAATGTTAGCCAACGAAAAAGATGAACCGGTGCCAGAATGGGCTGAAAAAGTTTTAGCAAGCCAACAAACTGCCGAGGGGCAGGCCAAGTTGGCAGATATTTATGCGGAACTGGAGGCTATGGAAAATGGTAAAACTTAGACATGGCTCAAAGCAGGATAGACCATTTGTCAGAGAGGTACGGGTCAGCTGTACGGGGATTGATATTTTTTATGGCAATGAGCGCCAGGCTATGCGGTTTGCTAGTCGTGCAGCTGCTATCCATGTTTCAAGGGCCTTGAAAGATTATGGGAATTTTTACTTGATTGAGGAGGACTAATGGACGGTTATTTGAAACTAGACAAGATGTTGGATTGGCAAGTAGCGAACTATCCGCTACGGATGTCTGAAAAGGCTCGCTTGATGGCTTTGCCTGGTGATGATTTTGTAGCCGAACTGGATCGTATGGCCGAGGAATATCATCGTACAAGATATGGAGGTAGTTGATGGTAGTGCCAGAAAAAGAGTACGCTCTCTACAAAGGCGAAATCGAGAAGATTGGAGAGAATGAATGAAAATTAGATTGCCTTATATTGAGACTATTGAGACAGAATGTCTACCGGATGATTTCGAAGGTTTGGTTAAAAAGAGTTTTGTGAACTTTACTAAAGGAACCAATAAAGATTATACATTTGAGGACAAATTACTTTATTTGGATAATCTTCGCAGGTCTTATTTAAGAGGTTGTACTGATACAAGTTTTGAAATTACAAAGATGTTAGGCGAGTCATACCGCCAACAATTAGATGAATACGATGATATTTTAGAAAAGGAGGATGTTTATTCTACAGAATTTATGGAGCATTGTTTTGATAGAGGATTCATGCCGTTCCGTGATGTGTGGGACAAATGGTCTTCGAGTGCTAACGACAGGGCGCATAAGACTATTGTAGATATCATTAAGATTGTTATCAATTTTGAGTGGGAGAATACAAATGACCAAAACTGAAGTAATTGAATTTTTAACAGAACAGAGAGACCTTAGGTTGGTTGGATATGATGATAGTAAACCTGCTGAATCTGACTTTGACAGGTGGCAGTTAGCTCAAGCGGAGATGTTTCAAAAGGTGATTGACTGGTTGGAGGGAAGTAATGTGGGAAAGTTGAGGATGTATCTTGAAATTTCTTGACCTATTTGCTGGCATTGGTGGTTTCCGTCTCGGAATGGAACGTGCCGGTCACGAATGTGTCGGTTTTTGCGAGATAGATCAATTTGCCAGAAAAAGCTACAAGGCGATACATGATACGGAAGGAGAATTTGAATTTCATGACATTACAAGAGTCACAGATGAGTCTGTTCGAGAAATCGGACGTGTGGACGTTATCTGTGGAGGATTTCCGTGCCAGGCTTTCAGCATTGCTGGAAAGCGAGCAGGATTTGAGGATACTAGAGGGACTTTATTCTTTGAGATTGCTAGGTTCGCATCTATTCTCAGACCTAAATATCTATTCCTTGAGAACGTTACAGGATTGCTCAACCACGACAACGGAAATACATTCGAGACCATACTCGGAGCGTTGGATGAACTGGGGTATGATGCGGAATGGCAAGTGTTCAACAGCAAGAATTTTGGCGTCCCCCAGAACAGAGAAAGGGTGTTTATTATCGGATATCTTAGAGGAGCAAGTGGACGAGCGATATTTCCTTTCGAAAGAGGCGACAAGGAAATTGGTAGCCTACAAGGACAATCAACAAATACCATTACCGCCAGGTACGGAGAAGCACAAGGGAGCGGGTCGTACATTATTGAGGGTCAACAGCCGAAAATCATCCAACGAGGCCACGGATACAATCAAGGTGGAGAACACGATACAGCACCTACATTAACTAGCAATAGCTGGCAGGAGAATAATCATGTTAAGGTTTATGATTTTTACAACCGAAAAACCAAAGACGAGGTTGGCACCCTAACAGCTAGTGGTCACCAAGGAAATACCAAAGCAGGGACATTCGGCATATTAGATGGTATCCGCATCCGCAAACTGACACCTCGCGAGTGTTGGAGGTTGCAAGGTTTTCCAGATTGGGCGTTTGATAGAGCCCAGGCAGTAAACAGTAATAGTCAACTATACAAGCAAGCTGGTAACTCAGTCACGGTTAATGTGATTGAGGCGATAGCGAGGAGATTGGAGAGGTAAGATGAATCATCTTGAATACATCGAATATCTTTGTAAGCAGTATCGAAACGAAGGTCTGCCGTTGGAATTGTACAATGGCAGAGTGAACAAAGCAAAAATTAAACGGTTGGGTGTTGAGTTGAGGCAAGCGACACTCGAATTTGAACGAAAGAACGCTATTTAGGCGATATGGAGGAAACAGATGAATAAAATGAGCACAAGAGAACAATTACTGGCAGTATTGTTTGTATTCCCGTTAAGCTTTATCTTATCGGGATTGGTAATACGATATGGATGGAATAACATCTTAACAACTTTAGACGGAGTCCCAAGTATAACACTAGCACAAGCGATAGGTCTTGATATACTGGTCAGCTATATTATTGTTAGCGGTGGACGAAAGGAAAATGATTATGATTTTGTCGAATTATTGGCAAAAGTAATCGGAACCCCTATTATTACATTCGTCCTACTTTGGATTGTCACACTATTTTTGTAGAGGGAAAAAAAGATGAACAAACAGGAAGCGATTGAGCAATTAGAGTGGAACGTTGTGAGAACGACAGATTTTGACAGAGCAGAAGATGTTGTGGTATTCGAAAAAGCAAAAGAAATAATCTCCCAAATCCACGAACCGCAGAAGGTTGTGGTGCCGAAGTTTATCGCTGATAGTATCGAATATTGCAAAAATAAAGAAGGGTATGGATTGCTCCGTGCAATGGATTACTGCGATGAATACAATGATACTGGCGAATGGTTAGAGCACAACCAAGAGACTTTCGCCCTAGCGTGGCTTTTCGGCTATGAGATTGAGCGGGAAAAATTGTATACGGTGGAGTTGTTTAATGGGCAACCACTTGTAGAAGAAAAGAATATTTTGTATTTCAGTTCGGACTTGGCCGCTTCAAATGCCCATGTGGGTAAAGACAAGCTTGAAGCAGCTGGCTTTGGTTGGGTGTTTGATTGCAAGGGTGTGAAGGTCGTTGTGGAGGAATGATGAAACAATTATTAAGGCCTATTGGATTTATACTGATATTTTATTCGTTTGTCCCTAACATCATCCACGAGATGACGCTTGCTCAGAAGATAATGTTTGGATTAGGGGCTAGTTGGCTATTTTACGAAGGAGGCAGAAAATGATACCGAGATATAGAGCTTGGTTTGGTTCAGAAATGTATGACAAGCCAGTAGTTTATGATGGAGAATTCTATCTTGATTGGCGTGACTTCGAAAACGGCAAAACGTGCAATCCTCATGCAATCCTCATGCAATCCACAGGGCTGTTTGATGTCAACGGCAAGGAGGTATACATCGGTGACATTGTAAAGTGCACCGTGGGTTGTTCTCACGAAGTAATTTTCCTTAAAGAGTATGGCGGACGTTATATCGGCGGAATGCCTGCTATATACTTATCTGATATTAGAGATGGTTATGCGTGGACTGAAGATGAGGAAGTCATCGGTAACATCTATGAAAATCCGGAATTGGTGGAGGTGGTAACTAATGACTAATGAAAAACTAGGCGTGCTACTGGTCGATGTGCCAGATATAATGTTTTTTAAATACAACTACATTATAGACACAGAAGAAGCTGGCACGAGTACATTTATTATAAATGGAACAGATTTTTTAGAAAAATTAGAGAGGCTAGCCTACAAATGCACCCAAGAAGAAGCTAAAAAATACCCACAGTTTAGGTGGGTAGCGTTGGAGGAGTTGGAATGACCACAGCAGATAAAATCAAATACATCCTACAAAAGACAGGATGGACGAGAGACCAATTTGCGACCGAGATGAGTGTGACGACTCTATCTGTCTACAAATGGCTAGACGGACGACCACCGCGACAACGCATGTTGGATAAAATAGACGAGCTGTACGAGCAAGTCAAGCCTTATGAGCATAGGGCGCTAGCTTCAAGAGGGAAAATTCGACTGGTGTACCCGTATTATAGCCATCAGCGACAGCCGTGGGAGAGGAGATAATAGATGATCAACAATGTTGTATTGGTCGGTAGATTGACGAGGGACGTAGAGCTACGTTATACACCGTCTAATCAAGCCGTTGCGACTTTTACTTTGGCGGTTAACCGCAATTTTAAAAATCAATCGACAGGAGAGCGGGAAGCTGACTTTATTAATTGTGTGATGTGGCGTCAGCAGGCCGAAAATCTGGCTAATTGGACCAAGAAAGGTCATCTGATTGCTATTACAGGACGAATCCAGACCAGAAGCTATGAAAATCAGCAAGGGCAACGGGTCTATGTGACAGAGGTAGTTGCTGAGAGCTTCCAGTTATTGGAAAAGCGTGATAATACGGCAAATTATTCAAGCATCGAAGAGCAGATGCCACCAGGGATGAGCGGTCAGCTGATGGATATTACAGATGACGACTTGCCGTTTTAGGAGGATATGATGAACAAACGGATAAAAAAGAAAAAGCAAAAGGCAGCATATAAAATTCCAAAACAGATCATTCGCTTGGTAAGAAGATGGACGGAATTGGACAGCGAGATAGTTTTCATGGCTGAGTTTCGAGATATTGGAAAGGGTCATTATCCGAAAAAGCTCGTGGAAAATTGTGTTCGTAAATACAAGAGAATCAATGATTTTTTAATCAATATTGAATCTGATAGTATCTTACGGAGTTGTTTTATTATTTGTCACAGTGCTTACGGAGATGAGCAATTTGACGGAGAATACTGCGATCAATCTTGTGGTTATTCTGAAGATGATTACCACGGTGTCTATTACTATCCGATAGGCGAAAATCTATATTTTGCCTACAATTACGAATGCTAGGGGAAGAAATGAATACTGAACTAATGAATGAACTAAAAGAACTGCTCGGCTTATTTCCAATGTCATATATAAATGCGAATTTGGAAGTGATACTGATTCCAAAAACAAACACGTATTTTAGTTTGGAAGGAGTACAGTCACGAAGAGACATCATTGCAAAATTATTGATGTGGTGCAGTAGGACAATTGCAAAAGGGCAACCATTTAAAAGTGAGAAACGGAATTGTCTTTTTAGAGAATTTACCAAAAATTTTCTTAATCGTTACCTAGGAACACTTTTTTCAGATGAAGATATGGCTTTGATTTATCAAAGGCTAGGCAATGGAATCAATCCAGAATTGACTTATAGATTTATTGATAGTGGGTTTGATATGGAGGTGTTAGATGAGTTTTAATGGAATTAGATTGTTACCAGATTATGGATGTAAGATTGAAATTGATGTAGTTCAGTTGCTCAAAGAAAATGAGTTCCTGAAAGATGAACTTTACAACCGTGCATACAAAGACATAGAGCGTCAAGAAATTGAAATTGAGACTCTGAAGGACAAATGCGTGGACCTCATGCTTGAAAATGCCGACTATGTATGGGACGAAATAGCTAGAGAAACAGCTAAGAAAAGAGCTAATACGAGAAAATGGAGGACGAAATGATTACAATTCAGCTTGACGAAGAGTTATTGACAGCACTTATTTTTGCAGCAGCTCAAAGCTCATGCGGTTTCAATCGAAACACTTTGCGGGAGAACCAGTTGTGGCATCTACATTGTTGTGACTATAACGAACCAGTATATGAAGTGGCAAAGCAAATCAACCTTGATGATATTCAAGACGAAAGCTACAGAGCCTATTTTCAAGAAGTAAAGGCTAAAGGTGATAAGTATTATTCGGAGGAACTATGATTTTACTTGAAATTATTAAATTTTTAGTAGCAATGATTGTGATCGCTTTCCTACTGGTCGTGCTAATCGCTATCATCATGGGAGCATGGGAGACTTATAAGAAACATGAACAAAAGAATCAAGAAAAAGAAAGCTAAGCAGGCACGACAACGAGAACTGGAACAGTTGGAACAGGAACTGGCCAAACTAAGCCCCGAACAGCTAGAAGCAATTGCTGATGCAATTAGTCAAGTGGTACAGGAGATTTGTACAGTCATAGGCTATTTCGCTGAGAACATTGCTGAGGCATTAAGAAGATGGGAGGAACAGCTTGACAAAGAAGACAGCAATCAAGACTAGACGTGATTTTCTTGAATTTGAACTTGAAGCTAAGTACCTAAAAATAGATAGGCTTATTGGAGAACGGAGACACGAACTAGAAAGGCTTTATGCAATTAAAAATTTAACCATACCAGACATAGATGATTCGGGAGCTAGTAGAAGTGGCACTTCATGCAATACATCCGAAAACCTAGCCATTACATACGCTAGTGA
This sequence comes from Streptococcus sp. HN38, assembly GCF_028335765.1. Taxonomy (NCBI): domain Bacteria; kingdom Bacillati; phylum Bacillota; class Bacilli; order Lactobacillales; family Streptococcaceae; genus Streptococcus; species Streptococcus sp. HN38. Next base: position 2,265,065 of record NZ_CP116604.1, on the reverse strand, counting down.
TCCAGTGATTCTAAAGTTGGAAGAGTTTCAAACAGCAATTTCAAAATTACTTGATGCACTCGAACCAGATGATAAGAAAATCTTTCATTTGCGTTGGGGAGAACATACAAAGTACGATTGGGTTCAAATTTTGTATATTATGCAAAATGGAGATACTGGCTATCTTTATAAGCACCGAAAGCAAATTTATAGACGACGCGAAGTTATATTGGACACTTTAGCCAAAATACTTTTGATGTAATCTTGTCACAAAAACGTATAGAAGTGACAAAAACAATGTGTTATATTTGTATCATAACTTAATGTATGCGATAAGGGGAGGTCCGTTTTAGGTCATAACGTTCGAGTCGTGGTTTATCGCATTAAAAAGTCGCACAAGCAAGTGTGGCTTTTTTAATTTTGTAAAGGAGGTGAACCAGTGGCAACTAAACAACCAATTCGTGATCGTAAAGATATCCAGCGAATGAAGGATTACTTAATGCACGACAGTGCAAAGAATCCTATACTTAGACTGCGAAATTATACTTTATTTGTTACTGGTATCAACTCAGGCCTGCGAATGGGGGATATCCGCGATCTTAAAGTTAAGGATGTCACAGGCTGGCGAATCAAACATTTCGATGAAAAGACCGGGAAATTTACTGATCGGAAGATGAACTCAAGCTTGAAAAAAGCAATAAGGAACTATCTCGGTGTAACAAAGTTAAAAAACGAGGATTACTTATTCCCTGGAAGCTTCAAGCAAAACAGGAAGATGAGCGAATCGCAAGCGTGGAGAATTATCACATCTGCCGCTAACTTCCTTGGAATACCAGAGATTGGCACGCATTCTATGCGAAAAACTTTCGGATTCCAAATTTTTACAACACAAGGAAATAAAACTGTAGGAGACATCATGAAATTGCTTAATCATCAAAAAGAATCGACAACATTGGCGTATATTGGAGTGACTCGCGACTCTGAAGATAAAACAGTAGACAAACTCAATCTCTAAAATTTATCAAGCATATAGCAAAGTTTTTACGATGACCTTGCATTTTTATTTTTTAGCCCTAAAAACCATTGATACCAAGCGTTTTCTAAAAATAAAAAAATGAAATAGAATTAGTAAAACCTTGCATAATTCGATACAAAAAAACGAGAACTAGGAGTTTACAAGATGAATGCGATAGCGAAAAAGCAAATCGACGACTATTTGAACCAAAACAGACAGTCGCTTGATGAAATCAATCAGCACATTTATGATGTTATAGCAATCAATCGACTAACCAATTCAGAAGTTGCAGCATTATTTACTGGTCTCATGCGTCAAGTGTTGTCGTCAGACCACAACGCAAAGCTATTGGACAATCTTGGAATACAGGTTGGACAACTCAATCCAGAGCTTACAACTAAGATCCAACAGATACTCACAGAGGAATGGCTTGCAAATCAAGGTCTAATCAAATGAATCTGATGACTCCTGAAATACTTGACAGGTTAGTCGAGCTAATCAGAGCTGACAAAGTCAAAGAGTTCTATTGGACTAAGGAATGGAGAATCATTCGAAAGGTGCGTAGGCAAAAGGATAACAACGAATGCCAACGTTGTATGCGAGCAGGTCGATACACACCAGCAGATATGGTGCATCACAAGAAGGAAGTGCGACAGCATCCAGAGTTAGCATTAGAACTAGACAACACAGAATGTTTATGCAATCCATGTCACAACCGAGAGCACCCAGAAAAACTCAGCGGCTATCATCGTCGAAAATTTGACAACAAGGAACAGTGGTAAGCCCCCGGGTCAAACCAAATGGCTTTTCTAAAGGGGAAACGTGCAACGGGAAGGGGTACCTCGGAAAAGATATCTAGCGAAATTTTATCAAGAACAAAAAAACTCACACGAAAGGAGAAATATGGCTGGTTTTTTAGAATACCCAGAATTTGACTGGGAACGCCCTTTGGTTGCTCAGAAAAAATATGTTAAGTCTCGTGATGATTTACGAATCAAGCTGATTCGCATTTTGCAGGAGCGTAAAAAATATGAGGAGCCATTTAAAGATTTAGTTGAGCAGTATATTTCCCTGTGGGAGACATCTCAACTTTTAAGACAGGATATAAAGTTGAATGGTATACGTATTGATGGTAAGAAAAATGATTCCGTGTCTCTCCAAGTTAATGTCAATAAGCAGATGATGGTCATGCTTGAAAAATTAGGAATCGAAGCTAAGGAATTGAAGTCCGAGGATGGCGAAGACATTTAATTTTACCAGCGGAACTTCCCACATTGACGACTGGTTGAGAGATATCGTTACAGAGAAATATCCTGTCTGTAAGGAAATTAAGCAGATGGCGGATTTGGTAATTGCTGCCATTTCTGATCCAGAAATTTATGTTGATGTAAAAAAAGCTGATAGTGTTGTTGATTTTATCAACAAATATCGCCCATATAAGCTACAACCTCCGCAACGATTTATTCATGCGGCAGTTAATGCTATCCGTTGGAAGAGCGATGACAGTTTGGTATTTCCCGAGCTGTTTTTATTATGTGCTCGTGGATTTGGTAAGAACAGTATTGCTTCGGATGAGGCTTTTTTTAAAACTAGCAATCGCAACGGTATTCGCGAGTACAATGTGGATATTGTTGCCAATAGCGAGGCTCAGGCTAAGACATCATTCGATGATGTTTACAATACGATTAAAGATCATGCTGTTTTGCAGAAGGCTTACAAGTTCTCCCAGACCTTAATTACTTTTATCAAATCTAGGTCTAAGATTAAATACCACACCTCAAATGCACGGACCAAGGATGGTCTTCGTCCTGGTTTGGTTATCTTTGATGAATTACATGAGTATTTGAATTATGACAATATCAATGTCTATATCAATGCTCTTGGTAAGGTTGCGGATGCTTCTGTGATGTATCTGACGACGGATGGTAAGGTTCGTGGTGCGGTACTGGATGATTACAAGCAGACTGCTAGGGATATTCTTTCAACTTGTGACTATCGTGCTGGGATGTTACCGATTTTGGCTAAGATTGATGCGTTTGAGGAATGGGAAGATGAGCTTGCTTGGATAAAGGCTAATCCGATGTTGCCATACTTGCCAACATTGCTGAAAGAGTACAGGAAAGCCTACAAGCGTGCTCTACGTAGCAAGGAGTTATTCCTAGACTTTATTACTAAGCGATGTAATTTCCCACTAGAAGACACGACTCATGCAGTAGCTGAGTGGGATGATATTGTGGCAGCAAGCAGACCGTTACCAGATGATTTGGAAGGGATGGAGTGTGTAGGTGCAATTGACTATGCGGATGTTCGGGACTTTATCGGTGTAGGTCTCTTGTTTAGACGAGGGAAGATGCGGTATTGGTTACATCATACTTTTATTGTCTCAGAGGCTTTGAAAATCCAAGATTTTAAGATGGATTTTACAATTCCACAACATGAGGGACTGGTTACGATAGTTCCTGGAAAGGTTATGGATCCTAAATATGTGGCTGATTGGTTTGTGAAGATGGCTGAGAAGTACAAGATTGTCAATATAGCGATGGATGATTTCCGAAAGGCACCGGTCAAGGAGGCTTTTGAGAATGCTGGCTTGCCGATAGAAGTTGTTCGAAGTGGTTCTGTTACTCATTCTAGGCTTGCCCCTACGGTTGATATGATGTTTGCCAATCATGAGATTTCATTTGGAGAAGACCGCATGATGCGATGGTACACAAATAATGTCTACGTTGATGTTGATGGTAAAGGGAACAAGACTTACAAAAAGATTGATCCAGAGAGGAGGAAGACAGATGGTTTTATGGCTTTGATTCATGCGATGTCAATTGAGGAACAGTTGGAGAAGAAGACTGTAAAAATTAATCGCAGATTGCGTAGTTTTACACGATAGGAGTTTTATATGTCTAAGCGAATTAAGAAAAAATATCGTCCATTTGTTTTGATTGGAAAGACGCTTGATTATCTTAATGGGAAAGTGGAGCGGTTGTTTGAGCTTCAGTTTCGTACTGATAAGTGTTTTGAGGAGTTGAATGATCGTTGTTGCAAGAATGCTGAAAGCACTAACGCTGAATTTTCGGCTCATTTGAAACGGATTGAGAAGTTAGAAAAAGAAGTTGAACGATTGAAGCGTCCCTGGTACAAGCGTAAGTAGGTTGCAAATTAGAAAAGGAGGTGGTCCACTTGGGGTGGTTAAATAATTTCTTTGGTTTTTTCGCCCGTGATGGTACTGTGAAGAAGGTTAGTCGTAAGGAGCTAGATGCTGCGGTTCGTCGGTCCGGTCAGCGAGTGCAGTTTATGGAATTTGCTCTGCAGATGTGTATTGACAAGATAGCCAATGCTTTGTCTTTGGCCAACTATGAGACCTACAACAACGGCAAGCTTCAGAAGGGTGATATTTGGTATCGGTTTAATTATGAGCCAAACCAAAATCAGACTCAGAATGAATTTCTTGCCGCTTTAATAGGTCAGATGGTCAAGAATTCTGATGGTGCTTTGGTTTTGATGCACAATGGTGAGTTCATTCTTGCGGAGAGCTTTGAAATTGACAAGAAAGCCTTTCGTCAAAATGTTTACAAGAACATCACGGTTGCTGGTGGACTGCAGTTGAATGCGGTCTATCAGGAAGAAGATGTTTTGCACTTTACTATGAATGATTCGAAGGTAAAAGGTTACTTGGATGATCTTTACTCGGAATATGGGAAGTTGATTGGTGGAGCAATCCGAAACTACAACAGGGGAAATGCTCTGAAACTTGGTCTGAATATTGGTACCTTGTTTGACCAGAAATACGGAAAGGCTGTTGTTGAGGTAGATGATGAAGGTAACGAGACAACGGAATATGATCTTATCATGGATGAGATGTATGAGAAGCGGTTTGCTGCTGTACTTTCTGATGAAGACTCAATCACTCCTTTAGAAGAAGGGCTTGGAATATCTAGCCTCGTTCAGACAAGTGCCAATACTAAGAGTGGGGCGGTAACTACTCGTGATATTTCCGATGTCATTATGGATGTTGTCCACTATGCTGCTGACGCTTTCTCGATTCCTCGTGGAATCATGAAGGGGGATGTTGCAGATGCGGAGGCGATTCGTGATAACTTTGTCAATTTTGGTGTGCGTCCGTGGGCTGATGCGATTGAAACAGAAATCAATCGCAAGCTGTACGGTAAGAAACATCTGGCTGTTGGTTCAAAATTTAAGATACAAACCAATACTATCCTGGTTTATAGTTCAGAGAAATTTGCGTCGGCTGGGGAAGCATTATTCCGAATCGGTGCTCTCAGTACAAACGAATTGAGGGATAAACTGGGAGAAGAGCCGATTGATGAGCCGTGGGCTAATCAATACTTTGTATCGCTAAACTATGCTAGGGCTGATGGCTCTGGTGATAATCAAAAGAAAGGAGAAGTGGAAGCTAGTGACGAAACACATTCCGTTTAAGTTTGAAGCATCTGTCTCGACTGACGATAAGGCTGTGCTTTATTTGCATGGTACAGTTGGTGGCTACTGGGAAGGGATTAACTTCAAGGATGTCCGTAATGCCTTGGCTGGTTTTCAGGGAAAAGACATAGAAGTTCATATCAATTCCTACGGTGGTGATATGTTTGAGGGGATTGCAATCAAGAATTTTTTTAGTCAGCGTGATGAGACTGTCACGGTGATTATTGATGGTTTGGCTGCAAGTGCCGCATCTATCATTGCTATGGGTGCTGACAAGATTCTGATGCCAAAAGATACGCAGTTGATGATTCACAATCCATGGACATTTGCCTATGGCAATGCCAAGGAATTGCGTAAGGTGGCTGACGATTTGGACAAGGCCCAAGTATCTGTTGAAGAAACTTACCTCAAACGTTTCAAGGGTGATAGAGAAGAGTTAAAAGCTCTTCTTGATGAGGAGACTTTCCTTACAGCTGATGAGGCGGTCACCTTGGGGCTTGCTGATGGTATTTATGGCGAAGATGAGCCAGAAGAAGTGTCTGATGACGCTGAGACCAATGTCCTAGATAGCCTTATGGCTAAGTATGGGGCTGATGAACATGAGGATAAGGGAAAGCGAAATATTGAACGCTTTGCCTTTTTATTTACACAAAATAAAGGAGAATAACAACTATGCCATTAATCAATAATGATTTGAAAACAAACTTTGCTGAAGCTCGTGAACAATTGTTTGCTGCTTTGCGAACAGATAACGAACAGGAGCAGAAACAAGCCTTCGAAAACTTTGTTACAGGTTTGGAAGCTAATGTATCTGAACAAGTTAAGGCTGCTGCTGCGGAGTTTCAAGAAGGGGTACAAGATGAGTCTATCCTTGCCGAACGTGGACTTCGTCGGAAATTGACATCCGCTGAACGTAAATTTTTCAGTGAAGCAGCTCAAAAACAAAAAATCACTGGCTTAGATCAGATGTTCCCAGAAACTATCATTGAAGATGTGTATCGTAATTTGGTACAAGAACACCCTCTGCTGTCTTTGATTGATATGCAGGTTGGCGATGTGAAAACTGCATTTATTTACGGTGACTCGACTAAGAAACGTGCTTTCTGGGGGACTGTTCCTGCGGATATCCAACAAATTCTTTTGGATTCGTTCAAACGATTGGATATTTCTCAATCACAACTTTCTGGCTATATTGCAGTTCCGAAGGGCTACTACAAACTTGGTCCATCTTGGTTGGCTAGTTATGTCATCACATTCTTGCAAGAAGTAATGGCAGCATCTCTTGAAGAGGCTGTTGTAAATGGTGATGGTAAAGAAAAACCTTTAGGCATGATGCGAAAACTCTCAGGAGATTCTGGTGGTGTTTATCCAGAAAAACAGGCCATCGAATTAGCTGATTTGACACCATCAACTCTTGCTGGTATTCGTGCTGCACTTGCCAAAGCTAAAACAGATAATGGCCAAGTGGCTGTGCTTGTTAATCCGATGACCTACTGGTCGAAGGTATTTCCAAAACTTGCTTTCAGAACTGATGCAGGGGTATGGGTAACAACTCAACTGCCGACTGGAGAGACAATTATTCCATTGCATGCTGTTACAGAAAACAAGCTCGTCTTTGGTGTTCCGCATAACTACTTACTAGTTGTTGCAGGTAGCGTTGAAATCCAAGAATACCGTGAGACTCTAGCACTTCAAAATCTTGATTTGCACATTGCTCAATTCTTTGGTAAAGGGATTGCCAAGAACGAAAATGCTTTCTTTGTAGCAGATATTTCTAGTGTTGCAGGTGCGACAATCCCAGATTTGGAAGGTCCAGCTGCTATCGTCAAAGAAGATACTATTAATCCTAAGGTATCTATTTAGTGAAGGGGGGGAATAAAACATGGAATTGATTAAAGTTGAAGTAACGGAAGAATTTTTCGATAAGGTCGCTCAGCTTGACCGTGCTGTTGGGGATGTCTTCGAGGTGGATGCCGAACGCCTCGAAGTCCTCTTGGGTGAAAATAGTGAAAAGCGTGCATTTGTCAAGGTATTGGAAGAAAGTGAAGCTGAAACAGACTATAGCAAGTTAAAAACAGACGATATCAAGGCTTTACTGACTGAAAAAGGTATTGAATTTGACAAGGCAGCTAAGAAGTCTGATTTGATTGCTTTATTGACTGCTGCAGAGTAGCTGGAGGTATCTAGGTGAGCGAAGATTTGAGTAGTGAGCTTCTTGGACCAATAAAGTTGCACTTGCGTGTGACCTGGGAAAGTCAAGATAGTGAGATTAAGGAATACATCGAAGAAGGGATAGCCTATATTGATGGTATCTGCGGTGAGTCAGACTACTCTGTATCTGGCTTGCCTAGGATACTGCTGAAAGCCTACTGTCGTAGGGCTTGGTCTGGGAATACTTCCATGTTCGAGGAAGATTACAGAAGACAGTTATTGCGTCTCCAACATGAAAATGGTGTGAGGCGATTGAGGAGGAAGGGTAATGAGTAAACAAGGTGATTATCAACCACTCAATGATGGACTGCTTGAATATGGAGATTTGACCACCAAGCGTGACAAGAATACGGCTAAGAAAATCGGTGAAGAGTTGACGACTCGGGGGAGATTGTACTTTGGTTACAAGTCTATTGTAGCCAAATATGATAGCTACCTGGTGTCAAATCTATCTGCAGTAGATATCAAGGTCCAATGTTACTATGTGCAAGACTTCCAGAAGTCGCATAAGGTTCGGATAAATGATGAACTTTTCGCGGTTGAGTCGGTGGATGTTGATAATCGGCAGGAGTATATGTATCTATTTCTGAGAAAGGTAGGGTACTGGGATGGCGGAAATTATATCCAAACCTCTGGATCTAAGTAGGATTGTCGATGTGATTCGTGGGACTGGTTTCCCTTGCTTTGGGTTAGATATGGGGAGGGACGAGGTGGCAGAAAACCCGTCCTTCTTTCTGTACTCTGATGATGGTGGATTGACACCTGGTACACATGCTAATCAATACAAGCGGGCTTTCACGCTCATGTTTGTCACTCGTGAGAGTGCTAGTTTTGATGATGTTGGTCTGATTGAGCGGTTGAAAGACTGTCGCTTGATTTTTGATAACTCTGAAATTGACAAGGGTAACTTGGTTAATACAGATGAGCAGGTGACGGCTACGACGCTTAATTTTCACCAATTGATTCGGATAGAGAGGTAGTTTTATGGCAAATAAAGCTACTCTTGATTTTTCTGGCTCTACCAAACTGGCTGAGGCTATGGCAAAGATTCCGAGTAAGTCGGAGGAAGTTGTCAATCGTGTCTTGCTTGTTCGGGGAACCAAGGAAGTGATGCAAGCTATCATTGGTTTTATGCCAGTCAGTAAACGAGAGAAGAGGCACGCTAAGTATTCGAATCCACTGAAGGAGCGGATGTTTAATCTGGGATTTGACATTGTAGCCAAGGGTGGTGCTGCGAAGAATAAGGGGTCATTTGGGTACCTGGTCTTTCCTAACGAGGGAAGAGGAACTCATAATCCAATTGCACAAGCGTTCTTTGAGCGTGGTTTGGCATCTCGGGAAGAAATTATCTTGGACTATGTTATTGACGAACTGGTCCGAGTACAGCAAGAATTATTAACGACATAAGGAGAAAGAAATGTCACAAACATTTGATGTATTGCAAGATTTTGAACAATTTGAAATTACCAATGGTCAGTTTCGTCCATTGGTCAGTGGTCAGTTAACTGCGGCTGAAAGACTAGGTTGTACAGGGTCTATCTCGGTAGAGGCGGAAAGTAAGACTGTCACTAAGAAATGTGAGGGGAATGTTACCAAGGAAGTTACAATCATTCAAAAATTAAATGCAACTGTCTCAATGCATATGCCTGTAGCGATTTTGAGGAAGGTATTCGGATTGACCAATGATAATTTGAAGGCAGGTGTCTACGGTCTTACAAGCAAACCAAAGGTATCTTCTGGGGCTCTGACATGGGACATGTATGATTTGGGTCGTGAGAATCATAAATTGATTGCCTTCCCGAATATTTCTTGGACTAGTCCATTCAAAATCAATGTTACCAATGGTGAAGAAGAGATTGCGGAAATTGAAACAACTTTCTCTGCGTTTGCAGATGAAAATGGCTTCTTCTACTATGAAGCAATTGAAGGCGATGGTGCTGCATCTGATGTGGTAAGTGGTTGGAATAAGACCTTCACACCAACATTGGTTAAGAAAGTAATTCTTTAGGAGGAATAAGTAATGTCTGAGAAAATTACTGATTTGAAATTGTTGAATGGGGAGTCTGTGAAGATTCAGACTCCTATTAGTCTGTATGATTGGAAGAAGGCGAAAAAAGAGGGCCTGCTTACTCAAAATGCATTTGCTTCCGCAATGAAAAATGGTGGAGGAAATCCAAATATCAATGACAAAGATTTGGAGAATGCTCCATTTGTTGCCTATCGTGCAGCTGGTGGATCTATGTCAAAGGATGAATTTGAGAAAGCTGTGGTCTTCGATTTACAAATTGCTGGACGTATTTATCAGCAAATTGTGCAGGGGAATGGTCAGCCAAAAAAGGAGAAATCCAACTAGCGTTTGAAAAGAAGACGAAAAAAGGGAAGAGTAATGGTCGTGCTCCTCGCATCAACTGGGAAAAGGTTGAGGTGGATGAGGTTATCGGCTATTACTCTTTTGTCTTTGGGATTGATATGCAGTTGGTGTTAGAGATGTCTATCCAGGAAGCTGAGGAGATGGCAAGTCTGAAAGTGGCTATCGAGGCTTGGAAGCATAGTGAGTAGGAAGGAGGTCAAATGGCAAAGCAAAGCGAAGTAAAGGTAACCTATAAGGTCTTAAATTCGGAATTTAACAAGGGAATATCAGAAATGAATTCCAAGATAACGTCGTTGAATAAAGAATTTAGATTGCAACAGGAACAAATGCGTCTGACTGGTAGCGAGACTGATAAGCTAGAGTCAAAGCTGAATAAATTGACCTCTGAATACTCAATCGCCCAAGAGAAGACTAGGTTAGTTGAGCAAGGACTAAAAGAAGTCACGAAGGCTACTGGCGAAAACTCTAAGGAAACTCAGACGTGGACCAATAAGCTACTGGATGCTAAACGTAATGAAGAATACCTAAAGAATGCCATTGAACAGACTAAGCAGGCTTTGGATAAAGAACGTGAGGCTACAAGTCAATCTGCTCGTGCTTCTCAAGAACGAAAGGAGAAGTTATCCGCACTAAAGTCTGAGCAGGACCGACTGGCCAATTCCGCCGATAAAATAAAAGCCAAGTATGATTTGGAGCGTTCGGCCTTGGGAAATAATGCCAAGGAATCCGAATTGCTTAAAATCAAGAAAAAAGAGCTTGCCGAGCAGATGGAAAACACTGGTCAGCAAGTGGAAAATCTGGAAAAACAACTAGAAGTAGCCAAGGCTGAGTATGGTGAAAGCAGTAGAGAAGTAGATAAACTTGAGAAGGAACTACTTGAATCAAAGAAAGCTTTCCAGGATTATGCTAATGAAGCTAAGAAGGCTGACGACTCTATCGGTCGTTTTGCTGATAAGGCAAAGAGTCTAGGTAGTAAATTAACCTCTGTTGGTCAAGGATTGACAATGGGGCTGACTGTTCCGATTGTAGCTGGTGCGGGTGTTGCCGTTAAGGCGGCAAGTGATTTTGAATCAGCCTTTGCAGGTGTTATGAAGACCAATGACGAAGTTGTTGACGCGAATGGCAAGGTCATTATTAGCTACGACGACTTACGGGCTGGCATTCGCAACATGGCAAAGGAAATTCCTGCGAGTACGACAGAAATCTCCGCAGTTGCAGAAGCTGCAGGGCAATTAGGGATTAAGACGGAGAATGTCTTAGACTTTACTCGTGTCATGATTGATATGGGTCAATCCACCAACTTGTCAGCCGAAGAAGCAGCTAATTCTATGGCTCGCTTGGCAAACATCACGCAGATGCCTCAAGATCAATTTGATGAATTAGGGTCCACAATTGTATCTCTTGGTAACAACTTTGCCACAACCGAGTCAGAGATTTTGGAGATGGGCTTGCGTCTAGCTGGTACTGGTAACTTGATTGGTTTGTCAGAGGCTCAAATCATGGGTCTAGCTGCCGCTATGTCATCTGTTGGCATTAATGCCGAGGCTGGTGGTTCTGCAATGAGTCGTGTCATGCAAAAGGTCAATACTGCGGTTCTTGAGGGGGGCGAGTCGGTCGAGAGCTTTGCTGCTATTGCCGGCACAAGCGCAGAGGAATTTGCACAGATGTGGCAAGAACGCCCTCAAGACGCTATTGTTGCCTTGGTCAAAGGTCTTGGTCGTGTTAAAGATGAAGGCGGAAATGTTACGGGCACTTTGAAAGATTTAGGCATTGAGTCTGTAAATGAAATTGATGCGATGCAGCGTTTAGCAGGCGCAGGCGAACTACTAGAAACCGCCTTTAGAAAATCTGGTGAGGCGTGGGCAGAAAATACTGCTTTGTCAGAAGAAGCTCAGAAGCGATATGAAACTTTTCAAAGCAAGCTAGAAATTGTCAAGAATAAGTTGACGGACATTGCGATAGAGTTTGGTGGGCCATTGATGGAGGCAGCTTCCGAAGCCTTGGATGCAATGGAACCATTATTTGAATTTCTATCAGATTTAGCCAAGAGTTTTTCGGAATTACCAGAGCCAATGCAACAAGTCATTTTGGTCATTGGAGGTATCTTGGCAGCACTTGGACCGATTTTAATCTTTATTGGCCAGATAGCAACAGGAATTGGTTCTATTGCGGCGCTTTTTGGAAGTGGCGGCGCCTTAGCAGGAGTAGGTGCTTGGATAACAGGGACTTTGCTACCTGCATTGGGAGGAATAGTTTCTGCGATTGTATCGTGGCCTGTATTGATAGGAGCTGCACTTGTAGCCTTGGTGGCAGTTGTCGTCATGTATTGGGACGAGATTGTCGCATGGGTTGGACAAGCTTGGGAAAAGATTAAAGAATTTTTCGCCCCAATCGGAGAATGGTTTGCAGAGAAGTGGGCAAGTGTAAAAGAAACCACAGTCCAGTTGTGGACAGAGTTAACTACATGGTTATCGGAAATGTGGACATCTTTTATGGAAGGAGCCAAAGTGCTATGGGATGGATTAGTTAACATCTTTACATTTGCGTGGCTGTTGGTAAAAGAGGCTTTTAACATCGCATGGCTTGCTATTGAAACACCTCTACGATTGGCATGGGAGATATTCTGGGCATTTACTCAGGAATTTTGGACAGGGCTTGCTACATGGTTTTCTCAATTATGGGACACCATCAAAAATGCTGTTTCAAATATCTGGGATGCTATTAGTAGCTATCTTACTGGTGTCTGGACCGCTATTTCAAGCAAGGTCACAGAAGTTTGGTCTGCTATCAAAAAATGGATGGAAGACACCTGGACAGCCGTTTCTAGTAAAGTTACTGAAATTTGGACTCAAATCTCAGGATACCTAACAGGTGTCTGGACTGCTATTTCTGGTAAAGTTACCGAAATTTGGAATAGCATTAGGTCTAAAATTTCAGAAGCTTGGACTGCTGTATCAAGTACAACTGCTCAAATTTGGAGCAATATAAGCTCCAAAATTTCTAGTATTTGGAATGGTATCAAAACAAACATTACCCAAGTCGTCGATAATGTACGTAATTCGATTGCCAACGGATTTAATGCTGCTAAGAATAGTGCTGTTAATATTTTCAACGGCATACGAGACGCAATTAGTCGTGCCATTAATGGTGCTAAAGAAGCTGTCGGAAATGCTATTAATACCATGAAGAGTTTCTTTAACTTTTCTTGGAGTTTGCCAAAAATCAAGCTTCCGCACCTAAGTATTAGCGGTAGTTTCAGTCTGATGCCACCGAGTGTTCCAAAATTCAGTATTTCTTGGTATAAGGCTGGTGGTATCATGATGGACCCTGTAGCCTTTGGTCGAAACGGAAACAATCTAATGGTTGGAGGAGAAGCTGGACCAGAGGCTATTTTGCCATTAACTGATAAAGTGCTAGGTAAAATTGGTCAAGCCCAAGCGAAGGCGAGTGGCATGGTGGGCAATACTGTTCATGTCACTAACTATGTGACAATGAATGCCACCGTTGATAGTGATTATGGTACAGACCACTTTTTCGATAAGGTGGATAAGTGGATTGCAGACAAGAGCGATATCCGTAATTTCTCTACGGGAGGTGTTGCTTAAAAAGGAAGTGCTGAGAGGATGAATCTGAGCACTTCTAATTTTTTTGAAAGGAGACTTATGCTTAAAACGTTATTAGACGGCTCATTCCCAGATAGTTTGAAGTGTTGTTTAGCAACTAGACCTGTGATTCCTAGTCCGGAAATGGAGTATGAAGATATTTCTATTCCAGGTAGGGATGGTTCGTTGACGAGGGAATTGGGGTACAAGAATATTCCAATTGAATGTGAATACAATATGCTGGAAGAGGTCAATATCAAGAGTCTAGTAAGGACTGTCAAGGGTTTCTTTGTCGGGAAAAAGACTTTGCGTTTTTCGGATGATGATGTGTATTACAAAATCAAAAAAATACAGTTTTCAGACATTGAGAACGAGGTGGCAGAGTATGGTCGGTTCACAGTTAGGTTTGAGTGTGATCCGTTTCAATACGCTTTGAACAGTAGTGTTTTATTGGTAAATGGTCAATCTTTTCAAAATATAGGGACTTATCGCTCCAAGCCTTATCTGAAAGTATTTGGTTCTGGCACTTTGACGGTGAATGGCAAGTCCATTATTTTGCGTGATGTTGGTGACTATATCGAACTTGATAGCGATTTACAGAATGCTTATAGAGGGAATGTAGATATGAATCGAAATATGGTTGGAGAATTTCCCGAATTTGTGCCTGGTACCAATAGGGTGTCCTGGTCAGGAAATATCACTAAGGTCATTTGTGAAGGGAGGTGGCGGTATATATGATTTGTTTGTATGCGGCTGATGAAAGTCTTTTTGAACATAATGGATTAGGGATATTAGATAATGACTTGAAAAAGTGTCATGTTGAAGAGGAGTTAAACAATCTGTATACTTTGACAGCTCAATATCCACTTGGGGCAAAATTTGGCAAGTCGATTCGCAATGGTATGATCATCAAGGCTCCCACTCCAAATGGTGACCAGTTGTTTCGAATTTACCAGTCTAAGCCGTCAATGGGAATGTTAGAAATTCATGCTTTCCACATTTTTTATGACTTAGCTTTCAACTTTGTAGAGGATACCAATATTGTATCTAAGAGTGGTCAAGCATGGTTGCAGCAATTGTCTCAGAATACACAGTACCGTCATCCTTTTACTTTCTTTAGTGATATTTCCACGGTGGCAGGGTCTAGGGTAGTTCGTAAGAACTGTGTAGAGATTTTGCTGAATACGTCGTTGGATAATTCCTTTGTCAATCGGTTTGGTGGTGAGATTCTTCGTGATAATTTTAAGGTCTATTTTAATCGATCAATTGGAGAAAATAGAGGTTTTAAAATCCGTCACAAGAAGAACCTCAAAGGCTATACTGCTAACATTGATGACAAATCGGTCATCACTCGGATCATGCCTATTGGTTTTGATGGACTTTTGTTGCCAGAAAAATATGTTGATAGTCCTCGGATTAGTGACTACCCTTTTCCAAGAATTGGTAAAGTTGAGGTTGATGTAAAGGCTGCAGTTGGTGAAAATGCAGATGCCAAAGATGCTATTCCTCTGAATGAAGCCCATGCCAAGATGCGTTCTCTGGTTAGAGAGCAGTTTGGTCTTATTGATGTTCCCACCTGCTCCTATGAGGTTGACTTTGTTGAATTGTCTAAAACTAAGGAATATGCTGATTTCCAAAACCTTGAAACTGTTCGAATTGGCGATACGGTAACGGTCAGTCATGATGAGGATGGGTTTCATGTAGAAGCTAAGGTAATCCGTTATGAGTATGACAGTTTGGCAGGTAGTTTGTTGAGGATTGAGGCTGGACAGTTTGAGTCTAGGAGTAGTAACAACTCTATCAACCAACAGAGAAGCATCGAGCAACAGCTCGAAGACGTAAAGATAGAAACTAGTAACATGGTCCAGGTCGCTGCAAACGGAAAGAACACTATTTATCGTGGAATCGACAGACCGGCAAATGCTAATGTTGGTGATTTGTGGTATGAACCTCTTGAAAATTCTGTCGTATTGAAGCAATGGTCCGGTGTGGATTGGGAATTGATTCCAATCAGTGACCAAAATTTAGGGAACGTCAATGTGAATAATCTAAGTGGTAATCATATCGATGTTCGGCGTTTTCGTATTTCCTCTGGAGATAGGGATATTTTGTATGTTAATGAGGTTGGCGAAGTTATATTAAACGCTAAGCGGGTTCAGATTGATTTTACGGACGTTGCTACTAAAGATGATTTGAAGAAAATTGAATTGACTCCTGGACCAAAAGGCGAAAAAGGAGACCCTGGGCAAAGAGGAGCCGATGGACTTCCAGGTCGTGACGGAGTAGGTATTCGTTCAACTACCGTCACTTATGCTAGTTCAACCAATGGTGCCACTGCACCGACGACTGGTTGGACTGCGGCAGTTCCGACCGTTGCCCCTGGCAATTATCTCTGGACCAAGACGGTATGGACTTATACAGACGGCAACACAGAGACCGGCTACACTGTCTCTCGTATTGGTCGTGACGGAAACACAGGCCGTGACGGTATCGCTGGTAAAGACGGAGTAGGTATTCATTCTACGACGATTACTTACGGAAAATCGACATCTGGCACAATTCAGCCAACGTCATGGACATCTCAGGTACCAAGCGTCCCCAACGGTCAATTTTTGTGGACAAAAACCGTTTGGGCATATACGGATAATACTTCAGAAACTGGTTACTCAGTGGCTAAGATGGGGGAAATAGGTCCTACAGGCGCAAAGGGTGACCGAGGGGCTACAGGTCCACAAGGACTACAGGGGCCTGCAGGTCCGCAAGGTCCACGGGGAATCCAAGGCCTTCAGGGTCCTAAGGGAGACCAGGGGATAGCTGGCCCTAAAGGTGCTGATGGTCGCACGCAATATACACATATTGCTTACGCAGATAATGCAACTGGTGGTGGCTTTAGTCAGACAGACCAGACAAAAGCATACATCGGCATGTATCAAGATTTTACTGCTATCAACTCTACCAACCCAACAAGCTATCGCTGGAGCAAGTGGAAAGGCTCTGATGGAGCCCAAGGCATACCTGGACCTAAGGGGGCAGATGGGCGAACTCCGTACATTCATTGGGCTTACTCGGATAGTGCAGATGGTACTGGTCTGACCACATCTGACAATGGTCAGCGATATATCGGGCATTACTCAGACTACACGCAAGCCGACAGCACAGATAAGACCAAGTATCGCTGGGCGGATAGATGGGCGAAGATTGAAGTAGGCGGTATTAATTTACTGACGGATACAGATGAGGAGACCGTTTATATCAGTAAAGACCCTGCTGCTATGGAATTTTTGCGAACGCCTTATGACTTGGCAAAGGTTTTTGATAAGCATGGTCTGGTGACATATACTCTGAGCTTTGATTTAAAAGCGGATAAGGATGGAGCGGTCCATGTGTATATGCAAAATGGGTCGGGGTCTCGCTATGGCGGTCTCCATGCGGACATAGGTGTTACGACGGAATGGAAGAGGTATCATGTGACCTTTACCCCGACAGAAGGAAATATGGAACTAAGTGAAAGTTTTTTGGCTTTCTATGGTGTTTATGGGACTGGTGTAGTGCCATATGCAAGAAAGTTCAAACTGGAAAAAGGGACTGTCCCGACGGATTGGTCACTAGCTATAGAGGATTGGCAATTAGAACTCAACTCCAAAGCGGACCAAGCATTTACCCAAGAGCAACTCAATTTACTAAACGAGCGGGCGGGTATCATGCAAGCGGAGCTGGAAGCCAAAGCGAGTCTCGACACTGTAAACAATATCTTGAAACAAATCAAAGATATGAAAGCAGCCGACGAAGCTACATGGGCCAAAGTTGAAAAGGACCTGATAACTCACTTACAGCGTGTCATAAAAATTGAGACAAACCTAGGAGACCAAGCACAGCGCTGGAATGCGGTAGATACCTTTATGCAGGTCTCAAACGATGGTTTGTCACTAGGTAAGGCAGACGGTAGCTCCAGCATGTTGTTTAGCCCAGATGGACGTATCACGATGTTTTCGAGTGGTACTCCAGTCATGTATGTGGATAAAGGGGTTATCCACATTGACAACGGTATTTTTTCAAAGACGGTTCAAATCGGACGTTTTAGAGAAGAACAGTACCATAACAATCCAGACATCAATGTTAAACGGTATGTTTATTAGAAAGGGATAGCTTGAAAGTATGGCAGTATTTAGATATTCAGGGAACTGGAGAGGTTTCCTAGAAGGCACATCATCCACCGTCAGTCAAGATATAAGCGGAAACAGCTCAGTAATCAAGATTGATGTTTGGATAGGAATGGACACAGGGTGGAACATTAAGTTTGGTAATACTTACGGCAATACCGTCACCGTCACTTGTGATGGTCAATCTCAAACTATTGCCGTAGGTCCTCTATACCTCAATGGCTCCAAAAAGCATTTAGGCTCAGTACAGTTTAGAGTGGGTCACAATGCTGACGGAACAAAATCAGCAGGAATTAGTTTGAGTTCTAATATGAGTAATATCAGCTATGGAACTTTGAACTTTGGTAACGCCTCAGGGAGCTGGTTTCATGGCTTGACCACTATCCCACGCTCCAGTTCTGTAAGTGTTAGCCCTGGTGTCATTGGTAGTGCACTTACTATCAACATCCACCGTCAAAGTTCTAGTTTTAAGCATACAGTACGCTATCATTGGGGAAATAAGTCAGGGACAATCGCAACCAATGTAGATACGTCTACAACTTGGATTATTCCCCTTGATTTTGCTAACGACATCCCAAATTCGACAAGTGGGACTGGTACTATCTACGTTGATACCTACTCAGGTTCGACGAAAACAGGTACGCAGTCAACTACCTTCACAGCAAGCGTTCCAGATAGTATCAAGCCCAGTTTGACTGGTTTCACACTGGTAGACGGAAATACTGCAGCTAGGACGCTGATTCCAGGAGAACAACAGTTTGTGCAGATTGTTTCGAATATCGCTGTACATTTCGGACAAGCAACAGGGGCATACGGATCAATTATCAGTGGTTACTACGCAGAAATTGTCGACAGGAACCAATCTACCAGTCAAAATGGTGGTAGCTTAGGGATCATGAACTACCATGGTCAGGTTACTATACGAGCAAGGGTGACAGACAGCCGTGGTCGAACGAGTAACATGATAGAGCGAACTGTGACAGTGTTGGAATATTTTGCACCAGCTTTCAACTTTAGCGTGGAACGTTCAGGAGCGACATCGAGTACATTCTCTATTCTCAGAAACGCTCGTATAGCTCCGCTGACGGTAGGTGGTAGCCAGCGAAATACAATGACTTTAACTTTTCGTGTAGCTCCAGCAGATAGCAATAATTACACGCCAGACAATGGTCCGGCATCTGGTACTTTCACGACTTTGGCGAGCCTGACAAATTCACTGGCCAATCTATCAGGTACTTATTCTTCTGATAAGTCGTGGGATGTCATAGGAATACTTGAAGACAAGTTCACTCGTTCGGAGTTTAAAATCAAAGTTTCGACCGAAGCGGTAGTATTCAGCTACGAGAAGGGCAACCGCTTTGCGGTTGGTAAAATCGTAGATACGAACCTTCCGGGAGGGTCTGTAGAGTCAACTGGTGGATATTACTTGAACGGTAAGTCGATTCAACAGTATCAGTTGACGAGAAATGACGGTAGAGCTCATATAAATCTATACAGCAAAATAGAAGAGTATGTGCAGTCAGGTTTTTACTATGTGGATAGCCCAACCTTACCGGATCCAGTTGGGGGGTATTTACTTGTAGAGAGCTATGATACTAGATATGTCAAGCAAACTTACACTCCTTATAACAAAAATAAGACCTATTTACGAGTAAAAAATAATACGACTTGGACACCGTGGGTTGAATATGCCAAGGATGACCACCCCAACCTCATCAACACTGGTTGGCAGTCAGCAGGGTATCCAGGTACTTATTACAAGCGTGTTGGGGATGTACTAACAATTAAGTACGATTTCACAGGTAACGGATCAACAATGAACATAGGGAGCATCCCAAGTGATATTTGGGTTGCGCCACAGTCCTATATGTTAGTAATCGCTAAGTGGGCTATTAGTGGTTCTGATAACAGCCATGTCCAAATCAACCAAGGCACAGGAGCGTTTAATGTACTGGCCACTGGTAATGGAATTGTGTATAGAGGTCAGTTAACTATTATGATTTAGAAAGGAAATACCATGAAGTTCAAATTTTTAACCAAGAGTACGGAGTGGCTTGGGTCTTCTCCACATCGTACTATTGTAGTTGTAGGGAACGAAGAGGGAGCAACTATTCCCTATGCCTTTGATAAAGAAGCTATCAATTTGACAGATAGCGAGCTATTCGATATGGCTATGGAGAAAATGTATCAAGAAAATTTCCCGAACAGAGCAGAAGATGAGAAATTCAATGCGATTGGCAAGCGTCTTGCCAAGATTGATGATATTACCGAAGAAGCTACAAAGAATCTTGAAAAGGTTAAAGAGCAGGTCACGGTGTCTGCGTCATCCCGTGCTGCATTCTTGCAGGTCGTTATGACATTGTATGGGAAGGGGTCGCTTACGGATGAAGATTTATTGCAAACTGGTCTATTTGATGATGAAGTTGTCGAAGAGACCTTGGAAGTTATTTAAAAATAAAGATTGGAGAACAGATATGATGATTAAACTTTACGCAATTGAAATTTTCGAAGGACGTATCAAATATAAAGATTTGCCTTTTTCAGATATTATCAAAAATAAAATTAAGGCTTATCTCACAAAGATGGTTGAAGATGAGGCAATCTTGGTTGAACTGATTAGCGAGGGATAGCCTATGCATATCAGACCAGAACATGTATATGCGTTAGTTGGATTTGTGTCTACAGTCGTTGGATTGTGGACTAATTTCTCGGCCAAGATTACAAAGCAAGAGAATCGTATTACAGTATTAGAGAAGGATATTGAAAATCTCAAAGAATTTAAGGAAAGCGCTAATCGTCGACTAGATAGTCACGATGAGCAAAACAAGGCAATCTTGGTCCTTGCGGAGCAGGTCAAAAGCATGGGAGAAGATATCCGAGAGCTAAAACGCGTCATTATGAAAGAGGGGTAACATTCATGAAAATTAACTGGGGCGTACGTTTACGCAATAAAACATTTTGGTGGACACTAGTACCGTTATTGGTACTTTTGTCTCAACAATTGGGCTTTAATTGGGTCCCTGAGAATTGGGAATCGACCTTTGCGACGATTATGTCTATCTTGACTGTTGTCGGTATCATCAATGACCCGACGACTGCGGGAGTATCAGATAGCAAGCAGGCTCTTGACTATTACGAGCCAAAGGCAGACAAACGATGAGGATATTAAAGACAACATTTTGTGTGTTGGCGCTGATTATTTTGGCGCCAATTGCATTTTTGCTTTTACCATTTTTGGAGGTATTAAATGACAACAGTAAATGAAGTAGTTAATTTTGCCAAAGACCTAGCCAACCGTGGTCAAGGTGTAGACTATGATGGTTGGTACGGCAAGCAGTGTGTAGACCTACCTAACTGGATTTGCGGAAAATTCTTCGGCAAGCCTTTGTGGGGCAATGCCATTGATTTGATAAAGTCAGCCAAACAACACGACTTTGAGGTGCATTACATGCCTACCTCAGAACGTCCACGTCCAGGGGCTATCTTTGTCAAGAATTACTGGGCAGGTGACGGTATCAATTATGGGCACACCGGATTGATTATCGGTGTTAGTGGCAATACCGTCCAAACAATCGAGCAGAACCTGGCAGGTAATTTGTCCGTCGGTGGTCCTGCTCAGTATTCTAGTCAGCAAATCAGCAATCTTGTTGGCTGGTTTTATCCGCCTTACAGCGACTCTGCTGCAGTGGCAACACAGGCAAGCAGTGGCAATCTCGGTAAGATTAAAGACGAGAAGGGGACAATGACCGTTAAAGTATCTTTGCTCAATGTCCGAGACAAGCCTGGCCTAGATGGTAAAATTGTAGCTACTTACACTTATGGCGAGCAATTTAACTATGATTCGGTCTATATTGCCGATGGATACATTTGGGTATCGTATATTAGCCGTAGCGGTGTACGTCGCTATATAGCAGCAGGCGAGGAGTCAAATCGACGCAATGTCGTGCCTTACGGTACGTTTAAATAGTATTTTCACCCCAGCGTTTGCTGGGCTTTTTTTTGTTGCCCGAATTTCAAAAAAATAGCGTTTTTTCAAAATTCGATAGCAAAATACTTGCCTTTATCACAGACATTTTTAAAAATTGCCGTTTTTACGGACACAAAAAGACCCTATTTTAGTTTAGGGTCTCTGTAACCATATTTCTTTCCATGCAAACTATTGTAGTATTCTGTTATTTTGATAACTTTATCAAAAGACATACCGCCAACATCAGTCCGACCTTTGACGTAGTTTGCCAAGGTGGACTCAGAAAGACCTGTAGCTTGTGCAATTTGATAGCGCGAATGTGTCTGGAAGAAGTTCATCATTTCTTCCTTGGATAATACTTGGATCATAGATACTCCTTATTTGAAAACCAACCAGAGTAGCAATGCAATCAGCAATGACCACACCAAGAAGGCTTTCCAGTCAAAACCATGTTTGTTTACTTTGTATTTTACTTTCATAGCATTTTTTGATAATATTTAAGTACACCCCCGAAGGGGTGGATAGTGATTACTCACTATCCAATTCTATGTGCCATTCAAGAGTTAGAATGATAAGATTGAGTTTGATGACCAGCTTATCAGTTCTAATCTTGATTGGCTTTTTTAAGTACCTAAACATTTAGTACTCCTTTCTGTTCGTTTCCTTGTCTAAGGTAACCTCCCCTTACCTTATGTATCTATTATACCGTTATTTTTAGCAGTAGTCAAGTGTTTTTAAAAACTTTTTTCGATTTCTTTTATATTTTTCGCCTTTAGATTGTAGATAGAAATTTGCCCACCATTTGCCCACCAACTTTACCAAACTTAACCGAATTTAACCGAATGAAAAATCAAAAAAAGCCCGAAAAATCGGGCTTTTGACTTGTATAAATTCGGATAAAATCCTATAATAAAGGCGGTAGACGGATTTGAACCGACGATCAAGCTTTTGCAGAGCCGTGCCTTACCACTTGGCTATACCGCCATAACAAAGAATATTGTACCTTAAATAGTGAAATTGGTCAAGTGGAAATTTTCGTATCAGCCCCATTTCTAATTTTGGGGTTAGACTAGAACTTACTTTGAGAATTTACCCGTGCCGAATTTTGCCGAATTTCTCTGCTATTTTACTTGAAAATATACAGGTATTCTGATATACTAATAGAGTTGCTGTGCAACAAATACTCATCTCGGACCAATTGTGGTCTTGTTGCCGAAAGGTTGGGCTGCAAGTCGAAGTTCGGGAGAGGAGAACAAACAAAAAGGAGAAATACTCATGGCAGTAATTTCAATGAAACAACTTCTTGAGGCTGGTGTACACTTCGGTCACCAAACTCGCCGCTGGAATCCTAAGATGGCTAAATACATCTTCACAGAGCGTAACGGTATCCACGTTATCGACTTGCAACAAACTGTAAAATTGGCTGACCAAGCTTACGAATTTATCCGTGACGCTGCAGCAAACGACGCAGTTATCTTGTTCGTAGGTACAAAAAAACAAGCTGCTGAAGCTGTTAAAGACGAAGCTATCCGCGCTGGTCAATATTTCATCAACCACCGTTGGTTGGGTGGAACTCTTACAAACTGGGGTACAATCCAAAAACGTATCGCTCGTTTGAAAGAAATCAACCGTATGGAAGAAGATGGAACTTTCGACGTGCTTCCTAAGAAAGAAGTAGCATTGTTGAACAAACAACGTGCTCGTCTTGAAAAATTCTTGGGCGGTATCGCTGACATGCCACGCATTCCAGACGTAATGTTCGTCGTTGACCCACACAAAGAGCAAATCGCTGTTAAAGAAGCTAAGAAATTGGGTATCCCAGTTGTAGCGATGGTTGACACAAACACAGATCCAGATGATATCGATGTTATCATCCCAGCTAACGATGACGCTATCCGCGCTGTTAAATTGATTACAGCTAAAATGGCTGACGCTATCATCGAAGGCAACCAAGGTGAAGACAGCGTAGCAGCAGTTGAAGCTGAATTGGCAGCTGAGCCAGCATCTACAGAATCAATCGAAGAATTGGTTGAAGTTGTAGAAGGAAAATAAGTAACGAAGGCGTTTAGAAATCTGTATGAAAATAGGAAACTGACGCAGTATGCTTGCATACAAGGAAGTTTATCTTTTTCACTAAGATTTTAGCCTGAGTACAATTAAAATAAGTAACGAAGGCGAATTAAGATCAATACGGTTTTAGCTCGCGTACAATTCTACATCATTATTTAACAACAAAAAACAATCCTAGAGGGGCAGGGCTGAGCCCGCTCCTCTATTTTATAAATACAAACAAGGAGAATAGACATGGCAGAAATTACAGCAGCTCTCGTTAAAGAATTGCGTGAAAAATCAGGTGCTGGCGTTATGGACGCGAAAAAAGCATTGGTTGAAACTGAAGGTGATATCGAAAAAGCGATTGAATTGCTTCGCGAAAAAGGTATGGCTAAGGCAGCTAAAAAAGCTGACCGTGTAGCAGCTGAAGGTTTGACAGGTGTTTACGTTGATGGTAACGTAGCAGCAGTTGTTGAAGTTAACGCTGAAACAGACTTCGTTGCGAAAAACGCTCAATTCGTTGAATTGGTAAACACTACTGCTAAAGTAATTGCAGAAGGTAAACCAGCTGACAACGAAGCAGCTCTTAAATTGACAATGCCTTCAGGTGAAACTCTTGAAGAAGCATACGTAAACGCAACTGCAACAATCGGTGAGAAAATCTCATTCCGTCGCTTTGCTTTGGTTGAAAAAACAGATGCTCAAGCATTTGGTGCATACCAACATAACGGTGGCCGTATCGGTGTTATCTCAGTTATCGATGGTGGTGACGAAACTCTTGCTAAACAAATCTCAATGCACATCGCTGCAATGAAACCAACTGTTCTTTCTTACACTGAATTGGATGAGCAATTCGTTAAAGATGAGTTGGCACAAATCAACCACAAAATCGAGCAAGACAACGAAAGCCGTGCAATGGTTGACAAACCAGCATTGCCACTCTTGCAATACGGTTCAAAAGCTCAATTGACTGACGAAGTGATTGCAGCAGCTGAAGAAGCTATCAAAGCAGAATTGGCAGCTGAAGGCAAACCAGAAAAAATCTGGGACAAAATCATCCCAGGTAAAATGGACCGCTTCATGCTTGACAACACTCAAGTTGACCAAGCTTACACTCTTCTTGCACAAGTGTACATCATGGACGACAGCAAAACAGTTGAAGCTTACTTGAACTCAGTAAACGCTTCAGTTGTAGAATTTGCTCGTTTCGAAGTGGGTGAAGGTATCGAGAAAGCTTCAAACGACTTTGAAGCAGAAGTTGCAGCTACAATGGCAGCAGCTCTTGGTAAATAATGAATAGTCAAGAACTTCCGAAAGGGGGTTCTTTTCATATTGAGAGCTGTACTTTATGACTTGCTTTACAAGCTGTACGGCTCTTTTTGAGGCGAACTTGGTTCGCACTATATCCAGCCTTCAAAGGTTCCCCAAACCTTTGAAGCGTGTACTAAAAGCAAACTGAAAGACTACTCGACAATTCAAGAACTTCCGACAGGGAGTTCTTTTTTGGTAAAATCGGTCTTAGGGCGGATGTTGGCTATGTTTGATTCGGTTATACTAGTATCAATCCTAAATATTTTTCATAATCTCCTTAAAAAGCACCGGCCACAAGGCCGGTGCTTTTTGTTAGATTTTTAAAATATAAGTGTCCCAGCTAGGCTTGTTTGGTTGTCGGAATTGGTCTGCTAAATGCATGGCGATAGGATCGCAGTCATCAGCCTCAAAGCTAATTTGCTCATACTGTTCAAATAGTTGGCAAATAACTGCTTGGATGAAGGAACCAAAGCTTTGTTCATCTTTTCCGCATACGTAGGCAATTTCATCGGTATCTATGAAGGCACAATTTTCTGAGTCTGTATAAACTCGGTCAGGTAAGTCCTTCTCGAATTCTTCTTGACTGGTAGTCCAAGGATTGATGTCTTGATGGACTGTTTGATAGTGGTCAAAAATTTGCTGACAGGCTATTTGATAAGGTGCGGTGCCTTTGCGGGCTATGCTTAAGTTGGAAGTGCCTGTTTGACTGAGATAATCTTGTTTGGTCACTTCAAATTCGTAACATTTTCGTTTGCAGACAAAGCCAGCTGCGGTGAGGAAATGGATTCTTTCCTGCTCTGCAGAGGAGAGCATAACCTGCAGAGGCTTACCTTCTAAGAAAGTCTGTAGGGACTGGAAGAGTTGCTCTGCTATGGTGCAATCATAATCAACCAAATCTAGTCGTAGATAGATATTGGTCTGGTGGTAGGGGTTGCTATAGGTATGGATGTTGCCGACTGGTCTTCCGTGATGAGATATGTGGAAGGTGTTGGCTTGGTAGGAAATGTCTAGCATTGGTTCTCAATAAAAGTCACAATTTCTTCTTCCGTCATGCTGGAGTCGCAGCGGACTTGGATGCCAGTAGGTTTAGCGACGAGGAGACCTGGGACGGTAGGAACTTGGTAGTGGTCGCGAAGGGTCTGGAGTTCAGAGCTGACTTGGCTGGAGTCGAGGAAGTGGATGGTCACTTGCTTGTCTTGGGCTACCTTGTGGAGTTTTGGTGCAAAGCGGTTGCAGTAAGGACAGGTTGCTCGTCCGATGAAGAGAATGCTGCCCTCTTGAGCAGTTAGCAGGCTCTGTGCCTGCTCCACAGTCACACTTGTAAAGTCTTGAATGTAATCTTGAAAGTTCATGGTATAAGATATAAAGGGCCTTAAGTGGACACAGAAAAAATAGGAAACAGAACGACGACTAGTTCTCGTTTATCTTTTTGGCCCAGTCCGTAGCCCGTATTCAGTTCGACCAAATACGGAAGCCCTAGTCCTTTCTGTTTTTTTCTTTTATTATAGGATAAAGCAGAGCAGATTTCAAAAATTGGCTACGCTTGTGTGGAAGTGAGGCTTTCGCTTTCAAAAAGCAGATAAAAATAGTATAATGGTCAAAGATAGTCAAAGAAAGAGGCGATACTATGGTGATGAAAAATACATCAGATTATATCGAAGAGCATATCAAAGCTATTTTAGATCAGGTAAAAGTCGCAGAGTTGCGTCGAAGTGAATTGGCCAGTCGGTTTGAAGTGGTGCCAAGTCAGATTAACTACGTCATTAAAACCCGTTTTACAGCCAGCCGTGGCTATATTGTTGAGAGTAAGCGTGGTGGTGGTGGTTATATCCGAATTGGGCGGATTACCTTTTCGGATAAGCACGAACTGGTCCATGATTTGTTAAACAATATGGGTGAGCAGTTGTCTGCGACGGTTTATGCGGATATTTTACAGCTCCTTTTTGATGAAGGATTGATGACAGAACGAGAAGGCAATCTCTTTTTGTCCACAGGCTCTGATGAAATATTAGGAAAAGATGCAAGTGTCATTCGCGCTCGCATGATGCGTCAAGTCTTACGACGCTTAGATAGGAAAGAGGATTGATTCATGAAAATTTCAACTGGTTTACAAAGAGTATTTGAAGATGCTCAGTTGGTTGCCCAACGTTATGCCTGTGATTACTTGGAAACCTGGCATGTTCTCTTATCATTTGTCATCAACCATGATACCGTTGCGGGAGCTGTCTTGGCAGAATATCCTGTTTCGATTTCTGACTATGAACATGCGACTTTTGTCGTGACAGATAAGGTTTATCGCGAAGAGTTGGATAGTTTCCGTATCTTGCCTTCTTCAAAACGTTTGGATGAAACGGCTAGTTTGGCCAAGAAAATTGCTGGAGTTGTCAAGGCCAAGGAGTTAGGTACAGAACATTTGTTTATGGCTATGCTCTTGGATAAACGTTCAACAGCTAGTCAGATTTTGGACAAGGTTGGTTTTCATTTTGATGACTCAGATGATAAGATCCGTTTCTTGGATTTGCGTAAAAATTTGGAAGCCCGTGCAGGATTTACTAAGGAAGACTTAAAAGCAATCCGTAGTGTGATGAAGGGTGGAAAATCCAAGGCTACGAATATGGGGCAGATGATGGGCATGCCTCCAGCTCCACAGACTGGTGGATTAGAGGACTATACTCGTGATTTGACCGCTTTGGCCCGTGAAGGCAAGATGGAGCCAGTCATTGGTCGTGATGCAGAAATCTCGCGGATGGTTCAAATCTTATCTCGTAAAACCAAGAATAATCCAGTCTTGGTTGGGGATGCGGGTGTTGGTAAAACAGCACTTGCCTTGGGTCTGGCTCAGCGTGTGGCAGCTGGGGATGTCCCTGTCAGCTTAGCCAAGATGCGGGTTTTGGAACTTGACTTGATGAATGTGATTGCAGGGACCCGTTTTCGTGGTGACTTCGAAGAGCGGATGAATAATATCATCAACGACATTGAGGAAGATGGTCAAGTTATCCTTTTCATCGATGAATTGCATACGATTATGGGTTCTGGCTCGGGGATTGATTCAACCCTGGATGCGGCCAATATTCTCAAACCTGCTCTGGCTCGTGGTACCCTACGTACAGTTGGGGCGACGACTCAAGATGAGTACCAAAAACATATTGAGAAAGACGTAGCCCTGGTTCGTCGTTTTGCCAAAGTGATCATTGAAGAGCCGACAGTGGAAGATAGCATTGAGATTTTAACTGGTTTAAAAGGAACGTTTGAGAAATACCATAGGGTCCGTATTGGACAAGCAGCTGTAGAGACTGCCGTGACCTACGCTAAGCGGTATTTGACCAGCAAAAACCTGCCAGATTCAGCCATTGACTTGCTGGATGAAGCCAGTGCAACGGTACAAAATCGAGTGAAAGGGCAGGCTGAGGAAACAGGACTGACGAGCATAGACAAGGCCTTGATGGATAAAAAATATAAGACTGTCAGCAAGCTTTTGATTAAAACGAAAGAAGATGCAGAGGCTAGTCAAAACTATGACCTTGAAGTAACAGAAGAAGATGTTTTAGAAACACTTAGCCGCTTGTCAGGTATCCCAGTAGCCAAGCTTAGCCAATCAGATACTAAGAAGTATCTGAATCTGGAAGCAGAATTGCACAAGCGTGTGATTGGGCAGGAAGAAGCTATTTCTGCTGTTAGCAGAGCTATTCGTCGTAATCAGTCAGGGATTCGTACAGGTCGCAGACCGATTGGTTCCTTTATGTTCTTGGGACCAACTGGTGTCGGTAAGACAGAGCTTGCTAAAGCCTTGGCAGAGGTTCTCTTTGATGATGAATCTGCTCTTATCCGTTTTGATATGTCCGAGTATATGGAGAAATTTGCGGCCAGCCGTCTCAATGGAGCGCCTCCAGGCTACGTGGGCTATGAAGAAGGTGGCGAATTGACGGAAAAAGTTCGTAACAAACCTTATTCTGTTCTTCTTTTTGATGAGGTTGAAAAGGCTCATCCAGATATTTTCAATGTTCTCTTGCAGGTCTTGGATGATGGTGTCTTGACGGACAGTAAGGGACGTAAGGTTGATTTCTCAAATACTATTATTATCATGACGTCAAACCTTGGAGCAACAGCCCTTCGTGATGATAAGACAGTTGGTTTTGGTGCCCTTGATTTATCTAAGGACCACAAGGAAGTGGAGAAACGCATTTTTGAGGAATTGAAAAAAGCCTATCGTCCAGAATTTATCAACCGTATTGACGAGAAAGTTGTCTTCCATAGCTTGACAGAATCCCATATGCAGGATGTTGTCAAGGTCATGATTAAACCTTTATTGGCTGTAACAGCTGAGAAAGGAATTACTCTTAAACTGCAACCGTCAGCCCTTAAGTTACTGGCTAAACAAGGTTACGATCCAGAAATGGGAGCTCGTCCTCTTCGTAGGCTCTTACAAACCAAATTGGAAGATCCGTTGGCAGAAATGTTGCTCCGTGGTGACTTGACTACTGGTTCGACCTTGAAGGTTGGGGTCAAGGGTGAAGAGCTCAAGTTTGATGTGGTAAAGGGATAAGGAGTGCTCGTTGTTGCTATCCTTTCCAGATGCAGAATTATTCTTCCGTTTTGAAAAACGTATGAAATAGTTGGAGAGGTGAGCTTGCTCGCCTCTTTAGCAAGTAGAAAGGAAATCTATGAATCAACCCATAGCTGTTGTTTTCGGAACCTTTGCTCCCATGCACAAGGGACATTTGGATTTGATCGAGCGAGCAAAGTTGGCATGCGGTCAGGTTTGTGTGGTGGTTTCAGGCTATGATAGGGATCGTGGGGATAGGATAGGTTTAGACCTGACCAAACGATTTCAATTTGCTCAAGAGCAGTTTAAGGAAGATGATTTTGTCGAAGTTCGTGCCCTGGATGAAACGGACTTGCCTCCCTATCCAGATGGTTGGGACCTTTGGCTAGACCGCTTGCTTGCTTTGTTGGACTTGTCAGAACATCAAGTACCAGTTTTCTATGTGTCTGAGGAAGAATACGCTCAAGAACTGCATAGTCGAGGCTATCAAGCTCATTATAGTCCTAGAAAATTTGGGATTTCAGCTACCCTCATTCGTGAGTATCCTCAACAATATCAGGATTACATTGCTCCTGCCTTTCTTGCCTTTTTTGGAAAGGAAAGACTATAAAACAACATAGAAAAACGCATAAAATCAAGTTATCATCTTGGTTTTATGCGTTTTTCTGTTTCATTATTAGCGAGTTTTAACCTGCCAGTTTATCTTATTTAGCAATCCGTTCTTGATAGGCTGCTCTGGCCTGGTCAAAGAGTTCTTGGACCTGCTCGATGGTTTCGGCCTTGGCAACGGCTCCACGGATCTTGGCAGCACCTGCTGAACCACGGAGGTAGTGAGGGGCAAGACCACGGAATTCACGTACGGCAATGGATTCGCCTTTGAGATTAGTCAATCGGGTCAGGTGGTCGAAGGCGACATTGAGTTTGTCGTCAAAGGAGAGGTCGGGCAGGACTTCTCCTGTTTCAAGATAGTGGTTGATTTGGTTGAAGATGTATGGATTGCCCATAGCAGTTCGTCCGACCATGACAGCGTCGGCACCGACTTCCTCGATTCGCTGGCGGGCATCTTCTACATTGCGGATGTCGCCGTTTGCGATGAAGGGAATCTTGGTCAGGCTGCCAGCTACCTTGGTGAGGGTTTCCAGGTCAACTGTTCCTGTGTACATCTGCTCGCGGGTCCGTCCGTGCATGGCCAGGGCAGACACACCGGCACTTTCTGCGGCCAGGGCATTTTCGACCGCCAGGTCGGTATTGTTCCAACCTGTCCGCATCTTAACAGTCAAGGGAATATCGAGGACCGATGTCACTTCCTTGATGATGTGGTAAATCTTGTCGGGGTCCTTGAGCCACTTGGCACCAGCTTCGTTTTTAACGACCTTGTTGACAGGGCAGCCCATGTTAATATCTACGATATTAGCCTTGGTGTTCTTCTGGATGAAGTCGGCAGCCCGTTTCAGTCCTTCGGCGTCGCCACCAAAAAGCTGGATAGACATAGGGTATTCGTTGTCGTCGATATGGAGCATATGGAGGGTCTTCTCGTTGTTGTAGAGAAGGCCTTTTTCAGAAATCATTTCCATAACGACCAGACCTGCGCCCATTTCTTTGGCAATGGTGCGGAAGGCCGAGTTGGTCACGCCAGCCATTGGGGCCAGCACGCAGCGATTGGGGATTTCCACATCACCAATCATGAAAGGAGTGTTGAGATTAGCCATTGATGAGTTCCTCCAAATCGTTTTCGTCAAAGTGGTAATGGGTCTGGCAGAATTGGCAGGTGATGTCCACGCCCTTGTCTTCTTCCTTCATCTCTTGCAGGTCCGCTTTTGGCAAGCTGGCCAGAGCATCGAGGAAGCGGTCCTTAGAGCAGTCGCAGACGAAACCGATTTCTTCTTCTGACAGGCGTTTGAAGTCGTCGTCGCCATAAATGGCGGATAGCAGAGCTTCTATGTGGTTTTCAGAAGCCAGCAAGCTTGAAATGGCAGGCATTTCTTGGATGCGTTTTTCAAAACGGGCAATTTCAGCCTCAGTCGCACCTGGCAAAACTTGCAACAAGAATCCGCCAGCTACCTTGACCTTGTCTTCTTCGTCCAACAAGACATTCAGCCCCACCGCAGACGGTGTCTGCTGGCTGTCTGTTAGGAAGTAAGCAAAGTCTTCACCGATTTCACCAGAGATTAAGGGTGTCATGGAGTTATAAGGGTGACCTGTTCCGTAGTCTGTGATAACAAGGAATTGACCATTGCCCACAAGAGGCCCAACGATGACTTCGCCAGTCGCGGTCCGTTTGTAGTCCAAGTCTGGATTTTGAATGTAGCCCTTGACCTGACCTTTGGTATTGGCAACGGAGATGATAGCCCCAACAGCACCACTGGCCAAGATTTTCAGGGTGATCTTGGTGTCGCCTTTTTCATTGGCAGCCAAAATCTGATTGGCAATGAGGGTGCGACCCAGAGCAACGGTGGACGACGCCATGGTGTCGTGTTTTTCTTGGGCTGTTTTCACGGTTTCTGTGCTATCTAGCACAAAGGCACGAAAATGCCCGCTTTTTGATAGTGTCTTAATAATTTTATCCATAAAGATTATTATAGCATAAGTAGATGTGAAGCAGTAGAAAAATGAGCCTGAAAGTCATGCTTTCAAGCTCAAAAAATGATTAGGATTCTTTTTGTTTTTTGACAAGGCAGGCGCTCAAGAATACGAGACCGATTGTGATAAGTACAAAGCTTGTTTCTTCTCCTGTCTTTGGAAGGATTTTCTTTTGACTGTTGTTGGCAGTAGGGGCCACGGTTGTTTGTCCCTTGTCTGTAGCGCCAGAACGGTCATCAGCATTTACAGATGTTTGATTAGAAGTTGAAAGATTTGTTGGCTTGTTATTGTTGGTCGTACCATTGTCATCACTAATATTGACTGTTCCTGAGTCATCTGTCTGCTTGTCGCTTGGTTCTGGTTGAGTTGGTTCTTGTGCCTTTGTCACATCCAGTTGTACCAATAGTGGATCGTGGTCAGAAGCTCTGCCATGTTCTTCCATAAAGGCTGAATTGACATGGACCATATCAAAGGCATAGCGCTCCAACAAGTTAGTTGATACTAGCATATTGTCAAGAGACTGATTGTTTCCGTTATAGAAGTAAGAGAAGCGATCGGATGCATCGTGACGACTAACGAGGTTAGCCATTCCTCCTGTTTCTAAAATTTCTATGGTTTTAGTAAATTCATAGACAATATGTAAAGACCCCCAGTTGAGAATTCGTGGATTTACCTGTACACTAGAATAAAAAAAACAATCAACTTCTAACAGGAATTACCACACTCAATTGGAGGTCTTATATGTTTCATTTTACCACACTTTTCATCGGAATGGATGTTCACAAAGAAAGTTTTTCACTCTGCTATTATGATATGATGGCGAATCAATTCAAACATAGCACTAAAGTTGGTCCAAATGTTAGCTATATTGTGAACTATGTGAATGAGCTTCGTCGTTTATATGGTCAAGATGCAGAAGTGTTATGTGGCTACGAAGCCGGATGTCTTGGATTTACCCTATATCACCAGCTACAAGCTCACGGGATTCCCTGTATCGTGATGGCGCCTACAACGGTGATGAAGGAAGGATCTAAGCGTGTTAAGACTGATAAAAAAGATGCAGCTCAGCTCGCAAAAGCTCTGGCCTTTCGTAGCTATCGGCCTGTTCATATTCCTACTGTTGAGGATGAACAAGTCAAAGAATATATCCGCATGAGAACAGACCACAAAGTGGCTCTGAAGAAAATCAAACAACAAATTCTTGCCTTCTGTCTCCGACATGATTTTCGCTATACCGAGGGAAGCAGTAATTGGACACAGAAACATGTTCGCTGGCTCCGTTCCCTAAATCCTGATGGACTTTACGCAGAGATTTTGACAGAATATCTATTGACCTATGAGAAATTAGTAGATCAAATAGAACGGTATGATGCACGAATTGAGCAACTGGGTCAAAGCGACAGTTATCAAGAGAAGGTCTCACGGCTTTCTTGCTTTATTGGCATTAAAACACTAACTGCTCTTTCCATTGTGACAGAAATCGGTGATTTTAATCGCTTTGCGACAGCTCAACATTTTGCTTCTTATCTTGGGCTAACTCCTAGCGAAAATTCTAGCGGCGACAAGGAGAGAAGAGGTGCTATCACCAAAGCTGGGAATAGCCATGTGAGACGACTTCTGATAGAAGCTGCACAATCATTGGCTAAGGGGACGATTGGGTATAAATCCAAAGAATTGAAAAGGAGACAAAGTGGAAACCGAGTGGAGGTGATTGCTTATGCGGATAAGGCTAATGAACGCTTAAGAAGACGTTATCGCACACTTGTTCTAGGAAAAAATAAGAAACAAAATGTTGCTAAAACAGCTATTGCACGAGAATTGTCTGGTTTTATTTGGGGGATGATGACAGGAAGAATAGCTTGAAGTTAGCGCTTGTTTTCATGTACACTTTTGACCATTAAGTTTTATCATCGCAGAGCGATGAGGAATCCCTATTTCTATCCAAAATCACTGGGTGAATTTGGACAGAAATAAGGATTGAAATCATGTTTGAATGGAAAGTATCTTGAAGGAGTTTAGGACTTCAAGGTTTGAGTCATCTACGAAATGACTAAGTGGCACAATTGTGATCCACGCTTATAGAGAGTAGGACTCGCGGCAGAACCATTGACCTGTAGGTAACCAATCCACGAATATCAGAGTGGCCAATGCCCGAAGCTAAGAACTAGGCTCTTTCTAGATACTTTTCATTTTTTAATCAGTTCGATTGTTTTTACTTGACAAAGGGCTTTACATATCAGTCATTGAAGTCGCCTAGCATAACGATATTAGCATTTGGATTTTGAGCTAAGCCTGCTTTTGTAAAGTCAGCGATAATTTGTGCTAGTATGTGGCGTTTTTCTTCGGACTTGAAGCTGACAGGTTGGATTTTTCCGTAGAGACCATTGTCACCGCGTTTTGAGTTGAGATGGTTGGCAAGGACAACGACTTTCTCGCCGTTGAAGACGAATTCAGCTGCAAGTGTTTTGCGGACAGCTGCCCAAGCAGGGTTGGTTGGGTCGATTCGGCCCAGGCTGAGATTGAGTTCGCCGTTTTCCCATGCAACTGCCTGCGTTGCGGTACCGATTGGTTTGTCAGATAGGCTGACACGTTTTGAGTTGTAGAGGAAGCCGACGCGAATATTGCCTCCTTCCTGTCCGCCGTCTTTGTTGTTTTCAGGAGCAATATCCACATAGGTATAGGTTGGTCCGCCGGCTGCTTGAATGGCTGCAATTAGGCGCTCAGCACTCTTACTAGCATCAGTTGTGCCATCATTTGTAGCACCGTTGTTGTCCTGCACTTCAATCAATCCGATAATATCTGGAGAATGTAGGTCTGAAACAAAGGATTTGGCAATGCGTTGGACTTTAGCGTCTGATGTTGACTTACTGTCAGCAGAAAAGTTTTCAATGTTATAAGAAGCGATAGTCAGCTTGTCATCATTTGGGATAATGGTTGTTGTTTCTGGTTTTGTAGCTCCTTCGTGCAAGGTTGGAAGGGTGCTATCATCTACATAGACTTTATAATTGGTGTAAGAGTAGGTAACTGGTCCAGCGATACGACCGGTGAAATAGTCTCCTGATTTGACGATCTGTTTTCCATTTTTCAAAAGGAGTGGAATGATATTGGTATTATTCCCTTCAGGGCGAAGGTTGACGCCTCCAACGTTATTTAAAGGAAGTTGACTAGTGGCAGGAGCGACATAGATTTCCTTGTTTTTTAGTGGGCCGAGGATTTTTGCATCATCCACGGCAACCACCATGCCTTCAACGGATTCCCAGAAATCGAGCGCATCTTGTTCTGGATCAAATTGAGCCAAACCGTCGTTGTCAATAATATCTGCTGGGATGGTCCGATCAAGACCAAGGACTATAGGAGATGGTACAGGTGCAGTCCCATCCACAGTTACTTCAGTAGCTCGAATTTGTGTGATGGTTAAGTCTGTTTCCCCACGTTCTGTATAACCTTTTCCGAGGTATTCTTCTACACGTCCTGCGATAGTGACAAGATCTCCTACCTTGACATTTGTTTTTAATTTGTCAGTAAAAATATTAATACCGTCAGATGTTTTGACGTCTCCATCTGGTGTGACATCTTGCACGTAGAAGTTATTGGCAGAGGTAACGTAGGTTACTACGACGTTTTTAAGAATCACAGATTGATTGGTTAGAGGTGATTGGTGACTTGCACCTTGAATGTGACCGACTGTTACAGTTTCGGTCTTGCCAGGTGCTGTTTCTGTTGTTGCCTTTTCAACGACTTCAAAATGAGAGAGGTCAAATGGTTTTAATTGTATTTTTCCATTATAGGTGGATAAAATAGCGGTTAGATTAATCTTATCTCCCTTGTTGATATGGTTCAAAAAATCAGCCGTTTTGATACCTGTTCGACTATCTAAACGCACATCCACAGTTTGTCCTTCGGAATCAGTTACGGTAAAGGTAGCATTTTGATAGCTATCGCTTTGAATATCTCTGACAGTCAAGTTTTTTAGAGAAACTAGTGTTGCCTGTGCTTGTGTTGCTAACTGAGCGATGTTTGTTTCTGTAATGGGAGCGTTGAAATGCTCAGATATAGCCTTGTGGTTGCTAACTGTGGTTAGTTGGAGTTCGCCTTTATACTCACCCAATGTTCCTGTTAATTGGACTGTATCACCAGGCTGATAGCCCAAGGCAACCCCAGGGTAGATATAGATACCAGCACCGTCAGAACCCTGGAGGTAAAAGCCATTTCCTCCCCAACCGTTTACTAGGCTAATGATTTTACCAGAGACTGTGTACTCTGTTCCTTGTGCACCAGAGCGAACAGTAGCAATCGGTGTAGAAACAAGGTCGCTTGACTCGGTAGTCGTATTTTCACTGGTTGGTGGCTGAACATTAGTAGAAGATGAATCTACGATTTCAATCGATGTAGCTGGTTTGATTCCAGCTCGCTTCATGTATGTATCGCTAGTTCCTGTGATGCGAACCAATTTTCCGACTAGTTCGGGATGATCAACGAGGTTGAATTGGCTGCGAAGAGGTTCTTTTAGTTGAATAGGGATAGTGTCGGCGGCCGCAGTATCCATGCTTGCACCAAGGGCTAGATTTGTTTTGTTAGTGGCGTCAAAAGCAGTTCCGCTACTATTAAGTGGTGCAATAAGATAACCTTGTATCGTGACTTCCGACTTGGTTATTGCAAGTGACGGATAATTCTCTATCGCCACTTCAGTAGCGTGCACAGATGGTATGGGCGAAGTGGCAAGACTAAGCAAGAGTCCGGCTGTTACCGCTACAGAACCTACGGTATAGAAGAGAGAACGGTTTCTAATCTTCATATAAAACTCCTTTTTGTTATATATGGACGTTATCAAAACGTCTGCAGTTGTTATATATATAGTTTAACAAAAAATGAGTCGTTTGGAATACTTTTTTTAGATATAATACGGATATTTTTAAAAATTCAAATGAAATAGTAAAAATACATTAGAAAACGAAACAAATAACGAACGATGTAGTAGGATGTTGGGAATTGATTCATAAAAAGCACCGAGATATAAATGATTATCTTGGTGCCATATTCATTTTACTTAACATTTAGTTGGGAGTTTAAAAGGTCTGGGAGACCTTTTAAAGTGGGAGATATAAGCTGACGGCAGTCAGCTCACATAAATTGATGTCTGGGAATAGACTGTTTCAGCTCAACAACTAGAAATAAAGACTTGTTGACGAACTCTTTTTATCTTGGTCGAGTTCTTTCCCACTCCCAGCAACCTGCAGCTATTGAGGCGAACGTGCTTTGCCCTATCTCCAGCCTTCAAAAGTTCCACGAACCTTTGAAGTAAGTACTAACAAAGTAAGGAAAATGGAAAACTATAGCTCTGGAAACAATTTTTTCAAAATCTTCGGCGTAATGCTCTGACCAGGTCCTGCGTAAGTATAGGTGTGCAGGTACATGGCAGGGTTGAAGTTGAGCTCAATACAGGTGCAGTTTGGATCTTCCTTGCTTGCTGGCTTGGTGCGGTCGGGGATAATCAAGTCCACACCACAGACCCAAGCTCCCATAGCAGTCGCCATAGCGGCAGCCAGTTGCTTGTAGGACTCGTCCATCTGATTGGTCATATCGATGGAGTCACCACCCGTTGAGATATTGGAATTGCCACGCAGAAAGGCTTGAACGCCCTCTGGCAAGACCGTATCAGGTGTGTAGCCCTGTTGCTCCAACATGAGCAGTTCGATATCGCCTAGATTGATGATTTCAAGTGGCGAACGATGGTCACGCCCTCGCAGTGGATCTTGGTTTTTTTGGTCCACCAATTCACGGATGGTTGAGCTACCGTCCCCCACAACATTGGCTGCGACGCGGAGCAGGACAGCCTCGCACTTGCCATCAAGGATGAAGAAACGGTACTCGGTTCCCGCCACGAATTCCTCCACAAGCACATGGCTATCTTCTGAAAAGGCGATGTCCAGGGCTTTTTCATAGTCCGCAAGGCTGGCTGGCTCCTGGAAGATAGAGATGCCAAGGCCGAAGTTGGTAGATTTTGGTTTGACAACAATAGCAGAGCTGGCTACCTGTCCGTAATACCGCAGGGCATCTGTCTTGTTTGTAAATTCAGCTCCCGCAGGTACTGGAAAACCAGCCTGGTCCAAAATCTTCTTGGTCACCACCTTGTTGGCCATGGCGAGAGGAATGACGTAGTTGTCCTTGGAGGTCATGTTGCCATTTTTGATGTACTCGACATGGTCACCATGCCATAGTTTGAGAAATTGGTCTTCTTCATCCAAAATCTCCACGTTCAAGCCCAGCTGAATGGCGTCAAAGAGAATCATCTGGGTGGAGAGTTCCATGTTTTCATAGCCCTTGAGGGCGTATGGGGCTGTCCAAGCATAGTCATGGAAAGTCTTGCCTTGTTGCTGGCCAAATCGTTCCAAAGACCCATCTTCAACCTGCTCTGCTATTTTTCCAGAAAGGGTCAAACGAGGGTCTTGAAGTGCTGCCTCCACATGTGCAATGAGCTGGCCATAGTAGTCATCCAGTCCAAAGTGTAGAACTATGGCTTTCATGGCTGTCAAGATTGGCGTGGCATCGGCATCGCTAGGTAGAGGTGTGTGGGGATGGCTAAGGGCGATGAGATTGTTAAGTTTATCTGCTTTTGCTAAGGTGTTATCAACATCTGTCAGTTGGTCTAGCCAAAGAAGAGATAAGATAAAGAGGTGGACTGTATCAAGGGTTTCTTGACTAATAGCAAGCGGGTCATAGGGGTTCAGGTCGAAGGACCGGAATTCTAAATAAGAAATCCCCTTGCTGAGGTAGTCACGGCTAGTCTTGGCTCCACGTAGTCGGACGGAAGAGTAAAATTCCTTCTCAGCGGATAGTTGACCAGATTGGACAGCTTGTTCGATGTCGGCCACGTACTGTTGGAGAGAAGAAAAGGAAATATGAACATCATCGGAGTTGACATAGCCGTACTTGGAATTACGAATGGAACGGACGCAACCGACTTCCGTGGTTAGGAATTCTTTTTCGGCTAGGCTACTTGCTCCATATAGGTAGGTTAAGAGCCAACGATAGTTGAGGAAGTTTTGTGCTAATTTGAGGTAGAGAGTGTTTTTGAATGCGATAAAATCTGTTTCCTCGCTTAATTCAAAAAGTTGTTGGGTTAAGTCTTTTCCTAATTCAAAATTATAATGGATGCCAGACATAGACTGGACGAGCTTGCCATAGCGTTCCCCCAAACCGACACGGTATTGGTACTCATAGTCGCTATCTAGTTGAGCAATTTGGATTTCTTCTTCTGAAATCACAGGAGGCATGGATAGGGGCCAGAGATATTCTTGCTTATCCATAGAACGTGTGGCAACATCTGTAATGGCTCCCAGT
Organism: Streptococcus sp. HN38; assembly: GCF_028335765.1. NCBI lineage: Bacteria > Bacillati > Bacillota > Bacilli > Lactobacillales > Streptococcaceae > Streptococcus > Streptococcus sp. HN38. The sequence goes on along the minus strand of NZ_CP116604.1, from coordinate 2,225,496 downwards.
AGGCGACGCGCTTCCTCCGTCGACTGAGCGATCGGTGTAATCAACTCTAACTGTGGCTCGCTGTAGTCTGTCTGGATATAGGGGTGGAAGCTACGAGAACCCAGTTTATGAGGATGGGGAGTTTGTGCAACTCTGTGGTTTGAATTGATGCGAAGTGATTCGCGCTCAATTCCAAAAGTAGCCTGAAGAATGGGGCTGTTTGGTGATAATTTTTGTAACATACTAAGTCCTTTATATTTCTGTCAAAGTCTTATTCCAATTTTATCTAGATTGGAGGGTAAATACAAATTTCTGCTACGTTTCTGGTGAAAAATGTACTAAAAATCACTGAAAGCAAACAAAGACTTCGGATTTCTCTGTTAAAAGCATATTTACACATGTCTACCTCGTGTATTTAATCGGATTTTTATGAAATATACTTTTAAAAAAATAAAAACATTCGCTATATATGAAATTATTGGAATTTCTTGAAAAAATGTTCGTTTTTTGATAGAATAGTGTGTAAAACGAAACTTGCAGGTGAGATTCCTGCCAGAAGTAGAAGAAAGGCTGGGCTGGTTAGCCAGTTCAGAGAAAGAGTGAATATGACATCAGTAGTTGTTGTAGGAACCCAGTGGGGCGACGAAGGTAAGGGTAAAATTACAGACTTCTTGTCTGCTAATGCTGAAGTAATCGCACGTTATCAAGGTGGTGATAACGCTGGACACACTATCGTTATCGATGGCACTAAGTATAAATTGCACTTGATTCCATCAGGAATCTTCTTCCCAGAAAAGATTTCTGTTATCGGTAATGGTGTGGTTGTCAATCCAAAATCTTTGGTGAAGGAAATCAACTATCTCCATGATTCAGGTGTGACAACAGATAATTTGCGGATTTCAGACCGCGCACATGTCATCTTGCCTTATCACATCAAATTGGACCAGTTGCAAGAAGAGTCTAAAGGTGAGAACAAGATTGGTACAACCAACAAGGGTATCGGTCCAGCCTACATGGACAAGGCTGCGCGTGTTGGTATCCGTATTGCAGACCTCTTGGACAAGGAGATTTTTGCGGAGCGTTTGAGAACAAACTTGGCTGAGAAAAACCGTTTGTTTGAGAAGATGTATGAGTCAACTCCGATTGAGTTTGACGAAATCTTTGAAGAATACTACGCTTATGGTCAGGAAATCAAGAAATATGTAACAGACACATCTGTTATTTTGAACAATGCCCTTGACCAAGGCAAACGTGTCTTGTTTGAAGGAGCGCAAGGTGTTATGTTGGATATTGACCAAGGTACCTATCCATTCGTTACTTCTTCAAACCCAGTTGCTGGTGGTGTGACTATCGGTAGCGGTGTCGGTCCAAGCAAGATTGACAAGGTTGTTGGTGTATGTAAGGCCTACACTAGCCGTGTTGGTGACGGACCATTCCCAACTGAATTGCACGATGAAATCGGTGACCGCATTCGAGAAATCGGTAAGGAATACGGTACGACAACTGGCCGTCCACGCCGTGTCGGTTGGTTTGACTCAGTGGTGATGCGCCATAGCCGCCGTGTGTCAGGTATTACCAACTTGTCCCTCAACTCGATTGACGTCTTGTCAGGTCTTGAGACCTTGAAAATCTGCGTGGCTTATGACTTGGATGGTGAGCGTATTGACCACTACCCAGCAAGTTTGGAGCAACTCAAACGTTGCAAACCAATCTACGAAGAAATGCCAGGTTGGTCTGAAGACATCACAGGTGTACGTAGCCTGGATGAATTGCCAGAAGCGGCTCGCAACTATGTTCGTCGTATCAGCGAATTGGTAGGCGTTCGTATCTCAACCTTCTCAGTAGGACCTGGTCGTGAACAGACCAATATCCTTGAGAGTGTATGGAGCGCAAAATAGTGTGTGAAGAGGCTGGGCAAAAAGACCAACCTCGCTTCTCAGGGTTCGTGTCAACATCTCAGCGCAGTGGTTGATTGGCAGATTTGTTCGTGTTTTACACTCCAAATCTGACCTAATCAACTGTGCGGGGGCGGGAAGACGAACTCTTTTTTTGACCGGTCGAGTTCTTTCCCGCTCCCTTTTTCTGTTTGGTCGAACTTTGCTTTCTTGTCCAGAATTTGATATAATCATGCTTATCAAACAATAAAAGAGGTAAACAAATGGAAGGTTTATTTTTGCCGCTTGTCATGGTTGCCATGATTGGTTTTATGTTCTATTCGCAACGTAAACAACAAAAACAACGTCAAGAAGCATTAAATCAAATCAAAAAAGGTGATGAAATTGTGACCATTGGTGGGCTATTTGGTATTGTCGATGAAATCGATGATAAGAAGGTTGTTCTCGATGTTGATGGTGTTTACTTGACATTTGAACGTGGTGCTATTCGTAATCGTGTAGCAAGTTCAGGTACTACATCGGCAGTTGTTGAAGAAGTGGCAGTTGAAACTCCAGAAGCAACTCCAGAATCTGCAATTGAAGAATAAGGATGAGAAACCGAGGGAAACCTTGGTTTTCTCTTGTTTTAGCCCTGCCTGATTTTTGCTATCCTAGGTAAAAATATGGTATAATCCCGTCTTTGACAGTTTTACAAGACAAAAACCTCCCTAACCCTATGCATATCAAGGGTTTAGCGAGGTTTTCTTTTTATATCAAAAATGCGTACTTTTTCTCGATTTTGACGATTGTAAAATTTTTTTCATCTTTTTTTCGCTTAGAATTTGATAATCACTTCTGAATCCAAATGTCTGATGCAGCTGGTCAGTAATAGCCGTCCGAGTGTAGTTAGGTAGATAACCAAAACCAGGCAGATACTTAAAGGTGTATGAACGTAAGGTTTCAATGAGTTCAGTACATGTGAATTGCTTCTGAACCGCCAGCTCTAAGTAACGATAGAGTATAAGAGCAAGAAAGCAAGTTGTAAAGTGAGCAGAAATGCGATCTTCTCGACTTAAATAAACTGGTCTAGCTTTCAATTCATGCTTCATAATACGGAAACATTCTTCAATTTCCCATCTTCTCTGATTAATGGAAACAATGGTCTCAATCGTATCGTCTAAGTTTGTTGTTACCGCATAAATTCCATCAAATCTAGCTTCAGAAACAATTCGTTCTTCATCCAACTCAATAAACGTTTTCTCAGCTATTTCTCCATCCCTTGTTGTCTCTGTTACTTTTAGGAAACGCTTAGGATCTGTAGATTGTTTCTTCTTGTAGTCAGCTGGTTTTCCAATCCATTTTGAGGCACGTTGAATCTGGCGTTCGCGTATCTTTCTTTGGTAATCTCTGTATTTAGCTGAGAAGGTTACAATCAATCGTTGGTCTTCTAGCCCATCTTGTGGTAAGGGGCATTCTTTGTAAAAGACTTGTCTATAGAGAAAGTCTTGATTACTTTCATCTAGTGCAGAAATATCATAGAATGTCTCGGACTTATCTCCCATCAACCGCCAACCTGTAGAAGCTGTAGCCCAGTCTTTGTCTTCTTTCTTTAACTTTTTGATAGATTGAGTTGTGACAAAGGCTCTCCCGCTGATATTATTGTAGCGTTTGTTTCCAATAGAAGATAGTCCAGCATCTGTACAGACCACAAATTGAGCTTTTTCAAAATCCTTGATAATCTTCTTCTCCAAAGGTTTCATAGTCGTTTGTTCATTCGTATTACCAGGTGTGACGGAGAAAGCTAATGGAATTCCTTGAGAATCCATAAACAGCCCCATTTGAACGATTGGATTCGGTCGATGTTCCTTAGAATAGCCATATTGTCTCAGTTGCCCCTCCTCATCTTCTTCCTCAATTTCGAAATAGAAATTTGTACAGTCGTAATAGAGGACATCAGTTTTACGAGAGGAAAGTGCAGTTGAGTTTTTATAGAGTTGTTCTTGAATAAAGTCAGTTTCTTTGGCAATAATTTCTAATCCTCGGTAGAGGTGCTGGAGTTCCAGAGTTTTAGGTTCTAGGAGAGTTTGTGAAAAATGAGCAGTAGACCGTTTAGAGGATGGGAATAGGATTCTGCCGTAGAGGAGACGAGAAAGAATGGTATCTAAGTGAAAACTAAAGTGATACCTCTTCTGAATATCTTGACAGATTTTATCCAATCCCAACTGATAATAGATATTCTGTAGAAATAAATATCCCCCATGATATTCATTTCGTTGATTTTGTTTCAACTGTTTATTCTCATGAAGTTTGACTAATATTTCTTGTTTATCTTCTTTATCAAGTTCGGTTAACTCTTTAGCCCGCAATTTTGCCCATTCCATTGGTTCCATTTCGGGATGTAGCTGTTGAAGAGTTTCATGATTGCCGAGATTTTCGACAATGGTTGATGTCCGTTTGTTTCCGACCTTGATATCTTTGATAATGGCATAGTTGATAGTATTTTTAGATACTGATTTTTTAACTCTCATGGATTCGCACCTCACTCTATTATACCACAGTACGAGAAAGTACGCAATAAAAATGTGCGAGAATTTGACAAAAAAATAGCGTCACATCAACGTTTGTGACACTTTTGGTGGTTTCAAACTGTCAAACTCCCGTGTAGCAAGTTCAGGTACTACATCGGCAGTTGTTGAAGAAGTGGCAGTTGAAACTCCAGAAGCAACTCCAGAATCTGCAATTGAAGAATAAGGATGAGAAACCGAGGGAAACCTTGGTTTTCTCTTGTTTTAGCCCTGCCTGATTTTTGCTATCCTAGGTAAAAATATGGTATAATGAAACGATTATACAATAAGGAAAATACCATGTTTAAATTTAATTTTAAAAAGAAAGAAAGCATTGAAACAGCAATTGAAGTCCCTAAGCATATCGCTGTGATTATGGATGGCAATGGCCGTTGGGCGAAAAAGCGGATGCAGCCACGTATTATGGGGCATAAGGCTGGTATGGATGCACTTCAAAAGGTTACCAAGACGGCTTCTGATTTGGGAGTAAAGGTGTTAACTGTCTATGCCTTTTCTACAGAAAACTGGTCTCGACCGGAAAAAGAAGTGAAGTTTATCATGAATCTACCTGTGGAGTTTTATGATAAGTATGTTCCTGAACTCCATGCCAATAATGTCAAAATTCAGATGATTGGTGACCATTCAAAACTTCCTGTCCCGACTCTCAATGCGCTTTATAAAGCCGAACAAAAGACAAAGAGTAACACTGGTTTGATTCTCAATTTCGCTCTTAACTATGGCGGTCGTGATGAGGTAACTCGCGCAGTCAAGGCTATTGCGCAAGATGTCTTGGATGCCAAGTTCAATCCTGGAGATATTGATGAGAAATTAATAGCGGATTACCTCTATACAGGAACCTTATCACCAACGTTACGCGATCCCGATCTAGTTATCCGTACAAGTGGTGAACTTCGTCTTAGCAACTTCCTACCGTGGCAAACAGCCTATAGCGAGCTGTATTTTACAGATGTGGCATGGCCGGATTTTGATGGTGAGGCTCTTAAATTAGCAATCAAAGAATACAACCGACGTCATAGACGGTTCGGTGGTGTATAAGGAGAATTTATGACAAGCGATTTGCAAAAACGAGTAATGTTTGGGGGAATAGCCTTAGCTATTTTTCTTCCCTTTCTATTGATTGGTGGGACAGCATTTCAATTTTTCGTGAGTTTGCTAGCGATGATTGCGGTTGGTGAATTAATAAAAATGAATGGTTTAGCACCCAATTCTATTGAGGGGATGTTAACAATGCTTGCAAGTGTAGTTTTGACCCTGCCACTAGAAAATTTCCTAACATTTTTACCTACGGATGGAAATTATACAGCATATGCTATTGTTGTATTTCTATTACTAGGTTCAATTGTTTTTAATTTCGGTCAGTATAATTATTCAGACGTTGTTTTTCCAATTGCTTCAAGTTTTTATATTGGTATTGGCTTCCATAACCTTATCTTAGCTCGAATGGATGGGTTGAATAAGGTATTTTTTGCCCTATTGATTGTCTGGGCGACAGATATCGGTGCCTACTTAATTGGAAGACAGATTGGTCGGAGAAAGCTACTTCCAAGAGTATCTCCAAATAAAACGATTGAAGGATTTATTGGTGGTATACTTTCTGCGGTAGTAGTTGCTCTCATTTTTCTAATATTTGATAAGTCCTTATTGGCTGGCTATTCACTTGGTATGATGCTATTGTTAGTTGTTATTTTCTCTATATTTTCACAGTTTGGTGATTTAGTGGAAAGTGCAATAAAGCGTCATTTTGGTGTGAAAGACTCGGGAAAAATCATTCCGGGACACGGTGGTATCCTAGATCGTTTCGATGGTATGATTTTTGTTTTCCCAATCATGCACTTCTTTGGACTGTTTTAAGGAGGCATTATGAAGGGAATATTAGCATTTATCTTTATATTCGGAGTTATCGTCATTGTCCATGAATTTGGTCATTTCTATTTTGCCAAAAAATCAGGTATTCTCGTCAGAGAATTTGCCATTGGTATGGGGCCAAAAATCTTTGCACATATTGGTAAAGATGGCACAGCCTACACTATCCGTATTCTTCCTCTGGGTGGCTATGTTCGTATGGCTGGCTGGGGTGAAGATAAGACGGAAATCAAGACAGGTACACCTGCTAGCTTGAGCTTGAATGCAGATGGGATTGTCACTCGTGTCAATCTTTCTGGTAAGCAACTGGATAATCATAGTTTGCCCATGAATGTGACCAGTTTTGATTTTGAGGAAAAGCTTGAAATCACCGGTCTAGTTCTTGATGAAAGCAAGACCTACAAGGTTGACCATGATGCAACGATTGTGGAGGAGGATGGGACGGAAGTTCGGATTGCTCCACTTGATGTTCAATATCAGAATGCTACTGTCTGGGGGAAGTTGATAACCAACTTTGCTGGACCCATGAATAACTTCATTTTAGGTATTTTCGTCTTTATTATGCTGATTTTTGCGCAAGGTGGGGTTGCAGATCCAACCAGTAATGCCGTTAGTATTACAGACGGTGGTGCCTTACAGGATGTAGGTATGGTGACAGGTGATAAAATCTTGTCGGTCAATGGTCAAGCTACGGATACTTACACAGATATTGCTAGCATCATCAGTCGGGTAGCCTCAGAAGCCTCAACAGCTCCAAGTTTTGATTTGGTTGTTGAACATGAGGGGACTGAAAAATCGCTCACAGTTACTGCTGAGAAGGTTGACGATAGTTACCGAATCGGAATTTCACCGATTTTAAAAACTGGTTTCCTTGAAAAGATTATTGGGGGCTTCCAGCAAGCGGGTGCGACAGCAGTTATTGTTGTAACTGCCTTGAAAAACTTGATTGCCAACTTCGACATCAAGCAATTGGGTGGACCTGTTGCTATTTATTCTGTCAGCAATCAGGCTGCTACAAATGGCTGGTTCTCAGTCTTTAACCTGATGGCTATGCTGTCGATCAATATTGGTATTTTCAATCTTATCCCTATTCCAGCCTTGGATGGTGGTAAGATTGTGATGAATATCCTAGAAGCCATTCGCAGAAAACCACTCAAACCAGAGACGGAATCTTATATCACTCTAGCAGGTGTAGCCGTTATGGTGGTTCTTATGATAGTAGTCACTTGGAATGATATTATAAGAGTCTTCTTCTAAGATAATTTGAAATTTATGAAAGGAATTGATTGCGTGCTAAACGTAGGATGTTCTGAAAAATACGAAAGGAATTGAATGCGTGCTAAACGCAGGATGTTCTGAAAAATACGAAAGGAACTGAACACGGGCTGAAACCTGTGCATTCCTGATAAACAAAAGATGAAAGGAATTGACTGTGTGCTAAACGCAGGATATTCTGAAAAAATACGAAAAAGAAAGGAACAGAGAGTTTTCAGATTTGAACTCGAGCGTCAGCGAGGGGTTTGAAAAGCTAATTCTTTGTCTTCCAATCAAGTAAACTATGAAAGGAATTGAATGCGGGCTGAAACCTGTGTCTTCCTGATAAACAAAAGATGAAAGGAATTGACTGCGTGCTAAACGCAGGATATTCTGAAAACTACGAAAAAGAAAGGAACAGAGAGTTTTCGGATTTGAACTCGAGCGTCAGCGAGGGGTTTGAAAAGTTAATTCTTTGCCTTCCAATCAAGTAAACTACGAAAGGAATTGAACACGGGCTGAGACCTGTGCATTCCTGATAAACAAAAGATGAAAGGAATTGACTGTGTGCTAAACGCAGGATATTCTGAAAAAATACGAAAAAGAAAGGAACAGAGAGTTTTCAGATTTGAACTCGAGCGTCAGCGAGGGTTTTGAAAAGCTAATTCTTTGTCTTCCAATCAAGTAAACTATGAAAGGAATTGAATGCGTGCTAAAAACTTTACGAAAAAGATAAACCTGCCTAGTGCCAAAGGCACTGCGTTAGGTTTCCTATTTTCGTTTCGTTTTCTTAACGCACTTATATCTTAACTATGAAACAGTCTAAAATGATTATCCCTACTTTGCGGGAGATGCCTTCGGATGCGTCGGTGATCAGCCACGCTTTGATGTTGCGTGCGGGTTATGTCCGTCAGATTTCTGCTGGTATTTACAGCTACTTGCCATTGGCTAACCGTGTGATTGAAAAAGCAAAAAACATCATGCGTGAGGAGTTTGATAAGATTGATGCTATTGAATTTTTGGCACCAGCTCTCTTGTCAGCGGACATTTGGCGTGAGTCAGGTCGTTACGAAACCTACGGTGATGACCTCTACAAGCTCAAAAATCGTGAGGGCTCTGACTTTATCTTGGGACCAACTCACGAAGAAACGGTGACTCTTTTGGCGCGTGATGCGGTGCAGTCTTACAAGCAGTTGCCGCTTAACATCTACCAAATCCAGCCAAAATACCGTGATGAAAAACGTCCTCGTAACGGTCTTCTTCGTGGTCGTGAGTTTATCATGAAAGACGGTTACAGCTTCCACGCCAGCTATGAAAGCTTGGACCAGACCTATGACGACTACAAGGCAGCTTACGAGGCAATCTTCACTCGTGCAGGATTGGAGTTCAAGGCCATTATCGGTGACGGAGGTGCCATGGGCGGTAAGGACAGCCAGGAATTTATGGCCATTACCCCAGACCGTACGGATTTGGACCGTTGGGTTGTCTTGGATAAGTCGGTTGCTTCTTTTGATGAAATCCCGGAGGATGTTCTTGAAGCGATCAAGGAAGAACTCTTGGCATGGTCTGTGTCTGGTGAAGACACCATCGCCTACTCTAGCGAATCAGGCTACGCTGCCAACCTAGAAATGGCAACTAGCGAGTACAGACCAAGTACAGCAGTTGTCGTCGAAGAAGACTTGGTTAAAGTAGCGACGCCAGATGCCAAAACCATCGACGAAGTTGCTGCCTTCTTGAATGTTGCGGAAGAGCAAACTATCAAAACCATGCTCTTTATGGCAGACGGTGAGCCAGTTGTTGCCCTCCTTGTTGGCAATGACCAGGTCAACGATGTCAAGTTGAAAAACCACCTTGGCGCAGATTTCTTTGATGTAGCAAGCCCAGCTGATGCAGAAAAAGTCTTCGGTGCAGGTTTTGGTTCCCTTGGACCAGTCGGCTTGCCAGAAAACATCAAGATTATTGCAGACCGCAAGGTTCAAGATGTGAAAAATGCTGTTGTTGGTGCCAACGAAGACGGTTTCCACTACACAGGTGCCAATGCAGGGCGTGATTTCCAAGTGACTGAGTATGTGGACATTCGCGAAGTCAAGGAAGGCGAGCCTTCTCCAGATGGACACGGGGTTCTCAACTTTGCCCGTGGTATCGAGATTGGTCACATCTTCAAACTCGGTACACGCTATTCAGACAGCATGAATGCCAACATCTTGGATGAGAATGGTCGTTCTATGCCGATTATCATGGGATGCTACGGAATCGGTGTTAGCCGTCTCTTGTCAGCCGTTCTTGAACAACACGCTCGCCTCTTTGTTAACAAGACACCAAAAGGTGAATACCGTTATGCTTGGGGCATCAACTTCCCTAAAGAATTGGCACCGTTTGATGTGCATTTGATTCCAGTCAATGTCAAAGATGAAGAAGCAATGGCCTTGACTAAGTCAATCGAAACAAGCTTGGTGGCTGCTGGTTATGAAGTCTTGACAGATGACCGTAACGAGCGTGTCGGCGTTAAGTTTTCTGACAGTGACTTGATTGGCTTGCCAATCCGTGTGACTGTTGGTAAGAAAGCAGCTGATGGCATCGTCGAAGTGAAAATCAAGGGCACAGGTGATACTGTAGAAGTCCATGTGGACCAACTCCTTGAAACCTTGCAAATCCTTACAAAAGAAAATGAATAACAGAAAAAGACTTGGTTGATGATAGCCAAGTCTTTGTTGATAAAGTAGGCTTGGTTCTAGTCACCCAAGGCTATTTTTTTTATAACATATTTAGTAGGAGGTTATAGAGGATAGCTCCTGCGACTCCTCCAAGAATTGGGCCAACAACTGGGATCCAGCTGTAAGACCAGTCAGAATCTCCCTTGTTTGGAATTGGAAGGATAGCATGCATGATACGAGGACCTAAGTCACGAGCTGGATTGACTGCGTAGCCTGTCGTTGATCCTAGTGAGAAGCCGATTGCAAATACGATAAGTCCCACGATGATTGGGCCGAGGCCAGCGCTGACATTGTTAGGACCAATTGCAAGGATTCCCATGACTAAGACAGCTGTACCAAGAGCTTCGCCGAGCAAGTTTGAAGCTGTGTGACGAAGAGCTGGTCCAGTAGAGAAGGTAGCAAGGATTGTTCCGCTATCTTTTGTTTCCTGCCAATGTGGGTAGAAATGGAGATAGAGGACGATGGATGCCAACATTGCTCCAGCAAATTGGGCAAGTAGGAAGCCTGGGACTTGAGCCCATGGTAGGGAGCCGATAGATGCCATTGCGATAGTGACAGCTGGATTCAGGTGGGCAGGTCCAAAAATTCCTGATATGTAGACGGCAATTGTTACAGCGATGCCCCATCCTAGTACGATGGTCAGCCAGCCGCTATTTTCAGCCTTGGTTTTAGAGAGGATGCAACCACACCGTTTCCAAGTAATTCTCCAATCAGATATAATGACCTCCTATTTATTGATTGTCAGTTCTTTTAATTGTTCAAGAATAGTCTCCAAGTCAGCTCCAGCCTGTAAGAGAGCTGCGGCAGTATAGCAACCTTCGACGACTGGTACGGTTTGGATAAGAATTTGTTTGTCTGTAAAATCGGCAGCAAGTTCCATGTTCATTCGGGCGCTACCTAAGTCGAAAAAGGCAAGGAGGGTATCAGCAGAGTTTGCCTCAATTCGCTCTTGTACGATTTCAAAGCTAGTACCGATGCTACCATCTTCTAGTCCGCCACAATAGGTGATGGGAATATCGTTTGCGACTTCAGATACTAGGTCGATGATTCCCTGGGCCAAATTTTTTGAATGGGATACGAGTAAGATACCAACCTTTGTCATAGTTCTGCCTCCAACATGGCTTCAAAGAGAAGTCCAGATGAGAAAGAGCCTGGATCAATGTGTCCAATAGACCTTTCCCCAACATAGGACGCGCGTCCCTTGGTTGCAGCAATATCCTTTGTCCCTTGAACGGCTTTATGGATAATTTCCGTTGTCAGCTGGCTTTCTCTTAGGGCAGAAATAACAGGAATCCACACGTCTACCATGGTTTTCTCGCCCAATTCAGCCTTGCCACGTTTTTGGATCATCTCCAAACCTGCTTGAAGCGTATCTGCCAAATCAGCGCCAGCTTGACTGGCTTTAGTAATACCCATAAAGGCAGAGCCGTAGAGAGGGCCGGAAGCACCGCCAACCTTGCTGAGAAGTTGCATGGCAACCACCTTAAAGACTTGGTCAGCAGTCTCATAGTCTTTTTCAGATAGCTCCTGCATGACGGCAGCCATTCCGCGCGCCATGTTGCCCCCGTGATCTCCATCTCCGATTGGAGAATCGAGTTCGCTCAAATAATCTTTGTTTTCTTGAATTTTTTTGTTGAATGTCTCCATCCAGAGCAGTGCTTGTTTTGCATCCATAGTCTTTCTCCTACCAAGCTACCACTTCAACAGGGGCCTGCAAAGCGTCAATCCAGCTTGGGTCTTCTAGTTTGATTAAGGTCAATGACAGTCCAGCCATATCAATCGATGTCATGTAGTTACCGATTTTCTTGTAATCGACAATAACCCCTTTTTTAGCTAGTAATTGCGCAACGTCGTTGGCAAAAACATATTGCTCCATGAGAGGAGTTGCTCCAAGACCGTTGATAAGGACACCGTAGTGTTCACCATCTTGAATGTCAAAGCCTTCAGCCAATTTCTCAACCAATTCTTCAGCCAATCTTGCAGATGGTTGGAGTTTTTCTTTCTTATAGCCAGGTTCACCATGGATACCGACACCGTATTCAAATTCATCCTCTTCAAGGACGAAGCCTGGTTTACCCACTTCTGGTACCGTAGCACCTGATAGGGCTAAGCCGATAGTCTTGATTTGTGGGACGAGACGGTCAGCCAGTTCCTTAATCTCAGCCAGAGATTTGCCAGTTGTTGCAGCGTGACCGAGAATCTTATGGACAAGGATGGTACCAGCTACACCACGACGACCTTGGGTATAGAGGCTATTTTCCACAGCGATGTCATCGTCCACAACGACACTGGCCACTTCGATGCCCTCCATTTCCGCCAATTCTTGTGCCATCTCAAAGTTCATGATGTCGCCAGAGTAGTTTTTGATGACCATAAAGACGCCGGCTCCCTCGTCAGCAGCCTTGATGGCTTCCAAGATTTGGTCTGGTGTTGGTGAGGTAAATACTGCGCCACATACAGCGGCGGACAACATGCCCTTGCCGACAAAGCCTGCATGAGAAGGTTCGTGACCAGAGCCACCTCCTGAGATGATGCCGACTTTACCAGTTTTTTCAGCCTTGCGGATAATCACATCAAATCCATCGATACGATCGACAAGATCTTGGTGCATAAAGACAAGTCCTTTTAACATTTCATCAACGACATGTTCGGGTTGATTGATAATCTTTTTCATGAGAAAACTCCTTTGTTTTTGTTTTCGCTTTCATTCTACATTGTCCAAAAGAAAAAAGGAAGGGACAGATTGCCCAATGTGTCCCTTTTGTTCCAAAGAAAAGCATGATAGGGTATAATAAAGAGGAAGCGAAAGGAAGTGACATATGCCAACCTCGTTGATTACAAAGAAAAGGATTGCAAAGGCTTTTAAAAAACAGCTATCCCAAAAATCCTTTGATAAAATCTCAGTTGTCGACATCATGCAGGAAGCAGGGATTCGTCGTCAAACCTTTTACAACCATTTTTTAGACAAGTATGAGTTGCTGGACTGGATATTTGAGACAGAATTGCAGGAGCAGGTAACTGACAATCTGACCTATATTAGTGGAATCAAGCTTCTGGATGAGCTCTTGTACTACATCGAGAGTAACCAATCTTTCTATAGGCAACTCTTTGAGATTAAGGGGCAAAATGATTTTGTCAGCTATTTAGAAGGCTACTTTATGGTTTTGATGGAGAAAATTATCAACGAGTACCAGCTCCAGGAGGGTAAAATGATTTCCCAACAGGACAAGCATTTTTTGATTCTCTATCATGCTAATGCTTGGATTGGACTGATAAAGGAAGGACTGACGCAGTCGCCTTGTCAGATTCACGGTTATTGGAAGCAAATGGTGGCTCTTGTTCGCGAGTCGTTTTTGATTTTGTAGGAGTTAATGTATGGTGTTTATTAGAAATAGACAGGCAACAATTATTGAAGATTATTTGGATGGTTTCTGTCGAACCAATCCTAAAGTGAAGAAAGTGAAGGGGCTTCCGATTGTGCTTCAGAAAGTGCAGGATGACCATTTAGTTCCAATTATTTCAGGAGGTGGTTCGGGGCACGAACCGGCACATATTGGATTTGTCGGAAAGGGTATGTTGACTGCTGCAGTATATGGTGAAATATTTACGCCCCCAACCGCTGAAGAAGTCTTGGTAGCCATTCGTGCAGTAGATAAGGGCAAGGGAGTTTTTCTGATTGTAAAAAACTTTGAGGCAGACCTTGTCTCTTTTAGAAAAGCTATCGAATTGGCTCGGCAGGAGGGGATTGCAGTCAAGTACATCGTATCCCATGACGATATTTCGGTCGATACTAAGAATAATTTCCGTATGCGGCATAGGGGGCTTGCAGGGACCATTCTACTTCATAAGATATTAGGAGCTGCTACCCTTACTGGCTATAGCTTAGATGAATTGGAACAGCTGGGACTGTCTCTGGCAACAGAGATTGCGACCATCGGTTTTGCAACCAAGTCGGCCTATTTGCCCAATGCTGCCCTGCCTTTGTTTGATTTGGAGGAGGGACAAATATCTTACGGCATCGGTATCCATGGAGAAGAGGGCTATCGGACGGTTGCATTTGAATCTTCTGAGCAGTTAGCCAACGAAATTGTGAACAAATTAAAATTAAAATTCCGTTGGAAGGAGGGCGAGGAGTATATTCTTTTGGTCAATAATCTTGGTTCTATGTCGGAGATTGAGCAAGGAATCTTTTTGAATGACATTTGCCAATTTCTAGAGCTAGAAGGTTTACAGCTTTCCTATATTAAAATAGGTAAATTTATGACCAGTCTTGATATGGGAGGAATTTCTGTCACCCTCTGTCGTGTCAAGGATCGAAAATGGCTGGACTTTTTAGAAGCACCGACAGAAGCTGCGGCTTGGTAACTGGATAAGTGAGATGTTATCAATCTCACTTATTTATTATTGAATTTGCAAACTCGAAGTGTTATAATAAGGATGGAACGGAAAACGTTTTCTAATCGTGTATAAATTCGTTAAAATGATTCAATGACTCTCAGGAATAGAAGTGGAGGGGATGTCCGATGTACGACGAAACTAAGCTATAGTATCCATTTTGTGGGGACTGTGAAAGGAGTAATATCATGAAAGTACTTAGAAAATTGATTGTTGTGTTGTCAGCGTGTGCAGTTCTCTTTACTAGTTTTGCATCCAGTTATGTCCCAGTTGTATATGCAGGCGGGGCAATAACAGATTATGTTTCGTCTCGTGAAGTACCTATTGAAAAGGGAGGGATTGTTCCTTTGGATAGAGGAGTTTGTGGAGATTTTGCAAATGTTCCGCGGCTTCATAACCGTTACTGTAATCGGCCGACCCCTCCTGGTAGGAATTTAACTGCTAGAGAAAGAAATTGTGTGATTGCATTCCTAGGTGGTGCATTTGGTATTTTAACTTGGTCTAATCCTATCACATGGAAGCAAGTTGTTTCTACATTTGGACCAGCTCTGTTAACCTGTGTACTCGGGTAGACAAAGGAGGGAGCTATGAACGTTTCATTTAACAAAGCCTTCTACAAATCTCCATCATTTTATCTGTTTATTTTTAGTTCGATTCTGTTTTTAAAACAGGGGTTATTTCAGCGTTCAATGGTTATTGCTATACTAGCTGTCGGTTTATTGGTATTCCAATTATTTCTAGCACTGACGGAACCGGTGTTAGATAGAGCGAGGGATAAGTGGCTTACTTTAGTGTTTTTACTGCTTTCCTTGTGTCTGTTGTTGCAGGGGTGTAGCTTTTCTAAACAGGCTGTAGCAACTCCTTCCCTTGATACCTCATCACGTACAGAGGATACTGCTCGAGCTATGGAAGAATCCGCCATAAAACAATACCATAGTATTGTCTCGCAGTATACTCCTTTGACTATTGAAGAGTTAGTGAATGACAGTTTTCCCAGAGATAGTTTGTTGTTTCTAGGGAAAGCCTCCTGTCCATACTGTAGAGATTTTTTACCCCTTTTTCAAGAAACTATGCAGAAGTTAGATGTAGTACAAACAGTTTATTACTATAATGTGGAGGGGATGACTGAAGAGGATAAAAAACAAGTGTTGACCAAATTTCCGATTGTGGGAGTACCAGCCCTCATTTATCTCAAGGAAGATGGGACTTACAATTTGTTAGATGAGACAGAAACATCGTTGTCCGATTGGCTTTATTCCCTGCCAAAAGAAGAATGATATATATTGTAGTGACTTGAATTAGGAAAGGGACAATTTTAAGTTATAGTGTTAATAACCCACTCCTAAAATAACTTTAGAGTTCTCAAATTGACAAACTTAGATATGTCCTGTTTCTAATTCACTCGACTATAATGTCCTGCCTTTTCTTAGAGAGAAGGTGGGATATTTATTTTCTGCCTCCCTCAAGAAAAATTCTTCCATTTATGGTAAAATGTTTCTAACGAACTACAAAGGAAATAAGTATGTCAGATAAGTTTCAACTCTTGCTACAACAAATCGGAATGCCTCTTGATGCACGACAATCAGGGGCTTTTTCGACTGCAACGATTGAGAAAGTAGTCTTGCACAAGGTCAGTAAACTTTGGGAATTTACCTTCCGTTTTGAAACCCCCTTGCCGCTCATGGACTATCAACTCTTCAAGGCTCGTTTGGCGACGGAGTTTGAAAAGGTGGGCAATAAGATTCAATTTTCTATTGTCAGCGATGCGGAGGCCTTTGAAGCTGGTTTGGTAGAAGCATATTATCCAGAAGCTTTTACGGAAGATTTGTGCCAGAGTGCAGGCTTCAAGGCTCTTTTTCAGCCATTAGAGGTGGCTTATAGAGATGGTGTTTTGTGGATAAAAGGTCCTGAAACCATTGACACCGTTCATTTTCGGAAGAATCATCTGCCAAATCTTGTGGAGCAATACAAGCGATTTGGTTTTGGCAATCTTGCGGTGGACATTGAAGTTTGCCAGGAGATGACGCAGCAGCAGGCTGCGGCTTTCCATGCGCAAAATGAAGAAATTTACCAGCAGGCTAATGAAGAAAACTTGGCGGCCCTTGAACAACTGGCTCAAATGGTGCCACCACCAGAGGCAGCTCAGCCATTTGTCCCAGAATATAAGAAAAATCGTCCTGCCAAGGTCAATATCGAAAAGGCTGAGATTACGCCTATGATTGAGGTGGATAGCGAGGAGAATCGGATTGTCTTTGAGGGACTGGTCTTTGAGGTCGAGCAGAAGACGACCAAGACGGGGCGGGTCATTATCAACTTTAAGATGACCGACTATACTTCGTCCTTCACCTTGCAGAAGTGGGCTAAGAATGAGGAAGAGGCTCAGAAGTTTGATATGGTCAAAAAGGGCAACTGGCTACGGGTACGTGGAAATGTGGAAACCAATAATTTCACCCGTGATTTGACTATGAACGTACAGGAAGTCCAGGAGGTCAAGAAGGAAATTCGTAAGGACCTTATGCCTGAGGGTGAGAAGCGGGTTGAGTTTCATGCCCATACCAACATGTCTACCATGGATGCCCTGCCTGCCGTTGAGGACTTGGTGGCGCGTGCGGTTGCCTGGGGACACAAGGCGGTGGCCATTACCGACCACGGAAATGTTCAATCCTTCCCCCATGGCTACCATGCTGCTCGTAAGGCTGGGATTAAGCCCCTCTTTGGTATGGAAGCCAATATCGTTGAGGACTCGGTTCCCATTGTCTACAATGAAGCGGATATGGTCCTGTCTGATGCGACCTATGTGGTCTTTGACGTGGAAACAACCGGTCTCTCTGCAGTCAACAATGCCCTGATTCAAATTGCGGCGTCTAAGATGCACAAGGGCAATATCATTGCAGAATTTGATGAGTTTATCGATCCGGGTCATCCGCTCAGTCAATTTACAACAGATCTGACAGGAATCACAGATGAGCATGTGCGTGGTTCCAAGCCCATGGAGCAAGTTCTTCGGGAGTTTCAGGACTTCTGTCAGGATTCCATTATGGTTGCCCACAATGCCACCTTTGACGTTGGCTTTATGAATGTCAACTATGAACGAGCAGGCTTACCTATTATTAGCCAGCCTGTCATTGATACCTTGGAATTTGCTCGTAACCTTTACCCCGACTTTAAGCGTCATGGTTTAGGTCCTCTCACCAAGCGGTTTGGTGTTGCTCTTGAACACCACCACATGGCCAACTACGATGCGGAGGCGACAGGGCGCCTGCTCTTCATCTTCCTAAAAGATGCCTTGGAGAAGCACAATTTGACCAATCTCAACCAGCTAAATACGGAGCTGATTGCGGAGGATTCCTATAAGAAGGCTCGTGTTAAGCATGCCACGCTCTATGTGATTAATCAGGTTGGTTTGAAAAATATGTTCAAACTGGTCTCTCTTTCCAATACCAAGTATTTTGAGGGAGTTCCACGTATTCCACGGACCGTTCTCAATGCCCATCGTGAAGGCTTAATATTGGGAACAGCCTGTCAAGAGGGCGAGGTCTTCGATGACTTGCTCTCCAAAGGGATAGATGAAGCGGTTAAAACGGCAGCCTATTATGATTTTATCGAAGTTATGCCTCCAGCTCTCTACGCTCCCATGATTGCCAAGGAGCAGTTTAAGGATATGGCAGAGATTGAAGAGACTATCAAGCAGTTGATTGAGGTAGGACGTAGGGCAGGTCTGCCTGTTCTGGCGACTGGAAATGTCCACTACATTGACCCAGAAGAGGAAATCTATCGGGAAATCATAGTTCGTGCTCTAGGTCAAGGGGCATCAATTAACTGGACCATCGGAAATGGCGAGAACGCTCAGCCAGCACCACTGCCAAAAGCCCACTTTAGAACGACCAGCGAGATGTTGGACGAGTTTGCCTTCTTGGGCGAAAGCCTGGCGCGTGAGATTGTCATTACCAATCCCAATGCCATGCTGGACCGGTTTGAAGATGTTCAGGTGGTTAAGACCGACCTCTATACGCCTTATATTGAGAAGGCCGAGGAAACGGTTGCGGAATTGACCTATCAGAAAGCCTTTGAAATTTATGGCAATCCTCTTCCAGATATCATCGACCTGCGGATTGAAAAGGAATTAACGTCCATTCTGGGGAATGGATTCGCCGTGATTTACCTGGCGTCGCAGATGTTGGTGCACCGTTCCAACGAGCGGGGCTACCTGGTGGGTTCACGGGGGTCTGTCGGTTCCAGTTTCGTTGCAACCATGATTGGGATTACAGAAGTAAACCCTATGCCTCCTCACTATGTCTGTCCAAATTGTCAACACAGTGAATTTATCACAGATGGTTCCTATGGTTCAGGTTTTGACCTGCCAGACAAGGATTGTGAAAAGTGTGGGACCAAGTATAAAAAAGATGGACAGGACATTCCTTTCGAGACCTTCCTTGGTTTCGACGGGGACAAGGTTCCCGATATTGACTTGAACTTCTCAGGGGATGACCAACCGTCTGCCCATTTGGATGTTCGGGATATTTTCGGCGAAGAAAATGCCTTTCGTGCAGGAACGGTTGGTACGGTGGCGGCCAAGACGGCCTATGGTTTTGTCCGAGGCTATGAGCGGGATTATGGAAAATTCTACCGTGATGTAGAAGTAGAACGCTTGGCTGCTGGTGCGGCTGGTGTCAAACGGACGACTGGTCAACACCCAGGCGGAATTATCGTATTCCCTGATTACATGGATGTCTATGACTTTACGCCTGTCCAATATCCTGCCGATGATGTGACGGCCAACTGGCAGACCACCCACTTTAACTTCCACGATATTGATGAAAACGTCTTGAAGCTCGATGTTCTGGGGCACGATGATCCGACCATGGTTCGCAAGCTGCAGGACTTGTCGGGCATTGATCCGCAGACCATTCCTGCTGATGACAAGGGAGTGATGGCCCTTTTCTCTGGTACGGAAATTCTGGGAGTTACCCCAGAGCAGATTGGCACACCGACGGGTATGTTGGGCATTCCTGAATTTGGAACCAACTTTGTACGGGGAATGGTAGAGGAAACCAAGCCGACCACCTTTGCGGAACTCCTGCAGCTGTCTGGTCTATCCCACGGTACAGACGTATGGTTGGGCAATGCTCAGGACTTGATTAAGGCAGGAATTGCCGATCTATCTACCGTTATCGGCTGTCGGGATGACATCATGGTCTATCTCATGCATGCAGGCCTGCCACCTAAAATGGCCTTTAACATTATGGAACGGGTGCGGAAGGGCATGTGGCTCAAGATTTCTGAGGAAGAGCGAAACAGCTATATCCAAAATATGAAGGATAACAAGGTGCCAGACTGGTACATCGAATCCTGTGGTAAAATCAAGTACATGTTCCCCAAAGCCCACGCGGCTGCCTACGTTATGATGGCCTTGCGGGTTGCCTACTTCAAGGTTCACCACCCAATCTACTATTACTGTGCTTATTTCTCTATTCGTGCCAAGGCCTTTGATTTGGCGACTATGTCAGGTGGCTTGGATCGAGTCAAGGCCAAGATGGAAGAAATTGCTCTCAAGAAGAAGAACAATGAAGCCTCAAACGTTGAGCAAGACCTCTACACTACTTTGGAGTTGGTCAATGAGATGCTGGAACGTGGCTTTAAGTTTGGTAAATTGGACCTTTACAAGTCCCATGCGACTGACTTCTTAATTGAAGACGACACTCTTATTCCGCCATTTGTTGCCATGGATGGTTTGGGAGAAAACGTAGCCAAGCAGGTGGTGGCGGCACGGGCTGAAGGAGAGTTTCTCTCCAAGACGGAGCTCCGTAAGCGTGGTGGATTGTCAGGTACACTGGTCGAAAAAATGGATGAAATGGGTATTCTCGGTAAAATGCCAGAGGATAACCAGCTCAGTCTCTTTGATGATTTGTTTTAAACTTGTTCACTGTTTCTTTTGGAAGCAGTGAATTTTTTTTATAAAAAGAAGTCAAAACTCTTGACTAATGTTTTTGATAGGTATACAATCTCTACATAGTGATAAAAACTACTATGTAGTAACAAATAAGAAAAGAGGAAAATATATGTCAAACTTTGCAAACCTACAAGAAAAACGCCGCACAATCTACGCACTTGGTAAAGACTTGCCAGTATCAAATGAAGAAGTAGTAGCACTTGTTGAGAAAGCCATGAAAGAATCTCCATCAGCTTTCAACTCACAATCTAGCCGTGCAGTTGTACTTTTTGGTGCGGAGTCAGAAGCTTTCTGGAACGAAATTGCCTATAGCGAATTGGAAAAAGTAACGCCTGCAGAAGCGTTTGAAGGCACAAAAGGTCGTTTGGCTAGCTTTGCAGCTGGTGCTGGTACTATCTTGTTCTTCGAAGACCAAGACGTGGTCAAAGGCTTGCAAGAGAGCTTCCCGCTTTACGCTGAAAACTTCCCAATCTGGTCTGAACAAGCTCACGGTATCAACTTGTACGCAGTATGGTTGGCTTTCGCTGAGAAAAACATCGGCATGAACGTACAACACTACAACCCATTGGTTGATGCACAAGTGGCTGAAAAATACGGTATCCCAGCTAACTGGAAACTCCGTGCACAAGCACCATTCGGAAGCATCGCAGCTCCAGCAGCAGATAAAGACTATATGGCGGATGCTGACCGTGTAAAGGTTTTTGGTAACTAGTAAAGTTTACAGTTTGCTTTATTACGTCGTTAACTCGCCTTGCCTAACTCCAGTTATGTCTGCGGCTGTTGACACGAACTCTGTTCGTTTTATCTCCCACCTCTAACTATCTCCCAGATAGTTAGAGCTAGTACTAAATGCAAACTGAAAACTTTACTCTGCGAAAATTGGGATCAGACGTTGTTGGCTTGATGTGATGAGTGTAGAGCTCCAGTGGAGCTTTACAGCCTGCTCCCTTGAAACAGGAGAGGAGCAGAGTTCAACCTTCGGCTTGATGACACGAACTTCGTTCGTTTCATCTCCAACCTTCAACTATCTTCCAGAGCTAACTTCCTGCATCAGCAGGAAGTTTTTTTATCTGTCTAGCTTCAAAATATGATACAATAATCTAGTATTACATTTCAAAGGAGAAAAAATGGTATTATCAAATTTTAAAGAAAATCTCGCTAAATATGCTAAACTCTTGGTTTCAACAGGTATCAATGTGCAACCTGGTCACACGGTGCAGTTGACAATCAGTGTGGAACAGGCTGAGTTGGCTCGTTTGATTGTCAAAGAAGCTTACGCCCACGGTGCTAAGGAAGTCTTGGTTAACTGGTTGGACGACGTGATTGCGCGTGAGCGTTTGGTCAATGTAGATGTGGAACTCTTGGAACAAGTTCATCCACAACGTGTTACTGAAATGAACTACCTCTTGGAGCGCAAGGCAAGTCGTTTGGTGGTCTTGTCTGAAGATCCAGGAGCTTACGACGGTGTTGATCCAGAGAAATTGTCTCGCAACGCTCGTGCACTTAGCCAGGCTTTGCAGCCAATGCGTCAAGCAACGCAAGCTAACAAGGTTAGTTGGACTCTTGGTGCAGCCTCTGGTTTGGAATGGGCTAAAAAAGTCTTCCCAAATGCAGCGTCTGACGAAGAGGCAGTGGACCTCCTTTGGGACCAAATCTTCAAGACTTGCCGTATCTACGAAGAAGATCCAATCAAGGCTTGGGAAGAGCATGAGGCCCGCTTGGTGGCTAAGGCTAAGGTCCTTAACGACGAGCAGTTTGTCAAATTGCACTATACAGCACCAGGAACTGACCTCGTTCTTGGTATGCCGAAGAATCACTTGTGGGAAGCGGCTGGTTCGGTCAATGCCCAAGGTGAACACTTTATTGCCAACATGCCAACAGAAGAGGTCTTCACAGCACCTGACTACCGTGTGGCAGACGGTTATGTAACGTCTACAAAACCACTCAGCTACAACGGCAACATCATCGAAGGCATCAAAGTAACCTTCAAAGATGGTGAAATCGTGGACGTGACGGCAGAAAAAGGCGACGAAGTCATGAAGAAATTAGTCTTTGACAATGCTGGTGCACGCGGTCTCGGTGAGGTTGCCCTTGTGCCAGACAAGAGCCCAATCTCTCAATCAGGTGTGACCTTCTTCAATACTCTTTTTGATGAAAATGCCTCGAACCACTTGGCGATTGGTCAAGCCTATGCCTTCTCTATCGAAGGTGGTACAGAAATGAGCCAAGAAGAGTTGAAAGAAGCTGGTCTCAACCGTTCAGATGTCCATGTGGACTTCATGATCGGCTCTAACAAGATGAACATTGACGGTATCCGTGAAGACGGTACCCGTGTACCAATCTTCCGTGACGGTGAATGGGCTATCTAATGATATGGGTATAAGACTGGGCAACCAGTCTTATTTTGTGAGAATAGGAGGAATACGAGATGTTAGCAAGTATTATTGCAGGTGCGATTATCGGTTTGATCGCGGGAGCTTTGACTTCTTCGGATGACCGTCGCGGTTGTTTGGGAAATATTATCTTAGGGCTTGCAGGTTCGTGGGTTTGCCAGTTACTCTTTGGTGACTGGGGACCACAATTTGCTGGTATGGCTCTGGTACCGTCAGTCTTTGGAGCAGTATTGCTAGTGGCTATTTTTTCAAGTTCTAGACGGAATTAATATGAACTGTAAGACCAGACTTCTGATGAGGTTTGGTTTTATTTGTGGAGGAATTTGCGTAAATTGCTCTATTGTTCGGATTTTTCAGAAAATTTCCATTTTTCTGTTGACAAGTGAAAAAAAGTACGTTATCATGGAAAACAAGTAAAACACAGAAAGGAAAAAGTCAAATGAAACCTGTCACTACAAAATTTTTTGCTTTGTTGTTGCGACGGTCGGGCTAGTGCGCTAGGTAGCATTAGTCCTGTTTGGCTTACCAAGCGGGCGCTGTTGACAACATCTCGCAGGTAGTTATCCTCGAGGTGTTTTCTTTTTTATCGTCATTTAGTTTAATTTTATTACTTCGTTAATTCGCCTTACCTAACTCCAGTTATGCCTGCGGTTTTTGATGCGAACTAAGTTCGCTCTATTTCCCACCTCCAACAGTCACTACTCTGACTGTTGGAGCTAGTACTAAAAGTAAATTCAAGGACGATAGTATTGAAGTTTGTATTGTTTAGAAAGGTATTCTTATGCGTGTGATTGAATTTTTAGATACGACTTTACGAGATGGTGAACAGACGCCAGGTGTGAATTTTTCTATCAAGGAAAAAGTGACCATTGCCAAGCAGTTGGAAAAATGGGGAATTTCTGCCATTGAAGCGGGTTTCCCAGCGGCCAGTCCTGATTCGTTTGAAGCGGTTCGTCAGATTGCGGCAGCGATGACCAAGACGGCTGTGACAGGTTTGGCACGGTCAGTCAAGTCAGACATTGATGCTTGTTACGAGGCACTAAAAGATGCCAAGTATCCGCAGATCCATGTTTTTATTGCGACCAGTCCGATTCACCGTGAATTTAAACTTCAAAAGACCAAAGAAGAAATTTTGGCGCAAATCACAGAACATGTCAGCTATGCCCGTGAGCGTTTTGAAGTGGTTGAGTTTTCACCAGAAGATGCGACGCGGACGGAGTTGGATTATTTGCTTGAAGTGGTGCAGACAGCGGTAGATGCGGGTGCGACCTACATCAACATTCCAGATACAGTTGGTTTCACCACTCCACAACACTACGGTGAAATTTTCCGTTATCTAACGACCAATGTCAAATCGGATCGTGAGATTATTTTCAGTCCGCATTGCCACAATGACCTAGGTATGGCAGTTGCCAATACCCTTTCAGCTATTAAAAATGGTGCCGGTCGTGTCGAGGGTACCATAAACGGTATCGGTGAGCGAGCAGGAAATGCGGCCCTTGAAGAAGTAGCTGTTGCCCTTGAAATTCGGAAAGATTTCTACGATGTGACCAGTCCGATTGTTCTGAAGGAAACGCTCAATACTTCGGAATTAGTATCTCGCTTTTCTGGGATTGCCATTCCACGCAATAAGGCGGTGGTTGGTGGCAATGCCTTCTCACATGAATCCGGTATCCATCAGGATGGAGTCTTGAAAAATCCATTGACCTATGAAATCATTACACCTGAGTTGGTAGGGGTCAAGAAAAATTCTCTGCCACTGGGTAAACTTTCTGGACGTCACGCCTTTGTAGAAAAGTTAAAAGAACTAGACCTGTATTTTGATGAAGGAGACGTTGCTAGCTTGTTTGCTCGTTTCAAAAACCTGGCAGACAAGAAAGAAAAAATCACGGACGCAGATATCCGTGCCTTAGTAGCTGGGACAGAAATTAGCAACCGTGATGGTTTCCAATTTAAAGATTTACGTTTGGATAGTCAGTCTGACGGCAGCATCCAGGCTCAGGTTATCTTCATCAATCAAGATGAGGAAGAAGTGATTGTTTCGGAGTCAGGCAAGGGTTCGGTTGAGGCAGTCTTTAATGCCATTGACCAATTCTTCCAGCAGGAAATCAGCTTGGAACGGTATCATATCGACGCTATTACCGACGGTATCGATGCCCAGGCTCGTGTGCTTGTCGCTGTAGAAAACAAGGCAACGGAAACAATCTTTAATGCCTCTGGTATTGACTTTGACGTGGTGAAGGCTTCTGCCATTGCCTATATCCATGCTAATGTCATGGTGCAAAAAGAAAATAGTGGACAGATAGATAAGAAACTATCTGAGAAGGACATGCCACACATCTAGGAGGAAGTATGACGAAAAAAATTGTAGCCTTGGCTGGTGATGGAATTGGACCAGAAATCATGGAGGCTGGCCTAGCAGTCCTCGAGGCTGTAGCTGGGCAAGTAGGATTTGATTATGAGATTGAGGAGAGAGCTTTTGGTGGTGCTGGGATTGATGCTGTTGGCCATCCTCTACCAGATGCTACCTTGCAGGCTTGCCGTCAGGCGGATGCGATTTTATTGGCAGCTATCGGTAGCCCTCAGTATGACAATGCGGCTGTCCGTCCAGAACAAGGGCTGCTTCAACTTCGGAAGGAATTGGGTCTCTTTGCCAATATCCGTCCAGTGAAAATTTTTGATAGCCTGAAAGACTATTCTCCTCTGAAAGCCGACCGGCTGGACGGTGTGGATTTGGTCATGGTACGGGAGTTGACAGGTGGGATTTATTTTGGAGAGCATATTCTAGAAACAGACCAAGCCAGCGATAGCAATACCTATCAGGCAGAAGAGATTGAACGGGTTGTCCGCTCTGCCTTTGACCTAGCCCAAAAAAGACGAAAAAAAGTCACCAGCATTGATAAACAAAATGTACTGGCGACGTCAAAATTATGGCGGAAGGTGGCGGATGAAGTGGCTAAGGACTACCCAGATGTGACCTTGGAGCACCAGTTGGTGGATAGCGCAGCCATGCTTTTGATTACCAATCCTAGTCGGTTTGATGTCTTGGTGACGGAAAATCTTTTCGGAGATATTTTGTCGGATGAGGCCAGCGTATTAACAGGAACGCTAGGGGTTCTGCCTTCTGCTAGTCATGCGGTGGCAGGTCCCAGTCTCTACGAACCTATCCATGGTTCGGCACCCGATATTGCTGGTCAGGGCATTGCCAATCCTGTCAGTGTGATTCTATCTGTTGCCATGATGCTGGAAGAAAGTTTTGATTTGGTCCAAGCAGGTCAGACCATTCGCCAGGCAGTTGAAGCGGTCTTTGCACAGGGCATTTTCACTAAAGATTTAGGTGGGACCGCCTCTACCAAAGAAATGACAGCGGCTATTATTGCCCAGCTTGAAAGGAGGTTGCCATGAGTGGCAAATCCATTTTCGATAAGCTTTGGGATCGCCATGTGATTACAGGGCAGGAAGGTCAGCCCCAGCTCCTCTATGTTGATCAACATTATGTCCACGAGGTGACCAGTCCCCAGGCCTTTCAAGGACTGAGGGATACAGGGCGATCTGTTCGGCGACCAGACTTGACCTTTGCGACCTTTGACCACAACGTGCCAACCGTTGATATTCACAATATCCGTGATGTCATTTCCAAGGCTCAGATGGATGCCTTAGCGAAGAATATAGAGGATTTCGGCATTCCCCACGCAGCCCACGGTTCGGAACATCAGGGGATTGTCCACATGGTTGGACCAGAAACAGGTCGGACCCAGCCAGGAAAGTTCATTGTCTGCGGGGATAGCCATACGGCGACCCACGGAGCCTTTGGGGCTATTGCCTTTGGGATTGGTACTTCTGAAGTGGAGCACGTTCTCGCTACCCAGACCATTTGGCAGGTTAAACCTAAGCGACTCCTAGTGGAATTTGTCGGTCAGGCGCAAAGAGGCGTCTATGCCAAGGACTTTATCCTGGCTCTGATTGCCCGCTACGGCGTGGATTGTGGTTTGGGTCATGTGGTGGAGTTTGCTGGTCCAGTCATCGACCGACTCAGCATGGAAGAGCGGATGACTATTTGCAATATGTCCATTGAGTTCGGCTCTAAGATGGGCATTATGGCTCCAGACCAGACCACTTTTGACTACCTGCGAGGTCGGGAGTGTGCACCAGCGGACTTCGATGCGGCGGTGGCAGACTGGAAGGAGCTCTACTCGGATGCGGACACCGTCTATGACAAGCATCTAGTCCTTGATGTGTCAGACTTGGCCCCCATGGTCACTTGGGGGACCACACCTGCTATGGGGGTTAGTTTTGACGAAACTTTCCCAGCCATCTGTGACCACAACGACGAGCGGGCCTATGCTTACATGGACTTGGCTCCTGGGCAAAAGGCTGCGGACATTCCCGTTGGCTATGTCTTCCTAGGCTCCTGTACCAATGCTCGCCTCAGCGATTTGCAGCTGGCAGCTCGGATTGTTCAGGGGCGGAAAATAGCAGAGCAGGTTACGGCCATTGTCGTACCAGGCAGTCGCCCTGTCAAGCGAGCTGCAGAAAAGCTTGGTTTAGACAAGATTTTCATGGAGGCTGGTTTTGAGTGGCGAGATCCAGGTTGCTCCATGTGTCTGGGTATGAATCCAGACAAAGTGCCTGCAGGTGTCCACTGCGCCTCTACAAGTAATCGAAACTTTGAAGACCGACAGGGCTTTGGGGCCAAGACCCACTTGTGCAGTCCTGCTATGGCTGCCGCAGCTGCGCTTTATGGACGATTTGTCGACACTAGACAGCTAGACATTCTCAAGGAGGGAGTCTAATGCACCAATTTACCACATGGATAGGGACGACTGTTCCGCTCATGAATGATAATATTGATACCGACCAGCTCTTGCCCAAGCAGTTTCTCAAGCTGATTGACAAAAAGGGATTTGGCAAATATCTGCTATATGCTTGGCGGTACTTGGATGATAACTACACGGATAATCCTGACTTCATTCTCAATCAGCCTGAGTATCAAGGCGCTAGTATCCTCATATCTGGGGATAACTTCGGAGCAGGTTCTTCTAGGGAACACGCTGCTTGGGCTCTGGCAGATTATGGCTTCAAGGTTATCATTGCAGGCTCCTTTGGAGATATTCATTACAACAATGACTTAAACAATGGGATTCTGCCCATTATCCAGCCCAAAGAAGTCAGGGACCAACTGGCTCAGCTGGCTCCAGACCAAGAAATCACGGTTGACTTGGCAGACCAGTTGATACGGACGCCTTTTGGGGAATTCCCATTTGACATCGAACAGGACTGGAAACACAAGTTGCTCAATGGCTTGGATGATATTGGTATTACCTTGCAGTATCAGGATTTGATTGAGGAGTATGAGAGGAATCGGCCAAGTTATTGGCAAGAATAGAGTCTTTCATTTTATCTTTTATTACTGCGACGAACGAGGAAACTCCGTTTCCCTATTTCCAACTTCAAATAATTTCATCATTATTTGAACTCGCTTTGCCGTACTTTACAAGCGTTACTTACTATCGTAAGTATGATTTCTAAACTTCAACAGTCACTACTCTGACTGTTGAAGCTGTCTGCGGCTCGTTGACACGAACAATGTTCGTTTTATCTCCAATCTCTAACTGTCTCCCAGACAGTTAGAGCTAGTACTAAAAGTAAACTGAAAGACTCCTACGAAATATTAGAAAACAAGCAGGTCGCTCTGCTATGAAACAAAAGAAAAGAGGAAACGATTATGACGAAACAAATTCACTGGGATGGCACACTTTCACAAGAAGGTCTTGAGATTATCAAGGGCGAGGGGGGCGTGATTGTCTGCCCGACTAAGGTTGGCTACATCATTATGACCTCGGATAAGGCTGGTTTGGAGCGTAAGTTTGACGCTAAAGAGCGCAAGCGTAATAAGCCGGGCGTGGTCCTTTGTGGTAGCATGGAGGAGCTTCGTGAGTTGGCTCAATTGACTCCTGAGATTGATGCTTTCTACCAAAAGCATTGGGACGAGGACATTTTGTTGGGTTGTATCCTGCCTTGGAAACCAGAGGCTTATGCCAAGTTGCAGGCTTATGGCGATGGTCGTGAAGAGTTGATGACCGACGTTCGTGGTACTTCTTGCTTTGTTATCAAGTTTGGTGTGGCTGGCGAGCAGATTGCCAAGGAAATGTGGGAAAAAGAAGGCCGTATGGTCTACGCTTCATCTGCTAACCCATCGGGTAAGGGAAATCGTGGTAAGGTAGAAGGTATCGGTGAGCGTATCGCGTCTAAAGTAGACTTGATTATCGAGGCGGATGATTATGTGGCATCTATCCAGCCAGACAAGACCATTGAAACCCGCTATGAGCAAGGGGTTATGGTGTCTATGGTAGATAAAGATGGTAAACTGATTCCAGAACAAGGTGCAGATAGCCGTTCTATCAGCCCATGCCCAGTTGTCATCCGTAAGGGTCTGGACATCGATAAAATCATGATGCACTTGTCAGACCACTTCAACTCTTGGGACTATAGACAAGGGGAATACTATTAAGATATCGTCATTTAGTTTTTATTTGATGTATGATAAAATAGACTTATGACTTACGGAATTGATTTTAGAAAACGCGTTATTGCCTATGTCCAATCAGGACACACAAAAAAGGAAACCTGTGACCTATTTGGTATTGGAACCGATACCTTGTACCGTTGGGAGACACAGCTGAAAAATGAAGGACATCTGAATCGTAAACCACGAGCTCGTAGTCCTCGCAAACTTCCGCATGACCGCTTGGAAGCCTATGTCAAGGAACATCCAGATGCTTTCTTAAGGGAAATTGCAGAGCATTTTGACTGTAGTATTCCCTCAGTTTGGGCTGCCTTAAAAAAACTGAACATCACTTTAAAAAAAGACCACAACCTATAAAGAACAAGATAGCGAAAAAGTGAGACGCTATCTTGATGTTTTAGCCTGCTTTCCAAACACTCCTATTGTTATATTGATGAGACTGGCATTGATACTTATTTTTATCGCTACAAAGCTAGAGCACCTCGAGGGGAGAAAGTATACGACAAGGTAAGTGGACGCAGATTCGAAAGAATTTCGGTAGTAGCTGGTCAAACTGGTTCTAAAATTATAGCCCCCTTGCTTTATCATGGAACGATGACAGCGGAATTATTTATCAAGTGGTATCAGGAGCAGCTATTGCCATCCTTGACAGAACCTCATGTCATCATTATGGATAATGCAGCTTTTCATCCCAAGAAACAACTAGATGAGCTTGCAGTGGCTAAGGGACACTATTTTCTTCCGCTTCCACCTTATTCCCCGGAACTTAACCCAATTGAACGATTCTGGGCTGGCTTGAAAAGAAAAGTGGCTGAGTTATTGAGGAGATTTCAATCGGTTGAGTATTCTTTAGAATACTATTTTAAAACTAAATGACTATAATTGAGAACGATCCGAAAGGGTCGTTTTTTGCTCTAATCTATCTAATATTGCTTTACAATTTTTGTAAAATGTGTTACAATGTAACACAAAGAAGTGAGGTAAGATGATGAGTACAGTAACTATCCGATTAAACAAAGAGGAAGAAGTATTTTTCAAGAGCTATGCTCAATTGACTGGTCAAAGTCTTTCAAGTTTATTTAAGAAGGCACTTGAGCGTGATATTGAGGATGAGTATGATTTGAACATTTACCATCAAGCCTACGAGGAGTACCAGAAAGATCCTGAAACCATCAGTCATGCGGATTTCAAGAAGGAACTTGGTCTGTAATATGTTTCATGTAGAGTATTCTAAGAAGGCACAGAGACAAATCAGAAAATTGGATAAGCCAATCCAAAGATTATTATTTGCATGGGTGGATAAACACTTAGATGGTACAGTTAATCCGAGGTTGCATGGCAAGGGATTGACAGGGGACCATGCCAATGAGTGGCGTTATCGTATCGGTGATTATCGGCTGATTTGCGATATACAGGATGATAGGATGGTTATTCTGGCACTTGAATTTGGTCATCGTAGAGATATTTACTAATAGCTGTTAATATGAAGTAGAACGATCCGAAAGGGTCGTTTTTCGTACTCACATAAAAAACTGGGAGTGGGAAAGAACTCGACTGGTCTAAAAAAGAGTTCGTCTTCCCACCCCCGCACAGTTGATTAGGTCAGATTTGGAGTGTGAAACGCGAACAAATCTGCCAATCAACCACTGCGCTGAGATGTTGACACGAACTATGAGAAGCGAGTCTGGACTTTTTGCCCAGCCTCAGTTTGGTGTTGTTTGATAAGAAATTGGAGGTTGTCGATTAGTCTTTTCTCGTCTGTCAGTTCCAAGATTTGTAGTCCTTTGTCAATTAGTTCCTGCTTATTCTCAGCAAGTCCGAGGTAAACATAGGCACGGGCTAGTTGGTCATAGCGTTTTTCTTGCTTGGCTAGGTCCATGAGTTTGGTGGCAAAAAAAGTAGCCTTATCGTACTGTTTTTGTTCCAAGAAAAAATAAGAAAGAGACTGATAGTATGACAGTATGGTGGGTTGGATTCGCTTGTAATCCTTGTATTTTTCCAATCGTTTTAGAAGAAGATTGGCAGTTTCTTCAAGGCTATCAAGGGAAGAAATCTTAGACAGAAGAGTGCCGACCAAGATAATATCGTTATGATACCAGTTGTCATATCGTTCTAGCTCTGACCACAGAAGTTTTGAAAGGGTTTCAGCTTCTTCGGAAAGTTGATTGAAAGAAGTACTGTTTCGAACGGCTACTACAGTTTCTAAAAGTTGACATTTTCGACGGATAGGACCATCATCTGGTTCTTTGTTCAAGTGGTCGTGGCAACGCTTTATCAAATCCTCCATGGTCTTAGTGGTCGGATTTTTAAGATTATCTATATCATAGAGTAATTGTTGGCGTTGGCTGGGTTGATAGTAGTTACAGAGGTATTCGAATTCCTCGAAGGTCATATCCACTTGCTTGAGTAAAAAACGCATGAGCTCATAGCTAGGAATGTTCTGATTTTTCTCGAAACGTGACAAGGTCGCTCGATTGAGATAATCCCCACAAATCTGCTCCTGGCTCAAACGTTTACTTTTCCGAATGCTTTTATAAACACTTCCGTAATCCCACCGCATAAACTACTCCTTTCAAAAAACTGTGAAAATATGTAACAAAATAGACAATATTTGTAAAAATAGTATATCATAATGGTATAAAATATACATCAATTTCTATCGGATATAAAGGAGAAAAGGAAAAACGGAAACGATATTCTTGGTAGGAGTTGAGGTATTCAAGAAAAATCCCATCAGAGAGGAGGACAGGGAAGGATGAAAAAGAAGGCTGCATATATGACAATCATCATACTGGTTTTACTTATTTCGATCATTCGCACTTTTGGTCTGCCAGAAGAAGATATCTACGAAACCCAACCGGCAACTCATCTGGTGGGGTAGGGAGCCGTAAAAGTGGCTATATGAGGATGTCAATATTTAGTGTAAGGGTTCGTTTTGATACTATCTCTGAAACATATTTTAAATTGGGGTCTTCTAGCAAATCTACTAAGTATAAACATATATAAGGGAGGAAACCTATGTTAGAGATTGATGGAATTATTCTTAGATATGGTTCTAGAATCCTGTTAAATGAGACTTCTTTACAGTTTAAGAGAGGAAACGTATATACGATTTCAGGCCCTTCAGGTATTGGAAAGTCGTCATTACTAAACAAAATTGGTCTAATAGCAACTGATTTAGGAGATATGAGTTATTCTTACGATGGTCATCCGCTTAACTTGACTGATGGGGAAGCAGTTTCAAATTTCATTGCCCAACATATTGGATTTATTTTCCAAGAAAAGAATTTAATAAGGCAGTTCAGTGTTTATGATAATTTAGCATTGTTAGTCAAGAGTCAAAGTGAAGCTGATGACTTAGATGACAGAGTGGATGAGTGTTTAAAAAAATTAGGTTTATTAGATAAAAAATACACTTTCCCTTATGATTTATCAGGTGGCGAGGAACAAAGAGTTGCCATCGCTAGAGCTATTGTTACAGATAAAGATATTATTTTAGCAGATGAACCCACAAATTCGCTTGACAAGGAGAATAGAGAGAAGATTACGAATCTTTTAGTAGAATTGGCACATCATTATCAGAAAATAGTCATTATTGTTTCTCATGATGATGAAGTGATAAAATACGGAGATGTTCATATTAGATTTTTAGATCAAAGAATTGAACAGGAAGAAAAAAATACATTTAAAAAAGAGGGAGCCAGAGATATCTACAATCTTTCGATCAAACAAAAAATTGATTTACCAAAGAGAAAATTCCCTATTTCCAAAATTGTGACAGGCTTACTTATTTTCTTTGTTGCCCTGAGTAGTATGATGTTTAATATTACTGGTTTATTTCAGTCTCACTATCAGCAATTATTGGATAATTCTTTAGAAAATGGATTTTTAGTCATGAATGACAACTTGGGGATTAAGGGGAAACAAGTTTATGATGATTTCTTGTCATTTACGACTGATGAGGTGGAATTTTTAGCGGATTCAGTGGCTATTTTGAATGTCACCCCGTACTTAGAATTTCCTTATCAAGGATTGACTTTTGAAAATCCTGAACAATCAACTCAGCAAATCAATCCTGAAATAACTCTTAATGGAAAAACGATTACTTTGTCTTCTCCGTACAGCATACAGCCACTATTTCAAACGAATATGACCGAGAGAAATATCGAGTATATTGATAGAACTACGAAACAAGGATTGATTGTATCTGAAAGTTTTATTGCAACGCAAAACTTATCTTCAGAGTTGGGAACTTTTCCAAGAATAACATTAGATTATTATGTACCAGTAGCTCTTTATGAAGGGGAAATGACCACTGATACAGGGGAAATCCTAGATAGTGACGGCAACATCTACGTTAAACAGAGAAGAGAGTTCAAAATAATTGGGATATTAAAAAATTCCTACCCTTTCCAATATTCAATTTATGGCAATAGTTTCTTCATGATGGCTGATGAAATGCTACATTTGCAGCAGGAATTACAACAGGACGAGGAACTTCCAGAAGTATTAGGAGGGCTATCGGTCTCTAGTTGGCAATCAAGTGCCTATCATATAAAAATAAAAAATAGCACAGCTGTTTCTGAGGAAATAGACCGCATTAAACAACTTCCTAGTGTAACAATTGTTTCCTCGGCAGAAGATTATCAGAGTCTGAAAGATATCCTAGCTTATGTCAGAAAAGTATCGACATATATAGGTCTAGTCATCCTGTTGCTTATGGGGTTATGTTTATTTTTCGTTTTTTTCCAAGTGAGTAATACTCGTAAAGAAGAAGTAGGTATATTGAAAGCGATTGGGTTTAATAGTAAGGCAGTCAGACGTTTTTATTATAGAGAGTTGGTCCAATATGCTATATCGGTCGGTTCAATGGCTTTATTAGTATCATTTTTATTAGTGGTTCTGCTAGCTTTTTCGTTAGATTTAGACATAAGGGATATTGTGAGAGTTATGATTTTAAATGTGATTACTTTACCTCTAGTTAGCTTTGGTGTGATTGTCACAAGTGGACTATTACCGATTTACAAGGCATGTCAAAAATCCCCAGTAGATTGTATTAGATTGAATAGGTAAGTGTTTCTAATGAAAAAATTTTCTCTAAAAGCAATTTTGATAACTTTACTGGTTATCTGTTTTCAGGCTCAGCCTGTTTCAGCGGGCTATGTAAATGCAACACGACATATAAATGGTCATTCTCTAGTGGGGTTACACGTTCTTAATGTAACTTTCCATGCTTCTGGATACTCTAATCCTACATCTGGGAGTGTAACGAATATGTATTTTACTGATTGGGCATGGTTTCCAAATACTATTTCTGACAGAAAAACTTGGACAAGTTCTATTCCTTATGGACAGAGAGCTAATGGTTCGGTATTAATTGGTGTAGGAGTAAATTCTCCTTGGGGAGCTGTCAATCTATTTGGAGGTCAAAAATATTTATCAATTGATTTTTAAGAAAAATTAATTAAATATTTTATGTGTTGTAATATTGGGGTAAAGTATTATTAAGTGGAGAGACACTTTCTTTCCACTTTTTGTTGTTCTGGATACTTTTATTTAATATTATTATATCAAATAAAACCTGCCATTTCCCAAAGAAAGGAGTTTCTATGCTAAAAGTAGTCGATGTCTGCAAGCGATACGGTGCCCACCAGGTCTTGTCCTACGTGTCCTTTGAGCTGCAAGCGGGGGACTTGGTTGCTCTAGTGGGTCCCAATGGTGTGGGAAAATCAACTCTGTTGAATATTATCAGCAACACAGAAACCGCTGACCGAGGGTCGGTAACCATCAATGGTCGTCCTAATAGTGACCGAGCGATTTTTCAAGATATGTCTGTCATGTTGGATGCCCAAGCCCTTTATCCACAGTTGACGGGTTACGACCATCTGACCTATGTGGCTGCCACCCACAAGCTGGGGAAAAAGGAAGTGGATGGGCTGGTGGAAGAATTGGGGATGGGCTACTATGTCAAAAAGCGGGTGGCTGGCTATTCCATGGGCATGAAGCAGAAGTTGCTCTTTG
Source organism: Streptococcus sp. HN38 (assembly GCF_028335765.1). Lineage (NCBI taxonomy): Bacteria > Bacillati > Bacillota > Bacilli > Lactobacillales > Streptococcaceae > Streptococcus > Streptococcus sp. HN38. The sequence continues at coordinate 2,189,942 of NZ_CP116604.1, read as the reverse complement.
CCATGGCTGTCCTTCCCAAGCCCAAGCTCTTGTTGCTGGATGAACCCCATATCGGCTTGGACCCGACCAATATCATTCAACAGCGGGAATTTCTTCTAAACCTACAAGCAGAAGGGGTTGCCATTTTGCTTTCTTCTCACCATTTGTCGGAGATTGAGAAGCTGACTAATCAGGTTTATTTCCTCAAGTCCAGCAAGTTGATTGCAACTGAAGTGGAGTTGACGGCTGATTATGATTACCATCTTGCTGTGGAAAACTCCAAGCAGGTTCAGGAATTTTTACGGGATTATCCTCAACTATTGTGGAAAAAGGCAGAGCAGGGTCTGGTGGAAATCTTCTTGCCGGAGAGAGATTTACTGGATTGTTTGGATCGTATTCCAATCCAGCAGGTGGCTGGCCTTACAAAAGCCAGCGACTATATGGAATCCCTCTACCGTGATCTCTACGTGGAGGAAGGTGGTGAGGGGACATGAGGCTGAACTTTGAAATCAAGAAAATCCTCTGGTCGCCTCTCTACTGCCTGCTCTTGCTGGGTTTTCTAGGTCTGGCCTACCTTCCTATTTCTCAGCGCCAAGTCCACCAAGCGACCTATGTGGAAACCTATAAAAAAGAACTGAGTGAATTGGCCAGTGTCTTGGCAGAGATAAAAATTGAGGAGGGCACAGAAGAAGCACCGCGGATGCTGGGCTTGAAATCCGATATAGAAAGTGTCGGTCAGGCCTTAGATGAGGGAAAGTTTGAAGCTATCCCCAACTACCGCAAACTCATGTATCAGGATTTGGACTATTTTATCAGTCGCAATCGACAGCTTTTTCAAACTCGGAATTCCTTGACACAAACGGAAGTCGAACGTTTGGCCAGATGGAATGACTGGTTGCTTGAGCATCAATTGCCTGATGGTCCTGAAAACAAGGCTTGGTCAACAGGGCGTATTGTTCAAGCCTACTTAGAAAGTTTGTTTGGTTTTCTTCCTGTATTTTTGGTGCTTGGTTTTCTACTTGCCAATCAGCTGGCGGAAAAGACACTGGCTCATCAAGTTTGGCAGTTGCGGCAGTGGGATAGTCTGAGTTTGCAGGGGATGAGGCGTTTGGCTGCTTCCTTGCTTTCGCTTTTGCTGGCTGTGGGGATAGGTTTGCTCTTTATCCTGGTCTATGATGGGCTGACAGGTCAGTTGGCTGTATCTAGTTTTCAAGCTCCTCTTGAGATGTTGGGTCAGAGTCAGTTGATAGGCTTATGGCTTTACGGGCTTATCTTGCTTGGTTTTTGGCTGGTCTTGCTTCTAGCTGTTCGCCTACTTTTTGGATTTTTGGACCACTTGTTAGCCAGTCGGCTGATTTTTGTGGTGACAGGGTTACTGTTGGCTCTGGGGCTTTCCTATCAGGTAGGTGCAGTAGCTGGTTGGTCAGGTCAAATTCTGCCTTTGTTAGCCTTTCCGAGTTTTTTAGACACAGGTGCATTTTCACAGGTCTTTGTAGCGGTGGATGTCTTCGTCTTGCTGACCATTGGGCTTTTCGTTGCTTATTATCTACTGACAGAAAAGAAAAGGCTGGTCTTGCTAGTTGGTCATCAGAAGGAGTTAGACACAGGGCGTTTGGACAAGATTTGGTCTTTTGATGTTCTCATCCTTAGTCGGCTCAATTCTTGGAAAGGGCTCGTCTTAGTAAACTTGCTCCTAGCTCTGCTATTTTCCCTACTGACGGGACTAGAAAAGCAAGAGGTTGCCCAGGAGGAGAGGGTTTCGATAGAGTTGGTTGCCCAGTCCTATGAGCAAGATGGGGCCTATGTGGAGGTTTTGCAGTCGGAAATCAACCGTCTGAGGCAGTTGGTCAAAGAGGACGCGAGCTATCAGGAGGAGTTGGAGTGGAGAGTGGAGCTTTTACAGGAATACCATATCTATAAGGACCTCTATGTCAAGCAATGGCAGGTTTATCAGGAAAAACCTCAGGCACTGCCGGCCAGTCACCTTGCTATGCTGGGGGCAGAGCAGGTCTATTTATGGGCTAGAGAGGAAAGGGCTTTTGCCAATGGTGATATTGGGGCCAGCCAGACGGTGGATAATCTTCGCCGTTACCAGACCCGCAATCAGGTCAGTCAGTATTACTGGAAGCAGCTGATGGAGGCTGGGGTGCCAGCAACTAAGCGGGGCAAGGATGTCATTTTGACCAGCTTGGAAAATCGTTTTGATACCAATGATGCCTTGGTTCCAGTAGACGATCCCTCTTGGGACCGTTCCAGAGATCTGTCAGGTATCGGCAGCCTGCGCACTCTTTTTGATGGTCCGGCCTATTTGGTGGTGCTCTTGCTGGCGGTTTGGCTTGGCAGTCGGGGCAAGGCGGTGGAAGTTGCTGGAAAAAACTGGCGTCTCTATCAGACCCAGCCTGTGGATTTACGCAAGGTTCTGCTTACCAAGTGGTTGCTGGGACTGGGGCAAGCCCTTGGTTTTACGCTGCTCTTTCTAGCTAGTCTTTTCCTAGTCAATAGTCTGGTCGGAGGAATCGGTTATCTGGAAGATGGCCTTATCTTGCTTTCGCATTCGGAGAGGGGTATTTTTCTTGAACTCCTGAGAGGGCAAGAACTTTGGGCTTGGTTCCTGCCCAATGCTCCTTATCTTTTGTGGATGGTGTTTGGCTTGCTTGTCTTGGAAATTGTTCTAGTCAGCCTCAACCATCTTTTGCAAGTTCGGTTTTCAAACCGCTTAGTGGTTTTCATTCTACTAGCTGGTTTGCTGTCTCTGCTGGACTACCTCCTCTTTCAAGATCTAGTCTTGGATGGGCAGGAAATTTTTAGGCAGTTAGCTCTGCTATTTTCATGAAAAAAGAAAAACTGGCTGAAAATTCTTCAGTCAGTTTCTTATGTTTATTCAATTACCAACATACCTTCTTTAACGGCAAATGGGTGTTCTGGGTCAATGCGGTCGTAGAACATGACACCGTTGAGGTGGTCGATTTCGTGTTGGACCACGATGGCATTATATCCTTTGAGTTTGATACGGTGCTTTTCTCCGTTTTTGTCCATGTAATCAACAGTCACGCGCGCATGGCGGACTACGTAGCCTTGGACTTCTCGGTCAACGGATAGGCAGCCCTCGCCCCCTTCAATAGCAGCTTCTTGGACAGAATGTGCCACGATTTTAGGGTTGTACATGACTTCTTGTAGGGAGTAGGCTTGGGCAGGTGGATTGCCTTCCTCATCTTCTGGATTTGGGACTAAGACAGCAATGATGCGTTTGGAAACGTCAATCTGAGGTGCTGCTAGACCAACTCCGCCGCGGAGTTTCATTTTTTCAGCCATGACAGGATCCTGCGAATGTTTGAGGAACTGCATCATTTTTTCGCCTAAAATAATTTCCTGATCAGATAGAGGAAATGCAACTTCTTCAGCGACCTGGCGTAGGGTTGGGTGCCCTTCACGGATGATGTCATCCATGTCAATCAAATGGGCAGCTTTTGTTAATCGTTCAATAACAGACATGATTCTCTCCTTTGAATATAGTTAAGATAAGTATAGCATGAAATGGGAGAGAATAAAAGTCGGACTTTTCTATCCATTCGCTTTCAAATCTGTTATACTAGTAAAAGACGAACGTTGAAAGGGAGAAAAATGAAAAGAATTTTAGAAAAAGCCAGTTTGTTGGCCCTATCCACCATGCTGGTTTCGACATTTGCTGTCTCGCCAGCTATTCCACAGATGATTGAGCATTTTGCCCAGCAGGGAATTGCAGCGGCCCAGGTGGAAAACTTAATTACGGTGACCTCCTTTGCTATTATGGTTACTCTATTGGCTAATGGTCTAGTTGTCCGTTTTTTGTCTGAACGAAACATTATCATTGCAGGGCTTTTGCTTATGGCCATCGGTGGAGCTTTGCCCATGTTTCTAACTGCTTATCCTCTGATTTTGCTGGCTCGTATCTTGCTTGGTTTGGGGATTGGCTTAATCAATGCGCGTGCTATTAATATCATCGGTAATTTTTTCACCGGTCAGGAGCGGGTGCAGATGATGGGCTTGCGTGGTTCAGCAGAGGTTTTGGGAAGTGCAGGGCTCACCCTCCTTGTCGGTTGGTTGACCCAGTTTGGTTGGCAACCTGCCTTCTTGGTCTACCTTTTTGCCTTGGTCATCTTGGCTCTCTTCCTTCTCTTTGTTCCCAAAGAGGAATTGCTGGCTCGCATGGAGGTAAAGGTTGAGGAGAATGCGCCCAAGGTCAAACTGGACAAGACCATGTGGATGATGGGAATTTATCTGGCATTCTTAGCCTTCTTTGTTATCAACGTCAATACCTTCCTGACCATTCGTATTCCTCAGATTGTTTTAGCCAAGGGCATCGGTACTGCTCAGCAAGCCAGTCTCATTCTCAGTCTTATGCAGGTCATGGGGATTGTGGCAGGGACGGTCTTTAGTAGCCTGGTTGGTCGTTTGAAGGGTTGGCTTTTAGCTGTTTCCTACGTGGTCTTTGGACTAGCGGTTATCGGCATTGCCTTTGCGGATAATCTCTGGGTGCTGGGACTCGGTGGCATGGTGTCAGGATTTTTCTACAGCATCATTCTAACCATTGTCTTTAGTCAGGTAACAGACCGTGCACCCAAGGCCTTGCTCAATGCGGTCATGACCATCGTCCTTATGGGCTGCAATATCGGCGGTGCCACTTCTGCCATCTTGCCGACTTATCTGGAAAAACTCAACCCAACCCCAACAGGAGCCTTTGGTATCTACGCCATCGGCTGTGCCTTGATAAGCGTTGGCTTGATTTACCAACAACTGAAGAAGTGGGAGTGAGAAAGAACTCGACTGGTCTAAAAAAGAGTTCGTCAACAATTTTTTGTTTTAAGTTGTTGAGCTGAAACAGTCTATCCCCAGACTTTGAATAATGTGAGCTGACTACCGTCAGCTTGTATTTCCTACTTCAAAAGGTCTCCCAGACCTTTTGAACTCCCACCCCCCGTATAGCTCCAAAGGTTCGGGGAACCTTTGGAGGTTGGAGATAGAGCGAACAAAGTTCGCATCAATCGTTAAGTCAGAGTAGTGACTGTTTGAGGTTGGAGATGAAGCGAACTTTATTCGCAACAGTCGTAATGGTCAGATTTGGAGTGTAATACACGAATTGCAGAGATTTGCTTCGCAAATCTTATCTCCAACCTTTAACCTCGCTTTTATGATTCGAGGCTCGGGCTGAAACAGTTCCCCGAACTGTTTCACTCCACTGGACTGTTAAACCCAATCAACCACTGCGCTGAGATGTTGACACGAACTCTGAGTAGTAGCCGCTGGGCTTGAGCCCAGCCTCTTTTGGTATAATATTCTTATGTTAGAAAACAATCGCCTTAACCAACTGATTCTTCGTTTTCCCTAGGATGTTCAGTTGATTTTTAAGGACATGATTCCCTTCTATCAGTTGGGCTATGTGGATTATGTCTATCAGACAGATAACTACGCCACCCAAAACCGTCGGATTAAAAATTTGGCAAAAAATTTTCGGAGGATGGATTACTTTTACATCATGCCCCTGCCACAAGATTTAGCATTGGACATTGCTAACCAATGGTGCTATCAACCGCCTTTAGATGCCTATACGATTAGTGCAAACTCCGAGGCTTATGCAGAGATGATTTCACCTGATGCGCGTGGGGACCGCTTTTTTGCAGTCATCCGCAATGCCGCCCTCATGGGCTATTTCAGTATTGACCAAGATGGTGAGACCGTTGACATTCGTTTGGGCATAAAACCGTCTTTGACAGGTCAGGGAAATGGCAGAGCTTTCTACCAGACTATTGAAGACTATGTAGTGGAACATGTTCAGCCAGCTAGTATCAAACTGACAGTTGCCGCCTTTCATCAAGCAGCTCAAACCCTCTTTCATGCTCTTGGATTTACAGAAAGAGAAAAGCAAGCAGACTATATCAAAATGGAAAAGAAACTCGTATGCGATTAGATAAATTTTTAGTGGATTGTGGTGTTGGCAGTCGGACAGAAGTCAAGAAAGTCCTGAAAAACAAGCAAGTCACAGTCAATGGCCAAGTAGAGACGTCCCCAAAGCAACAGATTGACGAAAAGACGGACCAGATTGCAGTAGCAGGCCAGGTCTTGAGCCATGAGACCTTTGTTTATTATGTATTGAACAAACCCAAAGGAGTTATTTCAGCAACCGAGGATGACCGTCATCGGACTGTCTTGGACCTGCTAGATGATACAGCTCGCCAGAAGGAAGTCTTTCCAGTTGGACGCTTGGACATCGATACCCATGGCTTGCTCCTCTTGACCAACAATGGTCAGCTGGCTCATGCCATGCTTTCTCCGAAGAAACATGTTGATAAACTCTACCGTGCACAGGTTGACGGAATTATGACCCAAGAGGATGTCCAACGATTTGCGGCAGGAATGGAGCTGAAAGACTTTACCTGTCAGCCAGCCCAGTTGACCATCCTCTCTACAGATGAAGCTAAGCAGACTTCACTCGTTGACATCACCATCCGAGAAGGGAAATTTCACCAGGTCAAACGCATGGTGCAGGCCTGCGGAAAGACGGTGACAGACTTGCAACGATTGACCATGGGGCCTCTTCGCTTAGATCCAAAACTAGCGCTTGGAGAATACCGCAGGTTGACAGCTGCCGAATTAAAGCAATTAGAAGTCTTTGGTGTGGAATTATAGATAATCATGACCACCCGTCAAACGGGTGGTTTGAACAAGGGCTATAAGCCCACATCACCAGCCAGCGCCTAAAGACGCTGGCTTTCACTTTGTTCAAGCCTCACTGCTTTTGACTCGTCACTAGCCTCTTAAAGAGGCATTCGTACTACTTGCCATTATCCCTAAAGGGATCTTCATACTCTTTTACACTTAACTTATCAAGTGCTATATCATGTTTTTCCTGTTCTTGTATATATTTCTTAATTGTGGCTTCATTAAGTCCAACCGTACTTACATAATATCCCTCTGCCCAGAAATGACGATTACCAAATTTATAGGGAGATTGGCGTGTTTATCAAACATCATAAGAGCACTCTTGCCTTTTAAATAGCCCATAAAACTTGATACACTTAGCCTTGGAGGAATACTGACTAACATGTGAACATGGTCTGGCATCATGTGTCCCTCAATGATTTCCACGCCTTTGTATTGACATAGATGACGGAAAATATCAATTAAGTCCTGTCTAATTTTGTAGTAAATGGATTTTCTTCGGTACTTAGGTGTGAAAACTATGTGATATTTGCACATCCATTTGGTATGTGATAAACTGTAACTGGTTTTAGCCATGCTAAACTAGTCCACTGGACTAGTTTACTCCTCCTTATCTAACCTGAACAATTAGATTATAACAGGAAAAAGAAATGGAGGCTCAAAGCCTTGGCAGCCACCAGCATAGCTGGTGGTTTTCTTGTTTTTCTCTACGAGAAAAACTGGCTCGAAGCCATAATAGAAGAGACTTGCTCCCGATTGGAAGCAAGTCCTTTTAAATATCCGCAGCTGCAAAAACAACCTGTCCATCTTGAAATTTTTCAATACGAGCGAGTGAAGTAACAGGTACGCCTGCATCTATCAAGACTTGGCGACCATCTTGGAAGGATTTTTCGATGATGATACCAACCCCAGCCACTTGCGCCCCAGCCTGTTGGATAATGTCAATCAAGCCTTTTGCTGCTTGTCCATTGGCCAAAAAGTCATCAACGATTAGAACACGGTCCTCAGGTGACAAAAACTTACTAGCAATAGACACGGTGCTAGTAACTTGCTTGGTGAAGGAGTAGACTTCAGATGTCAAAATGCCTTCGGTCATGGTAATATTTTTATGTTTTTTAGCAAAAATCATTGGCACATCTAGGCTTTCTGCAACATAGACGGCTGGTGCAATACCCGAGGCTTCGATTGTGACAACCTTGGTAATTTCTTTAGAGCGATAGGCATCTGCCAAGACCTGCCCCATTTCTTTCATCAAGCGAAAATCAACCTGATGGGTCAAGAATGAGTCAACTTTTAAGATGTTTTCTCCTAATACCTGACCATCTTTTAAAATGCGTTCTTCCAAAGCTTTCATGTTTATCTTCTCCTCCAAATGATACTTTTGTGTATTATAGCATTTTTTTGCTAAAATCAAAACAATAAACGAATTTTTGAATTGGAATGTTGTATATATTGACAAAAATCCTTAAAGAACACGAATGTTCTTTGCTTGAGGGAGTGAAATGTATTGAAAATAATTGTGTTTTCTGATAGACTAATACCATTATTTAGGAATAAAAAAGGAGAAATCATGTCTCAGGAAACAACAAATGAACATTCTTCAGAAATGCTCTATGGAATTGATGAACAACCACCAAAAGGGATGGCTGTTTTGCTTGCTTTTCAGCATATTTTAGCAGCTTTTGCAGGAATCATCGCAGTTCCTCTAGTCGTTGCAAGTGCCTTAGGATTGTCAGTCGAAGATACTTCAATTATGGTATCAGCCTCTATCTTTGTTGCTGGTATTGCTACCATTTTGCAATCTAAAGGTGTTGGGCCAGTAGGTTCACGTGTCTCTGGTATGATGGGGACGGACTTTACCTTTGCCAATCCAGCTATCAGTGTTGGTAGCCAGCTCGGGATTGCAGGTATTGTAGGAGCAACCATTGCTGGTTCATTTGTAGAGATTGCTCTCAGTCGTTTTGTCAAACCCTTGATGCGCTTCTTTCCGCCATTGATTACAGGGACTGTTGTATCTCTCATCGGTATTACCCTGATGCCAGTAAGTATGGACTGGGCAGCTGGTGGAGCTGGCGCTTCAGACTATGCTTCAGTTGAAAATATCAGTATTGCCTTTATCGTCTTGGTCTTTACTCTGGCATTAAATCATTATGGTAAAGGAATGCTGAAAACAGCCTCTGTCTTCTTTGGGATGGTTTTTGGATATGTCCTCTGTATTCTGCTTGGAAAAGTAGATATGTCTGCTGTTGGAGAAGCAGCCTGGTTTGCTCTTCCTAAAATTTTCCATTATGGTGTAAAATTTGACCTATCTTCTATTCTAGCCTTCATTCCAGCCTATGTCGTATCTTTGATTGGTACGGTGGGAATTATGATGGCCATTGGAGAAGCTTCAAATCAAAAGATTTCTTCTGAGCGGGCAGCAAATGGTGTTCTGGCAGATGGTGTTGGTTCCTTGATTGCAGGTGTTTTTGGTGCTGGTCCAAATACAGCCTTCTCACAAAACGTTGGCCTCATTACTTTGACAAAAGTTGCTAGTCGTCATGTCATGATTTTAGCAGGTATTATCTTGGCTCTACTTGGTGTCTTTCCAAAATTATCAGCCTTGATTTCCATCATGCCTCAGCCTGTTCTTGGTGGTGTTGGGATTATCATGTTCGGTTTGGTTGCAGCCCAAGGGATTAAGACTCTTGCAACTGTAAAAATTGGGGATCGTGAGCTCTTGATTATTTCCATTGCCTTTGCGCTGGGGATTGGAGTGACCGTTCGTCCAGAATTATTGAGTCATCTTCCATCAGCTCTTCAAATGGTCTTCTCATCAGGTATTTCAACAGGGACCCTGGCTGCCTTGGTGTTAAATCTGGTGTTAAAAGAGGAAAAATAAGATTTATTTTATTAGTTTGCTTAGATGAAAAGAGAAGGCTGGGCAAAAAGCCCAGGACCACTACTCAGAGTTCGTGTCAACATCTCAGCGCAGTGGTTGATTGGCAGATTTGTTCGTGTTTTGCACTCCAAATCTGGCCATTACGACTGTTGCGAACAAAGTTCGCTCTATTTCCAACCTCAAAAGGTTCAGTGAACCTTTTGAGCTGTGCGGGGGTGGGAGTGAAACAGTCTGGGGATAGACTGTTTCAGATCAACAACTGGAAATAAGGACTTGTTGACGAACTCTTTTTATCTTGGTCGAGTTCTTTCCCACTCCCCTTTTTGGGGGAAGTAAAAAATGCTGAGGGTGTACAGTTGTCGTATCTGAAATTCTAGCCCCTGCTTGACCGTACTTGGTATAACATATTACAATATATATAAGAACCTGTGTTCACAGTTCATCGCTTCCATTGGAGTGTTTGAAGGTGGAGATAAGGAAAGGAGATTCCTGACCAATTAGGTGGTAGGCGAAAACTGCCACAGGAGCTTTTTACTCGTCGAAGCAATAAAGTGAAACTAAATGGTGATAGAGTCAAGTATTCCTTCAAAAAATTGCCTTGATGAGCAAAAACGATGTCTTGCATAAGAACACTTTGTTTATGAATATAGGTTCTAAGATTTGTCCAAGAGAGGTTATTATATGTTGAAATATATCCGTGCCCTTCCCCTTGTTATAGTAGCGGGAGCGGTTGTTTACTTTACTATTTTTATCTGTATTGATAATGGTGATTGGACCTATGTTGTGACGAGAGCACTAGGGCTTAAGGAAGAACATGCCAATAATGTTTCTTTGATTGTAATTGGTGCCCAATCACTTTTTCTGACTTCGGATTGGTTTTACAAGCGGATTCGTGCCTTTCTCAATCGTCGTTTGGAAAAGGCCAAAGGGCTTAATCGGCAGATTTATCTGGGCTATAAGGCAGGAATTGAATTTTTGATGGCGTTACCCAAACGAACTATTTTATTCACATTCTATCTACTTTTGGTAGTTGCTGAAAGTGTTGGTCTGATTGAAAAAGCCAAGGACTATGCGGTGGTAATCATCTTCATAATTGCTGTTGACCGCGTGACCAAAATCTGGCCGGAGGAAAAGCGGAGGATGATTGAGTTTAGCCAGAAGATTAAGAAACGGATTAAGAGTGTGGGATAAGTCAAGATTAAATATTTTAAGAAGGCAGGACTGTCTTCTTTTTTGTTAAAAAACCAAACAAAATGTAAGGTATATATTGCAAAATAGAAAATATAGTGTATAATATAACTATAAAAATACGCAAGGAGGACGGCTATGATATGAAGAACATACGGCTTAAGCTGGCTCGTGTAGAAAAAGACATGACCCAAGGGGACTTGGCAGAGGCTATTGGAGTGACCCGCCAGACCATCGGTCTGATTGAGGCGGGGAAATACAATCCTAGTCTAAGTCTTTGTCTATCGATTTGCCACTGCTTAGGAAAAAGTTTAGATCAATTATTTTGGGAGGAACCAACTGATGAAAAAAATTGTGACTGATGAACGTGTTCAACAAGAAGAAAACCAAGTCTTTGCCTGGGTGGGCAGGACAATGAATATTCTTTTGCCTCTCTCATTTCTCATCAAAAGTCTGGTATTAAAATGGCCGTTTGATACCTATGTTTTTGAACTGATTGCCATGTTGGTCGTTTCAATCTATCTCTTTTACGGTTATTGGAGGAAGGGGCTTGATATGGAAAGAGGAACTACTTGGCAGGCTTACCTTTACTTAGGAGGGGTGATTGCAGGGACAACGATTGTAATGGCTTGGACCAACTACCAGACCTATGGACAGCATTATACTGGTATCTGGGATTGGCATTTTTGGGTGGTGATTTTGATATTCTTTCTTTCTATCACATGTCTCATTTTCTTACTGGCGAATCTTCTCTCTTGGGCGAATAAGTACCGTCAGAAGCAGATGGAAAAAGAGCTGGCAGATGAACTCGAATAAGCAATGGAGTTCTCATCCCGCTCTGCCATTTCCCCTAAGAGAACAAAAAATAAAAAATCTCTTGCCAAAAGTAAGGGCTTATGTTACAATACCAAAAGCGTAGGTTTTTAAACTCATCCCGTGAGGTGAGAAAGACAACAGGAAAATTCATTAAGGGCCTATGACTATGTATATTTAGAAAGTCTGGGTCTTTTTGTGTACCCAGAATGGGAGAATTATGAGTACAAAAGCCAATCTTTTGTTTGATGTCCATGAGAAACCAGCGCCGCTTCAAGGGATTTTGTTGAGTTTCCAGCACGTGTTCGCTATGTTCGGAGCAACAATCTTGGTGCCGTTGATTCTCGGTATGCCCGTGTCCGTAGCCCTCTTCGCCTCGGGTGTCGGAACCTTGATTTATCAAGTGGCGACGCAGTTCAAGGTGCCGGTTTACCTAGGCTCTTCTTTCGCCTACATCTCAGCTATGGCTCTTGCTATCAAGGAAATGGGTGGCGATGTGTCAGCTGCTCAGACAGGTATTCTCTTCGTCGGTTTGATTTACGTGTTGACCGCGGCTCTGGTCAAAGTTATCGGTACTAAGTGGATTGATACCCTCTTGCCACCGATTGTTATCGGTCCGATGATTATTGTCATCGGTCTCGGTCTTGCCAATTCTGCCGTGACTTCGGCAGGCTTTGTCGCAGACGGTGACTGGAGAAATGTCGTAGCGGCTATTGCTACCTTCTTGATTGCTGCTTTTGTCAATACCAAAGGGAAAGGCTTCGCCAAGATTGTTCCCTTCTTGATTGCCATTATCGGTGGTTATGTGATTGCCATCTTCCTCGGACTAGTTGATTTCACACCTGTTCTGGAAGCAGCTTGGTTTGAATTGCCAGGTTTCTACCTACCATTTGAAACAGGTACTTTCAAATCCTACAATTTCTACTTCGGTCCAGAAATGATTGCTATCTTACCAATTGCTGTTGTAACAGTAGCTGAGCATATCGGTGACCACACCGTTCTCAGCCAAATCTGCGGCCGCCAGTTCTTGAAAGATCCAGGCCTCAGCCGTACCTTGATTGGTGACGGTGTGGCGACTGCCGTATCTGCCTTTATCGGTGGACCTGCTAACACGACTTATGGTGAAAATACAGGGGTTATCGGTATGACCCGCATCGCATCAGTATCCGTTATCCGTAATGCAGCCTTGATTGCCATTGCCTTCTCATTCTTGGGTAAATTTACAGCCCTTATCTCGACTATTCCAAGTGCCGTACTTGGAGGCATGTCTATCTTGCTCTACGGTGTTATCGCCTCAAACGGTTTGAAAGTCTTGATTGAAAGCCGTGTTGATTTCGGTCAAGTCCGCAACTTGATTATCGCAAGTTCTATGTTGGTCTTGGGTCTTGGTGGCGCAGTTCTTAACATCGGTGCCATTACCCTCTCAGGAACAGCCCTCTCAGCCATTGTAGGTATTATCCTCAATCTTATCTTGCCAAAAGCAGAAAAGGCAGAGTAAACGTGATATACAAGCAGAAAGTCAGCAAAAGCTGGCTTTTTTTGAAAATAGCAGAGCTACTCAGCTAGTTTTCAAATCAGTTGACAAAAAAGACAATCCTTGATAGAATAAATGAGGTCCAAAAGGACAAATCTAGCTTTTTCTTGGTTACAGGTCGCCAACCTGTCACTCGGATTAGGCTCAAAAACAAAGGAGAACATATCATGGCAATCTCAAAAGAGAAAAAAAATGAAATCATGGCACAATATGCTCGTCATGAAGGCGACACTGGTTCAGTTGAAGTTCAAGTAGCAGTACTTACTTGGGAGATCAACCACCTTAACGACCACATCAAACAACACAAAAAAGACCACGCAACTTACCGTGGTTTGATGAAAAAAATCGGTCGCCGTCGTAACTTGTTGGCCTACCTACGCCGCACAGACGTAAACCGTTACCGTGAATTGATTCACTCACTCGGACTCCGTCGTTAAGATAGGATATAAAAGCCGTCAAAAACGGCTGAAAAATAGGAAACTGCCATGTCTTCGGACCTTGGCAGTTTTTCTTATGTTCCATTATGGAAGTGTAGTGCTCTGAAAAGCTAGGTGTTCTTCGTTTGATTGAAGAGTCTTCGTTTCGATCAGTTGTTTTTATGGCAGGTTAGATTTTCCCTCAAATTCCTTCCTCAATTCCCCACATTTTCCGTCAAATATGATAAAATAAGGAGTATGCGTGGTTTTGTGCAAAAGAGAGTGAAACAATCTTGTTTGATTGTCTTTTGTAGAAAACACGCAAGAAAAATTTCAGAAAAAATAGGAGACAATTCATGTCAAAACAAGTATTTGAAACGGTTTTTGCTGGCAAAAAATTGGTCGTTGAAACAGGTCAAGTTGCCAAACAAGCCAATGGTGCGGTGGTCGTTCGCTATGGCGATTCAACAGTATTGACTGCGGCAGTTATGTCCAAGAAAATGGCGACGGGCGACTTCTTCCCCCTCCAAGTCAACTATGAAGAAAAAATGTATGCTGCTGGGAAATTCCCAGGTGGCTGGATGAAGCGTGAGGGTCGTCCATCAACCGATGCGACTTTGACAGCTCGTTTGATTGACCGTCCGATTCGTCCAATGTTTGCGGAAGGCTTCCGAAATGAAGTCCAAGTCATCAACACAGTGCTTTCTTACGATCCAGATGCTTCAGCTCCAATGGCAGCCATGTTTGGTTCTTCATTGGCATTAGCAATCTCAGACATCCCATTCAACGGTCCAATCGCAGGTGTGCAGGTCGGCTATGTCAATGGTGAACTCATTATCAACCCTGACAAGGCTCAGATGGAAGAGTCACTACTCGACTTGACCGTGGCTGGTAACAAGGACGCCATCAACATGGTTGAGTCTGGTGCCAAAGAATTGTCAGAAGACATCATGTTGGAAGCCCTCTTGAAAGGTCATGCGGCCATCCAAGAACTCCTTGACTTCCAAAATCAAATCGTAGCAGCAGTCGGCAAGGAAAAAGCAGATGTGGAACTTCTTCAGGTTGATCCAGAATTGCAGGCTGAGATTGTCGCAGCTTATAATGACGATTTGAAAAAAGCGGTGCAGGTTGAAGAAAAATTGGCCCGTGAAGATGCGACCAATGCCGTGCGTGAAACCGTCATCGCAGCCTACGAAGAGAAATACGCTGAACACGAAGAATTCGACCGCATCATGCGTGACGTTCATGAAATCTTGGAACTCATGGAGCACGCAGAAGTTCGTCGTTTGATTACAGAAGACAAGGTCCGCCCAGATGGACGCCGTGTGGATGAGATTCGTCCGCTGGACGCAGAAGTGGACTTCTTGCCAAACGTTCATGGCTCAGGCCTCTTTACCCGCGGTCAAACACAAGCCCTTTCTGTCTTGACCTTGGCCCCAATGGGTGAAACTCAAATCATCGACGGTTTGGATGATGAGTACAAGAAACGATTCTTGCACCACTATAACTTCCCACAATACTCAGTGGGATCAACAGGTCGTTACGGAGCACCTGGTCGTCGTGAGATTGGTCACGGAGCCCTTGGTGAGCGTGCTCTTGAGCAAGTCTTGCCTAGCTTGGAAGACTTCCCTTACGCGATCCGTCTGGTAGCAGAAGTCTTGGAGTCAAACGGTTCTTCCTCACAGGCTTCTATCACTGCTGGTACTCTTGCCCTCATGGCCGGTGGTGTGCCAATCAAGGCACCAGTTGCAGGGATTGCCATGGGTCTAATCTCAGACGGTACCAATTACACCGTCTTGACCGATATTCAAGGTCTTGAGGACCACTTCGGCGACATGGACTTCAAGGTGGCTGGTACCCGTGACGGTATCACAGCCCTTCAAATGGACATCAAGATCGACGGGATCACACCGCAAATCTTGGAAGAAGCCTTGGCACAAGCTAAGAAAGCTCGCTTTGAAATCCTTGATGTGATTGAAGCAACTATCCCAGAAGTTCGTCCTGACTTGGCACCAACTGCACCGAAGATTGACACAATCAAGATTGATGTGGATAAGATCAAGATTGTTATCGGTAAGGGCGGTGAGACCATTGATAAGATTATTGCAGAAACTGGCGTGAAAATCGATATCGACGAAGATGGTCTTGTCGCTATCTTCTCGCCAGATCGCGATGCGATTGAACGGACCAAGGAAATCATTGCAGGTCTTGTTCGTGAAGCAAAAGTGGACGAAGTCTTCCAAGCAAAAGTGGTTCGTTTGGAGAAATTCGGTGCCTTTGTCAACCTATTCGATAAGACAGATGCCCTGGTCCACGTTTCTGAAATGGCTTGGACTCGTGTCAATAAACCAGAAGATTTGGTTGAAGTTGGCGATATTGTTGATGTCAAAGTTATCAAGATTGATGATAAAGGACGTATTGACGCTTCTATGAAGGCTCTTCTTCCAAAACCAGAAGGCTATGTAGAGCCAGAAAAACGTGAGCGTTCTGACAGACCTCGCCGTCCAAGAGACCACAAAGAGAAAAAAGATAACAACTTTGGCGAATTCAAATTCCACAAGGTTGAAAAGAAATAAGCTGAGTAGACAAGTTCGGTAGCGGGCTTGTCTTTCGCTAGAAGGAGTGACTATGGGTTGGTGGAAGGACACCATTGAGATTGTAAAAGAAAAAGATCCGGCAGCACGGACCACCTTGGAAGTTCTTTTGACTTACCCAGGTGTCAAGGCCTTGGCTGCCCACCGCCTGTCCCACTGGATGTGGAAAAAAGGCTTTAAATTACTGGCTCGGATGCACAGCCAATTTTGGCGTTTTTGGACCAATATTGAAATTCATCCAGGTGCTGAGATTGCTTCGGGTGTTTTCATTGACCACGGAGCTGGTTTGGTCATTGGAGAAACCGCCATTATCGAGTCGGGTGTCATGCTCTACCACGGGGTGACGCTTGGTGGTACGGGTAAGGATTGTGGCAAACGCCATCCGACCGTGCGAAAAGGGGCTCTGGTTTCTGCCCACGCCCAAGTCATTGGCCCTATTGAGATTGGGGAAAATGCTAAAGTGGGTGCAGCTGCCGTTGTCCTAGCCGATGTTCCAGCAGATGTAACAGTGGTCGGTATGCCAGCTAAAATTGTCCGTGTTCATGGTCAAAAAGATGAGAAGGTCATTCATGACATGGAAGGTGGCCGTGAACACTACACGACTAAGCTTGCGGAATTACGAGAAGCTAGCCACCATTCGTCGCATTTGTAGGAAAGCCTTCCTATGTGAGTAGCTATAGAGAGGAAAAATAAGCATGATAAAAGCCACTAATGTCCTAAATTCCCAGCAGTTATCCGCAGCAAAAACTCTGATAAGCACTGTACAATCCCATGACGGAACCTATCGTGACCCTTACCTGTCAAATATGCTCAACTTTGACCCTGAAATGCCAGCTTTTTTCTTGGCTTATCAAGGCGAACAGTTGGTGGGGCTCTTGACTGTGTATGCCGATGATGAGGATGTAGAGCTTGCGATTATTGTGCACCCAGACTACCGCAGACAGGGGCTGGCACGCAAGCTCTATGATTGCTACCAGATGAAGACGGCTAACTATCCTATCGCTAGTGTGACCTTTCAGACCGAACGTGTCTTTCTGGACAAGCACCCAGACCTTGCGACAGCATGGAACTTGGTAGAAGATACGGATACTGAGACATGGTTGGGACGTGAGCGAGAGCCTTATCAGTTCTCACAACAGGCTGAACTCACAGTCAGTTTGGCACAGGCTCACCATGCAGACAGTATTGCACGCTGTAAGACTGCGGCATTCGGTAACGACTATGAGGTGGCGCTCCGCTATGTGCGTGAAGCTATTGCGGATGCGGATAGTTTACTTTATCTTTTGGAACATAGCGGAGCGGTTATCGGTTCTTGCACAGTAAATATCTCGACCGATGATAACTACCTTTACGGTTTAGCTATCGCACCAGACCAGCAACAAAAAGGTTACGGCACCTACTTAGTCAAAGCTGTCATCAATGACCTTATCAGGAAAAACGACAAACCTTTTCAAATCGCCGTCGAAGATGATAACCTCATCGCTAAGCGACTGTATGAAAATATCGGTTTTACCAAGCAGACACAAGTGGTCTACTTAGACCCGAAAGAAGGTTGACATGCTACTAGGAGAATTTGAAAACACCTCTGCAGTTATTGAACCGACGGACAAGGCTATTCGTGGTGGCGGAGAGGTTTGTGAGACTATGATTTTCTCCTTCAATGGGGAAATCGTAGACCATGTCCGTCAGTTACCTGAGAGCAGAGAAGGTGGCTATTTAGAAAGTATTAACGGTCGCCATCCTTGGTACATTTTGGAGAGCGATGGACTAAGGGTTGCGGTCATGTTGGCTGTTATCGGTGCTCCTATGGCAGTTGGTCACTTGGAGGAACTGAAAGCCTGTGGGTTTGAGAACTTTATCGTTCTTGGTTCCTGCGGTGTTTTGGATAAGTCGCTTGCTGCGGATAAGATCATCCTTCCTAGCTCTGCTCTGCGGGACGAGGGAACTAGTTACCACTACGCTCCTGCCAGCGATGAAATCAGCTATGACCCTGCTCTGCTATTAACCATGGAAAAGGCCTTGGACCAAGCGGGAATCGAGCATGTGCGGGCCAAGACCTGGACGACGGATGCTTTTTATCGGGAAACGGCTGCCAAGGTCAAGCGTCGCCTAGCGGCTGGTGCTATGGTCGTCGATATGGAGGCCTCTGCTATCATGGCCTGGGCAAACTTTCGTCAGGCCAAGGTCTATCAATTTTTCTACACGGCAGACTATGTGGACCACCATAAGAATGAATGGGATGCCCGTCGGGAAGAGCGTACGGCTGACAGTATGACCTTTTTTGAAGTGGCCATGGCCATTGCAAGAAAATTAGAAAGTAGATCATGTTAAAAAAATTAGTAAGACAAAACTGGCCTTATGTGTTGACCTCCATCGCTGGGATAATCATGTTTATCCTTAAATTCTCCCAAGGAAACTGGCAGTTAGGGATGATTTGGTTGGCCGCGACAGCTTATTGGCTAGTAAAATTGTATCAAAAGTATCAAGTCCTAAAGAATACTCAGAAGTAATGGAGAAACTATGATTAAAATTTACGATACCATGACTCGCAGTTTGCGTGACTTTGTGCCCTTGGAAGAGGGGAAGGTCAAGATGTATGTTTGCGGTCCGACGGTTTACAACTATATCCATATCGGTAATGCCCGTAGCGTTGTGGCTTTTGATACCATCCGCCGTTATTTTGAATACCGTGGCTTTGATGTGACTTACATCTCAAACTTTACGGATGTGGATGACAAGATTATCAAGGCTGCTAACGATGCTGGCATGACAACCAAGGAACTGTCTGATAAATTTATCGCAGCCTTCAAGGAAGATGTGGCAAAACTGGGTGTCAAGCCTGCTACCAAAAATCCTCGTGTCATCGACTATATGGATGAAATCATTGATTTTGTGCAGGTCTTGATTGACAAGGGTTACGCCTATGAAGCTTCTGGAGATGTCTATTTCCGTGTGGAAAAGGCGGAGAATTATGCTCGTTTGGCCAACAAAACCCTGTCTGACTTAGAAGCTGGGGCTTCTGGTCGGGTTGAGGGAGAAGGTCAACTCAAAGAACATCCTTTCGACTTTGCCCTGTGGAAAACTGCCAAGCCAGGCGAAGTGTCTTGGGAAAGTCCTTGGGGAGCTGGTCGTCCAGGCTGGCATATCGAGTGCTCGGTCATGGCGACAGAGATTTTGGGAGATACCATTGACATTCACGGTGGGGGTGCGGACTTGGAGTTCCCACACCATACCAATGAAATCGCCCAGTCTGAGTGTAGAACGGGTCAAACCTTTGCGAATTACTGGATGCACAATGCCATGCTCAATATCAACGATGAGAAGATGTCCAAGTCACTGGGCAATTTCCTGACAGCACATGACATGTTGGAACAAATCGACGGTCAGGTCTTGCGCTTCTTCCTATCTACCCAGCACTACCGCCGTCCACTCAACTACACTGAGAAGGCTATTTCAGATGCGGAAATCAATCTCAAATATCTGAAAAATACTTATACACAACCTGTGCAAAACTCTGTGGATAAGTCAGCTCTTGAATTACATCTGGCGGCCTTTGAAGCGGCAATGGATGATGATTTCAATGCGGCAAATGGGATTACGGCTATCTTTGACTTTGCCAAGTGGATCAACTCAGGCAACTATGACGAAACTGTAAAAGAAGCCTTTGGCAAGATGCTCGCCGTCTTTGGTATTGTCTTTGAAGAAGAAGTCTTGGACAGCGAGATTGAAGCCTTGATAGCAGAACGTCAAGCAGCGCGTGCCAATCGGGACTTTGCGACGGCTGACCGCATTCGTGATGAATTGGCAGCCCAGGGCATCAAGCTCTTGGATACCAAGGATGGTGTGAGGTGGACACGTGACTAAGGCAGTAGATGTCAATCTCATCAATGGAATTGCTCTGGCTTTCGAAGGGGATGCTGTTTATTCCATGTATATCAGACGGCACTTGATTTTCAAGGGGCTGACCAAGCCTAACAAATTGCACGGAGAGGCCAACAAATACGTCTCGGCCAAGGCTCAGGCAGGCCTGATTTCTGCCCTCTTAGAAGCTCAGCTATTGACCGAAAAAGAGGAAGAAATCTACAAGCGGGGCCGCAACACTAACAGTCACACCAAGGCCAAGAATGCGGACGTGGTCACCTATCGGATGTCCACAGGCTTTGAGGCGGTTTTAGGCTATTTGCACATGACTGAGCAGATTGAACGCTTGGAGGAGCTGGTCGCTTGGTGTGTTGACAAAATAGAAAGGGGATAAGATGGACGAAAAGGAACTTGTAAGCTGGTTTCCGCAGGCAAAGTTGTCACAAGTAGAGGGCGAATGCTCACTTCAATTGGGCGACGGATCTTATCTGGACTTGTCTGATGCAGACTTGACGGATCGGGAAGGCTACCTTTTGTCCTTGCTATCTCATCCTCGAAAGCAGGTCCAGTCAAGTCCCTGGCAGTCCTATCTACAAGGTCAGGGAAGGATTCCTCAGACAGTTGAGGCCATTCAATTTATCCATATCCACCTTTGGTCGCAAAAAGAAGCCCAGTTGGATGCCTGGCAGGCCATGATGACCGACCTCTTGCCCAGTCAACTGGCTCAGGTGCAGCTGACGCCTCAAGATTATCTCATTGTATTGGAGCAGGGCATCTGGATGGATCATCAGACCGTTTTACAGGACACCCTATCGGCCTTGGAGTTTGACTTTGGCTTGCGGTTGACCCTCTTTGTTGGGCAGGTCTGGCCCAAACACGTCGCAGACCACTGGCCTCGACTCTATCAAGCAGAAGCTCAACTTTTTGCTCACTGGCGGGCGCGCTACCAGCAGTCAGCCGTCCTCTCCTTTAGTCAACTCTTTCTTTGGGGACAAGGCAGGGCAGGCTTGGAGCTCGGTCTAGTTAAAGCCAGTATGCTAGAGCTGATAGATCAGCAAGATATGCAGGCTATCATTCTAGCCCTATGGGCAGAAGGAGCTGTGGTTACCAAGGCAGCTCAAGTCCTCTATATCCACCGCAATACCCTCCAATACCGTTTGGAAAAGTGGCAGGATTTGACGGGACTCCAATTAAAAGACCTGACTGACTTGAGTTTCTGCTATCAAGTATTATTAGATAGACAATTTTGATATTTTGTGCAACTTGCACAGAATATCTTTTTTCTTTTGGTCAACTTGACATAGAAAAATAAAGCGTTTTCATTTACAATAAAACCATCAAAGAAAGCGAGGATTGAACATGGTTCAACTAAATCTCAAAAATATCTATAAAAAATACCCAAACAGCGAGCACTACTCAGTTGAAGACTTTAACTTGGACATCAAGGACAAGGAATTTATCGTATTCGTAGGTCCTTCAGGATGTGGTAAGTCAACAACTCTTCGTATGATTGCTGGTTTGGAAGATATCACAGAAGGGGAAGCGTACATCGACGGCGTGTTGATGAATGATGTGGCTCCAAAAGACCGTGACATTGCCATGGTATTCCAGAACTATGCCCTCTATCCACACATGACTGTATTTGACAATATGGCTTTTGGTCTTAAGTTGCGCAAATACAGCAAGGACGAAATCAAAAAACGTGTAGAAGAAGCTGCACAAATCCTTGGCTTGACAGAATTCTTAGAACGTAAACCAGCTGACCTTTCAGGTGGACAACGCCAACGTGTTGCCATGGGTCGTGCCATCGTTCGTGATGCAAAAGTATTCTTGATGGATGAACCTTTGTCAAACTTGGATGCCAAATTGCGTGTGTCCATGCGTACAGAGATTGCTAAAATCCACCGCCGTATCGGTGCGACAACCATCTACGTAACGCACGACCAAACAGAAGCCATGACCTTGGCAGACCGTATCGTTATCATGTCTGCGACTAAGAATGAAGCAGGTACAGGTACAATCGGTCGTATCGAACAAATTGGTAGCCCAGAAGAGCTTTACAATAAACCTGTAAACAAATTTGTTGCCAGCTTCATCGGTAGCCCAGCTATGAACTTCTTCACAGTGACGCTTCAAGAGGGTGTACTTGTTGGAGATGGTTTCAAAGTAGATCTTCCAGAAGGTCGTCGCAAGCATTTGGAAGAAAAAGGCTACAACGGCAAGAGCTTCACACTTGGTATCCGTCCAGAAGACATCAAAGCTTCTCAGTTGGAATTGGACACTTATCCAAGTTCAATTATCGAAGCGGAAGTAGTTGTGTCTGAACTTCTCGGTGCAGAAACTATGCTTTACTCTAAAGTGGGTAGCACAGAGTTTGTATCTCGTGTCGATGCACGCGACTACCACAACCCAGGAGACAAAGTTCGCTTGACCTTCAACCTCAACAAAGCTCATTTCTTTGATGATGAAACAAGCAAGGCGATTGTCTAACCTTTCTAAAATTGTTCATAAAACACCTGACCGTCGGATGAAAATCTGGTGGTTTTTTTGGGTTGAGAACGCATAAATACTTGTTATTTTTATTAAATTCTATATAATAAATATAGGAAACACTTACAGGAGGTTCCTATGAAGACACTATTGAAAAAAATTCGTATAACGGCTCTTTATATTTTGCTTTATAATCTCATTTTAATCCTCTCCATTTGGCTAGGAAAGGTATCTTCCAAGGAAGAATTTATGATTGCAGTTGCAGGGAATGCGGTCATGATGGGGATATCTTTCTTGCATTTGCACAACCAAGTATCGTCATTTAGTTTATCTTTTATTACGTCGTTAACTCACCTTGCCTAACTCCAGTTATGCCTGCGGCTCGTTGCCTAGTACTAAAAGTAAACTAAAAGACTATATCAGATGAATTTCATGGAAAAGTAGA
Organism: Streptococcus sp. HN38; assembly: GCF_028335765.1. Classification (NCBI taxonomy): domain Bacteria; kingdom Bacillati; phylum Bacillota; class Bacilli; order Lactobacillales; family Streptococcaceae; genus Streptococcus; species Streptococcus sp. HN38. Next base: position 2,167,045 of record NZ_CP116604.1, on the reverse strand, counting down.
AGAACCGTCGGTTTAAACTGACGGTTCTTGGTCTTTATAAACTTCATAAAAATCAACCTTGAGGCGAATAAAAGCCTCCATATCGTGGAGGAGTTGGAAGAGGGTGGCCCGGGTTTCAAATTCTTCCCTGGTTTGTGGCAGAGGTCGTTCGCGGAAGGTGGCATGGAAGAGCTCGATGTCCAGGAGCAGTTCCTTGGCAGAATTTTCTCGGCTTAGTTGCTGGGCTGTTCGTTCGAAGAGGCTGGACAGGATGACATTTTCTCTGCCTTCCAGTAAACATTTGTTGATATTTCCTGCCATGGTCCGCAGGATTTTGTTTTGTGCTGCCCGCATTTCAAAGTAATGGACCTGATAGTTGGTTTGCTGGAAGAGCTGGTTGTGGCGGTCTAGATAGACGACTTTCAGGGCCTCATCTAAGGTCTTATCCAGCTGCGTAATCAATTCTGCCTCGTTTCGTCCGTCGCCGTTGAGCAGAAAGGCTTCAAAGCGGAGCAGAATCTGCTTGAGCAGGTCTTCGACTTGGTCGTGATAGGCCTGGATTTTCTTTTCTTGCGAGGGCATATAGAGGTTAAACAAAAGTGCCAGTCCTGCTCCAATCAGAAAAAGCGTCAGCTCATTTCCCAAAAAAATCAGTGAAATATCCTGCTCCAGCAAGAGATGGGTGACGAGGACGGTCGATGGGGCGATGCCAGCCTCCCAGTTGAAACGGTAGGCCAGAGGGACGTAGAGGGCCAGGTAGATGCCCAGGGTCCAGATGCCAAAGCCAAAGAGGGCGAAGGTCAGGACGGCTATGGTCAGGGCCAGGATGGTGGAGAAGAGGCGGTTGCGAGCCATTTTGAAGCTGGACTTGCGGGTGTCGAGGACGCTGAGAATGGCGATGATGCCAGCCGCTGTCGCATAAGACAAGCCCAGGGCGGTCGCTAGGTAAATAGCCAGAACGGTGGCAAATATCAGTTTGATGGTGCGAAGGGAGAGGGACATGGGGGCTCCTTTGGTTTTAGTCTATTTCTATTGTATCATAAAATAAAAACCTCCTAAGGATAGGAGGGAATTGCTTATGCAAATAGAGCCAGAATACCGACTACTAGGTAGCAGACTAGTTTGTAGCTTTCGTTGATGAGGATGAGGTTGATAGGGCGTTGCTTAAAGACGTAGTTTTTCAATGAAGCAAGGACCGCAATTACGCCCATGCCACCAGCTGCGTGAAGTGGTGAAACATCAAGGGTTTTGATGAAGAAAATAGCCACAACAGCAGTCAGTACTTCAATGACAAGGGAAATCATCATTTCCTTCTGGCCATTTTTTCCAGCCGGACGGTCTGCTTCTACCTTAGCCATGTCAATGCCTGAAGCCTTGATCCAAGCATCGCGGAAAATCATGCCATACCACAAACCACCAATAGCAAAGGCAATCAGCCCCGCCACAATTCCAAAAATAAGTGTCATAAAATCTCCTTTTTCGATTCCATTTGTACGGACAAATTGATAAGCATAAGGATACCACACTATCTAACCGTGGGCAACTATTTGAGTTGAAGTATAGAGGGAAGATTTAAAGAAAAGTAAAATCTAATTGTTTGCACAGGAACTTTTTTATATGCCCTGTTATACTAAGTACAACAGGTATTGCATTACCATGCAATACCAATCCTATAAGCTCTGGAGTAGATTTTAAGCGATGAAGAGAGGGGAGAGTTGAGTGCAATGAATTCTTTTGAGAAGCAGCAACGACACAATGAGAAAATTAGGAGTATGAATGCACAAGCACGAGCCATGAGTGCTCAAGCAATAGCACTTCAAAAACAAAATAACATTTTGCAAAAAGAGCATGAGCGTCAAATTGAAAAAGAGTTTAAGGATAGAATTTTTCAATTACGATTGCACTTAGCACAGGTTACGGATGAGAGTCAACGATTTGTCATCCAGCAAATGCTTAGCGAAGCTGAGGAAGATTATGAGAATTATCAAAGAGAGCAAGCTGAGAAACGTTTGGCAGACGCAAAAAGACGAAAGATATGGCTAATCATTTCAAGTGTTGTGGCTGTGTTAGGAATGGCTGGCTTATATTTTGTATACCAAGATAGTTCTCAAGTTACAGTTCCTGAACTATATGGTATTGAGCTATCTGAAGCTAAGGATTTACTGTATGAAGAGGGGTTAAAAGTTGGTACAATAACAGAAGTTGGTGGACAGTCAGTTCAGCCTGGGATGGTTAGTGTATCTTCTCCAAGTAGTGGGAAGAAGGTAAAGCGGGGAAGTGCGGTTAACTTAATTATTGCTAAAAATGTAGATGGAAAGGATACTACCGTAGTTGAGGATGGTTCGACTAGTGAGGTAGCAACTAGTAAGACTGCTGGAAGTTTGCAAGCTTCTAGCCAGTCTCAGGTAGGTAGCGCCGTTCAATTGTTTACTGTGGATATTAAAAAACAAGGACTGGTTATTCGTCAGGAACCTAGTTTATCTGGAGAAGTTGTGACCAATATAGAACCTGGAACGTACACGATAGTTGAGACGACTCAAAAGGAAGGACATAGTTGGGGCAGATTAAAGTCAGGACAGGGTTGGATTTCGTTGACAGATTTGCATAATCCTGTACCGCAGGTTGATACCAAAAACTTAACGACAGATCAGGTAAAAGCTTGGGTCATGGATGATTTATTTAGCCGTAGCGTCATGATTGAAAAGTATCGAAAAGACCAGGTTGTCATAAGTGTTCGTATAGCTGAAGATGGTCTAGTATATGCAGATGTAACTGTACCATCAGACCCTAATTTTGAACCACGAGATTGGAGTTATCGGATTAATAGTCGTGGGGAGTTGGAAGCTAGTGAGTATGATACAGATCCGGAACAAGGGGGTGTCAACTGGTATGTTGCCCAACATTATTATCTGGAAAACGGTGTGAACTAAGAAAGCTGAGAAATTCTCGGCTTTTTCCTTTTCAAAAATATGCTATAATACTCTTATGGAACATAATGATATTGTATATGGTGTACATGCTGTGGTGGAGAGTTTGGAGGCCAACACCGGCAACAAGCTCTACATCCAGGATGATTTACGCGGAAAAAATGTAGAAAAAATCAAGGCCCTCGCGGCAGAGAAGAAGGTGTCAATTTCCTGGACGCCCAAAAAGACCCTGTCTGACATGACAGAAGGTGCCGTTCACCAAGGCTTTGTCCTGCGGGTCTCTGAGTTCGCCTATGCGGACCTTTCGGTGATTTTGGAAAAGGCAGAGCAGGAAGACAATCCCCTCATTCTCATCTTGGACGGTCTGACAGACCCCCACAACTTTGGCTCGATTTTGCGGACCGCAGATGCCACTCAGGTGGCAGGTATCATCATTCCTAAACACCGAGCAGTTGGGGTGACGCCTGTTGTGGCAAAGACCTCCACAGGTGCGGTGGCCCATGTCCCAATCGCCCGAGTGACCAATCTCAGCCAAACCCTAGATAAGCTCAAGGAGGCTGGTTTCTGGGTATTTGGTACCGATATGAACGGAACTCCAAGCCACAAGTGGAATACGGCTGGCAAGCTAGCTCTCATTATCGGCAACGAAGGCAAGGGCATCTCCAGCAATATCAAAAAGCAGGTCGACGAGATGATCACTATTCCTATGAAGGGCCATGTCCAATCTCTCAACGCCAGCGTAGCAGCAGCTGTGCTCATGTACGAAGTATTTCGGAAGAAAATCTAAATGAAAGAAAAAGTTCTCATCGTAGATGGCTACAACATGATTGCCTTTTGGCAGACCACCAAGCAGGATTTTAAAAAGGGAGACTTGGATGCGGCCAGAACGACCTTGCTTCGTACCTTGTCTCACTACGCAGCCTTTGAACAGATTGAGGTGATTTGTGTCTTTGATGCCCACCATGTGCCAGGTCTTCGCCAGCAGTATGACGAATTCAAGGTATCGGTCATTTTTACAGAAGAGGAAGAAACGGCAGATAGTTATATCGAGCGACTTAGCGCCCAGCTCAATAGTGACCGTCGCAAGCAGGTTTCCGTCGCAACCAGCGACCTAAACGAACAATGGGTGGTCTTCTCCCAAGGCGCTTTACGGGTTTCGGCGCGTGAGTTAGAGGAGAGAACCAGGGTTATCAAGAAGGACTTGGACAAGTTTGTGGACCAGGTAGAACTCTACACCCCACGGCTCAATCCCTGGTCAGATGGGAATTTTCAAGCTTTAAAAGAAATGATGGAGGAAATGAAAGAGTGACATTTACAATCGTAACCGATTCGACATCGGATTTGCCAGTTAGCTGGCTGCAAGAAAATGATGTAACCGTGCTTGGTTTGACTATAAACCTTGACGGTGTGACCTATGAAACCGTTGGGGAAAACCGCTTGACTTCTGGGGAATTGTTGGAGAAAATGGCAACAGGGGGTCAGCCGACAACCAGTCAGGTCAATGTTGGTCAGTTTGAAGAAGTATTCGAGGCGGCAGCCAAGGAAGGCAAAGAGGTACTTTACCTAGCCTTTTCATCGGCTCTTTCAGGGACCTATCAGAGTGGAATTATTGCACGTGACATGGTTTTGGATGCTTATCCTGATGCTGTCATTGAAATTGTAGATACTAAGGCGGCGGCTATTGGTGAAGGGTACTTGGTTATGCAAGCAGCTCAAGCGCGTGCAGCAGGTCAGTCATTAGCTGAAACCAAGGCGCTCATCGAGGACTTGGTCCCACGTTTGCGGACCTATCTCTTGGTTGATGACCTCAACCACCTCGTGCGTGGTGGTCGCTTGTCCAAGGCAGCTGCTCTCATTGGTGGATTGGTCAATATCAAACCTCTTCTTGCTCTCAATGCGGAAGGGAAGTTAGAAGCCATTGCCAAAATCCGTGGCCGTAAAAAAGGGATTAAGGAAATGCTAAACCTGACCTTGGATAATTTGGATCATTCTACGGTCATGGTGGCCTATACAGGTGATTTGGAAGCTGCTGAAGCCCTCAAAGCGACCTTGTTGGAAGATAGCCGTGTGACCGATGTTCTCTTGACAGAGTTGGGACCAATTATTGCCACCCATACAGGGACAGGGGTGCTAGCTATCCTATCTATCAATAAAGAAGAGAGATAATCTCTTTTCTTTTTACAGAAACAGAAAACGATTACAAATTATATACCTATCATTGTGGAGGTTCTTATGAAACGTTTATTGTCATGCTATGCCAGTGATATGGTGGGAGCGACCAAGGAGGAGCTCAAGCAGTCCATCTTGTCCAGTGAAGGTCGGATTATCATGGGGGAAACGGTGGTTACGGCGGCTCCCTTGATTGCAGGGGTGACCAATGCGGAGATGATGGCTGCTTTTGGTTGCGACCTCTTAGTGCTCAATGAATTAGATGTTTTTCATCCGGAGATTGTTGATTTTTACGACTGCGACAATCCTATCGCTGAAATCAAGCGGTTGACGGGTCGATTGGTTGGGATTAACTTGGAGCCTGTGGATACTAGTCAGGAAGTCCAAGACCAGCAGGTTTTTCTAAAACCAGGTCGTCAGGTCAGTCCAGAAAGTCTACGACAGGCCCAAGTTCTTGGCGTAGATTTTATCATGCTGACAGGTAATCCTGCTACGGGTGTGTCTATGGCTGCAATCCGCTCTGCTATTGGCCTTGCCAAGGAACACTTTGAGGGCCTGATCTTTGCAGGAAAAATGCACGGTGCAGGTCTGGGAGAGTCGGTCGTGGACAGCCAAGCCCTACTGGACTTTGTGGAGCTGGGGGCAGATGGTGTCCTCATACCTGCAGTCGGAACGGTGCCGGGTGTGCGTGAGGAGATTGTGGCACCAATCATCAGTCAGGTCAAGGCGCGTGGGGCTTTGGTTATTTCGACTATCGGGACCAGTCAGGAGAGTGCGGACAGTCAGACGGTGCGGGAGTTTGGGCTCAGCAACAAGCGGGTGGGTTCGGATATTCACCATATCGGAGATGGAGGTTATGGTCGGATGCCAGACCCTGAAAATATCTTGGCCTTGTCCCTGGCGGTCAGAGGCAAGCGACATACTTATTTTAAAATGGGGCAATCGGTAAGGAGATAGAATGTCACTCATCATCAGAAGAGAAGAAGAAAAAGATCAGCGTGCGGTTGAAGAGCAAGCACGTGACGCCTTTTGGAATGTCTTTCATCCGTCAGTTTATCTTTTATTACATCGTTAACTTGTTTTGCCGTACTCCAGTACTGTCTGCAACTCGTTGCCTTGTACTAAAAGTAAACTGAAGGCCTATTATCTGAGTGCGACGGAGCATCTGAACTTTCATCAATTACGCGGGCAAGATCTCAATCTTGTGGTGGAAGCCGACGGTCAGCTGGTAGGGCATATCTTCTATGTGGTGTCGGAGATTACAGTAGGCTGCACTCGCTTGCCAGCCTGCTCTTTGGACCCTTTAGCATCTCGCCAGACCAGCAAGGCCGTGGTTATGGTCAGGCACTTTTAGAGCATTCGTTGGCTTTGGCGGAAAATAGCAGAGCAGTCTTGGCGGTCATTACAGGCTTTCCTGATTACTACAGTCGATTTTGCTTTGTCAAGGGTAAGGAGGTCGGCATTAGCTATCAGGCAGACCCAGAGGCCGATTATTTCTTGGTCAAGTTGTTCCAACCAGAAGCCTTGGATGGCCGGGACTGGTGGTTTACAGATCCGCCGAGCTAGACGGTGGACGAATTGGTCTTGCCTGGACAACTAGGGCAGTAGGTGAGTAAATTTTAGAAGAATGGAAAGAAGTCCATTCTTTTATTTTGAAACCGTTGACAAACAATCAATTGAATGTTAGAATGTATTTGAGAAAAAAATCACAAAGGAGGTCAAGATGACTAAGAAATATATAGTTGTAGGTGGTGTTGCAGGTGGTGCCTCTGTAGCAGCTCGTCTTCGTAGGATTGATGAAAAGAGTCAGATACAGATTTATGATAAGGGTTACGACATTTCCTTCTCTAACTGTTGCTTGCCAAACTATTTCAGCGGAGAGGTCGAAAATATAGAGGATTTAGTTTTTTATGATACTGAGAGTTTTAAGAAAACCTATAATCTGGATGCCAAAGTTCGTCATGAAGTGATAGAGATTCTTGCAGATGAACATAAGGTTACCGTAAAAAATCTTGAGACTGGCGAAGAGTTTCAAGATTGGTATGATGCCCTCATTTTGTCACCTGGGGCAAGGGCAATTCGTCCCTCTAGTATAAAGGGGATCGATGCTCCTCATGTTTTCGCATTGAAGAATGTGTCAGATGTTCGCAACATTGATCAGCATTTAAAGCATTCAAAAGCAGAGCAAATCGTTGTGGTTGGTGGCGGATTTATTGGTGTCGAGGCAGCAGAATGTTTGCGCCATTCTGGCAAAGAGGTAAGCCTTGTTGAAGCCAGTGCTCAAATCATGACTCCTTTTGATGATGATATGGTTCAGATGCTGCACAAGGAACTTTATGACAATGGTGTGCAACTAATCTTAGAGGATAGTGTTGTCGAGGTTACAGAGAAGGAAGTTGTGTTACTGAGTGGCAAACGATTGCCCGCTCAAGCGGTTATTGTAGCTATCGGTGTCAGTCCAGATGTTGATTTTGCAGTCAAGTCAGGCATAAAATTAGGGGAGACAGGGGCGATTGAAGTAGACTACCGCTACCAAACAAACTTACCAGATGTTTATGCTGTGGGTGATGCTATTGAAGTTGTGCATCAGATTACAGGTCAAAAGACAAGGCTACCTCTTGCGGGACCTGCCCAAAAACAAGCACGAAACGTGGCAGACGCAATCTCGGGCAAACAAAATCGCAATCGAGGCGTGATTGGTTCTTCTTGCATCCGGGTCTTTGGTCTGAATGCGGCTAGTACAGGGCTAAATGAGAAAGACTGCCAGAAGGCTGGTATCGATTATCGCGTCGCCTTGGTTATCCCAAACGACCATGTTGGGTTGATGCCAGATGCAGCACCCATGCACTTTAAATTACTTTATCAGTATCCGACCGGAAAAATAGTAGGTGCCCAGGCCATCAGCAAGGGCAATCCTGTTAAGAACATCAATGTCATTGCGACCTTGATTAGTTTCGGGGGCTACCTGGAAGACTTGAAAGATTTGGAATTGTGCTATGCTCCTGCTTTTTCAACTGCAAAAGATGTGGTGAACTTTGCTGGAATTGTCGGCCTCAACTATCTCAATGGAGACTATCAGCAAGTACCCGTGACAAGTGTTCGTCAGTTGGTAGATGAAGGTGCGTTTATTCTTGATGTTCGTGGGAAGGAAGCCTTTGACAAATCTCATATTATCGGTGCAGTAAACATTCCGCTCGATGAAATTCGACAACGCTTAGGGGAGATTCCGAAAGATAGACCGGTTTACATTCATTGTCGGACCTCTTGGAATAGCTATTATGCTATCCGCGCCTTGAAAGGTTACGGCTTTGACAATATTATCAATATCCAAGGTTCCTTCCTTGCCTTGAGTTATTATGAATATTTCAAGGATAAAACGACCGATAGAAGACCAATCGTGACGGGGTATAACTTTGACTAGTGGCAGACAGACCTTATCAAAATTAGATGTTATTTCCTTAGTAATTGGGTCAGTTATTGGCTGGGGTGCCTTCTATCTGCCGGGGAATAAATTTCTGCCTGAAGCAGGAGTTCTTAACACGGCAGTTGCATTTTTTCTTGGAGCTGTACTGATTTATTTTATTCAGATGGGCTACCATGTCATGATTGAATACCATCATGAACGTGGCGGAGAATTTTCCTATGTATTCGTACATTTAGGAAGAGGTCATGGTTTTCTAGTAGGCTGGGCCTTGACATTTTGCTATCTGACCTTGATTCCCTTGAATGCTACTGCGGTGGTACTGGTTCTGAAACAACTTTTCGGAGGTATTTCTTTTGGATATCTTTATACTGCGGCTTCCTATCCAGTCTATATCACGGATGTACTGATTTCAACAGTAGTAATCCTGGTATTTTATTGGGTCAATCTGCAGGGAGTCTCTCTCTCCATGCGTTTGCAAAAGATATTGATCATAAGTCTGGTAGCCATTGTAGTGGTGAGTTGTATCTATATGCTCGTTTCTGGAAATCGTGTTCAGTTTGCGGCTAGTTATTTAGAGAGGTCTCAGATTGATAGCGTTGCGATCTTGAAGGTGTTGGCCATTATTCCCTTTCTTTTTGTTGGATTCGATATTGTGCCGCAGGTCTTGACTGATCTTGGTTTCCCTTTCCGTTTCGCAACAAGAATGACGATTCTAGCAACTATAATTGGGATGATCATTTACAATATGTTGAATGTGATGACAGCCTTAGCCTATTCTCCAAATCAGGCTAGTCAGCTTGATTGGGCTTTGGGGAGTGCCATTTTAGAACATGCAGGCTGGGTTGGTTTTGTTGGTCTATGCCTTGCTCTTTTTGCCGCAGTAGTTGGCGGAATCAACGGCTTTTTAGTTGGAAGTAGCCGAGTATTAGCTTCTCTAGCGACGCATGGATTACTTCCTGCTCACTTTGCTAAGGAAAATCAATATGAGATACCAGAAAATGCTTTACGGTTTGTAACGGTTGTAAGTATTCTGATGCCACTCTTGGGGAGAAGTGTTATTTCCTATATCGTTGATTTGTCCAGTTTGATGGCGGCAGTCACCTACGCTTATGTTTGTTATGTGAGTAGTCGGCTGACAGAAAAACGAGTTATGAAGTATCAAAGTTTGTTTGGAATGCTAGTGGGGATTGTGTTTGTACTATTGCTTATTTTCCCAAATTCACCGAGCCAGTTGTCTCCTTATTCATTTGGAATTTTGGGCATTTGGGTCGGTTTAGGATTTCTTTATTTTCATTTGTCAAAGAATAAACAAAATAAAAAGGAGTTTTTATGAAACATGTAGAACGTTATAGCGGTTTTCTATTAGGAGCAGCTATTCTGATTTTGGGGCCAAAATTATTGTCATCGGATATGCTATTCTTTCGGCTGGTGATAGGTGCGGCTCTTGGCTACACACTCAGTCGAGGGTATACAGGATTTGCAGGTAGTGTCAATCGTGCCTATCGAACAGGCTCTACACGCTTGATGCGGACCATGATGATGATGTTCTTTATTACAACTTTATTGAGTACCGCTTTTCTATTTAATGCAGACGCTTCTTCTTACGATCTTTGGGTGAATCCCATTAATCTAGGTCTTCTCTTAGGAGGGATTTTATTTGGATTTGGGATGACCTTCTCTTCTTGTTGTGCCTCAGGCGTATTGACTGATTTGGTGACAGCCTTGCCTCGTGGATTGATTACATTGGTCTTTTTCTGCTTGGGCGTATTTATTGGATTCCCTATTCAGAATTCAGCTAGTTGGATTACACAATCTTGGTTTACAAGTGAAGTGGGATCTAAATTATATGGAGGGGTCTATCTACCAGACTTGTTCAAATTTGATGGCCTGGGTGGATATCTAGGAGCATTGATGTTTACCGGTCTCCTCTGTGGAATTGTCATTTGGCTTTCTTATCGTTATGAAAATAAACGCAAGCAAGCCGGCACCTATACTGGTCACTTTGGCGAGAAAATTCAAGATATGGAAGTGGCAGAGTCTTTGGAAAATCCAGCGGATGAGGCAGGGTGGTATGATCGCTTGTTTGTAAAGGCATGGTCTTTGCGTAAAGCTGCGGTTATTCTTGCCGTTCTCTTTACTCTCTTAATGGGAGTGACAAAAGCAGGTTGGGGTGCAAGTACTCCCTACGGTTTATGGTTTGGCCAATTCTTGATGCTGTTTGGTATAGATGCAAGTAGTTTGGCGGAGTTTACCCTGATGCCAGAGGGAGCATTTTCAACACCATTCTTTGAACACCCAATTAGCACACAAAACTTTGGAATCATGTTAGGGACAATTTTCTTCTTGTTGACTTCAGGTACCTTTACCAAAGTAGCCAAATCAGAGTTGAAAATTACTCCAAAACAGGCTTTCTTCTTTGCCTTGGGTGGTTTATTGATGGGCTTTGGAACGCGGTTGTCTAATGGCTGTAATGTAGGAGCTCTCTTTACTCCGATTGCGAATTATTCTCTGTCGGGATGGATTTTCTTAGTTGTTCTGGTTACGGGTGGAGTGCTAGGTAATACGGTAGCCAAGAAATTAGAACTCTAATTCCTAGATTATTAAGGACAAATACTTTGTTAGTTCTGACTAGCAGAGTATTTTTACTATATGCTATAATGGAGATAGTAAGTTTATCAAGGAGTCATCATGAGTCAAGATCGTGACTATATGGATCAAGTATTTTTAGAATATGTTCGGATCGCCAAAGCCCTTTCTAGTGAAAAACGCTTGGAGATACTTCACCGTTTAATTCATGGACCCAAGACGGTAGAACAGCTAACCAGAATGACCGATATGACAACAGCTAATACATCCAGGCATTTGCAAGTTCTGAAGGAAGCGTCCCTCGTTTCAATTGAAAGAGACGGAAAATATATTTGGTACAGTATTTCCACCCCGACAGTAGAAAAACTCTTGTCTGATATTCATTCCATTAGTGAAGAACGGTCGCCGATGTTAGGGTGGATTGAAAAGAGTTATATTGAGCAAGATAAAGCAATCCAAACAATTGGTTTAGATGAAGCCAAGGATAAGGTCTTTTCTAGCCAGGCACAACTAGTTGATCTAAGAAGCGTTAGTGAATTTGAGCTGGAGCATGTAGATGGAGCGGTGAATATTCCTTTCAGTCAATTGGAGGAGCATTTAGAGGAACTAAAGCGCGATAAACCAATTATTCTGTATTGTAGGGGATTATTCTGTACCTATGCCAATCGAGCGGCGGCCTTTCTAAATAAGAGAGGTTATCATGCCTATAGCGTAAGTGGGACACATTTTGATTGGAAGCGAACTAGAGAAGAGTAGTAGATCCCAAGGCTTTCATTCTCAGCTGCTCTGTCATCTTTCAAAAAATAAAAAAAGTAAAGTAAAATAACTTGACGGAGAACAGTAGTTTTGATAGAATGGTAGACGGTATTGTTTACCCCATTTGAAAGGCCCCGGAACCTTCCAAATACCCGCGGACCGGAACATCCGCCCAGTAAACAAAAACGATTCGTATAGGAGAAATCATGAACAAAACAACATTTATGGCTAAACCAGGCCAAGTTGAACGTAAATGGTATGTAGTAGACGCTACTGATGTACCTCTTGGACGCCTTTCAGCAGTAGTTGCTAGCGTTCTTCGCGGTAAAAACAAACCAACTTTCACACCTCACACTGATACTGGTGACTTCGTTATCGTTATCAACGCTGAGAAAGTGAAATTGACTGGTAAGAAAGCAACTGACAAAGTGTACTACACTCACTCATTGCACCCAGGTGGTTTGAAATCAATCACAGCTGGTGAATTGCGTTCTAAAAACGCTGTTCGTTTGATTGAAAAATCAGTTAAAGGTATGCTTCCACACAACACACTTGGTCGTGCACAAGGCATGAAGTTGAAAGTGTTTGTAGGTGCTGAGCACACTCACGCTGCACAACAACCAGAAGTACTTGATATTTCAGGTCTTATCTAAGGGAAAGGACGTAATCTAAATGGCACAAGCACAATACACAGGTACTGGTCGTCGTAAAAACGCGGTTGCACGCGTACGTTTGGTCCCAGGTACTGGTAAAATCACAGTTAACAAAAAAGATGTAGAAGAGTACATCCCACACGCTGACCTTCGTTTGGTTATCAACCAACCATTCGCAGTAACTTCAACTCAAGGTTCATACGACGTTTTCGTTAACGTGAACGGTGGTGGTTACGGTGGTCAATCAGGTGCGATCCGTCACGGTATCGCGCGTGCATTGCTTCAAGTAGACCCAGACTTCCGCGATTCATTGAAACGCGCAGGCCTTCTTACACGTGACGCTCGTATGGTTGAACGTAAGAAACCAGGTCTTAAGAAAGCTCGTAAAGCTAGCCAGTTCTCAAAACGTTAAGAACCAGCTACATTACAGTATTTACAACACTTCATGGTTCACACCATGGGGTGTTTTTTGATGATTTTTTAGCAAAATTCACACCACTTTTCACACCAAATTCACACCATTACTTTTTAAGATTACGGTAGGCAATTTCTCCGACAGCCATTGGAACAACGTTTGAAGTATTGACATAAGTCTTAGTTGTGATAGTGTCGCTATGCGTTAGAGCTTCAGAAATAGCTTCGAGTGATGTTCCTGCTTGTCTAGCTAATGTTGCTCCTGTGTGGCGTAATTTGTGCGGTGTGGCGTGTTTCAGCTCCTTGTGACGACGTTTGACTGACTTCATCTTGTTATTGAGATAATCAGCGTGTAAGGGGCTATTCACGTTGCCTTTCGTATCGATATAGGTAAAGACATATTGTTCATCAGATTGGATAATACCAAATTTTGCCAGCTCTGCTTTCTGTTGCTTTTTCCAAGATTGGAGAAGGTCCGTAAGTTCGGTAGGAATTCGAAAAGTTGTTTTCTTATTTCCTTTAGTAGACTTAGGATTCTTGTATTTATCCAAGGCTTGAACTAATTGAATTTCCTGTTTTTTGATGTTGATGTGTTTCCATTGCAAGGCGTAGCTTTCGGATTTTCTATCTCCTAAGAAAAAAGTTGTATAGAATAATACATAATCTTTGAAAAATATTTTACCGTTTTCTAAGTCTTCTTCAAAAGCTGTGAACCATGCTTGAAGTTCCGCTTGTGAAAGATATAAATCCTCATCACGCTTAGATTCTTGCAACTTAATTTTTTTAGTTGCTTTGATTCGCTTGATAGTTTTTGAGATTCGATTAGAGTCAATATATTCTAACTCCTCTGCCCAATCAAAGATAGAATTGACATAGCTTCTAATCACCTTAAAGTTTGCATATTCCTCAGCTTTTTGGGTCAGTAGGTTCAAGACAACTTGTTTATTTTGATTGAGAAAGTCGATGGAATAATTCCCAAGCATGGGTAAGATATGTTTCCTAAAGACAATTTCTGTTGTGTCAATTGTTGCCTGTGACGGTGGTTTTGTAGTTGAGGTTGTTTGACCTGCTTTGTAAGATTCCCACCAAACATGATGATAAAATTCCTTGAATTGGATAGAGCCAGTTCGTTCAAGTTGTGATACTGAATCGCCACTTAGAATCTTATCGATTTTATTTTGTAATTCTAATTCATATTTTTTAGCTTCGCTCCTTTGTTTGAAACGTTTTTCAATCACTTTTTTATCAATTCCGAGAGTTGTTTTAACTTCATCAGGAATGTAGATACGCAATCGATATGTTCCATTTTTAGTTTTTGTAATTGACATAGTATTCTCCTTGTGAATTGAGCTAGAAAAATACCGTATCTACATTTTAGCAGATACGGCAGATTTTTACTCGTTAATTCTATGACTTTTATAAATTATTTGTGAAGAATTATCGAGTGGATAATATTCTAAAATTTAGTGGTTCCGATTATCTGTTTAAATTGGTCGTTTTAATATATCATAATCCCTGAATTCTGCATCATTACCGAATTTAATTCTGTACATTTCGACAGCTTCTGTTATACAATCTTCCAGAATTGAATTTGCATAATCATAATGTTGAAACTCTCCCAGATATGTTTCATTTCCGTCAAGAGGTCTATCTTCAAATACTGTTTTAAGGAGAAGTTCTAGTAATATGTAAATAATAGCTAGTTCTTCTGCGGAAAGTCTTTCAAATAGTGTTTTGTACATTGTTGTCCTTCTCTTTTTTTATATTGGATAACCAACAGTTTATTTCATTTTTGTTAAATCTAACTGTTTTGTTTATACGAATAGTTGGTAAACCTTTTTGAATCCAATTGTCCAATGTGTTGTTTGAAATACCTAAATATTCGCAAGTTTGTTTCTTGTTCAAGTATGGACTGTCGATATTTCTGTTTGTTAGTTGATTCTCTATTTCTTGATGAATTAATTTAGAGACCAATCGTTGAATTTGATGGACTTGTTCATCGGGTAGAATGACTTGCATACAATTTACCTCTCTTGAATCTTTAGTATTAGTGTGAGATAATAACAACAACAAAATTGCTTGTGTGCTATTTTTGTTGAATATTTCTGGGTTATCTTCGGTATTTTACTTTGTGTCGGAGATAACCTTTTTCTTGTTCCATTGCATATTTTTGATGATAGTTTTGATAAGGTAGTCTAGAGTCTCATTACTGCTTAATGCAATTGGATTTGCGAAGTTGTAAGAGCTAATTTTTGGTTCAATCCAAGGATGAGTTGAGATTTCAACTGGATTTACCGTTTTTTCTGGTAGAGATATGTTGAAATTCTTATCAATCGTTAGTAAGCAATCTATACGACGAACAAATTGTCCAAGGTCTTCACTGATATTTCCTTTTGCTTGCTCAAAGAAAGACAGTGGTTCCTTTGTATTGGTAATAATGATGACTTTAGCTGAACCCATTTTGTTATGGTAACGTGCGGAGATAGGACTAATCATAAAGGGGTCTAGTAATTTTAGCCAATCTGAAACTGTTAAGCTGTCTCCTTTAATATCGTCAAGGAACAAAATTTCTTGTCCGTTATATTCATCAAAAGGATTGGTTGAAGCCGTTACACATGAGTCCCATGAATATCCAAAATTACGTGCAACATTTTTCAATAAACGAATAAAGGTTTTACTAAATTGAGTTTTACCTACTCCACTCTCAGCATTAATAAAGAGAACGGTCTTCTTGAATTTACCTGCTTCAAGTTCCGCAATTGTCCTGTAGCTTCTTCTTTCCCCAGCGGTTTCTAAAGCTTCATTGATTTTTCGTTTGTGCTGTCCATAAATTGAATAGTATTCATCTGTAAGCAAGATATTGCTTTTAGTCAAATCACCAGCCAATATTTTCTCGATTAGCCAGTCAACACTAAGATTTGTTTCCTTAGCTTTTTTGGTTGCACGCCCTTTCAGCCATGTTTCTATACTGCGATGATATATACTTATGTATTCTTCACCTCTGACTGTAATTACTTCTTCTGGTTGGTACTGATGCTTATTCTCTTGTTTGGAGTGGCATAGGTAAGCTAAACAATTATCATAGCCATATCTACCCGATTTGAGTTTTTCCAAGTACTGTGGCTCGACTTGTATTGCTAAAGCAAGTTTATTAAGAGAAGCTCCTTTTTCGAATTTGAATAAAGCATGAACGTGGTCCTCTTTATTCTCAAAGATGTTTTTCATTTCATTAGGATTCCAAATGGCTACTTTGTCTTTATCGTGTTTGATGATATAAGCATCCTTGACAATAATGCCATGTTTTTCTAGCTTTTCAACAATCATTTCAAGCAAAGGACGGCAGTTACCAGACTTAGCATCTTGAAGTGGTTTTTGATAATCTGAAGATAACCAATATTCATTTTCTAATTGTTGTACCAACATTATTGTAGTAAGTTTAGCTTCTTTTTTTATCAAAATAGATAAACTCCTTTGACTTTTTATTATTCCTCTAACTATTCCCTAGAAAATCAAGGGTTCGAAATTTGATATGTTGTTTCAAACCCTTGTCCTATCTAGGTTTTTGTTAGACACGGCAGTTGACAAGCCCAGTGCCGTGCAGGCGTAGAGATATTTAGAATTAGCGTTTATTCATCTTTAGATAAATATTTAGTTTTGTTGTACTAGAGTTACAGATTCAGCAGTATACCAACCAATTCCATTTGGTGTAGCTCCACCCCGAACGTTTTTAAATTGCAAAGTTGTACCAAATTTTACGTCTACTAAATTTGAAGTTTTGATAATGTATTCAAGTTCGTTTTTTGCGTCGACAATTGAGTATTTAAATTTTCCGTCAAATACTTCGATTGAACCTGTTGATAAAACAGTAAGAGTAGGGATTACCTCTGCTGTATATTCGTTTCCAGTTTTTTCACTAGTCATAACGACTGATTGAGTCTTGTGCTTAAGAACCTCGTCGAGGGTTTTATTCCAATTTGTTTTTGCCATTCTATGTGCCTTCCTTCTATCGTTTAGTTATTATTATTTTATTGTAAAAAGCTTTGTAGCTCGTTTTAGATGAAAATCTACTTCTTAGTAATTTGCCATTGCTTAACGAGTTTATTCCTAGAAAATATGATAAATTTTTTCGTGAAGAACAAACTCAGGCTCAAAAGTTCTAAAATCTTCCATGGAAAATCAACTTTCTTACCGTTTTTATTGTTTTAGAAACCTTGCTAGTAATATCTTAAATTATGAAATTTTGGATAAAACCTAGTATTGTTTCACGGTAGAAAATGCTTTGAGACTAAAGCTAAAAATTTTCATTCCAGTCGCCAAGGCAGGCTCTTTGCGACTTACATTCAAATTTTTAGCTTAAAAGTCTGTCAAAGCGTTGTTTCTAGAGTGAAACAATTACTTAGTATTTTGTATCAAAAACTTAAATAATTTATGATGTTTACTCATTTATAGTTTCATAAATCCAATATAAAAACTGCCAAAGCCAATGGTTGCTTTTCCAATCGTCGAAGTTTTCTTTTAGAGACTCTTTAGTTCTTTTGAGTTTGTCGATTTCACGACGCAGAGGAAATTTTATCTCATTTAATCTAGTAATCTCATCGTTGATTGCATTGACTTCATTTCTTAAAGAAGCACATTTTTCTTCTAAAACGTCACAATATTCTTGGCTTTTTGCAATCTCATCTACTAATATCTCTAATCTAGTAGTCTCAAGCTGTTCTCGCAATTGCAACACTGAATCTGCACAATAGTAAGCACCAGTCTCTTTGTCGCGTGCAAGGAGATAAAGCGGTGCTTTTTCTCTCTCATCGTATCCAACTCGTAGATAGTCAAGCGGTGTAGATGACTTATATTCAAAATCTTTTTTGCTAAATTCACTATATGAGCATAAAACTAAGTCGCATTTTTGACTAAGTTTCTGTAACGTAACACTTGAGACATTCTCGTCGAATTTTATTTTCATATATGTACGTCCATTCCTTTCTAATTTTATTTTTGAAAATGCATGCTCTTTTTTTCGAGCTTTGCATCGTGTATAATAAATTTATTGTTTCATCATAAAATCTCTCGCTTTCTTTTTAATTAGCTAGCTTATACATCTATGATACAATCAAAAAAATTAACTAGGTCAGGAGCACAGCAAAAATGAAAAAAATTTTTTATCTCTATAATCAAATCAAAAATGACAAAAAAAAATTACTGGCTTCCAAACTTTTTTTTAGAGAGCTGATATTTGAATTATTTAACTGCGATTCACAAGAAGAATTTGAAAAAATTCCATTGACTGATGATGACGTTAAAATGTTGTTAGAAAAATTAGACGAAAAATTCATTACCATATTTTCTACTAAAGAAATGTTAGATATCATAAATTCAAAGCTATATTATCCATGTGTTCTTGATGAAATTTATAGCAAACAAAAAAATGCAATAACTTACGAGAGTTTTCTTGATATATATCGTGAAAAATGCAAAGACTATGGAATTTCTGACGACTTCTATAAAATAATAAATGGAGCTGGTCATCCTACTATAAAGTACAATATTGTTTTTTGGGATTTATTTATTGACTTTGTAATAAATGAAAGTCAAAAATATAAGAAAGTAAAAAATGGTGTGAGAATAAAGAACTTAGCTTTATTACGTAAAGAGCTAGAAGCTACTATTGACAATAAGCAAAAGTACTTTGACATTGTAAAGAGTCAGTTAGATAGTATTGAAATAGAGTATTACAATGATTTAGAAAAGTTATACAATTTGATGTTTTCATATGTTGGTAGGGCTTTTGAACTTTACGATTTACTAAATGATGAATTTAATCAAAAAATAACGGAAGAAATGGATATTTATTTAGACTTTGTGAAATTAATGACTCACGAGTTTATTAATTTATTTATTTCAAAGACAGTGAGTATTTTCGAAGATGCTAATTTAGCAGAACAGCAAATAGCAGTAAATTACTATAGAGATGTTTTCACAGATTGGACGTTATTCTTTGAAGATTTTAGACCGTTAGAAATGCAAGAAACAATGACAAGCTTTAGAGAAAGATACAAAAAACTGTACATTGAGAATCCCGATTTGCGAATAATACCAGCGACAAAATCTAGTAGTATATATTACTTTATGATAGTAAAAGAACGATTACTTAAAACATTGCAAGAAGATATTGATTTAGATTATGTAAATGTTAACAATCATATTCAACGATTAAAAGATTTAAGTACAAGATATGTTGAACGTAAGATTAAATTAACTAGTGATACGGAACGTGAATTATATTCAATTTACCACATACAATTTCGCTCAACATTACTAAAGTACATACAGTCAAAATTTGAAAAATATTCGAGCAACGACCTTGAATTTCAAAGACTAAAAGAACAATTAATTGATAGGAAGTGGTTATATCTTTAAATCAGAATAAATTAAAAGCCTTCTCATTATTGAAAAGGCTTTTAGTATCTAGTCCATGTTTGATTATGTCTTCAAAGTTCCATTCAAAAATCTCAAATAACTTATCAGTAGTTTTAGTTGTTATTTACCATCTTCTATATCTCTCAACGCATACTCACAAGCTTGAATCACGAAACTTGAAAAAGTCACATCTTTGTTTTGAATTGCTTTTTCTATTTCTTCAATAAGTGGTACTGGAAAACGAATTGTTTTATTTTCTGTTTCTTTGCGATTTGATTTTAGTTGAAATGCCATATCTTTTCTCCTCTTTTTGTTTTTAGGATATAGCATTTTGCACATTAAATATGCATTGCGTTTTGCATTGCAAACTTAGTGTTATTACGTTATAATGTAATAAAAATTAAAATATAGGAGCCCAGATGGATATTGCCAATTCATTAAGAAGGTACTTAATATTAAAAAATAATCTAATTCCCTCAACACAAAATAGAATAAAAGAACTTGGAAGAGAAATTTTTCAAGCTGAGGTTACCCTAAATGCTATTTCAGATGAAAAAGTATTTCTTGAGGACTTTAAGTGGGATATTCGCACTAGAGGATTTACTATTTTCAATCTGATTCATCTACCGTCCCTGATTGCGTTTATAATCTTTCTAATAGTTGTATTAATAGCCTTAGCAGGGGTTACCATTATTGGTGTCATTATAGAAACGATTATCCGAACTTTCATACTTTTCCAAGATTTTGAGTTTGAGGATACATTTTTCTATATCCCAATAAAAGCGGTTGAAGACTTTATCTATTCTCCTCCCTCAATTCCTGTTCCGATTGTGGTTGGGCTTTTGATAGTCTGGGTTTTATACAGTATCAGACAGGTTCAAAAAAATAGAATCTACTATGAAAATGTTGTTATTCCAGAGAATCGAAAGAAAAATGCTCTCGTCCCTGGAAAGCGTAGAAAACAACAATTAGCGGTAGATAATCTGAAAAATACCTTGAAATCCACTGAAACTCAACTACTGAACTATCAAAATGAATTGATGAATATCATGAATACCATTTCCATTCCCAACCAGTATTGGACTAATGATGAAGTCATAAATTTCCTCATACAGAAATTAGAATATGGGCAAGCGAAGACTATCGGAAAAGCTTTGAATCTTTGGGATATAGAAGTATCGACTAGAAGAGTTGAGCAGGCATCGAAAGCTGTTATAAAAGAGACGAGAGAATCAGAAGCTCGTCTAGCTAGACAACGTGCAGAACAACACGCGCAAGAGCAACGTAACATTAGAGATAATACTGAAGCTCAAAATAAAGTAGCAGAAGAATTAAAACGAAGGAATGACCGTTCTGAGTTCTATGATGATATTGCGAAGAAAAACGGTTGGTTATAAATAAGGAGACACACTATGAACAAAAAGAAATTTTTAGCGAGCTTTACACTATTGGCATCTACAGTGCTCTTATTTGCTTGTCAGAGTAACGAAAGTACCACAAAATCCTCTGAAAAAATTGTTGAAACCTCCTCTTCATCAAAGGATTCAATCTCCGAGGAACAAAGAAATAAGTGGTTGAAGGAGTTTTATGAAGAAGTAGCTGAGACTCATGGTTCAAACTACCATAATGAGATTGAAGAACGTAGTCAAAAAGCATGGAATGAGAATCAAACCAACATCTTCAATGGACAGGCTAGTCTAAATGTTACTAATGATTACCTTCCTTCTGAATTGACAAAGCTAAATGTCACGATTGATGGTTATGATGCAGCAACTAGAAGATTGAAAGTTACTGTTACTAACAACTATGATGAAACACTGATTGGAACAACAACCAATTCAAACAATAACAACTTGTACGGGACATATTTCACTCTATATGGCTACACAACATTGTCAGGACGTTCTGAGAGAGTAAAAATCGCTCAGATTGCTCTTGCTAGTGATTTACCAGCTGGGGAGTCTATTCAACTTGAAATTCTTCCATCAGCTCTTGCAAATCGTCAAACTGATTTTGCTAAAAAAATGCAAAATAGTGAGCTAGATTCTAAATACTACCTACTATCAACCAATTACGGAAATTCCTTATGGGACATTACTAAAGACCAAGTAATGGGAGAAGAGATTATTTCAGAACAAATAGTATTATCTAGCCTTGCGAATATCTACATTGTGCCCAAGCTAGTATTTGAAACTTACCCATCTACAGCTCCAAATGATTCTGAGCTAGAAAATCTAATTTCAAACAATTAAAGAAAAGAGCAGACTGATGAATATAAAGAAACTAATATTGACCCTACTCACTCTAACGCTGACAATTGTCCTTTGTGCTTGTGGTAATCAATCGAATGCCAATGATAGTCAGTTATCAGGAACATATTCATACGAAAAAGGCGGTATTGATGGTTCTGAAATGGGATTTGAAGACGAAGAATTGACATTGCATTATGAACTAAAAGTAAGTGGTGATGAAAATATACTTAATATCAATCTCCTTTCAGAGAGAGGCAATAATGTGAAGTACCTCTATTCAGAGAAAGTAACTATTGATACGGACAAACAGATTATCAGTGATAGCAATGGAACGGAGCTGAAATATTCAGTTTCAGGAGATTCTGTAACAATACCTGATTTAGCAGGAGATAGTGGTGAAACAGTAACATTAAATAAATAATGCTAACAACCGAGAAATTTCTTGGTTGTTTTCTTATGGACAAATTGGAATATGTTTTGTATAATGTGTTTAATAAAACACATTTCGGAGGTGTTTATGTTTTCAGGAGAACGATTAAAGCAACTTAGAAAAGAAAATGGTTTAACCCAACAAGATATTGCCCAAAAATTAGGGATAAATCGAGCCTCTTATACAAGTTGGGAATTGGGGCGGGCAAAACCGAATAGAGCAAACTTGGAACGTTTAGCTAATCTATTTGGTGTAGCAATCACTGATTTTGAACACGGCTATACGATTCTATCCAATTATCTTAAATTGAATCAAAAAAATAAGAATACAGCTGAACAGGTTGTTGAACAATTATTAAAAAATCAAATTGAAGAAGAAGTAACTAATAAGGTAGTTCCTTTATATCCCATTCAAGTATTGGAAGAAGTACCTTTGTCTGCTGGATATGGAGAGAGTTACTACAATGAATATAGTTTCCAAACTGTTTATTCCGATAAGGAGTATAACTATGACTTTGCTTCTTTTATTGTAGGGCAATCAATGGAACCGAAGTATTTCGATGGGGAAGTCGCATTGTTTTCGGATTCAGGATTTGATTATGATGGAGCAGTGTATGCAATTTCATTGAATGGAAAGGCTTATATTAAGCGTGTGTTCAAAGAAAAAGATAGATACAGAATTGTGTCCATCAATCCCAAGTATGCAGACATGTATGCTTATGAGAGTGATGAATTTAAAATTGTCGGAAAAATAGTCGGGCATTTTATCCCAATCGAAGAGGAACAATAGATGAAAACAAAAGTAATATTTCCATTAGGTAGCGAGAATAAACACTTAGCAATTGAGAACCAAAGAATTGTGTTCAATAATTATAGTGAAAAAATAGATGTCACCTTAACAGTACTTTCAGCATGCCAAAAATGGTTTGAAGAGAATAACTTTCATATTACAAAATCAACTATAGCTGAGAAGAATCAAGCTCTGATATTTACAAATGAGAGAGAAATTATTGACTATATTGAAGGTTTCTATGATATCAAGTCTGGTGATTTCAGTAGTGTTGAATCAGATGCAGAAAAAGAATGGCTGGAATCTTTACTGAAGAAAAATAAGATTACAAAATGTAACGAGTATGATTGATTATAGCAGAGAGCCAAAGAGTGATATTGCATTTATTGACATGAAATCTTTTTATGCAAGTGTTGAATGTGTCAGTCGGGGCTTGCACCCATTAAAGACATCCTTATGCGTGATGAGTAGGGCAGACAATTCTGGAGGATTGATATTAGCATCTTCACCAATATTTAAAGAAGTTTTTGGTAAATCAAATGTAGGAAGAGCCTATGATTTACCTTTTGATATCAATACAAGAAAATTTTCTTACTATAATGCAAAAAGACAGGGCTTACCGACAGACCCTGCTTATGTTAAATTCATTGAGGAATGGGCAGTAGCAACAGTTATTGTTCCGCCTCGTATGGATTTATATATTGAGAAAAATATCGATATTCAACATATTTTTCAACAATATGGAAGTATTGAAGATATAATGCCTTACTCAATTGATGAAGGATTTATAGACCTGACATCTTCTTTAAATTATTTTATTCCGAATCAGACGATTAGCCGAAAAGATAAATTAGATATGCTTAGTGCGAAAATACAAAGGGATATCTATCGCAAAACAGGTGTCTACTCTACAATTGGGATGTCAAATGCCAATCCTTTACTTGCAAAATTAGCATTAGATAACGAGGCTAAGAAAACACATAATATGAGAGCCAATTGGTCTTATGAAGATGTGACTACAAAAGTTTGGGGAATTTCTAAATTAACTGACTTTTGGGGAATTGGAACGGCAATTCGAAAAAGACTTGAAAAACTTGGAATCTATACTATTAAGGAGCTGGCTAAATATAATCCAGAC
Organism: Streptococcus sp. HN38; assembly: GCF_028335765.1. Taxonomy (NCBI): domain Bacteria; kingdom Bacillati; phylum Bacillota; class Bacilli; order Lactobacillales; family Streptococcaceae; genus Streptococcus; species Streptococcus sp. HN38. Next base: position 2,143,114 of record NZ_CP116604.1, on the reverse strand, counting down.
TTGTTAAAAAAAGAATTCGGTGTATATGGTGTTCAATTGTGGTTTCATGCAAATGGCATTGACGAAAGTAATGTACACATACCGTATAAACCAAAGTCTAAGGGATTAGGAAACTCTCAAGTTCTTCCGAGAGACTATTTCAAGCAGTATGAGATAGAACTTGTTTTAAAAGAGATGGCTGAACAGGTTGCTATTCGCTTACGAGGTATTCATAAAAAAACAACAACAGTCTATATTGGCATTGGATATTCATGGTTTGAAGAGAAAACATCATTTAGAGGACAAATGAAAATAGAACCTACTAATCTAACTGAGGATTTACAAAAGTATGTAATTTCTCTATTTAGGAAAAAATACAACGGTGGAGCTGTTAGAAGTATAGCTGTATCCTACTCTTCGTTCGTTGATGAAAATCTGACAATCCTGAATTTATTTGATGACCCTGAAGAATTACTAAAGAAAGAGAGATTACAAACCGCAATAGATTCGATACGTAATCAATTTGGATTTACAATGCTCCAAAAAGCTAACGTACTTACGAATGCATCACGTAGTATTGCAAGAAGTAAATTGATTGGTGGACATTCTGCAGGCGGTTTAGATGGTTTGAAATGATTGATAGAAGTTATTTGCCGTACCAATCGGCAAGAGATTATCAAGACCGAGGTATGCAGAAATGGATGGGGTTCTTTCTATCTGAACATACCAGCTCATTGATGGATGATAAGAATAGAATAGATATGCCATTTAAGCTATCAAAAATTGAGATACTAACTTACATTACTCAATTATACTCTTCGCAATCACAGGGAATGTTTATTGTAGTACGTAATGGTAAAAGGGAAGTGTATCAAGGCAAAATAACCGAACTAAGTATAAAAGAAATCACCATAAAAACAATCCAAAAGTATGAATTGATTCAAATTACTGAAATAATTGAAATTAGTTTAGTGGAGGTATTAGATGAATAGAAAAGCTATCTATGAAGACATGATTCAATTCGATTATTTTTCTGATTCATATCTTCAATTTGAGAAAGATTTTAACAGGTACTATAAAGGTGTAGACCCTCTTACATTTTTAATTGATGATATATTACTAACTATGGCGATGAAACAAAAAAATTACTTTCGATTGCACAAAAGTAAGTCAACTGATGGTCGTGACCACTATTTTATTTTTAACGTAAGAACAACTAATGAAAACAAACGAATCAGGATTTATGAGTATGCAGAAACCAAAACAATGATTTAACAACCATATTTGTAATAATTTCATAATAGAATCATGGTGTGAACTTGTCGGTATAATTTAGCTCAATTCGTGTATTTTGGGGGTAAAATTCACACCATTCAAATGAAATTAGTTGAAATTGGATGAAATTTCGAGTTTTGAAAACCCGTGAAAACGTTGATATTAAAAGCTTTTGAAATTTATTCAAACAAAAGTTTTTAAAACCAGGTCTTAAGAAAGCTCGTAAAGCTTCACAATTCTCAAAACGTTAATTATCAGCGATATATCAACGTTTCAAGGCACTCAAGAGTTTACCTCATGGGTGCTTTTTTCGTGATTTTTTGAAAAGTATTTTTTCAAAAATTGTACACCAATTTTATTTGAGGTTTTCTTTGGATAAGGCGCTAATGAAATCTAGTAGTGTTCGTTGGAAAATGGTATAATAGGTGGAGATATAAACGTTTTCAAGGAGTAGGTTTTGGAAGAGAGCTTAATTAAATCAAAACAACGTGTTCAAAAACATGGAGAAGTCTTTACACCTGCTTGGATGGTTCAGAAAATGCTGGATACTCCTGGAGTGAAAGAAGCTTGTGAAAGTGTATATAAGACCTTTTTAGAGCCATCTGCAGGCGATGGAAATTTTTTGCAAGCAATTTTAGAGAGAAAGCTAGAGGCTGTGGTCAGACAGTATGACAAACGAAATTGGAAAACAAAGTCTTTAGTTGCTCTCTCGTCCATCTATGGCATAGAGTTTTTAGAAGATAATTTGGAAGTGGCACGTTCACGGATGTTTCTTTGTTATTTAGACTGGTACGAGCAAGCTTTTGGAACTAGACTAAATAGCAAAAATGATATCTATCAATCAGCACACTATCTTATTCATAAAAATATTGTGAGAGGAAATACTTTGACTCAGCAGCATCCAGTTACAGGGGAGCCTATCAGGTTCAATGAGTGGCAACTGGTCAAAGGTCATCCAAGTTTGGTAAGAAAAATTCCTTTTGCACTTTCAGAACTTTTGGGTAAGGAAGTAGAAGACGATCGGACAGTCGTGGAAGGACAACTGAGTTTTTTTGATATAGATGATGAATTTATGATTGAGAATGAATCTGTTAAAAAAGCAGATACGATAAAAGAGATAACCATTCAAAAAGTGTATTTACTAGGAGATTAGGCTATGATTTCAAATTTTGAATTTTTGGCAATTGATATAGATACAGCTGAGCTTTTTAGAACCATAAATATGGCTGAAGAAAATTATACACATGGGGATTATGAAGGCACGCTAACTAAGGTAAGAAAAGTTGCTGAGAATACAGCGAGGTTGGTTGCCGATAGAGAATATTTAGATATTAGTGAGCGCGCCACCTTTAATGACGTACTAAGAGAGATAAGAGACTTTATTCCCAATAAAACAATCGTCGATCACTTTTATGATATCAAGGGAAAGGGGAATAATTCTGCCCATGTCCTTAATCCAGAAGATGCGACAAAAGAAAATGCCTTAAAATCACTAAAACAAGTCTTTGACATACTAGCTTGGGTCATGCTGACCTATATTGAACCGGATATTAAAACCAGTGCAATTGGTCAGTTTTTAGAACCGAGAGCACAAGAAATGTACACTACGGCTGAGCGGAAGTTTATCTATATTCAAACAGTTAACAATGAAAGTGGACTATTTAATGCCTTCGAAGGGACTCAAAAAATTGGTGAGGGTAGCGTTTCTTCGGATGATATTGAGACAGATTGGTCTCCAAATAGTGACTTTTTACGTACTGTTGCCCCAAAACGTATTAATCAATACATGAAAACATCTGGTCTGCCTTATACGCTTGGTTGGGTAGAGCTTGCTTACAAAAAGGCGACCAAGTCCTGGTTCCATGATTATGATGTGCATAATGTCTTGAAGCGTTCAGGGATTAAACAGGCTGAATAACTGGAAGGAACAGAGTGGTTCAAGACGGATTTAGAGACAGCTAAGGCTGCTATTAAAGCTGTTAAAGAAGGTAGAAATTATCTAAATATTACTGCCAAAGAATCATTTATTGAAGAACCAGTTATCACCCTTCGTCCAGAACAAGAGGCAGCGGTCGAGCAGACGCAAAAAGTCTTTAAGAAAAAAGACCGAATGCTCTGGAATGCTAAAATGCGTTTTGGCAAAACTCTGACGTCCTTGCAATTAGTCAAGAATGAGGCTTTTCAAAAAGTTCTCATCATGACTCATCGCCCTGTTGTGGCGCATTCTTGGTTTGATGATTTCAAGAAAATGAAGATGAGCGCCGATGGGTATGATTATGGCTCAGTCAATCAAGGAGAAACGCTTGAAAACCTGAAGCGAGGAGAAAAACCTTTTGTGTATTTTGCTTCAATCCAATTGCTTCGGTACAATGGCGGACAAACCAATCTGAAAGATTTTGCAGATGTGGATTGGGATTTGATTATCATTGATGAGGCGCACGAGGGAACGCAAACCGAGCTCAGTGACACCGTTATGAAAGAATTGGTCAAAGAGCATACAAAGATACTTGAATTATCAGGAACCCCCTTCAATCTTCTGGATCAATTTGACGAGGAGCAAGTTTATACTTGGGACTATGTCATGGAACAACAGGCTAAGAAGAAGTGGGAATTAGAACGTCCAAGTGAGCCAAATCCTTATGAAACTTTGCCAAAAGTATCAATGTACACTTTTGAAATGAAGCATAAGGAACGTTTTTCTGATGAGAGTAAATCGTTCAACTTTAGGGAATTTTTCCGTGTGGCTGAGGATGGTCAACTTGTTTATAAGCAAGAGGTTCGCCAATTCTTAGATAATATCACACATCCAGATAGTTGTACGAACTACCCTTTTTCAACGAAGTCTTATCGTGAAGAGTTGCGTCATACGCTTTGGCTTATGCCAGGTGTTAAGGAAGCTAATGCTTTTGAGGGCTTGCTTAAAGAACACCCTATTTTCGGGAAAGAATATAAAATTGTTAATGTTGTTCGAGGAGCAAGTAGTGATGATGGAATTGCTAACGATGCGGATATAGAGAAGGTTCGTTCTGCTATTGGTCAAGACCCTTCGCAGACAAAAACCATTACCTTGACCGTTCGTAAGCTGACAACAGGGGTCAATATTCCAGAGTGGACGGCGGTCATGTTCTTGTCAAATACCAATAGTGCCATGAACTACCTACAAGCTGCCTTTCGTGCCCAGACGCCTTTTTCTCATGAGAAATTGGGAATGAAGACAAATTGTTATGTCTTTGATTTTGCTCCTGATAGAGCCTTGACTGTCATGGCTGAGAGTGCCCAGATTAACTCAGGTGTAGGGAAGAAAAATACGCAAGCACAAAAGCAAGCTATGGCTCGTCTTCTAAACTTTATGCCAATCTTAGGGGCTTCAGACAATGGAATGAAGACCTACGATGTGGATAGAATGCTGACACAGCTCAAGAAAGTTTATGCTGAAAAGGCAGTGCGGTCAGGTTTCGAAGATGACAGTCTCTATAATGATAATCTTCTAACTTTAACCGCTGATGATGCAAGCATGTTTACCAAACTAAATGCTATCGTTGGTAAGACACAGAGTCAAAAAACGCCTAAGAAAGTTGTAATCAATGAAAATGGATTGACAACTGAAGAGCATGAGCAAGCTGAAAAAGCTAAAAAGAAACCAAAAGCTAAACGAACAGCAGAAGATCTAGAGGTTATCGAAAAACAAAAAGAAGCGAAGAAACAGCGGAAAAATATGATTTCTATTTTACGCGGGGTTTCTATCCGTATTCCAATGATGATTTACGGCATGGCGGTCGATTTATCAAAAGATATCACCATTCAAGACTTTATCAAGCAGGTGGATGATGAATCGTGGAAAGAGTTCATGCCAAAAGGTTTCACCAAGGGAATGTTTAGTGAGATTACCAAGTATTATGATGCTGAGGTCTTTATCGAAGCGGGTCGTATCATTCGTCAGCGTGCCAAATCCTTTGATGACCTGGACTTCATCGAGCGGGCGGAGCAGATTGCGGAGTTGTTTGGGACCTTTAAAAACCCTGACAAGGAAACGGTACTGACACCGTGGCGCGTGGTCAATCTACAAGTATCTAAGTCTGCCGGTGGTTTGAACTTCTATGATGATAATTTTGAGTCGGCGACAGATGGTGCGAGGTCAAATCTTCACTGGGTGTCTAATGAAGTGACTTCATCAATCTATCAACGAGATACGAAAATCTTAGACATTAACTTGAAGACAGGTCTCTACCCTCTTCATAGCGCCATTAGCTTGTATTATCAAAGAGTGGCAGAAAATGATGACAACCATTTTGAAGCTGACCAAGTCTATCAAGAGATTTTAGCGAATAATATCTACGCTATTGCCAAAACACCAATGGCAAAAACCATTACTGAACGTACACTGACAGGCTATCGGAAGTACAAAACCAATGTGACTTATATAGAAAGCCTGACAGATACCCTAAAAACAGATGGTGAACAAGGTAAGAAACTAGTTGAGGAGGCATTTAACAAGGTGAAATTTGATGTAGTGATAGGAAATCCTCCGTATCAGGAAGAAACGAAAGGAACAAGTGATAATCCTATTTATCATAATTTTATTGACTTATCTTATCAAATAGCAGAAAAGGTCTGCTTGATTACTCCTGCTCGTTTCCTATTTAATGCAGGAAAGACTCCAAAAGTATGGAATCAAAAAATGTTGACTGATGAACATCTTAAAGTGATTTACTTCTCTCAAAAGTCAGATGAAGTCTTTCCAAATACAGACATCAAGGGTGGTGTAGCAGTTACTTACCGAGATTCAAACGAAGATTTCGGTGCGATTGAAACATTTACTCCATTTGATGAATTAAATGAAATGTATAGATTAGTTACCCATCATAAAGATTTTTCATCTTTAAGTGAATTGGTATATGCACCTGAAAGTTACAAACTGACAAGCCAATTACATGAAGAATTTCCACAATTGGAATCTCGATTGAGTAAGGGGCATAAATTTGATGTCACAACAAATATTTTTGAGAAACTTCCTGAAATTTTCAAAGATATCAAGTCGGATTCAACTTATGTAGAAATAATTGGACGTCAAAATAATGAGCGAGTAAATAAGTTTGTGAGAGCCGATTATATAAAGGGGCCTGATAACTTTGAGAAGTATAAAGTCTTTCTTCCGAAAGCAAACGGAAGTGGGGCGATAGGCGAAGTTCTATCGACCCCACTCGTGGGTCACACACAGACGTTTTTATCTATTGGCTCATTTAATACTGAGTACGAAGCTCATTCATTATTGAAGTACATAAAAACCCCTTTTGCTAGAACGTTGTTAGGTATTTTAAAAATCACTCAAGATAACAAGAAATCAGTTTGGAAATATGTTCCAGTGCAAAATTTCACTAATAAATCTGATGTTCCATGGGATAAGTCAATTGATGAAATTCATGATTATCTGTGCAGTAAATATCATTACGAAGAAAGCCATCGAAAATTTATGGATTCTTATATTAGTAAAATGGATTAGAAATTGCGTCTAACTCGGACATTGATTGGTTACAATCAATAGCTGAGTTAGACGCACAACTCTATCGAAAATATGGACTTTCGGATGATGAAATTGACTTTATAGAAAGTAAAGTGAAGGAGATGGAGTAAGGAAAATTTGAAAACAGAGGTGTAGATGACAGAATTTAAATTTAATAAGTTAACACCATTAAACGATGTTGATATCGACCCATCGCATGATGCAGCGATGAAATATGCGTTAGAAGATAAAGGTATTAAGAATGTAGCGATATCTGGAAATTATGGTTCAGGTAAAAGTAGTTTTATAGAGACTTATAAAAGTAAAAATGGAAGTTTTAAACCATTACATATCTCGTTGGCACACTTTTCTTCTCTGAATCACCTTGAAAATGGGAGCAATGCTCAATTGGAAATATTTCAAGGGCAGATTGAAAATAGTGATTCGCTGGAGCAAATTAATATCATTGAGGGGAAAATAATTAATCAATTGTTACATCAGATTGATGCAAAGTACATCCCAATGACTATTTTTAAGTCAAAAAAGAATCCTGTATCATTTGAAGTTGTTAAACTTTCTGTCGTAATATTACTATTTTTATTACCCACTTTATTTTTATGGAATTATACTCAATTAGCCATTTTAGTTAGAGAAGGATTCCCAAACTTTCCTCACCTTGGAAGTATTATTCGTTTGTTAGCCTATCTAATTTTAACGTGCAATATGATTTATGTAGTATATAAATTATCTGAATTACAGTTAAAAAGACGATTAATCAAAAATCTTTCTTTTCGTGGGGCAAATATCTCTGGAGATATTGAAGTATTTCAAAGTGAAGAAGACTCCTATTTTGATAAATATTTAGATGATGTTTTATATCTCTTTGATAACTGTCAGAGTGATATTGTCATCTTTGAAGATATTGATCGATTTGAAACAAACCTAATCTTTGAGAAACTAAGAGAAATAAATACGCTTGTTAATAATAAGAGAAAAGATGGGAAGAAACTTTTATTCATCTATCTTATCAAAGATGATATGTTTACTTCGCAAGATAGAACTAAATTTTTTGATTTCATCATTCCAATTATTCCAGTAATTACTTCATCTAATTCAGGTGAAAAACTAGGAGAAATACTAACAAATTTAGGTGAATCACACAGTGTTAGTAAAACATTGTTAAAACAAGTGGCGATTTACATTGATGATATGAGACTGGCGTATAATATCTGTAATGAGTTTGTTTTATATAAGAATAACTTATTTAGTCAGAAAGAAAATGATAATAATAAGCTGAATCTTTCATCAGATAAAATTTTTGCAATCATTGTTTATAAAAATATTTTTCCTAAAGATTTTTCATTACTCCAGAAAGACTCAGGATTTGTTCATCAACTTTTTAGTAAGATTGATAATTTGAGACAGCGTAATCTAGATAAAAAATCAGCAGAAATTGAGAAAATAGAAGAAAAGATAATTTCTTCTGAACAAGAATTTTCTAGGAATAAACTTGAACTTTATTCAACGTATCTGAAGGTTCCTGAGGGAAGGGTAGCTATTCGAGTAAATGGTAAAACCGAGAGTCAATTTCCTAATAGGCTAGATTTTATACGTGAAATTCTATCGGAAGATGCTGAAATTGAATCAGTTAAAGCAGATTATTATTCTCAGCTAAATGGTCGAAAAGAAGAATTAGAAGATATATTCCCGATGAATGATATTAGTTTTCAAGAGCGGTTGAGTGCTTTAGATAATCAAAATCATCTTAATGAGTTGAATTCTAATTTAGAAAAATTACGCGAAGAGTATGGAAATATTAAATCAGAAAAGTTATCTGTACTCATTAACCGTCATTTTTTCGATACTATAATGGAAGAATATTCCTACTTAAAGAAAGAGAAAAACTCTCTAATCATGCATTTATTGAGAAATGGCTATATAGATGAGAGTTTTCCAGACTATATTACTTATTTTTACCCTAATAGCCTGAAGAAGCAGGATAAAGAGTTTTTAAATGCGGTGCAAGGAGAGATTGAACTCGACTGGGATTATTCTTTGATAGAAGTTGCAGAAGTCAATGAAAGACTTGATGACTCCGATTTTACGAGAATTTATGCCTTAAATTTTGATCTGTTTGAATATCTTTTACAGAGAGAAAGTAAGAAAAGATTGGAAAGTTATTTATCAGAGACTAATGTAAAATTTGTTAACAAGTTTTTACAACAAAACTCACGACCTCTTGCAGCAAAAATTTCTGTCCTGCTCTACTTAACTGATTTAAATCAGGAAACATTAAAATTACTTTTGACATCTGATGACATTCTTGAAAAAGAAAAAATTCAGATAATTGTTTTACTGTTATCATTTATTGACTTTTCTAAAGTCGGTTGGCAAGAAGAACTACAAGAGGTAATAAACTCTTTTGTAAATAGTAACTGGTCAGATATCCAAGAAATTATTGATAATTTTAACGAGCTCCTCAATAATACTCAGATTCAAGATAATTTGAAGTTTATGGAAGTTAAAATTAAAGATTTAAGTTTTGAAGATAGCCATAAAGTGATGAGTGATTTTGTTTATGACAATAATCTTTATGATGTTAATGTTAAAAACGTTCGAAGTTTAGCTTTTTATTTGGATGATAATTTTAAACAAGACAGTTTGATAAAACAACCAATTACGACTGTTAGAAAGTTTGATAAGCTCTTTAGTTATATTGAAAAAAATATTGACCGATTTGTAACAGAGTTTATACCCTATATGAGCGATAATTTATGTGATAAGTGGCTAGATATGTATTATTTACTTAATCATAACGAAGTAACCAGTGATAATAGAATAGAGTACTTGAAGAGAGTCCAAAATAATATTTTGGATTTTGAACAATTGGATGATGCTATAATCAAGGACGCAGCTATTGCATTCAATAAAGCAAGATTTAGTACGAAAAATATTCTAGATTACTTCTGTGAATATCATAGTTGGAATGATCGATTGATTGAATTTGTAAATAACGGGGAGCACTTGGATTTTTTACAAACAGAGTTCAAGGGATTTTCAGATGAATTTCAAGAAGAATTTTTTGAAGAAACCGTTAAATGTAACCAATTAGCTAATGATAAATACAAAGAGATTCTTTCAAAATTGGGATGGTGTTTTACAGAATTTAAGTTGGCAAATATTGCTGATGAAAAAATGTCAATTCTAATTAGTACAAGAAGTATATCGGATAAATTTTCAGTAAATACATTAAATTTCCTCAGAGATAATTATCAAAATCATGTTATTGAATATTTGATGGAATATATTGATGAGTATCTTTTAGAAAATGTGGAGGATACGGATATTTATCAAGAAACTGAAATGTTCAATCTTTTACAAGAAGGATTAACTGATGAACGGAAATTTAAAATTATTGATAGATTTCCTACTAGGATATCTATTGAGGGTAAAGACTACTCTACACCTCTAGTTAATCATATTTTACAAAATAAATTTGATGAATCTGATTTAGAATATATTCTGTGTGGGTACACTTCTTTTGAATTCAGTACTAGAAAGTTAGTAGAAAAAATCTTTGCGGATTATTTCGATGACATTCTAGAGGAAGGATACTCAGTCAATAAGGAATTATTGCAATCAGTCATCGAAAATACTGATATAGATTTAAGTGAACGTCGATTAATATTGGCAAAATACCTTAATGAGTTTACATATGATGAAGTTTTGAGTTTATTTAGAGTTTTAGACCTTACCGAAATTATTTTGGCGTTAACTGATAGAAAGAATCCTAAGATTAAAAATACAAATTATAATAAATCAATCCTCCAGTATCTAAAAATAAATAAAAAAATTGCCTCCTACCAATTAGAAGGTGATGGATATAGAATATATAGCCGTAAAAAAATAAAGTAGAAGAGGTGTTACAAATTGGAAAATAAGGAATATTTATCTAATGATTTATCCCTCTACCAATTCTCTCCAGAAAGCCAATACCTAGATCGAAAATCAGCCAGAAAGAAACCGTCTGAACTTCTCAAACACCTGATTGCTTTTGCCAACGCGGATGGCGGTCAACTGGTTATTGGTATTGAGGATGAGAAACAGGAAAATATTATCACTGGTTTCAAGGACGGCAGAGCTTATCCCATAGACGATTTCAAAAAGATTGATCGTGGGATGCGTGAGACTCCTTTGGATTTATCTTTTGAGGAAATCCCTGTAATCAATCATAAGGGTGAAGAAGATTTCATTTTAGTTATCTCTGTGGAATTGTCATCAAATCGTGTGATTGCAGCACCAAATGATGATGTTTATCTTCGTCAAGGAGATGACTCTGTCAAGTTGAGTTATGAGCAACGAACTCAACTCAGTTATGATAAAGGACAACGCTTCTTTGAAGATGAGGTCGTCCCTGATGCCCGTCTGAAAGATATTGACGATAGCTTGGTTCAGGATTTTAAAAATCGTTTTGATATATCAGAGCGTTCTGTGGAAGAAATCCTTAAAGCACGTCGATTTCTAATCAATGGGAAATTAACCAAGGCAGCAATTTTACTCTTTGGCAAATATCCGTCAGCATTCTTCCCTCAAGCGCGTGTCCGATTCCAGCGATTTGATGGTACAGATATGGGAACTGGAAGTAGTTTTAATGTTATCAAGGAAGTAACCTTTGATGATGCTCTCCCAATTTTGATTATCAAGGTACGAGATTTTATTCGTACTCAGCTTCGTGAATTTCAGTATTTGGATGACAATGGGCAATTCCAAATTTTGCCTGAGTATCCTGAATTTGCCTGGTTTGAAGGTGTTGTCAATGCTGTAACTCACCGTGATTATTCTGTCTATGGTGATCACATTCGTGTGCTTATGTTTGATGATCGACTAGAGATTCATAGCCCAGGGAAATTACCCAATATCGTCACCGTTGACAATATCAAGCATGAACGCTTTTCGAGAAATCCACGTATTGCTCGAACTCTGACCGAGTTCGGTTGGGTACGTGAGATGAATGAAGGTGTTAAACGTATCTACTCGGAGATGGAATCTGCATTTCTCCATGAACCTAAATTCTCAGAACCTGGGAATAAGGTTGTCCTGACGCTTGAGAACAACATTGTCAGCCGACATCTCCGTACAAGAGACAGCTTGGAAAAACAGTTCTCTGATTTTGATAACCTAAACTCAGACGAGCAGGCTATTATCCACTATATGTATAATTCAGGCGAGAGAATGACAACGGCAAAAGCTGTTGAATTGACTGGTAGAAGCAGACGTCATATAGGAAAAGTGTTGCAAAAATTGACAGATCAAGGACTCTTGAAATGGTATGGCAATAGTAAAAATGACAAAAATCAATACTACACTCTTGCTTCAAAATAGATTTCATTTTATACTGAGAACGCAGTAGAACGCAGTAGAACGCAGTAGAACGCAGTAGAACGCAGTAGAACGCAGTAGAACGCAGTAGAACGCAGTAGAACGCAGTAGAACGCAGTAGAACGCAGTAGAACGCAGTAGAACGCAGTAGGATACAGTAGAATACAGTGTTGCTAGGGCACCAAATTATTCAATATGTTGGATAATTTTGATTATAGGTGAAAAGTATCTAGATGAGGAATGGAAAGAGGAAGAGATGATTTTTATTAGTTATAATCACGGAGATCAAGATGTAGTAGATATGATTGCTAAACGATTAGAGATTGAGTTTGGACGAGATAATATTTTCTACGATAAATGGTCTATGCAACCAGGAGATAGTATTATAGGCAAAATGGATGAAGGGCTTGAAAAAGTTACAACATTTTTTTATTTTCTATCATCAAATAGCTTGAATAGCAACATGGTCAAAAAAGAATGGCAAGCGGCTCTAACTAAGTCTCTCTATGAGGGAGTTAAATTTGTCCCAATAAAGGTTTCTGATTGCAAGATACCAGCTATTTTAACAGATGTATACTACATTGATTTATTTAGTCAAGGATTAGATAATACTATTGAACAAATGCGAAGTGTGATAAGTGGCAGTTCGAGATATACACCCTTACCTGATATAGAGAATTTACAAGTTTCTATTAAATATATATCAACTAATGAGGTTGAGTTTAAAATTTTTACTACACATTTTGTGGAAAGTGATGCATCTTTTGGTTTTGTTTGCAAAAATCCAATTGACTCATATGAAGTTCGTCCCTTAACAGAAACGATATACCGGAGTATGCAAGGGGAAACATATAAGAAATTAAGTGATGGTAGAGAGAAAGCATTTAAAATGCAAATTGGAATTCTGCAGCGTTCTATTACGCCAAGTCAACCTTTTATAGGCAGGTTGGTCTCTAAGCAATTACCATTACAGCTAGAAGGTATTTTGCATATAAAGTCATTTGAACCGGTAAATTTTAGGGAATTAAAGATAAATATTGAGCAGTGATTAGTATTTAAAATAACTCGAATCAGGGAATAAAAAAACAAGTCATTCTATGACGACTTGCTTATCCATTTCTCAACTATATAAGCTCCGAAAACGAGTTTTTGGTAATCTATTTGAAAGTTTGCTTTAATAGGCTTTTATTGAGATTTTACTTTTGGAACCCAAAACCAGGTCTTAATACTATTCAAAAAACAAAAACTAACCTATAATAGATTTATGAAACTTACTATCGAACAAACGAAAGAATTAAAAACTTATTTGAAAGATAAAACCTATTCTCCATTTCATAGACGACTTCAAGTTATCTTGTTCAGAGCAGAAGGTCTTAGCTATAAGGAAATCACTAACCTCATCGGCTATTCAAAGTATACAATCTGGTCCTTACAGCGCAAGTACGAACTTGAGGGGATTTCAGCTCTAGTAAGAGAAACGCGAGGTGGACGGAACCGTCAATATTTAACCCTTCAAGAAGAGGAAGCGTTTCTAAAAGAACAGTTAACAGCCTCACTAAATGGCGAATTTGTGACGATAAACTCTCTCTATGAAGCTTATCAGAAACGGGTTGGACACCCTACGACCAAGGAAGGATTCTATGCCATTCTTAAACGCCATGGTTGGCGCAAAGTGACGCCAAGACCAGAACACCCTAAAAAAGCAGACGCCGAAACGATTCTAGCGTCTAAAAATAAAATCTTCATTCACGAAAACAGGAAAGCGCTTCAAGAATAGTCGTCGCTATCATAAAGTCAGGCTAATGTATCAAGATGAGGCGGGTTTCGGTCGGATCAGTAAAATTGGGAAGGCCTGGGCACCAAAAGGGGTGAGACCGCATGTACATAGTCACTATATTCGTGAGTATCGCTATTGCTATGGTGCTGTTGATGCCCATACAGGAGAGTCCTTCTTCATTATCGCTGGGGGCTGTAATACAGATTGGATGAATGTTTTTCTCAAACAACTATCTGAAGCTTATCCTGACGATTATATTTTATTAGTGATGGACAATGCCGTTTGGCATAAATCAAGTACCTTAGAGAAACCACATAATATTGGTTTTGAGTTTATTCCTCCCTATACTCCTGAAATGAATCCAATTGAACAAGTTTGGGCTGAGATTCGAAAGAGAGGGTTTAAGAATAAAGCTTTTAAAACACTAGACGATGTGATAAACAAGCTTCAAGAAGTAATACGAGAGTTAGATTGGTCTATTTTAAAACCAATTGTTAGTAGACAATGGTTTAAAAACACTTGACTGGTTTGCTTTTGATTTTTGTTGAGTATAAGAAAGCACGTAAAGCAAACCTGTTTAGTAAACGTTTACATACCTCGATATATCAACGGTTCAAAGCACTCAAGAGTCGCTTTTTTATAATTAGGTAGTTTTTATAGTTACAACGGATTTTGATTGATGTCATAATCGGTTCAGAGTCAAATCTATACCAATTGGAAATCAAAAGGGTTGAGGAACCTTTGAAGGTTGAAAATGAAGCAAACATAGCTACCTTCTTTAATGGTTCTGTCAGTAGGGAGTTGTTCATGAAACACTTTCACCATTTCTATCAATATCCCACTTAACATTTTCGCTTGTTTTTGATATACTTTAGAAAATAGGTGTTTTCAAGGGGTGATACCATGGAACTAAAAGATATTATGCATATTTTGGAAGATATGAAGGTTGGAGTTTTTGCAACTCTGGATGAGTATGGAAATCCACATGCTCGTCATGCTCATATCACTGCAGCAAACGAAGAAGGGATTTTCTTTATGACAAGCCCAGAAACGCATTTCTATGATCAATTGATGGGGGATCAAAGAGTTGCGATGACTGCTATTTCTGAGGAAGGGTACCTTATCCAGGTAGTGCGTGTAGAAGGGACTGCCAGACCTGTGGAGAACGACTATCTAAAGACAGTTTTTGCGGATAATCCTTATTATCAACATATCTATAAAGATGAGTCTAGTGATACAATGCAAGTATTTCAGATTTATGCTGGTCATGGCTTCTATCATAGCTTGACTCAAGGTCATAAGTATATCTTTTCTATTGGTCAAGGTGAGAATTCAGAGGTTCGTACACTTTGAAAACTAGATGAAGACATCTGATAAGACAAGTATATTTCAAATAATTATGATACAATACTTTTTATAAATGTTTTAGGAGTGTTTGGATAAATGAGAGAAGATATTCAGATCAATGAGCGAGCCCTTGTTTTGTCAGAACAGTTGGTAGAGGTTTTGGAATCTATTTACGATCCTGAAATTGAACTAGACATCTACAATTTGGGTTTGATTTATGAGATTCATTTAGATGAAGCTGGATTTTGTAAGGTTATCATGACCTTTACGGATGCAGGCTGTTCCTGTGCCGATACCATGCCAGGAGAGCTTGTTACAGCCTTGAAGACCATTGATGGCATTGAAGATGCACAAGTTGAAATTGTCTGGTCTCCTGCTTGGAAAATGACACGCATCAGCCGTCTAGGACGGATTACATTGGGTATTAGTCCGAAAAGAAAATGAGTTGTACTGAGCAACTCATTTTTTATATGTTTCGTCATAACGTTTATCGTAACCGCCCAATAACAAGGTATATTGAAAAGGTTCCAAAGTCCTGTCGACTCTGGAACCTTTTTCTATTTACACGCTCTCTTAATTGTTTCCTTCCATGGCAAATAAGCCTCTAGCACCTCTTTTTTTGCGAGCGTCTCTTCGTTGGGTAAGTGTTCTAGAAGATAGGTCATATATTTCTCTGCATCAAGTCCGTGTCGCTTAGCTGTTTCCAAAAGACTCAAAATGACAGCTGTCGACTTGGCTCCCTCAAAGCTCTGAGAGAACAGCCAATTTTTTCTGCCCATCACCAAGGTCTTCATAGCCCTCTCAGCCATATTGTTGGATAGGACTAGGTCACCGTCCAAGAGAACGTTTCGGAAGGTGGTTTCGTATTTGAGGCTATACTCCATTGCAGTGCCCAATTTGGAGCCTGGCAAAACGGCCTGATTGCGACACCAATCAAAGAACTCGTCCATCAAGGGAGTTAACTCTGTCTGCCGTTTATGTCGCCGTTCCTCAGTAGACAAATCTGCCCAGTCATTCTCTAAGGCAAATAGGCGGTCGCAATAGGCTAAACCCTTAGCACCTAAAGAAGTCTTGTCTGTCTTCTTAGGAGTCGCCTCAAAGAACTTCCGTCTAACGTGAGCCCAACAGCCAACCAGCTGTGCCTTGTCTAACTGCCGATAGGCCGACCACATATCACAGTGAACATAACCCGCATAATCCCCAAGAAATTCCTTTACAACCAAGCCACTCCGTCGTTTGTCATGATGATAGAGGGTGACGCCCTTTTTCTCATGTTTCCCAGACAAGAAGGTCCAGTAGAAGGTCAACTGGCTATCATTTTCCAAGACCTTGTAGGAGGTTTCATCCGCATGGAGAATAGGCTGCTCCAACAATTTCTCGTGCAACAGGTCATAAATCGGTTCGAAATAATACTGACTAGACTTGATGTGCCAGTTGGCTATTTCCTTCCGACTGATTGGCAGACCAAGCTTATGCCAGTCCTCTTCCTGGCGGTAATTGGGCACCTTAAGATTGAACTTCTGATGAATAGTATGGGCGATGATAGAAGCTGAACCCAAGCTGTGTGCCAAAGGTGCCTTAGGAACTGGAGCCTTGATAATCTTATCGCTCAGATTCTTCTGACTACATGCCTGACACTTGTATGCGTGTTGAACATGGTCAATCCGCTTTAATTGTGCGGGAATGAAGACCAACTCTTGTCGTTGAACAGTAGAACCAATCTCTTTCAACTGTCCATGACAGTCTGGACAAGTGCAATCTTCGCCCTGCAATTCGTGATGAACAATCTCTGGAGTGAACTGACTAAAAATAGCCTGACGAACTCCCTTGGCTTTCTTGCGTTTATAGGTGATGGTCTCCGTTTCAACTGGGTAAGTCAGCTTCTTCTTCAGGGAGAATTTCCTCCCCAAACAAGCTCAGCTGACCGGGTTGATACACAACCTTCTCTGATGATTTTCCGTAGAGTTTCTGTCTCAGATACTCAATCTGTTCACGAAGGAGGGTAAGTTCATTAGCCATCATATCTATCGTTTTTGACTGTGTTTCAATAATTTTTTCTAGTGATGACATAACCAATCTCCTTCTTTTTATCTCATTATACACAAAGAAAAGCCATGATTTCAATAGAAATCACGACTTTTTGAAAGATTTATTTTTGGATTGATAGAAAATCCTTTCATGAGCCAGTCCACCTGCTCGGAAGTTAGAGCCTTGACCTCTTCTTCATTGTTTGGCCAGGTCAATTTTCCATTCTCAAAACGTTTATACAATAACCAAAATCCTTGTCCGTCCCAGTAAAGAGCTTTGAATCGGTCTTTTCGACCTCCGCAGAAGAGATAGACCTGACCTGAAAAGGGATCCAGATTGAATTGACTTTTGACAAGGTAGGCGAGAGAATCAATCCCTTGACGCATATCCGTTTTACCGCAAACCAAGTAGACTTGACCTAAATCACTGAGTCGGATGGTCATAGTGCAGTACCTTATCCAAGATTGTTTCTAATATTTTTTGGTTGATAGAGTGAAAGAATGTGACTTCCACTTTTCCGAGACGAATTTTCATCAGAATATCGTTTCTGCCTTTCTTCTCAAAGCGGCGAGATTGGGGAACAGTCAATGGGACGATGGGCTGTGACATAATAAATCCTCCAGTTTTGTTTTTTATAACAGTATACTGGAGGAGGGAGTGATTAGATAGATACTTTGTTATTGGGCGGTTACCGTTTATCAAGTTTTTCCATGGTTTCATAAATCGGTTTTGGAATCATAATAACCTGGGGTTCGAGGTCAACCATACCATAGCTTGGATCGATGCACTCTTCCCAATATTCCAAATGTTTTTTGTCGATATAGGATTCTGAATCTTCGACTTCATTCCCTCCTTCGGCTTGAACAGAATACCAGTAAAGGTATTCGCGTCCGTCCAATACCTCACGGAAGATGGTTTCGACATACATTTTCTCTCCTTCAAGAGTGAGAAGGGTGTCTTCCATGTGCTCGTTGAGAAAGGCCATCCATTCATCTACTTGAACGGTTTTGCCTTCTTTAACACGAAAGCGGGAGAGTTCGACAGTTAGTTTCATTTTTTCTCCTTTTGGAAAACCCTGCCGCGAGGACAGGGTCGTTGAGTTCTTTTATTTTTTCCCAGTTTGTTCCGGTCTCCAGAAGTCGGTAACGGCTCCTTTAGAGGCAGAGGATACAGTGTGGGCGTATTTTCCGAGAACACCACGAGAGTAGAGTGGTGGAATAACAGTTGTTTTCTTGCGTTCTTCGATTTCTTGGTCAGAAACGTGCATGGTGATTTCTTTGGTATCTTGATCAACGGTTACCAAATCTCCAGTACGAAGGTAGGCAATTGGACCACCGTCCTGAGCTTCAGGTGCGATGTGTCCAACAACCAGTCCATAGGTACCACCAGAGAAACGACCGTCTGTTAGAAGGGCAACCTTGTCACCTTGGCCTTTTCCGACAATCATAGAAGAAAGGGACAGCATTTCAGGCATACCAGGACCACCTTTTGGTCCAACATAGCGGACAACGACTACATCGCCATCTACGATTTCATCGGTCAAGACGGCTTCAATTGCTTCCTCTTCTGAATCAAAGACCTTGGCTGGACCTGTATGGTTGCGGACTTTCACACCAGAAACCTTGGCAACGGCACCTTCAGGAGCAAGATTACCTTTTAGGATGATGAGTGGGCCATCTGCACGTTTTGGATTTTCAAGTGGCATGATGACATCTTGACCTGGAGTCAAGTCTGCAAAATTCTCTAGGTTTTCAGCAACGGTTTTACCTGTACATGTGATGCGATCGCCATGAAGGAAGCCGTTTTTGAGCAAGTATTTCATAACCGCAGGGACACCGCCGACATTATAGAGGTCTTGGAAAACATATTTACCAGATGGTTTGAGGTCTGCCAAGTGAGGTACGCGTTCTTGGAAATCGTTGAAATCTTCAAGAGTGAGGTCGACATTAGCAGCATGGGCGATGGCTAGAAGATGGAGCGTAGCGTTGGTTGAGCCGCCCAGAGCCATTGTGACTGTAATAGCATCTTCAAATGCTTCACGAGTCATAATGTCAGATGGTTTAATGCCAAGTTCTAGCATGCGTACAACAGCACGACCAGCTTCTTCAATATCAGCCTTCTTCTCAGGAGATTCAGCAGGGTGAGAAGAAGAGCCAGGAATAGACATGCCCATAACCTCAATGGCAGTAGCCATGGTATTGGCCGTGTACATACCACCGCAACCACCAGGTCCAGGGCAAGCATTACATTCGATTTGACGAACTTCTTCAGCGGTTAAGTCGCCATTGTTCCATTTTCCGATTCCTTCAAAAACGGATACCAAGTCGATGTCTTTACCATTGAGATTACCTGGCGCAATGGTTCCACCGTAGGCAAAGATAGCAGGAATATCCATATTGGCGATAGCAATCATAGAACCAGGCATGTTTTTGTCACAGCCACCGATTGCGACAAAGGCATCGACGTTGTGTCCTCCCATAGCTGCCTCAATAGAGTCGGCTATGATATCACGAGAAGTCAGTGAGAAGCGCATACCAGGCGTTCCCATAGCGATTCCGTCTGCAACGGTGATGGTACCGTATTGAACAGGCCAGGCACCTGCATCTTTTACCCCTTCTTTGGCTAATTTTCCAAAGTCATGAAGGTGGATGTTACAAGGTGTATTTTCAGCCCATGTCGAAATAACCCCAACAATCGGTTTTTCAAAACTATCGTCGGTCATTCCTGTTGCTCTTAACATAGCACGGTTAGGTGATTTGACCATCGAATCATAGACAGAACTACGATGACGGAGGTTTTTTAGTGTATCTTTTTCGGTCATTACTCTTCTCCCTATCTTATTTTACCCATTATATCATAGATATGAAAGAAACGATAAAAGATTTGATAACTAATTGGAAATTTCCGAATTTTTCAATAATTCATTCTACAGTAAAAGGCACCTAAGAATGTTAAGTGCCCTTGCAATTAATTTGTAGATTAAGTGGTTGTTCTTTGACGATTATTTGCGGATGGATTGATGAAAAGACCGACTAACGATAGAACTAGGAAGGCTGCGCCGATGTACCAATAAGGTTGATCTAAGGTGGTTGAACGTCCAGATAGGTTGATAATGCCTCGGAGAAGACAACCAGCTGTAATAGTTGCAACGCCAGAATTCCACAAATTATAAGAGAGACGTGAAAGAGTAGGCATAAGTTGCAGCAAACCGAGTAACACAGCTCCGCCAATCAGGGTCACACAGAACATATAATGCATGAAGATTGAAACTTCGCCATAGCTGAGACTTTCATAGATTCGACTGAAAATAAACAGGAAAGCTGTTATTGCTAAGTAGGAGATAAACGTTCTTGAAACTCTTGTAGTTGAATTAGTAACCGATGTAGACAATGTCACTCACCGCCCTTTCTGAGATAGTATTTCCATTTGTTGTTGGGTTGTTAATAACTTGACCGTTAAAGTAAAGAGTGGATGAACCACCGCCATCGAGGTTGTAGGCAGTTTGAGCACCATATTGTTTCATAACTTCTGCCAATTGATAGAGTGAAAGTCCTTGGCTTTCAGACGTACGTCCATCTGCTACGACGATGATATAATGATTTTCATCGATAATCCCGATAGCAGAACGAGGGTTGGATGACATTGCACGTCCGACTTCTGTTGATGTATCAACGACAATTTCGCCGTTTTCGACCAATGATGGACCGAATGCTAAGAGGTTGACAACGCCCTTGTCAATCAATTCTTGGGCGGTAATCTCATTTTCATAGATGACCTCGAATGAGCCATCTGCGTAAATTGCCAAGTCGCCGTAAGCTGCATTGTCCCGAACAGTGTCTCGATACAGAACCCCATTCTTAATAACATAACCAGCCGAGTTGGCTCCGTAGTAGTCACCATTAACCGCTAAGATAGCATTGTTTGCTGCCGCAGTTTCAGAAGTTTTAGCTGTTACGTTTGTACCGTAAGTGTTTTGTGCGAGTGCTGTTTTTAAATACTCGGGTGAGCTGACTTGAATATCTGCGACGTAAACAGTTGTGTTGTTGGTAGTGATGGTCTCTAAGTTGATTTGGATATTGTCATCAGTATAACTAGTATCCGTTGTAGAGACATTAGTTGCAGTGGTTGCGGCAGTTGACGACGATGAAGTAGCAGTGTTCTGGCTATTGGCTGTGGCATTACTTGCAGCAACCGTTGTGATGGCCTCGGAAAGCACGAAGGTTTTTAACATGGAGTAAGTAAAGCCTCCTGTCAAAAGTATTCCGAAGATGGATGCGTAGGCAAAGGGTTTTTTAAGCAATTTCATGGGAAAATGATTTCCTTTCTTTAAAAATAATATTCTTTTGAACAAACCAAGAGGTTAGGAAAAGGAAGATACCAACTGCAAGTTTGACAATGTAGAGGTTGAGTCCTAGAATTTGGTGGAAGAGATAGAGGAGGGCTGTATCGCAAAGGAAGAGGACAAGGGCTAGTGTAAAGTAGCCTGCGCCTGTTCGTGCGATGCTCTCTTCATTGTTAAAGACTAATTTCTTATTAAGTGCAAAATTACAGATAGCACTACAAATGCGAGCAATCGTGTTTGCGACCAATAAGCGTAGAGCAGTTGGTAAGTTAGTGAGTAACAATAAGGCAAGTGCATATACTCCGTAGTCAACTAGAAATCCACCAAAAGATGCCAGGGCAAATTTGAAGAGATTCTTGTAAATGAGCAGTCCATCTTTTATGGGACGAAAATGCGAACTGGCATTATCATCGATATAAATGGTTTGGATTGGAACTTCCGTAATTTTATAGCGTTGACTTGCCTGAGTTAACATGTTCATCTCGTACTCATAGCGGTCGCCTTCAATATCTAACATGAATGGAATTAAGTCAGTATGGAAACCACGCAAGCCTGTTTGGGTATCGGACACATTGACACCCGTTTGTAGTCTAAACAATACTCTAGTCAGTTTGTTACCAAAACGACTCCGAAAGGGAATATCCTTAGTAAATTGACGGACGCCAAGGATGAGGCGACTGGGTAGGTTCATGGTGGCGCGTGCAATACGGTCAATATCATTCACAGCGTGTTGACCATCTGCGTCAGCAGTTACGATAACACCTGGTTTTCTCAAATCTTGGATGAAACTAAAGGCTGTTCGCAAGGCTTGGCCTTTTCCTTTGTTGACATCATGGTGTAGAACAATTGCATAGGTTTTGGCGATTTCAAGAATATTTTTGGATGTGCCAGTACTACCATCATCCACAACGATGACCTGACAATTTAGCCTGTTTTTCATTATTTCTAATAGTTGGATTAATTTTTCATCTGGCTGGTAAGCCGGTATCACTACATAATACATATCCTAAACCTCATTTCTTTTTCTTGTTTGGACTACAATACTGAAGTTTTCTAAAAGCAAGCTAAAACCAAGCCAGTCAAGGGATTTGCTTAAGTTTTGCTTAAGAAAATGTTAGGAAATCGTTAAGAAAACGAACAAATGTAGGAATTTTCAGAAAATTTCTTGACATTCTACTTCCTTGTGATAATATAGTAGATAACAAATTTGCAGAGAGGAGGAATATTCGTGCAAGAAATTCAACTAGACCAACCGCGTTCGGGGTCCTATCTCATTTTGGACACCCTGCATCAGCTAGGAGTAGACCTTGTTTTTGGTTATCCTGGTGGAGCAGTTTTGCCTCTATATGATGCTATTTATCAATATGAGGGAATCCAGCATATTTTGGCTCGTCATGAACAAGGAGCGGTCCACGAGGCCGAAGGATACGCTAAATCATCAGGAAAGGTGGGCGTAGCCATTGTCACTTCTGGTCCAGGAGCAACAAATGCCATCACAGGCATTGCGGATGCAATGGGAGATAGCGTCCCTTTGTTGGTCTTTACAGGTCAAGTAGCTACACGGGGGATCGGTAAGGATGCCTTTCAAGAGGCCGATGTTTTGGGCATGACCATGCCCATTACGAAATATAATTATCAGATTCGAGATACGGCAGATATTCCTCGTGTGATTACAGAGGCGCTTCATATTGCAACAACTGGTCGTCCAGGTCCGGTTGTCATTGATGTTCCAAAAGATATTCAAGAGAGAGTAGTTGATTTTTATCACGATCCAACTGTTCAACTTCCAAGTTATCAACCGACTGTTGAACCAAATGGTTTGCAGGTTAAGAAAATTTTGAAACAGCTTAGCCAAGCTCAAAAACCAGTTATATTGGCTGGTGGTGGTGTCAATTATGCAGATGCCAATAAAGAATTAGTTGCCTTTGCAGAGCGCTATCGTATTCCAGTAGTTTCAACCCTCCTTGGATTAGGTGCAATGCCCATTGAGCATGAATTATCCTTGGCTATGGGGGGGATGCACGGTTCATACGCTGCTAATATGGCTATGGATCAGGCTGATTACATTATCAATATTGGAGCGCGATTCGATGACCGCCTAACAGGAAATCCAACAACCTATGCGCCAAATGCGACGGTAGCACATATTGATATTGATCCCGCAGAAATTGGTAAAGTTGTCAAAACGGCTATTCCAGTAGTGGGCGATGCTAAGGCAACCTTGAAAGCTCTGCTTGCTTTAGAAACAGTCGAAACAGGCTATGCTGATTGGACGGCACAAGTATTGGAAAACAAACGTCGGGCGCCATTTTGGTATGATGAAGATGAAAAGGTTATTAAGCCACAGGCGGCAATTGAATTAATTGGTCAGTTGACGCAAGGGGATGCCATTGTCGTGACAGATGTTGGTCAGCATCAAATGTGGGCCGCTCAATTCTACCCCTACAAACATGCACGTCAACTTGTAACATCTGGTGGCATGGGAACCATGGGCTTTGGTATTCCTGCAGCTATCGGTGCCAAATTAGCCAATCCAGATAAAGAAGTAATCATCTTTGTCGGTGATGGCGGCTTCCAAATGACCAACCAAGAATTGGCTATTTTGAATGGCTATGGTGTACCGATTAAGGTTGTATTGATCAATAACCACTCTCTTGGAATGGTTCGTCAATGGCAGGAATCCTTCTATGAAAAGCGTCGTAGCCAATCTGTCTTTGACGATGAACCGAATTTCCAATTGTTGGCAGAGGCCTACGGAATTAGTCATTATAGTTTTGACAATCCAGCGACTCTAAGTGAAGATATGAAAGTTATCTTAGAAGATAAACCAATGCTCATAGAGGTTCATATTTCTAATCGTGAACATGTTCAACCGATGGTGCCAGCAGGTAAGAGCAATGCAGAAATGTTGGGGGTGAAGTTCAATGCGTAGAATGTTAACAGCTAAATTGCGAAATTCATCTGGTGTTCTGAATCGTTTTACAGGTGTCCTATCTCGTCGCCAAATCAATATTGAGTCCATCTCCGTCGGCCCAACAGAAGTAGATGGCATCTCACGTGTGACGGTGATTGTAGACGTGGCCAGTCACGATGAGGTCGAACAAATCATCAAACAGCTGAACCGCTTGATTGATGTGGTCCGTGTCCGTGATTTGACGGACATTCCCCACTTAGAGCGTGAGGTGATTCTTGTTAAAATTTCAGCTCCGCCAACAAAACGAGCAGAAATTTTAGCGATTATCCAACCCTTTAGAGCAAATGTTGTTGATGTGGCACCGCACTCCATTACCATCCAAATGACTGGTGATGGAGATAAGATTGACGCCCTCCTGCGGGTGATTCAGCCTTATGGCATTAAGAATATCGCAAGAACGGGTGCGACTGGATTTAGTAGAGACTAATCCTTTTCGATAATAAAACCTATCCTGCGTTGATTTGGCTTGATGAACGTTAGTTCTATCTTCGCCTACATCGCCTAGTCTAGCCTTCATTTTCTTTGAACATCCAAAACTACAAATAAAAATAGAAAAGAGAAAAAATTATGACAGTAACAATGCAATATGAAAAAGATGTAACAGTAGCAGCACTTGACGGTAAACGTATCGCCGTGATCGGTTATGGTTCACAAGGTCATGCCCATGCTCAAAACTTGCGTGATACAGGGCACGATGTCATCATCGGTGTGCGTGCAGGTAAGTCATTTGACAAGGCAAAAGAAGACGGTTTTGAAACGTTTGAAGTAGCAGAAGCAGCAAAACAAGCAGATGTTATCATGATCCTGGCTCCAGACGAAATCCAAGCAGACCTTTACAATGACGAAATCGCTCCAAACTTGGAAGCGGGCAATGCTCTTGGTTTTGCTCATGGTTTCAACGTTCACTTTGAATTTATCAAGGTACCAGCAGATGTGGATGTCTTCATGTGTGCACCAAAAGGTCCAGGTCACTTGGTCCGCCGTACCTTTGAAGAAGGTTTTGGAGTACCAGCCCTCTATGCGGTCTACCAAGATGCAACTGGCAATGCAAAACATATTGCGATGGACTGGGCAAAAGGTGTTGGTTCAGCCCGTGTTGGTCTTTTGGAAACAACTTTCAAAGAAGAGACAGAAGAAGATTTGTTTGGTGAGCAAGCAGTTCTCTGCGGTGGTTTGACAGCCCTTATGCAGGCAGGTTTTGAAGTCTTGACAGAAGCTGGTTATGCGCCAGAATTGGCTTATTTCGAAGTTCTCCACGAGATGAAACTCATCGTTGACCTTGTCTACGAAGGTGGCTTTAAGAAAATGCGCCAATCTATCTCAAACACTGCTGAATTCGGTGACTATGTATCAGGTCCACGCGTGATTACAGACCAAGTCAAAGAAAACATGAAGGCAGTCCTTGTAGACATTCAATCTGGTAAATTTGCAAATGACTTTGTAAATGACTATAAAGCAGGCCGTCCACGTATGGAAGCTTATCGTAAAGAAGCAGAGAATCTTGAAATCGAAAAAGTAGGTGCAGAACTCCGAAAAGCAATGCCATTTGTCGGACGCAATGATGACGACGCATTCAAAATCTATAATTAAACACTATCATGGTAGATAGGGGGATAGTCAGCTTTACTTTGAGTGATGGCAATACATTTAAGGTTTGAGTTGGCGGCTGAGGGGATGTCATTCCCTTTTTCCCTTATCTCCGAAAATGAATAAAAGAGCTGGTTTTTCCAGCTCTTTTGCCCATTTTGTTCATAAATAGATCTTTACAAAATTAAACATTCGTTTTCTGTTGAATAACATGCTAGTAGCTTGAATATAAGTATAAATACTAGGATTTTCTAGGGAATAATGATACAATAAATATAGAAAGAAATTAATGGAACTATGATTACAGCAAAAAATGTAGAACAAGCATACTCCGTTCTTAAGCGCGTGGTAGTACGTACCCCCTTGGATTATAGTCGATACTTGTCGGAAAAATATGGTGCAACTATTTATTTAAAAAGAGAAAATGAACAGCGTGTTCGCTCTTTTAAAATTCGAGGAGCCTATTATGCTATTTCACAATTGACAGATGATGAGAAGTCACGCGGAGTGGTCTGTGCTTCGGCCGGGAACCATGCTCAAGGTGTGGCCTACACCTGTCAGGAAATGCAAATTCCTGCTACGATTTTTATGCCCATTACAACTCCGCAACAAAAAATAGGGCAGGTTAAATTTTTCGGAGGAGACTACGTAGAGATTCGGCTCGTAGGTGATACCTTCGATGAGTCAGCCAAGGCAGCACAAGATTATACTCAGGAAAGTGGGAAAACCTTTATAGACCCATTCGATGATGAAAATGTGCAGGCTGGTCAAGGAACAGTAGCCTATGAAATCTTGGAAGAAGCGGAAGAGCAAACCATTAGTTTTGACCAAATTTTAGTTCCCATAGGAGGAGGTGGTCTGGTTGCAGGCGTTTCGGCTTATCTGAAAGAACATGCACCTGAAATTAAGATTGTTGGTGTTGAAGCAAGTGGGGCACGGTCAATGAAAGCGGCTTTTGATAAAGGTCGTCCGGTTAAATTAGACCAAATTGATAAGTTTGCTGACGGTATTGCGGTACAGAAAGTCGGTAAGTCGACCTACGAAGTGGCTCGTAAATACGTAGATCGCCTGATTGGTGTGGATGAAGGATGGATTTCTGGGACTATTTTAGACCTCTATTCTAAGCTGGGTATTGTTGCTGAGCCAGCAGGAGCAGCAACGATTGCAGCTCTTGAGGTAGTCAAGGACCAAATCAAGGGGCAAACCATTTGTTGTATCATTTCTGGTGGTAATAACGACATCAACAGGATGCCGGAAATGGAGGAACGTGCGCTTATCTACGAGGGAATTAAACACTACTTTGTTGTTAATTTTCCACAACGTCCAGGGGCTCTTCGTGAATTTGTAAATGAAATTCTAGGGCCAAATGATGATATTACTCGTTTTGAATATATCAAACGTGCCAATAAGGGAACAGGACCGGTTCTAATCGGTATTGCCCTAGGAGATAAAAAAGATTATGCGCAGTTTATTTCTCGCTTGGAAGAATTTGATCCTCAGTACATCAATCTTCATGAAAATGATTCGCTTTATAAAATGCTAGTTTAGGAGGTCATTATGGTGCTTGGTCCAATTGTTTTTATTGGTAGTTTCTTGTTTTTTGTACTGATTGCTTTGATTTTGATTGCTTCAGGGCTATACGTTGTTAAGCAGCAGACGGTCGCTATTATTGAGCGCTTTGGGAAATACCAAAAAACATCTACTTCAGGTATAAACTTTAAAATACCATTTGGAGTCGATGTCATCGCAGCCCGCATTCAATTGCGGATGTTGCAAAGTGAAATTGTGGTAGAAACCAAGACGCAGGATAACGTTTTTGTCACAATGAATGTGGCAACT
Source organism: Streptococcus sp. HN38 (assembly GCF_028335765.1). NCBI lineage: Bacteria > Bacillati > Bacillota > Bacilli > Lactobacillales > Streptococcaceae > Streptococcus > Streptococcus sp. HN38. The sequence goes on along the minus strand of NZ_CP116604.1, from coordinate 2,115,087 downwards.
CAATATCGAGTAAATGAAAATAATGTGACGGATGCCTATTACAAGCTCATGCACCCAGAAGCACAGATTAAGTCCTATATTGAAGATGCCCTGCGTTCATCTGTGCCTAAATTGACCCTGGATGAGCTCTTCGAGAAAAAGGATGAGATTGCACTTGAGGTACAAAAACAAGTAGCAGAAGAAATGTCAACCTATGGTTATGTTATTGTCAAAACCTTAATTACCAAGGTAGAGCCAGACGCCGAGGTTAAACAATCTATGAATGAAATTAACGCAGCTCAGCGGAAACGGGTTGCGGCCCAAGAATTGGCAGAAGCCGATAAGATAAAAATAGTTACTGCTGCTGAAGCGGAAGCTGAAAAGGATCGCTTGCATGGTGTAGGTATTGCACAACAACGTAAGGCGATTGTAGATGGACTGGCAGATTCGATTCGTGAACTGAAAGAATCAAATGTTAGCCTATCTGAAGAGCAGATTATGTCTATCTTGCTGACCAACCAATACTTGGATACTCTCAATAATTTTGCACAAGGAGGTAATCAAACTATCTTCCTTCCAGGGAATCCGGAGGGGGTCGAAGACATAAGGACGCAAATACTATCATCACTTAGAGCAAAATGATGGTAAAAACCGAACAATTTACTTGACAAAATAGGTTTAACTGTATTATACTTAATTGCACGAATAAAAAGGAAAGGGGTTTCTCATGACAAGTTACGAAAAAGTTGCCGCAGTTGTTGGCTGGGTTCGTGAAAAGAAAATCACAGGTTACCGTATCAGTAAGGAAACAAATGCTCGTGAAATGTCAGTTATCGCTCTTGCACAAGGTCGCGCTAAGATTGACAATATTTCATTTGCAACTGCCTTGGGTTTGATTGATTTTTACGACAAAAACCACAAGAAATTTGAAAACTAATCTAAATGGTTTCATTTAGAGATGTCCAAAAAGGGGGGGAATTCTACGAATTCCTCTTTTTTAGTCTAAAAAAACTTACCAGCTTTGCAACTGGTAAGTAATAGTCTTCTATGGAACAGATTGAGTTTATCCAAGAAAACGCTGAAGGAATTCACGTGTGCGTTCTTCCTGTGGATTTTCAAAGATTTGTTGAGGACTGCCTTCTTCGGCGATGACACCCTTATCCATAAAGATAACGCGGTCAGATACGTCACGGGCAAATTCCATTTCGTGAGTTACGATAAGCATCGTCAATCCTGATTTTGCCAAATCTTGCATGGTTTTGAGAACTTCCCCAACCATCTCTGGATCGAGAGCAGAAGTCGGCTCATCAAAGAGGATAACTTCTGGGTCAACAGATAGGGCGCGTGCAATGGCCACACGTTGTTTCTGTCCACCAGAGAGTTGACTCGGTTTGGCTTGCCAGTACTGTTCGGTCATGCCAACCTTGTTGAGGTTTTCCTTGGCGATTTTCTCTGCCTCAGCTCGATCTCGTTTCAGTACCGTAGTTTGTGCTACAATGGCATTTTCCAATACATTTAGATTGTTGAAAAGGTTGAAGGATTGGAATACCATACCTAGTTTTTCACGGTAAGTCGTCAAATCATATCCTTTAGCCAAAACATCTTGTCCGTGGTATAGAATCTGTCCTTCTGTTGGTGTTTCCAAAAGGTTGATAGAGCGGAGGAAGGTTGATTTTCCCGAACCAGATGAACCGATGATTGAGATAACCTCGCCCTTTTCAACGCTAATAGAGATGTCTTTGAGGACTTGATTTTGTCCGTATGATTTCTTTAGATTTTTGATTTCAAGAATTACATTTTTAGTCATGTGGCACCTCGACTTGCATTTGGTTTGCACCTGTTGTGTATGTATCTGTATCAAAATGCTTTTCAACTGCGCGTAAGATACGTGTCACAGTAAAGGTTAGGATGAAGTAGATAATAGCAATAACCGTAAAGGTTTGGAAATATTGATAGGTTTGGGTTGCGACAGTATTTCCTGAGAAATAGAGTTCAACAACTGAGATAACGTTCAATACAGAAGTATCTTTGATATTGATGACAAATTCATTACCAGTCGCTGGTAAGATGTTACGAATAACCTGTGGAAGGACAATCTTACGCATGGTCTGATTGTGGGTAAATCCGAGAGCAGTAGCAGCTTCAAATTGGCCCTTATCGACGGCAAAGATACCACCGCGGACAATCTCACTCATGTAGGCACCTGTGTTGATGGATACAATGAAGATAGCGGCAAGTGTGCGGTCAAGATTGAGTCCGAATGCTTGGGCGGTACCATAGTAAATAACCATGGATTGTACAATCATCGGCGTACCACGGAAAATTTCGATGTAGATATTGATAATCCAACCGAGCACTTTTTGACCAATAGCAAGTGCCTTGTTTGCTGCTTTTGGAGCTGTACGGAAGACACCGATGAGGAGGCCGATAGCAGTACCGATAATTGTACCGAGGATGGAAATGAGTAATGTCATCCCAGTTCCACGCAGAAGTTGTTGCCAGTTGTTAACAACAATATTCCAAACTTGGGCGAAGAAACTAGGTGTTTCGCCCTCGCTGGCTTCTTCAACGGGCTGGTTTTCAATCATATCATCCATAAGTGCGATTTGCTCTTCTTCTGAAATAGTTGCTAAGACTTCGTTGACCTGAGTGATACGATCGTCATCTTTGCGCATACCGACAGCAATGGTCACGTCTTCGGCATTGGTTTCAAAACTGTCTGCCAATTCAACCATTTTGAAAGCTTTATTTGCAGCTTCTGCTGTACGACCTTCTGGACGTTCAGAAACATAGGCGTCTATAATGCCAGATTCTAAAGCTTGACGGATTTGGGAGAAATCTCCCATGGCAGTCTGTTTGTTAGCCCCTTCAATTTGATCAATCAAATCATAGAGGTAAACCCCTTGCTGGGCAGTGATTTTTGCGCCAGCAAAATCTTCCAAGCTGGTTGCATTTGCGTACTGACTATCAGAACGAACAACCAGGGTAGGAATTGAAGTGTAGTAGCTATCTGAGAAGGCGATTTCTTTCTTGCGCTCTTCTGTCGGGCTCATACCGGCGATAATCATATCGATTTTACCAGATGTAAGAGCAGGGACCAAGCCTTCCCACTTGGTTTTAACAATCAAGAGTTCTTTGTCCATGGATGCAGCGATTTTTTTTGCAACCTGAACATCATATCCGTTGGCAAATTGATTGGTTCCCTCAATAGGAACGGCACCGTTGCTATCATCTTCTTGGGTCCAGTTAAATGGTGCATAGGCAGCTTCCATACCGACCCGCAGGTATTCGTCTGCCCGAACCCCTGTTGTTACAGAAAAAACAGCGATTAGGGTCAGCAGAAATATACTGAGTTTACGTTTCATAATGTCTCCTTTAAAATGCTATTACACCATTTTATTAAAAATTCTGACAAATTTCAATATCCTTGAACTATCATTGTGTTATTTTTTTATGATATAATATAGAGAATTGAAAAAAGGAGTTTATTATGATTTTGGAATTGTTGAAAGCCATTTTTTTAGGAATCATTGAAGGGGTAACGGAATGGTTGCCAGTCTCTTCGACAGGACATTTAATTTTGGTTCAAGAGTTCGTGAAATTAAACCAAAGTAAGAACTTCCTAGAAATGTTTAATATTGTCATTCAATTAGGAGCAATTCTAGCAGTTATGACTATTTACTTTAAAAAATTGAATCCATTTCAGCCTGGAAAAACCAAGCGTGATATTCAATTGACTTGGCAATTATGGGCCAAGGTTGTCATTGCCTGTATTCCGTCCATCCTAATTGCAGTCCCATTGGATAATTGGTTTGAAGCGCACTTCAATTTTATGGTACCGATTGCGATTGCTTTGATTGTCTACGGTATTGCCTTTATTTGGATTGAAAACCGTAACAGTGGTGTAGAGCCACAGGTGACGGACTTAGCGAAAATGTCTTATAAAACTGCCTTGTTGATTGGGTGTTTCCAGGTCTTAAGCATCGTTCCGGGGACTAGTCGCTCAGGTGCGACCATTCTGGGAGCGATTATTTTGGGAACCAGCCGATCTGTGGCGGCAGATTTTACCTTCTTTCTTGGGATTCCAACCATGTTTGGTTATAGTGGCTTGAAGGCTGTTAAATATTTCTTAGATGGCAATAGCCTGAATATGGAGCAGGTATGGATTTTACTAGTCGCTAGTGTGACGGCTTACTTGGTATCCTTAGTTGTTATTCGTTTCTTGACAGACTTTGTTAAAAAACATGATTTCACGGTTTTTGGTTACTACCGCATCATTTTAGGGGCGATTTTATTGGTTTATGCCTTTATCACATTTTTATTTTAAGAGCAGGGGGACCTGCTTTTCTTTTGTCTTTCGAGCTTGGTTTTAGTATAATGGTGGAAGATATGTATGAGTATTGAAAATGATCAATCAATTTTAAGAAATTGATGAATCAATGAATGAGGTAGTTATGAAAGTAAAGCAAATTAGTGATTCAACCTTGAAAATCACTATAAAATTAGATGATTTGGAAGAGAGAGGAATGGAACTTTCGGACTTTCTCATTCCGCAAGAAAAGACAGAGGAGTTCTTCTATACTGTTTTGGATGAATTGGATTTACCAATGACTTTCCGAGAAAGCGGTATGTTGAGTTTTCGTGTGACTCCGAAGCCAGATCGGGTGGACATCTTTGTTACCAAATCTGATTTGGATCAGAGCTTGAATTTCGATGAATTTACAGATTTTTCGGAACTTGGTGATGTTGCAAGTATGACTCCAGATGAGTTTTTCAAGAGTTTGGAGCAAACCGTTCGTGAGAAAAGCACACCGGATGCAACAGCCGTTCGTCATTTGGAAGAGGTAGAGCAAGAGGAAGAAGCAGATGAAGAGGAGCAGGAGCGCTATATTTACTATATTTTGGAATTTCCAACGATAGAGGATCTGTTTACTTTTGTTGGTACGGTTGATTATCTAGTAGAAGAATCGGAATTATATAAAATGGATGGTCACTACTACTTGACCGTTCTTATCAATGTAGAAAATCGTTCCAAGCAGTATCCAGGCTACATTCTTTCACGAATGTTGGAATTTACCAATGATACTAAGTTGACCAGACCTGCTTTACAAGAACACGGAACTTTGATGCTTCCACTTGCGGCAATCGAGGAGCTTAGGAAGGTTCCGACAGTATGATTCCTTTTGCTCTAAAATACATAATGGTCATTATTACAACCATGGTCATATCAGCCATTGCGACCCCCTTGGTTCGTTTTATGTCCCTGAAGGTTGGAGCAGTCGATAATCCCAATGCACGGCGGATAAATAAGGTGCCCATGCCTTCAGCGGGAGGGCTGGCTATCTTTGTGGCATTTACCATTTCTGTCCTATGGTTTTTACCAGGAATTATTACCCGTGTCAATTACCATGGCACTTACTTGCATTATATCTGGCCCCTGGTCCTAGCATCCAGCATTATCGTTCTTACGGGATTCATTGATGATGTCAAGGAGCTAAAGCCTGCTCCTAAAATGTTTGGTATTCTAGCGGCAGCGACGATCATTTGGATTTTTACGGAATTTCGTTTTGATAGCTTTAAGATTCCTTTTGGAGGACCTTTCCTTCAATTTCCTGTCTGGCTCTCTTTTCTATTAACGGTCCTTTGGATTGTTTCCATTACGAATGCAGTCAACTTGATTGATGGTCTGGATGGTCTGGTTTCGGGAGTATCGATTATTTCCCTGACAACGATGGGAATTGTGTCTTATTTCTTTTTGAATGATAGCAATATTTTTTTAACCTTAACCATCTTTGTTTTGGTTGCGGCGATTGTTGGTTTTTTACCGTATAACTATAATCCCGCCATCATTTATCTTGGCGATACAGGAGCCCTCTTCATCGGGTTTATGATTGGAGTCTTGTCGCTTCAAGGACTGAAAAATTCGACAGCTGTTGCAGTGGTTACTCCGATGATTATTCTTGGAGTGCCTATTACGGATACTGTAGTAGCCATCATTCGTCGAAAATTGTCTGGGCAAAAAATCTATGAAGCAGATAAGATGCATCTGCATCATCGCTTGCTCTCTCTGGGACTTACTCATCGTGGCACAGTATTGGTGATTTACGCCATCTCTTTCTTATTCTCCCTGACCTCTCTTTTGCTCAATGTTTCGAGTCGAATAGGGGGGATTCTCCTATTGGTGACCATGGGACTGGGAATTGAGATTCTCTGTGAATTGATTGGCATCTTTGGTATCAATAGAACTCCATTGCTCAACCTTCTTCGGTTTATTGGTAATAGTAGTTACCGTCAAGAAAAAATCGCAAAGTATAAAAAGTGCTACGAAGAGAAAAAAAGAAAATAAGAATCTTTCTAAACAAGATAAGAGCCGTCAGGCTCTTTTTTTGATATAATATAGTGGATATAGTTAATTAAAATTGTCAGAAAAGACTATTTTATAGATTAACACTCTCTGAAAATCATCATTAACACGAAAAGAGGCTGGGCTCAAGCCCGTACCGCTTCTCAACGTTAGTGTCAACATCTCAGCGCAGTGGTTGATTGTCAGATTTGTTCGTGTTTTACACTCCAAATCTGACAATTACGACTGTTGCGAACAAAGTTCGCTCTATTTCCAACCTCAAAAGGTTCACTGAACCTTTTGAGCTGTGCGGGGGGCGGGAGTGAAACAGTCTGGGAATAGACTGTTTCAGCTCAACAACTTAAAACGAAAAATTGTTGACGAACTCTTCTATGAATGGTCGAGGAATGGTCGAGTTCTCTCCCCACTGTCAAAGTTGAGTCTTATCGGTGTATCTAGTTAGCTTGGTCAGTTAATGTGGTTTTTGAAGAGGACAAAAATGAAAAGGAGCACAGCATGTCAGTATTAGAAATCAAAGACCTTCATGTGGAAATCGAAGGCAAAGAAATCCTAAAAGGCGTTAATTTGACCCTTAAAACAGGTGAAATTGCAGCCATCATGGGACCGAACGGAACAGGGAAATCCACCCTTTCAGCAGCCATCATGGGCAATCCAAGTTACGAAGTGACCCAAGGGGAAGTTCTCTTCGATGGTGTTAATATTTTGGAGTTAGAAGTCGATGAACGTGCCCGTATGGGTCTTTTCTTGGCTATGCAATACCCGTCGGAAATTCCAGGGATCACCAATGCGGAATTTCTTCGTGCCGCTATGAATGCTGGCAAGGAAGACGAAGACAAGATTTCTGTCCGTGATTTCATCACCAAGTTGGATGAAAAAATGGAACTCCTCAACATGAAGGAGGAAATGGCAGAGCGTTACCTCAACGAAGGTTTCTCAGGTGGTGAGAAAAAACGCAATGAAATCCTACAACTGCTCATGTTAGAGCCAACTTTCGCCCTTCTTGATGAGATTGACTCAGGATTGGATATTGATGCCCTTAAAGTCGTGTCAAAAGGAATCAATGCTATGCGTGGTGAAGGCTTCGGTGCCATGATTATTACCCACTACCAACGCTTGCTCAACTACATCACTCCTGATGTTGTCCATGTCATGATGGAAGGTCGTGTCGTGCTTTCAGGCGGACCAGAATTGGCGCAACGCTTGGAAAAAGAAGGATATGTCCAAGTCGCAGCAGAGCTTGGCATCGACTACAAAGAAGATGACATTTAAGTCTTTGGAGGAAGCTATGACCAAAGAAAAGATTCAAGAATTTTCAGCCTTGCAGGCAGAACCGACTTGGTTGACAGACCTGCGCCTTAAGGCTTTTGACAAAATAGCAGAGCTGGACTTGCCGGTTATCGAGAGGGTCAAGTTTCACCGTTGGAACCTTGGTGACGGAAGCCTAGCTACAAATGATGAAATCGGGGCTGTTCCAGATTTTACAGCTATCGGCGACAATCCTATGTTGGTTCAAGTTGGCAGCCAAACGGTTCTAGAACAGTTGCCGGTTGACCTTGTAGAGAAAGGTGTAGTCTTTACAGACTTCGCATCGGCTATGGATGTCATTCCTGATGTCATTGAGAAATACCTCGGTGTAGCAGTTCCATTTGATGAACACAAATTAGCGGCTTACAACACTACCTATTTTAATGCAACAGCTGTCCTCTACGTGCCAGATAATGTTGAAATCGACCAGCCAGTTGAGGCCCTTTTCTACCAAGACAGCACCAGTCCAGTTGCTTTTAATAAACGTGTCCTCATCATCGCTGGAAAAAATGCCAAGCTTAATTATCTAGAACGCTTTGAAAGTCTGGGCGACGGCGCAGCAACGACTTCAGCCAATATTGTTGTGGAAGTAATCGCCCTTGCTGGCAGCCAAATCAAGTTTGCGGCTATTGACCGCCTTGGTAAGCATTTGGATACCTACCTCAACCGTCGCGGCTATCTCGGAAACGATGCAACGATTGACTGGGCGATTGGTCTGCTCAACGAAGGAAATGTGGTTGCCGATTTGGACAGTGAATTAAAAGGAAACGGTAGCCATGCCAACCTCAAAGTTGTCGGACTGTCATCAGGTCGTCAGGTCCAAGGTGTGGATACGCGCGTGACCAACTACGGTCATAATTCTGTAGGTCACATCCTGCAACATGGGGTTATCTTAGAAAGTGGAACCTTGACCTTCAATGGCATCGGACACATTGTCCGCGGTGCTAAAGGTGCGGATGCCCAGCAGGAAAGCCGTGTCCTCATGCTGTCTGACAAGGCTCGCTCCGATGCTAACCCAATTCTCCTTATCGATGAGAATGAGGTCACAGCTGGACACGCAGCCTCAATCGGTCAGGTAGATCCAGAAGATATGTACTACCTTATGAGTCGTGGTCTGGACCGAGCAACAGCTGAACGCTTGGTTGTTCGCGGTTTCCTTGGTGCAGTCATTACAGAAATTCCTGTCAAGGAAGTTCGTGACCAACTGATTGCCGTCATTGAAGAAAAATTAGTAAAGAGATAAGATGATTGATTTTGAACGCATTCGCAAGGATTTTTCAATCCTAGACCAAGTTGTTAACGATGAGCCGCTGGTCTATTTGGACAATGCGGCGACCACTCAAAAACCGCAGCAGGTATTAGATGTGCTGGCGGATTATTACCAGAAGGACAATGCCAATGTCCACCGTGGCGTTCACACCCTTTCGGAACGGGCCACTGCTCGCTATGAGGCGGCTCGGCAGAAGGTGGCAGATTTTATCCAGGCCAAGTCTAGCAAGGAAATCCTCTTCACCAGAGGGACGACCACTGGTCTTAATTGGGTAGCTCAGTTTGCTAGAGAAATTCTCCAGCCAGACCAGGAAGTGATTATCTCGGTCCAAGAGCACCACTCCAATATCATCCCTTGGCAGCAAGCCTGTCAGCAAACAGGTGCCAAGCTCCGCTATGTGACCCTAAAAGACGGCGAGCTAGATATGGACCACCTGCGGTCGCTACTATCTTCCAAGACCAAGTTCGTCTCTCTAGCTCATGTGTCCAATGTCCTAGGTAGCGTGGCTCCTATTGGGGAAATAGCAGAGCTGGTGCATCAAGTCGGTGCCTACTTGGTGGTGGACGGAGCCCAGTCAGTTCCCCACATGGCCGTCAACGTGCAAGAATTAGATGTGGACTTCTATGCCTTTTCAGGTCATAAGATGTTAGGGCCGACAGGAATTGGCGTTCTTTATGGTAAGGAAGAGTTGCTCAATCGCATGTCGCCTGTTGAATTCGGCGGTGAAATGATTGACTTTGTCTATGAGCAGTCAGCCACTTGGAAGGAATTGCCTTGGAAGTTTGAGGCAGGAACGCCCAATATTGCAGGTGCCATTGGTCTGGGAGCGGCCATTGATTACCTGACCGAAATTGGTATGGACGCTATCCAGGCCCACGAGGCAGAACTGGTTGACTACATCTTTCCTAAATTACAGGCTATTCCAGGCTTGACCATTTATGGTAGTCAGGACCTGTCCAAGCGGACGGGAGTTATTGCCTTTAACTTGGACGACTTGCATCCACACGATGTGGCGACCGCTTTGGACTATGAAGGGGTTGCGGTGCGGGCAGGTCACCATTGTGCCCAACCGCTTCTCAGATATTTGCAGGTACCAGCTACTGTGCGAGCAAGTTTTTACATCTACAATACCAAGGCTGACTGTGACAAGTTGGTCGAGGCTTTGATCAAGACAAAGGAGTTTTTTAATGGCCCTATCTAGGTTAGATTCTCTGTATATGGCAGTTGTGTCAGAACACTCCAAGTCGCCTCGTCACCGCGGAAGTTTGGATGGAGTGGAAAAGCTAGAACTCCACAATCCAACCTGTGGCGATGTGATTGAACTATCAGTCAAGATTGAAAAAGATGTGATTACCGATATTGCTTTTGACGGCGTTGGGTGTACCATTTCAACCGCATCAGCTTCTATGATGACTGAAGCAGTCCTTGGCAAAGAAATCAGTCAGATTCAAGAACTAGCCGAAATCTTCTCACAAATGGTCCAAGGGCAAGATGATGAACGTCAAAAGGAACTAGGGGACGCCTCCCTCCTTGCAGGTGTCGCCAAATTTCCTCAACGAATCAAATGTGCCACATTACCGTGGAATGCCCTGAAGAAAGCAATCGAACGCAGTGAGAGTGCTGAATGAAGGATAACTGCGACATGAGCGATTTTGGTCGATAATAGCAAAATCAGCGAATTAGCTCCAAAGGTTTAGGGAACCTTTGGAGGTTGGAAATGAAGCGAACGTAGTTCGTGTCATTGGTAGAAATTGGTTTCGTTTTGCGAAACACGAATATCAAGTTCCAACCAAGTTTAGTGTCTTGAAGAAAGCAATCGAACGAAGTGAAGGTGCTGAATGAGCATGAACAAATAAATAAAAATGAAAATCATACAGAAAGGATTGTTCAGTTTCTGATTGGAATTGAACAGGCCCAGGAAGCTTTGAAGAAAGCGTAACAGCATTCTCATACTTTTTGGGCTTAGTATCTTATATTATGTCAGAAGAAAGAATTGAACCAACCCCGATTGACCTTGGGGAATACAAATTCGGTTTCCATGACGAGAACGTGGAACTAGTGGCTTCAACTGGTAAGGGTTTGAACGAAGAAGTGATTCGTGAAATGTCCCGTATCAAAGGCGAGCCAGAATGGATGTTGGAATTCCGTTTGAAATCCTATGAAACCCTCAAGAAAATGCCCATGCAGACTTGGGGAGCCGACTTGTCTGAACTGGACTTTGATGATATTGTCTATTACCAAAAACCGTCGGATAAACCAGCACGGAGCTGGGACGATGTGCCAGACAAAATCAAAGAAACCTTTGAACGCATCGGTATTCCAGAAGCTGAGCGTGCTTACCTGGCAGGAGCTTCTGCCCAGTACGAATCAGAAGTGGTCTACCACAATATGAAAGAAGAGTACGACAAGCACGGCATTATCTTTACGGATACCGACACGGCTCTTAAAGAACACCCAGAGCTTTTCAAAAAATATTTTGGAAAACTCGTTCCGCCGTCAGATAACAAACTGGCTGCCCTCAACTCAGCGGTTTGGTCAGGGGGCACATTTATCTACGTACCAAAAGGGGTTAAGTTGGATATTCCACTCCAAACCTATTTCCGAATCAACAATGAGGGGACGGGTCAGTTTGAACGCACCCTCATCATCGTAGATGAAGGAGCAAGTGTTCACTACGTGGAAGGCTGTACCGCTCCGACCTACTCAACAGCAAGTCTTCATGCAGCGATTGTAGAAATCATTGCCCATGAAGGTGCCTATATGCGTTACACGACCATTCAAAACTGGTCTGACAACGTCTATAACTTGGTAACCAAACGTGCCCGTGCCGAGAAAAATGCTACAGTTGAGTGGATTGACGGCAACCTTGGTGCCAAGACGACCATGAAATACCCAGCGGTTTATCTAGAAGGTGAAGGGGCTCGTGGAACTATGTTGTCTATTGCCTTTGCCAACAAGGGTCAGGTCCAAGATACCGGTGCCAAGATGATCCACAATGCACCACGGACTTCCTCTTCTATCGTATCCAAATCCATTGCCCGTGGTGGTGGAGAAGTCAACTACCGTGGTCAAGTAACCTTTGCTAAAAACTCAGCCAAGTCCATCAGCCACATCGAGTGTGACACTATTATCATGGATGATATTTCCAAATCAGATACCATTCCATTTAATGAAATCCACAACTCACAAGTGGCCCTCGAACACGAAGCCAAAGTATCAAAAATCTCAGAAGAACAGCTCTATTACCTCATGAGCCGTGGCCTATCCGAATCCGAAGCCACAGAGATGATTGTCATGGGCTTTGTCGAACCATTCACCAAAGAACTCCCAATGGAATACGCAGTCGAACTCAACAGACTGATTGCATATGAGATGGAGGGGAGCGTGGGTTAAGGTAACAATTCGGGGAATTGTTACCTTCCACGCTCGTTGTTTTCTGTAAGAAAACGATATGTAGCTAGGAGTTTCGTAGAAACTCTCTCCAACTCACTCTCCATCCGAGGTAGGAGATAAGGAGTAGCGGATGTCACTCTGCTATAAAAAATAGTATGTCGAAAATCGTTCGACATACTATTTTTTATAATTTTTCATTAACATAGCGGACAAATTGATTCCACCAAGAGAATGGCCAGGACGCTTCTTTCATATCGCTAGGGATAATCATATCGACACTAGCTTGCTCGGAAATATAACCTTTTCCAATGAGATCTTGATCTTTCAGTTGTAGTTTGCCAACCAGGGTCCCTGCTTTGAGGGGAGCATCAATTTCTTTTATATCCGTTGTGAAAGTTGCGGTGGGGACATTATCAGTTTGATTTCGTTGAACAACAGTTAAATCTGCTGCTGCGACAACAGGACTTGTTTCTTTTTCGCCATTGAAAACCTTTATCTTACTATCTTCAAAAGCTTCACCTTTTTTTACTAGCGTAACAAGCGAAAAGTTAGAATAAACATAGTTCATCAAATCATTTGTCGCGACAAATCGATTTTCTGGAGAGGTCAGCCCATCAGTGGCATTCAATACTACTGTGATGATGCGCATACCAGCTTGTTGAGTTGTTGCAAGAAAACTTGAACCTGCTGAGTTTGAGGTCCCTGTTTTTAAGCCGTCAACCCCTCCACGAGCGTGAGTACCATCGCTTAGCATTTGGTTGGTGCTATAGTAAGTGTAGCCACCAAAATCGTAGGCGTTTAGCGAGGTAATGTCGAGTACCTGAGGATAGTCGAGTATCAATCGTCTTGCAATGATAGCAACATCTAGGGCTGAAAACATATTTACATCTTCAGGACTGGAGCCTGGATAAATATTTTCACCCAAGTCGGTATTGTCTAGTCCGGATACATTGACAATCTTTGCGTCGGTAATTCCCCATTCTTGGACTTTTGCTTTCATTCGATCCACGAATGCAGCTTCGCTACCGGCTATTTTTTCTGCCAGAGCAATAATAGCACTATTGGATGATGTGATTAAAGAAGCGTTTAATAGGTCTCTTACTGAATAGGATCGTTCATCTAGGTTGACATTGCTTAATTCTGTATTAGAAGTGAGGCTATAGGGATAATCAGAAATATCTACCATAGTATCTAAAGTGATTTCACCCTTTGCCAGTGCTTCGTAGACCAGGTAAATGCTCAATGTCTTACTGATAGAAGCAATGCTTGCTTTGGTTTCGGCATCTTGCTCATACAAGATTTTGCCGCTACTTACTTCAACTGCGATAGCATGCTTGGCTGCAACAGAAAAATCTTCTGCCAAAATAGGTGTGGAAGTGAAAAAAAGAGCAATAACTGTAGTGAGTGTTAGTAAAAATTTACGCATAATCATTCCTTTGGCTGTTATTTTATTCTATTATATCACAAGAAATGTGAGAAAAATTTGGAAAAAATATGTAAAAAATAAGAAAATGCTGAAAATTTATGTTTTTACAAAATTTTCTGACAAAAAGACTTTATTTAAGAAAAATTTATGATATAATAAATTCTATAACGACATATGATTATGTGTCAAAGAAAAAGAAAAACAGAGGTGTTTTATGAAAAAGACAACGAAACTTTTTGCACTTGCAGGTGTGACTCTCCTTTCAGCATCTGTTCTTGCAGCATGTGGTTCAAAACAATCAGGTGCAGCAAAACAGGAATTGTCATTCCCATCTGAAGTAAAACAAGATGGAACAGCAGTCGCAGATGCTCAATTGAAATATGCATTTGTTTCAGCTACAACTTCATCAGGTCTCTTGATTGACGAGTTGACTGAAAACACAACTGACTCAACATTTGGTGGAATGGTTGATATTTCAATGTTTGGTTACGATGGAGATCGTAAGTTAGATGATTCTGGTCTTGCTAAAGCTGAATTTGATGTAAAAGGTAAGAAAATCACTGTTAGTTTGACAGGTAAAGATTACAAGTGGTCAGATGGTGAGCCATTTACAATCAATGACTACATCTTTACTATCAAGTCAATGGCAAGCAAAGACTATACAGGTGTTCGTTTTGATGATAAATTCTTGAACATTGTGGGTATGGATGAATTTGTTGCTGGAACTGCTTCAGATATCTCAGGTCTTAAGAAAATTGATGACTACACAGTAGAATTGACTGTAAAAGAAATGTCACCTTCTATGATGTATGCCGGTGGTGATGTACCTGCCTATATCCAACCAGAACATATCTATAAAGACATCCCTGTTGCAGATTGGGAAAAGAGCGAGTACTCACGTACAGCTAAACTTGTTGGTATGGGACCTTGGAAAATCAAGGAAATCGTAAACGGTGAGTCTATCACTTATGTACCAAACGAATACTTCTTCAAAGGTACAACGCCAAAAACAAGCTCATTGAAGATTGACATCGTATCTCCAGATACTATTGTTTCTGAAATGAAAGCTGGTAACTATGACATCGCAGATATGCCTGTTGACCAGTTGGATTCATACAAGGATGCTTCTAACTTGAATATCGTTGGTTCTTTGGACTCAGCTTATGAATACATTTCATTTAATTTTGGTAAATATGACGAGTCTGCTAAGAAAAACGTCATGGATGAAAATGCTAAGATGAATGATGTGAAACTTCGTCAAGCAATTGCCTATGCGATTGATACTAAGACAGCTGGTGAGTCATTGTACAATGGTCTTTACCACCCTGCAAACTCATTGATTATCTCATTCTTCGGCGACATTCATGATTCAGAGTTGGAAGGCTATTCATACGATCCTGAAAAAGCGAAAAAACTCTTGGAAGAAGCTGGCTACAAAGACGTAGATGGCGATGGTATCCGTGAAGGTAAAGATGGTAAAGAGTTCAAGATTACCTTTGCAGCTCGTAAACGTACGGAAGCAAACGAAGCACTTGTACAACAATACATTGCTTGGTGGAAAGAAGTTGGCTTGAACGTTGAACTTTACACAGGACGTACAGTTGAAGGTAAGTCGTTCTATAACTCAGTTCAGGCTAATGATGCTGCTATTGATATGTATGCTGGTGGATGGTCAACAGGTTACGATCCAAACCCAACAGGACTTTGGGGTCCAATCGCAGCCTTCAACATGTCACGTTTCGTGTCTGATGAAAATACTAAGTTGTTGAATGCAATCAGCTCAACAGAATCATTTGACGAGAAGAAAAATGTTGAGAACTATAAGGCTTGGCAAAAATATGCTCACGAGCAAGCATTTGCTATTCCAACATTTGAATCTGAGTCAATCACAGCCCTTAACAAACGTGTGAAAAACTATGATTCTAACTATGGTTCAGCTTCAGGTAAAGGTATCGCTCTTGAAAATATCGAACTTACAGCTGATAAAGGTGTAGTAGCAGAATAGTCTGCAAGAAGACAATAGAATTTGAAAAAGCCAACTTGCTTGGCTTTTTTCAGATTGCTATTGGAATTTTCTGATAATTATGGTATAGTAGACTCAGTACACAAAAAATGAGTCACTACTAACAAAAACTCAAGATGGATCACATTAACCTACTCAATTTCTAATTGAGACAGTAATAGGGATGGTATTGATTTATGATTGGATATAGTACTTTTTTTACTTCTGGGTAACCGCTATCAAACGATAATTGATAGAAATATGTTATTCTAGAGTAGTTATATAAAGTCAGTTAATCAAACATTATATGAACTTGATAATCGTAAGGATATTGAATTGATTGAGCTTGATTAGCTGGCACATAAAGGAGGAGAAAGCGTGGCTACTGAAAAACCGCTTTTAGACATTAAGGATTTACACGTTGGATTCCGCATTGGAGATGATTATTTTGACGCTGTTGACGGCGTTGACATCTCATTGCAAAAAAATGAAATTTTGGCAATTGTAGGGGAATCTGGTTGTGGTAAATCAACTTTGGCAACGACCATTATGGGCTTGCATAACCCTTTGAATACCAAAATCACAGGAAGCATCCAGTACAATGATATGGAATTGATTGGTATGGATGAAGCCAAGTACAATACGGTACGTGGTAATGATATTGGTATGATTTTCCAAGATCCCTTGGCTTCTCTGAATCCATTGATGACGATTGGTGCACAGATTGATGAGGCGCTGTTCTATCACACTGATTTGGATGCCAATGCCCGTACAGAGCGAGTTTTGGAACTCTTGGCTCAGGTAGGTATTCCAAATCCTAAGCGGACATTTAAACAGTATCCACATGAGCTTTCAGGTGGTATGCGTCAGCGTATCATTATTGCGATGGCCTTGTCTTGTAAACCGCCAATTATTATTGCGGACGAACCGACAACAGCCTTGGATGTTACAATTCAAGCACAAATCTTGGATCTCTTAAATGATATTCAAGCGGAGACAGGTTCGGGTATTATTTTGATTACCCATGACTTGGGAGTAGTTGCAGAGACTGCTGATCGTGTGGCTGTCATGTACGGTGGTCAGTTTGTCGAAGTAGCGCCAGTAGAAGAACTATTTACCAATCCAAAACATCCATATACACGTTCGCTCTTGAAGTCAAATCCTCAATCAGGTAGCGAAGGAGGCGATCTTCATGTTATTGAAGGTATTGTGCCGCCGATTACAAAAATGGTTCGTAAAGGTTGCCGTTTTGCTCCGCGTATTCCGTGGATTGGAGCAGAGGCTCATGAAGAGAATCCGAGCATGCACGAGGTAGGTCCAAATCACTTTGTTCGTTGTACCTGCCATGAGACATTCTATTTTGAAGGGGAGGCCTAATAGTGGGATTTATTGAAGTAAAAGATTTAAAAGTCCATTATCCAATTCGTAGTGGCTTCTTTAACCGTGTGACGGATCATGTCTATGCTGTCGATGGCGTTAATATTGAGTTTGAAGAAGGAAAAACCTATGGTTTGGTAGGTGAGTCAGGTTCTGGGAAATCAACCATTGGTAAGGCAATTATCGGTTTAGAGCGTGCCACTTCTGGTCAGATTATCTATGAAGGACAAGATGTAACCAACAAATCACGTGGTAAAAAAGGAAACTTTAATCGTGATGTTCAAATGATTTTCCAAGATTCTCTTTCAAGTTTTAACCCGAAAAAACGTATTTTGGACATCATTGCAGAACCAATCCGTAACTTTGACCGTTTATCTCCAGATGAAGAAAAGAAAAAAGTTCTTCAACTCTTGGATACAATCGGTCTAAATGAAGAAGCTCTGATTAAATATCCTCACGAATTCTCAGGTGGTCAACGCCAACGTATCGGTGTTGCTCGTGCTTTGGCTAGTAATCCTCGTTTGATTATTGCAGATGAGCCGGTTTCTGCCTTGGATTTGTCTGTGCAGGCACAGGTCTTGAATTATATGAAACGTATCCAAGATGAGTTTAAGCTCAGCTATCTCTTTATTTCCCATGACCTCGGTGTTGTGCAACACATGTGTGATGAATTGTTCATCATGTATCGCGGACGTTTCGTAGAAACAGGAAATAAGAACGATATTTATAATAATCCACAACACATTTATACTAAACGTTTGTTGTCAGCTATTCCAACGATTGACCCACTCAATCGATTGAAGAATAAAGAAAAGCGTTTGGCTGCTGAAAAAGAATATCAAGAAATGCAAGGTCAATACTATGATGAAAACGGTCGTGTGTACGATTTGAGATCCTTCTCAGAAACTCATCAAGTAGCCCTTCCAGAAGGAGGTCAGAACTAAGATGTGGAAAACAGTATTACGTCGTTTACTCATGATGATTCCGCAGATTATTATTTTGAGTGTCATTGCGTTCTTTGTTGCGAAGATGATGCCGGGGGATCCCTTTACAGGATTGATTGACCCCAATATTGATCCAGCAATCATTGAACAAAAACGGATTGCGGCAGGTTATTATGACCCAATCCCTGTTCAGTATTTCCGTTGGGTAGGCAATCTTTTGCAAGGAGATTTTGGTCAGAGTGTTATTTTTAAACAACCAGTTGTTGATGTTATCATGCAACGTTTAAACAACACTATTTGGTTGTCTTTATTGACGATGGTGTTGACTTATTTGATTGCCCTTCCATTGGGGATGATTGCAGGTCGTTACCAAAACTCGCTTGCAGATAAAATCATTGGCGTGTATAACTTTTTGACATTTTCAACTCCAACTTTCGTTTTTGCTATCCTTATGCTTTGGATGTTTGGCTTTAGTTTGGGTTGGTTCCCAACACGTGGGTCGATTGACGGTGGTGTAGAAGGATTTGCAGCCATTCTCAGTCGCTTACACCACATGATTTTGCCGGCGATTACAATGGCAATTTTGTCAACAACAGTCACTATTCAATATCTTCGTACGGGGATTATCGATGCGAAGAGCCAGGACTATGTTCGTACAGCTCGTGCCAAAGGTGTTCCTGAGAGAGTTGTTTATAACCGTCATATCTTCCGTAATTCTATCTTGCCAATTGCATCTTTCTTGGGCTATGAATTGACAGGATTGATTGGTGGTTCTATCTTCATTGAAAATATTTTCACTTATCCAGGTATCGGTCAGTTATTCTATAACTCTATTTCTAGTCGTGACTATAGTGTCATCTTGGCTTTGTTGTTGATATTTGGTATGGGTACCTTGTTGGGGACATTGATTTCAGATATTATCATGAGTATCGTGGATCCACGTATCCGTGTGAAATAGAAGGAGGAGTAAGGTGAGTAAAGAAAATAAAAAACAAGTACAATCTGCTTCAACTCCTCCAGGTGGCTTCCGTGTCATCGCGCGGGAGTTTATGAAGGATCGACTTGCATTGACCTCATTAATTATCTTAGTGACGGTTCTCTTGGCAGTCTTTATCGGAGCGCTTCTGTTGGATCAAGAACAAGTTATGAAAGTCAACCTTTTGGGACGTTACTTGGAACCAGGTGTTAATGGCTATATCTTGGGGACAGATGAAGGTGGTAAAGATATCTTTGGTCAGCTGATTATCGGTGCTCGTAACTCGATCATTATCGGTTTTACCATTACGATTATTACTAGTATTGTTGGTATCTCTATCGGTCTGATTTCTGGTTATTACGGTGGTCGTTTGGACGGATTCTTGATGCGTATTGTCGATTTCATCATGATTTTGCCAGTGACTATGTTGATCATTGTGTTCGTAACAGTTATCAAGAACTATACGATCTATCACTTCATTCTCATCATGAGTGCCTTTTATTGGACGGCCAAGGCTCGTCTATTCCGTACAAGGACTTTGTCAGAGGCAAGCTTGGATTATGTCAATGCATCAAAAACATTGGGAACAAGCGACTTCATGATTATGTTCCGTGAAATTTTACCAAACTTAAGTTCATTGATTATCGTTAACTTGACCTTGAACTTTGCGGGAAATATCGGTATTGAGACATCGTTGACTTATCTTGGTTTCGGTCTACCATCGACAGTACCAAGTTTGGGTACCTTGATTGCCAACGCCCGCAATGCAGATATTTTGGAAAACAAGACATGGATTTGGTTGCCAGCAGCCATCTTCATCCTTGTGATGATGCTCTGTATCAACTATGTCGGACAAGCTTTCCAACGTGCAGCAGATGCTAAACAGCGTTTAGGTTAATTGTGAAAAGGGTTCCTTTGGGAACTCTTTTTTTGTAAAATCCGATGTAACAAGCTTGTTTTTTACAGAAAGCAGAAAATGTGGTAAAATGGAGTGATAAAACTATTTGAGGTAACGAATTATGACTGTTAAAATCAATACTAAAGACGGCCAAATCGAATTGACTGACGACGTGATTGCCACAGTTGTTGGCGGTGCTACGACTGAGATTTTCGGTGTTGTTGGGATGGCTAGTAAGTCTGCGATCAAGGATAATTTTCAAGCACTTTTGAGAAAAGAAAATTATTCTAAAGGTGTTGTGATTAAGACTTTGGAAGATGGTCGCATTGCAGTCGATGTTTATACTGTGATGAGCTACGGTGTAAAAATCAGTGAAGTATCTCGCAACATCCAAGAACGCGTTAAGTTCAACTTGGAAAATCAACTAGGTATCTCTGTAGATGCCGTCAATGTCTTTATCCAAAATATCAAAGTCGTAGGAGAATAATTGTGTCTAAAATTACAACTAGTTTATTTCAAGAAATGGTGCAGGCAGCATCAACTCGTCTGAATAAACAAGCCGAATATGTGAACTCACTCAATGTTTTCCCTGTTCCAGATGGGGATACTGGTACCAACATGGGGATGACTATTACCAATGGTGCTAAAGAAGTAGCAGATAAGTCTGCTTCTACTGTTGGAGAAGTTGCGCAAATTCTTTCTAAAGGCTTGTTGATGGGAGCTCGTGGAAACTCAGGTGTTATTACGTCGCAATTGTTCCGTGGTTTTGGTCAATCTGTTAAAGGCAAGGTTGAATTGGACGGTAAGGATTTGGCGCAAGCCTTTCAACATGGTGTAGAAGTGGCTTATAAAGCCGTTATGAAGCCAGTTGAAGGTACAATTCTTACTGTTTCGCGTGGGGCAGCCACTGCCGCTTTGAAAAAGGCAGAAGAGACTGATGATGCGGTTGAGGTCATGCGTGCCACTCTTGATGGTGCTAATCGTGCTCTTAAGAAAACGCCAGAGATGCTTCCAGTCTTGAAGGAAGTAGGTGTTGTCGATTCAGGTGGACAAGGTCTTGTTTACATTTATGAAGGCTTCTTGTCAGCTTTGACGGGTGAGTATATTGCTTCGGAAGATTTTGAGGCGACACCTGCTGTTATGTCTGAAATGATTAATGCTGAGCACCACAAGTCAGTTGCAGGTCATGTAGCGACTGAAGATATTACCTTTGGTTACTGTACAGAAATCATGGTAGCTCTTCGCCAGGGTCCTACTTATGTCAAGGACTTTGATTATGAAGAATTCCGTACCTACCTCAACGACCTTGGAGATTCCCTCCTTGTGGTCAACGATGATGAAATCGTTAAAGTCCATGTCCATACAGAAGATCCAGGTTTGGTCATGCAAGCGGGTCTTCAATATGGTAGCTTGGTCAAGGTAAAAGTGGACAATATGCGTGAGCAACATGAAGCTCAGGTTGAGAAAGAAGAAAGTTTCCAAAAACCGGCTGAACAAAAAGAGTATGCTATTATTGCGGTAGCTGCTGGGGAAGGTTTAACAGAAATCTTCAAATCACAAGGTGTTGACTATGTGATTTCAGGTGGTCAGACCATGAACCCATCAACAGAAGATTTTGTCAATGCTATTGAATTGGTCAATGCCCGTAATGTCATCTTGTTGCCAAACAACAAAAATATCTTGATGGCTGCTCAGACGGCTGCTGAGGTTGCAGAAGTTGCGGTTAAGGTTGTGGAAACTAAGACCCTACCACAAGGTTTTACTAGCTTGCTTGCATTTGATCCAAGTCGTGATTTGGAAAGCAACTTTGAAGCGATGACGGCATCTCTCGCAGAGGTGAAAAGTGGTAGCGTGACAACTGCAGTCCGCGATACAACCATTGACGGTCTTGAAATCCATGAGAATGATAACCTTGGTATGGTTGATGGCAAAATTGTAGTGTCCAATCCAGATATGATGGAAACACTTGTCGCTACATTTGAGAAAATGCTCGATGAAGATAGTGAAATCGTGACGATCTATATCGGTGAAGATGGCAATGAAGAATTGGCTCAGACACTTGCAGACCAACTGGAAGAACAATTTGAAGATGTTGAGGTCGAAATCCATCAAGGAAATCAACCAGTCTACCCATATCTTTTCAGCGTAGAATAAACAAAATCGCAGGCTCTGGCTTGCGATTTTTTCTGTCGACTTGTCTACAATTTCCAGTAGACCTATGACAAACTACTGGGGCTATGGTATAATTAAAGACATGTATAGTCAGAATGAAAATGAATTGATTGCCATTGGTGAGAGAATTGGAAAAGCCTGTAAGCCAAATCAAGTTCTAGTATTATCAGGGGATTTGGGTGCTGGGAAAACAACTCTGACCAAGGGTTTGGCCAAGGGGTTAAAAATTGAACAGATGATTAAGAGTCCTACTTATACGATCGTTCGAGAGTATGAGGGGACCATGCCACTCTATCACTTAGATGTTTATCGAATTGGAGATGACCCTGACTCGATTGATTTGGATGATTTTCTCTATGGAGGAGGTCTAACGGTTATCGAGTGGGGAGAATTACTGGATGTCAGTCTATTTGATGACTATTTGCTCATTCGTATAGAGAAAGAGGGAGATGGTCGACGATTGACAGTCGAATCTCATGGAGCTCAAAGTAGCGATTTAGCGAAGGAGTTCCAAAATGTCTGAAAAAGAAGTGTATTTTAGTGAAGCTGAACCAGCTGATGCAGCAGCTTTTATTGATTTTATGAATCAAGTTGCTAGAGAAACGGATTATCTGGTCATGGATGAGACTGGTTTTCGATTTAGTGTTGATGAAATGGAGACCATCTTCGAAGCAGGAATCGAAAATCCTCGTGAATTGTGCCTGTTGGCTAAGGTTGGTTCGGAAGTCGTCGGCGCAATTTCTGTTAAGTCCTCTAAGCAGTTTCGCATTAGCCATATCGGAAATATTTTTATTGCAGTAAAAAAAGCCTACTGGGGTCACGGTCTAGGGACGATTTTACTGGAGGAAGTATTGCATTGGGCAGAGGAAATGGATGTATTGAAGCGTTTGGAATTAACGGTTCAGGTTCGCAATCAGGCGGCAGTACATTTATACCAAAAACAAGGATTCAACATTGAAGGAACCCAGATACGTGGGGCTAGAACAGATGAAGGAGAATGGCTTGATCTTTATTATATGGGCAAGTTAATTGGTGAAGTATGACAATTGGAAAAAAAATATTCTTAATGTCTTTGGCTATTGTTGGTTTAACACTAGGTGCCGGCTTAATATATGGGGCCAGCTTGTTAAATTTTTCTACAGGTACTATTTCAAAAACCTATAAGCAGCTAGATGGAGAGGAAGAAATCACTCCTATTGATGCGACAGAGCCCCTAACTATCCTACTGATGGGGGTGGATATGGACCAAGCGACCCGCGGGGGAGATTGGGAGGGTGGCCGTAGTGATTCGATGATTTTAGTAACTGTTAATCCCAAGACTAAGGAAACCAATATGATGAGCTTGACTCGTGATATTATGGTTGAGATTGCAGAAGCGAACGGGGAGTCTTCAGGAACGGTTGAAAAACTAAATCATTCTTATAGCTACGGACAGGCACCGATGGCCATTGCCACGATCGAAAAGATGATGGATATTACCATTGACCGCTATATCGAAATAAATATGGATGGTCTGGTTGAGCTTGTTGACGCGGTTGGAGGTATTGAGGTAAACAATACTCTTGGCTTCCCTATATCCATTTCAGAACATGAGCCTGCCTACACCTCTATTGTCCAGCCGGGGAAACAGTTGGTAAATGGGGATCAGGCGCTGGTTTATGCTCGGATGCGCTATGATGATCCTGAGGGGGATATCGGACGTCAGAGACGCCAACGAGAAGTTATCACGGCTATTATAAAAAAACTCCTTCAGTTAGATGGTTTGACCCAGTATAAGAAGATTCTGACCGCCATCTCCAATAATATGCGAACCAACATTGAGATTAGTCCTGCGACAATTCCAAGCCTCCTGGGTTATAAAGACTCGGTCTCTAAGTTGAATTCCTATCAGTTGCGCGGTGTGGACCAAATGGTTGATGAAATCTATTATCAATTACCAACCAGTGAACATCTATTGGAAATGCAAAATATTCTGAAAAAATCTATCGGCTTAGAAGAAAAGACCGACTTAGTCACAAACGTGAAGGTCTACGAAGGACAGATGGGATTGCCAAGTCCAATAAACGTTTATGATGTATATACAAATCTCTTGCTGTTAGAAGCAAGTCCATGGGCAGAAAGTTTGGATCCAGAAATAGGGAGTCCATCGGCTACTACGACTGTGATAACAGAAGAGCAGGTAACCGATTTTTCAACAGAGCCAGTACTTGGTGATGAAAACGGGTCACAATAATGTTGTCATTCAGTTTTTCTTTTATTATAGTCATTTGAATTAACTTTGATACATCGTCACTTTTATAGTACAGCCTGCACCTCAGTTCCTTGTCTGAAAGCTAATTCATTCGACTATACTTTGACGAGCGAGTATAAAAGCCCATAAAAATAGAGGTTGTTTGCAACCTCTATTTTTATGGGCTTTTAGTTTACTTTTAGTACGAGGCAATGAACCGCAGGCATAACTCAATGCTTTCTTATTTCTAGGTGACCAGCTGATGTACTTCGCTTTTTTGTTTTCAAGCTCAGGTACGAATAGTCCACTGGACTATTCGTATCCCCCAGATTGCTTGCACAGTCAATGGACTGTGCAAGGTGGGAGATAATACTTGCAAAGCAAGTCACTTTTACAAAATCAGGCAAGGCGAGTTCAAACAGTCCACTAGACTGTTAAACCCAATCAACCACTGCGCAGAGACGTTGACACGAACTCTAAGAAGTGGCGCTGTTTTTTTTGCCTAGTCTCGTGCTATTCTCATTCTGGTATTTTTTGAGAATCTGTTGGATTTCTTCCAAGTTTCCTGCAATACTTTGCTGATAGACTCGAGTCTTATATTGTAAGTCAGAAGCCATTTCCTGCAAGGGTTCTTGAAAACTTTGGATAATGGCAAGTTGTTCCTGAATATTGTCCTTGCTCAGTTGAATATCTGATAGAAGTTGTTTGGTTTCCTGTACTTCTTTAGCGATTTTATCCCGATGCGTGACTGCAAGGAAGCTGGCGGTAGCGGCGCTTACGGCTAAAATGATATTACGAAGTTTCATATTATTCTCCTAGATAGAGATCTTGTGCCAGTTGAGCCAGGGCCGGGAAGTCAGGGTCGTTGGCTTTAAATTGAATGCTCAATCCATCTTGATTGTTAAAGCGTGGTAAGAGATGGATGTGTGTATGAAAGACGGTTTGTCCAGCGGCCTCCTCGTTATTATTAACGATGTTTAGACCACTAGCTCCAAGTTTTTCTTTTAACTGACGAGCGATGGTTGGCACAACAGAAAAGAGTGTGGCTGCAGCTTCTTTATCCATATCAAGCACGTTTCGGTAGTGTTTTTTAGGGACAACCAATGTGTGTCCTTTTGTGACCTGAGTGATGTCTAAAAAGGCTAATACTTGGTCATCTTCGTAGACTTTTGAAGCTGGTATTTCTCCAGAGATAATTTTGCAAAAAATACAATCCGACATAATGGCAACCTCTTTCTAGGATTTTTGTTATAATAATTATATCAAATTGTAGGAAGAAATGTATGTTAGAAGTAAAAAATGTAACTGGGGGATATGTCAATATCCCAGTTTTGAAAGATGTATCTTTTACCGTTGAGGATGGTCAATTAGTTGGTCTAATTGGTTTAAATGGTGCAGGGAAATCAACGACTATTAAGGAAATTATCGGTCTTTTGACCCCCTATCAGGGACAGATTGCAATTGACGGCCTAACTTTGCTACAAGGGGCTGAAAATTATCGGAAGAAGATTGGGTTTATCCCTGAAACACCAAGTTTGTATGAAGAACTAACCCTCAAAGAGCACTTGGAAGTGGTAGCAATGGCCTATGATTTATCCTGGGAGCAAGCTTGGGGACGTGTCGAGCACTTGTTAAAACTGTTTCGCTTGGATGAGAAATTGGACTGGTTTCCTGTCAATTTTTCAAAGGGAATGAAGCAGAAGGTCATGATTATTTGTGCTTTTATGGTGGAGCCGAGTCTATTGATTGTTGATGAGCCTTTTCTGGGATTAGACCCTGTGGCTATCTCTGATTTAATCGCTCTTTTGGAGGAAGAAAAATCTAAGGGCACTTCAATCCTCATGTCCACTCACGTTCTTGACTCAGCTGAGAAAATGTGCGACTCTTTTGTGATTTTACATCAGGGACAGGTCCGTGCAACTGGAAATTTGGAGGAGCTACAAAGCGCATTTGGTATGGATGGTGCAAGTCTGAACGAAATTTATCTGGCCTTGACGCAAGAAGGAGTGGCTGGATGAAAGAATTGTTTCAACAACGCCGACTAGATTTTTTAAATCGTTGTTCCAAGTATCTGCGCTATGTTCTGAATGACCATTTTGTTTTGGTTCTCATGGTTTTATTAGGCTTTTTGAGTTTGCAATACCGTCAATTATTGTTGTCATTCCCTGAGAATCCGTTGCCGATTGTTTTTGTGGTTATTGCAATCAGTCTACTGGTACTAGTGTCCGGAAGAATTGCGACTTATCTAGAAGAAGCTGATCAAATCTTCCTATTGACCAAGGAAAAAGACATTCTGCAAGGACTCGAGGGTGCAGCCAGACGCACGGTCTTGTTTTGGTCCTCTATACAGGTGGTGGTTCAGCTTGTTTTGTTACCAATCTATTTGAAACTGGGTTTACCGGTGTGGATGATTGTAGCTGGTCTTCTTACTTTGTTGGTTTTAAAATATCTTTTTGTCAAGCGCCAATTAGTGGCTTATCAGTCACAGGGAGTATTGGACTGGTCTAAGGCTATTCAAGATGAACAAAAAAGGAAACAGTCTATTTTACGTTTCTTTGCCTTATTTACGACGGTTAAAGGAATCAGTACGACTGTTAAACCGAGAAACTATCTCAATGGAATCTTGCGTCTCGTCAAGTCGAGACAGACTTGGTTTTATCTCTACTTACGGGCTTTCTTGCGTTCAGGAGACTACTTGGGCTTGACGATACGTCTACTGTTGTTGGCGATTTTGTCCCTATTTGCCATTGAAGAATCGTGGTTATCTATCGGCCTAGTTTTAGTCTTTCATTATTTGCTTGTCTTCCAGTTGTTGGGGCTTTACAAGCATTATGATTATCAATATGTAACACAACTGTATCCTCTAGAGAAAGATTCCAAGAAAATCGGTCTTCAGAATTTGCTTAGAGTGATTTTATATAGTCTATTAGTAGTGGAATTGGGCTTTGCTCTGCTATTTTCTAAAGAGAATGCGATGGTAGTCGTCTTACTTCTCGTGGGGATTTTCTTGCATGAAATATATTTGCCTCTAAAATTAAAAAAATTGATTGACTAAATAGACGAAAATTAGTAAAATAGTAAGGAATTTTTAAAGGAGGAAAGGCATGCAGTTTGATACCAGTGGGCTACAATTACAGTCTATTGCAGGAAATAGTGGCAAAGCGTTTAAAGGTCTACGGTCAGACGGAACGCCAGTCTTTGTGAAGTATGAGATGCCTCCGATAGTGTCTGCTCTTGCGCGTGAGCAAATTACACCACCCGTTTTGTCAGCAAATCGTGAAGTAGGAATGGGGCATCGTGTAGAGCAGGAGTGGTTGAATGGTCGTACCTTGGAGCGTCAAGATATGACTAGTAAACAGATTCGTCAAATACTGGTGAGAATGCACTATTCTCGCATTTTGCTCAATCAGGCTTTGCAGATGAATTATACCTATATGGAACCTCAGGATTTGGTTTATCGTTGGCAAAAAGAGGCTCCAACTAGATTGGGACAGAATTCTTATCTGCAATCTATCTGTCAAGATTTATTGAATAATCTACCAAGATTCCGTCAAGAGGTGGCAACATTTGTTCACGGAGATTTGCATCATAGTAACTGGGTAGAAACGACGTCTGGTTTGGTGTATTTGACAGATTGGGAGACCGCTTGTGTAACGGATCGGATGTTGGATGTTGCCTATATTTTGACGCATTATATTCCTCGTCAGTCCTGGGAAGAGTGGCTTCGGGCTTATGGCTACAAATATAACAGCACAGTATTAAATAAGGTTTATTGGTATGGCCAGCTTGGCTATCTAAACCAAATAGCTAAGCATGTAGAAAGCTACAATGTTTTGGCTGCAAATAAAGAAATTTATGCTCTACGGCAATTCCGTCAGAGTTTCTATAAGGAAGTATGAGAGTTAGAAATCGTAAGGGAGCGAGTGAGCTTCTAGCAAACAATCCCCAGTATGTTATCTCCAATCCAGAGGAGTGTAAGGGGAAATGGGCAGAGATTTTTGGAAACAATAATCCTATCCACATAGAAGTTGGTTCTGGTAAAGGTCGCTTTGTCACTGGTATGGCTGCGCAAAATCCAGATATTAACTATATTGGTATTGATATTCAGATGACCGTGTTAAGCTATGCCTTGGACCGTGTGCTTGAAGCTGGCTTACCAAATATAAAATTATTGCAGGTGGATGGTTCGAGTTTGACCAACTATTTTGCACCGGTAGAAATAGATCAGCTTTATCTGAATTTTTCTGATCCATGGCCTAAGAAACGTCATGAGAAACGCCGTTTGACCTACAAGTCATTCTTAGATACCTACAAGGAAATCCTACCTGAGAAGGGAGAAATCCACTTCAAAACAGATAATCGTGGTCTGTTTGAGTATAGCCTGGCTAGTTTTTCTCAATATGGCATGGTCTTGAAGCAAGTTTGGCTAGATTTGCATGCGGATGGTTTGGAAGGCAACGTTATGACAGAGTATGAGGAGAAATTCTCCAAAAAAGGCCAGGTTATCTACCGTGTGGAAGCACAGTTTCAATAATTCCCTTAGTGGAAAATGAGGAGAGGTCTAACAGAGACCTTTTTCCTTTACAAATAGGGATAGATATGATAGAATAGTGTAAGTGAATAATGAGAAAAGGGGTTGGCGTCAGTCAACCCTTTCCCTGTACACGGATTTCTGTATATAGAATGAAGGATAGTACAAGGGAGTTTATTGTCAAAGGAAATAGAGAGTCCTGGATAGTGCGAACTATTTGAGTAATGTATTTCTAGCGACTATAAAAATAGGAGGTGTTTATGTCATCAATTATTGAATTGGTCACAGCAGCAATTACCCCCGCTATTCAAACTCCTTACGAGTTGGTGGATGTGGAATATGGTAAAATGGGCGGTGACTATGTCCTATCGATTTTTGTCGATAAGGAGGGTGGAATTTCCCTTCAAGATACGGCAGATTTATCCGAAAAGATCAGTCCGATTTTGGACACTATCAAGCCAGACCCATTTCCAGACCAATACATGCTGGAGGTAACAAGTCCAGGTTTGGAGCGTCCTTTAAAAACGGCAGATGCTGTTGAGAAGGCGGTTGGAAAGTACATCCATGTCAAGCTCTATCAGGCAATTGATAAAATCAAGGTTTTTGAAGGAACGTTGCTCTCCTTTGATGGAACAGACCTGATTATGGAGTATATGGATAAAACTCGTAAGAAGGAAGTGACTATTCCTTACCAGACGGTGGCTAAGGCCCGTTTGGCTGTTAAGTTATAATGCTCTTTCATGAGTATTTTATAAAGATATTAGACTTTAAGAAAGGACCTTTTGAGCGCAAAAGGAAAACAACATGAGTAAAGAAATGCTAGAAGCCTTCCGTATTTTAGAGGAAGACATGGGTATTAACAAAGCGGATATCATTGATGCAGTTACAGAGTCGCTTCGTTCAGCTTATAAACGCCGTTATGGTCAATCAGAATCAGCAGTGATCGAATTTGACGAGAAAAAAGGTGATTTCCATGTATTTACTGTTCGTGAAGTAGTAGATGAAGTATTTGATAGCCGACTAGAAATTAGTCTAAAAGATGCCTTGGCTATTTCATCAGCTTATGAAATGGGTGACAAAATTAAATTCCCAGAAGATCCAGCGGAATTTGGTCGTGTAGCAGCCCAATCAGCTAAGCAGACCATCATGGAAAAAATGCGCAAACAAAAGCGTGCCATTACCTTCAATACCTACAAGCAACATGAAAATGAGATTATGTCAGGTACGGTAGAGCGTTTTGATAATCGCTTTATCTATGTCAACCTTGGTACGATTGAAGCACAATTGTCAAAACAAGACCAAATTCCTGGTGAGGTTTTCCAATCTCATGATCGTATTGAAGTCTATGTCTACAAGGTAGAAGACAATGGTCGTGGTGTTAACGTATTTGTCAGCCGTAGCCATCCAGAAATGATCAAACGTCTCATGGAACAGGAAATTCCAGAAGTATACGATGGAACAGTTGAAATCATGAGTGTTGCCCGTGAAGCTGGAGACCGAACGAAAGTGGCTGTTCGTAGCCATAATCCAAACGTAGATGCCATCGGTACAATCGTTGGCCGTGGTGGTTCAAATATCAAGAAAATCACCAGTAAGTTCCACCCAGCTCGTTATGATGCTAAAAATGACCGCATGATTCCTACGGAGGAAAATATTGACGTTATCGAGTGGGTAGCAGATGAAGCGGAATTTATCTACAATGCTCTCGCTCCTGCTGAAGTTGACCAAGTATTGTTTGACACGGAAGATGGGAAGCATGCTACAGTCGTTGTGCCAGATGATAAATTGTCACTAGCAATTGGACGTCGTGGTCAGAACGTTCGTTTAGCAGCCCATTTGACCGGATTCCGTATCGACATCAAATCTGCATCAGAATATGAAGCAATTGAGGCGGCTCAATATGCGGCAGAAGAGCTTGTAGAAGAAGTCGCGGAAGAATTTACAGAAGAACAAGAATAGAACAAAAGGAGCAGCCATGGCAAAAGCTAGAAAAATACCCTTGCGCAAGTCTGTGGTGTCCGGTGAAATCATCGACAAACGGGATTTGCTCCGTATTGTAAAAAATAAAGAAGGTCAAGTATTTATCGATCCAACAGGCAAGGCAAATGGTCGTGGAGCTTATATCAAGCTTGACAATGATGAGGCAAGCCAAGCTAAGAAACGTCGTGTCTTCGATCGTTCCTTTAGTATGGAAGTGGCCGAAGAATTTTACGATGAATTAATTGCCTATGTTGATCATAAGATCAAGAGGAGAGAACTTGGACTCGAATAAGAGACAGAAAATCTTAAATTTATTAGGTTTAGCCCAGCGAGCTGGTCGCCTGGTTTCGGGTGAGGACCTGGTTGTTGAAGCTATTCAAAAAGGGCAGACAAAGTTGGTGTTTTTAGCCGAAGATGCTGCTGGAAATTTAAGTAAAAAAGTAACAGATAAAAGTCATACCTATCAAGTAGAAGTTGTAACAGTGTTTTCAACACTGGAATTGAGTGCAGCTGTCGGCAAGGCTAGAAAAGTTCTTGCAGTGACAGACGCTGGATTTACAAAGAAGATGAGGTCTATTATGGAATAGAACAGGAGGACAAGGCATTGTCTAAGAAGAGATTGAATGAAATAGCCCGTGAATTAGGTGTAAGCAGTAAGGAAGTTGTTGCTAAGGCTCAAGAATTGGGTTTTGAAGTCAAAAGTCATGCTTCAAGCGTAGATGAAGCAAGTGCTAAACGCCTTGCAGAAAGCTTTGGGGGACAAAAATCAGAGGCAACTAAAGTTGCGGCAAAAGTTAGCCAGCCTGAAAAGGTTGATGAAACTCCAAAAGTGGAAACAGCTAAGGTAGAAAAAGCTAAGGAAACACAGCCAGTAGTAAAAGAAGAAGTTGCGGCAAGCGCAGTACAATCAGCTCCACATCGTCCACAGAGTCGAAACTTTAAGGCAGAACGTGAAGCACGGGCCAAAGAGCAGGCTGCTAAGCGAGCTCAGGGTCAAGGAAAAGGTGGTCAAGCTAAATCTGGTCAGGACCGTCGTGACAACCGTCAACAAGGTCAGGGACGTTCAAACAATGAGCGAAATGATCGCCGCGATAATAGACGTGAACAGGGTTCAGATAAACGAAAGGACAATCGTTTTGGGGACCGTCGCGATAATCGTGATAACCGTTCAGGTCGGTCAGCTCGCTTTGAACAAAGAGAGGCTGCAAAACCAGCAGGACCTAAAATTGACTTCAAAGCGCGTGCTGCTGCTTTGAAAGCAGAACAAAATGCGGAGTATGCTCGTACCAGTGAAGAACGTTTTCGTCAGGCTCAGGAAGCTAAAAAGCAACCTAAGAAGCCAAAAGAAATTAAGTTTGAAGAACCGGTTGTGGAAAGCAAACCATTTGTGAAGCCTGCACCTGTTGCATCGGTACCAGAGCAAGTTGCAGAAACTACTGTAGATACCCGTCGTAAGAAACAAGCTCGACCAGATAAAAAACGTGACTTTAATGGTGACGAAGAAGATGGTCCACGGAAACAACAAAGAAATCGAAATAGTCAAAATCAAGTGAGAAATCAAAGAACAAGTAACTGGAATAACAATAAGAAAAATAAAAAAGGCAAGGCAAACCAACCTGCCAAACCTGTCACAGAACGCAAGTTCCACGAATTGCCAACTGAATTTGAATACACTGCTGGTATGACCGTCGCAGAAATTGCAAAACGAATCAAACGTGAACCTGCTGAAATTGTGAAAAAACTCTTCCTTATGGGAGTTATGGCGACTCAAAACCAATCTTTGGATGGAGATACTATCGAACTCCTCATGGTTGATTATGGTATTGAGGCGAAAGAAAAGGTAGAGGTCGATAACGCAGATATTGAGCGTTTCTTCGTAGAAGAGGGTTACCTCAATGAAGAAGAGATGACAGAACGCCCACCTGTTGTGACTATCATGGGACACGTTGACCATGGTAAAACAACCTTGTTGGATACCCTACGTAATTCTCGTGTTGCTACTGGGGAAGCTGGAGGTATCACACAGCATATCGGTGCCTACCAAATTGAGGAAGCTGGTAAGAAAATTACCTTCTTGGATACTCCAGGACACGCGGCCTTTACTTCTATGCGTGCACGTGGTGCATCTGTTACCGACTTGACCATCCTAGTCGTTGCTGCAGATGATGGTGTCATGCCACAAACGATTGAGGCTATCAACCACTCAAAAGCCGCTAATGTGCCAATCATTGTAGCTATCAACAAGATTGACAAGCCAGGTGCAAACCCAGAGCGTGTTATCGGTGAATTGGCTGAGCACGGTGTTATCTCAACCGCTTGGGGTGGAGAATCTGAATTTGTAGAAATCTCAGCTAAGTTTAACCAAAACATTGATGAATTGTTGGAAACTGTTCTTTTGGTCGCTGAAATCCAAGAACTGAAGGCAGACCCAACTGTTCGTGCAATCGGTACGGTTATCGAAGCACATTTGGACAAAGGGAAAGGTGCGGTTGCAACCCTTCTCGTTCAACAAGGGACACTTAATGTTCAAGACCCAATCGTTGTCGGAAATACCTTCGGACGTGTTCGTGCCATGACAAACGACCTTGGTCGTCGTGTTAAGGTGGCTGGACCATCTACACCGGTATCTATTACTGGTTTGAATGAAACGCCAATGGCTGGCGACCATTTCGCGGTCTATGAAGATGAAAAATCTGCGCGTGCTGCCGGTGAAGAACGTGCTAAACGTGCTCTTCTTAAACAGCGTCAAGCAACGCAACGAGTTAGTCTTGAAAACCTCTTTGATACCCTTAAAGCAGGTGAGGTTAAGTCAGTTAATGTGATTATCAAGGCTGACGTACAAGGTTCAGTTGAAGCTCTTGCATCATCGCTTCAAAAGATTGAAGTTGAGGGAGTACGTGTCAATATCGTCCACTCTGCAGTTGGTGCTATCAATGAATCAGATATTACTCTTGCGGAAGCTTCAAATGCTCTTGTGATTGGTTTCAACGTTCGTCCAACAGCTGAAGCGCGTAGCCAAGCTGAAGCAGATGACGTTGAAGTACGTCTTCACAGCATCATTTACAAGGTTATCGAAGAGATGGAAGATGCCATGAAAGGTATGCTTGATCCAGAATATGAAGAAAAAATCATTGGTGAGGCAATCATTCGTGAAACCTTCAAGGTATCCAAAGTTGGAACGATCGGTGGTTTCATGGTCGTACGTGGTAAGGTTACCCGTGATTCAAGTGTTCGAGTTATCCGTGATGGTGTTGTAGTATTTGATGGTAAACTAGCTAGTTTGAAACGCTATAAAGATGACGTGAAAGAAGTTGGTAATGCCCAAGAGGGTGGTTTGATGATTGAGAACTACAACGACTTGAAAGTTGATGATACCATTGAAGCTTACATCATGGAAGAAATCAAAAAATAATATTTTCTCACTGTCAAAGTCATAGACAAGTGATTTTGTCGAGGAAGTGATAATTTAATAGATTTTAGTAGATTTTAAAGCAATAGTTTTTAATCTACTTGGATTATTCAAGCTGGGGAAACTCAGCTTTTCTATCATCTAAGAAAGGAAAGAATATGGCGAATCATTTTCGTACAGACCGTGTCGGGATGGAAATCAAGCGCGAAGTCAATGAGATTTTACAAAAGAAAGTTCGTGATCCACGTGTGCAGGGAGTGACCATTACAGATGTTCAGATGGTCGGCGATTTGTCAATGGCCAAGGTTTACTACACAATCATGAGTAATTTGGCATCCGATAATCAAAAGGCACAAACGGGTCTTGAAAAAGCGACTGGAACCATTAAGAGAGAACTTGGTCGTAAGTTAACTCTTTATAAAATTCCGGATTTGGTCTTTGAAAAAGACCAATCAATTGAGTACGGCAATAAAATTGACCAAATGTTGCGTGCTCTTGATCAGAAAGATTAACAACAAAAGTCGGATGGAAACATTCGGCTTTTTCTGGCTCGGATGCTTTGTCCAAATATGGTGGCGTTTACAAGCCCTCGGAAAGATGTTATACTAAGACCAAAGATAGAGCACAGGAGGAAGTTATGAAAAAGTTTATTAGTCGTATAATGTTGGTATCCACGGTTGTGTTATTAGCAGCATGTCAATCCATTCAGACCAAGGAGGATGAAACTTCCAATACTAGTTCATCGAGCCAAGTTACAACTAGTTCGGACCAACAATCTACCTCAGAGTCTTCCTCAGAGACTACATCTAGTTCAGACTCACAAACCGAAGCATCTTCTACAAATACTCAGGCGATACCGACTGTGTACCAGTCCGTTATCGATCGTTACCAAGCCAATTTAGGTCAGGTTTCTGAAGCGATTAATCAGGACGAGGTTAGTAGTTATCTAAGTTTACTGACGAGTCAAGGCCAAGAATACAGCGGAGCATTTTATAGCCTATACGATATTGATCAAAATGGGACAGAGGAATTGCTCATAGCCTTGAATAAATCTGGTGACTATATCCTCATTGATCTTTACACGCAGCTATCTGGGGAGAATTTTCGTTTAGTAGATAATTTCCGAAATATTGGTTTTGAAATTGGCCCGGATGCCATTCTTCGTCCCTTACAGGATGGAACCTATTTATTTGAAGGGGGTGGAGTATACCGGATTTATCAGTACAATGCAATGATTCCAGGATTGAAACGGATTTCTGAATCGGATACTAATCCTGAAACATCCCCCTTGCTTGAGTTGAAAAGCTTGCATTGGGTTAAGCTATAGATTTTATCAATGATTATTCCTAGGCTGGGTTTCCCGGCCTTTTGTAGTTCCTAAGCACTTTGAGTACATCGGTATGTCGTAAATCGGAGGAGCAAGTCCTCTGTGGGCACCCACAGCCCATGAACCCAATAGCGACTCCCAAGTCTGACTATCGTGAGGTCGAGACCTAATACTTAACAAAAATCAAAAATAGCGATATGATAGTATTATGACAAAAGAATTTACCCAGACACAAGTTGAAGAATTAAAGCAAGCACTTAAAGATAAAAATAATGCTCCGCATCATAGAAAAATCCAGGCACTCATTCTTTATTCTGAATGCCATAATTTAACATCCGTAGCTAAATCAGTAGGTTTTGTCCATCAGACAGTCCGAAACTTATTGAATCGCTATCTAAGTGGTGGCTTAGAAGCCCTCTTAAAGGAAAATCGTGGTGGTCGCCGCCGTTCGTATATGACGCATGAGGAGGAAGAAGTTTTCCTTAAAGAGCATCTCTCTTCCTCTTTGAATGGAGAATTCGTTACTGTTAACACCCTCTTTAAAGCCTATCAAGATAAACTTGGTTACGCAACGACTAAAGACGTTTTTTACCAACTATTGAAACGTCATGGATGGGTCAAAGAATCAAAAGATTCTTTGAGAGGGGAAATAAAGCTTACGCAGTAAGCAACAAAAGTTAGCCCACGTCCCCAATATCCGAAAAAAGCAGACGCCGAAACCATTTTAGCGTCTAAAAATAAAATCTTTATTCGAGGAGAGAACGAGTAAGCGCTTTATTGATGGAAAAGAATATCAAAAAATCCGCCTTATGTATCAAGATGAGGCGGGTTTTGGGCGTATCAGTAAACTTGGCTCGTGTTGGTCTCCTAAAGGTTATCGTCCTCACGTAGCAAGTCATCATATTCGTGAGTACCGCTATTGTTATGGAGCTGTGGATGCCCATACAGGCGACTCGTTTTTCATCATAGCAGGCGGATGTAATAGTGATTGGATGAATGCATTTCTACGCCAACTATCGGCAGCTTATCCAGAAGATTATATTGTTTTAGTCATGGATAATGCCATCTGGCATAAATCTCAGACCTTAAATATCCCTAAGAATATTGAATTTACCTTCATTCCACCCTACACACCTGAAATGAATCCTATTGAGCAAGTCTGGACTGAGATTCGTAAACTTGGTTTCAAGAATAAAGTATTTAGGACCTTAAATGAGGTAATCGATAAACTTCAAGAGGTTATTCAAACCTTAACCGCTTATCAACTCAAATCAATTGTAGATAGAGACTGGACTTCCGCTATTTTTGATTTTAACTGAGTATAAAATCAAAATGAGTATAATTGGAAATTTTTATATCAGATATGTAAATTTAATGATAAACTACCTAAAAATTTTCTAGTTTCAGTACTTTGCAAAATGTAATGAATAGTTGTTGGTAGCTATGCCGGAACGGTTTGTGAAATTTGATTCTAATTTAGTATAAGGCGTATATAGCGAATAAAGTATCTGGATAGGGTGACCGTTATCCATTAGTGGCTCAGAAGTCGGTATTGAAATGTGCCATATCAAAACCAGTCCTCGCTAAACATGGACTGGCTTCTTACTTAGATTATTATCTAGAACGACATGCGTTAAAAATTAGTTGAACCGCCGTTTACCGGTGGTGTGAGAGGGGGTGGTGAGTAGCTCTTACTCGATTTTATCCTACACCGATGACGATAATTCCTTCTAAAATAACAAAAAGAAGAGTTAATAAATGGTATTTTTTCATGTGATAATCCTCACTTTTATTTTTCTTTATTGTATGCTATTATAGGATCAAACAAAAATTATTCCCATATATGCGTGATGGAGGAGGAGAGATGAAAAATTTTGGAGAAATTTTTAAAAAGTTTCGAGAATCGAGAGGATTAAAATTAAAAGATGTCGCAAAGGTTGGTATCTCAACGTCTCAGCTCTCTCGATTTGAGAAAGGAGAGACTGACTTAACGATTTCAAAGTTCTTACTCATATTGGATGAAATTAACATGCCGATCGATGAATTTATGTATGCGGTTCATGATTTTCATAGAGATGAACTAAATGAGCTCCTGTCAAAAGTACGTTATTATGTATCTACTCGTGATGTCGAAGGCATGAAAAAACTTCTTTATTCTCAGATAGAATCGGAGGATAAACGGGAGAAATTTTATCACATCAATATCATTTTATTAAAGATTCGCCTGCAAGATTTGTCAGGGGAAAATTATTACAATGATAAAGACTTAGATGAATTAACTGACTATTTATTTAGTGTGGAATACTGGGGCTATTATGAACTTTTGATTTTCATGAATACTTTAGATGTCTTGAAATATGATGTTTTCATAGTATTAGCGAGGGAAATGTCTAGACGGTCAGACTTTTTTAAAGAAATCCCTAATAATCGTCGTCTTATTTCTACGATGTTACTTAATGCCTATATCACCTGTATCGAACGGCAAAATCTTATAGATGCTTTGTATTTTGAGAAGCAATTGAAACAGTGCTTTTTTATCGAAACAGAAATTTATGAGAGACTTGTTTTTCTCTATGCTCAAAATCTTTATCGCTATCGCAAAACTGGAAGTAAATTTGCGATTGTGGAAATGAGGAAGTGTATTGGAGCGATGAAATTAGCAGGTAGTGATCATGTGGCACAGATTTATGAAGAACATTTGAAAAAAATTTTAACAGAAAATAGTTAATTGGCATATATGGGAACATTTTATTGTAATTGATTTAAAAGAATATACTTACAGTATCACGTTCGAAAGGAGTAGCAATTATGTCAAAAGAACTTGAAAAAGTCCTTGAGTCTAGTGCTATGGCAAAAGGCGACGGTTGGCATGTATAAAGTAATTTATACATAGGTTAAGCAGAGGTTATTTTCCTCTGCTTTTTTAAAGAGGTGTTCAAGATGAGGACAATTTCAGAAGATATTTTATTTATACTCAACAAAAATCAAAAGCAAACCAGTCAAGTGTTTTTAAACCATTGTCTACTAACAATTGGTTTTAAAATAGACCAATCTAACTCTCGTATTACTTCTTGAAGCTTGTTTATCACATCGTCTAGTGTTTTAAAAGCTTTATTCTTAAACCCTCTCTTTCGAATCTCAGCCCAAACTTGTTCAATTGGATTCATTTCAGGAGTATAGGGAGGAATAAACTCAAAACCAATATTATGTGGTTTCTCTAAGGTACTTGATTTATGCCAAACGGCATTGTCCATCACTAATAAAATATAATCGTCAGGATAAGCTTCAGATAGTTGTTTGAGAAAAACATTCATCCAATCTGTATTACAGCCCCCAGCGATAATGAAGAAGGACTCTCCTGTATGGGCATCAACAGCACCATAGCAATAGCGATACTCACGAATATAGTGACTATGTACATGCGGTCTCACCCCTTTTGGTGCCCAGGCCTTCCCAATTTTACTGATCCGACCGAAACCCGCCTCATCTTGATACATTAGCCTGACTTTATGATAGCGACGACTATTCTTGAAGCGCTTTCCTGTTTTCGTGAATGAAGATTTTATTTTTAGACGCTAGAATCGTTTCGGCGTCTGCTTTTTTAGGGTGTTCTGGTCTTGGCGTCACTTTGCGCCAACCATGGCGTTTAAGAATGGCATAGAATCCTTCCTTGGTCGTAGGGTGTCCAACCCGTTTCTGATAAGCTTCATAGAGAGAGTTTATCGTCACAAATTCGCCATTTAGTGAGGCTGTTAACTGTTCTTTTAGAAACGCTTCCTCTTCTTGAAGGGTTAAATATTGACGGTTCCGTCCACCTCGCGTTTCTCTTACTAGAGCTGAAATCCCCTCAAGTTCGTACTTGCGCTGTAAGGACCAGATTGTATACTTTGAATAGCCGATGAGGTTAGTGATTTCCTTATAGCTAAGACCTTCTGCTCTGAACAAGATAACTTGAAGTCGTCTATGAAATGGAGAATAGGTTTTATCTTTCAAATAAGTTTTTAATTCTTTCGTTTGTTCGATAGTAAGTTTCATAAATCTATTATAGGTTAGTTTTTGTTTTTTGAATAGTATTAGATTAGAAAAGTTTGGTGGAATTTTAATAAACAAAACAAATTTTGAAAGAATAGAGTTAGATGAGACTGAGGCTTTCTTTCTATATTTAGTTCAAAATCATGGTATTGAAATTGCAACTTCTTTTTTTAAAAAAGAAATTGAGATAGGGAAACTAGAGAGAGCATTATCATTAAATATCTATTCTGATAATAATATTGAGGATTCATCGAACAATCCTTACGAGACTCTTCAAAATGCGAGAAAGCATGTAGCAAAATTAAAAAAACATAACATACTGAGTTTTCCGCTTGAACTAGTAATATACCCCAGTATGTACTGTGATTTAAAATGTGGTTTTTGTTTTTTAGCAAATCGTGAAGATAGAAATGCCAAACCTGCTAAAGATTGGGAAAGAATTTTGCGCCAAGCAAAAGATAATGGAGTGTTAAGTGTTTCAATTTTAGGAGGGGAACCGACTAGATATTTTGATATTGATAATTTGTTGATAGCTTGTGAGGAACTAAAGATAAAGACTACTATAACAACTAATGCCCAATTAATAAAGAAAAGTACAGTAGAAATTCTAGCTAAATCTAAATATATTACACCGGTTTTATCTTTGCAGACTTTAGATTCTAAATTAAATTTTGAATTAATGGGGGTGAGACCTGATAGACAAATAAAATTAGCGAAGTACTTTAATGAGGTTGGAAAAAAATGTAGAATTAATGCAGTGTATACAAAGCAAAGCTATGAGCAAATTATAGAATTGGTTGATTTTTGTATAGAGAATAAAATAGATAGGTTTTCAGTAGCTAATTATTCTGAGGTAACAGGATATACGAAAATAAAGAAAAAATACGATTTGGCTGATTTGAGAAGGTTGAATGAGTATGTTACAGATTATATAACTCAACGTGAAGCAAATTTAAATTTTGCTACTGAGGGATGTCATCTTTTCACCGCTTATCCAGAGTTGATAAATAATTCAATTGAATTTTCAGAGTTTGACGAAATGTATTATGGATGTCGTGCAAAATATACTAAGATGGAAATAATGTCTAATGGGGATATCTTGCCCTGCATTGCTTTTTTAGGAGTTAATCAAACTAAGCAGAATGCCTTTGAAAAAGATTTGTTAGATGTTTGGTATGATGATCCGTTGTATGGAGGGATTCGTTCTTTTAGAACGAAGAATTCTAAGTGTTTATCTTGTGGATTGTTAAAAATTTGCGAGGGTGGCTGCTATATTAACTTGATCAAGGAGAAGAGTCCAGAATATTTTAGAGACTCAGTTTGCCAATTATGAGTAAAAGATTTTTGAACTTATACATGATGAATATATTTTTGTCCGGATTGCCCTACTATTTTATAGGTGTATTGCTCTTAAAGCATCTGGGCTTCTCTTTCACAGAAATAGCTACTTTATCAGTGATTACTGAGTTATGCGGCTCAGTTTTTGATATTCCTTTAAGTTTTCTTTCAAGTAAGTTTGGCTATAAGAAAATTTTGATTTTATCAAATTTGTTATTAACTTTAGCCCTATCTTGCTTACTGTTAGGACAATCAAAAATAATATATATTTCAGCGATATTTTTTGGCTTGTCAGAATCCTTATCTTCAGGCGTTCTTAATGCTTATAATTTTGAATTAATTGGCAACGAGCTAGTATATCAATCTTTTTTGAAATACCTCAATACGGTAAAATACATTTTTATAGCGATTATTACAATTATATCTCCCTATCTACTGAATAGGAATTATATTTATCCGATTATTATTTCGATTGTATTTGTCATTTTCAGCCTCTTAAATGTGATACAATTACCTGAAATAAAAAATGAATTACCTAATGATTCAAGATTTTTTAGCTTTGATGATGTTAAAACGATTCCATGGTATTTACTACTGTTAGGAGTAGCATTCTCAACTCTAATTATGATCAGCAATTCCTATGCAGGCATTTTTCTAAATGAACAGGGACTTTCACTAGATATGTTGGGCATAGTACTATTCATGTTTAATATAGCTATGGCTTTGGGGAGTTACCTAAAAATGAAGTTTGAAATCAGTTTATTACTACCAGTGCTAGCTATTTTTATGTTTTTTCAAACGAATGTATTCATAGAAATTGTATTATTTTTATTGATGCGTGTTCTCAATTCAAGTTATAATAATCATTTTTATTCTATGTTTAATAGTTCGATAGAAAAAAATAGAGCAGTATCATGGTCGGTCTATAATTTATTTATTTCCATTAGTTTTATGGTATCGGACTTTCTAGCTGGTATTTTCGCAGATAACTTTGGTATAAGGAGTAATTATTTACTATTTGGCATCATAACTTTGTTTTCCTTTTTATTCTTTTCATTTTCAAATAGAGAGGAAAGGACGTAAGTTCAAATTCAGGCAGTCTACATCAGGGGACCCAATTTTAATAGGGTATTCCTTGAGGGGAAGGGTAATCATGGAACGAATGTTGAATGGACGGTAGTGGAAGGAGCCTAGGTAGTACAAGCATACTGGTAAAAATCAGACTTTAAGTTTTCTTTTGGTAATCTTTAATCTTTCTTTTAGGTAGGGAAGGTAAACTAAGAGCATATCAGGAAGGTATCCAAAAACCTCCTAAGAAAGAAAAGGAATCTATTTATGAAAACAAATTTTAAAAAACTACTTTATTCGGGTGTCACGTTGATGAGTATCGGTATCTTGGTGGCATGTTCATCAACTTCTAGTTCAATGACAACATCAAGTTCTGCAGCTACAAGTCAATCAAGTGCATCAACTACTTCCAGCAATAGCACATCATCTGACTCAAGTTCATCATCATCTTCGATTGACTGGTCAGCCCTTCCTACTACAGAAGTAACACTTTCAAACGATGGCTTGAAAATTACAGAGGGTGGTACCTACATTTTGACAGGTTCAACAACTGCTGGTGTAACGGTTGAAACAGATGCCAATGTTCGCATCATTCTAGCAGGTGCTGAGATTTCAAGTTCAGATACTGCAGCAATCAATGTTATTAATGCTGACAATGTTGAATTGGAAATCAAAGATGGTACGACGAATACAGTGAAAGATACCAGCAATCATACAGACACCAATATTGAAGGGGCTATCCATGTTGAAGCTGATTTGACCATTACAGGAAATGGTAGCCTGACCGTTGAAGGCAACTTCCAAGATGGCATCGTATCGACAGATGACCTTGTCGTGAATTCAGGAAACATTACCGTCACTGCAGTGGATGATGGTATCCGTGGCAAGGATTCATTGACAATCAATGGTGGTACAA
Source organism: Streptococcus sp. HN38 (assembly GCF_028335765.1). NCBI lineage: Bacteria > Bacillati > Bacillota > Bacilli > Lactobacillales > Streptococcaceae > Streptococcus > Streptococcus sp. HN38. Next base: position 2,072,150 of record NZ_CP116604.1, on the reverse strand, counting down.
TCAATGTCACAGCAGGTGGTGATGGTATCAAGTCTACAAATGATACAGATACTACCAAAGGTTATACAACTATCACAGGTGGTGAAATTACTGTAAAAGCAGGTGATGATGGTATTAAAGCGGAGACGGCTTTGACAATTGACGGAGGTACCATTACAGTATCAGAATCAGTAGAAGCCTTGGAAGGAACTAATATCACTATCAACGGTGGTACAATTGATGTCTATGGTTCAGATGATGCTATTAATGCGGCAAGTACAACGTCATCAGAAATCTTCATCAAGGTAACTGGCGGTGACTTGAAAGTAGCTGTAGGTAGTGGAGATACGGATGCCTTTGATGCCAACGGTGATATCTACATTTCTGGGGGTACTATTGCTGTAACAGCACCAACATCAGCATTCGACTTTGATGGTACAGCAGAATTGACAGGAGGTACTGTGACAGTTAACGGTGAGCAGATTACTCAAATCACGGCGACAGGACCTGGCGGTCGCGGTGGCTGGTAATCAATAATAATACAAAAAGGTCTGTGTTGACGAACTCAGACCTTTCGTTTGCTTTCCATATTTGGAAGATTGATTTTGTATTTAATTACCAATAGTCGAATGATTAAAGAAATGGTAAAAATAGTGATGAAGGTTGGAATTTGTGGTAATTTCCAATTTACAACGCAAAGATGATAGAGGACTCCTGAGAAAAATGCAAGGACAGCATAGACATCTTCTTTAAGAACAATAGGTGTTTCATTGACGAGTAAATCACGGGCGATTCCGCCTCCGACACCTGTTAAAGCTGCCAGAATACCACTGGTTAGAGCGTTTAGCTGGAGAGAGATGCCAGTACTGGCTCCAATGAGGGCGAAGATGGCTAGACCGATTGCATCAAAGATAAGGTTTGTCTGGGAAAGGAAATGAATCATCTTCTTACCAGGTGGTTTGTCCTGCTTTAGATTGATAACAATCAAGTACATGCTAATCGCTACTCCGAGAGATAAATAGATGGCTGTAGGATCAGTCAAGGCGGCAGGAATGCGATTGGCCATTGTATCTCGAATAATTCCCCCACCAACGGCGGTAATGATACCGAGCAAGCTAATTCCAAAAATATCTAACTTTTTCTTAAATCCTTTTACGGCCCCCGAAACAGCAAATGCAATAGTGCCTATGTAGTTACAAATCATAAGAAATAAATCGAATTCCATAAGAACCTCCGTACCTATATTAACAGAAAGAAAGACGGCGTGCAAGCTTATTTAAAGTTTGTGAAAAAAGTTTCAAACAAGTAAAGTGAATCTTTTGAGGATTTGTGAAAAAACGCACTAAATCAAGGTTTTCACGAAAATTTCTGTAAAAAGAAAACGGTTCAATTACTTGCCATTTGTGAAATATTGGTCTATCATAGTACAGAAAGAGAAAAACCTTTGGAGGAAATTATGGTATCTATCTCAAAAGAACAACATTTGGATATGTTCCTAAAAATGCAACAAATCCGTGATGTTGATATGAAATTAAACAAATTAGTGCGTCGCGGTTTCGTACAAGGTATGACTCACTTCTCAGTCGGTGAAGAAGCTGCGGCTGTTGGACCTATTGCTGGATTGACAGATGAGGACATCATCTTCTCACACCACCGTGGTCACGGTCACGTTATTGCAAAAGGCATTGACATCAACGGTATGATGGCGGAGCTTGCTGGTAAGGCAACTGGTACATCTAAAGGTCGTGGTGGTTCTATGCACTTGGCCAACGTTGAAAAGGGGAACTTCGGTTCAAACGGTATCGTTGGTGGTGGTTATGCCCTTGCAGTTGGTGCAGCCCTTACCCAACAATACCTTGGTACAGATAACATCGTTATCGCCTTCTCAGGTGACTCAGCGACAAACGAAGGTTCTTTCCACGAGTCAATGAACTTGGCAGCTGTTTGGAATTTGCCAGTTATCTTCTTCATCACCAACAACCGTTACGGTATCTCAACAGACATTTCTTATTCAACTAAGATTCCTCACCTCTACCAACGTGCAGCAGCATACGGTATTCCAGGTCATTATGTTGAGGATGGTAACGACGTTATTGCCGTTTATGAAAAAATGCAAGAAGTCATCGAGTACGTTCGTGCAGGTAACGGTCCAGCTATGGTCGAAGTTGAATCATACCGCTGGTTTGGACACTCAACTGCCGACGCAGGTGTTTACCGTACCAAAGAAGAAGTTAACGAGTGGAAAGCAAAAGACCCACTTAAGAAATACCGCAAATACTTGACAGAAAACAAGATTGCGACAGACGAAGAATTGGATGCCATCGAAGCACAAGTTGCAGAACAAGTAGAAGCATCTGTGAAATTCGCACAAGAAAGCCCAGATCCAGACATTTCAGTAGCATATGAGGATGTGTTTGTAGACTAGGGTGTGAAGACGTTAAAGAGGCGCAGAAAAATTAGGGAGTCAGCTAGTGATGCGGGCATCACTAATGGCTCATCTATTTTTCCAAGCCTCTAGTCTGAACCCAACTAGTAACGAGAACGTTAAAAGGACACAGCGAAAATAAGCGGTAAGTCCGAAATCTTTGATTTCGTAGACGCACCCTCGTCAAGACAACTAGTATTTTCACAGGTGAAACCGAAGAAAGTACAGTTGTCTACGACGCAGTAACTGCAATAGTTAAACATGAAATTCGCACAGTCCTTAGTTCGAGTACAATTCTAGGGTGTGAGGACGTTAAAGAGGCACAGAAAAATTAGGGAGTCAGCTAGTGATGCGGACATCACTAATGGCTCATCTATTTTTCCAAGCCTCTAGTCTGAACCCAACTATTAACGTCAGAAGTTTGACTAAGCTCTAAAGAAGCAAGTCAAACTACGGTAGCCACTATGGTGGACTACCTACTTACAGGAGGAGAACAAAGTTCTCCCTATTGGGAGACCTCCAAACATTTCCCAAATGTTTGGAGCTAACTTCGCCTATTCAGCAATATCGGCTGAATAGTCTCCGTGTCGTAAGTGATGTGATTAGTTTGACTACGTTCTAAATAGCAAGTCAAACTAGGGTAGTTCACCAAGGTAGACTACCTATTTAAGTTCGAGTACAATTCTAAGGTGTCTTAAGCTGGGACAATAAACAATTACATCGTAGTAATTGTTTGGTTTTCCTTAGTTCAGTAAAGATAAATTGATATAAATTAGGAGTAAAAAATGGCTGAAACAAAAGTAATGGCCTTGCGTGAAGCGATTAACTTGGCTCAAAGCGAAGAAATGCGTAAGGATGAAAAAGTATTCTTGATGGGTGAAGACGTCGGTATCTACGGCGGTGACTTCGGTACATCTGTTGGTATGTTGGACGAATTTGGTCCAAAACGCGTTCGCGATACGCCTATCTCTGAGGCAGCAATCGCTGGTTCTGCAGTTGGTGCAGCTCAAACAGGTCTTCGTCCAATCGTTGACTTGACCTTCATGGACTTCGTAACAATTGCCCTTGATGCGATTGTTAACCAAGCTGCCAAAACTAACTACATGTTTGGTGGTGGTTTGAAAACGCCTGTAACCTTCCGTGTGGCTTCAGGTTCTGGTATCGGTTCTGCTGCCCAGCACTCACAATCTCTTGAAGCTTGGTTGACTCACATCCCAGGTATCAAGGTTGTCGCACCTGGTACAGCTAACGATGCAAAAGGTCTTTTGAAATCATCTATCCTTGATAACAACCCAGTTATCTTCTTGGAGCCAAAAGCTCTTTACGGTAAAAAAGAAGAAGTTAACTTGGACCCAGATTTCTACATTCCACTTGGAAAGGGTGAAATCAAACGTGAAGGTACTGATGTAACCATTATTTCATACGGTCGTATGTTGGAGCGTGCCTTGAAAGCTGCTGAAGAAGTAGCTGCAGAAGGCATCAGCGTAGAAGTGGTTGACCCACGTACCCTTATCCCATTGGATAAAGAATTGATCATCGAATCTGTGAAGAAAACTGGTAAGGTTATCTTGGTCAACGATGCTTATAAAACAGGTGGTTTCATCGGTGAAATCGCATCGATCATCACAGAAAGCGAAGCCTTTGACTACTTGGATGCACCAATCATCCGTATCGCTTCAGACGATGTACCAGTTCCTTACGCAAACATTCTTGAAAACGCAGTATTGCCAAACGTAGAGAAAATCAAAGAGGCAATCTACAAGCAAGTAAACAGAGGTTAATCTTATCGTCATCCGCTTATCTTTTCTGGCTGTGTTGATTTGGCCTGCCTAACGTCAGTTATGCCTGCACCAAATCGCCTTGTCAGAAAAGCAATCGGAAAGACGATAACCCTAAAATGCTAGAAATAAAATATTCTAGCATGACTAAGAATGCTTGGGAAAGAATTGAGCCGCTTCGATGAGCGAAGTCTGGTTTGGTTCTTGACAAGGTAAGAAACTGAAAGAAAGGAATTGAACCCGTCCGGAAAATTAGGAGAAAAGATAAATCGCTAAGAAATCAGGATTTTCTATGATTTCCTAAGCTCCTTCGTTTTCTGTTCGGACTTGGTATCTTAAAAATGGCTATTGAAATCATTATGCCTAAGCTCGGTGTGGACATGCAAGAAGGTGAAATCATCGAGTGGAAAAAACAAGAGGGCGATTTTGTCAACGAAGGCGACGTCATCTTGGAAATGATGTCTGACAAGACTAGCATGGAGCTGGAAGCAGAAGAGTCAGGCGTCCTATTAAAAATTGTTCACGGAAACGGTGCTACCGTTCCTGTAACAGAAGTCATTGCCTACATCGGTGCAGAAGGTGAAACGGTTGAGGCTGGAGCGTCAGCTACTCCAGTTGCCCCAGCTGCAGCCATCGAAGAAGTACCTGCAGGTCGCACGCCTGTTATCGTTGCTCCAGCAGTGGCGGCTAAGCCACAAGGTGGCGGCAAGGTACGTGCTACTCCAGCAGCGCGTAAGTTAGCGCGTGAGCTTGGTATTGACTTGGGACTTGTGCCAGGAACTGGTGCAAATGGCCGAGTCCACAAGGCTGACGTTGAAGACTTCAAGGGAGCAGCTCCAAAAGCAACTCCGCTTGCAGCCCGTATTGCAGCAGACCAAGGTGTTGACCTGTCAACTCTTACAGGTTCAGGTGTCAATGGCAAGATTGTTAAGGACGATGTTTTGGCAGTACTTGCTCCTGCAGCTGTAGAAACTGCTGCTCCAGCACCGAAAACTGAAGAAAAACCAGCTAAAGAATTGCCAGAAGGCGTTGAAATCATCAAGATGAGCCCAATGCGTAAGGCGATTTCAAAAGGTATGGTCAACTCTTATTTGACCGCTCCGACATTTACACTTAACTACGATATTGACATGACCAACCTCATGGCACTTCGTAAGCAAGTCCTTGAGCCAATCATGAACAAGACTGGTTTGAAAGTAACCTTTACAGACTTGATCGGTCTTGCGGTTGTTCGTACTTTGATGAAAGAAGAACACCGTTACATGAACGCATCTTTGATTAACGATGCACAAGAAATCGAATTACACAAGTTCGTCAACCTTGGTATCGCAGTGGGTCTAGATGATGGCTTGGTGGTGCCAGTTGTTCACGGCGCAGATAAGATGAGCTTGTCTGACTTTGTGGTGGCTTCGAAAGATGTCATCAAGAAGGCTCAATCTGGTAAGTTGAAGGGGGCTGAAATGTCAGGTTCGACCTTCTCTATCACCAACTTGGGTATGTTTGGTACTAAAACCTTTAACCCAATCATCAACCAACCAAACTCAGCAATCCTTGGTGTAGCATCAACAGTTCAAACACCAGTTGTTATCGACGGCGAAATCAAGATCCGTCCAATCATGGCACTCTGCTTGACCATTGACCACCGTATCGTTGACGGTATGAATGGTGCTAAGTTCATGGTTGACTTGAAAAACTTGCTGGAAAACCCATTGGAATTGTTGATTTAAGATAAGATGCAAAAGGCGTTAAGAAAACCGTATGAAAATAGGAAATCAACGATGTGCCTTGAGGCACGAGGCGATTTATCTTTTTCAATAGGTTTTTAGCCTGTGCTCAATTTGGTAAAGTGAAAAAATAAAGAAAGGATGTAGGACGAGTTCGTGACATTTGAACACGAACTAAATGCTTCGGAATTTAGATAGTCCGCCTTGGATGCAAGCATCCTATGTTGGACTCCTAAAATTCTGTCGCATTTGACGTTCTTTGTATCATAACTATGGCAATTGAAATTATTATGCCGAAACTTGGTGTAGATATGCAAGAAGGCGAAATCATCGAGTGGAAAAAACAAGAGGGTGATTTTGTCAACGAAGGTGATGTTATCTTGGAGATGATGTCAGACAAGACAAGCATGGAATTGGAAGCAGAAGAATCAGGTGTTCTTTTGAAAATCGTTCATGGTAACGGTGCAACGGTTCCTGTAACAGAAGTCATTGCTTACCTTGGTGCAGAAGGTGAAACAGTTGAAGTGGGTGCTGCACCTGCTCCAGCTGAGGTTGCACAAGCAACTGCCGACTTGAAAGCAGCTGGTTTGGAAGTGCCTGTAGCTCCTGCAGCAGCTCCACAAGCTCCTAAGGCTGAATTGGCGGCAGACGAATATGACATGGTTGTTGTCGGTGGTGGTCCTGCTGGTTACTACGCTGCCATTCGCGGTGCTCAATTAGGCGGTAAAATCGCTATCGTTGAGAAATCAGAATTCGGTGGTACTTGCTTGAACAAGGGTTGTATCCCAACTAAGACCTACCTCAAAAATGCTGAAATCCTTGACGGCTTGAAGATTGCGGCTGAGCGTGGTATCAACCTTGCTTCAACCAACTACACAGTTGATATGGACAAGACAGTTGACTTCAAGAACAAGGTTGTGAAGACATTGACTGGTGGCGTTCAAGGTCTCTTGAAAGCTAACAAGGTAACAATCTTCAACGGTCTTGGTCAAGTAAACCCTGACAAGACTGTTGTTATCGGCGACAAGGTTATCAAAGGTCGCAGCATCGTTCTTGCAACAGGTTCGAAAGTATCACGCATCAACATCCCAGGTATCGATTCTAAGTTGGTATTGACTTCTGATGATATTCTTGACTTGCGTGAAATTCCTAAGTCACTGACTGTTATGGGTGGTGGCGTAGTCGGTGTGGAACTTGGTTTGGTTTACGCATCATACGGTACAGAAGTAACAGTTGTTGAAATGGCTGACCGGATCATTCCAGGTATGGACCGTGAAGTGTCTGTTGAATTGCAAAAAGTCCTTTCTAAGAAAGGTATGAAATTCTTGACATCTGTTGGTGTATCTGAAATCGTTGAAGCCAACAACCAATTGACCATCAAATTGAACGACGGTTCAGAAATCGTTTCTGAAAAAGCCCTTCTTTCAATCGGTCGTGTACCACAATTGGCTGGTCTTGAAAATCTTAACCTTGAATTGGACCGCGGTCGTATCAAGGTTAACGAATACCAAGAAACATCTATCCCAGGTATCTACGCACCAGGTGATGTCAACGGTACTAAGATGTTGGCACACGCTGCTTACCGTATGGGTGAAGTGGCAGCTGAAAATGCTATTCACGGTAACCACCACAAAGCGAAGTTGGACTTCACACCAGCAGCGGTTTACACACACCCAGAAATCGCTATGGTTGGTTTGACAGAAGACCAGGCTATCGAGAAATACGGTAAAGAAAATATCCTTATCGGTCGCAACAGCTTTACTGGTAACGGTCGTGCCATTGCTTCTAACGAAGCACATGGTTTCGTAAAAGTAATTGCGGACAAGAAATACCATGAAATCCTTGGTGTTCACATCATCGGTCCAGTTGCAGCTGAAATGATCAACGAAGCAGCAACTATCATGGAATCTGAGTTGACAGTTGACGACGTGGCAGCATCCATCCACGGTCACCCAACCTTCTCAGAAGTGATGTACGAAGCCTTCCTTGATGTGCTTGGGGTTGCGATTCACAACCCACCAAAACGTAAATAATAAGCTAAGAAAAAAGAAAGCCGTTTGGCTTTCTTTTTTGTGATATGTTACTAATTGCTAGTATTTTCTTGTGGTAATAGATTTTTTGATAGTGGCAAATACTGGCCTGCAATGCGATTTTCTGGCTGACAATCATGCAGATAGATGACGAAGAGGAAGAACCATTCGGCTGGTTTCATGATCAGGTAAATCAGATCTGCCTGCCAGGCATTGCGAATATATTTGGAAATGGGATAGCCATACCGGTCGTAGATGGAACGAATGCGGCCATGCAAGCGTGGACATCTTTCTTCTAAAATCTGTTCAAAAGCATTGGCAATTTGTAGCTGACGATTGACCACCACACGATGTCCATGGCGTTCCCCCATACGAATGGGTTTGACCAGTTTGCGGTGACCAGCAGCCCCCACTGTACAAAGATAGTGTTCATCATAGAATGTGTTTGGTGGGGAGATTTTTTCCGACAAGGCCCAATCACTGGTTTCTGTCCACATCTGAAGCAGCTGGTCAGGTTTTTGACCAAAGAGAATGAGATAGGAACCAAGAACGGCAAGATAGGGAAGAATGAAGAAGAACAGCCAAATTGGCAGAGAAAGGCTTTTTTGCAGGAGAGCAGAAAGTCTAGGAAAGCGTGGGGTGCTCTGCTTAGCTAATTCTGCTTGCCACAGTTGAATAGTTTGTAAAATAGTCCGACTGTAAATGAGACAAATATTAAAAGGAACCAAACACAGGTAGAAGTAGGTGAAGAAATCTGTTTCAATCAAAGTAGAAAGTTGTATGGTCCACAAAACAGCAAAGACAAAACTTGGATACAGGCAGCTGATGAGTAGGACGGTTAGGAGAGGGGGGAGGAGCCTGGTTTGGTAGATGTTTAGTACCAAATAAGCTAAAACACCCAAAAGGAGTAGGAAAAACTGTCCTGACCAGGCCTCCGTTTGTATCGGGCTGTGGAGTTGGTTGTTCACAAGGGTTTCTGGCCAATCGATGTACACAACTTGTTCTCCCTCAAGAGCCAACCAACTTAGCCCTGTTCCTAGAAAGAAAATGAGCCCATCATTGACCCAAAAAACATACTCTTTTAATTGTTTCTTCAAGAGTGCAATAAAATAGCGAAGGTTTTTCCAGGTCAGATAAAGAGGAAGGATCAAGCAGATGATGGGGAAATTGATTACCCACATAAAAGGAACAAAGATACTTGAGATAATATAAATTTTCCAAAATGTGTTTAACTGTTTTTTCATGACTTCCTCCTTCTCTAGCCTACCATCAATTTATAGAAAAAGCAAGGCAGGTCAGAAAAGTAAGGTTCCAACACTTGCCATTTGTTATCGTTTCCACTATAATAAAAATTAGTTAACAATAAAGGAGTTTTGCATGAAATACATTGTAAATAACAGCAATGACCCAGCTTATAACATTGCCCTCGAAGCCTACGCTTTCAAGGAATTAACAGATATTGACGAAATTTTTATTCTCTGGATTAATGAGCCTGCCATCATTATCGGTAAGCACCAGAATGCTATTGAAGAAATCAACAAGGAATTCACAGACGAAAAGGGCATCCATGTTGTTCGCCGTCTGTCAGGTGGTGGCGCAGTTTATCACGACCTAAATAACCTCAACTATACTATTATTTCAAATAAGGCAGACGAGGGAGCCTTTGACTTCAAAACCTTCTCCAAACCTGTGATTGATACCCTTGCAACACTGGGTGTAGAGGCCAATTTCACCGGTCGTAATGACCTGGAAATCGACGGAAAGAAAATCTGTGGTAACGCCCAAGCCTATGCCAAAGGTCGCATGATGCACCACGGTTGCTTGCTCTTTGATGTGGATATGTCAGTCCTCGCAAGTGCCCTCAAGGTCAGCAAGGACAAGATTGAGTCCAAGGGTGTCAAGTCCGTCCGTGCCCGCGTGACCAATATCAACAACGAATTGCCAGAGAAGATGACCGTTCTGGAGTTCAAGGATGCCATCCTCAACCAGATGAAGCAAGAATACCCAGACATGGAAGAGCATGTCTTGTCAGAAGATGATTTGGCCCGTATCCAAGAAATCCGTGATACCCAGTTTGCAACTTGGGATTGGACTTACGGTCAAACACCAGAATACACAGTGGAGCGTAGCGTTCGTTACCCAGCTGGTAAAATCACGACCTACATCAAGGCTGAGAAATCGGTTATCGAGTCCATCAAGATTTACGGTGATTTCTTCGGTATCGGCGATGTATCGGATATCGAAGACTTGTTGGTCGGTACTCGCTACGAGTATGCGGATGTTCTTGCCAAATTGCAAGAAATCGACACCACGCACTATTTCTCACGCATGACAACAGAAGAAGTAGCAAAAGCGATTGTAGCTTAATTCATAGGGCTGCCCTTTGTTTGGGCAGTCTTTATTTTTTGTGAAAATGTTTTCGGCAAACTGTTTTCACTTGCACATTTTCTATATTATGGTATAATTATTTTCTGTGAGTATCCCTCACTTACTCGTGGCTAGACCATGAGTCATTAGACCAAAAGGAGGAACATATCAATGGCTAAATACGAAATTCTTTATATTATTCGTCCAAACATTGAAGAAGAAGCTAAAAACGCTTTGGTAGCACGCTTTGACTCTATCTTGACTGACAACGGTGCAACTATCGTTGAATCAAAAGCATGGGAAAAACGTCGCCTTGCATACGAAATCAAAGATTTCCGCGAAGGTTTGTACCACATCGTTAACGTTGAAGCTAGCAACGATGAAGCTCTTAAAGAGTTTGACCGTTTGTCAAAAATCAACGGCGACATTCTTCGTCACATGATTGTGAAACTTGACGCGTAAGAAGGTAGATTATGATAAATAATGTAGTATTGGTTGGTCGTATGACCCGTGATGCAGAACTTCGTTATACTCCGTCTAATCAAGCTGTTGCGACTTTTACTTTGGCGGTTAACCGCAATTTTAAAAATCAAAACGGTGAGCGTGAAGCGGACTTTATCAACGTAGTCATTTGGCGTCAACAAGCTGAGAATTTGGCGAATTGGGCTAAGAAAGGTGCTCTGATTGGTGTTACAGGTCGTATCCAGACACGTAGCTATGACAATCAGCAAGGGCAACGTGTCTACGTTACTGAGGTAGTTGCAGAAAGTTTCCAACTCTTGGAAAGCCGTACTGCCCGTGAAGGTCAAGGTGGAGGCTATTCAGCTGGCAACTCGTTTGCTGGAGGAAATGACTATAACTCGCCTTATCAAGCGCCTGCACAATCTACACCAAACTTCGCTCGAGAAGAAAGTCCATTTGGAGCAAGTAATCCAATGGATATATCAGACGATGACCTACCATTCTAGGTCAAAAATTAATAATATAAAGGAGAACACACATGGCTCAACAACGTCGTGGCGGTTTCAAACGCCGTAAAAAAGTTGACTATATCGCAGCTAACAAAATTGAATATGTTGATTACAAAGATACTGAGCTTCTTAGCCGTTTCATTTCTGAACGTGGAAAAATTCTTCCACGCCGTGTAACTGGAACTTCAGCTAAAAACCAACGTAAAGTAACAACAGCTATCAAACGTGCTCGCGTTATGGCTCTTTTACCATTCGTAAACGAAGATTAAAAAAATGACCCCAACGGGTCATTTTTTCTTGCGCTCTAGAAATGCGAAAAGCGCAATAACAGTATGGACTGTTTTTTCACGAGCATGAAAATAAGAAAGCGAGTAATGGTCCAGTGGACCATTTTTGCATGAACTCGAAATTAAGAAAGCGAATTAAGCCCTTGAATGGACTATTTCAACCCGAGCCAAGAAGTTAGAAAGCGAGGCACAGTCTGGGGATAGACTGTTTCAGTCACTTACGCAGATGTGTAAAACTCCCAGGTGAACTGTATAGATAAACAAAAGCGACTGGAATATTCCAATCGCTTTGTTTTATTATTGAACTGGGGACATGGCATTGCGAATGTTATATTTCTTTTTCAAGAGGTAGCGTGCACCGAAAGCAGCAGCTCCGATAAGAATAGTAACAAGCGGAGGTAGAACTGGGTTAAATGCGGCCGGAATCAGTGCTGCCAGAATGAAAACGACTGACCAAGCCAGCGTAGCAAGTCCGAGAAAAGCGATAGCTTTCAGCAATTTAGGACGTTGCCCAGTTCTAATTTGTTCTCTGTAAACAAAGTGATACATAAAGTACATACCAGCGCCGACACCAAAACCAATGACTAATAGTGTGAGCAAGCCATATTGGGCACCTTGTCCCAATAAGTTCATCAATCCATTGATACCTGCAATAATAGCAAGCATGAAAAGACTAGAATCTAGCCACATCAACCAAGGGTTTTCGTTGTATTCAACTTGGTCTTTCTTTTCCTGTTCAGAAATTGTCTTACTAGCAGCCCACTCACTTGGTGCTCCATAGAGATTGCGGGCAGTCACGCCAGTTTTTTGCTTTTCAATGATAGTTGGTAAAATTTCTTCCAAGAGTTCTTTGATTTCGCTATCAGACTTTCCATCTTTAATCAGTTGGTTGGTCGCAATATGGATAAATTCTTGGTTCTTTTTTGTTAATCCGTTGATTTCTGTAAATGACATGTTAATCTCCTTAGGTTAAAACCATCTCTTACGGATGAAGTAGAAGGTGAGTGATAAGCTGATTGCAAAGGCGAAAAGAATAATCCACCAAAAAGCATAGGGAATATCGTTAAAAGGAATGATGTTGTCCTTAAAGTTCATACCGTATGCAGAGAAGACCATGGTTGGGATAGAGAGAACGATTGTCACTAATGCCAAGGTTTTCATGATGGTATTCTGGTTGTTGGAAATGATAGAAGCAAAGGCATGGGTCATAGAGTTCAGGATGGAACCATAGATGTCTGCCATCTCAATGGCCTGTTGGGTTTCAACCAAGGTATCTTCAAGCAAATCCTCATCCTCTTCATACTTACGGAGTAGACGTGAGGAACTAGCAAGTTTTTTGACCAAACGCTCATTGGTTTTGAGGGAAGCCTTGAAGTAGACGATGGTTTTTTCCAATTCCATGAGTACAATTAATTCTTCATTTCGAGTGGCTTCATGGAGCTGTTTCTCAATCTCTTCGCTCTTTCTGTCAATGGTCCGTAGGGCTGACAAGTAGAGTTGAGCATTGCGGTAGAGAATTTGGAAAACGAAACGAGACTTCATGAAAGTGAAGAAATTCCGTAGACGACGATGGATAAACTGCTCAAACAGTGGCAATTGTTCCAAACAAGTCGTGATAATCGCATCATCTGTTAGAATGATTCCCAAAGGAATAGTAATATAATATGTCTTGTTGTTTCGTTCTTCAAGAATTGGGACGTCGACCAGGATGAGCGTATAGTCATCTTCGACGGTGATACGAGAGGATTCTTCCGCATCGAGCGGTGCTCGCAGGTCAGCGATATCAATTTTATAGTGCTCAGCAACTTCCATAGACTCGCTCTGGGAGGGGTTGACCAAATTAATCCAAGCCCCTGGTTCAAAGGTTTGAATTTCTTCTAAATCAGTCATGGTTGATAGAAAAATTTGTTTCATATCTTTGCCCTCCTTTTATCTTTGTTGCGTTAACGCAACCTCTATTATACCAAAAAATGTGCAGTTTCGGAAAGGTTTTATATAGAAATGTGGTATAATATGTAGACATTTAAGCGAATAAGTTGTACGAACTTTTTCTAATCTCTCATGGTACAGCTAGATCCTCTTAAGAAAGGAATTGAATGCGTGCTAAAAGCGTCAAGTTTTATAGGGTTTTCTTAACGTGAGATTTTCAAAACGATATTTTTTGAAAATCGAGCTAATACAAGATATAGAAATTGCCTATAGGCAGTTTCGTCTGGTGACGCGGAGTTAATCGACCGTCACCAGTTATCTTGTGAACGCACTTATATCTAGAAAGGAATCGAACACGCCCTAAACGCTGTGTGAAAAATTGCTGGTTTCTTCATGTTTAAGCGTGTGGAACTGGCTTCTGCGTCGTAGACATCTGTGCTTTCTTCGGTTTTCGACCTGTGAAAGCACTAGTTGTCTTGACGGGGGTGCGTCTTCGAAATCACAGATTTCGGACTTACCGCCTATTTTCACCGTGCGTTTTATGGGCTCTGTATCTTAGAAAGGAATTGAACACGGGCTAAACGCTGTGTGAAAAATTGCTGGTTTCTTCATGTTTAAGCGTGTGGAACTGGTTTCTGCGTCGTAGACATCTGTGCTTTCTTCGGTTTTCGACCTGTGAAAGCACTAGTTGTCTTGACGGGGGTGCGTCTTCGAAATCACAGATTTCGGACTTACCGCCTATTTTCACCGTGCGTTTTACGGGCTCTGTATCTTTAGAAAGGAATTGAACACGGGCTAAATGCAGTGTCAAAAATTGCTGGTTTCTTCATGTTTAAGCATGTGGAACTGGCTTCTGCGTCGTAGACATCTGTGCTTTCTTCGGTTTTCGACCTGTGAAAGCACTAGTTGTCTTGACGGGGGTGCGTCTTCGAAATCACAGATTTCGGACTTACCGCCTATTTTGACTGTGCATTTGACGCCCTTTGTATCTTAAACTATGCAAGAAAATATTGTGATTCATGGGGCGCGTGCCCATAATTTAAAAAATATTGATGTGACCATTCCGCGTGAGAAGCTGGTGGTGGTGACTGGTTTGTCGGGGTCTGGTAAGTCGAGTTTGGCTTTCGATACTCTGTATGCCGAAGGCCAACGCCGCTATGTAGAGTCTTTGTCTGCCTATGCTCGTCAGTTCTTGGGCAACATGGACAAGCCAGATGTGGATTCCATAGAGGGTCTCAGCCCTGCTATTTCCATCGACCAAAAAACGACGTCGCGGAATCCGCGTTCGACAGTCGGTACAGCGACGGAAATCAATGATTATCTCCGTTTGCTCTATGCTCGAGTTGGGGTGCCTTATTGTATCAATGGGCATGGTGCCATCGCAGCTTCCTCGGTGGAGCAAATCGTAGATGAGGTTTTGGAATTGCCAGAGCGTCAACGCTTGCAGATTTTAGCGCCGATTGTTCGTAAGAAAAAGGGGCAACACAAGACCATTTTTGAGAAAGTGCAGAAGGACGGCTATGTTCGGGTCCGTGTCAATGGCGATGTCTATGATGTGTCGGAAGTACCAGAATTGTCCAAGAGCAAGGCTCATAATATTGAAGTCGTCGTCGATCGAATTGTCATCAAAGAGGGCATTCGTTCGCGGCTCTTTGACTCGATTGAGGCGGCCTTGCGGATTGCGGACGGCTATGTCATCATCGACACCATGGATGAGAAGGAACTGTTCTTCTCTGAGTACTATGCCTGCCCAGTATGTGGCTTTACAGTGCCTGAGTTGGAGCCTCGTCTTTTCTCTTTCAATGCGCCTTTTGGGTCTTGTAGCGATTGTGACGGTTTGGGGATGAAGCTGGAAGTGGATACGGATTTGATTGTCCCAGATGCCAGTAAGACCTTGCGTGACGGGGCTTTGGCTCCGTGGAATCCTATTTCTTCTAACTACTATCCTCAGATGTTGGAGCAAGCTATGAACCACTTTGGCGTGGATATGGACAAGCCTTTTGAGGAATTGACGGAAGAGGAGAAGAACCTGATTTTCAACGGTTCTGACGGTAAAGAATTCCATTTCCATTATGAAAATGAGTTCGGTGGGGTGCGTGATATTGACATTCCGTTTGAAGGCTTGATTACCAACATTAACCGTCGCTACCGTGAAACCAACAGTGACTATACACGGACAGTCATGAAGACCTACATGAACGAGTTGACTTGTGGGACCTGCCACGGCTATCGCCTCAATGACCAAGCCTTGTCTGTCAAAGTCGGTGGCGAAAAGGGACTTCATATCGGGCAGTTGTCTGACTTGTCCGTGGCTGATCATTTGCAAGTGATTGAACATCTGACTTTGTCTGAAAATGAAGCGACGATTGCGACGCCCATTGTCAAGGAAATCAAGGATCGCCTGTCCTTCCTTAACAACGTAGGTCTTAACTATCTGACGCTTTCACGAGCAGCGGGGACGCTGTCTGGTGGGGAGAGCCAGCGGATTCGTCTGGCGACTCAGATCGGTTCCAACCTGTCAGGTGTTCTTTACATCTTGGATGAGCCATCGATTGGTCTGCACCAGCGGGACAACGACCGACTGATTGCCAGTCTGAAAAAGATGCGTGATTTGGGCAATACCTTGATTGTGGTGGAGCATGATGAGGACACCATGCGTGAGGCGGACTGGTTGATTGACATTGGTCCAGGTGCGGGTGTGTTTGGCGGGGAAATCGTGGCCTCTGGAACGCCTGCCCAAGTAGCTAAAAATAAAAAATCCATTACAGGCCAGTACCTGTCTGGCAAACGTGAAATTCCTGTACCTCTAGACCGTCGTGTTGGAAATGGTCGATTCTTAGAGGTGACCGGTGCCAAGGAAAACAACCTGCAAGATGTGACTGTTCGTTTCCCACTCGGAAAATTTGTGGCGGTGACAGGGGTGTCTGGCTCTGGTAAGTCAACCCTGGTCAATTCCATTCTGAAAAAAGCTATTGCTCAGAAACTCAATCGCAATTCGGACAAGCCAGGCAAGTTCAAATCCATTTCAGGAATTGAACACTTGGACCGCCTGATTGACATTGACCAAAGCCCGATTGGACGAACACCGCGTTCCAACCCAGCTACCTACACAGGTGTCTTTGACGATATTCGTGACCTCTTTGCCCAGACTAATGAAGCCAAAATCCGTGGCTACAAGAAAGGACGGTTCTCCTTTAACGTCAAAGGTGGACGGTGTGAGGCTTGTTCTGGTGATGGTATCATCAAGATTGAAATGCACTTCCTGCCAGATGTCTTTGTACCTTGTGAAGTCTGTCATGGACACCGTTACAATTCTGAAACCTTGGAAGTACATTACAAGGAGAAAAATATCGCCCAAGTCCTTGATATGACAGTCAATGATGCGGTCGAATTCTTCAAGCATATTCCAAAAATTGAGCGGAAACTTCGCACCATTCAAGATGTGGGCTTGGGCTACGTTACTCTAGGTCAGCCAGCAACGACCCTATCAGGAGGGGAAGCCCAGCGGATGAAGTTGGCTTCGGAACTCCACAAGCGGTCAACTGGTAAATCCTTGTATATCTTGGACGAACCAACGACAGGTCTGCATACGGAGGACATTGCCCAGTTGCTCAAGGTCTTGGCCCGCTTTGTTGATGATGGCAATACCGTGCTGGTCATCGAGCACAATCTGGATGTTATCAAGACAGCCGACCACATTATCGACATGGGGCCAGAAGGCGGTGTAGGTGGCGGTACCGTTGTCGCGACAGGAACGCCAGAAGAAGTGGCGGATAACCCAGCCAGCTTTACAGGCCAGTATTTGAAAACTAAGTTGAAATAAGCAAGTAAAAAAGAGCCATCGGCTCTTTTTTACTGTTCTTTATCCATATTATTCAAGGCATAGTCACAAGCCTGAATGACAAAGCTTGAGAAACTGACATCTTTTTTGACGATTGCTTCCTCAATTCTATCTACCAACTCTGACGGAAATCGAATGGTTTTGATTTCTGTTTCTTTTTTATCTGATTTTAATTTAAATGCCATTTATTTGCTCCTTGTTACAAGTGTATAGCGAAATAAATGAATATGAAATATTACAGATTGTATTACTAAATGTATTGCAAAAATAAAAATTGTATAGTAAAATATTTTGGAAGACTATTTCATAAAAGGGAGAATTATATGGTTTATAGTAGAACTCAGCGCATCCAAGAAGAAAAGAAGCAGCGTTTACGATATGGGATTCGTAAATTTACAGGCTTAGGAGCCGCATCTGCTCTATTAGGAGTAGGTTTACTAACAAGTTTATCGGTTCATGCACAGACTAAGACGGCAGAGGTTCGTTATGATTATGTAACGACTGAGGAATTGACTGAGGCAGAGAAAAAGGCGATTTTTACAGAGCTTCCAGCTCAGGTGACAGAAGATGTGAACTACTATCTTGTGTATAGAAAAGTAGGGTCTTCAATTTTGCCACAGACAGGAGAAAGCACAGGTGTATTAGCTGGAGCTATTGGGGCAGGCTTGCTACTGGTTGGTGTAACTGTTGGTCGGAAAAATCAACGGATGGTTCGCTCAGCAATGACCTTGACCTTGACCTTGGTAGGAGGAAGTCTAGTCTTTACTTCTGTATCTGCCGTGACGGTTGCCCAGCTGGCTCAGTATGGTCAAACCCAAACATTGACAGTAGGGGCGGCACTCCCAGATGGAAAGATTTCAATTGCAGGTTATGAGTTTGTAGGTTATTTGGAAGGGAAAAAGCAGAGCAGAGAGACAAGTTCAGCACTGCCTATGGGTTCAATAGATAAGGCAGAAGAAAATGAGAATCTACTTGTCCAACCAACCCAACCAGCAGATGAGAACAAATCAGACATCCCAACAGAATCAATTCCGTCAGAGGACAAGGTAACAGACATCCCAGCAGAATCAACTCCGTCAGAGGACAAGGCAACAGACGCTTCGGCAGAACAGAAACCATCTGAAGACAAGGTTGAAGAAGTCCCAGCAGAAAGTAAGCCAGCGGAGAAACCTGTTGAAGAAACAGGAGGTGGTCAGGTTATCGGTACAGAAGACAAGGTTATTTCAGAAACGGAGAAACCAGTCCAACCAGAAATACCTGCGCCAGTGGAAAAACCAGCTGTACCAGGGGAAACGGAAACGACTGTTACACCTGGAGAAGAGAAACCTGTTAGTCCAGAACTTCCAACTAATCCAGCAGAACCAGATCGACCTGTTGATACAGTTCGAACAGATGTAGAGAAACAGGTAACGGTCATCAAGTATGGAACTAGCTATGTGAAAGATACAAGTTTGCCAGCTGGAGAAAGCAAGGTTCTTACACAAGGTGTGGATGGAAAGCAAACAGTCACCACCAAAGTGACTTATACCAATAATGTAGAGACCGCTCGTGAGATCGTTGCGACTGAAACAATTGAACCTGTTACAGAAGTAATTGCCTATAATGATGAGGTTTCTAAAAATCTAGAAGAGCTTATAGAAAGCTTGGCGACTATTTCATTTGCTACAGAGCGTCGTGGCAATGCTGATTTGGAAGTAGGTTCCGAACGCGTACTGGTAGCAGGAGTTAATGGACAAACCAAGACCCTTACAAAGAAAGTCTATGATTCTACAGGTGCAGTCATTAGTGAAGAAGTGGTCAGCACGGAAGTTATTGCTCAACCAGTTACGCAAGTCATTGAATACGGTACTAAGCCAAAGTCTGTTGTTGAAACAACAGAGGAAACCAAGGTAACAGAGCTTGACTACACTGTTGAAACTCGTCAAAATCCAGACTTAGAAAAAGGTCAAACTCGTACACTTACAAAAGGAAGAAAGGGAACACTAACCCAAACCTACCGCATTACTAAGACAAACGGTAATGAAACGGCGCGCGAACTAGTAAAAGAAGAGCGTGTCGAGCCGGTAAATGAGATTATTGAAGTCGGTACAAAGGCTGTTGTTCGTTACCAAACTCGCCAAGAAACAAGTGTCATTCCATTTACTACAGAAACTCGTCAGGTGGATAGCTTATTTGAAGGTGAAAGTCGTGAGTTGGTAGCAGGTGTAGATGGCCAGCAAACACAGACCTATAAGGATACCTATGTGGACGGCGTCAAGGTTGCTTCTGAAATGGTGGGTCAACCAGAGGTTATTCAGCCAATTAAGCGTATAGTAGAAGTTGGTATCAAGAAAGAAGAGACGAGTCAAGTTCTGACAGAAACGGAGGTGCTTGCCTATACTTCAATCAAGGAAGAAGATCCGAATTTCCCAGAAGGTGAAACAAAAATCAAAGTTCAGGGAGTAAACGGGGAGCGTAAGGTCCGTATCACACGGGTCACCAATAACCGTACTGGTCAAGTAAGCGAAACCCGCGAGGTTATCTCCGAGACTGCACCAGTCAATGAGGTCCTTGTGGTCGGCACTAAACCTGCCAGCACTAGCCTACTCGACAAGAAGACGCTAACGCTGGATGAGTTCATGAGCCTCACCGAGGAGCAACAGGATGCCTTCATCGCTAAGAAAGGTGGTGTGACTGGCACCAGCATCCGTGGGGGAGCCACTAAAGAGACATTCGAGAAGGTCGAGACACTCATCAATCTCGACAAGCTCAACGCTGAGTTCGTTCGCCTGCTTAACGCAGCCCGTGCGGCAGAGGGCCTATCGGCTGTAACATACGCAGGACAGGGCTCAGACGCTCAGAACGCGGCAACTGCCCGTGCCAACGAGATGGCTGACCACGGTAGCTTGCGCTATCAAGGGGTACCAGCTGGGGCTCACAAGCGTCCAGATGGCTCTCACTGGACGACCATCTACACAGCAGAGCAGACTGCTCGACAAGGCTGGCGTGGCGAAAACGCACTCCAGTTCGGAACAGCGCTAACAGCCCGCATGGCAGCAAACGAGACTGAGTTAGCCTCAGACCTCTTCGACGAGTGGATGCGTTCCGCAGGACACAAGGCTGTCATGATGAAGAACCTGGACGACCTCCAGGTGGCAGTAGGTATCGGACTCAACGACAAGGCCATCGAGACCACCTTCAACCAGGGTGTGACCGTGGCTATGCTGGAATTGGTTGAGCCAAAACCGTAGAGGAACTGAGAAAAATTGTCGAAATTGCATGGATGGTATTATACTATAGGAGAACATATGAAAAAGAATTTTTTAAAATTGTTGGTGGCAATATCAACGTTAAGTCTAGTAGCTTGTGGTCAGACGGATCAGACTGGTCAAGTGAACCAAGAAACCTCTAGTAGTACACAAAAGGTCACGGAAAGCTCAAGTACAACGAAGAGTGAGAAAGTAGTCAGCAGCCCAGATGATTTTCCTCGTGTAGATGAACATACTGAAATTGATGCTGAAGCAAAGCAAGCTGTAAAAGACTATGTAGGATTTTATTCAGGAATAGTTGACATTCCGTCAGCTGAAACAAGTCATGCTCCCGATGATAATTTGACCGTATTTTATAAGATTGATTTTGCAATCAACGAAGATGGTAGCTATGAATTGTATCTAGAGCGAGATGTTCCTGGAAGTCAAATAGGGCATTTGTATGTCACAAAAGACAATCAAATGAATGCTAAACTAAAGGTTGGGGAACTTCATCAAGGTAAGTTCGAACTAGAATATGGACAACTGTTGCTTTCAGAAGGTCCTAGCCTAACTCAAGGTTTTCTTGGAGAAGATGGAGAATTACTGCCAATGTATGGCTTTTATGGCAGTGATACACCAACAAACTATCTTGGTGTAACAGATAATGATGAAATTGTTGTAAAAGACGGTAAAGTACAGGCTACCTTTTACTTATCTGCTTATACCGACAAAGCAACTGTCATTGACCTTGAAAAACAAACAACAAGACCAACATCATTGAAGTACAGTACAGAACAGATTAGCCAATATTCAGCGGAACATTACAAAGAATTGGGGATGGCGTCTGAAGTGACCTATCAGTACAATACAGTAAATGAGTTTCTACAGGCACTCAGATTGAGTCATACGACTCAGAAAAAAACGTTAGAAAAAATAAAAGTTGTTGATGGTAGTAGTCTGACTGGCTATTATACTTCTGATAATAAGGAAATTAAAAATATCAAGTTTGCGATATTCGATGGGATATCTAACTCTTACTATGTTTATACGGGAGATAAGGTTTATCAACTCGAAAATGAACACGAAGCCAAAGAAATAAAAGTTATACCTGAACTCATTGATTACATTAGTTACTCTGTAGGTTAAAAGGAGAGTAGGATGAAAAAATTATTAACCCTTATTTTAACGAGCGTCACCGTATTTTTCTTAGTTGCTTGCGGTGCTAAAAATGATAATGGAACCTATACCTATTCAAGGGAAAAAGACGGCACTACTTACACAGTAATTATCAAAATTGAAAATAATACTGGGACCCTTACGTTTGAAGAAAAAAGGGAAGATGGTCAAACTCAATCTGAGGAACAAGGACTGACTGTCGATCAAGAAAGAAAAACGCTAACAGCAGAAAATGATAATTCGACCGTGGATTATGAAATTGTTGATGGGGTCCTAACATTAGACACTCTTGATTCAACTTTAGCAAATGCAGAGTTTACCAAAGAATAAACGTAAATACTCTGTTCCATTTGTCAGAAAAGTCGCTCTAGCGGCTTTTTTGTCTGATTTTTTCTACGCTTGATAAGCTAGTACAAATCAGATATAATATAAAAAATAAGTTACTTAACAAGGAGACCTCCATGCAATCGGAATACGTTTTATTGTGCAGTCCATACAGATACAGTTCAGTTTTTGCCAATTCAGTCAATAGACAATTTATCGAAAAAGAACTAATGAGTGTCGTCATGCCAGGTGTCAATATGATGACCAGAGGCCTGTTGCGAACCATGTTAGAAACAAACTATGGAATTACAGATTATTCAAGTTTAAAAGAAGAAATTGATAAGCTTGAAGATGGTCGTTATCATGCTTTAGAAGATGTTTCGTCATTTATTGATGGAATAGCCAATCCTGATGTAAAAGACTTTTACTTTTCTTTAAATTCATTAACAGGTTCTCAACTAATCAAAGGCTTTGACGACTGCCGTATAATTGATGTCTTGACGAAATCGTATGCTGCTCGCTTGATTACTAAAGAAGAATTTGAGGAACTGTTTACCAAGCAAACAGAGCGTATCAAAAATAGTTATCAGACTTGGGAACAATACCTAGCATCTTGTGTAATGGGAAAATTACTTCAGTATGTTCCTAGCTCAGAAACGATTACAAGCGTTGAGGAATATGTGGTAGATGTTTATTCTTTTTGTATTGCACCGACGAATGTCTTTTCTTATGGTACTTTTTGGGCAAATCATGAGTTAGCCAACTTGACAGCTTTGTTAGAAAACTTCTTACCTGAAGAAATTGTTAAAGAGTTAAAATCAAGGCAAGATCGTGTGGATTATAAGGGTGAGATTCCGGGACTTACTGCGCCTTCAAATGATTTGCTTGCTTCCCTAGAAGGAACCTCTATAGACCCAACTTTTATCGATTATGAACGCTATCAGTACCTGAGCGAACTTGCAGATTACGTTTTTTGGACTCCCCTTATTGAGAATAATCTTGAATGGATGATTGCAGAAAAAAACTTGCAAGAACAAGATACAATTCTTTTACCAAAGGAGTATGCAAGTCTTTATTCGGCTAGAGTATTTTGGTATCATTATCCAAGCCACAAGGAGTTGCATGAAGAACATATTTTTGCCATGTTTGAAGGAACTCTAAGTTTAAATCTTATCTTTACAGAGGAAGCTGTCTACACCTTTAAGAAGAAATTGTTCGGCAAACCAGCACTTGTCAGAATCCCTTGGGAACAAGTTGAGTTAAGCTCCTCACTTAATTTATGGATGGAAGAAAGTAAAATTCATTTTGGCAAAAAGACAATCTCTAATGTCAGTCCAGTTTTAAGCGAAATCGGCCTAAATAGTAAGGCTATTGACGACCTAGATTCTCAAGAAAGGAAAGCTCTTGAAAATGAATGGCAACAAAAAATGAATCAATTTTTAGAGGGTATTCCTCAACGGATTCGTGAATTTAAAGGGAAATGAGAAGAAACTCTTAATGCTGTTTTGAAAAGTCGCTCTAGCGGCTTTTTTGCATGTTGGAGGCTATTCCACTTCAATTAATCAAACATATTTAGAGATATGGTATAATATAAACGATGATACAATTACAACGAACTCAACCAACTTTACAACCTTTTACAAAATGGACTGGTGGGAAGCGACAACTGCTTCCGGTTATAAAATCTCTTATGCCAGACAATTATAATAGTTACTTTGAACCATTCATTGGTGGTGGGGCGGTATTTTTCGAACTCATTCCGAAAAAAGCAATTATCAATGATTTCAATAGTGAGCTTATCAACTGTTATCGTCAAATAAAAGATAATCCCCAAAAACTCATTGAGTTACTAACTAAACATCAAGAAAATAACTCTAAAGAGTATTACTTAGAATTACGTGCTGTCGATAGAGATAATAGGATTAATAAAATGACTGATGTTGAGCGTGCTGCACGTATTATGTATATGTTGCGAGTGAATTTTAATGGCTTGTATCGTGTTAATTCTAAAAATCAGTTCAATGTACCTTATGGTCGCTATAAAAATCCTAAGATTGTTGATAGTGAGTTAATTTTATCTATTTCTCAATATCTAAATAAAAATAATATTGAGATTTTGACGGGGGATTTCGAAAAAGCTGTTGAAGATGTAGGTGCTGGAGATTTTGTTTATTTTGACCCACCGTATATACCTCTTTCAGAAACAAGTGCCTTTACATCTTATACTCATGAAGGTTTTTCCTATGAAGAACAAGTTAGATTGCGTGATGTTTTTAGAAAACTAGATAAGAAAGGTGCCTATGTAATGCTATCCAATTCATCTAGTCCGTTAGTAGAAGAATTGTATAAAGGTTTTAATATTCATAAAGTAGAAGCCATTAGGACTAATGGGGCGAAAGCATCAAGTCGAGGAAAAATATCAGAATTTATCGTAACTAATTATGACAAATAACGAATATAAGTATGGAGGGGTTATTATGACGAAACCATACTATCATAAAGAGAATTCCATACTTGTTCATGCGGACACTTTTGAGTTTTTGTCTAAAATGAAACCTGAGAGTATGGATATGATTTTTGCAGATCCGCCGTACTTTTTGAGTAATGGTGGAATATCTAATTCAGGTGGTCAAGTTGTATCAGTTGATAAAGGTGAGTGGGATAAAGTTTCCTCACTTGAAGAAAAGCACAACTTTAATCGACGCTGGATTCAGTTAGCTAAAAAAGTTTTGAAACCCAATGGGACGATTTGGATCTCAGGTAGTTTCCACAATATTTATTCAGTTGGAATGGCTTTAGAACAAGAAGGTTTCAAAATTCTGAATAATATTACATGGCAGAAAACGAATCCTGCACCCAATTTATCCTGTCGTTACTTTACGCATTCAACCGAAACAATTCTTTGGGCAAGAAAAAACTATAAGAAGGCTCGTCACTATTATAACTATGATTTGATGAAAGAGTTAAACGATGGAAAACAGATGAAAGATGTCTGGACTGGTGGATTAACAGCAAAATCAGAGAAATGGGCTGGAAAGCATCCAACCCAAAAACCAGAATATCTTTTAGAGCGAATAATATTAGCTAGCACAAAAGAAAATGACTACATTCTAGATCCTTTTGTTGGTAGCGGAACGACAGGAGTTGTAGCGAAGCGATTAGGTAGAAGATTCATTGGAATAGATGCCGAACGAGATTACTTAAAAATAGCGAAAACGAGATTGGAGAAAGAAAGTGGAAAAAAATAGAGACTTTGAAAAATGGTTGTCTACCATGACAGACACTATAGCGGATTGGACTTATTATACAGATTTTCCAAAAGTCTATGATAATGTGGAAAGTATAAAAATTCCTCTCAATATTCTGAATAGTCTTATTGGTAGCAAAAATATACAACAAGATTTTTTAGATTTGTACCAAAATTATCCAGAAGTTTTGAAAGTTATACCAATCCTTATTGCGAAACGTTTGAAAGATACAATTATTGTTAAAGACCCTATAAAAGATTTTTATTTTGACTTTCGTAAGCCAAACTATAGTATTGAAGAATATGCTATGTTTTTGGAAAAGTCAGGGATTTTTGATTTACTCGAGAAGCATATTATATCAAATCTAGTGGACTACGTTACAGGAGTCGAAGTCGGCATGGATACTAACGGTAGGAAGAACCGTACTGGACATGCTATGGAAAATATTGTGCAAAATTATCTAGAGGCGGCTGGTTATGTTTTAGGTAAAACTCTATTCAAGGAAGTCTATCAAAATAAGATTGAGGAACTCTTCTCAGTTGATTTATCCGCCATCACTAATGAGGGAAATACAGCCAAACGATTTGACTTTGTTATCAAGCATAATTCAACTATTTATTTGATCGAGGTTAATTTTTACTCAAGTGGTGGATCGAAATTAAATGAAACAGCACGTTCATATAAGATGATTGCAGAAGAAGCGAAGACAATTCCTAATGTGGAATTTATGTGGTTTACTGACGGAAAAGGTTGGCATAAGGCTAAGAAAAATTTACAAGAAACTTTTGAGGTTTTGCCTCACTTGTATAATACTAACGATTTAAAAAATGATATTTTAAAGACTTTAAAATAGTTTAGGCAATGATTAAATTTTCCCTAAAAATTAGCCGAAGGCTCTAGTGTAGACGTATCCGATAAAATGCGTATGTTCTTTATGGGAAATGCTCTCGTAACTGAAATCGTACGAAAAATTGGAGAGTATATAAAAGTATTGGATTAGTGAAAGATTCCATTTCTCTGTGACATACTTAAAACAGTCGCTCTAGCGGCTTTTTTGTCTGCTGAAAATAATTGGTAAATCCTAGTATTTCTGCTATAATAGTTTAAAAATCATTGGAGGAACAGAATGCAAAAAAGACTTGGGAAATTTGAAGCAAAATTAACTCAATCAACTGTTGATGGAATCTTGGTGACTGGTCAAAACAATATTTACTACCTAACTGGTTTTTGGGGAACTGAGGCGACTGTCTTCATTAGTGGCAAGCGTCGCTTGTTTGTAACTGATTCGCGTTATACCTTGATAGCTAAGGCATCAGTAAAAGGTTTTGATATTATCGAGAGCCGTTTTGCCCTTGAAGAGATTGCAAAGGTGATTAAGGAAGATGGGCTTGAAACCATTGGTTTTGATAGCCAGGTGACCTATGGTTTCTATCAAAGTCTGACCAGCATTTTTGAGGGTTATCAACTAGTTGCCATGTCCAACTTTATCGAAGACTTGCGCATGATTAAGGATGAGAAAGAAATTGCAACCATTCGCCGTGCGTGTCAGATTTCAGATCAGGCTTTTATTGATGTTCTTGACTTTATCAAGCCAGGTCAGACGACTGAGATGGACGTCAATCATTTCCTTGACCACCGCATGCGTCAACTCGGTGCAGAAGGGGCATCATTTGAGTTCATCGTGGCATCTGGCTACCGCTCTGCTATGCCTCATGGAAGAGCGTCTGAAAAGGTTATCCAAGCTGGTGAGACCTTGACACTTGACTTTGGTTGCTACTACCAGCATTATGTCAGCGATATGACGCGGACTATTCATATCGGTCATGTGACAGACCAAGAGCGTGAGATTTACGATGTCGTTTTGCGTGCCAATAAGGCTTTGATTGAGCAGGCCAAGGAAGGTGTGACCTATCGCGAGTTTGACGCTATTCCTCGTGAGATTATCAATGCGGCGGATTACGGAGCCAACTTCACTCATGGAATTGGCCACGGAATCGGCTTGGATATTCATGAGTATCCATATTTTGGAAAATCTGACGAGACTATCAAGGCAGGTATGGTCTTGACGGATGAGCCTGGTATCTATTTAGATGACAAATATGGTGTCCGTATCGAAGATGACCTATTGATTACGGAAACAGGTTGTGAAGTCTTGACATTAGCTCCAAAAGAATTGATTGTGATTTGAGAAAATTGTCAGTTTGTGGTAAAATAAAACGAATAAATAAAATTTTGAAGAGGTATTCAATACAATGATTGAAGCAAGTAAACTTAGAGCAGGTATGACCTTCGAAGCTGAAGGTAAATTGATTAAAGTTTTGGATGCAAGCCACCACAAACCAGGTAAAGGAAACACCATCATGCGTATGAAATTGCGTGATGTACGTACAGGTTCAACCTTCGATACAACTTACCGTCCAGATGAAAAATTTGAACAAGCTATTATCGAAACAGTTCCAGCACAGTACCTTTATCAAATGGATGACACTGCTTATTTCATGAATACTGAGACTTACGATCAGTATGAAATTCCAGTAGCGACTATCAAAGAAGAATTGCTCTATATCTTGGAGAAT
Organism: Streptococcus sp. HN38; assembly: GCF_028335765.1. Taxonomy (NCBI): domain Bacteria; kingdom Bacillati; phylum Bacillota; class Bacilli; order Lactobacillales; family Streptococcaceae; genus Streptococcus; species Streptococcus sp. HN38. The sequence goes on along the minus strand of NZ_CP116604.1, from coordinate 2,044,265 downwards.
TCCGATGTGAAGATCCAGTTCTACGGAACAGAAGTGATCGGTGTTACTGTACCAACAACTGTTGAATTGGTCGTTGCAGAAACACAACCATCTATCAAAGGTGCGACTGTTACAGGTTCAGGTAAACCAGCTACGATGGAAACAGGTCTTGTAGTCAACGTACCAGACTTTATCGAAGCAGGTCAAAAACTCGTTATCAACACAGCTGAAGGAACTTACGTATCACGTGCTTAATCGTTTCCTCTTAAGAAAGGAGAGCCTATGACAACAGAATATCAAGGCGAGATTGTTATTGCACCTCGCGTCCTTGAAGTAATTACAGGCATTGCTGCAGCGAAAGTTGATGGAGTACATTCCCTTCAAAATAAGCGTGTAGCAGACAGTTGGTCAAAAACATCGTTAAATAAAGGTGTTTATCTTGAAACTGACGAGGAAGGTCGAGTGACTGCGGATATTTACGTCTATCTAGAATATGGTGTAAATGTTCCTGCTGTATCAATGGACATCCAGCGTGCAGTCAAGACAGCAGTTTACAACTATGCAGAAGTTCAAGTGGTTGCGGTTAATATCCATGTCAGCGGCATTGTTCCTGATAAAACACCAAAACCAGCATTGAAAGATTTATTCGGAGAGGATTTCCTTGATGAAGAATAATAGACATGCCCTGCGTAAGTGTGCTTTGCAGGCAATCGTATCACTTGAATTTGGTCAAGAACCTGTTCAGGCAGCTCAGTTTTCTTATCTTTATGATAGAGAGGAAGAGCAAGAAGGAGTTGAAATTCCGCTCTTTCTCCTTAACCTTGTCAATGGTGTAGCAGACTATTGTGATGACTTGGATAAGGAGTTATCTAGCCGATTAAAAGCAGGATGGACCTTAGACCGTTTAACCTTGATTGACAAGAATATCATGCGACTAGGTCTATTTGAAATCTTACATTTCGAAGAAACGCCAGACCGCGTTGCTGTTAACGAGGCTATTGAATTGGCTAAAGAATTTTCTGATGAATCTTCAGCTAAGTTTATCAATGGAGTTTTGAGCCAGTTTATTAAAGAAGAAGCTTGATGAGCTTCTTTTTTACTTGAGAAATAAGAGAATGTATCACAAAAAGCTGCACCTAATTTTTATTAGGTGCAGCTTTTTTTATATACTAGCTCCTGCTAGTAGGCTAATCGGCAGGATATAGTCTGTTTTTGTCAGTTTTTTTCCTTCGATTTTATCAACTAATAGTTCAACCAGCAGGCGAGCTATTTCGGTTAATGGTTGCTTGATGGTTGTCAGTTGAGGGTAGTAGTTTTCGATGAAACTGGTTCCATCATAACCAATCAATTTAATATCTTCTGGAATAGACAGTTTCATTGAACGAATGACGTTCCATACCAGCATAGCCGTTGCATCGCCAGATACAAAGATACCATCTGGTTTTTGCTTTTCAAGAATGGCTCGGATTTCCATCTCCTTGCGCACAGGTGAGAAATCACTGGAGATATGAAAAACTTCGGCTTTGTTCAAAATAGATGTGAAACCTACTTGGCGAAGGCCGGTAGGTGAATTGGAATCATCGTTCCCCGTAATCATTAATGGATTGTGACATCCCGCTTTTTGTAAGGTTTGGGCAGCTAATACCCCGCCAGCAAAATTATCGGAAGAGACAATGGGAATGGAAGGAGAGAGGTTGCGGTCAAAAGCGATAATTGGAGCTACGACACGGTCGTAGTCTTGGATACCGAGATTGTGACTGCCCGAGATAATCCCATCTACTTGGTTAGCTGCTAACATTTCTAGATATTCACGTTCCTTATCGGACTCGTGCTGGCTATTGCAAATAATGGTTTTATAGCCTCGATCAAAAAGCTCTTTTTCTAAATGGCTAATCAATTCAGAATAAAAAATATTGTTTATTGTTGGGAAGATAAGACCAACTAATTTTGCAGATTTACCTTGCAAACTACGAGCTAAATTATTAGGTTTGTAGCCCAGTTCACGCATAGCCTCTTCGACATTGCGAATGGTTTTTTCAGATAGGTATCCTTTTTTATTGATAACGCGCGAGACAGTTGTTGGGCTGACCCCAGCTAACTGTGCGACATCAGTTAGTTTTGCGACCATAATCTAAATGGTAGTAGGTTCCGGTCGGATTACCAGTCGTAATGACGATACCAGACTGATCCGCATCAGGGAAGACACGACCAGAAAATACTTTCTCTCCTTTATTGATAAAGATTTCAAAGACAGATTTGTCGATGAAGATATTGGCTGTGAGAGCTCCTGGAGAAATCTCGCAAGAGCGACTTGTACCGAAATCGAGTGCGAATGGCTGGCCACAGTTGCCGCGGTCCAATGTAATCTGGCCTTGCTCAGTGTCCACAGACAAGACCAAGCCTTTTTCTGCTTCATTTGCGAACAATACGATTTCATGCTTCGTGCCCGCTGAAAAATCAAGTTCCAATTCGTAAACATTATTGGTTTCTTTTTGGGCTGAAAATGGCTGAGCTTCTTTACGAAGACTGGTAATCGCATCGACTGGATATTGGTAGAGCTTACCGTCCTTGATGGTTAATTCTTTAACCAATGACAGACAGCCTTGGTAGTCATAAGCATCGGTTGGGTATTCCACATCTGGAAGTGCCAACCAGCTAACAGATAAAGTCCGCCCGTCTGGTGCATTAAAGGCCTGGGTTGCATAGCACTCAAAACCATAGTCCAGATTGATCAATTCGCTCGGTTCGACAATGCTTGCTGTTTCAGGATCGAAACTCTGACCAATCTTGTACATATTTGGATAGATATTGCCATAGTCCAATACCTCTTTGTCTAAGCCTTGTGGACAGTAGAGGAGAATTGGTTGCTCACCGACAAAAGCAATATTTGGACATTCCATCATATAAGCAGTCAAGTCGTTGGCAAAATCTAAATCGCCGACCAAGGTCCAGTTGAGGTAGTCATTGTTTTCAGCCTTGTAAAGTTTGACAATTCCTTTTTTATCCAGATTTTGTCCACCGACAATGGCATAATATTGACCTTTGTAGTTGAAGATTTGTGGATCACGGAAATGGTCTGTCGTATCTTCTGGCTGGTCAATCAAGATTTTATCGATCTTTTCAATCTTTCCGTCCTTATCCATCAAGGCACCGATTTGGTAAGGGTGGCGGATCCAATTTTCATCACGGACATTTCCTGTATAGAAGAGGAAGAGTTTGTCACCAAATTCCATAGCAGAACCTGAGTAGGCACCGTGGCTATCAAGTGGTGTATCGGGATACATAACCGTACCAGTTTCTTCAAAGTGAACCAGGTCTGTCGATTCAGTATGAACCCATGATTTTAAGCCGTGTGCAGCACCGAATGGGAAGTACTGGTAGAAGAGAGTCCATTTCCCGTTGAAATATGAAAAGCCGTTTGGATCGTTTAACAGACCGTGTGGAGTTTCAATATGAAAGTTGGTTCTCCAAGGGGAACTTTCGGTGTTATTCTTGATTTTTTCAATGTATTCAGGTGTCCAGTCAGCGTAAGCTCTGTAACGTTCTTCAGTGGTAAAAGCCATACTATCTCCAATTTTATCTAACATTTCAATTATTATAGTAAACGTTTTCTTATTAAAAATCAAGCTTTTTACCATTGTTTTAATAATTTTTTAAAAAATTCTGCAAAACGTTTGACATATTTTGTAAAAGTGATATAATTAAACCATCGAAAGCGTGAAAACACTTTCAAAAAAACAAATAATATTTATAAGGAGATTTTTGCAAGATGAACAATACAGAAATTGCAAAAAAAGTCATTGACGCCCTTGGCGGACGTGAGAACGTACGCAGTGTTGCCCACTGTGCGACTCGCCTCCGTGTCATGGTTGTTGATGAAGGAAAAATCGACAAGGATACAGTCGAAGACATCGAAAAAGTACAAGGTGCTTTCTTTAACTCTGGTCAATACCAAATCATCTTTGGTACTGGTACAGTAAACAAAATTTACGATGAAGTCGTTGCCCTTGGTTTGCCAACAGCAACAACTGGTGAGCAAAAAGCGGAAGCAGCGAAACAAGGTAATGCTTTCCAACGTGCAATCCGTACCTTCGGTGACGTATTCGTTCCAATCATTCCTGCTATCGTAGCAACTGGTCTTTTCATGGGTCTTCGTGGTCTTTTGACACAAGAAGCAATTATGGGAGCACTTGGTGTTACAGAATGGAACGCTGACTTCATCACTTATACTCAAATCTTAACAGATACAGCCTTCATCATCTTGCCAGCCTTGGTTGTATGGTCAACTTTCCGTGTATTCGGTGGTAACCAAACAATCGGTCTTGTTCTTGGTATGATGTTGATTTCTGGTTCATTGCCAAACGCTTGGGCAGTTGCTTCAGGTGGCGATGTGACTCCACAAATCTTCTTTGGCTTCATTCCAGTTGTTGGTTTGCAAGGTTCAGTCTTGCCAGCCTTCATCATCGGTATCGTTGGTGCCCAGTTTGAAAAAGCAGTCCGTAAGGTTGTTCCAGAAGTACTTGATCTCTTGGTAACTCCGTTCATTACCCTCTTGGTGATGTCTATCCTTGGTCTCTTTGTGATTGGTCCAGTTTTCCACGTTGTTGAAAACTACATCTTGTTGGCAACACAAGCAATCTTGAGCTTGCCATTTGGTTTGGGTGGTCTCCTTATCGGTGGTGTTCACCAAATCATCGTGGTATCAGGTGTTCACCATATCTTCAACTTGCTTGAGTCACAATTGGTAGCAAACACAGGAGTTAACCCATTCAACGCCATCATCACTGCAGCGATGACAGCACAAGGTGCTGCTACAGTAGCGGTTGGTGTAAAAACTAAGAACCCTAAATTGAAAGCTCTTGCTTTCCCAGCAGCTCTTGCAGCCTTCCTCGGTATTACTGAGCCAGCTATCTTCGGTGTCAACTTGCGTTTCCGTAAGCCATTCTTCTTGTCATTGGCAGCTGGTGCCCTTGGTGGTGCGGTAGCATCTCTTCTTGGTCTTGCAGGTACTGGTTTCGGTATCACTATCATCCCAGGTACACTTCTTTATGTAAACGGTCAATTGCCACAATACTTGCTCATGGTAGCAATCTCATTTGCAGCAGGTTTTGCTTTGACTTACCTCTTCGGTTATGAAGATGAGGAGAAAGACATAAAAAAGCCTAGCGCTTCAGCACAAGAAACAGCAAAAACGCTTGAAGAAGCAGAAACAGGACTTGTAGCTGAAGAAACTCTTGTATCTCCACTTTCAGGTGATGTTGTTGCCCTTGAAAATGTAAATGACCCAGTCTTCTCATCAGGAGCTATGGGTAAAGGTTTGGCAGTTAAGCCAACTGAAGGTGTTGTTTACGCACCGGCAGATGCAGAAGTAACCATTGCTTTTGAAACAGGTCACGCTTATGGCTTGAAAACAGCTTCAGGTGCTGAAATCTTGATCCATATCGGTATTGATACAGTATCAATGAACGGTAACGGTTTTGAGAAATTGGTTGCGGCTGGCGACAAGGTTAAAGCTGGTACGCCACTTGCTAAATTCGATGCAGCTAAAATTGCTGAAGCAGGTCTTGATGATACAACGATGATTATCGTGACAAACACTGCAGACTTCACAGAAGTTTCACCACTTGCTGAAGGTACAATCGCTCATGGTGCGGACTTCTTGAAAGTTGCTAAGTAATCTTATATAAAATCGATTTGTAGAGTCTGCCTCTACTACATAATTAACAGGAAAAAGGCTTTCAGCCTTTTTCTTCTGTTTGCTTATATGTTATAATAAAAGTGATAAAAATTTTGGAGACAATCAAATGACAAAATTATATGGTAGCTTAGAAGCTGGTGGTACAAAGTTTGTTTGTGCAGTAGGTGATGAGAACTTTCAAGTTGTTGAAAAAACGCAATTTCCAACGACAACTCCTTATGAAACGATTGAGAGAACGGTTGAATTCTTCAAGCGCTATGAAGATCGTTTGGCAGGTATTGCGATAGGTTCTTTCGGTCCAATTGATATTGATCAAAACTCACAGACTTATGGTCATATCACTTCGACACCAAAACCACACTGGTCAAATATTGATTTACTTGGTCTGATTGCTAAGGAATTTAACATTCCATTCTACTTCACGACAGATGTGAATTCATCAGCTTTTGGTGAAACATTGGTTCGTAAAGGGGTAAAGAGTTTAGTTTACTATACAATCGGTACAGGTATTGGTGCAGGTGCTATTCAGAATGGTGAGTTTATCGGTGGCTTGGGTCATACCGAAGCGGGTCATACTTACGTTGCCTTACACCCTTACGATGTAAAACATGAATTTAAAGGAATGTGTCCATTCCACAATGGGTGTTTGGAAGGCTTAGCTGCAGGTCCTTCTCTTGAAGGTCGTACAGGTGTTCGCGGAGAATTAATTGAACTTAATTCAGAAGTGTGGGATGTTCAAGCCTATTATATTGCTCAGGCAGCAGTACAGGCAACCTTGCTTTATCGTCCGCAAGTGATTGTATTTGGTGGTGGGGTTATGGCTCAAGAGCACATGCTTAATCGTGTACGTGAGAAGTTTGTCGGTTTGATGAACGATTATCTCCCAACACCAGATGTCAAAGAATATATCGTAACGCCAGCTGTTGCTGAAAATGGTTCTGCAACTCTTGGGAACTTTGCTTTGGCAAAACAGGTATCAGAAAAGTAACATAAAAAGTTAGGGACTAGAAATAATCCCTAACTTTTTTCTTATTCTGTAAAGATACTAGTTCTATAATCAGGCTCTTGAGTTTCTGTAATGGAGAGAGCAGTATACATATTTTCAGAACGAAATTCAACTGCTTGTAGGCTTGGAACTACCTTGTCTAGAATGTCAGAGTAGTCTTGTAATGTTTGGAAAGGTGAATAAGTAACTCCCCAATCCGCTATTTGGTAGTAAGCACGTTTATCTTTGCTTTCTGTATATTGGAGCGGGAAAAATAAGGTGCTGCCATCTTCAAAGTGAGCTAGGAGTGTATTGATGTTTTCTTCTCGTCCCTGTATATCAGAAGTAATGGTTTTGTCGGCCATGGGGACAAGGCTGATCATTTTACTACTAGCCAATTTGTGGTCTGCGGGGGTGGGAGTGAAACAGTCTGGGGATAGACTGTTTCAGCTCAACAACTTAAAACGAAAAATTGTTGACGAACTCTTTTTTGACCAGACGAGTTCTTTCCCGCTCCCTTTCTTTTTGCCTTTTCCGACCAAACTTATTCCTAGAACTAGAAGAAGTCCCCCTCCAATCGTTAATAGATTGATCCCGGTCTCCCCTGTAGCTGGAAGAATCCCAAATATTTTTTAGGTTCGGTCTTGTAGATGAGATAGATTGTTTGATTCTCCGTAGCTATTTCTTTGGAAGGTGAGACAGTTTTCGGCTTAGATAAGACAGAATCCTTCTCTGAACTTGTTAGTTCATCTTGTGCAATATATTGATATTGAACAGATACCGTCGATGCATATAGGAGGCTGGCTTCCCCATAGGCCACTCACTATGGCTACTGTAGTACTAGACATGGCTAGTTGTTTAAGAGCGATTTTCTTGGTATACATTTTCCTCTCCTTTTTAAATATTTACTTGTACAATCAGATTATACTACTTGTACGAAGAAAAAAATGCCAAATCGTTCACATTTTTGGGGCAATAGTGCATATTTTTTTAAAATTTTAAATGGTATATTTTTACTAGAGATAGAGGATGGTATTCTGGTATTTATTTTAGTAATTGGTGTCTTAATCATGTTCTTTTTAGCAATGTAGTATTACTGTGTAGAAATTTTTCCAGATTATGGTATTTTTATCTAAGAATACTGTGTATCCTAGTGCCAAACCTTGAAAATTGCCTAATTTTCTGCTACAATATATTATTGACTAAAATTGAAATAGGATGAATGATATGGTAACAAATGTACTTCGTTCTCTCATTGAAAATGATAAGGGAGAGCTAAGAAAACTTGAGAAAATGGCAGACAAGGTCTTCTCGTATGCCGATGAAATGGAAGCGCTGACTGATGAACAGTTGCAAGCTAAGACAGCAGAATTTAAGGAGCGATACAATAACGGTGAATCCCTCGACGATCTTTTGTACGAAGCTTATGCGGTAGTCCGTGAAGGAGCACGTCGCGTATTGGGCCTCTATCCCTACAAGGTTCAGGTTATGGGAGGAATCGTTCTTCACAACGGTGACGTTCCAGAAATGCGTACAGGTGAAGGTAAAACTCTGACTGCAACGATGCCTGTTTATTTGAATGCCTTGTCTGGTCAAGGTGTTCACGTAGTGACGGTTAACGAGTATCTTTCTACTCGTGATGCGACTGAAATGGGTGAATTGTATTCATGGCTTGGTCTATCAGTTGGTATCAACTTAGCTGCTAAATCACCCTTGGAAAAACGTGAAGCCTATAACTGCGATATTACTTATTCGACCAACTCAGAGATTGGTTTTGACTACCTCCGAGACAATATGGTTGTTCGCGCAGAAGACATGGTTCAACGTCCTCTCAATTACGCCTTGGTCGATGAAGTTGACTCAATCTTGATTGACGAAGCTCGTACGCCGTTGATTGTATCTGGTGCACAAGGTTCTGAAACAAACCAGTTGTATTTCTTGGCAGATAATCTTGTTAAATCTTTGACAACAGAAGATTACATCATTGACATTCCATCTAAAACGATTGGTCTGTCTGATTCAGGTATTGACAAAGCAGAGAAATTCTTCAGGTTAGATAACCTCTACGATATTGAAAATGTAGCCATTACCCATTTCTTGGATAATGCACTTCGTGCCAACTACATTATGACCTATGATATTGACTATCTGGTTAATGAAGACCAAGAGGTCATGATTATCGATCCATTTACAGGTCGTACGATGGAAGGTCGTCGTTATTCTGATGGACTTCACCAAGCCATCGAAGCTAAGGAAGGTGTACCGGTTCAAAACGAGTCTAAGACAAGTGCTTCTATTACCTACCAAAACCTTTTCCGTATGTATAAAAAATTATCAGGGATGACGGGTACTGGTAAAACAGAAGAGGAAGAATTCCGTGAAATCTACAACATCCGTGTTGTACCAATTCCAACCAACCGTCCAATTGCGCGTGTTGACCACGAAGATTTACTCTATCCAAGTCTAGAATACAAATTCAATGCCGTTATTGCTGATGTGAAGAGACGCTATGAGAAAGGGCAACCTGTCTTGGTCGGTACAGTTGCGGTTGAAACTTCTGATTTGATTTCTCAAAAATTGGTAGCTGCAGGTGTCCCTCACGAAGTATTGAATGCTAAAAACCACTATCGTGAAGCGCAGATTATTATGAATGCTGGTCAGCGTGGTGCGGTCACTATTGCGACCAACATGGCGGGACGCGGTACCGATATTAAGTTAGGTTCAGGTGTACGTGAACTTGGTGGGCTATGTGTTATTGGTACTGAGCGCCATGAAAGTCGTCGTATTGATAACCAGCTTCGTGGACGTTCAGGTCGTCAAGGTGACCCAGGTGAATCACAATTCTATCTATCTCTCGAAGATGACTTGATGAAACGCTTTGGTTCAGAACGCATCAAAGTATTTATGGAGCGTATGAATCTAACAGAAGAAGAGTCCGTTATCAAGTCTAAAATGTTGACACGTCAAGTTGAATCTGCTCAGAAGCGTGTGGAAGGGAACAACTACGATTCACGTAAACAAGTCCTTCAATATGACGATGTGATGCGTGAGCAACGTGAAATCATCTATCGCCAACGCCAGGATGTTATTACTGCTAACCGTGATTTGGCTCCTGAAATCAAAGCGATGATGAAACGGACGATTGAACGCCAAGTTGCTGGTCACTTCCTTGGTTCGAAAGATGAAGCTATTGATGGAATTATCAAATTTGCGCATGCAAATCTCGTTGACGATGATACCTTGAGTAAAGCTACTTTTGAAGCAATGAATCAGAAAGAGATTGTCGAAGAGCTCTATGAACGTGCTTTGAGAGTCTATGATTCGCAAGTGAAAAAATTACGCGATGAAGAACGTGTACGCGAATTCCAGAAAGTTCTTATCCTTCGTGTTGTGGATAACAAATGGACAGACCATATTGATGCCTTGGATCAATTGCGCAATGCAGTCAGCCTTCGTGGATATGCTCAAAACAATCCAATCGTTGAATATCAATCGGAAGCATTTACTATGTTCAACGATATGATTGGGGCTATCGAGTTTGAAGTAACCCGCTTGATGATGAAGGCGCAAATTCATGACAATATTGAGCGTGAGCGCACAAGTCAAGAAGCACATACGACAGCTGTTAAGAATATTATGCCGAACCAATCGCATGCAATTCAGGAGAATGTATCTTTTGAAGGTGTTGATCGTAACGATCCATGCCCATGCCAGTCTGGTAAGAAATTTAAAAATTGTCACGGCCGTAAATAGGAATGACGCGTGGACTGGACGGCTGTCCAGTCCTTTTGCAATTTTTAGACAAGTCACTAGAGTCAGTTCGTTTATTTTGATAAATGAAATGACTATGCAAAAGGAGACCGATTAATGATAGTAGGACATGGCATTGACCTTCAGGAGATGGAGGCGATTGAAAGTGCCAGAATCAAACACCAAGGGTTTCCCCAAAAGATTCTCACAGAGAAAGAATTTGAACGGTATCAAAGTCTGTCCGGTCGCCGTCAGTTAGAATATTTAGCTGGACGTTGGTCAGCCAAAGAAGCACTGACGAAGGCCTTGGGGACAGGCATTGGTAAGATAGGATTTCATGATATTGAAATTCTGAATACCAGCAAAGGAGTTCCCTATGTGACGAAGAGTCCCTTTGATGGGAATATTTGGCTCAGCATTAGCCATTCAGGAAATTTTGTACAAGCTAGTGTGATTTTGGAGGAGAAAGATGATTGAAAGTGAACATCGACCCACGCAAATTCGGGTTAACTTAGATGCGATTGCGGAAAATTTCGAGCAAGTAATGACCAACTTGCCCCATAAGACCGAAGCATTTGCTGTTGTTAAGGCGAATGCTTATGGTCATGGAGCTGTTGCGGTAGCGAAAAAGTTATCTAGTCAAGCAGCTGGTTTTTGTGTTTCGAATTTGGATGAAGCATTAGAGTTACGTAAAGCAGGTATCGAGCATCCTATCTTGATTTTAGGAGTGGTTCCTGTACGTTTTTTACCAGTAGCTCATCAACTCAATATCAGTGTGACAGTTGCCAGTCTGGACTGGTTGCAAAATACAAAAGACTTAGAGGCTGATTTATCTGGTCTAACTGTTCATCTTAAGCTAGATACAGGTATGGGGCGGATTGGTTTTAGAAAAATAGCCGATTTGCTACAAGCGATTGCTATCCTTGAAGAATTAGAGTATGACATCGAAGGAGTTTATACTCATTTTGCTACTGCGGATGAGGTTGAACAGGCGCACTTCGAGAGTCAACTGTCTATTTTTAAAGAATTTTTGGATGTTCTACCAATTACTCCGCGCTGGATTCATGCCAGCAATTCAGCAACAAGCATTTGGCATGCTGATACAGTATTTAACCTGGTTCGTTTGGGAAACATTCTTTATGGACTTAATCCAAGTGGACGAGTGCTAGAACTCCCGTTTGATGTTCAACCAGCCTTATCTCTCGTATCTGAAATTGTTCATGTAAAGCAGGTTGAAGCTGACACAACAATTGGCTACGGAGCTACTTATCACAGCGCCGATTCAGAATGGATTGCGACCGTTCCGATAGGATATGCAGATGGTCTCGTCCGAAGCTTACAAGGCTTATCAGTCTTAGTCGATGGGCAGGCTTGTGAAATTGTAGGGCGTATTTCGATGGACCAGATCACCATTCGTTTACCTCATGCTTATCCACTTGGTCAAAAAGTCACCCTAATCGGTCAAGATGGAGATAAAACGATCTCTGTTCAGGAGTGGGCTGATCGCATCGGAACCATAAATTACGAGGTGGTTTGTCTTTTGACAGATCGCCTACCTCGAATTTTTGAATAACAGCGATAGTAAAAGTGACGATAATCCGCCTTTTTCACTAGAATAGAAGGCTAAAATATTAGAGAAGTGTTACCTAGAGATTGTCTATAATACAAATATCGTCATTTAGTTGACTTTTATTACTTCGACGTAAGGAGGCTGGGCAAAAAGCCCAGGACCACTACTCAGAGTTCGTGTCAACATCTCAGCGCAGTGGTTGATTGGCAGATTTGTTCGTGTTTTGCACTCCAAATCTGGCCTCTACGACTGATGCGAACAGAGTTCGCCTTATCTCCAACCTCAAACTGTCTCCCAGACAGTTTGAGCTGTGCGGGGGTGGGAGTGAAACAGTCTGGGGATAGACTGTTTCAGCTCAACAACTAGAAATAAAGACTTGTTGACGAACTCTTTTTATCTTGGTCGAGTTCTTTCCCACTACCTTTGTCCCCAGTCTCCAACTATCTCCCAGATAGTTGGAGCGAGTACTAAAAGTAAACTAAAAGACTATAATGAGGCTGGTCAAAAAGTCTAATACTCTTCGAAAATCAAAATTATCCGTTGTCAACTTGCCTTGATGAACTCCAGTTCTATCTTGGACTTCGTTTCCTAGGCTACTTTTGATTTTCATTGAGTATAAAAAATAAAAAATAGCTTAGAATTGCATCGTCAGAAACGTTGATTCTAAGCTATTTTTGTTTATTCAAATTTTAATTGGTACTCAATGAAAATTAAAATCAGACTAGCTCCAATGGAGCTTGACACTCATCAAATCAAGTCAACAACGTCTGGTTTTGATTTTCGAAGAGTATGAAGAGGGAACTGCCCGACCTCGTTTGATTATTGCTCGTTAAAAAAAGCTTCATAGAGTGCGTGCAGGGCGCGTTTCTTTTCTTCGGTTTTGACAACGAACATAACAGAAACTTCACTGGCTCCCTGTGAAATCATTGCCAAGTTGACATTTTGTTTAGAGAGGGCAGTGGTAGCGGTAGCTGTTACACCGACATGGCTCTTCATATTTTCACCAACAATCATGATAATAGATAAACCATGTTCGATTTCGGCCTTGTCAACTTCCATTTTCGTATTGAGTTGACGAAGGATCTCTTCTTCCTTGATAGGAGTCAATTCACGCTCACGGACTACGATGGATAAATCGTCAATCCCGGTCGGCATGTGCTCCCAGCGAATATTGAGATCTTCGAGAATTTGCAACACCTTACGACCAAAACCAACTTCACGGTTCATCAAGTATTTAGACAAGTTAATGCTGACAAAACCATCGTCTGCAGCAATACCGACAACAGGAACTGTTTGCTCGGCATGTTTGTGTACAATTCGGGTACCAGGGTGAGTTGGGTTATTGGTGTTTTTGATAACCAATGGAATTCGTCCGCGATAGGCAGGAAGGAGGGCTTCATCGTGGAGGACGGAGAAACCTGCATAAGCTAATTCTCGCATTTCACGATAGGTCAATTCTTTGATTGAATGTGGATTTTTAATGATGCCAGGATGGGCAGCAAAAATACCATCGACATCTGTAAAGTTTTCATAGAGGTCAGCCTTGACCCCGGCAGCAATGATGGAACCTGTAATATCCGATCCGCCTCGTGAGAAGGTACAAATCTGGTTATCAACAGTTACACCGAAGAATCCTGGAATAATGAGTACTTCATCTGTATCACGAAGCTCTTCGATTTTGTCATAACTTGAAGGCAAAATGCGAGCATTTCCTGGTTCGGAGCTGACAACAATACCAGCTTTTTTAGGATGGACATAGCGTGCAGGCAATCCTCTGTGGGTAAAATATTCGGCAATCAATTTGGCATTATTATCTTCACCAGCTGCTAAGAATGCGTCGTAAAGGAATTCGTTATCATCAATTGGTAGGCTGGCCAAAGAGATGATGCTGTCTGTGATTTTCTTCATGCTGTTAGCTGTGAAACCAAGTTCGTCAACCATTGCCTGATAACGGTTGATGATCCATTCTTGACTGGCAGTCACATCTTTTCCGTTAACATATTCTTTATAATATTTAATCAACGCATCAGTAACTTTAGTATCCTCGGCATTGCGTTTTCCAGGTGCAGACACCACAACAAAGCGACGTTCTGAATCAGATTGAACAATATTGAAAACTTTTTCTAACTGTCCAGCTGAAGCAAGTGAGCTTCCTCCAAATTTAATAACTTTCATTCTCATCTCCTTGGATATTTTTTTCTATTATAGCAGAATGATATGAAATTGTCAGTATGTTCAGACAAATCTTGCCAAGAATTTTATCGAAAAACGAACAAGAGACAGGTATGAAAATTTCAGAAAAACATTTTTTTCTTTCAACTGTGTTACAATTAAAGTAATAGGAGGCGAGTATGGTAAAAGCAATTATTTTCGACATGGATGGTGTACTTTTTGACACAGAAACATTCTATTTTCAGCGTCGAGCGGATTTTTTAGCGACAAAAGGTTTATCGGTTGATCATTTGGATCCATCTATATTTGTCGGTGGAAGGGCTAGTCAAATTTGGCAACGGATTTTAGGGGATGATTATGACAACTGGGATGTCCCTGCCTTGGAAGAAGAATATCGTGTGTATAAAGAAAAGCGACCAACCCCTTATGCAGAGAGGATTTTTCCTGAAGTTAAAGCGGTATTGGAGAGACTAACTATCCAAGGTATTCTTGTAGTTTTGGCTTCAAATACCGACCGTTCAGATATCGAACGTGCTCTACTAGATGCTGGTATACGCTCTCACTTTAGTCATGTTTTCTCAGCGATGGATTGTGAGGCCCCAAAACCAGATCCCGCGGTTTATGTGAAAGCAGCCAGTGCAACAGGAGTAGCTAAATCGGACATTTTAGTATTTGAAGATAGTGCGAAGGGGATTGAAGCGGCTAAAAAAGCAGGTTTGACAGTTTGGGCTATTCGAGACCAGCATTATGGAATTGATCAGTCGAAAGCAGATAAATTGGTAGACAATCTTGAAGAGGCCTTTGACTTATTGCGATTTTAAGAAATATGATATTGTATCCAAGTATTAGTTCTTGGTGAAAAATGGTATTTCTAGCTCAGAATCCAGTTAAATCTTCCAAAAGTATTAACGTGAAAAAATGATAGTTGTAAATTAATCTTAGATCCTATATTTACAGTTCAGACTTGCATATTGAGGTTGTTTTTTTCAAAATACAGTCAGTATTTCCCACAAAACCTACCTTGATGAGTGAAAAAAGCCAAGGCGCTTTGCGTGTGAATATAGGTTCTTAGACACGTTATTTTCTAGCATATCTAAATTTTATATTTCGATGATAGCCCCCATCTTTTTCGGATGTCACACTTTCCTTGCTAGAAAAAAGTGACAATTTTAAAAACTGTGTTACAATGGAAAACAAGAATTTGAAGTTTGATATTCAAATCTTTTAATTATCAAACTATTTTGAAAGGAGCAAGGGAATGGCCTACCAAACAATTCGTTATGAAGTAATTGATTCCGTAGCGATTCTAACTTTAAACAGACCGGAAGTGGCAAATGGTTTTAATATTCCTATGTGTGAAGAAATCTTAGAAGCAATCCGCCTTGCAGAAGGGGATGCCTCCGTCAAAATTTTACAAATTCAAGCACAGGGTTCCATTTTCTCCGTGGGTGGAGATTTAGTTGAGATGAAGCGTGCAGTTGATGATGATGATATTGCTTCTTTAGTAAAAATAGCAGAGCTGGTGAATGATATTTCGTTTGCGATGAAGAAATTGTCTAAAGTGGTCATTATGGTGACGGATGGAGCAGTGGCTGGAGCCGCGGCTAATATGGCAGTGGCAGCTGATTTTGTTATTGCCTCCAGCAAGACAAAATTCATCCAAGCCTTTGTAGGCGTTGGACTTGCGCCGGATGCGGGGGGGCTCTTTCTACTGAGTCGTGCTATTGGGGCTAATCGTGCTAGTCACTTGGCGATGACTGGAGAGGGCTTATCAGCGGATAAGGCTTTAGAATATGGGATTATTTATAAATTGGCAGAGCCAGAAAAACTAGAAAAGACAGTTGCCCAGGTCATAAAAAAACTCTTGCGAGGCTCAGTAAATTCTTATGCAGCAATCAAACAACTGACATGGGAAAGTCAATTTAAAGACTGGGAGTCTTATCGCCGATTGGAGCTGGATTTGCAAGAAACATTGGCCTATAAAGAGGATTTTAAAGAGGGAGTTCGAGCGCATGCAGAACGACGTAGACCAGTGTTTACGGGAGATTAATTTTTAAATTAGTAAAAAAAATGTTTGACAATCAAAGTTTTATGGTTTATACTTTGACTATCAAAGTAAAGGAGGCCTGTTTTGGAAGATCCAAAAGTAAATGAATATCTAACGGCCATTTTTAACAATGTGTTGGTGATTGAAGAAACAAGTCTGCGTGGTAGCCGATTCAATGATATTTCGATTAAGGAAATGCACACGATTGATGTGATAGGAAGTATTGATGGAGCTACTCCGAGTGATGTTGCTCGGACTTTGATGGTAACCTTGGGTACTGTTACAACTAGCTTGAACAATTTGGAAAGAAAAGGATATGTTGAGCGTATTCGTTCGACCAAAGATCGGCGAGTTGTTCATCTCTATCTGACCAAAAAAGGTCGACTGGTCTATCGTTTACATCAACGATTTCACAATGAAATGGTGAAACAGATTACAGATGGCATGGATGATGCAGAGTATCAGGTAATGAAGAAAGGACTCATGAAACTCTATCACTTCTTGGAGGATTTGAAATGAGAAACCATGCTAAAATCAGTCAGGTGGCCCACTATCTTCCGAAGAAGATTGTGACCAATGATGATTTGGCCCAGCAAATGGATACCAGTGATGAGTGGATTCGTAGCCGTACAGGTATCGGTCAACGACACATTGTTACTGGAGAGACGACGAGTGATTTGGCTAGTCAAGTGGCTAGAAAATTACTGGAAAAGTCTCAGCTAGATGCTAGTGAAATTGATTTCATCATCGTAGCAACGATTACTCCAGATGCTTCAATGCCATCTACGGCAGCTATGGTTCAAGCAGCAATTGGCGCGAAAAAGGCTTTCGCCTATGATCTCGTTGCAGCTTGTTCAGGATTTGTTTTTGCGCTATCAACAGCGGAAAAATTACTTGCTTCAGGAGTCTATAAGAGAGGACTTGTCATTGGTGCAGAGACCCTATCTAGGTCTGTCGACTGGTCAGATCGATCAACGGCTGTTTTATTTGGAGATGGTGCTGGAGGAGTTTTGCTGGAAGTGTGTGAACAACCGAGCTTTTTAGCAGAAATCTTGCGAACGGATGGCGGTCGAGGTGCGAGTCTGACAGCAGGGATAGACCAGAAAGAGACGCCATTCTCGACACAAAGTCGTCAACAACCCTTTATCCAAATGGAGGGAAGAGCTATATTTGAATTTGCGACGAGGGATGTCACGGCAACCATGGCAGAGCTGTTAGAACAAGCTGATATGACTGTGGATCGTGTTGATTATTTCTTGCTCCATCAAGCCAATATACGTATCCTGGATAAGATGGCTCGTAAATTGGGAGTGGCGCGTGAAAAATTTCCAGCAAATATGGATAAATATGGCAATACCAGCGCAGCAAGTCTTCCTATTCTCTTATCAGAATGTGTAGAGAGCGGAATGTTGCGATTGGATGGAAGCCAGACAGTCGTTCTGGCAGGCTTTGGTGGCGGGCTGACTTGGGGTACGCTACTACTGAAACTTTAGTTAATACGTTGCCTCTGGCAATGATTAAAAATATTTTTTATACAAAAAGGAGCACTATCATGGCAGTATTTGAAAAAGTACAAGAAATCATCGTTGAAGAATTGGGTAAGGATGCTGAAGAAGTAACCCTTACAACAACTTTTGAAGATTTGGACGCAGATTCATTGGATCTTTTCCAAGTTATCTCTGAAATCGAAGATGCATTCGACATCCAAATCGACACTGAAGAAGGTTTGACTACTGTAGGCGATTTGGTTGCCTACGTTGAAGAAAAAACAAAATAATGACTGTTAAGGAAAGTGCTATTTAGCATTTTTCTTAAATTAAATACTTTGATAATCAAAACATTGAAGCATCAAACTATTTTTGAGTGAGGGGGCAACCCTTCACTTGTTTACCTAATGATTTGATATTCAAATGATTAGGTAAGCAAGAAAAAAAGATGAGGGAATTATGAAGACGAAAATAACAGAATTGCTCGATATTAAGTATCCAATTTTTCAAGGTGGGATGGCTTGGGTAGCTGATGGAGATTTGGCTGGTGCCGTCTCTAATGCAGGTGGTCTGGGAATCATCGGTGGAGGAAATGCTCCAAAAGAAGTCGTTAAGGCAAACATTGATAAAGTCAAGTCCATCACAAATAAGCCTTTCGGTGTCAATATCATGCTCTTATCGCCTTTTGCAGATGACATTGTTGACTTGGTCATTGAAGAAGGTGTTAAGGTGGTGACAACAGGTGCGGGTAACCCTGGTAAATACATGGAACGCTTGCACGCAGCTGGTATTACGGTTATTCCAGTGGTTCCAAGTGTCGCTTTGGCTAAACGTATGGAAAAACTGGGTGTGGATGCCGTCATCGCTGAAGGAATGGAAGCAGGTGGTCATATCGGTAAATTGACCACCATGACCTTGGTTCGTCAGGTTGTTGAAGCCGTATCTATTCCTGTTATTGCTGCTGGAGGTATTGCAGATGGTGCAGGTGCGGCGGCAGCATTCATGTTGGGTGCAGAAGCGGTGCAAGTTGGAACTCGTTTTGTAGTAGCTACAGAGTCCAATGCCCATCAGGTTTATAAGGAAAAAGTTTTAAAAGCTAAGGATATTGATACAACTGTATCTGCTTCTATTGTTGGACATCCTGTGAGAGCCATCAAGAATAAGTTGTCATCTGCTTATGCAGCTGCAGAGAAAGATTTCTTGGCAGGTAAAATTTCGGCAGATGCTATTGAAGAACTTGGTGCAGGAGCACTACGTAATGCAGTTGTTGATGGTGATGTAACAAATGGCTCCGTGATGGCTGGTCAAATTGCTGGTCTGGTTTCTAAAGAAGAATCTTGTGAAGATATTTTGAAAGACATCTATTATGGAGCAGCCAAAGTGATTAGAGAAGAGGCAAGCCGTTGGGCTTCGGTTGGAGAATAGGATGACAAAGACAGCTTTTCTTTTTGCAGGTCAAGGGTCTCAGACAGTGGGGATGGCACGCGACCTTTACGAATATTACCCGATAGTTAGAGAAACGTTTGACCAGGCTAGTCAGATTCTGGGTTATGATGTGCGGGACTTGATTGACCATCGGGAAGACGAGCTCAACCAGACCCGCTATACCCAGCCTGCGATTTTGACAACCTCACTTGCCATTTATCGCTTATTGGCAGAAAAAGGGATTAAACCCGACATGGTGGCTGGTTTGTCCTTGGGAGAATACGCAGCCTTAGTTGCTTCAGGTGCTCTGGCCTTTGAAGATGCCATTTCCTTGATTGCCAAACGGGGTGAGTTTATGGAAACGGCTGCGCCAGCAGGGACTGGTAAGATGGTTGCTGTTCTCAACACAGATGTCAACTTGATTGAAGAAATCTGTTCGACTGTTACCTCTGGGATTGTTTCCCCAGCCAACTACAACACACCAGCCCAAATCGTTATCGGTGGAGAGGTAGCAGCTGTGGATGAGGCGGTTGAATTACTGAAGGAAGCTGGTGTCAAACGGATGATTCCGCTCAATGTATCTGGCCCCTTTCACACGGCTCTCTTGCGTCCAGCTTCGGAGCAATTGGCTCAAGCTCTGGAAGAGGTGGAGTTTGCAGACTTCCAAGTCGACTTGGTCGGTAATACGGAAGCCAAGGTCATGAAACAAGAGGACATCAAGTCCCTCCTGACCCGTCAGGTCATGGAGCCTGTCCGTTTTTATGAGTCCATTGGGACCATGCAGGCGGCTGGTGTGACCAAGTTTATCGAAATCGGTCCAGGCAAGGTCTTAGCAGGCTTTATCAAGAAAATTGATAAGACAGCTGAGGTTGTGACAGTAGAAGATGTGGCAAGTCTAACAGACTTGTTGACTAGCCAATAAGGAGAAATCATGGAACTGACCAATAAAAATGTGTTTGTGACGGGTTCAAGTCGGGGAATCGGCTTGGCCATTGCCCATAAGTTTGCTAGCCTTGGTGCCAATGTGGTGCTGAATGGTCGTGGTCAGCTGGGGCAGGACTTGCTGGATAGCTTTTCAAGCTACGGTGTCAAAGTGGTGGCGATTTCAGGCGATATTTCCAGCTCGGCAGATGCCAAACGAATGGTAGCTGAGGCAGTTGAGGCTCTTGGTAGCGTCGATATCTTGGTCAATAATGCAGGGATTACCAAAGACGGTATGGCCTTGCGAATGACGGAAGAAGATTTCGAGAGCGTTTTGAGTATCAATCTAACAGGGACCTTTAACATGACCCAGGCTGTTTTGAAACCAATGACAAAGGCTCGTGAGGGTGCTATTATCAATCTATCAAGTGTATCTGGCTTGATTGGAAATGCTGGACAGGCCAACTATTCTGCTTCTAAGGCAGGTGTGATTGGATTTACTAAAGCCATTGCCCGTGAGGTTGCTGGGCGAAATGTTCGTGTCAATGCGATTGCGCCGGGCTTTATCCAGTCTGATATGACAGATGTTTTATCTGACAAGATTAAAGAAGCTATGACTGCACAAATTCCGATGAAACGCTTTGGCGCGACAGAAGAAGTGGCAGATGTAGCAGTGTTCTTGGCTAAGCAAGAATATCTAACAGGACAGGTGATTGCGGTTGACGGCGGCTTGACCATGCAATAATCCAGTCTTCCAGTTTATCTTTTATTACTTCGATGAGCGAGGAAACTTCGTTTCCAGATTTCCAGCTTCAAACAATCTATTGGATTGTTTGAACTCGCTTTGCCGTACTAACGGAGCGGTACTTACTATCGTAAGTACGATTTCCAATCTTCAATAGTCCAGTGGACTATTGAAGCTGTCTGCAGCTTGTTGAAATGAACTTTGTTCGTAGTACTAAAAGCAAACTGAAAGACTGCAATGACGCACTTTGAATTCAATATTGTTTTGTGTGTTGTTTTAAGAGAGGTTTGAAAATGACAAAATTAAATCGTGTAGTAGTAACAGGCTACGGTCTGACATCGCCAATTGGCAATACGCCAGAGGAATTCTGGGATAGCCTGGTCAATGGTAAGATTGGAATCGGAAAGATTACCAAGTTTGATACCAGTGAATACTCTGTTCATAATGCTGCGGAAATAAAGGATTTTCCTTTTGACAAATACTTTGTTAAAAAAGATACTAACCGCTACGACAACTATTCCCTCTATGCTCTCTATGCGGCTCGTGAGGCAGTAACCAATGCTGGTCTTGATACAGAAGCCGTTGACAGCGATCGTTTTGGTGTTATCTTGTCGACTGGGATCGGTGGTATTTTGGAAATCGAAGAGCAGGTTGCTCGCATGAACGAAAAAGGACCAAAACGGATTCGTCCGATGGCACTTCCAAAAGCACTTCCAAATATGGCGGCTGGTAATATTGCCATGCAGGTCGGTGCCAATGGTGTCTGTAAGTGTGTCATCACGGCCTGTGCTTCGTCAAATGATGCCTTGGGTGAAGCCTTCCGTGAAATCAAGTTTGGCTTCCAAGATGTCATGTTGGCAGGTGGAGCAGAGGCAGCCATTACTCCGTTTGCAATCGGTGGTTTCCAAGCTTTGACAGCTATGTCAACTACTGAGGATCCAGAACGTGCGTCTATTCCATTTGACAAGGACCGCAATGGTTTTGTCATGGGAGAAGGGGCTGCTGTCTTGGTATTGGAAAGCTTGGAGCACGCAGAAGCGCGTGGGGCAACCATCTTGGCTGAAATCGTCGGCTATGGAAATACCTGCGATGCCCACCACATGACCTCTCCACATCCAGAAGGTCTGGGTGCTATTAAGGCCATGAAGTTGGCCATTTCAGAAGCAGGTTTGGAGCCAGCTGATATTGACTACATCAATGCCCACGGAACTTCGACACCGGCTAATGAAAAAGGGGAAAGCCAAGCTATCGTATCCGTCTTCGGCAAGAATACGCCAGTTTCTTCCACCAAGTCCTTTACAGGTCACTTGTTGGGGGCAGCAGGTGCCGTTGAGGCAGCGGCTGTTATTGAGGCTATGCGTCATTCTTACGCACCGAAGACAGCAGGTACGACGGAATTATCTGACTACATCGAGGCAGATGTTATCTATGGTCAAGGTCGTGACATGGAAATCCGTCATGCCATTTCAAATACATTTGGCTTTGGAGGTCACAACTCGGTGATTGCTTTCAAACGTTGGGAGGCTTAAGTGAATATTACAGAAATAAAGGACTTGATGAGTCAATTTGACCAGTCAAGTTTGCGAGAATTTTCATATAGCAATGCTGGGGAGACCTTGCATTTCAGTAAAAACCAGCAGGTGACAGCGGCTCCGAGTCCAACAGTAGAAGCTCCGCTTGTTCCGGTAGTTGCAGCAAGTCCAGCTACTGTACAGGCAGTTGAAACCAGTGAGCAAGCTCCAGTAGAAGTTAGCTCAAGCTCTGTAGCGGAGGGTGCGGTAGTGGAAAGTCCACTGGTTGGGGTGGCTTATTTGTCACCAGCCCCTGACAAGCCAGCCTTTGTAGCAGTTGGCGATACGGTCAAAAAAGGACAGACCCTCATGATTATCGAAGCCATGAAGGTCATGAACGAAGTGCCTGCTGACCGTGACGGTGTGGTCACAGAGATTTTGGTGGCCAACCAAGATGTTGTAGAATTTGGACAAGGATTGGTACGCATCAAATGATTGATATTTTGAAAATTAAAGAGGCTCTTCCTCATCGCTATCCTATGCTCTTGGTCGATCGTGTCCTTGAAGTATCAGAAGATGAGATTGTGGCCCTCAAAAATGTGACCATTAACGAGCCCTTCTTCAACGGGCATTTCCCAGACTATCCTGTTATGCCAGGCGTTCTCATCATGGAGGCCTTGGCTCAAACCGCAGGTGTCTTGGAGTTATCCAAGGAAGAAAACAAGGGCAAGCTGGTCTTTTATGCCGGCATGGACAAGGTCAAATTTAAAAAGCAAGTTGTACCTGGTGACCAGTTGATTATGACAGCTAAATTTGTCAAACGCCGTGGAACCATTGCGGTTGTTGAGGCAAAGGCAGAGGTGGACGGAAAACTGGCTGCGTCGGGGGTATTGACTTTTGCTATCGGGAAATAGTATCTAAAGGAGATAGGATTCATCATGTTTGAGAAGATTTTGATTGCCAATCGTGGTGAGATTGCGGTGCGGATTATTCGTGCGGCCAGGGAGTTGGGGATTGCGACGGTGGCTGTCTATTCAGAGGCTGACAAGGAAGCCCTCCACACCATGTTGGCAGATGAGGCTTTCTGTATCGGACCTGCCCGTTCGACAGATTCCTATCTCAATATGCAGGCGGTCATCTCGGCGGCAGTTGTGACAGGTGCCCAGGCTATTCATCCCGGCTTTGGATTTTTGAGTGAAAACTCCAAATTCGCCACCCTCTGTGAAGAGGTTGGTATCAAGTTTATCGGTCCTTCAGGGACGGTCATGGATACCATGGGCGATAAAATCAATGCTCGGGCAGAGATGATTAAGGCTCAAGTGCCTGTCATTCCAGGCTCAGACGGTGAGGTCTTGACTAGTCAAGAAGCCCTTGAAATTGCTGAAAAGATTGGCTACCCTGTCATGCTCAAGGCATCGGCAGGTGGTGGCGGGAAAGGGATTCGTAAGGTGGAAAAAGCCGAAGACCTAGTGCCTGCCTTTGAATCAGCTTCCAGCGAAGCCAAGGCAGCCTTTGGCAACGGAGCCATGTATATGGAGCGTGTCGTCTATCCAGCCCGCCACATCGAAGTACAGATTTTGGCAGACCAACACGGTCATGTCATCCATCTGGGAGAACGGGATTGTTCCCTTCAACGCAACAACCAGAAGGTCTTGGAAGAAGCACCGTCTATCGCCATTGGCCAAACCATGCGGGACCGTATCGGTCAAGCAGCCGTGCGGGCTGCCCAGTCAGTTGGCTATGAAAATGCGGGAACCATTGAGTTTCTTTTGGATGAAGCCAAGGGCGAATTTTACTTCATGGAAATGAACACACGGGTGCAGGTAGAGCATCCAGTTACCGAATTTGTGACCGGTGTGGATATTGTCAAGGAGCAAATCAAGATTGCGGCTGGTCAGGAACTCAGCGTCTGTCAAGAAGATGTGAAGATTACAGGCCATGCCATTGAATGCCGCATCAATGCTGAAAATCCAGCCTTCAACTTCGCCCCAAGCCCAGGTAAGCTTTCCAATCTCTACCTGCCAAGTGGTGGCGTTGGTTTGCGTGTGGACTCGGCAGTTTATCCTGGCTACACCATTCCACCATATTATGATTCTATGATTGCCAAGGTTATCGTGCATGGGGAAAATCGTTTTGAAGCCCTGATGAAGATGCAGCGAGCCCTCTACGAATTGGAAATTGACGGAGTGGTGACCAATACCGACTTCCAGCTGGACTTGATTTCCGATAAGCGAGTGGTAGCTGGTGATTACGACACTGCCTACCTCATGGAAGAATTTTTACCCCGCTATCAGAAAGAATTATAGTCTTTTAGTTTACTTTTAGTACTAGGAAACGAGCCACAGGCATAACTCAATGCTTTCTTGTTTCTAGGCATTGACTTGAAACAGTCCCCCAGACTGTTTCGATCAGGCAAGGCGAGTTCAAACACTCCAGTGGAGTGTTTGAAGTTGGAAATAGAGGCTGGGCAAAAAGCCCAGCACCGCTTCTCAACGTTAGTGTCAACATCTCAGCGCAGTGGTTGATTGGCAGATTTATTCGTGTTTTACACTCCAAATCTGACCTAATCAACTGTGCGGAGGTGGGAAGACGAACTCTTCTATGGATGGTCGAGTTCTTTCCCACTCCCTCATTCGTCGAAGTAATAAAAGTCAACTAAATGACGATAAAAAAAGTAAACTAGGAGAATGCTATGGCTTTGTTTCGCAAAAAGGACAAATATATCCGCATCAATCCCAATCGTTCGCGGATAGAGTCAGCACCTCAAGCAAAGCCAGAGGTGCCAGATGAACTCTTTTCCAAATGTCCTGCTTGTAAGGTCATCCTTTACAAGAATGATTTGGGATTAGAGAAAACCTGTCAACACTGTTCCTATAATTTTCGGATTACAGCCCAGGAACGCCTGGCTTTGACAGTCGATGACGGTTCGTTTGAGGAATTGTTTGCAGGGATTGAAACAACTAATCCGCTGGACTTCCCCAATTATTTAGAGAAATTAGCAGCCACCCGTCAAAAAACGGGCTTGGATGAGGCTGTTTTGACAGGTAAGGCAACCATCGGCGGACAGCCAGTTGCCCTTGGTATCATGGATTCGCATTTTATCATGGCCTCTATGGGAACGGTAGTTGGTGAGAAAATTACCCGCCTCTTTGAGTTGGCGATTGAAGAGCGTTTGCCAGTTGTCCTCTTTACCGCATCCGGTGGTGCTCGCATGCAGGAAGGCATCATGAGCCTGATGCAAATGGCTAAGATTTCGGCAGCTGTAAAACGCCATTCTAACGCTGGCCTCTTTTACCTGACGGTCTTGACAGACCCCACAACAGGAGGTGTGACGGCTAGTTTTGCTATGGAAGGTGATATTATCCTGGCTGAACCGCAGACCTTGGTTGGTTTTGCAGGACGACGGGTTATTGAGTCAACTGTGCGTGAAAATCTGCCAGATGATTTCCAGAAGGCTGAATTTTTACAAGAACACGGCTTTGTCGATGCCATTGTCAAACGTCAGGACTTGCCAGCGACCATTAGTCGCTTGTTGAGAATGCATGGAGGTGTCAGATGACCAGTGATGTAGCACGTATGATCCGTTTGGCACGTGACCAAGCTCGCCTGACGACCTTGGACTTTGCCACACAACTCTTTGTTGACTTTATCGAACTGCACGGCGATCGGAATTTCCGTGATGACGAAGCTGTAGTGGGTGGCATCGGCTTTCTAGCAGGTCAACCTGTGACAGTTATCGGTATCCAAAAGGGAAAGAATCTCCAAGATAATCTCAAACGGAATTTCGGTCAACCTCACCCAGAAGGATACCGCAAGGCTCTTCGTCTTATGAAACAGGCGGAGAAGTTCGGCCGTCCCGTTGTCACCTTTATCAATACTGCTGGAGCTTATCCCGGTGTTGGTGCCGAGGAACGTGGACAGGGTGAGGCCATTGCCCGCAACCTCATGGAGATGAGTGACCTCAAGGTGCCTATTATCGCTATTATCATTGGCGAGGGCGGCTCTGGTGGAGCTCTGGCTCTAGCAGTTGCAGACCAGGTCTGGATGCTGGAAAACTCCATGTATGCCGTCCTCAGCCCTGAAGGCTTCGCCTCTATCCTCTGGAAAGATAGCAGTCGGGCTATGGAAGCGGCAGAACTCATGAAGATTACCTCTTACGAGTTGGAGAAGCTCCAGGTGATCGATCGGGTTGTTTTGGAAAATGGCAGAGCGACTAAGGAAGTCTTGGCTGACATCAAGGAAAACCTAGTCAGCCAGTTTGCTCAGTTACAAGCCTTGCCACTTGATCAACTACTCGAAAACCGCTATCAACGATTTAGAAAATACTAGGAAGACCTAGTATTTTTTTGTGATATTTGATAGAATAAATAAAATAATTTCAGGAGGTTTTCCATGTTAGTAAAAGCAGCTCTATCAAACGCAGAAGAATTGCTGCCCATTCAGCACCGAGCCTTTGCAGCTGTGTATGAAACCTATCAGGACCAGTACAATCCTGCCATTGAAACCATGGACTATTTCCAATCACGCTTTGCACGACCAAATTGTAACTATTATAAGATTGTGGAAGAAGGTCACACAGTCGGACTAGTACGAACAACGGCCACTGAAGATGCTGACCAGGGCTGGCTAGGCTTGATTGGCATTGATCCAGAACACAGGGGAAAAGGCCATGGTCATAAGGCTATGCTCGAATTGGAAAGCCTTTATCCGATAGTTAACCGTTGGGTGCTCTGTACGGTTTTACAGGAGCCTAGATTGGTCGCTTTCTACGAAAAACTCGGCTACAAGTCTATAAATACAGAGCCTGAGCAGGAGGGTATAGATATGGTCTATATGGAGAAGTGGATAGGATAGGAGGTTAGAAATGCTAGAAACATTCAGTCAACGATTGGAATGGATTTGTAGGAAAATCTGGATTTTATTACAGGTCTTTCTATTATTGCTTCTGGAACTCATTCCAACTTTCATATTGCAAAAATCAACCTCGCCAGTCGCTCAATGGACTGCCGGCCTATCTTCTATTGGAATAATGGTCTTTATGTGTTGGTTGGCAGAAAGGAAAGGGCTTGCCATTTGGGATAGAAAATTCCTGACCTGGAAGGGACTTGGATTGGTTGCACTGACCGTACTATTTACCAGCCTTTCTACTGTCTTAGGGCATACTATCATGGACCTTCAAGGGATTGAAGATACGGCTAATCAGATTGGTATTGACAAGCTGTTGCGAATGATTCCCTTTGGGTTAGCCTTTGTTAGAATTGCCTGTCAGGCAGCTATTTCAGAGGAGATCATTGTCAGAGGCTATCTATTCAAAAAGTTTTTTGAAAAGCACAAGATTTTGGGAATTGTGGTGTCTGGTTTGGTATTTGCTTTTCTGCATGGACCAACAGATTTGGGCTCTTGGATTATTTATGCTAGTCCAGGTTTTATCTTGGCTTACTTGTACTATAAGACAGATTATCTGATTTACCCAATAGCAGTTCATTTCATAAATAATGCTTGGGCGGTGGTGGCTTTCTACTATTTATAAAACTGCAATAAAATATAGCTCTTGAAAGCTGGAAGAATGCCCTCTTAACTAACCTTGTTAGGAACTATCAGATTTTCCTATTGGATAATTAATCAACGCTTTAGAAAATACTAGGAATACTTAGTATTTTTTATTGGTTTCTATTGACAAATACCCTGTATCGTTGTATTATAAGTATATTACAAAAGCTAATTACATAATCCTTTGATTATGTATCAGAATAGGGGATTGATATGAAAACATTTTGTCAAGGGATGAAATGGCTTGGTCGAAAACTTTGGGTATTACTGAGAGCGTTTGGTTTGTTATTAATTGCTGTTCTTCCAGATGCTATTTTAGAGGTATCTACTTCTCAATTAGCCCAGTGGGGAGCAGCCTTAGTATCCTTCGTGATTATTGTCTTTATGTACTGGAGAGCTGAGAAGAATGGTATCAAGATTTGGGATAGAAGTTTTTTAACTTGGAAAGGTCTTGGTTTAGTTGTCTTAACATTCGCAGTGGCTCAGCTATTTAACCACCTTGGCTATTACATTCTGGAACTTCAGGGGATTGAAGAAACCAGCAATAATCTTGAATTGACAAAGTTATTAGAAAACATTCCATTTTGGTTAGCTCTTATCAATATGGCTTGTTTGCCTGCTATTTCAGAGGAGATCATTGTCAGAGGCTATCTTTTCAAAAAGCTATTTGAAAAGCACAAGATTCTAGGAATTGTAGTATCTGGTTTGATTTTTGCTTTCCTGCATGGACCAACAGATTTGGGTTCATGGATTATTTATGCTAGCCCAGGTTTCTTGCTGGCTTACCTCTACTATAAAACAGATTATCTGATTTACCCAATAGCAGTTCATTTTATCAATAATGCCTGGTCGGTAGTGGCATTTTACTATTTTCAATAAGTAAGAAAAAAGACGATTCCGAGTGGAGTCGTCTTTTGCTATTGTCAGTAAAAGCCTTGTCACGATAGAGATAGGAATGTCAACAAAGTCCTGACAGTGACCGCATAATTAAATCAACATCTTGGTTTTCCAACTCACGAATGATATGAAGATAGGTTTTTTGGGTCGTTGTTATGCTTGCATGACCAAGTCGTCTAGCAACACTTGCGATAGAGACCCCGGCAAATAATAAAATAGATGCATGGGTGTGTCGCAGGGCATGAATGGTGATGACAGGAAGGTTTGCACTTAGGCAACGCTTTTCAAGAATGGCATTGATGGTAGAGTTGTATATCCGCTCTTTCTTCACGAAAAGTAGGTCATCAGGTTGGGCGTGCTGCAATAAGTTGGCGAATTGGGTGCTGGTTTGCCAGTCGAGTTGGATTTTTCGAATTGAAGATTTATTTTTTGTAGGTAAAAATCCGCCGTCTCCTTTATAATTCCATGTTTTATCAATGGTCAATAGCTGTCGGTGAAAATCAAAATCTTGAGTAGTGAGAGCAAGGGCTTCGGAGAATCGAATACCTGTTTTAGCAATCAATAAGATGAGCCAATCCCAATTCAGCTCCTCTCCGAGACGTAATTCTTGTATCAACTGATGAAGTTCAAATTGGTTGAGGTATTTTGTCTTTTTCTTTCGAGGAAGTCTTCCTTTGATAATCACCTTACGTGTCGGATCTCGTTCAATAATTCCTTCATCTACAGCGTCTAAAATAGCTCCTTTCAACTGGTGATGAAAATCCATGGTTGTCTGTCGTTCATGTGTTTTAGCATAGCTGTTAATCAATTCTTGGTAACGAACCCGATTCAAATCTTCCAACAACAGACTAGGAGCAAGCCTGATAAGCCACTGCAATGTCATTCTATATTTCTTGAGAGTGACTTCTCGAATGGCTCCTTCCTTGTAAATCCGTAGCCAATTTGCATAATAGTGATGGAAAAGCAGTTTTTCTTTTGATAAGTTCATAGCAGAACCTCCTTTTTTAATTTTTATAAATTACATAATTTATTGACATATTTCTGAGAAGATGCTATATTAAGTTTAGCGAAAAAATGTAATTATGAAAAATTTCAAAGAAAGGAAAATTATGAAACTAGAAGAATTGGCTCTCTTTACGGGAGGTAGTTTACAGGTTCGCTTGGATACTACCAGCTGGGAAGATGCTAGAGACTATATCCTCTACAATCAGCAACATCATCAATTGGATGGTTATGAGGTGATAGAAGAAGTGATAGATAGTCGGACCGTGACGACAGATAGAGAAGTGACCTTGCTAGAGGAGGGAGACTTACTCTTTAGTTTACTATCGGGGAAGGCTGTTTTAGTGAGAGCGGAGCACGCAGGCTTACTCTATACACAGAACTATATCAAAATTGAGCCCATTGCAAAGCTGGATAAGGTCTTCTTGCTGTATCTGATCAATGAATCCTCGGCTATTAGACGGCAGTTTTACCAAAGCTTACAGGGGAGTGAGGTAATGAAATATACAGTCAAGCAACTGAAAAGTTTACAGCTAGGCGCCTTGCCTCCTTTAGATAGTCAGCAGAAACTAGGAAAGATTTATTTAGATGGATTAGCCTTACGGCAGAAGCGGCAAGCTTATGCGCAAGGAGATTTTTTACGACTAACATATTTGTTAAAGGAGGTTTACACATATGAATGAATTAGCATTTGAAACAGAATTGATTCAATATATTACGACAGGGACTATTACACAGCCGGAGCACCTAGAAGGTCTAGAATGGTCTGTCAGTGATTCTTCGACCCTGTATGCAGTCAAATCTAAACTGTGGACTTATGAGCCGGGTATCAAGACAACGGAGCAATTATGGGAAAATTTTCGTAATATTCTCTGGCAACACAACCAACATCGATTGGACAAACCCTTGAGCGATACCGAGTTTGCTCAAGTCAAGCAGATTATTTCAGATCTAAAGACACCTTATGAGGCTGGTCAGTTTTTATATGGAATTAGCGGTGTTTCCGAATTGGAAATTACACTTGATGATGGACGGCATACATTTTTGACAGTATTCGACCAACGTAAGATAGGTGGTGGGGACACTGTCTACCAAGTGGTGAACCAAATCCGTAGGACTCCTAAAATCCCTGGACGACGAGAATGTATATTCGATACAACCTTGTTGATTAATGGCTTACCTATTATTCAGATTGAAGAGAAAAAGGATACGGTAGATGTGGACAAGGCATTGAACCAAATGCACCAATATATCCAGGAACGGCAATATACGGATATTTTTTCTACCTTGCAGATTCTAGTCGCTATCGCCCCCAACAATGTTCGCTATATGGCCAATACCACTGCGGAAAAATTTAATAAGGACTTTGCTTTCCACTGGCAGCGTAAATCTGACGGTAGTAAGGTTCGGAATTGGAAAGAATTTGCGGATTCCATGCTCAGCATTCCTATGGCCCATCAGATGGCGACCAACTACATGATCTTAGACGGGACACCGCAGAAACAAATGCTGAAAGTCATGCGTCCCTATCAAGTTTATGCCACTCAGGCGGTCATTGAGGGGATAAAAAAAGTCGATTTTGAACTAGGCTGTAACAAGGTTGGCTACATCTGGCATACGACAGGCTCAGGGAAGACGATCACTAGTTTTAAAACAGCTTGGCTGGCAAGTCGAATGCCCAAGGTAGACAAGGTTGTCTTTCTAGTGGATCGTATCGCATTGACCAATCAGACTAAGGATGATTATCTGGCTTATGATCCAGAAGCTGGGGAGAATAGTTTTGGCAGTATTCGAGAAACTCAAAATACCACAGCCTTGGCACGGCAGTTGACTAGTAAGGATAGTGGGATTATCGTTACTTCTGTGCAAAAATTGGATACACTGGTGAAGAGAAAATCCTTCAAATCACCAGATAAGCATATCGTGTTTATCGTTGACGAAGCTCATCGCTCAACTGGTGGAGATAGTTTTGCAGGGATTCAAAAAGCCTTTAAGAAAGCGGCTTGGATTGGCTATACAGGAACTCCCAACTTAGATGATACAGGTGCTAGTCTGCGGACGCAAGATATTTTTGGTCCTCTTCTTCATGCCTACACTATTAAAAATGCCATTAGTGATCGCAATGTACTAGGGTTTAAGGTGGATTTTGAGACAACCATTGATCAGGAAAAACTAAAAACAACTTACTTACCAGATTTTTATCGGCAAAAATATCCGAAGTGGACAAGTGCACAGATTGAAGAAAAGATTGCCAATCTAAGTCCGGATGATATGGATGATGCGGTGACTTCTAGCATCTATGACGAAAATCCAGAGCATGTTCGATTGGTAGTCGAAGATGTCTTCAAACACTGGGCAAATCGCTCTGGCAGTGGCCGTTACAATGCCTTGTTCACCACCCACGTAGGTGGAGGCAGGGCCTCCACACCCATGGCTATGATGTATTTCCGAGAGTTTCAACGAATCAATCAACTGCATCGAGAGCAAGGAGGTCTGGTCTTGAAGGTGGGAGTGACCTTTGCCTTGAATACTCAAAATAATGATAGTATGGTCGAGTCAAATACTGGTTTGCTTGAAGCTATTACGATCTATAACACAGAATTTGGGACATCCTTTGGCTTGTCAGATGTTGCCTCTTATACAGAGGACCTGGTTAGTCGCCTTAATAGAACAGCCAAGGACAAGAACTACTTAGATTTGGTGATTGTCGTGGATCAGTTGTTGACAGGTTTCAATGCTCCTGAGCTCAATACTCTTTATGTTGACCGAACCCTAAAAGGAGCCAGTCTTATCCAGGCCTATTCTCGTACCAATCGTGTGGAGGATATGGATAAAAAACCTTTTGGACGGGTGGTCAATTACCGCTGGCCAGCTCATAATGAGAAATTGATGAATCAGGCCTTGGCCATCTATGCAGATGATAGTGCTGCCGATTTATCAGATGCGGAACAAAAAAATAACAATGAAAAAAATGGACTGGTGGCTAAGCCTTTCAAGGATGTATTTGCTGAAGTCAAACAAACGGTCGACCAATTGAGAGAGTTGACGGGTGATTTCAATGATATTCCGAAGTCTGAGAAAAAGCGTGAGGCTATGTTAGAATTGCTCCGTGCTTACAATCAAGGATTGTCTAAGCTGAAACAGTATCAGCCAGAGGAGGTTGATGGGGTGATTGAAGGATTTGATTACAATCAGCCGGACCGCTTTATTGAAAGTTTGGGAATGTCTGTAGAGGAAGAAAACCTTTTGACGACAGTCTTAGCCAACGAATTGAAACGAACCTTGGCGAAAGAACAAAAAGTTAGCATTCACCAAATTGAACTCAAGATGACTCACATCAAGGAAGTGACAATTGACTACGATAAATTGACCGAACTGGTTGAGCTCTTGCTGAATCAGGTTCACGAAGAGAAGATGGTAGAAGCCGCAGCTACCAGGGATGAATTGGATAGATTTGCAAGCGGTTTGGAAGACCTCAACTATGCTGACCAGATCCGTCAAACAGGGGATGCAATCTATCGAGGTGATTTTCCGACACAAGATATGAACTTTGCTTATCCAGTCAAGGGGATTGATAGTCAGAAGATTATCCAAGAAGCCTCGCATGTTTACATTGACAAGAAGCTCTTTGCATTCCGAATCCAATGGGGCTTGACGGAACATATCCGCAACCAAGAACTACGTGAGTTGTTGGCGAGACATCGATTTGGTCAGAATGACTTGGATGATACCGGACACTTACGTACCTTGATAAAAGAAGCTAGTCGCGATTACCAGACCTGGGCAGAAGGTGATGCTGTTAAAGGCTTGAGCAAGATTCAGTACCGTAATCAGTTGAGACAAGCTCTATATGATTTGGCCGACAACTTGGTTGGTCAATAGGTTGCGATTTTGTTGGATGGTAGCGTATAATAGAATGGAAATCGTCCGAAAAATTGCAAAAATAACTTTCAAAAATAAAACAAAAAGAGAGTAGAAAAGGAGGGACTATGACAAAAGAAAAATCAACAGTACCACGATTGCGCTTCCCCGGATTCACGGACGCTTGGAAACAGCGTAAGTTTTCTGATTTAGCAGAAGTTCGTAGGGGACTAACATATTCTCCATCAGCTATACGAAGCCACGGTGTGCGTGTGTTACGTTCTTCAAATATTAACGAAGATACATTTGTTTTTGGAGAGGATGATGTTTTCGTCGATAAAAGTGTAGTAAAAATTCCCTTAGTGGAAGAAGGGGATATATTAATAACCTCTGCTAATGGTTCGAGTAGATTAGTGGGCAAACATTCTATTATCAAAGGTTTGCCTAGTAATTCCGCAATACATGGTGGTTTTATGTTATTAGCATCATCTAAAGTACCATGTTTTCTCAATGCATTTATGAGTTCAACTTGGTATCACAAGTTTATTGGTTTGTATGTTGCGGGAGGAAATGGAGCAATCGGAAACTTGAATAAGAGTGACCTAGATGAGCAGATTGTTTTAGTCCCCACCCTCCCCGAACAAGAAGCCATCGGCAGCTTCTTCTCCGACCTAGATCAGCTTATTACTCTTCATCAGCGAAAATTAGATGATGTTAAAGAATTGAAGAAGGCTTTGTTACAGAAAATGTTTCCGAAAGGGAATGGAAACGATTTTCCTGAGCTAAGATTCCCAGAATTTACGGACGCTTGGAAACAGCGTAAGTTGGGGGAATACTTTGTAGAGAGGTTAGAATGTTCAGCTGAGGGGGAGTTGCTATCAGTAACTATAAGTGATGGGGTCAGAAGATTTTCAGAGCTTGGTAGAAAAGATAATTCAAGTGAAGATAAAACGAAATATAAGGTGTTGAAGCAAGGAGATATTGTATATAATTCTATGCGAATGTGGCAAGGGGCATCTGGTTATTCTATATACGATGGAATAGTTAGCCCTGCCTATACAGTATTAATTCCAACTTATCTTAGTTATGCGTTATTCTTTTCCTATTTATTTAAGAGAAGTAGTTCACTACAAATTTTTCAGGTGAATTCACAAGGTTTAACATCTGATACATGGAATCTTAAATATAAACCCTTTAGCAATATAGTATTCCCGGCTCCCACCCTCCCCGAACAAGAAGCCATCGGCAGCTTCTTCTCCGACCTAGATCAGCTTATTACTCTTCATCAGCGTCAGTTGGATCATCTGAAACTGTTGAAAAAAGCCTTGTTACAGCAGATGTTTATATAGAAAGAGGTCAGTATGACATATTCGCAGGATTATTTAGATGACCTTCTGGTACGAATGGCCTATCATTCCAGCGGGATTGAGGGGAATACCATTTCTCTGCCTGAGACGGTTTCGATTATTTTGGAAAGTACGCTACCTGGCAAGCACAAGAGTATCCGTGAATTTTACGAGATTGAAAATCACAAACAAGCCTTCCAAGCTCTGCTATTTGCCTTAGATAATGGGGAAGAGCTGAGTTTGGGACTGGTTAAGGATATTCATGCCTTGTTGATGGACCGCCTACAGCATGATCGGGGGCAGTTTAAGTCGGTGCAAAACGCTATTATTGGTGCGACCTTCAAGACTGCATCGCCAGAGGAAACGCCTTTTCTCATGCAACAGTGGGTGGACAATGCCAACTATCGCTTGGGGTTGCCTTTGGAAAAAGCTGAGCTGTTAGAGGTGTTGGCAGATGTGCATATTCAGTTCGAGCGTATTCACCCATTTAGTGATGGGAACGGCCGGACAGGACGGCTGATTTTGATGTTTCAAAGTATGCTCAAATTGGGAGCACCCGTACTGATTAGTAAGGAAGATCGAGCTCTTTATATGGAGTTGCTAGCGGAACAAGATGTGACTGGATTATCCCAATTACTCAAACGCTCCTTGGAGTTTGAACAAGAACGAAAAGACCAGTTTTAAGTCGAGTTTTCAGAAAGCGACTTTCAATCGGAACTATTATTTTTGCCTGAAAATACAATGAAAGCTCTGCTTTCACAACTACTTGGAAACAGCGTAAGTTGGGGGAAGTGGCGGAAAAAATTAGTCAAAAAAATCTAGATAGACAGTATGTAGAAACTTTTACAAATTCTGCTGAATTCGGTATCATTTCTCAGAGGGATTTCTTTGAAAAAAATATCTCTAGTTTGGATAATATAAGTGGATACTATATTGTGAGTCCTGATGATTTTGTATATAATCCAAGGATTTCAAATTTAGCTCCAGTTGGTCCAATAAAGCGGAATAAATTGGGAAGAGTGGGGGTTATGTCGCCTCTTTATACTATATTTAGATTTTCAGATATACATTTGGATTTTGTAGAGAAGTATTTTGACACAACAATTTGGCATAGATATATGGAGCTGAATGGGAATAGTGGAGCTCGCTCAGATAGATTTGCCATTAAAGATTCAGTTTTCAAAGGTCTACCTATTCCCCTCCCCACCCACCCCGAACAAGAAGCCATCGGCAGCTTCTTCTCCGACCTAGATCAGCTTATTACTCTTCATCAGCGAAAATGAGATTTTGAGTAAAAAATGAAACAACATGAAAGGATTACAAAAACATGTCAAAAACTATTCAAGCCATTACCAATCAGATTTGGTCCATGGCCAATGAATTGCGAGGGAACATGGATGCTTCGGAATATAAGAACTATATCCTAGCCTTCATGTTCTATCGCTACCTATCTGAGCATCAAGAGCGTTTCTTGGTGGAAGATGAAATTATCAGTCCTGCTCCAGGAGAAACTGTTCAGGATGCCTATGCACGAGAAGCAGTTGGGAATGACTTGGTGGAGTATTTGGAAAATACAGCTTCTCACCTTGGATACGCGATTGCACCAGAAGATACCTGGGCAAGACTGGTAGCCAAAATTGATAACAGTGAGATTGTAGCGAGTGACTACCAGACGATTTTCGATCATTTTAACGCCAATGTAGAACTCAATCAGGATGCTATGGAAGATTTCAGAGGCGTCTTTAATGACATCAATCTAGGTGACTCTCGTTTGGGCAATTCAACGGTTGCGCGTGCAAAATCCTTGAACAGTATTGTGAAGCTGATTGACAGCATTGAGTATAAAAATGATGAAGGAAAGGATATTCTGGGGGAAATCTATGAGTATCTTATTGGACAGTTTGCCGCTTCGGCAGGTAAAAAAGGTGGAGAATTTTATACCCCGCATCAAGTAAGTAAGATTTTAGCCAAGATTGTTACTTTAGGTTTGGAAAAATCAGATACTAGCTTCTCTGTTTACGATCCAACCATGGGTTCAGGGTCTTTGCTACTAACAGTGCGTAATGAACTACCTCAGGGCCAACATATCAAATTCTATGGCCAAGAAATGAACACAACTACTTATAACTTGGCGCGGATGAACCTGATGATGCATCAGGTCGGCTACAGCAATATGATTTTGAATAATGCTGATACCTTAGAAAGTGACTGGCCGGACGGGGTGGATGAACTTGGAATCGATCAGCCACGTAGTTTTGATGCGGTCGTCGCAAACCCACCCTACTCTGCTAAATGGGACAATCGTGAGTCCAAACTGAAGGATCCACGGTTTATGGAATACGGTAAGTTAGCACCAGCTTCTAAAGCGGACTTTGCCTTTATCTTACACAGTCTTTATCATCTGAATAATACAGGAACCATGGCCATTGTTTTACCACACGGAGTGCTCTTTAGGGGAGCAGCAGAAGGTCATATTCGCAAACTGATTATTGAGAAAAATTACCTGGATGCAGTTATTGGCTTGCCAGCTAACCTGTTTTATGGCACAGGCATTCCAACCACTATTCTAGTCTTCAAAAAAAATCGTCAGACCAAGGATGTCTTCTTTATCGATGCGAGCAAGGAGTTTGAAAAAGGGAAGAACCAGAATCACCTTTCCAATGACATGGTAGAAAAAATTGTAGAGACCTATCACAATCGTCAGTCTGTTGACAAATATGCTCATTTGGCATCAATAGAAGAAATTGTAGAAAACGACTACAATCTAAATATTCCTCGTTATGTCGATACTTTTGAGGAAGAGGAAGAGATCGATCTCGGGCAAGTAACGCAGCAACTAGAACAAGATAGACTAGAGATTCGGGCTCTAGAAGATAAGATTCGTCAACAATTAAAGACTTTGGGAGTAGATTTTTAGATAAATGAAAAGAGCGAGTAGAATTTTCCTCGCTCTTTCTTTGTATATCTTAAGGCTTAATCACATCAACCCCACCCATGTATGGACGGAGAACTTCTGGAATGGTGACAGAACCGTCTTCATTTTGATAGTTTTCAAGGATTGCCGCAACCGTACGGCCAACTGCCAGGCCAGATCCGTTGAGGGTGTGGAGCAATTTGACCTTGCCGTCAGCAGCATCGCGGTAACGGATTTGGGAACGGCGGGCTTGGAAATCTTCTGTGTTGGAACAGCTGGAGATTTCACGGTAGGCATTTTGGGCAGGGATCCAGACTTCCAAGTCATAGGTCTTAGCAGCTGAGAAGCCCATATCGCCTGTACAGAGGGCTAACACGCGGTATGGCAAGCCTAATTTTTGAAGGATATTTTCTGCGTTTGCGGTCATTTTTTCCAATTCATCGTAAGACTGTTCTGGTGTGGCAAATTTGACCATTTCAACCTTGTGGAATTGGTGGAGGCGGATCAGACCACGGGTATCACGACCAGCAGAACCAGCTTCAGAACGGAAAGATGGACTCATGGCTGTGAAGTAGATTGGTAGGTCTTTTTCTTCCAAAATCTCGTTGCGGTAGTAGTTGGTCAATGGCACTTCCGCAGTTGGGATGAGGACGAAGTTGGTATCCGCCAACTCAAAGGTATCTTCCTTGAATTTTGGATATTGTCCAGTACCAAACATAGAGTCATGGTTGACCATGTAAGGTGTGATGATTTCCTGGTAGCCTTCTGCGATATGCTCGTCCAACATGAAGTTGTAGAGGGCACGCTCCAAGCGGGCACCCAAGTTTTTGTAGAAGAGGAAGCGGGCACCGGTTACTTTTGCCCCACGTTCCCAGTCCAGAATATCCAGGTCTTCGCCCAAGTCCCAGTGTGCTTTTGGCTCGAAGCTAAATTCACGAGGAGTGCCCCAACGGCGAATTTCCACGTTTTCTTCTTCATCCGCACCAACAGGAACAGAATCATGTGGCGTATTTGGAAGAACAGTGAGAATAGCGTTCAATTTTTCATCGATTTCCAAAAGCTGAGCGTCTAAGTTTTTCACTTCCGCAGACAATTTCTGCATGGCAGCAATCTTGTCATCCGCATTTTCCTTGTTGCGTTTTGCTTGGGCAATCTCTGCTGAAACTGTGTTGCGCTCTGCTTTTAATTCTTCTACAGTGACCAAGATTTCACGGCGTTTTGCATCCAATTCCTTGATGTCTGCCAAGGTTTCGGCAGCCACACCACGAGTAGCTAATTTGGCAGCCACTCCGTCAAAATCTGTACGAATACGTTTGATATCTAGCATAGATGTCTCCTTTAGAATAAAAAACACAGAATGAGAGATGCTGGAGCGATAGTTACCGCGGTTCCATCCAGCTTCACATTCTGTGCACTTTAAGTATGTCATTTTTAGCCAACGGTAGAATTTCATATCCCTTGTTTATCTGCTCACAGCGACCGCAGACTTTCTGAAAAACGCCTGATATTACTTATCCGTTTGTTTTATTATACTTGATTTTTTATTTTTTTGCAAATAGATTTGAGATTTTCTGTCCTAGAATTTGCAGGAGAGTTGGCAGTTTGACAACTTTCTCATTGCCAATATGTTCACGAGCAATTTTTAGAATTTTACCAGAATCTTTAGAAGCAAAAAGGAATTTGCCGCTATCAGTATAGACTTCGAAGTGGCGACTGATTTTTCGGGAGTTTGACAGTTTGAAACCACCAAAAGTGTCACAAACGTTGATGTGACGCTATTTTTTTGTCAAATTCTCGCACATTTTTATTGCGTACTTTCTCGTACTGTGGTATAATAGAGTGAGGTGCGAATCTATGAGAGTTAAAAAATCAGTATCTAAAAATACAATCAATTATGCCATTATCAAAGATATTAAGGTTGGAAATAAAAGAACTTCTACCATTGTCGAAAATCTCGGCAATCATGAAACTCTTCAACAGCTACATCCCGAAATGGAACCTATGGAATGGGCAAAATTGCGGGCTAAAGAGTTAACCGAACTTGATAAAGAAGATAAACAAGAAATCTTAATCAAACTTCATGAGAATAGGCAGTTGAAACAGGACCAACGAAATGAGTATCATGGGGGATATTTGTTTCTACAGAATATCTATTATCAGTTGGGCTTGGATAAAATCTGTCGCGATATTCAGAAAAGGTATCACTTTAGTTTTCAATTAGATACCATTCTTTCTCGTCTCCTCTACGGCAGAATCCTATTCCCATCCTCTAAACGATCTACCGCTCATTTTTCACAAACTCTCCTAGAACCTAAAACTCTGGAACTCCAGCACCTCTACCGAGGATTAGAAATTATTGCCAAAGAGACGGATTTCATTCAGGAACAACTCTATAAAAACTCAGCTGCTCTTTCCTCTCGTAAGACAGATGTTCTCTATTACGACTGTACAAATTTCTATTTCGAAATTGAGGAAGAAGATGAGGAGGGGCAACTGAGACAATATGGCTATTCTAAGGAACATCGACCGAATCCAATCGTTCAAATGGGGCTGTTTATGGATTCTCAAGGAATTCCATTAGCTTTCTCCGTCACACCTGGTAATACGAATGAACAAACGACTATGAAACCTTTGGAGAAGAAGATTATCAAGGATTTTGAAAAAGCTCAATTTGTGGTCTGTACAGATGCTGGACTATCTTCTATTGGAAACAAACGCTACAATAATATCAGCGGGAGAGCCTTTGTCACAACTCAATCTATCAAAAAGTTAAAGAAAGAAGACAAAGACTGGGCTACAGCTTCTACAGGTTGGCGGTTGATGGGAGATAAGTCCGAGACATTCTATGATATTTCTGCACTAGATGAAAGTAATCAAGACTTTCTCTATAGACAAGTCTTTTACAAAGAATGCCCCTTACCACAAGATGGGCTAGAAGACCAACGATTGATTGTAACCTTCTCAGCTAAATACAGAGATTACCAAAGAAAGATACGCGAACGCCAGATTCAACGTGCCTCAAAATGGATTGGAAAACCAGCTGACTACAAGAAGAAACAATCTACAGATCCTAAGCGTTTCCTAAAAGTAACAGAGACAACAAGGGATGGAGAAATAGCTGAGAAAACGTTTATTGAGTTGGATGAAGAACGAATTGTTTCTGAAGCTAGATTTGATGGAATTTATGCGGTAACAACAAACTTAGACGATACGATTGAGACCATTGTTTCCATTAATCAGAGAAGATGGGAAATTGAAGAATGTTTCCGTATTATGAAGCATGAATTGAAAGCTAGACCAGTTTATTTAAGTCGAGAAGATCGCATTTCTGCTCACTTTACAACTTGCTTTCTTGCTCTTATACTCTATCGTTACTTAGAGCTGGCGGTTCAGAAGCAATTCACATGTACTGAACTCATTGAAACCTTACGTTCATACACCTTTAAGTATCTGCCTGGTTTTGGTTATCTACCTAACTACACTCGGACGGCTATTACTGACCAGCTGCATCAGACATTTGGATTCAGAAGTGATTATCAAATTCTAAGCGAAAAAAAGATGAAAAAAATTTTACAATCGTCAAAATCGAGAAAAAGTACGCATTTTTGATATAAAAAGAAAACCTCGCTAAACCCTTGATATGCATAGGGTTAGGGAGGTTTTTGTCTTGTAAAACTGTCAAAGACGGGATTATACTTGATTTTTTATTTTTTTGCAAATAGATTTGAGATTTTCTGTCCTAGAATTTGCAGGAGAGTTGGCAGTTTGACAACTTTCTCATTGCCAATATGTTCACGAGCAATTTTTAGAATTTTACCAGAATCTTTAGAAGCAAAAAGGAATTTGCCGCTATCAGTATAGACTTCGAAGTGGCGACTGATTTTTCTATTGGAAACATTGGCACCAATCTGAATGATAGATGTCCAAGGGATTTGAACATAATTTTCAACGTTGTTATCAGCGTAAAATTCTAAAGCGTGATCTCCTAGCAGGAACTTACCAACCGTTCCACCTGCAAGACTGAGATAGGAAACGCCTGTTGTGGATAGTTCGACGTGTTTATTTAATGATTGTGCCATAGTTACCTCATTTCTTGTTTTATTATACCATAAAACCCCGCATGAGCGGGGTTTCTTAATGGATTACATAATTCCAAATAGGCGAGCTACGATACCGAATGCGAACAAACCAACGATGATAGTGATTGGAGAAACTTTTTTCTTCAACAACCACATGCATAGGAAGGTAAGAAGCAAGTGCATGAATCCTGGGATAAGACCGTTCAAGTTTTGTTGGAAAGTAGTAACTTTAGTTGGAGTTTGTGACAAACCTTGACCAACCAATTCAAAGGCTTTTTGGATACCTTCGTAGCCTTCTGGCAATTTATCCCACTCGATGTAAGCACCTTCTGAGAGTGGAACTTCAGAAACCGTGAAGTTGAAGCCGATAGATACCCAACGTTGAGCAAGTACGGCAAGGATGAACATACCGAGGATAGAAGCACCTTTAGTGATGTCTTGGAGGATACCACCTGACATATCTTTAGTGATTTCTTTACCTGATTTGTAACCAAACTCTTGAGTGTACCATAGGAAGCCCATACGGATAGCGTTCCAAAGACCGAAGAAGAGGATTGGGCCAAGGATGTTACCTGACACAGCAAGTGAAGCACCTAGGGCACCGAGGATAGGACGTACTGTAAACCAGAATACTGGGTCACCGATACCAGCGAGAGGTCCCATCATACCGATTTTCACACCTTGGATAGCAGCGTCATCGATGTCAGCACCGTTTGCACGCTCTTCTTCAAGGGCAAGTGTTACACCGACGATAGGTGCAGCAACGTATGGGTGGGTGTTAAAGAATTCCATGTGGCGTTTAAGAGCCGCAATTTGATCTTCTTTCTTAGTGTAAAGTTTTTTGATGGCTGGAACCATTGTGTAAGCCCAACCCAAGTTTTGCATACGCTCAAAGTTCCATGATGCTTGAAGGAAGGTTGAACGCCAGCAAATCGCTTTACGATCTTTTACTGAAAGTTGAATTTTTTCTGTCATGATTGTGTTCTTCCTTTCTTCTTAGTAGTCTTCTAGGATGTCGCCGATTGGGTCGTTAGAACCAGCTCCGCCACCGTTTCCACCTTTTTTAGAAAGGTTAAGGTAGATGAAGGCAAGAGATACACCGATAGCACCAAGAGCGATAAGTGTCAATTGGCTAACAGCAGCAAGAGCGAAACCGATAGCGAAGAAAGGCCATACTTCACGAGTAGCCATCATGTTGATAACCATAGCGAAACCTACGGCAACAACCATACCACCACCGACGTTCATACCACCTGACAACCAAGCTGGCATAGATTCAAGAGCAGCTTGAACAGCCTCAGTTGGGATAGCAAGAAGAAGGGCAGCAGGAACAGCAATACGAAGACCTTGAAGTGAAAGAGCGATCAAGTGGTAGCGCTCAAGTGCACCGAAATCACCACGTTCTGCAGCAGCGTCAGCACCGTGTACAAGGGCAACAGATGCAGTACGCACAAGCATTGTAAGGAAAAGACCTGCAACAGCAAGAGGGATAGCAAGACCTTGAGCAACTGAGATAGCAGTTGGTGAGAAGTCACCACCCTTGATCAAGATGATAGCGGCAGCAACAGAAGCAAGGGCAGCGTCTGGTGCAATCGCAGCACCGATGTTTGACCAGCCAAGGGCAACAAGTTGGAGAGTTCCTCCAAGCATAACACCTGCTGTGAGGTTACCGGTAACAAGACCGATTAGGGTACATGCAACGATTGGTTGATGGAATTGGAATTGGTCAAGGACACCTTCCATACCTGCAAGAAAGGCCACGACAACGACCAAAATTGCAGAAATAATTGAAATATCTGACATAGTTATAATCCTTTCATATTTCTGATAATCACACAGTGTTAATCAGTTATTATTTAACATCTGCCTTGTTAATCAAGTCAAACAAATCTTTTGGTGAATCGTTTGGAACTTTACGAACATCGAATTTGACACCGAGTTCACGCAAGCGTTCAAAGGTTGCAACATCGTCCTTATCCATAGAAAGAACAGTGTTCACCATTGTTTTACCTGTTGAGTGAGCCATCGAACCAACGTTCAATTCCTTGATTTCTACACCACCTTCGATTGCTTCAAGAGCTTCTTGAGGTGTTTCAAAGAGAATCAAAGCGTGTGTGTTACCGAAGCGAGGATCTTTAGAAACCTCAATCAGTTTCTTGATAGGAACGACGTTTGCTTTAACGTTTCCTGGAGCCGCTTGCTTGATCAATTGTTTACGAAGGTCATCTTGTGCCACTGTATCTGAAGCGACGATGATACGGTCAGCTTTAGAAGCAGGAGTCCAAGCAGTAGCGACCTGACCATGCAAGAGACGAGTATCGATACGAGCTAAGTTGATTTTCAACTTACCATCACCGATAACAGTTCCTGGAGGGATTGCACCTTGTGGAGTAGTTGTTGCTACATCTGCTACAGGAGCGGCTTCAGTTGGTTGTAGTTCTTCTGGAAGAACCTTCACACCATCCTTGGCTTCCTTAATAATGTTTGCCGCAACTTCCTCCACGCCAGCAGCAGCGTTAATCATACGCTCTGTGTAAGCTTGGATAAGCATTGGCAAGTTTAGACCGGTGATGATAGCA
Organism: Streptococcus sp. HN38; assembly: GCF_028335765.1. Lineage (NCBI taxonomy): Bacteria > Bacillati > Bacillota > Bacilli > Lactobacillales > Streptococcaceae > Streptococcus > Streptococcus sp. HN38. The sequence goes on along the minus strand of NZ_CP116604.1, from coordinate 1,999,747 downwards.
AACTTACGATCTGGATTTTCACCAGCAACACGGCTTGCTTGGTTGAATGGAGAACCACTCCAAAGGTCAGCCAAAACCAAGATTTCATCATCGGCATCGAATGCGTCCACGGCAGCATTGAGCTTAGCATATAAATCATCTGGTCCTTCACTTGGCATGAAAGTAACAACCTGTACTTTATCCTGTTCGCCAAAGATCATTGAACCTGACTGATGAATACCAGCAGCAAATTCGCCATGACTTGCAATAATGATTCCAATACTCATTATTGATCCTCCTAAATTTTTCTTGTTCATGTAAAAACCATTGAATGGGCTTTCATGTTCGAACTATAACAGTATAAAACGTTTTCAGTGCATTTGTCAAGAGAAATTATGTTAAAAGTGCAAAATGTTTCCAAAACTTTTCATAATCATGTTTCAGAAAAGTGATAAAAATATGCAATGAATATGATAAAAACCTGACAGTTTATCAGGTTTTTTGATGTCTATAAAAATAGGTTTTCTAGTTCACGTGCGACACCATCTTCAAAATTAGCAAATGCTGTCAATCTGTCGGCATGTGGACGAAGTGTATCGCTACAATTTTTCATGGCATAGGCTGTGCCTGCTAGGTCTAGCATCTCAACATCGTTGTGCTCATCGCCGAAGGCAATTAAGTCGCTAGGAGTGGCTTGGTAGAGGTTAAGAACATAGCTCAGAGCGGTTGCCTTATTGACACCTTTTGCACAAGTTTCGAGGATATTTAATGGTCCGCCCCACGTATTGATTTCTAACTCATCCTTGAAATAGGCATTCATTTCTTTTGCAAGTTCATACTTATCAGTTGCACGAGTCTGCATAAGGATGGAATGAGGATCACTAGTGATTAATTCAGGTTTGATGAGTGTATCTGGAGTAATCTGTTCAACCCCCATCAGAGCAGGATCGATCTTGTCTAAGTTCTTTTGAGTGATGTAGAATTTATTCTTGTATTCACCAGCAATAAAATCTGCCTCGAATGTTTCTTCTTCTTTTAGAAATTCGAGTAGGTATTTTTTGTCGATTAAAATATTTTGTTCCCATTGCCATTTCTTTCCAGGGATGTGAACTAAAGAACCGTTGAAATTAATCATGGGAGTATCCAGTTCTAGTTGTTGGTAAAATTTTTCAGCCATTCGATAGGGGCGACCTGTGGCGATAAGAACGGTGTGTCCTGCTTGGCGGACCTTCTTTATAGTTGAGATGGTATAATCAGATAATTGGCTATCATTATTGAGCAATGTGCCGTCCAAATCGATAGCTATGATTTTTTTCTTCATATTTAGTAGCATTCCTTTCTAGAGTTGTTATACTAGTTTTTAATAGTGAATAATGTTTAGGTAGTAGCTAGATTGCTGAGAAATTATTTTATGTTTCAAAGAATACGACTCGTAGGTAGCCACATCTTGAACTAATAATTTCCAGTATAACAAAAGGAGATAATAAAAGCAAAGAAGCGATAAATTTTGTATAGATTTTTGCAAGTCCGTAACGTTCGGTATTTACGAATATTTCAAGTCAAAAATCAATAAAATAACGTTTTCGAGATTAAAAAACTTGAAATTAGAATGTTTTTTGATTATAATGTTTTTATCGTTCGTAAATTAAAAGGAGAAATGAAAAATGGATCAATTTTTTAAATTGAAAGAACAAGGAACGACTGTTTCTACGGAAATTATGGCAGGACTTACGACTTTCTTTGCCATGTCATATATCTTGTTTGTTAACCCGAGCGTATTGAGTGTGGCAGGTATGCCAACTCAAGCAGTCTTTTTAGCGACTATTATTGCGAGTGCTGTATCAACGCTTGTTATGGGATTATTTGCTAACGTACCTTACGCCTTGGCACCAGGTATGGGGTTGAATGCCTTCTTTACCTATACAGTGGTTATTGGTCTTGGTTTTACTTGGCAAGAAGCTTTGGCAATGGTTTTCCTCTGCGGTTTGTTTAACGTTTTTATCACCGTTACAAAGGTTCGTAAGAGCATTATCAAGGCGATTCCGATTAGCTTGCAACATGCCATCGGTGGAGGTATCGGGGTTTTCGTTGCCTATCTTGGTTTTAAAAATTCAAACCTGATTACTTTCCTGACTTCTGGCTCAGACATTATCACTGTCAATGGTGTTGCACCTGCTGAAGCGACAGCAGAAACTTTTTCAAATGGTGTCTTCTCTGTTTTGGCGGGAGGTGGTGTAGTCCCATCTATCTCAACATTTACAGATCCAAGTGTTCTCTTGACAGTGTTCGGTCTTCTTTTGACAGCTGTTCTGGTTATTAAGAACGTGCGTGGTGCAATTTTGATTGGTATTATTGCAACGACTTTAGCTGGTATTCCAGCAGGTGTTGTAGACCTTTCTACCATCGACTTTGCAAACAATAACATCGGTACAGCCTTTGCGGAGCTTGGTACAACTTTCCTAGCGGCTTTTGATGGTCTATCTTCGCTCTTTGCTGACTCAAGCCGTCTACCACTTGTTTTGATGACTATCTTTGCATTCAGCTTGTCAGATACCTTTGATACACTTGGTACCTTTATCGGTACAGGTCGTAAGACTGGTATTTTCTCAGAAGAAGATGAGAAAGCTCTTGAAAATGGTACAGGCTTTAACTCTAAGATGGACAAGGCGCTCTTTGCAGATGCGATTGGTACCTCTATCGGTGCACTATTTGGTACTTCAAATACAACAACGTATGTTGAATCGGCTGCAGGTATCTCTGCAGGTGGTCGTACTGGTCTGACAGCTGTTACAACTGCCATTCTCTTCTTACTATCAATTTTGATTTTACCATTCATTGGAATTGTGCCAAATGCTGCAACAGCTCCAGCCTTGATTATCGTCGGTGTTATGATGGTTTCATCCTTCCTTGATGTTGATTGGAGCCAGTTTGAAGACGCTCTTCCAGCCTTCTTTGCAGCCTTCTTCATGGCGCTTTGCTTCTCTATCTCTTACGGTATTGCAGCAGCCTTTATCTTCTATTGCTTGGTAAAAGTTTCGACAGGTAAGGCTAAAGAAATTCATCCAATCCTTTGGGGTGCCACAGCTCTATTTATTCTGAATTTCATCATTCTAGCCATCTTGTAATCTGTTTATTATCCTTGAACTGATCTTCATTTGAAGGTCAGTTTTTTTATTTACGATTAAAATATATGGGAATCAATGTGATTTATTCAGCAGAATGCTGTATTGAATATTGTAAATTGTAAACGGATGGAGTTTATAGTCGAATGAATTAGCTTTCAGACAAGGAACTGAGGTGCAGGTTGCTAGAACAGCCTAGAGGCTGTTCTAGGTTGGAAATAAGACTTGCGATGTAAGTCACTTTCGTTGAGTACGGCAAGCCGAAAGTGACGATGTATCAAAGTTAATTCAAATGACTGATATGTAAAGCCCTTTGTCAAGTAAAAACAATCGAACTGATTAAAAAATGAAAAGTATCTAGAAAGAGCCTAGTTCTTAGCTTCGGGCATTGGCCACTCTGATATTCGTGGATTGGTTACCTACAGGTCAATGGTTCTGCCGCGAGTCCTACTCTCTATAAGCGTGGATCACAATTGTGCCACTTAGTCGTTTCGTAGATGACTCAAACCTTGAAGTCCTAAACTCCTTCAAGATACTTTCCATTCAAACATGATTTCAATCCTTATTTCTGTCCAAATTCACCCAGTGATTTTGGATAGAAATAGGGATTCCTCATCGCTCTGCGATGATAAAACTTAATGGTCAAAAGTGTACATGAAAACAAGCGCTAACTTCAAGCTATTCTTCCTGTCATCATCCCCCAAATAAAACCAGACAATTCTCGTGCAATAGCTGTTTTAGCAACATTTTGTTTCTTATTTTTTCCTAGAACAAGTGTGCGATAACGTCTTCTTAAGCGTTCATTAGCCTTATCCGCATAAGCAATCACCTCCACTCGGTTTCCACTTTGTCTCCTTTTCAATTCTTTGGATTTATACCCAATCGTCCCCTTAGCCAATGATTGTGCAGCTTCTATCAGAAGTCGTCTCACATGGCTATTCCCAGCTTTGGTGATAGCACCTCTTCTCTCCTTGTCGCCGCTAGAATTTTCGCTAGGAGTTAGCCCAAGATAAGAAGCAAAATGTTGAGCTGTCGCAAAGCGATTAAAATCACCGATTTCTGTCACAATGGAAAGAGCAGTTAGTGTTTTAATGCCAATAAAGCAAGAAAGCCGTGAGACCTTCTCTTGATAACTGTCGCTTTGACCCAGTTGCTCAATTCGTGCATCATACCGTTCTATTTGATCTACTAATTTCTCATAGGTCAATAGATATTCTGTCAAAATCTCTGCGTAAAGTCCATCAGGATTTAGGGAACGGAGCCAGCGAACATGTTTCTGTGTCCAATTACTGCTTCCCTCGGTATAGCGAAAATCATGTCGGAGACAGAAGGCAAGAATTTGTTGTTTGATTTTCTTCAGAGCCACTTTGTGGTCTGTTCTCATGCGGATATATTCTTTGACTTGTTCATCCTCAACAGTAGGAATATGAACAGGCCGATAGCTACGAAAGGCCAGAGCTTTTGCGAGCTGAGCTGCATCTTTTTTATCAGTCTTAACACGCTTAGATCCTTCCTTCATCACCGTTGTAGGCGCCATCACGATACAGGGAATCCCGTGAGCTTGTAGCTGGTGATATAGGGTAAATCCAAGACATCCGGCTTCGTAGCCACATAACACTTCTGCATCTTGACCATATAAACGACGAAGCTCATTCACATAGTTCACAATATAGCTAACATTTGGACCAACTTTAGTGCTATGTTTGAATTGATTCGCCATCATATCATAATAGCAGAGTGAAAAACTTTCTTTGTGAACATCCATTCCGATGAAAAGTGTGGTAAAATGAAACATATAAGACCTCCAATTGAGTGTGGTAATTCCTGTTAGAAGTTGATTGTTTTTTTATTCTAGTGTACAGGTAAATCCACGAATTCTCAACTGGGGGTCTTTACATATTGTCTATATTTTTCCATTTCATCGCTTCTCTGTCTCCTCTTAGTGCCATTTTTACTCCTTGTGACTGTATTTTAAATGGCTGTTCGTTATTGTAAGCAAGATGTCACATACCTAGACATCTGCTGGATTAATGTCATGATGGGGTGAAAAAATTATCATGTAGTCTTTGGGAGTCACAGGGCATAGAATAACCCCTGAGCTTGGGCTCAGGGGAGTTTTCTAACTATAATGTTTGAATAGCGAATGAGTTGCTTGATGGATGGTGCGGGCCGTTTCGGCATTGTTCATGGTATAAAGATGAACACCTGCGACATCATTGGTCACTAAGTCAACAATCTGATCTACAGCATAGGCCAGACCTGCTGCGCGTAGGGATTCAGGATTGTGCTCGTATTTTTCCAAGATGGCCTTGAATTTACGAGGGAGGCGGATATTCTCACAGGTTTTCAAGAGTCGAAGTGCCTGATTCCTGTTGATGATAGGCATAATACCTGCGATAATAGGCACTTCGATGTCTGCTAGAGAACATTTCTCCTGAAAGTTATAAAATGCTTCGTTATCGAAGAAGAGTTGAGTTACCAAGGTTGAGCAACCGGCATCAACTTTCTTTTTCAAATTTTTGATGTCTGAAACAGAATTTGGTGATTCTGGATGTACTTCTGGATAACAGGCTCCAATAATGTCAAAATGTGGGGCTTCTTCCTTGATAAAGGAAATCAAGTCAGTTGCATACTGGAAGTCCTCTTTAGGGGGAAGACCTTCAATAATATCGCCACGAAGTGCTAAAATCTGATGCACACTAATTTCATCGAGAGAATGAAGAACGGATCGGACCTTTTCTTTTGTCAAGTAAGCAGCTGGCAAATGTGCGATAGTTGGAATATGCAATTCATTGCGAACATGGTTAGCCAACTTGACAGTCGTCTCTTCTACGTTCAAATTGTTATTGCTGCATGTAACACTGATAAAATGAGGGGCCAAACCTTGCATCTCATCGAGAGTTTGGATAATCTTTTCATTGCCTACTGCTGGTTTTGGAGGAAAAATTTCAAATGAGAGACTTGGGGTTTGACCAATCATAAATTAGAGTTCCTTTCTTGCTGCCTTAGCTGCTTGGGTCAAGTGGATAAGACTAGCTTTTGTTTCTGATTCGCCACGAGTCTTGAGTCCGCAGTCTGGGTTAATCCAAACTTTTTCTTTCGGTACTTTTGCAAGGATGGCTTGGATGGTGTGTGCAATTTCATCAACGGCAGGGACACGTGGAGAGTGGATGTCATAGACACCAGGACCTACCTGAGTTTGGAAATTTTTAGCCTTGAGTTCATCTAGAATAACAAGATTTGAACGGCTGGCTTCAAAGGAGATAACATCCGCATCCATATTGTCGATGGCAGGAATGATGTCAGTAAATTCGCTATAGCACATGTGAGTGTGAATTTGTGTATCTGGTGCAACAGTTGAGTGTACTAAACGGAAGGCAGGGATTGCCCAATCAAGATACTCGCTGTACCAGTCGCTACGACGGAGTGGTAGTTTTTCACGAAGGGCTGCTTCGTCGATTTGGATGATCTTGATACCCGCTGCTTCAAGGTCGAGAACTTCTTCCTTGATAGCAAGGGCAATTTGAAGAGTTGATTCTTTGATAGAAATATCTTCACGTGGGAATGACCAGTTGAGGATGGTTACTGGCCCTGTCAACATACCTTTAACTGGTTTGTTGGTACGGCTTTGTGCATAGCTTGACCATTTGACAGTAATTGGGTTCAAGCGTGTTACATCACCCCAGATGATTGGTGGTTTGACCCCACGCATACCGTAGGATTGTACCCAACCGTTTTTACTGAAGAGGTAGCCAGACAGGTTTTCACCGAAGTATTCTACCATGTCGTTGCGTTCAAATTCACCGTGAACCAGTACATCGAAGTCAACTTCTTCCTGCCATGCAATCCACTCATCTGTTTGAGTTTTGACAAATGCATCGTATTCTTCTTCTGAGATATTTCCTTTACGGAAAGCCAAGCGTGTGCTGCGAATTTCTTTGGTTTGAGGGAAAGAGCCAATCGTTGTTGTTGGAAGAAGTGGTAAGTTTAGCTTCTCGCGTTGAATAGCTTCGCGTTCTGCAAAGACAGGCAAGCGAGTGTAGTCTGCATCTGTCAAACCTGCTAAGCGGTCTGCAAGCGCTGTGTCACGCCCCACACGTTCAAGGGCAAAGAGTTCCTTGTTGGCAGCAAGCACAGTATCTCCTTGACCATTTCGGATAGCATCTAAGTCGCGCAATTCGCTCAGTTTTTCAACTGCAAAGGCAAAGTGGTTGAGAATTGCGGGTTCAAACTCTTCATTGGCTGTTGTAAATGGTACATGAAGTAGTGAGCAAGAAGTTGTCAAGACAAGATTTTCAGCAGGGATAGCCTCCAAAACAGCCAGGCTCTTCTCGTAGTTGTTGCGCCAGATATTTTTACCGTTGACGATACCAGCGTAGAGGGTCTTGTCAGCTGGGAAACCTGTCGCAACAAGTGCAGCAGTTTCCTTACCCTCTACAAAGTCAAGACCGATGGCATCAACTGGTAGGCTGGTCAATTCTGTGTAAATATCACGAACATCACCGAAGTAGGTTTGGATAAGGACTTGCAAGTCTTTCTTGTCTGCCAAGAGTGTTTGGTAGATGTTTAGGAAGAGGGCTTTTTCTTCTGCAGTCAAGTCCTTGACCAAGCTAGGCTCGTCTAACTGGATTTTTTCAGCACCGAGCTCTGCCAATTTTTCAAAAACTTGTCCATAGGCTGCAACTAAGCTGTCAGCGAAATCAGTAGCTGTCGCACCTTCTTCAAAATCAGTTAATTGTAAGAGTGTGAATGGACCAATCAAAACTGGACGAGTTGTGATACCCAAGTTCTTTGCTTCTTGGAATTCATCGAAAATCTTATGACCGGCTAGTTTGATTTCTGTATCTTTTTCAATAGCTGGAACGATATAGTGGTAGTTGGTGTTGAACCATTTTTTCATCGGTCTAGCACGAACGTCCCCTTTTTCTCCTTGATAGCCACGTGCAAGGGCGAAGTATTTTTCAAGGTCGGTCAAGTCAAGATTCTGTACTGCTTTAGGTACGATGTTGAAGAGAACAGCTGCATCCAAAACATTGTCATAGTGTGAGAAATCGTTGCTTGGGATTTCAGTAATGCCTGCTTCTTTAACAATATTCCAGTGCTTAGCGCGTAGGTCCTTAGCTGCTTCCAAAAGCTCTTCTTGTGGAATTTCATTTCTAAAGTATTTTTCAGTGATAAATTTTAATTCACGGTGTTCTCCGATACGTGGGAAGCCGATAATAGTTGTTGTCATGTTTGATCCTCCAAAATTATTTCTATGCTCTTATCCTAACAGAAAAGCAAACACTTGTATAATTGTAAAAAATTAGAGAACGTTATAAGTTTTGACTATAACAGATGGAATGTGGGTTACATTTTATGATATTTCTTCTATATAAAAGCTTGAAAAACGCCTGTTTATCTAGCCTGACTTTCTCAGGCTAGAACCAATATCGTTTTGTTTTAAGCTAGGTATAGATTTTATCTATGAAACCGCAACAGGCAAACTCTTGCGTCTAGAAAATTGTTTTTATGTAGTTTTGATAGGTATTTTTTATCAGGTCATAAAACTTCTATATTAGACAGGCTTGGCTGGTCGTGTTACAATGTAAAAAATCACAGAAAGGAGTTTCTCATGGGAAAAGTCATTATTGGAATTTCAGGAAATGAACAAGAATTTCCAACAAAATCTGGTCGAGTTTACGTGACAGTTGCGCGTGAATTGGCAGACAGTGTTCGTCAGGCAGGTGGTGTCCCAATGGTTATCCCGATGGGAACTCCTGACTTAGCCAAGGATTATATCGATATGATTGACAAGTTGATTTTATCCGGTGGTCAGCATGTGGATCCAAGTTTGTATGGTCAAAAACGTTTGATAGATAGTGAGGATTACCTCTTGGAGCGGGATGAGTTTGAATTGGCCTTGATTAAGGAAGCAATTCGGCAAGGAAAACCAATTTTTGCAGTCTGCCGAGGGATGCAGTTGCTCAATGTTGCTTTAGGTGGAAGTTTGGAACAGGAAGTGGCTGACCATTGGCAAGAGGATATAGAAGGAACTTCGCATCGTTTGCAGGTTAAACCTAAAAGTCGTGTTAGTCAATTATTTGCTCAGGGAAGTTCGATTAATTCCTTCCATCATCAGCGGATCAAAGATTTGGCACCTGGTTTGGTGGCAACTGGTCTGGATCCGAGAGACGGTACGATTGAGGCCTATGAAAGCAAGGGCAAGCAGGCCCTGTTTGGTCTTCAATGGCACCCAGAATTTCTATACAATGACTGCAAACAGCATAGGGACTTGTTTCAGTATTTGGTGGATGTGTTTTAGTCATATTCTTTGCACTCAAGTAATTGAGTGTTTTTTGTAATAATTTGCAAGTAAATACTTTATAAATCAGATAAAATTGTATATAATAACACTAATTAAAGGAGGATTATATGTTAAAGAAATGTCAAGAATCCAAAGGTTATGGAAGTATTAGAAAAGGTATTCATGGGGCAGTCGGAGTGCTGGCTCTAGGTTTGCTGTTTTCTACTACGGCTGTTGTCTATGCTGATGAAGTGAGTGAGAATACTCCCACAACAGCAAGTTCTGAACAAGTAATAAATGCTTCAGAAACTGTTGAATTAACTGCAGATAATGATGTCGCAACATCAACTTCAACTGGAACTGTAGGAAACGAGGGGACTTCGGAGGTTGAAACCACGACAGCTACAAATTCTTTGGTAGCAGAAGCGGTTTCTTCAACTGCTGTAGAAGCAAGTAATGCAAATGGGGAGTCAATTTCAACTACACCAGAATCAAATACGAATTTAGAGGCCAACATTTCATCGACCAGCTCTCCAGCAACAGATAGAGCAGCAGAGGTGATGGAAGACCGTACAGCACCAAAATTGATTTCTTATACATTAGATAAAACAGAGTATCAGGCCGGTGAGACCGTAACTCTTACAGTTGAATCAGAGGATGATAGCAATCTTTCCTATGTATCGGCAGATTTTGACTCCTCGGATGGAAGACAGAGTCTTTATTTTTCTTCCAGCGAAGTCGAAAAATTAGCTAATGGCTTATATCGTTCAGTTTTAACTAGCTCCATTCCAGAAAATCGCCCGAGTGATATTTATAATTTAACACATCTATCTCTAAGAGACGAGATTGGTAATATTATTTATTATTATGATTCTTCCAAATATTCATTGGAAGAGCATACATTTGCACCACTTTCGATGACGGTTACTGGTACAGTGACCGACCGCACTGCACCAAAACTTGTCTCCTATACATTAGATAAAACAGAGTACCAGGCCGGTGAGACCGTAACCCTTACAGTTGAATCAGAGGATGATAGCAATCTTTCCTATGTATCGGCAGATTTTGACTCCTCGGATGGAAGACAGAGTCTTTATTTTTCTTCCAGCGAAGTCGAAAAATTAGCTAATGGCTTATATCGTTCAGTTTTAACTAGCTCCATTCCAGAAAATCGCCCGAGTGATATTTATAATTTAACACATCTATCTCTAAGAGACGAGATTGGTAATATTATTTATTATTATGATTCTTCCAAATATTCATTGGAAGAGCATACATTTGCACCACTTTCGATGACGGTTACTGGTACAGTGACCGACCGCACTGCACCAAAACTTGTCTCCTATACATTAGATAAAACAGAGTACCAGGCCGGTGAGACCGTAACCCTTATAGTTGAATCAGAGGATGATAGCAATCTTTCCTATGTATCGGCAGATTTTGACTCCTCGGATGGAAGACAGAGTCTTTATTTTTCTTCCAGCGAAGTCGAAAAATTAGCTAATGGCTTATATCGTTCAGTTTTAACTAGCTCCATTCCAGAAAATCGTCCGAGTGATATTTATAATTTAACACATCTATCTCTAAGAGACGAGATTGGTAATATTATTTATTATTATGATTCTTCCAAATATTCATTGGAAGAGCATACATTTGCACCACTTTCGATGACGGTTAATAGTGTTACTTCAGGTTCAGTCTTGATTCATTATCAACTTGAAGATGGGACTACCATAGCTGAAGACAAGAGAATTTCAGGAGTGGTGTCAGAATTAGCATTCGGTTCGGAGGAACCAGCTGCGACAGGGATTACATACGATACTAGTGGCGAAGCTCCATTACTTCTGAACGGCTTGGATGGTAGGCAATATTATAAGGTTAAAGTAGATGGTGTTGAGCAGGGGCTTTTGAAAGCTGGTTTGACGGAAGTGACCTATACTTATACACCTTATTTGGTAACTACAGAGCAGGTTGAAAAGAAAACAGGTAAAGTGATTGTTCAGTATCAAACAAGGACAGGGCAAACGCTTAAAGAATCAGTTGAAGCTGTTCCAGAGACATTGATTAGTTATCGTGAAAAGACAATTTATGCAGATGGATCAGAGATCTTATCAGAACCGATTCAAAGCTATCCAACTTTCTATGTCTATGATTATCAAGTACAGAAAATTGAGCAAGATGGAAAAATTTATAGATTATCATATGAGAACCAGCCTTCTCTTTACGGTGAACTTGTAGAAGGTGATACGGTCTTGACTCTACAGTATATTCCTGTTCCTACATTGGAATCCTTGACGTTTGATAAGGAGTCTTACCAGCCTGGCGAAAAACTAACAGCTAGTTTTGTAGTTTCGTCAGAAGAGGAAATGGAGCGTATTTTCTTTGGTCTATCTGATAAAAAATTAACTAGTCAGTATGTGCTTAGAGGAGAGAGTAATAACCCAATTAAGCTAGTTGATGGACTATATCGCTTTGATGTAACTGTACCAATAGCAAGTGATTATCCTAGGTCAGACTTATCTTTAGATTTTGTTTCTTTGAATGCTAAAAACGGAAGTTCCTCAAATAGCCTTTCAGAACCTGAAATTATTCAAAATATTGCTAGCCAGGCTATCATTAACTCACCTAATATCGTTACTGATTTTTCAGCACCTAAGTTTATTGAGTTAGACACTAGTCGAAATGAAGCTAAACAAGGTGAAACAGTTGAAGTGGTACTTTTAGTGGAAGATGATTCAAATATCGCATCTGTTAATCTCGGATTTGAAAGTGAGTCAGGAACACTTCGATTTGGCGAAAATATTACCAATATTGAGCAATTGGAGGGTAATAAAAAAAGGATAACCTTATCGGAAACAATTCACTATTCTTATTCGCCAGGTCAGTATGAGCTGAAGTATTTATATCTGACAGATATTAATGGCAATACGAGTTATTTATCTACTATTGATAGTTTGCCTGCGAAATCCATAGTTGTCAATCAGTCTACTGATGTAGAGAATTTAAATCCTGTTGTAGAAACGACAGTGGTAACCAATATTGAGGTTGTTGAAAAATCGAGTGGGCAAGTACTCATTCGTACGAATTTCCAAGGTGAAGACCATGAAGCAATGAAACAATTGATTCGTGAGCTAATTTCAGCATATGAAAAAGAACATGGTGTAACATTTGACTTAGCCGGTGCGGGGGGGACTCAAATCTCTTCAAGGTCAGTTACTGTTGGAAATCGAACTCAAACTGAGGTAATTCGTTCATACCAACAACTAGTTGTAAACACATCGGATACTCCTCTGCCTGCAATTGAGAAAAGACTTCTACCAGTAGGTGTGATTTATGATAATTCAACTATCAGACAAGCCTTATATACTATTCAATTTAAAGATGGGGAATCAACTGTTAAAGAGAGTCGCCGAGTTGCAAACTCCACAATTGATAGCATTATTCGTGATGAAAGCAATGGTATTGATGAGAAGGCATATTATTTTGAATCTGTTGAGGTAAGTCAAGGTTTCACTTCAATTTTTAGTAGCGACTTGAATTATAATGGTCCCTTTTATGAAATTATTGTCAATTTGAAATCAAACTCGAAAGTAGAAAATATAGAAGTAGACTCACCAGTCGAAGCAACGCCGCCAACTTCAACAGAAGTCGAACCGCCAGTCGAAGCAACGCCGCCAACTTCAACAGAAGTGGAACCGCCAGTCGAAGCAACGCCGCCAACTTCAACAGAAGTCGATCCCTCAGTCGAAGCAACGCCGCCATCTCCAACAGAAGTCGAACCGCCAGTCGAAGCAACGCCGCCAACTTCAACAGAAGTCGAACCGCCAGTCGAAGCAACGCCGCCATCTCCAACAGAAGTCGAACCGCCAGTCGAAGCAATGCCGCCAACTTCAACAGAAGTCGAACCGCCAGTTGAAGAGACGCCGCCATCTCCAACAGAAGTTGATCCGCCAGTCATAGAAACACCTGTTGCACTAATCAAGGGAGTACCAGCAGTTACTGAATCTTCAAGTATCCTAACTAATCTAGTGTATCCAGTTATCGAAGTATCGACCCAATTGACAATGGGAAATACCAAGAAAGAGGCTTTATATTCAGCAACTACTAATTCGAGACAGAAAGTAGAATCTGAAAAATCATCGGCCTCAATCTTACCTAGAACAAATGGACATCAGTCCAAGCTACCAATTTTGGCGGGACTCGCACTTCTTAGCTTAACTGTAGCTAAAAGGAAAAAAGATTTCTTAGGCTAGCAAGCTGGGAAATTATTACGAAAGAGGGAAATAATTTCCCTCTTTTTATTATCAATTCTTATAATTGCAAGGGTATTTGTTATAATTAAAACTTATAACACTCTATAAAAAAAGCCAATTAGTCAGATTGACTTTTCTGTGTTAAGATAGTCTCAGTTCAATAAATTAAGGAGATATTTTTATGAAATTAAAAAAATTATTTAGTTTAGCAGCAGCTGCCTTGTCAGTAGGTGTGCTGGCTGCATGTGGTAGCTCGTCTTCTAGCTCTTCATCTGATTCATCAGCAACAACTGTTCGTGTTGGTGTGATGAGCTTGAGCGACTCTGAGCAAGCTCGTTGGGACAAAATCCAAGAAATTCTTGGTGATGATGTGACTTTGGAGTTCACTCAATTTACAGACTACTCACAACCAAACAAGGCTGTTGCAGAAAACGAAGTTGACATCAACGCTTTCCAACACCATAACTTCTTGAACAACTGGAATGAAGAAAATGGTGAAGACTTGGTTGCTATTGCGGATACCTATATCTCACCAATCCGTCTTTACTCAGGTACAGCTGACGGAAAAAACAAATACGCTAAAGTAGAAGAAATTCCAGATGGTGCAGAAATTGCTGTTCCAAACGACCCAACAAACGAAAGTCGTGCTCTTTACCTTCTTCAAGCAGCTGGTTTTATCAAGGTTGGAGTATCTGGTACAGAATTAGCAACGATTGCCGATATTACTGAAAACAAGAAAAACTTGAAAATTACTGAGTTGGATGCAAGCCAAACAGCAAGCTCTCTTAGCTCTGTTGATGCAGCAGTCGTAAACAATACCTTCGTATTGGAAGCTGGCTTGGATTACAAAAATGCCCTTTACAAAGAGCAAAAAGATGAAAATTCATCGCAATGGTACAACTTGATTGCAGCTCGTAGCGACTGGGAAAAATCAGACCAAGCAGCAGCGATTAAGAAAATTATTGAAGCATACCACACGGATGAAGTGAAAAAAGTTATTGAAGAGACTTCAGACGGTATGGATGAGCCAGTTTGGTAAAATGTAAATAGGTTGAGGACTGGGCAGAATTGTTCAGCCCTCTATCTGTTTTTATAGAGATAAGAAAAAATCTCTTAACCAAAGTCAGAAATGCGGGAGAATATTTGATTTTGGTTAGTAGATTTAATTGATTTTCATTGAGTATGAGGAGAAAGTATGGCAGATAGTAAAGTTCAATTATTTGAAAATGATGCGATTATTCAAACCTATTTTGAAAAGTTGAAGGTCTTGATTTCAAAGAAATCTATTTTTGCTCAGCAGATTGGTTTGTTGGATGTGGCGACTTATTTGAAAGAAATGTTTGAAGAAGCTGGTGCAGAGGTTGTTTTGGATGATAGTTATGCAGCACCCTTTGTCATGGCTACGTTTAAGGCTTCGGTGCCAGATGCGAAAACATTGATTTTCTACAATCACTATGACACGGTTCCTGCTGATGCCGATCAGGTCTGGGAGAAGGGCAATCCCTTCGAATTGACCATTTCCGATGGCTATATCTATGGTCGCGGGGTGGACGATGACAAGGGCCATATCACAGCTCGTCTGTCGGCCTTGAAAAAATATCAGGCTAGACAGAATGGCCATTTACCAGTCAATGTGATTTTTATTATGGAAGGGGCAGAAGAGTCAGCTTCTGTCGACTTGGACAAATACCTTTCAAAATATAAAGAACATTTGATTGGTGCTGATTTGCTTGTCTGGGAGCAGGGGCATCGCAATAGCCTACATCAGCTAGAAATTGCTGGGGGGAATAAGGGAATTGTGACCTTCGATCTTCAGGTCAAATCAGCGGACTTGGATATTCATTCTTCCTATGGTGGTGTCATTGATTCGGCAAGCTGGTATTTGTTGTCAGCTCTTCAATCCATGAGAGCGGCTGATGGGCAAATTTTGGTTGATGGTATTTACGAACAAGTGCAAGAACCAAATGAACGTGAATTAGCCTTAGTTGAGGAATTTGCACTTGCGACCAGTCAGTCTGTGACGGATATTTATGGATTAACCTTTCCAACCTTGGTAGAAGATCGTCGTGAGTTTCTGAAGCGTTTGTATTTTGAGCCATCGATTACCATTGAAGGCTTGTCAACTGGCTATCTTGGTCAAGGTGTCAAGACCATCATACCAGCTCAGGCTTCTGCTAAGATGGAAGTCCGTCTGGTACCTGGGTTGGAGCCGCATGATGTTTTGGACAAAATTCGCCAGCATTTGGACAAGCATGGTTTTGATAAAGTTGAGGTTGTCTTCACTCTAGGAGAGATGAGCTACCGAAGTGATATGTCCCACCCTGCCATTGTCAATGTGATTGAATTGGCCAAAAAATTGACACCAGAAGGAGTTGCTGTCTTGCCGACGTCACCGGGGACGGGCCCCATGCACACCGTCTTTCATGCTTTAGGAGTGCCGATTGCAGGATTTGGTCTAGGAAATGCCAACAGTCGTGACCATGCCGGTGATGAAAATGTCAGCATCGCTGACTACTATAGCCATGTTGAATTAGTAGAGGAGTTAATTGCAAGTTATGAGTAAGGAAATGATTAAGCTAGATAATATTGATGTAACCTTCCAGCAGAAAAAACGGACCATTGAAGCGGTAAAGGATGTGACCATCCATATCAATCAAGGGGATATTTACGGTATCGTAGGTTATTCTGGAGCCGGGAAATCTACCCTTGTCCGTGTCATCAATTTGTTGCAGGTTCCTACAGCAGGTAAGATTACCATTGATGAGGATGTGATTTATGAGGGAGAAAAGGTCACACTTACCCCTGCTCAACTGCGAAGCAAACGTCGTGAGATTGGAATGATTTTCCAGCATTTCAATCTGATGGCTCAGATGACGGCAGAAGAAAACGTAGCCTTTGCCCTTAAGCATTCGGGTTTGAGCAAGGAAGAGAAGAAAGAAAAAGTTGCTAAGTTGTTGGACTTGGTTGGGCTTTCTGACCGTGCTGAAAACTATCCAGCTCAGTTGTCTGGTGGTCAAAAACAACGTGTTGCCATTGCCCGTGCCTTAGCAAATGACCCTAAAATCTTGATTTCTGATGAGTCTACTTCAGCCTTGGATCCGAAAACAACTAAGCAGATTTTGGCACTTTTGCAGGAATTGAATGAAAAATTGGGCTTGACTATTGTTATGATTACCCACGAGATGCAGATTGTAAAAGACATTTGTAACCGTGTGGCTGTTATGCAGGATGGTCGCTTGATCGAAGAAGGTTCAGTGTTAGAAATCTTCTCTCATCCAAAAGAAGAATTGACACAGGATTTCATCAAAACAGCAACAGGAATTGATGAGGCCTTGGTGAAAATTTACCAGCAGGATATTGTTAAGAATTTGCCTGAGAACAGTATTTTGGTGCAACTCAAGTACGCTGGTTCAAATACGGATACGGCAATTGTCAATGATTTGTATAAATTCTATCAAGTATCTGCCAATATTCTTTATGGCAATATTGAAATTTTGGACCATACGCCAGTCGGTGAGATGGTAGTGATCTTATCAGGAGAACCTGGTCAATTGCACCGTGCGATTGAGGCAGTGACGGAGGCGCGTGTGGAAGTGACGATTTTGAAAGGAGCGAACTAGATGTTAGAATGGATTCAAACGAATTTTCCAGATATTTATAAATTGGGCTGGGATGGTCAGACAGGTTGGTTAACACATTTTAATTTGACCCTCTATATGACCTTTGTTTCCTTTGCTTTTGGTGGATTTATGGGCTTGGTGTCTGGTTTGTTCTTGGTCTTGACAGGTCCACGTGGGGTTATTGCCAATAAGACTGTATATTGGATTTTGGACAAGGTGGCTTCTATCTTCCGTGCCATTCCTTTTATTATCTTGTTGGCAGCTATTGCTCCTTTGACGAAAATTATTGTTGGAAAAACCATTGGTACAGAGGCGGCTTTGGTGTCCCTTGCTCTTTCAGTATTTCCATTCTTTGCACGTCAGGTTGAAGTGGTCTTGTCAGAATTGGACCGTGGTGTCATTGAGGCCGCTCAGGCTTCAGGAGCGACCTTCTGGGATATTGTCCTTGTCTATCTGCGTGAGGGACTGCCTGACTTGATTCGTGTGACAACTTTTGCTTTGGTTTCCTTGGTCGGCTATACAGCCATGGCAGGAGCTATCGGAGCAGGTGGTTTGGGACAGGTTGCGCTATCATACGGCTACCTACGGTATAATAATGATGTGACCTTTTTAGCAACTCTTTTGATTTTAGTTATCATCTTCGTAATCCAGTTTATTGGAGATTTCTTGACGAGGAAGATTAGTCATAGATAGAAATATTGCCGTGTTTTTTCAAATTTTGGATAGTCCTTGACTTATTTAAAGCATTTTTATACAATAATGTTAATTAAATAAACACTGCCACCGGGTAGTCATGCAACAGCATTTTATGAACGTCGTTAGGTCTTAGAAGATGTTCATAGGGTGCTGATTTTTCTATAAAAGGAGTGAGAATATGTCACAATTTGTTGTTGATTCATCTTTTTGGAGTCTATTTCCAGATGCAAAAATTGGAGTTCTATTATTGAAAGATTATAAAACGCCGGCGCAATCGCCTGATGAATTAGTGAAATTACTGGAGGAAAGCAACGGAATTGCCCAGAAATTTCTTACGGAAGATACCTTTAGTGAGAACGAGGTCATTCGTACATATCGTCAAGCCTATCAAAAATTTAAAACAAAAAAAGGCGCGCGTTCTAGTATCGAAGCCCTTTTGAAACGTTCAACTAGTGACCGTCCAGTCACAACAATTTCTCCATTAGTGGACATTTATAATGCGGCAAGCTTGCGTTTCGGTCTTCCATGTGGTGCTGAAGATTTAGATACATTTGTAGGCAATCTTCAACTAACGGTCACTGAGGGTGGGGATGAATTCTATCTCATTGGTGATGAAACCAATAATCCAACTCTACCAGGTGAAGTTTGCTATAAGGATGATAAAGGCGCCGTTTGTCGCTGTTTCAATTGGCGCGATGGTGAGCGAACCATGATTACGGATGAGACAAAGAATGCTTTCTTGGTCATGGAGTTGGTCAATTCTGATAGAGTAGAAGATTTGGAAAATGCCCTAGATTTTATCAGTCAACACGCAGAAAAATTCTTGGGAGTAGTACCAGAAAAATATCTACTAGATTGCGATAGGCCTGCAATAGCCTTGTAGGATTTGTCAGTGGGATTGTGTTCGGATAAATAGTGGTCTTTCTAGACAAATGCTGATTTTTCTGCTACAATACTAAGCATGAAAGAAGGTTGTTTCAAAAGCCTGTCTAGCGAGCTTGGGAGAGTGAAAGCCAAGCCAGTCTTGAAATAATTGGCGCTTTCCCAGTCGTGACCATGTCCGACTCAATTAGAATCATACAAATGAAGTAATAAATTAGGGTGGAACCGCGTTCTCAACGCCCCTATGTCTGTTGACAGGGGAAGAGAATGTGGTTCTTTTTGTATAGAAAGGAGATAGATGTTTACCTTAGAAGCTATCAATCAAGGTCATGTACAGTTTACTGGGCCTGATTTTCCCAAACTGATTGCCTATTTTAAGGACTTGAGTATGGTAGAAAATACGGTGGATATTCAGTCTGGGCAGGTTACCTATCGCTCACAGACAGGGCAGACTCTGGAAAAACAGGGCTATCAAGCGACGGTACCTGTTTCGGACCAAGCCAATCTGGACCAGTTTGTGACTATCTTACGCAATCACCAGGCTGGACAAACAGATTTTCTCACCTTCTGTCAAGAAACAGCAGAAGCAGGTATTTACAAGTGGGTCACTGACCTAGAAGCTATGACCTGCTCCTATGTGGACAAGGTAGAGCAGCCTGTCTTTGTGGAAGCTGTACCGAGTGTGAAGAACTAGCAATTTTACAATATAAATAGAAAGAAGGAAGAATATGTCAAAGAAGTTGACTTTTCAAGAAATCATTTTAACCTTACAACAATTTTGGAATGAGCAGGGGTGCTTGCTCATGCAGGCTTATGATACGGAAAAAGGTGCGGGGACTATGAGTCCCTACACTTTCTTGCGTGCTATCGGTCCTGAGCCTTGGAATGCGGCTTATGTGGAGCCTTCTCGTCGTCCTGCGGACGGTCGTTACGGGGAAAATCCAAACCGCCTTTATCAGCACCACCAATTCCAAGTGGTGATGAAACCATCTCCATCTAATATCCAAGAACTCTACTTGGAATCTTTGGAGCGTTTGGGCATCAATCCTTTGGAGCATGATATTCGTTTTGTTGAGGACAACTGGGAAAACCCGTCAACAGGATCAGCTGGTCTAGGCTGGGAAGTTTGGTTGGACGGTATGGAAATCACGCAGTTTACCTATTTCCAACAGGTTGGTGGTTTGGCAACAGGCCCTGTCACAGCCGAAGTAACCTACGGTTTGGAGCGTTTGGCATCCTATATCCAAGAAGTTGACTCCGTTTACGACATCGAGTGGGCAGACGGTGTCAAATACGGCGAAATCTTCATCCAGCCAGAGTATGAGCATTCAAAATATTCCTTTGAAGTATCCGACCAAGACATGCTCCTTGAAAACTTTACCAAGTTTGAGAAAGAAGCAGAGCGGGCTTTGGAAGAGGGCTTGGTTCACCCAGCCTTTGACTATGTGCTCAAATGCTCTCACACCTTTAACCTGTTGGATGCCCGTGGAGCTGTGTCTGTAACCGAGCGTGCAGGCTACATTGCCCGTATCCGTAACCTTGCCCGTGTCGTTGCCAAGACCTTTGTAGCAGAGCGGAAGAAACTCGGTTTCCCACTTTTGGATGAAGCAACACGAGCAGAATTGTTGGCCGAAGAGGTTGAATAATGCCTTTGAGATATGAAGAACCAGATATTTTAATTTCTTTAAGTTTAAAGGTAGATGAAGAAATTAAAATTGATTATCCTGTTAAACCTGAAGAATATCATAATAAGAGGATGAAACGTGCAATTCTGAGTCATTTGCTCAGCGGCTTGTTACCGGAAGATAAATTCAATAATATTATACTATCGGTGGTGACTTCGTCCGATGACATGAAATTAGTAATCCTATCAATTTCATTTAACTCTTCACTAGTTGAGTTCCTTGATTCATCAGAGCAACTTTTAAACTCTTTTAGAGATTCTGAAGGGAAGATTATCCCATTGTGGAGTGCTGAAAAACATATTACATCTAAGTGTGTAGGAGTAAAAATTACAGAAAGTTAGAATAAGAAGGTATGAAAAAACTATTAATTGAACTTGGTTTGGAAGAAATTCCTGCCTATATCGTAACCCCAGCCATGCACCAGTTGCGTGATCGCATGGCAACCTTTTTGACAGACAACCGTTTGGCTTTTGACAGCATCGACGTCTTTTCAACACCACGCCGCTTGGCTGTTCGTGTGCGTGGTTTGGCAGACCAGCAGACTGATCTTACAGAAGATTTCAAGGGTCCTGCTAAGAAGATTGCCTTGGACGCAGACGGGAACTTCACCAAGGCGGCTGAAGGTTTTGTCCGTGGTAAAGGCTTGACGACTGCTGACATCGAATTCCGCGAGATCAAGGGCGAAGAGTATGTCTACGTGACCAAGCACGAAGCTGGTCAGCCAGCTAAGGCAGTCTTGGCAGGCATTCCAGAGGTCTTGAAGGCTATGACCTTCCCAGTCAGCATGAACTGGGCGTCCAACAAATTCGCCTACATCCGTCCTGTCCACACCTTGACCGTTCTCTTGGACGACGAGGCATTGGATATGGATTTCTTGGACATTACATCTGGTCGCATCAGCCGTGGTCATCGTTTCCTTGGAAATGAAACTGAGATTGCAAGTGCAGATTCTTACGAGGCAGACTTGCGTGCACAGTTTGTCATTACAGATCCCGCAGAGCGTCAAAATATGATTGTCGAGCAAATCAAGGCTATCGAGGACAAACACAGTGTGATAGTCGAAATTGATGAAGATTTGCTCAATGAAGTTCTCAACCTGGTCGAGTACCCAACTGCTTTCATGGGTTCTTTTGACACTAAATATTTGGAAGTACCAGAGGAAGTTTTAGTTACTTCTATGAAAAATCACCAACGTTACTTCGTGGTGCGGGATAAGTCTGGCAAACTCTTGCCAAACTTCATCTCCGTCCGTAACGGGAATGACCAGTACCTTGACAATGTCATCAAAGGAAATGAAAAAGTCTTGGTTGCACGTTTGGAAGACGGCGAGTTCTTCTGGCGTGAAGACCAAAAACTCAAGATTGCTGACTTGGTGGAACGCCTCAAAGTCGTGACCTTCCATGAAAAAATTGGCTCACTTTACGAGCACATGGAACGTACAAAGGTTATCGCAGAAAAACTGGCAGACTTGGCAGGCTTGTCTGCGGATGAGAAAGCAGATGTGGCACGTGCGGCGGACATCTACAAGTTTGACCTCTTGACAGGCATGGTCGGCGAGTTTGATGAACTGCAAGGGATTATGGGTGAGAAGTATGCCCTTCTTGCAGGGGAAAAACCTGCGGTGGCAGCAGCAATCCGTGAGCACTACTTGCCAAACTCAGCAGAAGGCGAATTGCCTGAGAGCAAGGTCGGTGCGGTCTTGGCACTGGCTGATAAATTCGACACCCTCCTATCCTTCTTCTCAGTTGGCTTGATTCCGTCTGGTTCAAACGATCCTTACGCTCTTCGTCGTGCGACACAGGGTATCGTTCGAATCTTGGAAGCGTTTGGTTGGGAAATTCCATTGGATCAGTTGATTGCGGAGTTGTACAACTTGAATTTTGCTAGCTTGACCTATGACAACCAGCCAGCTGTGATGGACTTTATTCGTGCCCGTGTAGAGAAGATGATGGATAAGGCCATTCCGAAAGACATCCGCGAGGCTGTACTGGCTAGCTCAACCTTTGTGGTCAGACTGCAACTGGCAGCCAGCTCTGCTATTTTCCAAAAATCAAAAGAGGCTGACTACAAGGAAGCCGTGGAAAACTTGTCACGGGTCTTCAACTTGGCTGAAAAGGCGGAGGCGATTGCGATTGACGAGGCCCTCTTCGAAAACGACCAGGAAAAAGCCCTTGCTGCTGCAGTGGCAGGCTTGGAGTTGACAGAAGACATGGCGGGCAACTTGGACAAGCTCTTTGCTCTCAGCCCAGTCATCGCGGCCTTTTTCGACAATACCATGGTCATGGCAGATGACGCAGCAGTCAAAGCCAACCGCTTGACCCTCTTGAAAGCCTTGGCGGATAAGGCTTCAGCAGTAGCTGTCTTCAATCTCTTGAATAGTAAGTAGGAGGCAAATATGGAACAAGCAAAAATTGATCGCATCAATGAATTGGCTAAAAAGAAAAAAGCTGGTACCTTGACACCAGAGGAAAAAGTTGAACAGGCTCAGCTCAGGGAAGAATACATCGAGGGGTATCGTCGAGCAATCCGTCATCATATTGAGGGGATTAAGCTGGTTGATGAGGACGGCAATGATGTGACGCCAGAGAAACTCCGTCAAGTCCAACGTGAAAAAGGCTTGCATGGCCGTAGTTTGGATGATCCAAATTCCTAAGAGTAAAAATAAGCAAAGACTAGGTTTCCTAGTCTCAAAACGTAGACAAAATCCTAAAATATAAAAAAATGAAGAAGTTTGCGAAAAATAGCAAGTCATTAAACTCTTAGAAACATTGATATTTCGGCGTTTCTGAGAGTTTTTTTATTTTCAACCTAAAGAAAAAAGATTGAAGAAAATTGTCCAAAATGAACTTTTTCTTCAATCTGAGACTAGGTTTCCTAGTCTTTTTTTGTGCTTTTGAGAACATATATTTACTTGTTCATTCGATTCATAAATGATAAAATGTATATAGATAAATAGGCTCAGGAGGGCTTTGTCATGAAAAAACTACTCTATTTTCTCTTGTTTCTTACCTACATCGCATGTGCATACAGCACGATTTTCTTTCTGCCTTTTATGTACTTTTCTGGAATTGTTGGGGCAACAGGAGTTGGTCTGGGCCTAAGCTATTCCCTACATCAAGAAGTCAAAAAGTATCCTGAAAAACAATTGTCAGAGTATTTACCGTGGGGATCTAAGAGGGACAAGATTATGGTAGTAACCATTCTACTTTTCTCCATTTTGGTCAGTTTCATTTCAGATGTGAATTGGCATAGAGGCCTGGCAATCCTCTTAGGTATCAGCTATGTACTCCTTTGGCAAGCTATGCTTATTCAATTCCTACGAAAATATTATTTTAAAAACGCATGAGAGTTTCATGCGTTTTCTTTTCTAAATACTTTGTCCAGCTTTTAATTTTTTCATAAAGATGATGGAACTTGGAATCAGGACGATGATGCTTCCGATCCAGGCGGCGGGGTTAGCGGCGGCGGTCCCATAAAAACCGAAATACTGCATGCCGATGATGGCGACTGCTGCTCGGAAAATCAATTCTCCAAAGCCTGCTAGTGTTGGGATAAAGCCCTTGCCAAGTCCCTGAATAAAGCTACGAAGAATAAAGAGGGAAGCAACAATCCAGTAACAAGAGCCGTTAATGATGTAGTAAACAAGAGCCAAGTCCAGCACTGTTTGACTGGCATTTGGCAGAAAGAGACCAGAGAAGAAGCGATTGCTCAAGATGAGAATGACCGCAAATACAATGGCCCAAGCAATGCTGAGGAGTAAAGAGTGGCGCACTCCTTCTCGAATACGGTCATAGAGCTTGGCACCGTAGTTCTGAGCAGTAAAGGTTGCGATAGCCAAGCCCAGATTGACCATGGGCAGCATAGCCAACTGGTCAGTACGAAGGGCAATGGCCTGGGCGGCGATGGCGTCTGTTCCTAGTTGGTTAACCATAAACTGCAAGGTCATAGCTCCGATGGCGATAATACTGGCTTGAAATCCCATTGGAAAAGCAAGCTGGGCATGTTTCTTGAGATTACCTCTATCCAATTTTAAATCAGCTAGTCCGATATGATAGTGAGGTACCTTGTGGATAATGTAAAAAATAAGAAAGAGGACCGAACAGGCTTGAGCAAGGATAGTTGCAAAGCCAGCTCCGAAAACGCCCCAGTTCATAACTAAGATAAAGAAAAAATCCAGACCGATATTGATTAAACAAGCGATAACTAGAGCAAGTAGAGGTGTTTTAGAGTTTCCGAGACTGCGTAGGGCTGAGGACAGGAAATTATAAAAAATAGTAAAGGTCAATCCTCCAAACATGGCCGTTAGAAAGGCATGGGAGTGGTCGATGATACTCACAGGCGTTTGCATTAAGACCAAGATAGGTTTCAAAAATGCTAAGGCTGAGACTGTTAGTAAAAGGCTGATGAGGGAAGCGTAGAAGAGTCCGTGGACAAAAGATTTTTTAAGCCCCTCTAAGTCGCCAGCTCCAAAGCGTTGGGCAGAAATAATGGTTAATCCATTGGTAACACCTTGGGCAAAACCGATGATTAAAAAAATCAGGCTGGCAGTTGAGCCGACACTGGCAAAGGCATCCTTTCCCAAAGTATGCCCCACAATCATGGAATCAGCAAAATTATAGGCCAGTTGAAAAAAAGATCCAATCAATAAGGGAATAGCGAATTGTAAGATGACCGCAATCGGCTTTCCTTTGGTTAAATCATTCATAATCTCTCCTTTTGACAGATGATAAGCCCACTAGATAAATGATAGTCTAGTAGGCTTTCTAGGGATAAAATATTTCTCCTGAAAACGGAGTATAGGGCGTAAATTTGTTATTTATACTTCTTCGAAAATCAAAATCAGACGTTGTTGACTTGATTTGATGAGTGAAAGGCTCCAGTGGAGCCTTTCAGCCTGTTACCTTGAAACAAAATAGTAACAGGGTTCTATCTGCGTAAGTAGTAACGAACTACGTTCGCCCTATCTCCAACCTCCAAAGGTTCCCCAAACCTTTGGAGCTAGTCTGTTTTTGATTTTCATTGAGTATTAATTTGTCAGTTCTTCAAAATGATCGACAGTGTTATGGTCTGTTACTGCTAAGATGAGTTCGTCAGATTTGAAGACATAGTCAGGAGTTAGTTGGATGTTTAATTCCTGATTTTTGCCACTTCGGTAACCGATAATATTGAGTTTATAGTGTTGGCGGAGTTTTAATTCACCGAGTGTTTTGCCAATCCATTTTACTGGCGGGTGAAACTCAACAATGGAAACATTACCGTCAAGCTCAAAAAGGCTGGTTGTATCGCGGTGGAGTAATTGTTTTGCTAGGGAAATACCTGTTTCGCGTTCGGGAGAAATAACCTTGTCAGCACCAACACGGAGAAGGACTTCTTTCGCAGTTGTTCCTTTGACTTTAGCAATGACCATAGGAACGCCTAGGACCTTGCTATGCATAACAGCAAGGACACTGGATTCCAAGTTTTCGCCAGTAGCTACAACAACAGCATCGCAGTTACCGATTCCTGCTGCACGTAGGAGCGAGCGATCGGTGATGTCTCCGACAATACCGCGCGTGAGAATAGGCTCTAGATGATTGATACGTTGCTCATGATTATCAATAGCAATGATATTGCAATCGTAATTGTGTAATGTTTTTGCAATGGTAGTACCAAAAACTCCCAGACCGAGAATTCCGATAGTATAGTTTGGCATGATTTCTCCTTTTAAACAAGCATAGATGATTTTGCGTATTGAAGACTTTCGGTTTTAGATAATTTTCGAACAGAAAGGCTTGCGAGAATAGAAAGTGGACCGATACGGCCGAAGAACATGAGCGCCATAATGACTGCTTGACCGGCCATGGTTAGACTTGGTGTCTGATTGGCAGTAACACCTACAGTGGCTAGTGCTGACATGACCTCGAACATTAAAAATAGAAGTGGTTGTCGGTCATCTGTTAAGGCAAGTGCGAAGAGTCCTATGATAAACATAAGCAGGAAGACTGAGAATGTCGCAAAAGCTTTGCGGATGCTGAGGTTATCAATGGTTCGTCCCATAAAGTTGGTATGAGGGAGACCGAGAATCTCGCTACGAGCATAGAGCACTAAGGTTAGGAAGGCGGTTATTTTAATACCGCCGGCTGTTCCACCTGGGGCTCCGCCAAGCATCATCTGAAAGATATAGAGCAAGAGGGTGATTGGTTCAGCCTTCGTGTAGTCGATACTGGCAAAACCAGCGGTTCGCATGGTGACCGTCTGGAAAAAGCTGGCTAATAATTTATGACCAAATGATAGTTGCCCGATAGTAGAAGGGTTATTCCATTCAGTGAGTAAGGTTGTCAGAGTTCCGAGGGTTAGTATAGTAGCTGTTAGACCTAGAACAATCTTTGTATGGAACCCTAGTTTTCGTAGGCTACGTTTTTGCCCGATTTGTGTCTGAAGGTCAAACCAAACCGAGAATCCAAGACCTCCCATAATAATGAGACTGGCTAATGTTATGTTGATTAGAGGATTATCCACATAGCGCATGATGCTAGTTGCGCCAAAATTATCAAAACCAGCATTACAAAAGGCTGATATAGCTACGAAAATCGAGGTAAATAAACCTCTCGCCCATCCAAATTCAGGTACAAAATGAAAGGACAGTAAGAGGGCTCCAAAGGCTTCGACCGCCAAAGTAAAACCAAAAGCTGATTTGAGGAAGTTACGAAAATATTTTGTGTCAGATCGGTTTAGAGCCTCTTGTAAGGTCGCCATATTGATGAAATTCATTTTACGACCACCGCGTAAAGCGAAGAGACCGATGAATCCTATCAAGCTCAAACCACCAATTTGGATTAGCATCATACAGATAATCTGTCCAAAAGTAGAATAGGTTTCAGCAACGGCTTTGGTAAATAGCCCTGTCACACAAACCATGGAGACAGATGTGAAGAGATGATCCCAATAACTTGCTGTAGAGGTGCTAATTTGTGAGATGGGAAGACTTAGTAAAATTGATCCAGTCAGAATCACGAATAAGAAACTGATAATGATTCGCTGACTGGGAGAAAGTTTGATCCTAAATGGTGACATAATTCTACCTTTTCTCAAAAAAAATAAAAGATGAAGATATTGTAGCACAAAAGAAAGAAAATGTACGACTAAAACACGCAAAGAACCTGATTTTTTCTCTTCTTGAAAGCTTCATTGTTTTTTATTACCATGGATTTTATAAGTGGTGTTTACATGGGGTGGCTCATTTTATTTGTGACACCAGGATTATGGGGAAATTATTATGGGCAATGAAAAAGTAGTGCGGACTATAAAAAGAATCTCCTTAGTTGACCTAGGGAGATTTATTTCCATTCTGCTAAGACTTGTTGATGATAGTGACGTAAAGGTCCGACCTTTTGGAGGAGGTAGGTAGCAGCCAGTCCGACCAATAAGCCTGATAAAATTCCTGTAAAAGCGAGGATTGGTAGGTAGTTCAGTACATAGAAAGAACGGGCAATGGTAGCAAAAACAAGAAGCTGACCAAGATTGTGCAACATCCCACCCAGAATAGAAATTCCAATAGGACTGACACGGTTTGGACCGAGCTGCTTGGCAGAGAGCATTCCTACATAACTCAAAGTAGTTCCGGCAAAGCCATAGAGGAATGTGGAAAAGGTGCCTCCCAGAAAGGTTGAGATGAGCAAGCGTAGTGTGACAACCTTTAGGCTATCCTTTGTAGGGAGGGTAAAAATAGCAATTAAGCTAATCAAATTTCCCAGCCCTAGCTTGGCACCTGGAGCAAAAGCAAATGGGGGGGTGATGAGTCGTTCAATCAAAGAAATGACAACTGCCTGAGCTGCCAGCATTGTAATAAAGTTAAGTGTTTGACGTTTAGAATTCATGTGTGTAGAGAAAAACTCTTTCTAGTCGATTATCTATTTTACTATCATACTTGTTTTTGTTCTCTATGGCAAGTTTTGTTTGTTGTATATTACTAATTATTGAAATTTGCTTGTCAACTATCTTGGAATACGGTATAATGGAAACATGTCATTTGTTGTGAATTTCACAAGGAGGTAAAATTGTGACGAAAAATATTGTGATTGTCGGCGCAGGCTATGCAGGGATTGCTGCGGCACGACTATTAGGAAAAACTTTTAAGAAAAACGAAGATGTAACTGTTACCTTAATTGATAAAAATTCCTTCCACACCTATATGACAGAGTTACACGAAGTAGCAGCGGGACGTGTGGAAGCAAATGCGATTAAGTATGACCTTCAACGCATCTTTAAAAAATATCCTAAGGTCCAATTGGTAACGGATAAGGTCGTAGAGATTGATTATGATAAGAAACAAGTCGTAGCAGAGCACCAAACCCTGGATTTTGATTACCTGCTCCTTGCAATGGGAGGTGAAGCCAACGACTTTGGTGTCAAAGGTGTGAAGGAACATGGTTTTACCCTTTGGTCTATCGAGGCAGCCGAACGTTTGCATGATCACATGATTGATGCATGCTATCGTGCCATGCGTGAGCATGATGAAGCCAAACGTCGTGCCCTTCTGACCTTTACTGTTATCGGTGCTGGTTTCACAGGTATTGAAATGATCGGTGAGTTGATTGATTGGGTACCAATTTTGGCACGTGAGTTCAAGTTGGATCCAAAAGAATTCTCCCTCAAGGTCGTGGAAGCAACTCCAAACATCTTGGCGATGGTTACTGAAAAAGAGCAAGTCAAGGCGCGCAAATACCTTGAGAAAAAAGGCGTTGAATTAGTACTTGGCGATGGAGTTGCGAGTGTTCAAGAAGATAGCTTGACACTTTCATCAGGCCGTCAAATTCCAACCTACACGTCAATTTGGACGGTAGGTGTTCAAGCAAATTCTGATGCAAGTGAATTTGGTATTGAAAAAGCGCGTGCTGGACGTCTGGTAGCCAATGAGTTCATGGAAGCGAGAGGCAAGGAAAATGTCTATGTAGCAGGTGACTTGGTCTACTTTGAAGAATCAGAAGGAAAACCAACTCCACAAATTGTTCAAGCAGCTGAGCAAACAGGCCATACGGCAGCAAGCAATATTATTGCAGCCATCAAGGGTGGCGAAAAACACCGCTACAAAGGGAAATACGATGGCTTCATGGTCTCTATCGGTTCGCGTTATGGTGTTGCCTTCTTGATGGATAAATACCATATGTCAGGTTTCTTGGCCATGGCTGTCAAACACATGGTCAACTTACTTTATTTCTTTACCATTCGCAGTTTCTTCTATATGGGCTCCTATGTTCGCCATGAATTCTTCGATATTCAGAATAAGCGAAACATTTTTGGCGGTCATACTTCAGGAAAAGGAAATCTTCTCTGGTCTGTGCCAATGCGTGTTCTCTATGGTTCCGTATGGCTTTACGAAGGGATTAAGAAAGCCTTTGGTTTATTTGGAACAACATCATGGTTTGGGGATCAAGTTGTCTTCCCATTCCCTTGGTTAGCTGATCCAGTATCTGGTGCATCTGCTGCTGAGGCGGTTTCAAGTGCCTCACAAGCGGCAACTGCTACGGCAGAAGCAGCCGAACCAATCTTTGGTTTGAGTTATGCTTATGGTGAAGCTCCGATGGCAGTCCTTGATCAAATGCCTGACTGGTTCGCATCAATCATGGAATTTATGATGCCAAACCAAGAAGTGGCTCTCTTTATGCAGAAATTCATGACTCTTGCTGAAATTGGTATTGGTCTTGCCTTGATTGCTGGCGCATTTGTGTGGATTGTATCTGCAGCAACTGTTGCATTGGTCGTTATGTTTAGCTTGTCAGGTATGTTCTATTGGGTCAATATTTGGTTTATCCCAGCGGCAATTTCATTGATGAATGGTGCGGGTAGAGCCTTCGGTCTAGACTACTGGATCATGCCTTGGTTGGGTCGATTCCTGGATCAAAAGATTTATGGGAAGCCCAAGCATATTTACAGTTTAAAGGATAAAAAATAAAGGAAATTTAAAACATTAGTGGTACATCAAATTTGGAATGCTCATCCTGAAGTGAAACAGGGGCTTGAGGAGGTTAAGTCCATTATTCTATCTGAAATGATGGTCTTACATCCTGCCATTAAGTCCAAGGTTGTTGAATATGTAGAGGCGCCAGGGAAATACCTGCGTGCTGGCCTCTGTCTACTCTTTGCACAACTTACGGAAGGAGAGATAAGCCGTTCAAAGCTCTACTTTGCCGCTCATCTGGAGGTTTTGCATCTTGCTACTCTGATTCATGACGATGTGATTGATGGAGCAGATAAAAGACGAGGAGTTGTGGCGGCTCATCAACAATTTTCTAATCGAATTGCTATCTATACAGGGGACTATCTCCTGGCCTACTCTGGTCGCTTACTTGGAAAAGGTCTTCGTTTTCTAGATATTTCTCAAGATGATTTGAATTTGGGCAATGATAAGCTCATGGAAACCATTCTTCGAGGGGAATTATCACAGCTAATCAACCAATTTGATACCAATATGACGATGAAGTCTTATCTCAAGCAAATTCAGGGTAAAACAGCCTTTCTATTTGGACTTGCCTGCCAACTTGGGAGTTTTGTACCAGGCCAATCTAGGAAAGACAGTAGCATGGCTTTTCGGTCTGGGCAAGCACTTGGCATGGCCTTTCAGCTACGAGATGACTTAATTGACTATCAGCTGGATGTGGCAGAATCAGGAAAACCTAGATTGCAAGATATTCAAAACGGTATCTATACTGCACCGCTGCTTTTTGCCATGCGAGAAGACAAGTCTATCCAGCAGCAATTGCGGGCTTATATTCAATCTCCTACGGCAGAAGGGTTGGAAATCCTTACAGATAGGATTTTTGCAACGCATGCTATTGCCAAAACAGAGAAACTGATTGTTAGCTATTTGGAAAAAATGATGAATTTTGTAGATAGAATACCACAGTTATCGACTGCGTCTATGCAAAATTTGGTGGCAATAGTTTTTAGTCATTATTTTTAAAAAATAACTAGACATTTTCTCTAATTAGGTATATCATTATAAATATAAAACTATTTACTTTACAAAAGGAGTATTGTTATGAAAACAACTAAAGTTGTGTTGAAAAGTTTGGTAGTTCTTGGTGCGGTATTTGCACTTGCTGCTTGCGGTTCTAAACAAGAATCTACTTCAACTTCATCTTCAACTACAGAAACAGTAGTATTGAAAGATGGTACTTACAAAGCTGAGTCAGGCAAAGACGATTATGGCTACAAAATTGTTCACACATTGACTGTTAAAGACGGAAAAATCAGTGAGTCAAAATTTGATTACGAAGCTGAAGATGGAAGTCTTAAATCAGCAAATGAAGAGTACAACAAAAACATGAAAGATAAAGCTGGAGTTTCTGCTGGTGAAGCAATCGAACAACTTAATGCAGCTTTAGTGAAAGAACAAGACCTTTCAGCTGTTGAAGTTGTCTCAGGTGCAACACAGACTTCAGAAGACTTCAAGAAGAGTACAGAAGCCCTTCTTGCAGCAGCTGCTGAAGGAAAAACAGAAACTGTAAAACTTGACTAATTTAGTCGGTTCAGAAAGACACAGTCGCACTTGTTTGGCTACTGTGTCTTCTTATTTTTGGGGAAGGTAAAATCAGTGAAAAAAATTGCAAGTCTATTGTTCGTGGGCCTACTGATGGTTTTGCTTGTTGCCTGTGGTGCTAAACAAAACGAAAGTTTATCTGTTGTGAAAACTCCGTTGACTCGTAGTGAAAGCTTACTTCACACAGTAGTGCAATTGAGCATTTATCATGAAAATCAGGAAGAAGTGATGGATGAAGCTGTCTCCTATATCAAGGAGATGGAAAGTCTGTTGTCCACAAACTTGGAAGGGGCAGATGTCTACCGTATCAATCAGGCAGCAGGAAAAGAAGCTGTCAAGGTTGATGAACGTACCTTTGAAGTGATTAAAACAGCTATTGACATGAGTAAAGAAAGTCAGGGGCTATTTGACATTTCCATTGGAGCTGTGAGCAATCTGTGGAAAATTGGTGATGAGGATGCACGTAAGCCGAGTGATGAAGAAATCAAAGCTGCTCTGCCATTTATCAATTATAAAGACATTACTTTAGATAAGGAGAAGAAGACTGTCTTTATCAAAGAAGGAATGACGCTAGAATTAGGAGCCATTTCCAAAGGTTACATTGCAGATAAGGTTAGAGAATTGTTTGCCAGCAAAGGGATTACGACAGCCATCATCAATCTAGGTGGGAATGTAGTGGTTATGGGGGATTCGCCAACGACACAAAATGGTTGGAATGTTGGAGTTCAAGACCCAGACCAAGTGCGTGGATCAACGGTCGGTTCTGTGCCAGGGACACATGATTCGGTTGTTACCTCAGGTATTTATGAGCGCTACTTAGAGGTGGATGGTGTCAAATACCACCACATACTTGATCCCAAAACTGGCTATCCTGTGGAAAACGATATCTCAGGTGTGACAGTCTTTTCCAAAACATCTATCCAAGGAGATGCCTTCTCCACAACTCTCTTCTTACTAGGTGTGGAAAAAGGTCTTGACTTTATCAATCAGATTGACGGTGTAGAAGCTGTTTTCATCGATAAGGAGCAGGGCGTTCATCTGAGTGATGGTTTGAAAGAAAGCTTTGAATTAACGAATGAGGAGTATCATCTTGTCAATGAATACATCAACTAAAGGGCTCAGTCTGCCGGTATTTCTAGAATTTGTTGAACTAAAAACTAAAGTTGCCAGTGTATTTCCCATGACCCTGGGGATTTTATGGAGTCTGTATCGCTATCAAGCTTTCAATTGGCTCAATACTCTCCTCTTCATTATTGCCGTCCTTAGCTTTGATATGTGTACAACTGCCATCAACAATAGCATGGACTACCACAAGGCCAAGGATGAAACCTATCGTCAGGAAAGCAATGTGATTGGAAAATTCTCTCTAGATTTTCGGCAGATGCTTCGAATCGTCTTTGCTTTACTTATTTTTTCTCTACTGGTTTCATTACTCCTTGTATGGCGGACCAGTTGGCTCCTCCTACCGATGGGAGCTCTCTGTTTCCTCATTGGTATCTTCTATACCTTTGGACCTATTCCGCTTTCGAGAATGCCATTGGGTGAAGTTTTCTCTGGAGTAACCATGGGATTTGGCATCTTCTTTCTTGCTGTATTTATTCAGCAACCAGATTTGCTACTGACCAGCCAAGTGAGCGGTCAGTGGATGACTTTGCAATTCTCTTGGACAAGGATATTGGAAATCATTTTAATGTCTATTCCGTTAGTTACTTTGATTGCTAATATCATGTTGGCCAACAATACCTGTGATTTAGAGGAAGATATTCGCAACCATCGTTATACTCTGGTTTACTATATTGGCAAGAAAAATGCTCTTAAATTGTATTTTGTCTTGGCAAGTTTACCATGGTTGCTGTGGATAATCTACTGTCTGACTGGATTCTTACCAATCTGGGCACTGGCCGGTTTAATCGGTGTTTGGCCTGCTTATAAGAGTCTAGAAACATTTTTGAAAAAGCAAGTCAAACGGGAAACCTTTATCGAGGCAGTAAAGAGTTTTGTACTCTTTGCGCTGCTATATGTGGTGATACTTGCTTTAGCCCTTATTTTCTAAAAAGGAAAGACACAGTCGTTCATCAGGCTGTGTCTTCTTTCTTATAGTGGTAAAATGAGTTCTTCTTCATCAGTGCTTTCGCCACCGACGGATTTGATTTCAATCAAGAGATTATGGGGCAGGCAGACGGAGAGTTGACCCGGCTGGCTAATCCAGCTGGTCATAACGGCAATTTGGTCTGGGCTATTGTCTTCCTTGACACGAATGCGTTCGCCATCAACTTCAATGATATTGTATTGCCCTTTATTGGGATAGTAGGTCTTTTCTTGATGGGGTGTGTCCTTTGATAATTCAAATTGGTCGACCACCTCACCATTGATGCGGACATAGGCAATTGTTTTTGCCTCATTTGTATTTGTTGTCAGATGTGTATAGGTAAAAATTGCTGGAAGAAAGGATAAAACTAGGGTGAATCCGATTAAGATATAATCAAATAGTTTGAGTTGTTTGAGAATGGATTTGAATGTCATATACAATCTATTTTATAGAAAAAATCCTACTTTGTAAAATGTTGGATGCAGACTACTTTTTCAATTGTCTAAAGAAGAGTAGGATGGCTAATATTCCCCAAAATCCAGCATGGAGTGGCTGAATTTTCCCAGCGAAAAATACAATGGAGAAAGTTAGGGCAAAACCTGCAAAGAGAAACCAGAGCAGTGGTTTATGATAAAGATAGATAGCTTTTTGGAAAGCATTTGCTTCTGGGCTGCTAGTCTGCCAGTCACTATTCAAGATTGGAAGCATAGTGAACAGTAAGATAAAGATTGGTGGATTGTCCCCAGTAAGGTAGCTATGTATATACAGGCTACAAATTGCTGTATAGGAGAGAACAATCAAAGTGAATATAAGTTTCGGTTTGTTAACGTTCATCTGTTTTCTCCTTTTTGAAATACAATCGATAAAGAATAGCCAGAGCAAATCCAGCAGGAAGGATGAGGATATGTGGTTTGACATGTCCTAACCAAATGCCTATGCCGTAGGTCAGGGTTAAGGTAAACAGGGCAAAGACGGCTTGGATGATAAAGTAGTGTTTTTCTTCGGCTGTTTTATAGGATTTGATGATTTGAATGGTCGGTAGCATGAGCAAGAAGGAATCGCTAATCGGCTCATTGACCATGTAAGAGTAGATGAAGAAGGCAGAAAATAATCCATAAAATAGAACAAAAAATCGACAGGTTTGTTTGGGTGTAAAAGGTTTATTCATGATGGTAGCTCCTTATTTTTTCTTAGTAGTTTCTGCTTCCAGTTTATGCAGATAGGCAAAGGCAGACAGGGCAATGCTAGCAAAGAGGCCCATCAGACCACCGAAGAGGAGGGATTTTGTATGCAAGATTGAGGCCAGTAGGGGCAAGTTTAGGTTGAAGAGGTCAGCCAGTCCAGCAAAAACTGTCGAAAGCAAGGTGACTCCTAGTCCCCAAATTAGTGGATTGAGGGTCCGCCCCTGTCTTTCCTCAGGGCTAAGTTCATCCAAGTCATATTGGGGCAAGTCAGCATGGAGGGTCTGCATATTGACGATACCTAGCAAGATAAAGCTAAAGAGAGCAATGATCATTGGAAAATAGGTGGCAACCTCCACAGGATAGCGGATAGCTAGGAAGTAGGCGACAGCATTTCCAAGAGCAAGGAAGTAGAAGTGATAGATGAAAGCATGACCACCAATAGCGTCTGCCCTGGTCCGTCGGTACTCGTCTAAAGGACCACGGATACCATAGAAGTGCCGTATCATATTTTGGATCCACTTGGGTTCTTCTTTGGAAATAGCAGAGCTGACAGGTAGTTTTTCTGCCTTTTTCATGCGCTTGCGAAGCGTGATTTCGATAGCAATGCCCGTGAAAATACCTCCTAGACAGGCTGCAAGGAATTTTCGGAGGTCAAATAGGTGGTCGAAAGGATTGAGTCCCTCCATCCAGGCACCGAAAACAACCACCCAAATGTACATAACGGTTGTGAAATAGAGGGCGAATTTGAAACTTGCTCCCTTGAGTTGTTTCTGTTCCTTGGTAGTCAGTTCCTCTACATCTAAACTGTCCAGTTGACTGTGACGGAGTTTGAAAATCATGTAGCTACTGGTTGCTAGGTAGGATAGGAGCAGAGCAACGGGGTAGCCATAGGCAACGACTTCTGGGTAGCGTTTGGATAGAGCGAGTGCCAGTAGGGGAAGAGCCATGGTGCCCCAAAAGAGTAGGATAAAGCAAGTATTGCCCAGTCGGAAGGCTTCTTGTTTGCGATATTCATCCAAGGGACCTGCGATACCGTAAAATCGTTTGATTAATTTATCTTGAAAGGTTTCTTTTTTCATACGATACTCCTTTTACTTGCGACGAAAAATGAGTGGTAGGTAGGCTAGTCCTAAGAAGTAGATGGTCCCAGCAATCAGCAATTGTAGCCAAAATTTTGCTTGGCTGATGGTGTGCAAGATTTCTGCTCCGCTATTGCCCCAAAGCTGAAAGAGGACAAAGAGCGGGATAAAAATAAGGGTAGAGATAAGAGCTTGACGTATATTCTTTTTCATGGTTTTTCTTCCTTTTATTTGTTTGCGAGAATTTTCTTTTGTAACTGCTTCTTACAATAGTAGTAATGGATGAAGGTGATAGCTCCTGCAACAATTAACCGACCTAGTAGGAGGGTCGGGTCTGTTAGTTCTTCAAGAAATACAGACCATTCTTTATAGAAAGCAGGGGCAGTCGTGGAAGCCAGGAAGGCCCCGAAAAATATAGCACGACTATTCTTTAAAAGGGATTTATTGAGTTTGGCGACATCAATCTCATCCTCATAGCTTTGACTAATGCCATTTTTCAAGGCAAGGTGGGAAGCTAAGGCTTGCGTGAAACCAATGATCAGTATATTGGTTAGGGGGAGCAGAAAGCCAACTTTTTCAGGTTGTCGTAAGGCGATAAGAAGTGCAATTGTATTTCCTATTACCAGGATAGGAAAAACAATCATGACAATGGTGTTACTGAGGCGATAGCTTTCTTGCTGCCGCATTTCATCCATGGGTCCGCTGATAGAATAAAAATCCTTGGTTGCTTGATTGAGAATTTTTGTAAATATATCTTTCATGATAAACTCCTTATTCATTCCAAAAGAGACTATTAAGATCGGTCTGTAAAGCTTTGGCTAGGTTGATACAGAGGTCTAGTGAGGGGTTGTACTTGTTATTTTCAATCATATTGATGGTCTGCCTGGATACGCCGATGGCCTTGGCCAGATCCAGCTGGGAAATCCCTAGCAGTAGGCGGTAATCTTTGACACGGTTCATGGGTTCTCCTTTCGTGTAAAATATATGCGACACTCTATTGTAAAGAGAGAGGATAGACTAGCTATCCTTAGGCACGATGTCAATTATATGCGACAGTTGGTTGTAAAAAAATGTGGGAGACCTCCCTGTTGATGTCAACTATACTTGACATTTATCTATAATGTTATTATAGACCTATCCAAAGATGTTGTCAACTATATTTGACATATTTTTTGTAAAAAGTTTGCAACAACTTTTTGTATTGTTTTGTGGTACAATAGAAAAGATATGAGCAAGGAATTTAATCACACAACTGTTCTCTTGCATGAGACAGTCGATATGTTAGGCATCAAACCAAATGGAATTTATGTAGATGCAACGCTGGGGGGAGCAGGGCATAGTGAGTATCTGCTCAGTCAGTTGACGGATGGTGGGCATCTTTATGCCTTTGACCAGGATCAGACGGCCATTGACCATGCCCAAATCCGCTTGGCAGACTACATTGAAAAAGGACAAGTGACCTTTATCAAGGACAATTTTCGCAATCTCAAGACTCGCTTGGCGGAGCTAGGTGTAACAGAGATTGATGGGATTTGTTATGATTTAGGAGTATCTAGTCCACAGTTAGACGAACGAGAGCGAGGTTTTTCCTATAAGCAGGACGCACCATTGGACATGCGGATGAATCGAGATGGTCAGTTGACGGCATATGATGTGGTCAATAACTATGACTATCACGACTTGGTACGGATTTTCTTTAAATACGGTGAGGATAAATTTTCCAAGCAGATTGCTCGTAAGATTGAACAGGCGCGTGCGGTCAAGCCGATTGAAACAACGACTGAGTTGGCAGAGCTGATCAAATCTGCCAAGCCAGCCAAGGAACTTAAGAAGAAGGGGCATCCTGCTAAGCAGATTTTCCAAGCGATTCGGATTGAGGTCAACGATGAGTTGGGAGCAGCAGACGAATCTATCCAGCAGGCCATTGACTTATTGGCTTTGGATGGACGAATTTCTGTTATTACTTTCCATTCCTTAGAAGATCGTCTGACCAAACAACTCTTTAAGGAAGCAAGTACGATTGATGTTCCAAAAGGTTTGCCATTTATTCCAGACGACTTGAAGGCGCCACTTGAATTGGTCAATCGTAAGCCGATTTTGCCAAGTCAAGAGGAGCTAGAAGATAATAATCGTGCGCATTCAGCCAAACTGCGTGTAGCTAAGAAAGTACATAAATAGGAGAGAGTCTATGTTGCAAGAAAAACGTAGAGAAGCCACTATGCGGGTTATCGGTGATAAAATTAGAACCTTCACACGTGTAGAAAAAGCCTTCTATTCAAGCATCGTATTATCTGGATTAGCCCTTGCGATAGGAATTATCTTTATGCAAACGCGGCTTTTGCAACTTCAATCTGGCATGGCCAAAGTCAATCAAGATATTAGTCAAAAACAGATTGAAATTAACGATGCAAAGCAAGCTGTCAATGAATTGACACGTTCAGCTCGCTTGATGGAAATTGCTGAAAAAGCTGGATTAACTTTTAATAATGACAATATTGGAGTAGCCGAATAATGCCCAGAAGAAATAATAAACTCTTGCGGTATGTCTTGAAAAAACGATATGTTCCGTCAAAAAATCGTCGGAGAGTAGGTCAGCATTTACTTCTCTTGACGGTTTTCGTCTTTTTTATCTTTTTAATCAATTTTGCTTACATTATTGGAACGGATAGTCGTTCAGGTGTGTCTTTGTCAGAGCGAGCTGCTGCAGTACATCAGCAAGAAGTTACCATTCAGGCAAAACGCGGAACAATCTATGATCGCACTGGCGTACCAATCGCAGAAGATTCAACCACCTACACTATTTATGCGATTATTGATAAGGAATACGTGTCTGAATTTCAGGAAGTACTATATGTTGAATCGTCTCAGTTTCAAAAGGTTGCCGATATTTTTAATAAGTACCTTGGGATGGAGACGGATTATGTTAACAAGCAATTAAATCAGCCTGATTTAAAACAGGTCTATTTTGGTACGCTTGGTAAAAATATTTCCTATAGTACAATGTCGTCAATTCAAGAAGAGATGAAAGCAGCTGGTATTAAAGGGATTGCCTTTAATGCCAGTCCAGGACGAATGTATCCAAATGGAAATTTTGCTTCAATTTTCGTGGGGTTGGCTAACCCGGTTGAAAACAAGGATGGTAGTCATAGTTTACAGGGTGTGAGCGGTATGGAATACTACCTTAATGATATTTTGGCAGGTCAAGATGGTAAAGTACTTTATGAGAAAGATAGCCAGGGGCGGATTTTACCAGGTACTGAAAATGTAGAACAAGAAACTGTAAATGGTCAAGATGTTTATACGACTCTATCTGCTGATTTGCAACGTTCGCTAGAAACCAACATGGATATTTTCTTTGATAAGACAAAGGGGAAATACGCCAGTGCGACCTTGGTATCAGCCAAAACTGGGGAAATTTTAGCAACAACTCAACGACCAAGCTATGATGCGGATACAAAAGAAGGGTTAGCTGATAAAGATTTGCTCCAGTACTCCCTTCTGTATCAGGCCACTATGGAGCCAGGTTCGACCATTAAGGTCATGACCTTGGCATCAGCAATCGATAGCAATGTCTTTGATCCTAATCAGATGCTTGTCAATAATGGCTATACCATTGCGGATGCAACGGTTAACGACTGGACGGTCAATGGGGGAGAGTCTGCTGTTTCCCTCAATATGGCCCAGGCATTTGCCCTATCCAGTAACGTCGGGACGATCATGTTGGAACAAAAAATGGGCAATGAGAAATGGTTGGATTACCTAGCCAAGTTCCGTTTTGGCTATCCGACACGTTTTGGAATGGGGTCTGAAAGTGCAGGCCTCCTGCCGGGCGACAACATCGTAACCATTACCATGTCTTCATTCGGTCAGGGTATTTCAGCGACTCAGGTCCAGATGTTGCGGGCCTTCTCGGCTATTGGTAATGACGGAACCATGTTGCAACCCAAGTTCATCTCAGGCTTGTATGATCCAAATTCCGATTCGGTGCGTATTGCCAAACCTGAAGTGGTTGGCCATCCTGTATCTGAAAAAGCAGCTTCAGATACACGGGATTACATGATCACAGTTGGGACTGATCCAGTTTTTGGTACGCTCTATAACAAGTGGACTATGTCTCCTGTTATTCAGGTTAATGGTTATGATGTGGCAGTAAAATCAGGTACTGCCCAGATTGCCAAGGAAGATGGAACGGGTTACATTGATGGTCAATACTTTCAGTCAGTCGTAGCCATGGTTCCAGCTGAGGATCCAGAATTTATTATGTATGCAACCGTGAGAGAGCCAGAATCCTATACTGGAATGGAGTGGGAGGATATATTTAATCCAATACTGAAAGAGGCTATGTTATTGAAAGATAATTTAAACTTGGATAATGTTGCTCCTTCATTGCAGTTTGTGGAAAATGAAACAGAATTTAAGTTACCAGATGTTATTGGTCAAGGCCCAGGCACAACTGCTGAGGAATTGCGTCGTTATTTAATTCAGCCAGTTATTGTAGGGAATGGTTCCGAAATAAAGAAAGTATCTGTAGATGTCGGAACAAATCTTTCTTCAAACCAGCAAATTCTCTTGCTGACAGATTCAGTAGAAGATATGCCTGATTTATATGGTTTGACAAAAGAAAATATGGATATTCTTGCAGAATGGCTAGGTCTTGAAGTCACTTATGAAGGAGCAGGTTCGATGGTTGTTGAACAGAGTATTGAGTTTGGTACAAAAATCAGTAAACACAAAAAAATAACGATTACACTAGGAGAGTAAAATTAAAATGCAATTTTCACTATTATCGGGATTGGTTGCTTTTTTAGCAACGGTGATTCTGATACCACGCTTTATTACTTTTTATCAAGCCAAACGCATCGAAGGGCAACAGATGCACGAAGATGTAAAACAACATCAATTTAAGGCAGGTACCCCAACCATGGGAGGGACGGTTTTTCTAGTTGTTGCTATCTTGGTTACATTTATTTTTGCTGCTAGCCTTAACATGT
Organism: Streptococcus sp. HN38; assembly: GCF_028335765.1. Taxonomy (NCBI): domain Bacteria; kingdom Bacillati; phylum Bacillota; class Bacilli; order Lactobacillales; family Streptococcaceae; genus Streptococcus; species Streptococcus sp. HN38. The sequence continues at coordinate 1,958,363 of NZ_CP116604.1, read as the reverse complement.
TAACTGGTGGTGTTTTAGCTATTCTCTTCATCCTTGCACTCTATGGATTGGTCGGTTTTTTGGATGATTTCTTGAAAATATTCAAAAAAATCAATGAAGGTCTTAACCCTAAACAAAAATTAGCATTACAGATTTTAGGTGGACTTGTTTTCTACTTTGTCCATGTAAGAGCTGCTGGTGGTGGTGAACTCAATGTATTTGGTCAAATCATCAATCTCGGTATGCTTTATTTACCCTTTGTTCTTTTCTGGTTGGTTGGTTTCTCAAATGCAGTCAACTTGACGGATGGTATTGATGGCTTGGCTTCTATCTCAGTTGTTATCAGCCTTCTAGCTTACTCTGTCATCGCCTTCAATGAGCAAAAATTTGATATTCTTCTAGTTTGTGTGACCATGATTGGTGGATTGCTCGGTTTCTTTGTTTATAACCGTAAACCAGCGAAGATTTTCATGGGGGATGTGGGAAGCTTGGCTCTCGGTGGTATGTTGGCAACTATTTCAATTGCCCTCCGTCAGGAATGGACCCTCCTCCTTATCGGCCTGGTCTATGTCATTGAAACGTCCTCTGTTATGTTGCAAGTTTCATATTTTAAATACACCAAAAAACGCTTTGGAGAAGGTCGTCGTATCTTCCGTATGACTCCTTTTCATCACCATTTGGAGCTTGGAGGTTTGACCGGAAAAGCTGAAAAATGGAGCGAGTGGAAAGTTGACTTTTTCCTCTGGTCAGTCGGTCTCATCATGAGCTTGATTACCCTAGCTATTCTTTATCTATAAAATGTCAGAAACAGCAGAAATGCTGTTTTTTTACCTTGACAAATATGGTCGGGGGGGGGGTAAAATAGAGAGAGTATTAGTGGAGGATAAAAATGGAACAATTCAATCAAGAACAGTTATATGGAGTGGTTATTCAAACCATGACAGCTGCTAGTCAACTTCCTATGGTTAAAGTCAATCGGGAAGAATTTTTGAAGACTCGTTTTAAAGATAGTCCCTATCTAGATAAAATTATTGCGGATGGACCAACAGCGGTCTTCACTACAAAAGCTTTGCGTAAGGAAGCTGAAAAAATCATTAATGATATGACTACGAAAACATCTTTGATTTCTTTCGCAGCTGGTTTACCGGGGAATCCATTTACAGCGGTGGCGGCAGGTACTGCTGATATAGCTCAGTATTTTGGTTTTGCCTTGAATTTGTCGCAACAAATCGCTTATCTTTTTGGTGAAGATGAATTATTTGTTGGTGAAGCGAAGGAAATTTCAGAAGAGGTTCAAATCCGCATTATTGCCTACATTGGTGTCATGTTTGGAGCAGGTGGTTCAGCAGTTCTTCTCAATAAAGTATCCAAGACAGTCGGAGCTAATATCGGTAAAAAAGTAGCTATGCAGGCTTTGTAGGCTGGGCAAAAAGACCAATCTCGCTTCGCAGGGTTCGTGTCAACATCTCAGCGCAGTGGTTGATTGGCAGATTTGTTCGTGTTTTACACTCCAAATCTGTTCTAATCAACTGTGCGGGGGCGGGAAGACGAACTCTTTTTTTGACCAGTCGAGTTCTTTCCCGCTCCCATCCCTTGGTGAAAAAGGTAGCCGCAGTGATTGGTGTGAAAATTACCAAAAAGACTGTTGAAAAGACCATTGCCAATGCAGTTCCTATTTTGGGTGGTCTGATTTCAGGAGGTTTGACCTATTTTACCTTCCAGCCCATGGGAGGGATGTTGGCAGACACATTTGTGAAAAAAATAAATGGTGATTTTGATGGCGAATTAGAACTCACTGAGGCCTTTAAAGCAAGTTTGGAAGAAGAGAAGGAACTTGGAATTATTGAGGCAGAATTTACTGAAGCAAGCGAGAGTTGATTGAGGCTGGGCAAAAAGCCCAGGACCACTACTCAGAGTTCGTGTCAACATCTCAGCGCAGTGGTTGATTGGCAGATTTGTTCGTGTTTTGCACTCCAAATCTGGCCTAATCAACTGTGCGGGGGTGGGAAGACGAACTCTTTTTATCTTGGTCGAGTTCTTTCCCACTCCCTTTTGCTTGTCCACCTAAATCGTGCTATAATAGAGGGCAGTACAACTAAAGAGGGAACTATGAAATTTACAGATATGAAACTCAAGCCTTATATTCAGGAGGCTTTGAAAGAAATTAACTTTGTCCAGCCGACAGAAGTTCAGGAGAAATTGATTCCAGTTGTTTTGTCAGGGCGAGACTTGATAGGGGAATCAAAAACAGGCTCAGGGAAGACCCATACCTTCTTGATCCCTATTTTCCAAAAATTAAGTGAGGAATTGGACCAAGTTCAGGCTGTTATTACAGCCCCATCTCGTGAACTGGCTACTCAGATTTATCAAGCGGCACGCCAGTTGGCAAGTCATTCGGACATCGAAGTTCGTGTGACCAATTATGTTGGCGGTACGGATAAGAACCGTCAAATTGACAAGCTTCAAGCTAGTCAGCCTCACATTGTTGTTGGGACACCAGGGCGTATCTATGATTTGGTCAAATCAGGTGACCTTGCTATCCATAAAGCCAAAACCTTTGTGGTTGATGAGGCAGATATGACCTTGGACATGGGCTTTTTGGAAACAGTTGATAAGATTGCTGGCAGCCTGCCAAAAGACTTACAATTTATGGTCTTTTCAGCGACCATTCCGCAGAAACTCCAACCGTTTTTGAAAAAATACTTGTCCAATCCAGTCATGGAACAAATCAAGACCCATACGGTCATTTCAGATACCATTGAAAACTGGCTGATTTCAACCAAGGGGCGTGACCGTAATGCTCAAATCTTGGAAGTAACCAAGCTCATGCAACCTTACTTGGCCATGATTTTTGTCAATACAAAGACACGTGCAGATGAATTGCATAGCTATTTGACTGCGAATGGTCTTCGTGTCGCAAAGATTCATGGGGATATTCCTCCACGTGAGCGCAAGCGGATGATGAACCAAGTGAAGAACTTGGACTATCAGTACATTGTTGCAACGGATTTAGCAGCACGTGGGATTGATATTGAGGGCGTCAGTCATGTCATCAATGATGCAATTCCTCAAGACCTTTCCTTCTTTGTTCACCGTGTAGGGCGTACAGGTCGTAATGGTTTGTCGGGTATTGCCATTACCCTCTATCAGCCAAGTGATGATGCAGATATTCGAGAGTTAGAAAAGCTCAATATCAAATTCTTGCCAAAAGAAATGAAAAACGGGGAGTTTGTTGATACCTACGACCGTGATCGCCGTGCCAACCGTGAAAAATCGCGCGAAAAACTGGATTTGGAAATGATTGGCTTGGTCAAGAAGAAAAAGAAAAAAGTCAAACCAGGCTACAAGAAGAAAATTCAATGGGCTGTTGATGAAAAACGTCGCAAGACCAAGCGAGTTGAAGCGCGTGCAAAAGGTCGTGCAGAACGTAAAGCCAAGCGTCAAACCTTTTAAAGTAATCGAGGAAAAAGATGTTACAAAACATTCTAAGTTTTTATTTACAAGGATTGCTAATAGCTTCCTTGTTGATTATCACTTCTAGTCTGGTCTGGTTTATCTGGCGTGCGACAAAGGGTGTGGATAAAACCTTGCAAGAACGACAAGATTTCTTGTTTGATTTGTTGATGATTAATGTGATGACAATTCCCATTGCAGCCTTTGGAGTAGTGGGAATCTTATTAATGTTTAAAGCGTAGAAGGAAAAAGTATATGTACGATACAGTTGTAATTGGTGCGGGTCCTGCGGGGATGACTGCAGCTCTTTATGCAGGGCGTAGCAATTTAAAGGTAGCTCTTTTGGAACGTGGTATTTATGGTGGTCAGATGAACAATACCGCGGAAATTGAAAACTATCCAGGCTATGACCATATTTCAGGTCCAGCCTTGGCTGAAAAAATGTTTGAACCCTTGGAAAAATTCGGTGTGGACCATATTTTTGGCACCCTAGTCCGTATTGAAGAAGAAGGACAAATTAAGAAAGTGATTACTGAGGATGGTGTTTTGGAGACAAAGACAGTCGTTCTAGCCATGGGGGCAAAACATCGCTTGTTAGGTATTCCAGGTGAGGATACTTACAATAGTCGCGGCGTTTCCTATTGTGCGGTCTGTGACGGTGCCTTCTTCCGTGGTCAAAAACTCTTGGTAGTTGGCGGAGGTGATTCTGCGGTCGAAGAAGCCCTCTTCTTGACACAATTTGCGGAATCTGTGACCATTGTTCACCGCCGTGACCAACTTCGTGCTCAAAAAGTCATTCAAGACCGCGCTTTTGCCAATGAAAAAATCAACTTTATCTGGGATAGCGTAGTGGAAGAAATCAAGGGCGACGACTTACGTGTACAAAGCGTGGTTATCAAAAATGTGAAAACTGAAGAAGTCAGTGAACTTGATTTCGGTGGTGTCTTTATCTATGTTGGTTTGGATCCGATGACGGATTCGGTTGCCGATTTGGGTATTACGGATGAGTCTGGCTGGATTATTACAGATGAAAAGATGGCAACCAGCAAATCAGGTATTTACGCTATCGGTGATATTCGCCAAAATCAACTGCGCCAGATTGCGACTGCTGTGGGAAATGGTGCAGTTGCTGGTCAGGAAGTCTATAACTACATCACAGAACTAGCTGAATAGGGGAATACAATGTTTCATATTTACGACATTCAGAAAAATCCAGATGGAATTTCCTTTGAGAAAACCTTGGACTTGCAGGAAGAATTGCAGGCTCGAAATGGTGAAGTTCTAGGCTTGTCGCCTGTACAAGTAAGTGGAAATGTTCGCTTTGAGTCAGGTTTCTTTTTCTTGGATTATCAGATGACTTACGATATTACCTTGGCATCCAGTCGTTCTCTGCAACCTGTCCTGTTACATGAAGTTCAAGAGGTCAATGAACTCTTTGTTGCCAATGAAGCAGCTCTTAAAGAACAAGATTTGATTGATGAGGATATGGTACTGGTAGTAGAAGATGACCACATTGTCCTTGATGAGAGTGTAGCAGATAATATTTTACTGGCTATACCAATCAAAGTCTTGACACCTGAAGAAGAAGCTGGACAGGAACTGCCATCTGGTCAAGCTTGGGCTTTAATGACTGAGGAAGATTTTCAACAAAAAGCTCAAGAGAAAAAAGAGGCCAATAGTCCTTTTGCTCAATTGCAGGGCTTGTTTGATAGTGAAGAATAGTTTGGATAGTTAAATTATCTGAAAATTCTTGTCAACTTTCCCCATTCGGTGTATAATGAAAGGGATACAAATTAGAGGAGTAAACAAATGACTAAAGCAAATTTTGGTGTTGTAGGGATGGCCGTTATGGGCCGCAACCTTGCACTTAACGTTGAATCACGTGGCTACTCAGTAGCTATTTACAACCGCTCTGCTGATAAAACAGAAGATGTTGTTGCAAGCAATCCAGGCAAAAACTTGGTACCAAGTTACGATGTGGAAAGCTTTGTGGCATCTATCGAAAAACCACGTCGCATCATGCTTATGGTTCAAGCTGGTCCTGGTACAGATGCAACCATTCAAGCGCTCTTGCCACACTTGGATGAAGGTGACATCTTGATCGATGGTGGTAATACTTTCTACGAAGACACTATCCGTCGTTCAAAAGAATTGGCAAACTCAGGTATTAACTTCATCGGTACAGGTGTATCTGGTGGTGAAAAAGGAGCCCTTGAAGGTCCATCTATCATGCCTGGTGGTCAAAAAGAAGCTTACGAATTGGTGGCAGATGTCTTGGAAGAAATTTCAGCAAAAGCACCAGAAGATGGAGCACCATGTGTGACTTATATCGGTCCAGATGGAGCTGGTCACTACGTAAAAATGGTACACAACGGTATCGAGTATGGCGACATGCAATTGATTGCGGAGTCTTATGACCTCATGCAACACTTGCTCGGTTTGTCTGTTGATGAAATGGCTGACATCTTTACTGAGTGGAACAAAGGCGAATTGGATAGCTACTTGATTGAAATCACAGCAGATATTTTGAAACGTAAAGACGATCAAGGTCAAGATGGACCAATCGTTGATTACATTTTGGATGCGGCTGGTAACAAGGGAACTGGTAAGTGGACAAGTCAATCATCACTTGACTTGGGTGTGCCACTGTCATTGATTACAGAATCTGTATTTGCTCGTTATATCTCAACCTACAAAGATGAGCGTGTGGCAGCAAGCAAGGTCCTTCCAAAACCAGCTCCGTTTGCATACGAAGGCGACAAGGCTGAATTGGTAGAAAAAATCCGTCAAGCATTGTACTTCTCAAAAATCATGTCTTATGCACAAGGTTTTGCACAGTTGCGCGTAGCATCAAAAGAAAACAACTGGAACTTGCCATTTGGTGAAATCGCAAAAATCTGGCGTGCAGGTTGTATCATCCGTGCTCGCTTCTTGCAAAAAATCACAGATGCCTACGGACGTGATGAAGACTTGGCAAACTTGCTCTTGGATGAGTATTTCCTTGATGTAACAGCTAAGTATCAACAGGCAGTTCGTGATGTTGTTGCCTTGGCAGTTCAAGCAGGAGTTCCTGTACCAACTTTCTCAGCAGCTATTACCTACTTCGATAGCTACCGTGCTGAAAACTTGCCAGCGAACTTGATTCAAGCACAACGTGACTACTTTGGTGCTCACACTTATAACCGTAAAGATAAAGAAGGAATCTTCCATTACGACTGGTATAGCGAATCAAAATAGAAAAGATGGGCGTGGAAGCGCCCTTCTTTCTAGTCATAATACGATTCCTACACCATTTGAAAGAATAGAAAAGGATGGATAATGGCTAAGAAAATTTTGATTGCTGGTAAAGAACGCAATCTCTCGCATTTTGTTTCCATGGAATTGCAGAAAAAAGACTATCTTGTTGATTATGCATCGACAGGGAAAGAGGCTATGTCCTTGGCACATGAAACGGATTTTGACTTGATTCTGATGAGTTTTCAGCTTTCAGACATGTCCAGCAAGGAATTGGCTACAGAACTATTAGCGATAAAACCAGCCACGGTCATGATTGTGGTAGTTGAGCCGACAGAAGTTAGTCAATATGGGGAAGAAGTCCTCTCTTATGCTGTTTCCTACGTAGTGAAGCCCTTTGTCATCAGTGATTTAGTGGAGCAAATCTCTGCGATTTTTCGTGGTCGTGACTTTATTGATAATAATTGTAAACAGGTTCACATGCATGCGGCCTATCGTGATTTGAAGGTTGATTTTCAAAATCGAACAGTGACTCGAGGTGATGAATTGATTAATTTGACCCGCCGAGAGTATGATCTGTTGGCGACCTTAATGAATAGCCCAGAGCCTGTTAGTCGAGAACAACTTCTTGAGCGTGTTTGGAAATATGAAGCGGCTTCTGAGACCAATGTCGTCGATGTATATATTCGCTATCTACGTGGTAAACTGGATTTGCCACATCAAGATTCATATATAAAAACAGTTCGTGGTGTCGGATATGCCATGCGCGATTGATTTAGAGTAGAGAGGAGGGAGTGAGAAAGAACTCTATTTTTCAAAAATGAGTTCGTCAACAAGTCTTTATTTCTAGTTGTCGAGCTGAAACAGTCTATTCCCAGACTGTTTCACTCCCACCCCCGCACAGCTCAAACTGTCTGGGGGACAGTTGGAAGTTGGAAATAGAGCGAACAAAGTTCGCTACAAAACTGTCTGGGAGATAGTTTGAGGTTGGAGATGAAGCGAACTCTGTTCGCATCAGTCGTAGAGGTCAGATTTTGAGTGTGAAACGCGAATTTCTGAGATTTGCTTCGCAAATCTTATCTCCAACCTTTAACAGTCCACTGGACTGTTAAACCCAATCAACCACTGCGCTGAGATGTTGACACGAACTTTGAAAAGAGAGGTTGGTCTTTTTGTCCAGCCCCTCTTTCTTTTTCTATAAGCGTGTGATAAAATAGTAGCCAATAAGTAAGAATGGAAAAGTTATGAATACATCATTTAAAGAAAAAGTCATATTAATACTCTTATCTGGAGCGACATTGTTAGCTGTTCTCAACTGGTCTAGTATTTATGGGGCTATTCAACAATTATTAGGCAGTATGAATTCGCTTTTTATTGGAGCTATTTTTGCCTTTATTCTCAATGTTCCCATGAAAAAATTAGAAGATCAGTTTGAAAAAATTTCTTTTTTAAAGAAATCCAAGCGGTCTTTGGCAATTGTTGGAGTATTAATTGGATTTGCTTTAATTGTGACGGGACTGGTGGTGATTGTTCTTCCTACATTGGTGACGACTGTTTCAGAACTGGTTTCGGTTAGTAGCACAGCCATTCCAAAATCGGTAAATGCCCTAACTAATTTTCTTGAATCAAATGGTCTTTTGTCGGGACAAATCGGAGACCAGATTGCCAGCTTTTTGGATCAGTTGAAGAATTTAACACTTATTTCAAGTTTGGTTACACCGATTTTATCTGGCTTGGTGTCCAATGTGACGGGGATTTTTTCGAACACTATGACGTTGATAATGGCTTTCTTCTTCACTCTAGCGATTTTAGGGAGCAAGGAACACTTGCAGGCGATGACGAGAAAGTTCTTGCAGGCTACCTTGCCAGAGAAGGCTGTCAGAGTAGTGAACTATATTGGAGAAGTTATTGTTGATACCTATGACCGATTCTTGATGAGTCAGATTGTTGAGGCGTGTATCATTGGGACACTTGTCTTTGTTAGTTATTCGCTCTCAGGAATTCCTTATGCCAGCATGGCTGGTATTTTGGCTGGGGTCCTATCATTTGTACCTTATATCGGTCCCTTTTCAGCGTGTTTGATTAGTGCTCTCTTTGTGGCGGTACAAAATCCGCTCTTGGCACTCTGGTCTATCGTACTCTTCCAGATTCTTCAGTTGATTGAAGGGAATGTGATTTACCCGCGCGTGGTTGGTCAATCAGTTGGTCTTCCGACTCTCTTTACCCTGGCTGCAGCCTTGATTGGTGGTAATTTGTTTGGCTTGCTTGGAATGGTCTTCTTTACCCCAATTTTTGCGGTTGTCTACCGCTTGGTTCGTGAATGGGTTGCCAGTCGATTGAAGAAGCAAGATGAATTATTGGTAGAAAGTGAGTAATTCTCGCTTTCTTTTATTTTTGTCATTTTTATGCTATACTGAAGTGATAAAGTTTATGTAGGAGAAAGAGTATGCGTTGTCCAAAATGTCAGAGTTTGAAATCAAGTGTCATTGATAGTCGTCAGGCTGAAGATGGCAATACCATCCGTCGTCGTCGTTCCTGCGACCAATGTGGTCAACGTTTTACCACCTATGAACGGATTGAAGAGAAAACTCTAGTCGTTGTAAAAAAAGACGGAACTAGAGAGCAGTTTTCACGTGAAAAGATTTTCAATGGGATTATTCGTTCTGCTCAAAAGCGCCCTGTGTCAACCGATGATATTGATGAAGTGGTGAATCGGATTGAACAGAAGGTTCGAGCACAAGGTGATAGTGAAATAGAATCCGATGTCATTGGGAATTTGGTAATGGAAGAATTGGTCGAATTGGATGAAATCACCTATGTGCGTTTTGCATCGGTTTATCGTTCTTTCAAAGATGTTGGAGAGCTAGAAAATTTGCTTAAGCAGATGATTTCCAAAGGAAGTAAGGTAAAACCGGGAAAAAAAGATGAAACCAAATGATTTATTTGCCTATATAAAAATCAGCCCGTTTACACCTGATATTGTCAGTCTTAGCCAATGCTACCAGCCGATTATCGGTTTTGATGCATTAGCGCTTTATTATTACTTTTATAGTTTTGCCGATCAAGGGCAAGGACGTTACAAATGGACTGTCATTCTCAATCACATGGATTTTGGGATGAATCGTTTGGAGAAGGCTCTGGATGTTCTGACTGCCATGGGGCTCCTAGAACTCTATCGTGCAGATGAATTAACAGGTTTGGCGCTACAAGCCCCTCTGACCGTAAAAAGTTTTCTAGCGAAACCCTTGTATAAGAACTTGTTAGCAAGGAAGATTGGGGAGTCAAGCATGGAGAATCTACTTGTTCATCAACCCAATCAAGAACAAAATATCTCAAAAACATTTTCTCAGGTCTTTACTATGGATGGGCAGGCTCCAGTTGTTTTTGAACCGAAACATGATTTTGACTGGTCTGCCTTCAAGGCATTAATGGCTAAAGATAAGCTTCTTTTTCAGGATGAAGCTGAGGATGTTATTGCGCTTAGTTACATAGCAGAGCAGGCAGGGTGGACCTGGTTGGAAACCTATCGGCAGGCTAAAGCAACAGCTATTGGACAGACCATCTCGACCAAACGCTTGCAGCAGTCACGTCAGTCATTGCCAACAGAAAGCGCCAACCTCACTGCCCAAGAACAAGCAATTGTTCGTGAAGCGAAATCAAAATCCAGCCTAACCTTCCTGTCCTTTATCAAGGAGCAACGCAAGGCAGCGGTGACCGCAACAGAACGAAAATGCTTGACGGATTTGGCCAATTTGGGTATGCTTGACGAAGTCATCAATGTCTTGGTCCTCTATACCTTTAACAAGGTGGACTCAGCCAATCTCAATGAAAAATATGCCATGAAATTGGGCAATGATTTTTCCTACAAGGGAATTGGCAGTGCAGAGGCAGCTGTTCTTTACCTAAGAGAGTTGAAGACAGGTCAGCCACAAAGTAAACCCAAGCAAGAAACCAAAACCAATGTGCCTGAGTGGAGTAAGGAAGAGGTTCAGCAAGGACAAACGCAGGAAGGTCAAGCCAAGCTGGCGGCTCTTTATCGTGAATTAGAAGAAATGGAAAACAAAGGAGGTAGCTGATGAAATCAGTTCAAGACAGGTTGTCGCAAACAACCAATCCAAGTCCAAAATCTTATCAGCAACTCTATCAGGAGATAGTGAGTGATCCTGAAGTCGCTGCTTTTATCAAAAAAGAAGGTTTGACCCAGCAGGAAATCACCCTCTCCATTTCTAAGTTTTTGGAATATATCAGTCAGCGTGACCTCTTTGTCAAACAGGATGAATCCTATATTGCCAAGGGGTATCAACCTGTTTTGGTTATGAATGAGGGCTATGCGGATGTGTCCTATCTTGAGACAGAGGAATTGGTCGAATACCGTCGTTTGGAAGCTATCAAGAACCGTATCCAGCTTATCAATATGCCGGCAAGTTTGAAAAATGTAACCGTGGCGGATATTGATAAGAGCGATGAAAATCGTGTGGAAGTCATGTTAGCCATTGCGGATTTTGTCAAACGTTTTGAAGAAAAGCCAAAAGGTCTTTACATCTATGGCAATTTCGGTATTGGTAAAAGTTATTTGATGGCTTATTTAGCCAATTTGTTATCCAAAACTCATCTTCAATCAACTACCATGCTCCACTATCCGACCTTTGTTGTCGATATAAAAAATGCTATCAAAGATGGTTCTGTCAAGGAGCGGATTGATGAAATTAAGATGGCTCAAGTCTTGGTGCTAGATGACATCGGAGCGGAGCAACATAGTCCGTGGGTACGTGACGATGTTCTACAGGTCATTCTGCAATACCGTATGCAGGAAAATCTGCCGACCTTCTTTACGTCCAATTTCTCCTTTGATGATTTGGAGCGTCATTTCGCCTCTGGCAAGTCTGGTGATGAGACCTGGCAGGCCAAACGGGTTATGGAGCGGATTCGCTATCTGGCTCGCGATTTGCATTTGAAAGGAAAGAATCGCCGATGAATGAAACCATTGATTTGATGCTGAACCATACTTCCGTCCGTCGTTTTACGGAAGAGCCCATTGAGGCGGAACATTTACAAGCTATTATCACAGCGGGGCGGGCAGCGTCTAGCTGGAAGAATTTCCAGTCTTATTCCATCATTGTGGTGCAGTCGGAGGAGAAAAAACAGGCTCTCTATGATTTGGTGCCCCAGCCAGCTATCTTGCAGGCTCAGGCTATTTTACTCTTTGTGGGCGACCATAATCGTGCCAGCAAGGCGGCTCAACTCCATGGTTCAGACTTTGATGCCAAAGGAACAGAGAATCTCCTGATTTCTTCTGTTGATGCGAGCCTAGCAGGGCAAAACGCCCTCTTGGCAGAGGAAAGCTTAGGTTACGGTGGCGTATTTATCGGTATGATTCGCCATAAGGCCTTGGCAATAGCAGAGCTGTTCAACTTACCAGACTATACCTATCCAATTTTCTGCATTGCCCTGGGTCGACCAGCCCAAAACCATCCTGTTAAACCACGTTTGGAAAGCGAAGCCATTGTCTTTCAGGAAGAATATGTGGAGCAAGGCGTGGAAGTAATCCAAGCCTACGACCAAGTTCAGACAGACTATGCAGGTGCCCGTCAGACAGAAACCTGGTCTGAGCGTATGGTTGCCCAGTTTGGTCAGCCAGAGCAGCCTGAAACGAGGGCTGTATTAGAAAAAAATAAACTATTGTAAGTTATAGTCTTTTTATTTGCTTTTAGTACTCGCTCAAACTGTCTGGGAGACAGTTTGAGATTGGAGATAAAGTGAACCAAGTTCACATCAAAAGCTGCAGATAGTACTGGAGTACGGCAAAGCGAGTTCAAATAATGATGACATTATTTGAAGTTGGAAATAGGGAAACGAAGTTTCCTCATGCGTCGACGTAATAAAAGATAAACGAAAACGACTATATTAGAAGAGGAGGAGCTATGGCTCTACCAACTATCGCCATCGTTGGCCGTCCCAACGTTGGTAAATCAACACTATTTAACCGTATTGCGGGGGAACGCATTTCTATCGTAGAAGATGTGGAAGGTGTGACCCGCGACCGTATTTATGCTACTGGTGAGTGGCTCAATCGCAAGTTTTCCCTAATTGATACAGGTGGTATCGATGATGTGGATGCTCCTTTCATGGAGCAAATCAAGCATCAGGCTGAGATTGCCATGGATGAAGCGGATGTTATCGTCTTTGTCGTATCAGGCAAGGAAGGTGTGACCGATGCGGATGAGTACGTATCGCGTATCTTATACAAGACCAACAAACCAGTTATTTTGGTTGTCAATAAAGTCGATAACCCAGAAATGCGTAATGACATCTACGATTTCTATTCACTCGGTCTTGGTGATCCTTATCCAGTATCTTCTGTACATGGTATCGGAACAGGGGATGTCCTGGATGCTATCATTGAAAATCTTCCGGTCCAAGAAGCAGAAGAAAATCCAGACATTATCAAGTTCAGCTTGATTGGTCGTCCCAACGTTGGGAAATCCAGTCTTATCAATGCTATTTTGGGTGAAGAGCGCGTGATTGCGTCGCCTGTTGCTGGAACGACTCGTGATGCGATTGATACACACTTTACAGACCCAGAAGGTCAAGAATTTACCATGATTGATACTGCAGGGATGCGCAAGTCTGGTAAGGTCTATGAAAATACCGAGAAATACTCTGTTATGCGTGCCATGCGTGCCATTGAACGTTCGGACGTCATATTGATGGTTATCAATGCAGAAGAAGGCATTCGTGAGTATGACAAACGCATCGCAGGTTTTGCCCATGAAGCTGGTAAGGGAATGATTATCGTGGTCAACAAGTGGGATACGCTTGAAAAAGACAACCATACCATGAAGCAGTGGGAAGACGATATTCGTGACCAGTTCCAATACTTGTCTTACGCACCGATTATCTTTGTGTCAGCCTTGACCAAACAACGCTTGCATAAGTTGCCTGAGATGATTAAGGCCATCAGTGAAAGTCAGAATACCCGTATTCCATCGGCTGTTCTCAACGATGTTATCATGGACGCCATTGCCATTAACCCGACACCGACTGACAAGGGGAAACGTCTCAAGATTTTCTACGCGACACAAGTTGCGACCAAGCCACCGACCTTTGTGGTCTTTGTCAACGAAGAAGAGCTCATGCACTTCTCCTATATGCGTTTCTTGGAAAATCAAATCCGCAAGGCCTTTGTATTTGAAGGGACACCGATTCATCTGATTGCACGGAAACGGAAATAAAGAGGGTAACCTCTTTTTTCTTTGCAATTATTCGTAAATATGCTAGAATGGACTTGGAGGTGTTGGTATGGTAGCGGTTCCGATTTGGCGTTCTTTTTTGATATTGCTGTCTTTTTCATCATTTTTTCTTGTATTTTATGAAGACAGTCAGTATAAACCTTTCGGCTTTCGTTATTGGCTGGGACTAGTAGCTTGCATCTGGCTCAATTTTGTGACTTTGGCATCCTATTTTATCGCCTTTACTGGTGGTTCAATTATGGTCTATCATCAGTATAAACAGCCATTGGTTGTGATATTCCTTTTTTGTCTATTCGTGGCTAGTATGCTAACCTTACTTTCCTTTAAGGCTATCAAGATGATGATTCGACGAACCAAGTATTATCGACGGGTAAGAAAGGTAGGCTAGTATGGAATTTTTTGGTGAGTTACTAGTTGAGTTTTTGACTGGTCTAGCAGACTTCGATGAAAAGAAACACCCTCCCTTTGGAATTCGCTATTGGCTGGGCTGGTTGGGAGTTCTGATTCATGTCTTACTCCTTGCCTTGCTTACCTGTGTGACTGTCTTCTTTTTCAAGTTTTTCTTGGATGGAAAAGGCTTGATTAACGTAGTAGTGGCAGTTGTTTTCCTGCCATTTGCCCTATTTTGGCTTTGGAAAAGCGGAAAAACAATCTTGAAAATGTGGCAAGCAACGATATATTATTTAGTTATTCATTAGAGACACCAGTTTACCAGCTGGTGTTTTTTGATACCTATTTAAACAATTCAAATTGAAAATATGCTATAATGAAAAGATAATATTTTAGATATATTTTACAGAAGAGCTGATGATTGGTTGAAGGATAAAGGAGTTAGAATGGGTCGCATGATGCCAGGGCGGATTCGCCAAGAAGGAATTGATTTGTACGAGGCTGGAAAACTAACTGTTCTTCATAGTGAGAATGGAAAGATGGTGCTGGATATTGCTGGTGAGCGCTTTACTTACGGCGATGCAGATAGCGATTTACAGTGTAGTTGCCAGTTATTTCAAAGTAAGGGCTACTGTCAACACCTAGCTGCCACGGAGTATTTTTTAAAAAATGATGCCTCAGGCAAGGATATGAAGCAGTCTTTGAAAGAAGATGGTGAACAACATAAGGAAACCGTCCGTCGGACATATTTTGGCGGTCTCTTTTTAGATGAAATTTTGCGGCCAGAACCTGAATTGGGGATTAAGTATCAGTTATCAGTTGAAGGGAGCTTATTGCCCTATGATCGTCAGATAGATTGGACCTTGAAAATGACCCGCTTGCCAGATACACGTTCGTATATTGTGCGGGACATCGGAGCTTTTTTGCGCATTGTGAAAGCCAACGGTCACTATCAGATAGGTAAAAATTATTATGAGCAAGTTACTTATGAAAATTTTGATGAACCAAGTCAGGCTCTCCTGGATTTTCTCTGGGCCTTGGTACCAGAGAAAGTTGGTATAGATTCGGATATTCTTACTCATTTTGGACGATATTTTCGTCTGCCACAAGCCTATTTTGAGGAGGGGTTAGAGCTGTTAAATCAGCTAGAACATTTTAACTTTTCCTATCAACAGCAGTCCTATTCCTCCTTGATGGTTCTTCCATTGACAGGGGAGGAAGGGCTCTATCATTTTGAGGTGACCGTTCACACGCAGATGATTGAAATGGTTATTCACGAAAAAACAGTCCGACCTCTTTTTCATGGGCGCTATCTCTTAGTAAATGGCACGGTTTATAGTGTCAATCGCCATCAAGAACATCTGATTTACCAAATTTCCGAACTTGTTCCAACCGAATCAGGTTTGAGAAAAGTGCAGGTGGATTTCCCTGACCAAAATCGTCTGGCTTTAAGCTTGCTAGATTTGCAGACAATTGGGACTGTTAAGGCACCTAAACGCTTCATCATTCATGATTTCAAGCCAGAATTTCATGTTCAGATGGAGGCAAATGACAGTTTATCACTCCAATTGGTTTTGGATTTTGATGGACGTCAGGTAAGGAGTGAAGAGGATTTGGCTCTCCTGCCTTTTGCCAGCCATTTCCAACATTTGGAGAGGGTCTATCAGGCTATTCGTTTAGCTGGCTTTAGGGGGACATATCATGCCCAGAGAGCGGCTCTTAGTCAGCAGGAGCTCTATCCATTTTTCCAACAACAATTGCCTATATTACAAAAAATGGGGCAGGTTCATCTAGCAGAAAGGCTCCAGGCTTTATATATTGAAGCCAAACCTCAATTAGAAATTGTGCGTAACGGCTCACTTTTGGATATTTCGTTTGACTTATCAGGTATTGAACAATCTGAAATCGATCAGGCGATTACAGCCTTGCTGAATCAAGAGGATCACTATACTAGCCCGAGCGGTAAGGTATTTGTTTTTGATGAGGAAACTAAGAAAATCAGTCAAACCCTAATCTATCTGCGGGCTCGTCATGGTAAGGAGGGGCAGGTACAAGTCCATGCTCTTGCCGGTTACCAATTGGCTCAATCCTTGTCACAATTCAACCAAGTCAGTTTCTCCAAGGAATTTGAGGAAATGGCAAGCTATCTAGCTCAGCCAGATTTGTTCCCGCTTCCTGATGCGGAAGTAACAACGTCGCTTAGGGATTATCAGCAGACAGGGCTTAAGTGGTTGACTATGCTGGATACGTATGGTTTTGGTGGAATTTTAGCTGACGACATGGGGCTTGGAAAGACCTTGCAAACTATCGCCTTTCTGTCCAGTCGGATGACAAAAGATTCCAAAGTTTTAATATTGGCACCGTCTAGCTTGATTTATAACTGGTTAGATGAGTGCAAGCGGTTTGCTCCAAGTTTAGATGTGGCGGTTGTCCATGGAAACAAGGACCAGCGTGAAGAGATCATTGCCAATGGTTACCAAGTCTTAGTTACCTCCTATCCATCCTTCAGACAGGATGTTGCACTCTATAGACAGGAACGCTTTGACTACCTCATTTTAGATGAGGCGCAGGTCATGAAGAATGCCCAATCTAAGATTGCACAGCTACTGCGTGAGTTTGAGGTTGGTAATTGCTTTGCCCTCTCAGGTACGCCGATTGAAAACCATTTGACGGAACTCTGGTCCATTTTCCAAATTGTCTTACCAGGTTTATTGCCAGGCAAACAAGACTTCGGTAAATTAGCAGCCAAGGACATTGCGCGGACCATTCAACCCTTCGTTCTCAGACGTCATAAGGAAGACGTTCTTCAGGAATTGCCTGATTTGATAGAAGTCAATGTACTTAATGAACTAACAGATGAACAAAAAGCCATCTACCTAGCCCAGCTTCAACAAATGCGGACTCAAATAGCTGGCGCAGATGATGCTCAAATCAATCGTAGTAAGATAGAAATCCTATCAGGAATTACTCGCTTACGTCAAATCTGTGATACCCCCAGCCTTTTCATGGAAGAGTTTAGTGGTGAGAGTGGCAAACTTAATAGTTTGAAAGAATTACTCTTGCAGCTAAAAGAAGGTGAACACAGGGTCTTGATATTCTCCCAATTCAGAAATATGCTGGAAAAAATAGAAGAACAGCTGGTAGAAATTGGGATGACATCCTATACTTTGACTGGTTCAACCCCTGCTAACCAACGCCAAGAAATGACACAGGCCTTCAATGCAGGAAGTCGAGATGCCTTTCTCATTTCCTTGAAAGCAGGTGGCGTTGGCTTGAATTTGACAGGTGCAGACACAGTCATCCTAGTCGACCTTTGGTGGAATCCTGCCGTGGAAGCACAGGCTATCAGCCGGGCTCATCGCATGGGGCAGACTGAGAAGGTTGAATGCTATCGCCTGATTACTAGAGGGACAATCGAAGAGAAGATTCAAGAATTACAAGAAAATAAAAAGAACCTTGTCAAAACAGTCCTTGATGGCAATGAAAGCCGAGCGAATTTGACGGTTGAGGATATTCGTGAGATTTTAGGGATTGAGTGATATGGAATCAGTTGACTCAGCGTAGAATTAGGAAATAAGGCCTAAGTATGGTATAATAAGGGTTCGAAAGGATGACTTATGATTAGACATGAAAAAAGATTTCCACTAGTCGCAGATGATGAGGTACTAGTTGGAGAAAATCCAATTATGAGTTTATATGATGAGAGCGACCTGATTAGCAATATCAGGGGACCTTATCAAGAAAAGGAATTTAGCGGGTCTACCGATTCACAGCGAGTTGCGTCGGCAAAACCAGTAGTACAAACGGAAGATGAGCTCCTGCCTCCTCTGTTTGAAGCTAAGCCAAGCCATTATTCTCGCAAGGAACGCCTTCAGCAACTGACTAAAACGAAGCCTTCTCCAGTGAAAACACAGGGGCAGTTGGCTCGTGAACAGGCTAGAGAAGACTTGAAGAAAAAACGATCAGCAACCTACTTAAGAGATGAAAAACCAGCACCAGCTAAAGTTGTGGTGAAACCTCCTGTCGTTTCAACAACTGAATCTAAGGCAGGTCGGTTGACACGTTTGGCGGACAACCTACGTCAGACAGACTATATTCTCGCTGATATGCCAGCTGTCTATTCTTTGAAGAAAGAAGATAGAGAACAGGAGCAGGTTATAAAGAAAAATTCGTATGACTTTTTAAGAAAGAGTCAGGTTTACAATTATCCTGAGCGCAGACAACAACGAGATCGCCAAGTGGCACAAGAATTGAATTTGACACATATAGAAGAGGGATAACATGACAAAAACCTATCATTTTATCGGAATTAAGGGATCAGGTATGAGCGCACTTGCTCTTATGTTGCATCAAATGGGGCACAAGGTTCAAGGTAGTGATGTAGAGAAATACTACTTTACACAACGTGGGCTTGAACAAGCTGGGATTCAGATTTTACCGTTTGATGAGAAAAATATTACAGCAGATGTTGAATTGATTGCTGGTAATGCTTTTCGTCCAGATAACAATGTGGAAATCGCTTATGCTGATGCCCAGGGCTATACCTACAAACGTTACCATGAATTTCTAGGTGAATTTATGAAAGGTTTTACGAGCCTCGGTGTTGCTGGTGCCCATGGTAAGACCTCTACAACGGGATTATTGGCACATGTTATGCGCAATATCACAGATACTTCCTTCTTGATTGGTGATGGTACTGGTCGCGGTTCGGCAAATGCTCAGTATTTTGTGTTCGAATCCGATGAATACGAACGTCACTTTGCCCCATACCATCCTGAATACAGCATCATTACCAATATTGATTTTGACCATCCAGATTATTTCACTAGTCTAGAGGATGTTTTCAATGCTTTCAATGACTATGCGAAGCAAGTAAAAAAAGCTCTCTTCGTTTTTGGTGAAGATGAGCAACTTCGTCGTATCACGGCAAATGCTCCAATCTACTATTATGGCTTGGAAGACAATAATGATTTTGTTGCCTATGACTTGAAGCCTTCTACAAGTGGTTCACAATTCAAAGTTCGCCATGGTGAAGAAGAGTTGGGAGAATTCCAAATTCCAACCTTTGGCAAGCATAATGTGATGAATGCAACAGCTGTTATTGCCAATCTCTATATTGCTGGATTTGATTTGCAACTGGTTGCAGAACACCTGAAGACATTTGGAGGTGTCAAACGTCGCTTTACGGAGAAAATTGTCAATGATACTGTTATCATTGATGACTTTGCTCACCATCCAACGGAAATCATTGCAACCATTGATGCGGCACGTCAGAAGTATCCTAGCAAGGAGTTGGTAGCCATCTTCCAACCACATACATTCACTCGTACCATTGCACTTCTCGATGAGTTTGCAGATGCTTTGAATGGAGCAGATGCAGTTTACCTTGCTCAAATTTATGGCTCAGCGCGTGAAACAGACAATGGTCAGGTTAAGGTAGAAGATTTGGCGGCTAAAATCAACAAAAAAGGTGGACTTGTTACAGTTGAAAATACTTCACCACTTTTAGACCATGACAATGCAGTATATGTATTTATGGGAGCTGGTGATATTCAGTCCTATGAATATTCCTTCGAAAGACTCTTGTCAAATCTCACAAATAACGTCCAATAAAAAGAAAGACGGAGGCCTATGGCCCCTGTTTTTCCGCTATATAAGGGAGAAAATTATGGAAATTCGTTTTGCTACTCCTTCGGATTTAGAACAAGTTGTTTTGATTGAAAATGCCAATTTTTCTAAAGAGGAACGGATAGCTGAGTCTGTTCTTGCCATTTATCTGAATGCTTTGAGTAAAACCTGTTTAATAATGGAACACGATGGGGAAATAGCAGGATATTTATTATCCTGTCCCTCTGTTTCGCAGACTGTGACAGACGATATTTTTTACTTGACAGAGAGTGACATGCCGACAGGCAGTCACCTAGCTATTGCCAGTCTATCCGTAGCGGATACCTATAAGGGACAGGGAGTGGGAACTCTTTTGTTGGCAGCCATAAAAGAAGTGGCTTTAGCGGGAGGATTTGAAGGAGTTTCCCTGACCTGTAAGGAGTATCTGATTGGCTACTATGAAATGAACCAGTTTGAAGACTTTGGCCCCTCCTTGTCGCAATTTGGAGGACAAATATGGAGTGATATGTACTGGAAAGCCTTGTAGAAAGGGAAGTTCTTGCAATTCATAAGCCTTTAAGATATAATGTATAGTAACTGTGTGAAAGGAGTAACAGCGTGACAAAGGATACGAATGAAAAAAACACGCAGTCTTCAAGCTTCCGCGATCAAATTTTACGAGATTTGGAAGAATTGAAGGTGAAACGTTTGGCGGAACAATCAGCGGATGTTCTTGTTGATAAGCGTAACGAAATTATCAACGAGCTCCAGCCTAGTCTTGCCGAAGAAAAAGCCCTCCATAGAGAGCCTGAAATTGTAAAAGTAGAAGGTATTGCTTTCCCTGATTCATACTTGCCAGAAGAACAGCAAGAATCAGAAGTGATGACGGAAAGTATTGAAGAGCCAACATCAGAAACTTTGGCTACTCCAGAGACTTTTGTGATTGAAAAAGAAGTCATTTCAAGTCCGGTTCCTCAAGATACGGTGGAGAGGAACTTGGAAGAGCTACGAAACCTTGTGGCGGCTAATACTGTAGAATTTGACGAGGCTCCATCAAGCTCGTTGGTTTCCGAACCAGTTGAGCCTGTCCTTTCAGAGAAGTCTTCTTTGGAAGATACATTTTTGGAATTTCCAACGGAAGATGTATCAGCTGTAACGGGTGATACAGAGGTTATCTCACTAGAGGAAACGATTATAGCTCCAAAGACAACGGCTATTGTTTCAGAAGTAGACAAGCAGATGCAGGAAACACAACCCCGAAGAAGAACAACCCACAGAACAAGCAAGCAACGTCGTAAAAAACAAGATAACGCTGCGAAACGCATTGTCTCTGTTATCATGTCGATTATTGTAGTGGCGGTTCTAGTGACAGGTGTTACTGGTTATATGTGGGTAAAATCTAGTCTGGAACCAGTTAATGCAAAAGCTACAGAAGCTATTCAGGTAGAGATTCCAGAAGGGTCTTCAACTTTAGAAATTGGTAAAATTTTAGTTGATAACAAGTTGATTAAGAATGCTACTATTTTTAATTACTACTCTAAAATTAAGAGTTATAATAATTTCCAAAGTGGTTTTTATAATTTAAAACAAAATATGTCTGTGGATGACATCGCCAAAGCACTTCAAGAAAGTGGCACTCCGACAGCTCAAAAAGAAGCCGCAGGTAAGATTTTGATTGTTGAAGGGTATACACTGACACAAATTGCTCAGGCTATTACAGATAATACCAAGACAGAAGATAAAAATGATAAAACACCATTTACCACAGAACAATTTATGGCTACTGTGACCAACCAAGATTTTATTAATCGAATGGTTGCTACTTATCCAAAATTGTTTGCCAGCTTACCAGCTGCTGATAGTGGAGTTATTTATCAGTTGGAAGGTTACCTCTTCCCAGCGGTTTATGAATACAGCGACGAAACAACTATCGAAGAGCTCGTTGAGCAAATGATTGTCGCGATGGATAATCGTTTACAACCATATTATGAAACGATTGCTGCTAAGAATTTGACTGTAAATGAAGTTCTTACCTTGGCATCTTTGGTTGAAAAAGAAGGTTCTACTGATGAAGATCGTCGAAACATTGCAAGTGTCTTCTTTAACCGCTTGAATGCAGCAATGCCTCTACAATCCAATATTGCAATCTTGTATGCTCAGGGTAAACTTGGTCAAGAAACAACTCTAGCAGAAGATGCAGCGATTGATACATCAATTGAGTCACCATACAATATTTATTGGACACCAGGATTGATGCCTGGACCAGTGGATAGTCCAAGCCTTTCGGCTATCGAGGCAGTGATTAATGCCAACACGACAGACTATCTTTACTTTGTAGCAGATGTTACAACTGGAAGTGTTTACTTTACAAATAATATTGATGAACATAACCAAAACGTTGCTAAGTATGTAAATGCACATCTTAATAATGAGTAAATTCTTACAACAAAATTATGTGGTTTTCCACATAATTTTGTTTTCATGAAAAATAAAAGAAAAGGAAAGACAAATGGCAGAAAAAACATATCCAATGACCTTGGAAGAAAAGGAAAAATTAGAAAAAGAATTAGAGGAACTAAAGCTAGTTCGTCGACCAGAAATTGTTGAACGTATTAAAATTGCTCGTTCTTACGGAGACCTTTCAGAAAACTCTGAGTACGAAGCAGCTAAAGATGAACAGGCTTTTGTTGAAGGTCAAATCTCAACAATCGAAACAAAAATTCGTTATGCTGAAATCGTAAACAGTGATGCAGTTGCTGCAGATGAAGTGGCAATTGGTAAGACTGTGATTGTTCAAGAAGTTGGTGAGACCGAGGAAGAAGTCTATCATATCGTTGGTGCTGCAGGTGCAGATGCCTTTGCAAACAAGATTTCAAATGAAAGCCCAATTGGTCATGCTTTGATTGGTAAAAAAACAGGAGATGTTGCAACAATTGAAACACCTGCTGGTAGTTATGATGTAAAAATCTTGAAGGTTGAAAAAACGAAATAAGGTGTGGAGAGGGTCGAAAGATTCTCTCTTTTTTGCATAAGAAAACAACCATCTGATCGGATGGTTGTTATGTTTTATCTAGACCGTTGTTTACCGGCGTTACGGTTTGATTTCTTAGACGTTTTTTCTTCGATGATAGCAGATGCTTTAGGAGTTACATCCTTGATAGTTGATTTATATGGTTTTGGAGGATTATTTTTAAATTCTTCTTCAACCTTAGCACGGATACGTGGTTTCAAGATGAAGTTTGTAAGAGCTTGTTGAACAAGACCGATAAATCCACCGACTACCCAATATAGTGTAACTCCGGCAGGAGATGACCAGGAGAACATAACGATAAACAGTGGGTTTATAATAGCAACAGTCCGCATTTGTTTTTTCTGTTCTTCATCCATACCAACTTGCATCAATAGAGATTGGATGTAATAAAGGACACCAGCAACGGCAGTAAGAATGATGCTTGGTGAACCAAGGTCAATGCCAAGGAAGGTCGCTTCTGAGATTCCTTCCGTGTAACGAGCTGCGTAGAAGAGTGCCGTAAAGAATGGCATTTGAATCAAGATAGGAAGGCAGCCCATTCCACCAAATACGCTGACACCATATTGTTTTTGAGCAGCAAAGTATTCCTGTTGGGCAGCTAATTGCTCTTCTTGGGAACTTGCATTTTTCATGCGTTCTTGGATTGGACCTAAAATTGGTTTGAGGTAATTCATTTTCTCGGACTGATAGGTTGATTTCCAAGATTGGTAAATACCTAGTGGCATGATGAAGAGACGAACAATCAATGTCACGATGATAATAGCAACGCCGAAACCGAGTCCTTGGTTTTCCGCGAAGAATTTAATCAGGTTTCCCATTGGGGCAACAAGGAAGTTGTAGACCCAACCTTCACCAGTAGGAACACCGTTCTTTGTCTGCACACATCCTGATAGAAATACTAGCGTAGACAGGGCTAGACCTGTTAATAAAATTCGTTTATTCTTTTTCAAAATGATACATTCCTTTTTTACAAGATACATTCTATTTTACTTTTTTTGTTCAAAATATACAAGTTTTATCTATACGCCACCTGAAAATCCTTATAGTCTTCGAAGTTGGCTAGGGTGATATCTAGATAGGTAACTTTGGCCATACGAGAAGGCCCTTTCCGAATTTCATGGATAAAATGGCTGAGCTTCTCAGCATTATCTGACTGAGCTAAAATGGTGACAGTCCCATCATCATTATTCCAAACTCTGCCGTAGATGTCGCCTATTTCCACAGCTAAAAATTGAACAGACCAACGAAAGCCGACTCCTTGCACACGACCAGATGCAATCATTTTTACCTTTCGCATAAGTTTCTCCTTTTGACAAGACATTTACTTTATTATATCATGGTTGGGTAAGACTGTTCAAAAATCAAGATAATTGATTTAGCCGTTGGAAAATTGAAGTTGCTGAGCAGTAAAAGAAAAAGGGGCATTCATGGAGATCATTCGCTCAAAGGCCAATCATTTGGTCAAGCAGGTTAAGAAATTACAACAGAAAAAATACCGTACTTCTTCTTATTTGATTGAAGGTTGGCATTTGTTGGAGGAGGCTTTGGCAGCCAAAGTACCTATTGAACATATCTTGGTATCAGAAGAACATGTTCATCGGGTTGCTGGCTTATCCAATGTAACAGTTGTCAGTTCAGATATTATGCAGGACTTGGCAGACTCACGGACACCGCAAGGGGTAGTAGCTCAACTTGCTTTGCCGAGCCAACTTCTACCTGAGACTTTAGATGGAAAATTTTTGGTTCTGGAAGATGTGCAGGACCCTGGAAATGTTGGTACCATGATTCGTACAGCTGATGCAGCTGGTTTTGATGGAGTATTTCTATCGGATAAGTCGGCAGATATTTACAATATGAAAGTTCTGCGTTCCATGCAAGGGAGTCATTTCCACTTGCCAGTTTATCGGATGCCGATGACTGCTATTTTTTCTGCTTTAAAAAGCAATCAGCTACAAATCTTGGCAACAACCCTCTCTAGTCAGTCGGTTGACTATAAGGAAGTTACGCCAAATCCGAGTTTTGCCTTGGTCATGGGAAATGAAGGTCAAGGAATTTCAACTTTTGTAGCCGATGAGGCGGATCAACTTGTCCATATTACCATGCCAGGGCAGGCGGAAAGCCTCAATGTAGCAATTGCGGCGGGTATTCTATTGTTTAGCTTTATTTAAGCCAATTGTACTATAGTGTGGTATAATATTCCAACGAGGTTAACGAATGGTTGCATATAAACAAGATAAAGAATACATGCATTACGTGGGGCACTTGATTGCCACACCCAAGGTGCAAAAATTGGGGAAGATTCCTCATCATTATCACTCCACGCGCTTGGAACATTCCATCAATGTCTCTTATACAAGCTATAAGATTGCGAAAAAATTTGGTTGGGATGCCAAGTCAACAGCTCGTGGTGGTCTATTGCATGATTTATTCTTCTATGATTGGAGAGATACCAAATTCAACAAGAGCCATGCTTGGGTTCATCCACGAATTGCTAAACGCAATGCTCAGAAACTCATTCAACTCAATAAACTAGAAGAAGACATCATTGTGAAGCATATGTTTGGTGCGACAATCGCTCCTCCTCGCTACAAGGAATCCTGGATTGTGACATGTGTAGATAAGTATTGGGCTGTGAGAGAGTGGAGTCTGCCCTTACAACACAAGTGGAAAAATCGTAAGGTCTTCCGTTTTCAATAAGATGATTTAAGGAGAATAGTATGAATAACGATTCATTTATTATTAATCAGGTGGATAATACCGCCCTCAACCGTTTCTTCGGTAAAATTTATGGTGTGGTTGCCATGGGAATTGGTCTATCAGCTTTAGTTTCTTTCTTGGCTGTGACCGTCTTTCAATCTTTATTGCTTAGTCTGCTGAGTGCAGGTTCCATCATCATGATGCTGATTATGATTGGTCAGATTGCCTTGGTTGTTTCTGCTTCAGCAATGGCAGCTAAAAATAGCCCGATGGCTCTACCAATGTTTCTTGCCTACTCAGTAACAAATGGGATTACCATCAGCATGATCTTGATGTTCTATACTAGCGAAACAGTTGTACTCGCCTTCGTGTCAGCGGCTCTTATGTTTGCTATCATGGCTGTGATTGGGATGACAACGAAGAAGGATCTTTCTGGTATGGCCCAGGCATTGCGTGCAGCTCTATGGGGAATTATTATTGCAAGTGTTGTTAATATCTTCCTTCGTAGCTCTGGTCTAAGCTTTATGATGTCTATCATTTCTGTTTTGGTATTCTCAGGTTTGATTGCTTATGATAACCAACGTATCCGCAATGTTTTCGAACAAACTGGTGGTAATGTTGGCCAAGGTTGGGTCGTATCCATGGCGCTTCAGCTCTATCTTGACTTCATCAACCTCTTCCTCAACCTACTCCGTATCTTTGGTGGTTTGAGTAGAGACTAATTATGACATATAAAAAAGAGGGTTGCCCTCTTTTTTTATATGTCGTTTGTTATGCTAGAGCTCCCATTGGATCCCATGGGGCAAGGACTTGTGGTTGAGCTTGATAAGCTGCTAATTCTTCTTGTGTGAGGAATTCTTTTCGGACAACAATCTGATAAGTGTACTCGTCCATCCAGCTATCTGATGCGACGAAGTATCCCTTGTCACCAACCTTGTCACCCCAAGAGTTTTCTACTTTCCATTTGAGAGGTAGCTCATTGTCATCTAAATCAACACCAGTTAAGACCATAGCGTGGGTCATCAAGCTTTCGGAGTAGTCTAATCTTCCAGCCTTGTCTTGATGGAAATGGATACCCAGACCTGAAGAGAAGTCGTAGGTGTTGGTTGCCATAATACCAGTTTGACGGTTGCTGCTTTGACCGACATCGGAACCAAACCAAACGGACTCACCAGCTTTGAGTTGGGCAATAGCTAGTTTTTTAAAACGGTTCATTTCTACATTGAGGTAGCGGACAGCAGGGGCGCCAACGACGTTCCCCAACAATTCGACTGTATAAGATTTATTGTAGGGTTTGTCAGTTGTAGGAGCATTGATAATGGAGACATAGTCAGATAGTTTCAAACCAACGTATTTCTCGTAGAATGCCTGAGGTGTCACATTTGTATCGCGGTGATAAACATTGTCTTTATCTCTATATGCAAAATCAAAGCTGCGTGGAGGGAGTCCAAGGTTGACGGCTAGGAAGTTAAAAATTTCTTGAAGCAAGTTTTCTTTTTGTGTTTGAACCTCTTCCGGAGAAGCTCCTTTTGCAAGGAGGTCCCGCAAGATTTGTGCATCTTGACGGAGCAATTTGTTAAGGTACTGATTGAGCTCACGGCTGGCACTGGATGAGATAGATTCTGGATAGACGGATTTCGGTACCACACCATATTTTTCAAATAGGGCAACAACCATATCCCATTGACCGCCATCTTGTTGCGGGGTATCCAATAAGAATTTTACCTTACGGCTACCAATTTCTTGGTCAGCTGTGGCAATGATTTGTTCGAGGAACCAGTTGGACTTTTCATATTTATCCCAAAAGAAGGTATGGGCCTGTGATAGCTCAAAATTCTCCAGTTTGAAGTCAGAGATGAGTTTGTGGCGGAAGGTGTTTAATGCAGCAAACATCCAGCAACGTCCAGAAGCCTTTTGGTTTGAAACAGCGTCCTTTGTCAAGTCAATTGAAAAGACATAGTCATTGTCGATGGCGCTTTGGCGTGTTTCTAAGGATTTCAAAAGTCCGTTGTGGCTAACGGCATTTTCGGTTGCCTGTAGGCTTGGATTAGCTAGATAGTTGGCATACAAGCGTTCTGTAAAATCAAAATCTAATGTTGACATATATTACTCCTTTTTTAATGATAATCACATTATAGCGCTCATAATTTATTTTGCAAGTATTTGGTGGAGTTGAAGGCTACAGTTCCTCACATATTTGTGATATAATAAGAAAAATATTTGATGAGGTAGAGATATGACCAAGACACCATTTGTCAGTAAAGAAGTTTTAGAAACCATTACGGAGCAATTTCCGACTCCCTTTCATTTGTATGATGAAAAAGGTATTCGTGAGAAGGCACGTGCTTTAAATGCAGCTTTTGCATGGAACAAAGGCTTTAAGGAATATTTTGCGGTCAAGGCAACACCAACTCCAGCCATTTTGAAAATCTTGCAAGAAGAGGGCTGTGGAGTGGACTGTGCAACGGATGTAGAGGTGCTCATGAGTGAAAAATTGGGCTTTAAGGACATCATGTTCACATCAAATGATACGCAAGCCCAAGAATTTGTCTATGCTCGAAAAGTTGGGGCAACTATCAACTTGGATGCCTATGAGCATATTGAGTTTTTGAAAAATGTTGCTGGTATCCCAGAAACGGTCTGCCTTCGTTACAATCCTGGGGGAGTTTTCTCGCTAGGAACGGATATCATGGACCATCCAGAAGAGTCTAAGTTTGGGATGACCAAAGACCAGCTCATGAAGGGCTACAAGGAGTTAAAAGAACTTGGTGTCAAGGAATTCGGTATTCATGCCTTTCTAGCTTCGAATACAGTAACAAATGACTACTATCCTGTCTTAGCTCGTCAACTCTTTGAATTGGCCTTGGAAATTCGTGAGGAAACAGGTGTGACCTTGGACTTCATCAACCTATCAGGTGGGATTGGAGTTAACTATCGTCCTGAGCAAGAACCGAACGACATTGCTGTCATTGGTGAGGGTGTTCGTAAGGTTTACGAGGAAATTCTCACGCCAGCTGGTATGGGACATATTAAAATCTTTACAGAATTGGGGCGCTTTATGTTGGCGCCACACGGTCACTTGATTACAAAGGTGCTCCATCGTAAGGAAACCTATCGGACTTATATTGGTGTCGATGCATCAGCAGCCAACCTCATGCGTCCTGCCTTCTATGGCGCCTACCACCATATCACAAATATCACGCGCCCAGATGCCCCAATCGAAGTGGTGGATGTGGCAGGTTCCCTCTGTGAAAACAACGACAAGTTTGCGGTTAATCGTGAATTACCACGCGCAGAAGTAGGTGATACCTTGGTTATCCATGACAGTGGTGCCCACGGCTTCTCCATGGGCTACAACTACAACGGTCGTCTGCGTTCCTCTGAAATACTTTTACAGGAAGATGGCACAGCGCGTATGATTCGTCGTGCTGAAACTCCTGAGGATTATTTCGCGACCATTTACGGTTTTGATTTTGAAAGGTAAGTCTTGGAAAAGCCTGCCAAATTTGGTATAATAGAAGCAGTTATGTAGAAATAAAGATTTGAGGAGATTGATATGCAATTAGGTATCGGTTTAGTAATTGTTTTGGTGCTTGTGGCATTTGCAGGTGGTGTAGCCTTGGGTATTTACTTGTCACGCAAACAAGTGGAAAACTACATTGCTGACAAGCCAGTTTTGGATGAGAATGCTTTGCGTTTGATGATGAGCCAAATGGGGCAGAAACCAAGCGAAGCAAAAGTACAACAAGTACTTCGCCAAATCAAGAGCCAACAAAAAGTGGCAAGCAAGAAAAAATAATCAAACTGGGACTGGGATATTCATTCCCAGATCCCATTTTTTGAGTAGAAAAGAAAGGCTAGTCAGATTTTCTGGCTAATCTCAGTATTATGGATAATCGACCAATAGGTTTTTTAGATTCAGGTGTTGGGGGATTAACGGTTGCGCGTGAGTTAATGCGCCAGCTTCCCCATGAAGAAATCGTTTATATAGGGGACTCGGCACGGGCACCTTATGGCCCCCGTCCAGCGGAACAAATCAGAGAATATACTTGGCAGTTGGTCAATTTCCTTTTGACAAAAAATGTAAAAATGATTGTCTTTGCCTGCAATACGGCAACAGCGGTAGCCTGGGAAGAAGTCAAGGAAAAGTTAGATATTCCTGTTTTGGGTGTTATTTTACCAGGTGCATCGGCAGCTATTAAGGCAACGCAAACTGGTAAGGTTGGTGTCTTAGGAACGGCTATGACCATTCAATCAGATATTTATCGACAAAAGATTCAGGCCCTTTCTCCAGAAACGCAGGTAGACAGTCTGGCCTGTCCCAAATTTGCACCACTGGTTGAGTCCAATAGCCACCAATCCAGTCTTGCCAAAAAGGTTGTTTACGAGACACTTCGACCACTTGTTGGGAAAGTAGATACCTTGGTTTTGGGCTGCACCCATTATCCTCTGCTTCGCCCTATCATCCAGAATGCCATGGGCAAGGATGTCAAGTTGATTGACAGTGGGGCAGAGTGCGCGCGAGATATTTCTGTTTTATTAAATTATTTTCAAATCAACCGCAGCCGTACCGAAAAGGATATTCAGCACAGATTTTACACAACAGCTAGTCCGACAGCTTTTAAAGAAATAGCTGAAAGCTGGATGGGCATTGATATTCATGTGGAGCATGTAGAACTATGACAGACAAGATATACGAATACAGAGATGAGCACAATTGGTTTATCGGAAAAGCCAGCTTTGCCAATCTATTTGGTTCATTTGGTGAAAATGGAAGAGAGCAGGAAATTTACCAGATTGGTCAATTGTTTGACAAACTAATTGCTGGCAATTATGAAGATGAGAACTTCAATCAGTGTGTCAAAATTGAAGTGATCAAACTTCAGTCGGACTTTGCCCTCTTCCAATTTGCCTGTGGTATTTTGAATGAGTTAAACAATCGTCAGTTCAAGGTTCTCCAACACCAAGGGGCTATCTTAGTGACCGAGGGAGATAAGCTAATCCTGGTTCATTTGCCAAAGGATGGTGTGGCTATGTCCGATTTTTTCGGTCAAGACAAGGGATTGGCAAGCGTGGGAGATACCATCTTGATTGCCACTAAAAATGAAGGCAAGACCAAGGAATTCCGTAAGTTTTTTGAGCGTTTTGGCTACCAGGTCGAGAACCTCAACAACTATCCTGACCTGCCAGATGTGGCTGAAACTGGGATGACTTTTGAGGAAAATGCACGGCTTAAGGCTGAAACCATTGCAGAGCTGACAGGCAAGATGGTCTTGGCAGATGATTCGGGTTTGAAGGTTGATGCACTTGGCGGTCTGCCAGGTGTCTGGTCTGCTCGTTTTTCAGGTCCAGATGCCACAGATGAGCTCAATAATGCAAAACTTTTGCACGAGTTGGCTATGGTCTTCGACTTGAAAAATCGTTCGGCACAATTCCATTGTACTCTAGTCATGGCTGCTCCAAATCGTGATAGTTTGGTTGTCGAAGCGGACTGGGAAGGCTTTATCGGTATGGATCTCCGTGGGGAAAATGGGTTTGGATATGATCCACTTTTCCTCGTAGGTGAAACAGGTAAGACCTCGGCAGAATTAACCCTAGAAGAAAAGAATAAGATTTCCCATCGTGCACAAGCACTAGAAAAATTAGTGGAGGCATTTCCAGTATGGCAGGAGCAAGCAAAACAATCCTAGTCATGAGCGACTCTCATGGGGATAGACAGATTGTAGAGGATATTAAACGTCATTATCTTGGCAAGGTCGATGCTATCTTTCACAATGGTGATTCGGAGCTGGACAGTCAAGATAGTTTGTGGGACGGCATTCAAGTGGTCAATGGGAACTGCGACTATTTTGGTGGTTACCCTGACCAGCTCATTACTCAATTGGATGGTGTGACTATCGCTCAGACTCATGGTCATCTTTATGGCATTAATTACGGCTGGCAACGGTTGGATTATTGGGCACAGGAAGTTGATGCGGATATTTGCTTGTATGGGCATCTGCATGTGCCTGATGCCGAAGTGCGTGGCAAGACCCTCTTCCTCAATCCTGGCTCCGTTAGTCAACCTCGTGGTTTGGTCAGAGAATGTCTCTATGCTCTTGTGACCATCTATGATGATCACTTCCATGTGGATTACTATAATCGACAGCACCAACTTTACCCAGCATTGACAAAGGATATTTCAAGATGATTGCAAGAGAATTTGAAGCCTTTTTATTGGACCAGGAAGAAACTTTCTTGACACCAGCGGATAAATTGGCAGTAATTATTGATACGCATAATATTGACCATGCAAAACTGTTACTCAGTCACATGACCTATTCACGCGTACCCGTGGTAACAGAAGATGGCCGCTTTTTTGGAACCATCGGCTTGACGGAAATCATTAAATATCAAGCTGAAAATGAACTATCGGATGATGAGTTAAACAGAGATATTTCCTTGATTGCTAAGACAGATGAAGAGACGGTTGGTCTGGATTATGATTTGACAGAAGTGATGCGCAAGCTAGTAGATCAATCTTTCCTACCTGTTCTAGGGGAAAACAGAGAATTTCTAGGCATTATTACCCGCAAATCCATTCTCAAAGCCATTAATGCCCTCTTGCATAATTTTCCCCTAGCATCAAAAGAAGGCAAGAAATGAAGCAGGCGATTGAATCTTTTATCCAGAGCAAAAAGGTCAGTGTCAACAGCCAAAAGTCCTATACCTATGACCTGCAGCAGTTTGTGACAGTAACAAAGGGGGAGATTAGCCAACAGTCTCTTTGGGTCTATCAGCAGTCTCTTCTAGACTTGAAGCCTGCTGCTCAGAAAAGAAAAATGTCAGCGGTCAATCAATTTCTCTACTTTCTTTATGAAAATAATCTCCTGGATCGTTTTTATAAATTACAAACGATGTCAGGTCCAGCCAGCGTCAAAAAGAAACTGGAGCGTGAGGATTTAACTCTCCTCTTTCAAGAAAGTCCTTGGCTTGATGGGCAACTGATTGCTCTTTTGATTGCCTTACTAGGGCTGACTCCTAGTGAAATAGCAGAGCTGACTAGTCAGCAGGTCAATCTGGATTTTCAAGTCCTGACAGTTGAGAAGGGAGCAACCAAGCGCGTGCTCACTCTACCCAAGGAATTGATACCCTATATGGAGTCTCATCTGTCTGGACGCTATGTCTTCGATAAGAAGGGACAGACCTATTCTCGTCAATGGTTTTTTAATCGTCTGACAGAATTTGTCCAGTCCATCGGCAAGCCTGATTGGACAGCCCAAAAATTGCGGGAGCAGTATATTCTAAAACAGATAGACGAAGGAAAATCCTTGGACCAGATCGCCAAGCAGTTGGGACTAAAAACAAGCATGAGTTTGGAAAAATTTAGATAATGGATATAAAATTAAAAGATTTTGAAGGGCCACTTGATCTCCTGCTACACCTGGTGTCCAAGTATCAAGTAGACATTTACGAGGTTCCGATTACAGAGGTTATTGAGCAATATTTGGTCTACATTGCTACCTTACAAGCCATGCGTTTAGAGGTGGCGGGAGAATATATGCTCATGGCTAGTCAATTGATGGTCATCAAAAGTCGTCGGTTATTGCCGAAGGTTGTTGAGCAAATTGATCCCGAAGATGATCCTGAAATGGACCTCTTGGACCAGTTGGAAGAATACCGCAAGTTCAAGCTTCTCAGTGAGAAATTAGGGGAGCAACATGATGAACGGGCCAACTATTTTTCAAAACCCAAATTAGATTTGATTTATGATGATGTACAGTTAGCCAAGGATAAGACCGTCATTGACATTTTCCTAGCTTTTTCTAAAGTAATGGCTGAAAAACAGGCAAGCCTCCGTCAGTCTCATGCGACCATTGCCCGTGATGAATATAAAATCGAAGACATGATGGACTTTGTTCGCAGTCGTTTCGAGATTGGTCCACGCCTTGAACTCCGTCAGCTTTTTCAAGAAAGTCAAGATGTTAATGAAATGATTACGATCTTCCTTGCGACTTTGGAATTGGTCAAGGTTCATGAAATCGTCTTGGAGCAGACAGAGACTTTTGGAGATATTTATCTAGTAAGGAGTGAAGATGAATCGCTTAGCTGAAATCGAAGTCCTGCTCTTTGTGGCAGGTGAGGATGGCTTGACGTTACGAAATTTGGCAGAGATGTTGGAATTGCAGCCGACAGCTGTCAGCCAGCAGTTAGAGAAACTTAGTGAGAAATATATGGCAGACAAAGCGTCAGGCTTAGCCATCTTAGAGTCTTCCAATCGCTACAAGTTGGTCACTAAAAAAGAGTATGCAAACCTTCTGCGTATCTATGCCAAAACACCAATCAATCAGACCATGTCACGAGCCCTTTTAGAAACCTTATCAATCGTAGCCTATAAGCAACCCATTACTCGGATTGAAGTTGATGATATTCGCGGAGTCAATTCCAGTGGTGCCATCAGTAAATTACAGGCCTTTGACCTCATTCGTGAGAACGGTAAGAAAGAGGTTCTTGGCAGACCAAATCTCTATGTGACAACGGATTATTTCCTGGATTACATGGGAATTAATAGTCTAGAAGAATTGCCTGATGTGTCTGAAATAGATTTGATTCAAGAAGAAACAGAGCTATTCGTAGAAAGAAATGAGTTAGAAAATGAGAATTAATAAATACATTGCCCATGCTGGAGTTGCCAGTCGTCGTAAGGCGGAAGAATTGATAAAACAAGGCCTAGTAACTGTAAATGGTCAAGTTGTCCGTGAGTTGGCAACGACTATTAAGTCTGGAGATATTGTAGAAGTAGAAGGGCAACCAATCTACAATGAAGAGAAGGTTTACTACCTCCTCAATAAACCACATGGTGTCATTTCTAGTGTGTCAGATGATAAGGGCAGAAAGACGGTTGTGGACTTGTTACCGACGGTAAAAGAACGGATTTATCCTGTTGGTCGATTGGACTGGGATACGTCAGGGGTCTTGATTTTGACTAATGACGGTGATTTTACGGATGAGATGATTCACCCTCGAAATGAGATTGATAAGGTTTACTTGGCGCGTGTCAAGGGTATTGCCAACAAGGAAGTACTCCGTCCCTTGACCCGAGGTGTCGTCATTGATGGTAAAAAGACCAAGCCTGCGGTGTACGAGATTATTAAGGTGGATCCTGTTAAGAACCGCTCAGTTGTAGAATTAACAATCCATGAAGGACGTAATCACCAGGTTAAGAAGATGTTTGAAGCGGTTGGTCTGCAAGTGGACAAGCTTTCACGTACCCGCTTTGGAAATTTGGACCTGACTGGTTTGCGTCCAGGTGAATACCGCAAGCTCAACAAGAAAGACATCAGTAAACTACATACCCTGGCTGTTACTAAGCCGGTAAAAAAATAATGACTAGACTTTTGATCGGCTTGGTCCGATTCTATCAGAAATTTATTTCCCCCCTTTTTCCGCCCTCTTGTCGCTACCGTCCAACTTGTTCCACTTATATGATCGAGGCCTTGCAAAAACATGGACTCAAGGGCTTTTTGATGGGGTTGGCTCGAATTGGTCGCTGTCATCCCTTTGTGGAAGGTGGGGAAGATCCTGTGCCGGACAGGTTTAGTTTGAAAAGAAATAAGCAGAAGTAGGGCAACCTACTTTTTATTTTGTATAAATATAGGTTTTTAGGTTGCCTTTAGTACTCTCTCAAAAGGTTTGGGGAACCTTTTAAGGCTGGAGATAGGGCGAAGTAAGTTTGCCTAGATATTAAAGTTGTTTAAATTAGGAAAATGACAACTTTAAGTTATAGTGTCAATACCCCACTCCTAAAATAACTTTAGAGTTCTCAGATTGATAAACTTAGATGTGTCCTGTTTTTGCTTCACCCAGCTATAACAGTCCACTGGACTGTTATAGCCAATCAATCACTGCGCTCACATGTTGACACGAACTCTGAGAAGTGATGCTCGTCGAAGGAATCAAAGATAAACCAAATGACTCTCCTTTTTGTTACAGACAAGACTATACTTATCCGAGTTCATTGAGTATTCGGCTTAGTGGACTATCATAAAAAACTAAGAAGCAGTAGTGGCTGAAGAGGTACTCTTTTTTACCTCTATTCGCTGCTATTTTTAGTTAAAATGGAAAAAAGTGAGAATGCTCAAAGGCGAATATTGTTGGTAAGATAGTTGCATATTTATGCTAAATCGTGCTATACTATTCAAAATATATAAATGGGGTAGGGATATGAAAAGAATGAAAAACATCGCTTTAACTGGTATCGGTCTGCTTTCTATTGCAACGTTAACAGCTTGCCAAACTAAAGAAAAGACGAGCGATGTTGCTCTGACATTTAACTCAGAAGTGACACACGAAGGACAAACTATTGAAGGCGGAAGTCTCAAATATGCCTTGGTAGCTTCGGCGCCTTCGACCGGTATCTTAATTGATGAATTATCGCAGACGGCGGTAGACTCAACCTTTGCAGGCATGGTTGATATTTCTATGTTTGGATATGATTCAGCTCGTACGTTAGACGATTCAGGCCTTGCTAAGGCAGAGTTTGATGTAGATGCAAAGACAGTTACCGTTAGTTTGACAGGCAAGGACTATAAGTGGTCCGATGGGCAAGCCTTCACCATCGATGATTATATTTTCACAATCGAACAACTAGCTAGTCCAGACTATACAGGGGTTCGTGCAGATACTACCTATACAAATATCATTGGCTTTGAAGAATTTCAGGCTGGAACAGCAAGTGAAATTTCAGGTGTTAGGAAGGTTGATGATTATACGGTAGTCCTCTCAGTGAAAGACATGTCTCCATCCATGATGTATGCTGGTGGTGGAGTACCTTATTTAGTCATGCCGAAACACATTTTTAAAGACATTGCAGTCAAAGATTGGGAATCAAGTGAGTATTCTCGTACGGCAAAAGTTGTCGGTATGGGCCCTTATAAGGTCAAGGAAATTGTCAATGGCGAGTCGGTGACCTATGTACCAAATGAGTACTACTTTAAAGGGAAAGTTAAGCTAGATAGTTACAGGATTGATATTGTTTCACCAGATACGATTGTTGCAGAAATGAGAGCAGGCAATTATGATATTGCTGATATGCCAACAGACCAGTACGAATCTTATAAGGACTTATCTAATATTACTTTACTAGGTAGTCTGGATGGTATTTACAATTATATTGGCTTCAATCTTGGTAAGTACGATGATGCTAGTGGTAAGAATGTGACCGATCCTAATGCTAAGATGAATAATGTTAAATTGCGTCAAGCAATGGGATATGCGTTGGACAATGCGGTGATTGGAGAGAAATTATATAACGGCTTGTATCACCCGACAAACTCACTAATTATCTCTTTCTTTGGAGATGTTCACGATTCAGAACTAGCTGGCTATAGTTATAACCCTGAAAAGGCTAAAAAACTTCTCGATGAGGCAGGATATAAAGACGTAGATGGAGACGGTATGCGTGAAGATGCTGATGGAAAACCGCTTACCATCAGTGTTGCAGCACAGAAATCAACCGAAACGCAAGAAACCATGGTACAGCAATACCTTACATGGTGGAAAGAAATTGGTTTGAATGTGGAACTCTATACAGGAAGAACTATTGAGTACAATACTTTCTATGAATCAATTGCTGCCAATGATGAGGGGATTGATGTCTATCTTGCTGCTTGGATTGCCGGCCTAGATCCAGACCCGACATCATTGTGGGGACCTGAAGCGATGTACAACTATACTCGCTTCGTTTCAGATGAAAACACAGCACTTTTAAATAAAATTACCTCTGCTGAGTCATTTGACGAACAGAAAAATATTGAAAACTACAAAGCTTGGCAAGAATATGCCTTCGAGCAAGCCTTTGCAATTCCAACCTTTGAACGTGAAAGTATTACTGCCGTTAACAAACGCGTTAAATATTACGACGTTTATATCGGTTCGGACAGTAAATCAGGCCATGAAAATCTTGAGTTGACTGCAGAAAAAGGGATTGCAGCAGAATAAATGTAAGAAAGGGGAGTTTATTTGCTCTCCTTTTTCATTTTCTATGAAAATTTGAAAAAAATGGGGCAAAACTCTTGATTTTCAGCCTTCTTTAAGCTACAATAGTATCACGATTTCATTGATTTAACTCAAACCTGTTGTGAGTTAAGTGAATGAATCATCATTCACCATGCTGTTTGCTGAGCTTGACTCCGGGCAGTGTGGCTATTTTTTTGTCTTTCTTGCCATAGGAGACAGTCGAGTCTTTTTACTCAATGAAAATCAAAAAAGAAACTAGAAAACAAGCATGGTATACGGCAAAATGCAGCTGACATGGTTTGGATTTGATTTTCGAGGGTATTCGTGTTTAGTGAAATGTCACCAGAGAGGTCCTTATGAATATTGAAACATTAGAGTATATAGAAGAAACAGCCAAAAACCACATTGTCTTATTTGAACCACAGATTCCACAGAATACAGGCAATATTGCTCGAACTTGTGCTGCAACCAATAGCCCTCTCCATATCATTAAGCCGATGGGATTTCCAATTGATGACCGTAAGATGAAACGTGCAGGACTAGATTATTGGGATAAGTTAGATGTTCGCTTCTATGACAATTTAGCAGAATTTATGGATTATGCTAGCAAACAAGGACGTGTTCACTTAGTATCTAAATTTGCTGATAAAACCTATTCGGATGAAGACTATAATGATGGGAACATTCATTATTTCTTATTTGGCCGAGAAGATAAGGGCTTGCCAGAAGATTTTATGCGTGAACATCCAGAGAAGGCTATCCGTATTCCAATGAATGATGAACATGTGCGTAGTCTTAATGTCTCTAATACAGCGTGTATGATTGTATATGAGGCTCTTCGGCAGCAACAGTTCGTTGGTCTAGATTTGGTTCACACCTATGATGGGGACAAGTTAAAATAGTGAAAACTTACCAAGCTCTTGCAAATGCAAGGCTTTTTTGGTATGATGAAATAGTCTTCAGGGCAGGGTGAAATTCCCGACCGGCAGTGATTTTTTTGATTCTTGCTTTTCTTTTTCTCTCATTCGTCGTTGACCAGGCTTGCCTAACTCCAGTTATGCCTTCGCCTTGTCGCCTAGACTGATAGAAAAATCTTAAGCAACACTCAAAAAAAGTGTTTTTGTTTCATTTTAGGGCTAGGCAAGGAGGTGCAGACTATACTAAGGGTATGTCAAGCCGACTTAACGAAGCCATAAAATAGAAAGAAAGACACGTACAGTCTGCGAGCGAAAGCTGATGTGGTGCAATTCCACAACCGACAGTAAAGTCTGGATGGGAGAAGACGAAGTGGCGGCTTTTTGCCTGCCCTTCCACGCTTCTTCAATTTTCAAAAATTGGAGGAACCTTATGACAAACACACGCAAAATGACGATTATAGCCATTCTCTCAGCAGTATCCTTTCTGCTCATGTATTTGAAATTTCCGCTAATTCCAACAGCCAGTTTCCTGGAAGTGGATTTTTCTCTCGTACCGATTTTATTTGGTCTGCTTGTTTTAGATATGAAGTCTAGTTTTGCTATCCTTTTGGTACGAACTTTTCTCAAACTGATTTTAAATAATCAGGGACCATCGACAATTATTGGCTTACCGATGAATATTGCAGCTATGTCAGTTTTCATTTTAGCAGTAGCTCATTTCTGGAAAAATGAACAAACGTTAAAAAATTATTTAAAAGCAGCCGCTGTTGCGACGCTTGGTTCGACAGCAGTGATGCTGGTATTAAATTACGTTTATGCGGTGCCTGTCTATGCAGCCTTTGCAAATTTTGATATTAAAGAAATCTTGGGTCTGACTAACTATCTTTTGATGATGGTACTTCCTTTTAATCTTTTACAAGGGATTGTGCTTTCAGCAATATTTTATATCTGTTACAAAGCAGCCCAACCTATTTTAAAGAAAGTTTAACCTTTATAAGGTAAACTATACTGTATGAAGAATAAACAAATCCATTTACGAAACGCATCTTTTTTTGCTCTAGCCTTTGTGATATTGGGCTATGTAGTAAAATTTTATCCTAGTACCCTAGCAGGTTTTGACTCGACTGTCCAGTCTGCCATTCGTGGAAATTTGCCAAGTGGAGCCAGTCAATTTTGGACCTCTATTACTGTTTTAGGAAATACGGTTATTATTTTAGCTATTACCATGATTCTAGCTGCTATCTTTTACTACTATAAAAAATGGAAGATAGAAGCTTATTTCCTACTTGCTAGTTTTGCGGCGATGGGTGTGGCATCCACAGCCCTGAAATATGTCTACCAACGTCCGCGTCCAAGTATTGAATGGTTGATTGATACCATCGGTTACTCATTTCCTAGCTGGCATACTGCATCAACTATGATGATTGCAGGAGCAGTTGTTATTATTGTTCACCAGAGGATGAAGAAAGGCATAGCTAGACTTGTGCTACAAGCCGTGTTGATTCTACTTGCTGTCCTGGTAGCTGTATCCCGTATCTATATTGGGGTTCACTACCCGACAGATATTATCGGAGGTTGGCTACTTGCCGTCACTCTTTTACAAATGATGTATCCATTTTATGACCAAAAACGCTTTGAATGGCGTTTCCAAAGTAAGCAAAAATAGTCAATTTGACATCAACTCCTACTGTAAAAGGTAGGAGTTTTAACTTGTCATCTTCCTATTATAGTCATTTGAATTAACTTTGATACATCGTCACTTTCGTCTTGCCGTACCCTGCAGAAGTGACTTGCTTTGCAAGTTATATCTCCAACCTAGCACAGCCACTAGGCTGTGCTAGCAACCTGCACCTCAGTTCCTTGTCTGAAAGCTAATTCATTCGACTATATCGTTACTTCGCTTTGCAGTCCTTTGTATAAGTGGCTTATTTCACGAGATTTATTGAGACTGAGTTCAGGCACAGCGCCATTTCTTAGAGTTCGCGCTGGACTTATCGGAAAATCGTGCAAAAATCCTCCGAGAAATTCTCAGAGGATGATGATGTATAAATCTAGTTTTTGATTGGACCATCAGCAACGGCTTCAACAGCATTTTTTATCGTTTGGGCGAAGACTTCGCCTCCATTACTTTCAAGATTGAAATGAACAAGGTCGGTATTGTACCAAATTGGTGGATTATCTTTTGCAACTTGATACCAGTCTGCAATGGAAATGTAATCATATTTTTCAGCCAATTCTTTCTCGTATTGACCAGTTTGATAAGAAATGGATTCGCTCGGAGTGAAGTTTCCATCGTAAGGAGTGACAAAAATAAGGCGACGTCCTTTAGGAAAATCTTTGACTAGCTGGTCTAGTAGTTCCTGATAATTATCCGTAGTATTTGTACCTAGGGCTACAACTACAGTCTCTTTCAAGCTATTATTTTGCTTATAAAGATTTATCAATTTAGCAATTTCAGAGAGATTTCGACTGACAGTTCCATCGATCTGTGCATCTGGTAGCGCGGTCTGTATGGCAGAACTAGCGCGAACAGTAACAGAATCGCCAAAGATGATAACTCCTTTTTGAATTTCAAAACTAGTAGCTTTAGCGTTTTCAGCAGCAGATCGTGTTGTATTTAGTTGGGTCTGAGCTTGATAAAGATTGCTAACCATGCTCTCTTGTTCAAAACTTCCTAATTTTGGTGCAAACAGACAGATACCTAAGCCAACTATGGTCAAGCAAGCAAAGCTACCAAGAAGCCATTTTTTATATGGTTCCAAATCTATGGCTAATCCAAACAAGCTTCCTACTTTTCCAGCAATATATGGTTCTAGAATATAGAAGGAAATAGTTGATAGGATAGTAGAAAAAACAAAGGATAATCCCGCAGCGATAGTGGCATTTGTCAGTTGTGTAAAGATAATGAGCAAGGGCCAATGGAAGAGGTAGATACCATAAGAAATACTTGAAAAGAAGAGGATAATTGCAGGTTCTTTGACATCTTCGGTTTTCTCGTGAAGTACCCGAGCAGCAAAAATCATAGTTGCTGTAGCTAAACTGGATAGAAGAAAACCAATTAGATAGGTCCAGATGGAACTGAATTGAAGAGTAAAGAGAAGAAGAAGTTCTATTCCTAGTCCTCCAAGAAACAGACCTATAGCTTGTTTGATAGTCAATGTATTCACTTGTTGCTGGAAGGCAGTTGTTGTATTTCCGATACCAGCGATGGTTGCGAGAATGCTTCCGAGGAAGAATGGGAAGGTATGTGTGAAGCTCGAGTAGTAAATGGTTGAGAAATTATCCACAAAGAAACTTGAGATAGACATTGCTAAAAAACTTAGCGAGAAGAGGCTTATAGATGTTAGAAAAATTGATCCACGTAGTTGCCCCACACTTTTTGAGATGCGAGTCAGATACCAAACTAAACCAGCCCAGACAAGGTAATACTGAACTTCTATGGCTAGTGTCCAAGTATGCATAAATAGATGAGGTGAAAATTGATTCTCGTAACTACCACCTGATAGAATTTCAAAGAAGTTTGTCATGAATCCGAGCGCAGCGGCTATCTGATTGCCGATATTGGCAATGAAATCATTACGGACAAGCAGAGCAAGTGGAAGGACCAAAAGAATCGTTAAAACCAGAGGGGGGAGAATCCGATAGAACCTTCTTCTGAAAAAGCTGACAATATCTATTTTTTTATGTTTTGCAAACTCATCAATCAAAAGGGCGGTTGTCAAATATCCAGACAGGGTAAAGAAGAGGTCAACCCCCACAAAGCCACCTGGGAAATATTTGATAAAGAAATGATAGAGTAGGACAAAGACTAATCCAATCACACGTATAACAGATAACCATTTAATTTTCATATTGATAAATCCCCTGTTTAAAAGTTCCTTCGTAGATAGCCTGTCCTTCGGTGGTCAATTTTCCTTTTCCATCGGCATAGCCGTTTTTAAATTGCCCGGTATAAACCCACCCACTTGCAGATGTGTAGGTTCCTTGACCGTGGAAAATTCCATTTTTAAATTGTCCTTCGTATACATCTCCATTATCAAAGGTCAATTTTCCTTGACCATTCATTTTATTTGCGACCACATAACCGTTGTACTGCAGGGCGCCATTATTGAAAGTTATGGCTTGCTTGCTGGCAATTCGCCCTGTAAATACAGAGAGGGCACAGATGAGGATGATAATAAGGGAGAGGATTTCAAGTTTTGGACGGGTGAAATGACTTGTTATATCATGCCATTTTATACTAGGTAATTTGAACTCTTTCATCGTTTTACTCTTTCATAAGATTTGACCGACGCTAATCAGTTCTTTCTAGGATACAGTAAGAAATTATCAGTTCAGTCAGAAATAGTTTACCATTTTTTTACAAATATTACAAAAATATTACATAGAAAATCTTATTCTTGGTCAAATGACTGTAACCTGTCCAACCAGTCTTGGCAACCTTTCTTTACCATTTCGTAGGTTTCGTCAAAATCTCCAGTATACCAAGGGTCTGGTACGGATTTTTCTGCGAATTGAAAAATCTTCTTTTGGGCATGTGCTGGTGCCATTTTCTGTAAATCTCGGACATTATTGCTGTCCATACCGATGATAACATCAAATGCTTCGAAATCTGTCTGGCTCATTTGCTGTGATGATTTATCTTGGTCATAGGAAATCTTGTGCTTTTGGAAAATTTTCTGGGTTCCAGGATGGATAGGATTGCCATGTTCCCAGCTAGATGTTGCCCGACTTTCAATGTGGAAGGAATCGGTTAAATCTTTCATGACAAATTCAGCCATAGGGCTACGACAAATATTTCCAAGACAGACAAAAACGATTTTTTTCATAGATTCTCCTTTCGTGGCATAAGAAAAGAGAAGGCAGACTCGACAGGTAAATGTCTGAGTTCCCCTCTCTTGCATATTTTTGTTCGGGCTATAGGTAAAAGACCAAATTAAGTGTAATGTTCATTATCAAACAGTGCACGACCAATCCTATCTATATTGAACTCTTTGTTTATTTCTCTTCTTTGTCGAAAGCATTTTTGATGCCGTTAATGGCACCTTCAAGCCCGTCTTTTGCATCTTCGACTAGCTCTTTT
Source organism: Streptococcus sp. HN38 (assembly GCF_028335765.1). NCBI lineage: Bacteria > Bacillati > Bacillota > Bacilli > Lactobacillales > Streptococcaceae > Streptococcus > Streptococcus sp. HN38. The sequence goes on along the minus strand of NZ_CP116604.1, from coordinate 1,914,725 downwards.
GCTTTGCCAATTCCTTTCTCAACAAGTCCTTCAACTTCAATTTCCTTGTCGCCGGTCAGCTTACCAATTACCTCTTTTGCAGAGCCAGATAGTTGTTCTAGTTTTGCGTCAAATTTTTCTTCTGACATAAAATTCCTCCTTGATATACACATATGGGGGCGATGAGGCTGGGCAACAAGCCCAGGACCACTTCTCAGAGCTCGTGTCAACATCTCAGCGCAGTGGTTGATTGGCAGATTTGTTCGTGTTTTACACTCCAAATCTAACCTAATCAACTGTGCGGGGGTGGGAGTGAAACAGTCTGGGAATAGACTGTTTCAGCTCAATAACTAGAAATAAAGACTTGTTGACGAACTCTTTTTGAACTAGTCGAGTTCTTTCCCACTCCCACATACTATTCTTACTTACTAGTCTATCGTATATAAGTTAATATAGCAAGGGATTTGTCTGCCAATAAGTCAGAGGATGAGGGATAATTCTTGCATTTTTTTCTTCTTTTATTTATAATAATTATAAATAAAAGAAAGGATGATATATGATGAAACAAAAATATTATCAATCTCCAGCAGAAATTGCGTCTTTCAGCCCGCGTCCATCATTGGCTGATTCTAAGGCTGTTTTGAATCAAGCGGTGGCTGATTTATCAGTAGCCCATTCAATCCTCCATCAAGTTCATTGGTATATGCGTGGTCGTGGCTTTATGATTTGGCATCCAAAGATGGATGAATATATGGAAGAAATTGATGGCTATTTGGATGAGATGAGTGAACGTTTAATCACCTTAGGTGGGGCACCATTTTCTACCCTTAAAGAGTTTAGTGAAAATAGTCAGCTCAAGGAAGTTCCTGGTGATTACAATAAAACGATGGAAGAGCAATTGGAGCGTGTGGTAGAGGTGTTCCGCTATCTAGCTGCTCTTTTCCAAAAGGGATTTGATGTCAGTGATGAAGAAGGTGACAGTGTAACCAACGACATTTTCAATGTAGCCAAGGCTAATATTGAAAAACATATTTGGATGCTGCAGGCAGAACTTGGTCAAGCTCCTAAGTTGTAAACAGATGAAGGGTCCAGTAGGACTCTTTTTTTGCTGCATTATTTAATCCTCTTTGAAAATTAAGATTATCCGTTGTCAACCTGCCTTAATGAACTCCAGAACTATCTTCGACTTCGTTTTCTAAGCTACTTTTGATTTTCATTGAGTTTAATATGACATTTGTCACATGAGTCAATGACAAAGTCTTCTAGTGCGGGCTTCATTTTCGAGATATACTATGTATGTAAGATGTTTAGGAAATAGGAGGTAGAAAAATGATAGAAGTACGGGCACTAGACAAGGTTATCAAAGGACGGACCATTTTGTCTGATATTTCCTTTGAGATAAAGAGCGGAGAATGTGTGGCTTTGATTGGTCCAAATGGGGCTGGGAAAACAACGCTCATGTCCTGTTTGTTGGGAGATAGGAAGGCGACGAAAGGCCAGGTTTTGTTGGACGGTCTGGCTCCACAGGCTCAGTCTAATAAGGAAAAGGTGGCAGTCTTACCACAAGAAAATGCCATTCCGACAGACCTGAAGGTCAAGGAATTGCTCCGCTTTTTCCAAGCCATCTACAAGGATAGTCTGACAGATGTGGAAATCGACAGTCTGCTCTGCTTTTCCCCAGAGCAAAAAAATCAACTGGCAGGTAAGCTATCGGGTGGTCAGAAACGGCTCTTGGCTTTCGTCATCTGCCTGATTGGCAAGCCCAAGTTGCTTTTCTTGGATGAGCCAACGGCGGGCATGGATACGTCGACCCGCCAGCGTTTTTGGGAGATTGTCCATGAACTTAAGGCTCAGGGTGTGACTATTTTTTATACCAGCCACTATATCGAGGAAGTGGAGCATACGGCGGAGCGGATTTTGGTTTTGCACCAGGGGCGGCTACTAAGAGATACCACGCCATTTGCTATGCGGAGTGAGGAGCAAGAAAAAGAAGTGACATTGCCGATTGCTTTTGCGGCGGTGGTGGAGAGCTTGGCTGAAATCAATGAAATCAGCTACAAACAAGACACGGTCAGCTTCAAGACCAGAGCTATTGAGCAGGTTTGGGCTAGCTTGCAGGAGGTAGGTTGTCGGATTTCGGATCTAGAGGTACAGAACAAAACCCTGCTCAATAGCCTATTTGACAAGACAAGGGAGGAAGAATCATGAAAGCATTAGTTCAAGTAGAGGCGGTAAAATTATCCAGAAGTTTGGGAGTATTTCTCCTGTCTATCGGCATGCCCGTCATCTTTTTCCTGATTTTCTCATCGACGGTCCAGTTTGACGATGTGGCCATGCAAAAGGCCTTTATCCAGTCCTATATGCTGACCATGACAGGTTTTTCCATGTCGGGCTTTGCCCTTTTCACCTTTCCAACGATGCTGGCAGAGGACAGAAAAAATAGCTGGTTGACCTTTATCCAGCATTCGCCCTTGCCAATCTGGCAATACTATCTTTCCAAACTCGTGCGGGTCTTGCTCTGCTTTGTGTCTTCTATTGCCATTGTTTTTGCGGTCGGTGGTTTAGTTAAGGGTGTAGAGATGACAGCTCAAGAATGGGTAATTTCGGCTCTCTTACTTTTAGTAACCTCTATCGTATTTCTAGCCATTGGCTTGCTCTTGGTGCAAATTCAGTCGGAACAAACCATGTCGGTGGTGGCCAATCTACTCTATTTTGTCCTTGCTATCATGGGTGGCTCTTGGATGCCTGTTTCCCTCTTTCCAGACTGGGTGCAGCGGATTTGCAAACTTATGCCTAGCTACCATGTCAATCAGCTGGTGACCACCTATGCTCAAGAGGGAGATTTTCTCTGGAAATCCTTGCTAATTGTCCTAGGCTATGCGATAATTTTCTTAGGAATTGCTCTAGTTCTGAATAGAAAATCCGAGAAGCAGTGAGGTGACAGATGATATTTGAAAAAAGAAAGGTACCACTCATGTTCTTCGTGGGCATGGTCTTTCTCTATTTTCCCTTTTACTATGCCCAGTATAGTCCTAATCCGACGGCAGTTGTCCTAGCGACTATTCTCTTTGCCTTGGTCTATTGTTCACTTTTTTACACTGATCATAAGCTCTATTCCATGCTGGCTTGGTTTTACCTGATTGGCTATATCGCCGTCATGAGCTTTTGGGGCAATCTGCAATTTTCACTCTTTATCTACAACCTGTCCAATATGCTGGGCTGGTATTATAAAGAGAATCGACCAACCTATCGTACGGTGTCTTACGGGATTTTGTTGCTGGCTATTATCCTGTGGTCTCTCTTTGGCCCTATTCCCTTTGAGATGAGAGCTTTTGCACTTGTTATCCACTTTTTCGGCTTGGCCTTGCTGATTTTCAGCTGGATTGAGACCAAACGGGCAGCCCTTCAGCAACGCCTACAGGAGCAGAATGCGTCCATTAACCTCTTGCTAGCTGAAAACGAACGAAACCGTATTGGTCAGGACTTGCACGACACGCTGGGTCATGTCTTTGCCATGCTGTCTGTCAAGGCTGAGCTGGTCCAGACACTTTTAGACCACGACCAGATTGACCAGGCCAAGAAGGAGGTGGCAGACCTTCAGACCTTAGCCAAGGACTCCATGCAGGAGGTCCGCCAGATTGTCCAGTCCCTCAAGCAGCACACCGTGGCAGAGGAACTTCAGATTTTGCAGCAGATGTTGGACTTGGCAGGAGTGGACTTAGTTGTCTTGGGCGGGGAAATAGCAGAGCAGCTCAACTTGCCCGTCCAGAACAAGCTAGCTATGGTGCTGAGAGAGTTGGCCAATAACCTGCTCAAGCACAGCCAGGCTAGCAAATGTCGTTTGATATTTGAAAAAGACCAGCAAGAATTGGTTTTGCACTACGAAGACAACGGTGTGGGCTTTGCCCAGTTGACTGGTCAGGAATTACATACTATAAAGGACAGGTTGGTAACGGTGAAAGGGAACTTGGAATTTATCTCTCTGGCCAAGCCCACCCGCCTGTCCATCCGAATTCCGTTTGAGGAGGTGGTAGAATGAGAATCTTAGTCGCAGAAGACCAAGCAATGCTGCGGGACGCCCTCTGTCAGCTCTTGGGCTTTCAAGAAGGGGTTGAGGCTGTTTTACAGGCAGAAAACGGCAGTCAGGCCATTGCTCTTTTGGAAAAAGAGCCAGTAGATGTGGTGCTCTTAGATATAGAAATGCCTGAAAAGACGGGCCTAGATGTCTTGGAATGGGTGCGGGGGCAAGCCTTGTCTGTCAAGGTTGTCATCATGACCACCTTCAAGCGACCGGGCTATTTCGAGAGGGCGGTCAAGGCTGATGTGGATGCCTATGTGCTCAAGGAACGCTCCATCGCAGACCTCATGCGGACCATTGAAACGGTCTTGGCGGGGCGGAAGGAATATTCACCAGAGTTGATGGACATTCTCCTGACCCAACGCAGTCCCTTGACAGCCCAAGAAAGTCAGCTACTTAAGCTGGTGGCAGATGGCTTGTCCAATAAGGAAATTGCCAGCCATCTCTACCTGTCTGACGGAACGGTCCGCAACTACATGACCTCTATCCTGTCCAAGCTGGGTGCTGAAAACCGTACCGCTGCGGTTAAGGTAGCACAGGAAAAGGGTTGGTTAGTATAAACGAATGAGATTGGGGAGAACCCAATCTTTTTTTGATGAATGCAGGGAAACAGCACTTGAGTTTTTATATTGAAAATCTTCGGATATTCTGCTAAAATTTACTATATGAAACGACTATACGATGTGCAACAGTTGCTAAAACGCTTTGGTATTATCATCTATATGGGCAATCGTCTCTATGACATCGAGATGATGCAGATAGAGCTCAATCGCGTTTATCAGGCTGGTCTTCTGGATAGGATGGACTACATGGAGGCCGAATTGGTCTTGCGACGGGAACATCGTTTGGAATTAGAGTATCAGAAATCAAGGGAGAATGAGTGATGGAAACATTTTGGGTATTTTTAGTATTTTTGGCAGTATTGGGAGCCTGGATGGGCTTTAATTACTGGAGATTGCGTCGTGCAGCGACTGTGATTGATAATGCAGAATTTGCAGAAAAGATACACGGAGGTCAGTTGATTGACCTGCGAGACCCGAGTGAGTTTAATCGTAAGCATATCTTAGGTGCGAGAAATATTCCTTACCAGCAATTGCGCCAGTCTACAGCTGCTTTGCGTAAGGACAGACCTGTCTTAATCTATGAGAATGATCGTGGTCAGTTGGTAACGCCTGCAGCCCTTCATCTGAAGAAACAGGGCTTTAACGAAATCTATATTTTAAGTTATGGTCTAAACGGATGGAATGGTAAGGTAAAAACGACTAAGTAGCATTGTCAGTAGGCTAGAGTATTTTCTTATGCAATAAGACGGAAAAGGGCAAAAAATATGGAAAAGAAATTTGAAAAGTTGTCATTGGCAGAAATTGGCATTATTTCTTTTATGGGACTTATTTTATTGATTAGCTTAGGCGCTAGTTGGTATAAAAATGCTCAAAGCGAAACAAGTGATACAAAGACAGTACAGCAAGTGCCCAATCAGAAAAAAATGGTTGATACATTATTTCAGGATGCTGAGAATGCTGTCATTGTATTAGAAGGAACACATACTGAAGAGAAACTTGCAGAGGCACAATCTGCAGTAAACAAGGTTACGGATGCGACTAAAAAAGCAGCATTACAGAAACGGATTGACCAAGTAAAAGAGCTAGTGGGACAGCAGACAGATGCTCAAACACAGGCTAAGCTAAAAGCGGAGTTGGTCAGGGCGGAAGCAACCCAAAAAGTAGCTGATGAGAAAAAAGTATCAGAAACAGGGACTAGTCAATCAACGGACCTTGCTGAAGCTAGTGAGACCTCACAAAAATCCTATGTAGTGCCTAATCAAAATATATATGGAAATCAAGGTGTGAGTTCAACAAGCCAGTATACAAGCAGCGTGGCGTCAACTAGTACAAGTACTTCAGTGCCTCCGACTAGTGAAGGAGCACCTGTGGTAGAAACTCCAACAGTTTCTGAAACACCGGCGGAAACGACGGATTCAACAACTAGCCTGGTTGAGTCAGTAGAAACAGTTCCAACAGCTGACGAGAGTTCGCCAGATAATCCGTAGGCTTTTTAGCTACGGGGTGTATTAGCATACTGGAAAAAATAGCTATTTGTATTTCAACATCAATTTTTTCTTGTAACGATCTAGTTTAATACATACGATAAGAGTGAGGAATTTCGCGTAAAACAGAATTTCCTTGCTTTTTATTTTTATCATTTTATTGAATAATGTGAGAATGATTTCTTGCTATAGCGGTTGAGAGCATATTTGATAGGAGGATGAAAAAGTTGGTGCAAAAAGGAAAGCAGAACAAAGTGCACTTGGTTTCAGCAACGAGCTTCATTTTTTGCTATAATATACCTTATGAGAATTGTATCGGGAAGCTATGGTGGAAGGCCACTGAAAACGTTAGATGGAAAAACAACCAGACCGACATCGGATAAGGTCCGTGGAGCCATGTTTAATATGATTGGTCCCTATTTTGAGGGGGGGAGAGTTCTTGACTTGTACGCCGGCAGTGGTGGTTTATCTATCGAGGCTATATCTCGTGGCATGGAGTCAGCAGTTCTGGTTGAGCGAGATCGACGAGCACAAGCCATTATCCGTGAAAATATTGCAATGACTAAGGAAGCAGATAAATTTCAGCTTCTAGCAATGGAAGCTAGACAGGCTTTGAACAGTGTGGAAGGGCCTTTCGACCTGGTATTCTTGGACCCTCCTTATGCAGAGCAGGAAATTGAAGATGTGATAACAGAACTTTGTCACCGTGACTTACTAGCAGATGATGTTATGGTAGTCTGCGAAACGGATAAGGCGGTCTCTCTTCCGGAGGAAATAGCAGAGCTGGGGATATGGAAAGAAAAACTCTACGGAATTAGTAAGGTAACAGTATATGTCAGATAAGATTGGATTATTTACGGGCTCATTTGACCCCATTACCAATGGACACTTGGACTTAATTGAACGAGCGAGTGGACTATTTGATAAATTATATGTGGGAGTTTTTACCAATCCTAAAAAGGCAGGACTCTTGACGGGCTTGGAGAGAAAAGCCATTTTGGAGAAGCTTTTTGTAGGAATGGAGAATATCGAGGTCGTTCTGTCTGAAAATGAATTGGTAGTCGATGTAGCTAAGCGCTATGGAGTAACACATTTGGTCCGAGGATTGCGTAATGCGACCGATTTGGAATATGAGTCAAGTTTTGATTTTTACAATCGTCAGTTGGCGCCAGATTTGGAAACTATTTATTTAATCGCCAAGCCAGAGCTTAAGTTCGTATCATCCAGCCAGGTTCGAGAATTGCTGTATTTCAAACAGGATATAGGCCCTTATGTTCCAGAAATTGTTAGTGAGGAGATTAGAAAGAATGAAGAAAAATAGGAAGTTAACCTTAATTGCATCTATTGTTTTAGGAACTCTTTTGATTTGGTTTGCCGTTTTTGTTCGTCTGCCTTATTATTTGGAAAGTCCAGGTGGAGCTGCCGATATTCGTCAGGTACTAACGGTGAACAATCAAATAGACCAAGAGGATGGCTCTTACAACTTCACCTATGTATCAGTCCAACAAGCTACAGCTTTACAACTATTCGCTGCTCAGTTTGATCCCTATACGACAGTTCGTTCCTCTGAAGAGATGACAGGAGGGGCTGACAATGAAGAGTATTTTCGTATAGCACAGTTTTACATGGAGACATCGCAAAATATGGCGAAGTACCAAGGTTTGACCTTGGCAGGAAAAGAAGTCAATCTTGATTTCTTTGGTGTCTATGTACTTGCCTTGGCGGATGATTCGACCTTTAAAAAAGTTCTTAATATTGCCGACACTGTTGTGAGTATCAATGGAAAAACATTTGAGTCTTCTCCTGATTTGATAAAATATGTGAGTGGCTTGGAACTTGGAAGTGATGTAACAGTTGGTTATATTAGCGCTGGTCAGGAAAAATCTGCGGACGGTAAGATTATCAAACTGTCTAATGGCAAAAACGGGATAGGCATCACTCTCGTAGATCATACAGAGGTTCAAAGTTCGGTTCCGATTGATTTCCAAACGGGAGATATTGGTGGTCCAAGTGCTGGTCTGATGTTTACACTTGCCATCTATACTCAACTCGCAGAGCCTGACTTACGTGATGGTCGAATTATTGCTGGTACGGGGACTATCGAGCAGGATGGAAAAGTAGGTGACATTGGTGGGGCTGATAAGAAGGTTATTTCAGCAGCTAAGTCAGGTGCAAGTATCTTTTTCGTACCAAATAATCCAGTTGATGTGGAAGTTTTGAAGGAAGATCCAAAGGCTAAAACCAACTATGAGGAAGCTAAAGAAGCTGCGGAGAAAGCAGGATTGGATATTGAGGTAGTTCCTGTGAAAACTGTTCAAGAGGCTATTGATTATTTGAAGAAAACGAAGGGCGAGTAAATCGTCCTTTTTTGCTAGAGAATAATATTATAATTGTCAGAAATTTCTCCTAAATGGTAAAGTAGGAGAATTTCCAGATAAATCGTGTTATAATGATAAGGTTAAGTGTGAGAATTTAGATTCTGACCAGATAGATTATTAATCAAATGATTTTTACGTATGAAGATTTTATAAGATAGGAGGACAAATGAAAAAAGAAATTTCACCTGAAATGTATAACTATAATAAATACCCTGGCCCGAGTTTTGCTCGTGTCGGAGATAAGGTTGTATCTGAAAATATTGAATTGGACCTTTTGGAAGATTACAAGAATGCTTTTGACCAGACGATTTTTGGTCAACGTTTTTCACAACTCATGCTCAAGTTTGATTATATTGTGGGAGATTGGGGCAATGAGCAGCTGAGATTAAGGGGATTCTATACAGACGATAAAAATGTTAAATCAGACTTAAAAATCAGCCGCTTGGACGACTATTTGACGGAGTATTGTAATTTTGGTTGTGCTTATTTCGTCTTAGCCAATCCGAATCCACAAGACTTGCCTGCTGAGGAGGAGGATAGACCGCGTCGGAAGCGGAGTCGTTCTCGCAATCGGAACAGAAATCAGCAGCGGACGGAGCCTATTGCGCCAAAAGAAAACAAAAGTAATCGCAATGACCGTCAGAAAAAAGGGAAGCAGCAAAATAAACAGTCGGAACAGCGTCATTTTACTATGAAGAATGCTGGTGTTAAGGCGAGTCAAACGGAGCGTTCTCAAAAACGTGAGCGTAAGCAGAGCAAGCGTGAGATGAATGAAGTGAAGCGTAACTTTGTTATCCGCCAGAAATAGGGAGAAATATGAAACCATCAATTTATGCATTTAGTCAAGCCAATCTGGTTGATTGGATTTTAGAAAACGGAGAGAAGAAGTTCCGTGCCACTCAAATTTGGGAATGGCTTTACCGTTCTCGTGTTCAATCCTTTGCGGAAATGACCAACTTGCCAAAATCTTTGATTGAAAAGTTGGAAGAGAATTTTGTAGTTAACCCGCTCAAACAACGGATTGTACAGGAGTCTAAGGACGGCACTATCAAATACCTCTTTGAACTGCCAGATGGCATGTTGATTGAGACAGTTCTTATGCACCAGCACTATGGTCTTTCTGTCTGTGTAACGACACAAGTTGGCTGTAATATCGGCTGTACATTCTGTGCATCTGGATTGATTCCTAAGCAACGTGACTTGACTAGCGGTGAGATTGTGGCTCAGATTATGTTGGTACAAAAGTACTTGGATGAGCGCAATCAGAATGAGCGTGTTAGCCATATCGTTGTGATGGGGATTGGTGAGCCGCTTGATAACTACGATAATGTTATGACCTTCTTGCGAGTGGTTAATGACGACAAGGGCTTGGCAATTGGTGCCCGTCACATCACTGTTTCGACGTCAGGTTTAGCACCAAAAATCCGTGACTTTGCACGTGAAGGTGTCCAAGTTAACTTGGCTGTCTCACTCCATGCGCCAAATAACGACCTTCGTTCGAGCATTATGCGGATCAACCGCCGTTATCCAATCGAGGTCTTGTTCGAGGCAATCGAAGACTATATCAAGGTGACCAACCGCCGTGTGACCTTTGAGTACATCATGCTTAATGAGGTCAACGATGGAGTGGAACAGGCACAGGAATTAGCTGATTTGACCAAGAACATCCGTAAATTGTCTTATATCAACTTGATTCCTTATAACCCAGTTAGTGAACATGACCAGTACAGTCGTTCAACCAAGGAACGTACTCTTGCTTTCTTTGATGTTTTGAAGAAAAATGGTGTTAACTGTGTCGTTCGTCAGGAACATGGTACAGATATTGATGCTGCCTGTGGTCAATTGCGTTCCAATACGCTCAAGAAAGATCGTGAAAAAGCTCGTGCTCGTATTGCAGCCGCAAAAGCAAAGGCAGGTATTCGAGCATGAGAAAATTCTTCCAAGCAGATGGAAACTTGACCAAGCTAGGAAGACAGATTTGTAAGACCTTAGCTGGAGCCTATGCTCTGGCTATTGTTTTACTTTGTTTCCTACCACAGACTTGGTACCCACAGTATAAGGATTTCTCGACCCCAGGAATTATTCAAATCGGCCGTCTCTATCTTTTACCAACTCCTTTCAACAGCATCGTCAACGGGGACAAGGTAGATAGTTTGGCGGACCTAGGGTGGATTTTCTTGCAAAACATCACTAATATTTTTCTACTTTTCCCTCTGATTTTTCTTCTTTTGTTTCTTAGGGAAGAATGGCGGAGCCTTCGAGCGGTGATTTGTTATAGTTTTTGCATGAGCCTGTTTATTGAGTCTACCCAGTTATTACTAGACCTACTGATTGATGCGGGGCGGGTATTTGAAGTGGATGACCTCTGGACCAATACACTTGGTGGTGTTTTGGCTTATCTACTATTTGTACATCTTCAAAAATGGATCATCAAGTTTATAGTTTAGACTGTGAAGAGAATCAGATAATCAGGTTTGCGATTATTGAGTGAATTTTCAAATTTTTTAGAAAATTTCAAAAAAACACTTGACCTTTTCTAAATTATGACGTATAATTCTATGTAATCAGAAGAAGTAGTAAATGGTTTAGCTTTAGAGAGTCTATGGGTGGTGTGAATAGATGCTAGAAGTTTATGAAATGGACTGATACCAAATGTAGGAAATATTTTCAATATCATTTTCTGGTTTACGTTTGGGTAAGTGAATTCGAAACAATGAGAATTCGGTCCGCACCCCTTATCGTGCGCCTCCTTGTTAGAGGAGAAAAAGTTATGGACTTTTCTAGTCGAGTCCATAAGTGAGGTGGCACCGTGTCATTGACGCCCTCGCATACTGTTTTTCAGTATGCGGGGGCTTTTCCATTGTCTTTTAAGACATTACGAGGTAAGCAATATGAAACGATGGCGAAGCAATTAGGTAAAACAAGAACGAAACAATGTATCATAATATTTTAGTTATTAAAAAATAGAAAGAGGAAAGAATATGGCAGAAAAAGGTTATTTTGGACAATTTGGTGGTAGTTTTGTACCAGAGCAAATTCAGGTTTTGTTGGACCAATTGGAAGAAATGTTTGAAATCTACCGTAATGATCCAGAGTTTATTGCAGAATACCAAGGCTATTTAAAGGATTATGCAGGTCGTGAAACACCCCTCTATTTTGCAGAATCCTTGACGAAAGAGCTAGGTGGTGCCAAAATTTATCTCAAACGGGAAGATTTGAATCACTTGGGTTCCCATAAATTGAATAATGTATTGGGGCAGATTCTTCTGGCGAAACGCATGGGTAAAACGCGTGTTATTGCGGAAACTGGTGCTGGTCAGCACGGCGTCGCAACGGCTGCTGTTGCGGCACGATTTGGCTTGGGGTGTGATGTTTATATGGGGGCTGAAGATGTCAAACGCCAACGCCTCAATGTTTTCCGTATGGAGATGATGGGTGCGCGTGTTCATGCTGTTACAGATGGAACGCAAACCTTGAAAGAGGCAGTAGATGCTGCATTCGGTGCTTGGATGGCAGATTTAGATGCTTTCTATGTATTGGGCTCTGCAGTTGGACCTCACCCTTATCCAACCATGGTCCATGAATTCCAGAAGATTATTAGTGTAGAATCTCGTCGTCAGATTTTGGAAAAAGAAGGCCGCTTGCCAGACTATGTCATTGCCTGTGTGGGTGGTGGTTCCAACGCCATTGGTGCATTTTCTCAATATTTACCAAATGAATCTGTTCAGTTGATTGGTGTAGAAGCTGCTGGTAAAGGTGTTGATACAGAACTACATGCAGCTACCATGACTAAGGGAACGGTTGGTGTGGTTGATGGGATGAAGACTATCTCCCTCTTTGATGAAAATGGTGGAGTTGCACCTGTTTATTCCATTTCAGCAGGCTTGGACTATCCAGGCGTTGGACCAGAACATGCCCACTATAAGGAAACTGGTCGTGTTCATTATGTCGCAGCAACAGATGATGAGGCTGTTAATGCCCTTTTGACCTTAAGTCGTACAGAAGGAATTCTTCCAGCCATTGAATCTTCTCATGCGATTGCAGAAGCTATTCGATTAGCACCACAACTAGATAAAGATAAAATCATTATTATCAATGTTTCCGGTCGAGGAGACAAGGATGTGGCGGCTATTGCGGATTATTTGGAGAATAGATAAAAGAAATCCCCTGACGGTTGCATATCGTCAGGGGTTATTTGTTATTTCCAAAAATCATCAAAAATCGTGATTGGCAGGTGGCGTTTGTGAGCAGTTTTGTTCCACCATCCTTCGATAATGGTTTGGGATTGAGGGTCGATGGTTTTGCCTTCGAGATAGTCGTCGATTTGGTTATAGGTAACACCGAGAGCGACTTCATCAGCCAGACCTGGCTTGTCTTCTTCCAAGTCCGCAGTAGGGACTTTTAGGTAGAGTTTTTCATCTGCCCCCAGTTCGGCTAGAAGCTGTTTTCCTTGGCGTTTATTGAGGCGGAAGAGGGGGAGAATATCTGCACCACCATCACCGTGCTTGGTAAAGAAGCCGGTAATATTTTCAGCTGCATGATCGGTTCCAATCACAGCTCCTTTGCGTTCACCGGCAACTGCATACTGGGCAATCATGCGCATGCGGGCTTTAGCATTTCCCTTATTAAAATCAGACATAGCAAGTCCATTTGCATTGACTGCAGCCACCATGGCATCTGTTGATTCCTTGATGTTGATGGTTAAGCTGACATCTGGTTGAATAAAGGCTAGGGCTGCTTGGGCGTCGGACTCGTCAGCTTGCACGCCGTAAGGTAGGCGGATAGCGATAAATTGATAAGAATCGTCACCCGTTTCCGTCCGCATTTCTTCCATAGTCAGCTGGGCCAAACGACCAGCCAAGGTCGAGTCTTGTCCACCCGAAATTCCCAAAACGTAGGTTTTCAAAAATGGGTGTTTTTTCAGATAGTCTTTGAGAAAGTCGATGGAGCGACGGATTTCTTCTTTGGGGTCAATGCTTGGCTTGACACCTAGTTCCTTGATAATGGTTTCTTGTAGGGTCATAACATACCTTTCTTAGATGGATTTGGTCTGAGTTTGTTTGCGAATACGATTGATGAGGTTCATCTTATTATCCCAAACATCTTGTGCCAAGTCGACTGGATAGAGCTGAGGGTTGAGCACACGTTTGTATTCATCCCAGAGTTTATCAAATTCTTGATTGGCATAGGTTTGAATTTCCGCTAGGCTTGGAAGTTCATAGACCTGTTTTCCTTTTTCGAAAATAGGAACTAGGAGAGGACGTGCATCAAAGTTCTCGATGGTTTTATTGATGTAGGTGTAAGTTGGATGGAACATATAGATATTATCCATCTGTGTGACGTCAGTGTCCGCAAAGGTGATGTAGTCCCCTTCTGATTTTCCTTTTTCTTTGGAGGTGATGCGCCAAACCTGTTTCTTACCAGGAGTGGAGACTTTTTCCGCATTAGAAGACAGCTTGATGGTGTCACGCATATGTCCATCTTCATCTTCGATGGATACAATCTTGTAGACAGCGCCCAAGGCAGGCTGGTCGTAGGCGGTGATGAGTTTGGTACCAACTCCCCAGACATCAATTTTTGCCTTTTGCATTTTGAGGTTGAGGATGGTATTTTCATCCAGGTCATTAGATGCGTAAATCTTCGCATCTGTAAAACCTGCATCATCTAATTGCTGACGAACTTTCTTGGAAATATAGGCCATATCGCCTGAATCAATCCGAACCCCTTTGAAGTTAATCTTATCTCCCATTTCTTTGGCAACCTTGATGGCTGCTGGAACACCAATACGAAGCGTATCATAGGTATCAACGAGGAAGACACAGTCATGATGGGTTTCAGCGTAGGCTTTGAAAGCCTTGTAATCATCTCCGTATGTTTGAACCAAGGCGTGGGCATGGGTACCAGCTACAGGGATGCCGAAGATTTTGCCAGCTCGAACATTGGAAGTCGCAGATGCTCCACCAATAAAGGCTGCTCGAGTACCCCAGATAGCAGCATCCATTTCTTGGGCACGGCGAGTGCCAAATTCCATCAAGGGCTCATCTTCAATGACAGCCTTGATACGGCGAGCCTTTGTAGCAATTAGGGTTTGGTAGTTGACGATGTTTAAGAGGGCAGTTTCGATTAGTTGGCATTGTGCCAATGGTCCTTCGATTTGAAGAATGGGTTCGTTAGCGTAGACTAGGTCGCCTTCCTTAGCCGAACGGACAGTGAGAGTCATTTCCAATTGGGACAAGTAATCAAGGAAATCCTGCGGATAACCTAGTTCTGTCAGATAGTCAATGTCTGTCTGGCTAAAGCTGAGATTGTTGAGGTAGTTTACAACGCGTTCCAAACCGGCAAATACAGCGTAGCCATTTTTAAAAGGTTGTGAACGGAAATAGACTTCGAATACAGCGTGTTTATTGTGGATGTTTTGGTCAAAATAGACCTGCATCATGTTGATTTGATAAAGGTCGGTATGCAGGGTTAAATTGTCATCCTTAAATAGTGTCATAACGTTTCTCCTTTTGCCTTCCGCTCAAGAAGGCACTCCAATTATTTTGATGGAGTAGAACTCTAATATGCCTTCTATTATAACAAAAAAATCGAGAAAAACTCGATTTAGAGAGTGATATTGATGACTAGACTGGCTAAAAATAGAAAAGGAACATAAGGGAGGGATTTTGGTTTAAAGATAAAAAAGATTGCCAGTCCAAAGATGGAACTAAGCTGAATAATCCAAAGAATTTCTGTAAAGCCAAACAAAAGAGACAGACTTGCTAGATAGAGAAAGTCGCCAGAACCAATATTGATTTGCCATTTTTCAGTCAGATAGGCCAAGAGTAAAAAGCCACAGAAAAGCCAGTTGAGCTGGGAGAGCACCAGAGCTATAAAAGTAAAAATGAGCCAGACAGCAAAAGGATATTCCTGATGTTTGATGTCGTAAATGGTCAAAACTAGTCCTGCCAAGATGAGAATGGTTTCGGTTAGGTTTAGGACTTGAAAATGGCAGAGCAGGACCAATAGACCAGCTAAGAACTCCAGTCCCAGATACCAATAAGGAATTTTCGCCTTGCAGTAACGGCATTTAGATTTTGTGGAAAGTTGGGACAGGATTGGTATGAGATCCCAAGCTTTTAGCCGTCGTTTGCAGGCATTGCAGTGACTAGAGGGGGCGATAATGGACTGTTCAGGGAAACGGTCGATGACCAATCCCAAGAAGGAGCCGATAGAAGCTCCAAGGAAAAATAGGATAATTGTCTTCATACCTATTTATTCGTATTTGGGCAGGGAAAATGTGAAGCTTTTTAAAATTTTTTACAAAATTTCGATGGTGCTTTGGATAATACCGAAGGTGATAAGAGAATTCCGTATTTTTGCTTTGGTCTTGTCTGCTACAGCAGGATTTGTCAGTTTGACCGTCACAGTCGCACAATGTTCATATCCATCCATGGTCCAGACATTCAGTTGAGTGATTTCGTGGACATTTTCAAGAGCCAGGAGGACTCCTTTCACTTCTTCAAGGTTTACTCCTTGCGGACTTGTTTCAAGTAGAATCTTGACATTGTTCCAGGCTTTTGGCAGGGCTTTGGAGAGGATGAAGATAGCAATACAGAGCGAGAGAAGTGGGTCTAGAAAGTACCAATCAGTAAATTGAAGAATGATGGAAACAAGGATGACCGCCAGCCATCCCAAAATATCCTCTAAAAAGTGCAAGCTGAGAATGGATTCATTATGGCTATGGCCATTTTTTACAATACGGGAAGCAAGGAAATTGATGATGACAGCGATAATCCCAAGTGCCAGCATCCCAGCTTGATTGACAGGCTGGGGATGGAAAAGATTGGGAATGTTTTCCACAAGGATTAAGCTGGAGCCGATAATCAGAATGCTAGAAGTCAAGAGAGCGGCCAAAATATTCCATCTCTTGTAGCCAAAGGGATAAACCCTATCAGCAGGTTTGTTGGCATAGGTTTGCATGATGGCAGAGCTTCCGATGGCGAGAGCGTCACCCAAATCATGAACAGCATCTGCTAAGATGGCACTGGAACCAAAGATCCAACCAAAGATAAACTCGATGATAGAAAAGCTGAGATTGAGGAGAAAAGCGATAAATGTATTTTTAGAAGATGACATGAGATTCCCTTTCTGTGTTATACTGTTTATAGGTTTATTATGTACTGTAATGAGCCGAAAAACTAGAAACAAGAGAAACGGTTTGTCTTTTTCTGAACAAATTGTTTGAAATGTACGAAAAATGGATAGACGAATTGCAAAAACAAAAAGAGCTATTTTTCAGGCTTTTTTGACCTTATTAAATGATAAAGGTTATGATGACATGCGCGTGCAGGATGTTATTGACCTGGCAGATGTGGGGCGTTCCACTTTCTATGCCCACTATGCCAGTAAGGAAGCACTGTTAGAAGAACTTTGTCACGACCTCTTTCATCATTTATTTACAGGTCGTGAAGATGCGGATGTGAAGACTTTGTTGGCCCATATTTTCAAACACTTTCGAACCAATCAAGATCGTGTTGCCAGCCTTTTATTGTCCCGCAATGCCTATTTTCTAAGAGAACTGGAAGCGGAGCTGAAACACGACATTTTTCCAAAAGTGGTTGAAGACTACATGCAGGACAAGGGGAATCTTCCAGAGGATTTGCTGGTGCATTTTGTTGTGACCACTTTTGTGGAGACGGTCAGCTGGTGGTTGCAGCAACGCAAAAAGGTGGACGAAGCCACCTTGACCGAATATTATGTAAGATTATTAGCTTAAGGAGTGAAAATGCTTAGACCTTTACACATGGCCCATGCCTTTTTAGATGAAATATTAACAGACCAGGACCTAGCGGTCGATGCGACTATGGGAAATGGCCATGACACGCTATTTTTAGCCCAGAGAGCAGGAAAAGTCGTGGCCTTTGATATTCAGGAACAAGCCCTGACCACAACGGCTGAAAAACTAGAAAAAGCTGGCTTGACCAATACCCAATTGGTTTTGACAGGGCACGAAAACCTAGACCAGTATGTGGAGGAGTGTAAGGCAGCGATTTTTAATCTAGGCTACCTACCTTCTGCGGATAAGTCTGTCATTACCCTGCCTGCAACCACCCTTCAAGCCATTGAAAAAATTCTTGACCGACTTGTTGTTGGAGGTCGCTTGGCAATCATGATTTATTATGGTCACGAGGGTGGAGCTCTTGAGAAGGATGCGGTTTTAGACTTTATCAGCCAGCTAGACCAAACCGTCTTTACTGCCATGCTCTACAAACCGCTCAACCAAGTTAATACCCCACCGTTTTTGGTCATGGTAGAACGATTAAAATCCAGCTCAATCTAGGGCTGGATTTGTTTTTTATAATATGGGCTTAATGAACAATCTTCCCTCACCCAAGTCAATCAATTCCACCTGATTGCCATAAAAATCGCTGAGGAGTTCAGGTGTCAGGATATCTTGTTTTGCTCCCTGTGCCAAGACTTTCCCATCTTTGAGCAGGAGGACATGGGTGAAATTGTCAGTGATTTCTTCAGCGTGATGGGTGACGTAGATAATGGCAGGAGCTGTTGGGAGCTGGCAGATGTGGTCGATGTGGTGGAGTAAGCGTTCGCGTGCCAAAAGGTCCAAGCCTACAGTAGCTTCGTCTAAAATCAAAATAGCCGGCTCTTCCATCAAACTTCGGGCGATCAGCAGGAGTTGGCGTTCTCCTTGTGACAAACTAGCATAGGTACGACCAATCAAGTGATCAGCCTTGATGGTTTTGAGCATGTCTATGGCTTCATCCAATTCAGCTTGACCGTATTCACGATAGAGGATGGAGGATTTGTACTTTCCGGTCAGGACAATCTGCTCAGCTGTTAAATCAATGGGAAAGCGTTCGGCAAGGAAAGAACCAACGACCCCAATCTTAGTGCGTAGGCTAGGAATATCTCCCTTACCAAACTCCACTCCAAGAACAGTCAGATCACCAGAGGTCTTCCAAAACTCAGCCATTAAAATACGAAGGAGGGTTGACTTTCCAGCTCCATTTAGCCCTAAAATAGCCCAACGCTCTCCTTTTCTAAATTCCCAGTTGATGTCTTCTAAAATAGTTTTACCTTGTCGTTTATAGTGGACATTCTTCATCGAAATAATCATAGTTGCTCTCCTATTCCTTTTGATTATTGTAACATAAACAGACATGAGGGACTAATTATAACAAGAAATATGTTAAATTTTAGAATTTGTGGTATAATAGGAATGTTATAAATTTTATTATAGGAGAACATCATGGAAGACCCTGGTAGTCAGACCATCTATTTACAACTGTTAATTTTATTCTTATTGACTCTGTTCAATGCCTTCTTTTCAGCCTCAGAAATGGCCCTTGTATCCCTCAATCGTTCTCGAGTGGAACAAAAGGCCGCAGACGGTGAGAAGAAGTATATTCGCTTGCTTCAAGTTTTAGAAAATCCTAACAATTTTCTATCAACCATTCAGGTCGGTATTACCTTCATCTCCATCCTTTCAGGTGCCAGCTTGGCTAATGATTTGGGAGCTGTATTTGCCAAATGGATGGGGAATTCAACAACAGCGCAAACCGCAGGATACTGGCTTGCACTGGCTATGTTGACCTTCGTTTCAATCGTTCTTGGCGAATTGTACCCTAAGCGGATTGCCATGAATATGAAGGAAAATCTGGCGGTAGTCACTGCACCAGTGATTATTTTCCTTGGAAAAATTGTTAGTCCGTTCGTGTGGTTATTATCAGCTGCAACGAATCTTATCAGCCGTATTACTCCTATGAATTTTGATGATGCGGATGAGCAAATGACACGGGATGAAATTGAATATATTTTGACAAAGAGTGAGAAAACCTTAGATGCCGAAGAAATCGAAATGCTTCAAGGTGTGTTCTCTTTAGATGAGCTGATGGCACGTGAAGTAATGGTTCCCCGTACGGATGCTTTCATGGTGGATATTGAGGATGATACAGCAACCATCATGGCAGCTATCCTCAAGCAGAATTTTTCACGTATCCCTGTTTATGATGGCGATAAGGACAATATCATTGGTCTGATTCATACCAAGAAAATCTTGTCAGAAGCTTTCAGTAATGGCTTTGACAATCTCAACATCCGCCGCATTATGCAGGAGCCTCTCTTCGTTCCTGAAACGATTTTCGTGGATGATTTGTTGACATCATTGCGAAATACCCAAAATCAAATGGCCATCTTGTTAGATGAGTATGGTGGAGTTGCAGGTCTGGTCACTTTAGAAGATCTGCTAGAAGAAATTGTTGGGGAAATCGATGATGAAACGGATAAAACAGAAATTTTTGTCCGTGAAATTGCTGAGAATACCTATATTGTTCAAGGAAACATGACCCTTAATGACTTCAATGAGTATTTTGATACGGAGCTAGAAAGCGATGATGTTGATACCATTGCTGGCTATTATTTGACTGGAGTTGGAACCATTCCAAGTCAAGAAGAAAAAGTGACTTTTGAGGTGGACAGTAAAGAGCATCACTTAGTTCTGATTAATGATAAAGTGAAAAATGGTCGCGTAACAAAATTAAAACTCTTGATTACACCACTGGAGAAAGAAGAAACCGATAAGGACTAGGGCAACCTAGTCTTTTAGCTTTTTTCTTGCGGAAGGTGATATAGTCAAGTGAATTAGAAACAGGACACATCTAAGTTTGTCAATTTAAGAACTCTAAAGTTATTTTAGGAGTGGGTTATTAACACTATAACTTAAAACTGTCCTTTTCCTAATTCAAACAGCTATAGTTATGAAAGAAAAAAAGTAAATGATAGAAGCGTTTTCATTTTTGTGGTATACTATTCTTATTAAGTGATGAGGTTGAGATGATGACAGAAATTGATTATCGTAAGGTTACTGGATTGGTTCATTCAACAGAGAGTTTTGGTTCTGTTGATGGACCTGGTGTGCGTTTTGTGATTTTTATGCAAGGTTGCCATATGCGGTGTCAGTATTGCCATAACCCAGATACTTGGGATTTGGTCAATCCTGCTGCAACAGAGAGGACTGCAGAAGATGTGCTCAATGAAGCCCTGCGTTTTCGTATGTTTTGGGGAAAAGAAGGTGGTATTACTGTTTCTGGTGGCGAGGCGACCATTCAGATAGACTTTTTGATTGCTCTCTTTACCTTGGCAAAAGAAAAAGGTATCCATACTACTTTGGATACCTGTGCGTTGACTTTCCGTAAGACAGAGCGTTACTTGGAAAAATATAGTCGGCTTATGGAAGTAACAGACTTGGTGCTCCTTGATATTAAGGAAATGAATCCTGAGCAACACCGCATTGTGACAGGTCATAGTAACAAGACTATTTTAGAATGTGCTCAATATCTATCAGACATTGGTAAGCCTGTTTGGATTCGTCATGTTTTGGTCCCTGGCTTGACAGACCGAGATGAAGACTTGATTGAGCTGGGAAAATTTGTCAAAACCCTTACCAATGTAGAGCGGTTTGAAGTCTTGCCTTATCACAATCTTGGCGAATTTAAGTGGCGTGAATTAGGAAGACCTTACCCACTAGAGGGGACCAAGCCACCGACAAAAGCACGTGTAGAAAATGCAAAAGCATTAATGGAAACGGAGTCCTATCAGGAGTACTTGAATAGAATTAAGGGATAAACGTGAGAGGTCGGAGATTGATGCGAAAAAGATTTAATGTGTTAGGGACAAGTATCGCCTGTCTCTTGTTTATTGGGCTTATGCTAGGCTTGTTCTTTTTGGGAGAGCGAACACAAAAGGAGCAAACCAAAGTTGTAACGACATCGTCTAGCCAAGAAATATCTGCAAGGGACAAAGTGATTGCAAATTATCTAAATCAGATGACCTTAGAAGAAAAGGTTGGACAGATGATTTTTGCTCGAATGCCATCTGCAGGACAAACTGAGGCATTGGAAACCTATCATTTTGGGGGCTATATCTTATTTGCAACTGATTTTGAAGGTAAGACACTGGAGCAGGTTAAAGAAGAAATTGCTTCTTATCAATCACTTTCAAAAGTGCCGCTATTAATGGCTTCAGATGAGGAAGGTGGGATGGTAACTCGGATTAGTCAACTTCTGGAAACACCTTTTGCATCACCTTTGGAATTGTACCAATCTGGCGGCATTGAGGCGATTTTGTCGGACGCCAAGCAGAAGACCAGTCTTTTAAAGGAAGAGGGAATCTGTGCAGGCTTCTACCCAGTTGCTGATTTATCCACCGATCCATCGTCTTTTATCTACGATAGGACCATTGGACAGGATGCGAAAACCACCGCAGACTATATTGGTCAATTGGTTTCATTGTTGAAAGTGGAACAATTTGCTTCGACCTTGAAACATTTCCCGGGTTATGGGGACAATGCAGATTCGCATACGGATTTGGTCTATGACAACCGTAGTTTAGAAGAATTACGGGCTAATGATTTTCTCCCCTTTAAGGCTGGTATTGAAGCAGGAGCTGATTCCATTATGGTCAGTCACAATATCGTACCTGCCATTGATGATGTCCCATCATCCATTTCACCTGAAATCAATAAAATCCTTCGGAATGAGCTTGGTTTTGAGGGTGTCATTATAACGGATGATTTTGATATGCAGGGATTGGTCCAATTTGTAGATCAAGATACAGGTGCCTTGCAGACCATTCAAGCTGGGACAGATATGATTTTGTCTTCAAGCTATGCCAGTCAAATTCCTTATATTATCGAACAAGTAAAGGCTGGAACTATAACAGAGGAGCGGATTGACCAATCCGTCAAACGGATTTTGGGAATGAAATATGATCTTGGCTTAATCAAATAAACAAAGAAAGGGAGCGGGAAAGAACTCGACTGGTCAAAAAAAGAGTTCGTCTTCCCGCCCCCGCACAGTTGATTAGGTTAGATTTGGAGTGTAAAACACGAACAAATCTACCAATCAACCACTGCGCTGAGATGTTGACACGAACCCTGAGAAGCGAGGTTGGTCTTTTTGCCCAGCCTCTTTTCGTATTATTCTAAAACAAGCTTAGTTTTTATACCATCCACATCGACAAAGGCTACGCTATTGTCTAGTCTTTGAAGGTTTAGGTTTGCAGCAATGGCACGATTCAAGGTTGCTTCAAAAGCTTCTTGATTGGAATAGATGACCGTATAGTAGGCAAGGCCTGGCATCCCTTCTGTCCGTGTTTGGAGATGTTTGCCACCCCATTCATTGACAGCCAGGTGGTGATGGTAGTCGCCAGAAGCTAACCAGGCTGCAGATGGGACGGAGAATTTATCCTCGACAGCTAGGACTTCTTGGTAAAATCGGCTTGAAGCAGCGCTTTCTCGGACGGACAGGTGGACATGCCCCATGCGACTGCCAGCAGGCATCTGATAGTCTGCGTCAGCTTTTTTCCCTAAAGCATAGATCGCTTCAGCGTCCATAGGCTCAGTA
Organism: Streptococcus sp. HN38; assembly: GCF_028335765.1. NCBI lineage: Bacteria > Bacillati > Bacillota > Bacilli > Lactobacillales > Streptococcaceae > Streptococcus > Streptococcus sp. HN38. The sequence goes on along the minus strand of NZ_CP116604.1, from coordinate 1,891,841 downwards.
ATGCCGACGATACGGCCGTCCGGGCGGACATCCCAAGAGTCTTGCGGCAGGTCGCGGTAAATTTCGATGCCGTTGCCTTCGGTGTCGGCTAGGTAAATGGCTTCGCTGTAACCGTGGTCGCTGGCCCCTTGGAGGGGAATCTTATTGTCGATAAAGTGGCGGAAAATGGTGCCTAAGTCCTCTCGGCTAGGTAGGACAATGGCCAAGTGGTAGAGTCCGTAGCTGTGGCTGACTTCGCCTTTCTGATCTGTTTGAATCAGGCGGACAAGGGTGGTTTTTCCAACGCCAAGATCAATCTGTTTAGAGTTTTCAGTCAGAACTTGGAGACCCAATACCTGCTGGTAAAACAGGCTTTGGAGTTCCAGATTGCGGACATTGAGGGCAACATGGCCCAGCTCAAATTGGGAATTGTACATAGGAATACCTGACTTTCTGATACAATTTATAGGAATTTTCGAGTTACTTAGTATCTTTTGGTGAAGTAATATGTGACGAATAGACTTTTGAAAATTGATTTTTATCTCATAGCTCTCTCAACAAGTGCGCTATCTACGATTTGGATAAAGTGTGTAATTCTATTTTCAGCATTAAAATCGTAAATATGGACAAAGTCTGCTTGAAAGGATTTCTCAGTAAGGTTGTAGGTTCCCTTGTAGTAGCCATAAACCATGACACGGTTTCCTGAAAAGGCGTAATCAACAGGTGTGGCACTATAATTGGTCCATTCAGAACCTAGTCTTGCATGGACGTTTTCAATCACTGCATCTGGACCGATGTAGGTACCAGCATAGGGAAAACCTGCAGCTTCTGTCCAAGAGATATCAGCAGCCAAATGGCTCTTGAAATCTTCTATTCGACCTTGAGCAGTAGCTAGATAAGTTTCATCTAAAATATTTTTATATAATTGATTGTTTGACATACATTACCCCCATGGTATTTCACCGGTTAAGACTTTAGCACTCAATTCCAAGACTGCCTCGTTACGAAGATTAGGGAATTTTTCTTTCATTTTAGCGATAAAAGTAGCTGAGTCTTTGACTTCTTTTTTTAATTTGATTGCTACTTCAATATAGGCGATTGAAAAATCAAGTGCTTGAGAATCAAATGAACTTTCACTATCTGCATGACCTGGAATAATGAGAGAGGCATCCAGTGCCTTCATATCTTTTAATCGATCTTGCCAGGCTTTCAATTGCTCGGTAGTTTGTGAATCTGCTAAGAAGAGATGAATTTGATTAAAGGTATTGATACCGCCAATAATGGTTTTGGTTTCTGCATTCCAAAGATTGATTTGACTTGGTTCACTACCGAAAAATTCCCATTTATCACCTTCAAATTCTAATGTAGACTCTTGAATGAGTGCTGGTAAAATAATATTTTTAGGAGCTTGGTCACCTAAAGAGCCTCCCCATACCTGTAATTTTTTTGATACAGTTTTTAAAATATGGTCGATAACATAAGACGTTGCATAGACAATGACTTCTGGGAATGATTTTTTGATAGGCTCAAGAGCAAAATAATAGTCTGGATCCCCTTGAATGATAAAGATTTTTTCTAATGTCAGTTGCGCGTCTTGTAAATAGCGAACAATTCGCTCTCCTTCTGATTGTTTAAACCCTGAACCTACAAGGAGAGCCTTGCCATTTTTAATGATTAAGGTCGCCGTAACCATAAAACTTGATTCGTCATTTGTAAAGATGTGTAATTCTGTTTCATTTTGTAGCTTATAATGTTTTTCCATAAATAGTTGCCCCTTCTATTGCGTAATAGCTGCTTGGAAATTTTTTTCCAAATCGTCTACTGTGCGAACTTTATTGATAAGATTAAAGAAGTTTCCGTCTTTTTCGAGTAACAAGGTTGGGAAAGAGGTTACCCCCATTTCATAAGCCTTGATAAAGTCTGGGTGTAGATTTTCTGGTTGATTCAAGATGCTTGATAGTTCTTCCATAGCCTTTGTAGGTAACTGATAGCTACCGATTAGGCTGATGTAACTGTCTGCTTGACTGAGATCTAACCCATCTTCAAAAAATAAGGCTTGAATATCTAATGTCAGCTGAGCAAGCTGGTGTGGTTCAACGTAGTTTTTCAAAACGGAGTAAGCCCTAGCAGGACCAAGGGAATCCATGATAAAGTCCTTCTCCTTAAACAATTGATTGTAGTTATCGCCAAAAGACATTTGGTAATAGCTTTCGATTTGTTTGTTGATGGTCTGTGCCTGCTGGAAATCAGCCATTTTCTTTTTATTATCTCCGACAAACAATCCTCCGTTAATGACCTCTATTTCTATGTCAGAATGGTCTTGCATGAATTTTGTGAAAATGTGGTTAAAGCCGTAGGTCCAACCACAATAAGCATCGATGATGTAATATAGTTTCATATTAAATTTCTTTCATTTCGATTTCTTGGTTTTTGATTAGAATTTACCATTGCTATTGGTAGCTTTGGAATCTTCCTCGATTGGTACAACAACATCCCAGAGTTCTGCAATTTTATCATCTTCAACTCGATAAAGATCTGTATTGACCTGTAGAGTCTAAGCTTCTAACAAAGCTTGAGCTTGAGCTTGCAGACCAGCGATGGCTTCCTCTGACAATACCAACTGTCCAGTTCCCCATGCTTCTGGATTGACAGTTGTACCTGTAAACTCACCAACGACTTGCATACGAACAAATGGTAGGAGTGTATGGTAGCTAGCGAACATTGGCTCGTGTCCAGCATTTGCTACAGATGATACAGTAACAATTTTATCTTGTAGTGCAGATGGGCCACGTGTTTCTGACAAGTCTAGGGCACGGCTGAGCCAGTCAATCAAGTTCTTCACAGTACCTGGAATAGCAAAGTTGTAAACTGGTGAGAAAATCCAGATAGCATCTGCAGCCATAATCGCATCGCGAGTAGCTTGGACAACTGGCAAGACTGGTGTTTCAAGATCTTGGTTCATAAGCGGGATTTCTTTATAGTTAAGATAAGATACAGTTGCTTGACCTTCTAAGATGCTTTCAGCTTGCTTTGCCATTTGGTGATTAAATGAACCTTCACGTAGTGAACCGACGATAAATAGAATGTTTTTCATGTTTTTTTCTTCCTTTTTTGTAAATATATTTTTGAAAACTGAGATTAGTGACATAGGGACTCCTTTGTATTATTTAGTGCAATTGATGTTCATTGTATCACTCCTTTTGAGAAAATACTTTCCTGCTCTCGCAGTTTATGGTATTATTGTATCAGGTACTAAAAATAAAACAAGTACGTTTTTTTTGAATAGTCACTATCTTTTTGTGAAGTAATGTGTAATATCAAGGGAAAATAAAGGAGAAATTATGGCAACTTTCACACAACATACGGTTCCGGAATGTCCTTTTGTGACCACTCAGAGTGTCTTATCTGGGAAATGGAGTATCTTATTACTACATCATATCGAAGAAGGTCCCATTCGGTTTAATGAAATGCACCGTCGATTGACCGGGATTTCCCAAGCAACCCTGACCAAGCAGCTGCGCCAGTTGGAAGAGGACGGCCTGATTGTCCGCAAGGTTTATGCACAGGTTCCGCCAAAAGTAGAATATGAACTGAGCGAGATTGGTCAGGAATTTAAATTGGTTTTGGAGCAAATTGAAGTTTTTGGGGATAAGTACATCGAATTTGTCAAAGCAAAAAAATCTGAATGAGTTTGAATCTCATTCAGATTTTTGTCTGTTATAGTTCGTCATCCTTAACTGCATTTAACCAATCGGCAGCAGCCTTGGCGGTGCTTTCGAGGGCACCTTCTTTGAACGGTGATTGGAGGTTTGCGGCTTCAACCACTTGCAAGAAGGACTTGGTGCCACCCAAATCACAGATGCGGATGTAGTCTTCCCAAGCATTTTCATCGTGATCCACCTGCGTGCGTTTCCAGAATTGGAGGGCGCAGACTTGAGCCAAGGTATAGTCGATGTAGTAGAATGGACTGGCAAATATATGACCTTGACGGTACCAGAAGATACCACGGTTGAGGGCTACTGACTCGGAATAGTCACGGTCTGGCAAGTAGAGGTCTTGGAGTTTTTTCCAAGTTGCCTTGCGTTCTGCTGGTGTCATCTCTGGGCGTTCATAGACTTCGTGCTGGAAGTGGTCTACCAAGACACCGTAAGGCAAGAAGAGAAGGGCACTTGCCAAGTGGGTAAACTTGTACTTATCCACCTGTTCCTTGAAGAAACGGTCCATCCATGGCCAGGTCATAAATTCCATAGACATGGAGTGGATTTCACAGGTTTCGTAGGTTGGCCAAACAACTTCTGGACTTTGAATCCAACGCGAACGATAGACTTGGAAGGCGTGACCTGCTTCGTGGGTCAAGACATCAATATCACCGCTGGTTCCGTTGAAGTTGGAGAAGATGAATGGGCTCTTGAAGTCAGGGATATAGGTGCAGTAGCCACCGCTGTTTTTGCCTGGTTTTGCAACCAAGTCCAAGAGTTCATGCTCAATCATGAAATCGAAGAATTCGCCTGTTTCTGCGGACAATTCACGGTACATGTCTTGGGCCTGGCTGACGATAAAGTCAGGGTCACCTTGAGGGACTGCGTTTCCGTCCAAAAACTCAAGATTGAGGTCGTAGTGTTTGAGGCTTGGCACCTGCAAGCGTTTGGCTTGGCGTTGACGCAGAGTTTGTACAATTGGTACGATATGTTTGAGGATTTCTTCACGGTATACCTTGACCATGTCACGATTGTAGTCGAAACGGTTCATCTTGAGGTAGCCGTATTCCACATAGTCCTTGAAGCCAAGTTTGTGGGCGATTTCTGTGCGGACTTTTACTAATTCATCGTAAACACGGTCAAAGTCGGCTTCCTTGCTTTCAAAGAAGGCAGTTGTGGCAGCAGAAGCAGCCTTGCGGACGTCACGGTCGGTTGATTGACCGAATGGCCCCATTTGTGCTAAGTTGTAAGTCTGTCCTTGGAAATCAATCTCTGCACCAGCAATCAGTTTGCTGTACTCATCGGTCAATTCATTTTCCTTTTGGAATAAGGGAATCACATCAGATGAGAAGGTCTTGAGCTTGTTTTCTGCCTGCATGAAGAAGGTTTTAGGCAAGATGTCTGATAACTCTTCCTTGTAAGGGGTCTGAACAATGACACGGTAGTAGTTGGTGGTCAATTCTTCAAAAAGTGGCGAATATTCATTCCAAAACTTGGTTTCTTCATTGTAAAACTCATCGTTCATGTCGATAGTATGACGGATCATCCAGAGGTTGTACTGGGTATCGATCAGGTTGAGTAATTTGGTAACGGCTGCCACAAGTGTACGAGTTGTTTCCAAGTCACTTGCTTGAGCCAACTGGTCGGTCAGGTCAGTAAATTGAGCCTTAATGGCTTCATAATCGGGACGGACATAGGTATAGTCTGAAAATTTCATATGTTTCTCCTTTTGCATTGTTACCTACTATCTTACTCTTTTTGAAAACGTTTGGCAAATCTGGACTCGTCCATGTTCACAAGTCTTTCTATTTATGGTAAAATGTAGGAGATTATTAGAAAAATGAGGTTTTAGAAATGTCAAAATTCTTAGTTTTTGGTCACCAAAATCCTGACACGGATGCTATCGCATCTTCATACGGTTGGGCCTACTTGGAGCGTGAGGCTTTCGGTCGCGATGCGGAAGCAGTTGCCCTTGGCACTCCTAATGAAGAAACAGCCTTTGCACTTGATTACTTTGGTGTGACAGCACCGCGTGTGGTTGAATCAGCTAAGGCAGAAGGCGTTAGCCAAGTTATCTTGACTGACCACAACGAATTCCAACAATCAATTGCAGACATCAAGGATGTGGAAGTGGCAGCTGTCATTGACCACCACCGTGTCGCAAACTTCGAAACGGCAAATCCATTGTACATGCGTTTGGAGCCAGTAGGTTCAGCATCATCAATCGTTTACCGTGCCTTTAAAGAAAACGGAGTAACACCTCCAAAAGAAGTAGCTGGACTTCTCCTATCAGGTTTGATTTCAGACACACTCTTGCTCAAATCACCAACCACTCACGCAACAGATCCACAGGTTGCGGCTGAATTGGCTGAAATTGCTGGTGTAAACTTGGAGGAATACGGCTTGGCACTCTTGAAAGCTGGTACCAACCTTGCCAGCAAGTCAGCAGAAGAATTGATTGACATTGATGCCAAAACATTTGGCTTGAATGGCAATGACGTGCGTGTAGCCCAAGTCAACACAGTGGATATTGCGGAAGTCTTGGAACGCCAAGCAGAAATCGAAGCAGCTATGACAGCAGCATCAGCAGCAAATGGCTACTCTGACTTTGTTTTGATGATTACAGACATCGTTAACTCAAATTCTGAAATCCTTGCGCTTGGTAGCAACATGGACAAGGTGGAAGCGGCCTTTAACTTCAAGTTGGAAAACAATCATGCCTTCCTTGCTGGTGCCGTTTCACGTAAGAAACAAGTGGTGCCACAATTGACAGATGCTTTCAACGCCTAATAAATTTTTCTACCGACCTCGAACCTGGAGTCGGTAGGAAGGCCTTATCTAGCACCTTCGGGTGCTTTCTTTATTGAAAGGAAAATCATGTCTTATACAGTAAATTTCAAAGAAGTCGAAACGACAGGCTTGGAAACTAGTCCAGTCGCAGAAGTCTTGGCCGGTCTGCGTGCCAATGAAGCCCGCTATTTCTGGAACAAATACAAGCAGGAGTTTGTGGTCTATACTCCAGAAGAGAAGCCTGAAATCCTGCCCTTCATCGAGAAGGTCTTGGCAGAGCGGGACATGTTTTTCTCTTATACGCCCCTCAACGTAGCCCAGCTTGAGGTAGACGGTATTCTCTGGTCATTTGTTTTTTATGACAATGGCCTGGCTGTCAATGTCCTCTATACGCTAGAAGAAGGAGGCAAACGAGCTGTCGGTTTCAAATTGTCAGACGGCATTGACATTCCCAAAGAATTTGAAGGCAAATTCAAGTTTGCCCGCCAACGCTCCAAACTGGCAGGCGAAATCCGTGGCAGCTTCTTTGTTGTCAAGGGCGAGTATTTATAGGATGGCAAATCTGGGGAAACCCAGATTTTTTATATAATGACTTGACTTAGAGTTGACTTCAAGGTGTATAATAAGCGAAAACAAAGAAAGGAGCCTGGAATGAATATCAAAGAAGTTAGTGATGTAACAGGCCTATCAGCAGATACCATTCGCTACTATGAGCGGATAGGACTTATTCCCAAAATTGCAAGAAAATCTTCTGGAGTAAGGAATTTTTCGGAAAGTGATGTAGCCATTTTGGAATTTATCCGCTGTTTTAGGAGTGCTGGTATGTCTATTGAGCGCTTGATTGAGTATATGGGCTTGGTGCAGGCAGGAGATAGTACAGTGGAAGCTCGGATTGATTTACTAAAAGAAGAGCAGGAAGAACTGCGGTCACGCTTGTCGGAAATTCAGCAAGCTCTAGATCGTTTAGATTATAAAATAGAAAATTACCAGACTATATTAAGAGGTGCAGAGAATCAATTGTTCACAGACGGCGGTAGTTCATTCAAAAAAGGCAGAGGATAACTTCTCTGCCTTTATAATTCATTATTCATTTTTTCTTATAACTTGTTTGGGTTTAAATTTCTTCTTTAGCCCAATTTGAACCAAACGTAGTCCAAGAAAACCCGTCGCACTTGCCAATATGATGGCAACAAAAACAGGAATGCCTACGGATAGATAGACATAACTAGCGATGACTGTTATCAAACTAAAAAATGCGATATTAACAAAAAACAACAATTCCTTTAGACGTTCTTTATTGGTATTTTTTGCCTGATAGGTTTGAAAATTAGCCTTTTTCTCTTTCGGGATATACTCTTCGTACCGGTACTCATGGGACTGATAGTGTCTTAATGCCATATCGTCTCCTTCTCTGCTCCCTAAAGAATACCATAACATTGCTGAATTTTTATGTCATTTATATTACAATAATGTTACAAGAGAAAAATTAGAAAAGTCTGAATATTAAAATACAGGTAGTCACTTATCAGATATTTCTCTTTTTGATATAATTATCTTTATGGAAAAAATTATCATTACAGCAACAGCTGAAAGTATTGAGCAGGTCAAAGAACTGCTTGCAGCAGGAGTTGACCGTATTTATGTTGGGGAAGAGGACCATGCCCTTCGCATCCCAACAAATTTTACCTATGATGAACTCAGGGAAATAGCAGAGCTAGTTCATAGCGCTGGGAAGGAATTGACGGTCGCTGCCAATGCCCTCATGCACCAAGATATGATGGACAATATCAAACCGTTTATGGAGCTAATGAGGGAAATCAAGGTTGATTATCTGGTTGTCGGAGATACTGGAATTTTCTATATCAATAAACGTGATGGCTACAATTTCAAGCTAATCTATGATACATCTGTCTTTGTGACTTCCAGCCGTCAGATTAACTTTTGGAAAGATCATGGAGCAGTAGAGGCTGTTTTGGCAAGAGAGATTCCATCAGAAGAACTCTTTGATATTGCTAAGAACTTGGAAATGCCAGCGGAAATCTTGGTCTACGGCGCCTCTGTTATTCACCATTCTAAACGAACCTTGTTACAGAATTACTACAATTTTACAAAGGCTGATGAGACAGATTTGTCACGTGGACGCGGACTTTTCTTAGCTGAGCCGAGCGACCCAGATAGCCACTATTCCATTTTTGAAGATAAGCATGGCACCCATATCTTTATCAACAATGACATTGATATGATGACCAAGCTATCAGAATTAGATGAACATGGTTATCATAATTGGAAACTTGATGGTATCTATTGCCCTGGTCAGAACTTTGTTGAAATTGTTAAGCTTTTTGTTCAAGCAAGAGATTTGATTGAAAAAGGCGACTTCACTTATGATCAGGCCTTCCTTTTGGATGAACAGGTTCGCAAGCTCCATCCAGCTGAACGTGGTTTGGATACAGGCTTCTACGAATTTGACCGTAATAAGGTTAAATAACAATATTTATAGTAGAATTTATTTACTTTAACCTGGCAGAGTTAGCTCTGTCACTTACTATGTAAAGTCAGAGCACGAAAACGCCTTTGGGCGATTTTCTAAACTCTGCACTAGGTTTCCGAGTGTAACAACATCGTTTACAGTATTCTATCCTGGCAGAGTTAGCTCTGTCACTTACTATGTAAGGTCAGAGCGCGAAAACGCCTTTGGGCGATTTTCTAAACTCTGCACTAGGTCTCCACATGAAAAAATATCGTTTCATGTGGAAACCGTCGCAAATAGAGGAGATTTTACATGACGTCAAAAACATTAAAGCGTCCCGAGGTCTTGTCACCTGCTGGGACTTTGGAAAAATTGAAGGTTGCCATTGATTATGGTGCTGATGCGGTCTTTGTTGGCGGTCAGGCCTACGGTCTGCGTAGCCGAGCTGGTAACTTTACCATGGACGAGATGCGGGAAGGGATTGAATATGCCCACGCCCGTGGCGCCAAGGTCTATGTTGCTGCCAACATGGTGACCCACGAAGGCAATGAAGAAGGAGCAGGAGCCTGGTTCCGTGAATTGCGGGACATGGGCTTGGATGCTGTTATCGTATCTGACCCGGCTCTCATCGTTATCTGTGCAACCGAAGCACCAGGCCTTGAAATCCACCTGTCTACTCAGGCTTCATCAACCAACTATGAGACCTTCGAGTTCTGGAAGGAATTGGGCTTGACTCGTGTCGTTCTGGCCCGCGAAGTGACCATGGAAGAAGTGGCTGAAATCCGCAAACGGACAGACGTTGAGATTGAAGCCTTTGTTCACGGAGCCATGTGTATCTCCTACTCAGGTCGCTGCGTCCTCTCCAACCACATGAGCAAACGCGATGCCAACCGTGGCGGATGTTCTCAGTCTTGCCGCTGGAAGTACAACCTCTACGACCTCCCATTTGGCGAAGAACGCCGTTCGATTAAGGGGGAAATACCAGAGGAGTTCTCTATGTCTGCGGTGGATATGTGTATGATCGACCATATCCCAGACATGATTGAAAATGGGGTTGATAGTCTGAAAATCGAAGGTCGAATGAAATCTGTCCACTACGTATCAACCGTAACCAACTGCTACAAGGCAGCGGTAGATGCTTATCTTGAAAGCCCAGAAAAGTTTGAAGCGATCAAACAAGACCTGATTGATGAGATGTGGAAGGTAGCCCAACGAGAATTGGCAACAGGGTTCTACTATAGCCCGCCGAGTGAAAATGAGCAGCTCTTTGGAGCCCGCCGTAAGATTCCAGAATACAAATTCATCGCCGAAGTAGTGGCTTTTGACAAGGAAACCATGACTGCAACCATTCGTCAGCGTAATGTTATCAACGAAGGTGACCAAGTAGAGTTTTACGGACCAGGTTTCCGTCATTTTGAAACCACTATTCAGGACTTGCATGATTCAAATGGAGAAAAGATTGACCGCGCCAACAAGCCAATGGAACTCTTGACGATCAAACTAGACCGTGAAATCTACCCTGGCGACATGATCCGTGCCTGTAAATCTGGCCTCATCAACCTCTACCAAGAGGACGGGCAATCCCTAACTATTCGTGCATAAAATAAAAAGGCCGAAATTTCAGCCTCAGAACGTAGATAAACTCTTAAAAATATAAAAAATTGAAGAAGTTTGCGAAAGATAGCAAGTCATTAAACTCTTAGAAACATTGATATTTCGGTGTTTCTGAGAGTTTTTAATTTTCAATATAAAGAAAAAAGATTGAAGAAAATTGTCCAAAATGGACTTTTTCTTCAATCTGCAAGGCCGAAATTTCAGCCTTTTGTTTGTTGTTGAGAAGTCTTGATGCTATCTGGAACCAAGGTAACTTTTTTTATGTCCTCGATTTTTATAATGCTGGTAACCTGACGTTTGAAATTTTTCATGATAATCCGTTGGCGATCGGTATCATATTTCACAATGTCACCTGTGAAACTACGATCACCATAGATGACATGGACTGCAGCTTTTTTATATAAAGCCAGCTCCAAGTTATTCTTGATATCTTCCTTGCTATCTGGCTCAATAGACTTAGGAGCTTTGCCATGTTCTAAAAAGACGGTAATCTGCTCGAAAATAACTTCTAAAAACTTCTTCATGGCATAATCCTTTCAAACTTGATATAATTATATTATCTAATTTTTATAAAAATGACAAGCTTTTTCGAATAGATAAGTGAGGAGGTAACAAATGGCAGAATTTACATTTGAAATTGAAGAAAAATTATTGGTCTTATCTGAAAATGATAAGGGCTGGACCAAGGAACTCAATCGTGTATCATTTAATGGTGCACCAGCCAAGTATGATATCCGTACCTGGAGTCCTGACCATACCAAGATGGGCAAGGGGATCACGCTCAGCAATGAAGAATTCCAAGTTCTCTTGGATGCCTTTGCTAATAAATAAATGAAAGAAGCCTAGGAGAAAAAGGCTTCTTTTTTGGTGATAGGTTGCAATAGGCGGTGGCATAGAGTAACAATGAAAATTTTGACCAAGTCTGGTAGGATAAATGGAAGGACTGTCCAGGCTAAGGTATCTGACCAGCTCGCTCCTGAAACAAACTTAAAGACCAAACAGCCTAAAAGGAAGCAACTTGCTGTTCCGAGAAGGCAAGCTGAGAAAACAGTCACAGGTGAGGAAGTTGACTTGGTGAGGACAGAAGTAATAGCAGCATAGACTAGGAAGCCCCATAAAAAGCCTGCAGTTGGTCCCACGAGAGCAGCAAATCCACCTGAGAATCCAGCAAAGACGGGAAGGCCGATAGCGCCTAGAGTTAGATAAAGGGCTAAACTTGCAATGGCTTCTTTCGGCTTGTATAAACAAGCTACTAAGCCGATAGCTAGGGTTTGTAATGTAAATGGTACAGGTCCGATAGACAGACTGATTTGTGAAAGGGTGGAAATTAAGGCTGTTCCAATAGCGATATAAACAAGTGATTTGATAGAAGTTGTTTTCATTTGTTACCCTCTTAAAATTTTATGGTTAACAAAAATTATAGTGAGATTGGATAAGAAAGTCAATGCTCTTTCATCGGCTGTAACAACTCTATAGGTGATTTTTATAACAGCTAATAAGAAACTCATATAGTAAAAAACAACAAATTATATGTAAAACAACCTATACCTATGCTAGAATAATAAAAAAAGAAAGTGAGAATTTCTATGACAGAATTACTTGATATTTACCGTACTCTTAAATCTAAAACTTGGGTAGACTTGACTCACCAAATCAATGAAAAGAGCCCGCATTTCCCTGCGCTACCAGCTCTCGAAAAGAAAGCCCTATTTACTCATAAGGATGGTTTCTTTGTCGAACAATTTACGGTTGTGGGGCAGTACGGAACCCATATTGATCCTCCGATTCATTTTGTAGAAGGAGCTCGTTATCTTGATGAGATTGATTTGAAAGATTTACTCCTACCACTCTACGTTATTGATAAATCATCTGCTGTTATAGCAAATAATGACTATGAGATAACTAAGCAGGATATTTTAGACTTTGAGGCTGAATATGGTCCGATAGCGCCAGAATCTTTTGTTGCCTTTCGTTCGGATTGGTCAAAGCGCTGGCCCAGTCAAGATGCCATTCGTAATCTAGACGAAGATGGAGTTCAACGTACACCAGGATGGAGTCATGAAGCTCTAGAATATTTGATTGAAGAACGTCAGGTGAAAGCAGTTGGTCATGAAACATTGGATACCGATTCAGGAGTATCTGCAGCCAAACACGGAGGAAGTTTACCAGAAGAATACTATCTCCTATCAAAAGATATTTATCAGTTGGAGGTATTGGCAAACTTGGATCAGGTACCGCCAACAGGTGCATTGATTTCAATCGCTTTTCCTCATTGGGAGAAGGCTTCGGGTTCACCAGTGCGAGCAATTGCTATATTACCATAAGAAAAAGTCCAGACAGTGCTGACCTTCATGTCTGGACTTTTTCAATTGAGTTAACGCATAGTAACAAATTCTTCAGAACCTGTCGGATGGATGGCGACAACGGCATCAAATTCTTCTTTTGTAGCTCCCATTTTGATAGCAACTGAGAATCCTTGAATCATTTCATCGACACCATAGCCAATGCCGTGCAGTCCAACGACTTTTTCATTTTCTCCTACAGTTACTAATTTAAACTTAGCCATTTGGCGATTGTTTTCTAGGGCAGTGTACATAGAAGTAAAGGCTGAAGTATAGACTTTTACATTGTCCTGACCGTATTGGGCAATCGCTTCGTCCTCAGTTAGACCAACGGTTCCGATAGCGGGGTGAGAAAAGACGACAGTTGGGATGGTTGTGTAATCCATTTTTGCGGTTGGTTTATTGTTAAATAAACGTTCTGCCAAAAGGCGACCTGCCTTGATTGCAACGGGTGTTAATTCTTTTTCACCCGTCACATCACCAAGAGCATAGATGCCAGGGACGCCAGTTTCTTGGTATTCATCCACAGCGATATGGCCAGACGGTGTCAACCGAACACCTGCTGCTTCAAGATTGAGCTGCTCCACATTTGGTTTACGACCAATTGCCCAGAGAACTTTTTGGGCAAGATGGCTACTTCCATCTTCAAAGTTAATTTGAATGAGGCCGTCCTCTGTTTTTTCAAGACTGACAGGAGTTTTCCCAGTATGGAGTGGAAGGTTGGTTCGTTGCATTTCTTCCATCAAGGCATCAACAATGTAGGTATCAAAGCTACGAAGAGGGCGATTGCCACGAACAAAGAGGTCAGTTTGGACACCGAGTCCATGTAGGAGACCGGCCATTTCCACAGCGATATAACCAGCACCAATCACAGCCACAGAAGAAGGTAATTCCTCCCATGCAAAGACATCGTCAGATACAATCCCTAGCTCACTGCCAGGAATAGCAGGGACTACCGGTTTGGCGCCAGTTGCGATGACAATGTGTTTTGCACGAATCAGTTCACCATTGACTTCAACCGTTTGATTATCCACAAAACGTGCGAAACCCTGGATAACTTCTACTCCGTTATTGTTAAAAGTATTACCGTAGGATGCGCGTGAACGCTCAATATAGGCTTCGCGATTTTTACGCAAGGTGGCAAAATCAAAGGTCACTTCTTGGCTAGTAAATCCATATTCAGGGCCATAGTGGTGAATGGCTTCAGCCACTTGAGAACCGTACCACATGATTTTTTTGGGAACACAACCAAGGTTGACACAGGTTCCGCCAAGGTGGCTTCCTTCGATCACAGCAGCCTTAGCCCCATAGATAGCAGCACGGTTCATAGTAGCAATACCGCCGCTGCCTCCACCAATGGCAATAATATCAAATTCTTTCATGAGTTTTTCTCCTCTAAATGATAATTATCTTCATTCTATCGTTTTTTTACTTATCAATCAAAAATCCGCTACGTTCTCTTACAAAATTGTAAGTAGGAAAAATACCGAACTTTTTGTAAAATGATTAAGAAAACACTTGCAAAAAAACGTGTATTTGTGTATTATAAAGACAATACAAAATAAATATGTTTTGAATTAGAGAAGGAGTATCATATGTTAAAGACAAAGAAGGCTAAAATTGCTTTGTTCAGTGGTCTCAGTGTTGCGGCTGTCGCCTTAATTGGTGGTGCCTTGGTATTTGGAGGCGTATTAGGTGGTTCCTCACCAACTTCTACAGAGCAAGTTGCGACCAGTTTGACCTATACAGTAGCTAAAGAGGGATCGATTGCTTCATCGACCTTATTGACAGGAACGATTTCTGCAGCAGATGAACAATACGTTTACTATGATCCTTCAAAAGGAGATTTGAGCGAGGTCTTGGTTGAGCCAGGAACTCAAGTTGAGGTAGGAACACCTTTGATTCGCTATGATGCTACAGAATTACAGTCTGCTTTGGATACTGCTGTTCGTGGGCGTGATAAGATTGGACGTCAGATTTATGATTTGAGAACCAATGGTCAAACTGTTCAAACAACGGGTGATGCAGAAACAGATGCTGCAGCAACAGCTGCAGCTCAACGTTCAGTCGATTTACAGTTGGCCGATTTGAATGATAGCTACGCAGATGCACAAGCTGCTGTGGATAAAGCTTACACAGCCTTGCAAGAAGCTACAGTTACAAGTACAGTAGCTGGTACGGTTGTTGAAGTGAATAAATCAGTTTCGAAGAGTTCAACTTCTAGTCAGACCGTTGTTCATATCGTCAACCAAGGTAGCCTACAAGTGACAGGAAATTTGACGGAATATGATTTGGCTAATATTGCAGTTGATCAAGAAGTGAAATTAACCAGCAAGGTATACCCAGATAAGTCATGGACTGGTAAGATTACCTATATTTCTAACTATCCATCAACTGAACAAGCAACAAGTGCAGTAGCAGGAGCAGGTGGTGGCTCAGGTGCCAAATATCCTTTCAAGGCTGCTTTGACCAGTGAATTAGGTGAGTTGAAACAAGGTTTCACTGTCAATATTGAAGTGGTTAATACTACCAACCATATTTTGATTCCTGTAACAGCAGTTGTACCAGAAGGCGATAAAAACTTTGTGTGGACCATTGTTGAAGGAAAAGCTAAAAAAGTGGAAGTAACGTT
The DNA here is from genome assembly GCF_028335765.1 of Streptococcus sp. HN38. NCBI lineage: Bacteria > Bacillati > Bacillota > Bacilli > Lactobacillales > Streptococcaceae > Streptococcus > Streptococcus sp. HN38. The sequence continues at coordinate 1,876,316 of NZ_CP116604.1, read as the reverse complement.
GGGAAATGCTGATGCTCTCAACCAAGAGGTGACAGGAGGTATTGCAGCAGGAGATCAGGTCATCACCATTCCAACTCCAGACCTTGAAGAAGGAAAAGAGGTTGAAGCCTATGAAGAACCAACTTATTAGATTAACCAATATAAACAAATCCTATAAAAACGGTGACCAAGAACTTCGTGTCCTCAAAGATATAGATCTCGAGGTGGAAGAGGGAGAATTTCTTGCTATTATGGGACCCTCTGGTTCAGGGAAATCAACCTTGATGAATATTATCGGGCTATTGGATCGTTCCAGTTCAGGGAACTATTGGTTAGAAGGTGAAGAAGTTAGTCAACTGTCTGAGAAGAAATTAGCCTCCGTCCGCAATGACCAGATTGGCTTTGTTTTCCAACAATTCTTTCTATTATCCAAACTCAATGCCCTTCAAAATGTTGAGTTACCTTTGATTTATGCAGGGGTTCCAGCCAATCAACGAAAAAAATTAGCCAAGCGATACTTAGAAAAAGTCGAATTGGCAGAACGGATGACCCACCTACCGTCAGAATTGTCAGGTGGTCAGAAACAACGGGTTGCCATTGCGCGTGCATTGGTCAATACACCAGCTATTATCTTGGCAGATGAGCCAACAGGTGCCTTGGATACTAAGACAGGCGAGCAGATTATGCAACTTCTGACAGAGTTGAATAATGAAGGAAAGACCATTATCATGGTTACACACGAGCCTGAGATTGCTGCCTATGCCAAACGTAAAATCGTTTTGCGTGACGGTATCATTACCGAAGATAGTAGAAGGGAGGAAGCCTAGATGGAAAATTGGAAATTTGCCCTCAAGTCTATCCTAGCCCATAAGATGCGTTCCCTCTTGACTATGTTAGGTATTATCATCGGTGTTGCCTCTGTTGTGATCATTGTAGCAATGGGAACAGGTATGTCTAAGAGAATTGAAAAGTCTCTGGCTGGTGATCAGAATAATGTACAGGTATACTTTACCTCCTATATTGCTCCAGAAGGTGCAGGAACAACTGGAATCTTCGGTAGTATTGGTGGCGGTGAAATGTCAATGGAAGAAGAGCCAGATTTAACGGATTCTATGTTGAAAGGGCTTTTGGAAATTGATGGCATCAGCAATTATTACGTTAGCATATCTAATATGGCTGAGGTCTCTTCTGGAAGTAAAAAAGCTGAAAATGTTTCTATCAATGGAGTCAGTCAAGCTTACTTTGATGTAAAGAAATTTGAAGTTCTTGCAGGTCGTCAATTTACTGCCAATGATTATAGTCGTTTTTCACGAATCATCATGTTGGATGTTGCACTTGCTGAGAAACTTTTTGGTTCAGCAGAAGCGGCCCTTAACCAAACTGTTAGCGTAAATACAAATTCCTATCTTGTAGTAGGTGTTTACAAAGATCCCAAAGCAGGAACGGCACTTTATGGTATGAATTCAGGTGGAAATGCTGTCATGACCAATACACAATTGGCTGCGGAGACCGGAATGAAAGAAAATAGCGGTCTTTATGTCCATGTGGAAGATGTGAGTAGAGCTGCCGAGGTTGGTCAGGCTGCTGCAGCATACTTGACCAACATTACAGGTCTAAAAGAAGCCCGCTATGATATCTATGACATGTCCGCTATGTTGGATACCTATAGGACTGAAATGGCAGGGGTTACCATGTTTATCGGTTCCGTTGCAGGAATTTCACTTTTTGTTGGTGGTATCGGTGTTATGAACATCATGCTGGTATCTGTGACTGAGCGGACCCGTGAAATCGGTCTTCGTAAAGCTCTGGGAGCTACTCGTGGGAATATCCTTATGCAGTTCTTGATTGAAGCCATGGTATTGACTACTTTAGGTGGAGCAATCGGTTTAGCTATCGCTCAAGCCATTGTGTTTATTCTCAACGCCACAAAGGTTATGGGAGAGATGACAGCTGAAATATCAATACCGGTTGTATTAGGAAGTTTAGCCTTTTCAGCAGCAGTCGGAATTGTCTTCGGCGTTCTTCCTGCTAATAAGGCTTCTAAGCTTGATCCAATTGAGGCATTACGTTACGAATAATATGATGAAACGATTAGGTTTTCCTAGTCGTTTTATTTTGAGCAAATTGATTGACTTTATCACTAGTTAGAGATAAAATAAACACATCAATTAAGAAAGAGTGATTTCAAAGGAGAACACATCATGGTAGAATTAGGTATTTCAACATTTGGCGAAACAACTCCACTAGAAAAAACAGGGGGAACTTACAGCCACGACGAGCGGATTCGTCAGCTAGTCAAAGAAATCGAGCTAGCCGATGCGGTGGGGCTTGATGTTTATGGGATTGGGGAGCATCACCGAGAAGATTTTGCGGTTTCTGCACCTGAGATTGTGCTGGCAGCTGGTGCCGTCAATACCAAGCATATCAAGCTAACATCAGCAGTTTCAATTCTTTCCTCCATGGACCCTGTACGACTTTATCAGCAGTACACCACCATTGATGCTTTGTCAAATGGCAGAGCGGAAATCATGGCGGGTCGTGGTTCCTTTACGGAGTCTTTCCCCTTGTTTGGCTATGATCTCCATGACTATGAAGAACTCTTCGATGAAAAGTTGGACATGCTTCTGGAAATTGACAAGGAAACCAATCTCAAGTGGAATGGGCATTTTACCCAGTCAGTCGATAATAAGCCAGTCTATCCACGTCCTGTTCAGGAAGATTTTCCCATTTGGGTGGCAACAGGGGGCAATGTAGAGTCCACCATCAAGATTGCTAAGAAAGGCCTGCCAATCGTGTATGCAGTCATTGGTGCAGGTGCCCATCGCTTTAAACCTTTAGTCGATGCTTATCGCAAGGTTGCTCGTAACTCAGGTCACGATCCGAAGAAAACAAAGGTTGCAGCCCATTCTTGGGGTTGGATTGCAGACGACCATGACAAGGCTGTGGAAGAATACTATCATCCAACCAAAGTAATTACGGACAATATTGCCAAAGACCGCCCACATTGGAGCGAGATGACCAAGGCGCAATATCTCTACTCTCTGACAGACGAAGGAGCAACCATCGTCGGAGATCCAAAACGAGTCGCTGAAAAAATTATCAAGACTATTGAAACACTTGACTTGGACCGTTTCTTCCTCCATCTCCCAATCGGCTCAATGCCACATGAAGATGTCCTCCGTGCTATCGAACTCTACGGAAAAGAAGTTGCGCCAATTGTCCGAGATTATTTTGCAAAAAAAGAAGAGAATCAGTCCCAAGACTGATGAGATAGTTGATAGGATGAGTTATACTATAGTCAATCCTAAATATTTTTCATAATCTCCTGAAAATCCTGACCATGTGGTTGGGATTTTTTGCATGCAAAAACACTCTTGGAATTTCCAAGAGTGTTTTACGTAACGGTGTTAAATAGTTTGTAATTTTTATTTCATCGTCGGGAGTGAAATAGGTCTGATAGACCTTGTCAGCTTGTCACCTATTTCATTGTAGGGAGTGAAAAGGTCTATCAGACCTTTTCAGCCAATCGCCAAGAAACTGGAAAGTGATTGGAATATCCTAGTGAAGACAATACTAGAAGGTTACTGTTTCTTACTTCATTGTAGGGAACAATAGTACATCCCGAATAGTAGTGGTATCTGTCAAGAGCATGCAGAGGCGGTCGATACCGATTCCAAGTCCACCTGTTGGTGGCATACCGTATTCGAGGGCTTCGATGTAGTCGTAGTCAACGCCTGTCGCTTCGTCGTCACCGAGTTCTTTAGCCTTAGCTTGGGCTTCGAAGCGTTCCAATTGGTCGATTGGGTCGTTCAATTCTGTAAAGGCATTTCCATATTCCTTGGTCATGATGAAGAGCTCGAAGCGGTCTGTGAAGCGTGGGTCTTCATCGTTTTTCTTAGCCAGTGGAGATACGGCTACTGGGTGACCATAGACAAAGGTTGGTTGGATTAGAGTTGCTTCAACGTATTCTTCAAAGAAGCTGTTGATGATTTGACCAACTTCTGTATGGTGTTTTTCCACAGGGACCTTGTGCTCAGCTGCAAGGGCTTTTGCTTCCTCGAAGCTCATCTCTTGCCAGAAGTCCACGCCAGTTTGTTCCTTAATAGCATCGACCATGTGGATACGCTTAAATGGCTCGTGGATGTTGATGACAGTATCCTGATAAGTCACAGGACCGTCACCGACAACAGCCTTGGCAGTGTGCTGGATAATACCTTCGGTCAAGTCCATGATGTCTTGATAGTCTGCATAGGCTTGGTAAACCTCAATCGAAGTGAACTCAGGGTTGTGGGTCGCATCCATACCTTCGTTACGGAAGATACGACCGATTTCATAGACGCGTTCCATACCGCCGACAATCAGGCGTTTGAGGTGGAGTTCTGTCGCGATACGAAGGACCATGTCAATATTTTGGGCATTGTGGTGGGTGATGAATGGACGAGCCGCTGCACCACCAGCTTCGTTGTGAAGGACAGGTGTTTCCACTTCCAAGAAACCAAGTCCGTCAAGGTAACGGCGGATTTCTGAGATAATTTTTGAGCGGGTCACAAAGCGGTCAAAGCTCTCGCGGTTAGTAATCAAGTCCAAATAACGTTTGCGGTAGCGGGTCTCGATGTCTGTCAAACCGTGGAATTTTTCTGGCAATGGGCGGAGCGCTTTAGAAAGGTGAGTCAACTTGCGAGCATGGATAGACAACTCACCAACGTTTGTCTTGAAGACATCTCCCTCGACACCGATAAAGTCACCAAGGTCTGCTTTTTTGAAGATTTCATAATTTTCTTCGCCAACATCATCCTTACGAACGTAGATTTGAATCTGGCCTTCGCGGTCTTGAATGTGAGCAAAACCTGCCTTACCCTTACCACGCTTGGTCATGATACGACCTGCGATGATGGCTGTTTGCCCTAATTCTTCCAAGTCTTCTTTTGATTTGTCTTCGTACTGGGCCTTCAATTCAGCTGAATTTGCAGAACGCTCAAAACGTTTTCCAAATGGGTCAATGCCCTGTTCAGCAAGAGCCGTCATTTTCTCACGACGGACAATCTGTTGGTCATTTAATTCTTCAAAATGTTCAGTTGACATAAAAATTTTATTCCTCCAAAGTCTGTTCCTTCTATTTTATCATAGAATAGGTAAAAAATCAGCAAAAAAGAAAGCAAGAAACTGCTTTCTTAGTGAGATTTGTAGCGGGTATCATTCCAAGCCAGTTCGGTAAAGTGTTCAAAGTCTCTCGTTTCCAAAATGGAAATGGAAGCATTATCCAAACCACCTCGGTGACGCAGTTGGGCAGGTGGAAAACCAAGCAGGCGATGAATAGAGGCAGTTAGAAAGGCACCATGACTGACGATGAGGACTGTTTCCAGGTTTTCTTCTTGAAGAGACTGGATAAAATCGACCATTCTCTGTGTGACCTGATGGACAGATTCGGCATCAAAGACATCGTGTTTAAATCGTGCTAGATTATGTTTGAGTGCACAGGCTTGTTTGGGGTAGATGGCACGAAAAATTGCCATCTTGCTTCCTTCTAGTCTTCCAAAATTCCATTCACGTAATTGTTGTGTGGTTAGAACGGTTTGGCAATGGTGATTGGCTTTTGCAATTTCTACGGCAGTGCTATGTGCGCGCTGCAAATCACTAGAATAAATAGCATCAAAGGGGATTTCAGCAAGGTATTTGCCTAGTTTTTCTAAATCCTGATAAGATTCAGGCAAAAGAGCTGAATCACCAGAATAGCCTTGAAAGCGCCCCTCCAAATTCCATTCGGTTTTACCGTGACGGACAAAGTAGATTTTCAAGTCTAGTCCCTCCCCTCAATCAAATCGGCAAAGTCAGCTTTTACAAAATCAGCTAAAACCTGGCTATCGATTTTAATCGAGCGACCAATTTCACCAGCAGAGACAATCAAGTGACCGAGTTCAAGGGCAGATTGATCAATGTAGATTGGGAAATTATGCTTCTGACGAATGCCGACGGGATTGTTGGCACCATGAACATAGCCAGTTGTCTTTTCCAAGTCTTTTTGTGGAATCATGCTGACTTTTTTATTGCCAGAGATCTTGGCTAATTTTTTCTCAGACAGGTGCTCAGTAATAGGCACAATACCAATGACAGGTCCTGTCTTATCACCTGTTAATGCCAACGTTTTGTATATATCTTTTTCTTCAATTCCTGGTGGTAATTGGCCTTCAAGGGCATTTAAAACAAGGCTATCATGATCGATCTTAGCCTTGTCCAATATTTGGTCCACCAAGGTTTTCTTTATTTTAACCTTTTTTGCCATTATTTATATTTTTCCTCAAGTTTACTCATCCAAAGCCCTAACCATGCTCCTAGTATAAATAGGACAATAGCAGCAATCCATGTAACAAAGTTCGCTCCAGCATAGGAAATTGACTCTTTATTACTTGCTTGTGGAATCAAAATTAGGAGAGTAGAAGATGAAACGATACCAATAATAAAGTGATAAACACGTGAATGGTATACTTTCAGAGCGTGGTCCATTGCTTTTGAAAATGCAACCATTGCAAGAACACCACCAATTGCGATTGGTAGGAAGGTACCGAATAGATCAAGTGACTTGAAACCATTTAGCATTGGCGTGTAGATACCCAAAATCAATAGTAAGTTTGAAGGGCTGAGTCCAGGGACAAGTACCCCTAAAGCAATCAAGGCACCTGCCAATACAAAACTAGCAAAAGTAGCTGGAAGTGTCCCGACAAGATCGCTCAAATTGTAAAGTAGGAAGCCAGAAATAATGAATGTCCCAATCAACCAAGCCAAATCAATGCTATCTCGTTTACTCTTTTGAGTTGATTCTTTAAGTAGGCTAGGAATAGTTCCCACGATTGCTCCCGCAAAGGCCCACAAAACTGGGACTTGGAAATGTTGCAATAAAAATTCTACAGGGAAAGAGAAAAGGGCGATTCCCAAAATTCCACCAATTCCTACAGGAACAAAATAAAGAAAGTTTTCCTTGAAATCTTTTCGAATATTTGCTAAAAATCCAATTAGTCGCTCATAGATTCCGAGGATAGCAGCGAGTACCCCCCCAGAGACACCAGGTAAGATAAAGCCGAGTGCGATAATCATACCTTTAATAATTCTTGAAATCCAAGAAGCCATAATTTCCTCCAAAATGTATTATAACGCTCCTATTATAGCATAAAGCAAGTAAAAATAATTAAAAAGACTGCCTGTTAGATAAAATCCAGCAGGCAGTTTTGGTTAAATATTGTAAAAACCTGGTCTTGCTCTATAGAGTAAAATGAGCAGAATAGAGGCAATTGCAGTGGAAGGAAGAATATAGCTGATATTGTAGGTAAAGGAATAGAGCCAGACAGGCATACCAGGTGTAGCGTAGTCTGCATAGAAGATAATGCCAGATAAGAAGGTGGCTAACAATCGGATGCTTCCTCCTAGAAAACTAGCCAGAGTAATGATGAGAGTAGCATTTTTTAGATTTTTTTGTTTGGATAGGGTGGGTGCCACTAAACCTGCTAAACCAATTCCGGCGTAAGAAAGTGCGTAGTCAAGAAAAACTTGAAAAACGTTTAGGAAGTAGCCACCGTAGAAAAGTTGAATGGTTCCTACAATACCACCAGTAAGAACCCCTACCCCTAGTCCGTGGCGCAGAGCAAGCAGTAAGATTGGAAGCATGACTAAAGACACAGATCCACCTTGGGGCATTGTAAAGAGCGGGATTTTGTCAAAGACGAGGGCAATGGCAGAAAAGATAGCAACTTCGGCTAGGATGGGTAATTTTGATGTGGACATAAAAAGACTCCTTTGTAGATGGTCAACAAAGGAGTGTTTATAGCAGAGTATAGTATCATTCTATAAAGCACACAATTCCTACGCTAGTTTTAACTAGATCAGGTTCGAGGATTTCGCAGTTGCGATCTCAGCCGAAGCACTCCTTTGTGTATATGTAATTGGTGGGATTATAACATTTTATTCAGGTGTTGTAAATAGCTTCTGATAAACTTCATTAGGATCCTTCAGGGTAGTAATAATGTTGAGGTCTAGGTGGTGCTCAAAGCCGTTTACATAACCACGTGAGGTATATTGGTGAAGATCGTAGTCCAAGTCAGTATTTGGAGCGGCATTGTAGTAGCCAGAATCATCACCGTATGTAGGAATCCAAATGGCGTCAAATTTATCTACATTGATGCTGTGGTCTTCCATGAAATAGGTTCCGACGTAAATTCCAATGTTTTTAGCACCGAGAGTTTCTAACTCTTTTCGAAAAGCCTCCACTCCAGCATTCATATCATCCATGGTATATTCTTCAACGTCTAACCAATAGAAGGTTGGCTTGTACTTATTTGCGGCCTTATAAAAGCTTTGAGCTTCCTCCTGCATGCTCTCAATGCTATTTCCTGTGACATAGGCATAGACAGCAACAGGTATATTTCTTGCCTGGAATTCTTTAATATGGGTATCAAAGGATTTATCTAACCCATTTTTATCAGTCGCTGTATTTTCGTTTTTAGTGTGTGAGCCACTTTGAATACGAACGATTGCGCCAGAAATATTTTTGCTAAGTGTATCGTAGTCAATTTCAGACGGTCTCTGCCAAGCAGAAACGTCGACGATAGGTTTCATTTCGAGCGCATTTGCAATGTAATAACTTGAACTAGAATTTGTTGTTTTAGAACTTGTACTGGTGTTTGATTGTGTGACTGCGGGTTCGTTAGCTGCCTCCGTCTTATTTACAGTATTTCCAGTCACCCCAGTGATGAAAATAAGAGCAAAGAAGGATAGGAAAAAAACAACAACAATCATCGGATTTAGTTTCTTTCTCATCTCCTCAATTCTACCGTAAAATCATGAAAAAATCAAAAAAATACGATTCAAGAAATAGTAAAGGGGACCTCTAAAAACTCCCAAAATTGCGAATTTGGAGTTACAAAAACCTTGTTAAATCAACATTTTAAATTTTAGAAAATTAGTTTTTAGAGGTCCCCTAAAAGATTATCTGAACTTGACATAATAAAGGGAATAGGGTAGGCTAAATTGGTATGCATGACAAAAGTGAAAAAGTAAGACGTGTTAGTCAGCTAGTTGTTCTGTCCTCTTTGACGATTGTTTTAAGGGTGGTTTTTGGGCCATTTCCCAATATAAAGCCTCTCACGGCTATTTTCCTCATTGTTCTGTCCTATTTCAGTTTGCTGGAGAGCTGGATATTGATGATACTAGTGATGGTAGGGAGTGGCTTGCTTTTTGGATTTGGCACAGTTGTTTTGTGGCAAGTTCTTAGTTTTGCTTTTATCCAATTTATATGGTGGTTGGCAATCGGTCCTTTTATCAAAAAAGAGAACATTCCCTTGTGGCTACAGAGTCTTCTGGCGGGGATTCTTGTCTTTTTGTATGGGCTAACGATAAGTTTTTTATCTGCTACACAGTTTGGGACTTCCCCTATCGTCTTTTGGCTTAATGGTCTAGTCTTTGATGGTTTACACGCTGCTTCAACAGTTTTGTTTTATCCAATTATTGATTATATTTTTAGGAGATTTTATAAATGAAAAAAATTAGTATTATGTTGATGGTTGTCTTCTCGCTCTTCTTGGCTGCTTGTACAAACACTACTGAGAAACAGAGTGAATCAGCTATCGAAGTCACTTTGCAGATTACAACCAAGGACAAAGAGAATCGTCAGGAAGTCACTGCGGAAGAAGGTGATAGTGTCATGGATGTGCTTAAAGAACACCACGACATTGTAGAAGACAATGGTTTGATAACAGAAATTGATGGTGTTAGCCAAGATGCGAGTACCAATACATACTGGATGTATAAAGTTAATGGCCAAATGGCTGATAAAGGGGCGAAAGACCTTACAGTTGCGAATGGGGATGAAATTGAATTTTATCTTGAAACATTTGAATAGATATGAAAGGCTTCGGCCTTTTTCTTGTCGACAAAAGTTAGTTCCGAATGTTTGCAGAGCAACTTAGAAAGTGATAAGTATTTTTATACAAAGTATGCTATAATAAGAGCTATACTCGAAGAAGGTTGGATAAGCAATGAAGATTGACAAACGCCAGTTGTTGAATTACTCCATACTGATTCCCTATCTCATCTTATCGGTGATTGGGTTGGTCATGGTCTATTCGACAACCAGTGCTACGCAAATTATTAATGGTAGAAATCCATTTAGAACAGTGATTAACCAGGCAGGATTCTGGATTGTCAGCTTGGTAGCAATCTATACGATTTATCGTATGAAATTAAGTTTTTTACGCAAGAAAGCCGTTATCTATTCGGTTATTTTGGTAGAAGTATTTCTGTTAGCTATTTCTCGGTTGTTTACTCCGATTAACGGGGCTCATGGCTGGATTCCTCTGCCAATCGCAGGAACCTTGCAGCCGGCAGAATATTTGAAATTAATTATCATTTGGTATCTGGCACATGAGTTTGCAAAACAACAGGCGGATATTCGGACTTATGACTATGTATCGTTGATTAAAGGAAGTTGGATTCCGAAAGAGTTTACAGATTGGCGGGTGGTCAGTCTGCTCCTCCTAGGTCTAGTTGCGACACTGCCAGACTTGGGAAATGCGACGATTATTGTGCTGATTATGGTCGTGATGATTAGTGTGAGTGGGATTGCCTATCGCTGGTTTTCAACAGCGGTTTTGGGAATTGTAGCCGCCTCAACAGTTATTCTAGGGACGATTCGTATTTTGGGTGTAGAAACGGTGGAAAAAATTCCGCTCTTTGGTTATATTGCTCGTCGTTTTGCTGCCTATTTTGATCCATTTGGTAATGCCACCAATGCAGGTCTTCAATTGACTCATTCTTACTATGCGATGAGTAACGGTGGATGGCTTGGACGTGGCTTGGGAAATTCGATTGAGAAAAAGGGGTATCTACCAGAGGCCCACACCGACTTTGCATTTTCGATTGTCATTGAAGAACTCGGTTTTGTCGGAGCTAGTTTAATTCTAGCCTTATTGTTCTTTTTGATTATTCGAATTATTATTGTAGGCGTCCGTGCTCGTAGTCCATTTAATGCGATGATGGCACTTGGAATGGCAGGTATGCTTCTAATTCAAACATTTGTCAATATCGGAGGAATTTCAGGAATTATTCCTGCAACGGGGGTAACTTTCCCCTTCTTGTCACAGGGTGGATCGAGTCTTTTGATTATTTCCATCGGGATAGGGTTTGTTTTGAATATTGATGCTAGTGAAAAACGTCGATTAATTGAAGAAGAAATAGAGCGTACGCTAATTTAGAGATAGGAAAGAGGTAGGAGATGGCTATTCAAAAATTAGAAAACTATAACAACAAGGAAGCAATCCGTGAAGAAGTAACGATTCTGACATCTATTTTGGAAGAAGTAGCAGCCCAAATGATGCCTGCAGAGACTTTTGCTAAAATTGTAGAATTATCTCAATTGTCTCGTCAGGATGATTATCAGGCATTGATTGCTATTATCAGTCAGTTGAATAATGATGAACTAGCAGTTATTTCTAGATACTTTGCTGTTTTGCCACTTTTGATTAATATATCAGAAGATGTTGACTTGGCCTATGAAATCAACCATCAAAACAATATTGATCAAGATTATCTTGGTAAGATTTCAACAACAATTGATATGGTTTCCAAACAAGAAAATGCAGCTGAAATCCTTGAAAAGTTGAATGTTGTTCCAGTCTTGACAGCCCATCCTACTCAGGTTCAACGCCAGTCTATGCTGGATTTAACCAAGCATATTCATGAGTTGCTTCGTCGTTATCGCGATGTAAAATTGGGCTTGCTCAATAAAAACAAATGGGAAGATGAGCTCCGTTGTTACATTGAAATTATCATGCAGACGGATATGATTCGTGAGAAGAAGTTGAAGGTAACCAACGAAATCACAAACGTTATGGAGTATTACAATTCTTCCTTTATTAAGGCTGTCACTAAGTTGCAGCGGGAATACAAACGTTTGGCCGCTGAGAAAGGAATCGTCTTAAATAATCCTCGTCCAATTACAATGGGTATGTGGATTGGGGGAGACCGTGATGGAAATCCATTTGTTACTGCAGAGACCTTGAAGCTGTCAGCCTTGACTCAGTGTGAAGTCATTATGAATTATTACGATGAGCAACTCTATAAACTCTATCGGAATTTTTCGCTCTCGACTTCCATTGTAAAGGTATCTACAGCGGTTAAGATGCTGGCGGATTTATCTGAAGATAGTTCTGTCTACCGTGAAAATGAGCCTTATCGTCGTGCTTTTCACTATATTCAGATGAAACTTGCAAATACAAGAGATTATCTAGTTCACAATAAGCCGTCAGCTGTCCGCTATAGTAATGTAGCTGAGTTTAAAGCTGATTTATTAGCCATCAAACAATCTTTGGTCGAAAATAAATCTATGGCGCTATTGAAAGGTGATTTTACAGAATTGCTTGAAGCGGTTGAAGCGTTTGGTTTCTACCTAGCTAGTATCGATATGCGCCAAGACTCTTCTATTCATGAAACAAGTGTTGCGGAACTATTGGCTTCTGCCCGTATCGTAGAAGACTACTCCAGTTTATCTGAGGAAGCTAAATGCCATGTTCTTTTGAAACAGTTGGAAACAGATCCACGCATTCTTTCTGCAACGCACATACCAAAGTCAGAACAATTAGAAAAAGAATTGGCTATCTTTGCTGCTGCGCGTGAATTGAAAGATAAGCTAGGTGAGGAAATCATCAAGCAACATATTATTTCACACTCGGAGAGTGTTTCTGATTTGCTGGAATTAGCTGTCCTATTAAAAGAAGTTGGTCTAGTAGATGTCGATAAGGCCCGTGTTCAGATTGTTCCACTTTTTGAGACAATCGAGGACTTAGATAATGCACCTGATACCATGCGTCAATATCTGCAATTAGATTTAGCGAAACGTTGGATTGCAGGCAATAAATATTACCAAGAAATCATGCTTGGCTACTCAGATTCCAACAAGGATGGTGGCTACCTATCCTCCGGCTGGACACTCTACAAAGCACAGAATGAATTGACGCAAATCGGTCAAGACTACGGAGTAAACATCACCTTCTTCCACGGTCGCGGAGGTACTGTTGGTCGTGGTGGTGGTCCTTCCTACGATGCGATTACATCTCAGCCATTTGGTTCTATCAAGGACCGGCTTCGTTTGACAGAACAAGGCGAAGTGATAGGCAATAAATACGGTAACAAAGACGCAGCCTACTATAATTTAGAAATGCTGGTATCTGCAACGCTTGACCGTATGGTTACACAAATGATTACCGATCCAAATGAAATCGATGGCTATCGCGAAACCATGGATGAAATTGTATCAGATAGCTATCGTATTTATAGAGATCTTGTGTTCAACAATCCACATTTTTATGATTATTTCTTTGCCGCTAGTCCAATTCGTGAAGTATCAAGCCTGAACATTGGCTCACGTCCCGCGGCTCGAAAAACCATCACAGAAATCGGTGGTTTGCGTGCGATTCCATGGGTATTCTCCTGGTCACAAAACCGTGTCATGTTGCCAGGTTGGTATGGAGTTGGTTCAAGTTTCAAACGCTTTATTGATAAGCACCCTGATAATTTGTCTAAGTTACAAAAAATGTACGAATCTTGGCCATTCTTCCGTTCACTTCTATCAAACGTGGATATGGTATTGTCTAAATCTAATATGAATATCGCATTTGAATATGCTAAAATGTGTGAAAGCGAAGAGGTACGAAATATCTTCCATGTCATTTTAGATGAATGGCAGTTGACCAAAGAAATCATTTTATCAATCGAGCAAAATGATGAGCTTTTAGCAGAACTACCGTTCCTAAAAGCCAGTCTTGATTATCGCATGCCGTATTTCAACGTACTTAACTATATTCAGATTGAATTAATTCATCGTCTTCGTCGTGGAGAATTGAGCAAAGAACAAGAGAATCTCATTCACATCACCATCAACGGTGTGGCGACAGGTTTGCGCAACTCAGGTTAATGATTAAGAAACAACTTCTTCGGAGGTTGTTTTTTTGAATACTTAAAATGATATAATATTTTTAAAAATGTGTAACCAAACACATTTTCATTCGTTTTATCAGTGAAGGGAGGGGATAAGTATCAAACTAGATCAATATGAAAAAGAAATTATTGGTATTGCAGAGGAGATTTCCTACTATTTGCAAAAATCAGGAGCCGGCCCAGCTGACAGTCAGGATATTGCCCAAGATGTTCTAGTCAAATTGCTTGAATCTGATATTGTCCTTCCTTTCGAAAAACTAAGAGCTTGGCTTTACCGATCTGCAGTTCGGGCTTACATTGACAAATACAGGCGAGACAAGCGCTACCATGAAATTTTACAAAAGGAGTTTTTTACACCTGAAAATTTTTTGGTCTATGACCAAGAAGATTATGAGGAACTCTATCAAGCTGTTGCAGACCTGCCAGAAAAATACCAGCAAGTGATTGACTTATACTACTTCCAAGATATGAGTGTCAAAGAGATTGCGCATATTTTAGGTGCTGGTCAAAGTTGGGTGAAAATCAGCCTTTACCGTGGACGCAAACAGTTGAGGAAAGCACTAGAAGAGAGAGGATATGACTATGAAGACTTTTGAAGAAGTGACAAAAAAGAGTAAGCGGAAGAATTTATGGAAGACCGTTGGGCTTAGTAGTATAGTGGGAATTGTTTTACTATTATCCAGTCTCTATGCCCTCCGTTTGTTTTCTAACTATCGGAGTCAGCAGGCACAGGAGCATTTTAATCGTGTCCTTCAGGTAACCTATCCAAATGTAGATGTGGAACGATTCTATGTTAATGAAATAGGAATTGTTTCAGGCTATGTTGATTATAATTTGTCAAAGGATTTGGCAGGTGTGCCTTTTGCGTTTGGGCATCTGGAAGTAGATTATAACTTATATGGAATCTTTGCTAATTTTGGTCAGTATTTCCCAGAGGGTTCTGAAGAATATTACTACCACCAAGATAGCAACAGCAAGTTACCGATCTTTTACAATACTAAAACAGCTTCTGGCCGTCAGGAATTATCCTATACTAAGGAGATGAAAGGGCAGCTAATAGAAGTGGCCATTACCTTTGATAAGAAATATACATTAGCAGAGATAAGGAACATGGTCCCAAATAACCTCAAAAAGAATTGGTATTGGATTGGGACGGAAAAATCTCAGCTGAGAACAGAATACTTATCCCTAGTCAGTCTATTCGGCATGGATTCCGAACAACTACAAGCAGTGACAGCAGAAGTAGCCACAGATGACCTTGTTCCTTATACAAGCCCCCTTACTGTGATGAAAGAATTGGTGGACTACCAAGGCGATTACGCCCTCTCTCCTGAAATCAAGGGTGATGTACAAGCTTATGTCAACAAATTCGGCGACACCGACTTCACCCAGCAAGCAGAGATTGATAGATTAGAATTCGCAGGCATTATTCTCACAGGCAGAGCAGAAGACTTTGTAGAGCTAGAAAATGCCGACTGGATCTACGCTTCCAGCATCGGAGCCAGTGTCCAAAATCAGCCCTATTATCAGCTAGATGTGGAATAAATCAGAAAAACGGTAGAAAATGCTTGCAATTCTGCTACAATTTGATAGAATAGTAAGGTAAAGTTAGACCGTATTGCCTACTGTCTATCTATAAAATATATTTTATTGGAGGCTTTTACCAAAATGGCAAAAGAAAAATACGATCGTAGTAAACCCCACGTTAACATTGGTACAATTGGACACGTTGACCACGGTAAAACTACTTTGACAGCAGCTATCACAACTGTATTGGCACGTCGCTTGCCTTCATCAGTTAACCAACCTAAAGACTATGCGTCTATCGATGCTGCTCCAGAAGAGCGCGAGCGCGGTATCACTATCAACACTGCACACGTTGAGTACGAAACTGAAAAACGTCACTATGCTCACATCGACGCTCCAGGACACGCGGACTACGTTAAAAACATGATCACTGGTGCTGCTCAGATGGACGGTGCGATTCTTGTAGTAGCTTCAACTGACGGTCCAATGCCACAAACTCGTGAGCACATCCTTCTTTCACGTCAGGTTGGTGTTAAACACCTTATCGTCTTCATGAACAAAGTTGACTTGGTTGACGATGAAGAATTGCTTGAGTTGGTTGAAATGGAAATCCGTGACCTTCTTTCAGAATACGATTTCCCAGGTGATGATCTTCCAGTTATCCAAGGTTCAGCTCTTAAAGCTCTTGAAGGTGACACTAAGTACGAAGACATCGTTATGGAATTGATGAACACTGTTGATGAGTACATTCCAGAACCAGAACGCGACACTGACAAACCATTGTTGCTTCCAGTCGAAGACGTATTCTCAATCACTGGTCGTGGTACTGTAGCATCAGGACGTATCGACCGTGGTACAGTTCGTGTTAACGACGAAATCGAAATCGTTGGTCTTCAAGAAGAAAAATCTAAAGCAGTTGTTACTGGTGTTGAAATGTTCCGTAAACAACTTGACGAAGGTCTTGCCGGCGATAACGTTGGTGTGCTTCTTCGTGGTGTACAACGTGATGAAATCGAACGTGGTCAAGTTATCTCTAAACCAGGTTCTATCAACCCACACACTAAATTCAAAGGTGAAGTTTACATCCTTACTAAAGAAGAAGGTGGACGTCACACTCCATTCTTCGACAACTACCGTCCACAGTTCTACTTCCGTACAACTGACGTAACTGGTTCAATCAAATTGCCAGAAGGTACTGAAATGGTAATGCCTGGTGATAACGTTACTATCGACGTTGAATTGATCCACCCAATCGCCGTTGAACAAGGTACTACTTTCTCTATCCGTGAAGGTGGACGTACTGTTGGTTCAGGTATGGTTACAGAAATCGAAGCTTAATTCGATTGAGTTCCCAGAAATAACAATTATAGTCAGACAACTTAATTGTAACTCTCTACTTTCGGGTAGAGAGTTTTTCTGTAAGTATTCATAAAATGCACAGAAATTCTTTAATCTTAGCTAAGTTTATGCTATAATGTACCTTGTACAATAAATATAGAAGAGGTAAGTGAAATGTCACGTAAACCAATCATTGCCGGTAACTGGAAAATGAACAAAAACCCTCAAGAAGCACAAGCTTTCGTTGAGGCAATTGCAGGAAAATTGCCTGCAGGCGACAAAATTGAAGCAGCTATCGCAGCTCCAGCTGTAGATTTGAACGCTCTCTTATGGTTCGCTAAAGATTCTGAATTGAAAGTTGCTGCTCAAAACTGCTACTTTGAAGATGCTGGTGCCTTCACTGGTGAAACATCTCCAAAAGTATTGGCTGAAATGGGTGTTAACTATGTTGTTATCGGTCACTCAGAGCGTCGTGATTACTTCCACGAAACTGATGAAGATATTAATAAAAAAGCTCATGCAATCTTCCGTAACGGTTTGACTCCAATCATCTGTTGTGGTGAGTCACTTGAAACTTACGAAGCTGGTAAAGCGGTTGAATTCGTAGGTGCTCAAGTTTCTGCAGCTTTGAAAGACTTGACTGCTGAACAAGTAGCATCACTTGTTATTGCTTACGAGCCAATCTGGGCAATCGGTACTGGTAAATCAGCTACTAAAGACGATGCACAAAACATGTGTAAAGCTGTCCGTGACGTTGTTGCTGCTGATTTCGGTCAAGAAGTTGCAGACAAAGTTCGCGTTCAATACGGTGGTTCTGTAAACCCATCAAACGTTGCGGAATACATGGCATGTCCAGACGTTGACGGTGCGCTTGTTGGTGGTGCATCACTTGAAGCAGAAAGCTTCTTGGCTTTGTTGAACTTCTAATATAGTCATTTAGTTTTTCTTTTATTACTTCGACGTAAGAGGAAACTCCGTTTCCTTATTTCCAACTTCAAACACTCCACTGGATTGTTTGAACTCGCTTTGCCGTACTTTGCAGGGGTGACTTGATCCGCAAGTGCTATCTCCAACCTTACACAGTCACTCGACTGTACAAGCTGTCTGCAGCTCGTTGCCTAGTACTAAAAGTAAACTAAAAGACTATAACAAAAAGCATCGGATTTTGAATTCGATGCTTTTTTTGATATTTTAAGAGGCTATTCCAGTACCCATTCTCTAAGAGCGTGGGCGACACCGCTCTCATCATTTGACTTCGTAATGTATTTGGCGATTTTCTTCAATTCAGGATTTCCGTTTTCCATGACAACAGGATTACCAACAACTTCCAACATTGGACGGTCATTTTCTTGGTCACCGATGGCCATAGTTTGATCCATAGTTAGTCCAAGCTTCTCAGCTAGATGAATGATAGCTTGTCCCTTGTTAACAGTTTTAGGGGTGATTTCCAAATAAAATGGTGCTGATTTTGCTACGTTGTACTTCTCAGTCAAGCTGGTCGGTAGAAGTGGAATAGCAGCATCAAGAATTTCTGGCTCATCAACCATCATTGTTTTGATGATTTCCTTGTCAGCCATTTCTTCAGGAGTGCGATAGAAAATGGGTGCACTTACTAGTGTGGATTCGTAAATGGTGTATTTACCGATGTTACGGTTAGCAGTATAGATGCCTTCCTTGGTGCTGGCATGCATTGGGAGCTTGAGTTTACGGGCAGCAGATTCGATGTCGAGATAATCCTCATAAGTCAAGGTATCTTTGACAATATCCTCACCAGTTGCTGCATCTTGGACTAAGCCGCCGTTAAAAGTGATGACGTAGTCACCTGCTTCTGTAAGATTGAGTTCTTCTAAAATTGCTTGAACACCGGAAATGGGGCGACCAGTAGCAATAACAATTTTAACGCCTGCTTTTTTTGCTTCTTGGATTGCTGAGTGTACTTCAGCTGTAATTTGGTGTTGACTATTTAGTAGTGTACCATCAATATCGATGGCGACAAGTTTAATGCTCATTTGATTCTCCAATTATAAAGTGATCGTTATGTATGTGGCTGTTAAAATCAGCTATTTGAGGTGCGAAAATTCCTGTTTCTTCTAACATTTCTTTTGGGAAATAGAAGCGGCTATCGCCATGGATTGTGCCTGATAAGGAATGGACAATTGGTGACAGAGAGGATAGTTCTACCAAGGTTTCATCTTTGCGATAAATCTCAATTTGAGTCCGTTTCTTTTCTGCATTCGGTCGGTAAATGTCATACGGCAAATCAAAGTTGTGGTGAATAGCAGTATAGTATTCTGGGTCGAACCCGACATCTGCGACTAGGCTACGCAGGCGGTCCAAAGCTTCCCCTTCTTCGGCCTTAAAAGTGATGGATTTGAGTACTTTCCTATTGATATAGCGCTGGGCTAAGTCAGATAAAATACGATCTGGTCCATCTATCCATGATTGAAAGTAAGTATTCATAACTCCATCATCAAGACTGAGGTAGTCGGTTAGATGGATACGATGCTCAAAAAAAGGTAATAGCCGAGGTGAAGTTCGTGCAAAAAACTCCTGTTCACTAGTATATAGTAGTTTGGCACGATTGAGTAAATTCTGCAATAGGACTTCCATAGAGCGACTTGCTGGATGAAAATAGACTTGCATGTACATCTGGTAGCGGCTGAGAACGTAGTCTTCTACTGCATGCATACCAGATTCTTTGAAGGCAATTCCATTTTCTGTCGGGCGAATGACACGTAATATCCTAGTTAGGTCAAATTCACCATAGTTCGCACCTGTGAAGTAGGAATCTCGTAATAGATAATCCATCCGGTCAACATCAATCTGACTCGAAATGAGTTGAACGACCTGCTTATTTGGATAGGTGTGTTTGATAACACTAGCAACCTTGTCTGGAAACTCAGGTGAAACTTGTTTCAACAGAGCATTGATTTCCGTTTCTGGACTAGTAATAATAGCACAGGTCATTTCCTCATGGTCTGTATCAAATAGACGCTCGAAGGTATGAGAATAGGCTCCGTGTCCGACATCATGGAGTAACGCAGCAACCATGGTCAGTAGGGACTCGTTTGTATCCCAGATTTGTGGATACTTGTCTTCAAATTTTTGAGTAATCCGTCTGGCAATTTCGTAGGCGCCAAGGCAGTGTGAAAAGCGGCTATGCTCGCCACCATGGAAGGTATAGGAAGTAGTCCCTAGTTGCTTGATGCGGCGTAGTCGCTGAAATTCTTTTGTATTGATAAGTTTATAAATCAGCTCATGATCAACATGAACATAGTTATGGACAGGGTCACGAAAAACTTTTTCTATCATAGTTTCATTATAACAAAAAAGGGAGATAAATTCCTGATTTTTCTAAAACACAAGGATATTGCTATGTACCCAATGGAATCTTTTGGTATAATGGAGAAATGAATAATCAAATTATCTTATTAACTATTCAGGTCTTTATTGTAGCCCTTATTCTTTGGATGCTTTACACAATTTTATCCTATGCTAAAAAGCACGATATTTCTCTAAAAGAGAAATTTTGGACAGGGTTTGGTATCGGTTATGTTACTGATTTGCTAGACACCTTGGGGATTGGAACCTTTGCAACGACAACCACTATGTTTAAACTAACAAAGTTGGTGGAAGACGATCGTAAAATTCCTGCGACCATGACAACGGCGCACATCATACCAGTCTTAGTAGAGGCGCTATTGTTTATTACGATAGTTGAGGTTGATATGGTCACTCTGATTGCTATGGCAGCAGCGGCATTTACGGGTGCCTTTGTTGGTGCCAAGGTAACTCAAAAATGGGATACAAAGAAAGTTCAACGAATTCTTGGGATTTTATTAATTATTGCAGCCTGTTTCATGGTCTATCGCATGATTACTAACCCTGGCGCAGATCTTACCAATGAAGTAAAGGGCTTAACTGGTTGGAAACTGGCTGTTGGTATTGTCTTTGATTTTATGGTGGGGATGCTGATGAGTATGGGACTGGGTAACTATGCTCCTGAGTTAATTTTCTTCTCATTGATGGGAATTAGTCCAGCGGTTGCTCTTCCAGTTATGATGTTGAATGCTGCTATGATTATGACAGCTGGTGCCAAGCAGTTTATCCAATCAGGACGAGTAAACTGGCCAGGAGTTCCAGGAATCATTGTCGGTGGGGTGCTAGGTGTTTTGACAGCTGCTTTCTTCCTATCAAATTTGGATATTAATAATTTGAAAATTTTAGTTGTCTTCGTTGCAGCGTATACAGGCTTTACTCTGCTTCGTTCATCCTTTGTTACTAGGATTAAAAAATAGTAGGAGGAACTATGGATATTCATTTACGAAATGAAATTGATCTGGACGGGCAGATTGAGGTAGTGGATCAGCAATTTCAAGTGGAAATTAAGGAAAAAGATGGGAATCTTTATCTCATTTATAGTAACGATGAAGCTGAAAAAGTTGTCATAAAATGTGACGAAGAAGAGTTAGTGATGACACGTTTTTCCACTCCAAAGTCTATTATGCGATTCATTTCTGGTAAAGAAGCTATTGTGACCATTCCTACACCGTTAGGAATCCAGCATTTTGTGACCGATACAAAACGTTACCAATTAAACCGTTCGGATCAAAGTGTCCAGTTGCAATATGAATTAAAGGGATTGGAAAACCAGCAGCTTTTTGCTTCCTATGATTTGGAAATCTCATGGAAATAATCTCTTATTTCCAGAAAAATATTCTTGAATTTCTCGGGATTTTTGATATAATAGTTAACAAATCGAGGGAGTAGCTAGCGGAAAATTCCGTGATATTGTCGTCAATCCGACTTGTTTCCGGCAATATATTAAATAGCGAGACTTGTTTTAGAACCTGTCTTCGCAAGTAAGGTATTTTTAGATAAGAGATAGTTTTTTGTCTATCAAGGCAGTTTTTTGAAGGAATAATGACTGTATTTCAAAAAAACTAATACTCAATGAAAATCAAAGTCAGGCTAGGCGACGCCGATGCAGATTGAACTAAAGTTCATCAATTCAAGTCAACAACGCCTGAGTTTGATTTTCGAAGAGTATAAAGATGAGTGACAGAAAACTAGCCCTAGATAGAAGTGCCGAGCTGTGAAGAGAGGTTCTCATTAAACAGGTCTCTTTTTTATTTGTTAGGTAAAAAAGGGACCGAGAAGGAGAAGGAAATTGTCAAAAGAACAAAAACGCGATTTGTTTTATACACAAAGCGAAGAGCAAGTATTGTCAAGCATGGAGTCTTCTTTAGACGGTTTGTCTAGTAGTGAAGCTAGCAAACGTCTGGCAGACTATGGTCGTAATGAATTGGATGAGGGTGAAAAACGCACACTCTTAGCTAAATTCTTGGATCAGTTCAAAGACTTGATGATTATTATTTTGATTGCAGCAGCAATCTTGACGGTGATTACAGAAGGTTCACACGGTTTGACAGATGCCATTATCATCTTGGCCGTAGTTATCTTGAATGCTGCCTTTGGTGTTTATCAAGAGGGTCAAGCTGAGGCAGCCATTGAGGCGCTAAAAAACATGTCAAGCCCAGTTGCGCGTGCGCTTCGTGACAATCATGTAGTCGAAGTTGATTCTAAAGACTTGGTACCAGGTGACATCGTCTTGCTTGAAGCAGGTGATGTTGTCCCTGCCGATATGCGTTTGTTGGAAGCTAACTCCCTCAAAATCGAAGAAGCTGCTCTTACAGGTGAGTCTGTACCAGTTGATAAAGATTTGTCAGCAGTTTTGGCTGAAGATGCACCGATCGGTGACCGTGTCAACATGGCCTACCAAAACTCAAACGTTACTTACGGACGTGGTCTTGGTGTGGTTACAAACACAGGTATGTACACAGAAGTCGGTCACATCGCAGGCATGCTTGCTAATGCTGATGAGACTGATACACCATTGAAGCAAAACCTCAACCAATTGTCTAAGGTCTTGACTTATGCAGTTCTTGTAATTGCAGCGGTAACGATGGCTGTTTCAATCTTCGTACGTGGAGAAGGTATCTTGCCTGCTCTTATGACTTCTGTAGCTCTTGCGGTTGCTGCCATTCCAGAAGGTTTGCCTGCAATCGTTACGGTTGTCCTTTCACTTGGAACTCAAGTCTTGGCTAAGCGTAACTCCATCATCCGTAAGTTACCAGCCGTAGAAACACTTGGTTCAACTGAAATCATCGCATCAGATAAAACTGGTACTTTGACTATGAACCAGATGACTGTTGAGAAAGTTTATACAAATGGTCAGCTCGTCGATGCTAAGGAAGCCTTTGACGCAAGCAATTCAACCCTTCGTGTTATGAATTTTGCCAACGATACCAAGGTAGATCCTTCTGGTAAATTGATTGGTGATCCAACAGAAACTGCACTTGTTCAATTTGGTTTGGACCAAAACTTTGATGTTCGTGAAGTCTTGGTTTCTGAGCCTCGTGTGGCTGAACTGCCATTTGACTCAACACGTAAATTGATGTCAACTGTTCACCAACAAGCTGCTGGAAACTTCTTTGTTGCTGTTAAAGGTGCTCCGGACCAGTTGCTCAAACGTGTAACGCAAATTGAAGAAAATGGTACAATCCGTCCGATTACCGATGCGGATAAACAAGCCATTCTTGCCACTAACAAGGACTTGGCTAAGCAAGCCCTTCGTGTCTTGATGATGGCATACAAGTATGTTGATGCTATTCCTGAGTTGGAATCTGACGTTGTTGAAAATGACCTTGTCTTCTCAGGTTTGGTTGGTATGATTGACCCTGAGCGTCCTGAAGCGGCAGAAGCTGTTCGTGTTGCTAAGGAAGCGGGTATCCGTCCAATCATGATTACGGGTGACCACCAAGATACAGCGGAAGCGATTGCCAAACGTCTTGGTATCATCGATCCAAATGATACAGAAGACCATGTATTTACAGGTGCAGAGCTCAACGAATTGACGGATGAAGAGTTCCAGAAAGTCTTCAAGCAATACTCTGTGTATGCGCGTGTATCTCCAGAACATAAGGTTCGTATCGTTAAGGCTTGGCAAAATGATGGTAAGGTTGTTGCCATGACTGGTGACGGTGTTAACGATGCGCCATCACTTAAGACAGCCGACATCGGTATCGGTATGGGTATCACAGGTACGGAAGTTTCGAAAGGTGCCTCTGATATGGTCCTTGCAGATGACAACTTTGCGACTATTATCGTTGCGGTGGAAGAAGGACGTAAGGTCTTCTCAAACATCCAAAAAACCATCCAGTATCTCTTGTCAGCTAACACTGCTGAGGTATTGTGTATCTTCCTTGCAACCCTCTTCGGTTGGGACGTGTTGGAGCCAGTTCATCTTCTTTGGATCAACTTGGTAACAGATACTCTTCCAGCGATTGCCCTTGGTGTTGAACCTGCTGAACCAGGTATTATGACACACAAACCTCGTGGACGCAATTCAAGCTTCTTCTCAGGTGGTGTCCTTAGCTCTATCATCTATCAAGGTATTCTACAGACCGCTTTGGTATTGGGTGTCTATGGATTTGCCCTGCTTTACCCAGAACACAGCATTTATGAAGAAATCCATGCAGATGCTTTGACAATGGCTTACGTGACATT
The DNA here is from genome assembly GCF_028335765.1 of Streptococcus sp. HN38. Classification (NCBI taxonomy): domain Bacteria; kingdom Bacillati; phylum Bacillota; class Bacilli; order Lactobacillales; family Streptococcaceae; genus Streptococcus; species Streptococcus sp. HN38. The sequence continues at coordinate 1,851,926 of NZ_CP116604.1, read as the reverse complement.
AGGTTTGATCCAACTGGTTCATGCATACAATGTTAAGTCTGTTTATCAGTCCGTTTTCACAGTTGGTTTGTTCAAAAATAAACTCTTCAACTGGTCAATTCCATTTGCTTTCCTTTTGTTAATGGCGACAATCGTTGTTCCAGGATTTAGCAATTTCTTCCATGTATCCGTTCTCTCTCCAACCCAGTGGTTGGTAACCATTATTGGTTCAGGCCTCATGGTTGTCGTTGTAGAAATTGTTAAATTTGTTCAACGTAAAATGGGATTGGATGAAAAAGCTATCTAATATAGTTATTCAGCTTATCTTTTATTACTTCGTTAACTCGCCTTGGGAGTGGGAAAGAACTCAACTAGTCAAAAAAGAGTTCGTCTTCCCACCCCCGCACAGTTGATTAGGTCAGATTTAGAGTGTGAAACACGAACAAATCTGCCAATCAACCACTGCGCTGAGATGTTGACACGAACTCTGAGAAGTGGCTTTGGACTTTTTGCCCAGCCTCCTGCGCCTCGTTGCCTTGTACTAAAAGAATATCATTTGAAAAAGCTCAGATTTAGTGGTCTGAGCTTTTTTCTGTACTGATAATGTATTTTGGGAAGATTGCTTGTCCCAACAAAGTAATGGCTAGTGCTAGTATGAGGAGGATGGTTTTGACAAGAGTTGGTAAGTTAAACAGTAATACTCAACAAAAATCAAAAGCAAACCAGTCAAGTGTTTTTAAACCATTGTCTACTAACAATTGGTTTTAAAATAGACCAATCTAACTCTCGTATTACTTCTTGAAGCTTGTTTATCACATCGTCTAGTGTTTTAAAAGCTTTATTCTTAAACCCTCTCTTTCGAATCTCAGCCCAAACTTGTTCAATTGGATTCATTTCAGGAGTATAGGGAGGAATAAACTCAAAACCAATATTATGTGGTTTCTCTAAGGTACTTGATTTATGCCAAACGGCATTGTCCATCACTAATAAAATATAATCGTCAGGATAAGCTTCAGATAGTTGTTTGAGAAAAACATTCATCCAATCTGTATTACAGCCCCCAGCGATAATGAAGAAGGACTCTCCTGTATGGGCATCAACAGCACCATAGCAATAGCGATACTCACGAATATAGTGACTATGTACATGCGGTCTCACCCCTTTTGGTGCCCAGGCCTTCCCAATTTTACTGATCCGACCGAAACCCGCCTCATCTTGATACATTAGCCTGACTTTATGATAGCGACGACTATTCTTGAAGCGCTTTCCTGTTTTCGTGAATGAAGATTTTATTTTTAGACGCTAGAATCGTTTCGGCGTCTGCTTTTTTAGGGTGTTCTGGTCTTGGCGTCACTTTGCGCCAACCATGGCGTTTAAGAATGGCATAGAATCCTTCCTTGGTCGTAGGGTGTCCAACCCGTTTCTGATAAGCTTCATAGAGAGAGTTTATCGTCACAAATTCGCCATTTAGTGAGGCTGTTAACTGTTCTTTTAGAAACGCTTCCTCTTCTTGAAGGGTTAAATATTGACGGTTCCGTCCACCTCGCGTTTCTCTTACTAGAGCTGAAATCCCCTCAAGTTCGTACTTGCGCTGTAAGGACCAGATTGTATACTTTGAATAGCCGATGAGGTTAGTGATTTCCTTATAGCTAAGACCTTCTGCTCTGAACAAGATAACTTGAAGTCGTCTATGAAATGGAGAATAGGTTTTATCTTTCAAATAAGTTTTTAATTCTTTCGTTTGTTCGATAGTAAGTTTCATAAATCTATTATAGGTTAGTTTTTGTTTTTTGAATAGTATAAGGCGATTGGTACGATAGCCAAGCTGAAATAGTGGAGAGTGAAGTACCTGCTATTTTCCATAGTCATCTGAATTAGCTTTGATACATCGTCACTTTCGCCTTGCCGTACTTCAGTACAGCCTGCGCCTCAGTTCCTTGTCTGAAAGCTAATTCATTCGACTATATTATTTGGACCCTATCGCCGTCTTTAACTTGAATGCTCGATTTTTTATCGCCTCGAATGCTTAGTATAACAGATGGTTGTGTAATTGGTAAGCTTAGAATTTTACCTTGAGTAACTGTCCCAGCAATTTTTCCATCTACCAGAAGCGGAAGTTTTTGGGAGGATAGTTGTTTGATAGTTTTTGGATAATGAATAATAACTCTCATATGAACCTCCTTGTAATCTAGTTTCATTATAGCAAAAAAGAAAAAAATGTAAACGATTTCTGACACTGTTTTCCTCTACAGGCTTGCTTGAAGAATAAGAAACTGCTATAATTTTGAAGAGGTAGGAGTTTATATGAATTATCTTCAGAATTATATTTTAAGTAAAAGCAGTTATTTGCCATCTGATAAGTTATTCATTCTGCAAAAAGAACTAGAAGATTTAGATGATGAGGCTTTAAACGTTCTTATGATGGTTGAGATGCGTCAACCTCTTGTCGCTCTTATTTTGGCTATTTTTTTCGGTGAGTTTGGTGTCGACCGTTTTTATGTTGGGAATAAAGAATTGGGATTTGCCAAGCTGATTGCTTTTGCAGTATCTTTTGTTACGCTATTTATCTTGATTGGGTTCTTGTTATTTTTGGGACTTTATTTGTGGAAGTTTATTGATTGCTTCTTAATCATGCGAGCATGTAAGGAGGCGAACTTTGAGCGTTTGATGCTACAAATCCATCAATATAAGGCTTTTCAGCATAGCAATCAGACATTTTAATAAGATATTTTTGGGAATAAGGGGAGGCTTGGTAGCAATGTCATTAAGTTAACTAACCTATCACATTTTGTGGTGGGTTAGTTTTTATGTTACACTAAAAATAAAAGGGGAAAAGTCATGCTAGATCAGATTAAAGCTCATTTACTTGATAGTATTAACGACATCGTTTCTAGTGCCAATCAGTTTGTGCTTCATCCTGAAAAAGATTTTAGTCGGCAAAGTCAGCTAACGATGAAAACCATGATTCAAGCTATACTGACCATGGGTGGTAATACCTTAGCCAAAGAGCTACTTGATTTAGATTTGCCTGTCTCTCAATCTGCCTTTGTCCAACGGCGGTATCAGATTAAACACCAAGCTTTTAAAGCCCTGTTTACCAATATTACTTCTAAAATTCCAATCTCTGATAATCTCCCTATCCTGGCTGTTGATGGCAGTGATGTGATTCTACCAAGAAATCGTTTTGATAAAACGACCTCTTTTCAAACTGGACCACATCACACTCCTTACAATCTTATTCATATCAATGCTCTTTACAATCTTGAACAAGAAATGTATCATGATTTACGGATCCAAGATAATCGAGAGGTTGATGAACGTGCAGCTTTTATTGACATGATGAAGAACTCTTCTTTCAAACAAGCTCTGGTAATAATGGATAGGGGGTATGAATCCTACAATGTCATGGCTCACTGCCAAGAAAGAAATTGGTCCTATATTATTCGTATTCGTGACGGGAATCATTCTATGAAATCAGGATTTAACCTCCCTGACACCCCTTGTTTTGATGAAAAATTTGACCTAAACATCTGTCGGAAACAGACCAATGAGATGAAGCAACAGTATCAAAATTTTCCTAATCACTATCGCTGTTTACCTAATCACACATCCTTTGACTTTCTACCAAGCTCTAGCCGAAAAAGCGACCCAGTTCAGTTTTACGAACTTCATTTTCGAATGGTGCGTCTCGAAATCAAGCCAGGTTTCTTTGAAACTTTGGTGACAAACACCGATTATTCTCCAGAAAAATTAAAAGATCTCTATGCCTACAGATGGGGCATAGAGACCAGTTTTCGTGACCTAAAATACAGTATCGGTCTGACTCATTTTCATGCAAAAAAGAAGGAAGGGATTCTCCAAGAAATCTACGCTCGCTTTATCAATTTTAATGTTTGTAAATGGCTAACCTCACACGTTGCTATTAAAACATCAAAGTTAAAACAGGCTTATAAAATTTGTTTTTCAGACGCTGTTTATGCCTGTCGAAAATTTCTTAGAAACAAACTCACTTCCTTCCAATTGGAAACCTACATTGCCAAACATTTATCCATCATCCGACCCAATCGAACGTTCCAAAGAAAGATAAAAAGCAAGGCACCTGTAAGCTTCACTTATAGAGTAACATAATAGTTGAAAAATAGGGTTAAGAAACCTCCTTTTTGTGCGCCCTAAATACAAAAACTATTCCCGTTTGGTCATCAATTGCTCGGACGGGAATAGTTCCTTTAATTGTTTAAATGCTTAACTTAATGACATTGGGCTTTTTGCCCAATGTCATTAAGTTAACTAACCTATCACGTTTTGTGGTGGGTTAGTTTTTATGTTACACTAAAAATAAAAAGGGAAAAGTCATGCTAGATCAGATTAAAGCTCATTTACTTGATAGTATTAACGACATCGTTTCTAGTGCCAATCAGTTTGTGCTTCATCCTGAAAAAGATTTTAGTCGGCAAAGTCAGCTAACTATGAAAACCATGATTCAAGCCATACTGACCATGGGAGGCAATACCTTATCTAAAGAGTTACTTGACTTACATTTACCAGTTACCCAATCTGCCTTTGTTCAACGGCGGTATCAGATTAAACACCAAGCTTTTAAAACACTTTTTAGGGATATTACTTCTAAAATTCCAATCTCTGATAATCTCCCTATCCTGGCTGTTGATGGCAGTGATGTGATTCTACCAAGAAATCGTTTTGATAAAACGACCTCTTTTCAAACTGGACCACATCACACTCCTTACAATCTCATTCATATTAATGCTCTCTACAATCTCGAACAAGAGATGTATCATGATTTACGGATCCAAGATAATCGAGAGGTTGATGAACGTGCGGCTTTTATTGATATGATGAAGAACTCTTCTTTCAAACAAGCTCTGGTAATAATGGATAGGGGGTATGAATCCTACAATGTCATGGCTCACTGCCAAGAAAGAAATTGGTCCTATATTATTCGTATTCGTGACGGGAATCATTCTATGAAATCAGGATTTAACCTCCCTGACACCCCTTGTTTTGATGAGGCATTTGACCTAAACATCTGTCGCAAACAAACCAATGACATGAAAGAACTGTATCGAGACTTCCCTAATCAGTATCATTTTTTACCTCATAATGCTTCCTTTGACTTTTTACTAAACTCTAGCCGAAAAAGCGACCCAGTTCAGTTTTACGAACTTCATTTTCGAATGGTGCGTCTCGAAATCAAGCCAGGTTTCTTTGAAACTTTGGTGACAAACACCGATTATTCTCCAGAAAAATTAAAAGATCTCTATGCCTACAGATGGGGCATAGAGACCAGTTTTCGTGACCTAAAATACAGTATCGGTCTGACTCATTTTCATGCAAAAAAGAAGGAAGGGATTCTCCAAGAAATCTACGCTCGCTTTATCAATTTTAATGTTTGTAAATGGCTAACCTCACACGTTGCTATTAAAACATCAAAGTTAAAACAGGCTTATAAAATTTGTTTTTCAGACGCTGTTTATGCCTGTCGAAAATTTCTTAGAAACAAACTCACTTCCTTCCAATTAGAAACCTACATTGCCAAACATTTATCCATCATCCGACCCAATCGAACGTTCCAAAGAAAGATAAAAAGCAAGGCACCTGTAAGCTTCACTTATAGAGTAACATAATAGTTGAAAAATTGGGTTAAAAAACATCCTTTTTGTGCGCCCTAAATACAAAAACTATTCCCGTTTGGTCATCAATTGCTCGGACGGGAATAGTTCCTTTAATTGTTTAAATGCTTAACTTAATGACATTGGGCTTTTTGCCCAGCCTCTTTTATCAATACAGTCTATTCATACAGCCAATATTAACTGCCAGTCTATTTTTTACGCCCAGTTAATTCTTTGGTCCGATGTTGTTTTTTATGCTCTTTGTGTGGGTGACGGTTCTTTTTCGAACGATCTTTCTTTCGTTCTTTGCCTTCATTCTTTTTCTTCTCTTTAGGAACCTTCTCTGTTCGTGGAGCCACTACCTCTAATCCCGCAGCAGAAGCAATTTGGTCACCATAAATATAGTGAGTATACTTATTAAAATTCTTTATCACTGCGATGAGTGAGAAGGTTTTTTCTGATTGTTTTTCTATTTCTGTCTCTAATTTATAAGTAACGGTCTGTACATCTCTGCGGTAGTCTCGAAAGAGAATTTTTGAGAAACGATTTTCTTCCTTCCATTTATTAAATATAGCATTGTCCATAAGCCCAGCAGACCAGCCCCATTGCGCATCAAATTCTCCCTTTCCTTTTTCAAACGCCCTATACTCATCCCCACCAGCACCTTCTGACTTATAGACAATATGTAAAGACCCCCAGTTGAGAATTCGTGGATTTACCTGTACACTAGAATAAAAAAAACAATCAACTTCTAACAGGAATTACCACACTCAATTGGAGGTCTTATATGTTTCATTTTACCACACTTTTCATCGGAATGGATGTTCACAAAGAAAGTTTTTCACTCTGCTATTATGATATGATGGCGAATCAATTCAAACATAGCACTAAAGTTGGTCCAAATGTTAGCTATATTGTGAACTATGTGAATGAGCTTCGTCGTTTATATGGTCAAGATGCAGAAGTGTTATGTGGCTACGAAGCCGGATGTCTTGGATTTACCCTATATCACCAGCTACAAGCTCACGGGATTCCCTGTATCGTGATGGCGCCTACAACGGTGATGAAGGAAGGATCTAAGCGTGTTAAGACTGATAAAAAAGATGCAGCTCAGCTCGCAAAAGCTCTGGCCTTTCGTAGCTATCGGCCTGTTCATATTCCTACTGTTGAGGATGAACAAGTCAAAGAATATATCCGCATGAGAACAGACCACAAAGTGGCTCTGAAGAAAATCAAACAACAAATTCTTGCCTTCTGTCTCCGACATGATTTTCGCTATACCGAGGGAAGCAGTAATTGGACACAGAAACATGTTCGCTGGCTCCGTTCCCTAAATCCTGATGGACTTTACGCAGAGATTTTGACAGAATATCTATTGACCTATGAGAAATTAGTAGATCAAATAGAACGGTATGATGCACGAATTGAGCAACTGGGTCAAAGCGACAGTTATCAAGAGAAGGTCTCACGGCTTTCTTGCTTTATTGGCATTAAAACACTAACTGCTCTTTCCATTGTGACAGAAATCGGTGATTTTAATCGCTTTGCGACAGCTCAACATTTTGCTTCTTATCTTGGGCTAACTCCTAGCGAAAATTCTAGCGGCGACAAGGAGAGAAGAGGTGCTATCACCAAAGCTGGGAATAGCCATGTGAGACGACTTCTGATAGAAGCTGCACAATCATTGGCTAAGGGGACGATTGGGTATAAATCCAAAGAATTGAAAAGGAGACAAAGTGGAAACCGAGTGGAGGTGATTGCTTATGCGGATAAGGCTAATGAACGCTTAAGAAGACGTTATCGCACACTTGTTCTAGGAAAAAATAAGAAACAAAATGTTGCTAAAACAGCTATTGCACGAGAATTGTCTGGTTTTATTTGGGGGATGATGACAGGAAGAATAGCTTGAAGTTAGCGCTTGTTTTCATGTACACTTTTGACCATTAAGTTTTATCATCGCAGAGCGATGAGGAATCCCTATTTCTATCCAAAATCACTGGGTGAATTTGGACAGAAATAAGGATTGAAATCATGTTTGAATGGAAAGTATCTTGAAGGAGTTTAGGACTTCAAGGTTTGAGTCATCTACGAAACGACTAAGTGGCACAATTGTGATCCACGCTTATAGAGAGTAGGACTCGCGGCAGAACCATTGACCTGTAGGTAACCAATCCACGAATATCAGAGTGGCCAATGCCCGAAGCTAAGAACTAGGCTCTTTCTAGATACTTTTCATTTTTTTATCAGTTCGATTGTTTTTACTTGACAAAGGGCTTTACATATCAGTCGATTGAGGAAATCAGTGGAGACTGTATTTTCTAGTTTAGAGCAGTTTGGAATGGAGGCTTTACGTTGTCGAAACATTCAGGCGCTCAAATTTAAGACAGAGGCAATATTACTTATTTATTCTCTTTTGCTTAAAAGCAGTCATACTGAATTTGGTATCAGTTTAAAATACTCCCTTGCTTACGCTTGATTAACTAGCACAACGGGTAGAGAGCATGTAAATCTATCCACTCACTCCTTCCTCCAGTATACTGTTATAAAAAACAAACAGGAGGGATTTCAATTTTTATCCCAAAATAATAAAAATACAAAGGGAAGTGCTTGCTAAAAAGATTTTAGAAGATTTTTTGATTAAAATGGAAAAACAAAAGAATTAACTCTAAGAAAAGTTTTGATAAGTCTAAAAAATGCTGTTAAAAAGTGTATTAAACTTGAAAATAATCAAACAAATTGTACACAAAAGTTTCAGATTCGAAGCTAGCTTTAATTATGTTTTACCCATTTTCTTCAATCCATTCCAGTTTTTGTTTTTGCGATAGTCATGAACTTACTTTGAGAATTTTGGAGAATAATCTTTCTCAGCAAAAACCTTTACATATTTTACAAAGCGTGCTAAAATAGGGTGGTGAGACTAAATTCAAGGTCTTAAGGCCTCAATTTCTAAAAAGTCATTAAAAGTTAGAATAGGAGAAATTAGTGAAAAAGAAATCTTTGTTATTTTTATCTTTGTGCGCTTGGACACTACAAAGTCATCTAGTTCATGCCAATACTTTATCTGAAACTTCTAATCAGGTTTCACAAGGTACGGAATCAGAAAGTCAGTCATCAAACTCTAATACAGCAACAGTCAGCTCAACATCTGTTTCTCCAGCTGTTGCTTCGACTGGAACAGCTCAATCAAATAATGTTGTATCTGATACAGGTTCGGAGGATACCACGACAATTTCAAGTTCAACAGTATCTAATACTTCAGCATCTGTACCTGCTAGCTCAATCAAACCTTCTACAAATGCAGTAGCATCATCAATCAAAAAGACTACTAGTTCCACAAATACTGTAACTTCGGCGACACAAGCGAGAAGTGCATCAATTTCGGCAGCAACTAGTCAGGTAAGTAATACAAATAGTGTTGCAACAGCGTCTACCACCGTAGCACCCTCAGTTGCAACGAATAATTCGACAACAGCATCATCTACTTCTGTAGCATCCTCTGTTGCAACGAATAATTCGACAACAGCATCTACTCAATCAAATTCTTCAACAGTTTCGGATACTACTCCAAACCTAGTTTCAGTTTCAAATATCGACTCACAAAAAGGTACCTATGATGTACGAATTACGAATGTATCATCTTCTAAAGAAATAAAGACAGTTTTCGTACCAACTTGGACCGAAGTAAATGGTCAGGATGATATTATTTGGTACGAAGCGAAGCGTCAACTTGATAATAGTTATAGATTAACGGTTAATAAAGCTCAGCATAACAATATAACTGGTAAATATCATTCCCATGTATATTATTTAGCAAAAGATGGCAGCCTTACAGGAGTTGGTACAACTTCAGCAACATTACAAGCACCGAAACCAACTGGAACTGTTTCGGTTGCTAATGTAAATACGAAAACAGGTACCTATGATGTTGTTGTAAAAAATGTCTATTCACCTACATCTATTGATAAAGTGTTAATTCCAACTTGGACGTCAAACAAAGGTCAAGATGATATCGTTTGGCACGAAGCCAGTCGTCAGGCTGATGGAAGTTACAAATATACAGTTAAGAAAACTGAGCACAAAAATGAGACAGGGACTTATATTTCCCATGTTTATTATAGAGGGAAAGATGGTAAACAAACCTATATTGGTGCAACAACAGCTGATTTATCATCGTCAAGTTCACAATCCAATACCTCTAATAAGCTTTCAGGAACAATTACTATTTCAAACATCAATGCTGAAAATGGTTCTTTTGTAGTAAAAATTACAAATGTATCTTCACCAAATGGTGTTAAATCTGTATCGGTTCCAACTTGGACTGAAAACAAGAGTGTAGATGATATTGTTTTCCATGAAGCCATTCGCCAACCAGATGGAAGCTATGAAGCGGTCATAAAGAAATCGGAACATAAGAATGAAATTGGAAAATATATTACTACTGTTTATTATCATGGAAATGATGGAAGTCGTACATTTGTAGGTACAAAAACAGTTACATTACCCGCTGCCCAAACTGTAGTCAAGACCTCGGAAAAAGCAAGTGGTAAAGTAACAGTTTCCAACATCAACGCCAATACAGGTACATATGATGTAGTCATTTCTGATGTGAAATCCCCAGTTGCTCTTGATAAAGTATTGGTACCAACTTGGACTTCAAACAAAGGTCAAGATGATATCATTTGGCACGAAGCCAGTCGTCAGGCTGATGGCAGTTACAAATATACTGTTAAGAAAACTGAGCACAAAAATGAGATCGGGGCTTATATTTCACATGTATATTACCAAGGAAAAGATGGAAAAAGTACCTTTATAGGTTCAACGACTGCAAATATACCAGCAGCACCAACACCTGTGAAAGCAAGTGGTAAAGTAACAGTTTCCAACATCAACGCCAATACAGGTACATATGATGTAGTCATTTCTGATGTGAAATCCCCAGTTACTCTTGATAAAGTATTGGTACCAACTTGGACTTCAAACAAAGGTCAAGATGATATCATTTGGCACGAAGCCAGTCGCCAGGCTGATGGTAGTTACAAATATACAGTTAAGAAAACTGAGCACAAAAATGAGACAGGAACTTATATTTCACATGTATATTACAAAGGAAAAGATGGAAAAAGTACCTTTATAGGTTCAACGACAGCAAATATACCTGCTGCACCAGCACAATCAACAATTTCTGATAAACTTTCTGGTACAATCACTGTATCTAATATAAATGCAGAAAACGGTTCATTTGTTGTAAAAATTACAAACGTTGCATCTCCGAATGGTGTAAAATCTGTTATTGTGCCAACCTGGACTGAAAACAAGAGTGTTGATGATATTGTTTTCCATGAAGCCGTTCGCCAGTCAGACGGAAGTTACGAAGTGACGATTAAAAAATCTGAACACAAGAATGAAACTGGTAAGTATATTACAACAGTCTATTACCAAGGAAAAGATGGAAACCGAACATTTGTTGGGACTACAAACGTAACATTACCAGCTTCAGAAACTGTTGAAAAATCCACTGAAAAAGCAAGCGGAAAAGTAACGGTCTCAAATGTCAATAGCAACTCAGGTACCTATGATGTTGTCATTTCAGAAGTGAAATCGCCAGTAGCTATTGATAAGGTCTTGGTTCCAACCTGGACAGAAAATAAAGGACAGGACGATATCATCTGGCATGAAGCAAGTCGTCAACCAGATGGTACTTACAAATATACTGTTAAAAAGTTTGAACATAATAACGAAATCGGGAAATATGTCTCTCACGTATACTACCGTGGAACTGATGGTAGTATGACTGGAGTTGGAGCTGTCACTGCTGAATTAAAAGGTTCTACTACACCAGCGAAAGCTTCTGGAACAATTTCAGTAACAAACATTAATTCTCAAACAGGTTCATTTGATGTAATTATTAAAAATGTCTATTCGCCTGTAGCGTTAGATAAAGTTTTAGTCCCAACTTGGACTGATAATAAAGACCAGGATGACATTATTTGGCATGAAGCAAGCCGTCAGGCAGATGGTAGCTATCGTTTAACAGTTTTAAGTTCACAACATAAAAACGAATCTGGGCGCTATACTTCCCATGTTTATTACCGCGGAAAAGACGGTAGTATGGCAATGGTAGGTGCTACGTCAGCCAATCTACCTGCAGGGGCATATTCACAACGTTCGCCTCAGCGTTCATATACTGTATATATTGATCCAGGGCATGGTGGTGCTGATTCAGGTGCTTCTTATGGAGGAGTTCATGAGAAAAATCTTGCTATGAATGTTGCAAATAAGCTAAAAGCTAATTTGTTAGCACTTGGTATTAATGTATTGATGACGCGTACTGGGGATTACAATGTAGATTATGTCACTGAACGCTCTCGAATGGTCAATAGTAGTAATGCCGATTTATTTATCAGTCTACATTTCAACGCGACTGGTGCTGGTACTACAACGGCTAGGGGTATTGAAACTTATTGGTATCAAAGTAATCCATCCTATCCATCAAAAATTAATCAGGCATATCACAATAATCCAACTAGACTTGCTGAGAGTCAAACATTAGCAAATCAGATTCAGTCGAGCTTGATAAAGGAAACAGGTGCCTATAATCGCGGTGTCAAACGAGAGACATTTGCTGTTCTTCGTGAAACAAAAATCCCTGCTGTTTTAGTTGAGATGGGCTTTATGGATAATCCATCAGAGTTGCAAGTGATTAAGCAAGATTCTTACCAAACAAAACTTGCTAAAGCTTTGGCTGACGGAATTGTTAATTGGTATGGTGCTGTAGGGGGAAAGTAAGTACAAATGGAGCGACATCTACCACAAATACAGTGAGTCAGTCAAATCAAGTTCAAATGACTGATTCACAGCGTCGCTTCATCAATACAATTGCTCCAGCAGCCCAAGTAGTTTCAAAAACATCAGGTATCTTACCAAGTGTTATGGTCGCACAAGCGATTTTAGAAAGTGGATGGGGTAGCTCTACATTAGCCAAACAAGCAAACAACTATTTTGGAATAAAAGCTGATTCGAGTTGGAAAGGAAAAACTATTACAATACCAACAACTGAGTATAGAAATGGGGTTTCTAGAACTGAGAATGCAGTTTTTAGAGCTTATGATTCACCAACTGCTAGTTTGAGCGACTATAGCAAATTCTTCACTTCAACCCCTTGGCGAACAAAAAATTATCAACAATTTAGACAGTCTCGTACCTATATTGAAGCTGTAAATGCACTCCAAAAGTCAGGCTACGCAACTGATCCAAATTATGCTAATAAATTGAAGTCACTTATTGAGAGATACCAACTTCATTCTTATGATTATATATTGATTTCAGACTAAACTAATTTTATTTAAATATGTAAAAGACGTCTCAGAATTGATGTCTAATTGAATGTTTGCTATTGGAAATTATGGGCTCTTTCTCAACTGTAGTGGGTAGATGAAGAGTAGCTCGATAATTACCTTAATGGAGTTGTATACCAAACTCTTAATGAGTCTTGAAACAAGTTGGTCTAGTGCCCAATGTCATTAAGTTAACTAACCTATCACGTTTTGTGGTGGGTTAGTTTTTATGTTACACTAAAATAAAAGGGGAAAAGTCATGCTAGATCAGATTAAAGCTCATTTACTTGATAGTATTAACGACATCGTTTCTAGTGCCAATCAGTTTGTGCTTCATCCTGAAAAAGATTTTAGTCGGCAAAGTCAGCTAACTATGAAAACCATGATTCAAGCCATACTGACCATGGGAGGCAATACCTTATCTAAAGAGTTACTTGACTTACATTTACCAGTTACCCAATCTGCCTTTGTTCAACGGCGGTATCAGATTAAACACCAAGCTTTTAAAACACTTTTTAGGGATATTACTTCTAAAATTCCAATCTCTGATAATCTCCCTATCCTGGCTGTTGATGGCAGTGATGTGATTCTACCAAGAAATCGTTTTGATAAAACGACCTCTTTTCAAACTGGACCACATCACACTCCTTACAATCTCATTCATATTAATGCTCTCTACAATCTCGAACAAGAGATGTATCATGATTTACGGATCCAAGATAATCGAGAGGTTGATGAACGTGCGGCTTTTATTGATATGATGAAGAACTCTTCTTTCAAACAAGCTCTGGTAATAATGGATAGGGGGTATGAATCCTACAATGTCATGGCTCACTGCCAAGAAAGAAATTGGTCCTATATTATTCGTATTCGTGACGGGAATCATTCTATGAAATCAGGATTTAACCTCCCTGACACCCCTTGTTTTGATGAGGCATTTGACCTAAACATCTGTCGCAAACAAACCAATGACATGAAAGAACTGTATCGAGACTTCCCTAATCAGTATCATTTTTTACCTCATAATGCTTCCTTTGACTTTTTACTAAACTCTAGCCGAAAAAGCGACCCAGTTCAGTTTTACGAACTTCATTTTCGAATGGTGCGTCTCGAAATCAAGCCAGGTTTCTTTGAAACTTTGGTGACAAACACCGATTATTCTCCAGAAAAATTAAAAGATCTCTATGCCTACAGATGGGGCATAGAGACCAGTTTTCGTGACCTAAAATACAGTATCGGTCTGACTCATTTTCATGCAAAAAAGAAGGAAGGGATTCTCCAAGAAATCTACGCTCGCTTTATCAATTTTAATGTTTGTAAATGGCTAACCTCACACGTTACCATTAAAACATCAAAGTTAAAACAGACTTATAAAATTTGTTTTTCAGACGCTGTTTATGCCTGTCGAAAATTTCTTAGAAACAAACTCACTTCCTTCCAATTAGAAACCTACATTGCCAAGCATTTATCCATCATCCGACCCAATCGAACGCTCCAAAGAAAGATAAAAAGCAAGGCACCTGTAAGCTTCACTTATAGAGTAACATAATAGTTGAAAAATAGGGTTAAAAAACCTCCTTTTTGTGCGCCCTAAATACAAAAACTATTCCCGTTTTGTCATGAACTGCTCAGACGAGAATAGTTTCTTTAGCTGCTTAAATGCTTAACTTAATGACATTGGGCTTGGTATTGTCTTCCTTTTCTGTTTTTTAGCAGGATGTAAAGTACTTGTAATATGGAACGAGCTTTGTCACAGAAGTGACATTTTATGGAACGGCATTTATGATATAATGATAAAATATGCTAGTTGAGAGGAGAATTTCTATGCAGACAAAGAAAATGAGTATGTTTTTATTTTTTGCCTATCTCCTTTTACTTACTTGGATGATTGTCTTTAAGATGGACTTGAGCATCTTATATGGACGCTATGGTTATGCTAGTATAAACTTAATTCCGTTTGCAGGAACAGCAGTCTATGATGGAGTGCTGGATTTTCCAGAAATTCTATTTAATATTGTAAGTTTTATTCCCTTTGGTATTTATATGGAAATGCTATTTCGCAAGGCATCGTGGGTGGCTAATCTATGTTTGATTATGTTAGTGAGTCTCTGTTTTGAGGTTCTGCAATATTTTCTTTTGCTTGGAGTTGCAGATATAACTGATTTACTGGCTAACGGCTTAGGGGGAGCAATCGGTATTAATGTCATGTATGTCTTGACCAGTATTTGGCGGGAGAAGGCCTATGTTCGTATGAATATTTTTTGTTTTGCGCTAACGTTTTTTGTTATATTAATAACTTATTTAGCTATGTAGGTCTTGCTAAATATATCCAAAGTTTGCTAAAATGAATATAATGAATATTAAGGAAGAGATTATTAAATTATCTCAGGAAATCGGAATTTCGAAGATTGGTTTTACAACGGCTGATGATTTTGCTTATTTGGAGAAATCACTTCGTGCTAGTCAGGAAGAGGGGCGTTCGTCAGGCTTTGAACATAAGAACATTGAAGAACGTATCCGTCCCAAATTATCGTTAGAATCAGCTAAAACCATCATTTCTATCACGGTAGCTTATCCTAGACATTTGCCTGTCAAACCGCAGAAGACCCAATACAAACGTGGAAAGATTACACCTAGCTCTTGGGGCCTAGACTACCATTATATCTTGCAAGATAAGATGGAGCGCTTGGCGAGGGGGATTGAAAAACTGACGGATGGTTTGGAATACAAGGCCATGGTGGACACGGGTGCCTTGGTGGATACTGCTGTTGCCAGACGAGCAGGCATTGGTTTTATCGGTAAGAATGGCCTGGTTATTTCTAAGGAATTTGGTTCCTATATGTTTTTGGGCGAGTTGGTGACCAACCTTGAGATTGAGCCTGATAAGCCAGTGGACTACGACTGTGGCGATTGCAATCGTTGTGTTGCAGCCTGTCCAACATCTTGTTTGTTAGGGGATACGACTATGAACGCCCGCCGTTGTCTGTCTTTTCAGACACAGGATAAGGGGATGATGGACTTGGAGTTTCGTAAGAAAATCAAGACGGTCATCTATGGTTGTGATATTTGCCAGATTTGTTGTCCATACAATAAAGGAATTTCCAGTCCACCTGTTGTAGACATTGATCCAGATTTGGCTGAGCCAGAGCTGATTCCATTTTTGGACTTGTCAAATGGGCAGTTCAAGGAAAAATTTGGCATGATTGCTGGTTCTTGGCGGGGGAAAAACATTCTCCAGCGCAATGCCATCATAGCCTTGGCCAATAGCAATGACCGCTCTGCCATTCCCAAACTTTTAGAAATCATCGATAAGAAACAAAATCCGGTCCACATGGCAACGGCTATCTGGGCCTTGGGGCAATTGGTCAAACAGCCCAATGATGAGATGGTTTCCTTTATTGCAGGTATTTCATCAGACAATGATGATGTCAGAGCAGAGCAAACGGCCTTTCTCAACATGGTCAAGGACTTGCAAATGTGATATAATAAATATTATGAATAAAAATGAGGTGTATATGGATACAGCAGAAATTCGCCAAAAGATTGAAGAACTTGGCAAAAAATTAACTTCTTTTAGGGGGTCTCTTTGACTTAGAAGGTCTGGAAGAAGAGATTGCCATTCTTGAGAACAAGATGACGGAGCCAGATTTCTGGAATGATAATTTGGCAGCCCAGAAGACGTCTCAGGAGTTGAATGAATTAAAAAACACCTACGGAAATTTCCATCAGATGTTGGATTTATATGATGAATCTGAAATTTTGCTAGATTTTCTAGCAGAAGATGAGTCTGTTCGGGATGAACTGGTTGAAAAGTTAGCAGAATTGGACAAATCCATGACTGCCTATGAAATGACCTTGCTCTTGTCAGAACCTTATGACCACAATAATGCCATCTTGGAAATTCATCCAGGTTCGGGTGGTACCGAAGCACAAGACTGGGGAGAAATGCTCCTTCGGATGTATCAGCGTTTTGGGAATGCCAAAGGTTTTACAGTAGAAACATTGGATTATCAAGCTGGTGATGAGGCAGGTATTAAGTCCGTGACTCTAAGCTTTACAGGTCCAAACGCCTATGGCTTGCTTAAGTCAGAAATGGGTGTTCATCGTTTGGTGCGCATCTCACCTTTTGACTCAGCTAAGCGTCGTCATACTTCCTTTACATCTGTAGAGGTAATGCCTGAGTTGGACGATACCATTGAAATTGAAATTCGTGATGATGAAGTCAAAATGGATACCTTCCGTTCAGGTGGTGCTGGTGGACAGAACGTCAACAAGGTCTCAACGGGTGTGCGTTTGACCCATATTCCGACAGGGATTGTGACTCAGTCCACAGTTGACCGTACTCAGTATGGAAACCGAGACCGTGCAATGAAACTCTTGCAGGCTAAATTGTATCAATTGGAGCAGGAGAAGAAGGCTGCAGAGGTCGACTCACTCAAGGGAGATAAAAAAGAAATTACTTGGGGAAGTCAGATTCGTTCCTATGTCTTTACGCCTTATACTATGGTAAAAGACCACCGTACTGGTTATGAGGTGGCTCAAGTCGATAAGGTTATGGACGGAGACTTGGACGGCTTTATAGATGCTTATTTAAAATGGCGAATTAGCTAAGAACCTGTATTTACAAGTGAAGTTCTTGTAAATAAGAGATAGTTTTTCGCTCATCAAGGAAGTTTTTTTAAAGAATACGGACTGTATTTTGAAAAAACGTTCTCAAATCTAAAGAAAGGACTGTCTAAGACAGGAAATCCTATGGGAATAATAGAAATGAAAGACGTTTCCAAGAAATATGGAAACGGAACGACTGCCCTTCGCGGAGTATCAGTCAATGTTGAAGCGGGAGAATTTGCCTACATTGTAGGTCCTTCTGGTGCAGGTAAGTCAACCTTTATCAAACTCTTGTATCGGGAGGAAAAGCTCGATAAGGGGAGTCTAAAGGTTGGTAAGTTTGACCTTGCAAAAATTAAAAAGAGAGATGTTCCTCTTCTACGTCGTAGTGTAGGAGTGGTTTTCCAAGACTACAAACTCTTACCTAAAAAGACTGTCTTTGAAAATATTGCCTATGCCATGGAAGTTATCGGTGAAAAACCACGGAATATCAAGAAACGTGTAATGGAAGTTTTAGATTTGGTTGGTTTGAAGCACAAAATTCGTTCTTTCCCAAATGAACTTTCAGGTGGTGAGCAACAGCGTATTGCTATTGCCCGTGCCATTGTAAATAATCCTAAAGTATTGATTGCTGATGAACCAACTGGTAACTTGGACCCTGAAAACTCTTGGGAAATCATGAATCTATTGGAGCGAATCAATTTGCAGGGGACAACGATTTTGATGGCGACACACAATAGTCAGATTGTAAATACACTTCGTCATCGTGTTATTGCGATTGAAGATGGTCGTGTAGTACGTGATGAAGCGGAAGGAGAATATGGATACGATGAGTAATCGATTTTTTAGACACTTTATTGAGTCATTGAAGAGTTTGAAGCGAAATGGTTGGATGACGATTGCAGCCATTTCATCTGTAGCCATTACCCTTACCTTGGTTGGTCTATTTGCTTCAGTTATTTTGAACACAGCAAAGCTCGCTTCGGATTTGGAACAGAATGTACGCATCAATGTGTATTTGAGAGCGAACTCAACCGATCAAGCTGAGACGATTGTGAACGAAGCAGGAGAGACGGTAGCTAATCCAGATTATCGAAAGGTGTATAATCAGATTACAGCCTTAGAAAATGTACAATCTGTTACTTATTCAAGTAAGGATGAACAGTTGCAGAAATTAACAGCTACCTTGGGAGATACTTGGAACCTATTCCAAGGAGATGCCAATCCACTTTACGATGCTTATATCATTGATACGACTGAACCGCAATATGTAAAAACTGTTGCAGCAGAGATTGCTAAAATTGATGGTGTTACAGAGGTACGCGATGGGGAAGTTGAAACGGAACGTATTTTTAAATTAGCTAATCTAGTTCGTACATGGGGATTGGCAGCAACTGGCTTATTGCTCTTTACTGCTGTTTTCTTGATTTCCAATACTATTCGAATTACCATTATTTCTCGTAGCCGTGAAATTCAGATCATGCGTCTGGTTGGTGCTAAAAACAGTTATATCCGTGGACCATTCCTCTGGGAAGGTGCCTGGGTAGGTCTCCTCGGAGCTATTTTGCCTTCTGCTTTAGTCTATTCTCTTTATAAGATGATTTATACTTCGGTAAATGCTAGTCTTGCTAGTCAAGATTTGTCTCTGATTAGTATGAATGTCTTTGTTCCAGGAATGATTGGCGCACTTTTTGTAATTGGTATTATTATTGGTTCCTTGGGATCAGTCATTTCCATGAACCGCTACTTAAAAATTTAATAGACAAGCTACATGTAAAAAGGTCTGCCTCATTATTGTGCAGACCTTTTTGTTATGGATGTCTATGGTGAGAAGATTCGTTCATCTCTTGCTTAATAGTACAGTCGCAGGAACAATCTCCGCAGGATCCTTTTCCTTTGATGAGACTGCGAATAGCAAGAGAAAATAAGATGACGATGATGAGAAAGAGGATAAGTGTGGGCATTAATATTCTCCTTTTTCTAATGTTTTTAGCGTGACGATTGGAAGAGTATTGGCTGGTTTTTTCACTAGGCTGTAGATGGCTGTGATAATTAGAAAGATAGCGATAAATGTCCAGACGGTTGGTAATTGTCCGTAGATAAGTACAAGACCAATCTGATAGATAACCAAACTACTTGCATAGGCTAAACCTGTTTGGAAACCGATAGCAATCCATGTCCATTTGGCTTCTCCCATTTCACGGTGAATGGCACCAATAGCCGCAAAACAAGGGGCACAGAGGAGATTGAAGACTAGGAAGGAATAGGCTGATAATGCTGTATAGTCTTGTTGTAAAAGCCCCCAGAGTTCGGGATTTTCTTCGGTTGTTTCTCCTAATTTATAGAGGATACCAAAGGTGGCAATGACGGTTTCCTTGGCTAAGAGACCTGTAATGGCTGCAACAGTTGCTCGCCAATTTCCGAAACCAAGTGGGGCAAAGAGGAGAGAAAAACTGCGTCCAATGGAGGCTAAGATACTCTCATCTGTTTCTACCATTTGTAAGGACCAATTATAGGAACTGCTGAACCAAATAATGATGTTGGTCACAAATATAATGGTACCAGCTCGTTTGATAAAACTAAGTGCCTTATCGAATGCATACCGGAGAACCGTACTGAGTTTCGGTAAGTGATAAGATGGTAATTCCATGATAAAGGGGCTTGCGACTCCACCGAGCTGCTTGGTCTTTTTTAGTGCCATTCCGGATAGGACGATGGCGGCCATACCGACAAAATAGGCGCTTGGAGCAATCCAAGGATTGTCAGGAAAGAAAGCACCGGCTACCAGCGAAATGATAGGAAGTTTAGCAGAACAGGGCATGAAGGTTGCTGTCATAATGGTGATTTTTCGGTCCTGTTCATTTTCAATAGTCCGACTTGCCATGACTCCAGGAACGCCACAGCCTGTGGAAATCAACATGGGAATAAAGGATTTGCCTGATAGACCAAAACGTCTAAAAATCCTATCCATGACAAAGGCGACTCGGCTCATATAGCCGATGTCTTCCAAGATTCCCAAGCAGACGAAGAGGACAAAAATTTGTGGTACAAAACCTAGAATGGCTCCGCATCCTGCAATAATGCCATCAAAGACCAGAGATTGTAGCCAGCCAGCGATTTCAAATCGATCTAGATTTTCCTGAATAAGGCCTGGAACAAGCTCTCCGAAGAGGACATCATTCACCCAGTCAGTCCCCATTGTACCAACCGTTTGAATAGACAGGAAGTAGGTCAGCCACATGACTGCCGCAAAGATAGGGAGGGCAAGAAAACGATTGGTAACAAGTCGGTCGATGTTATCAGACAGGTTAAAAGTCTTATCGCTGTCTTTTGTGACCAGTTCTGTGATTTTCTCGATGAATTGGTAGCGTTGATTGACGATAATGGCTTCCATATCGTCTGCGTAAATTTTTTCCAAAATGGCAATGATTTCGGTCAAATCAAGCATGTCTTGCGCATTGAGTTGCAATTGGTCTAGAATGACTTGGTCTTGTTCGAGTAGCTTAATGGCGTAGAAGCGTTTTTGATGATTTGGGATGGAATCCGATAATAGGTCAATAACTTGGGCGAGGCCAGCTTCAAATTGTTTGTCATACTGAGGATAGATTGGCTCAGCTCGTTGATTGGTAATTTTTTCTACTTCATGGAGGAGCTGGGATATACCTAGCTTTTTTAGTGCACTGATAGGCTGTACAGGAACTCCCAGTTGATAGGAGAGCTGGTCGCTGTTTATTGAGCGACCTTGACTTTTCAGGGCGTCTGTCATATTGAGGGCGATAACAATAGGAAGACCCATTTCTAATAACTGCAAGGTCAGATAGAGATTCCGCTCCAAGTTTGTTGCATCAAGGACGTTGAGGATAGCAGCTGATTGGTCCGCTATCAAATAATCTCTGGCAACCCGTTCTTCTGGTGTGTAGGGAGACAGCGAGTAGATACCTGGTAAATCTTGAATTAGTAAATGTTTTCGCTTTTTGATCGTTCCAGATTTTCTTTCAACGGTGACTCCGGGCCAGTTACCAACACGTTGGTTGGTCCCTGTTAGGAGGTTGAAAAGAGTTGTTTTTCCGCTATTTGGATTTCCTGCAAGGGCGATGTGTTTTGTCATTTCCTCACCTCGCTTGTGATTTGAACACCAATCATTTGCGCTTCGGATTTGCGTAGTGTCAGCTCATAGCCTCTCAAGGTAATTTCGATTGGATCGCCCAGGGGAGCGACTTTTTTGAGAAATAGCTGCGTGTTCTTTGTAAGTCCCATATCCATGAGGCGACGACGGAGTGCACCTGCTGCATAGATGTCCATGACCCTGGCTGAGCTACCAATAGGTGCCTCGGATAGATTGATTATTTCGGTAGCTGACTTTTCTATTAAAACCAGAGATTCGATAATTTCTCTGTCTAGGGCTAGACGGCTTGCCTTGACTTGGAAAATTGCATTGGTCTTGGTTTTTGAAATGATGCGAATCTCTTCTCCGACTTTTAAACCCAAGTGCGCTAAGTGTTTACGAATATCATCTTGCGTTAGACAATCTTTGACTAAATAAGATTGTCCAACTTGAAGGTTTTGTAGTTTCATATCGTTTCCTTTGTGATTTTTATAACAATAGTATAGCACAATTCCTTAAAAGTGTCAGATAATTTTTAGGAATAGCTTATTTTCTCTTTATTTTGGTTTTTCATTGTCAGTTACCAACTTGTCCCATAGTAAGTTCTACCTTATTTCTTTGTCTCAGTCTAATTTCCAGTTTTTAAGACAGACTAGAACTTACTTTGGGAATTTACCTTCTCTTTTTTTTCTTTATTTTTCTCAATATTTCCAAAAAATCCATTGACTTTTTTTAGAGATATGATATACTAGTCAAGTACTGCTGGTTTAGCTCAGTCGGTAGAGCGCATCCATGGTAAGGATGAGGTCGCCGGTTCAATCCCGGCAACTAGCATAAAATAACGCTAAAAACCCTTGAAACACAAGGGTTTTTGTTATGTCTGCCCCAAATCTGCCCCAAATTTTTCAAATATCTTTCTGACCTTGTCATTGCTTTTTTCTTTTAATGATTCAAGCTGGTGGGCATAGACTTTGAGTGTGATGTTTAAATTTTCATGTCCTAATAATTGGGAAATGGAAATCAACTCAACACCTTGGGTAATCAAGTATGAAGCATAGGTATGTCTTAATGAGTGTATGTGGACATTTCGCCCAACAATTTTCTTAATAGTCTTATTGGCTGCTGCATTTGACACGGAAGCAAAAATTCTATTTTGATCATTCTCAATCCAATACTTTTCTTTGTACTCAATAAGCAAATTGATAGTCTGGTCATCAATAGGGACTTTTCTCATCGAGCTACTATTTTTGGTTGGTGCAAAATCAAATGTAGTATTGTAGTTGTAAGTTTTATTGATGTCAATCAATCCATTTTCGAAATCTATGTCATCCCAAGTCAATCCAACTGCTTCAGCAAAACGCATCCCTGTTACAGCGATTAAGTATATGATTGCATACGAATGATATTTTATCTTTTTTCTTGTCTGTCGGATTAAGTCGATGTACTCCTCCATTTCTAAAAACTTGGTTTCTTTTGCGAATGATTCTACCGACGAGCGTATGATCGCAAAATCGCAGAAGTTCCGCTCAATGATGCCCTCGTGCACCGCCATCTTGACTGCTGCCTTTACTTGATAGTGGAACTTTTCAACTGTTTCTTGGGTGTGTGTGCTGGCGAATTGATTTAGTACCTGTTGATACATGCTGTTTGTAATTTCGGTTAACTTTGTGTCTTTAAAGTACAACTTGACTTTGCTTTCTGTGTGCTGATATTTCTTCCAAGTGACAGGCGTGACATTTGGCTTTTTATGTATCTCAGCCCAGTTGTGATAATAGTCCAAAAATGTTTGTTTGTCATCAACAAATACATTATTGTTAAGCAATCTCTCTGCTTTGCTTGCAGCAGATTGAGCTAATTTCTTAGTAGCAAACCCACCTTTTGATTTTTGCTTAAATGATCCGTCAGGAGCCTTATATGAGATACGGTATTCCCATCCGTTGTCCCTTTTTCTAAAGTATGCCATTGATTTACCCTTTCAAATTTGATAAAATGGGTATAGTAAAGAGACCTACTGCAAAGCAGGTTCTTACTATACATGATTCGCCTTACGCTCGGACAGTCCAAAGTTGAGCGTAGGCTTTTTTGTTTTTTGTAAAATAAAAGCAGCAACTATGAATAGCTACCGCTCGGTCGTGGCAGCTTGTGCCAACTCCGTTTTTGCACTAGGTGAAGCCTAGGTTGGTAACTATATTGTATCAAATAAACTAGTTTTTGTCATTGAGTAGTCTGTAGAGATTGATGGTTTGTCTAAGTTTCTCAGCAACTCCTTACAAAGCACGAAAGAGCCTCAAATAAATTGAGACTCTTTCGGTAGGATGCATCGGGCATCCGGGCCACTTCGTATGATTCTATTATAGAGTCTCTTTTATATTTGTCAAGTAAATTATTTCATTTCTCTCCATACACCTCCACGACTTCACCGATAGTTGGTGTGTTTTCGATGGGGGCATTAAGGTAATTTACCTGACTCTTTGATGAGTTTTTTATTTTGTTGTTTTACTTTGCGTTCTAATTTTTTTAAGTCTTCTGCTGGTGGTAGTTCTTCTGGTTTGATGCCACGTTGTGCGAGCATGTTTCTGATGGTTGTATTGTTTAAAACGTGTTCATCTGTAATGGATTTTTCGCCGTGGAGGTCGTTTTCTTCAACATTGTAGTTGGTCATCTCAGTGGCTAGATTTTTCGCAGCGATGGTCAGAGTTGGCAAGAAGTCGGCTAACGGACGGTTGTTTTTGACTCCAAGGCGTTCTTTCATTTCTTGAGTGCTGTGTCCTCCGAATAGTGCCATATCCCCTTTTGAGCGAATTCGTCCGAAACCTCTGTCATCAACACCTCTTTCATAGATGTTTTGAGACAGACGTTTTTCAGATTCTTTGAGTTTTCCTCGTGCCTCGGTGCGTTCGATATAATGAAGTCGTTCCTCAATCAATTCTTGCTTTCTGGTTTGGACTGCGAAATAGGATTGAGCAAAAGCGATCTCTTCTTTGTTGGTGTCACCGTTAATAGCGATGAGGTAACAAGCGTAGCGGGTGAGCATATAGTCTTTTACTGGACGTTCAGAACCACTACCTAGCGGAACCATTTTCGTGACCTCACGAAAATGGTCTGATACCTTGGTATCACTGGTTTCTATGGAGTTCATGGCTCTGTGAATTGCTTTGTGAAAATTCTCCCAGCGTTCGTAACCTAGTAATGGCATGAGGTCACGGGCATACCAGTAGTCGATGGCTTCATCTTCGGTTTGATTAACAATACTGTCGAATTTTTCTTTAGTTTTATAAATTTTTGATTGTTCCATGTTTCTTCCTACCCCTCCCTATACACATCCACCACTTCACCAATGGTGCGCATGTTTTCTGTGAATTGGATGTCGTTGTAGTCTGGGTTGAGGGATTGAAGGCAGTTGCTTTTTAGTTTCTTGACGTAGTTTTCACCGTCAATTTGGAAGATGCCGATTTTGTTTAGATCAACCTGGTCCTTGAGTTTAATAAAGAGGAAGTCGCCGTTTTTGATTTTGGGTTCCATGGAATGTCCGACGACGACTGCGACGGTGTCGTACTTGCTTTTGTCTGGGATTTCATCTGCGTAGAAGTCTACCATGGTGTCGTAGTCGTCTTCTTGCCAGTAGCCTGTACCTGCGGACACCTTGCCTGGTACGGATAGGCTGATACGCTTTCTAGCGTCGTATTCTGCACGTTTTTCCGAGATGTCAATGATTTTCCCTTGCTCTTCGGCTAGGAGTGTCTCAGAGGTCGCTAGGAGCTTATTCTTGCGTGTGTCATTGAGCTTGGAGTAGTTGGACAAGAGAATGGCTTGTCGTGGGTCGAAATTCTGGAAAGGGATGGAAGAGGTGATTGTGGATTTTTCTTCAATCAAATCTGATTTGTTTATTCCAAAATAATTCGCAAGCAATTCGATTTTATCAATCCTTGGATATGTCTTTGCGTTTATCCAATCAGAAACAGTCATATATTTTAAATCTAAATCTGCACAGAGTTGGTTTCTATCCACTCCTTTTTTGTCCATATAGAATTTTAGATTTTTTGACATAACCTCTTTATTTCCTAATGACATAAGGTTATCCTCGCTTTCTAAGGATAATTTTACGATTTTTCCGTGATAAAATCAAGAAAAAACAAAAAAATCACGGAAAAAACAAAAAAAGTTCTTGACAACACGGAATAACCGTGATAAACTATAGTCAAGGTTAAGGAATTAACCGAATCAAAACAGGAGGAAAAGCAAATGGTGGACATACTAAAAAGCCTAGCAGATAACGAGTTAGCAATTCCGATTATCATTCTAGGCTTAGTAAGAGAAGCTCGCTTATGGCACAAACAAGTGCTTGAGCACAAGCGGAACTTACGAAAAAAAGATTAAGAGCTAGGGGCGAAAGCCCCAACCTCTTATTTGAGTATACCACCATTTGCCAAAGAAAGCAATGATCTATTGGTTAGCTGGTTTGTTGGTTTTGTCGTTTGTGATACGGCAGATTGTGAAGTGGAAAAAGAAGAAATAAAGGTGGAAAGGAGCAGTCATGATAAGTGCTGAAGAAAAGCTACATCTAGATAAAAGATTACTGGATTTAGAAAATGAATCAAAAAAAGACAAAGCAACTATCGCATATTTGATAGGCCTTGTCCAAGGGTTAGATACTAAATTAACGGATATTGCGGATTTGTTGCAACATGGAACGGACCTGAGCGAATAAGGCTTCTAATCGAGCTGGGTTATCAACGCCTAGATCGAGCAATCGAGGGATGACTTTTTCAATTGGAAGTATCGCGGTATCAAACTGTCTTGTTTCATTATTCTTTTGAATGTTACGAGAAATGTTTGACACGTTGCTCTTGATTTCGTCTAGTTTACGTTCAACTTTTTCTTCGAAGGTTTGTTTTGGAAGATTTTCCGAATCGAAACTAAAATGGCTGACCATTTTTTGGATTCCGTCAATCGCATCTTGAATATTAATAGATGCTTCGCTGGGATAATCGGATTTTAATTGATAATGATGAACATAGAACGTTTTCATATCGAAAGGAATCGGTTCGTTATCATTCTCTTTTATACAGAAAAATGGTTTTCCAAGAGCTTTGCGGTATCCGAGTTCTAGAAATACGTTTGGGTTATTTGTAGTAATGTCAACAGCTACCAAATCTGCCTCTTCTAAATAGCGGAAGATTTCATCGTCCAATTTATCTGGTTTGAATAAAAGGTCCGCCCTGATAATATCAAACTCTTCTTCAAGAGCAGGTTCTAGGAAGCGAGTCATTACTTCATCTGAACGTCTTCTATCAGCAGAGATTTTTTCTCCGATAGGGGAAACAAAGAAACAAGTTTTTTTATCCATGAGATTTCATCTCCAATCGTTTTTATTTTATTATATCATATTTAGAAAGGGGTGAGGGGTATTGAAATGGACGCTAAAAATGTTGCGTGCCAGGGACAATCTTACGCAGAAACAAGCTGGTCAGCTTGTAGGAGTGACTGCAGATACATGGGCAAATTGGGAAAATCAAAAAACATTCCCAGATGTCCAAAAAATTGTTGAAATTGAAAAAGTATTTGATGTCTCTTATGATGACATTAAATTTTTACCAGAAATCACGGTTTAAACGTGACGAACCAACCGAACTAGGGAGGAGGGAATAAGATGAGACCAAAACGGTATCCGTATAGACAAAAAGAGCCTACCAAGTTGAAGGTAGACCCTGAGTTGAAAACAAGACTTCTTTGTGATTCTAGTCTTGTAGAGCGTTTACTAGCTGAGCCAGTAATGCGACTGTGGTGTCAACGCTGAACTTGTGTCCAGCAATGACGCTGTTTAGAATAGCTTGTTTGACTTCGATGTCGATTGGGGAATCTTTCAGAACATCATTCAAGCTATTTTCGATATGAGGGATGCTGTCTTTGAATGTTTCTTTAGCAATTCTAGAAGCGTCCTCAATGGTTAATTTTGCCATAGCATTCTCCTTTCTGTGTTGATATATCAATTATATCACAGGAAAGGAGTACAGCTCTGCTATTTACGGAAAGGAGGAAGGAAACATGGGAATTAAGTCAATGACTGTAACTGTCAAAGTTGCAAACATCGATAAATTTACTGAGTTAAGCAGTAAATTCAGTAAAAAAGCCCGCGAGCTTGAAGAACTAGCTCACGAGCTAAAAACGTTCGACTTTGAAGGCGAAGTTGTATCAATTGATAGCAACTAGTTCAAAAGTAGCATCGTTAGAGAATAGATAAATAGGATATTCTTCTTTTGTTGCAAAATTGAAGAAACCATAACCGAAATTTATGGCAAGCTTCAACGATGCGAATTTGGTTAAGGTTAAGGTGCATAAAATTCTCCTTTTTATTTTTCATTATGCAGGAGAATTTAATATATATAATCGGTCTAAAGGAGTATTTTATGAACGAAGGTTTTGTAGTCGATATTGCCGATAGGTTATTAGAGAAATCTGCAACTTACGGCGAAGCTATAAAAATTTGTCAACAAGTAGAACATGAGATTAAGTTGAGAGCTTATGAACAAAAATAGAGGAACACAGATATGAAAATAGCTGAAAAAGTAGTCCGCATCGAATCGGACGCGTATGAGTATGTTGTAGATTTTGCTAATGAGCATGATTTGAAAATCGGTGAGGCGGTGAGCATCCTGATTCGCTACTGTGCTTCTAAAGACTTGAAAGTCAAGCAAGCTCATATTGAGGTGGTGGAAGTGCAAAATGTGGTGGAAGATGATGACTAGCAAACTAATTGCCAACTGGCAAAAGAAAAACTACCAGCTCAGTCAACTGATAGTAGATAGCCTTGAGGGGCTAGACGTGTGGGAGACTGTGTTAGCATTAGGAAAAATCAGAAAGGAAGCGGCATGACAGTATCTAGGGAAATGAATGACTTGGAAATCAAAGTTCTCAATGCTATCAAGAATAATGCTAGTTACGACTTGCCAATCCAAGCAAGTGAACTACGGCTAATATTCAGCATTTCAAAGCGTAGCTTGGAAGAAGTGATTGAAAGCTTGCGGGTTAATTTTAATCATCCGATAGTAGCAAAGAAGACCAAGCCAAATGGATATTACCTGCCTAAGTCAGAGCAGGAGAGATTGGATGGGTTGGCACCATACAGGCGACAGATTGAAACAGAGAAGAAAAACCTAGCAGCGATCATGTCGGTTAACTTGGAAAACTACTGGAATACAACACAAAAAGCCTGACGGCAATCAGGCTCAAATATAAACATACAAGAGGATTATATCATGAATGATCTAATGATTCAAATGTTGGACCAGTTTGAAGCTGGGCTAATGGATAGAGCGTTGAAGGTCATGCACGTTGTCATTGACGAAAAAAGACGGTTTCCTATGGAACTCAACAAGTCACAATGTGCTGAAATGTTGCTTGGAACAAAGGATACAGGGAGTTTTGATGCACGATTTAATTGTCACAAAGATTTCCCGCGTATACCAAATGCTCGTGAGAAGTACCCTCGTGATGCAGTGATTGAATGGTACCACAATAATTGGCAGAGGACAGTGATATGACAGAAGAATTGATGTTAACAGCAGAACAAGGTTTGGCATTTATTGCTATTTTGACCCCAATCTTAATCTGGCTGATCCGTAAGCCTGTTGAGATTGAGATTGAAGTCAAAGAGCCTATTGTGGAAGTAAAGCAACCAGAGCGGAATTTGAGATACTTGCAAATTCGGACTTACTACGGAGGATAGAATGAAATTTTGGGACATGATGAAAAGGTTTTTGAGTGTTGAGGAAGATGACTACATTCCTAAAAGCCAACATGAGTTGGAACGTGAGCTTGCTACTGCACGGCATACTGCCAAGGAATACAAGAAACTGGCTTTGCTGAAAAATCAGGAATGTGTCGGGCAGGCTAGGCTGATTGATGAGCTACGCAGACGGATTGACTTTTTGGAGAATGTCAACAAGTGCCAGGCTGAGCTATTGGCAGATCGTGAGGTCTAGCTATGGTTTGGATTGTGGCAAAGAAAACCAAGACTAAGCGTGGTTATAGATTTTACCAAAAACGGTCGTTTGATACTTGGCAGAAGGCTAGAATTTATCAGCAGGACTTGTTTAATAAAGGTGTAAATGCTGAGATGTGGGAGGAGTGAGATGGCGAGCGAAATTAAATGGATTAAGATTGTCACAGATATTTTTGATGATGAAAAAATTCTGCTGATTGAGTCCTTGCCAGAAGCTGATACGATTATCGTTGTTTGGTTCAAATTGCTGACATTAGCCGGCAAGCAGAACTACGGTGGTGTTCTTATGATGAATGATCGTGTACATTACACAGACGAAATGTTGTCTACACTATTTCGTAGGCCTTTGAACACTGTTAGAGCAGCGCTTCAAACTTTTGAGCAGTTTGGGATGATTGAGATTATCAATAATGCCATAACTATCCCGAATTGGGAGAAACATCAGAGCGTGGAAAGTATGGAAAGGGTTAGAGAGCAAGCTCGGAAACGCGTTGCAAAACATAGAGAAAAACAAAAAACATTAGCAAATGGTAACGTTACATGTAACGTTACAGTAACGCATAGTAACGCACTAGATAAAGAAGAAGAAATAGATAAAGAAGAAGATATATATAATATATGTCCTATTAAGGAAATCATTGAATACTTAAATTCAGCCACTGGAAAGTCTTATCGTTATCAGTCGAATAGCAACAAGAAAATTATTCAGGCTAGGTGGAACGAGGGTTACAAGTTGGATGATTTCAAAAAGGTCATTGACAACATGGTAGCTAACTGGACAGGTACAGAATGGGAGAAATATCTCCAACCGTCAACTTTGTTCAGAGAGTCGAATTTTGATAAGTATCTGAACATGGTGCCTAGAGCTCCGAAACCAGCACAGACAAATGTACCAGCATGGGCCTTGGAAGAAATTGAGCAGGACAAATCGGAGGAAGCTATGCAACGGATGCAGGCTTTGAAGGCTAGAATGTTAGCCAACGAAAAAGATGAACCGGTGCCAGAATGGGCTGAAAAAGTTTTAGCAAGCCAACAAACTGCCGAGGGGCAGGCCAAGTTGGCAGATATTTATGCGGAACTGGAGGCTATGGAAAATGGTAAAACTTAGACATGGCTCAAAGCAGGATAGACCATTTGTCAGAGAGGTACGGGTCAGCTGTACGGGGATTGATATTTTTTATGGCAATGAGCGCCAGGCTATGCGGTTTGCTAGTCGTGCAGCTGCTATCCATGTTTCAAGGGCCTTGAAAGATTATGGGAATTTTTACTTGATTGAGGAGGACTAATGGACGGTTATTTGAAACTAGACAAGATGTTGGATTGGCAAGTAGCGAACTATCCGCTACGGATGTCTGAAAAGGCTCGCTTGATGGCTTTGCCTGGTGATGATTTTGTAGCCGAACTGGATCGTATGGCCGAGGAATATCATCGTACAAGATATGGAGGTAGTTGATGGTAGTGCCAGAAAAAGAGTACGCTCTCTACAAAGGCGAAATCGAGAAGATTGGAGAGAATGAATGAAAATTAGATTGCCTTATATTGAGACTATTGAGACAGAATGTCTACCGGATGATTTCGAAGGTTTGGTTAAAAAGAGTTTTGTGAACTTTACTAAAGGAACCAATAAAGATTATACATTTGAGGACAAATTACTTTATTTGGATAATCTTCGCAGGTCTTATTTAAGAGGTTGTACTGATACAAGTTTTGAAATTACAAAGATGTTAGGCGAGTCATACCGCCAACAATTAGATGAATACGATGATATTTTAGAAAAGGAGGATGTTTATTCTACAGAATTTATGGAGCATTGTTTTGATAGAGGATTCATGCCGTTCCGTGATGTGTGGGACAAATGGTCTTCGAGTGCTAACGACAGGGCGCATAAGACTATTGTAGATATCATTAAGATTGTTATCAATTTTGAGTGGGAGAATACAAATGACCAAAACTGAAGTAATTGAATTTTTAACAGAACAGAGAGACCTTAGGTTGGTTGGATATGATGATAGTAAACCTGCTGAATCTGACTTTGACAGGTGGCAGTTAGCTCAAGCGGAGATGTTTCAAAAGGTGATTGACTGGTTGGAGGGAAGTAATGTGGGAAAGTTGAGGATGTATCTTGAAATTTCTTGACCTATTTGCTGGCATTGGTGGTTTCCGTCTCGGAATGGAACGTGCCGGTCACGAATGTGTCGGTTTTTGCGAGATAGATCAATTTGCCAGAAAAAGCTACAAGGCGATACATGATACGGAAGGAGAATTTGAATTTCATGACATTACAAGAGTCACAGATGAGTCTGTTCGAGAAATCGGACGTGTGGACGTTATCTGTGGAGGATTTCCGTGCCAGGCTTTCAGCATTGCTGGAAAGCGAGCAGGATTTGAGGATACTAGAGGGACTTTATTCTTTGAGATTGCTAGGTTCGCATCTATTCTCAGACCTAAATATCTATTCCTTGAGAACGTTACAGGATTGCTCAACCACGACAACGGAAATACATTCGAGACCATACTCGGAGCGTTGGATGAACTGGGGTATGATGCGGAATGGCAAGTGTTCAACAGCAAGAATTTTGGCGTCCCCCAGAACAGAGAAAGGGTGTTTATTATCGGATATCTTAGAGGAGCAAGTGGACGAGCGATATTTCCTTTCGAAAGAGGCGACAAGGAAATTGGTAGCCTACAAGGACAATCAACAAATACCATTACCGCCAGGTACGGAGAAGCACAAGGGAGCGGGTCGTACATTATTGAGGGTCAACAGCCGAAAATCATCCAACGAGGCCACGGATACAATCAAGGTGGAGAACACGATACAGCACCTACATTAACTAGCAATAGCTGGCAGGAGAATAATCATGTTAAGGTTTATGATTTTTACAACCGAAAAACCAAAGACGAGGTTGGCACCCTAACAGCTAGTGGTCACCAAGGAAATACCAAAGCAGGGACATTCGGCATATTAGATGGTATCCGCATCCGCAAACTGACACCTCGCGAGTGTTGGAGGTTGCAAGGTTTTCCAGATTGGGCGTTTGATAGAGCCCAGGCAGTAAACAGTAATAGTCAACTATACAAGCAAGCTGGTAACTCAGTCACGGTTAATGTGATTGAGGCGATAGCGAGGAGATTGGAGAGGTAAGATGAATCATCTTGAATACATCGAATATCTTTGTAAGCAGTATCGAAACGAAGGTCTGCCGTTGGAATTGTACAATGGCAGAGTGAACAAAGCAAAAATTAAACGGTTGGGTGTTGAGTTGAGGCAAGCGACACTCGAATTTGAACGAAAGAACGCTATTTAGGCGATATGGAGGAAACAGATGAATAAAATGAGCACAAGAGAACAATTACTGGCAGTATTGTTTGTATTCCCGTTAAGCTTTATCTTATCGGGATTGGTAATACGATATGGATGGAATAACATCTTAACAACTTTAGACGGAGTCCCAAGTATAACACTAGCACAAGCGATAGGTCTTGATATACTGGTCAGCTATATTATTGTTAGCGGTGGACGAAAGGAAAATGATTATGATTTTGTCGAATTATTGGCAAAAGTAATCGGAACCCCTATTATTACATTCGTCCTACTTTGGATTGTCACACTATTTTTGTAGAGGGAAAAAAAGATGAACAAACAGGAAGCGATTGAGCAATTAGAGTGGAACGTTGTGAGAACGACAGATTTTGACAGAGCAGAAGATGTTGTGGTATTCGAAAAAGCAAAAGAAATAATCTCCCAAATCCACGAACCGCAGAAGGTTGTGGTGCCGAAGTTTATCGCTGATAGTATCGAATATTGCAAAAATAAAGAAGGGTATGGATTGCTCCGTGCAATGGATTACTGCGATGAATACAATGATACTGGCGAATGGTTAGAGCACAACCAAGAGACTTTCGCCCTAGCGTGGCTTTTCGGCTATGAGATTGAGCGGGAAAAATTGTATACGGTGGAGTTGTTTAATGGGCAACCACTTGTAGAAGAAAAGAATATTTTGTATTTCAGTTCGGACTTGGCCGCTTCAAATGCCCATGTGGGTAAAGACAAGCTTGAAGCAGCTGGCTTTGGTTGGGTGTTTGATTGCAAGGGTGTGAAGGTCGTTGTGGAGGAATGATGAAACAATTATTAAGGCCTATTGGATTTATACTGATATTTTATTCGTTTGTCCCTAACATCATCCACGAGATGACGCTTGCTCAGAAGATAATGTTTGGATTAGGGGCTAGTTGGCTATTTTACGAAGGAGGCAGAAAATGATACCGAGATATAGAGCTTGGTTTGGTTCAGAAATGTATGACAAGCCAGTAGTTTATGATGGAGAATTCTATCTTGATTGGCGTGACTTCGAAAACGGCAAAACGTGCAATCCTCATGCAATCCTCATGCAATCCACAGGGCTGTTTGATGTCAACGGCAAGGAGGTATACATCGGTGACATTGTAAAGTGCACCGTGGGTTGTTCTCACGAAGTAATTTTCCTTAAAGAGTATGGCGGACGTTATATCGGCGGAATGCCTGCTATATACTTATCTGATATTAGAGATGGTTATGCGTGGACTGAAGATGAGGAAGTCATCGGTAACATCTATGAAAATCCGGAATTGGTGGAGGTGGTAACTAATGACTAATGAAAAACTAGGCGTGCTACTGGTCGATGTGCCAGATATAATGTTTTTTAAATACAACTACATTATAGACACAGAAGAAGCTGGCACGAGTACATTTATTATAAATGGAACAGATTTTTTAGAAAAATTAGAGAGGCTAGCCTACAAATGCACCCAAGAAGAAGCTAAAAAATACCCACAGTTTAGGTGGGTAGCGTTGGAGGAGTTGGAATGACCACAGCAGATAAAATCAAATACATCCTACAAAAGACAGGATGGACGAGAGACCAATTTGCGACCGAGATGAGTGTGACGACTCTATCTGTCTACAAATGGCTAGACGGACGACCACCGCGACAACGCATGTTGGATAAAATAGACGAGCTGTACGAGCAAGTCAAGCCTTATGAGCATAGGGCGCTAGCTTCAAGAGGGAAAATTCGACTGGTGTACCCGTATTATAGCCATCAGCGACAGCCGTGGGAGAGGAGATAATAGATGATCAACAATGTTGTATTGGTCGGTAGATTGACGAGGGACGTAGAGCTACGTTATACACCGTCTAATCAAGCCGTTGCGACTTTTACTTTGGCGGTTAACCGCAATTTTAAAAATCAATCGACAGGAGAGCGGGAAGCTGACTTTATTAATTGTGTGATGTGGCGTCAGCAGGCCGAAAATCTGGCTAATTGGACCAAGAAAGGTCATCTGATTGCTATTACAGGACGAATCCAGACCAGAAGCTATGAAAATCAGCAAGGGCAACGGGTCTATGTGACAGAGGTAGTTGCTGAGAGCTTCCAGTTATTGGAAAAGCGTGATAATACGGCAAATTATTCAAGCATCGAAGAGCAGATGCCACCAGGGATGAGCGGTCAGCTGATGGATATTACAGATGACGACTTGCCGTTTTAGGAGGATATGATGAACAAACGGATAAAAAAGAAAAAGCAAAAGGCAGCATATAAAATTCCAAAACAGATCATTCGCTTGGTAAGAAGATGGACGGAATTGGACAGCGAGATAGTTTTCATGGCTGAGTTTCGAGATATTGGAAAGGGTCATTATCCGAAAAAGCTCGTGGAAAATTGTGTTCGTAAATACAAGAGAATCAATGATTTTTTAATCAATATTGAATCTGATAGTATCTTACGGAGTTGTTTTATTATTTGTCACAGTGCTTACGGAGATGAGCAATTTGACGGAGAATACTGCGATCAATCTTGTGGTTATTCTGAAGATGATTACCACGGTGTCTATTACTATCCGATAGGCGAAAATCTATATTTTGCCTACAATTACGAATGCTAGGGGAAGAAATGAATACTGAACTAATGAATGAACTAAAAGAACTGCTCGGCTTATTTCCAATGTCATATATAAATGCGAATTTGGAAGTGATACTGATTCCAAAAACAAACACGTATTTTAGTTTGGAAGGAGTACAGTCACGAAGAGACATCATTGCAAAATTATTGATGTGGTGCAGTAGGACAATTGCAAAAGGGCAACCATTTAAAAGTGAGAAACGGAATTGTCTTTTTAGAGAATTTACCAAAAATTTTCTTAATCGTTACCTAGGAACACTTTTTTCAGATGAAGATATGGCTTTGATTTATCAAAGGCTAGGCAATGGAATCAATCCAGAATTGGCTTATAGATTTATTGATAGCGGGTTTGATATGGAGGTATTAAATGAGTTTTAATGGAATTAGATTGTTACCAGACTATGGATGTAAGATTGAAATTGATGTAGTTCAGTTGCTCAAAGAAAATGAGTTCCTGAAAGATGAACTTTACAACCGTGCATACAAAGACATAGAGCGTCAAGAAATTGAAATCGAGACCCTGAAGGACAAATGCGTGGACCTCATGCTTGAAAATGCCGACTATATCTGGGACGAAATGGCTAGAGAAACAGCCAAGAAAAGGGCTAATACTAGAAAATGGAGGGTGAAGGCATGTATTTGAAGTACAAGCAAATGCAAATTGTTAAACATGCTTTGCAGCACTACATCAAAAGGGAAGGTGCTAGCGAACATGATGTAATGGTTGAACAAAATCTTTTAAAAAAGGTCACGCAAGAAATTGATGACTTTAAAGAGAATGTGATGAAAAGAACATCTTGAGGTTACGCATGAACAAGAGAATCAAGAAAAAGAAAGCTAAGCAGGAAGAGTTGAGAAGACAGAAAGAACTTGAACAGCTGATTCGATGGTTGAATGAAAATGATATTTCGCTTGAACAGATTGCCCAAAATGTCGCAATATGCTGTGCACAAGTGATTGATGGATTATCCAAAGCAGTCATTACATTTGCAGAGGAAGTAGGAAGGTTGGTAAATTCTATTGATTGTAGCAGAATTGGACACGAAGAAGACGATAGAGAAAGCAGAGAGCACTCTTGAAAAGTACAAAATGTGGCGAAATATTGCTAACGATTTTCAGGAACAAAAGATTACTCAGCAATACACTTTTGAGCCTAGACAAAGTGTTTCAAAACCAAATCAACAAGTTGAGAAATTGGCCCTTAATCATGTCGAGGCAGTTAATGAGCTAGAAGCCATAGAATATTCGGTTTCACATATTTTACAGCCAGAACTAAGATTGATACTGATTTTTAAATACCTCAAACCATATCCAACACCCAGGGAAGAAATCATGAAAAAAATCGGTTATGAGGAAACTCGCTATCATGAATTACTTAATTTAGCATTGATTTCATTTGCAGAGATTTACCGTAGAGGTGCGTTGTTGGTTGAAAAACGGAGTTTGGGCGGAGTTTGAGCGAAGTTTAAACGGATTAAGACCGCAGGAAATATACAATTTTCAATGCTAAAATAGTAGTATGAGACAACAGGAACTAGGCAGGCATTGACCTGTCTTTTTTGTATGATTGGAGGTGAGCAAGTGCGGTCTGTCGAACCTATCCGGAACGTTGATGATATCGAACGTATCAAAGATTATCTGAAAGAGAGAAACGAGCGAGATTATATCTTGTTCATGTTTGGAATTTACTCTGGCATTCGGATCAGTGACTTCCTTGGCTTGAAAGTCAAGGATGTTAGGGGTGACAGGGTGTTTGTGGTCGAGAAGAAGACCAAGAAAGCCAAGCCATTTGCCATCAATCCAAAGCTAAGAAAAGCCCTAAATCAATACATAGAAAATAAAGAACTGAAAGATTATGACTTTCTATTTCCAAGTAGAAAACGCGACAAACGTAATGGTGTTCAGTTCGCCCCAATCCAACGGAAGACAGCGTGGGAGATTGTCAAGAAAGCTGGTCAACATATCGGTCTTGAAAATCTAGGTAGTCATTCCATGAGAAAGACATTTGGATATCATTACTATATCCAGACACATGATGTGGTTACCTTGCAGAAGATATTCAACCATTCCACACCTACAATAACACTAATTTATATTGGTTATCAGCAGGACGAATTAGACGAAGCAATACTGACGTTTGACTATTGAATGTAACAAAATAAAAGCATGTTACTTTCATTTTTTGAGAATGTGGTTAAAGTATTGGTGCATCTAGCTTAGAGTAGATTATAGCGAACGTAACAGAATATAAGATATGTTACTTTCAACAGGTGTTTCAGGAGGTAAAAAATGGCTGAAACTAGACCAGACAGAAGTGGTCCGCATCGGGTAGCTTTTGAGAAGAACAAGAAGGTAATTCTTAAGACAAGAAATACATGTGGCATCTGCGGAAACCTCGTTGATAAGTCATTAAGTTATCCGCATCCATTAAGTCCTGTGATTGACCATATCATCCCTGTCAATCGCAACGGACATCCGTCAGACATCAACAATCTTCAGCTTGCTCATTGGCAATGCAATCGGCAGAAGTCCGATAAACTATTTGCTGACGATAAGGTAAATGGAACGAAAGTTGTTGGCAATCGAAATTTACCACAAAGTATGAATTGGACGAAGTACCGAGGTTGAGAACATAGGGGGGTACCACCCTCCCCACCGCCTCGGCAGAGCTTCACGCCGTCACTGTACATTTTTTCTCGCGCCAAAATTGAAAGGAGACCAATTTGGAATACAAAGGTATTGGATACCTCAGGCGAAAGCTGAACGAGGTCAAACCTCGAGTGGAGATGAGGTATAAGCAGTATGCTATGCAGCATAAAGATAGCTCGTTCGGGATTACCATTCCACCAAATATCCGTCAACAGTATCGGTCGGTCTTGGGCTGGTGTGCGAAAGGTGTGGATAGCTTAGCGGACAGATTGGTTTTCCGTGAGTTTGACAATGACCAGTTTCAAGTCAATGATATTTTTCAGCAGAATAATCCAGATGTCTTTTTCGACTCTGTGGTTCTATCGTCCTTGATAGGTTCGTGTAGTTTTGTCTATCTGTCAAAAGTCGAGGACAGGGTACGTCTGCAAGTCATTGAGTCCAGCAATGCGACAGGTATCCTAGACCCAATTACGGGGCTATTGACCGAAGGCTATGCGGTCTTACAACGGGACGACAATGGCAACCCGAAACTTGAGGCCTACTTTACGGCAGATTATACAATTTATGTTTCAGGTGGTACTTTTACGCCTGTCGCCAACCCGACAGGTCGTCCGTTACTGGTGCCAGTCATTCACAGGCCGGATGCAGTTCGCCCGTTTGGTCGTAGTCGGATAACTCGTGCAGGTATGTACTATCAATCGTATGCTAAGAGGACTTTGGAACGTGCCGATGTGACAGCTGAATTTTATTCCTTCCCGCAAAAATATGTTTTGGGCACAAGCCAAGATGCGGAACCAATGGATAAATGGAAAGCGACTGTGACAAGTCTCTTGGAATTTACTAAGGATGACGATGGTGACGCGCCGAGCATTGGACAATTTACCACGGCAAGCATGAGTCCATTTACGGAGCAGTTGCGGACTGCAGCGGCTGGTTTTGCTGGGGAAATGGGATTGACTTTGGATGACCTTGGGTTCGTGTCGGACAATCCGTCATCGGTAGAGGCAATCAAAGCAAGCCATGAAAACTTACGATTGGCAGGTCGGAAAGCTCAGCGCAGTTTGGGTAGTGGCTTGCTGAATGTCGCCTATGTGGCTGCCTGCTTGCGTGATGAGTATCCGTTTTTGAGAGAACAGTTTGTCAAGACTGTTCCTAAATGGGAACCACTCTTTGAAGCTGATGCTACGACGCTGACGATGCTAGGGGACGGTGCTATCAAAATCAACCAAGCTTTGCCAGGTTATATCACAGCTGAGACTATCCGTGATTTGACGGGAATTGTTGGTGACAGTGAAGCTAAACCTGTGATTCCAGAGGTGACGGCGAATGGAACGTGATATGTTACCAGACTTGCTAAAGGAAGTGCAGGACAAGTTTGAAGCATCCTATGGTAAGAGTGAGGTTGTCCGTCGTGCTTTTGAGGAGTTGAAAAAGAAGAGGGCGACCTATGCCACAGCAAATGATTTTGCTCTGGAGGTTGGAGACATTCTAGCAGAGGCTCTCAGTTCGTCTGTAAGGGGCGATAAGTTGCCAGACGGTAAAATGTACTACAACATAGCGGATAGGCTCTTGGCGGACACGCTAGGGCGGAATTTCGAGCTTGTGAGTGGTTATACTACTCAAGTCCAGGAGGATTTGAATAAGTCTGCAAATATTGGTCTACAGGTGCAGGTGCCAGAAATCAATCAGGACAGGATTGACGGTCTTGTCAATCGTTTGTCATTCGAAGATGATTTTGATAAGGTTGCTTGGATGTTGCAGGAACCGATTGTCAATTTCACGCAGTCGATTG
Organism: Streptococcus sp. HN38; assembly: GCF_028335765.1. NCBI lineage: Bacteria > Bacillati > Bacillota > Bacilli > Lactobacillales > Streptococcaceae > Streptococcus > Streptococcus sp. HN38. The sequence goes on along the minus strand of NZ_CP116604.1, from coordinate 1,811,888 downwards.
TGGATGATATTATCAAGGCGAATGCAGATTTTCATGCTAAGGCAGGGTTGACACCGAAAGTTGTCAGAAAAGAAAGTGGTAATTGTTGTAAATGGTGTAGGGCTGTTGTGGGGGTTTATAACTATCCAGATGTTCCAAAGGATGTTTGGCGGAGGCACAATCGGTGCAGGTGTACTGTTGATTATCACCCAGGAAACGGTAAAAAACAGAATGCACACTCAAAACGTTGGTCTGATCCTTTAAAAAATGCTAAAATAGAGGAAAGGAAGCGCATCGGACTTCTAGTTCAAGCTGGCGCAAAGAATTATGTTCGTGACGATTCAAATGACATGCTTTTGCCAAAGGATTTTATTAAAGCCGAAAAACATGCTTATTTAACCTACGACAGGATAAAAAACAGCAATCAAGATTTGGAAAAACGTAAAATCTATTCGAACATTGGGAAGTTCAAAGAAATGAATGGCTTTTCAAAAGATGATGTTGATAAAGCGTTCGATCATGTGTTTAATAATGTTCATGAGTTGAATTATGGGAAGGGGTTATTTGCACCAGACATTGACATGGCTCAATCATGGGATAGATTGATTTCTGGAAAAAACATTCAACCACATGATTTAATTTTGCTGAAGCATGAACGCTTAGAACATGATTATATGTATGTGACTAGCAAGTTGGATTATGATACAGCTCACAAAAAAGTAGATGAATTATTTAATTACTCCGAAGCTGTCGACGAATTTAAAAAGAAAGGGTAAAGGTATGTATTTAAGATTTGTTTTGATAGATATTGGTGACGATGGTTTTTATCACTATGAGATTTACCCTGAAAACAAGGAGGAACATAAGCAAACGCTTGTTTTTAACCCTGAAACGAAAGATATTCGTGTAAATACATTTGACGATTCCAACATGAAGTATTTTGGGAAGTTTTTACAAAATTTTAAAGACCAAGACGGGAACTATCGTAAAGAGTTGTCGTTTGGGTGGGGATAAGCATTTGGGAGGTTATTATGGCAAAAGATGATTATCCAGTCATTGTCTACCAGATACTAGCTTATCTTTACAATTGTTTGAAGAAAGATATTGCGGTGGACACTACTTATCTGGTAGCTCAAGGGAAGTTGTTCACGATTAGTTCGACTTACTGGCGATTTGTAATGTACAATCTTTTGACAGAGGGGTACATTGATGGTATTACTTTGTCAAAGGTTTGGGGTGAGAAGTATCCGTTGGTTGAGGGGCTTGAAAACATTGGTATCACTCCAGCAGGTATTCAATATCTGACGGATAATAGCTTTATCAAAAAAGCTACGGATCTTCTTAAGGATACCAAGTCCATTATTCCATTTATCTAATCTGGCATCTGAGCAATCAGGTGCTTTTTTGTTGCAGAAATTTTTAAAACTTTTTCGCATTTTTACCATTTTTTCACTTTTTGAGAAATATAATTAAGGACATGATAGCTATCAATCACTGTCCTTTGAAAATTGAATAATATTTTGAAGTTTTTTTCAAAAACCTCTTGACAATGTAGCTACATTTATCTATAATTAAAAATGTAGCCACATAACAAGGAGGTGAGACAATGGCTGACAATCAAAAATCCAACAAGGATACCGTCATTCGTGCTAGGGTTGATAGTAAGACCGTAGAGCAATTAGAATACATAGAAAAAAAGACCAACAGAAAAAAATCTGAGGTCATTCGTGACGGTATTCAAAAGATTTATGATGAAATCAAAAAATAAGGTATAACCCGCAATCGCCAAACCGTAGGTCATACCTTATCGCTCGAAAGAAACTCTTTCTGAAATCATTATATCAGAAACGAGCTTCTTTGTCATACCCAAAGGAGTTTTTATTATGTCAATTTACGAAGAAGTCGAACAGTATCAATCAATGAACTTTGCTGATTGTTATCAAGACGAGTATAGGGTCTCAGAATTTCACGACCTAACACTACAGGAAAAACATGATTTGTATTGTATGGCAAATCATGCAATGGAACAAGGAAAATCACTCATTGATGCTATTGCACAAGTCTTTGTTATGGGAAGAATCGCAGGTATCAGAGCAGAAAGAAGCAATTAAAACGAAAGGAAATGAATATGGAACTACAAATTATAAATCAACAGGAAGTACTGGGGAAGAACTTTACGATTTATGGGACGGCGGACGAGCCTTTGTTTTTGGCAAAAGATGTGGCGGAGTGGATTGAGCATTCCGACACTCAGAAAATGATTAACAATATTGATGAAGACGAGAAGCTGATGCGAACATTATTCGCATCAGGTCAGAACCGTCAAATGTGGTTTTTGACCGAAGATGGTCTGTATGAAGTCTTGATGCAGTCACGTAAGCCGATTGCTAAACAATTCAAGAAAAAGGTTAAGGAGATTTTGAAGACTATTCGTAAAACTGGGGGTTATACTGTCTCTCCTGAAACGGTCAATGAGGATGCACTTATCTATGTCTTGGAAACTCAGAAGAGTATGCGTCAGCGTCAAGATGTATTTGAGGCGGATTTGAACTACTTGAAGGCTGAACAGCCTATCAACCCTGATGTACGTTTGGACTTGGAAAAGACTAGAAAAAAGCGTGTGGTAGCTTGTATGGGTGGGATGGATAGCCCTGCCTATATGGACAAATCTTTAGCAAAACGTGTCTTCCAACAGGCGATGAATGATTTCAAGGAGCATTTCCGTGTTTCTCGCTATGACTTGCTACCGAAAAAGGCGATTGAGGCTGCCTATGCTTACTGGAAGAACTGGGAGCCGTCCACAAACTTGAAAATGGAAATTCAGGCTTGTAACAGCCAGATGAGTTTTGATTTTATGGAGTAGGAGGAAGTGATGACTGAAAAGCAAGCTACATTATTGGCAGATATTGTCAAGGCTAAACTTGATTTTGTCGAGGAAATGGATGACTTGATGAGCCTAAATCGTTCGGGAAAGTTGAGTAATAAGATTTTTCTATTCAATCTTAGAACGAAACGTGATTTGTTGTCTGAAAAAATTGAAGCTCTAAAAAAATCTTCTGGCCTGACGTACCTTGAACTAATAGAAATTGGTCATTAAGTCTAACGATAAGCATTCGAGAAATCGGGTGCTTTTCTTATACCTAGAAAGGAGGTCGCTATGAATAAGCGAATCAAGAAGAAACGTGAGCAGGAGGTGCGGTTGGCGGCAGTTGCTACTCTTGCCTTGGCTACTTCAGCAAGTCTTGACGGTTTGGCTGGTATTGTGGAAGAAGTTGTTCAGCGGATGGAGCGTTTCGAGGAAGACGGTTCGAAGAATGTCCAGTCAATCAATCAGCTGTTCGAGCAACAGGGGCTTTTGATTACTGAATTGCAGGAGCAGGTTAAGCAACTGCAGAAACCTTGGTACAAGAGAAGGGGTCGGTGATCTAATTTCTCCCAGCGATAGGGTTATCATGCGATACGATTGAAAGGACGAAAATATGGCAAGAAAGAAACTTGGCAATCAAAATCCTACTCAATCGGTAATACTCAAATACGTTAAACGAAATTCTAAAGCCAAAGAAGCGATAGAGCTATACGAGCGAACAGGCCTATCTTGCTACGCTTGGCAGGTCAATTTGCTCAGTCCAATCATGGCTGTTGACAAGAACGGTCTATGGGTACATCAAAAGTTTGGTTACTCTATCCCGCGTCGGAATGGTAAGTCGGAAATTCTCTATATGCTGGAGATTTGGGGCTTGCACAATGGTCTGAATATCCTGCACACTGCCCATCGCATTTCTACATCGCATTCATCTTTTGAAAAGGTCAAGCGTTATCTGGAAAAGATGGGCTATGTGGACGGCGAGGACTTCAACTTTATTCGGGCTAAGGGGCAGGAAAGAATCGAACTCTATGAGACAGGCGGTGTGGTCCAGTTCCGTACTCGGACAGGGACTGGCGGTCTTGGTGAGGGATTCGACTTGCTTATCATTGATGAGGCTCAGGAATACACCACTGAGCAAGAATCAGCTCTTAAGTACACCGTGACGGATTCGGATAATCCGATGACGGTCATGTGTGGAACTCCGCCAACACCCGTTTCAAGTGGTACGGTCTTTACCAAGTATCGCGAGACTTGTCTGTTTGGGAAAGGAAAATATTCTGGTTGGGCTGAATGGTCCGTGGATCAGGAGAAAGAGATTGACGATGTCGCTGCGTGGTACAACTCTAATCCGTCCATGGGCTATCATTTGAACGAACGTAAGATTGAGGCTGAGCTTGGTGAGGATAAGTTAGACCATAATGTGCAGCGTTTGGGTTTTTGGCCGACTTACAACCAGAAATCAGCTATATCTGAGACTGAGTGGAACGCACTCAAGATTGACGATATGCCGAAGCTGACTGGCAAGCTATTTGCTGGCATCAAGTTTGGGCAGGACGGCACCAACGTAGCCTTGTCTATTGCTGTTCGGACAGAGGACGGTCAATTCTTTGTAGAAACCATTGACTGTCAATCCGTTCGGAATGGTAGTGCCTGGCTGGTAGCCTTTTTGAAGCAGGCTGATGTGGCTCAAATCGTCATCGACGGAGCTAGTGGCCAGAAGATGCTTGAGGAGGAGTTGAAAGACTCTAAAATCCGTAATGTCATCTTGCCAACCGTCAAGGAAATCATCATTGCTAACTCCATGTGGGAACAGGGCATTTACCAGCATACGATTTGCCACAATGGGCAACCGTCTCTTTCAAAGGTCGTGACTAACTGTGATAAGCGGAACATTGGCTCAAATGGTGGTTTTGGCTATCGCTCACACTTTGACGATATGGATATTAGTTTAATGGACAGTGCTTTGCTGGCGCATTGGGCTTGTGCTACAACCAAGCCTAAGAAAAAGCAACAAATTAGGTATTAAGTGGACGGGGCGACCTGTCTTTTTTAATGCAAAAAATATTACCGAACGCACGGGAAATGCGGAGAAAGGAGACATTGATATGTCTGAATTTAAAGTTATCGAAACACAGGAAGAGCTAGATACGATTATCAAGGCTCGTTTGGGGCGTCTAAAAGAGCAGTATGCTGACTACGACGAACTGAAATCCCGTGTTTCAACATTGGAAGCGGAGAATGCTGGTCTCAAAGAAACGGTCGCACAATCAAATCAGACTGCAGCTGATTTTGAAAGCCAAATTGAAGGGTATAAGTCAACCATTGCAGATTATGAAACTGCGAAAACGAAGACGGCTATTGCTCTTAAATATGGCTTGCCTATTGAATTTGCTGATCGTTTGCAAGGTGAAGATGAAGCAAGCCTGACGGCAGATGCGGAACGCTTTGCAAGTCTCATGAAACCACAAGCTCCAATTCCACCACTTAAAAGTATTGAGCCAGAAGTAAAAGGTGAAGATGCTGCATGGCGTCACGTTATAAAAGATTTAAATAAAGGAGAATAATATATGTCAACATCTATGAAAACTGGAACACTTTTTGAACCAGAATTAGTAAAAGAAATTATGTCAAAGGTTCAAGGTCATTCGACTCTTGCTAAGCTATCTACTCAAAAACCAATTCCGTTTAATGGTACTGAGCAATTTATTTTCAATCTGGATGGCAATGCACAGATTGTAGGTGAAGGGGACTTAAAGGGAGCTGGTTCAGCTACGGTCACATCAAAAGTAATCAAGCCACTTAAATTTGTTTATCAAGCTCGTTTGACTGATGAATTTAAATACGCATCAGAAGAGAAGCAGTTGGACTTCTTGAAACACTATGCCGATGGATTTGCTAAAAAGATGGCAGAGGCTTTTGACATCGCAGCTCTCCATGGCCTTGAGCCAAAATCTTTAACAGATGCATCATTTAAAGCAACTAATTCTTTTGATGGTGTAATTACAGGGAATGTTATTACCTATAGTGCAGATAAAATTGATGACAACATTGATGCAGCTGTTCAAACTATTGTTATTAACGGAAACGAAGTGACTGGCATTGCCATGTCACCAGTTGCAGGTCAGGCTATGTCTAAAATCAAGGATAAATTTGATGGTATTATGTACCCAGAATTCCGATTTGGTCAGCGACCAAATAACTTCTTCAACATGGACCTTGACATCAACAAGACGCTAACCGTGACTGGCGGTACTGCCAAGACTGACCATGCCATTGTGGGCGACTTTAAAAATAAATTTAAGTGGGGGTATGCTGAAAATATCCCGATGGAAATCATTGAGTATGGTGATCCAGATGGCTCAGGTCGTGATTTGAAAGCTTACAATGAGATTTTGCTACGTACAGAGGCGTTTATCGGTTGGGGTATCCTTGATGAAACTGCCTTTGCTCGTGTCGAACAAGCTTAGGAGGTGCCCTATGGCTATTTATAAACATAAAGAAACAGGTGCGGTTGTTGTCACAGATAGCGAACTAAAAGGCGATTGGGAACTAGTTAAAGAGAAGGATGTTCAAAAAACTCCGACAGTGCCTGAATTGAAGTCGATGTTGACCGAATTGGGGATTGAATTTAATCCGAAAGCGAATAAAGATGAGTTGTTGCAACTTTACCAAGAAAGCCAGAATCTGAATGAAGAGGAGTAGCTTATGACTCCTTTTGCGACAATATCCGATTTGGAAACTTTGTGGCGGGTGTTGAAATTTGACGAAACGGAGCGGGCAGAAGCCTTACTTGAAGTTGTGTCAAACTCTATACGTCATGAAGCTCAAAAAGTCGGGAAGGATTTGGATGCGTTGATTTCGGACAATCCTATCTTTGCTTCGGTTGTCAAATCCGTTACAGTCGATGTGGTTGCTCGTACTCTCATGACATCAACAGACCAAGAGCCGATGACTCAATTCAACGAGTCAGCTCTTGGCTATTCGGTGTCTGGCTCGTTTCTAGTACCAGGAGGAGGGCTCTTTATCAAAGATAGCGAGCTGAAGCGATTGGGATTGAAGAAACAACGTTTTGGAGCGAGGGACATTTATGGGACGGATTAAGGGTGTACCTGTAGTCTTGATTGACAAGCAGGTGACTGGAAAAAACTCATTTGGTCATCCGAAGTTTGAAGATATGGAGATTGTGGTTGAGAATGTCTTGATTGTTCCTGCATCAACTGAGGATATCACCAATCAAATCAATCTAACTGGAAAGAAAGTTGACTATACTCTTGCAATTCCTAAAGGCGATGTTCACAACTGGACGAACAGGGAGGTTCGTTTTTTCGGTCAGCGATGGCGAACAGTTGGTGAACCGCTGGAAGGTCTTGACCATCTGATCCCGCTTGAATGGAATAAGAAAGTGCAGGTGGAACGATATGGCTAGCATGAAATTTAAGTTGAACCGTGCAGGTGTCCGTGACTTGTTAAAGTCGCCTGAGATGCAGGCAGTTTTGACTGACAAGGCAAATGCTATCCGAAACCGTGCAGGCGATGGGTATGAATCGGATATCTATGTCGGTAAGACTCGTGCCAACGCTATGGTCTATGCGGATAGCTTTCAAGCTAAACGGGACAACAAGAAGCACAATACCTTGTTAAAGGCGGTAAAATCATGATTGAAGTTATCACGTTGAACTTTTTAACCGAGCATCTTTCTGTGCCTGTCTATACGGAACATCAGGAGGAAATGCCTGAGTGTTTTGTGATTTTTGAAAAGACGAGCGGTGGCAAGAAGAACCATCTGAATCAAGCGACTTTGGCGATACAATCTTATGGGCAGTCTTTGGAAGAGGCTGCCTTTTTGAATGAAGAGGTCAAAACGGTGGTTGAGAAGATGATTGGGCTATCGAGTATCAGTAAGGTAGAACTCAACTCGGACTATAATTTTACAGATACGGAAACCAAACGCTATCGCTATCAGGCGGTGGTGGATTTTATTTATTTTTGAAAAGGAGACTGTTAAATGGCAGATGCAAAACTTGTGTCATCGGCAAAGCCTGATATTGCTGGGGCGATTTCCTCAGCTCCAACGGGAACGAGCTTGCCGACCAATGCGACTACTAAGCTAAACACAGCTTTTAAAAACTTAGGCTACATTTCAGAGGATGGGTTGACCAACGAGGATACTCGTGAATCGGAAGAACTGAAAGCCTGGGGCGGTGATGTGGTTGATACTCCTCAAACAGGAAAATCAGACAAATTTACCTACACACTCATTGAGGTGTTAAATGTGGATGTCTTAAAAGAGGTCTATGGTCCTGAAAATGTGAAAGGCGACCTTGCATCAGGGATTACTGTGGAGGTCAACTCTAAGGAATTGCCTACGCATCCATTGGTAGTGGATATGCTGCTGAAAAATGGTGCGAAGAAGCGGATTGTCATCCCAAATGCTAAGGTGCTGGAAGTTGGGGAGATTACCTACACTGATAGTGATTTGGCTGGGTATGAAACGACTATCCAAGCTCTGCCAGATAGCAAGGGCAATACACACTATGAGTACATTAAGGGAGCTAGCGAGTCAACAGGAACAAGCTCGCCGTCGTCATCGTAAGGAGGTTTGAATGTTTGAAGTAAAAACCAGTACAGGTCTTGTGATTAGCATTGACCAAGACCGTTTGGAAAACTATGAGCTTTTTGAGGCAATCGCTGCTGAAGAAGCTGGAGACAGCAGTGCCATGATTCGGATTGTCAATTTGTTACTCGGTGAAGAAGCGAAGAAACTCAAGGAGCATGTCCGTACAGAAAAAGGACTGGTGCCTATTCTTGCTCTTGGTGCTGAAATCAAGGATGTCTTTGAACAAGTCAAAGACTTAAAAAACTCGCAATCCTCGCCAGAATGATTGCGGTAGACGAGGATGCTCTTGTCTGTGATTTGGCTGAAACTTATGGCATATATGATTATCGACAGCTACCTGTTTTGCGGGTAGCTGTTTTTGCTAATGGTTTGGGCGAGTCATCACGGATTAAGAAGGTCTTGTCTGGTCAGAAGGAAGACTTGGATACTCTGCTACTTGCAGGTATCTATGATACGGTTCGCTTACTCTTTTGGGCTAAAACCAAGGACGGGCAGGCTGGACGGAATCGTCCAAACTCTGTCACTCAAGCCTTGGAAGGGTCGAAAGTGGAACGTGAAGAGAGGGTCTTCTCATCTGGTGAGGAGTTTGAACGTGCTATGCGTGCGCTAGAAATAGAGATTGGAGGTGAGGAGCATGGCGACTGATTTGGGTTCTGCTTATGTGCAGATAGTTCCGTCTGCAAAAGGCATTAGCGGGTCGATTTCAAAATTATTGGGTGGCGAAGTTGATAGCGCAGGTAGATCTGCCGGGTCAAGTCTTGGCGCCTCGCTCGTCTCTGCTTTAAGTGGAGCACTTGCAGCTGCAGGGATTGGGAAAATTATCGGTTCGGCTCTTGGAGCTGGTGCTGATTTGCAACAATCTTTTGGTGGTTTGGATACTATCTATGACGGCGCTCAAAAGTCTGCTAAGAATTTTGCCAAGGAAGCGTATAAAGCTGGTATATCCGCGAACACCTACGCTGAACAAGCAGTGTCCATGGGGGCTAGCCTGAAACAGGCTCTTGGTGGTGATTCGACCAAGGCCATCAACATGGCAAACGTGGCTATCATGGATATGACGGACAATGCGGCTAAAATGGGTACCGATATCGGTGTCATCCAACAGACCTATCAAAGTTTAGCCCGTGGCAACTATGCCATGCTGGATAATCTTAAACTCGGCTTTGGTGGCACAAAGGCTGAAATGGAACGTTTGTTGACGACTGCTGAGGGCTTGCCGTCTGCTATGGGTCGCAAGTTTGATATCAGTAACTATGCGGATGTGGTAGAGGCTATCCACCTTGTCCAGGAAAGTATGGGATTGACAGGTGTAGCAGCTGCAGAGGCTGAGAATACCTACACGGGTTCGCTTGCTGCAATGAAGGCAAGTTGGGCTAACACACTTGCAGGCTTATCTTTGGGCGAGAATATCACGCCACAATTACAAGCCTTAGCGTCGACAACGTCTAATTTTTTATTCGGAAACTTTATTCCGATGGTTGGGAATGTATTCAAGGGTTTGCCAACTGCGATTGGAACGTTTATCGCTGAGGCTAGTCCTTTGGTTGCTCAACAGTTTCAGGGTTTGTTTTCGAGTCTTGGAATGAGTGTTGATTTAACCCCTATTACTTCAAAATTTCAAGGGATTTTGACGGCATTTCAGCCTGTCATAGCAGGGCTACAGACGGCTTTTGGGCAATTACCTGGTTTCTTTTCGGCGATTGGTGCGGCTGTTGGTCCAGTGATTACGACGATTATGGACGGTATTGCTCGGATGGACTTTTCAGGCTTCCAGTCCTTAATAAGTGCTATTTTACCAGCTCTACAAGCTGGCTTCCAGACCTTCATGAGCATTGTCAGCCCTGCCATTGACTCAGTCGTTCAATCCTTCGTGTCTATGTGGAATGCTGCTCAACCTTTGATAACCATTTTGAGCGGTGCTTTAATGCCTGTCTTGCAAATTCTGGGGTCCTTCCTTGGAGGTGTTGTAAAAGGAGCTCTTGAAGGTGTCGGATTTGCTTTCGATGCTTTAAAAGTGGCTATCGAGTTCCTGACTCCTGTGGTCGATTTTTTGGTACAGGCTTTGAATTTCGTTCAGCCTGTGCTGAGTACGATTGCTGAATGGATTGGTGTAGCTATCGGTATGTTTGGTAATCTGGGTACGGCTGGGGAAGGTTTGAGTGCTTTTATCAAGTCGGCTTGGACTAACATTCAATCAGCTATTCAGACGGCTGGAAATATCATTGGAACAGTCATTGACTGGATCAAATTGGCTTTTTCTGGAGCTGGAAATGCTGTTGATGTGCTTAAAAATGTCTTTTCTTTGGCTTGGATGGGCATTCAAGATGCCATTAAGGTTGCTAAGGACATTATTGACGGTGTCATCAAGGGTGTTAAGTCAGCCTTTACTAGCTTTCAGGATGTTGTATCTAGTGTTGGGAAGGCGGTCAATGGGGTCATTGATACGGTTGTCTCCACCATCAAGGAAGTTGCCAATATCGATATTTCTGGAGCTGGTAAAGCGATTATGGATGGCTTCTTGGGTGGATTGAAGTCTGCTTGGGAGGGTGTCAAGAGTTTCGTAGGCGGTATTGCTGGCTGGATCGCGAAAAACAAAGGTCCTATCTCTTATGACCGAGTTCTTTTGAAGCCTGCTGGTCTTGCTATCATGCAAGGTTTGAATACCAATTTACAAATTGGATTTAAGGATGTCATGGGGACGGTATCTGGCATGGCTGGAGCAATTGCTAAGCCTTTTGAAAATCAGTCCTTGGCTTATGATATGACTTCGAGTGCATCGGTGGATGTACGTCGAAACTTGCTGTCTTCTACTGGCGATTTGGCTGGAAGTGATGGAGGTAGTAGCTTAAGTGCTCGTTTGGCAAATATTGAGCGCTTCCTGTCTGCTTTGGTGGATAAGGAGTTGGCCGTCTATTTGGACGGTGAAAAAATGGCTCAAAATAGCTATATGCATCAAGGTGCGATTATGGCAAGGGAGGGTATTTAATGAACTATATGATCATCAATGGCTTAGATACTTCGACCTTGGCTGATTGCCATGTTCTTGACTTTGGCAAAGCACAAACTTCAGTCGAGCGGTCTGAGTTGGTGGAAGTCTATGGTGCCAATGGGCAACTACATGTCAGCGAGGGTGCGTATGATGGCTACAACAGGACATTTATCATCACGCTACGACATTTGGCAGATGCTATGCGCTTGATTGAGGTTTTTCAGTCGGAAAATAATAGGGTAGAATTCGGCTATCTGAGGGACAGCCTTTTCTACTGCGACTTGGTATCTAGTAGCTACGTGCCACTTGGTCCGCATCGTTGGAAAGTTGAAATTGCTGTCTATATGCATCCGTTTCGGTATGTTAAAAATCCAGCTGACGTCGTTTTGGCTTCATCTGGTTCTATTCAAAATCCTGGCACGGTCTATTCTGAGCCAGTCATTATCATAGAGGGTTCTGGTCGTGTGACCTTGACCATTGGTCAGCAGGTCATGGAATTAGATTTGGATACTCGAGCGACCATCGACTGCCGTCACAAACGACAGAATGTCTATGATAAGAATGGTGCTGTAAAGAACACCATTCGCAAACGTGGTCCATTCTTCGAGATACCTGTCGGTCGGAGTGGTGTCGCGACAAGTGGGACAGTTACGAAAATAACGATTAAAGGGAATTGGAGGTACAAGGTTTGATCTATCTTAAAGACGGGAATATCCCGCTCAATCTTGCTTATGATGATGACATCGTGCAGGAAGCCAATAGTACCTACCAACTTTCCTTTAAATTTCCCTTGACTGATGGGAAGTGGAATCTACTTAGACGAGAAGTCTTTCTGCTGGCTGATGATCTGCACGGCGAGCAAGAGTTTTTCATTTTTGAAGTAAAGAAAGTAAATGGCTATGTGCAGGTTTATGCTAAGCAGGTCGCAACACTCTTGAATTACTACTCTATCAACACTATCTCGGTTGACAGGGTATCAGGGCAGACGGCTATGACTGCTTTGGCAGGTAGCGTTAAACGACCATGTCCATTTACGTTTTTTAGTGACATATTAGACCGTCATACGTTTAATGAGTCCAATGTATCTGTAATGGCTGCTTTGGCCAAGGATAAACACTCTATTGTCGGTCAGTGGGGTGGTGACTTGGTGCGTGACAAGTACCAGGTTAAATTGTTAAAAAACGGCGGTATTGAGAATGAGTCGCTGTTTATGTACAAGAAAAATCTCAGTAGCTATGAAGAGTCTGAGAACATTAACAACTTAAAGACACGACTGCACCTCAAAAAGACAATCCAAGGACAGTCTGAGGGTGAGGCAGACCGTGTAATTGCAGTGACTGTGGATAGTCCGTTGATTGGGCAATATCGTCACATCTACGAAGCAGACATTGAGGTCAATGACCAGGATGTGACAGATGTTGCTAGCTTGACAGCTTATGGTCAGCGCTATTTTAGCTCGACTCTTTGCGATCTGGTCGAAAACTCAATCAATTTGGATGTCAAAGGCAAGTCTGACGTATCTGTTAAGATGTTCGACACGGTAAGTGTATTCCACGAGCGATTCGATGTGGACTTGCGTTTGAAAATTACTAGCTACCATTTCGGACCGATGTCTAAGCGATTGAAGTCAATCGGATTTGGTAAGGTGTCGCAGACATTTGGCTCTACAGTGGCTAGTATGGTTGCTGGTAGTGTAGATAAAGCTACAAATACGTTATCAGCATCCTTTGAACAGAAACTGCAGAAGGAAATTGACAATGCAAACCGTCATTTCGACGCTGAGTTTGAAAAGCGAGTCGAGGAAATCAACGACGGTATTGAGCAGTCAAGGGCGGAGGCTGAGAGGCATGCAGACAATATCAAGAGAAGTATTGATACTGAAATCGCCCAAGTCAACACCTCCATGCAAGCACAGGCACAGGAACACGACAGACAGGTCGCAGATATATTGTCTAAAACCCAATCTGTCGAGTCGCTTGCCAACCAGGCCAAGTCTGATGCTGCTAGTGCACTAGCTAGAGCTAACCAAGTCAAGACGGAGGCAATCGCAGATGCAAGGGCGCAGGTTGCGACGGTCAGTCAAGCCTTAAACACTGCCAAGTCCGAACTGCAGACGGCAATCGCTAGTGCAGACCAAAAGGCTAGGGATAGTCAAGCGAGTGCTACAGCTTTGCGAAACGACCTCAACATGCAAGCTAGCAAGATTTTGGAGCAAGCACGAGCACAGACGGCTTTGACCAATCGTGTGTCGACAGTCGAGACTTTGGCAGATGGAACGAGGTCAACAGTCGCAGAACTCTCTAAAACCGTTTCTAAGGCGACTGGAGACATCGCTAGTGTCACAAGTCGGACTAAGTCAGTCGAAGACACTCTGAGCCAAACGAGGACCCAATACGAAGCTCTAACACAGACCGTCAATACTCAGACAGGACAGATTGAGAGTATCAATCGAAAGACTGCTGACTTGCAGAGTGGCATAGATGGGGTGACGGAGCGGTTTGAGAGTTTGCGGATAGAAGACAACCTTCTGCTCAATAGCTCTTTTAATCAAAACTTGAACCAATGGCAAGGAACTGGAGTGACTATAGTTGATGGTAAAGCGAGAATTACAGGAGAATTTAATAAAACTAAGTACATTTACCAAAGTATCAAGTCTCAGATAGCTAATGACGATGTTAGCCAAGTATACATAGCATCAATCTCAGTTAAGGTCACTAATTATGTGGCTGGTTCTATAAATCCATTTCTTGCGCTGTATATAAGCGGTAGAAAGAACGACAGCGTAAAAACATGGTTTGGCGCAACATATTTGACAGCCGCCCGCTTGGAAGCAGTCAATAATAGAGGAGTTGTGCAGTTTACCACTACTTTCAAAGTAAATGTGCCACGTAGCCAGATAGGCAGTATGGAGTTTAATATCTATGCAAGGGATTTCACTGGGGAAGTGGAATTTGAAAAAGTATCACTCAGACGTGGAAATATTGATTTAGGTTGGCAGGCTTCTCCAGAAGACCTCCGCTCCGAAATCGCAAGTTATAAGCGTACAGCAGATGAAGCAAGCGCAGAGTTATCCCGTCAAATCCAACTGGCAGATGGAAAGGCAGTAGATGCTAAGACCTACGCTCAGCAGACAGCGACTGCAATCAATACTCGATTAGAGAGCCTAGAAACCTACAAGAACGCGGAAGGGACACGAGCTAGTCAGTACTTTACCGCTAGTCGTGATGAGACTGCTCGCCAAGTATCAGCTCTGCGTGTAGCTGTTACTCAAGACTATGTCGCTAAGTCGGTATTTGAAGAAACCGCTCGCGGAATTAGTCAGCGGTTTGAAAGTCTGTATGTAGGCGGTACCAATCTATTGACAGGCACTGATGAATACACCGAAATCTTTAACAGCGAACAAAGTCACGCAGAGTTTCTGCGAACACCTTATGACTTGGCCCCAGTTTTTGATAAGTATGGGCTGATTGAGTATACCTTAAGTTTTGACTTGAGAGCATCTCAAGCGGGACAAGTCGCTGTATACCAGCAAAATGGATCAGGTTCTAAATATTCGGGTCTATGGAAAAACTTGACTGTCACAACGGAGTGGCAAAGGTTCCATGTGACCTTTACTCCAACCGAGGGAACAGTGAGTTTAGCAAATAGTTACTTAGCCTTTTATGGCACTTACGGCACGGGAGTAAAACCTATTATTCGTCGAGCAAAAATTGAACGCGGAGCGATTGCGACTGACTGGTCGCCCGCTCCTGAAGACCAACAATCCTACGCAGACACAAAAATCGCTGAATATAAGACCACGGTCGACGGGCGATTTGCGACCTTGCAATCTCAGAAGGCTAACCAAGTAGACTTGCAGACTGTACGTGAGACGGTCAATCTTTACGAGCGTATCATCGGCTCAACGGAAACTGGTATCAAAGACAAAGTCGCTCGTATGGTCATGACTGATAGTCTATTTCTAACCGAGGTCAAGGATAAGATTAGCGGTACAGCTACACAGGTTAGTCAGCTTAATAATTCGTACGCTATTAAAAATCTGACTAGTGCTGGTACAGTGCTTAACCAAATCAATTTACTGGCTAATGGTACTAATAGAATCGATGGTCGACTGACGCATATCACAGGTCAGACTTTGATTGATAATGGCGTAATCAAGAACGCTATGATTGGTAGCTTAGATGCTGGGAAAATCACCTCTGGCTACCTAAGCGCGGCAAGGATTGCTACTAATAGTATCGATGGTAGTAAGATGGTCTTTGACCAAGCGTTTGTTAATAAAATGACAGCAAACGAAGCCTTGTTTAAGCAGTTATTCGCAAAGAATGCATTCATTACAAGCGTGCAGGCAGTTACGCTATCGGCTAGTCAAATTACAGGTGGATTGATGAGAGCCACGAACAGGGCCATGGAAGTCAATCTAAACGCTGGTCAAATTCTGTACTATACGGACCAAGCGGCTCTCAAACGTGTTTTAAACGGCTATCCTACCCAGTTTGTCAAGTTCGCAACTGGTACGGTTACTGGAAAAGGAAATGCTGGAGTGACCGTAATAGGCTCCAACCGTTGGAATTCCGAGTCCTCGAATGATGGCGGATTTGTTGGAATTAGGGCTTGGAACGGTGCAAACATTGACCAAATCGATGTGGTTGGAGATACGGTCAGATTGGCAAGCTCAGCGTTTGAAGCAGCGGATGGATGGAATATCAATACCTTGCCTGGGAAATTAGACATCGATGCATTTAATGCTGAACACCGCGCTTCGTCCAAGATAAAAGTTGGGGATTTGTGGTTGTGGAAAAACGCTACGACATACTCGAGTATGAGAGATACCATAAATTTGATCATCGACAACTTACAGCTATTACACAACAATAAATCGACAGAGAGGGGTTATAGCTATACTCTACCAGCAAAAGTTTAGGAAGGAAATATTTAAAATGAACCAAGAACAAATCAACCAAGCGCTACGCTTGACTAATAACGACCTCGTGGCAAAACTGTCAGAGGAAATGACAACGAAGAACTTGCTCGCTGTGCAACTAACTGAGGCACAGCAGACCATCGCAGGTCTGCAGACAGAAATTACTGAGTTAACAAAGCAACTGGACGAAGCTACTAAACCAGCGGAAGAAATCATCGAAGGAGAATAATCATGACTGAAACTACTAACAATACTTTACTCGACTTATCAACTATTACAGAACCATTTGACCTTGCGACTGCATTGCAGTACATGAAGGAAAACGGGGAATTTATTCGCTGTAAAAATGCGACAAATGATTTTTATATGTACCGTGATGTCCAACGTCGACCAGGTATTGTCAACGGCCGTCGTCAATTCGTAGAAGTTGAAACTGTGTGGGCCTTTAATCAGTGGGGCGGAACTACAACGACAATCAACGTTGCTGATCTCTTCAATGAGGAGTTCTACATCATGCAGTTTGATGAAAACGGAAATCCAGATTGGACAGATCCGACATTGCCAAAAGAATAGGAGGAATTCTATTGCCAATCGAACACGCAGAACGAATAGCTCAAAGCCAAGTTGCTTGGGCTATTTTGTTTATTTTATTATTTGGGTTCGTCATCCGGTATCTGATTAAGACATCGGATAAGAGAGAAGCTAAGCTCATGGATTTCCATGAGCAAGCAAAGGAAGAAAGTAATAAGCGGGAGGACCGTTTGATGAATCACCTCGAGAAAACTACCGCAGAAATGGGGGCGATGGCTCGTGAAATCGGTGGCTTAAAAGGTGAAGTGTCATTAATGAGTGACCGCATCGAAAAAATCGAAAAAGGAGAATAAGTATGAATCAACTTACAGAAATTATTATAGGGTCTGCTACTGGTATATTAGCTATCGTTGCCGGTATGATTGTCCATGAGGTCAAAAAGTATCTGATTGCCAAGGGCGGTAAGCGAGCGGTCGAAATTACAGAGATTCTGGCACGGAACGCTGTTAATGCAGTTGAACAAATCGCCAAGCTAGACCAGGACAAGCATGTAGACAAGCTAGACATGGCTAAACGTCGCGTAACAGGTCAGCTTGCTAAATACAACATCTATATGACTGATACACAGTTAGAGACCTTTATCGAATCAGCAGTGAAGCAAATGAACGATGCGTGGAAGGAGACTGACAAATGACAACAGTAAATGAAGTCACCAACTTCGCCAAAGACCTTGCCAACCGTGGTCAAGGCGTAGACTATGATGGTTGGTACGGCAAGCAGTGTGTAGACCTACCTAACTGGATTTGTGGAAAATATTTCGGCAAGGCTCTGTGGGGCAATGCCATTGATTTGATAAAGTCAGCCAAGCAACACGGATTTGAGGTGCATTATATGCCTACCTCTGAGAGTCCGCGTCCGGGAGCTATTTTCGTCAAAAACTACTGGGCAGGTGACGGTATCAACTATGGGCATACTGGTCTGATTATCGGAGTCAGTGACAATACTGTCCAAACTATTGAGCAGAACCTAGTTGGTAATCTGTCTGTCGGTGGTCCTGCTCAGTATTCTAGTCAGCAAATCAGCAATCTTGTTGGCTGGTTTTATCCGCCTTACAGCGACTCTGCTGCAGTGGCAACACAGGCAAGCAGTGGCAATCTCGGTAAGGTCAAAGACGAGCAGGGGACAATGACCGTTAAAGTATCTCTGCTCAATGTCAGAGACAAGCCTGGTTTAGACGGTAAAGTTGTGGCAACGTACACGAATGGCGAGCAGTTTAATTATGATTCGGTCTATATTGCCGATGGATACATTTGGGTATCGTATGTTAGCCATAGCGGTGTACGTCGCTATGTAGCAGCAGGCGAGGAGTCAAATCGGCGCAATGTCGTACCTTATGGTACGTTTAAATAGTTTTTCAACCCAGCGGTCTGCTGGGCTTTTTTTGTTTGCTGAAATAGAATGGAACCGCACATTAATTCGCACATGGAATTTGCTTGGAAAATAGACAAACGCAGTCGTATCAATGGTTTGCATGATTTCTATTCGCACATGGAAAATAAATATACCTTGTGCATTATTGTCAAAATAGCCATTTTGTCAATGATGGTTGCGAAGATTTTTCTTGACAAAATATAGGGATGTGTGGAATAATAATTGTGAACAGAAACGGTTTAAACACCTCCTTTCTATGTTCCGACATCGCTTGTCGTTAAACCCATGCCTTGTGGCAATGAGGGGGCGGAGGGACGCGCTCGTTAACAGAAGTATCCCATTGGAAATGCGTCCTGCCAATATCCCGTTGGTAGGATTTTTTTGTGGTAGGTGTAGATGAAGAGTAAGAGATTGAAACTTGGTCAAATTGATTTACAAATGTGTAAAGATTTTGATATTATCCAAGCTATGGATTATGATTTTCAAAGTAAGAAAATCTTGAATAAAGGTCGTGGTTTTGCGATTGTTTTGGTGCAAATCCAAGAATTGACTTTCCTTATTCCCCTGCGTAGTTATATGCCAAAAAGGTATCAGTTAAAGTATAAATTGCGCCCGTCAAACAGGGTAGGGTATGTCGAAGGATTGGATTTAGGGAAATCTCTTATTTTGGAAGATAAGAAATATCTTTTGAATACTAACTTTCGATTGCGAGAGGTGACAGACTACTATAAGTTGATGGATAACGATAAAATGATTATCAATAAACTTATTAAAGTTATTGTTGATTTTAATAAAGCTGTATCGGATAAGGATATTCACAAACTAACAGACCCTAAACGTTTTAAGTTTTCAACCTTTGTCAATTACAAAGAGCGTCTGAAAACTATTTCTGAGAAAGATTATTTAAAATAGTGATAGCGAGGTCAGAAAGGCTCCTGACGCACTCGAGAGAGTACCTGAGATGTTGGATACGCCACCCAACCGCTATCATTGTATTTCAGAACCCCTCAGCGTTTGCTGGGGGCTTTTTTTGTTACCCGAATTTCAAAAAAATAGCGTTTTTTCAAAATTTGATAGAAAAATACTTACTTTTATCTCGGACGTTTTTAAAAATTGCCGTTTTTGCGGACATAATAAAAGGCCTTGTCCAGAGGTCTTGAGAAGTTGATTTATGGAGTGTTTTTTTAGTGCGTCTGCCCCAAATTCGCCCCAAAAGTTTTAAAAAATGAGTATAGATAGGTCAGAAATATAACAAAAATAGCTAAAATCAGCGTATTTTTTAAAACATACAACAACGTGTTTTGCTATAAAATTCCTGCAGGGGAGATGAAGAGTATACGAAAAAGCCTAAATGATAGGCTTTTTTGCATTATTGAATTTCCTCACCTGCACCCCATAATAAATAGTCTGTTTTCTGTTTATAAGATAAGCTATGGCAAGTACAGGAATAGCATAGGGCAGGATATTAGCACCGAATACTTCATAACTAATGAAGAGAGGAGTCAGTAAGGTATTGGTGGCTGTTCCAAATACGGCACAATACCCAAGGGCAGCAACAAGTTCTACTGGCAGCCCCAGTAATCCAGCTAAAAGAGCACCAGAACTAGCTCCAATGGCAAAGAGTGGAGTGACCTCACCGCCTTGAAAACCTGCGGCCAAACTCAAGCAGGTGAGCAGGAGTTTGAGTAGCCAGTCATAAGCAAATACGGGCTCCCCAACTAAACTGGCTTCAATCAAATTGGTACCCAGACCAGAATAGCGACCGTGATGGAAGAAGTATAGCAGGACTGTTAACCCAAGTCCCATGACGGTTATTTTTAGGTAAGGATTTGGCAACCAACGAGTCGAATGCTTTTTTGCTTGTTCTAAAAACCAGGCAAAAAGATTACCAATAACCCCGAAGCAAAGGGCAATAAATAGCCATTTAAAACTATCTGTAAAATAGAATGAGGTAGTAGCGGTGGTATGCGAAAATTTCTCCAATCCCAGTAAATGGGAAGTAGTAGAAGCCGTGAAAGCGGCAACTAGACAATAGGGAAGACTAGTCCAAGAATATTGACCAACGATTAATACCTCAATGGCAAAGAAACTAGCAGCCCATGGTGTTTGAAATAACCCTGCAAAACCTGCGGCCATACCAATCTTTGTTATCATATCTTTGGGCAAGTGTGTGAAACCATGTTTTTGTAACCAGTGTGAGAGACTGGCTCCAAGTTGGACAGCTACACCTTCGCGGCCAACGGAAGCACCGACAAGATGACTGAGCCAAGTTGTAGAGATGATGAGCGGAATGAGAACTGTAGAAATTTGCGCTTTCTCCCCTTGTCCAGCTTTGAAGACTAAGCCCATGCCTGCTTGGAGTTCCCTTCCCCATTTTTGATAAATGAAAACAATCAGCAACCCTGCAAGTGGCAGAAAGGGGATTAGATATATAAAATATTCAGACCGTAAGTCTCCAATCCCTAGTAGAATTTCCCCAAAAAGTGTGGTGATTATTCCAGCACCGACTCCAATTAAGCTGGAAAAGAAAAGGAGTTGGATGGCTTGTTTCATCTTATTGCTCATGATTCGCTAACTTGGAAGATTGATAAGCTCTTGATTGGGTCATAATATCGCTAAAGGTTGCTTGAATGGCAGAGCGGTAGTCATCCTTTTGAACCAGGCTTCCAACACGTTCAAGGACAGCATTTTCTCGGCTGGTATCCAAAACAGGCTTACCTGTTGCACGCTTATATGCTGTGACTTGGTCGACCAACTCCATTCGTTTTTCAAGTAGTTCAACCAATTGGCTATCAATCGTGTTAATCTGTTCGCGGATGCAATCCAAATTCATCTTATAAACCTCCGTATATTGTTTCAGTTGTTTTTTAGTATAGCAAAAAACAAGGCAGAATACTAGCCTTGTTTGAGGAAGTTACCAACTTGCTTTTTTTACCCCAGGAAGTTGACCAAGATGGGCTAATTCACGGAAGGTAATCCGACTCACACCGAATTTTCGCATATAGGCATGCGGACGGCCATCAGTCCTGTCGCGGTATTTCAGTCGATTTGGATTTGAGTCGCGAGGCAATTTTCGAAGTGCTTGATAGTCACCTTTTTCTTTGAGACTTTTACGTAAATCCGCATAGCGCTCGATTAACTCCAACTGTCTCTGATAGCGTGCCATTTTTGATTTTTTAGCCATAAAATTCTCCTTTTTTAAAAAACTTAACCAGTTAATTATACATCAAAACTATTAAGATTGCAAGCAATAGGTGTACAATCTTAATAAAAGGCTAAAAGAAAACAGACTAGACCTATTGATAAGCCAGTCTGTTTGTCAGTTAATTCATTGTATCTAGTTTAGCAACAAGGTCAGTTGCGAATTGCTCAAGGTTAACAATATCCTCATCTTCGGCGGCAAGGTCTACCTTAACATTTTCGGCACCCTTAGTTGCACCACGTGAACCCAACATGACATCAAAGGCATCTACTGCACTACAGAAGTCATCATAGAAGGTATCGCCAGAACCACAAACACCGTAGACCTTACCAGTCAAATCTAAGTCAGCTAGGTCAGCATAGAAATCAACGATTTCATCTGGAAGCTCACCATCACCACCATAAGAATAGGTGTAGCTGGCTACCACGATGAGGTCAGCATCCAAGATTTCTTCGGTTTCAATAGTCGTACATTCGTGAACCTGTACTTCCAAACCCAACTCTTCTAGCTTACTGGCGACGATGTCAGCAATTTCTTCTGTGTTACCAGTCATACTAGCGTAAACAATTTTTGCTAGTGCCATAATTTCCTCCAAATTACATAGTAATCTTATTATACCATACTCCCATCATTTTCAAAAGGGGAAGTTTATGCTAAAATGATGAAAAGGAGTTGCTATGACTATTTACAGTACAATTATCGAAAAAATTCGCGAATACGACACCATCATCATTCATCGTCACCAACGACCAGATCCGGATGCCATTGGCAGCCAGGTTGGTTTGCAAAAGCTCTTGCAGAAGAATTTTCCTGAAAAAACCATCAAGGTAACTGGTTTCAATGAGCCGAATCTTGCTTGGATGGCAGAAATGGATCAGGTTTCCGACCAAGATTATCAAGGAGCCTTGGTTATCGTGACAGACACTGCCAATACAGCGCGTGTGGATGACGACCGCTATGCTCAAGGAGATTTCTTGATTAAAATCGACCATCACCCCAATGAAGAGCCATACGGCGACTTGCTCTGGGTCAATACTGAGGCTAGCTCATGCAGTGAAATGATTGCAGAATTGGCCCTTCGAAGTCAGTTGGAATTGGACGGGGAAACTGCTCGTCTACTCTATGCAGGAATTGTGGGCGATACAGGCCGCTTTCTCTATCCAGCAACCAGCTCTCGCACCTTTGAGATTGTTGCCCGACTTCGTCAGGAAGATTTTGACTTTGCAAGGATGTCTCGCCAGATGGACACCATTGATTTCAAGATTGCCAAGTTGACAGGTTACGTTTACGACAACTTGGAAGTGGATGAACATGGTGCGGCACGTGTTATTTTGACGCAGGATATTCTCGAAAAATACGGGGTGACCGATGCGGATACATCATTTATCATTGGGGCTCCAGGACGGATTGGCACTGTACAATCTTGGGGGATTTTTGTGGAACAAACTGACGGAAATTACAGGGTCCGTTTACGCAGCAAGTACATTCCGATAAACGAGATTGCCAAACGCCATGATGGCGGTGGCCACCCACTAGCCAGCGGTGCTAACTCTTATTCCCTTTCCGAAAATGAGCAAATCTATCAAGAAATTCAAGAGGTCGTGAGGAATGCAAGCAAGTAGCCGTTCCCTTCGTCTAATGGGGACTATCATAGAAACTAAAATATGGCATCCAGATGCAGAACCGATTTTGGATCAGGTAGAAGAGCTTCTTTATCTCTACAAGGATCGGTTTTCTGCCAATGACTTGACCTCTGAATTAATGGAGGTCAACCTCAATGCGGGTGTTCAGGCGGTTCCTGTTGCCGATGACCTGTATGAATTGATTAAACTGGGCAAAGAACACAGTCTGGCTCAGGGATCTTTTTTGAATATTACCATCGGTCCCCTTGTGCAAAGCTGGCGGATTGGATTTAGCGATGCCAAACTTCCAACTCAAGAAATGATCAGTGAAAAACTCCAGCTCATCAATCCAAGGGACATCGAATTAGATGATGAGGAGCAGGCAGTCTATTTGAAAAAAGAAGGTATGGCCATTGATCTGGGTGCTCTTGCTAAAGGATATGTGGCAGATAAGATTGTCGACTTCTTGAAAAGAATAGGTGTGGAGGCTGGACTGATTAACTTGGGTGGCAATGTCTTAACTTTCGGTCAGGCTCCGCATAATCCAGATGGTTGCTGGCGAATTGGGATTCAGGATCCACAGAAAACACGGGGTGAGAATGCCCTCGTCCTCAAAATAGGAGAAGAATCAGTAGTTACCTCTGGTATTTACGAAAGAACCCTTACCGTGAATGGAAAGACCTATCATCATATTTTGAGTCCCGAGACCGGCTATCCAATCGAGTCGCAGCTGGCTAGTTTGACCATTGTGTCCAAACAATCTGTTGACGGTGAGATTTGGACGACTCGACTGTTTGGTCAAGAAATAACTCGGATTTATAAGATGGCAGAAGAAACGGATGGTATCGAAGCAGTTCTGATTGGGCTGGATGGCAGGATTCTAGTGACCTCAGGGCTTTCTGAGAAAGTTCTTGCTGGTAAAGAAAGAATTTCTGATAGCTTGGGCAGTCCTTCAAGAGGGGGATTTGGCGCCAGAGTAACTTCTGACCTTGTTTCAGGTGCTTCCGTACTATAACTCCGTACTATAACTTGAAAAAATATTAAAAAAATAGGTAAAAAGACTTGCCATAAGAACAAACTTTTGGTAAACTTAAATGGTTATAATCTATGGCTCGGAAAGAGTCCATGGCAGAAAGGAATTTTAAAATGAAAAAAGATATCCATCCAGAATATCGCACTGTTGTCTTCATGGACACAACTACTGGCTACAAGTTCCTTAGCGGTTCAACTAAGAAATCTAACGAAACAGTTGAATTCGAAGGTGAAACTTACCCATTGATCCGTGTGGAAATTTCATCAGACTCACACCCATTCTATACTGGACGTCAAAAGTTCACTCAAGCAGATGGACGTGTGGATCGCTTCAACAAAAAATACGGTCTCAAATAAAAAAACAGTCCTTAACGGACTGTTTTTTCACGAGCTTGAAAATAAAAGAGCGAGTTATGGTCCAGTGGACCATTTTTTCTTTGACTCTAGAAATAAGAGAGGGCTTTTTTCGTGCGTGATTGCCAAAATGATTGCCATTGGTTTACATACTCATGGCTTTGGCAAACTTATGGGGTGTGTGAAGGTAAAGCATTATATTTCAGTCTGTTCGAAGGTATGAAGATATACGCATTTTATGATTTGTGCACTAGTAATATTCTTCGAAAATCAGAATTATCCGTTGTCAAGAGCCTTGATGAACTCCAGTTCTATCTTCGACTTCGTTTCCTGGGCTACTTTTGATTTTCGTTGAGTATAAATCGTATCCCCACTGATGTAACTAGATTTTTAGTTTCAATGAGAGATGATTTTTGCTATAATGGAACGAGTAAGAATTTGAAGTGAAAGTATGAGGAAATTGATGAAAAATAGGGGAACAATCGATAGTCGAGTAGACTACTCACTTATTTTACCGGTCTTTTTTTTATTAGTTGTGGGGATTATTTCTCTCTACATTGCGGTTAGTCAAGATTATCCGGATAATGTTGTACAGATGGTTGGTCAACAAATTGCTTGGATAGGAATTGGAACAGTGGCAGCTTTTTTGGTCATGTTCTTTTCCACTAAGTTTCTGTGGCAAATCACACCTTACTTGTACGTACTTGGGCTAGGACTTATGGTATTGCCTTTGTTTTTCTACAGTCCAGACTTAGTAGCGTCAACGGGAGCAAAAAACTGGGTAACGATTGGTGGAATGACTCTTTTCCAACCATCCGAATTTATGAAAATAGCCTACATCATTATGTTGTCAAGGGTGATTGTCACCTTTCACAAACATTATCCAAATCGAAAAATTCGTGAGGATTTTATGTTGATTGGTTATATGACACTGTTTACTATCCCAGTCTTGATTTTGTTGGCCTTACAGAAAGATTTAGGAACCTCCTTAGTATTTGTTGCAATCTTTAGCGGAATGCTTCTATTATCAGGAGTTTCTTGGAAAATTCTATTACCGACTGCCTTAACGGGGATCGTTTTGGTTGGTGGATTTATGCTGATTTTTATTTCTCCTGGTGGAACAACATTCCTCCACAATTTGGGGATGGATACTTATAAAATCAATCGTATTGCAGCCTGGCTTGATCCCTTTAAAAATGCCCAATCAACGACCTACCAGCAAGCTCAAAGTTTGATAGCTATCGGAAGTGGTGGCCTAAAAGGACTAGGTTTCAATAAAACAAATCTTCTTATACCTGTTCGAGAAAGTGATATGATTTTTACGGTGATTGGAGAGGACTTTGGTTTTATTGGTGGGACGGTATTGATTGTACTATACTTGTTGCTCATTTATCGAATGCTGCGGGTAACGTTGAAGTCAAATAATCGATACTATACCTACATATCAACTGGCTATATCATGATGCTCTTGTTCCATGTGTTTGAAAATGTTGGCGCTGCAACGGGTTTGTTGCCCCTAACAGGTATTCCTTTGCCGTTTATCTCCCAAGGTGGTTCGTCCATGGTTTCAAATCTGATTGGTGTTGGTCTAGTGCTGTCAATGGGGTATCAGTCACGACTAGCTGATGAGAAGGAAACAAGTCGATCACGTCGCTATAGAAAAATTACGATAAAACGTTAGAAAGTTGGTTTATATGACAAGAGTTGCGGTTGTTTTAGCCGATGGTTTTGAAGAAATCGAAGCATTGGCCCCTGTAGACGTATTCCGTCGAGCTCATTTTGACTGTCAGATTGTTGGTTTAGATAGTCATGAAGTGGAGGGATCGCACGGTATTCGTGTTCAAACTGACCAAGTCTTTGATGGGGACCTGTCTTCTTTTGATCTGATTGTTTTACCAGGAGGAATGCCAGGTTCTGTTCACCTTAGAGATTCAGAGTCCCTGATTACGGAATTGCAAAGAGCGGTTGCATCAGGAAAATCAGTAGCAGCAATCTGTGCGGCTCCGATTGTTCTGGATAAGGCTGGTTTGTTAGATAGTCGTCACTATACATGTTTCCCAGGGAAAGAAAAAGACATTACGTCAGGTATTCATCTGGAAGAGGATGTGGTCGTTGATGGTCCAATTATCACTAGCCGAGGTGCTGGAACAAGTTTGGATTTCGCCTATAAATTGGTTGATTTATTTGGTGGAGATGGGGAAAGCCTAGCTCAAACAATGGTTTATCATCGTTAAAGTAATGAAGAAGATGGAGCTAATGTTTCCTCTTCTTTTTTCTATCAAAATATTAGAAAATATGGTATAATAAAGGGTATTCGTTAGAATGATTTTTGCTCTAAAAATATGTTTCGCTTTTATCCAGATGGATTGGCTTTTCTATTTTTAAGGAGCAACAAATAGAAAATAAGGAAAAGAAATGACAGAAGAAATCAAAGATTTACAAGAGAAGGCTCAAGAATATGATGCCAGTCAGATTCAAGTCTTGGAAGGTCTTGAAGCTGTTCGAATGCGTCCAGGGATGTATATCGGCTCAACATCTAAAGAAGGTCTCCATCACTTGGTTTGGGAAATTGTCGACAACTCAATCGATGAGGCGCTGGCTGGTTTTGCGGATAAAATTGAAGTTTATATTGAGCCAGATAACTCCATCACGGTTATTGATAATGGACGTGGGATTCCGGTAGATATTCAGGAAAAAACTGGTCGTCCAGCGGTAGAAACTGTCTTTACAGTGCTCCATGCAGGTGGTAAATTTGGCGGAGGCGGTTATAAGGTCTCAGGGGGATTGCACGGCGTAGGTTCATCAGTCGTAAACGCCCTATCTACTCAGCTAGATGTCCATGTCTACAAAAATGGTCAGGTCTATTTCCAAGAGTATAAACGTGGTGAAGTCGTTGCAGATTTGGAGGTTGTTGGAGAAACAGACCGTTCTGGTACAACTGTACACTTTACACCTGATCCAGAAATTTTTACTGAGACGACTGAGTTCGACTTTGCAAAATTAAATAAGCGGATCCAAGAATTGGCCTTCCTAAATCGTGGTTTAAATCTCTCTATTACGGACAAACGTGAGGGAGTGGAGCAAACAAAGGAATATCACTACGAAGGTGGTATTGCTTCCTACGTTGAGTATCTTAATGAGAACAAGGATGTCATTTTTGAGACCCCTATCTATACAGAAGGGGAGATGGATGATATTACCGTTGAGGTTGCCATGCAATATACGACGAGTTATCATGAAAACGTAGTTAGTTTTGCCAACAATATTCACACACATGAAGGTGGTACCCATGAGCAAGGATTCCGTACAGCTCTGACACGTGTTATCAACGACTACGCCAAGAAAAATAAAATTCTCAAAGAAAATGAGGATAATTTGACTGGTGAGGATGTGCGTGAAGGCTTGACAGCGGTCATTTCTGTTAAGCACCCAGGGCCTCAATTTGAGGGACAAACTAAGACAAAACTTGGGAATAGCGAAGTGGTCAAAATTACCAACCGCCTTTTCTCTGATGCCTTTGCAGAATTTCTTTTGGAAAATCCACAGATTGCTAGACGGATTGTTGAAAAAGGGATC
Organism: Streptococcus sp. HN38; assembly: GCF_028335765.1. NCBI lineage: Bacteria > Bacillati > Bacillota > Bacilli > Lactobacillales > Streptococcaceae > Streptococcus > Streptococcus sp. HN38. Next base: position 1,783,765 of record NZ_CP116604.1, on the reverse strand, counting down.
TTGGCAAGCAAGGCTCGTATTGCTGCTAAGCGTGCGCGTGAGGTAACTCGTAAGAAATCGGGTCTTGAGATTTCAAACCTCCCAGGTAAGTTAGCAGACTGTTCCTCAAATGATGCAACGAAGACAGAGCTTTTCATCGTTGAGGGGGACTCAGCCGGTGGTTCAGCTAAATCCGGTCGCGACCGTGAATTTCAGGCTATTTTACCGATTCGTGGTAAGATTTTGAACGTAGAAAAAGCCAGCATGGACAAGATTTTGGCCAACGAAGAAATCCGTAGTCTATTTACAGCTATGGGAACTGGCTTTGGTGCTGATTTCGACGTTAGCAAGGCACGTTATCAAAAATTAGTCATTATGACAGATGCCGATGTCGATGGTGCCCATATTCGGACACTCCTTCTGACATTATTTTACCGCTACATGCGTCCTGTTGTAGAAGCGGGATACGTATATATCGCTCAACCACCTATTTACGGTATCAAGGTTGGAAGTGAGATAAAAGAATATATTCAACCTGGGGTTAATCAAGAGCAAGAATTGCAAGATGCCTTAGAAAGACATAGTACGGGACGGTCCAAGCCAACGATTCAACGTTACAAAGGTTTGGGAGAAATGGATGATCATCAGTTGTGGGAAACTACGATGAATCCTGAAAATCGTCTCATGGCACGCGTTTCAGTTGATGATGCGGCAGAAGCCGATAAGATTTTTGACATGTTAATGGGGGATAAGGTTGAACCTCGTCGAGAGTTTATCGAGGAAAATGCTGTTTATTCAACATTGGATGTCTAAAAACTAAAAAAACAAGTGCATATACTAGAGATTTATGGTATAATTAAGCGATATTTTCTAGTAATTACTATGAGCTAAGGAGATTTACATGCCTACAGGAACAATCATCTTAATCGTTTCGATTGTTATTATTTTAATCATTGCCTATGTAGCTTGCCTGATTGTTCGTAAACGAAATGACAACCTTTTGGTTGCATTGGAAGAACGTAAGGAAGAGCTATTTAACCTTCCAGTTAATGAAGAAGTCGAAGCTGTCAAAGCACTTCATTTGATTGGTCAAAGTCAGGTGTCATTCCGTGAATGGAATCAAAAATGGGTTGATTTGTCGCTCAATTCATTTGCCGACATTGAAAATCATCTCTTTGAGGCAGAAGGTTATAACAATGCCTTTCGCTTTGTGAGTGCAAAGAACGCTATCGACAGTATCGAAAGCCAAATTGATTTAATTGAAGAAGACATCGCCTCTATCCGTCATGGTTTGATGGAGTTGAAGGAGCAAGAAGAGAAAAACTCTGGTCGTGTAAAACATGCGTTAAACTTGTTCGATAGTTTACAGGAAGCTGTTCGTGAAAATCCAGATAGCTATGGTGAGACATTACCAGAACTTGAGAAACAATTGAAAAATATTGAAGTTGAGTTTTCTGAATTTGTGATGCTCAATTCCTCAGGTGACCCGATTGAAGCTTCTGAAATCCTTGATAAGGCTGAAGAGCATATGATTGCTCTCAATCAAATCATGGATCGCATTCCAAGTTTGATTGAACGAGTTACAAAAGATTTCCCAGAGCAATTGGAAGATTTGGAGTCGGGTTATCGTAAACTGGTTGAGCAGAATTATTTGTTCACAGAAGCTAACATCGAGTCACAGTTTCAAAATATTCGCGTTTCAATTCGTGAAAATACTGCTTTGATTGTTTCCTTTGATTTGGATGCCGCAGAAGCTGAAAATGAGGGAATTCAAGCAAAAATTGATCATTTGTATAAAGTCTTCAATCGTGAGATCGAAGCGAATAAGGAAGCTGTTAAGATTAGTAAAAACTTGCCAAAATTCTTGGAGCATGTTGTCCAAAATACACAGCTCTTGGATGAGGAAAGCCAACGCCTAAATGCAACTTACTTGCTGGCAGATAGCAAACTTTCACGTATCAATCAGCTTAAAGCTCGTTTGGAATCGATTGAAATTGTTGTTACAGAAAGTGTGGAAGACATTGAAAATCCACAAGTTGCATATTCTATTTTGGAAGAGCGTTTGGACCATTCATTGGCAAGCTTGAAAGAAATCGAAGAGGAGCAGCTTGTTTTAGCTGACTATCTTAAATCACAAGAATTGTCAGAGAACACAGCGCGTAAGAAAGCTACACTTTATATCAACAAATTGCATACCCTTAAGCGTTATATGGAAAAACGCAACCTTCCAGGAATTCCAGCTGAATTTTTAACAAACTTCTTTAGAACGAGCGATCATGTGGAAGCCTTGATTGCCGAGTTAGACTATAAACGAATCAATATCGAAGTTGTTAACCGTTTGTTGGAAAATGCAACGTATGATATGAATCAATTGGAAGAGTTGGCGTATTTGATTGTGCAAAATGCGACTTTAACAGAGCAGTTGCTCCAATACTCTAACCGTTATCGTTCATTCGATGAAAGTGTGCAAAAAGCATTTAACCGTTCATTATCAATTTTTGAAAAGGATTTTGATTACCAAGCAGCATTTGAAGAAATTTCATTTGCTCTGGAAACAGTTGAACCTGGTGTAACAGAGCGTTTTGTACGTTCATACGAAAAAACTCGCGAAGCCATTCGCTACTAGATAAAAAGCCATTTGGCTTTTTATTTTTATACTTTGAAAGGAATATTGGAGATGACAACTGGATTATTAGTTATGGATGTTGATTCAACATTAATTTTGGAAGAAGGAATAGATTTACTTGGAGAAGAGGCCGGTTTAGGAGAGCAAGTTGCAGCAATTACCGAACGTGCTATGCGTGGGGAATTGGATTTTGAAGAAGCCTTACGTGAACGTGTGGCGTTGTTAAAGGGTCTGCCTGTTTCTGTGTTTGATCGAATTATCAAAAAAATCCACTTTACGCCTGGAGCAGCAGAATTAGTCTCAGAGTTAAAAATGCGAGGCTATAAGGTAGCAGTCGTTTCAGGCGGGTTTCATGAAACAGTCGATCGACTAGCTGCACAGTTAGAGTTAGACTATGTTCGGGCTAATCGATTAGAAGTAGTAGATGGAGTCTTGACTGGACAAGTATTGGGTAAAATTGTAACGAAAGATACTAAAAAAGCATGTTTAGAAGAATGGGCGGCAGAAAATGGGCTGAGTCTATCTCAAACGATTGCCATGGGGGATGGAGCAAATGATCTACCAATGATTCAACGAGCAGGAGTTGGAGTAGCTTTCTGTGCTAAACCGATTGTTCAAGAACAGGCGCCCTACCAAATAAATGAAAAAAATCTCTATAAACTAATAGAGATTTTAGATAGTAAATAATGGGAGCGGGAAAGAACTCGACTGGTCAAAAAAGAGTTCGTCAACAATTTTTCGTTTTAAGTTGTTGAGCTGAAACAGTCTATTCCCAGACATCAATTTATGTGAGCTGACTGCCGTCAGCTTATATCTCCCACTTTAAAAGGTCTCCCAGACCTTTTAAACTCCCGCCCCCGCACAGCTCAAAAGGTTCAGTGAACCTTTTGAGGTTGGAAATAGAGCGAACTTTGTTCGCAACAGTCGTAATTGTCAGATTTGGAGTGTAAAACACTTTGCTTCGCAAATCTTATCTCCAACCTTTAACAGTCCACTGGACTGTTAAACCCAATCAACCACTGCGCTGAGATGTTGACACGAACCCTGAGAAGCGAGGTTGGTCTTTTTGCCCAGCCTCTTCTATTCTGTTGTCAGTAAAACCTTTTTCAAATCTTGGACGGTTTCGACTATCATGGTGGCCCCAGCCTTTTCAAATTCCTGTTTGCTCCCATAGCCGTAAAGAACACCGATGGCGGGAAGTTGGTGCCTGCGTGCTCCTTCAATGTCATGTTCCCTATCTCCAATCATCACAGCATGGTTTGGAAATGCTTCTAATTGATTTATAGCATGGCCGATGACGTCCGCCTTACTGATGCGACTACTATCCAGACTAGCACCGGCAATGACATCAAAGTAGTGAGCGATACCAAAATGTTCTAGAATCTGTTTGGCAAATATTTCTGGCTTTGAGGTAGCAATTACTAGTGTTTTTCCAGCCGTTCTCAATTCTTCAAGCAGAGGGATGATTCCAGGATAGAGTTGATTTTCAAACATTCCTTTTTCTTTAAAATAGACACGGAAAGCATCAACTGCACTTTGTGTATCTTCAGGGCTGAGTTGGTAGAATCGTGAAAAAGATTCATAGAGTGGCGGGCCGATGAACCGGTTTAAATTGGCTGTATCTGGTTCTTCAATTCCCATTTTTTCTAGTGCGTAGGCGACGGAGTTTAAGATTCCTTGTCCAGAATCAGTAAGTGTTCCATCTAAGTCAAATAATATAGTTTGATACATACTTATCTCCTTTCTTTCAGTATAACACAGACGATGAAAAACAGAAAAGATTTATTGAAAGCTGAATAGGAGCGTGATATACTAATAATATAAAGGAGGTTAGTACCATGCATATTCTCATTGCTCCGGATTCATTTAAAGAGTCTCTTTCAGCTACAAAGGTTGCTGAAGCGATTAAAAAAGGATTTTCTAAGGTTTACCCACAAGCAGGGTATGACTTAATTCCCCTAGGAGACGGTGGCGAAGGGACAGTTGAGAGTCTAATACAGGCCTTATCCTTGGATGAAACCCAGACTTGGGTGACAGGTCCATTTGGAGATAAAATTAAGGTTTCCTATGCGGTTAAAGATGATCTTGCGTTTTTTGAAATGGCTGAGATTGTAGGGCTGGCAAGTATCCCGCATGAAAAAAGGAGTCCTCTCTTTATTAAGACACAAGGGGTTGGGGAGCTGATTGTGGAGCTCGTTCAAAATGGTGTTAAACGCATATTTATAGGAGTAGGTGGCTCTGCCAGTCATGATGGTGGTATCGGAATGGCGGCAGGTTTAGGAGTGAAATTTTATAATCGAGCGGGAAAAGAAGTAGAGGCAATTGGAGCTCATATCGGGGAGATTGTCAGCTTCTCCACAGAGGATATGTTGGTAGATCTAGCTCAAGTCAGGATTGATTTGGTAACGGATGTGGAGAATCCGCTTTGCGGACCAGCGGGAGCCACATTTGTTTTTGCAGGTCAGAAAGGTCTTGCCTCTGCCGAATTTGAACTAGTAGACAAGAAAATGGAGTCCTTTTATAAATTGGTTAATCCAATGCTACTCGATTTAGCAGGAGCGGGTGCTGGAGGAGGTATGGCAGCAGGTCTAGTCCAATTTGCAGGTGCTCGCATCCAAAAAGGCATTGACTTTGTCTTGGATCAGTTGGACTTTGATCATCGCGTCGCCAAAGCGGATCTGGTTGTGGTCGGAGAAGGGCGGATGGATGCCCAAAGCTTATCAGGGAAGACTCCGATAGGAGTAGCTAGACGTACACCGACGGGGATTCCCATCATTGCAATTTGTGGTAGCCTCAAAGACGATCTTCCCGAGTTTCCTTTTGAAAATATCTGCGCCGCTTTTCCGATAATTGCAAGCGTTGAAAGTTTGGAGGACACGCTTCAGAAAGCAGAAAAAAACCTGGTCCGCACAGCAGAGCAGGTGGCAAGAATTCTTCAGTTAGGAGGCCAACAAAGATGGAATTAGTGAAATATGTGGCTATTATCTTATTTATTTTTATTTGTCTTGCAAAGCTAGTATCCGTTATGAGACTTTCCGAAAAAGACAGAGGAACGGAAACGAATGTAATAAAGGCAAATGGAGCAGTGTTCTTTTTCAATGAAAAAAATGAAAGAGGCAGATTGCTAGGAATCCTTTGTCTAACCTGTATTATTTTTATTTTAATATTTATACTGTTTTATCGATAAATAAGTCTAACCAAATAATTTTTTCCAGAAGGAAGGTTTTGCATCTTCCTTTTTTTCTTCTGGTTTTGAGATAAGATTTGGAAATATGGATTCTAAGCTAACTTCTTCATTATCCACAGCGTGATTTGTGTGAAAGACAAGTGCGTAGGGAGACTGTCCTATTTTTTCATCGATGATAGCGGTAGTAATACCGAAGTTCTGAGCAATTTTTAGTAGTGAAATTTGTTGCTTGTCAGACAGGGCTGGCGAGAGTTTGAGGAATAGAGGGGAGTAGCTGTTTGCTAGTTTTTGGCAAATTGTATCGAACTTATTTCCGACGACTTCACTACTCAAATCGTCAAAGGAAACGAGCAGGACAACCCGTTCGCGATAGGTTCCCATGTATAGACGTTGTTCATCTGGATTCAATCGTGTTTCGCCAGAGGCTTTCTGTAGTATGGTAGTATTTAAATCGTTCATGGTTTCAGTATAACATACTCAGTTAACTTTGAAAAGGAAGGCGTTTACATTATTTCTTTCAGTAAAATAACCTGTTTTTTCTTGAAAAATCCCTTCTTTTAGGGTATGATAGCTATGTAACAATTTTAAACTCAAAGGAGAGTAATATAATGTCAATTATTACTGATATTTACGCTCGCGAAGTCCTTGACTCACGCGGTAACCCTACACTTGAAGTTGAAGTTTATACTGAATCAGGTGCTTTCGGACGTGGTATGGTTCCTTCAGGAGCTTCTACTGGTGAGCACGAAGCAGTTGAGCTTCGCGACGGTGACAAATCTCGTTACCTTGGTCTTGGTACTCAAAAAGCTGTTGACAACGTGAACAACGTGATTGCTGACGCTATCATCGGTTTTGACGTTCGTGATCAACAAGCTATCGACCGCGCTATGATCGCTCTTGACGGTACTCCTAACAAAGGTAAATTGGGTGCAAACGCAATCCTCGGTGTTTCTATCGCTGTTGCGCGTGCTGCTGCTGACTACCTTGAAGTGCCACTTTACACTTACCTTGGTGGGTTCAACACTAAAGTATTGCCAACTCCAATGATGAATATCATCAACGGTGGTTCTCACTCAGACGCTCCAATCGCTTTCCAAGAATTCATGATCTTGCCAGTTGGCGCTCCTTCATTCAAAGAAGGTCTTCGTTGGGGTGCTGAAGTATTCCATGCTTTGAAGAAAATCTTGAAAGCTCGTGGTTTGGTAACAGCTGTTGGTGACGAAGGTGGTTTCGCTCCTAAGTTCGAAGGAACTGAAGACGGTGTTGAAACAATCATCGAAGCAATCGAAGCTGCTGGTTACGAAGCTGGCGAAAACGGCATTATGATTGGTTTCGACTGTGCGTCATCTGAATTCTACGACAAAGAGCGTAAAGTTTACGACTACACTAAATTCGAAGGTGAAGGTGCAGCTGTTCGTACATCTGCAGAACAAATCGACTACCTTGAAGAATTGGTTAACAAATACCCAATCATCACTATCGAAGATGGTATGGATGAAAACGACTGGGATGGCTGGAAAGCTCTTACTGAGCGTCTTGGCAAACGCGTTCAATTGGTTGGTGACGACTTCTTCGTAACAAACACTGACTACCTTGCACGTGGTATCAAAGAAGGTGCTGCTAACTCAATCCTTATCAAAGTTAACCAAATCGGTACTCTTACTGAAACATTTGAAGCTATCGAAATGGCTAAAGAAGCTGGCTACACTGCCGTTGTATCACACCGTTCAGGTGAAACTGAAGATTCAACAATCGCTGACATCGCAGTTGCAACTAACGCAGGCCAAATCAAGACTGGTTCATTGTCACGTACAGACCGTATCGCTAAATATAACCAATTGCTTCGTATCGAAGACCAACTTGGTGAAGTTGCAGTCTACAAAGGCTTGAACTCATTCTACAACTTGAAAAAATAAAACAGTCTGGGAGACTGTTTTATCCCTGAGCTAGAATAGCGAAGGTTATAATAAGAACAAGTCCGAAATCTGCGGACTTGTTTTTTCTATGTACAGTGTACTAAAATTTATCCCCGAGTTAGAATAACAAGGGATTAGTAAAACCTCTTGGTTTTCCTATGGAGTTTTCTTTGCCTTGATATTGATAAAATGATATTCTAAAAAGGTAGATTGACTTAAGTATTCGCATTTTGAAAAGAGATGGAGAGCGGGATGATAGAGTGGATATTTTTTGATTTGGGTTCGACGCTTTTAGATGAAGAGGCTGCTTATGGTTATTATATAGACAAGTGTGTGAAGAAGTTAGAGTCTCTGGATATAGAGGTTTCATCAGATTCTTATAAAAAGAAAATGGCGGAGTATGCTCATAAGTCGCTGGACCCAATTCGTGCGACCTGGCACTATTTTGCACCGACCGAGCCACGTCCTTTATGGACAAATGAGGGTGTGAGCCTGTATCCTGAAACAATAGATGCTCTAGAGAAGTTATCACAAAACTATCGATTGGGGATTATTGCCAATCAGTCTAGTAGTATTAGAGAACTGCTTAAAGAGTGGGGAATTGAGTCTTATTTTCAACTCATCATCCTCTCTGAAGAGGTTGGGCTATCTAAACCAGATACAACTATTTTCACATTTGCCTTGCAAAAAACAAATATCCCTGCAGATAGAGTTGTCTATGTCGGGGATAGATATGATAATGATATTCTGCCTGCTAAATCTTTGGGAATGTGGACTGTACGGATACTGACTGGTTTTGGGAAGCATGCCAGTGAAAATGAAAAATTGAAGAGCGATTGGGTAATTCCTTCATTGCAAGAGATAACAAATATTTTTGAATAAACAAAAAAACTAGACTGAACATTCTCAACCTAGTTTTTACATGTATTAGAACAAGCCTTTAACTTTATCCAAAAGACCGTTAACACCTTCAGAACCTGATAACAAGCCTTTTGCTTGTTCCAAGTATTCACCAAATTGGTCCTTGTTTTCTTCGATAAATTGTTTTGCACCATCAAAGTCTTTGTTTGCAATCAATTCTTTTACTTGGTTAAAAAGATCTACTGGATTCATGGTGAAAACACCTCCTATGAAACTATTAAACCAAAACTGGACGGATTTCACAACTGAAACGACTTATAAAAATGTAACGCAAACTGCTTCAGGAACATAGAAATCGTGTGAAAGCTCAGTCAAACAGCCATTTTCGGCATCTCTTTCGAATACAGTTGCATTGTCAGAATCTTGATGGACAACAATCAAATGCTTTTCATCAGGACTAAGCGTGAAATCGCGAGGAGTTTTTCCATTTGTTGGGACGATTTCAACTAATTCTAAGCTGGCATCAGCAAGCGTTTTGTAGACTGCGATAGAGTCGTTTCCGCGGTTGGAGCCATAAATAAATTTACCATCCTTTGTGATTCGAATAGCGGCAGTACCGTTGAAACCAGTATGGTCTTCTGGGAGAGTAGAGACAGTTTGTAGGTGTTCAAATTGTCCCCAGCCGTCATAGATAAGCACCTCAATAGTTGAATTGAGTTCACAGATGAGATAGGCGATTTTTGCGACAGGATGGAAGACAATGTGTCTTGGACCACTTCCTGGCGCAGCCTGATAGGTTGCGATTTTCTCTACTTTTCCTTGGTCAGATACCTTATAGGTTATCACTTGATCACATCCTAAATCACAGGTTACTAAAAATTTATCGGGCGTCAAATCAGAAAAGTGAACATGGGCGGAAGCTTGGTTTTCGTGCGGCCCAGATCCTTCGTGTTGAGCGACATCAGCTAATTCTAGCGAACCATCCGCCAAACGTTTATAAACAAGTAGTTGTCCTTTGTGGTAATTGGAGCCATAAACTAAATCTCTTGCTTCATCTACAGCGACATAGCAAAGTGGTGCGCCCTCTGATACAACATGGTTGAGTAGAGTATAGTCAGCATTAAAGGCAGCGATACCTCCTAGACCATTTTCAGCGCCGACGGAGTATAGATGTCCTGCCTTATCAAAGGCAAGGTAGGTAGGGTTAGGTTCTTCAGTGACCAATTCTAGATTGCTAAGTTGTCCTGTTTCAGAATCAAAATTTGCTTTATAAATTCCTTTTGATTCACGTTTTGTGTAGGTACCGAAATAGATAGCCATAGGATTCTCCTTTTTGGAAATGATTGATAAAATTATACCATGTTTTTCTGAGAAAGTCGTATAAATTCTGTAGTTGATTTTTACAAAAATCCTTTCTCCATGTTACAATAGAAAAAAAGACTAGGAGTGTATTAGATGGAAGATAAGCATCAAAAATTTAGTCTGACTTGGTTTTTCCGCTTGTTTTTAAATAGCCAAGCGGTGACATTTTTATTGGTAACCTTGCTGACTTTTTTGACTATATTTATTTTTAGTAAAATTAGTTTTTTATTCAGACCAATAGGAAGCTTTTTAGAAATTGTATTGTTACCGATGATTTTAACAGGTCTTTTGTATTACCTATTAAATCCGATGGTTGACTGGATGGAAAAGCATAAAATTTCTCGTACAGTTGGTATTTCCATTCTCTTTGTTTTAATCAGTCTTCTCATTATATGGGGACTGGCGGTGGCAATTCCGAGTATTCAAGAGCAAGTGACATCTTTTGCGCAAAATCTTCCTTCGAATATCCAGAAAATCGAAGGGCAAGTGACTAGCTTATTGCAGGACCAAAGATTTGAACAATTTCGTCCTACTGCATTGGAATTGTTAAATAAGGTCAATGATCAAGCAGTTGCTTATGCGCAAAAATTTTCAACAAGTGCTGTGAACTGGGCAAGTAATTTGATTTCGACAGCATCTCAAATTATTGTTGCTGTTCTGATTATGCCTTTTATTCTCTTTTATCTGTTACGGGATGGTCAGTATTTGAATAAACACATTACCCAATATCTACCAACCAAGTGGAGAGAACCGATTGGAACAGTGCTATCAGATGTGAATGGGCAATTGTCAAACTATGTTCGTGGTCAGGTGACCGTTGCGATTATTGTTGCCCTGATGTTTTCAGTGATGTTCTCAATCATTGGTCTTAGCTATCCAATAACTTTGGGGGTGATGGCTGGTTTCCTCAATCTAATTCCGTATTTAGGTTCTTTCTTGGCCATGATTCCAGCTGTTATTTTAGGATTGATTGCTGGTCCAATCATGCTGATAAAGGTTTTAGTAGTCTTTATGATTGAGCAGACTATAGAAGGTCGTTTTGTGACGCCATTGATTATCGGAAGCTCCCTAAGTATTCATCCGATTACCATTTTATTCGTATTATTGACAGCTGGTCAGATGTACGGTGTCCTAGGAGTTCTTCTGGGAATTCCAATATATGCCTCTATTAAGGTTTTAGTGAAAGCGGCATTTGAATGGTACAAGGCACACAGTAGTTTGTATGAAGATGAAGAAAATGAGGTTGTGAATGAACAATAGTGAAAAAATGTTGGTTTGTTTGGACCAACAGGATTTAGACAAGGCAGATAAGTATTTCAAGCGCGCCTTGGTGCAAGATGATAGCGAAACGCTTTTGTCCTTGGCAGCCTACTTAGAAGGCATTGGTTTTTTCCCACAGGCTAGACAAATCTATGAACAGGTCAAAGAAGAATTTCCCGAAGTACTGATCAATCTTGCCCAAATAGCATTTGAAGACGGCATGGTCGAAGAAGCTTTTGCTTATTTGGAGGAAATTTCGGAAGACAGTCCTGCCTATGTAGAAACCTTGTTGGTCAAGGCGGACCTGTATCAGGCAGAAGGCTTGTCGGATGTGGCGCGTGAAAAATTGTTAGAAGCAAGTCACTTATCAGATGAACCCATCATCCTCTTTGGCTTAGCAGAATTGGATATGGAACTGGAGCTTTTTAATGAGGCTATTTCCTACTATGCCCAGCTGGATAATCGTGAAATCTACGAATTAACGGGAGTTTCTACCTATCAGCGAATTGGTATTGCCTATGCAAGTTTGGGAAAATTTGAAGCGGCCATTGAATTTTTGGAAAAGGCTGTTGAGTTGGAATACGATGATCAGACGGTTTTTGAGTTAGCAGCTCTGCTATTTGAACGAGAAGAATACCAAAAGGCCAATCTCTATTTCAAGCAGTTGGATACCATCAATCCTGATTTTGAGGGCTATGAATATGCCTATGCTCAGTCGCTTCATGCCGAGCATAAGATTGATGATGCCTTGGCTATGACTCAAAAAGGCCTGGCTAAAAATGACTTTGATGCCAATCTCTTGCTTCAGGCTTCACAGTATGCCTATGAATTGCATGATGAGGCGGGGGCAGAAGATTATCTTCTACGGGCAAAAGAGGTGGCAGATGATAGTAACGAACTAGCTCTGCGCTTGTCCAATCTGTATCTTGAGCAGGAACGATTTGAAGAGGTTGTGGCTTTATTTGATGAAGAGGTAGATAACGTTCTAGCTCGCTGGAATATGGCCAAAGCCTATCAAGCTCTAGAAAGAGATGATGAAGCTATTGAGCTTTACGATGAATTGGCTGGAGAATTGGCTGAGAATCCTGAATTTTTGGTTGATTACGTAGCGGTTTTACGTCAACTTGGTCGTTTGGATGAGGCAAAAGAGCAAGCTAGTCGTTATATCCAATTGGTGCCAGACGATTTAGCCATGCAAGAATTTTTGAATGAAGAGTAGGTTATGCAAGTAAATCGATTATTTCAATACAATACCTTAGGTGCCTTAATGGCTGGACTGTATGGCGGCTCCTTGACGGTTGGCGAATTGTTGGAACATGGTGATTTGGGTTTGGGAACCCTAGATTCCATTGACGGTGAGCTGATTGTTTTGGATGGAAAGGCTTATCAGGCCAAGGGAGCAGGGGAGAAACCAGAAGTGGTTGAAGTTCCTGCTGATATGAAAGTTCCCTATGCGGCGGTTATTTTTCATGAAGCAGAAGTGATTTTCAAACAACGTTTTGAAATGACTAGCGATGAATTGCATCAGCGGATTGAATCCTATTATGATGGGGAAAATCTTTTTCGCTCCATCAAAATCAAAGGGACGTTTTCGCATATGCACGTGCGCATGATTCCAAAATCGGCTTCGGATGTTCGATTTGCGGAGGTGGCAAGTCGCCAGCCTGAGTATACCGCTGAGAATATTTCAGGTACCATTGTTGGTATTTGGACGCCAGAGATTTTCCATGGTGTCAGTGTGGCTGGCTATCATTTGCATTTTATTTCGGATGATTTGACATTTGGCGGGCATGTCATGGATTATGTTATCTCAGAAGGAATGGTGGAAGTGGGACCAGTCGATCAGCTGGATCAACGCTTTCCAGTCCAAGACCGCCAGTATCTTTTCGCTAAGTTCAACGCTAAGGAAGTTAGAGAAGATATTGATAAGGCGGAGTAGGTTTCAATACAGAAAAATCCATGAACTAGATTTTCATGGATTTTATTTTGTCTTCAGTTGGGGTGACACGGAGGGTTTTCTGACCTCGGTAGGTCACAAAGCCTGGTTTGCCCCCTGTTGGTTTATGGAGTTTTTTGGCTTCAATCATATCGACTTGAACCAAATTGGAATGTCTGGCCTTAGAGAAGTAGGCTGCTAATTCAGCTGCGTCTGTCTTGACCTCGTCACTTGGGTCCAAGTTGTCTGTGATAACCACATGACTGCCTGGAATGTCTTTGGCATGGAACCAGAGTTCGCCTTTCTTGGCCATTTTGAAGGTCAACTCATCATTTTGCAGGTTATTTTTCCCGACCAGAATAATGGTCTTCCCGTCCGTCGCCAAGTATCGCTCAGGTTTCTGACGCTTATGGATTTTCTCACGATGACGGCGTTTGAGGTAGCCTGTTTCAATCAATTCATCGCGAATCTCATCAATTTCTGCCAGACTAGCCTGTCCCAGCATGGTGTCAACGGACTCCAGATAGACAATGGTTGCCTTGGTTTCCTCAATCAAGTTGGTCAGGTGCTTGACCGCCTCCTTGAGTTTCTGGTACTTTTTGAAATAACGTTGGGCATTCTGGCTAGGAGTAAGAGCCACGTCCAACTCAATCTCCAGTTCCTCGCCCGTATAGTAGTTGTCTAAGGTCACACTAGCCTGGTCATTTGGCACTTGATGCAGATAGGTGGTCAGGAGCTCGCCCTTTTGCCGCACCAACTCCGCCGTCTCCGTATCCGCCAATTCCTGCTCCTGCTTGACCAGTTTCTTGCGATTCTTCTCCAACTCACTGGCCACCCGCTTGATCAGCTCATTGGCCTGCTGGGCCACCCGGTCCCGCTCCGCCTTGTCCTGATAGTAGAAGTCCAGCAGACTGCTCAGGCTCTCAAAGTGTGGCTGGTTTTCAGGGCTATTGGCAAATGGCAGAGCAGCATAGGATTTGTCTGTCAGGCTAGGCTGAGTTGCCTGGTCAAAAAAGGCACGGAAGTTCTTGAGGCGGTCTGACTGCAAACGACTGGCCAGTTCAGCAGCCGTATCCCGACCCAAACCTTGAAAGGTCTGTTGGAGATTTTTCGGACTCAGTTCCTGAGTCGATAAGATTTCAAACAATTTCTCGTCAGACACCGTATAAGGATTGAGAGAATGTGTCTCCGGTGGATGAATATAGGTGGAGCCTGGCAAGATGGTTCGGTAGGAGTTTTGCGAGAAACCAACGTGCTTGATAGCCTCGATAATCCGCTGTTCAGACTTGTCTACCAAGATGATATTACTGTGCTTGCCCATGATTTCCACAATCAAGGTAGCTTGGATATGGTCGCCAATCTCGTCCTTGTTGGACACCGAAAATTCTAAGATGCGGTCATTGTCCAACTGACGAATTTCCTCGATAATGGCTCCCTGCAAGTATTTCCGCAGAATCATGGTAAAGGTATTGGGCACTTTTGGATTGGTAAAGTCCGACTGGGTCAGCTGAACCCGCCCGAAAACCGAATGGGCAGACAGGAGCAATTTATGGCTCTGACGGTTGCTGCGGATGTTGAGGACAATCTCCTGTTCAAAGGGCTGATTGATTTTCTGAATCCGTCCCCCTTCTAAATTGGCCTGTAACTCAGCCGTCATGTGATGTAAAAAAAATCCGTCAAAAGACATGGTTTTCCTCTTTCTAATAGCTATAACTCAGTCTAGTATATCATAAATCAGTGACTTTTTAACGAAGGGGACTAAAAGAAGTATTCTTAAATTTTTATAAATTATTGACAAATTCTTTAATTTATATTAAAATTGAAAATGGTTACAGAGTTATTAAATTTTTTAAGCTAGAAGTACCAACTAATAATTGAAATAAAAGGATGTTATCGCTTTAAGGCGAGCAGGAACCTATTTAAATGAATCGATACGATATATGTCGATTTCTTTTAAGTAGGTTCTTTTATTTTAAGTTTAAAGGAAAATTTATGATCATAAAGCGTGTATTAAATCATAATGCAGTCATAGCACAAAATAATAAGAACGTTGATATCTTGTTGTTTGGTAAAGGAATTGCATTTGGAAAGAAGGTCGGAGATGCGATCCCACCTTCTTCGATAGAAAAAAGTTTTTTGCTCAAGAATAGCGATAATATGAATCGCTTTACGGAACTATTTATCGATGTCCCTATTGAGTTGGTTTATGTTTGTGAGAAAATAATAAATTTAGGAAAGATAACACTTGGAAATCATTTTGATGAGATTATTTACATCAATTTGACAGATCATATCAATTCTAGTATAGAAAGACATAAGGAAGGAGTAGTCGTTACGAACCCTCTTAGATGGGAAATTGCCAAATATTATAAAGAGGAGTTTGAACTGGGGAAAAAAGCATTATCCATCATAAAAAAAGATTTACATGTCGAACTCCCAGTTGATGAAGCAGCCTTCATCGCTTTGCATTTTGTCAATGCGAATTTGGAAAATATTTTTCAAGAATCTTATCGTATTACTGGAATTATCATGAAGATTGAACAAATTATTCAAGACTATTATTCTACAGAATTCAATCAGGATTCTATTGATTATTACCGATTCATCACACATGTTAAGTTGTTTGCTCATCGTTTGGTAGAGGGGAATGAATACCATGATGAAGATGATGTGGATCTTTTAGAGTTAATGAAAAAGAAGTATCCAAGAGAGTACCAATGTGGAACTAGAGTAGCGGACTTTATTCGGTTAGAATATGATTATCTACTAAGTCCAAGTGAATTAGTCTATTTAATTGCTCACATTCGGCGTTTAACAAAAAATTTATCATAAGGAGTCTATTATGAAGTACAAGAATACTGCATTGGCAATCCTAAAGGCAGTCGGAGGAGAAAAGAATGTTCTTCGTGCAACCCATTGCGTTACTAGATTGCGACTGGAACTGAAAGATGAGAATATCGTGTCCGATGAACGTGTTAAATCCATTTCCGGAGTCATTGGCATTATGAAAAAAAATGGACAATATCAAATCATCTTAGGTAATGATGTAGCTAATTACTATAAAGAATTTACTGCATTAGGAAAATTTGATTCTGATTCAGTTCAACAGGTTAAAAAAGTAAATGTCTTAGAACAAGTCATCGAGTATATCGCTGGCTCTATGACACCACTTATTCCAGCTATGCTTGGTGGAGGTATGATAAAAGTTTTAGTCATTGTCTTACCGATGTTGGGGCTTTTAAAAGCTGATTCCCAATCTATTTCATTTTTAGCCTTTTTTGGAGATGCACCATATCACTTTATGCCGATTTTTTTGGCCTACTCAGCTTCACAAAAACTCAAAGTTACACCTGCTTTAGCCATGTCGGTTGCTGGTATTTTGCTACATCCTAATTTTGTTCAAATGGTATCTTCAGGTGATCCACTTCATTTTTTAGGTGCCCCTGTTACACCTGCTAGCTATGGTTCATCAGTTATTCCAATTCTTATTATGGTTTGGCTAATGAAGTATATTGAAGCTGTTTTTAACAAGGTCACTCCAGCTGTAACGAAAAGTTTCTTACAGCCAACCTTGGTCCTGCTTGTTTCAGGTTTCATAGCTTTAGTTCTTGTTGGACCTCTCGGCGTTATTGTTGGTGAAGGATTATCGCAATTGGTTGAACAAATGCATGGTGTAGCTGGTTGGTTAACTTTAGCAGTTCTTGGAGCAATCATGCCATTTATCGTTATGACCGGTATGCACTGGGCTTTTGCACCGATTTTCTTGGCAGCTTCAATCGCGACACCTGATGTACTGATTCTACCAGCGATGTTAGGTTCTAACTTGGCACAAGGTGCCGCTTCCATGGCAGTTGCATTTAAGAGTAAAAATAGTAACACGAAACAAATAGCCTTTGCAGCTGGATTTTCAGCTTTATTTGCTGGTGTCACTGAGCCTGCTTTATATGGTGTTACTCTAAAGTATAAAAAACCATTGTATGCAGCAATGATTGGTGGTGGTCTAGCAGGATTATTTGTTGGTTTGACAGGTGTAAAAGCATACCTTTTTGCAGTACCTTCTCTCATTGCTTTGCCACAATTTATTTACTCTGAAGCAGCTTCAAACATTACTAACGCTATGATTGCTGCGGCAATTTCAATTATTGTCACATTTATTTTGGCCTATTTCCTAGGTATCGATGAAGAAACGTCAACAGTTAATTTAGAAAAAGTAGCACCTGGCATTTCAAGTAGAAAAAATGTCTTCTCTCCTCTTTCAGGCCAAATTCTCCCTTTAGAAAAAGTAAATGATGCAACGTTTTCAAAAAAAATGCTTGGAGAAGGAGTTGCAATTATCCCTAAGGATGGAAAAGTCTATGCTCCATTTGACGGGGCTGTTACCAGTCTTTTTCCAACAAAACATGCAATCGGTTTAACAAGTGATGAAGGGGTAGAGTTGCTTATCCACTTTGGATTAGAAACTGTCGAGCTAAAAGGAAGAGGTTTTGTGAGCCATGTTTCAGATGGGGAAAAAGTTGAAAAGGGTCAACTGATGCTAGAAGTGGATGTAGAAATGCTTGTCGCAGAAGGGTACGATATAGTGACTCCTGTAGTTGTTACAAATACACAGGAATATCTGGATGTTCTCTTGCTTTCGACAAAAGAGGAAGTCAACTATGCTGATGATTTATTAGCAGTTTTATAATTCGAGGAGGGTATATGTCAATTTTTCCAGACAATTTCTTATGGGGAGGAGCAGTAGCTGCAAACCAAGTAGAAGGTGCATATAATGAGGGAGGAAAAGGATTATCCGTTCAAGATGTTCTCCCTAATGGTGGACTGGGTGAAGCTACCCAAGAACCAACAGAAGATAATTTGAAATTAAAAGCTATTGATTTTTACCATCGATACAAGGAAGATATAGCCCTGTTTTCAGAGTTGGGATTTAAGGTATTTAGAACATCAATTGCTTGGAGTAGAATATTTCCGAATGGAGATGAAGAATTTCCAAATGAAGAAGGGCTACAGTTTTATGATGAACTTTTTGATGAACTTCTAAAGAATGGTATAGAGCCTCTTGTAACTCTTTCTCACTATGAAACTCCCCTGTATCTGGCAAGGAAATATCATGGCTGGGTGGATAGAAAAATGATTCAATTTTTTGAAAAATTTGCCCGTACAGTTTTTGAGCGATACAAAGATAAGGTTAAGTACTGGCTGACATTTAACGAGGTCAATTCTATCTTAGAACTGCCTTTTACAAGTGGTGGAATTGACTTGCCGAATGAAGAACTTTCAAAACAAGATTTATATCAGGCCATTCACCATGAACTTGTAGCTTCTAGTCTTGTTACCAAAATTGCTCATGAAATTATTCCTGACTGTAAGGTTGGCTGTATGGTCTTAGCTATGCCGACCTATCCAATGACACCCAATCCTGAAGATGTTTGGGCGGCTCATGCCTATGAAAATTTGAACTATTTATTTTCGGATATACATGTTAGAGGATATTATCCTAATTATGCCAAAAGATACTTTAAAGAAAATGGCATAAAGATTACTTTCGTGGAAGGTGATGAAGAGTTATTAAAAAATAATACGGTTGATTTTCTCTCCTTCAGTTATTATATGAGTATTACTCAGGCAGCAGATCCATCAAAATATTCATCTGGAAAAGGAAATATCTTGGGTGGTTTGGTCAATCCTTATTTAGAAGCTTCTGATTGGGGTTGGCAGATTGATCCAATTGGTTTAAGATTGACACTAAATCGTTATTATGATCGATACCAGATTCCTTTATTCATTGTTGAAAATGGTTTGGGAGCTAAAGATCAGCTAGTGAAGGATGAGGCTGGTGGTTTGACTGTTCATGACGATTATCGAATTCAATACATGCAAGAACACCTTTTACAAGTTGCGGAGGCGATACAGGATGGCGTAGAAGTCATGGGTTATACTTCTTGGGGCTGTATTGATTGTGTATCTATGTCTACCGCACAATTATCTAAAAGATATGGACTAATTTATGTTGATAGAAATGATGATGGAAGTGGCAGTCTAACTAGATATAGAAAGAAATCATTTTACTGGTATAAGGAAGTTATTCAATCCAATGGCAGTATCCTGGGCAATAGCTCAAAATAGACTCTTAAGGTATTAAAAAATTGGTAAAAAGTTTTCAGAAAATTTAATTAAAAGTCTTGACAAAGTGATTTTGATACCGTATAATCGTCTGTAATCAGAAGAAGTAGTAAAGCAGAAGTCTTCAGGGAGCCTGTGGTGCTGAGAACAGGTGGCGGAGTTTTATGAAATGGGCTGATGTGCATTTATGTCTATTTTATGACCTAAATTCACAAGGATTGTTTGGTATGACTTACTTTGCGTAGACTGTTTTGGTTGAGTACGAGGCAGGTCGACGTAGCTTATACTAGCGGTATAGCAAGGAGAGCTAACAAAGTACTCAGCCAAAACAGTCACGCAAATGAACTTAAAACAATGATAGTTCGGTTGGCACACCTTACAGTGCAACTCCTTGTTAGAGGAGATGAGATATGGGAGAATTCTAGACAATTCCCATAAGTGAGGTGGCACCGTGTCATTGACGCCCTCGCATACTGTTTTTCAGTATGCGGGGGCTTTTTCCTTGTCTTTGTAGATTGTCGTTCAATTGAAAAAATGAGATACCGATCATTATATTCTACTTTGACAATGATAGAAATTACGAGGTAATCATGATGAAACGATGGCGATGGTGGAATAATATATTGATGACGTAGAAATTGGATATTGTGCATTTTTAAAAGGAGAATGAAATATGTTGAAAAATAAAAATTTACTTGCTACAATTGTTGCCCTTACTGTTATGGTAGTTGCTGCCCTGTTTTTGACGCAAAAAGAACAGAACAATTCAACGAATAGCTCAGAAAAAGTTAAAATTGGGGTCCTCCAATTTGTGACGCATGATTCACTAGACGAAATTTACAAGGGAATCAAAGCAGGCCTTAAAGAAGGTGGTTATACCACAACGGATAATTTAGAAATTGATTTTATGAATGCAGAAGGTGATCAATCCCAAGTTCAAACCATGAGTAAAAAATTGGTGGACAATGGCAATGAACTCTTAATCGGTATTGCGACGCCAGCCGCACAAGGGTTGGCAAATGCAACAACAGAATTACCTATCATCATGGGGGCAGTAACAGATCCTGTTGGTGCAAACTTGGTGACAGACTTGAAAAATCCTGGTGGAAATATCACTGGTGTTTCTGACCAAACACCAGTAGCAGATGCTGTTTCTCTTATCAAGGAGATTACACCAAATGCTAAAACAATCGGTATTCTCTACTCTTCAAATGAGGACAATTCAAAAATTCAAGTAGCGGAATTTAAGGCAGCAGCAGAAGAGGCTGGCTATACTGTTCTTGAATATGCAGTTGCTTCTAGTAATGAAATTGCAGCGACAGTAGAGGTCGCAAGTAGTAAAGCAGATGTTCTCTTTACACCAGTAGACAACACAGTTGCCTCAGCATTTTCAACTGTCGTATCTGTGGCAAATAAAACCAAAACTCCGATTTTCACCAGCGTAGAAGATATGGTAGAAGGCGGAGGTATCGCATCTGTTACCCTTAGCCAATATGACTTGGGTGTGGCAACTGGTAAGATGGCTGCGAAAATTCTTGATGGTGCCAATCCAGCGGATACACCTGTACAAATCTTTAACGAGGGTACCGTTGTTGTCAACCAAAAAGTTGCTAAAGAATTAGGAATTACCTTGTCAGATGATGTGATTAGTAAAGCAAGCAAGGTTATCGAATAAGAGATAAGAGAAAAGGAAAAATATGATTGTATCAACAGTTTCACAGGCTCTTTTATGGGCTGTACTAGGTTTGGGAATATTCGTTACCTTTCGGATTCTGAATTTTCCTGATATGACGACAGAGGGCTCTTTCCCGCTTGGAGGAGCGGTTGCTGTTACCTTATTGACGCAAGGAGTTCATCCTATCTTGGCTACTCTAGCAGCAGTTCTTGTTGGCTGTTTGGCGGGCTTTGTCACAGGCTTGCTTTATACCAAGGGGAAAATTCCCACTCTCCTAGCTGGTATCTTGGTCATGTCTTCCTGTCACTCTGTCATTCTATTTATCATGGGTAGGGCAAATCTAGGCTTACTGAATACCAAACGTTTACAAGATTTCCTTCCTTTTTCTGAGCAAATCAATGGTCTCTTGCTAGGTCTAGGTAGCCTAGCGGTGGTGATTGGTGCCTTGATGTTCTTCCTCTATACTCGCCTTGGACAGGCCTTTATTGCAACCGGGGATAATCCAGATATGGCACGCAGTTTTGGTATCAATACAAGTCGAATGGAGTTGCTAGGCCTTGTTCTTTCAAATGGGATCATCGCTCTTGCAGGTGCCTTGATTGCACAACAAGAAGGCTATGCGGATGTGTCGCGTGGTATTGGTGTCATTGTGGTCGGTATGGCTAGTTTGATTATCGGTGAGGTGATTTATGGAAATCTGACCATGTTGGAACGGTTCTTGGCTATTGTAGTGGGAGCAATTTTCTATCAATTCTTGATTTTGGGAGTGATTTCCTTGGGAATCAATACCAGCTACCTCCGTATCTTCTCGGCCATGATTCTGGCAACTTGCCTCATGGTTCCTGAGTTGAAAAATAAACTTCTGAAAGGAGCCAGTCTGTCACGATGAAAGCAATTGTTGAATTAAAAAATGCCACCAAGGTGGTGACAAACGGTTTTGATGAAGAACGTGTGATTTTGGATAATGTCAATCTGACCATCTACCAGGGTGATTTTATTACCATTTTGGGTGGAAATGGGGCTGGGAAGTCAACCCTCTTTAATGTCATTGCTGGTACCCTGCCCTTGACAAGTGGTTCGGTCCACATACTTGGTGAAGACGTGACCAATTGGCCTGCTGAAAAACGTGCTAAGTATCTGGCACGAGTTTTCCAAGATCCTAAAATGGGTACAGCGCCACGGATGACGGTGGCAGAAAATCTACTGATAGCTAAGTACCGTGGCGAGGGACGGGGCTTAGTGCCACGCAGATTGGCTCAACAGACGGAAGAATTTGCCCAGCTTTTGCCGAGAGTGGGAAATGGTTTGGAAAAACATCTGGACACGCCAGCAGGGCTCTTATCAGGTGGTCAACGCCAGGCATTGAGTTTGTTGATGGCGAGTTTGAAACAGCCTGAACTTTTACTCTTGGATGAGCATACTGCAGCCCTTGACCCTAAGACCAGCCAATCCTTGATGCAATTAACGGACGAGTTGATTGAGACTAAGGGAATGACGGCCCTCATGGTCACTCACCAGATGGAAGATGCTCTCCGTCACGGTAATCGCTTGATTGTCATGAAAAATGGTCAGATTATTCAGGACCAAACGGCTGAAGAAAAATCCAAGATGAAACTGGAAGATTATTATAAGTTGTTTGACTAAAGTCTGGAGAAATCCAGGCTTTTATTATCCTTT
This sequence comes from Streptococcus sp. HN38, assembly GCF_028335765.1. Classification (NCBI taxonomy): domain Bacteria; kingdom Bacillati; phylum Bacillota; class Bacilli; order Lactobacillales; family Streptococcaceae; genus Streptococcus; species Streptococcus sp. HN38. Next base: position 1,761,166 of record NZ_CP116604.1, on the reverse strand, counting down.
GAATTTTTAGTTAAAAAGCAGTATAATATACTAAATATGTCAAGAGGTGCTGTCATGGATAAATTAGTTTTTGAAAGCTTAGCTGACTTGGGAATGGACTACACCATTGTAGAGCATCCACCAGCTCGGACAACTGAGGAAGCAGACCGTTACATTGAAGGGCTAGAAGGAGTACGGACCAAGTCCATGTTTCTGACTAATAAGAAAAAGACTGCATTTTATTTACTGATCATGGATGACCAGAAGCAGCTGGATATGGACCAGTTTCGTGATTTGGTGGGAGCCAACCGCATTCGGATGGCCTCGAGTGATAGCTTGATGGAAAAAATGCACTTGCCTGCAGGTGCGGTATCTGTTTTTGGCTTGTTACATAATGTTGATAAGGATATTCAAGTCTTTTTTGATAAAGAAATCCTTTCTGAACCCATTTTAACCTTCCACCCCAATGTTAATACGAAAACAATTTTTGTAAAGACAGAAGATGTTTTGCGTTTTGTAGAAGAGATTGGCTTTTCAGCAACGATTGTTGACTTGGGGTAACAAAGATGAGAAAATGTTTAGCTATTTGTAGTCTGTTGTGTTGTCTTTTTTTGGTAGGATGTCGGACAGGAGCAGCTTATCAGGCAGAGATTGAACCGATGGAACAATCAGAATTGTATACGGAAAAAGAGATTGAGGCGGCTATTCTTGTAGTTCAAGATTACTTTGATAAGCATTTTACTGATTGCCAATTGTTGACCATTGGATACGGTGGCGATGATGAAAAGTTATTTGACGACTGGGCGGAGCACTATGGTGCAGAGGAAGCTATTATCCTAACTTCGTCTTTTAAGGTAGCAGCTGAGGGTGCAGAGCCCACCTTAGAGCCTAATAGTACTCATACGGATTGGAAATGGATTTTAGTGCGGAATGTTGGTGGTAAGTGGGAACATAAGGGACATGGTTACTAATGTATATGTAGAACTTCGTTGATTTTCAGCGGAGTTTTTTGTAAATTTTCTTGAAAAAATGTATAATAGAAGCGATAGCTATTTAGGTATTTCTATTTAAAAGTTGCGTTGATGGTTGAATATAATTTTGAACCAAGGTGTGTCTTTTGCAAATAGAGCTCCGACATAGCAGACTGTAATTCGACTTGGGCATCCCAAGGACCGTTGGTAAGAAAAATAAAATGGACACCTGTGGGATGTCCAAAAGGAGAAAAAATGAGTAGCATAAAAATCATGGCTCTCGGAGGTGTACGTGAAAATGGAAAAAACCTGTACATTGCCGAAGTGAATGAACATATTTTTGTTTTGGATGCAGGGGCAAAGTATCCTGAGAATGAACAGTTAGGTGTGGATGTAGTCGTCCCAAATTTCGATTATTTGGAAGAAAATAAGCATCGTGTAGCAGGGGTCTTCTTATCTCACGGACATGCAGATGCTATCGGGGCGCTTCCTTATCTCTTGGAGAAAGTGAAAGTGCCAGTATTTGGTTCGCACTTGACGATCGAATTGGCTAAGCTACTTGTCAAGGGGAATAATGCTACTAAGAAATTTAATGATTTCCATGTTATCAATGCTGAAACGGAAATTGATTTCGGGGATTCAGTGGTATCTTTCTTTCAGACGACCCACTCTATTCCAGAGAGTTTAGGAATTGTCGTTAAGACGGATGGAGGAAATATTGTCTACACAGGTGACTTTAAGTTTGACCAGGCGGCAGATAAGTTTTATCGTACGGATTTTGGGCGATTGGCTGAAATCGGTAACGAAGGTGTTTTGGCCCTCTTGTCAGACTCAGCTAACGCAGATAGTAATGTTCAAGTAGCTAGCATGCATGAGGCTGGGGAGGAAATTCTCAATACGATTGCTGACTGTGATGGGCGTGTTATTGTGGCAGCAGTTGCCAGCAATATTGTACGTATTCAACAGATTTTTGATGCAGCAGAAGCAACTGGTCGTCGTGTCGTGTTGACAGGACATGATGTGGAAAACATTGTCCGAACAGCGATTCAATTGAAAAAACTTCGTTTGGTCAGCGAACGCTTGTTGGTAAAACCAAAGGATATGAACAAGTATGAAGACCATGAATTGATTATTCTAGAAACTGGTCGTATGGGCGAGCCGTTAAATGGATTGCGTAAAATGTCTATCGGTAGACATCGCTATGTTGAAATCAAAGAAGGTGATCTAGTTTATATTGTTACCACTCCAAGTATTTCAAAAGAAGCGGTTGTTGCTCGTGTAGAAAACTTGATTTACAAGGCTGGTGGAACGGTCAAATCCATTACAAAAAAACTGCGCGTCTCTGGGCATGGCAATGCGCGCGATTTGCAGCTCATGCTCAACATCATGAAGCCTAAATATCTTTTCCCAGTTCAAGGGGAGTATCGTCAATTGGATGCTCACGCTAAGGCTGCGCTTGAAATCGGTATGTATCCAGAAAACATTATCATCGTTAAGCGTGGGGATGTCATGGCTTTTGAAGAGGGGGATTTTGTCCATAGCGGAGCGGTTCCTGCTGGTGATGTCATGATTGACGGAAATGCCATAGGCGATGTTGGAAATATCGTCCTTCGTGACCGTAAGATCCTCTCAGAAGACGGTATCTTTATCGTGGCTATCACTGTCAACCGCCGTGAGAAAAAAATCATTTCTAAAGCCAAGGTCAATACCCGTGGTTTTGTCTACGTGAAAAAGAGCAAGGACATCTTGCGTGAGGCATCAGAATTGGTGAATACAACGGTGGAAAATTACTTTACAAAGGATAGCTTTGACTGGGCAGAGCTTAAGAGTGCTGTTCGCGATGATTTAGCAAAATTCCTCTTTGACCAAACCAAGCGTCGCCCAGCTATTTTACCGGTGATTATGGAAGTGAAATAGAGTTTTATAAATGCAAAGAGCCGAGGGCAACTCAGGCTCTTTACCATAAGGAGAAGATTTATGGCAATAATGAAAATTGAATACCACTCAGAAGCTCTAGATATGTCTAGACAGGTTACGGTTTTATATCCAGATCGCAATCGTGTGGAAAATCCTGATGACAACGATATTCCTGTCCTATATCTTTTGCACGGTATGGGAGGAAATCAGGATTCCTGGCTGAATCGTTCTACAGTGGAACGGTTGGTTCGTTATACCAATCTTATCGTGGTTATGGTCAATACAGATAAAGGTTGGTATACCAATACCACTTACGGTATGAATTACTTCGATGCCATTGCAGTAGAGTTGCCTCAAATTCTCAAACGATTTTTCCCAAATATGTCTGACAAGCGGGAGAAGAATTTTATCGCTGGTTTGTCTATGGGTGGTTATGGGACCTTCAAGATTGCCATGATAACCAATCGTTTTTCACACGCAGCTTCGCTTTCAGGCGCATTGTATTTTGATTTTGAAAATCCAGCGACAGCAGAATTGGGAAGCCTTTCGTATTGGCGAGGAGTATTTGGTGATATTTCTGATAAACAGAATCCAAATAATTTGTTAGAAATTGCTAAACAATCCGATAAAAAGACTAAATTTTATGCCTGGTGCGGTGAGGAAGATTTTCTCTTTGAAGGGCATCAAAAGGCAGTTGGGGAGTTGAAAGAGCTGGGATTTGATATAGAGGCAAGTTTCGGACCTGGTAAACATGAGTGGTACTACTGGAATCAGCAGATTGAGAAGGTATTGGCTTGGTTGCCAATTGATTTCAAATTGGAAGAAAGACTGTCCTAGTTTTTAAGAAAAGTTTCAGAAATTATGGCTATACTAAAACCTATTTCTAGAAAGAGGTATAGTCTATGAAACTTATTGGAAATATTCTGCGGTGGATTTGGCGGACATTTTGGGGTCTGATTTGGTTATCAATGGTGTTGGCTTGTGGTCTAGGTCTATTATTCTATTTTCAACAGGAAGCAGCGCCTCAGATGTTACAAACTCTAGCTCAAGAAGTGCAATTGATGGTCAAAGGACAGTCTGAAGTGACGATTGAAGAAGGTGTTAATACCATTAAGCACCTGACGACTGATACGGTCAATACAGCTAATCATGGTCGATGGGAAAGCAATACTGCGACTGTTTACATTGAAACCCAGAATCCAACATTTGTAGCTGCCTATGAAACAGCCATTGCAAATTGGAATGCGACAGGGGCCTTTACTTTTGTGATGACAAGTGATCCAAATCAGGCTGATATTATTGCTACTGAGATGAATGATGGAAATACCCAGGCAGCAGGCGAGGCCAATTCAACGACTAATTTATTGACGAATTATTATAGCTCGGTAACGGTGCGTCTGAATAGTTTTTATTTATTAAACGACCAATATGGCTATGATATGGATAGAATTATCCATACAGCTGAGCATGAATTGGGCCATGCTATTGGCCTAAATCATGAAGATAGTCAGACCTCTGTTATGGAATCGGCAGGTTCTAATCATGGTATCCAGCAAGCAGATATTGATGCGGTCCTTGCCTTGTATTCAGAATAGAAGGGAAAATATGCTTCGAACAATTACAAACACAATAAAACGTTATCCTGAGCAAGCTCTGCTCTTTCTCTATAATGCTGGGATTTTTGCATGGATGCAGTCTACCAGTCATTCGATTATGGAACAAATCGGTATAGATAGCAGCTGGTTTGATAAAATCCCTGAACCTATCAAGGCCTGGACAGGTGCCAGTCTAGAGAGTATGCAAACCTTACTCAATTCTTCCGCTTGGGGATGGCTGATTGTATCTATGATATTGATGTTGGTCATCCGCTTTGTTAAGGGCTTGATCAAGTTTGTCATCATGCTGATTATTATCGGCGGTGGTCTTTATCTACTCTGGCAGAATAAGGAATTGCTTAGTGGATTGAAGGTATAAAAATCGCAAAAGAAAAAAAGAAGCTGAGCAAGCCATCTTAGATGTCTGCTCAGCTTTTTTGACTTGTAATACTCTTCGAAAATCAAACTCAGACCTTGTTGACTTGATTTGATGAGTGGAAGGGGAGCGGAAAAGAACTCGACCAAGATAAAAAGAGTTCGTCAACAATTTTTCGTTTTAAGTTGTTGAGCTGAGATGTTGACACGAACCCTGAGAAGCGTGGTTGGTCTTTTTGGCCCAGCCTCACTTTCGCAGAGTACGGCAAGCCGAAAGTGACGATGTATCAAAGCTAATTCAAATGACTATACCTTGAAACAAAATAGTAACAGGGTTCTATCTGCATAAGTAGAAACGAACTACGTTCGCCTATCTCCAACCCCCAAAGTTTCCCCAAACCTTTGGGGCTAGTCTAATTTTGATTTTCATTGAGTATAAAATCCGGATAACAAGCTCAGCTTTTTATAGTGGTTTGGATTAGGGAAAGGACAAGTTTGAGTTATAGTGTCAGCAACACCCTCCTAAAATAACTTTAGAGTTCTCAAATTGATAAACGTAGCTAATCCTGTTTTTGATTTGGTTTGCTATATATCCGCCACAACCTGTTAGCATGAATCACTATCAAGTTTTCAAAGCTTTACTGCTCCCCTGTAGTGTTCCTATCAGAAGTTTCTTTCTTGTGGCTGATGCTATCAAGGGTTTCTTGACCATAGCTGTCTTTCTTGTTACTTAATATGCCCAAAAATAGAAGAATACTGAGAATAATACAAATGGTTTGCTCGATCTTATTCAATTCCTGACTGATATTGTAGCCAAAATAACTTGAGGCAATATTGTCAATCAGCATGAGAATAAGGGAAACAAGACCAATCCAAAACATATGGAGTTTGAGACGTTCTTTTAGTTTCATATGAATCCCTTTCTGTCATTGAAATTTTCTCCTGATAGCCCAAAAGGATAGCTGTTTTCTAATCCGATGGTAGACCGATTAACTATCGGATGAGGATTGAATCCCTAATTTTTGTAGGATATATCGGTAAGTATCATTTTCAGTTACCTTGTGAGTCAGGTGCTGCTGTTGGTGATATAAGAGACGCTGTTTGTAGCAATCCACGGCAAGGCTAGGGTCAAGACCAGCAAGAAGCATGTCAATAATCAAGGTTTCATAGCCTTTGATATCGCTTAATGTATTAGCAGGGGAAGAAGGGGCGTCTGAAAGACTTCCCTTTCTTTTTCGATAGCAATAGAGATTCTTAGAATAATAGACTGTTTTATGACTGTTGAGGACAAGTAAATGTGTCGTATACCTGTCTTCCGCTACTCTCACATTCGGAAAGCGAATGTATCTATTGTGTTCTTTTGAAGTAAATAAGTGACTACGGAACAATTTGCCCCAAGCAGTTAAGAAGGTAATAGTCCCCACAGTCAATAAATGTGAAAAATAGTTTTCAATCGTCAATACTTCTGTCCTCACTTCTTGAGAATGGATATAGTAGATGCCATTGTTTTCATCGAAACCATAGTATTCTCCAATGACGATATCAGCCTCATGGAGGGTAAGTTGTGTAAACAGATCCTCGATGAATGTTGTTTCGAGGTAGTCGTCGCTATCCACAAAGGTGACAAAGTCACCAGTCATATTTTCGATACCTAGATTTCGTGTATCTGCTAGACCAGAATTGCAAGTTTTTTTTAGCAAACAAATCCGCTCGTCTCGTGCTTGGTATTCTTGACAAATGCTTACGCTATTATCTGTCGAGGCGTCATCAATGAGAAGAATTTCTAGGTTTTGATAGGTTTGACCAATAATACTATCTAAACATTGCCTGAGATAGTTTTCCACGTTATAGATGGGAACAATAACTGAAATAAGTGGCTTTTCCATTAGGTATCCCTTTCTTTAAAAAAATCTTGAATAGCCTGCACCATTTCTTCTGGATGGTTACTCGAAATCATGGTATTCGTTAGCTCTGGTTGATGGGCGACAGTATCAAAACTATAGATGGGAATTTGTTTTTGCTGACAGCGGTTGAGGATGTCTTTGACTTCCCACCAGTGATTGATGTCTAGATAGATGGAGGTACGATCCAAAATCTCATCTTCCAGTTCAGTATCGTTGATATTGCTATAGATATTGACATTGCTAAATCGACGAAAACTATTGAGATGAGGAGAGATATGGGTTCCAGCCAAGATATTGAAAGCAATATCAGGCAGGGAAGTAACCAGGTATTCCAAGTGTTCCAGAGTATCGGATGCCGTAAAGGTTGTGACCTGTTTGTCAAATTGTGGTCGAGGTCGATAGGTCATAGTTCCTGATGAGGTCACGATAGTATTGGCAGGGACGTCCTTATAGATGGTGCAGCCTGCTCCGATGATCACGTTGTCACCGATGGTCACCCCCTTTAGGATAACAGAATTAGCTCCGACCCAACAATGTCGTCCAATGGTGATAGGGGCTGTGCTAAAAGAGATGGTTTCAATGTGGTGATGGGAGTAGTGGTGATTGTTGTCATAAATTTTGACCCCGTCACCAAACAGACAATAGTCACCGATGGTAACTTTCTCCATACATCTTAGAACACAGGAGGAGTTAAAAAAGACCTGCTTGCCGATTCGTAATGTGGCATAATTCTTGACCTCAAAGCTACAAAAGTTTTTGGCAATAATTCCATCATCGACCTGAATATCAGCATGTTCTTCAAGTTCTAAATTATAGAATTGGCCTAAATAATTGATTGGTAGTTTATGTTTCATATTGCTTTCCATTTTCTATCAAATAGGCAAATTTTAATAGTCTATTATATATTTCTGTATTTGTTTTTCCTCGTTCTTCTAGTATCGCAAGATATCTGCTTGTTCGATAACTATAGTAAGGGAAACGAGACCGATTCAAAAGATGCGGAGATTGACACACTTTTGCGTTACAAAATACATATCTATAGCAGTCAACTCCCTCTAGTGTAAAGAGAAAGGTGTTTTTTAATTCGATGGTAGACTGGATGATGGCAGTAGCCCAATTCTTCTAAAGTTTGTTTGTATCCACTTATCCTGAGCTTGTAAAAGGCAATGGCTTTGGATAAATCATAACCGAGCAAGAGGAGATCAAAGTAGCGTTTTTCAAAACCGTCTAAGTCATCGGCAATGTGCTGGATACTAGTTGCTGAGCTGGTCAAACTATTGGGACGCTTGCGCCAGCAGTAACCAGCATAGCTGAGGTAGATTGTTTTTTTGCTTTTTAGAAATAGCAAATGTGTCACTTGCTGTTCTTCGTTGGCTTGATTAAGAGTAGGGAAAAGAATTTGATAATCTTGAACAAACAAGGAACTGTTAAACAGTTTTCCCCATACTGTGATATAATTGTCCGTTGCGCCGGTAAATACCCTATCCAGATAATCTTCAAAAGAGAGAGTTTCATAGAAATCTTCGTAATTGTGGATGAGAAAAGTAGAATTTTCTTCGACAAAACGGTAGTAATCACCCATAACGATGTCGGCCTGTTCCGTGACTGCAAGCTGATAAAGTCGGTCAATCATATCGTGATTGAGATAGTCGTCGCTATCCACAAAGGTGACAAAGTCGCCAGTCATATTTTTTAAACCAAGATTTCGAGAGTCTGATACACCACGGTTTTCAGTTTTTTTAATCAAGCGAATGCGACTATCACGGGATTGGTATTCTTGACAGATAGCGACGCTATCATCTGTCGAAGCATCATCAATAAGGAGAATTTCTAGGTTTTGATAGGTTTGACTAATAATACTATCTAAACATTGTCTTAGATAATTTTCCACGTTGTAGATGGGAACGATAACTGAAATTAAATCGTCCATACTGTGTCTCCTCCTAAATCATAACCTGATGAACCGCATCAGTCAGTAGCTTTTGAGCAAAGTAGCCCTTCGTAATCAGTTCTCGGAAATTCCAAAGAGAATCAAGGAGGGAACGGTATTCTTCCTCAGTGATAGTGGAAACGATGGCATTGGCTTCTTCCAGACTATCGACAAGGAACCCCAGCTTGTATTCGGAAATATAGTGGGCATTGGAAAGGCTACGTGGGGCAATGACAGGTAGGCCGGCTGCGATGTAGGTGCTTAATTTGTAGGAAACGTTGAGATTGTAGTATTCTGCATCCTCTCCTTGTGACCAGACAAGACCAAAGCCACCATTTTTATTTAATTCTTGGAGTAGGCTGAGACTGTATTTCCAACCTTGGTAGGCCACATTGTTGGGTTTGGTTGGATAATATTCTGGCGCAAAGAGATTGAGCGGTGTTGCAAACTGCCAGTCGTCAACAAAGTGGAAACGTTGCGGATTTCCTGTGAAGTTGACAACACGGTGAAAGGCAGGTTTTTCAAGCCAGATATCCGTTTTATGGTCCCACATATTTTGCAAGAGGGTATTGGTGACCCGAAGACCGTGCTGGTAGAGCAGATCCAGCATTTTTTGTGAAGGGGCGATAATCAAGTCAGCCATATTATACATCTCAATGGTCTTTTCCATCAGGTAGAAGTTGGAGCTGAACATGAGTGGTGGAATATCGTGGATAAAGATGACAATTTTTATGCCAGAATAAATCCGTAATCGTTTGATATACTCGTGGTCAAAGTGGGTGCCGTTCCAGCTAGGTGCTTGGAAGATGATAACATCGCCATTTCCTACAGCAGCGTTCATGCCATCAAATCGAATAGCCAGATTTTCAACGCTTTCGCCATCGGCATTGAAACTATAAATGCCGATTTCCTTGATATCTAATTTTTTTGCAATATCTGCGACCATGTTTTGAGCCATGAGGGCGACACTCAGAGGTGATTGGCCGTAGAGATTGGTAATATGAACTTTCATTGTTTTCCTTTTCTTATTTTTGTACTTGTTATACTGTTTCGATTTGTTTCTAGTCTACCCAAAAAACATACTATTTAAGGCTTATCTTGCCAATTGAAATAGGTCATCAATCTTTTTCCTATATATTCATACACCTCACAATCTTGTTGCTGGTGATTTTCAAGATAGGTTTTGTGTTGGTTTAGTAAGTAGATGTAGCATTCTTTTAGATAGGTCATATCTTTGTTTAATAAGGCAAAGTCAATTATCTTCTCTTCAAAGCCCTTGATTTCGTCCATAATACGCTTTTCTGATAGTTGCGTTTTGGTTATGCTATTTTCTCGTCTTCTGTACACATATAGATATTCATCGACAAAAACGTTTTTTTGGCTTTTAAAAAACAGTTTATGCGTCGTGTACTGGTCTTCATGCAAGACATCTACAGGATATCTGATGGATTTATATGGGGTGTTATCATTGAATAAGTTGGCTCTATATAGTTTAGCCCAAGCAGTCACAGCAATAAATGAAAAATATCTATGACATTTTTCAAGGCATTGCTCTCCAGTCAACATTTCTATTTTATTGACACTATTTTGAGAATTAGGGAATACAAATAATTTGTTATCTTCTTCAAACTCTATATACTTGCCAATGGCAATGTCTGCCTGACAAGTTTTTGCATGTATATATAAGGTTTTGATGCAATGATTTCCAAGATAGTCATCACTATCAACAAAGGTTACAAACTGACCAGTCATGGCATCCAGTCCCTTATTTCGAGCATCAGATAGTCCGCCATTTTCTTGATGAATGACCTTTATCCGCCCATCTTTTGCGGCATAGTCATCACAAATCTTGCCTGAACTATCGGTCGAACCATCATTGACCAGGATAATTTCTAGATTTTGATAGGTTTGGTTGAGGATACTATCCAGACATTCGTGTAGGTAATTCTCGACATTGTAGACAGGGACGATAACACTGATTAGCTCTTCTTTGATTTTTCGATAGACATAGAGAGTTTCTTTGACATAAGAAATCTTGTCGGTTTCATAGCTCTTCGGGATCAAATCATGGGCTAAATCGATATGGTTGTCTCTTACATAGCTTGTTTTGAAGAGTTTACAATAGGGATTTGTCAGATAGGTTTTATGTCTAGGGAAAGTCTGGAAGTGCTTTTTTACAGTTTCAGCCGTCACTGTCTCTTCCTTGAATAGATTGGCATGGAAGTAGTAATTACCATCGTTTTCATTAAAGTCACAGTTTTCCAGCAATACAATATCAGACTGGTATTGTTCAGCACTGTTCAAGGCTGTTTCGATAAATGAATCATCCAGTTCATCGATGTGATTGAGGCTAATCAGGTATTGCCCCTTGACCAGCTTGAGCAAGTCTCGTCCTAACGGACTTTCTGGGTCGACAGTTAGGATGTCTACCTTTTCTTCATCCAGTGGGTAGTGGGAGCAGACATCTGGTACCTGAATGTTTATATCAGTATTGTAGTTTAGAAGGATGAGTTGGATATTTTTGTAGCTTTGTTTGCAGACTGTTTCGATAGTCAATAGACTTGTTTCATTGTAGATGGGGAGTAGGAGGCTTACTTTTGTTTGTTGAATCTGTTTTATATTTTTAACAAAGTCGACTTGCCAAAGTTTTAGATATTTATTTAAGGGTAGCTCTTGAAATTGATAATGTTTCCAAGGTTTTGCTCCAGAGGAGTTATAATGAATAATTTTGATTTCATCCAGACCCAACAAGTCTTTTTCCATTGCTTCAACTGTGTAGTTGTAAGCTAGGGGAAGTTCGGCTATTTTCCCTTTCAAAGCAATATTGATGACATCTTGGTCTTGAAATAGAATGATGTCTTTTAGTCGCTCTGTTTCCGTAAATAAATGATGGGTAATCTTATCTTGGCGCATTTTTTGCAAGTTGCAGACCAAGACCCCTGCATTGATAAAGAGTTCATCTAAATCAAATCCCAATTTTAATTTATGGTCAGGAAAACGGTTGATTATGTCAATTTCGTTGACACCTGCCAAATAGTGCTGACTGAGGTCAATATCCCACAGTTCTTTAACATCACATCGAATCAAGAGGTCGCTATCCAAGTAGATGACTTTATCACAATCTACGAGAATTTCTGGCAATAAATAACGGTAATAAGTTTCGATGGTAATGCCATCTAGTGTTAGCGGCAAATTGGAAAATAAATCTCTATCAATCTTGACAAAATGAATGTTTACAGATTCAGTCTCCAATGTTCTTAGCCTATCTTTTGACTTGTCGGATAAATCAGTATGGAGTACAAATATATCCAGATTAGTTGTGTATTTTTTTATCATAGAAATCGTAAAAAATACATAGTGACAATGCTTGTCGTTAATACAAAAGGAAATATTTATTTTACTCATTTTCATCTAATCCTTACGCGTTAAATTTGGAAATTGGCGACCTCGATAGTATTCGTTGATAATCACCTCAAAAGTGCAAGCTGTATATCAATTTCTTCTGCCAAGTTTGGAGGTAGGGTAGCTGTGTTATTAGACAGGGACAGCAGTTCTTGGTGATAGAAGTCTTTGTCCGCTCCTTTTGTTAAGACGTGATATGCCATTAGAGCAGTAAAGTAGTCTGAGGTTTCTTGACTGTTGCTTATTAAGGTTTGGACAGGCTGGCTATTGCTAGAAATATAGGCTACTTCTGGTAGATAGACCAGACTTGCTTGGGAATGTAGCAAGAATCGAGTCAGGAGCTGGCCTGGGAGGTCTGTTCTTCGTTGCCAAGCCCTTGTCACCACTTGGGGAGCTAGGAGCATACCAGACAAGGATTGGTAATAGGCGACCTGCTGGCTGGGTGCCAGCTGGGTCTGTTGTAGGTAAGATTTTCCATCCAGAACTTGTTTTTCTTGCCACAAGGGGTTGAAAAAGTAGAAGTTACTAGTAGTCTGTTCAAATTGGCTACAGCTGACTTTGCTGATGTCAGCCTGATTTTCTTCTAGTGCTAGAAAGAGCTTGGCGAGATAGAAAGAGTCTACCCAATCATTTGCATAAATCAGACTGAGATAGCTACCTGCCATCTTTTCCAAACCTTCTTTAAGAAAATTGTGCTGATTATTTGGTGTAAAGTGATAGTAGCGGAAATGAGAGGAAGAACTAATTGCTGCTAAACATATTTCTTTGGTTTTCCTGTCTGCTGAATAATCTAAAATGATGCAATCAATATTGCGATAAACTTGTTGAGCAATGGAATCCAAGGTTTTATCCAAGTTGTCTGCTGCTTCAAAAATAGGAAGTACTAGGCTGATTTTAGGTTCGATAAACTGGAGATAGGCCTGATGACACTCCAAGTAACGATTGACTGCGAGCCGATTGTACTCTGGAACATCAAGTTGGCGATTCCAAGGTTTTTCTAAACTATAATGGTTTAACACAATATCGGCCTCTTTGCGAAGATTTGCCTGTCGCTCCATATAGCCGTAATTATAGATAGGGTCTAGGGATTTTATCTTCCCTTCCAATGCGACATTGATAATGTCTTGGTCTTGGAGACGAATCTTATCCTTGATGGTATGTCCGCATTCAAATAACAAGCTTTCAATCTTATCTTCTCTGATTTTTTTAAGGTCCATGAGTAGAACCCCTGAGTTAAAGTAGTAGGTCGGGTCCGTCATTCCAATACTCCGACGGTAGTCAAAACCGCCTTCTGATGGTGGTTCACTAACTGCGGCCATATAAGCCCCGTCTAATGGAGTTTCCCAGAGGGGCTGGAGATCCTTTTGAGCTAGAATATCGCTATCTAGGTACAAGATACGGTCTAAATCAGGAAGAAGACTGGCAAAGGCCATGCGGAAATAAACTTCAGGCCGTGTGATATGGCTACGGTTAAGAGGTAAGTCTTCGAACTGTTTTGCATCCACCACAAGGATATGGATGTTTAGATTGTGAAATCGGTCTTCTAATTTTTGAAGTTTGAAGCGACTATAGTCTGATATATCAGATGTGAGGACATAGACGGAAACAGGGGATTTTCTTGTATGCACCATGATGGAATAGAGGGTGGTTCCCATGTAGTCCATATAGGAATCGCTGACAGTAAATGCTAGGTTCATAATGTTTCCTTAATAGAATGGCTTGTGATGAGGAAGTTGCTCTAAGAATTGCAATTCATTGAGTTTCGCTTCTAGCTTGCTAGCGAGTTCTTCTTTCTCTAGTTTCTGGGCAGTCACAAGCAGGTCATAGAGTTCTTGTTTGTAAAATTCTTTGTAATGGATGAGAGACAGATTACATAGCGCTATATAGGAGGCGAAGTGGTTCAATTCTTTCATTCGCTGGAGAATGCCCCCTTCGGTTTCAAAGGTGGGCTGAACTATTGATACATTTCGTTTGACATATGTTCTATTGTTGACAAAGGCTACAGATTCGCCGACCAAGTAGAAGAGGCAGGCTAGTAAATCTTCTGAGTGATAGCTGGCTAGTTGACCTGATCTCTGGATGATAGTGGAATGGTAGAGTTTGCCATCTAGGTGGGTATGACGGAAAGTTTCATACCATTTTAAGCCGAAGAGGTTTTCTAACAAATAGCTGGTTTGTCGGCGGCCGTCAGCAAGGTCAGGCTCAAACATCTTGTAGATCCCCTCCTCCTCTTCTAGTAAGGTAAAGGGCGCACTGGCTATGAAGGTATCTTGCTCCACAAGCTGATGGTAGAGGGATGAAATATGGGTCTTATCCAGCCAGTCCTCTGCCTCTATCATGCTGAAATAGCTGGTTTTGATGTGTGCTAGTCCTGCATAATAGGCTTTCATTTTTGTGGCAAAGTCTTTTTTGATCACCATTACTGGATGCTCTTTGGTCAGGTAAGGAATCAGGATTTCTTCCAGTTCAGGTTGGTCTTCTGGTAGCAGGAGTAGAATCTGTAGGTTCTTGTAATCCTGCTCAAAGACGCTGGCTAGGCATTGGCTGAGGGAGGCTGGTCTGGTCTGCCAAGCGTTGACTAGGAGAGTAACCGCTGGCTCGACAGTGGAGAGGTAGGCTTGAAAGGTTCTGCGATAGAGTTCGAAACTCTCGCGATTGTATTGGAGATAATTTTGGTCCTTTCTCCAAGGCTTGTGCCAATTGAAGTGGATAATGACTGTTTCTTCCAGCGAGATATGTTTGACCTTGCGTTGATAGGCAGTCATATTGTACTTGGCTTCAAGGTTTAGGATTTGCCCCTTCAAACCGATATTGATAATATCTTGGTCTTGATATTCAATGTAATTCTTTATCTCTTGCGCTTTGGCAAAGAGGAATTCCTCAATCTTGTCTTGGCGCATTAGCTCTAGGTTAAAGAGAAGTACCCCTGCATTTACATAAATATCCTGAGGGGTGAACCCGATTTTTTGGCGGTATTCCGCATTGCTATGGAGCATGTCTAATTCATTGACACCTGCGAGGTAATGGTGACTAAGATCGCTTTCCCAGATTTCTTTCAGTGATCCATTAACTAAGATATCGCAGTCCAGATATAGGACCCTGTCCAGTTCAGCTAGCTGGCTGGGCAACAAGATGCGAAAGTAGGTTTCAAGAGAAATTCCTTCTTTCAGAGGGAGGTGGTCAAAAGACGTGCTGTCAATCTCAATAAAAGAAATGGTCACCAGCTGAGAAGTCAGGCGATTGAGTTTAAAACGACTATGGTCAGACATGCATTTGGTCAATACATAGAAATGCAGTTCCTGGTTAGGATGGTGTTGAATGATGGAATAGATGGTTGTCCCTAAGTAGTCGGCATAGGAATCAGTAGCACTAAATGCGATATGCATCCGGTTCTCCTTTGTTTTTTTAGTTCTAAATCTACTTAGTCTTGCCCTCTTTTGTGGATAATAAGGTCTGTTAGTTTACTTTTAGCGCAGTCTGTACTGAAGGTGGAAATAAGGCGAACAGAGTTCGCTACAAAACTGTCTGGGAGACAGTTTGAGGTTGGAAATAGAGCGAACTTCGTTCGCTACACAAAGGTTCGGGGAACCTTTGGAGGTTGGAGATAGAGCGAACAGAGTTCGCTACAAAACTGTCTGGGAGACAGTTTGAGGTTGGAGATAAAGCGAACTTCGTTCGCTACACAAAGGTTCGGGGAACCTTTGGAGGTTGGAGATAGAGCGAACAGAGTTCGCTACAAAACTGTCTGGGAGACAGTTTGAGGTTGGAGATAAAGCGAACTTTGTTCGCAACAATCGTAATGGTCAGATTTGGAGTGTAAAACACGAACTGCTGAGATTTGCCTCGCAAATCTTATCTCCCACCTTTAACCTCGCTTTTTCCTTTCTAGGCTCGGGCTGAAACAGTTCACTGAACTGTTTCACTCCCCCAGACTGTTAAAGCCAATCAACCACTGCGCTGAGATGTTGACACAAACCCTGAGAAGTGCGCTGGACTTGAGCCCAGCCTCCCCTCGTCGAAGTATTAAAGGAGAAACTAAATGACCTTATCTGCTGGCTAGAGTAGATTGAGTCTTGCTAAGGTTTGATGATAGAGTTGATGATTATTTTGACAATAGCTTTCCTTGGCTAGTAGTTGGGCTTGTTCTTTATAGTAATCCATAAAATCAACGGTCAACAGTTGGTTATTGGCTAGCAAGGTAAAGAGATAGGCTAGGTCATCCACTCTATTGTTTAGTATTTCTAAGTTTTCAGCTTTTTCTTTAAAGCGACGCACATAGAGTTTGTGACGGCTAACCACCACTGTATCAGCACTTAGATAGGCAAGATTGGCTAGTTTTTGATTGCTTAATGTCTGTCGGTGAAAGAGTTGTGTGAAGACTTGGGCTTGGAATAATTTTCCAAACAAATTCTCATGTCCTTCTTTTTCAAACCAAATCAAGCTGTGTAAACATTGAAGTAGTTCTTTGCTCTCTATGACGGTACCGATTGGAAACTCTTCTGAATAGAAGAGGTAGTTTTGCTGTTCCTCATTAAAGACAGTGAA
The DNA here is from genome assembly GCF_028335765.1 of Streptococcus sp. HN38. Classification (NCBI taxonomy): domain Bacteria; kingdom Bacillati; phylum Bacillota; class Bacilli; order Lactobacillales; family Streptococcaceae; genus Streptococcus; species Streptococcus sp. HN38. Next base: position 1,744,548 of record NZ_CP116604.1, on the reverse strand, counting down.
AGAGGTCTGGGCAATCTGGCAATCTTTCTCCGTCAAGGAGGTCAATAAGCACTCGACGTACTCCAAGTCCAACCAGTCAGTCTGACGGACAAAGGTTAGGTAGTCTCCTTTTGCCTTCCTGATGCCAGCCTGCTCGAGAGAAACAACCTCGGTATCTAAGGTGAGCAAGTGGAAACGGCTATCTTTCTGGTAAGCCTCCATTAGCGCTTGGCTATGTGAGTAGGCCTTGTTCTGCACCAAGAGGATTTCAAGCTCGCGATAGGTCTGCACGCTGATAGATTCTAGGCAGGCTTGGAGATAAGGGCTTTCTTCGCCGATAGGGATAATGATGCTGACCACAGGCTTATTCTGTAGGGCTATGAATGCTGCCTGATAGTCTTGGTAGGTCAGGGCAGAAGCCTTGAGATAGTCGGGTATTTTTGTGATAGCATGCCAGGCCTTGATGTCACCGTTGAAGTGTTCGATGACAATCTCGTCAGCTGTCAGTTCCCTATTTTGCTTTCGGACATCGGTGTAGTTATAGGCAGGTGACAATTGCTTGAACTGTCCCTTGTAGTAGGTATTTAAAATATCTTGGTCAGGAAATTTATAGTCTCGAGCCTTTTCTAAGGCTATGGCAATCAACTGATTGGTAGTACCATTCTGACGCATCTTGTCAAGGTCCATCAAGAGCACACCTGAGCTAAAGTAGGCATCATTTGGACCAAAGCCCAGACTATCCAGATACCATTGGTAGTATTTGAAAATATCTGCTTCAACGATTGCTCCAAGCTCATATTCCTCTAAATCCGTTTGGAAGAGCTCCATCAAGTTTCCATGTACCAAGATGTCCACGTCTAGGTAGAGAATTCGACCCAAGTCAGCTAGGAGTTCTGGAAGTAGGAAACGGGAGAAGGATTCATACTATTCAAAAAACAAAAACTAACCTATAATAGATTTATGAAACTTACTATCGAACAAACGAAAGAATTAAAAACTTATTTGAAAGATAAAACCTATTCTCCATTTCATAGACGACTTCAAGTTATCTTGTTCAGAGCAGAAGGTCTTAGCTATAAGGAAATCACTAACCTCATCGGCTATTCAAAGTATACAATCTGGTCCTTACAGCGCAAGTACGAACTTGAGGGGATTTCAGCTCTAGTAAGAGAAACGCGAGGTGGACGGAACCGTCAATATTTAACCCTTCAAGAAGAGGAAGCGTTTCTAAAAGAACAGTTAACAGCCTCACTAAATGGCGAATTTGTGACGATAAACTCTCTCTATGAAGCTTATCAGAAACGGGTTGGACACCCTACGACCAAGGAAGGATTCTATGCCATTCTTAAACGCCATGGTTGGCGCAAAGTGACGCCAAGACCAGAACACCCTAAAAAAGCAGACGCCGAAACGATTCTAGCGTCTAAAAATAAAATCTTCATTCACGAAAACAGGAAAGCGCTTCAAGAATAGTCGTCGCTATCATAAAGTCAGGCTAATGTATCAAGATGAGGCGGGTTTCGGTCGGATCAGTAAAATTGGGAAGGCCTGGGCACCAAAAGGGGTGAGACCGCATGTACATAGTCACTATATTCGTGAGTATCGCTATTGCTATGGTGCTGTTGATGCCCATACAGGAGAGTCCTTCTTCATTATCGCTGGGGGCTGTAATACAGATTGGATGAATGTTTTTCTCAAACAACTATCTGAAGCTTATCCTGACGATTATATTTTATTAGTGATGGACAATGCCGTTTGGCATAAATCAAGTACCTTAGAGAAACCACATAATATTGGTTTTGAGTTTATTCCTCCCTATACTCCTGAAATGAATCCAATTGAACAAGTTTGGGCTGAGATTCGAAAGAGAGGGTTTAAGAATAAAGCTTTTAAAACACTAGACGATGTGATAAACAAGCTTCAAGAAGTAATACGAGAGTTAGATTGGTCTATTTTAAAACCAATTGTTAGTAGACAATGGTTTAAAAACACTTGACTGGTTTGCTTTTGATTTTTGTTGAGTATCAATTGGAAATTGTTCAGTTCGGATAGGAATGGCTGAAAACTGCTGGTCTTCCAACAAATGGAAGTGCAACTCTAAATTGGGAGTTTGTTGAGCTAGGTTGCCCAAGTCTTGGAGAATGCTCTGAGCAATCTCCTTGTAAAGAATATGGACTCGTACCTCTTCCTTTGGATGATGGGCGAGGATAGATAAGATAGTGGCGCCAAGGTATTGGGCATAGCGATTATTAACAGAGAAAGCAATATCCAAGGTTTTGCTTTCCTGGAGAGCTGGCAGGACTTCACCTGTCAAGTCTAAGACAATTTGTTGTAGATACTCTTGATCCTCTGTAAAGATGATATCCTGGTCAAAATTATGTTCAGCTGTGTGCTTGTGCTGGAGTTTGATTTTGGTTTGAGCCTGCATGGTAAACCATTCATACTCCGAATCAATATGGCCAATATCAATTGCTTGCATACCTGTTTTAGACAGACGATAGGCCAGGACTTTGGCAGTTGGTCCCAACATCAAAAGGACTAGTTTGTCTTGTCCGTAGGTCTTGATGGCCGAAATAATCTCGTCTATTTGGGCGTAGGCATTTTTTGAGGGACAGATAATCCGCTGGATAGATTTGGCTTCTTGAAAAAGGTCGTTGCCCACACCTGAGCGAGAGGTTTTGCCCTCGACAATCAGGATGTCCTTGTCTATCCAAATCTGCTTTAAGCTTTGAAAATAGGTAGCAGATAAACTTTTATCGGCTAGGTCCATATAAGGACGGGAGATAAAGGTACTTCCATACCAAGGAGCTTTACAAATCTGGCGGTAGTAGTCTTGGTAGTGCTGTAAGTGTCCTTCCCAAAAATGATTACAGGCGTCTGTATAGCGTTCTCTGTTTTCGAAAACATCTGATAAACAGACCATCAAGTGCTGGTTGCTTTCAAGTCCTAGTATCTCTTTTAATTCACTGGCTAGCTGAGGGTCATAGTCTTGGTAAGGAATGCTGTGACATGCAATAATGTCCATCTCTCCATCGCCAAATCGTGCGACAGAGCAGGAGTGTTCCAAAATATAGTCTAGGCTTTGAGAAATAGGTTTTACTCGGATGGGGATAGTTGGTGTATTCATAGGAAATTGCTTGTTTCTTTCTGATTAGGAGTTAAATAATTCCAGTTTGTTTAAAACACGTAGGTATTCTAAGCTATCGGTACATTGATTGACTTCCATTTCATATTTGGTGTTTTGGAGTACGTCACGGAGTTTTTGGCGAACTAGTTGTGTATCTTTATTTGCTAGAACCAAATCCACGATACGCTCTTCCAAGGCTTCGATGTTGTTCATGGTTTTTGACAAACTAAAATTAGAAGTCATGATACTGTTACCATGGCGACGATACATGTAAAATTCGCTATGGATCAGAGCGATTTGCTTGGCCTTTAAAAAGATTTTATGAGTGGTGTACTCATCTTCGAATACCTTTTCTTTTGGAAAGCGAATACTGTCAAACAAGGAGGCTTTAAAGAGCTTACCCCAGGTAACGACAAAAGGTGCGGTATTGAGGTTTTTCCAGACGACTTGGCGGTCTAGGGCTTCTTGAACGGTTAGAAATTCGGTCTGATCCTTTTGTTCCTGCTCAACGAAGTAGTAGAAGGTATGGTTTCTCTCATCCCAGATGAAAAAGTGACCAATGACAATGTCGACCTCATGCTGAATGGCAGTGGTCAGGCAGGTTTCTAGAAAATCTTCACGAATGCCGTCGTCAGAGTCTAAGAAAGTGATATATTCCCCTTTTGCGAGGGACAGGCCAGTATTGCGGGCTTCGGATAGACCTTTGCTTTTGTTTATATGTTTTACAAAAATTCGCTCATCACCTTTAGCATAGTCATCGCATATAGTCCCAGAAGAGTCGGTGGAACCATCATTTATGAGTAACAATTCCCAATTGGAGTAGGTTTGAGCGAGGACGGTTTGAATACATTCATCCAGATAATTTTCGACGTTATAGACTGGGACGATAATGCTGATTAGTGGCTTATTCAAGAGAATCTCCTTTTAGATAGGTATACTTGATTATTTTATCACAAAATGGACAATTTATACAGTAAAATTCGATACAAGCGCTTTGCTTGTGAATACAGGTTCTTAGGCAAGAAAATCATTGTCCAGTATATGCTGCCAGCAACCCGCCAATTTACTTCCGATGGACATTATGATAAAATAAAATGATATAGAAACTTAGGACCTGTATTTACAGTTCAGCACTTCCAGCAACTGCTGGTTTTTCAGTTACTCATTGTTCGTTGTTTTCAAAATACAGCCAGTATTCCCTAACAACCTGCCTTGATTAGCGAAAAACAATCTCTTCTATTACGAGTATACAAGCACTTCACTTGTGAATACAGTTTCTTGAAAGAATGTTAGATTTAGCGATGAAGAAATTATTTTTTAGGTATCCTGTTTTAGGAAAAACCCTTGTTACAGGTTTGATTTTGTTTATCATGCTAGCAGGTCGTTATCTACCTGTTCCCTTAGTGAATTTGTCGGGCTATCTGCCTCAGACAGCGCTCGAAGAACTACCTTGGTATCAGATACCACAAAGTAGTTTGCCCATGCTATCCATCTTTTCACTAGGTTTAGGGCCTTGGATGTATGCTACGATTCTCATCTCTCTCTTCTCAATTGGTAGTAAGCAGAGCTCTCTTTCTCCACGGATGATGGAGTTTCGTAAGAATGCTCTGATGTTGCTTTTGGCCTTTATTCAGGGCTTGGGGCTGGCTATTGGATTGAACTATGGCGAGGGTGGCAAACTAGCCATTATTGATGAGATTTTTTTTGTAACCTTGGTCACGATTGCAGGTGCCTTTGTGATTAGCTGGCTGGCCAGCATGAATGCTGCTTATGGTCTGGGGGGGACAGCTATTATCATTCTGATCAATATTATTGTTGGGCAGTTTTATATTTTTCCTATTTTCCTTGATTTATTCCAGACAGAATTGGCTTTTGTAGGAGGGTTGATATTAGCCTGGACAGCCCTTTCCATCTATTTAACGGTTGTATTAGACCATGCGGAATACCGGGTACCTATCCAACGGATTGCTATCAAGAACGATTTGATGAAAGAGGCTTATATGCCTATTAAACTCAATATCTCGGGTGGGATGCCTTTCATGTATGCCTATACCCTATTGGCTTTTCCGCAGTATATTTTCTTGCTTTTGTCTTTCTTGTTTCCCAATCAGGCCATGATTTTTCAATATTTGGCTAGTTATTTTACATTGACGAATTTGGAAGGGATTTTGTTCTTTTTGGCTATATTGGCTCTTTTAACCATCAGTTTTGCCTTTACAACAGTTAATCCAACAGAAAAAACAAGAGAAATGCGTCGAACAGGAGATTATATTCCTCTTCTTAGACCAGGTCAGCCAACCAAGGCCTACCTGATCTCCCTTATTTTTAAAATTGGTACCATCAATGCTGTTTTCTTGCTGTTCATGGTTGGTCTTCCTCTGTTGCTTAGTCTGGATTATCCAGATATTCAGAGGATTGCAGGACTGCCAGGGATTTTTATGATGGTTGTAGGTATTTTGTTGACAATTATCAAAGAAGTGAAAATGATGGGCTTAAAGAAACGCTATGGTTCACTCTTTGAATTGAAGTAGGAGAATGTATGACACATTACTTTATTCCAGCTTGGTATCCAGAACAGAGGACTTGGTATGATAATACCAATAACTGGTACAATATGTGGTCGACCGCTCGTTTTGATGACACCATCAATCAGTTGCGCATGTTCGAAGCGGCAGGAGAAAAGAATCGACTGCTCATCTTGAATTATATGCCCAATCTTCGGTATTACAAGCACCGTTACGATTTGTTTGAGGTGGATACCTGGTCTCTTTTCGATCAGTTGCAAGGAATTGGAGACTATCAGGGAGCAGTGATTGATTATCTGGATTTTGACTGGCCACAGGGGATTGAATTTGTCAATAGCCCTTTCCTAGCTCTTGCTCTCTTAGGTGGAGAAGTCTATGCCCAGATCGAATTTGGTGAATCGGGTCAGGTTATTTGGATTAGTTTCTTTGACAAGGGGAGTTTGTTCAAGAAAATGGTCTTTGATGATCGGGGCTTTGTATCAAGTATTCTTTACTACCAGGATTGGCAGCCCCTCTATCAGGATTATTTGGGCTTAGACGGCAGGTGGAGAATTCGGGAATTTTTAGGGGACAATGACCAACATATTGAAATCAATCCTCAATTGGAAACGGCCATCTCGGATAAAGCATTCTATGAGAACATGGAAGAATTGGTTCAAGAACGTTTGGCTTATTATCTGAAAAGTAGTTCAGAGGAGGCCCATATCTTTTTAACGGCCTCTCCTCAGCACTATGATGTGGTCATGAAGGCCAAGGGTAGCCAAAAGGTTGTTCTATCGTTTTTTGGTCAACGTTTTCCATTGAATCAGACAGAACGGTTACTATCCATGTTGGCTATGGCTGACTTGGTTCTTACGGATAGTAAGAAGACAGCTGATTACTTGTCAACATTTAAGATTGCTCCAGTCCATCATTTGTCCTTGTTTGATACCCGTTTGGCCTTGGGTAAGAGCCAACGTTTGAAAGAACTAGAAGTTTACTTTTTATTGGATGGTTTAAGCCCAGACGAGTACCAGGCTTGCTTGGAAGTGCTCTTTAACAGGATGGAAGAATACGAGGATATGCATCTGCATCTGGTGTCTTATCAGACAAACCAAGAAACGGTCAAAAATCTTAGTCAAGATTTAGAAGAATTTCTAGAAACCAGGTCGGAACCCTATCTGTTTTTTGAAAAAGAAGAAGGACAGATGTTCGAATTTGGAGATTCAGAAAGTCAGGAGAGTCGCATCAAGCTGTCCTTTTTACATAGCGAAAATGAGATTATTCAAGCCTTTCAATATGTTCGATTGATTATTGATTTGGCAGAAGAGCCAGATTTGTATACCCAAATTGCAGGGATTAGTTCTGGTATTCCTCAAATCAATCGAGTGGAGACAGAATTTGTTGAACATATGAAGAATGGTTTTATTCTTTTCAGGGATGGAGGCCTACTAGCAGGTATCGATTTCTACCTAGCAGGTCTGACCAATTGGAATAAGTCGCTCATTCATTCTGTTCAAAAAATTTCGGAATATACAAGTGGTGTCCTAGTAGAAAAAGTGAAAGAAAAAATAAACTAATGGGAAATAAAATAGCTATTTTACAAGTTGGTGGAAAGAATTGGCGGGAAGAAGTAGCCATCTCTGAAAAGTTAGAATGGCATTATTATTCTCTAGATGATTTGGACATCCTGCTTGGTCAGATTGATGCTGCGAAAAAGGATAGGTCTAGATTAGAGAAAACAAGAAAACGGTTGGCAAGCTTGTTAGAGGAAACTGAAAAAAATAAGAAAGCTGAGAAAGTCCAGGAGGAGAATCTGCTACTGGAAACCTTGGAAGAAGAAGTAGAGCTTTTACAGAAAAAACTGGATGCTTATCCTCAGTATGCTGTCCTTGTTTTAGCTGATGAAATATACCCAGGGACTGTGAAAAAGGTTTGTGAACTGTTTAAGGTTTATGAGATTTTTTATCCAGCAGGTTGGAACACGTCGGAATGGCTCCAGCAGTTTTTAAAAAAGGTCATGGCTCAAGCCTATAATCCTAGAGAAAAAGAGGCTTTTGTTCATACCCTATCCAAGGGATTATTTGTTGGACAATATGGTGCCAAGGTTCATATTAGTGATATGGAAGTTTCCCCCAATTTTTCAGGCAAGGTTCACATGCAGGGGCGGAAATACATGACTTTTGAAGGGGAATTTGGGGACGATTTTCAGCAGTTGGCCTTCTTTCGTTACAATATTCCCTATGGTGAATGGCAGTTTTTGAATTTATTTTTAGAGCACAGTCATGCTTCTACGACTGACATCCGAATGCTTGTTCGGCTCATCCCAAATGGGGCTACCAGTCAAATTTATCAGCAGTGGGAATTTGATGGGGATAGCTTGAAGGATCAGGTTGTCATCGATGCTGATATAGATGGCTATCTCTTCATTTCTATCTTAGCTAAAGGTGTTGGAAGAGTAGAAATCGGTGACCTTCACTATCGTTGGGGAAGGAATGGATTGGGTGAGTTTATCTTGGGCGGACAACGGCTTGTCGACCATCAGCTCCAGGAGATTTTTACTTACTTTGACCCTGCTGATTTTAAACCACCCCTCTGTGTTTATTTCTCAGGTTTTCGTACTGCCGAAGGCTTTGAAGGTTTTTGGATGATGAAAGGCTTGAAAACACCCTTTATGCTGATTTGTGATCCAAGATTGGATGGTGGGGCCTTCTATTTGGGAAGTCAGGAACTGGAAGATAAGATTCAAGGCAAGATAGAAGAAGCTTTGGATTTTCTAGGTTTTGATTCCAGTCAATTGATCCTATCCGGCATGTCCATGGGTACTTTTGGTGCTTCCTACTATGGAGCCAAATTAAAACCTCATGGGATTGTGATTAGCAAGCCCCTTTTGAGCTTGGGGGATATGGCTTTAGCTGAGCGTTTACACAGGCCTGGTGGATTTCCAACGTCCTTGGATTTGTTATATTCAACCTATCAGTCCATGGATCAAGAAGCAGCAGACAGGCTCAACCAGCGTTTTTGGACCTTGATGGAAGAAGGAGTCTATGCCTCGACAAAATTTGCGGTGGTCTACATGAAAGAAGATGATTATGATGCGGCTGCTTTTGAAAATTTGGTTCGAACCAGTAAGGAAACGGGAGCGACTATTTTGGGTAGAGGTTACTCAGGTCGCCACCTAGATGGTAGTGCTGCAACTTCTGGTTGGTTTATCAAGCAGTATTATGATATGCTGTACAAGGATTTTAATAGGAGAAGATAGTGTGCGGTTAGAGATTAAGTGGAACCATTTTGCACAAGACACCTATTCGTATGGGAGTCGGATTGATTTTGAAAAAGAGGCTATTTCTTTTGAAAATCCCCTCATGCCTCCAAGTTTTGAAATAAAGCACTGGTATTCTCGGACCAATTTCCAGGCCAAGCGGCAGACCCCGACTCTTCCTATTTTGAAAAAGGGAGCCAACTACCAGTTGATTCTGGATGCGGAGGCCTATCCTCAGGGGAGTATTTAATTGCGCGTGGTGTTTTTTGATCGTTTTGGAAAAGAGCTGGGATTTGAGATTTTAAAAGATAAGAAAGCATCTTTTACCTATCCCAAGGAAGCTTATTCCTACGAGATTGCCTTGTTGAATGCTGGTTGTGAACGTTTGACCTTTCGCTCTATTTTGTTGCAATCGGTCTTCTCCCCTCAGGAAGAGTTGATTTTTTTGGAAGAAAAATGTAATCCTACAAGTTCTTCTCGCTTACATATTGTTTTTCTGGAGCATCCTGAAGATGTGTACTATGAGAAGGATTTGTTTGCAGAATGTATAGACAGGCTAGGTGATATAGTCTTTGTTTCTGATAGAGCTGACGATGTGTCCATGTTCCATCTTCAAACGGAGCAATTTATCATGGATTGTGTGGCTAGACACCCGGAAGCAAGGGTTCAGTTTTTTGCTTATGGGCCAAGAGGGAATCTAGCAGCTGCTTACTATAGCGAGAAAATAAAACCGGCTGGCTTGTTTCTAAGTTCGGTATTTTATCCTATTGAGACCTATCATTCACTTTTGGAAGAACAAGGGATTTCCCTTTCGCATGTAGAGGATTTGATAAAGCGTGCTAGGAGGGAGAGAGAAGAGAGGAAGGATGTCAGTGAAGGTTTTGTTTCTTCTCTGGTTCATCCCCTCCGATTCCTTATCCAGCAATTTTTAGACAAGGACGGTTCTTGAACGAATGAAAAAACTCCGACAATTTTTCTCTATGGATTATTATCGTTTAAAGAGATTGAAGAGGATTTTTACAGAAATTGATAGCTTAAAAGAGGAGATGGCAGACCTGACGGATGCTGAAATGCGAGCTAAAACTCAGGAGTTCAAAGCGAGATTGGCAGCTGGTGCTAGCTTGGATGATCTCATGGTGGAGGCCTATGCCTTGGTTCGCGAGGCGGCCAAGCGTGTCTTGGGCATGTTTCCCTATCCTGTTCAAGTAATGGGAGCCATTGTTCTTCACGAGGGCAATATTGCGGAGATGAAGACGGGCGAGGGCAAAACCCTAACAGCTACCATGCCTCTCTATCTCAATGCTTTAGAAGGCAAGAGTGTTATGCTGGTAACGACCAGTGGCTATTTAGCGCGTCGTGATGCAGAAGAGATGGGAGCGGTCTATCATTTTTTGGGATTGACAGTGGCTTGTGGTGTGGATGATTCGGATGATCGGACCACCAAAGCTGCTCTCACTAAGAAAGACATCTATGCGGCGGACATTGTTTATACGACCAATGGTAGTTTAGGTTTTGATTATCTCTTTGAGAATCTGGCGACCCATAAGAATAATAAATACCTGCGCCCTTTTCATTATGCCATTATTGATGAAGCAGATGCTGTCTTGCTAGACACAGCCCAAACACCTTTGATTGTTTCAGGCTCTCCCCGTGTGCAGTCTAACCTTTATGCTATTGCTGATCATTTCGTTACTGGTTTGAAAGAGGGCGTGGGCTATTACTATAACCGAGAGCACGGAGAAGTTTGGTTGACCCAGGCAGGAATGGATGAGGCAGAGCGTTATTTTAGTTCGCAGGAATTGTTTGATATTGATCATGCGGAATTGGTCCGTCATGTCATCTTGGCCCTGCAGGCCCATAAGTTATACACTTTAGGAAAGAATTATGTTATCCAAGATGATGAGGTGAAATTGCTGGACAAGACGGACGGGCGTGTGCTGACTGGAACCAGGCTACAGGGGGGCATTCATCAGGCTATTGAACAAAAAGAAGGGGTCAAGGTCACTCCGGAAATGCGTTCGATTGCGTCAGTGACCTACCAAAATCTTTTCTTGATGTTTGATAAGCTGGCTGGAATGACAGGAACGGGTAAGACCGCAGAAGCGGAATTTATCGAAACCTATAACATGGAAGTGATTCAAATTCCGACCAACAAGCCTGTCATTCGCAAGGATTATCCGGACAAGATTTATACGACCATGCCTGAAAAAATTACTGCTTCTTTGGACTTGGTGAAGAAAATCCATGCGACAGGTCAACCCATCCTTCTGGTAACAGGATCGGTCAATATGTCAGAGATTTATTCGGAAATGCTTTTGTTGGAAGGGATTCCCCATAGCTTGCTCAATGCCTATAATGCAGCGAAAGAAGCGCAGATGGTGGCGGAAGCTGGCCAGCTAGGAACAGTCACGGTGGCTACCAATATGGCTGGTCGTGGAACGGATATAAAGCTGGGACCAGGTGTGCGCGAATTGGGTGGTCTGGCTGTTATAGGGACAGAACGGATGAAAAGTCAACGAATGGACCTGCAAATGCGTGGTCGTTCAGGTCGCCAGGGAGACCCAGGTTTTAGTCAATTTTTTGCCTGCTTAGAAGATGATCTTCTGATTGAAAATGGTGGTAAGTGGATTCAAGATTTTTATAAGAAGAATAAAGATTTGGTGGATCCGAGCAAGCCACAAGAATTGACTGGGAAACGGTTCAGGAAAGCCTTACAACACTCTCAAGAGGCTAGTGATGGTACTGGAAGAGCCTCACGGGGCATGACCCTGCAATTTGACGAAAGCGTCAAACTCCAACGGGATTATGTTTATAGAGAAAGAGATGCTATTATTGAGGGGCGGAGTCAGGCTCTAGATATTTTGCAATTTGCCAAAGAAGACATTGACCTCTACCTTAAACGCCATCCAATATTAGAAGCTCATAGTTTGGAACGCTATATTTTAGACCATATTACCTACGATTTTCAGGCTTTTCCAGAACATCTGGAGGTAAGGAATCACAAACAAGTGCGAGCTTTCTTGCTGGGAATCATTGAAGCAGAAATTCAGAGGAAAAAAGAACTTCTAACGACCGATTATCTTCAGTTTGAACGTCTGGCTGTGCTAAAAGCCATCGATGAATGCTGGGTGGAAGAGGTGGACTATCTCCAACAACTTCGCATTATCGCAGGTGCCAGACAGGTAGCTCAGCGCAATCCAGTATTTGAATACCATCAAGAAGCCTATAAAGGTTATCAGAAAATGAAAGAAGAAATCAAACGCGGTATCCTTCAGAACATCCTTCTGAGCGATGTTTCCTATACGGAAAAGGGAGAGATGCAGGTGTATTTTGCTTAAGAAAGGGCTGTAAATGACTGTCTATAATATCAATCTTGGGATAGGCTGGGCCAGTAGTGGTGTAGAATATGCCCAGGCTTATCGGGCTCAACTTCTTCGTCGTAAGGGAGTGGATGCCAAATTTATTTTTACCGATTTCTTTGGTCAGGATACTCTGGCTGACTTGACCCGAAATATTGGGTTTGAGGATAAGGAGATTATCTGGCTCTACACTTTTTTCACGGATCAAAAGATTGCTCCGATTAGTTATACGCTAGACCAGCTTCGGGAAGATGTTGCTGGGAATATTACTAGAGAAGAACGGGACGGGAAGATTGTGCGTTTCTTCTATGAGGAACAGGACTTATTTCTGACAGCCTATCTGCGTCAGGAAGATCAAGACCTAGTACATCGTGTCGAATACGTTTCTAGAGGAATGCTGATTCGGAAGGACTTTTTCACCTATATGAGAAGTTTTAGTGAGTACTACACTCCCCGTGATAACAGGGCTCATCTCTATCTCCGTCGCTACTTTAATGAAGATGGTTCGGTTGCCTATGAAGAGGTAATTGATGGTGAAAACTCTGTTTACCGCATGCCAGATGCCATCCTTTCTTCCAAGGATGAATGGATTGCCTATTTTATGCAACACTTACAACTGACAGCCCAAGATATTGTCATCTTGGATCGTGCGACAGGTACAGGACAGGCTGTTTTTGCTAACAAAGGACCAGCTAGGCTGGGAGTAGTCATTCACGCGGAACACTATAGCCCTAATAGCCTGACGGACCAAACGATACTTTGGAATAACTTCTATGACTACCAGTTTGTTCATGCAGATAGTGTTGATTTCTTCATCACCTCGACGCAACGGCAAAAGGAAGTTTTAGAAGAACAGTTCGCTCGTTATGTGGGCAAGGTTCCCCGTGTGCTTGATATACCAGTAGGAAGCATTGACTGTGTACGTCGTTCGGAAAAGAGAAAACCTTACTCCATTATTACAGCGTCACGTTTGGCTACGGAAAAACACGTAGACTGGCTGACCAAGGCTGTGATTGCGGCAAAGAAACACCTGCCAGAATTGACATTTGACATATATGGCAGTGGTGGCGAGCAAGGTAAAATCGAAACTATCATTAAGGAGCATGGTGCAGAGGACTATATCCAGCTAAAAGGTCACCAGGATTTGACAGAGGTCTATCAGGATTATGAGCTTTATCTTACAGCTTCAAAGAGTGAAGGTTTTGGTCTGACCTTGCTAGAGGCTATCGGTGCCGGTCTGCCACTTATTGGTTTTGATGCCCCTTATGGCAACCAGACCTTTATTCAAGATGGGCTCAATGGCTATCTCTTGCCTTTTCCACAAGTAGAAGATGAGAAGGAAATTGTTGCCCAGTATTGTCAGGCTATTCGCATTTTCTTTAGCCAAGAAAATCGTCAGGCCATGCAGGAAGCCTCCTACCAAATTGCTTCTAAATTTTTAACCTATGAAATTGAGAAAAAGTGGCTAGACTTAGTAGAGGAGGTCCACAATGATTCATTTATTTGATAGCTATCATCAAGGAAGTTGGGATTTGCACTATTCCCTACTGTGCTCGGGTTATCATAATCCGACTATTGTCCTTAATGATGACGGTTTTCTACCTCACGATGTGACCTCGCCTTATCGTTTTTTTACCCAGTATGAGCAGATGGAAGGTCATGCCTTGTATTTCAATCAACTACAAACTCCGGCTTTTTGGGAAATTCGAGGTGATAATAGCCAGGCTGCTATTTATAATTTTGCCAATAAACGTGCCCAGATTCATTACGCCCATCCAAGCCATAAGCGCTTAATCAATGCAGTGGATTGGTATGATGAGGCTGGGCGAATTGTGGTAACAGACCGTTACAATGATAAAGGAGTTCGTTTTGGTCAGACTAGTTATGACAGGCAGGGACAGGCTACTCAGACTAGCTATTATGGTCTCAAGGGGCAAGAAGTCTTGGTTGAAAATCATGAAACGGGCGACCTGATTTTGAATTATCAAAACCGTATCTACTTTTTCAAAACGAAGCATGAATGGATTGCTTTCTATCTAAAGGAGGCAGGTTTTGAGTTAGACCGTATTATTTACAATAGCTTGGGTTTATCCTTCTTGACGACTTTCTATCTCAATGAAGATGGTGAAGATATTCTTTTCTGGCAGGAACCAATTCATGATAGCATTCCAGGTAATATGCTTCTCTTGCTCAATCAGCAGAGCAGACGACCGGCTAAAGTAGTAGTACAGGATAAGGCAACCTATGAACGCTTACTGGACTTAGCCAGTCCAGAACAGAGAGAACAGATTGTTTATCTGGGCTTCCTCTATCCTTTCAAGGAGAAAAGGAAGTTGAAACCAGAAGCCTTAATTTTAACCAATTCTGACCAAATTGAACAATTGGATAGCTTAATTGCAGGTTTACCAAATCTTCATTTCCATATCGGTGCTATCACAGAGATGTCCAGTCGTCTGATGGCTGTTGGCAATCATGCCAATGTGACTCTTTATCCAAATATTTCCATGGATATGGTGAGGGACTTGTATCAGAAAACCAGTATTTATTTGGACATCAACCATGGTGGCGAGATTTTGTCGGCAGTACGAACCGCCTTTGAACATCGTTTGTTGATTTTTGCCTTTGGTGAAACTGCTCACGCCAAGACCTATGTGGCCAAGGAAAATTGTTTCAGTTCTTTACAGGTAGAGCTCTTAGTTGCTAAAATCCAGAATCTTCTGACTGAGTCAGGAGAAGAAGCAAACCGTCTATTGACTTGTCAGGAAGAAGAGGCTAATTTAGTTGATGTTGCTGCTTATCAGCGTTTGATAGGATAGGAGAAACTATGACCAGAAAACATCCTTTGAGAGAACGAATTGAACAACGCTTGGAAGAAGAGCGGTATGTTCTTCCTAAAAAAAAGAAAAAAAAGAGAGGCTTTGATTTTCATATCATCATTATTCTCTCGGTGCTGATTAGTTTGGGTTTGATTATTTTTAGGATTATTCAATTCTTTTTTGATAAATAGATAAGGCTTGGTTGATCCAGCCTTTTTCTTATTGTCAATTATCAGTTTATCTTTGATTACTTCGACGTGCGAGGAAACGTCGTATCCTTATTTCCAACTGCTAGAGATTTAGCCTTCTGGGTGGGAGTGGGAAGAACTCGACCCTTCATAGAAGAGTTCGTCAACAAGCCTATATTTCTATTTGTTGAGCTGAAACAGTCTATTCCCAGACTGTTAAAGCCAATCAACCTCTGCGCTGAGATGTTGACACTAACTTTGAGAAACGGTGCTGGGCTTGAGCCCAGCCTCTGTAATAATGAGAGTTCTGATAAGAAAGGAAGTAGCAAGATTCGACATGGTAATTCATATTTGAAGAAATGTTTATGCCGACCTGCTTTCACTGTCAAAAAAAAGCCCTAGAGAGCCGATTATAACAAATTCGAAGTCGACGTGGTTCACAAAAAGCAATCATTGTCCCTGTATATCAAGTATTAAAAGCAACTTTTGCTATTTTAAAAAAATAAACGAAATATCCTGAATTTTTAGCACAGAAAAAGACTACTAGGGAAGATCTAGTAATCTAGTTATAAATTTTTTGGCTTTGATTCTATCATAGGGAGGGAATGTTATATTCCTTTAGTTGTGGTATCAGAAGTCGATAACTAAAAAGAGTTTGAGGCTGGGCAGAAAGTCCAGCCTCGCTTCTCAGAGTTCGTCTTCCCAATCCCAGTTGTACGGTCTATTTCTAGACTGTTTTTAGTTCCGCTCGGGAGTTTGACAGTTTGAAACCACCAAAAGTGTCACAAACGTTGATGTGACGCTATTTTTTTGTCAAATTCTCGCACATTTTTATTGCGTACTTTCTCGTACTGTGGTATAATAGAGTGAGGTGCGAATCCATGAGAGTTAAAAAATCAGTATCTAAAAATACTATCAACTATGCCATTATCAAAGATATCAAGGTCGGAAACAAACGGACATCAACCATTGTCGAAAATCTCGGCAATCATGAAACTCTTCAACAGCTACATCCCGAAATGGAACCAATGGAATGGGCAAAATTGCGGGCTAAAGAGTTAACCGAACTTGATAAAGAAGATAAACAAGAAATATTAGTCAAACTTCATGAGAATAAACAGTTGAAACAAAATCAACGAAATGAATATCATGGGGGATATTTATTTCTACAGAATATCTATTATCAGTTGGGATTGGATAAAATCTGTCAAGATATTCAGAAGAGGTATCACTTTAGTTTTCACTTAGATACCATTCTTTCTCGTCTCCTCTACGGCAGAATCCTATTCCCATCCTCTAAACGGTCTACTGCTCATTTTTCACAAACTCTCCTAGAACCTAAAACTCTGGAACTCCAGCACCTCTACCGAGGATTAGAAATTATTGCCAAAGAAACTGACTTTATTCAAGAACAACTCTATAAAAACTCAACTGCACTTTCCTCTCGTAAAACTGATGTCCTCTATTACGACTGTACAAATTTCTATTTCGAAATTGAGGAAGAAGATGAGGAGGGGCAACTGAGACAATATGGCTATTCTAAGGAACATCGACCGAATCCAATCGTTCAAATGGGGCTGTTTATGGATTCTCAAGGAATTCCATTAGCTTTCTCCGTCACACCTGGTAATACGAATGAACAAACGACTATGAAACCTTTGGAGAAGAAGATTATCAAGGATTTTGAAAAAGCTCAATTTGTGGTCTGTACAGATGCTGGACTATCTTCTATTGGAAACAAACGCTACAATAATATCAGCGGGAGAGCCTTTGTCACAACTCAATCTATCAAAAAGTTAAAGAAAGAAGACAAAGACTGGGCTACAGCTTCTACAGGTTGGCGGTTGATGGGAGATAAGTCCGAGACATTCTATGATATTTCTGCACTAGATGAAAGTAATCAAGACTTTCTCTATAGACAAGTCTTTTACAAAGAATGCCCCTTACCACAAGATGGGCTAGAAGACCAACGATTGATTGTAACCTTCTCAGCTAAATACAGAGATTACCAAAGAAAGATACGCGAACGCCAGATTCAACGTGCCTCAAAATGGATTGGAAAACCAGCTGACTACAAGAAGAAACAATCTACAGATCCTAAGCGTTTCCTAAAAGTAACAGAGACAACAAGGGATGGAGAAATAGCTGAGAAAACGTTTATTGAGTTGGATGAAGAACGAATTGTTTCTGAAGCTAGATTTGATGGAATTTATGCGGTAACAACAAACTTAGACGATACGATTGAGACCATTGTTTCCATTAATCAGAGAAGATGGGAAATTGAAGAATGTTTCCGTATTATGAAGCATGAATTGAAAGCTAGACCAGTTTATTTAAGTCGAGAAGATCGCATTTCTGCTCACTTTACAACTTGCTTTCTTGCTCTTATACTCTATCGTTACTTAGAGCTGGCGGTTCAGAAGCAATTCACATGTACTGAACTCATTGAAACCTTACGTTCATACACCTTTAAGTATCTGCCTGGTTTTGGTTATCTACCTAACTACACTCGGACGGCTATTACTGACCAGCTGCATCAGACATTTGGATTCAGAAGTGATTATCAAATTCTAAGCGAAAAAAAGATGAAAAAAATTTTACAATCGTCAAAATCGAGAAAAAGTACGCATTTTTGATATAAAAAGAAAACCTCGCTAAACCCTTGATATGCATAGGGTTAGGGAGGTTTTTGTCTTGTAAAACTGTCAAAGACGGGATATTTGAAGAAATGTTTATGCCGACCTGCTTTCACTGTCAAAAAAAAGCCCTAGAGAGCCGATTATAACAAATTCGAAGTCGACGTGGTTCACAAAAAGCAATCATTGTCCCTGTATATCAAGTATTAAAAGCAACTTTTGCTATTTTAAAAAAATAAACGAAATATCCTGAATTTTTAGCACAGAAAAAGACTACTAGGGAAGATCTAGTAATCTAGTTATAAATTTTTTGGCTTTGATTCTATCATAGGGAGGGAATGTTATATTCCTTTAGTTGTGGTATCAGAAATCGACAACTAAAAAGAGTTTGAGGCAGGGCAGAAAGTCCAGCCTCGCTTCTCAGAGTTCGTCTTCCCAATCTCAGTTGTATGGTCTATTTCTAGACTGTTTTTAGTTCCACTCTAAACGCTTAAAATCCTGCAACCAATTGACTGCGAAGTTGTTCGACTAGGGAGAGGGGAAGAGTTGTACAGCGAGCAATAATATCATTATCCAAGCCTTCTGCTAATAAACGCTGGGCAAATTCCAGGCGTTCTTTTTGTTCAGTTTCTTCCCGTGCTTCTTCCCAAGCTTCTTCCCAAGCTTCTTCTCGTGCCTCACGTAGGGATGAGTAGTAGAGTTCTTCTCTGTCAAATTCTCTGTCCCACATATCTTGTTCCTCCTTGGTCCATGTTCTGCCTAACTACCGACCTGTCGCCAATTGACTACGAAGTTGTTCGACTAGGGAGAGGGGAAGAGTTGTATAGCGAGCAATCGCATCATTATCTAAACCATCTGCAAGCAAACGCTGGGCAAATTCCAGGCGTTCTTTTTGTTCCGCTTTCCCCCAAGCTTCTTCCCAAGCTTCTTCCCACGCTTCCTCCCGTGCTTCACGTAGGGAAGAGTAGTAGAGTTCTTCTCTGTCAAATTCTTTATCCCACATGTCTTGTTCCTCCTTGGTCCATGTTCTGCCTAACTACCCACCTGTCGCCAATTGACTACGAAGTTGTTCGACTAGGGAGAGGGGAAGAGTTGTATAGCGAGCAATCGCATCATTATCTAAACCATCTGCAAGCAAACGCTGGGCAAATTGGAGGCGTTCTTTTTGTTCCGCTTTCCCCCAAGCTTCTTCCCACGCTTCCTCCCGTGCTTCACGTAGGGAAGAGTAGTAGAGTTCTTCTCTGTCAAATTCTTTATCCCACATGTCTTGTTCCTCCTTGGTCCATGTTGTGTAGTCTAGGGCATGTTCTGCCTGTGAAATAATCTTGTCTGGTTGGATAGTGAAGTCTCGGTTTCCGAAAAATTCAAACCATTTTTTCAAGTCGTATTCTGAAATGGTTTCGGGCTGGTATTTGCCCAATTCCAGAAAGGCGAGTTTGACCAGACTGTGCTGTTTGTCACTGTTTTTGGGTTGGATAAATAGTTCTTGATTGGTGCTTTCTTCTCGCAGGGAGAAGATGTGAAAGGGTTGGTCATCGTCAAAGTAATTCTTCTCCACGAGGGCAATTCCATAAACAGGATAGAGCCATTCGTGAGTAGTATGTGTGTCACCGTGTTCCTGACGGGCATGTTCAAAATTATCATGTACCTGGGTACAGATATAGGTCCACAGGCGGTTGATGAAAAATTTTTGCTTGACAATTTGAATTTCGATAATGACCTGGGTGCCGTCGTCTAGCTTGACCAAAATGTCCGTCACCGTGTAGAAACCGCGGGGCGAATGATCATTGGGCAGGCTAATCTGGTGACCGTCCAAGAGTTCAACTTCTGTAACAGCTAGGTTTAAAATGTCTGACACAAAGGCCTTGGTGACTTCCTTGTTTTGAAAAATCTTTTTGGCGACTGTATCCTGTGTTGGTTTTAAGCGACTATGTCTCAATCTACCACATCCTTTTCATTTGATTTCTTAATGGCAGAGTCTGGCAAAACACTTCTCAGAGTTAGTGTCAGCATCTCAGCGCAGTGGTTGATTGGCAGATTTGTTCGTGTATTACACTCCAAATCTGACCTAATCAACTGTGCGGGGGTGGGAAAACGAACTCTTTGTTGACTAGTCGAGTTCTTTCCCACTCCCACTTATTTATTCGAAATCAAATGGAAAAAATTCAACTCTACTGACAGGGGCCAGGTGGGGTAGTGAGCAGTAGTATCCTAATGATATTATAGCAGGCATCCGTCTTTTTTTCAAGAGTGGGAAGAGCAGTTGCTGGCGTGCTTGTTTATTCTTATTCATTTATTCGATTTAATCAATAGAGAAATTAGAAGATGTTTTGTGTTGGAATTTACCATTTTTTGAGTGGAATCGTGATTTTAGAAGTTAAAAATGAGAGGCTCAATTAAGCTAATTTTTAGTTACTTTAGTTATAGTATAGTTATTCAGTATATCTTTTGAATTTTTAGGCTTGCTTCTGCGATAGATGTATACTGTTTTCCTTATTTCTTTATAGGAAGTAAGTCGTTATTCTGCTTGAAATAGACATTAGCATATTTGGTGGGAATTAATATTTTTTAGAAGAAATTCAAGAGGTGTTTTGGCTATAATATTTTTGTAATTGTGTATAAAAACAAGAAAACAAAAAGTTGTTCTTATTGATATAGCTTTTTACTTATGGTAAAATAATAATTGATTTTTATTTCATCCATATATATATATATATATATATATGCACGTGTGAAGAAAAAAGAATATTTCTAGGGAGTTTTCATGAACAAAAAACGATTTAATAAGCATTTTGATGAAATTGGACGTAGAAGTAGGGTCAAAATGCATAAATCGGGTAAGAACTGGGTCCGGACGGTCTTGTCCCAAATCAGTCTTTTACGCGTGATTAGAGGGAAGGGGCAGGCCAAGGTTACTTTGCCGATTATTGAAACAAATGAGGAATTGAGAGGTTCGCGTCTGGCTTACTTACAGGCCTTGTTAGCCTCGGGGGCGGTCATATCTGGGACGACCCTTGCGCCGAATACTTTTGCAGAAGAGCAAGTCGCTGTAGTGGAGCAACAGGTTGATAGCAAGGCAGACACCCTTGTTGATAAAGATATAGTGGTTGTTGAAAGCGTTTTAACAGAAGTGGTTTCGGAAGAAAGTGTTACATCAACTACAGGTTCTGCCACGGCTAGTGAATCGGGAATAGGGAGTGCCAGCACCTCGGGTTCTGTTAGTGCCAGCCAGTCTGCTTCAGTAAGTCTATCTAGCTCAGAGAGTGCTAGTTTGTCTGCTTCTGTTTCTGTATCAACCTCTGCGAGTACCTCCGCTTCGACATCAGCTTCAGAATCTGCTTCAACCAGCGTTTCTATGTCAACTTCTGGCAGCCTAGTAGAGGGAAAGTCAAGTTCGACAGGAGTAGTAGGTTCAGAAAATAGTAGTGAACCATCAGGAAGTAAGGCGACTGAGTCCAGTCTGGTCTCTGTTGAGAATCAGGGCGGACTTTCTCACGTGTCTTCAACTGATTTGCTTGCTCCAACAGGTGCTTTAGCGCAGCCCAATAGTACTATCCTTACTATGGCTACGGCAAGTTCGGAAGTTGCAACAGGGTTATTAGCTACTAGTTTGAACAGCAGTTCGTCTAGCCAGTCTGAGACAGCCGGTCAATCCAATAGTTTGGATTACACAAACTTGGACAATGCCTTGGCGAGTTTGAATGAAGCCCTGTCCTTACCAGAGATAGATGCTTCAACGACAACTACAACTCGTTACCAACGTTACCAAACAGCTTTGCAAAATGCGCAGTCTGCTTTAACTGAGGCAACGGCACTACGAGCTTCCACATCAGCCAGCCAAGAGGAAGTGGACGCAATGAGCCAAAAGGCAGGTCAGGCAGCTATCTCCTTGACCGGGCGTATCAATCAAATCCAAGCAGCTTCCGGTATGTTGCGTGTTGCCGAAGGAACGAGCACGCGAGCAACTGATACGACGCGACCAGTGGTTACTCATCCAAGCGTAGTTTACTTCTTCTACGGTGAAACGACGACGGTGGATCTTGTCCTTGCAACAGTGACAGAGGCATCTGATCCAAGTACTTGGCAAAGATGGGGGGTATCTCGTGCAGACGATACAGGAAATAACGATAACAGCAATAACCTCAATAATGAGCTAGTAGATGCTAATGGTAATGCAGTTAGTCTTAAAGTTCGTCAAAAAGCAGGTACAACCAACCAGTGGGAAATCTACATGCCTGCTGGCTCAATGATTAAACCAAACCTGTTTAATGGAAATAAACTGCAAGCTAATAAAAATGATTTTCTCACTCGCTGGCCATTTGTTGTGGACGGTGCTTGGAATCGTAACTCAGGGCTTAATGCTGATCCAGGTATCAAGCTAACTGCCGTTGCTGTGCCAAGTGACTATGTCAATAAAGCGACAGGTGTCCTAGCGACAACTTCAGAGATTGAAAATGTTGCTAAAAGGTGGGTCGATGAACAAAATCCTTGGGGTGGTGTGGCGACAACCTTGCGTTATCAAGTACAAGGTACACCGCCTGCTGCAAATGTGACGACAGCTGTCCCTGTGTTGGTAACGACTGGGGAAGGCATCAGTACAACAGCAACCGTACTAATCAACTACCCACCAACCATTGAATCGGTGACAGATTACACTGTCTTTGCTGGTACGGCCATTGCAACAACAGATGGCAGCAATAGCATCCGACCAGTAGTGGCGACTGAGAGGGATGCTGTTAATGGGGTTAATAACACAATTGAACAACAGGCCAAAACCATTACAAATGCGAGACTTAGTGGTGATGCAGGACTTTCAGTAAACCCAACGACTGGTGCCCTAAGCGGGACAATCTCGCAAGCAAGTGGTACTGGTTACTTTACTCGAACTATGACCTTTACCGATGGTCTCAATAACAGTTCAACATCTGGCAATTTCAGACTTTACATTATTGATACGGCGGCCTCTACCCTCTCTCGCGCTCATAAGAATAAACCATCCAATCAGGAGGTTATGGATGCGGTAACTGTAAATAAGGGAGATAGCACGACAACTGTGACAAAGAGTGTCATCTCTATCCCAGATTCGACTGGTGTTGCGGAGACCTTATATGCTGTTGTACGAGTAACGACAGCTCAGGGTGTTTATAAAGACGTTCGGGTTCCGATTAACTACAGCGCTAACCAAGCTCCTACAGTGACATCAAGCGCACAAGTTGCAGATAAAAGTCAGTCAACCTATGACTTAGCAACAGGAGTTGTCGTTTTGGATGCCGAAGATGGATCATCACAAGACCGCTTAACCACTTCACCAAAGGTAACCAAGTATGAAGTTCTAGATGATACTGGTAGTGTCGTTCAGACAGTCACGGATATGACAGCTACTAGCATTAATACTTCTACGCTAACACTTGGCAAAACCTACACTGTTCGCGTAACTGGTGCAGATAATGATGGCGCAACTACCACAGGAACTTATACACTGAGAGTTGCCGATACTGGACCTACAACGACTGTTGTTAACAATATGGCTGTTTTCAAGAACACTCCGATTGCATTGACAAATGGGGGAACAAGCATTACACCAGTGACCGCAACAGATCCAAATGGTATTTCAGGTGCTCGTTTGTATATCACCAGATCGAACGGTACGAAAGGTGACCAAGATACAACATCAGGCTTTACAATTGATCAGACAACAGGAGCCTTCTCTGGCACAACAGGAGCAAGTTATCAGGGAAATCCAGGCGTCTATAGTCGGAGCATGGAGTTTACGGATGGTCTGGGAAATGTTTCTGGTCTCACGGATTTTAAACTCTATGTTTATGATGTTACAGCTGGTAGTCTAGAACAAAATTACAAAACAACGCCAACTGCTAACCAAGTTCTTAATCAGGTTACGATTCAAGGGACTTCTAGCGAAAGTATAGGTGTTCGAAAAGAGATTATAGGCTCTATTCCTACGACAAATGGTTCGGCAACCGTACGTGTTACCACAGATCAAGGTGTTTATAAGGACGTTCAGGTTCCAATTACCTACCGAGCTAACCAAGCTCCTACGATTACAGCAGCTAATCGAACGGTAGACAAGGGTGCAGTTGCAACATATGACCTAAGAACAGGAGTAACTGTACGTGATGTTGAGGATGAAGCAAACAACCTTACTCCATCAGTTACAAAAATCGTCCTAAAAGATGCGACAAATACGGTCATAAGTACTATTACAAACACAAGTCAGATGACGATAAATACCAGTACGCTTGACCCAACTAAAACTTACACTGTAGAAGTGACAGGTAGTGATGCGGAAGGCTTGACGGCAACGACTAGCTATACACTAAGTGTTACCGATAGTGCCCCGACCAGAACTGGCATTAGCAATATGGCCATCTTTAAGGGTACAAGTATTCAGACAGAGGATAGGACAAATGCAGTTTATCCCGTTACTGCAACAGATGCGAATGGTTTTTCAAGTGTTCGTCTCTACAGAACGCAAGCGGATGGAACGAGTCGTTTAGAAGAAACGGATTCAGGTTTTATAATCAACCAGTCAACCGGGGCATTTTCAGGAACTGCAAGTTCGACCTTTAACAGGGTTGGTGTGTATTCAAGAAGTTTGATGTTTACGGATTCTTTTGGAAATGCAACACAGCTTCAGAACTTCAAACTCT
Organism: Streptococcus sp. HN38; assembly: GCF_028335765.1. NCBI lineage: Bacteria > Bacillati > Bacillota > Bacilli > Lactobacillales > Streptococcaceae > Streptococcus > Streptococcus sp. HN38. The sequence goes on along the minus strand of NZ_CP116604.1, from coordinate 1,720,009 downwards.
GGGTGATGGATGCAACGGCTAACACGTCCTTGTTAAACCGTCTTTATAAAAATTACCCGTCTGAACAAGATGTGCTAAATGCCGTTACGGTATCAACGGGTGGAAGCACTATCGGCTACACGAAGACGTTGACAACGGCTATCCCAAAAACAGATGGGACTGCAACGGTTCGTGTCACGACAGACCAAGGGGTCTATAAGGATATCCCAGTCCGAATCACCTACCAAAGCAACCAAAGACCGTCTGTTACGACTGTTAACCAGACGTTGGACAAGGCAGATAAGGCAGCTACCATTGACTTGACAAGGGATGTTGAGGTCATCGACCCAGAAGATGGTTCGTCAAATGCAGGCAAGGCAAACTCGCCATTTATCAGTCAGATTGAAATTACCGATTCAGAAGGCAATCTTCTCTCTACGCTGACGGATAAGGCGGGCATGCAGAACTTTAGCACGGCCAATCTAAATGTGGGCGAGACATACCGCGTAAGAGTAACAGGTAGTGATATCGAAGGGCTAACAAATACCCACGAATACGTTCTGAACGTTGTGGATACGACCCCAACCGTCACTGTTAACTCCGGGTATGAAAACGGTACAGGTGCGGTTTATTATGTGTTTAACAATACCGAGTTAAACAAAGCCCTTGAACCAGTAACGGTTCGTGATGACAAAGGGGTTACCTCTATTACAGTGGATGCAAGTGGCAATGGTAGTACGCATATCCCGCCAACAGGCTTGACCTTTGACATTACTTCAGGAGCTACTGAAAGCACGGTTCGAGTCACAGGGAAACACAATGCTGGAACAGCAAATGGCGCAGGGTTTGTTACACGTGAACTTCATGCCTATGATGCAGACGGACACGTTTCAGAAGCCGTCACACCATTTACACTTCAAATCTTAAATGTATCCGATGTGACCAAAGCAGTTCTTGAGAAACCTTCAGCAACAGAGATTGAAAACTGGGTAAAAGCTACAGCTGTCGGCAGTAGCAGTACAGTTTTGCAGGATGCTGGACTGACCTATGCTGTTGTGGGAACGATTCCAGACACCTCTGGTACTGTCAACGTCAAGGTAACGACTAAACAAGGGATTGAAAAAACAGTTACTGTAACCCTGAATTACCTGACGACTTCTGTTGGTGCCATCACAGTTGATTCAGTAACACCAATTACCGAACAGATGGTGAAAGACCAAGTCACGGTAAGTAACGGAACCGCTACAACAGCAGTTGCCAAAGATGCGCAAGGCAATCCAATCTTAACGGTGACAAGCACGGATCCGACGACCAACACAAAGCGCGGAACGATTCGCGTGACGGTAACAACTACCGATGGATTTAGCAAAGACGTCGAGGTTCCAGTTACTGTAACAAATACGGCACCGACGATTGCAACGCAAGATGCTACGATTACGCGACAACCATCTGGAACATCAACAAGAATTGACTTGAAAGATTACATCACCATTACGGACTCAGAAGATGATAAGAGTGCAACGGATACTTACACAACGGCTATCCAAGTCGTGATTACAAATCCTGCTACAGGATATTCACAGACGATTAAGGCGAAAAATGGTGATTCTTTACCTGTTGATTTGACAAATCTCCCAGCGGGAACTTATACTGTTTCAGTCACAGCTACCGATTCGACTGGAGCGGTAAAAACAGCCACCAGCTCTATCACATTGCAGGAAAATACAGCACCGAATGTAACCGTTTCTGATCAGACTATTGACCGTGGTGGAAAAACAACGATTGACATCTCTACTGGTGTTACAGTTACAGATACAGAAGATGACAGAGATCCAAATGACAGTCTTACAACCACTGTTACTTATACGGTAAAAGATTCAAAAGGTAGTATTGTTTATCAAGGAAGCCAGCCGAATGTCCCAGTAGAGACATTAGTAGCAGGAATCTATACGGTAACTGTAGCAGCGACAGATGCCCACGGTGCTAAGACTGAGAAAACATATACCTTAAAGGTTACTGACAGGAATTCTGAGTCTGCCTCAGTATCAGCCAGCGAGTCAGCCAGCACCTCAGCGTCAACTAGCGCAAGCACGTCAGCGTCAACCAGCGCGAGCACGTCAGCTTCAACGTCAGCAAGCACAAGTGCCTCAACCAGCGCGAGCACGTCAGCGTCAACCAGCGCAAGTACATCCGCATCGACTAGCGCAAGTACAAGTGCCTCAACCAGCGCAAGTACTTCAGCATCGACGTCTGCAAGCACCAGTGCATCAACAAGTGCAAGCACCAGTGCCTCAACGAGTGCAAGTACGTCCGCGTCAACCAGCGCAAGTACAAGTGCTTCAACGTCTGCAAGCACGTCCGCGTCAATGAGTGCAAGTACGTCCGCGTCAACGAGTGCAAGTACGTCAGCCTCAACCAGCGCGAGCACGTCAGCATCGACTAGCGCAAGTACGTCCGCGTCAACGTCTGCAAGCACGTCAGCTTCAACAAGTGCAAGCACTTCCGCATCAACGAGCGCAAGTACGTCTGCTTCAACGTCTGCAAGCACGTCAGCGTCAACCAGCGCAAGTACTTCAGCCTCGACAAGTGCAAGCACAAGTGCCTCAACGTCAGCAAGTACCTCCGCATCAACGAGTGCAAGTACTTCAGCCTCGACAAGTGCAAGCACGTCTGCCTCAACGAGTGCAAGTACTTCCGCATCGACTAGCGCAAGTACATCCGCGTCAACCAGCGCAAGTACAAGTGCTTCAACAAGTGCAAGCACGTCTGCCTCAACGAGCGCAAGTACTTCAGCCTCAACAAGTGCAAGCACTTCCGCATCGACAAGTGCAAGCACGTCAGCATCAACCAGCGCAAGTACGTCCGCATCGACGTCTGCAAGCACGTCAGCTTCAACGAGTGCAAGTACAAGTGCCTCAACCAGCGCGAGCACGTCAGCTTCAACCAGCGCAAGTACGTCTGCTTCAACGTCGGCAAGCACGTCAGCATCAACCAGCGCAAGTACATCCGCGTCAACCAGCGCAAGTACAAGTACCTCAACCAGCGCAAGTACTTCCGCATCAACGAGCGCAAGTACTTCAGCCTCGACAAGTGCAAGCACAAGTGCCTCAACGTCAGCAAGTACCTCAGCATCAACGAGTGCAAGTACTTCAGCCTCGACAAGTGCAAGCACGTCAGCTTCAACAAGTGCAAGTACTTCCGCATCGACTAGCGCAAGTACCTCCGCATCGACGTCTGCAAGCACTTCCGCATCAACAAGTGCAAGTACGTCCGCATCGACTAGCGCAAGTACAAGTGCTTCAACGTCAGCAAGTACGTCAGCATCAACCAGCGCGAGCACGTCCGCGTCAACAAGTGCAAGTACATCCGCGTCAACCAGTGCAAGCACTTCCGCATCGACGTCTGCAAGCACCAGTGCATCAACAAGTGCAAGTACGTCTGCGTCAACGAGCGCAAGTACTTCAGCTTCAACAAGTGCCAGCACGTCTGCATCAACAAGTGCAAGTACATCCGCATCAACGAGCGCAAGTACGTCTGCATCAACAAGTGCCAGCACGTCAGCTTCAACCAGCGCAAGTACAAGTGCTTCAACCAGCGCAAGTACGTCCGCATCGACGTCAGCCAGCACGTCTGCATCAACAAGTGCAAGTACATCCGCATCAACCAGCGCAAGTACGTCTGCATCAACATCGGCAAGCACGTCTGCATCAACAAGTGCAAGCACGTCTGCTTCAACCAGCGCAAGTACAAGTGCTTCAACCAGCGCAAGTACGTCCGCATCGACAAGTGCAAGCACATCCGCATCAACGTCAGCCAGCACGTCCGCATCAACGAGCGCAAGTACGTCTGCATCAACAAGTGCCAGCACGTCAGCTTCAACCAGCGCAAGTACGTCCGCATCGACGTCAGCCAGCACGTCTGCATCAACAAGTGCAAGTACATCCGCGTCAACGAGCGCAAGTACGTCTGCATCAACAAGTGCCAGCACGTCTGCGTCAACCAGCGCAAGTACGTCCGCGTCAACGAGCGCAAGTACATCAGCTTCAACAAGTGCAAGCACGTCCGCATCGACCAGCGCAAGCACGTCCGCTTCAACCAGCGCGAGCACGTCTGCATCAACAAGTGCAAGTACATCCGCATCAACCAGTGCAAGTACGTCTGCATCAACCAGTGCAAGTACGTCTGCATCAACATCGGCAAGCACGTCTGCAAGCACGTCAGCATCAACAAGTGCAAGTACATCCGCATCAACCAGTGCAAGTACTTCCGCATCGACTAGCGCAAGCACATCCGCATCAACGTCCGCATCGACAAGTGCAAGCACATCAGCTTCAACGTCAGCCAGCACGTCAGCTTCAACCAGCGCAAGTACGTCTGCGTCAACCAGCGCAAGTACAAGTGCTTCAACGTCGGCAAGCACGTCTGCGTCAACCAGCGCAAGTACAAGTGCGTCGACCAGCGCGAGCACGTCTGCATCAACGTCGGCAAGTACGTCCGCATCGACTAGCGCCAGCACGTCTGCCTCAACGTCAGCCAGCACGTCCGCATCGACTAGCGCAAGTACGTCCGCGTCAACGAGCGCAAGTACATCAGCTTCAACCAGTGCAAGTACTTCCGCATCGACGTCTGCAAGCACCAGTGCATCAACAAGTGCAAGCACTTCCGCATCAACGAGCGCAAGTACATCAGCTTCAACCAGTGCAAGTACTTCCGCATCGACTAGCGCAAGTACGTCCGCTTCAACAAGTGCAAGTACTTCCGCATCGACTAGTGCAAGTACTTCCGCATCGACTAGCGCAAGTACGTCCGCGTCAACGAGCGCAAGTACATCAGCTTCAACAAGTGCAAGCACGTCCGCTTCAACAAGTGCAAGCACTTCCGCATCAACGAGCGCAAGTACATCAGCTTCAACCAGTGCAAGTACGTCCGCGTCGACGTCAGCAAGTACGTCTGCGTCAACGAGCGCAAGTACTTCGGCTTCAACGTCGGCAAGTACCAGTGCTTCAACATCAGCAAGCACCTCTGCATCAACTAGCGCAAGTACCTCAGCATCGACGTCAGCCAGCACGTCAGCTTCAACTAGCGCAAGCACCAGTGCCTCAACAAGTGCAAGTACCTCAGCTTCAACGTCGGCAAGTACGTCAGCATCGACGTCAGCAAGTACGTCCGCCTCAACAAGTGCAAGCACGTCTGCGTCAACCAGCGCAAGCACGTCTGCGTCAACCAGCGCAAGTACGTCCGCATCGACTAGCGCAAGCACGTCTGCGTCAACCAGCGCAAGTACTTCGGCTTCAACGAGCGCAAGTACGTCCGCCTCAACGTCGGCAAGTACATCCGCCTCAACAAGTGCAAGTACGTCTGCGTCAACAAGCGCAAGTACATCCGCTTCAACGAGCGCAAGTACGTCCGCATCAACCAGCGCAAGTACTTCAGCTTCAACAAGTGCAAGTACAAGTGCATCAACCAGCGCAAGTACAAGTGCGTCGACCAGCGCGAGCACGTCTGCGTCAACGAGCGCAAGTACAAGTGCTTCAACCAGCGCAAGTACCTCTGCGTCAACCAGTGCGTCTACTTCAGCAAGTACCTCAGCATCAACGAGCGCAAGTACGTCCGCCTCAACGAGTGCAAGTACTTCAGCCTCGACAAGCGCAAGCACATCTGCCTCAACGTCAGCAAGTACCTCAGCATCAACGAGCGCAAGTACGTCCGCCTCAACGAGTGCAAGTACGTCCGCGTCAACGTCGGCAAGCACCTCAGCTTCAACAAGTGCAAGCACCAGTGCCTCAACGTCAGCAAGTACCTCAGCATCAACGAGTGCAAGTACTTCAGCCTCGACAAGTGCAAGCACGTCAGCATCGACTAGCGCAAGTACCTCAGCTTCAACGTCCGCATCGACTAGCGCAAGCACAAGTGCATCAACGTCAGCCAGCACGTCAGCATCGACGTCAGCTTCAACAAGTGCAAGCACGTCTGCCTCAACGAGCGCAAGTACGTCCGCATCGACTAGCGCAAGCACGTCAGCTTCAACAAGTGCAAGTACGTCCGCATCGACTAGCGCAAGTACATCAGCTTCAACCAGTGCAAGTACGTCCGCATCGACGTCTGCAAGCACCAGTGCATCAACAAGTGCAAGCACATCCGCATCAACGAGCGCAAGTACCTCAGCTTCAACAAGTGCAAGTACTTCCGCATCGACTAGCGCAAGTACTTCCGCGTCAACGAGCGCAAGTACGTCCGCATCGACGTCAGCCAGCACGTCCGCATCGACGTCTGCAAGCACGTCTGCATCAACAAGTGCAAGTACATCCGCTTCAACCAGCGCAAGTACGTCTGCATCAACATCGGCAAGTACAAGTGCCTCAACGAGCGCAAGTACTTCCGCCTCGACAAGTGCCAGCACGTCTGCCTCAACGAGCGCAAGTACTTCAGCTTCAACAAGTGCAAGCACGTCCGCCTCAACAAGTGCAAGTACATCCGCTTCAACAAGTGCAAGCACTTCCGCATCAACGAGCGCAAGTACTTCAGCTTCAACAAGTGCAAGTACTTCAGCCTCGACAAGTGCAAGCACCAGTGCCTCAACGTCAGCAAGTACCTCAGCATCAACGAGTGCAAGTGCTTCAGCCTCAACGAGCGCAAGTACGTCCGCATCGACGTCTGCAAGCACGTCAGCTTCAACCAGCGCAAGTACATCCGCGTCCACTAGCGCGAGCACGTCAGCGTCAACAAGTGCAAGTACATCCGCATCGACTAGCGCAAGTACAAGTGCCTCAACCAGCGCAAGTACATCCGCATCGACTAGCGCAAGTACATCCGCGTCAACCAGCGCAAGTACAAGTGCTTCAACAAGTGCAAGCACTTCCGCATCAACGAGTGCAAGTACGTCCGCCTCAACAAGTGCAAGCACGTCCGCATCGACAAGTGCAAGCACAAGTGCCTCAACGAGCGCAAGTACTTCCGCTTCAACGTCGGCAAGCACAAGTGCTTCAACGAGTGCAAGTACTTCTGCCTCAACCAGCGCAAGTACAAGTGCTTCAACGTCAGCAAGTACGTCTGCCTCAACCAGCGCGAGCACGTCAGCATCAACCAGCGCAAGTACAAGTGCTTCAACGTCAGCAAGTACGTCCGCGTCCACGTCTGCAAGCACGTCAGCCTCGACGTCTGCAAGCACGTCAGCATCAACGAGTGCAAGTACATCCGCATCGACTAGCGCAAGTACAAGTGCCTCAACCAGCGCAAGTACATCCGCATCGACTAGCGCAAGTACAAGTGCCTCAACCAGCGCAAGTACAAGTGCTTCAACAAGTGCAAGCACGTCCGCCTCAACGAGTGCAAGTACGTCCGCGTCAACGAGTGCAAGTACTTCCGCATCGACTAGCGCAAGCACAAGTGCATCAACGTCAGCCAGCACGTCAGCATCGACAAGCGCAAGCACAAGTGCTTCAACGTCGGCAAGTACCTCCGCTTCAACGAGTGCAAGTACGTCTGTCTCGACAAGTGCAAGTACAAGTGCTTCAACCAGCGCCAGCACGTCTGCCTCGACAAGTGCAAGTACAAGTGCATCAACGTCAGCAAGTACTTCAGCATCAACCAGCGCAAGTACGTCTGCTTCAACAAGTGCAAGTACGTCTGCATCAACAAGTGCAAGCACGTCTGCTTCAACGTCAGCCAGCATGTCCGCCTCAACGTCAGCAAGTACGTCCGCCTCGACAAGTGCAAGTACCTCCGCATCAACGTCAGCCAGCACGTCCGCTTCAACATCGGCAAGTACAAGTGCCTCAACTAGCGCAAGTACAAGTGCTTCAACGTCAGCAAGTACGTCCGCCTCGACTAGTGCAAGTACGTCCGCTTCAACATCGGCAAGTACAAGTGCCTCAACCAGCGCAAGTACGTCCGCCTCGACAAGTGCAAGCACGTCTGCCTCAACGTCGGCAAGTACGTCCGCCTCAACGAGTGCAAGCACGTCTGCATCGACAAGCGCAAGTACCTCCGCTTCAACATCGGCAAGTACAAGTGCTTCAACTAGCGCAAGTACGTCTGCATCGACAAGTGCCAGCACGTCCGCATCAACGTCAGCCAGCATGTCCGCTTCAACCAGCGCAAGTACAAGTGCTTCAACCAGCGCAAGTACGTCTGCCTCGACAAGTGCAAGTACCTCCGCATCAACGTCGGCAAGTACGTCTGCCTCGACAAGTGCAAGCACGTCCGCTTCAACCAGCGCCAGCACGTCTGCATCGACAAGTGCGTCAGAGATTTGGATTGTATCAAATGCTGGTGGTACTTCCATGGAATTACCAAAAATTGATATTCAATCGGTATCTGAATCCATAAGTACCTCTCAATCGTTGTCAGCAAGCATAAGTGTCTCAACTAGCGCAAGTACATCGGCGTCCACATCAGCAAGTATGTCTGCGATGACTTCTGAAGTTGCAAAACCAGTGAATCGGAAGGCAACTAAGCTACCTAATACAGGTGAGACCCAGTCCTCAGTATCAGGATTGTTGAGTGCCACAATGTTAGGAGGAGCCTTTGCACTTATGGCTAAACGTCGTCGTAAGGAGCGAGAAGATGATGATATTTCATAATGGTATTCAGTTTGTAGATAGAACTGAGAGAGTTAACAGAATTCTGTATTGCAGTAGAAAAGCGAACTCTTCGTTAAACTAATTGGGACGTATCAAAAATAGCTCTATAATTCGCTAGTGGTTTCAACCATTGACGACATTATAGAGCTTTTTTGGGTAGAAGGATTGGCTATCTATATTTTTGGTGAATAGCAGGTGTCATGGTTCGGCTAATTTATGGTACAATATTGCTATGATTATTCTAAGTGGAAACAAGATTGAACGCTCATTTGCGGGCGAAGTTTTATTTAACAATATCAACATTCAAGTGGACGAGCGGGATCGGATTGCTCTTGTCGGAAAAAATGGGGCTGGCAAGTCAACTCTTCTTAAAATCCTTGTCGGAGAAGAAGCAGCAACTAGTGGTGAAATTTCTACCAAACGGGATCTATCGCTTTCTTATCTGGCGCAGGACAGTCGATTCCAGTCGGAAAATACCATTTACGATGAGATGCTCCATGTCTTTGACGACCTGCGGATGACGGAGAAACGCCTGCGGTCTATGGAAGAACAAATGGGCAGTCTTTCTGGTAATGAACTCGACCAGCTCATGAAGACCTATGATAGTCTGTCGGAAGAATTTCGTCTGGCAGGTGGTTTTAGCTATGAGGCAGACATCCGTGCTATTTTGAATGGTTTCAAGTTTGACCAGACCATGTGGGACATGAAAATCTCTGCGCTCTCTGGGGGGCAGAATACTCGACTTGCTCTGGCAAAAATGCTGCTTGAAAGCCCAGAACTCTTGGTGTTGGACGAACCTACCAACCACCTGGATATTGACACGATTGCTTGGCTGGAAAACTACCTAGTGCATTACAAGGGAGCCTTGATTATCGTCAGTCACGACCGCTATTTCTTGGACAAGGTAGCGACACTGACACTGGACTTGACCAAGCATTCCTTGGATCGCTATGTGGGCAATTATTCTCAGTTTGTCGAGCTCAAAGAGCAGAAGTTGCAAACGGAATTGCAAAATTATGAGAAGCAACAGAAGGAAATTGCCAAGTTAGAAGACTTTGTTCAGAAAAATATTGTCCGTGCTTCGACCACCAAGCGTGCTCAGGCTAGACGCAAGCAGTTGGAAAAGATGGAGCGACTGGACAAGCCAACAACTGGTCAGAAGTCTGCCAACATGACTTTCCAGTCGGACAAGACTTCTGGCAATATCGTCTTGACAGTGGAAAATGCTGCGGTGGGCTACGATGGAAACATTCTTTCCCAGCCTATTTCTATTGACCAACGCAAGCTGGATACCATTGCCATTGTCGGTCCGAATGGAATCGGAAAAACAACCCTGCTCAAATCCATCATCGGAGCTCTGCCATTTATCAAAGGGGAAGCCAAGCTAGGTGCCAATGTGGAAGTAGGCTACTACGACCAGACCCAGTCGGCCCTGACGCCTTCCAACACCGTCTTGGAGGAGCTCTGGTCAGCCTTTCCGACCACACCTGAAGTGGAAATCCGCAACCGTCTTGGAGCCTTCCTCTTCTCAGGAGATGATGTCAAAAAGTCCGTTTCCATGCTATCTGGTGGGGAAAAGGCCCGCCTGCTCCTTGCCAAGCTCTCCATGGAAAATAACAACTTCCTCATCCTCGACGAGCCGACCAACCATCTGGACATCGACAGCAAGGAGGTTCTGGAAAATGCCCTTATCGACTTTGACGGCACCCTGCTCTTTGTCAGCCACGACCGCTATTTCATCAACCGCGTCGCCACCAAGGTCCTCGAAATCTCGGAAACTGGCTCCACGCTCTACTTGGGCGACTATGACTATTATTTGGAGAAAAAGGCAGAGCAGCAAGCAGAAGCCCAGCCTGACCAGCTAGAAAGTACTAGCCAATCAGCCGGAGCTATGGACTACCAAGCACAAAAGGAAAACCAAAAAGAGCAACGCAAACTAGCCCGCCGCATCGAGCAAATCGAGGCAGAAATCGATAGCATCGAAAACCGCTTAAGCGAGCTCAACCAAGCCATGCTAGAAACCAACGACATCGGTCAGCTAACCGATTACCAGAAAGAAATCGATCAATTGACTGCCCAACAAGAAAACCTCATGGAAGAATGGGAGGAATTATCTGAGCAGATGGGCTAGGTTGACAGCAAGTTGACAAGAGGCTCAAACCCTTGATAGAACAGGCTTGCAAGTCAGTCTTGCGGAGTTAGCAAGACCACCTTTCGCTAAAAAAGTCCAGAGCAAGCCAGTCTTTCTTGGCAAACATCGACCGACAGGCTAAGATGAGTTTAGGACCTGCCAGACAGGTTCCTGAAAGGAGAAGAAATGAACTTTGGACAACAAATCAAAGACTTACGAAAAAAGAAAGGTTTGACCCAAGAGCAGTTTGCCCTCAGACTCAATGTGACCAGGCAGGCTGTTTCCAACTGGGAAAATGACAAAAACCTGCCCGACTTGGAGCTCTTGATTCTCATGTCCTCTGTCTTTTCGATCTCCTTAGATCACCTTATCTTAGGAGGAACTGACATGAACAACATGACAGAAAAACTTGTAAAAGACGGTCGTGAAGGCCGCCGCACCCAGATGCACCTGACCATTACCATTATCGGGAGCTTTCTCATGCTACTCGGCTTCGTCTGCTTTATCATCAAGGCAAACTCAGTCGAGTATATCGATGCCAAGGGCATTCTGCATGAAAATTTTTACCTCATTCCAGTCGGCTACTTGCTGGTCTTTACAGGAGCCATTGCCACGCTCCTATCAGGACTAGCCCTGCACCGCTTTAGAAAAGAATACAAATAAGATGACCAAACACCCACGTTTCCTAAATAGCGACCAATTTTTTGCCTGTCCCCATTGTGGGCAGGCCCTTGGTCTTGACCTCAACAGCCTCCGCTGTCCCAACCGCCACACCTTCGACATCGCCAAGCAGGGCTACGTCAATCTGGCACCCCAGGTCAAGCAGTCCGCCAACTACCACAAGTCTAGCTTTGAAAACCGCCAGGCCTTTTTAGAGGCGGGCTATTACGATCATCTCTACGAGGCTTTGGAGGGGAAAATAGCAGAGCTGGGATTGCGGTCTGTCTTGGACATCGGCTGTGGAGAGGGCTTTTATTCCCGCAAATTAGCCGAGAAAATGGACTTGGACATTCTTGCTTTTGATATTTCCAAGGATTCTATCCTTCTAGCAGCCAAATCTGACAGGACCAAGTCGGTCAAATGGTTTGTCGGTGACTTGACCAAGTTGCCTATTCAAGATAAGACGATTGACGGTATCTTGGACATCTTTTCCCCAGCCAATTATCAGGAGTTTGCCAGAGTGTTAAAAACTGGTGGGGCAATTCTAAAATTAGTCCCAGGCCCCAATCACCTCAAGGAGCTCCGCCATTTAGCCAAAGACCAACTTCGCAAGGAATCCTATGATAACCAGGATATTGTGGACCATTTCAGGTCTTACCTGGGGCAGGTGGAGCAAGTGCTGGTCAGCCGGACTCTGCCGATTACAGCCGCCCATGCTCAAGTCTTGGCAGACATGACGCCCCTCTTTTTCCAAGTGGACCAGTCCAAGCTGGACTTGAGCCAGTTGACGGAGATTACGGTTGAGGCAGTGCTTTTGGTAGGAACTATATAAAAAATGAAACCGCCTCTGGATATCAGAAGCGGTTTTGCTTTATTTCTCAAATTCTGCCTTGCTTTTTACATCGCCGTATTCTTCAGCGACTTCTTTGCTGAGGATGTCAGCGTAGCTAGCAAGTTGGATGTCTTGTCCGTATTTTTTACGGAGGGAAGTTATGACCAAGCGGTAGGCTAGGTTGGCATTGCGGGACAGGATTGGTCCGTGGAAGTAGCTGCCGAAGGTATTTTTATAGTGCATGCCTTCGCCACCGTCTTTCTTATTGTTGCCATTGCCGTAAACGACCTTGCCTAGCGGTTTTTGGTTGTCAGCTAGGAAGGTGCGACCTTGGTGATTTTCGAAACCGTAGTAGGTTTCGTTGAACTCCTCATTGTGAATTTTGATGTCGCCGATATAGCGGTTATTGGTCTGGTTGAGGGTGTAATGGCCCATGATTCCTAGACCGTCAATCTTGCGGCCACCAGCTTCGATGTAATATTGCCCGAGCAATTGGAAGCCACCGCAGATAGCCAGCATGACACCATCGTTTTCGATAAAGTCTGCTAGGCTGTCTTTTTTAGTTGGTAAATCCTTGGCTAAAATAGACTGCTCATAGTCCTGACCACCACCGAAAAAGGCGATGTCGTAGAAATTTTTGTCAAATTCATCTGTCAGCGAAACGATGTCCACCTGAACACGAGCCCCCAGCTTTTCAGCCACATACTTGAGCATGAGGATATTGCCGTTGTCCCCGTAGGTGTTCATCAAATCACCGTAGAGGTGGGCGATGTGGAGATCGTAAGTGTAGTCTTTTTCAGGACTTTTTAATGACGTATAGACCATTATTTCATCTCCTTTCCAACGGCTTGGCGTTGAGCCAGCAGGTCGCGGAATTCGAGCATAGCTGTATAAGTAGCTAAAATATAAGCATGTTGGCTACTCGATTGCTCAATCAAGGCCATGATGTCTTCCAGTTTCGGCGTTTCAGTAATCTGGTTCTCAGGATAGCCAGTCACACGGAGGCGACGGGCGATTTCAGATGAACGAACACCGCCTGCAAAGACTTGTGGAATGTCCATTTGAGTGATTTGTTCAAAGTCAGCGTCCCAAATCCAGCTGGTATCAATTCCGTCAGCGTAGTTGGCATTGAGAAGAACAGATAGGCTAAAATCGTATGGAGCCAGTTTCATCATTTCAATGGCCTGGGTTGCACCGACAGGGTTTTTAATCAAGACCAAGGTACAATCCTTATCACCGAGTTTAAAGGTTTCTTGGCGACCAAAGACTGCCTTGGATTTGTCAAATCCTGCCTTGATTTTTTCAGGAGATACACCGAAAAATTCTGCTACGCTGACAGCTGCTAGGGCATTGTAGATATTGTAAAGCCCACCGATGTTGATTTTGTAGTCCTGTCCGTCAATAGCAAAAGTAGAAGAGGTATTGGTGATGTCTTTTAGTTCGGTCAACTTGTAGTCCAGTTCAGGTCGGCTAAAGCCACAGTTGTTACAGATGTAGCTACCCAAGTTAGCGTAGGTATTGAGCTTGTACTGGATAATCTGGTGGCAATGAGGACAGAGAACGCCTTCGGTATTGTAATGGGCCAGACGTGGCTCATGCTCTTCCGTCGCAAAACCGTAGTATTTTATTGGATTGACGACTTTCGTTGAGTTGAAAAGCGGACTATCTCCATTGGCCAAAATAGTTGCCTGCGGAGCTTTTGCAGCCCCGTCCAAAATCATCTGGTAGGTGGTATAAATCTCACCGTAGCGATCCATCTGGTCACGGAAGATATTGGTGAAGACGATCAAGCTAGGCTTGATAAAGTCGGTCACACGGGCAAGACTTGCTTCGTCGATTTCCAAGACAGCTATTTTTTTACCATTCTTATTTTTCTTAGCTGACAAAAAAGTGGCTGTAATCCCTGTAATCATATTGGCACCGCTGGTGTTGGTCGTAATTTCTCCGAAGGCTTCCTGGAGAATTCCAACTGTTAATGCGGTTGTCAACGTCTTGCCATTTGTTCCGGTAATGACGACAACTTCATAATCCTTAGCCAAACTATCCAAAATATGTTTATCGAATTTGAGGGCAATTTTCCCAGGCAGAGTAGTACCACGTCCTAGTTTTTTCAAAATGAACTGGGAGCTTTTTCCTGCTAGAATACCCAAAGCTGTATTTATTTTCATGGGACTATTTTATCATAAAGGTCACTGATTTTCTAGAATGGAGTGTGTTGGAACGTGATATATTCCTGCAGTAAATCTGTACTATTTTTAACAGGAAGGTCACTATTTTCTAAAGAAAAGGGGAAAATATGGTATAATGGGTACATTACTATGTATGAGTTAGAAAGTATGAGAATGATATGTTAAACCTAAACCAGTTACTGGATACAGGGTATTGGTCGAGTTTGATAGCCAGTCCTTGGACCGCACTGTTGCACCTAATTGATATTAGTATAGTTGTTTATTTGATTTATAATTTTAGTAAGTCTATTGCAGGTACTAAAATTATGACATTGATTCGAGGGGTTTTTCTCTTCATTATTTTCCAGATTATAGCGAGTTTATTCGGTCTGCAGACTATTGCTTGGTTGATCAATCAGGTTATCACCTATGGAGTGATTGCTGCAGTTGTGATTTTTGCTCCGGAATTACGGGCCATGCTTGAGAGGTTAGGGAGGACAACTCAGATTTTTGGGACAAATACAGTGAGTGCAGAAGAAAAGTTAATTGTTGCTTTTCTCAAATCGGTTGCTTATATGTCTCCGCGTAAAATTGGTGCACTTGTGGCAGTAGAACAAGCCCAAACATTGCAAGAATATAGAGCAACGGGGATTCCACTCAATGCGGATATATCGCAGGAATTGTTAATAAATATTTTCATCCCGAATACACCGCTACATGATGGGGCTGTAATTGTCAAGGAAGACAAGGTAGCTGTTGCTTGTGCTTATTTGCCCCTGTCAGAGAGCGCAGGAATTTCAAAGGAATTTGGAACACGACATCGTGCAGCCATTGGCTTATCGGAGGTATCTGATGCGTTTGTATTTATTGTTTCTGAAGAAACTGGCAGTATCTCTATTGCACGAAACGGGATATTTAAACATGATTTGACTTTGGATGAGTTTGAAGCAGAGTTGCGAGCGACTTTTATTTCTGAAAATGTAGAGAAGAAGTCCATCTGGAAGCGATTAGGAGGTGGCAAACATGAACGATAAGTTTAAAGCTGTAGGTCACTTAGCCTTATCTATTTTTCTAGCATTGTTGCTCTTTTTCTATGCAACAACCACCAACTATAAAAATTCAGAAACAGCTGCACAGAACACGGAGTCAGAAACCTATGTTCACACACTGAGCAATGTACCGATTGAGATTGAATATGATACAAACAAGTATTTTATTTCCGGATTTTCTTCGACGGTAGCAGTTGAATTAAGGGGCTCTAATCGTGTTCTCCTACAGAGAGAATCCGATGAGTCAACTCGGACGTTTCAAGTGACTGCGGATTTGAGAGAGTTGAGTGATGGGACACAGACTGTCAAGCTACAATTGACCAATTTGCCAGCAGGAGTGAGTGCCACACTAGCACCTGATGCGATTACCGTTAAGATTGGTAAAAAAGTTAGCAAGGCATTCCCGGTAGCTGGTAGAGTCTATAGTAATCAATTGGCAGAGGGTTACAGTCTGTCTAAGGTTTCAGTCAACGTAGATACCGTTAAAGTGACAACGGATGAAGAAACAATGGCTAAGATTGATCAGGTCGAAGCTGTTGCGATGGATGTGAGCAATCTGTCTGAGAATTATAGTGGTACAGCTAAATTACAGGCTGTAGATAGCGACGGCAATGTCTTGCCAGTTGTACTGTCTCAGACGGAAGCAAATATGCAAATTATACTTACAAAAACAAAATAAGAGGTTATGCAATGGGTAAATATTTTGGGACAGATGGTGTCCGTGGAGAAGCAAACGTAGAATTAACGCCAGAATTAGCATTCAAATTGGGTCGTTTTGGTGGTTATGTCCTTAGCCAGCATGAGACGGATGTTCCTCGTGTCTTTGTGGCGCGTGACACACGTATCTCAGGTCAAATGTTAGAGGCTGCCTTGATTGCAGGACTTCTATCAGTAGGGATTCATGTGTATAAATTGGGAGTTTTGGCGACACCGGGTGTTGCCCACCTAGTCAAAACTGAAAAAGCAAGTGCAGGTGTCATGATTTCTGCAAGTCATAACCCAGCGCAAGATAACGGTATCAAATTCTTTGCTGGTGATGGTTTCAAATTGGATGATGCATTGGAAGCAGAGATTGAAGCTCTCTTGGATGCTGAAGAAGATACACTTCCTCGCCCATCTGCTAAAGGTCTAGGAGATGTGGTCGATTATCCAGAAGGTCTGCGTAAATACGAATCCTTCCTTGTTTCAACAGGTATTCAGCTAGAAGGTATGAAAGTTGCCTTGGATACTGCCAATGGCGCTGCCTCAACCTCTGCTCGTCAAATTTTTGCGGATTTAGGTGCTGATTTGACCGTTATGGCTGAACATCCAGACGGTTTGAATATCAATGAGGGTGTTGGTTCAACTCATCCTGAAAAATTGCAAGAACTGGTCAAGGAAACAGGTAGTCAAATTGGACTTGCCTTTGATGGTGACAGTGACCGCTTGATTGCCGTCGATGAAAATGGTGATTTGGTAGATGGCGACCGCATCATGTATATCGTCGGCAAGTACTTAGCAGACAAGGGGTTACTTGCTAAAAATACCATTGTGACCACAGTTATGTCCAACCTTGGTTTCCATAAGGCTTTGGATCGTGAAGGTATTGAAAAAGCAGTGACCGCAGTTGGTGACCGTTATGTGGTGGAGGAAATGCGTAAAGGTGGCTACAATATTGGTGGTGAGCAGTCAGGACATGTGATTCTGATGGATTATAACACCACAGGCGACGGCCAGTTGACTGCTGTGCAATTGACCAAAATCATGAAAGAAACTGGTAAGAAGTTGTCAGAATTGGCAGCAGAAGTGACCATTTACCCACAAAAATTGGTCAATATCCGTGTGGAAAACAGCATGAAGGACAAGGCTATGGAAGTGCCTGCTATTGCCGCTATCATTGAAAAAATGGAAGCAGAAATGGCTGGCAATGGTCGTATCTTGGTTCGCCCAAGTGGTACCGAGCCCCTCTTGCGTGTCATGGCAGAAGCGCCAACGGATGCTGAAGTCGATTACTATGTCGATACCATCGCAGATGTGGTACGTGCGGAAATTGGTTTGGATTAAGAAAAAGACAGAGACTGGAAGGATTTCCAGCCTCTTTTGTGAGGAAATTATGAGTATTTTAGAAGTAAAAAATTTAAGTCATGGGTTTGGTGACCGCGCGATTTTTGAGAATGTCTCCTTCCGTCTTTTAAAAGGGGAGCATATTGGTCTTGTCGGTGCCAATGGAGAAGGGAAATCGACCTTCATGTCTATCGTGACAGGTCAATTGCAGCCAGATGAAGGTAAGGTTGAATGGTCACGTTATGTAACGGCAGGTTATTTGGACCAGCATGCTAAACTAGAAAAGGGTCAATCAGTCCGTGATGTCTTGCGGACAGCATTCGATGAACTCTTCAAGACAGAAGCTCGTATCAATGACATTTACATGTCTATGGCAGAAGAGGGTGCCGATATGGATGCCCTCATGGAAGAGGTTGGTGAGCTGCAAGACCGTCTGGAAAGCCGTGATTTCTATACGCTTGATGCCAAGATTGACGAAGTAGCGCGTGCGCTTGGTGTCATGGACTATGGCATGGACAAGGATGTTACGGAGTTATCAGGGGGACAACGGACTAAAGTTCTTTTGGCAAAATTGCTCTTGGAAAAGCCTGACATCTTGCTTCTGGATGAGCCGACCAACTACTTGGATGCTGAACACATCGACTGGCTCAAACGCTACTTGCAGAACTATGAAAATGCCTTTGTCTTGATTTCGCACGACATTCCTTTCTTGAATGATGTGATTAATATTGTCTACCATGTGGAAAATCAACTCTTGACCCGTTACACAGGTGATTATTATCAATTCCAAGAAGTCCATGCCATGAAGCGGGCTCAGTTGGAGGCAGCTTATGAGCGCCAGCAGAAGGAAATCGCAGACTTGCAGGACTTCGTTAACCGTAACAAGGCCCGTGTTGCGACTCGAAACATGGCCATGTCTCGTCAGAAGAAATTGGACAAGATGGAGATTATTGAGCTTCAAGCAGAGAAACCAAAGCCATCATTTGATTTCAAAATGGCTCGGACACCAAGTCGTTTTATCTTCCAAACGACTGATTTGGAAATTGGTTATGACCGTGTCTTGACACGTAAACCGCTCAATCTGACCTTTGAACGCAACCAGAAGATTGCCATTGTCGGTGCCAACGGTATCGGTAAATCTACTCTTCTTAAAAGTTTGCTGGGGATTATTCCACCGCTGGGCGGTTCTGTGGAGCGCGGGGAGTATTTGGAACTAGGCTATTTTGAGCAAGAAGTAGCTGGTGGCAATCGTCAGACCCCGCTGGAAGCCGTTTGGGATGCCTTTCCAGCCCTTAACCAGGCAGAAGTGCGGGCTGCCTTGGCTCGTTGTGGTCTGACTTCCAAGCATATCGAAAGCCAAATCCAAGTCCTTTCAGGTGGTGAGCAGGCCAAAGTTCGTTTCTGTTTGCTTATGAACCGTGAAAACAATGTCTTAGTTCTGGACGAGCCGACCAACCACTTGGATGTGGATGCCAAGGATGAACTCAAACGTGCCCTTCAAGCTTATAAGGGCTCAATTCTCATGGTCTGCCACGAGCCTGATTTCTATGAAGGCTGGGTGGACGATGTATGGGATTTTAATGAATTGACTTAAGAAACATGCTGCCGAAAGGTGGCTTTTTCTGCACTCGTTTCCTAAGTATTGTCTGAAAATTATAATGTTTCTAAATAAGCTTGACAAGTACTTCAAAAGGAGTATAATTAGAATTGTTCTAAAGAAAGTTTGGAATGATTATAATTTAGAGGTAAACAATTATGACAACAAAAGACTACGGAAAAGCTCCATTTGTAACCAATATTGAAACAGCAACGCTCGAAAATACTAACTACCGCACGGCCCTTTGGACTGGAGAACTCTTGCAAGTTACCCTCATGTCTATCCCGGTCGGTGGCGACATCGGTGCAGAGGTCCACAATGAAAACGATCAGTTCCTCCGCATTGAGCAAGGCCACGGCCGTGTTATCATGGGCGAATCAGCTGACAAGATTACGCTTGATACGGAAGTTGGACCAGAAGACGCCATTTTGATTCCAAACGGTGTCTACCACAATGTCATCAACATCGGCCAAGAAGACCTAAAAATCTACTCTATTTATGGACCAGCCCACCACGCTCATGGGACAGTTCATGAAACCCAAGCCATTGCTATCGCTGCTGAAGAAGCAGAAGAGCACGGTCATTAAGATGAACATTTTTCAACTTCAATCTGTCGGCTTATCAGATAATGATAAGTCGATTTTAACGGACATTAGTTTTACCGTTGCAGAAGGCGAGCGACTAACCCTGGTTGGACCTTCGGGCAGTGGCAAAAGCTCTATCTTAAAACTCTTGGCAGGATTGACATCCGCGACCAGTGGGACAATTTTCTTTCAGGGGCGGGACATAGCAGAGCTGGATATGCCGACTTACAGGAGAGAAGTTTCCTATTGTTTTCAACAGCCAGTTCTCTTTGGCCAGACCGTCCAAGACAATCTCCAGTTTCCCTATGCCATTCGCCAGCTGGCATTTGACCAGACCAAAGCCCTCAAGGCTCTGGAGTCTGTCCATCTAGCTCCAGAATTTTTAAGCAAGAAAATCACAGAACTATCAGGCGGAGAAAAGCAGCGAGTTGCCCTCATCCGTAATCTACTCTTCGAGCCAAATGTATTACTCCTGGACGAAATCTCTGCAGGCTTGGACGCTGAAACCAAGGCCATTGTCAACAAGCTCTTGGTAGACTACCAAGCTGCTGGAAATACCCTGATTGAAGTCACTCATGACCAGTCAGAGATTGATGCAGCCCAAAAGATTCTGAGAATAGAAGGAGGTCGGGTCCAAGTATGAACGTTTCAGTAGATAATCTATCTCTAGCCCTTGTATTCGGGCTGGTTCTGGTTGCTATGGGCATCAGTCAAAAGGAAAAACTGGGCTTGACCAAGGATATTTTCATGGCCGTTGTCAGAACTGTCCTTCAGCTGATTTTTGTCGGCTACATTCTCAAGTTTATCTTCCAAGCCTCCAATGTCTTTCTCAGTTTGGCAATGGTTTTGATTATTCTTTACAATGCCAGTGTCCAAGCCAACAAACGCAATCCCAATAGTAAGAAATCCCTGCTTCATCCCTTTCTAGCCCTGCTTGCTTCGACTGGTCTGACTCTGACAATCCTGATTTTATCAGGGGCAATTCAGCTTATTCCTTCGCAAGTCATTCCCATTTCGGGGATGTTGGCAAGTAATGCCATGACGGCCATCGGCCTGTCCTATCGGGCTATGTACAAGTCTTTCACAGATAACCGCCAACAAGTTTTGGAAAAACTAAGTCTGGGAGCAACTGTTAAATTAGCTTCACAGGATATCTTACGAGAGGCTATCAAAACAGGTATGCAACCCACCATTGATTCAGCCAAGACAGTCGGTCTAGTCAGCCTACCTGGAATGATGTCTGGTCTGATTTTTGCAGGAGTAGATCCGGTCCATGCCATTCGCTATCAGATTATGGTCATGTTCATGTTGCTGTCTGCGACCAGTCTGGCTTCAGTAATCGCATCCTACGCAGCCTACCAGACCTATTTTACAGACAGGGCCCAGTTGGAGTTTGAATAAGAATACCTTTTTAACTACATGTGGAGTGACCACATGTAGTTTTTATATCTTAGAACGGTATTCACAAGTGAAGTGCTTTAATATATGAAATAGTTTTTTGAGGGAATAATGACTGTATGTTGAAAAAACTCTTAGCCCATACTCATTTTTTATTCTATTGACCAAGCTTCGTTTTTCTGCTAATATGGAAAAATGTTTGTTTGGAGGTAATTGTTTGAAAAATATAATTTCTATCTGGAAAAAGATGAGTTTAATACGGAAAATCAGTATTGGGGTCGTATTAGGATTAGTCTTGGGATTGAGTGTTCCTCAGTTCACGATGATTTCTCTCTTGGGAAGTCTCTTTGTTGGCGCTTTAAAAGCCATTGCACCACTGTTGGTGTTGACACTAGTTGCCCACGCTCTTTCCCAGGCACCAGAAGGTCAGAAAAATAATATTCGGACTATTCTCTTCCTATACTTAATTGGTACTTTTGCGGCAGCCTTCATTGCTGTAGGAGCAAGCTATTTATTCCCTATTAAACTAGTTCTTTCTACTACAACGACTACGGACATTACCCCTCCACAAGGTATTGCTGAAGTATTCCAAGATTTGTTATTGAAAATAGTCGACAATCCGATCAATGCTCTTGCAACAGCTAATTATATTGGTGTTTTGACATGGGCGGCAGTGTTTGGCTTGGCCTTTCGGAACGCTAGTCAACACACCAAGGATTTATTGCAATCAACAGCAGAAGTGACTTCTAAAGTCGTCAGTTGGATTATTGGACTAGCACCTTTCGGTATCTTAGGATTAGTTTTTGATACAATTGCAAATAATGGATTGGCAGCTCTTAAGAATTACGGAGCTCTATTACTAGTATTAGTTGGTTGCATGGCTTTTGTCGCTCTGGTGGTCAATCCATTGATTGCCTTTCTTGTTATGAAGAAAAATCCTTACCCGCTGGTATTTGAATGTCTTCGAGTTAGCGGTGTAACTGCCTTTTTCACAAGAAGTTCAGCAGCTAATATTCCTGTCAATATGCAGCTCTGCAAACGTTTAGGAGTGGATCCAGATACATACTCAGTATCCATTCCGCTCGGTGCCACAATTAATATGGCTGGCGCAGCTATTACAATTAATATTTTAACTATGGCTGCGGTACATACACTTGGTATCACAGTTGATTTCAGTTCGGCCCTTCTTTTATCTGTTGTCGCATCTCTCTCAGCTGCAGGTGCATCAGGTGTAGCGGGAGGCTCGCTTCTCCTCATTCCAGTAGCATGTAGCCTATTTGGTATTCCAAATGAAATCGCCATGCAGGTTGTTGGAGTAGGATTTGTAGTCGGAGTGATTCAAGATTCTTGTGAAACAGCCCTCAATTCATCGACCGATGTCTTGTTTACAGTTGTAGCAGAACGCTCTGCCTGGAAAAAATAGAAAGAAGTTGGGTGACCAACTTTTTTTCTTCGCTTTACTTCTGAAATCTCTTTCATTTTGTGATAAAATAGACTTACTTTGATATAGTCTTTTGGTTTACTTTTAGAACTAGGCAACGAGCCGCAGGCATAACTGGAGTTAGGCAAGGTGAGTTAACGAAGTAATAAAAGATAAACCAAATGACGATACTGAAAAGGAGAACATATGACAGTAGATTTTAGAGCAGAGTTTGACAAACGCAAAGATGAGTTTCTAGCGGATCTCTTTGACCTCCTCCGCATCAATTCTGAGCGTGACGACAGCCAGGCAGATGCCCAGCATCCATTTGGACCTGGTCCAGTACGTGCCTTGGACAAGTTTCTAGAAATCGCTCAGCGTGACGGCTATCCGACTAAAAATGTCGATAACTACGCAGGTCACTTTGAATTTGGCGAGGGCGACGAAGTCCTCGGTATCTTTGGTCACTTGGACGTGGTGCCAGCAGGAAGCGGTTGGAACACTGACCCATACGATCCGCAAATCATTGACGGCAAGCTCTTTGCCCGCGGATCTTCTGATGACAAGGGACCAACCATGGCTTGTTACTACGGCTTGAAAATCATCAAGGAATTGGGCCTTCCGACTTCTAAAAAAGTCCGCTTCATCGTCGGTACCGACGAAGAGTCAGGCTGGGCGGACATGGATTACTATTTCGAGCATGTCGGGCTTCCCCTGCCAGATTTCGGATTCTCTCCAGATGCTGAGTTCCCGATTATCAACGGCGAAAAGGGCAATATCACAGCTTACTTGCATTTTGCGGGGGAAAATAGCGGAGCTGCTAAACTGCATTCCTTCACAGGCGGTTTGCGTGAGAACATGGTGCCTGAGTCTGCGACAGCTATTATTTCTGGAGACCTTGCAGATCTGGACCGCAAGTTGGCAGATTTCACAGCAGCCTATGACCTAAAAGCTGACGCGGAAACCCTTGAAAACGGACTGGTACAAGTGACCGTCATCGGAAAATCAGCCCACGGTTCAACCCCAGAAGAAGGTGTCAACGGAGCAACCTATTTGGCAAAATTCCTCAGCCAATTCGCCTTTGACGGAGCAGCCAAAACTTATCTTGACTTGGCAGGACAAGTCCTTCTGGAAGACCACGATGCCCAAAAACTCGGCGTAGCTATCTACGACGAGCAAATGGGAGCTCTTTCTATGAACGCTGGTGTCTTTAAGTTTGATGAAACCTCATCTGATAACACCATTGCCCTCAACTTCCGTTATCCAAAAAATACCAACCCTGAAACCATCAAGGCTGGTTTGGAAAAACTGGGCGTGGAAGCTGTTAGCCTGTCTGAGCATGGCCATACCCCACATTACTGCCCAATCGATGACCCAATGGTCGCAACCCTCTTGTCTGTTTACGAAAAACACACAGGCTTGAAAGGCCACGAACAAGTGATCGGTGGCGGAACATTTGGACGCTTGCTCAAACGTGGCGTTGCCTACGGATCCATGTTCCCAGGAGATGTCAACACCATGCACCAAGCCAACGAATTTATCGAAGTTGAGCAACTCTACCGCGCCGCTGCCATTTACGCAGAAGCTATCTATGAACTCATTAAGTAATACATGAGAGGCTGGGCAAAAAGCCTAGCACCACTTTTCAGAGTTCGTGTCAACATCTCAGCGCAGTGGTTGATTGGCAGATTTGTTCGTGTTTTACACTTCAAATCTGACCATTACGACTGTTGCGAACAAAGTTCGCTTCATCTCCAACCTCAAACTGTCTCCCAGACAGTTTGAGCTGTGCGGGGGTGGGAGTGAAACAGTCTGGGAATAGACTGTTTCAGCTCAACAACTAGAAATAAAGACTTGTTGACGAACTCTTTTTTTACTAGTCGAGTTCTTTCCCACTCCCTTTTTAGGAGGAAATATGGAACTGAAAGAACTTTGTTTTTCAGACATGGGAATGGTTAAAGAATTATTTTTATCTGTTTTCAGCCAAGAACCTTGGAATGATGATTGGTCAGATGGGGAGCAATTAGATTGCTACATAGGCGATTTACTGGGACACCCAAGAGCACTCTGTTTTGGCTTGTTTGACCAGGAAAAATTGATAGGGCTGTCACTTGGTTACATTCGCTATTGGTATGAGGGGACCGAATACCGAATTGAAGAGTTCTGCATTTCCCGTGATTACCAAGGACGAGGAATTGGTAAGGACTTTCTAAAAAGAATTGAGGAGCAGCTGGTCGAGAGAAAGATTGTGCATATTCTCCTGCAAACCGAACGCAACCTTCCAGCCTATTTTTTCTACCAAAAATATGGTTTCCGAACCTTAGAAGAAGATGTGACCATGGTCAAGAAAGTAGGACATCGTGGAACTTGCTGATATTCGTCAAGCCATCATTGAGGATGTTGCTAACCGAGACTTTACGAACAAGGGAATAGACCCCCTTTTCCAAGCCCCTTCGACCGCAAAAATTCTCATTATTGGACAGGCGCCTGGCTTGAAAACCCAGGAAAAAGGGCGTTTATTTGACGACGCCAGTGGTGACAACCTTCGTAAATGGTTGGGCGTGGATCGTCAGACATTTTATGAATCGGGTCATTTTGCTATTCTTCCTATGGATTTCTATTATCCAGGAAAAGGGAAGTCTGGGGATTTGCCGCCTCGCAAGGATTTCGCTCCCAAATGGCACCCGCTTATTCTGGACCAACTGCCAGAGCTTGAACTGACCATATTGGTAGGCAATTATGCTCAAGAATATTATTTGGAAAAATCCCAAAGGAACCTGACGGAGAGAGTGAAACATGCAGATGATTACCTTCCCACCTATTTTCCGTTGCCTCATCCCTCCCCAAGGAATAATATCTGGCAGGCAAAGAATCCCTGGTTTCAAGCTGAAATTATCCCTCAATTACAAAATATACTTATGCAAATACTTGAAAAACAAGGTAAAAATGATACAATAATATAAAGATGTTGTTTCTACCTTCAGAGGAGGTGCCGTATGAAAAAGTATCTGTTCTATTTATTAGGTTTCTTGCTTTTATTGTTCAGTCTAGGTCTGCCTAGCCTGGCACAAGCTGAGGGAATTCCAGACCGTCCTATTGCTACGACGGTGGTTGATGAAACCAATCTTCTTTCCAGTGAAACCATCGCCAGCATTGACCAGCTCAATCAGACTTGGGCAGCTAGCGAGCAACAACTGCAGGTTGGGGTCTATGTGACTGAAAGTCTTTCAAGGGATATTGAAAGTCTGGCAAACGAAACCTTTCGTGCATGGCAGGTTGGCTTTGCTGGGACAGACAATGGTATCCTCTTGGTGATTGCCATAGACGACAGGGAGTTTCGGATAGAGACCTCCGACAATGCTGCCACGGTGTTGACAGATGTGGAAGCCAAGGACATTCTAGATAATGCTAGAGAATTTTTCCGTCAGGAAGACTATAATGGCGGAGTGACCTACATTGTCCAATCCATCGGAGATCGCTTCTACGGGACTAGTCTGGGTCAGGAACAACTGGCAGCCATGGAAGAAAGGACCAGTGCGGAAAGTGATAGTTTTGTATTGTTTTTAATTCTAATACTAATCTTCATAATTTTTGGAATTATTGATAAGGCTAGCCGTGGTCGAGGCGGTGGTCCAGGTAATCTGCTTTGGATGTTGGTAGATGACCACCATCATTACCACAACAATCATTCTTCCCATTCTTCATCATCTTCATCATCCTATGGTGGAGGTGGTTGGTCTGGCGGCGGTGGTGGCGGTGGCGGAGCCTCATCTGGTTGGTAAGAAAGGAAAATGTTTATGAAAAAGAAATGGTTAGCCATACTAATCCCAGTTTTCGCTCTGCTATTTTTAGGAATGGGCGCAGTTGGGCAATACAATGGCTTAGTTGACAGTTATGCTGAGGTTGAAAATGCGCAAGCCAATGTAGACACACAGTTGCAACGTCGCTATGACTTAATACCCAATGTAGTCGCAGCTGTCAAAGGCGCCATGGAGCATGAGGAAGAGATTTTCACAGCCATTGCGGATGCACGTGCGAAAATCGGTTCCAGCCAAGTAGGGACCAGTGACTACAATCAAGCCCAAAGCCAGCTGGATTCGGCTGTGTCTCGCTTGCTGATGGTGACGGAAAATTATCCGCAATTAACAGCCAACCAACAGGT
Organism: Streptococcus sp. HN38; assembly: GCF_028335765.1. NCBI lineage: Bacteria > Bacillati > Bacillota > Bacilli > Lactobacillales > Streptococcaceae > Streptococcus > Streptococcus sp. HN38. Next base: position 1,693,404 of record NZ_CP116604.1, on the reverse strand, counting down.
ATCTGACCTCATTACCGAGCTAGAGGGGACTGAAAATCGGATTTTAGTTGCCCGCAAGGATTATAATGCGGTAGCAACTGCCTATAATAAAAAAATCAAACGGTTCCCGACGTCCATCTACGCCAACCTATTTGGCTATGAAAAAGTCGACCTGTTCCAAGCTAGTACTGATGCGGCGACAACCGCGCCAAGTGTGGATTTACAAGATGAAGAATAAAGAACTCGGCTCCCTGAGCCGAGTTCTTTATTTTATGGATTGATCCAAACACCAGAAACGTAGTCTTCTGACAGAGTGGTTTGGTTGATAATGTTTTTAGCCTCCATATCATAGATAAGGAGTTGATTTGCCAAAATAATCAGTAAGCGCTTGTCATCAATTTGACGGATATGGTCGATGTAGTGGGGACGGGGATTTAAGTCCTTCAAAGTATGGTAGGATTGCTCGCCAGTTTGGGTATTGTAAATAGTAAAGGAAAGCGGGCTAAACATGCCATTTTGATGCTCGATGAGAAGAAGGTTTTTGTCTTTGAGAGCATGGAGGGTGCTTGGTGAAGGGTGCTCTAAAACTACGGACGAAAATGTTTTTGTTTTTGTGTCAAAGGTCAGGAGTTCATTAGGAACTTGCCCATCTTCGTATTCTGGAGCTCTCTTGCCAAAAATAGTGAGATAGATGGTTCCATTGACCAACAGTCCATCGCCTGTTGCAATGCTATTGTCGTACTTGAATATTTCTTGTTTCGAAAAATCTTTCTTATCAAATACAATCAAGACATTTTCTTCTGTCCCGTCTTGGTTCAATTCTCTAACCACCCCTGTCAAATATACAGAAGTATCATCCACATAGACTGGGGCATGTAGGATGAAGTCATCATTGAGGACAAGCGTTTGAATGGCTTCAAATTGCTTATCGAATTGCACCAAGTGGTGATAGGCTCCTGCTGTATAGAAAGATTGCCCATCTGTGCCACTGATCGAGGTACTATGTTTGCTAGGCTTACGCAAAACAGTCCCATCCTGAAAGTCAATGGAAATGAGATTATCATGGATAAATTTCTGATGGTCATTGCCAAAGACCAGATAGCGATCTTCGAGGATGTAATTTTTACCTGAGCCAAAATAGCCTTGAGAATTCATCTTTTGGGTATGAAGTAGTTCTGGCTCTTGACCATTTAGCTGAAAGGCTTCGACCTTACCGGGATAAACCAAGTAGAAATCAGCATTCTCAGTTAAGCTTATTTTGTTGTGCTGGTAGGCGTAGAGTTTCCAGCCGATAAAGGGAAAAACAAGACAGGATAGAAGTGCAATACAGATGATGATTTTTTTCATGGAAAGACCTCCTCTCTATAGTTTAGTATATCCTAAATGGTAAAGATAATCAAATATTTTTGTGTTAATATAATAAAAATCATGCAAGATTTCTTACATGACTTTTGATTTTATTTTCCAAGACAGAATTGGCTAAAGAGTTGGGTAATGAGTTCATCTGGAGCAGCGTCACCTGTGATTTCTCCCAAAATTTGCCAACAGCGGGTCAGGTCAACCTGTAACAAGTCAACAGGCATGCCCATTTCAAGACCGTCATTGACAGCTTGCAGGCTTTGGACGGCTTGCTCAATGAGGGAAATGTGGCGAGAATTGGAGAGGTAGGTGGCATCTTGCTCTACCAGACCAGCATTTTCAAAGAAGAGCTGGTTGATTTTTTCTTCGATTTGGTCGATGTTTTGGTTTTTCAAGACAGAAATGCGAATGACATCCTCAGGCAGCTGGTCTGCTTCAATCTTCTCTTCCAGGTCGGTCTTGTTGAGTAGGACGATACGGTTGGCCATATCGGAAATGGCTAGGAGGTTACGGTCTTGCTCGGTCAGAGGCTCAGATGCGTTGAGGACTAGTAGGATGAGGTCGGCCTCCTCAAGGGCTTTTTTAGACCGCTCCACACCGATTTTTTCAACGATGTCGTCTGTTTCACGGATACCTGCTGTATCAATCAGCTTGAGGGGGACGCCTTTGATGTTGACGTATTCTTCGATAACGTCGCGTGTTGTTCCAGCGATGTCTGTAACGATGGCTTTTTCCTCGCGGAGAAGATTATTGAGTAGGCTGGATTTTCCCACATTGGGACGACCGATAATGGCAGTTGAGATGCCTTCTCGCAGGATTTTTCCACGGCGGGCGGTACGGAGGAGATTTTCCAACAGGGCTTGGAACTGGAGGGTTTTCTCACGGACCAGCTCTGTCGTCGCCTCCTCGATGTCGTCGTACTCGGGGTAGTCGATGTTGACCTCGACCTGTGCCAGCGTGTTGAGAATCTCCTGGCGCGTGTCGTTGATGAGCTGGGAGAGGGAGCCGTCAAGCTGGCGGACGGCATTGTGCATGGCCTTGTCAGTCTTGGCACGGATGACATCCATGACGGCCTCGGCCTGGGTCAAATCCACACGGCCGTTGAGAAAGGCCCGCTTGGTAAATTCGCCCGGCTCAGCCATTCGAGCACCCTGGCGAATCAGGAGTTGGAGGATTTCGTTGGTAACGGCAATCCCCCCGTGGGTGTTAATCTCAATGACATCTTCGCGCGTGAAGGTTTTTGGAGAACGCATGGCTCCAATCATGACTTCGTCCAGCACTTGCCCTGTCGCAGGGTCAATAATGTGGCCGTAGTTGAGGCTGTGGCTGGGTACAGTCGCCAAGTCCTTGCCCTTGAAAACCTTGCTGGCAATGGCAAAAGCGTCCGTCCCAGACAGGCGGACAATCCCGATAGCGCCCTCACCGAGAGGAGTTGAAATGGCTGTTATTGTATCGAATTCTTTGGTGATCATAATAATGTGCTTTCTAACTAGAATCTGTATTTACAAGTAAAGTGCTTTTAGAAAAGAGATAGTTTGTCGCTAATCAAGGCAGTTTTTTGGGGGATGGGCTCAAGCCCAGCCCCACTTCTCAGGGTTCGTGTCAACATCTCAGCGCAGTGGACTGTTAAAGGTGTGTACAACAAATCTCCGCAGTTCGTGTTTCATATTCCAAATCTGACATCTACGAGTGTTGCGAACTTTGTTCGCTATATCTCCAACCTCCAAAGGTTCCCCAAACCTTTGGAGCTATGCGGGGGTGGGAGTAAAATAGTCCGATGGAGTGAAACAGTTTGGGGAACTGTTTCAGCTGGTCACCTTAAAACTAGAAAGTGACCATAGAGGCCGAAGCTACTGTATTGGAAGTGAGTGGAACTCTTTTGGTGACCAATTGAGTTCTTTCTCACTCCAAAAAAACTAACGATGAATAGCTGATAAACTAGCCTTAGATGGAAGTGCTGAACTGTGAATACAGGTTTAAATCTTACTTATAAGTTTAACATGGAATGATAAAAAAAGCACAGATGAGGGATGAGGAGTGCAGAAATGTATTGAGAGGGCAATAAATATAGTAATTAATTTGAGAAGATAATTTGATGGAAATACAAAAAGTGTTGCTATTAATTTAGGTTAACTATGTTATAATAGAAACATAAAAATTTAAGAAAACCGAAGGGTATCAAATTTCTGAACGAGATGGGGCGAGAACACTGGTTGATGATGACCGCTATCGTATTGACGGATTGCCGTTCTTTAATGAGGCGGTAAGCAAGGATGAGGTTAGGGAAGAGTTACGTAAATTGTAATGTAGGAGAATATTATGGTAAAAAGGATTGATAATCTTGACCAGATAAAACATGATATTGACTCCTTTTTCCCAAGTCTTATGATTGAAAAATAATTTCAGCATTAGTCACTATGCACATATTGTAGTCTTTGCTGTCTGAAGTTTGAGTTGTTATTTTGAACTGCTGTCTTAGCTGTGGTATAATTGTTTCATGAATGACTTCAAAGGAGATAAAGATGACAAATCTTAAAGAGCAGGTTGGGATTAAGGCGGCGGAATTTGTGACGGACGGGATGATTGTTGGGCTGGGAACTGGTTCGACGGCATACTATTTCGTGCAGGAGATTGGCCGCCGGGTTGCAGAAGAAGGGCTACAGATCACAGGCGTAACGACCTCTCATGCTACGGCAGAACATGCTGCGTCCCTTGGGATTCCACTAAAAAATATCGACGAAGTCGAATATGTGGACTTAACGGTGGATGGAGCAGATGAGGTGGATGGGGACTTTAATGGGATTAAAGGCGGTGGTGCAGCGCTTCTCATGGAGAAAGTGGTAGCAGTCAATAGTAAGGACTGCATCTGGATTGTCGATGAGTCTAAGGTGGTAGATACCCTAGGTGCCTTCAAGTTGCCGGTGGAAGTCGTGCAGTACGGAGCGGAAAATCTTTATCGATTCTTTGAGAAAAAAGGGTATCGTCCAAGTTTTCGTATGCGTAATGGAGAAAAACATATCACGGATATGCAGAACTTTATCATTGACCTTGATTTGCGCAGAATAGAAGATACATATGCATTGGCGGAAGAATTGGATCGGACCGTCGGTGTTGTAGAACACGGTCTCTTTATTGGATTGATTTCCAAGGTAATTGTCGGTACACCAGAAGGACCGAACCTCATCGAAAAGAAATAAATTGAAAACGCTTCTCATTTTGGTACAATGAGAGGCTTTTTTATGGTATAATGAAAACACGAACGTTTAGACTCTTCAAAAATCTATCCCCTTACCTCGTAGCAGTCAGACGATAGGTACTGAAAAAGCGATAGCTGAACAGCAGGCAGTGAAGCGAGTAACAGTATCTAGTTTTGATAGTTAGGAAGTTTGATGCCGAGAGCTTTGACTGTATAAGTATTGCCCCCATTAAAATGTTTAGATGTGGTAACGATAATTTCCAGTCTAGCAACTTGGTTGGATGTTGATTTTGGTTGAATCTAACTATTCAAATAAAGGAGACAATTATGCCTAAATTTAAACGTGTTCACTTGGTAGTTATGGACTCTGTCGGAATCGGCGCAGCACCAGACTCAGATAAATTTTTCAATGCGGGTGTAGCAGATACAGAATCTGACACACTCGGCCACATTTCTGAAAAAGCTGGGCTTGCAGTGCCAAATATGGCAAAAATTGGTCTTGGAAATATCCCTCGAGATACAGCGCTTGCGACAGTTCCTGCTGAAAGTCATCCAACTGGCTACGTGACCAAGCTGGAAGAAGTGTCGCTCGGAAAAGACACCATGACAGGCCACTGGGAAATCATGGGCCTCAATATTACTGAGCCATTTGATACATTCTGGGATGGTTTCCCTGAAGAGATTTTGACAAAAATCGAAGAATTCTCAGGTCGTAAAATCATCCGCGAAGCAAACAAGCCGTATTCAGGTACAGCTGTCATTGATGACTTTGGCCCTCGCCAAATGGAAACTGGGGAGTTAATCGTCTATACCTCCGCAGACCCTGTGCTTCAGATTGCAGCCCACGAAGATATTATTCCACTTGATGAGTTGTATCGTATCTGTGAATACGCTCGTTCCATTACCCTTGAACGCCCAGCTCTTCTTGGTCGGATTATTGCCCGTCCTTACGTTGGTGAGCCAGGCAATTTCTCACGAACTGCCAACCGTCACGACTATGCAGTATCACCGTTTGAAGCAACAGTACTCAACAAACTGGCAGATGCGGGTGTACCAACCTACTCAGTTGGTAAAATCAGTGATATTTTCAATGGTTCAGGTATTACAAATGATATGGGTCACACCAAGTCCAACATGCACGGTGTCGATGTGTTGATTGATACTCTGAAGTTATCAGACTTCGAAGAAGGTTTCTCCTTCACAAACTTAGTTGACTTTGATGCTGTGTATGGTCACCGTCGCAATATCGAAGGCTACCGTGATTGCTTGCAGGAATTCGATGCCCGTATCCCAGAGATTATTGACAATATGCGTGAAGATGACCTGCTCTTGATTACTGCAGACCACGGCAATGATCCATCCTATGCTGGAACAGATCACACACGCGAATATGTGCCACTCTTAGCATATAGCAAGGCTTTCAAAGGTAGCGGTGTCTTGCCAGTAGGCCATTTTGCGGACATTTCAGCAACCGTTGCGGAAAACTTCGGAGTGGACACAGCAATGATTGGCGAAAGCTTCTTGGAGAAACTAATTTAATGGAGAAGCTAACGGTCTATATCAATCCCGACTGTAGTAAGTGTAAGAAATTACAAGTCTTATTACCTAGTCAAAACTTAGATATCAAGTGGGTCAATTATTTAGAAAATCCTTTGACAGAGGCAGAATTGACAGCTCTTTTGAAAAAAATGGGCAGTCAACCTTCAGCAGTTACTCGATTGAAGGAAGAAGAACGACTAGCCTTGTCAGAAGAAGAAATCTTTGAGCGTTTAGTTAAAGAGCCTGCTCTTCTCAACCGTCCCATTATCGAGCGAGAGCAGACAGCCTTTCTCTGTCGTCCACTTGAAATCATTAAAGAAAAAATGCCAGAATATGACTGGTCGGATTATTTATAAAAGGAGAAAATATGAGTTTACTTGCAAAAATCAATGAAACAAAAACGTTCTTAGAAGAAAAAGGTCTGGTAAAACCTGAATTCGGTTTGATTTTGGGTTCTGGCTTGGGTGAATTGGCCCAAGAAGTTGAAAATGCCATTGTCATCGACTATGCAGATATTCCAAACTGGGGCAAGTCAACAGTTGTAGGTCATGCTGGTAAGTTGGTGTACGGTGATTTGGCAGGACGTAAGGTCTTGGCTCTTCAAGGTCGATTCCACTTCTACGAAGGAAATCCGATGGAAGTTGTGACTTTCCCAGTCCGTGTCATGAAAGCTCTTGGTTGTGAAGGCGTGATTGTTACTAATGCCGCAGGTGGTATCGGTTACGGTCCAGGTACTCTCATGGCCATTACAGACCACATCAACATGACTGGCCAAAATCCATTGATTGGCGAAAACTTGGAAGAATTTGGTCCACGTTTCCCAGATATGTCAAATGCCTATACAAAAGAATACCGTGAAAAAGCCCATGCCATTGCGGAAAAATTGGGTATCAAGTTGGACGATGGTGTCTATCTCGGTGTGACAGGCCCTACCTATGAAACACCTGCTGAAATCTTGGCCTTCAAGACTATGGGTGCCCACGCAGTCGGTATGTCAACAGTACCAGAAGTTATCGTGGCAGCTCACTCAGGTATGAAAGTTTTGGGTATCTCTGCTATCACAAACTTTGCGGCTGGTTTCCAATCTGAACTCAATCACGAAGAAGTTGTAGAAGTAACCGAGCAAATCAAGGGCAACTTCAAGGGCTTGGTGAAAGCTATCTTGGCTGAGTTATAAGCATTCGAAAATAGAACAAAGAGGTACATTACATGTCTATCCATATTTCCGCAAAACCAGGCGAAATCGCTGATAAGATTTTGCTTCCTGGTGATCCGCTTCGTGCTAAATTTATCGCTGAAAACTTCCTTGAAAATGCAGTTTGCTTCAACGAAGTTCGCAATATGTTCGGCTACACAGGTACCTACAAGGGTCATCGTGTCTCTGTCATGGGAACAGGTATGGGAATGCCTTCTATCTCTATCTACGCCCACGAGCTTATCAATGACTATGGCGTGAAAAAGCTAATCCGTGTAGGAACTGCCGGTTCGCTCAACAAGGATGTCCATGTTCGTGAATTGGTTTTGGCGCAAGCAGCCGCAACTAATTCTCGTATGATCAATATTGACTGGCCAGAGTACGATTTGCCACAAATCGCTGATTTTGGTCTTTTAGATAAGGCTTATCATATCGCCAAAGAACTCAACATGACAACGCATGTTGGCAATGTTTTATCATCAGATAGTTTCTATTCTCCAAAATTGTTTAGTCGCAACTTAGAATTAGGTCAACTAGGTGTCAAGGCAGTCGAAATGGAAGCAGCAGCCCTCTACTACTTGGGTGCTAAATTCGGCGTAGAAACGCTTGCCATTATGACTATTTCTGATAGTTTGGTCAATCCAGAAGAAGATACCACAGCAGAAGAGCGTCAAAACACCTTCACAGATATGATGAAAGTTGGTTTGGAAACTCTGATTGCAGAATAAAAAAATAGGCAAACTATTTATGCAATTTTGTATAATAGCTTGTCTTTTTTTTATAAATAGGGTATAATTAAGAAAACGGTTACAAATAAAGAGTGAAATCTTTCTGAATGATTACATTAATATACAGGAGAAACCTTATGATAAATTTACAAAATTTTGTTCAATCTATGTATGCTAAACGTATTGAGGATTGTACAGACCAAGAACTCTATTACGCCTTACTTGCTTTTACAAAACAGCAGAGTGAAGCTAAGTATACAAATGACCAAAAGAAAAAGGTCTACTATATTTCAGCAGAGTTCTTGATTGGTAAGCTCTTGTCCAACAACCTGATTAACTTAGGTGTCTATGACGAGGTGAAGAGCCAGTTAGCTGCTGCAGGTAAGGATTTGATTGCTATTGAAGACATGGAGCTTGAACCGTCTCTTGGTAATGGAGGTTTGGGGCGCTTGGCTGCCTGCTTCCTTGATTCAATTGCTAGTCTAGGTCTTAACGGTGATGGGGTCGGCTTGAATTATCACTTTGGTCTTTTCCGCCAGTTGTTTGAATATCATCAGCAGTCAGCAGTGCCAAACGAGTGGATTACGCCACGTTCATGGTTAACAGAGTCACCGATTTCTTACCAAGTGCCATTTGCTAACTTTACCTTGACATCTAAGTTGTATGACATCGATGTACCTGGTTATAAAATGGAACGGAAGAACCGCTTGCGTTTGTTTGACCTTGGTTCAGTTGATGATAATATCATCTACGATGGTATCGAGTTTGACAAAGAAGACATTTTCCGTAACTTAACCCTCTTCCTTTATCCAGATGATTCGACCGATGAAGGTAAAGTTCTGCGTATCTTCCAGCAGTATTTTATGGTGTCTAACGCTGCGCAACTATTGATTGACGAAGCAGTTGCTAAGGGGTCAAACTTACATGACCTGCCTGATTATGCTGTTGTTCAAATCAACGATACTCACCCATCACTTGTTATTCCAGAATTGATTCGTCTTTTGGAACTTCGTGGCATTTCATTTGATGAGGCAGTTGAAATTGTTAAGAAAATGACTGCTTATACCAACCATACCATCTTGTCAGAGGCGCTGGAAAAATGGCCGCTTGACTTCTTGAATCGTGTAGTACCTCACTTGGTGCCATTTATTGAAGAGCTGGATCGTCGTGCCAAAGAAGTGAAGGATGATCCTGCTGTCAATATCATCGATGAACATGGCCGTGTTCACATGGCCCACATGGATATTCATTATGGTTATTCTATAAATGGGGTGGCGGCACTTCATACAGAGATCTTGAAAACTTCAGAGTTGAAAGCCTTCTATGAGCTATATCCTGAAAAATTCAATAATAAGACAAATGGGATTACCTTCCGTCGCTGGCTCATGCATGCCAACCCAAGTTTGGCAAGTTACCTAGATGGCCTACTTGGACATGGCTATCATCACGATGCTAGCGAGTTGGAAAAACTTTTAGAATACAAGAATGATAAGGAACTGAAATCTTGGTTGGATAAAAACAAGCAACACAACAAGCGTAAATTACAACGTCATATTGCTAAAACTCAAGGTGTTGAAGTTAATCCAGAGTCCATCTTTGACGTGCAAATCAAGCGAATGCACGAGTACAAGCGTCAACAGATGAATGTCCTCTATGTTATCCATAAGTATTTGGATATCAAGGCAGGTAATATCCCGACTCGTCCATTGACTGTCTTCTTTGGTGGAAAAGCGGCACCAGCTTACACTACAGCACAAGACATCATTCATCTGATTTTGGTCTTGTCACAGGTTATCAAAAATGACCCAGAAGTGGCACCACATTTGCAGTTAGTTATGATTGAAAACTACAACGTAACGGAAGCCAGCTTCATCATTCCAGCGGCAGACATTTCTGAGCAAATTTCTCTTGCATCTAAAGAAGCTTCTGGTACTGGTAACATGAAATTCATGCTCAACGGCGCCTTGACTATTGGTACAGATGACGGTGCCAACGTGGAAATTCATGAATTGGTCGGCGATGAAAATATCTACATCTTCGGTCAAGATAGCCAGACTGTTATCGACCACTATGCAAATGGAACTTACCATCCATATGCCTTCTACGAACGTGAAGCCATCCGTCCATTGATTGATTTCATCACTTCTGACACCATTCGTCATGCTGGTGGTATCGATGAACGTCTATGGCGCTTACAGGATAACCTCAAGCACAATGACCACTTCATGACCTTGCTGGACTTGGAAGACTACATTGCAACCAAGGAAAGAATGTTGGCAGACTACGAAGACCGCGACAGCTGGTTGGATAAGGTTATCGTCAACATTGCCAAAGCAGGATTCTTCTCATCAGACCGTACTATCCAGCAGTACAACGAAGACATCTGGCATTTGGAAGCGAAATAGAAACTAAAAATGACCTTGCGGGGTCATTTTTTGTGTTCTGACTTTGAAAGTATGAGTTGTTGTGGAATTGAAATTTGACTAACGTTTGAGAGTGTTATAACTCCCAAACTTGTGATTTTACTGGTTTTTTAAAAAATCGTATCTCTTTATATTTCCTTATGTTCCCCCTCAGGGTGAACAAAAAGGTGAACAAATTTTACAATGAAAAAAAGGTTATCAAAGGGCGATAACCTCAAAAATTTTATGAGTTTAGCAGGCAAGTAACTAGCGTATCGAATTGATGCGCTTTTTTTGATCGCTGGTAAGTGTATTATATCATGTTTACACTTGTAATCGTGTTTCTAAAGCCGTTGTTAAAATTTCCGAATAGTTCAAACCCTCACGGTCTGCCAATTTTGTTAACCATTCAGGCACTGTCACATTCTTTCTAATTGCTTTATTATTCTTAATATACGGTGTTGGATCAGCTTGTATCATTGAAACAAAGCCATCAGGAGCGCTTAACTCCTTTATATCGCTTACTTTTGGTAACTCCATCCCCTCATCAATATAAAGGGCAATAGAGCTTTCTAAAAAATCACGGGCATTGTACATAGCTTCCTCAAGGTTATCCCCTTGAGTACCACCACTAAACTCTGGGAACTCCACCCAATAACCTTGTTCATCTTTATGAAAAATAGCTGGGTAAGATTTTAACATGTTTCTACCTCCAAAAGCGAAAAAGGAGGGGCATTTCAAAGTAGCCCCAAATCTCTCAGGATTTTCTTTTCTAGCCCTTTGCCCAAGTCCTTGTTTCCATGAACTGGGATTGTGACTATTTTTGAAAATCCTTCTTTTTTGAAATGGTGGTGACTTCCATTAACTCGGATTTCTTTCCACCCGTTAGCCTCTGCAAGTTTTGCCATTTCTTTTCCAGTAAGTGGCATAGCGCTCTACCTCCTTACATTATTTATTATATACACATTATGCGCATTTGTCAAATTCTTTTATCTTAAAAACTTCAAAAAGGGAAAATTGTGCACGGAAAGGGCCGGCGTTGTGGAATCACGAACAAACCCACCCCCGATTAAAAAATTGGGGGTATTTTGCGAATATTAGCCCTGTCCGTCTTTATACTGCAATAGTTCCCCATTCTTAAATATACAAGCAAAGTCTAACAAAGCTGTTTGTAATGCTTCGTAAAACATAGACTTTCCCATGTAAAAACTTTCATAGAGTACCAAACCTGTTTTCTGACGCTTGATATACTTCTCTGTAAGTATGTCACTGTGTAACTTATCCAAGTTTGAGATAGCTCGCTCTATTTCATCCACTTCCTGACTTACTGCGATAGCATTCAGTAATCTATCTTCTTGCGTGCTTCGGGTCGTCAGGCGGTCAGGTTTATCGAACCTGAACACTTAAAACAGTTTCTCGATTATGCTGAACAATTAGCAAGTAGGAACTTTACCAAGTATTACCAATATGTTATTTTTAAGTTATTACTTGCCACTGGTTGTCGTATTGGTGAATTGTCTGCCCTTGAATTGTCTGATATTGACCTAGAAGCTGGTACAATATCAATCAGTAAAACCTATAGCATGGAACTACACATTATCGGGACAACAAAGACAAAGGCGGGTACCCGTATTATCAGCATAGACAAAAAAACAGTTCTCTTGCTGAAACAATATCAAAATCGTCAACGCTTGATGTTTCTTGAGGTTGGCGCGTGTGCTCCTGGTGTTGTCTTTGCGACAACTTTAAGGGAATACCTCCCACGGGTTTCACTACAAGAAGTTATAAATTGTCGGTGTAAGGCTTTGGGTATTCCTCGTTTTACTTGTCACGCATTCCGCCATACCCACGCTAGTTTACTGTTGAACGCTGGTATCACTTATAAGGAATTACAATATAGGATCGGTCATTCCAATATCGCTATGACTTTAGATACATATGGTCACCTATCCAAAGACAAGGAAAAAGAAGCGGTTTTATATTACGAAAAAGCCATGAATAGTCTTTAGGGTGAACAAAAAGGTGAACAAATTACAAAATCAACTAAATACAAGGTGCTAGAAACTGCATGAAATCAACGTTTGAAAGGATAAAAGAAAAAATATTATGAAAATCCGTGGATTGGATAGTCGAGTGAATTAAAAACAGGACATATCTAATACTCAATAAAAATCAAAAATAGAATACTAAGGTCAATTTCTATGTGTAAAATTTCAATATCTAAGCTCAGATTGGAAATCATAGATTTTGACTAGCCATTCTCTTTTCGACAACTTCAAAATTGAAATTCTCTATATACAATTTGATTAGTAGATAGCTAATTTTGATTTTAAATGAGTATTAAAATTACTAATCTCTAAAGTGAGTTGCAATTAATTTGTGAATGATAATCGGAACAATTCCTTGAGTTTTGGCATTTTTTGGTAGGTATCATCAGTATAGTGTCTGTTTACATAGCGATGTTTAAAAAGCAGATAAAGGAGTTCATGAAATTTTTCTTTTATCGTGATGTCGAAATAGATACTTTCTTCTTGAATTCTGGAACTCTAGTCATCAATGAACTTGTTGCACTTGACTTTACAACGTGCGGTACAAAGAATGTACTAAAATACTTGAAAATCGGGGGGGGGGGTGAGGTATAATTAACTCAGAGTCTTGGTGACTTGAAACTAGGGAAAACTGATTTTTTGAACGCTTCTTTTTTCTCTGGTAATATTTATTCAAAAGGAGTGACGATATGAATCGTTCGAAAAAGAAATCATTTGATTGGTATGGAATGCGTCAGCGTTTCTCTATCCGTAAATATCATATTGGTGCTGCAAGTGTTCTGTTAGGTACGACCTTGGTTCTTGGTACAGGAACGATTGTAGGCGCTGAAACAGGAGTCAATGGGGATGGAGCTTCAAACGGGCAAATTGTACCTGGAAATGGTACTGGAACATCCGATGGCACAACTTCAACAACGCAACAGCAATCGGATAATCAAGGGAACAATAGCTCAGGAGTTCAGACTGGTAATACAACAAACTCAACTGCGAATGTCCTGCCTGCAGATGATACAGGTTCAGCAAGTAGCCAACCAGTAGGAACCTCACGTTCAGCAAATACTGGAACACAAGGAGATGGTACGACTAACCCAACTGTAGATGAACCGATTATCAAATTTCCGACTCAAGCTAACCAAACAAAACCTGCTGGTTACCAGAGCGTAGAGTTTTACCCTTCACCTAGATTATCGGATTTGGTTTTTTATGGAAATCCTGGTGAAATTACAAACGGAGCCTCTAAAAAAGTTGTTTTTTGGGTTAAGACTGGAACTACATGGGGAGAATTAAAGGATAGAATTCCTGAATATAAAGTAGTGAACAGTGGCGATTTTATTTTAGGTTATGGTAGAAGTGTTGCCGAAAAAGTACATTACATTGATTTCAATACTCTCGATAACACTGCTATTGTAGACACATGGAAGATCATTGCCATTGTGGATTACATTGTTGGTGATGTTTCAGACGGAAAAACATTTGAAGAATACATGAATTCGGGGTATGCTCCATTCCATATTCCTCAATTCCACGGAATTACATTGAATGCTAATGGTGGCACAATTGACGGCAAAGCGAAAAAAGCTTTTTATGTGGCTCATGAGCATGTACAATGGGGTGATCCGCTAGTAACTTCAAAAATTGATGCTGCATCCAATAAAGCATCCAGAGATGGTTATACTTTTGTTCGTTGGCAAACAGCTACAGGAGAAGGAATACCTACTTCGGGACAAATTGAAACAACTGAATTTTCTGCGGTATGGTTAAAACATCCAGAAGAAAAGGTAGCTGTATTTGATCGTACAAATTTAACAACTTCCGAGAAAGAACAGGTCAAGCAAAAGATATATGATGCAAACCCTGATTTAAGTACAGGGGTTCCGCAAGTCATCAAAGCGATTGAGATATCCGATACAGGTGAAGCTACTGTAACATTTGATGATAAAGTAGTTACCGTTCCATCCACAACTCTCACCAACGAAGACAAGGCTACTGCTAGAAGCAATGCCAAAGCAGAAATTGAAAAAGAGGCAACGGAAAAGAGTGATGCCATCAATGACTCAGCTCTTACTAATGAGGAGAAAGCAGCTAAGTTAGCGGACGTTCAAGATGCAAAAGATCGAGCTGATATTGCAATTGATAAAGCTACTACTACTGAAGACTTAACTAAGGCTATTTCGGATGGGACAGCAGCGATTGAAGCAGTTAGCACAACTAGTACTATAAAAACAAAAGCTAAGGAAGCTCTTGAAGAAGCCTACAATGCTGAGAAAGCAGAAATTGAAAATTCTGTACTTACAGCTGACGAAAAAGCTATTAAACAAGCTGATTTGAGTAGAGCTAAGGAAAATGCTATAAAAGCAGTTGATGATGCAACAACAGATTCGGCTGTTGAAGGGGCTCTTAAAAATGGTAAAGCGACTATTGAGTCTACATACACAGCAGTTATTAAATTTCCAAGTTCTACAAGCGAAACTGCTCCGGAAGGGTATGTAACTGTGACATTTAATAAGTCACCGTGGGATAAGGGCTTAACATTAGGAAATCAAAGTGGTAATTCGGTAAGAATTTTTGTCAAAAATGATGTAACATGGGCAACACTTCTAAGTGACCCTGCTTGGCAATGGCCTACTGTCAATACAAATTCAGGTGACATAGTTGTTGGTTGGGGTTCTCATACCAACTATAGCGCAAGTGTTGCGTTTGTATATGACAAAATGAAGGACCAAGTTGTTAGAAATACACAATTGTGGCCAAATGTAGTCTATGAAGTTGAAGATGTTCATAGTACCATTGATGCTTATTTAAAACAATACGGTGCAGATGAGCAGGATAAATGGTTGTTTGTTACCTTTGATGCTGGTCAGGGGGCTACACTAAAAGGGACAACTAATCAATCAAAATCTGTGGCAGTATACTATCAGAATATTGGTTATGATAATAGCTTGTTCACGAAAAAGGTTGTAAACGGTGTATTGGCAAATCACACCTTTGTTCGTTGGCAAACAGCAGATGGTAAAGTTTTACCAACATCAGGTACTATTACATCAACTGAAGTTTACAATGCACTCTACCTTGCACATCCAACAGATAAGACCACTGTCTTTGATGCCAATAAACTAACAGAAACTGAAAAGGATAGTTTAAAACAAGCGATTTCCAATGCAAATCCAACAAGCGCTAACCTCATTCAAAGCATTACCGTATCTGATACAGGTGAAGCAAAAGTAACCTATAATGACGGTACTGTCGTAACAGTTCCAGCATCAGACCTCATCAATGAAGATAAAGAGCCTGCAAGAAATCTTGCGAAAGCGGAAATTGATAAAGCATCAAAAGAGAAGGTTGCTGAAATCAATGCTTCTGCCCTTACTGATGAGGAGAAAACAGCCAAACTGACGGAAGTTCAAGAAGCAAAAGACCGAGCTAATAATGCAATTGATAATGCTACTACTACTGAAGACTTAACTAAGGCTCTTGAGGATGGCAAATCAGAGATTGACGCAATCAATACAACTACAAGTCCTAAGAAAGCAGTTGCTAAGCAAACTCTTGAAGATGCCTACAATGCTAAGAAAGATGCGATTACCAATTCAGGTTTGACAGCTGAAGAAAAAGACGCAAAACAAGCAGAATTGAATAAAGCCAAAGAGGATGCAGATAAAGCAATTGATGCAGCGACAGATAATGCAGGTGTAGATACAGCACTTGAAGCTGGCAAAACAGCCATTGCTGGAATCGACACAAGCACAAGTCCTAAGAAAGCAGCCGCTAAGGAAGAACTTAAAGCGGCAGCAGAAGATGCTAAGAAAGCTATCGATGCAAACGACAACTTGACAGACGCTGAGAAACAAGCAGCTAAAGATGCCGTAGATGCAGAAGTAGCGAAAGCAGAAAAAGCCATCGACGCAGCAACCAAAGCTGATGAAGTAGATGCAGCAACTCTTGCAGGTGAGAAAGCAGTCGCAGAAGATGTTCTTGACGCAGCTAAACAAGATGCGAAGAACAAGATTGCCAAAGATGTAGAAGCAGCTAATGCAGCTATCGAATCAAATCCAAACTTGTCAGAAAAAGAAATTGCAGACGCTAAGGCAGAAGTAGCTAAAGCAGCAGAAGACGCTAACAAAGCAATCGATGTAGCAACAACTCCAGAAGCCGCTCAAACAGCTGAAGAAGCTGGTACGGCAGCTATCGCAGAAGATGTTCTTGACGCAGCTAAACTAGACGCTAAGAACAAGATTGCCAAAGACTTGGCAACTGTAGAAGCAGCAATCGATGCTAACTCAAACTTGTCACAAGACGAAAAAGATGCAGCGAAACTTGCAGCTCAGGCTAAGGAAGCGGAAGCAGTAGCAAACATCGAAAAAGCAACGACTCCAGAAGCAGCTCAAACCTTAGAAGATGCAGCTGTAAAAGACCTTGCAAACATCGAGATTAAAGCAGCTTACGACGACGCAGTGAAAGCGATTGAAGCAGCAGACAACTTGTCAACAGCAGCTAAAACAAAAGCCCTTGACGACTTGAAGAAAGCTCGCCAAGCAGCAGAAGATGCTATTAAGACAGCATCAACGGCTGATGAAGTTGCCAAAGGTGCACTTGATGGTTTGAAATCCCTTGCTAAAGTTGAAGCAACAGCAGCAGCTGACGATGCAAAAGCAGCTATTGAACAAAATGCAAACCTGACAGATGCTGAGAAGAAAGTCTACACAGATGCAATCGATGAAGCGTTGAAAGATACAGAAACTAAGATTGACGCTGCAACGGATGCAGATACTGTTGACGCTGAAACAGTTCTTGCTCAAAAAGACATCGCTAAGCAAGAAGTAGCCGCAGCTACAGCTGATGCTGTGAAAGGTATTGAAGCAAATACCAACTTGACAGATGCTGAAAAAGATGAATACAAAGCAACTGTTACCAAAGCAGCTGAAACAGCTGAAAAAGCTATTGCAGATGCAACAACAGCAGCTGACATTCAAAGCAAGACCTTCGATGCTACTCAAGATGTTGCTAAAGAAGAAGTAAAAGCTGACGCAGCTGATGCAATCGCGGGTATCAAGGCCAACGACAACTTGTCAGATACTGCCAAAGAAGAAGCAATTGCAGCCATTGAGGAAGCAAGAGATACCACTCTTGAAAACATCGAAAACGCGAAAACAGCAGCAGATGTTGACACAGCGACACTTGACGCTGAAAAAGCAAATGCTAAAGCAGAAATCAAGGCAGCAGCCGATGACGCTAAGAAAGCCATCGACGAAAACGCAAACTTGCCTGCATCTGATAAGAACGCTCTTAAATTAGCGATTGATGCAGAAGTTGCAGCAACAAACCTTGAGATTGACAATGCTAAGACAGCAGAAGAAATCGACGCAGCAACTCTTGCAACAGAAAAATCAATTGCTAAGGCAGAAGTCAAAGCCGCTGCAGAAGATGCATTGCAAGCTATCGATGAAAATGCTAACTTGACAGACGATGAGAAAGCAAAAGCGAAAGCAGATGTCTACGTTGAATTGAGCAAGGCTGAAAAAGCAATCGATAAAGCAACCACAGCAGATGCTATCGACAACGCAACGCTTGTAGGTGAAAAAGCATTCGCTACTGCAGAACTTGAAGCAGCAGCCGACGATGCTAAGAAAGCCATCGATGCCAACACTCACTTGACAGACGACCAGAAGCAAGCTGCTAAGGATGCAGTCGATGCTGAATTGGCAAAAGCTAAGGAAGCCGTTGTAGCAGCGAAAACAGCTGATGAAGTTGATGCAGCAACTCTTGTAGGTGAGAAAGCAGTCGCTAAAGAAGAAATCAAGGCAGCCGCAGAAGATGCTAAGAAAGCTATCGATGCTAACAGCAACTTGACAGACGACGAGAAAGCAGCCGCTAAGGCAGCTGTAGATACTGAAGTAGCGAAAGCTAACGAAGCTATCGACAAGGCAGCAACCGCGGATGCAGTAGACGCAGCTACACTCGTAGGTGAAAAAGCAGTCGCTAAAGAAGAAGTCAAGGCAGCAGCAGAAGATGCTAAGAAAGCTATCGACGAAAACGCAAACTTGACACCAGAAGAAAAAGCAGCAGCTAAGAAAGCCGTAGATGATGAAGTTGCTAAGGCAGAAAAAGCCATCGACGCAGCAACCAAAGCTGACGAAGTAGATGCCGCAACTCTTGTAGGTGAAAAAGCAGTCGCTAAAGAAGAAGTCAAAGCGGCAGCAGAAGATGCTAAGAAAGCCATCGACGCAAACGCAAACTTGCCTGAGTCTGAGAAGACTGCTCTTAAATTAGCGATTGATGCAGAAGTTGCAGCAACAAACCTTGAGATTGACAATGCTAAGACAGCAGAAGAAATCGACGCAGCAACTCTTGTAGGTGAAAAAGCAGTCGCTAAAGAAGAAGTCAAAGCTGCAGCCGACGATGCTAAGAAAGCCATCGACGAAAATGCAAACTTGACAGACGACGAGAAAGCAGCCGCTAAGAAAGCTGTAGATAATGAAGTAGCAAAAGCTAACGAAGCCATCGACGCAGCAACCAAAGCCGATGCAGTCGATGCAGCCACTCTTGTAGGTGAGAAAGCAGTCGCTAAAGAAGAGCTTAAAGCGGCAGCGGATGATGCTAAGAAAGCCATCGACGAAAATGCAAACTTGCCTGAGTCTGAGAAGACTGCTCTTAAATTAGCGATTGATGCAGAAGTTGCAGCGACAAACCTTGAGATTGACAATGCTAAGACAGCAGAAGCCATCGACGCAGCAACTCTTGTAGGTGAAAAAGCAGTCGCTAAAGAAGAAGTCAAAGCCGCTGCAGAAGATGCATTGCGAGCTATCGATGAAAATGCAAACTTGACAGACGCTGAGAAAGCAGCAGCGAAAGCAGATGTTTACGTTGAATTGAGCAAGGCTGAAAAAGCAATCGATAAAGCAACTACAGCAGATGCTATCGACAATGCAACGCTTGTAGGTGAAAAAGCATTCGCTAAGGAAGAACTTGAAGCCGCAGCTGACGATGCGAAAGCAGCTATTGATGCAAACGACAACTTGACACCAGAAGAGAAAGCAGCCGCTAAGGCAGCAGTAGATACTGAAGTAGCGAAAGCTAACGAAGCTATCGATGCAGCAACTAAAGCAGACGAAGTTGATACAGCAACTCTTGCAGGTGAGAAAGCAGTCGCTAAGGAAGAACTTAAAGCTGCAGCCGACGATGCTAAGAAAGCTATCGACGCCAACGACAACTTGACACCAGAAGAGAAAGCAGCCGCTAAGGCAGCAGTAGATACTGAAGTAGCGAAAGCTAACGAAGCTATCGATGCAGCAACTAAAGCAGACGAAGTTGATACAGCAACTCTTGCAGGTGAGAAAGCAGTCGCTAAGGAAGAACTTAAAGCGGCAGCTGACGATGCGAAAGCAGCGATCGACGCTAACGACAACTTGACACCAGACGAGAAAGCAGCCGCTAAGAAAGCTGTAGATGATGAAGTAGCGAAAGCTAACGACGCCATCGATGCAGCAACCAAGGCAGATGCAGTTGATGCAGCTACTCTTGTAGGTGAAAAAGCAGTCGCTAAGGAAGAACTTAAAGCGGCAGCTGACGATGCTAAGAAAGCTATCGACGCTAACGACAACTTGACACCAGACGAGAAAGCAGCAGCTAAAGATGCCGTAGATGCAGAAGTTGCTAAGGCAGAAAAAGCCATCGACGCAGCAACTAAAGCAGACGAAGTAGATGCAGCAACTCTTGCAGGTGAGAAAGCAGTCGCTAAGGAAGAACTCAAAGCAGCAGCAGAAGATGCTAAGAAAGCTATCGATGCCAACGACAACTTGACAGATGCTGAGAAACAAGCGGCTAAAGATGCCGTAGATGCAGAAGTAGCGAAAGCTAACGACGCCATCGACGCAGCAACCAAGGCTGACGAAGTTGAGACAGCAACTCTTGCAGGTGAGAAAGCAGTCGCTAAAGAAGAACTTAAAGCGGCAGCAGAAGATGCTAAGAAAGCTAACGACGCCAACGACAACTTGACACCAGAAGAGAAAGCAGCAGCTACGAAAGCCGTAGATGCAGAAGTAGCGAAAGCTAACGAAGCAATTGATGCAGCAACTAAAGCAGACGAAGTTGAGACAGCAACTCTTGTAGGTGAGAAAGCAGTCGCTAAAGAAGAACTTAAAGCGGCAGCAGTAGATGCGAAAGCAGCTATCGATGCTAACGACAACTTGACACCAGAAGAGAAAGCAGCCGCTAAGGCAGCAGTAGATGCAGAAGTAGCGAAAGCTAATGACGCAATCGACGCAGCAACTAAAGCAGACGAAGTTGAGACAGCAACTCTTGCAGGTGAGAAAGCAGTCGCTAAAGAAGAACTTAAGGCAGCAGCAGACGATGCGAAAGCAGCCATCGATGCCAACGACAACTTGACAGACGCTGAGAAACAAGCCGCTAAAGATGCTGTAGATGCAGAAGTAGCGAAAGCTAACGACGCAATCGATGCAGCAACTAAAGCAGACGAAGTAAATGCCGCAACTCTTGCAGGTGAGAAAGCAGTCGCTAAAGAAGAACTTAAGGCAGCAGCCGACGATGCTAAGAAAGCAATCGACGCAAACGACAACTTGACAGATGCTGAGAAAGCAGCCGCTAAAGATGCAGTAGATGCAGAAGTAGCGAAAGCTAACGAAGCAATCGATGCAGCAACATCAGCTGACGAAGTTGACGCAGCAACTCTTGCAGGTGAGAAAGCAGTCGCTAAAGAAGAACTTAAGGCAGCAGCAGACGATGCTAAGAAAGCTATCGATGCCAACGACAACTTGACACCAGACGAGAAAGCAGTAGCTAAAGAAGCAGTAGATGCAGAAGTAGCTAAGGCTAACGACGCAATTGATGCAGCAACTAAAGCAGACGAAGTTGAGACAGCAACTCTTGTAGGTGAGAAAGCAGTCGCTAAAGAAGAAGTCAAAGCCGCAGCCGACGATGCTAAGAAAGCCATCGACGCAAACGACAACTTGACAGACGCTGAGAAACAAGCAGCTAAAGATGCAGTAGATGCAGAAGTAGCGAAAGCTAACGACGCCATCGACGCAGCAACCAAAGCTGATGAAGTTGGCGCAGCAACTCTTGCAGGTGAGAAAGCAGTCGCTAAAGAAGAACTTAAAGCGGCAGCAGAAGATGCGAAAGCAGCTATCGATGCTAACGACAACTTGACACCAGAAGAGAAAGCAGCCGCTAAGGCAGCAGTAGATGCAGAAGTAGCGAAAGCTAATGACGCAATCGACGCAGCAACTAAAGCAGACGAAGTTGAGACAGCAACTCTTGCAGGTGAGAAAGCAGTTGCTAAGGAAGAAGTCAAAGCCGCAGCAGAAGATGCTAAGAAAGCCATCGACGCCAACGACAGCTTGACAGACGCTGAGAAACAAGCAGCTAAAGATGCCGTAGATGCAGAAGTAGCTAAGGCAGAAGAAGCCATCGATGCAGCAACATCAGCAGAAGAAGTTGAAACAGCAACTCTTGCAGGTGAGAAAGCAGTCGCTAAAGAAGAACTTAAAGCGGCAGTAGGAGATGCTAAGAAAGCTATCGATGCAAATCCAAACTTGTCAGATGCAGAGAAACAAGCAGCTAAAGATGCAGTAGATGCATCAGCAGCAGCGGCAAATAAAGCAATTGACGGTTCAACATCTTCAGTTGAAGTTCAAGCTGCTAAAGATAAGGGCAACGCTGCTATTGCAGAAAATGTTCTTGATGCAGCTAAGCAAGGTGCTAAGAACAAGCTTATGGAAGAAGCAGATAAAGCGAAAGCAGCCATCGATGCAAATCCAAACTTGACACCAGAAGAGAAAGCAGCAGCTAAGGCTGAAATCGATAAAGCTGTTGAAGAAGCAATTATTTCAATCAATGGTGCTGGAACTCATCATGCATTGGGTGAAATCAAACTTCCACTTTCAGCTCTTATCAAACCAGTTGTAACAGTAACACCAGTACTTGATCCAAACAACTTGACTGAAGAAGAAATTGCTCGCATCAAGGCTCTCCTTGAAGAGAACAATACATTCCCAGAAGGAACTGAAATCATCGTTTCTAAAGATGCTTCTGTGTCAATCAAGTACCCAGATGGTTCTATTGACTTGATATTGCCAGCAGAGATTGTGAAACAGGCAGATACAACTGCTCCTGCGATTACAGACGATGCTAAAGGTAATATTGTAGTTGCTCCAACTAAAGAGGCTGTTGAATTTGTTGTTACCTACGTAGATAACAATGGTAAGGCACAACTTGTTGTTGTTACTAAGGGTGCAGATGGTAAATGGACAACAACTGCTAAAGCTGTGATTGTAGATCCTGTTACTGGTCAAGTTATCATTCCAGGTTCTGCTATCAAGCCAGGAACAGTTGTGACAGCTTACTCTAAAGATATGGCTGGAAATGTTTCAGACTTGAATTCGGCAGAAGTTGAAGCAGTAGATGCAAATAATCCTGCAGCAGGAGTGAAAGTGAAATCAGTTACTTCTACTTCAAATGCCAACAAGTCAACTAAGAAAGCTAAGCAATTGCCAAATACAGGTGAAAAAGCAACTTCAGCAACTTCACTTGGATTAGCAGTTCTTGGAATGGGATTAGCACTTTTCGCAGCAAAGAGAAAAAAAGACGAAGAAGAAGCTTAAAATAAGTCATTCATCGAAATCTTTTTGATAAGAAACTAGCTTTTCTCGAAAAGTTGAGCACAGATGGATATCTCTTGGTAAGTCATCCATCTGTACAGTTCAAAATAAAAAGGATCTAAGGTCATTAGACTTTAGGTCCTTTTGTTGTTTTGCTAAAAACATAAAAAGTCTAATAGTGTGCTATAATAGTTGGTATGAAAAAACGACCGACATCTGCCTATATCCATATTCCATTTTGTACCCAGATTTGTTACTACTGTGATTTTTCCAAGGTCTTTATCAAGAACCAGCCTGTTGACGAGTATTTGGCTGCCCTCATGGAAGAGGTCAAGTTTTACGACCTGCCAGCCCTCCGCACACTCTATATCGGAGGTGGAACACCGTCGGCTCTCTCGGCAGACCAGCTAGATTATCTCCTGACCAATCTGGAGGACTTGCTGGACTTGTCACAGGTGGAAGAATTCACTATTGAGGCCAATCCAGGTGACTTGACGGCGGATAAGATTGCGGTTCTAAAAAAATCCAAGTGCAATCGGGTGTCGCTGGGTGTTCAAACCTTTGATGACCGTATGTTGAAAAAAATCGGTCGCAGCCACAATCAGGCCCAGATTTATGAAACTATTACTACCCTAAAGGAAGCGGGCTTCCACAACATTTCTATTGACTTGATTTATGCCCTTCCTGGTCAGACCATGGAGCAGGTGGTCGATAATGTCGCAAAGGCCTTGGAGCTGGATATTCCCCACATGAGCCTCTATAGCTTGATTTTGGAGAACCACACGGTCTTCATGAACCGCCAACGCCGTGGCAACCTCCACCTGCCCAACGAAGATGTAGAGTCCGATATGTTCGACTACATTCTTCAGGAGTTGGAGAAAAACGGCTTCGAACACTACGAAATCTCTAACTTCACCAAACCTGGTTTTGAAAGTCGCCACAATCTCATGTACTGGGACAACTCCGAGTATTACGGCTTGGGAGCTGGAGCATCTGGCTACATCGACGGCATGCGCTACCGCAACCGCGGCCCCATCCAGCACTACCTCAAGTCCATCCGCGAAAATGGCCATTCTCGCTTACACGAAGAATTCCTCAGCCAGACTGAGCAGATGGAAGAAGAGATGTTTTTAGGGCTACGGAAAAAAACTGGCGTGTCTATTGAGCGATTCGAGGAAAAGTTTGGCATTTCCTTTGAAGACCGCTACGGTCAGGTGGTCAGAGACTTGAAAAATGAAGGTCTTTTACAAGAAGAAGACCGTTGGCTTCGGATGACCAAAAAAGGATTGTTTCTTGGCGATACAGTTGCCGAGCGTTTCATTATAGAAGATTAGAAAGAGGACACAATGGGACTAAGCTACCAAGAAGAATTCACCATTCCCTTTGATATGGTGGATGTTAAACAAGAAATCAAACTGCCTGACTTTATTTCCTATTGTTTGGGGCTATCAGGTCGGCAGTCGGAAGAACTAGGTCGCAGTGACCTCTATGTTTTTCAGGAATTTGGCTTGATTTGGGTCGTGACAGATTATGAACTGACCATTCAAGGCCTACCCAAGTATAATGAAACCATCACGATAAAAACAGAAGCAGTTGCCTACAACAAGTTTTTCTGTCATCGGATGTTTTATATCTACGATGAAGTAGGTAATCTCTTGCTGGATATTCTCTGTTATTTTGTCTTGATTGATTTTGAAACCCGCAAGGTGGCACCTGTGCCAGAGACCTTGATTGCTCCCTATCAATCTGAGCAGGTCAAGAAATTGCCTCGGGCTCCCAAGTATCAGCTCTTGGAAAATCCATCTGTCCAAGAATTTCCTGTTCGCTATTTTGACTTGGATATGAATGGGCATGTCAATAATGGCAAGTACCTGGAATGGATGTATGAAGCACTGGGCTATGATTTTCTGCTCTACCATGTCCCTAAAAAAATCCAACTCAAGTATCTCAAGGAAGTAGAGGCGACTAGCTTGGTGAGTTCACGCATGGTGGCAGAAGCTGGTGTCAGCCAGCATGAGATTGTGGTAGATGGGCATATCCATGCGCAAGCTGTCATAGAATGGAGGGAAAGTCATGTCGCAGGATAAGTGGTTGGAATGGGCCGTGCGTTTACAAGCCTTGGCTCAGACAGGCTTGGCCTATGGAAAAGATATTTATGACATGGAGCGTTTCGAAGAAATCAGACAGATTGCGGCGGAAATGTTGGTAGAGCCATCTGGACAGCCCTTGGAAGTGGTGACAGACTTGTTTTGCAATGAAACAGGCTATCAGACACCCAAGCTAGATACCCGCGCAGCTATTTTCCAAGAGGATAAAATCCTACTTGTCCAGGAAAACGATGGGCTCTGGTCCTTGCCAGGTGGTTGGTGCGATGTGGACCAGTCCGTCAAGGAAAATGTTGTCAAGGAAGTAATGGAAGAAGCGGGGCTAGATGTGGAGGCTCTGCGAGTCGTTGCGATTTTGGACAAGCACAAGAACAATCCTGCCAAGTCAGCCCACCGCGTGACCAAGGTCTTCATTCTATGTCGTCTCCTTGGTGGGGAGTTTCAGCCCAATTCGGAAACTCTTGCCAGTGGCTTTTTCAGTCTAGATGACTTACCACCGCTCTCACTTGCGAAAAATACAGCTGAGCAGTTAGCACTTTGCTTGGAAGCTAGTCGGTCGGAGCATTGGGAAACACGATTTGATTAAGGAGGAAAAATGACATATACAGGTTATTTGATTGATTTGGATGGTACCATTTATGAAGGGAAAAAGCGGATTCCTGCTGGTGAGCGGTTTATTCATCGCTTGCAAGAACGTCAGGTTCCCTATTTATTCGTGACCAACAACACCACCCGCCGTCCTGAGATGGTGCAGGCTATGTTGGCTGAAAACTTTAACATTGAGACACCGCTTGAAACAATCTATACAGCCAGTCTGGCGACGGTAGATTATATGAATGATTTGGGCAAGGAAAAGACAGTCTATGTCATTGGAGAAGACGGGCTCAAGTCTGCCATTTTTGAGGCAGGTTATGTGGAAGACACGGAAAATCCAGCCTATGTTGTTGTCGGTTTGGATACTCAGTTGACCTATGAAAAACTGACCATTGCCACCTTGGCTATTCAAAAGGGAGCGACCTTTATCGGTACCAATCCTGATCTGAACATTCCGACGGAAAGAGGTCATTTGCCAGGAGCAGGCTCACTTATTGCGCTTTTGAGAGCTGCTACCCGAGTAGAGCCGACCTTTATTGGTAAGCCTGAAGCCATTATCATGGATAAGGCTCTGGAGATTTTAGGTACAGAACGCAGTCAGACAGTTATGGTGGGGGATAACTACCTGACGGATATTTGTGCAGGGATTGACAATGGTTTTCCCACACTTTTGGTTCTGACTGGATTTACCAAGCCAGAAGAAGTAGCAGGCTTACCCCTGGCTCCAACCCATGTCCTTGATAGTTTAGATGAATGGAGTTTTGATGAGAACTAAGTTGCAGCTTATTGGAACGATTTTATTTGTCTTGTCGGCAGCAGTTCTAGGAACCATCTACCTAACTTGGCTAGTTTATCCGCTTGAGATTTCTTTTTTGGGGTTGGAAAAAGTGGTCTACATGAAAGCGGCAGATATTTCTTATAATTTCAATATTTTGATGAACTATTTGACCAATCCATTTGCAAGTGTTTTAGACATGCCAAATTTTTCATCCTCAGCTGATGGTCTCGAGCATTTTGCGGATGTCAAGCATTTATTCCATCTAACTCAGGGGATTTTTATCCTCACACTCCCTGCCTTTGTGCTTTTTGTAAAAAACATTCTGCTAAAAGGTTATGGAGACTTGGTTAAAAAGGTCATTTTCTGGACCATGCTTACGCCAATGATAATCGGTTTATTAGGAGTTCTTGTTGGCTTTGATCAGTTTTTTGTATTGTTTCATACGGTGCTATTTCCAGGAGATTCTACATGGCTATTTGACCCTGCAAAGGATCCTGTCATATATATTTTGCCACAAGAGTTTTTCTTGCATTGCTTTGTATTATTTTTTGTCCTTTACGAATTCTTCTTTGGGACAATACTGGCGTGGATAGGAAAAAAGAATAGGATAGGATAAGAGCGTAAAATTCATATTTTAGAATTAAAAAATATTGACAAATGAGTTGAATCATAGTAAAATGATAAAGACTTTGAAATTGAGGGGAGTGAAAAAAATGTCAAAAACAGTAGTACGCAAGAACGAATCACTTGATGATGCTCTTCGTCGTTTCAAACGTGCGGTTACTAAAGCTGGTACTCTTCAAGAAACACGCAAACGCGAATTCTACGAAAAACCATCTGTAAA
The DNA here is from genome assembly GCF_028335765.1 of Streptococcus sp. HN38. Classification (NCBI taxonomy): domain Bacteria; kingdom Bacillati; phylum Bacillota; class Bacilli; order Lactobacillales; family Streptococcaceae; genus Streptococcus; species Streptococcus sp. HN38. The sequence goes on along the minus strand of NZ_CP116604.1, from coordinate 1,666,024 downwards.
ACGTAAACGTAAATCAGAAGCAGCTCGCAAGCGTAAAAAATTCTAATTGAATTTGAAAACGGCCGAAAGGCTGTTTTTTGTTTACATTTTACAACAAGTAACATATAATAGGGATATAGAATTTTTGTCCAAGTGAAAAGGAGTAAAGAGATGAGTATCTTAGTTACTGGTGGTGCAGGTTATATTGGTAGTCATACGGTTGTCGAATTGTTGAAGTTGGGGAAAGAAGTGGTTATCGTAGATAATCTTTCAAACTCAAGTATTTTAGTTTTAGATCGCATTGAAACCATCACTGGCAAGCGCCCAACTTTCTATGAGTTGGACGTGGCAGATAAGGAAGCCTTGCGCCAAGTTTTTGAAAATGAAAACATTGAGGCAGCCATTCACTTTGCTGGCTACAAGGCAGTAGGAGAATCAGTGGCTAAGCCAATTATGTACTATGAAAACAATATCATGTCAACCCTAGCTTTGGTGGAAGTCATGGCAGAATTTGGTGTTAAGAAAATTGTCTTCTCCTCAAGTGCGACTGTTTATGGCCTCAATAATCCATCGCCTTTGGTTGAAACTATGCCAACTAGCGCAACGAATCCGTACGGCTATACCAAAGTTATGTTGGAACAAATCTTGCGTGATGTGGAAGTAGCAGACAAGGGGTGGAGTATTGCCCTTCTCCGTTATTTCAACCCAATCGGTGCCCATGAATCTGGTTTGATTGGGGAAGATCCGGCTGGTATTCCTAATAATTTGATGCCGTTTATTGCACAAGTAGCCGTTGGTAAACGTGAGGAACTCAGCGTTTTTGGTAACGATTATGATACAGTTGATGGTACTGGAGTGCGTGATTATATCCATGTGATTGATTTGGCGCTCGGTCATATTAAGGCGCTTGAAAAAATTTCAACTACTACAGGTGTACATACTTACAATCTTGGTTCAGGTCAAGGAACTAGTGTCTTAGAACTTGTTCAAGCTTTTGAAAAAGTGAATGGTGTACCGGTACCTTATAAAATCGTTGACCGTCGTCCGGGTGATGTGGCGACCTGCTATGCTAATGCAGACAAGGCTCTAGCTGAACTCAATTGGAAAACAGAGAAAACGATTGAGGATATGTGCCGTGACACATGGAACTGGCAGTCTAAAAATCCAAATGGATATGAAGGATAAAACAATAAGGGAAGCCGATTGGCTCCCTTTTTTTGACAAGAAGAAAACAGGCAAGGTACCTGTTTCACTATCTTATTGATTATTTTTTCAACAAGTCGCGGATTTCTGCAAGCAATTCTTCTTGAGTTGGACCTGCTGGAGCTTCTTCAACAGCAGCTTCTTCCTTCTTAGCTAAGCTCTGAGCTTTTTCAGCAGCCTTAACGATGAAGAAGAGAACAGTACCAACAATCAAGAAGTTGATAACAGCACTCAAGAAGTTACCGTATGCTACACCGTTCCATGACAAGTCAGCGATTTTTTCTGCACCAGCAGCTTTCAAAGCTGGCGTCAAGAACAATGGAGTAATTACATCTTCAACCAATGATTTAACGATTGCACCAAATGCAGATGCAATAATCACACCGACAGCCAAATCAATCACGTTTCCACGGAACAAAAAGGCTTTCAAATCTTTTAACATATCCTAAATATGTCCTTTCATAAATATTTTACTCTATATATAATAACCGTTAAAAATTATTTTACAAGTAATTTGTTTTAGAAATTTTACATTTTCCCGTATTTAGTATACAATCCCGTCTTTGACAGTTTTACAAGACAAAAACCTCCCTAACCCTATGCATATCAAGGGTTTAGCGAGGTTTTCTTTTTATATCAAAAATGCGTACTTTTTCTCGATTTTGACGATTGTAAAATTTTTTTCATCTTTTTTTCGCTTAGAATTTGATAATCACTTCTGAATCCAAATGTCTGATGCAGCTGGTCAGTAATAGCCGTCCGAGTGTAGTTAGGTAGATAACCAAAACCAGGCAGATACTTAAAGGTGTATGAACGTAAGGTTTCAATGAGTTCAGTACATGTGAATTGCTTCTGAACCGCCAGCTCTAAGTAACGATAGAGTATAAGAGCAAGAAAGCAAGTTGTAAAGTGAGCAGAAATGCGATCTTCTCGACTTAAATAAACTGGTCTAGCTTTCAATTCATGCTTCATAATACGGAAACATTCTTCAATTTCCCATCTTCTCTGATTAATGGAAACAATGGTCTCAATCGTATCGTCTAAGTTTGTTGTTACCGCATAAATTCCATCAAATCTAGCTTCAGAAACAATTCGTTCTTCATCCAACTCAATAAACGTTTTCTCAGCTATTTCTCCATCCCTTGTTGTCTCTGTTACTTTTAGGAAACGCTTAGGATCTGTAGATTGTTTCTTCTTGTAGTCAGCTGGTTTTCCAATCCATTTTGAGGCACGTTGAATCTGGCGTTCGCGTATCTTTCTTTGGTAATCTCTGTATTTAGCTGAGAAGGTTACAATCAATCGTTGGTCTTCTAGCCCATCTTGTGGTAAGGGGCATTCTTTGTAAAAGACTTGTCTATAGAGAAAGTCTTGATTACTTTCATCTAGTGCAGAAATATCATAGAATGTCTCGGACTTATCTCCCATCAACCGCCAACCTGTAGAAGCTGTAGCCCAGTCTTTGTCTTCTTTCTTTAACTTTTTGATAGATTGAGTTGTGACAAAGGCTCTCCCGCTGATATTATTGTAGCGTTTGTTTCCAATAGAAGATAGTCCAGCATCTGTACAGACCACAAATTGAGCTTTTTCAAAATCCTTGATAATCTTCTTCTCCAAAGGTTTCATAGTCGTTTGTTCATTCGTATTACCAGGTGTGACGGAGAAAGCTAATGGAATTCCTTGAGAATCCATAAACAGCCCCATTTGAACGATTGGATTCGGTCGATGTTCCTTAGAATAGCCATATTGTCTCAGTTGCCCCTCCTCATCTTCTTCCTCAATTTCGAAATAGAAATTTGTACAGTCGTAATAGAGGACATCAGTTTTACGAGAGGAAAGTGCAGTTGAGTTTTTATAGAGTTGTTCTTGAATAAAGTCAGTTTCTTTGGCAATAATTTCTAATCCTCGGTAGAGGTGCTGGAGTTCCAGAGTTTTAGGTTCTAGGAGAGTTTGTGAAAAATGAGCAGTAGACCGTTTAGAGGATGGGAATAGGATTCTGCCGTAGAGGAGACGAGAAAGAATGGTATCTAAGTGAAAACTAAAGTGATACCTCTTCTGAATATCTTGACAGATTTTATCCAATCCCAACTGATAATAGATATTCTGTAGAAATAAATATCCCCCATGATATTCATTTCGTTGATTTTGTTTCAACTGTTTATTCTCATGAAGTTTGACTAATATTTCTTGTTTATCTTCTTTATCAAGTTCGGTTAACTCTTTAGCCCGCAATTTTGCCCATTCCATTGGTTCCATTTCGGGATGTAGCTGTTGAAGAGTTTCATGATTGCCGAGATTTTCGACAATGGTTGATGTCCGTTTGTTTCCGACCTTGATATCTTTGATAATGGCATAGTTGATAGTATTTTTAGATACTGATTTTTTAACTCTCATGGATTCGCACCTCACTCTATTATACCACAGTACGAGAAAGTACGCAATAAAAATGTGCGAGAATTTGACAAAAAAATAGCGTCACATCAACGTTTGTGACACTTTTGGTGGTTTCAAACTGTCAAACTCCCGAGCTCTGAGCTTTTTCAGCAGCCTTAACGATGAAGAAGAGAACAGTACCAACAATCAAGAAGTTGATAACAGCACTCAAGAAGTTACCGTATGCTACACCGTTCCATGACAAGTCAGCGATTTTTTCTGCACCAGCAGCTTTCAAAGCTGGCGTCAAGAACAATGGAGTAATTACATCTTCAACCAATGATTTAACGATTGCACCAAATGCAGATGCAATAATCACACCGACAGCCAAATCAATCACGTTTCCACGGAACAAAAAGGCTTTCAAATCTTTTAACATATCCTAAATATGTCCTTTCATAAATATTTTACTCTATATATAATAACCGTTAAAAATTATTTTACAAGTAATTTGTTTTAGAAATTTTACATTTTCCCGTATTTAGTATACAATAGAGTATGTTAAACTAAGGGAAGAGTGTTCACTTTTTAAATTAGCTAGTATGATATGAGGAGGGAATGTGCTTTCAAAGGATAAAATTACTGAAATAAAACAAGCTCTCAATATCGTTGATGTTATTGGTGAAACGGTTGCTTTGACAAAGGCCGGACGTAATTATGTCGGTCTTTGCCCTTTTCATGGGGAGAAAACCCCGTCTTTCAATGTGATTGAAGATAAGCAGTTCTACCATTGTTTTGGATGTGGTAAGTCCGGAGATGTATTCAAGTTTGTCGAAGAAGTTCGTGGTGTTTCTTTTGCAGATGCGGCAGCTATCTTAGCTGAGAAGGCAGGTTTTCAAGTAGATGTAACTCCTTCCTATCGTCCAGAAGAGAAAAGGGTTAGTCCGCATCAGGTACTGTATGATATCCATCGAGATGCCGCAAAGTTTTATCATGCCCTTTTGATGACAACCAAAATGGGTGAGGAAGCTAGAGCTTATCTACACCAACGTGGCTTGACAGATGATGTCATAAAAACATTCCAGCTAGGCTTAGCTCCTGCCGAACAGAATATTCTTTACCAAAAACTATCAGGTCAATATGACGAAGAAAGTCTATTGAATTCGGGTTTGTTCAATCCAAGTGAGAATAATATTATTTATGACGCCTTTCAAGCGAGGATTATTTTCCCCTTGGCGGATGAATATGGTCGAATTGTAGCTTTTTCAGGTCGGATTTGGACCGAAGAAGATCGAAACAATAAACAATTAGCTAAGTATAAAAACTCTCGTAGTACTGCAATCTTCAATAAAAGCTATGAATTGTATCATTTGGACAAGGCTAAAGCGGTTATTAAGAAGCAACGTGAAACCTATCTCATGGAAGGTTTTCTAGATGTGATTGCTGCTCATCGTGTAGGGATTGATAATGCAGTGGCTTCCATGGGAACAGCTTTGACAAGAGAGCATGTTGCACATCTAGCTAAGTTTTGTAAGAAAATTGTTCTGACTTATGATGGGGATAAGGCTGGACAGGCAGCTACCATGAAGGCGTTGGACGAACTACAAGATTTTCAGGTTGAAATTGTGAGTTTGCCAGATAATATGGACCCAGATGAATTTTTGCAGAAAAATTCGGAAGAAGCCTTGCAACAGGTTTTAACCAAATCACGAATCAGCGATGTAGAATTTTTGATTCAATACTTGAAACCTGAAAATCCTGACAATCTACAAATGCAGATTGAGTTTGTAGATAAGATTGCACCAATTATTGCCAAAGTATCATCCATTACAGCTCAAAATTCTTATATTTATAAGGTGGCGGATTTACTTTCTGACTTTGATTATAATCAGGTGGAACAGGCAGTAAATGCTGTTCGTCTGAACCAGCGCCAGGAGAGAACACAACAGGTATTTCAATCACAGACTGGTCAGTCTTATTTGCCACCAGTCCAAACGATTGCTCGTATAACGAGTCTAATTCGAACAGAAAACCATTTACTTTATCGGATGGTTGAACATCCTTATATTCTCAATGAGTTCCGTTTACGAGAAGATTTTTATTTTGCGACGCCAGAATTGCAAGCTATTTATGATATGTTAAAAAAATCTGGGGAAATTACCAGTTTTGAACTATCACAGTTGAACGATTCCGCTCAACAGGCTTGGTATCGTATGCAGGAAGAACGTTTACCTAATGAAGTATCTCCACACGAAATCGAAGAATTAGAAATTCGGCGAGACAAGGAATTGTTGAAGAAGGAGAACCAGCATCTAGCACGGAAAATCCGTGAACATTCCCATGTGGGAAATGCAGATATTGCCCTCGATGAGTTGCAAAAACTCCTCGATAGAAGAAGACAAATGGAGTAAATATGACAAATAAAAAAGATAAAAAAACAGAAGTCACTACTTTTGATGTACAAGTTGCCGAATTTATCCGTAACCATAAAAAACAAGGTTCAGCTACAGACGATGAAATCAATGACCAACTGGTTATTCCGTTTACGCTTGATGCTGATGGGATTGATGACTTGCTCCAACGTATTCAAGATGCCGGGATTTCGATTGTTGACAAGGATGGTAATCCTTCTGCGCGTGCTATGCAGGTAGAGGAAGAACCAGGATTATCTGATGAAGAATTGCTCGGAAGCACTTCTGCAAAAGTGAACGACCCAGTCCGCATGTATTTGAAAGAAATTGGTGTTGTACCTCTTTTGACCAACGAGGAAGAGCAAGAATTGGCATTGGCGGTTGAAGCAGGTGACCCAGAAGCGAAACAACGTTTGGCTGAAGCCAACTTGCGTTTGGTTGTTTCCATTGCCAAACGCTATGTCGGCCGTGGTATGCAGTTCCTTGATCTTATCCAAGAAGGAAACATGGGCTTGATGAAGGCCGTTGATAAGTTTGACTATTCAAAAGGTTTCAAGTTTTCAACCTATGCAACTTGGTGGATTCGTCAGGCTATCACTCGTGCCATTGCGGACCAAGCGCGTACAATCCGTATCCCTGTTCACATGGTAGAAACCATTAACAAATTGGTCCGTGAACAACGCAATCTCTTGCAGGAATTGGGCCAAGATCCAACTCCTGAGCAAATCGCTGAGCGTATGGATATGACGCCTGAGAAAGTTCGTGAAATCCTCAAGATTGCACAAGAGCCTGTTTCACTCGAGACCCCAATTGGTGAAGAAGATGATAGTCATCTTGGAGATTTTATCGAAGACGAAGTCATTGAAAATCCAGTTGATTACACAACTCGTGTCGTTCTTCGTGAACAGTTAGATGAGGTATTGGATACTCTTACTGACCGTGAGGAAAACGTATTGCGTCTTCGTTTTGGTTTAGATGATGGTAAAATGCGTACGCTTGAAGATGTTGGTAAAGTCTTTAACGTAACCCGTGAACGCATCCGCCAAATTGAAGCCAAAGCCCTCCGTAAACTCCGCCACCCATCCCGCAGCAAACCACTCAGAGATTTTATTGAGGATTGATTTTGTCTGGGAGACAAAATCAACCGCTCGCTGAAAACAGGAAACGAGCGAGAGTTCGGGGAGGTTTTGACACAAACTTCGTTTGGTTCTTTTCTAGTATTGAACTTGTGAAAAAGAAAGAGAGAAAAATGACGTACACAGAAGATCAAATTAAAGACATTCAGGAGCGTGTTTTTCATGCTCTTGAAGATGTGATTGACCCTGAGCTAGGTATTGATATTATCAATTTAGGGCTAATTTATGAAATCCGATTTATTGAGGGCAAGGCTGAAATTGATATGACCTTGACGACCATGGGTTGTCCATTAGCTGATCTAATTACCGATCAAATTCATGATGTACTGAAGGATGTCCCTGAAGTAACAGAAGTAGATGTGAGACTGGTTTGGTCACCAGCTTGGACCATTCAAAAAATGAGTCGTTATGCTCGAATTGCATTAGGAATTAAATAAAAAAACAAAATGGTTTCGAACGTTTGAAGCCATTTTTTTATTAATGTTTGGATTTTTTGTAAAAAATATTAATACTCAACAAAAATCAAAAGCAAACCAGTCAAGTGTTTTTAAACCATTGTCTACTAACAATTGGTTTTAAAATAGACCAATCTAACTCTCGTATTACTTCTTGAAGCTTGTTTATCACATCGTCTAGTGTTTTAAAAGCTTTATTCTTAAACCCTCTCTTTCGAATCTCAGCCCAAACTTGTTCAATTGGATTCATTTCAGGAGTATAGGGAGGAATAAACTCAAAACCAATATTATGTGGTTTCTCTAAGGTACTTGATTTATGCCAAACGGCATTGTCCATCACTAATAAAATATAATCGTCAGGATAAGCTTCAGATAGTTGTTTGAGAAAAACATTCATCCAATCTGTATTACAGCCCCCAGCGATAATGAAGAAGGACTCTCCTGTATGGGCATCAACAGCACCATAGCAATAGCGATACTCACGAATATAGTGACTATGTACATGCGGTCTCACCCCTTTTGGTGCCCAGGCCTTCCCAATTTTACTGATCCGACCGAAACCCGCCTCATCTTGATACATTAGCCTGACTTTATGATAGCGACGACTATTCTTGAAGCGCTTTCCTGTTTTCGTGAATGAAGATTTTATTTTTAGACGCTAGAATCGTTTCGGCGTCTGCTTTTTTAGGGTGTTCTGGTCTTGGCGTCACTTTGCGCCAACCATGGCGTTTAAGAATGGCATAGAATCCTTCCTTGGTCGTAGGGTGTCCAACCCGTTTCTGATAAGCTTCATAGAGAGAGTTTATCGTCACAAATTCGCCATTTAGTGAGGCTGTTAACTGTTCTTTTAGAAACGCTTCCTCTTCTTGAAGGGTTAAATATTGACGGTTCCGTCCACCTCGCGTTTCTCTTACTAGAGCTGAAATCCCCTCAAGTTCGTACTTGCGCTGTAAGGACCAGATTGTATACTTTGAATAGCCGATGAGGTTAGTGATTTCCTTATAGCTAAGACCTTCTGCTCTGAACAAGATAACTTGAAGTCGTCTATGAAATGGAGAATAGGTTTTATCTTTCAAATAAGTTTTTAATTCTTTCGTTTGTTCGATAGTAAGTTTCATAAATCTATTATAGGTTAGTTTTTGTTTTTTGAATAGTATAAAAATTATACTTGTCAAAGAGAAATTTCCGTGTTACAATAAACAGGCCTAGGAAAAGTAGTCATACCTATTCTAGCAAATATCAGACCTATATGGGATGGGTAGCTCTGCTATTTATCATAACCAAAGCCTACGGACAGGCGGGTCGAATGCCGAAGCGTGGCGTAAGCCACATTATTGATAGGGTTAAAAGCCTACATTTTATAAGTTGATTTTAGGGTTCATCCCTAATTCGTATATCAAATTTAGTGTGGTGAAAGCACACGTCATCTTGTGAAACGGTCAATAAAGTACGTATATATTTGCACTGGAGAGTAGGAAACGGTAGGCACATAAACTCAAGAGAAGAATAAAAAGCGTCGATTTGGATTGTAGAGCAGGATGAACCCTGCTCTTTTTGCTTTGTTATGTGACTTTTAGTCCGTTACGCTCCATAAGGTGCGTGACAAATAAACCACCCGCTATGCGGGTGCGCGACGAAGGTTATACCAAAAAAACTCCAAACGCGATACAATAAAGGTGTTCAAGCCTATTGTAAAGCGAAAGGAGAAAAATATGGCGCAAAAGGCACATAGTTTATCACATACAAAGTGGCTGTGTTCTACCACATTGTCTTCACCCCTAAGTATAGACGAAAAATTATCTATAATCAATATCGAAGTAGTCTTGGAGAGATATTTCGACGATTGTGTAGTTATAAAGGTGTTGAAATTATCGAAGGTCATCTGATGCTGGATCATGTTCATATGTTAGTCAATATTCCCCCGCGGTTAAGTGTATCCAGTTTTATGGGCTATTTAAAAGGCAAGAGTGCTCTTATGATGTTTGATAAACACGCCAATCTCAAATATAAATTTGGCAATCGTCATTTCTGGGCAGAGGGATATTATGTAAGTACGGTTGGACTTAATGAAGCCACAATTAAGAAATATATACAAGAACAGGAAAAACATGATCTAGCACTTGATAAATTGAGTGTAAAAGAGTATGAAGATTCCTTTAGGGATAATGGCAAGTAGTACGAATGCCTCTTTAAGAGGCTAGTGACGAGTCAAAAGCAGTGAGGCTTGAACAAAGTGAAAGCCAGCGTCTTTAGGCGCTGGCTGGTGATGTGGGCTTATAGCCCTTGTTCAAACCACCCGTTTTCACGGGTGGTTATGACTTATCCTAACAATTGCTGCAACCATTGGCTGCCATAGATCCAAAAGAAGCTATAGGCCACAACTGAGAAAGGGCGACAAAGTAAAGTAATCATAATAAATTTCCGATAGCTCATGCTTGTTAATCCAGTAATCATCACCACTATGTCAGCTGGAGAAATGGGAGAAAGCATACAAAGAACAAAGAAAATTTCATAACTACGTTTATTATCAATTTTGCTTTCATATTTGTAAAACGTATCTTCAGACATGAAGAGGAGACAAAATTTCTTTCCATAGCGACGAGCCAACCAGAAAAGGATGATACTACCGATTGAAATTCCAAGATAATTGAGAAAGAATCCCCACCAAAAATGAAATACGAGGAAACCTACAACAGTCGTAACACCGCCTGGAATAATCGGAAATACAACTTGAATAATCTGAATAGCTAAAAAAGAGAGGCTACCTAAAGCACCTTGGCTTTTGATTAAATCGCTTAAGACATTTTGGTCGTTCAAAATGCCAATCTTATAGAGCCAAAACAGAAAAATAGCAGTCCCGATAAGGGTCAAAATACTTAATACTTGAATGGTTTTTTGCCAAAATTTATACATACTTTCATTTTACCATATTTCAAAATTTTTTTAAATTGTAAGGAAAATGTAAAATAATTTTGCTATTTATAAAAAATTCTGCTATAATAATTCCTGTATCAAATCCTACGGGGTTGTTACGGATTCGACAGGCATTATGAGGCTTGTTCTGCAACTCATCGGCAGATGTAAAAATGCCAGTTAAATATAACTGCAAAAAATACAAACACTTACGCATTAGCAGCTTAATAACCTGCCTGCGTGACCATTCGCGAATTGCTTGTGTTTGCTGATTGGTCTTAAAATAACAAGCTACGTTGGGATTGAGTCAGGCTGTTCCAAAAGAGATTTACTGACTCGCTTGGTCTAGGTTTGAGTTATGTATCGAGCCCAAGTTAAAGCAAGACATAACCTATGGTTGTAGACGAATAAGTTAGCAGGTGTTTGGACGTGGGTTCGACTCCCACCAGCTCCATATATGGTTTTCATAACTTTTTATAACTTGTCAAAAACGTTGTTAAATCAACGTTTTTTGTGTTTCGCGCTATCATAAATTATCACAATTTTTCATATAAGTGATACCCAAAGTGATACCCAAAACGTGAGAATGGCAACTTAAAAATCTAAGTATTTTGAAAATTTTTCTCCGATATTGTCCACTGCTGATTGGGTAATATGTGTATAAACATTCATTGTGGTCTTCATATCGGAGTGCCCCAATCTGTGCTGAACTTGTTTAAGTGTCATACCTGCATCAAATATTAAACTGGCATGAGTGTGGCGAAAACCGTGGATGTTAATCTCCGATAAATCTGTGCCCTCTATGATTTCAAGTAACCATCTTCTAGGGTCGGTAGGCGATAGAATGCCTCCTGTTTCACTCTCGAACAAGAGTGTACTGGTTGGATATTGTCGTTTTAACTCATGTAGAATTTGGTCTGTCTTATCGTCCAAGCTAATCAGACGTTCGCTAGAACTGTTCTTAGTTGGTCCTATTTCTTCGCCTGCAAAACCTCTTGTGACTGCTTTATTGATCCGCAAGGTTTTAGAGTAATGGTCGTCTTTATGAAGCGCACGAAGTTCGCCTTTGCGAATACCTGTAAAAGCCAGCACTCGGAAGAGGGCTATCTTGCGAATATCACCAGTTGCCTCTACTCTTTGCATAAACTCCTTTAATTCGTGCTTGTCGTAGAAGTCTTTGGTCGTGCTGACGGTTCGTTTTAGTTTCGGGGCTGTGACACTTTCTGCTGGACTGATGGCAATGAAGCCCATGCGTACTGCGTAGCGATATATCGTTTTGACCAAGCCTAATATCTTCCTGCCGTATTTTAATTTGGAACACCATTGCTGTGTATGGCTTTGTAGCTCCAGGGCTGTAATTTCAGAGATGCGCCTGTGTCCGATAGTTGGTGTAATGTGGTGTTTAATGTTCCTACTTGTTTTGATGTAGGTGCTTTCTGCTACCTCGGTTTCGTAGTTTTTTAGCCATTTCTCTGTCAGCTCTTGGAAGGTCATATCTCCTACAGGTCGGTCAATTTCTTCTTGCAAAGAAAGTATTGCCGCTCTGGCATCGGCCTTTGTTTTAAAATTGGCACGCTTGACGTATTTTCGTTTCCCGTCAACTACGCCAGCATACAGCGTGAATTTGTAATACGTTTTTCCGTTTTTTATATATGGTTTAATTTCCATTGTCATTCACCTCATTTTCTGTTAAAATGGGTATAGTAAAGAGACCTACTGCGAAGCAGGTTTTACTATACGGAATTACCCTACACTCAAGCTTTGGTCGGCGGAGAGTATAGGGAATTTTTTTTTGTAAAATAGCAAAAAAGCAGCCATGAAAAACATGACTGCCGTACGGTATGGGACTAAATCCCGAATGTAAACTTTATGAGGCTTTACCTCTAATACAGTCATATTTTATACTTTTTTTTGATTTTTGTAAAGTATTTTGGTTAGAAATACAATTCTTTAACTTTTGCGTTGATGGCGTCAAGAGTTTCTGGTGATACTTTTATCTTTCCTACAGGGTCTAAGGGGTTCTTTTTGAGTATCCTATCTTTGCTAATGGTTTGTAGGCTGTCGCATTTTGCGAATGATTGCTTGAGGTATTTACCATAGTAGTCGATGACTTCTTTTAGATTTGAAATGGTGAGTTGGAACTCCTCACTTGAAGTGTTTTCCTCAGTTATCTTCTGTTCTAGTTTAGCAAATTCTTTGTCTATGTACTTAAATGATTGTTGACCAATTATTTCTTGTAACGGAACAGTGTTGTCATTTTCTTTGGAAGTGATTGGGATGACTGTCAATGTCTTTTTGTACGGTGAATCTGTTTTATCAAGTACTATAGCCCAATGATTGTTTGATAACTCTCCACCAACGTTTACTCCAAATTCAACAAAGACTAGTGAACCACGATTAAACTTCCAATATTTCCTTTTGGGATTTTCTGCCTCGTAAAGATACTGCTCTGATTGTCTTTTGACAGCAGGGGCTAGGAAGCGGTATTTGGTGGAGGTGTGTTTTGCTTTGCCAAGTTTGTATAATTTTTCTACTTTGATGTAATTCTGTTTGGTATCCTCAAAGTATGGATTTTCTTTCATAAAAATCGCCTCCCTATCTCTCCCTATACACCTCCACGACTTCTCCAATAGTTCGGAAGTCGGTGTCTGCTGTGATGGGGATGTCGTCATAGTCTGGGTTCAGGCTGTGGAGGTAGGCACCTTGGTCTGTGATACGGAGTTGCTTGATGTAGGCGTCGCCGTTATAGGCAAATACTCCGATGTCGCCGTCAGATAGGTCTACGGATAGTTTGACGAATATATAATCGCCTGAGTGGTATTCTGGTTCCATGGAGTCTCCGTAGATGGGGACAACGAAGTCGGCGTCCACTTCAATAGGTAATTCGATTGTTTCAACTTTCACATCATTCAGATATTGACCTGTGCCAGCGGAAGCGGGTTGGTCGTAGTAGTTGTAGGTGTGGTAGGTGGCTTGAAGTTCGCTCACTGTATTCTTACTGTCTGTTACTGTATTTTGTTTATCTAGGAGTTCGCTAGAATAGCGTAGCACGTTTTTCTGGTTGGGTTCGGTTAATTGTACCATCTTCTCCGAAACCTGCTCTATGAGGCTGTTAGGGGCTGTGGTGGTGGATAATACAACCAAGTCTTCACCGAGTAGCACTGATTTTTTGATGTCAAATAACAACGCCATGGACTCTATGTTATCCATTAACGGTTTGTTTCTCCCTAATTCCCAAGCGGATACCGCAGTTGGAGCTACCCCTAGCTTTGAAGCAAGTTCTTTTTGTGTAAGTCTCGCTCTCTTCCTATAGAGTTTGATATTTTCTGCAAGTGTTGGCATAACATCACTCTTTCTATATATTATCGACTACATTATACACTTGAAGTGTAAAAAAAGCAAAAAATTTTGTACTTTTTGCAAAAAAATGTTGACGCTACACTTCAAGTGTAGTATAATATAGTCAAGGTTAAGGAATTAACCGAATCAAAACAGGAGGAAAAGCAAATGGTGGACATACTAAAAAGCCTAAAACCAGAAGAACTCGGGACAGTTCTAATAGTCCTAGGCTTAGTTCGAGAAGCAAGGCTCTGGCACAAACAAATACTAGAGCATAAAGCTTCAAATAAAAAGTAAGAGCTAGGGGCGAAAGCCCCAACCTCTTATTTGAGTATACCACCATTTGCCAAAGAAAGCAATGATCTATTGGTTAGCTGGTTTGTTGGTTTTGTCGTTTGTCATACGGCAGATTGTGAAGTGGAGAAAGAAGAAGTAAGGGCAGAAAGGAGCAGTCATGATAAGTGCTGAAGAAAAGCTACATCTAGATAAAAGATTACTGGATTTAGAAAATGAATCAAAAAAAGACAAAGCAACTATCGCATATTTGATAGGCCTTGTCCAAGGGTTGGATACTAAATTAACGGATATTGCGGATTTGTTGCAACATGGAACGGACCTGAGCGAATAAGGCTTCTAATCGAGCGGGGTTATCAACGCCTAGATCGAGCAATCGAGGGATGACTTTTTCGATTGGAAGTATCGTGGTATCAAACTGTCTTGTTTCATTATTCTTTTGAATGTTACGAGAAATGTTTGACACGTTGCTCTTGATTTCGTCTAGTTTACGTTCAACTTTTTCTTCGAAGGTTTGTTTTGGAAGATTTTCCGAATCGAAACTAAAATGGCTGACCATTTTTTGGATTCCGTCAATCGCATCTTGAATATTAATAGATGCTTCGCTGGGATAATCGGATTTTAATTGATAATGATGAACATAGAACGTTTTCATATCGAAAGGAATCGGTTCGTTATCATTCTCTTTTATACAGAAAAATGGTTTTCCAAGAGCTTTGCGGTATCCGAGTTCTAGAAATACGTTTGGGTTATTTGTAGTAATGTCAACAGCTACCAAATCTGCCTCTTCTAAATAGCGGAAGATTTCATCGTCCAATTTATCTGGTTTGAATAAAAGGTCCGCCCTGATAATATCAAACTCTTCTTCAAGAGCAGGTTCTAGGAAGCGAGTCATTACTTCATCTGAACGTCTTCTATCAGCAGAGATTTTTTCTCCGATAGGGGAAACAAAGAAACAAGTTTTTTTATCCATGAGATTTCATCTCCAATCGTTTTTATTTTATTATATCATATTTAGAAAGGGGTGAGGGGTATTGAAATGGACATTGGAACAAGCTCGGCTTCATCGAGGCATGACTCAGGAAGAGGTAGCCCGTGAGTTGAAAGTTTCAAGACAAACTTATCAAAACTACGAAAACTATAAAACAGCTATGCAGATTCCGGTTGGGTATTTGTTTAGCAGAATTGTAGAAATTCCATTTGATGATATTATTTTTTTTGATAGAAAACTACACTTGAAGTGTACAGATTAAACCAACCGAACTAGGAAGGAGGGAGGACAAAATGAGACCAAAACGGTATCCGTATAGACAAAAAGAGCCTACCAAGTTGATGGTAGACCCTAAGTTGAAAGCAAGACTTCTTCGTGATTCTAGTCTTGTAGAGCGTTTACTAGCTGAGCCAGTAATGCGACTGTGGTGTCAACGCTGAACTTGTGTCCAGCAATGACGCTGTTTAGAATAGCTTGTTTGACTTCGATGTCGATTGGGGAATCTTTCAGAACATCATTCAAGCTATTTTCGATATGAGGGATGCTGTCTTTGAATGTTTCTTTAGCAATTCTTGAAGCGTCCTCAATGGTTAATTTTGCCACAGCATTCTCCTTTCTGTGTTGATATATCAATTATATCACAGGAAAGGAGTACAGCTCTGCTATTTACGGAAAGGAGGAGGACATGTCAAAACAAAGATACGGTCGCCCAAGTACAGGGCAGAAAGGGAATAACCGTCCCACAGTGGTCATTAGTCGTGAGAACTACGACGAGGTAGACAGCTTGTCAATTGGTACAGGAATGAGCCGTAGTGCTATTATTGATTATTTTATCAGTGAGGGCTTGAAACGTGCTCGTATTGAAGAAGTTGTCATCAAGACTAAGCGTCTAGTTCTTGAGGACTAGAAAGGAGAAACAAGATGAATGAAAAACAAACATTTGCTACAACGGTGAATAAATACGCTAAAGATGTATTTGAAAAAGCGGATAAAAAAGACCCTGCGTCTGTCGTAGCAGTCGCAGAGTTAATTAAAGCAATGAAAGGGATTTTTTATTAGTAAACCCATTCAGTTGGAATATATGGTCTTACAGTAATGACTTGATCTAAGTTGAGCAGAAAACTTGTTTTATCTTTTCGTTCAACGACTTCAATCAAATTGTCATAACCTTTGTGTTCGTTAGCAACTTCTATCACAATTACCGTCTGACCATCACTCAATGTTAGTGCTAAAATTTGTTTTTGTTCTAGCATATCAACAATGTATTTTTTCATAATATTACCTCCTTTCTGTGTTTATTATAGCACGGAAAGAGAGCAACCAAACTAGAAAGGAGAAGGGGATGCGAAAAGTATTCGAGAGAATAGCAAAAAGCCTTGAGAATATTGTTGAATTACTCAAGGCTCAAGCTCAAGAACGTGCTGAATTAAAAGAAAAATTCGACACATTCGAGAAAATGTTAACGGACTTACGCAACAATCCATTTGGAATTAAAGAAAAGGAATAGCAAGGAGAAGAGGATGAAACATAATACGCAAGATAAATTTCTAGACCTGATGCAGACGGTTCTGGATGAAATAAAAAGCCCTGCAGATGACTACAACGCTCATTCGTTAAATAGTTGTCTTAGTCGTCTAACAGAGGCTTATCAAGTCTATCTGGAGGTTGTTCATCGTAGCTCAGATAGGAATTTACGATAGTACTCTTTGTACTTGTCGATTTGAACAAAATTGATGCGAGGGTGTGTTTCTTTTGTGAAGTCAGCGGTCATCATAGCTATAGCTAAGTCATGAGCTATTTGTTCTTTAGAAAGCATATATCTCTCCTTCCTTGTTGATAAGTTGATAATAACACAAATATATAGAAAGGTCTATATATAGAAATAATATCAGTCTAAAGACGGATATGGCACTATATATAGTGGTTTTGAAAATGTGGGAGAAAATCGAAGAACTCGCTAATGTCCGAGGAATGACTATCTACGCTTTAGCAAAGAAAGCAGGTATTAATTATACGATGTTGGCAGAACTAAAATCTGGGAAGAAGAAGGATATGATGTTTAGTAATGTTGTTAAAATTGCCAAGGCTCTTGATGTGAGTCTGGAGGAATTAGCAAAAAGTTAATAAAAATAGCCCCATGACGAAGTCAGGAGCTTACTAAAAAAATCACTTAAATTATAACACACGAAAGCGAGGTTTGACAAGATGGATGCAATGTTAGAAGCGTTTGAGGTCTTGAAGCAAGAGATTATCCAAGAAGTCTTGAGTGAAGTACGGAAAGAGCTTGCTATCGAGAGAAAACCCTCTCAGATGTCCGATAAAGCCATTGGTGTGAAGGAAGCTTGTGAAATCATGGGAATGAGCCGTAATCCGTTTATGGCAATTGTGAAGGCTGGGAAAATCCCTTATCACATGGCTGGAACTCATTTCCGTTTTGACCAAAGAGATATTGAATATTACAAAACAAAGATGAAAGTAAAGAAAAAAGTGAAGGGATTGAGTGCATGACAGAAGCAATTTTAACATTAGGAATTTTCGCTGTGCCGATGTTGGCAGTAGGCATTGTGGAACAGCGGAAAGCTGAGAAAAAGCGGATGTGTGAAGAATTTGAAGAAATTCGTCGCAGAGATTACCTGTATGGCTTTAAAGCAGGTATGGGGTATCAGAGTACCTGCGACATTGAAAAAGCTCGTAACGGGCTAAAGAGAGACGCTCAGCAAGTGGATAAGGAGTGGAAAAGATATGCAGAAATGGTTGGTTAATTTTTTAAAACAAGAAAAACCTGCTATCCCACGTCCGCTTTACACACTAGAACAGGAAAATCAAATATTGCATGACATGGTCCGCGAAATCGCTGAACAACGGAATGAATACCGTATCGAAAATCAGCGGTTGAGGGACAAAAATGCTATGTTGAGGAGGATTTTAGAAAGATGACAAGTCTGGTTAGATTGGAATTAATCGCTCAATCGTATGACCGATTTCTTCGGACAGGCGACATTGAACATCTTGAGGATGTAGAAAGGATTTTGGAATATGACGAACATGACAGCGATTGATAACACGTTTCAGCGAGGAATTGTTGGAGTTTAGGAGGAATGGTTATGGCTTATGCAGCATATTGCAAGAAATACACACGAAAACTACTCTAAAATAAATAATCACCCTGCTCAAAACAGCGAACTTAGTTTACAAGCTAAAGGGTTACTATTTGTGTTGATGTCGAACAAAGATACTTGGCGACCGTACATCGATCAACTTTCCAAACGCTCAAAGAACGGTCGAGAAGCTCATAGAAATGCCTTTGAAGAACTAAAAGACAGCGGCTATATACGTATCTACAGAAAAAGTCTAGGGAGAGGAAGAGGAATTCAGAACTACCCCTTAGTTTCCGACATCCCTATCACAGATAGCTATTGGGAGTACTGGAAAGAAAAGGTTGATGATGAGTTATCCACAGGTGAATCATCAGAGTGAATTTACAACTTACGGGTTTTACAAAGTTGTATTTTTCAAAAGTTGAATTTTACAAAGTTGTATTTTTCAAAAGTTGAAAAACCCGACACTAATAATAACTAAATAAAAATAATAACTAACTTAATAATAATCTAGGGGCTATCGCCCACTAATAAACAATAAGAGGCTAAAGCCTCTAACTAACTTAAAAACAAACTAATCGTTATATATAAATAATATATATAGGGATTTACAGAAGTTATCCACAGGAGGAAAAACATGAAACAAACAAACACATTTATCGTATTGAGAGATGAAAAAGGCGATTATTTAGCTAGTTACAAAAACAACGAACACGTTTTAGCATATTCGGCAGGTTGGTCGAGCGATGTTGAGGATGCTTTGAGAATACCAGAAGAATGGTATCACGGCGAGCACCGTGAGAAGTACTTGGCAATGGCGAAGTTGTTCAACGCTGAGCCAATCAAGGTGCAGGCAGAATATACCTTGACCACCTTGGATGGACAAGGGCCATCTGAACCAGTCAAAGATACTGAGGATGTCAAAGACTCAATCAAGAAGTTGCTTGATATTTTGACTAAGGACTAGTCAGCGATGAAATGGGAACTACGTGAAAATCTTGTCTGGCAACGTGCCACGGCAGGAGAGAAGGAAAAGCTACTGGATACAGGTCTAGCTGATAAGGCAGGATACATCCGCCTTGTCAGAGAGCTAGGTAGAAAGTATGTGGCCTAGGAGGTGCGACATGGACGGTACTTACCCATGGTTTGACTATGACCGCGACTATCTACAACCTGAGGAACCAAGACAGGTACATGATCCTGATGAATGGGTGTTCAGAGGCGGTCAATGGATTTATGTAGGGGATGCATAATGACAGAGGAATTACTAGATACAATCCGACGGCTGAGGTGTGATTATTTCCACCTGGGCCGAGAGCTGGGCGAGATTATCAACGAACAACAGGACTTGATACTTGCCTTGAAACGAGAAAACGAACGCTTAAAGCGTGAGAAATGGAATTTGAAACAGACGAAAAGGAGAAAGAAATGAGTAATCTTGCAGTTGTTCAAAAAGATATTACAGATGCCGTGAATGCGAAAGTGTCGCAGATGCAGAACGAAGGCTTGGTAGTAGCACCAAACTACGCACCAGCAAATGCTTTGAAGTCAGCATTTTTTGCCATGACCAACAGCCCAAGCGGGAACTTGCTTGAAAAGTGTTCGAAAGAAAGTATTGCCAATGCCTTGCTTGACATGGTTGTTCAAGGGTTAAGTCCAGCAAAGACTCAATGCTACTTCATTCCATATGGGAATACATTAAAAATGACACGGTCCTACTTTGGGACTATGAAGGTTGTCAAGCAACTGTCCAACGTGAAAGATATTTGGGCAGAGGTGGTCTTTGAAGGGGATGTGCTTAAAATTCGTAACGATAATGGGCGCAAGGTTCTTGAAAGCCACGAAACAGATTGGACCAACCAAGATAACGCAATTATCGGTGCTTACTGCATCATTGAAAAAGTGGACGGTGAGCGCATTTTGACAGTTATGACCAAGAAAGAGATTGATCGCAGCTGGCAACAGTCGAAAAATAAATCTGTCCAAAATGCCTTTCCTCAAGAAATGGCCAAGCGTACTGTTATCAATCGTGCAGCCAAGCAATTCTTCAATACGTCGGATGATAGTGACATCTTGATTGAAGCTGTTAATCGGACAACTGAAAATGAATTTGATAACAATCATCAAATCAAGGAAGCAGAGCCAGTTCAATCAGCTGGGCAGGATATCCTGGATAAGATGACCGGAAAGACTGCTGCTGAAGAATCTGCTGAAGATGCAACGATTTCCGAAGTGGAAACCGTTGAAGAAGCAGGAGCAGATATTTCCAAAATGGAAACAACCGAGCAGATTATTGATGCTGAAACAGGCGAAATCTTAGACGAGGAGGAACCATTTTAATGTCTGAAGAACTATCTCTATTTGACAATCTGGAAAGTATGGCACCGGCTCCGACTGCGACAGAATTAGATTTTGACTTCGAATTTACACCAGCCGAAATCACGATTGTTGGCAAGGAGCTACTGGAGCAAGCCTTAGCTGCCTATACTAAAAAATACGAAAATTATGCTGTTACTGCCGAAACATTCGAAGACGATGCCAAGGTTCGAGCCGAATTGAATAACCTGCAGAAAAAGGTCAAGTCAGCTGTTAAAGATAAATTGGCAGATTACAACAAGCCCATCGACGAAGTTAAGGCTTGGGTGGACGGCTTGTTGGAACCTATTGTCAAAATCGGCAAGTCGATTGACGAAGGTGTGAAGGCGTTTGAAGAGCAGGAACGACTTAAACGCGCCAAAACCATTGAGGAACTATTCCATAAAGCTATTGCAAGCATAGGAAAAGACATTGACATCCGTTTGTTCAGCAAGTATTTTGATGAGTTTTCTAAGAAGACATGCTTCATGGCTGACAATGTTCGTCCCAATAAAGCCACAGTCGATATGGTTGCCAGCTTGGTAGAGGAAGAAGTGGCCAAGAAGGAAGAATATGAGTCAGCTTTAATAAAAATAACAGAGGCGGCTGCCAAAGCAGACTTTGGTCCAGCTCCTTACGTACGTAATTTTGAACAAGGAGCAAGCCTGGCTGATATCTTACAGGCAATCGCTGATGACAAGGCTTTGGCAGATAAGACCCGTGAGGAAGTTAGGCGCAAGCAACAACTGGCAAAACGGATTGAAGAGCTGACTGCTATCGCAGAGAGTAAAGGTCTGAACCCGAAGAAGTATGCCGATATGCTCGAATCAGGGGTATCTGCACTAGCCGTCCACGAAGAACTTGTCAATGACGCAAGAAAATGGCAAGAAGAGCAGGACCGAATGGAACAGGAATTCTTAGCTCAACATGGAGCTATTTGTGGAAATGCTCAAAATCGCCCAAATTCTGACGAAATTCAACGAGAAAATGCGTCAGAGGGTAAATATACCTCCGAACAGAAAAACGCGTCAGAGGATAAAATAGAGCTGAATAAGAAGGTGGTCAAATGGCAAGGTGATTTCAGAATTACTTTCCCAGACGGAGAGACCGCTAAGTTATTCGGTGGTCCAGGTGGTTTGTATGAACAACATGGGATAGTTGTTGAGAAATTAGGGGAGTGGACGAAAATAAATGACTAAACTAACTGAGGAGAATTACTATCAAGACCGTCAATGGCTTTCAAATTCTCGCTTTAAGGCTTATATGGACTGCGAAGCGAAAGCTAAAGCCATTGATGACAAGGAGTGGACGGACAAGCGTGATGATACGGCTTTGCTTGTCGGAAATTACGTTCATACCTACTTTGAATCCGAGGAAGCTCACGCTAAGTTTGTTGACGCCAACAAAACTAGGATGATTTCGAGTCGTGGTGCGACCAAGGGCGAGCTGAAGAAAGAGTTCCAAGTCGCCCAGAACATGATAGATGCTCTGAAAGATGACAAGGATTTCTTGCCTCTCTATCATGGCAACCCAGGCGATGATGTCCGCAAGGAAATGATTTTAGAAGGCGAAATCTTCGGTATCAAGGTCAAGGGTAAGGTGGATAGTATCAACTTGACTGAAGGCTATTTTGTGGATCTAAAAACTATGAAGACCATTCGTGGTCTTGAATGGTCTGATGTCGAACGAAAGAAAATCCACGGAGCTGCTGCCAACATTTTAGGTTTCCGCTACGATGTCCAGCTGGGGCTGTATCAGGAATTGTTACGACAAATGGGCTATTCAAATTTTGTACCGTTCGTCGTCGCTGTAAGCAAGGAAGATGTGCCTGACAAAGCAGTTATCACACTTTCACAGTATCGCTTGGATGAAGGCCTGCAATTCTTCGAAAATAACGTTGAGCGTGTTGCAGGTATTATTGCAGGCGAAATCAAGCCGAAAGATTGCGGGAATTGTGACTATTGTCGAAGTAAGCGAACTTTGGATCGCGTAATCAATCTGGATGATTTGATCGCAGGGATATTTTAAAAAAATGTATTTTAACAAGCTGGGTATCCTTGTAAAACTGCAACCTAGAAAGCGTGTCAATTGGAAACAATCGGTTGGCAGTTGGACGATAGCGACTGCCCGTATTTAGCCAAACTCACACAATGGCAGTCGCTGGATTTTGGAAAAATGAAAAAACAGCAATTTTAAAAACACCTTTTACATTAGAGACGAACAAGGAAAAGCAAAGTCTCAAAATTGTTGGTTACACTCACTGGAAAATAAGTGCAGAATTTGTGAAGCAAGAACACCAACTTTCATTGGACGAGAACGGAGATATGTTCGAACCGGAATATAGACTCGTCTTAGAAGCTGAATTTCCCGATAAACTTATTCTCGATGGTGCTTATACAGCAAAAGAGATTAGCAAGGACATTAAAGAAATCCAAACCTTGTTTGAGTTCATCGAAGAAAATAAAAAGAATTTGTTTGATGAATTGGGATTCCACGGGGTCATACTATGAAGTTGATTATACCTATTGAACCCAAACCGCAGAGCCGTCCAAGAGCTGGAAGACGAGGTAAACACGCAACTGTCTATGAAGATGGAAAGATGGTTGCGTGGCGGAAAAAATGCACTGAGTTTGTTAGACAGAATTACGATGGTCCATATTTTGATGGGGCAATCAAGGTAGATATGACATTCTACATACCTGCTCCGAAGTCTATGTCGGAACCGCCTAAACCACGGTCTAAGGCCAAGAAAGTACAACAGTATGATGACTTCATCAATGAGCGGATTTACGTAGATAAAAAACCAGATTTAGATAATCTGGAAAAAGCGGTTTATGACAGCATCAGCAAGGCTGGCAATGTTTGGACGGATGATAACATCATTGTCGAACATACAACGAGAAAGGTGTACAGTCCTAGACCGAGGATTGAGATTGAAGTGGAGGAAGTTTTATGACACAAATGATTTATGCTTGTACTTGTCCTGAATGTGAGGGACAAGAAGAACAATTTAACAACGTAACCAAACCAAAACATTACCAAGGTAAGTATGGTATGGAAGCTTTGGATGTGGTCAAGAATTTTATCGGCAATCTAGCCGGCGAATCTGCTTACTACTGGGGCAATGTCATCAAGTATCTGTTGCGATTTCAGCAGAAGAACGGTGTCGAGGACTTGAAGAAAGCTAGACAACATTTGGATTGGTTGATTGAGGAGATGGAGGAAAGTAATGAAAATAATAAGTGATATGAAAAGACTATTTTGTAAACATTCTTGGAAGGAATTACCGCGCTTTATCGCGTTGAATACTGGGAAAATTTCTCCTAAACGCAAATGCCTAAAATGTGGGAAAGTTGAGGATGTATCTTGAAATTCCTAGACCTATTTGCTGGCATTGGTGGTTTTTGTCTCGGTATGGAACGTGCTGGTCACGAATGTGTCGGCTTTTGCGAGATAGACCAATTCGCCAGAAAGAGCTATAAGGCGATACATGATACGGAAGGAGAATTTGAATTCCATGACATTACAAGAGTCACAGATGAGTCTGTTCGAGAAATCGGACGTGTGGACGTTATCTGTGGAGGATTTCCGTGCCAGGCTTTCAGCATTGCTGGAAAGCGGGCAGGATTTGAGGATACTAGAGGGACTTTATTCTTTGAGATTGCTAGGTTCGCATCTATTCTCAGACCTAAATATCTATTCCTTGAAAACGTCACAGGACTCCTCAACCACGACAACGGAAATACATTCGAGACTATCCTCGGAGCGTTGGATGAACTGGGGTATGATGCGGAATGGCAAGTGTTCAACAGCAAGAATTTTGGAGTCCCCCAAAACAGAGAGCGGGTGTTTATTATCGGACATCTTAGAGGAGCAGGTGGACGAGCGGTATTTCCTTTCGGAGGAGGCGACAAGGAGATTGGTAGCCTACAAGGACAATCAACAAATACCATTACCGCCAGGTACGGAGAAGCACAAGGGAGCAGGTCGTACATTATTGAGGGTCAACAGCCGAAAATCATCCAACGAGGCCACGGCTACAATCAGGGTGGCGAGCATGACATCACCCCGACATTGACCAGCAACAGCTGGCAGGAAAATAACTTGTTAGCCATCAAAGAGGCAACTACCAAAGGTTATTCTGAGGCAACGGTTGGTGATTCTATCAATTTGTCACATCCCAATTCTGCCACACGACGGGGACGTGTTGGCAAGCAGATGGCGAATACTCTCTTGACAGGCGAGGAGCAGGGTGTTGTTGTGTATGATTTTTACAACCGAAAAACCAAAGACGAGGTTGGCACACTCACTGCCAGTGGCCATCAGGGGAATACCAAAGCAGGGACATTCGGCATATTAGATGGTATCCGCATCCGCAAATTGACACCTCGTGAGTGTTGGAGGTTGCAAGGCTTCCCAGATTGGGCCTTTGATAAAGCCCAGGCGGTAAATAGTAATAGCCAACTATACAAGCAAGCTGGTAACTCAGTCACGGTTAATGTGATTGAGGCGATAGCGAGAAAATTGGAGGAAACAGATGAATAACACAATTGAAAACGTAAAGATAACCAAAACTTTCTTGGGCAGAGAAGACCATGGAATTTTAACTTGTTATCTGACTGTTGAGGGATATGGATTTGGAGTATCTATTGGAGGATACTGCCTAGATAAATACGACGAACACAAGAAAAAACGAGTAGCTTTTCACAAGAGCTTTGAGCTGATAGACCGTATCTTGGAGGTTGCCGGTGCAAATAGCTGGGAAGAACTGCAAGGGAAGTATATACGTGTTAAGAGTAACGGTTTTGGAGGTAGAGTAACGAAGATTGGAAATCTTATTAAAGATGATTGGTTGGACTTTGATACCTTTTTCAAGGAGTAAACAGATGAATAAACAGGAAGCGATAGAGATTATTGAGCAATCAAAAATAAAAATAGCTAACAGAGAGAGGGTAATATTTAAAGCAGGCGAAATTATAGGAGGATGTGTCCAGGTCGATTATGTACCACTTGAAGTTGTTGTGAACACGATTGACCAAATCCACGAACCGCAGAAGGTTGTGGTGCCGAAGTTTATCGCTGATAGTATCGAATATTGCAAAAATAAAGAAGGGTATGGATTGCTCCGTGCAATGGATTACTGCGATGAATACAATGATACTGGCGAATGGTTAGAGCGCCCAGAAAACCAAGAAACATTCGCCTGCGCTTGGCTCTTCGGCTACGAGATTGAGCAGGAGAAACTGTATACGGTGGAGATACCTGACCCAAATCGCCCAGATATTGCCACATTCTTGTATAAAGAAAACGGAAAGGTATTTATTGGAACTGATATATTTTTGGATGAGGTGCCCAACTATAAATGGAAAAATGAACCAGAAAATCAATTAACCGAATCCGAAATCAAAGAGGATTTTGAGTGGGCGTGGCAGTTTGCGAAAGAGGTGAAGTAGAATAATGATGCCAGATGAGTTTTTAAAAATGACAATAACTGACATTTTAGCAATGCTGAAAGAAGAAGGTAGTGATTCGATGGAAGCTAAACTAACAAATGACGATGGTTTAGGGGTATTGGTCAAGATTAGTTATGAGCCTGTGGAGGTGGAGTGATGGATTGGCCGATATTAGACTTTTTATTTAATCTCATCACTCTATCTGGGCTAATAGCGGTTTTAACTATTATTTGGATAATTATCATCAGCATGATATGTATGTTTTTGGAAGAAATAGGAGACAGAAAATGATACCGAAAATTGAGACCTGTGAAGAATGTGGATGTAAGTACAAAGAGGGCACATTGGACTATGGCAGTATCTTCCAGACAGGGTACTGTGGCGATTGTTTGGTTGAACGTGTAGAAAGAGGCGAAGAATGGTAGTACCGAAGTTTAGGGCTGTTTTTAAAAATAAAATTATAAGTGAGGTTGGGTCGATTGATTTTATTAACAAAACTGTAACGATACCTATTTACGATAAGGAAACGGATGAGTATTTAGCTGACTATGAATTGAGTTTAGATTTGGTCACCCTCATGCAATCCACAGGGCTGTTTGATATCAACGGCAAAGAGATTTTCGAAGGGGATATTGTTAGAATGCACTCAGGAGAGCTTTTACCAGTAAAGCTACACCACGGCATGTTCGAACCTGTTTGTTATTACATCAGCAATGTCTTTGAAAGGGTTGGGAATGTTTTTGAAAATCCCGAGTTGTTAGAACATCCAGATTTTAGGGAGGTACTAAATGACTAATGAAAAACTAGGCGTGCTACTGGTCGATGTGCCAGATATAATGTTTTTTAAATACAACTACATTATAGACACAGAAGAAGCTGGCACGAGTACATTTATTATAAATGGAACAGATTTTTTAGAAAAATTAGAGAGGCTAGCCTACAAATGCACCCAAGAAGAAGCTAAAAAATACCCACAGTTTAGGTGGGTAGCGTTGGAGGATTTAACCTAATCTAAGGCTCACCGACTGTCGCAGGTCGGTTGGTCATTCTGCCAAAAATGAATTAAAAAGGAGGACTCCTTTGTAGATTAAAGTCACATTATTGGGCCAATGGCAGTACGGTCAGCCACAAAATATAAAACTTTACAGTCGTTGTCTTCTCGCAGATTGTGGTAAAACGAGAGGAATACCGCAAATAAAGAAAGGAAAACTTGTTAGATATTCACCGTCCAAAACCCTATTGCGGTACGGGTTGAGGGCAAACAAAAAAGCCAGCACTGCACGTACTGACTATGTGAGTAAAAACCTAAAATTATTATATCACAGAAAGGTGTGCAGATGACTTTTTTCCCTGAAATAAATACAGAAAAAACCAAAGCGAATGCAAAGCGAAAATTGAAAGAGTATCCAAGATGGCGACGAGTCGCGAATGATGTAGATGGTCAGAAAGTCACTGCAACCTACACATTTGAACCAAGACAAGCTCATGGAAATCCGAGTAGACCAGTCGAGCGATTGGCGATTAACAGGACAGATGCAGAGGCGGAACTTGAAGCGATTGAGTATGCAATTAATAATTTACTCAATCCAACACATCGACGGATACTGTACGAGAAGTATCTTTATGCAGGCAAGCGGTACGATTTTGAAATCTACAATAACCTATACCTGTCAGAAGCTAGTTTCTATATTGAGCTAAGTGACGCACTGTTATCGTTCGCAGAACAGTATCGAAGTGGTTGCTTGCTTGTTGAAAATTAGAGTTTTCACCAAGAAAGTAAAAGTTTTTTTATGGGTTATTCGTTATTTTGGATAGTAAAATAGTATTATCGGAATTTAGAATAGAGGGTTATGATAGAATCCCCTCGGGAGACGGTCCCGTAAAAAGAGGCATAAAGCTGTGGCCATCGGATGTTGCGTGCGACATCTATGGACGTTATCTATTTTGGGATATTTGGAAGACTCCTCTGCTCGGTTGAAAGTCCTAGGTTCCGAAGGCAGTTTTGTCGCAGGTTCGATTCCTGCTGTTCCCATTTAATCCATGTTCTCAATATCGACTTAAGCGATATGGGAGAGGTTAAGTAAGCATACATGTCACTGCTTATTTAACTCAGTGTTCGAGCCACTGGCACGGAGTAAAAAACTAGCACCAAAAAATTAATAATAAAGGACCCGAAGACCATGTTTGCTAGTGTCATGCGAGGGACCAAAATTTCACTCAGAAAGACCGCAGATGTGGTCTTTTTGTATTTCTGTCAGGAAGGTGGTAACCAAAAAGTGAAACCTCAAAAACTTACAATGTCCAACGGGCGGAGAGTTATCGCTGATTATGATAGTCGTAAGGAAGAATATCAATCCTACAACAAGTCTCGTTGGAGATACAATAAAGAAGCAATGCAGTTCTATAACTCA
Source organism: Streptococcus sp. HN38 (assembly GCF_028335765.1). Classification (NCBI taxonomy): domain Bacteria; kingdom Bacillati; phylum Bacillota; class Bacilli; order Lactobacillales; family Streptococcaceae; genus Streptococcus; species Streptococcus sp. HN38. The sequence continues at coordinate 1,637,616 of NZ_CP116604.1, read as the reverse complement.
GCTATCTGGCGAAAAACCAGTAAGCAGGTATTACTAGCAAATGATTATATATGTGCTGTTTGTGGTGGTGAAGCAACCATGACTGACCACATTGTCAGCGTAAAAAAAGATTGGTTCAGGAGATTAGATTGGAGCAACCTACAACCTATCTGTAAGGCTTGTAACGATGCTAAAGGTTCGTGGAATTAGAAAGGAGGGCATATGGGTCGAAAGATGAAAGTTGTGTCTAACACCAAAAAACACTTAACCAAGGCAGAAAAAGACACTAGAAAAGAAGTTGAAGAACTAGCCTCTGACGGTCTGCCCATGTTATCGAATAGCCCACCTTCGTATTTCAATGATGTAGCCAAAGCGGAATACAGACGGGTAGTTAAAGGACTTAGACAATTACCTATCCGCAATCTGGATAAAGCAGTCCTCGAAAGCTACTGCACTTGGTACGCTGTTTTCAAGGAAGTATCCCAGAAGATTGATGAATTAGGTCTAGTTACTTATGACGAAGACAAAGGTTGGATTTCAAATCCACTCATTCTGACTTTGGAAAAAGCGACAACCAATATCCGTATGACGGCAAGTCAGCTAGGATTGACTGTTGATAGTCGGATGAAGATGTTCACTCCGAAGAAGGAAGAGAAGAAAGAAAGTTTGTTTGATAAGTTTGGAGGGTAGTGATGAAAACATTGGAGCAAAGATTTCCAAAAACAGATTTTTACTTTCGTGATGGTGATTATAAAGAAATATTATCAACAGACGAAGAGATCGCTGAATTTCATTCCAAAGGTTGGGGCGGAGAAAACATTATGTTTACTAAAATAGAATTAGAGGAATTGTTAAGCGGAAAAGCAATAGGTTGGAGCGATGGCGAATATACACATGTTATTGCTTTAGAATAAAGGAAGGAGGTTATTTCAATATCTTACGATTATTCCATGATAAGCGACGAGTATAAAGATGTCGCTTTTTATTATGCTAAAGATGTGGTAGACGGGGAGATAGTAGCTGGTAAGAAAGTTATCAAGGCTTGTTTGCGTCACTTGAATGACCTTGCAAATCCTGACTCAGCTTATACCTACTTTCCTGATAAGGCACAGAACACGATTGATTTCTTGGAGATGTTGCCGGATGTCAAGACAGGCAAGACCTACCCTCTAGCTAGGTTTCAAAAGTTTATTATTTCTAGCTTATATGGTTGGCGAAAGAAAGAAGACAGCTCCGTTAGACGTTTCAAAAAAGCGATGGTGTCTGTTGCTCGTAAGAACGGTAAAACCATTCTGATTGCAGGTATTTTGTTATACGAGTTTCTATTCGGTCGCAACCCTGCTTTAAGTCGTCAACTATTTTGTACGGCAAATGACCGTACGCAGGCAAAGATAGCATGGACTATGGCAAAGAAACAACTAGAAGCTCTCAGAGCTAAGGTGCCAGATATTAAGAAAGCAACCAAGGTAACAAGGGATGAATTGTTTAACAAGAACGATGAATCCTATATCCGAGCATTAAGTCGCGATACTGGTGCAGTCGATGGTTTCGAACCCTACGTTGGTGTGCTCGATGAGTATGCAGCATCCAAAACCAATGAGATGTTGGAGCTTTTAGAATCTGGTCAAGGGCAATTGGATAACCCCTTTATTTTGATTATTTCAACGGCTGGTCTTGATTTAAATGTGCCGATGCACACCATCGAATATAGTTACTCAGAAAAAATTCTTAATCAGGAAGTCGAAGATGATTCTTATTTTTGCTACATAGCTGAACAAGATAATGAAACTGAAATCACAGATGAGGAAAATTGGATAAAATCAAACCCAATTCTTGAAGTCGAAGCATTGAAAGAAAAAATCACGGAGTATCTCCGTAAGCGTAGAAAAACTTCTCTGGAAACTGGAGAAATCAATAAAGTCCTCGTCAAAAATTTCAACATGTGGCGACAGTCCAGTGAAGAGTCTTATCTGGATAAAGAAACTTGGAATAAAGCCTATATCGATAAACCAAACACCACCAAGAGAAGAGTCTGGATAGGCGTCGACGTCGGTAGGGTTAGTGACTTATTCGCTATTACACCGATTGTCCAGATGGATGACTACTGGCATATTGACAACTTCTCTTTCGTAGCTACCAAGTACGGCTTGATAGCTAAGGAAAAACGTGATGGCGTTTCTTACACCAACCTTGAAAGACAAGGGTATTGTGAGATAACTACGCTTGAATCTGGTGTTATAGATGATGAGCGTGTCATGGAGAAGTTAGAAGAAATGGTTTACACCAATGAATGGGAAGTGCATGGTATTTGTTATGACCCTTACCAGTTTGGCTCGCTACTTACCATGATTGAGAAACGTCATCCTGAATGGCCCTTGATACAGGTATCGCAAACAACAATGGTACTGAACATGCCGACTAAACAATTCAGGGATGACATGAAACAAGGGAAAATCAAGCACTCAGGTAACCCTTTGCTAACTATGGCATTTCATAATGCTTTTACAAAAGTCGATAACAATGGTATGCGGATCGACAAGAACAAAAATAGCAATAAGATTGACCCTGCCGATGCTGGGTTAAATGCCTATGCCGTTTGTTTCCTTGAGCCGTTTGACGGTTCTGGTTACTGGACGGACGAAAAAATATTGGAAACGGAGAGTATGTTTTAGATGAAATGGTTATTATCGAATATCCACACCATTTTACTGATTTTAGGTTTTGGTTTTATAGCCTATGCTGCTTTTTTATTTTCTGCAATAATCGGTTATTTAGTGATAGGATTACTTTTAGTTTTATTGGCGGTTATTATTAATCATTCCGCAGGTCAAAGTGGATAGAAAGGAGGTCGCTATGAGTAACAAACGTATCAAGAAGAAATGGTCGCGAATTGAGAGATTAGAAAACAAAGTTGCTCAATTGACAGCGGAAAATATTTTATTAACTGATGCACTACGAAATCATGCGAATAATATCAGAGATTTGGATGGCATCGTTAAACGTAATGCACAGGCTATCAACTCAAGGTTTAATTATCTTGAGAAGAAAGTAGCTGACAAGGTTTCTAAGAAGTCTTGGTTCAGTCGTTAACGAGGAGGTGGTCCCACATCTTGACTGGTAGGAAAGACTATCAATTATTTCTAAAAAGAAAGGAGTTAGAAATATAAATGAGTTTTTTTCAATCATTAGGAGGGAAGGTCTCCTATGATGATTATATTTCCTCGGTTCTATCTGGCAATTCCGCCCCCTCTTATGTCGGGATTTCTGCTTTGAAAAACAGTGACGTGCTAACAGCAGTTTCCATTATCGCAGGAGATGTTGCTCGCTTCCCTTTGTTGAAGAAAGGCATGGACGGGGAGATTATCGAAGATGAAGATGTCAATTATCTTCTGAATGTTAAATCTACCAAGAACACAACAGCGAGGGATTGGAAGTTCGCAATGGTCGTGAATGCGATATTGACGGGCAATAGTTACTCTCGGATTTTGCGAGACCCACTAACAGGTAAGGCCTTGCAGTTCGAGTTTTATCGTCCGTCTGAAACAGTTGTAAAGGTTACCGATGACCACGAAGTTATCTATACGTTTACAGAAAGTCAGTCAGGAAAAGAAATCAAGTGCCACTCAGAAGATGTTATCCACTGGAAATTCTTTAGTCACGATACGATTCTTGGTCGTTCGCCTTTGTTGTCACTGAAAGAAGAAATAGCCTTACAGGACGAAGGGACCAAAACACTCTTGAAGTTTTTCAAGGATGGTTTTTCGAGTGGTATTTTAAAACTAAAAGGTTCTCAGTTAAGCGGTGAAGCTCGTAAGAAAGCCAGAACGGACTTCGAGAAAATGCGAGAAGGTTCTGCAGGCGGAAGCCCCTTGGTGTTTGACGACACGCAAGAATACAGTCCGCTTGAAATTGATACAAAAGTCTTGCAGTTAATCAGTAGCAATAACTTCTCTACTGCACAGATTGCGAAGGTTTTGCGAGTGCCTAGCTACAAGTTAGGGGTAAATAGCCCGAACCAATCTGTGGCGCAACTGATGGACGACTACGTATCAAACGATATGCCGTTTTATTTTGACGCAATCACAAGTGAATTGGGTCTGAAAATCCTGAACCTTGACGATAGACGAAAATACAAAATTGTTTTTGATACTCGTAGTGTTACAGGATTTTCGGTTGATGAGGTTCGGAATATGGTCAACAACCAACTGCTCACACCGAACCAAGGATTGGAACAACTGGGCTTGCCGAAGTCGGATGACCCAGATATGGACAGATACCAATCTAGCTTAAACTATGTCTTTTTGGATAAAAAAGAAACTTATCAAGACGTGAAAGGAGGTGAGACAGGAAATGCCGAAGAGGATAAAGCTTAGAGGTCCGTTGATTACCAACAATCAACAAGAGGCTTATGACTGGTATGGACTAGAAGCGGTTAGTGCTAAAGCTATTGCTGATGCCTTGCCAGATGATGGTTCAGATATTGTTTTGGAAGTTAACTCAAACGGTGGGCTGGTCACTGTCGGAAGTGACATCTATACCATGTTAAAAAACTATAAAGGCAATGTCACAGCAGAAGTAACTGGTATGGCGGCAAGTGCAGCAAGCGTGGCTATCACGGGAGCAGATAAGGTTGTTATCAGTCCGACTGCTCAAATCATGATTCATAAGTCGTTATTCAACTGGGTATCTGGCAATAGTGATGATCTAGACAAAGCATCTAACGCACTAAAGGCCAGTGACCAAGGTATTGTTAATGCGTACGTAGCTAAAACAGGCAAGTCAGAAGATGAAATCATGGAGCTAATGCGAAACGAAACCTTTATGTCTGCTCAAAAAGCAGTAGAGCTTGGTTTTGCAGATGAAATCATGACATTTAATGAACTGGACGCTGTCGCAAGTATTGAGAATGGCATGTTGCCACAGGCTGTCATTGATGAATTTTACGCTAACCACAGTAAGCGTAAGCGAGAAATCCAGAATATGCTGCTGGAAATTGAAAAAGAAGAAATCTTACAAGGGCTTTAATAGTCCTTTTTATTTTGGAGGAAATTTAATGTTTGATGAAAAAATTAAAGAACTAAAAGCAACCATTGCAGGGCTTAGTTCTACAATTGCAACTAAAACAACGGAAGTTAAGGCTGCATTGGAAGCCGATGACCTTGAAACCGCTAAGTCTTTGAAGTCGGAAATCGAAACCGCAAAAGCTAATCTTGCTACCGCGGAAGAGACCTTAGCGATGTTCGAAGAAGCACATGCTACAGGCGGTGCTGAAAACAAAGAAGGAGTTGAAATGACAACAGAAGAAGTGACATATCGTGAAAAAATGAATACCTTTATTCGTTCAAAAGGCGCAGTTGCACAAGAAGGATTGCGAATGGAAGGGAAAGATGAAGCGTTAATTCCAATGAACGCAGTAACCCCAGTCAATCCTTCGACAGATGGTGTAAAAAAAGCCGATGTGAAGCCTGTTTCAAGCGAGGAAATCCTTTACACACCAGCTCGTGAAATCAAGACGGTTGTAGATTTGAAACAGTTCACTACTATCCACCAAGCTAAGAAAGCTACTGGTAAATATCCAGTCTTGCAACGTGCTACAGAGAAGTTGATCAGCGTCGAAGAGTTGGAGAAAAATCCGAAACTCGGAAAACCTCAATTTAAAAACGTTGAATGGGCGGTAACAACTTACCGTGGCGCAATTCCTCTTTCTCAAGAATCTATTGACGATGCAGATGTTGATTTGGTGGGTATTGTGGCAGAAACTGTCGGTCAAATGAAAGTGAATACAACAAATGATGCTATCTCCAAAGTCTTGAAGACTTTTGCGGCTAAGACTGTTAAGAATTTGGATGACATCAAGAAATTGTTGAACATGGGATTTGACCCAGCGTATGACGTGGCGTTTATCGTGTCACAGAGCTTCTACAATATCCTTGATACGTTGAAAGATGGTAATGGTCGTTACCTCTTGCAGGAGTCTATCACATCAGCAACAGGTAAGGTATTCCTTGGTAAGCCAGTGTTTGTCTTGTCAGATGAAGTGTTAGGTGAAAACAAGGCATTTGTTGGTGACTTTAAACGTGGCATCTTGTTCGCTGACCGCAAAGACCTTGGGCTTCGCTGGGTTGATAACGAACTATACGGACAATATCTGCAAGCAGTACTTCGTTTCGGTGTTTCTAAAGTGGATGAAAACGCGGGCTACTTTGTGACCTTTACTCAGACACCCTCTTAATGCCACTCAAGCAGTGGCGAAACCAACAAGCGCCAACACCGTGACGGAAATCAAGGCTTATTTAGATAGTCAGAATATCACTTACACCTCGTCAATGAACAAGTCAGAGCTATTGGCTCTGATAGTCTAGGAGGTGTTTATGGAAATTACTAAAGACTACCTTGAAAAAGTAAAGCTCTATTGCAAGATAGATGTGGACTATGAAGATGATATTCTGGAAGAGTTTATCATCCCTGCTGTTCAGGAGCAAATCTGCTTTGCGATTGAAGAAGGGTCTTGTCCTGAGACTTTCAAAGACTACCCTAAGTTTGACCTTGCTGTCATGAAACAGGTCAAGGAAGAGTATGAACACCGTGGTTTGTCAGCAGATAGTGAACGCTATCCGCTGGCGAATGGTGTTTTAAACATCATTCACCAATTGCGATTGAGAGGTAAGGAAGATGATAACACGTAGAATGAATACCCGTATTACTATCTTTTCCAGGATTGCAGGGCAGAATGAAGACGGGGAAGTTGTAGATTCAATCCGCAATGATGTCTATCAATGTTGGGCGGAAGTGGTAAAAACTGGTGTCAAGGATTTTAAAGTGGGCGGTAAGTCCTATGTGGGTGACCTAGCTCAGAACGGGCAGAAACCTTTGGAATCCTATAAAGATGAAAAAGTGTTTATCATTCGTTATCATCCCAAACCTCCGTTCGATAACTCTATGTATGTTGATTTCAACGGGTTTGAATACAAGATTACAGAACTGGAAATCGACTACGCTAGTAAAGAGATGATCATGATAAAGGCGGTGAGGATTGCATGACAAAGGGAGTAGACAAGATACTGGCTAATCTTACCAAGTTGCAGGTCAAAGCTCCAAGAGTTGCAAGAGCAGCTGTTAAGCAGGTTGCGGATGAGTTTGCGGAAGAATTGGAGAAAAATACTCCTGAAAGCAAGGATTTATTTGGCCATTTGGCAGAAGAGGTTGTCGTGACAGGGTTCAAGGGTGCTAGTCAGGGGATTATCGCAAAAGATATCGGCTACGGTCGAAAAACAGGTTGGCGGTCACATTTCCCTGATGACGGTACAATCTATCAAGCGCCGCAAGATTTCAAAGAGAAGACGATAAATACAATGACCCCAAGAGCGAAAGAAATCTACGCCGAAAAAGTAAGAGAGGGGTTGAAGTTGTGATAGCAGAAACAGAAGTTTATAAGCTATTGAGCGCTGATGAAGAACTGAACACGCTTCTTGATACCTTTCGGGGCGGTAAATTCGGCAATGGCTTTAAGCAAGGTATCTTTACGCACGCAATTCCAGAACACCCTGTGAGCGTGATTAAAAAGGAACTTGCGCCGTTTATTCGAATCAATGCGAACTATGACAATCCCGCATACTATTCTGACGACGTCTGTATCGCAACAGAATACCGTGTGATTGTAAACTTTTGGTGCGAAACATCTGACCAATCCGAACAAATTGCGAAGGCAGTAGATAGAATTTTAAGCAAAGCTGGCTACGATAGATATACGGCTGGCGAAAAACCAAGATACAAAGATGGCGATATTGACCTTTTGATGAACATTAGGAAATATCGCTTTTTTGAATGGAAAATTAAAGAAAACGAGGAATAATAATGGGAAAAGTAAAATTTGGACTCAGTAATTTTGAGTACGGTGTTTTGAATGAACAAAACAAGGTGGCTACCACCAAGAAGCTACCTGGCATGAAGTCAGCCAAATTGGAACTGACAAACGAATTGTTAACAATCGCAGCAGACGATGGTCCTTACGTTGTTATTTCGGCTGGTATTACAGATGCTAAACTAGAAATCGAGACATTGGATTTGAACTCTGAAGCTCGTAAAGATTTCTATGGCATCACTGTTGAAAATGGTGTAGAGAAATACAATAAAAACTTGACACCAAACGATATCGCTTGCTTGTTCCGTACTCGTATGGAAGATGGCAAGTCTATCTGGGTCGGTTTGTTGAAAGGGAAATTTAATGTACCAGGAATGGACTTAGCAACAAAAGAGGGTACTCCAGACCCTAAAACAGATTCGACTACAGGAAGCTTCGTAGCTCGTGGCGATGACGAAAATGGCGATATCTTGTATATCGGTCGTGAAGACAATACCGATTTCAATCTTGCAGAATTTAAGAAATTGGTATTTCCGTCTGCATCTGGGGCAAGTCCAACTACAAGCGCAAGCTCTGGTAGCCGTTAGTGGTTTCAGGGGCGGATTATCCGCCCTTTTTTTCGATAAAAAGGAGTAAATATGTACGAGATTACACTAAAGCAGGGTGGAGTTGAAAAAGTTTTCAAGAAAGACTACGTCAACATCGAAGATAACTTACTAGCAGTTGAGCATCAGGTCCGTCAGGCGGCTGTTTATGGCGATAAGAAAAATTCTTTAGACCCCGAAAAACACCGCTCTATGAACGAAGAATATCTACAAATGTTTGTGGATATGTATGGCAAGCAATTTACTGTCGAGGATTTAAAACAAGCGGATATTTCTATTCTTGAGGTTTTGAATGTTCTGTATCTAGATGCCCTCGGTGGGAAGGAAGAAGAAACCGAGGACGAAGAACCAAAGGAAGCATAACGCCTGAAGAAGCGAAGGAAAACCTGCTCAGATGGATAGGTGCTCTGCTTGATAGAGGGCATACGATTTTAGATATAAAGAAAATGCGACTGTCAGACATTGAGTTGATGGTAGAAGCATTAGAAACAAAATCTGTCGAAAAGAAAGAAGAGGTTATGGAGACTACGCTTGATCAGGCGTTTCCGTTTCTTTTTGGCTAGAAAGGAGTATGAATGGGTGTATCAAATTTAGGTGACTTAGTCGCAACAGCTCAACTAGATATATCTCCGTTTATAAACAACACTAGACAACTCCAGATATACACAAGGAGTTTAGACAGTTCTTTAAAAGCAGTAGAAACTAGCTTTAAAGGGCAGAAAGATAAGTTGTCTGGGTTAAAAGCGACGTATACACAAACCGGACACTCCCTCAAAAGTTATCAGGAATTACTGAAAAAACAGACTGAGAATTACAATAAATTAAAAAACAAAATCGGTGATGTTAATACGGCTACCTCAGAACAAAAAACATACTTGGTCGGTGCCCAATCAGCAATGACTGCCACGGCGGCTAAAGTTGCTGAATTGCAGAATAAATATAACGACCTCGCTCGCGAAATCGCCACGCAGTCTAGTCTATGGACAAAATTCGGAACCAATCTAACACAGTCTGGAAAAGAATTAAAATCTTTCGGCGACGGGATGGCGAGTGTCGGGAAATCCTTGACTATTGGTTTAACAACTCCGATTGTAACAGGCGCTGGTTATGCCGTGAAGGCGGCTGCGCAGTATGAGTCAGCTTTCGCGGGGGTAAAGAAAACAGTAGACGAAACAGCTACAACATCATATGAAAAACTTTCTAACTCAATTAGGCAAATGTCAAAAGAGTTGCCTGCAAGCGCTGTTGAGATTGCAAATGTTGCTGAGGTTGCAGGTCAACTTGGTATCAAGGCGGACAATATTACAGATTTTACAAAGGTTATGATTGACCTCGGAGAATCAACTAACATGTCTGCTACGGTTGCTGCTGAATCGCTAGCTAAGTTTGCGAACATCACTAAATTAGCGCCAGAAAATTACAGTAGGTTGGGAGCTTCTATCGTAGAGCTCGGTAATAACTTTGCTACAACAGAAGCCGACATCACAGCTATGGCCAGTCGTTTAGCTGGTGCGGGTGCGCAAATTGGTCTTAGTCAAGCAGACATCATAGGATTGTCGGCAGCTCTATCATCCGTTGGCATCGAAGCCGAAATGGGTGGCTCAGCATTCTCAAAAATGATGGTTAAGATGCAGTTAGCAGCTACCAGCGGAGCCAAGGGAATGGACGAGTTGACTGCAAAAACAGGCATTAGCCGACGCGAGTTTGAGTTAATGCTCGCGAATAGCCCGAAAGATTTCAAAAAATTGGCTGATTCAATAGGTATGACTTCAACGGAAATGTCTAATATTGTGAAAGCGTCAGCGAACCTTGAAGACTTTGCAAGGATTTCTGGTATGACGGCAGATGAGTTTGTTCAAAAATTCGAAAAAGACGCAGTCGGTGCAATCGGTGCGTTTATTAACGGATTGGGTAATGCTGAAGAATCTGGAGAATCGGCTATTGAGATGCTGAATGAGATGGGCTTTACAGAGGTTCGTCTCAGAGATGCTTTGCTTCGAGCTGGTAACGCTCAAGATTTGTTCACTAGCGCTATAAACATGAGTAATGATGCTTGGGATGAAAACAAGGCCTTGACAGAGGAAGCTAGCAAACGCTACGAAACGACCGAGGCGAAATTGAAAATGCTTCGTAACGAAGTGACAGATGTAGCAATTGAATTTGGTGGTCCTTTAGTCGATGCTCTCCGAGATGGTTTAGAAGCGACGAAACCATGGATACAAAGTGCAGCGGATATGGCAAAAGCGTTCAGTAAATTGGACAAAGAACAGCAACAACAAATTATCAAGTGGGGGCTGATTGCAGCAGCCGCAGGACCTGCTTTAAATATTCTCGGAAAGGGAATTAGCATTACTGGATCTGTTTTTGAAGGATTAGGTAAAGTATCAACCGTGCTTGGAAAAGTGTCAGGAGCTTTGCAGACTGGCACACCATTAATGTCTGCATTTTCAGGAGCCACCACTACAGCGACGGCGGCTAGCGGAGGTCTTGCAAGCGCCGTCGGTTTGTTAGGAAATCCTGTAACATGGGGTGTTTTGCTGGGAGGAGTTGCGATAGCAACTATCGGTTATTTTGCGCAAAAAGCACTTGAGGCTCGTCAACGCACTGAAGAATGGGGTACCGAGGTCGATAAGGTCCAAGCTGTCGAACTTACTAAATTTAAGGACAAAGTCGATGAATCTACGAAAGCAATGGAATCCTTTGGTACGAGCGGAAAAGATGATGTTGAAGCTGTGAAAACTGCTTTCCAAGAATTAGTAGGAGAAATCGAATCTTTAACCAATAAAGAGCTGGCTAAAGATTTGAAACTTGCCGAAAAATGGGGTCTATCGCAAGAACAAATAGACCGCATGAAAAAAACAGCTCAGCAAGGCGTCGATAATGCACAGGCCATGTCTGACCAAGTTATCGCAATCTATAAAAACGCTAATGAACAACGTCGCGCCTTGACAGAGGAAGAGTACGCCATCGTTCTAAACAACCAGACAGAACTAATCAACAAGCAGTTATCTCTTTTGGAATACTCCGGCCAAGAGAAAGAAGCAATCACGAAAGCTATGAACGGTCGCCTAGAAGAACTGAATAGCGCACAGCTTTCTAAAGCTATGCAGACCACTGTAGAATGGCTGAAAGAAGAGAATAAAGCGTATAAAACTTCTAAGGATGAACTGAAAGAGATCTACGAAGCTGGCGGTTATTCCCTAGAAGAGTACAACGCCAAAGTTCAGACTTTGACGGCTGACCATAATGCTAAGATGGATGCCTACACCCAGAAATATGTAGATATTCGTAAGCGGATGGATGAAGTGAATGGTCGATCATTGGCTTCTTCATTGGAGCAAGACAAGTATTTTTTAGAAGCCTATAAGAACGCCTTGGAAAACCTTGGTATCAGTTATGACGATTACGCTCGCCGTATGGAAAACGCGACAACAAGGCAAGGTGTGGCTATCCAGATGCTTGCTAGATACTCTCAGGATATGACAGAGGCATCGAGAGCGGCAGCAACTCATTGGAATGCGTTGGTTTTTGATGAAAAAACAGGTAAGTTGAAAACCAACGCCGAAGAGGAGGTGCAAAAAGCAGCGCAATCTCAAGAAGGTTGGAATCAACTGATGTTTGACCTAAAGCATGCTGAATTAGACAGTAATGCACGCCAAGTTATTGTTGAAGCGGCTGAATCAGCGGGGTATTGGAATGAATTAACTGTTCATGAAAAACAAATGATAGTGAATGGCAATCAGGCGATGATTGAAATGGCTACATCTCAAGATATGTTACATCAATGGATGGCTTTAACACCAGAACAAAAACAACTGTTAGCAGTTGACCTAACAGCAAACCCAACCCAATCTGCACAAGTTGCACTTGACAAAGTGAAACAAACAAGGCCGGCGGATATTTTAGCAAACGATAAAACCGCTACAGAAACCGCTAGCGCCCAACGTGCAATCGACAATGTTTTACAGAGGTCCCCAGCTCAAATTTTAGCTAATAACCGTACGAGCCCCGAGGTATCCGCCGCTCAAAGAGCGATTGACTCCATTTATCAACGGTATCCAGTTTCGATTAATGCGAGCGACTATGCATCTGGTGTAGCAGCAGGTGTTCGCGATCAAATCTATAGTATTCCTGATTATAAACTAATCACTATCGAAGCTGTCCGAAGAGGAGAGGCAGGGTATTACGCTCAAGGTACAAATTTCCACCCTGGTGGTCTAGCTATGGTCAACGACCAGAAGGGGTCTTTGTATCGCGAATTAGTCACTCTTCCGAACGGCGAGAGTTTTATCCCTGAGGGGCGTAACGTAGTGCTTCCGCTTCCTAGAGGGACAAGAGTTCTAAAGGCTAGTGATACGAAGAAGTTATTTCCGCATTATGCAGATGGTATCGGATTTGAAGATACTGGGATTGCAAGGTTGGCAAGAAGGATGAATAATGTAACTGAAACTAGCGTCACTAACGTAATCCAAACCGCTGATGATGCAGTAGTTAAGGCTTTGTCAGAGTTGCTGTCTATAACTCGAGAAGGTAATAGTTTAGCTGCAAGGCTTATTTCTCAAGGGCTAGGCATTTCCTTGTCGATTGATGGAGAAGTTGGTGTTTCTGGACCGCGTTATAACGAGTTAGTGAATGCAGTATCACAAGCTATTGCTCAAGAATTGCAAAGAAAAATGATGTTGAAAGGAATGGCGGGATAAATGAAATTCAATGAATTAGTGATTGACGGTGTGAAAACATCGTCTTTTCCTTTCGATGTAATAGTTCATGATTCGCCGTCTTTTATTACATCGAATAGCAAAACACAGCTACATGAACACGACGGCATAAGCGGGGCGGTTGTTCAGACTAATAAACACAGAAGTTTGATTGAGAAACCGTACACCCTTTACTTGCTCAATCCATCAGAAACAGATTTGTATCGGTTTATGAGTTTACTTCAACGAGAAGGCTTCTGGTTGGAAAGTGAGCGAGTGAAGACGACTAAGCTATGGTGCTACAGGGTAAACGCTACGGAGGCGACAAAAGAAGGACAAAACACCTACAAAGTTAATGCGACTTTTATCTGCCACCCGACTAAATTTTTCAAGACAACCGACACCCAGACTTTGACTGGGAATGGGGTTTTGAGGGTACAAGGGTCAGCTCTTGCTTTTCCGAAGATTACAGTGGTTGGACAGAATGCTTCTGAGACATCGTTTACGATAGGTAACCAAGTAATTAAACTTGAAAAGCTCTCAGAATCGCTTGTGATGGTCAATGATCCTGACAATCCTAGCTTTAAGACTGCAACTGGCAAGCTCATCAAGTGGGCTGGAGATTTTATCACAATTGATACAGCTAAGGGACAGAATGTTGGTGTGGTTTTAGGACCAGGTATTCAGTCATTGAAATTTGAAACAGTTTGGGGGTGGGCATAGTTGCTTTATTTGCTAGATAAAGATGTGAGAACGGTCAAATGGAATGGCATTCCACTTCATGAGGCTAGCTCTGCTATTGTCAAAGAAGAAATCAATGGCGATTTTGTGCTGACTGTCCATTATCCTATTACGAATTCTGGCATTTATCAGCTCATCAAGGAAGATATGTTGATAAAAGCGCCTGTGCCTGTGCTGGGTGCTCAGCTCTTCCGCATCAAGAAACCTGTTGAAAACGATGATAGTCTGGATATCACTGCATACCATATCAGCGATGACATTATGAAGCGGTCTATCAATCCGATGAGCGTAATTAGGCAAGGATGTTTCACGGCACTTTCACAGATGGTTCAAAATGCTAAGACCGGGCTTGGCAGTTTTTCCTTTACAAGTGACATTGCGGATAACCATACTTTCAATACTGATGAAGTTGAAACACTCTACACCGTCCTGATGGACGGTAAACACAGTATTGTTGGTACATGGGAGGGCGAGCTTGTTCGTGACAACTTTGCTTTGTCGGTCAAGCGGAGCCGTGGAGCTAATCGCGGGGTTGTTATCACAACCCACAAAAATCTAAAGGCTTACCAGCGGACCAGAGACTCCCAAGGTGTTGTCACTAGGATTCATGCACGGTCTACGTTTCGAGCAGAAGGCGCTGAGGAAGAAACAACCATCACCGTGACAGTTGATAGTCCGCTTATCGGAAATTATCCATATATCAACGAGAAAGAGTATCAGAACAACGATATTCACAGCGCCGAAGAGCTTCGGAAATGGGCTGAGAGAAAATTCAAGTACGAAAATATCGACAAGCCTACCGACGAGATAAAAATAGAAGCCTATGAACTTGATGGTCAGGTCGTCCATTTAGGCGATACAGTCAACATCAAGAGTAGGAAGCACGATGTTGACCTCTACAAGAAGGCTATCGCTTATGAATACAACGCTCTGACGGAAGAATACATCTCCATCACGTTTGATGACACGCCTGGTGTTGGTGGTTCTGGTGTGTCTAGTGGCCTGTCTAATGCTGCTGATGTTATTTTGGGAGTAAATGCAAATGCTCAAGAAGTAGCCATTGAACGAGCTGTCAGAAATGCCAACCAAGCCTTTGATGCTGAGTTTGAAAAGCGAGTCGAGGAAATCAATGACGGTATCGAGCAGGCGAAAGCAGAAGCAGAGCTTTATGCAGACAATATCAAGAGAAGTATTGATACTGAAATCGCCCAAGTCAATCAATCCATGCAAGCACAGGTACAGGAACACGACAGACAGGTCGCAGATATATTGTCCAAAACCCAGTCTGTCGAGTCGCTTGCCAACCAGGCCAAGTCTGATGCTGCTAGTGCACTAGCTAGAGCTAACCAAGTCAAGACGGAGGCTATCGCAGATGCAAGAGCGCAGGTTGCGACGGTCAGTCAAGCCTTAAACACTGCTAAGTCTGAACTGCAGATGGCAATCGCTAGTGCCGACCAAAAGGCTAGGGATAGTCAAGCGAGTGCTACAGCTTTGCGAAACGACCTCAACTTGCAAGCTAGCAAGATTTTGGCACAAGCACGAGCGCAGACGGCTTTGACCAATCGTGTGTCGACAGTCGAGACTTTGGCAGATGGTACGAGGTCAACAGTCGCAGAATTGTCTAAAACAGTCTCTAAAGCAACTGGAGACATCACAAGTGTCTCAAGTCGGACCAAGACCGTGGAAGACACCCTGAGCCAAACGAGGACCCAATATGAGGCTCTGACGCAGACTGTCAATACTCAGACAGGACAGATTGAGAGTATCAATCGTAAGACTGCTGACTTGCAGAGCGGGATTGACGGAGTGACGGAGCGGTTTGAAAATTTGCGGATAGAGGACAATCTGCTACTTAATAGCTCATTCAACGAAAACTTGAACCAATGGCAAGGAAACGGAGTGACTATAGTTGATGGTAAAGCGAGAATTATAGGAGAACTTAATAAAACCAAGTACATTTACCAAAGTATCAAGTCTCAGATAGCTAATGACGATGTTAGCCAGGTATACATAGCATCAATCTCAGTTAAGGTCACTAATTATGTGGCTGGTAGAAATCCATATCTTGCACTTTATACAGATGGCAAAAAGAACGACAGCGCAAAAACATGGTTTGGCGCAACATATTTGACAGCCAATCGCTTAGATGCGGTCAATAATAGAGGAGTTGTGCAGTTTACCACTACTTTCAAAGTAAATGTGCCACGTAGCCAGATAGGCAGTATGGAGTTTAATATCTATGCAAGGGATTTCACAGGGGAAGTTGAGTTTGAAAAAGTGTCGCTCAGACGTGGAAATATTGATTTAGGTTGGCAGGCTTCTCCAGAAGACCTCCGCTCCGAAATCGCAAGTTATAAGCGTACAGTAGATGAAGCAAGCGCAGAGTTATCCCGTCAAATCCAACTGGCAGATGGCAAGGCTGTCGAAGCCAAGACCTACGCACAACAAACCGCTGAAGGTTTTAAAACTCGATTAGAGAGCCTAGAAACCTACAAGAACGCGGAAGGGACACGAGCTAGTCAGTACTTTACCGCTAGTCGTGATGAGACTGCTCGCCAAGTATCAGCTCTGCGTGTAGCTGTTACTCAAGACTATGTCGCTAAGTCGGTATTTGAAGAAACCGCTCGCGGAATTAGTCAGCGGTTTGAAAGTCTGTATGTAGGCGGTACCAATCTATTGACAGGCACTGATGAATACACCGAAATCTTTAACAGCGAACAAAGTCACGCAGAGTTTCTGCGAACACCTTATGACTTGGCCCCAGTTTTTGATAAGTATGGGCTGATTGAGTATACCTTAAGTTTTGACTTGAGAGCATCTCAAGCGGGACAAGTCGCTGTATACCAGCAAAATGGATCAGGTTCTAAATATTCGGGTCTATGGAAAAACTTGACTGTCACAACGGAGTGGCAAAGGTTCCATGTGACCTTTACTCCAACCGAGGGAACAGTGAGTTTAGCAAATAGTTACTTAGCCTTTTATGGCACTTACGGCACGGGAGTAAAACCTATTATTCGTCGAGCAAAAATTGAACGCGGAGCGATTGCGACTGACTGGTCGCCCGCTCCTGAAGACCAACAATCCTACGCAGACACAAAAATCGCTGAATATAAGACCACGGTCGACGGGCGATTTGCGACCTTGCAATCTCAGAAGGCTAACCAAGTAGACTTGCAGACTGTACGTGAGACGGTCAATCTTTACGAGCGTATCATCGGCTCAACGGAAACTGGTATCAAAGACAAAGTCGCTCGTATGGTCATGACTGATAGTCTATTTCTAACCGAGGTCAAGGATAAGATTAGCGGTACAGCTACACAGGTTAGTCAGCTTAATAATTCGTACGCTATTAAAAATCTGAACAGTTCTGGTGACATCTTGTCGCAAGCCAACCTATCATCTGATTTATTCTTGCTTGAAGCGGCTAAAATACGTTTGAAGGGCAAGACCTTGGCGGATGAAATTCAGGCTATCGATGGTAAATTTGGTACGCTATTTGTTGCAGACGGTACATTTGCCAAGCTTAATGCCACCGTCATCGGCTCGCAGGCTATCACAGCCGACAAACTGAAGGTGGACCAGGCATTTTTTGACAAGTTGATGGCCAATGATGCCTACTTGAGACAGCTTTTTGCCAAGTCAGCTTTTATCACCCAAGTTCAAGCCGTCACATTGTCAGCAAGTAAGATTTCAGGTGGAATTTTAACAGCGACCAACAAAGCTATGGAAGTCAATCTAAACGCTGGTCAAATCTTGTACTATACGGACCAAGCAGCTCTCAAACGTGTTTTAACCGGCTATCCTACCCAGTTTGTCAAGTTCGCAACTGGTACGGTTACTGGTAAGGGCAACGCAGGTGTGACCGTGATTGGCTCCAACCGTTGGAATTCCGAGTCCTCGAATGATGGCGGATTTGTCGGAATTAGGGCTTGGAACGGTCCAAATATTGACCAAATCGACGTGGTTGGAGATACGGTCAGATTAGCAAGCTCGGCGTTTGAGTCAGCGGATGGATGGAGTGTCAATACCTTGCCTGGGAAATTAGACATCGATGCATTTAATGCTAAACACCGCGCTTCGTCCAAGATAAAAGTTGGGGATTTGTGGTTGTGGAAAAACGCTACGACATACTCGAGCATGAGAGATACCATAAATTTGATCATCGACAACTTACAGCTATTACACAACAATAAATCGACAGAGAGGGGTTATAGCTATACTCTACCAGCAAAAGTTTAGGAGGAAACATTTAAATGAACCAAGAACAAATCAACCAAGCGCTACGCTTGACTAATAACGACCTCGTGGCAAAACTGTCAGAGGAAATGACAACGAAGAACTTGCTCGCTGTGCAACTAACTGAGGCACAGCAGACCATCGCAGGTCTGCAGACAGAAATTACTGAGTTAACAAAGCAACTGGACGAAGCTACTAAACCAGCGGAAGAAATCATCGAAGGAGAATAATCATGACTGAAACTACTAACAATACTTTACTCGACTTATCAACTATTACAGAACCATTTGACCTTGCTACTGCACTCGTCTACATGAAAGAGCACGGAGAATTTATCCGCTGCAAGTCATCAACGCAGGATTTCTACATGTATCGCGATGTGCAGAAACGTCCTGCAATCGTAAACGGTCGTCGCAAGTTTGTCGACGTGGAAACCATCTGGGCTTTTAATCAATGGGGCGGTACCGCTGCGACAATTAATATTGCTGATATGCTCAACGAAGAGTATTGGATCATGAAATTTGATGAAAACGGAAATCCAGACTGGACAGAACCAACAGCAGGAGCGGAGGCGTAAAGCATGGTTATAATGTTATCTAAAATGCCACCGCATCCTTCAGGGATGTTTGATTTTCTACGCGAGCTTATTGCAACAGAGGACGGTCTTGTCCTCTTTTTGCTTAGCTTAATTGTGGTTATGGAAATCGTTGATTTTCTGTCAGGTACCTTTGCTGCTATGATTAATCCTGGCATTGAGTACAAGTCAAAAATTGGCATCAATGGTCTTATCCGTAAAATGATGGGCATTATCTTGCTGACAGTCTTAATTCCAATGTCGGTGCTTTTGCCTGAGCAGACGGGCGTGGCGTTTCTTTACACAATTTACGTTGGGTATCTTATTTTGACATTTAAGAGCTTGGTAGAAAACTACGGTAAAGCAAAAGGGGATACAAGTATATTTGCTAATGTGATTTTAGCGCTTGAAAAATTAGTTAGAAGCGAACCTAAAACCCTTGATGCCAACAAAATTTCTACTGGGACTATCCAGCCTGAAAAAATGAAAGCAGATTTGGGTGAGGGGAATATTGCATTTAATTTTGAAAAGGAGGACTAATCATGCAATTTGACGAAGTAATCGAGTTCAACGACGAACTCTATCAAAAAAATATCGCTGACCACGAATTTCCGAAAACGGATGATTTAGATGGTAAAGGAGGAGGATATGAGTAATCTAGGTCTTAAAATGATTCAAATGCCTGTACCTGCTGCTAAGTATGGTATTAAGTGTCCAAACGCTATGGTCCCTCAATGGTTGACCATCCACAATACCGCAAACAATGCGTCTGCTTTAGCGGAAATTAGTTATATGAACGGCAACTGGAACGAAGTATCTTATCATTGGGCGGTGGATGATGTGCAGGCTATTCAGGCGATTGCCCACAATCGTAATGCCTGGCATTGCGGTGATGGTCTTGGCCCAGGTAATTTGACCTCTATCGGTATTGAAATTTGCCACAGCTTGACCCCTGGCAATCCAAAATATGCAAAAGCTGAGGATAACGGAGCTAAATTAGCAGCGATTATCTTGCATCGGTTGGGTTGGGGCGTTGACCGCATCCGCAAGCATCAAGATTGGTCTGGCAAATATTGCCCGCACCGCATCTTGGATAATGGCAACTGGGAAGGTTTTAAAGGTAAAGTACAGGCTTATCTATTGCAATTGCAAGGCAAAGCAGTAGTAGCACCACAGCCAGCCCCTAAAGTAGTGACTGCCCAACCTAGAACGGCTAGTGTTAACACTGGTGCTCGTGAATATGCGGAAACGGGTGTGTTTACCGCCACAGAAGACATCTATTTCCGCAATGAGCCGAACTTAAACGGTCGTACACAAGGCATGTACTACAAGGGCGAGTCAGTGACTTATGACCGTGTCCGTGTTGATTATAACGGATTCGTATGGATTAGTTGGATTTCTGCAAGCACAGGTATTCGTCGTTGGATGCCGATTAAGGTTCGTAAAAATGGCCAGACCACAGAAGTGTGGGGCAATGTAAAATAGCATTTTCAACCCAGCGTTTGCTGGGCTTTTTTTCGTGCTCAAGATAATCTCAAGATAGTCTCAAGTTGGCTCAAGATACAGTAAAACACAGTAAAATACAGTAGTCTATTTGCTCAAACTCGCCATTTTGTCAATAATGGTTGCTGGAATTGATTTCTATTTTGACAAAATGGGCAAAATGACAAAAGCCCTCAGCAATACTGGGGGCTATTTTCTATTGTGGCGGACATTTCCAAAAATGTCTGTTATGATGGAATTTTTTGAAAAATATTTGTTAAAAACAAGTGTTTTTTTGTTGACAAGTGTTAAAAACAAGTGTATAATATAATTAAAGATAAGGAAAGGAGATAAGCCAATGACAGAGCGAGAGCTTAAGAAGATTGCTAAGAAGCAAGGTTTCAGTAAAACAAACTTTGGCAAAGGGTCTCACGAGGTTTGGAAACATCCAGACGGACGGACAGTGACGATACCTAAACCCAAAGAGAAGGATTACAGACCAGGCACACTAAGCAACATTCTCAAAGTCTTGTATGGGGAGTGAGGGCACTCCTCCCTGTACCCCTAAAGGGGGTTACTCTGATCATTGGCTTAATCTATCACTATGAAATATAATTATTTAGCATTGTTTGAAGCAGATAAGGAAAATGGTGGCTACAGCATTTCTTTCCCTGATTTCCCTGGAGCATTTAGCGAAGCCGACAATCTAAGCGAAGCTATTTTCAACGCTCGTGAAGTTCTTGAAATCTATACCATCATGTTTGAAGACGAGGGTAAAGAATTTCCTAAACCATCATCATTCAAAGCACTTGCAAGCAACCTAGCAAGCGATGATGATGTGATACAGGCTATCTCTGTTGATACCGAACTTGTCCGTGAGCGTGAGCGCTCTAAAATCGTCAATAAGACCGTCACACTACCAAGCTGGCTTGTTGAAATTGGCAAAGAAAACAAAGTCAACTTTAGCCAGCTATTACAAAAAGCAATCCGTGAGGAATTGCAAGTATAAGAAAGAGCGGTCAAAGATGGCCGCTTTTTTTCTGTATAAAAAATTATGAAAATAGATAGTAATACTTTTCAAAAATTGACCTATGAAAAACCGTCTGCCCCAAATTCGCCCCAAATTATTTTCAAAGTTTGCCGAATTTAACCAGACGGAAAATCAAAAAAGCCCGATTTTACGGGCTTTGCGTTCGGTTAATCCATGCTAATTCAGGTGCTAAAAGGTGGCAACTAGCATCGAATACTATCGAAATGCCTTGTTTGACAAGGTTTTTTCTTATTTTTGTCCTAAATTCGCCCTTATTGTCAAAAAATCCCTTGACATGAATGTTTATTATGGTAGAATAGAGCTTAGAAATATGAAAGGAGTAAAACAAATGAACAAGCAACTTGTCATTCAGCAAGCTATTTTTTATCATACACTCCTTTCTAAGCAGGAAAACAGGGCTCATTGAAAGACTTTTGGAGTTTTCGTGGCCCTACTCTGGAATAGTGGGAAAGTCAAGCATGTCTTAACATGGTCAGGTGGGCTTTCCAGGGCTATTCTAGAGTTGGTCTATTTTTGTGGACTTACGCAAGCCTAGGTGGAGTGACATGCTTCCCTGGGCTTTTTTGTGCGCTTAGAAAGGTAATACTCTTCGAAAATCAAAATTATCCGTTGTCAACTTGCCTTGATGAACTCCAGTTCTATCTTCGACATCGTTTTCTAGGCTACTTTTGATTTTCATTGAGTATAAGGTCTATCAATTGTTGCTGATTGAATAAAGTGGCAAATGATAGGTTATAGATTTGTAAAGGAGATATATGTTTCGATTAATTTTTGACTATATCAAGCGTCATAAGTGGCTCTATCTATTGGTTGCTGTGACCTTGATTATTTATGACGCCACACTTTTGCTACCAACGCAAATCATACAGCGGATGGTCGATATACTGACCAAGAATGAATTAACACAGGCCATATTGGTTCAGGAGATGACCTTATTGTTATTGGTAACAGTGCTGAACTATGCAACAGCCTTCATTTGGCATCTGAAATTATTTCAGGCCTCTATCAATTTTAAATTTGATATGCAGCAACGTGCCTTTAAAAAATTAGTGACCATGCGGACTCCATTTTATGAAAAATTCCGCTCAGGAGATGTCATGACTCGTTTTTCAACGGATGTGGATGGCCTGATGGAGATGGTGGGTTACGGTCTTATGATTGTCGTCTATGCAGGCGGTATGTTGGCTTTTATCATTCCCACGATGTTCTTTATTGATTGGAAAATTTCGCTAGTAGCTTTACTACCGATGCTGTTCATGACACTAGGTATATTTTTTATCGGGAGAAAACAAGATAAGGCGATTGATGCCAATAGAGAAGCTGTAGCCCAGCTCAATAATGAAGTTTTGGAGGTCATCGAAGGCATTCGAGTGACTCGGGCTTATAGTAAAAAAGCAAATCAAAAGGCTCAATTTCAAGCTCGTACCAAACAATTGGCTCAAGGTGGGGATCGCATCACTTCCTTGCAATCATTGTATAATCCATTAGCCACAGTCTGTTTGGGATTGTCTACTATTTTCGTGCTTCTCATGGGGGCACAAGCCGTGAAAGCAGGGCAACTGACCTTGGGACAAGTAATTGCCCTTCAATTGTATGTCGGTTCGCTTTTAGAGCCGTTTTGGACACTAGCAGATTTCATCCTTGTTTATCAGACTGGTAAGACATCTTTCGAAAAACTGCAAGAGCTGATTGAGACGGGAGATGATTTGGAGGCTGATGGTTCTAAGGAAATTGCAGAGCTGGATAGTATTTCTTTCAAGAACTACAGCTTTAGCTATCCTCAGTCGGACCGTCCGAGTTTGCAGGAGATTAACTGGACCTTGAAAGCCGGTCAGACAGTCGGGATTGTTGGGAAAACGGGTTCCGGCAAGACTAGCTTAGTTAGACAATTGTTACGTCAGTATCCAGTAGGTCAGGGTGAATTTCTTGTTAATCATCAGTCTGTCCTTGACTTTAAACGCTCTAGCCTAGAACGCAAAATCGGCTATGTTCCCCAAGAACATATTCTCTTTTCAAAATCAGTTGGGGAAAATATTGCCTTTGGTAAACGTGACAGTAGTTTAGAAGAAATTGAAGCGGCTATCGCAACCGCAGCCTTTAGCCAGGACTTGGAGCGGATGAGTCATGGACTGGACACCATGATTGGCGAGCGGGGTGTGTCTATTTCTGGTGGTCAGAAACAACGGATTTCTATTGCGCGTGCCTTTTTACGAGAGCCAGACTTGCTCATTTTAGATGATTCCCTGTCAGCCGTTGATGCTCGGACAGAACGCCAGATTATCCAAAATATTCAAAAAGAACGTGCAGGCAAAACCAATGTCATCGTGACCCATCGTCTATCTGCTGTCAACCATGCAGACTGGGTACTAGTCTTGGATGAGGGTAGCATTATAGAAGAAGGCCGACCAGAAGACCTACTAGCCCAAGAAGGCTGGTACTATGAACAATACCAGCGCCAACAAAGTCAGGAAGGAGGAGAATAATGAAGGTTTTAGGATTTTTATTGCAACAAATTGGTCGCGTTAAGTGGCTCTTTACGTTTGCTGTAGTCTGTTACTTAGCAGCTTCTAGCCTCTTGCGTTTTGCCCCTCTTATTATTCAAAAAGCCATCGATGGACCTTTACGGGCCTTGAGTGAAGGCCAACCCTTCCAAGAATCCCTTTTCTTACAAATGGCAAGTCAATATGTGGTCATGATTTTCTTGGGTGCACTTGGCTATTACCTTTCCATGCGGCTCTTGATGCACTCTGCCAATAGGATAGCAGAGTATTTGCGCAACCAGGCCTATGATGTTATGCAGCACCTGCCCATTTCTTATTTTGATGATAAACCTGCCGGGAAGATTGCCACTCGTATTGTTAACGATACTGAAACCTTGCGCAATCAGTTTTACGGTACTCTTGTTAATGTTTTTAATAGTTTTATTCGCTTGCTTCTTACCTACGGGATTGTTTTCTATATCAATCCTAGTCTAGGTTTTGCTCTCTTGCTACTAATTCCAGTCTTTATCGGTATTCAATTTATCTATAAAAAGTTGACCGATAAGCCTATGAGGGACTTTTACGATGCGCGAAGCGAGGTCAATACACAGGTCAATGAAACCATGAATGGTGCTAGTTTGATCCAGCTTTATGGGCAGGAAGAGAGAGTGCTAGCTGAGTTTGAAGCGACAGCAGATAAGATGCGCCTTGCAGATAACCAGATTATCTGGGCCCAAGCCAGCTCTACATGGACCTTGACGGAGTTTTTGAAATTTCTAGTTTTGACAGGGATTTTAACAATTATTGGCTATCAATTCTTACAAGGTCAGTCGAGTTTGTCACCGGGTAAATTATTTGTCTATATTGATTATATTGAAGGGATTTTTGTGTCCCTTGGTGCCTTGGTCAAGCAGTTTCCGAATATTCTTCGGTCGATTGAAACAGGTAAGAGGTTGATGGGCTTGTTGGAAGAAGAAACGGAGCCCGATAGTAGTGCTGAATTGACGATGACAGAAGGACAGGTGGTCTTTGATCAAGTGACCTTTGCCTACGAAGTTGGCAAGCCTATTCTCAAGGACATCTCCATTCGGGCAGAAAAAGGAGAAACAGTTGCTCTGGTTGGGCATACTGGGTCTGGTAAGTCTTCTATTATGAATCTCCTCTATCGTTTCTATGATCCACAGGAGGGATGTGTACTGATTGATGGGAAAAACATCCGTGATTATTCTCGTGAAAGCCTGCGCAGTCACATGGGGATTGTTTTGCAAGATCCTTATCTCTTTACAGGGACGATTGCCAGCAATGTTTCCATGAATGAAGAGGAAGCAGATAGAATAAGAATCATGCAGGCGTTAGAAAAAGTTGGTGCAGGGCCTATGCTATCTCGCTTAGAGAAAGGGATTGATGAACCGGTTGTTGAGAAGGGGGCGGCCTTTTCAAGTGGGGAACGTCAGTTGATTTCCTTTGCGCGGACACTCTACTCTGATCCTAAAATTCTGATATTGGATGAAGCAACTTCTCATATTGATACGGAGACGGAAGAAATTATCCAACATGCCATGGAAGTGGTGAAAGAAGGTCGGACAACCTTTATCATTGCCCACCGACTTTCTACCATTCAAAATGCAGACCAGATTCTTGTCTTAGATCAAGGTCGAATTATTGAACATGGGAAGCATGAAGAATTGGTTGCACGTGGTGGAGTATATGCTCAAATGTATGAGATTCAAGCAAAGGTGTAATAAGCAGTTAAAAATTCCAAGCTTTGGCTGGAATTTTTTGCTATAATTGACTCATGAAAGCCTTAATTTTTGATGTAGATGATACGCTTTATGATCAGATTCAACCGTTTGAACGTGCTTTGGAAAGACACATTGAAGTAGCAAGGGAGCAAATTGAACCACTTTACCTTTCCTTTCGCAGATATGCGGATGAAGTATTTGAAGCGACAGCAATTGGAAAGATGAGTCTGAAAGATAGTCATATTTATCGGATGAAACATGCTTTGGCAGATTTTGGGTATCAGGTGTCTGATGCAACAGCCTTAGCTATTCAAATAGATTATGATTATTTTCAAGGGCAGATAGAGCTCAGTCCAGTGTTTCCAGAAATATTTTCATGGTGTCAGGCGCAAGGAATTGCAATGGGGATTATTACGAATGGACCTTATAGACATCAGTTGAGAAAGATACGTACGATGGGGTTAGTTAATTGGTTTGAGCTAGAACATGTCCTAATTTCTGGACAAGTTGGTATCACAAAGCCAAATCCTGCTATTTTTCAACTAATGGAAGAACGTTTGGGGATATCAGGCGAAGATATTTGTTATCTAGGGGATTCGTTTGAGAATGATGTGGTAGGAGCGAAAGTTGCGAATTGGAAGGCAATTTGGTTTAATCATAGAAAGAGAGTAGAACCAATAGCTCCGTATCAGGCAGATAAAGTGGTGACAGATTGGGATGAACTGGTCGAAGTTATCCAGTCTTTCTAGTGGTTTCTACAAGGGATTATCAATTTTTTATAGGTGTGATAGATAAAATATATTAGCAGAATACCTGTCTTTATGATAGCATAAAATATAAGCATAGAAGTATAGGTGTGAATCCAAGCAGATTTTTATTCCTACTCTATGAAATTTTTTGAAATGGAGTTACCTATGACACAAGCTTTCTTTCCTATCCATACTCTAGAGACTTGTTAGTCCAGAATTACGAGAAAACCTTGCGACTGTCAAGAAAAATAATGGCGGTTATATTCCTAATCTCATCGGTCTTTTAGCCA
Source organism: Streptococcus sp. HN38 (assembly GCF_028335765.1). Lineage (NCBI taxonomy): Bacteria > Bacillati > Bacillota > Bacilli > Lactobacillales > Streptococcaceae > Streptococcus > Streptococcus sp. HN38. The sequence goes on along the minus strand of NZ_CP116604.1, from coordinate 1,611,129 downwards.
ATTCCCCGACAGCCCTAGAAACCTACCAAACTGTTAGTGGTATCAATCGCCGTAGTAGTCTGAATCCGACTGAGCGTGAAGTGGTACAAATTACAGCTGCTGTTGCCAATGGCTGTGGCTTCTGTGTGGCAGGTCATACTGCTATATCTATCAAGCAAATCAAGATGCCGGATGAGATTTTGCAGGCTCTACGCCAGGGAACTCCCATCGAAACGGATGCCAAATTAGGTGCTCTCGCTCGATTTACTTTGGCAGTTATCCATGAAAAAGGCAAGGTTGAACAGCTCTTGCTAGAGGAATTTTTCCAAGAGGGCTACACGGATGAAAATGCCTTGGATGTGGTGTTAGGAGTCAGTCTTGCAACTCTTTGTAATTATGCCAACAATCTCATCAACACTCCGATCAATCCAGAATTGCAGCCCTATGCTCTGTAGGAGTTCCAGCAGAATATGTATCGAAAACTAGTTAGGACGTTTACGTTATCCTAACTAGTTTTTTTGAATTAACCAAGTGTGATTTTCCTAATATACATTTGATACTCTTCGAAAATCAAAATTATCCGTTGTCAACTTGCCTTGATGAACTCTAGTTCTATCTTCGGCTTCGTTTCCTAGGCTACTTTTGATTTTCATTGAGTATGAGATGGCCTTTGTTTTTTAAAACTAGTTTTAGAAGAGGTATAAAATGTTGAAACTAGTTTCAAAAGAAGACTATTTTCTTTCAAAATAGAAATTAGATTTTAAATGAGGAACTGGTATTGAAAAAAAGTTAATGTGCTATATAATAATATTGTAAGCGCTATCCAGGATCCGGGAATAGAAAGGAGAAATTAATGGGCAAGATCAGTAAGGAAGCTCTAAAAGAACAGATAAAAGATGGTATTATCATTTCCTGTCAGGCTTTGCCAGGCGAACCTCTGTATCGGGAAGAAGGCGGTATTATGCCTTTACTAGTCAAGGCTGCCCAAGAAGCAGGTGCTGTCGGTATTCGGGCCAATAGTGTACGAGATATTAAGGAGATAAAAGAAGTAACTACTTTACCAATTATCGGAATTATCAAGCGAGACTATCCTCCACAAGAGCCTTTTATTACGGCTACGATGCGAGAAGTAGACGAGTTAGCAGCTCTAGATATTGAAGTCATTGCTCTTGATTGTACCAAGCGTGAGCGTTATGACGGACTTGATATTGTTGATTTCATTAATCAAATCAAGGAAAAATACCCCGAACAACTTTTTATGGCAGATATTTCAACCTTTGAGGAAGGATTAACTGCTTATGAAGCAGGCATCGATTTCATTGGGACAACACTTTCGGGGTATACATCCTATAGTAGGCAGGAGGAGGGACCAGATATTGAATTGGTTGACCGCTTGTGCCGAGCAGGTATCGATGTGATAGCGGAAGGAAAAATACACTATCCTGACCAAGTAAAAATTATTCATGATTTAGGTGTGGCAGGAATTGTTGTAGGCGGTGCAATCACACGTCCAAAGGAAATCGCAGAGCGGTTTATTAGTGCTTTACATAAATAATAAATAGGTTATAGAAAGGAATGGAGTATGAATTTTAAGAAGTTTTCTCAGCTAGGGCAGGCCTTTATGCTGCCAATCTCAATTTTGCCTGTTGCTGGTCTCTTACTGGGAATTGGAGGCGCCTTATCAAATAGTAATGCTGTAGCACAATTTCCTGTATTGGATCAAGCGTGGTTGCAAGCTGTATTCACTATCATGAGTACGGCAGGTAGTGCGGTATTTGCGAATTTAGCATTGATTTTTGCAATTGGTGTTGCTGTAGGTTTGGCAGATGCTGATAAGGGGACTGCTGGCCTATCTGCTGGGGTTGCATACTTGGTTTATACGGCTACTATTAGTGGATTTTTAACTCTTTTTGCAGATAAGGGAGCAAGCATTGATACTGGAGTTTTGGGCGCTTTAGCGATTGGTATCACTGTTGCAACTTTACACAATAAATATCGAAAAATTGAATTACCAGCCTTTCTTGGTTTCTTTGGAGGCTCTCGCTTTATTCCAATTATTTCATCATTTGCAGCAATTGCGATTGGCTCCATTTTTTATATAATTTGGCCACCGATTCAGAATTTATTAGTTGATTTTGGTAAGGCAATAGCAGAGATGGGAAGTTTTGGAACCTTCTTATATGGTTTTGGATTACGTTTGACAGGTGCATTTGGCTTGCACCATACCATCTATCCAATGTTTTGGTATACCTCATTAGGTGGAAGTGAAGTGGTAGCAGGTGAGACAATCCAAGGTGCGCAAAATATTTTCTTTGCTCAATTAGCAGATGCGAATCACACAGGCTTATTTACTTATGGAACTCGATTTTTTGCTGGTCGATTTGCAACGATGATTTTTGGTCTACCAGCATCTTGTTTGGCTATGTATCACGCAATTCCTAAGGAAAATCGTAAGAAGGTTGGCAGTTTTTATTCAAGTAGTGCATTAACGTCCTTATTGACAGGAATTACTGAACCAATCGAATTTTCTTTCTTGTTTGTTGCTCCATGGCTATATGTTGTTCACGCATTTTTAGATGGACTATCATTCTTAGTCGCAGATCTCCTGCAAATTCGTATTGGGAACTCATTTTCTGGTGGGCTTATTGATTACTTGATTTTTGGTGTTTTCCAAGGAAATGACAAAACCAATTGGATTTACGTGATTCCTGTTGGCTTGCTTTGGGCAGCAGTTTATTATCTAGTTTTCAAATTTTTAGTAACCAAATTTCACGTGCTAGTTCCTGGTATGGAAAGTAGTGAGCAAGCATCACATTCTGAAAAAGTTTTATCAAACGGTTCTAGTCTTCGTGATAATGCAATTGCTATCATCGATGCTCTTGGTGGAGCAGATAATATTGAGAATGTGACTGCCTGTGCAACTCGATTAAGAGTATCGCTCAGAAATAGTGGTCTTGTGGATAAGGGAGTTATTCAGTCTATAGGTGCAACGGCTGTTTTGGATGTAAAAGGAGGAATACAGGCTATTTTCGGAGGTAAGGCTATTCTGTATAGCCAAGAAATCAATCAAATTCTTGGTCTTGAAGAATAGAGTTATATTTAAGCGAATTAAAAGCATTCAAACTGTACCTATCGGGTATTTTTGAATGCTTTTTGTTTTATTAAGATTGTTGTGAAATAGAAAGACGGATGAATTATTCTCTAATGGTTTGCTTGAAAATATTCTCTTTTTTCTCCTTGTCAATAGCTAAAAAATAGGCGTAGATAATATCTAGCATGATGAGCAGGGGAATTTGGGGTGAGATACGATTGCCGTAATTGAGGTGGCGGACAGAGGCGACTGGAATGATTTGGTCAAAAGTCGGATGGGGAAAACTCTTAGTTGTTAACAGGGCGGTAGGAATCCCCTTTTGAGCAGCCAGCTGGAGATGCTCCATGACCTCTTCTGTCTGACCAGACAAAGAAAGACCGATAACCAAGCAGGTATGATCTAGGATATTGGTTGTCCAAATGAGGTTGTTTTTATCTGTAATAGCATCACAAACGACTCCCAGTCGCATAAAGCGGGATTTGATTTCCATTGCAACCAAACCAGAACTGCCGATTCCATAAAAATAGACACGCTTGCTACTGTCAATGAGCTTGGCAATTTCTTCCAATTTTTCCTCATCTACCAGATTATTAGTGGCAGTTAGGATTTCCTCATAGTCTACCAAGACTTTTTTTGTTAGGCTCCGCTGTAATTTTTCAAAATGTTTATCCAAGTATTCTTGGTTATTCTGAAAGGCAAAGACAAATTCTCGATAACCTGAGAAACCGCATTTTTTGGCAAAACGGGTAAGAGCAGATGGAGAAATGTGGAGTTGCTGTATAGTGTTTTCTTGGCTAAGATCGGTGCTAGATGGGTCTAACTGAGTAAAATAACTGGCAATCTGCTTTTCAAGTCTAGTCATCTGATCCAGATGAGATTCAATGATGGCAGTGATGTGTTTCGGTGTTTGTAACATTTTCCACTCCTCTGATAGCTTCTGAGGACATTATACCACTAAACCCCCCTCATTGATAGGTTTTATGATATAATGGAAACGTAAAAGGAATGTAAGATTATGTATATTGAAATGATTGATGAAACAGGGCAGGTTTCTGCTCAAATGCAGGAGCAGATTACGGAATTGCTCCAGTTTGCTGCCGAAAAAATTGGCAAGCAGAATAAGGAAATGGCCGTGACCTTTGTGGACAATAAGCGTGTCCATGAGGTTAACTTGGAGTACCGAGGTATCGACCGTCCGACAGATGTTGTCAGTTTAGAATATAAGCCAGAGTCGGAGATTGTCTTTGATGAGGAAGACTTACTGGACAATCCTGAATTGGCTGAAATGATGGAAGATTTCGATGCCTACATTGGTGAATTGTATATTTCTATCGATAAGGCGCGTGAGCAAGCTGAAGATTATGGTCATAGCTACGAGCGTGAAATGGGCTTTTTAGCTGTACACGGTTTTCTGCATATCAATGGCTATGATCATTATACGCCAGAAGAAGAAGCAGAAATGTTTGGTTTACAAGAAGAAATTTTGACAGCCTATGGACTTACAAGAGAATAATTCAAAAAATCGCTGGAAAAACCGAGAATTGATTGCTAGTCTAGAATTTGCAGTAACGGGTTTGTTGACGGCTTTCAAGGAAGAACGCAATATGAAGAAGCACCTGGCTTCAGCTGTCCTTGTTGTGCTTGCGGGACTTATTTTCCAAGTATCTGTGACAGAATGGCTCTTCCTCTTGCTCAGTATTAGTCTGGTTATCGCTTTTGAAATTGTGAATTCGGCTATTGAGAATGTGGTGGATTTGGCGTCAGACTATCATTTTTCTATGTTGGCAAAGAATGCAAAAGACATGGCAGCAGGGGCAGTCTTGTTTGTGTCAGGATTTGCCTTGTTGACAGGCTTGATTATCTTTGTGCCGAAAATTTGGGACTTTATTTTTTAGTATATAAGGAGAATACATGACATTTAAGTCAGGTTTTGTGGCGATTTTAGGTCGTCCAAACGTTGGGAAATCAACCTTTCTCAACTATGTAATGGGGCAAAAAATTGCTATCATGAGCGATAAAGCTCAAACAACCCGTAACAAGATTATGGGGATTTATACGACAGAAGAAGAGCAGATTGTCTTCATTGACACACCGGGAATTCACAAGCCAAAGACGGCTTTGGGAGATTTTATGGTGGAGTCTGCCTATAGCACCCTGCGTGAAGTGGATACGGTCCTCTTTATGGTGCCAGCCGATGAAAAAAGAGGCAAGGGTGACGACATGATTATGGAACGCCTCAAACAAGCCAAGGTTCCAGTCATTTTAGTGGTTAACAAGATTGACAAGGTTCATCCAGACCAGCTTTTGGAGCAGATTGATGATTTCCGTCAACAGATGGACTTCAAGGAAATTGTGCCAATTTCTGCTACCCAAGGGAACAATGTCAACCGACTCATGGAAATTCTCAAGGAAAACCTAGACGAAGGTTTCCAATATTTTCCAGCGGACCAAATCACTGACCACCCAGAACGTTTCTTGGTATCTGAGATGATTCGGGAGAAGGTTCTACACCTGACTCGTGAGGAAATTCCGCACTCTGTGGCAGTTGTCATCGAGTCCATGAAACGTGATGAGTTTACTGACAAGGTCCACATTCGTGCTACGATTATGGTAGAGCGTGATAGCCAGAAAGGCATCATCATCGGTAAGCAAGGAGCCATGCTCAAGAAAATCGGCTCCATGGCTCGTCGTGATATTGAACTCATGCTAGGTGACAAGGTCTTCCTCGAAACCTGGGTCAAGGTCAAGAAAAACTGGCGAGACAAAAAACTCGACCTCGCCGACTTTGGTTATAATGAAAAGGAATATTAAGAAGGTTAAAGTAGATTGCTGGGCTGAGCTCAGCAATTTCTGTGAGGAGGATAAGTATGCCCGAATTGCCTGAGGTTGAGACGGTTCGTCGTGGTTTAAATCGGCTAGTCAGAGGTAAGGTTATTTCCAAGGTGGAGGTAACCTATGCTCCCATGATTAAGACAGGTGTGGATGCCTTCTGCCAAGACTTGATTGGTCAGGAGATTTTAGATGTGGACCGTCGTGGCAAGTATCTCTTGATTTACCTGACAGACCATGTCCTCATTTCTCATTTGCGGATGGAAGGTAAGTACAATTTCTTTCCTGACCAGGTGCCTGCCAACAAACATTTCCATGCCTTTTTTACTTTTTCAGATGGCTCGACCTTGGTTTATCAGGATGTCCGCAAGTTTGGCACAATGGAACTGCTGGGCAAGGCAGATGTGGATGCCTATTTTATCAGTCGAAAAATCGGTCCTGAGCCGACGGAGGAAGATTTTGACTTAGAAGAATTTGCAGTCAAGTTAGCTAAGTCGAAAAAGCCCATTAAGTCGCATCTTTTGGACCAATCTTTGGTGGCTGGTTTGGGAAATATTTATGTCGATGAGGTCTTGTTCAAGGCCAAAGTTCATCCTGCACAAACGAGTAATCAGCTGTCGGCAGAGCAGGTGGCAGACCTCCGTCAAGCCACCATTGAAGTCCTGCAACTGGGTATCGAAAAAGGTGGCTCAACCATTCGGACCTATAAGAATGCCTTGGGCATGGACGGGACCATGCAGGATTATTTACAAGTTTACGGAAAGACAGGACAGGCTTGTCCCCGTTGCCAGACAGAGATTGTCAAAATCCAGTTGGGCGGACGGGGGACGCATTTCTGTCCCAAGTGTCAGGTGAAAAATGGCTAAAATTATCGGTTTAACAGGTGGTATCGCCTCTGGAAAATCAACGGTTACAGCTTTTTTGCGAGAACAAGGTTATCCAGTCATCGATGCGGATGCGGTCGTGCATGAGTTGCAGGCCAAAGGTGGCGAGCTCTATCAGGTTTTGGTGAAAGAGTTTGGTCAAGACATCTTATCAGATGATGGAAATTTAGACAGGGTCAAGCTGGGTCAGGCTGTTTTTGCGGATAGCAAATTGCGGGCTCGTTTATCAGTCTTGCAGGACCAGATTATCAGGAAAGAATTGTTGGCTAGAAGGGATACTCTCAAACAGACGGAGCAAGTTGTTTTCATGGATATTCCTCTGCTCTACGAGGCAGATTATAGTGGGGAAGTGGATGAAGTTTGGCTAGTTTATGTCGATAGAGCGCAGCAGTTGGAACGGCTTATGAAACGTAATGGTTTAGCTGTTCAAGATGCGGAAAATCGTCTGGCTGCTCAGCTTTCTTTAGAGGAAAAACGGGGCAAAGCCCAGGTGGTGATTGACAATAGCGGAGCGGTTGAGACGACCTTAGCACAGGTTGCGCAACTTTTGGAGGAATTAAAGGATGGACGACGGTAGTAGTTATTGGAAGCAGAATTTGAAGGTGGCTTGGTTGGGAAATTTCCTAACAGGGACGAGTTTTACCTTGGTTATGCCTTTTATCTCGGTTTTTGTGGAAGAGTTGGGGGTAGGTCCTGGACAGGTAGAATATTATGCGGGGCTTGCGGTATCTGTTAATGCCCTTGCGGCAGCCTTGATGGCACCTATTTGGGGGAGTTTGGCGGACCGTTACGGTCGCAAGCCCATGATGGTGCGGGCTGCTTTTGCGATGATTTTTACTATGGGTGGTATGGCCTTTGTACCAAATGTTTTTTGGTTGCTTGCCTTACGTGTCCTAAACGGGGTATTTACAGGGTACATTCCAAATGCGACTGCCTTAGTTGCCAGTCAGGTTCCAAAGGATAAGACGGGGTATGCTCTGGGGACCTTATCAACAGGTGCGGTAGCGGGGAATTTGATTGGTCCGACCCTGGGTGGTATCTTAGCAGAGATGTTTGGCGTACATATGGTATTTTTGCTGGTGGGACTTCTTTATGCTATCGTTGTGTTACTGACCGTTTTCTATATTCGAGAGGATTTTGTTCCAATCAAAAAAGGCGAAGAAATGTCGGTTAAAGAGGTATTTGAGCAAGTGAAAGATCGGCAGATGCTGGTTGGGCTTTTTGTGACATCTATGATTATTATTGCAGCTGCTCAGGCCGTCGTTCCTATATTGACCCTCTATGTGCGGCATTTGGGACAGGCAGATAATCTGTTATTTGTTGCTGGTTTTATCATTTCCTTGCCTGGTATGGCATCGCTAGTGACATCAGGTTATTTAGGGAAAATTGGTGATCGTATTGGCAATCATCGCCTCCTATTAATTGCTTTGACTTACAGTCTGTTGATTAATGTTTTCTGTGTTTTTGCAGAAAATCCTTTCCAGCTTGGTTTGTTGCGATTCATGTATGGTTTTGGGACAGGAGCACTGTTGCCTTCGGTCAATTCTCTTTTGACCAAGTTGACCCCCAAAGAAGGGATTTCAAGGATATTTTCCTACAACCAACTCTTTAATAATCTAGGTTCTGTTGTTGGTCCCATGATGGGGTCTGCGGTAGCTGCTCACATGGGTTATGACTGGGTTTTCTATCTGTCGAGCGGACTTGTCCTCTTTAACCTTATCTGGTCTTTGACCAATTTTAGAAACTATTTGAAAGTAAGGGATGTTTAGTGAGAGTTAAAATCAATTTACAATGTTCAGAATGTGGTAGTAAGAACTACTTGACTAGCAAAAACGCCAAGACTCATCCAGATAAGATTGAAGTCCTTAAATACTGCCCAAAAGAGAGAAAAGTAACCCTCCACCTTGAAACTAAGTAGGTTTTATGGTATAATGTCATAAGTTATTGTAGAAAGTGAAAAAAATATGTATCAAGCATTATTAGCAATTCTGTTGATTTTATCTGTTATTTTGATTGTAGTGATTTTTATTCAACCGGCTAAAAACCAGTCTAGCAACGTCTTTGACTCTTCTAGTGGAGCCTTATTTGAACGTACAAAGGCCCGTGGTTTTGAAGCGGTGATGCAACGCATTACAGCTATTCTTGTTTTTCTTTGGATGCTGGATGCGCTGGCACTTGTTATCATTTCAAGTAAGTAGATAAATCAGACTGGGACTTGTTCTTGGTCTATTTTTTTGGGAGTGGGCCAGAACTCGACAAATGTAAAGGAGTTCGTCTGCCTATCCCTGCACAAGTTGAATAGGTATGGTTCGGAGCGTTATACGCGAACTATTGAGATTTGCTTTGCAAATCCTATCTCCCACCTCCAACAATCATTTGATTGTTGGAGCAATCAACCACTGCGTCTGGATATAACGCAAAATACAGTCTTTTAGTTTGCTTTTAGTACTAGGCAACGAGCTGCAGGTTGCTTGTACAGTCAAGTGACTGTATAAGGTTGGAAATAAAACTTGCGGAGCAAGTTACTTTTGCAGAGTACGACAAAGCGAGTTCAAATAATGATGAAATTATTTGAAGTTGGAAATAGGGAAACGGAGTTTCCTCGTACGTCGCAGTAATAAAAGATAAACTAAAGGACTGAAAGAGAAATAGTGCTAGATTCTTAACTAGCACTCTGGTAAATACAAGATGAAAAACGAAATTATTAACTATATTAAAGAAGTTGGTCCTGTGACCATGGATCAACTAGCAGCCCAGCTTGGAGCTAGCTCTGCTAAGAGCTTTACAGACTTGGTCAAGCTGGTTTCTAGCATGGAAGGCAGTCGTCAACTTGTCTTTGACAATGCGGGTCGAATTGCTCTTCCAGCTCCAAAAGTGTCCAAAAACAAGGTGACCTTACAGGGTATTTTCCGTGCCCACAAGTCAGGTTTTGGCTTTGTGACCATTGATGAAGAGGAAGATGACCTCTTTGTCAGCCGTGACGATGTTAACTTTGCTATCGAAGGTGACAGAGTTGAAATTGCAATCAAAAAGGTTGCAGATCGGCTCAAGGGAACTGCCGCGGAAGCGGAAGTCATTGATATTTTGGAACATAGCCTGAAAACTGCGGTGGGCTTGATTGTCTTTGACGAAGACAAGCCAGAATATGCAGGCTACATCAAGTCTAAAAACCAGAAAATCGCTCAGAAGATTTACATCAAGAAGTCACCTTTGGTATTGACCGGGACGGAAATCCTAAAAGTCGACATTGAAGCCTATCCAAACAAGAAACGGGACCACTTTGTTGCGACCATTCGGGACGTGGTGGGTCACAAGGACGATGTGGGGATCGATGTCTTGGAAGTTTTGGAATCCATGGACATCGTGTCGGAGTTTCCAGATGAAGTTTTGGCGGAGGCTAATCGAGTACCAGAAAGTCCGTCTGAGAAGGACTTTGAAGGACGCTTGGATCTGCGAGATGAGATTATCTTTACTATCGATGGTGCAGATGCCAAGGACTTGGACGATGCGGTCCATATCAAGCAACTCAAGAACGGCAATCTGGAGTTGGGTGTCCATATCGCTGATGTCAGCTACTATGTGACGGAAAGCTCAGCCTTGGACCAGGAAGCTGTCAAGCGGGGAACGTCTGTCTATGTGACCGACCGAGTGGTGCCAATGTTGCCAGAACGCCTGTCAAACGGTATTTGTTCCCTTAATCCAAACGTGGATCGCCTGACCCAGTCGGCTATTATGGAAATTGACCGCAAGGGAAAGGTTGTTAAGCACTGGATTGGCCAAACGGTTATCAAAACAACCTTCCGTATGACCTATTCCGATGTCAACGACATAATTGCAGGAAATCAGGAAAAGCTGGCTAAATACAAGGCTATCGTTCCAAGTGTTGAGCTCATGGTCAAACTCCATGAAACCCTTGAAGTTATGCGGTACAAGCGTGGGGCTCTCAACTTTGACACGACTGAAGCCAAAATCATCGTCAACAAGGACGGTCTGCCAGTCGATATTCAACTGCGTCAGCGGGGCATTGCCGAGCGGATGATTGAGTCCTTCATGCTGGCTGCCAACGAGTGCGTTGCTGAGCATTTTGCCAAGCTGGACCTGCCTTTCATCTATCGGATTCACGAGGAGCCTAAGTCAGACAAGTTGCAGAAGTTCATCGACTATGCGACCAGCTTTGGTCTGACCGTCTATGGTACAGCCAGATCTATCAGCCAGGACGCCCTTCAGGACCTCATGGAGCGGGTCAAGGATGAACCCTATGCGGATGTCCTCAACATGATGTTGCTCCGTTCCATGCAGCAGGCACGCTACTCGGAGCACAACCACGGCCACTACGGACTGGGTGCCGAGTTTTACACCCACTTCACCAGTCCTATCCGCCGCTATCCTGACCTGCTGGTTCACCGTATGGTACGGGAATATGGTCACAATCCTGCGGAAAAAGCAGAGCATTTTGAGCAGGTTATTCCTGAGCTTGCCAAGTCTTCGTCCAGTTTAGAACGCCGTGCCATTGAGGCAGAGCGGGAAGTCGAAGCCATGAAGAAGGCAGAGTACATGCAAGAATTTGTTGGGCAAGAGTTTGATGGTGTCGTGTCTAGCGTGGTCAAGTTTGGTCTCTTTGTCGAGTTACCAAACACGGTTGAAGGTCTGATTCATGTCACCAACCTCAATGAGTACTACCAGTTCCACGAACGAACTCTGACCTTGCAGGGTGAGAAATCAGGTAGGGTCTTCCGTGTCGGTCAGCCAATTCGTATCAAGCTAACGCGGGCGGACAAGATGACAGGGGAGATTGATTTTGCCCACGTTCCGTCCGAGCTGGACATTGTGGAAAAAGCTTTGAAAGTCAAGCGGAGAACGGCTAGTCACTCCAACCGTGACCGTGATGATCGGTCAGGGCGAGGACGAGGTAAGCACCACAAACAAGAAGCTGCTGGTCGCGACAGCGGACGTCACAAGTCTTGGAAAGACCACAAGTCAAAAAGTGGGAAAAAAGACAAGAAAAAGAAACCATTTTACAAAGAAATGGCTAAAAAGAACAAGAAGAAAAGGAGATAGGCATGGCCAAGGGTGAGGGCAATGTGATTGCACAGAATAAAAAAGCCCGCCACGACTATACCATTGTCGATACAGTGGAGGCGGGGATGGTCCTGACGGGGACGGAGATTAAGTCCATTCGTGCGGGGCGGATTAACCTCAAGGACGGCTTTGCCCAGATCAAGCAGGGCGAGGCTTGGCTGGTCAATGTCCATATCGCTCCCTATGATGAGGGCAATATCTGGAACCAGGAGCCAACGCGAACCCGCAAGTTGCTCTTGCGGAAGAAACAAATTGAGTCTCTGGGCAATGAGGTCAAGGGAACGGGGATGACCCTGGTGCCGCTCAAGGTCTATATCAAGGACGGCTTTGCCAAGGTCTTGATTGGGCTTGCCAAAGGGAAGCACGACTACGACAAGCGAGAGTCCATCAAACGTCGTGAGCAAGACCGTGATATTAAGCGGACTATGAAGGCGATTAATGCAAGATGAGTTTGGTGTAAGAATGGATATTTATTGTCCAATCTACTGAATGGATAAGATTTATAAAAACGAATACAATAGTTCATGTCTTAGAAAAGAACTACTGTATTCGTTTTTATTATAGGAAGTCTATTCTAGGTTCATTTTATTTTTAGTGTTAAAAAGTAAAATTTTTTAAATTTTTGTCATTTAATTCCTAATTTTTTAATAGCCTTTAAACAACCAATTTAATAATGCTTTCATACTATTTCTCCTCCTTCTGTTGGGGTTACCTCACAGTTTGATTATAAAACAAAGAAAAAAGATTGTTAATAAAAATCGTATTATTTATCTATTTATTAAATGTTTGTTTTCTGTCAGCTCGTATGATCATAATCTGCTATTTTTAGAAATAAACTTATAATAACTTTACATTATAAACTTTATATGTTATATTAATAATATAAAGTATATAAATAATATGGCATCAGGCTAGGAGGTAAAATAACGTAGGAAACTATATTTCTGATGACTAGACTGTTTATTATTATATGAAAAATAAGGATGGTGGTTTATATGAATAATAAAAGAAGTTCGGATACATTATTTTTATGTGGCATAATTTTAATGTGTTTTGGATACTTAAATTTTATGATAAAACCAACTTGGATTGAGACACGTGGTGATATTTGGAATACAATCACACTTTATATATATCAATTATTTTGGAAACCTGTAGAAACCTTAAGTTTTTTAATAGGAGCTATATTATTTTGCAAAAGTTTTAAAAAATAATAAGGAGAACATCATGAGTAAAAGAAAGTTTATTATTTTATTTTTGTTCAGTATACTATGTTTGTGTTCACCTATGGTCTCTCATGCAGAAACTACTCTTTTGTCAAATTATGAGGTGATTTCTGATTTAGTAATAGTAGATAATGAAAATGGAATTCTATATGAATTTTATTCAGAGGAATATCGAGATGATTTTTTAGCTAGTAATTCTAAATACCAAACAAGGTCAAATGGTGTTGCTGATACTAAGAGAGTATTTGTAAGGTCTATTCCAAAAACTTATACTAGTGGAGCAATATCAATTAATGCTTATGGTGGTGAGGCTGGAGCAACTCTTACCCCTCCAGTTTCTTATAGTTTTGCTGACCCCAAAACTGGACATGGAGTTACTGTTAGTTTAGGAGTTTCTCATAATGTACCTCCATACACTTATGGACATATTATTGTAAAAGCTAATTATAATTTGAATGAGTACGATCTTAAGGTGAGATATCTAGGTACGAATAAGTATGTCAACGCTGGAAAGACTTATACTATTAGTAATGCGATTGGATGGACAGAATTAAGAACTTGGAAATAATGTGTCTTAAAATATGGAACAGTTCAGTTTGTTTACTGAACTGTCTTTTTTTATTTTGATTTTCATTGAGTATCAGTCACAAATTTCAGACATTTTCTGATTCTTTATGGTTGAATACGTGTAATACGTATGGTATAATAATCTTGTCAGGAGGTAAAAGCGCTATGCCTATGACACAAAAAGAAATGGTTAAGCTACTTACCGCCCATGGTTGGACAAAAACCAAAGGCGGTAAGGGGTCACACGTGAAACTTGAAAAAGCAGGCGAGCGACCTATAACCATTCCCCACGGTGAAATAAACAAATACACCGAAAGGGGTATCAAAAAGCAAGCAGGGCTGTTATAACAACAGCCTACCGCTTGTTTTCTTTTGGAGGTAAACTATGCTTGTCACTTATCCAGCTTTATTTTATTTTGATGATACAGACGGAGCTAACGCCCCTTACTTTGTAACTTTCCCTGATTTTGAGCATTCAGCAACTCAAGGCGAGGATATGGCGGACGCTATGGCAATGGCTAGCGATTGGTTAGGCATAAACTTAGCTGATTATATCGAGAATGGAAGAGACATTCCTACCCCGTCTTCTATAAACACTTTGTCATTAGTAGATAATAACCCTTTCCGTAATGAGGATTTTGAGATGGTTTACGATTCTAGCAAGTCTTTTATCTCCATGGTGATGGTGGACGTTGCAAAGTATTTGGGCAGTCAAGAGCCAGTAAAGAAAACACTCACTATCCCACGCTGGGCAGACACTCTAGGACGTGAACTAGGATTGAATTTCTCACAGACCCTCACGGATGCAATTGCAGATAAAAAACTTCATGCTTAACACTTGCTTCTGTTATTGCAAATGTTGAAACTGGACCTTTCTACTCCCGTTGAGTATTAGTAGTTCTAATGAGTGGGATGGTTCCGTTTTTATCTTTCTATAAATTATACGAAACCCCAGAAGTTTATGTGATGAACTTCTGAGGTTTTGTTCTATTTTCTTAATCCACCATAATCATTGCTTTAATCGTTTTGCGGTTGGCCATGTCTTTGTAGGCTTGGTCGATATTCTCTAGGGAGTAAGTTTGGGTGAAAACTCGACCTGGGTTGATGTCGCCTTTGAGGACAGCATCGAGCAAAATTTCCTTATCATAGGTTGTGACAGAAGCAGAGCCACCACCGATAATGATATTTTGAGCAAAGGTTGAGCCAAGGGCGTGGTTGTTGTAGTGTGGCACACCGACAAAACCGATACGACCACCATTGTGAAGCACGCCAAGGGCTTGGTCAATAGAGGCTTCTGTACCAACACATTCGAGGGCAGCATCAGCGCCGCCTCCAAGAATTTCACGGACTTTGGCAATTCCTTCCTCGCCACGTTCTGCTACGATGGCAGTAGCCCCTGATTCCAAAGCCATTTGCTGGCGGTCTGCGTGACGGCTCATCATGATAATCTGAGAAGCTCCGCGCATTTTTGCAGCAATGACGGCACATTGTCCCACTGCTCCGTCACCGATGACAACCACCTTATCACCAGGTTTGACATCTGCAATACGCGCAGCATGGTAGCCTGTTGGCATAACATCTGCCAGAGTCAAGAGAGATTTGATCATGCCTTCTGAGTAGTCACTTGGCTGACCAGGAATTTTGATCAAGGCCCAGTTGCCGTAGTGGAAACGAATGTATTGAGACTGGTAGTTGTTGCCCCAGTTGGTGTAGCCTGGATGGTTGTCACAAGTACCGTCAAAACCAGCACGACAGGCATCACAGTGTCCGCAACCATGTGTAAATGGAACAATAACGAAGTCACCAGGAACAAGTGTTGTAATGTCTTCGCCTACCTCTTCAACGATACCGAGGGCTTCATGACCAGAGTTTGTGTCACCGTGGTCATGGTGAATGTCTTCTCCGTAGCCCCAAAGGTCCGACCCACAGACACAGGCCCGAACGACCTTGATAATGACATCATCTTTGGCTTGAAGGCTTGGTTTTTCGACTTCTGCAACGGTCATCTTACCGGCTTTTTCATAAATAGCTGTTTTCATATTCATCACACATTTACTTGTCAGTAAATATCCTTTCTGATTGATATGGAATATTATACACCTTGGAGTCAACTCCAAGTCAAGTAAAAAATGTGTTTGAATTCATATTTCCTTTGTGATAGACTAAGTGTATCGGAAAGAAAAGGAGAGATAATGACGGTTTTAGTTCCTTACAAACGCATGCCCATTTGGAATCAGGAGACGGTTCCCCAGCATTTTTTAACCAAGCACAATACCAAGGTAGGTACTTGGGCTAAAATCAAGGTTTTGAAGGGGCAGCTCAAATTTGAGCCGATTTCAGATGACAATGAGATTTTAGGAGAATATGTCTATGGTCCGACAGATGATGTTCCCTTTGTAGAGCCGCAGGCTTGGCATCGAGTGACCTTGTTGACAGAGGATACGGAGTTTTTCTTGGAATTTTTCTGTCAGCCAGAGGATTATTTTGCTAAAAAGTACGACTATACTCGGACACATTCGGAAGTCTTGGAGGCCTTGAAAATCATCGAGCCTTGTAAGGTCTTGGACTTGGGCTGTGGTCATGGCAGGAACTGTCTTTACTTGGCTCAACAGGGTTTTGAGGTGACGGCGGTTGATAAGGATGTGCCAAGTATTCGGACACTCTTGCAGGTCAAGGAAGTGGAGGACTTGGACTTGCAGGCTGGGACCTATGACATCAATTCAGCCAGTCTGGAGCAGGACTACGACTGGATTATCTCAACAGTGGTCTTTATGTTCTTGGAGCGGGATTGGGTGCCAGCCATTATCCGCAATATGCAGGAGCAGACACGACCTGGTGGCTATAACTTGATTGTGGCGGCTATGGATACGGAAGATGCTCCTTGTCCTATGAATTTCTCTTTTACCTTTGGAGCAGGGGAGTTGAAGGAATACTACCGTGACTGGGAACTGGTCAAATACAATGAAGATTTTGGTCAACTCCATAAGCGGGATGAAAATGGCAATTTCCTTAAGATGCGGTTTGCGACTATGTTGGCTAGAAAAAATGTGTAAAATATATCTAGAAGCACTTGCAAGGCAGGTGCTTTTGCGATACAATATATGTGCAAATGGGTATTTTATTATATGAAAGGAGAAGTCTATGAAAAAGACTTTTGTTCGTATAGCCACATTTCTAATGTTGGTTTGCCTATTCCCTGCTCAACTTGTTCAAGCCTGTTCAGGCTTTATCATTGGGAAAGGGTTGACAACGGATGGTTCTATCCTTTATGGTAGGACGGAAGATTATCCCTATCCACCAGATAATGGAGCGCACAATAAAAATTATATTGTGGTTCCAGCAGCAAACTATGCTGAGGGAGATATGTTGGTGGATGAGACTTTTGGTTTTACAGCACCACACTTGGCAAATGAGTTCAAGTACACCTCTACGCCTGATGCGGCGCGTGGGGATGGTTCAAATGGTAATTATGGGGCGCATGGTTTTAATGAAAAAGGCGTATCCATGACTGCTACTGTAACAGCTATTCCAAATGCTAAAGTCTTGGCAGTTGATCCTCTAGTTGAAGCTGGAGGGCTGGGAGAACCAATTTTGATTGATTATGTTCTTCCTAGGGTCACTAGTGCGCGTGAAGGTGTTGAGCTGATTGCAAAGACAATCGATGAAAAAGGCTCAGCAGAAGGGAATATTGTTATTATTGCTGACAAAAATGAAGTTTGGTACATGGAAATTTTGTCAGGACACCAATACGTAGCCATCAAGTTCCCTGAAGACAAGTATGCAATTTTTGCAAATACTTACTATCTAGGTCATGTTGATTTGACAGACACAGAAAATGTGATTGCTTCTGAAAGGGTTGAAGAAGTAGCCAAACAAGCGGATAATTATGTGACAGTCGACGGGCAGTTCCATATCGCTAAATCATACGGTCCTGCAACTTATGCTGAAGCAGACCGTTCCCGTGTGTATGCAGGTATTAAATTGATGGATCCAGCATCGCCTGTAACCTATGAAGATGCTGTGTATGATTTGCTACGTCAGCCAACAGATTCAAGTCGTCACTTTAGTTTACAAGATACCTTTGCCTTACAACGTAACCGTTTTGAACATCTTCCAGAATTTCGTCCAGACGATGAAGCAGGCAAGGTAAAACAAGGGGATAATGGTGCGAATGACCAAGCGGCAGATGCGACTTATAAATACGCTCTTGGTAATGAAAACGTCATCGATGCCCATGTTTATCAGATCAATAGTAGCTTACCATCAGCCTTCGGTGGCACAGTCTGGTTGGGCTTGGCTCAGACAAGGAATACACCGTATGTTCCATTCTATGGTATTGTGACTGATACTTATGAAGCCTTTAAAAATCGCTCAGCTTCTTATGACACGAATTCATGGTACTGGACGGTACAAAATATTGATAAGATGGCCATCTCACACCCAGAGTTATTTGGTACATCGATTCAAGAAAAATGGATAGCCCTTGAAAGTGAATGGATTGCTGCACAGGCCGCTCTTGATGCTCAATATGCTGGACTTTCAGAAGATGCAGCTGTAGCCCTGGCTCCAGCTGTAACCGAGGAAACCTTGGTTCGTTCAGCAGAGATTTTTGCCCAACTAAAAGCTGTTGAAGCTGAAATGAGGGCAAAAATTGAAGCAGCAACAACTCCGTCATCCAGCAGCACCGACTCATCAAGTAGTACTGAACCATCGACCAGCACTGAGCCATCATCAAGTGGTACCGAAAACTCAACCAGTACTTCAACCAGTACATCAAGCAGTACAAGTCAGTCTACAAGTGCTTCTGACACAGGAGGAGCTACGGATACTTCCTCCTCAAGCGGAACAGTAGTGTCTTCTGATAAGAAAGTAACACCTACCAATAAAAAAGGTAAATCAAGTCTTCCTAGTACCGGAGAGCAAGTCAGCCTCTTGTTGGTGGCGCTAGGTGTTGCAGGAATTTTAACAGCAATTTTTCTTCATCGGAAAAAATCCAGTAAAGAATAAATGAATATGTAAAAGTAGGTTGGATTGATTTCAATCTACTTTTTTGAAACAATTTTGTTTACAAGTGTAGTCGTTTCGTGTATAATATGATTACAAATGTAGTCAAAAAAGGAGAATGACATGAAACATGCAACCTATCCCGTTACAGGCATGACCTGTGCCTCTTGTGCCATGACAGTTGAAAAAGCTGTCGGTAAATTAGCAGGAGTAGAAGAAGCCAGTGTCAACCTAGCAACTGAAAAATTGAGTGTTAATTACGATGAAAAGCTTTTGGGACTAGAGGATATTCGTCAGGCAGTTGAAAATGCTGGTTATCAGTTAGTCGATAACTTGGTGACCGAGTCTTATGACATTTCAGGTATGACTTGTGCTTCCTGTGCTATGACGGTTGAAAAAGCTCTGGGCAAACTAGAGGGTGTAGAAGAAGTCAGTGTTAATCTAGCAACAGAAAAGGTGACTATCCGTTATAGCCGTGATAGGCAAAATCCAGCTAGTCTTGAAAAAGTAGTTGAGCAGGCAGGCTATCAGCTAATCAGACCAGAAGATGTAGAAGAGATGGTGGATAAGGGACCAAGCAAGGAAGACAGTCTTTGGAAACGATTTGTCTGGTCAGTAGTCTTTACCCTTCCCTTGCTCTATATTGCTATGGGGCCAATGTTGCCTTGGGGCGGTCTCCCATTACCAGCCTTGCTCCATCAACCGCTAGTCTATGCGGTCAGCCAAGTCATCTTGCTCATCCCTGTCCTTTATATCGGACGCAGTTTTTTCCAAAAAGGCTTTAAAACTCTCTTGCAAGGCCATCCCAATATGGATTCCTTGATTGCTGTTGGGACTGGGGCAGCTTTGGTTCAAGGTCTTTTGATGATTGCCTTTCTTCTGATGGGGAAAGAAGTAGCCATGCACGGTCACCATCCTGAACTGTATTTTGAATCAGCCGCCGTTATCTTAACCTTGATTACCCTAGGAAAATATTTTGAAGTAAGATCCAAAGGTCAGACTTCTGAGGCCATTAAGAAATTGATGGATCTTGCTCCCAAGACGGCCCAGGTCCTACGAAATGGGCAGGAAATACAAGTACCGATTGAAGATGTGGTAGTCGGTGACCAGGTCATTGTTCGCCCAGGTCAACAGATTCCTGTTGACGGTCAAGTTCTAGAAGGCCAGACACGTGTCGATGAATCCATGCTGACGGGTGAGAGCCTGCCAGTGAAGAAGGCTCTGGGCGATAATGTTTTTGGCGGTACCCTTAACCAGCAAGGCGCCATTACCATGCAGGCTACCAAGGTTGGTCGTGATACGACTCTGGCACAGATTATTCGTTTGGTAGAAGAGGCTCAAGGGTCTAAGGCCCCCATCGCCAAAATGGCTGACCAAGTATCTGCCGTCTTTGTGCCAGTTGTCATGGGCTTGGCTTTCTTGTCTGGTCTGGCCTGGTATTTCTTGGGGCAAGAATCATGGATTTTTTCACTTAGTATTATCATCGCCGTCTTGGTCATCGCCTGCCCTTGTGCTCTGGGTCTAGCAACTCCGACGGCTATTATGGTTGGGACTGGAAAAGGGGCAGAAAACGGTCTTTTGTTCAAGTCTGGACAAGCTATTGAGACCCTACAAGGTGTGAACACCATTGTCTTTGACAAGACCGGGACCATTACAGAAGGTAAACCCCAGGTGACAGACATTCATCTCTTGTCTACGAAAAATCGTGAGCAGGTCCTCCAGCTGGCAGCAAGTAGCGAGCAATTTTCCGAGCATCCTCTGGCTCAAGCTCTTCTGCAAGCTGCTCAGACAGAAAAGATTGATCTCTTGCCTGCCACTGATTTTCAGGCTCTTTCTGGCCGTGGTCTTTCGGTGATAATAGCAGAGCAGACCATCTATCTGGGAAATGAACGGTTGATGCGGGAACAGGGAATTGATGTTTCCCAAGGGCGTGCAGTTGCGGAGGCATTTGCCCATCAAGCCAAGACGCCTGTTTTCCTAGCCAGCCAGCGAGAATTACTAGCAGTCATTGCCATTGCTGATAAAGTAAAAGAGACCAGCCGTCAGGCTGTCCAGACTCTGCAAGCTATGGGATTAGAAGTGGTCATGCTGACAGGGGACAATGAAAAAACTGCCCAGGCCATTGCCAAGGAAGTCGGCATTGAGCAGGTGGTCAGTCAGGTCCTGCCAGATGACAAGGCCAACCAAGTCAAGCTCTTACAAGAACAGGGCAAGACAGTCGCCATGGTGGGGGATGGCATCAACGATGCCCCAGCCCTAGCTCAAGCCCATGTGGGTTTGGCCATTGGTTCTGGGACTGATATTGCCATTGAGTCTGCCGATATTGTTCTCATGCATAGTGACATTTTGGATGTGGTCAAGGCTGTCAAACTCAGCCAGGCAACCATGCGAACCATCAAGCAAAATCTCTTCTGGGCCTTTGCTTACAATGTGATCGGCATTCCAATCGCCATGGGGCTGTTACATGTATTTGGTGGACCTCTGCTCAATCCTATGTTTGCAGGTGCAGCCATGGCCCTCAGCTCAGTGTCAGTCGTCTTGAACGCTCTGCGATTGAAAAGGGTGAAAATAGGGAGTGGGAAAGAACTCGACCAAGATAAAAAGAGTTCGTCAACAAGTCTTTATTTCTAGTTGTTGAGCTGAAACAGTCTATTCCCAGACATCAATTTATGTGAGCTGACTGCCGTCAGCTTATATCTCCCACTTTAAAAGGTCTCCCAGACCTTTTAAACTCCCACCCCCGTATAGCTCAAACTGTCTGGGGGACAGTTTGAGGTTGGAAATAGAGCGAACAGAGTTCGCTACACAAAGGTTCGGGGAACCTTTGGAGGTTGGAGATATAGCGAACGAAGTTCGCAACAGTCGTTAAGTCAGACTAGGGACAGTTGGAAGTTGGAAATAGAGCGAACAAAGTTCGCTACAAAACTGTCCGGGAGACAGTTTGAGGTTGGAGATGAAGCGAACTCTGTTCGCCTCAGTCGTAGAGGTCAGATTTTGAGTGTAAAACACAAACTGCTGAGATTTGCTTCGCAAATCTTATCTCCAACCTTTAACAGTCCACTGGACTGTTAAACCCAATCAACCACTGCGCTGAGATGTTGACACGAACGTTGAGAAGCGGTACGGGGCTTGAGCCCAGCCTCAGACTGACATCATTGCTAAAAATCCCTACAGACTGGAGAGGCTATCTTCTATCAGTCTACAGGGATTTTTTCTTAGGAAAGT
This sequence comes from Streptococcus sp. HN38, assembly GCF_028335765.1. Classification (NCBI taxonomy): domain Bacteria; kingdom Bacillati; phylum Bacillota; class Bacilli; order Lactobacillales; family Streptococcaceae; genus Streptococcus; species Streptococcus sp. HN38. The sequence goes on along the minus strand of NZ_CP116604.1, from coordinate 1,589,245 downwards.
GTTTTTATTATCTTTGCAGGAACGCCTGCTACGAGTGTGTTGTCAGGTACGTCTTTTGTGACAATCGCACCAGCAGCCACCACCGCATTCTTACCAATTGTCACTCCAGGTAAAATCGTCGCATCTGCACCTATCCAGGCATTTTCTTGGATGCGGACAGACTTGAGTTCAAGCTTGTGACGATCCTCAGCTTTCAAGGGATGGTTGACGGAAATCAGTTTAGCACGGGGACCAATTAGTACTTTATCTTCGATAAAAATCCCACCCAAGTCCACCATAAAGACATCTTTGTTGATGTAAATATCCTTTCCGAAATGAATGTGACGGCCAAAGTCTGTTTGGAATGGTGTATTGATAATCACGGATTCGTCAATCGTTTCCAATATCAGCTTTTCAACGAGTTTTCGTGTGCTATCAACGGTTTGAATGGAAGTATTCAATTCTTGAACAAGAGGCTGGTTCTCTCTTTGAATATCGGATATGAGCTGGCGTAGGCCAGCTTTTTCTGGCACCAAGCGATCTGTATCAATAAACTCCTTAAAAACTGTTTCAATCATAGTATATTCCTCCTCTTCTTGTCTCTTATCATATCAGGGAAACAAAGATATTACAAATACCTATTTTATATGTTTTATATGCCTTATAAGCATGGTATAATAAAGTAAAAAAGTTGGAGGTAGATGATGGATATTCGTGTATTGACCTATTTTATTGCCATTGTACAAACAGGATCCATATCAAATGCGGCTCAGAGCTTACACATTACTCAGCCCACCTTATCACGGCAAATAAAAGAATTGGAGCAAGAGTTAGATACCATTTTGTTTTATCGTGGGAGTAGAGAAATTCAGCTGACAGAAGCAGGGCAATATCTCTATAATCGCGCATTGGAAATTACCAGTTTGGTTAAAAAAACAGAAGATACTCTTCGCCCAACGGAGATGATTTCTGGTGACCTTTACATTGGTGCAGCAGAAAGTCAATCATTAGATTGTATCGCAAAAGCAATTGCAATTTTGACCAATCAATACCCTAATATCAAGGTTCATATTCAAAGTGGAAATGCAGATCACATTTTAGAGCAACTACAGGATGGAATCCATGATCTTGGAATCACCTTTGGCCGTTTTTCAACGAAAAAATTTGACAGTCTGCCTTTAGTAAACCGAGATAGTTGGGGGATTCTAGTCCCTCGTTTTCATCCTTTAGCTTCTAAAGAAGAGCTAGTGCTGAGCGATGTTCTAGCCTATCCCTTGATTGTTTCCTCCCAAAGCAATGTTGATAAGTCTATCTTTGCTGGATTAGGCGATTATCGAATCGTAGCGACCTACAATCTCCTCTACAATGCCTCTTTATTAGTGAAGGCTGGGGTTGGGATTGCTCTTTGTTTGGACGGAATTGTTGATACAAGCTATGGTGGAAGTGGACTGGTCTTTCGTCCTCTAGACTTGTCAAGGGATAGCTTGCAGCTTCTTTGGAAAAAAGGAGTGGTGTTGAGCCCAATAGCCAAGCGTTTTATTGAAATTCTTGAGGAAGACCTAGAGAATACAAATTTAGATAGATAACTTACTAAAATTACCAGTCAAAAAACTGGTATTTTTTTACAGAAACGCTTACAATAGTTTTATTAAGTACAAGGGAGATGTTTATGACAACCTTTATTGGAAAACCGGTGACCTTGGTAGGTCCGCAGTTGCGAGTGGGAGACACGGCTCCTGATTTTATCCTCATGGCCAATGACCTGAGTTTGAAAAGTTTGAAAGACTTTGGTAAGCAGACCAAGGTCATCAGTGTGGTGCCTTCTATTGACACAGGGATTTGCGATACCCAAACTCGTCGCTTCAATCAGGAGTTGGCTGACCGTGATAATACGGTTGTCATCACCGTTTCAGCTGACCTGCCCTTTGCCCAAAAACGCTGGTGTGGCGCTGCAGGTTTGGAAGATGCCATCACTCTGTCTGATTACTACGATCATGCCTTTGGTAAATCCTACGGTGTGCTCATGCGGGAGTGGAATTTGTTGGCGCGTGCGGTCTTTGTCCTTAATGCCGATAATGAAATCACCTATGTAGAATACTTGGATAATGTCAACGAACATCCAGATTATGATGCGGCTTTGCAGGCTGTTAAATAAAAGAATATAACGGTGTCGGAACAGGCATCGTTTTTCAACGCTTTATCCTGCTAGAAATTTATTGTGATGATACGTTGTGATAAGAGGGGATGTTCATGATTTAGTATGAAACGAAGAGACAACATACATATTCTGATACAGATTTCATAAATAATATGCAAATGGATATTTTTGTTGTCTTTAAAATTCATAAGTGCTAGAATAGTTGTATAATACGAGTGAGGTAACAATAATGAGTATACAACTAGGTTCTAGGTTAAAACAAAAAAGAAAAGAGATGAAATTATCTCAGAAAGAATTGGCAGAAGGTGTATGTAAACAAGGTCAAATTAGTAGAATTGAGAGTGGCGCCTATACTCCAGGCTCTGAATTGCTTTTTGAATTATCAAAAAAACTAAATGTTTCGATGAATTACTTTTTTGAAGACACTGTTTCTGAGCAGGAGGAGGAATTAGTAGAATTTAAAACTGTTGTCCGAAATTTCTTAGTCCATAGAGACTATCAAGGACTACGATATGTTTATGAATTGGAGTCTAATAATAAACATCGTTTATCGGTAGCAAATCAATTATACATAGAGTGGATAGGTGGATTAGTCGATTTTTATTTTTATGATAAAAAGAAGGAAGCCATATCTAAAATGGAATATTTACTAGAAAAATTGGAGAGTTCTAATTTATTTTTTTTACAAGTATCAAATACACTTCTAAATTTTTATTTTGATGTTAATGATGAAGAATTATTTGATGTACAATTTGAAAGACTGATAGAAAAAACGGATAATTTCCAACCTATCACGATTGAAGAATTGGAATTAAAAATCAAGCTTCAATATAACATTTCACGTTACCTATGGCTAAAGAAGGATTACATCCAAGCTATAGCTAGCATCACAAAGGCCATCGAATTTTGTAGGTCACACAGAAGCTATTATTCATTACCCGATTTATTTTGTTTACTAGGTAATGTCCATGAAGAACTTGGAAACACAGAGAGTGCGAAACAACATTTTCGTCAGGCATATTTTTTATATAAATTGGATGCTAACCGACAAATGGAATTGAATTTGGAGCGATATATAGAAGAAGACAAAATCTAAGAACCCCAATGACCTGAAGATTGGCAAGAGTTGATCGTAGATAAAAATATTGGGTTGTACATATTTAAACGCAGGGAATTAGCCAATTTGCTAACATGATTTCTGCGTTTTTAATTCGCAAAATTCTTTTAATTACATCGTTCAAAATATACATATTTGCATACAATATTAAAAAATATAAATTGGTTATTTTATGTATTGACAAGATAAAAGAGTTGTGATAATCTATAAATGAAAGGGGTTACAAAAGGCCTGTCATGAGAAAATTGAAAATGAGAGAAAAAACAAAAATAACAGCTGGTCAAATTTGTCTATACTATTGGTATGGAATCGGTTTCCTTTGCTGGGATTAGTTTACATGGTTCCGTTCACCAAATAATTTAATAACTTGACTGGTCGATAGTTTGTCACTTTTCTATCGACTTTTCTTTTTAGGAGGTTGCTATGGCAAATACATTATTAAATGTTACAGCAGTATCCAAAACTTACGGAAAGCAAAAAGTTCTAGATAATATTAGTTTTGATATTAACTGTGGAGAAATTTGTGGTCTAGTGGGAGAAAATGGTGCTGGAAAGACTACTTTAATTCGAATTCTTGCAGGATTGATTTCGAGTAATTCTGGTGAAATAAGCGGTTTAGAGAGTCAAGGTGTTTCCTGTATAGTAGAGTCACCTGCTCTGTATCCCCATTTATCTGCAGGCGACAATCTTCGTGTTCAAATGATTGGTTTAGGAATCGGAGCGGATAAAGACAAAGTCAAAAATCTATTACGAATGGTTGGACTTGAGGGTGTAGATTCTAAGAAAAAAGTGAAAGATTTTTCTCTTGGAATGAAGCAACGTTTGGCAATAGCCTTGGCTATCTGTGATTGGCCCAAACTACTCATATTAGATGAGCCAATAAACGGTCTGGACCCTGTGGGTATTAAGGAAATTCGTGAGATTCTTCTGCTTTTGAAAAATGAATATCGTATGACCATTCTAGTTTCAAGCCATATCTTGTCTGAATTAGACTTAGTCGTTGACAAGTATATCATCATGAGCAAAGGAAAAGTGTTGCAAATAATACAAAAAGATGCCTTGCAAAACCTACTCCAAACCAAACGGATTGTTAGAGTGGATAAGGAGCATGAAGCGCTTGAAGTGTTACTTTCCGAGGGAATTGAGGCGATAGTGACCGAAGAAGGAATTGAGCTTTCAGAAATTGGGAATTCAACTAGCTGGATTATTGATTGTTTACGGAAAAACGAGATTCAAATCGAGGAAATCATTAAATTTCAACCGAGTTTTGAATCCTATTATCTATCTTTGATTACAAGAGAGGAGGTTCCTTATGTTCCATAAAGTGAAATCAGACTTTTATAGGGTATGGAAAGAAAGGAGTTTATTTTTTCCAGTCTCTCTGGTGATTCTTTTAGGAGTACTCTTCGCTTATCTGATGAGAGAAACTGATGGACAAGGAGGCATTACGATTATTTTATCATCAGTGGCAGGGTTTATTCCTCTATTCTTCTCAAGTGCTTGTAATCTAGTCTGGGGAGAAGAATTTACCAATCGCACCATTAACCATGCAATCATAAAAAGTTCCTCTCGATTTTCAGTCTACCTTTATAAATTGCTTGAAACTTTGTCCTTGTGTTTTGCATATACGCTTTTACTATTTTTTACAGTAATTGTATGTAGAATTTTTTTGAATGGACAAGTAGATGTGAGTGAATCATTTGACCTACTTATTAAACAGCTGCCATTTCATCTCTGTTTTTCGCTACTATGTCTGTTCATTTTTCAGTATGTAGATAAGATTTATCAAGCCTACCTTATTTATACCATGATTGTCTTGATGTTTGATAATTTAGTTTCGTATGTTACAACAAGTCTTTTGGCAAATGATGTCTTTTCTCATTTCTTTCTATTTAATCAGGTAAAGTTAATCACTAATCAAACAGAATTTTTTACTCCGTCTAGTCTTATTGCATTGATATTTAGTGTTGTCTATTTATTGAGTTCGTACTTACTTTTTTCTAGTAGAGAGTTTAAATAGTTTAAGGAGGACACTTGTAATGAAAAAAATAATTCCATTTTTCATTTTAATCATTACTTTTTTAGGAGTTGCGATTTACCTAAGTTTAGAGAGTGGCAAAACAGATATAGAGGTTGCTAAGTCTTGGACAGTAACAGGCAAAGAGATGAATACAATTGAAATCTATGGTAGTGAGCAACCTTTTGAACTTGAAATTGTAGAAACAGACCAAGAAGTGACGACGATTAGTTTGACAGGGAAAATTTCTGAAGCAGCAATGTCAACACTTGAGAAGGCAGATATTAGTGAAAACGATGCTTATATACCATTGGGTAAAAAGGGTTTTAAGTTAGTTACCGTAGCAAGTGGGAAGAGTAGTTTAAAAGCAAAAATTGAATTGGCAAAGGGGGCTACTTTTAAAAAAGTTTATGTTGATACATGGAACGGTACTGTAGATATTACTCTGCCTAGAAGTTACGATGGAAGTTATGATGTCAAGTTGAATAGTGGGGCGAAGTTACTAGAAGTTCCTGAAGAAGGATCTAACAAGGCAAGTATCCTCAAAATAGATGCCTATGCTGATGTTAGCATCAGAAAGGGTGATTAGGATGATTACTCATCATAAACAGGTATCCATGTTGGATTGTGGCTTGGCTTGTATCAAGATATAACGATGCCGAACTGGCATCGTTTTTTGCATTCAAAAAGCCACCATTTTCGAGGTGGCCTATTTTCGCTTGTACGTTTGTAGGGCTTTAGCAGTTGCTAATCGGATAAAGGTCAGATAGAAACCTGTCACTCCAGCCATTTCCAGCAGGAGTTTCTGTAATTGTTCCCTGACAGATATGGTTGAGAGAGTATTTGTGCCAATCACAATGGGATACTTTTCTTGGAAGGTAAATTGGAACTGATGTGCCAATAGAAGTAGCATGAACAGGATGAGAGCATAGATAGCAACTTGGAGGAGAAGAGCAAGTAAGGTCAGGCTAGAGGCATATTGACCAGGGGATAGTCCGTTGATAAAGAGGAGACCACGATGTTTGGAAAGGTCGGTCAGCAGGAGCCAGACTAAGAGACAGCAGATGACGAGAGGAATCATATAGTTACTAGCTGGAAGAACTTGCAACAAGGTCAGATAAAAATCCTTGGGAGCAGTAGGATAGTGAAAGGTAAGAGTTTGCTCTAGAACTTTTTTATAGACTGTGATACGTTCTGCCAGTTCGCTGTTTGTAAAATGATTGATATTGTGCCCGTTTGCCTCCCAGTTTTGCATGGTCTGGTAGAGTTCTAACTCCGTTTCCAAGACCTCCTGACTTTTTCCTTGGATATGTTCCTTTTCTAAGTAGGTGGTCGTCAGTTCCAAGAGTTTTTTATAATAATCCATGCTTTCCTGGTCTAAGGCTTGAGCTTCCTTATCGTCAGCATACAAGACAATTTCAGCTTCTTTTTTGACTTGTATGATACGGGCTCGATCCTCAAATCGCAGGTTTTCGGACTCTAGGACATTCCGATAGGACAGGGCAAGTGGGATAAGGGCGATAGCGGTTATCAGGGATAGAAAAATGGCATTGCGTTTCAGTCGTAGAATGAAAAGGAGCAGTAGATTCATAGTCAGACCTCCCTATTCAAATAGTTCTTTATAGATTTCTTCGGACTGGTGCTCCTGAACGCTAATATCCAAAATTTCTACCTGACAAGCCATGAGCTGGTCTAGATAGAAATGCAGACTGTGAACACTCGTGTCTACCTGAATGCTATCATTGGCCAAAGTCAGTCCCTTCACTTGCCCAAGTTTCTGATACACTGTCTGATTGTCACTAGTCTGAATGGCATATTGTCGCCCAACCTGTTCCAGTTTCCACTCAATGATTTTTCCCTGTTTGAGAAAGAGCAGCTGGTCGGTTAGCTGGTCCACTTCGTTTAATTGGTGGGAAGACACGATAATGGTTGAACCACTTTTGGCTAGTTTCTGGAGCAGTTTTCGGGTTTGAATGTAGCTAGTCGGGTCCAAGCCGTTCAGGGGTTCATCCAAGAGCATGACCTGGGGCTTGTTCATAATACCGATTGCCAGCAGGAGATGTTGCTTCATTCCCAGGGAATAATTTTTGACAGGGATCTTCACATAATCACGGATTCCGATTTCTTGGATGACTTCCTCAATCCGCTCTTTGGGTAAACCTTGGATAGTCTGGACCAATCGCAAGTGTTCCAGCCCAGTCAATTCAGGGTAGAGGACACGGTTGTCCTGCAGGTAGGCAAAGGTTTTGTAGACATTTGGATTATCGTGCTTCTTGCCGTTTATAGAAATCTCTCCCGAATCAAAGGATTGCAGATTGGCAATGCAATCGAGGAGGGTTGTCTTTCCAGCTCCATTTGGTCCAATCAGGGCCCAGATTCCAGGTTCCACCAGTTCTAGGTTTAGCTGGTCTAGTATTTTCTTTTTCCCGTAGGATTTGCACAAATTGTGAATGGATAATCGCATGGTTAGACCTCACTTTTTCTTGTCAGGAGATAGAATTGCAGGCAATAGATGAGCAGGTTACTGATGAGAAGAACCGTAAAGACTTTTGGAATGCTGTATCCTGTTAATTGCTGGTAGATGATAGCACTTCCGTCCGCCAGATTGCCTGCATTCCATAGGCTAAATGGATTGAAGATATGGGGATAGAAGTTGGCAGAGATGACAAGTCCTAGTGTGACAACCAGTCCAGCCAGTCCATTTTTTAAGACTCTAGCCAAGGTCTGTGCCACTCCCAGCAAAAATAGCAGGTAGAGATAGTGCATGCCACAGGCCAGCAAGATGACTTGGTAAATAGGTTTAATGGTTGTGGTGATAAAACTGTAAGCCAGTCCCCTACTGCTATAGGTGGTGACAGGATAGATCCAACTACTATTTCCATTTAGCAAAAACGCGATGAGCAAATGGCTCAGATAGAGGGTGAGAAAGAGGGCAGTATAGAGTGTTAGGAAGGCTAGGTATTTATTAGTAGTAATCCGAATCCTACTCAGACCTAGAGTTTGCAAAAGTCGAATCTGTCGGCTAGTTCCCTGCTGGTCTTTGATGAAAAAATTGGTGAAAACGAGAAGAAAGAGAGGAAGGCTGATGACCAGGCCTAGCTGTTTTTGACCCTGCCAGATTTCAAGACTGGTTCCTTTTAAGGCCTGTTGGCCCAGGCTCTTGACGATTTCTCTGTCTGTTGGTGTTTTGGGATTTTCAAAGGCTGTCAGGTAAAGCTCAGTTGGAAAGGCAGAGGGTATCTCCTTTTCTAACAGATACTTGGACATCAAGAAGGTATTTTCGATGGTTTGTGGGGTAAAATCATAGCTTTGGTAGGAAAGGCTGATGTATTGACCATCCTGCTGATAGTGCTGGATATTTTTCTCATAAAAATAGGTCCAGTCCTCCTTCTTGACCGCCTCAATCTCCTTTTGGAAGTTGGCGATATAGTTTGTAAAGAATGTTTTTTCAGCCTGGTAATCCTCTTCACTGAGAGTTTGAGTCTGATACTGTGTTTCTAAATCTTGTATGATATTTTCAAAATTTTGGACAGACTGTTCATAGTGTTGGATGACCTTTAGCTTGGCCTGGCGATTGTGGTAGCCTGCTAGAAGGGAACTAGCTAGAATCGTCATCAACAAGACCAAGATAGCGACTAAGTTTTTCTTGCTACGGAAAAATAGCTTACCTTCAATTTGAAACATAGATACCTCCAAAAGAGAAGAGATTGTAGAGACAGGAATTAATTTTTATCTAGAGATAGTTCCTGCATAGTAGGCTAAGTAATAACCGTCACTAGTTTTTTGATAATCGGTTAAGCGTAAATAGCCATCGTACTTTACACCGTGTGGATATTCATCGTAGTATCTAGTTTGAGTTAGCTTTTTAACTACGAATAATTTACTGTTAATGTAATAGGAACGAGGGAGTGCTGCAACTCTTAGCGAGGTTTCAGCATTTACAGATAGAGTTGTAGTTGTTACTATTGGGCTAATGATAGATAGTAGCAAGGCTGAACGCAAAACAATCTTTTTCATGTTATATTCTGCATTTATTTATAGAAAATATCTTCTCTGTATACTATTATATCAATATTTTTAAATGTAGTCAATATAAAATGAAAATATTAATATAAAAATGATGATATTCATTTTAAAAAAGAGTATAATATTCTTAAATAAATTTGGAGTATGTTATGAATAGTATAAGTGGTAGTCGTTTTAAGCAACGAAGAAAAGAACTTGGACTGACTCAGAGTGCTTTAGCTAAGGATATTTGTGAGCAGAGTTTGATTAGTAGAATAGAAAATACCAACCTTTCTCCCTCATCGGAAATCCTTTTCCTATTGTCTAATAGGCTGGGTGTGACTATGAATTATTTTTTTGAGGAATTTGTTCAAGAAAGTAGGCATAGTATAGGAAAAATACGAACTATTTTCTCCCAACAATTGCTTCTCAGAAATTATGAAATTGTAGAGCAATTGTATGTGAAAGAGGTAGAAAGCAGGCACTTATTGAATGAGGAAGATAAGGCTTATTTAGATTATATTTTTATCTTGGTTCAATTTTACTTATACAATGAAAGGGATTTTGCGATAAAAGAGTTTGATAGACTAAATGCTATTATCGCTCCTCATTACTATTTTTATTTAGATTTTTTGAACAGTTACACTATTTTTCTAGGTGAAGTTGGTGAAGATGACAAATATATGGAGTTGGTCAGCAATGTAAAATCAGAGGTGAATAAGCTTGATTTATCAATCAATGCTGACTTTCAAGCCTATATAAAGATTGGTTACAATTATGCTAGATTTCTTCTAAAACGAAAACAGACGAACTTAGCTTTAGATGAAGTGACAGAGCTGATCAACCAATTGAATGCTTATAATAGTAGTTTTTTATTGCCAGATTTACTATGTTTGTTGGGAAATATCAGCAAAGGCTTATTGAGAGAAGATGAAGTTTTAGACTTGTATGAGCAGGCACTAGTTTTATACAAGTTACAAGGAAATACAAAGTTATATTTGTCATTGAAGAATTTTTTAGTAACAATGGGTAAGGAAATATATTGAAAAATTAGTTATATAAAAAAGGAGGTATGTATGAAACGGATAGTTACAATGATTTGTCTGCTTCTCGCAATCGTAATGGTAATTTTTCCTGTAAAACGAACCGTTACGAGAACTTCTGATGGATTTGATCCTGGGGTCATCAATATTATGAAAAAGTAAGGGACTTGAATATTTTTGTCTAATTTGATATACTAAATTTATTAAAAACAAGGAGGGTCTTTTATGGAAAAGACACAGATTATTCAAGACGTTTTGGCTCTCATTCAAGACTTGAATCGGGCCTTCCAAGCAGATAAAGTAGGAACAGCTGATGAACAGCGATTGCAACATAATCTGACAGAGACGACACGCATATTGTCGGAGGCCGAGTCTGTTACCAATTCTGAACTGATTGCGATTGAGAAATTTTATCGTTCGACCAGTTTTCTAGTTGGATTAGGTGATCTGCGATTGAGTGAAACTAGCAGGCAGGCTTGGCAGGCCTTCGATCGCTATTACTACCAAACCATCAGAGAAGAACTCAAACTCTATGGTGGCTCTGCCATTGCCCAAGTATAATAGATGTTAAGGGAGTGGGACAAAAATCGGTAACCCGCAGGGTTCGATTTTATCGTCCCACCCCCGCACAGTTGAGTAGGGCTGTAAAAGCTGATAAAATCAGCTAATTAGAGCCCACTCAACCACTGCGTCAAGTTTAACTATTGAAAAAAACTAAGGAGGCCAGGACTTTTGTCCCAGCCTCTTTATGTTATAATATTACTAAGAAAAGCGAGGTGTACCATGTCCTATATCCAAGTAATCAATTCGTCAAAATACTATCAAATGGGGGATGCGACCATTGTGGCCAATGACAGCGTGTCCTTTGAGATTGAGCAGGGTGAGTTGGTCATCATTCTTGGCTCATCTGGTGCGGGTAAATCCACTCTGCTTAATATCTTGGGAGGCATGGATAGCAATGACGAGGGGGAAGTTTGGATTGACGGTGTGGATATTGCCAAGCTTTCAAGTCATGAACTGACCAATTATCGTAGAGATGATGTAGGCTTTGTCTTTCAATTTTATAACTTGGTTGCCAATCTGACCGCTAAGGAAAATGTGGAATTAGCTGCAGAAATTGTCAAGGATGCCTTGGATGCCGAGGAAGTCTTGGAACAGGTCGGACTTGGCCATCGAATTAATAATTTCCCTGCTCAGCTTTCAGGCGGTGAGCAGCAGCGGGTTGCCATTGCCCGTGCTGTTGCCAAAAAGCCTAAAATTTTGCTTTGCGATGAACCGACAGGCGCTCTGGATTACCAAACAGGTAAGCAGGTCTTGCAAATCCTGCAAAATATGTCCCGCAAGCAAGGGGCAACGGTGATTATCGTGACCCACAATAGTTCCCTAGCCCCTATTGCAGACAGGGTCATTCGGATGCGGGATGCCCGTGTGCACTCTGTTGAGCTAAACGCAGATCCGCAGGATATTGCAAGCCTAGAATATTAGTGGGTGAAACTATGAAAAAGAAAATCTACTGGAAGGATATGAGGCAATCTCTGCTTTCTTCCAAGGGGCGTTTTTTGTCCATCTTTAGCCTGATGATGCTAGGAGCTCTAGCTTTAACAGGTCTGAAAGTAACAGCTCCAAATATGGAAAAGACGGCCCAAGCCTATATAGCCAGTTATCGAACGATGGATTTGGCGGTAATTTCAGGTCTGGGACTTAGTCAAGCTGACCTTGACGAATTAGAAACGATAGAAGGTGCTACTCTTGAAGCGGGCTACTTTAAAGATGTGGTTACTAATGAAGGCCAGACTGCAATTCGGCTGTTTTCAGCTCCCCAGAACCTATCGACCTATAAGGTAGTAGAAGGGGAAATGCCCAGTCAAAAGGGGCAAATTGCTCTGTCTCTTTCCTTGCAAGCAAGCTATCAATTGGGAGATACATTTCAAGTAAACGAGCCTGACAAGGATGGCACCATCCTGACCCAAACCACCTTTAAAGTTGTTGGTTTTGTGGCTTCGTCAGAAATTTGGGACAATGAAACCATGGGCATGGCTGCAAGTGGTGATGGGCAGTTAGGTGGCTATGGCCTTGTTAGTCAGGATACCTTCAAATCAGAAGTTTACACTATTGCCCGTATTCGCTATGATGATTTGGTTGATTTACCATATTACAGTCAGGCCTATCAAGACAGGTTGGACCAGCACCAAGAAGACTTAGAAAAGTTATTGGCTAACAATGATGAACAACGATTAGCAACTATTCAGTCAGATGGACAGACAAATATTTCAAAAGGGGAAGAGGAAATTGCTCAGGCTCAATCTCAGCTGGATCAAGCAGCAGGAGAATTGGCATCTGGGAAAGACCAGCTCGCAAGTGGTCGCAGTGAGTTTGCGCGTGGTAGAGCTAAACTAGTTCAATCGGAAATGGAATTGCGAACCGTCCTTGCTCAATTGTTGCAAACCAAGTTTCAATTGGATGAAAGTAAAAAAGAGTTGGACAGCCAGAAGGATAAACTAGACCAAAGCAAATCTTTTTTGGATGTAAGTCACGAGGGACTACTTGAAACTGCTCAACGCTTGGAAAGTGCTAAACAGCAACTGGATTCCCAAAATGCCCAACTGAGTCAGACCGCATCTCAGATTTCCACAGGGCGAGCTAGTTGGTTTCAAGCTCAGAAAGAGTTAGACCTTGAAATTGCCAATCACTTGCAAGAAGGTCAAACCCTCTCAGACTATCCTGACTTGTTGGCTAGACAGGAAGGTTTGGATGTTGAGAAAAGCCGATTAGACCAAATGGAATCTGCACATGAGCAGGCCAACCAAGCCTATTTACAAGGTTATGATTACTATCAAACCAAACAAAATGAATACAATAGCAATCTAGCCCAGTACCAAACTTGGAAACAAGAATATCAGGCAGGTTTGGCCCGTTATCAAGCAGGTTTGAGTCAGTATGAACAAGGCATTGTAGCCTACAATAAAGGAGTAGAAGACTATGAATGGGGACTGAGTCAGTTAGAGTCTTCAAATCAACTGCTCCGTCAGGAAGAACTCCGTTTGGAGGAGGCTGATAAAGAGTTAAGTCAAGCTCAATCCCAATTTTCTGAGAAGAAAGCCACGGCCGATCAAGAAATTAGCCAAGCTCAAACCGAGATTGCTCAGGCTAAATCCGACTTAAGTAAGCTGGAAAAAGCGCCCTATCAGGTCTATACTCGATCAAGCCTACCAGGTGGAGATGGCTATACTACCTATAGCAATGCGACTAGGTCTATTGCTGCAGTGGGCAATGTCTTCCCAGTTGTTCTCTACCTTGTCGCAGCTCTAGTGACTTTTACCACCATGGCCCGTTTTGTCGATGAAGAGCGAACACAGTCAGGTCTCCTCAAGGCCCTTGGCTATACGAATAGACAGATTATGGCTAAGTTCATTCTCTATGGTTTGGCGGCAGGTCTGGTAGGAACAATAGTCGGTATAATAGCAGGTAATCTCCTCTTGTCTCCACTTATTTCCGACATTATTACGCAGACAACCGTGATTGGACCAGCTAAACTTCATTTTTATCCCCTTTGGACAGGTTTAGCCTTGCTTCTGTCTTTGGCTTCCTCGGTCCTGCCAGCTTACTTGGTGGCTCGTCGGGAGCTGACAGAAAAACCTGCTCAGCTACTTTTACCTAAGCCACCGGTTACAGGCTCCAGCATTTGGCTAGAAAAATGGCCAGCTATCTGGTCCCGCCTGAGCTTCACCCACAAGGTGACAGCCCGCAATATCTTCCGCTACAAGCTTCGTATGCTTATGACCATCTTTGGAGTAGCAGGGACCGTCGCCCTTCTTTTTGGAGGATTGGGTATCCGTTCCTCCATCTCAGGAGTTGTCCAACGACAGTTTGGGGAGCTGATCCATTATGATATGTTGGTGGTGGAAAATAGCAGAGCTACTGAGGAAGAGTTGGATAAGTTAACACATTTTCTTCAGTCAGATCAGGTTCGCCAATCCTTGCCAGTGGCTTTTGAACAGCTCAATCAAACGGTGGAAGAAAACGGTCAGAGAAAGAATATTTCCATTGGACTGTATATTTCAGACCGTCAGGACTTGGGAAATCTAGTCAGTCTTGAAAATTCTTCTGGTAAAGCTATCCAGCTGAGTGACAGGGGGATTGTTCTCACAGAAAAATTGGCGCAAATCTACGGGGTCTCAGTTGGTGATAAGTTATCACTGACCTTGGAAGATAAGGAAGTTTCAGTCAGGGTAGAGGCTGTGGCTGATATGTACGCAGGACATTTTATCTATATGACAGATAGCTACTACGAACAAGTGACCGGCAAGCAGAAGACTGCCAATGCCTATTTGGTTCAGTTGAAAGACAGGCAGTTGGGGCATATTCAGACTCTTGCAAGTCAACTCCTAGTGATGCCAGCAGTCAGAAGTTTGGTTCAAAATACTTCTCTTATAGACATGCTTACCACGATTGCGGGCTCGCTTCAGACCATCATGACCATTCTAGTCATTCTATCCATCTTGCTTGGCTTGGTTATTCTTTACAACCTTACAATTATCAATATGTCCGAACGGATTCGTGAATTATCCACTATCAAGGTACTGGGCTTCCACAATAAAGAGGTGACCATGTACATCTATCGTGAAACCATTGCCCTTTCGCTGATTGGTATGTTGGTTGGACTGGTTAGCGGTATTTATCTCCACAAGCTCCTTCTTGCCATGATTGGTTCGGACAGTATCCGCTTCAATCCATCTGTCGGACTAGAAGTCTATCTCATTCCTATCTTAGCCATTAGTGGAATTTTGGCTGCTCTTGGTTGGTATGTCAATCACCATCTGAGAAAGGTGGATATGCTGGAGGCCTTGAAGTCAGTTGATTAGGGAGTGGGAAAGAACTCGAGTGGTCTAAAAAGAGTTCGTCAACAAGTCCATATTTCTAGTTGTTGAGCTGAAACAGTCTATTCCCAGACTGTTTCACTCCCACCCCCGCATAGCTCCAACAGTCAGAGTAGTGACTGTTGGAGGTTGGAAATGAAGCGAACTCTGTTCGCATCAGTCGTAATGGTCAGATTTGGAGTGTAAAACACGAACAAATCCGCCAATCAACCACTGCGCTGAGATGTTGACACGAACTCTAAGAAGTGGTGCTGGGCTTTTTGCCCAGCCTCTAACCCGAGCCTGAAAACACGGAAGCGGATAGTTTGTATTGTGAACTAATTTGAAATATGAGAAACACAGCTATAAAGCAAAAAAATCCTAGTGCATCTAGGATTTTTTTGCAAACATAAGTCTAGAAATATGCTATAATCATCTCATGAAAAAAATAAGTGATTTAGGATTAACAGGTCGAAAATTAGTTGGAGAAGGTCTAATCTTAGTCTTCATCGGTATTGGATTTTTAATTGCTGGTTGGCAATTTCCAAGACTGATTCTTCGATTTGTTCACGCAGGTCTATTCTTTTTAGCTTTATATGAATTGAGCATGATATTTTTCAGAAAGAAGAAATCGAGTGAAAGTGTCATTGCGCTAGTTGGGAAGGCTGTTCTTTTCGGGATCCTAGCCAGTCTCGATTTAGCTGTTCAAATTCCCCTCTATTTCGCGGCTATTTTTGTTGGGATTTATCAGCTTTTTACGGCAGTCATTAATTTTATCACTTTTTATCTATATCGAAAAGATGGGGTACAGCCACGGATTCGCTATTTAATAGATGGAATTTGGTTATCCTTACTAGGTTCAGCTTCCCTATTTGTGTCAGGCACACAGCTGGTTGTTCAAACCATTGTCATCGGAGGTTATCTGGTCTTGTACGGACTAACTAATCTGCGTGATGGTTTCTTGTTTGAGGAGGCTATTGAGCAACAAAATCTTAAGCGCCATGTCCGTTTGCCCCTACCTTTATTTTTAGCAGCTTTGATTCCTCGTATGACCCTGCAAAAAGTCAATGATTACTTGGCGGATAATAAGGGACAAACGGCTCAGTCTATCTACAACCGCCACAAAGAAATTGCGGAGCTTCCAGCATTAGAAGTCTTTGTACACGTTGGGGAAGAAGGGTTCGGAGCAGTTGGACATGTTGATTTGAGTTACAAAGGACAGGTTTATGGTTATGGTTCATACGATGTCCTGTCTGAGCGTTTGGGTGGTGCGATTGGTGATGGAGTCTTGTTCAAAGCAGAGCGCCAAGCCTATATTGACTTCTGTAATCAAGAAGGAATGACTATGTTGGGTTATCAGCTAAGCCTGACACCTGAACAGGAAGAAGCAGTTGAGGCTCGATTGGCTGACATTGATAATCTGCTCCTACCTTGGAATCCAAGTCCTGAAAAAGTATCGAAAACAGCCGATGGCCAGCCGATTGAAATGTATGCCTATCGAATGAAAGAGGCAATACATGCGGAATTATTCAAATTTAGAAAGTCTAAATTTAAAACCTATTTCGTCCTATCTACTAATTGCGTTCTTCTGGCTGATTCTGTGATTGGACAAGCTGGAACCGATATACTTGGTATGCGTGGATTTATCGCACCTGGAACCTACCAATCTTATCTGGATCAAGAATTTGAAAAGCCACATAGTTTAGTAGTCGCAAAGAACATTTATTATCGAAAAGAAAAATCCTAGTCGCTGACTGGGATTTTCTGTTATTCCAGCCCTCCATCACCCACAAAACTCCCCCATCCATGCTATAATCCCGTCTTTGACAGTTTTACAAGACAAAAACCTCCCTAACCCTATGCATATCAAGGGTTTAGCGAGGTTTTCTTTTTATATCAAAAATGCGTACTTTTTCTCGATTTTGACGATTGTAAAATTTTTTTCATCTTTTTTTCGCTTAGAATTTGATAATCACTTCTGAATCCAAATGTCTGATGCAGCTGGTCAGTAATAGCCGTCCGAGTGTAGTTAGGTAGATAACCAAAACCAGGCAGATACTTAAAGGTGTATGAACGTAAGGTTTCAATGAGTTCAGTACATGTGAATTGCTTCTGAACCGCCAGCTCTAAGTAACGATAGAGTATAAGAGCAAGAAAGCAAGTTGTAAAGTGAGCAGAAATACGATCTTCTCGACTTAAATAAACTGGTCTAGCTTTCAATTCATGCTTCATAATACGGAAACATTCTTCAATTTCCCATCTTCTCTGATTAATGGAAACAATGGTCTCAATCGTATCGTCTAAGTTTGATGTTACTGCATAAATCCCATCAAATCTAGCTTCAGAAACAATTCGTTCTTCATCCAACTCTAGAAAGGTCTTCTCAGCTATTTCTCCATCCCTTGTTGTCTCTGTTACTTTTAGGAAACGCTTGGGATCTGTAGATTGTTTCTTTTTGTAGTCAGCTGGTTTTCCCAGCCATTTTGAAGCACGTTGAATCTGGCGTTCGCGTATCTTTCTTTGGTAATCTCTGTATTTAGCTGAGAAGGTTACAATCAATCGTTGGTCTTCTAGACCATCTTGTGGTAAAGGACATTCTTTGTAAAAGACTTGTCTATAGAGAAGGTCTGGGTCGCGCTCGTCTAGTGTAGAAATATCATAGAATGTCCCGGACTTATCTCCCATCAACCGCCAACCTGTAGAAGCTATAGCCCAGTCTTTGTCTTCTTTCTTTAACTTTTTGATAGATTGAGTTGTGACAAAGGCTCTCCCGCTGATATTATTGTAGCGTTTGTTTCCGATAGAAGATAGTCCAGCATCTGTACAGACCACAAATTGGGCTTTTTCAAAATCCTTGATAATCTTCTTCTCCAAAGGTTTCATAGTCGTCTGTTCATTCGTATTACCAGGTGTGACGGAGAAAGCTAATGGAATTCCTTGAGAGTCCATAAACAGCCCCATTTGAACAATTGGATTCGGCCGATGTTCCTTAGAATAACCGTATTGTCTCAGTTTTCCTTCCTCATCTTCTTCCTCAATTTCGAAATAGAAATTTGTACAGTCGTAATAGAGAACATCTGTTTTACGAGAGGCAAGTGCAGTTGAACGTTTGTACAGTTGTTCCTGAATGAAATCTGTTTCTTTGGCAATAATTTCTAATCCCCGGTAGAGATGTTGGAGTTCAATAGTTGTAGGCTCTAGAAGGGTTTGTGAGAATTGAGCGGTAGAACGTTTAGAAGATGGGGATAGTATCCTACCGTACAAGAGGCGTGACAGTATGGTATCTAATTGAAAACTAAAGTGATACCTTTTCTGAATATCTTGACAGATTTTATCCAATCCTAATTGGTAATAGATATTCTGTAGAAACAAATATCCCCCATGATATTCATTTCGTTGATTTTGTTTCAACTGTTTATTCTCATGAAGTTTGACTAATATTTCTTGTTTATCTTCTTTATCAAGTTCGGTTAACTCTTTAGCCCGCAATTTTGCCCATTCCATTGGTTCCATTTCGGGATGTAGCTGTTGAAGAGTTTCATGATTGCCGAGATTTTCGACAATGGTTGATGTCCGTTTGTTTCCGACCTTGATATCTTTGATAATGGCATAGTTGATAGTATTTTTAGATACTGATTTTTTAACTCTCATGGATTCGCACCTCACTCTATTATACCACAGTACGAGAAAGTACGCAATAAAAATGTGCGAGAATTTGACAAAAAAATAGCGTCACATCAACGTTTGTGACACTTTTGGTGGTTTCAAACTGTCAAACTCCCGTGATTCTGTGATTGGACAAGCTGGAACCGATATACTTGGTATGCGTGGATTTATCGCACCTGGAACCTACCAATCTTATCTGGATCAAGAATTTGAAAAGCCACATAGTTTAGTAGTCGCAAAGAACATTTATTATCGAAAAGAAAAATCCTAGTCGCTGACTGGGATTTTCTGTTATTCCAGCCCTCCATCACCCACAAAACTCCCCCATCCATGCTATAATAGAAACATGAAAAAAAATAAATTATTATTAATCGATGGCTCTTCGGTAGCCTTCCGTGCTTTCTTTGCACTTTATAATCAAATTGATCGTTTCAAGAATGCCAACGGTCTTCACACCAATGCTATCTACGGCTTCAATCTCATGCTGGACCACATGATGAAGCGGATTGAGCCGACCCACATTCTTGTGGCTTTTGATGCTGGAAAGACCACTTTCCGTACGGAGATGTATGCAGACTATAAGGCAGGTCGTGCCAAGACTCCAGACGAATTCCGTGAGCAGTTTCCTTTTATCCGTCAGATGTTGGATGCCATGGGAGTCAAGCATTACGAACTGGATCAGTATGAGGCAGATGATATTATCGGTACCTTGGACAAAATGGCAGAGCGGACAGAGATTCCTTTCGATGTGACCATTGTCAGCGGTGACAAGGACTTGATCCAGCTGACAGACGAAAACACCGTAGTCGAGATTTCTAAGAAAGGCGTAGCCGAATTCGAAGAATTTACTCCAGCCTACCTCATGGAAAAAATGGGGATTACCCCCACTCAGTTTATTGACCTCAAGGCTCTAATGGGAGATAAGTCCGATAACATCCCAGGCGTGACCAAAATCGGTGAAAAAACAGGTCTAAAACTCCTGACAGAATTTGGTTCTTTGGATGGTATCTACGAAAACATTGACAGCATGAAGGCATCTAAGATGAAAGAAAACCTGATTGCGGATAAGGAACAAGCATTTCTTTCTCGAACCCTTGCCACCATTGACACCAATGCTCCAATCGAAATTGGTCTGGATGACATTGTTTATCAAGGCCCAAAGCTAGAAGAGCTAGGACAATTCTACGATGATATGGGCTTCAAGCAATTAAGGGCTCAGTTAGGTACGACCAGCTCGCAAGAGGAAGCGATACTCGATTTCCAAATCGTAACGGAAATCAGCCCCGCTATGCTCAAACAAGACCAGTTTTTCTATTTTGAAATCTTGGGTGAAAATTATCACCGAGAGGATTTGGTTGGTTTAGCTTGGGGAGATAAGGAGAAAATCTATGTCGGAGGGCCTGAGCTACTTGATAGTCCAGTCTTGCGTGACTTTTTAGAAAAACAAACCATAAAAACCTATGACTTCAAGCGTGGAAAAGTTCTTCTCGACCGAAAAGAGATTACGCTACCTCCAGCTACTTTCGATAGCCGTCTAGCCAAATACTTGCTTTCCACCGTTGAGGACAATTCCCTAACAACCATTGCCAATCTCTATGGTCAGACTAGTCTTGTTCCAGATGAGACAGTTTATGGCAAGGGTGCTAAGTTAGACTTGCCAGAACGCGAGATCTTTTTCCCACACTTGGCACGTAAGGTTCAGGTTTTGATTGAGACAGAAGAGCCGATGTTGACCAAATTAGAAGAAAATCAGCAATTAGATCTTTTGTTTGACATGGAGTTACCACTGGCAAATGTTTTAGCTAAGATGGAAATTGCTGGTATTAAAGTGGAAGCTGAGACTCTCAAAGCTATGCAATCTGAAAACGAAGTTTTGATTGACCAGTTGACCAAGGAAATCTATGAACTAGCTGGTCAGGAATTTAATATCAATTCGCCTAAGCAGCTTGGGACCATTCTCTTTGAAGAGATGGGATTACCGTTGGAATATACCAAGAAAACCAAGACAGGCTATTCAACAGCAGTAGATGTCTTAGAACGATTAGCGCCAATTGCACCAGTTGTTTCAAAAATCTTGGAATACCGTCAGATTACCAAGCTTCAATCAACTTATGTAGTCGGCTTGCAGGATGCCATTTTAGAAGATGGTAAGATCCATACCCGCTATGTACAGGATTTGACACAAACAGGTCGCCTATCTTCGACGGACCCTAACTTGCAAAATATTCCTGTTCGTCTAGAACAAGGGCGCTTGATTCGTAAGGCATTTGTGCCATCGCTTGAAAATAGTGTCCTTTTGGCATCGGACTATTCACAGATTGAATTGCGCGTTTTGGCTCATATTTCTCAGGACAAGCATTTGATTGAGGCCTTCCAGCAAGGTGCAGATATTCACACTTCGACAGCTATGCGGGTCTTCGGTATCGAAAAAGCTGAGGATGTGACACCAAATGACCGTCGGAATGCCAAGGCTGTAAACTTCGGTGTCGTCTATGGTATTTCAGATTTCGGTCTATCCAATAACTTGGGGATTACACGTAAGGAAGCTAAAGCCTATATCGATACCTATTTTGAACGCTTCCCAGGAATTAAGAATTACATGGAAACCATTGTTCGTGAGGCACGTGATAAGGGTTATGTAGAGACGATTTACAAACGCCGTCGTGAATTACCAGATATAAACTCTCGCAATTTCAATGTCCGTAATTTTGCGGAACGAACAGCCATCAACTCACCAATTCAAGGTTCGGCCGCAGATATTCTCAAAGTAGCCATGATTAATCTCGACAAGGCTTTGACTGAAGCAGGTCTTACGACACGTATGTTATTGCAAGTACACGATGAGATTGTTTTGGAAGTCCCAGTGGCAGAGCTAGAAACGGTAAAAGCCATGGTAAAAGAGACCATGGAATCGGCGATTAGCCTGTCTGTACCATTGATTGTGGATGAAAATGAGGGACCGACATGGTATGAAGCTAAGTAAGAAAGGAAGAGTATGAAAAAGATAGTTCTTTGTATTGGTCTATGTAGTCTTCTGCTCGCAGGTTGTGGAAAAACAGCGCAGAAGGCAGAGAAAACACCAGCTTCCTCAGGGGAAGAGTTTTCAACCACTTTACCGATTTTGCAAGAAAAGCAGGATACTACGAACGAACAGTTCAATGTTCTAGCAAATGCAGAGCTTGTAGCTGTTAATAGTACACCACCTGCTGACGAAACACAAAAAGGCCACAAGATTTATGCGGCCAATAATGGTGTTGCTGAAAAAGATGAAAATGGGAATATCAAGGAATATTTCCGTTATTATGATGTGCCATCTACTTGGACAATTAATGCAGAAAATACTCAGGATGAGACGGTCGCTGCAGTCTACGATGTTAAAGAAGGTTCCAGCAATTACATGGTCCAACTCTATAATATCAATGCTTTTAATCAGTCTCCACTGGAAGATGGTCGCAATATGACGCCGGAGGAATTAGAAGCACGGATGCTTGAAACAAATCATTCTTTCAGTGAAAAGACGGTTGTCACAATCAATGGTCAGGAATGGCAGGTTGGGCGACAGTTATTAACAGATCAAAAATTAGCTCGTCTGACTTTTTATCGGATGGAATCAACAGCTGCTTATGATGACTCCGTGGTTGTGGGTTCGATCTATTATTCCTTAGATCCAGGAACCGATAAAGATCGGACCAACCTTAAAAAGGTTATCGGGCAAGTTAAGGATGTCGTGTACCAAATTGCTAAAAAATAATCAAGGTAGACAAGCTATAATCAGTAACGAGTTGAAATTGACAAGATTGTGGTATAGCACACCTTATTCATTAAACTTTTATTGATTCTAACATTTAATATACATTAAAGGAGGTCTCTATGTCTTATTCCTTCCAAAATCCTAGTCAGGACATTATCTTTGACTATCTGAAAAATGCTAAAACCATTGCAGTGGTCGGTTTGTCTAGTCGAGAAGAGACAGCAGCCTACCGCGTTTCCAAGCTCATGCAGGAAGCGGGCTATAAAATTATTCCAGTTAATCCCAAGGCTGCTGGTGGGACTATTTTAGGCGAGTTGGTCTATAGTAGTCTAGCAGAGATTGACCAACCTATTGATATTGTAGATGTTTTCCGCAGAAGTGAATTTTTACCAGAGGTAGCACAGGAATTTATCCAGTCGAATGCCAAAGTTTTCTGGGCTCAACTCGGTTTAGAAAGTCAAGAAGCAGAAAAACTATTGCGTCAGGCAGGTCGTAACGATATTGTCATGAATAAATGTATCAAGATTGAATATCTTGAAATGAAAGAACAATACTAATAAGTCGGGTATATTTATCCGACTTTTTTCATCGAAAAAGCAGTTCAATGAACCATTGAACTGCCGGATGACTCTAAGGAGGAGCACTTAGAATTGGAACAAATTACTACACATGGCGTAAAAAATAGAAAGGAAGAAATCTGCTCCAATACCAAGCAGGCTAAAATAGTCCTTTGTTGCTCCTCAGTCATAGTATAACACAATCCAAATGTTTTTACCAATTATTACTATATTTTTTTCTTAAATATAGACATAAAAGTGTATATAAAAATAAGAGCAGATATCGCTCTTATTTTTATACGTAACTCATTTTCTTAGCCTGATCATCTAAAATTTCTTCATGGAAGTGCATTTGTGCAGCATAGTGATACGGCCATACATATAAACCAGCCAGGCCAAATGTAATAATGACAAGAAGGAACCAGCCAATGAAGGATAAATCAAGTGTAAAGCGTTTAAACTTGTAACCTTTCATCAACTTTCGACTAGACCGAATGATTGAAAAAGCGCCTGTATATTCCTTGCGTTCTAATTGCTCAAACAAGATATATTCTACCTGTGAATAAGCATAGAATTGTGGAATATAAAGAGCAATTCCTAAAACCATAAGTAGGATACCTCCCATGGCCATTAGCCCTAGTATGGCAAGGATTTCCATAGGAAGTGCATCAGGGTCTAAGGATTGACTGGATGCAGCTATGATTGTAATCATCGTTCCAGCACCGATAAGTAAAACAATACCAAGGTAAAACAGTAGTCCCCAAAGGAAGAGCAAGAAACTTTTTAAGATGTAGGTTCGAAAGATTTTCCAGAAATCTTTATGATTGAAAATCATCAGCATATCTTTAAATGATGTGGAAGTTTTTACCCCTTTGATAAGATGAAATATAGTGCATATAATGGATAAGTGCAGTAGTCCTAATAGCAATCCGTAAAATAGTGGAAACAAGGAGGTAGAAATAAAGTAGCTAGGACTAGCAAGTTCCTCAGCTGTTACTCCAGCAAGGCTATTGCGAGAGAAAGAAATTAACTGAACGATAACAGAAATAGTGACGGGGATGACAGCCAATTGATAGATACCAGGTGTCTCATTTAGTGTTTGGCGAGCCCGCTCACGTATATTATAAATTGTAAACATCTACATAACCTCCTTGCTGAATATTGTAACATAATTCTAGATGACAAGCTAGGCTTTTTTTGATAGACTGGAAGGTGCTGTGGGAATTTGTCAGTTTGCTGTGATGCGCCTGTCTATTTACTATTAAATAAGTAGAAGACAAGGTAAATATCGCTGAAATAAGCGAGAACATTAAAGACATTCTGATGGATTAGACCATGCAAGATTGAGAAACTGTATTTCCAGGTAAAGTGCTTTTATGGATGATATGAAAGAGCTGAACTGTAAATCCAGAACTAATATCCTAGGACTGTTTTTCCTAGCGGGAGGTAAATAAAACATGACAGATGTTCCAATCAAGTATCGCTTGATTAAGAAAGAAAAGCACACAGGTGCACGTTTGGGCGAAATCATTACCCCACACGGGACCTTTCCAACTCCGATGTTTATGCCAGTTGGAACTCAGGCAACGGTAAAAACCATGTCGCCTGAAGAATTAAAGGCGATGGGTTCAGGAATTATCCTATCGAATACCTATCATTTGTGGCTTCGTCCAGGTGACGAATTGGTGGCGCGTGCAGGTGGTTTGCACAAATTTATGAATTGGGATCAACCGATTCTGACTGACTCAGGTGGCTTTCAGGTTTATTCTTTGGCGGATAGCCGTAATATCTCAGAAGAAGGGGTGACCTTTAAAAACCACCTCAACGGCAGCAAGATGTTCTTGTCACCTGAAAAAGCTATTTCCATTCAGAACAATCTTGGCTCTGACATTATGATGAGCTTTGATGAGTGTCCGCAGTTCTACCAGCCTTATGACTATGTAAAAAAATCCATCGAAAGAACAAGTCGTTGGGCAGAACGTGGTCTCAAGGCTCACCGCCGTCCGCATGACCAAGGTTTATTTGGTATTGTACAAGGTGCTGGTTTTGAAGATCTTCGTCGCCAATCAGCCCATGATTTGGTTAGCATGGATTTTCCAGGATACTCCATTGGAGGATTGGCTGTTGGTGAAACACACGATGAAATGAATGCTGTACTGGACTTCACGACCCCTCTTTTACCGGAGAATAAACCACGCTATCTCATGGGTGTTGGAGCACCAGATAGCTTGATTGATGGCGTAATTCGTGGGGTTGATATGTTTGACTGTGTATTACCAACACGTATTGCGCGTAATGGAACCTGTATGACCAGTCGTGGACGTCTTGTGGTGAAAAATGCTCAGTTCGCTGAGGACTTTACACCGTTAGATCCAGAGTGCGATTGCTACACATGTAAAAACTACACACGTGCGTATCTCCGCCATTTACTTAAGGCCGACGAGACGTTTGGTATTCGTTTGACAAGTTATCACAACCTCTACTTCTTGATTAATTTGATGAAAAATGTCCGTCAAGCAATCATGGATGACAACCTTTTGGAATTCCGTCAAGACTTTATGGAAAAATACGGTTACGGTAAAAACGGTAGAAATTTCTAAACAAAATGACCTCCTACAAAATCGTAGGAGGCTTGTTTTTTACCCTTCAAAATACAGTAATTCTTTTGGTGTTTTTGTAAAGACTTCAAAGCCATTTTTGGTAACGTAACCACAATCCTCGATACGAACACCAACTTTTCCAGGGATGTAAATACCTGGCTCTACCGAGAAACACATACCTTCTTCGATGACTAAATCATTGCCTTCCATAATCGATGGGAACTCGTGGACACTCATTCCCAAACCGTGACCGAGTCGGTGGTTGAAGTACTCGCCATAACCTGCTTTTTCAATCACAGAGCGAGCGGCATAGTCAATCTCGCCAGCAGTCACACCAGGCTTAATCATATTGACCGCGGCCATGTGAGCCTCCAGAGTCAAGTTGTAAATATCTTTTTTAAACTGATCAGGTTTACCGACAGCGACAGTCCGTGTCATATCAGACGTATAACCCAAAGTTTCCACGCCTAGGTCGAACAATAGCAGAGCGTTATTCTCGATTTTGTTTGTTGAGGGAATACCGTGTGGATTTGCAGCATTGTTACCTGTCAAGACCATGGTATCAAAACTCATCTTTGAAATGCCCTGTTTTTTCATCTCAAATTCAATCTGAGCAATAATATCAGTTTCGGTTACATCAAGGGAGATATTGTCAAAGCCAACCTGCATGGCCTTGTCCGCAAACTCACCGGCAATCAGCATCTTGTCAATCTCATCACGGGACTTAATCAATTTCATGGTGTTGATTAGTGGTGTCAAATCAGAGAAAGGCTGGTCAAAAATAGACTGCAAACCATGGTATCGAGTCAAATTGAGATTGTCAAACTCAGCACCGATAGCAGAGAATGTTTTTTGTGGTAATTTGCTCTTGATAATCTGCCATGGATTTTCTGAGTCCATATAGCCGGCTACAGGAAAATCAACAGTCGAAACCGCACGCTCTACATCCAAGGCAGGGAGAAAGAGTAGTGAGTCGTGGTCAGGCATAACAAAGAGCATCATGTGGCGTTCATGAGGATCACTATGATAGCCAGTCAGATAATAGATGCTAACTGGATCAGAGAAGATGGCCAAGTCCATTTTGTTGGCTTCTAAGTAGGATTTAACATGATGTAATTTTGACATAGTGGAGCCCTTTCTAGCATGTAGTGGTAAAAAAAGTGAAAATTTCGTTTATTATATAGACTATTGTTCCAAAAAATGAAAAAAATTGCAAGTATTATCAAAAAAATAGGTTTTTTCTCTTGAAAGTGGTTTCAAAAAGTGATACACTATAATCGAGTGAAAGCGTAATTTTCATAGAAATAGAATATTGAAAGGGAGTACAAAAGTTATGTTAAACACTGATGATACGGTTACGATTTACGATGTCGCCCGTGAAGCTGGTGTATCCATGGCGACAGTATCGCGCGTGGTAAATGGGAATAAAAACGTAAAGGAAAATACTCGTAAAAAAGTATTAGAAGTCATCGACCGTTTGGATTATCGTCCAAATGCTGTTGCGCGTGGCTTGGCAAGTAAAAAAACGACAACTGTAGGGGTTGTGATTCCAAATATTGCTAACGCTTATTTTGCAACCTTGGCCAAAGGTATCGATGATATTGCCGATATGTACAAATACAATATCGTCCTAGCAAACAGTGATGAAAATGATGAGAAAGAAATCAATGTGGTAAATACCCTATTCTCAAAACAGGTGGACGGAATCATTTTCATGGGCTATCATTTGACAGACAAGATTCGTGCGGAGTTTTCACGCTCACGTACACCGATTGTTTTAGCTGGTACCGTGGACTTGGAGCACCAATTACCTAGCGTCAATATTGACTATGCTGCCGCTAGTGTTGATGCAGTCAATCTATTAGCTAAGAACAACAAGAAAATTGCCTTTGTATCAGGACCGCTTGTAGATGACATCAACGGTAAAGTTCGTTTTGCAGGCTACAAACAAGGCTTGAAGGACAACGGAATCGAGTTTAACGAAGGATTGGTTTTTGAATCCAAGTATAAATACGAGGAAGGCTACGCTCTAGCAGAACGTATTTTGAATGCTGGAGCAACTGCAGCTTATGTTGCAGAAGATGAGATTGCTGCTGGTCTATTGAATGGTGTCAGTGATATGGGTGTCAAGGTTCCAGAAGACTTTGAAATCATCACAAGTGATGATTCCCTAGTGACCAAGTTTACCCGTCCAAACCTGACCTCTATCAATCAGCCACTATATGATATTGGTGCAATTGCTATGCGCATGCTTACCAAAATCATGCACAAGGAAGAGTTGGAAAACCGTGAGGTAGTTCTTAACCACGGAATCAAAGTACGGAAATCAACTAAGTGATAAATATGGGAGTAGCCGGATAAGATATCTTATTACTCCGCCCCTCACTCTATCAAACATTATAATCATTTAGTTTATCTTTTATTACTTCGACGAGCGAGGAAATATTTCCAACCTAGAACAACCTTTAGGCTGTTCTAGCAACCTGTAGCTATTGAGGTAAACTTGCTTCGACTATCTCCAGCCTTCAAAGGTTACCTGAACCTTTGAAGCGAGTACTAAAAGCAAACGAAATGGCTATACTAACCGAAAACTAAAAGATTATAAAAAATAAATATAAAGCCCTCGCTAGATGTATAAGCTTAGCGAGGGCTTTGTGGTTGATTTTAAGTTAGTCACACTCTGGAAGTTGTGGAGATGTTGATGCGAATCTAGAGAAGCAGTACTGGGCTTTTTCTCATCCTTTAGAACTGTATCAGTTAGGTGATTATTATAATTTACGTTTACGTGTAAATAACGCAATTGCAAGCCCGATAATACCACTTGTCAATAACCGTAAACTTCCTTTCTCACCAGTTACTGGTAAGATTTGCTTAGCAGTTTCGGTTTTAAATGTTGAAGTCTCCTGCTTGTCTGTTTTTTCAGTTGTTGGTTTAGTGTTTGAATTTTCTTCGACTGTACCATTTTGGTTGTTCTCATTAACAGGTATCTGTTTTTTAGAGGTTTCGATATTTTCCTTCTCTTTATTAGCCATTTGCTTTTCAGGTGTTACGGCATTGTCCTTCTCATTAACAGGCATCTGTTTTTTAGAGGTTTCGATATTTTCCTTCTCTTTATTAGCCATTTGCTTTTCAGGTGTTACGGCATTTTCGTTCACAACACTCGGCATTTGTTTTTCAGAGATTACAATATTATCCTTCTCTTTATTAGTCATTTGCTTTTCAGGTGTTACGGCATTTTCGTTCATAACACTCGTCATTTGTTTTTCAGAGATTACAATATTATCGTTCTCTTTATTAGTCATTTGCTTTTCAGGTGTTACGGCATTTTCGTTCATAACACTTGGCATTTGTTTTTCAGAGGTTTCAACCTTATCGTTCTCTTTATTAGTCATTTGCTTTTCAGGTGTTACGACCATGTCGTTCACAATGCTTGGCATCTGTTTTTCAGAGGCTTCAATATTATCCTTCTCTTCATTAGCTATTTGCTCTTTAGGGGGTTCGATATTTCCCTTCTCTTTATCGGTCATTGCTTCCTTAGAGACTTCATTATCAGTAATAACGCTATCCGTGGTTGGCGCTATTAACTTCCCAGGATTCAAAATATTCTCGAAGATTTGATCGCTATTTTCATAAGTCACTGTTGAGACTAGTTGTCCGTGATTGTTATCTTTCACAGTGACAGTGGCCTTAATATCTGATTTGTCATAGATAATATCGCCAAGTCCACCATCAACTTCTGAAACAGTGTAGGTATAGGTTCCCTCTTTTGTAAATGTTAGGGCACTAAAGTTTACAGAACCATCTGCTTGATTGCTTACCTTTTCGATTTCATCGCCTTTTTCATTTTTTAAAACAAATTCGAATTCACCGGTGTTTAAGGTACGTCCCTCGAGGACTTTTTTTATCGAAAGACTAGCAGCAGCTGGAGCAGGTGTATAGAAATTGTTAAAGACATTGTCATCAGCAATAAATTCAATCATTGCCTGTAATTGTCCGTTGTTTCGATCTTCTACAGTTATTTTTGCTACAATATATTTTGAATCATACTCAACACCACTAAGCTCATTTTTTACTTCTGAAATTGTATACCAATATTCGCCGGGCTTATCGAATGATAGATTTTTAAATCTAACTTGACCCTCTTTTGTATTTTGAGTTGTATCAATAAGTTTCTCACTATCCACTTCTCTAAGCTCAAATTTAAATTCATTTTCTAGAAGCTCACGACCAAATAGTCGTACTACTGCTGGTATTTTGACATTAACCGTCTTTGAAGTAGCCTGTCCCCCATCAGGTTGTTTTGCGCTGATGATGGTATTTTTTACTTCTTGTGCCGATACATTATTCACTAGAGCAACAGTTCCAAATAATACTATTCCTGGTATTAGGAGCGATGTTCTCCATTTCTTAGTATTCATTATCCTTTTTCCTTTCTCAAAGCATGATTTATGTAGCTAATCTATGTCGTTATAACATGCAAATTTTACATCTAAAGTCCTCAATAAATTTTGAATGCTTAGTGCCAGAATGTGCACCATTCGTAAATTATAACATCTTCTAAAAAACATTCAAGCTGTCCTTCTGCTTTTAAAATCTGTTTTATATGTTTTTTATGTAATCATAGATTTGGGATTATATTCTTTAGTATTGGCTTTAATTGATACAAAAAATACAGTTTAAAATATGAAAAAAGGTAAAAAAGGGCTATAATGGTATTATGAAAGTACTATTGTATTTAGAAGGTAAAACTGTTTTAGAGAAATCAGGAATTGGCCGGGCGCTCCAACACCAGATGGAAGCGCTAGATATGGCAGGCATTCCTTATACGACAGACCTGTTGGGAGATTACGATGTCATTCATATCAATACCTATGGTCCACGCTCCTGGTTATTGCTACATGCAGCCAAACGGAGTGGAAAAAAGGTAATCATGCATGGACATTCCACGAAGGAAGATTTTCAAAATTCCTTTATCGGTTCGAATACCCTAGCTCCTTTTGTGGGGAAATATCTAGCAAGCATGTACCAAAAGGCAGACTTTGTCATCACTCCTTCAGAGTATTCAAAAAAACTCATCCAGTCTTATGGTGTGACAACGCCAATTATAGCCGTTTCGAATGGTATTGATTTAGATAAATATAAGAAGGATGAACGTAAGGAAGCAATCTTTCGAGAGCATTTTAAAATTGAAGAAGGTCAGCCAGTTGTTGTCTGTGCAGGACTTTACTTCCGACGTAAAGGAATTGAAGACTTTGTCAAGGTAGCCGAAAAGATGCCGCATGTCCGCTTCATTTGGCTCGGTTCAATCAATAAGTGGCTGATTCCGTCATATATTAGAAAAATTATTGAGGGAGAGCATCCAGCGAATGTCGAGTTTCCAGGTTATTTTAAAGGTGCTGTTTTTCAAGGTGCAATGAGCGGAGCGGATGCCTTTTTCTTCCCATCGTATGAGGAAACAGAAGGGATTGTTGTTCTGGAAGCTCTCGCTAGTCATCAGCATGTTGTTCTACGAGATATTCCAGTTTACGATGGTTGGATTGACGAAAACGTTGCCGAATTAGGACATACAGTGGATGATTTTGTAGATTCTATTCGGAAAATCTTAGACAAGCAGGTTGATAAACGTGAGGCGGGCTACCAGGTTGCGGTTAGTCGCTCGATTGACAATGTTTCCCACCAATTGGTGGATGCCTATCGACAAGTATTGGAGATGTAAATGCGGATTGGATTGTTTACGGATACCTATTTTCCACAGGTTTCAGGAGTCGCGACTTCGATTCGGACTCTTAAGACAGAGTTGGAGAAATTGGGACATACGGTATTTATTTTTACGACGACAGATGAGGATGTGAATCGCTACGAAGATTGGGACATTATCCGAATTCCTAGCGTACCTTTTTTTGCCTTTAAAGATCGTCGAGTGGCCTACGCAGGTTTTACAGATGCCTTAAAAATTGCAAGTCGCTATAAACTAGATATTATTCATACTCATACAGAATTTTCTTTGGGGATTTTGGGGAAAATGATTGCCAAGGAACTAGATATTCCGGTGGTACATACTTATCACACCCAGTATGAAGACTACGTACACTATATTGCTAAGGGTAGGATTATTCGTCCCGGCATGGTTAAATATTTAGTACGGGCATTTTTAAAAGATTTGGATGGGGTAATTTGTCCTAGTGAAATCGTTGAAGATCTTTTAATGAGTTACAATGTTCCGATTTCTAAACGAGTAATTCCGACAGGAATTGACTTGGCAAAGTTTGATAGACCAGAAATTGGCAAGGATGAAACAGATGAGTTGCGGGAACAACTAGGAATTGCTAGTGATGAAACGATGTTGCTAAGTCTATCTAGGATTTCTCACGAGAAGAATATCCAAGCAATCGTTCAGGCAATGCCAAAAATTTTGCTGGAAAATCCAAAGGTGAAGTTGGTCATTGTCGGAGGTGGACCTTATACAGATGATCTTCAGGAAATGATAGCGGAGCTTAATCTAGATGAACACGTCCAGTTGACGGGAATGATTGCACCAAGTGATACAGCACTTTATTATAAAGCTGCGGATTTCTTTATTTCTGCTTCGACCAGTGAAACACAGGGACTAACTTTCTTAGAAAGCTTAGCTTCGGGAACTCCTATTTTGGCACATAGCAATCCCTATTTAAAAAATGTTGTAACAGATAAGATGTTTGGGACACTCTTCGTTCGAGAACAGGAGTTGGCAGATGCCGTCGTTGAGGCGATTGTTGCTACGCCACCAATGAATCCGTATGTGCTTGATAAGAAGCTCTATGAGATTTCTTCTACGAATTTTGGGCGCAAGGTTTTTGAATATTATCTAGATTTGAAGATTTCGTATGATTTTAGAAAAGAACATACTAATCAAGATAGCGTAGCAGAAGCTTTGATAAAAGAAGCTATTTACCTACCGCAAAAAGTAGTAGTTAAATCAACAGACACGACAGCAAAAATATTGAAAAAATCAGTCGAACAAGTAAAATCAATCCGGAATTTCTTTGAATAATTTGGAGGTTTCAAATGGAAAAGCTTCGGAAAGAGAGTTGGAAGAATCTGGTTTTGGCAACTCTTATTATTCTGTCCATGTATGCAGGTATTTATCTGATTGCCTTTCATCTGATTAGTGACACCATGCTTTCTAAGGAACTGGTGGTCGGGAATATATTGCTCTATACTCCCATTGTGCTATTCTTAACTGGTCTTCTTTATGGATTTTTTCACGGTTTTTCTCCTAGCCTTCTTGCCTTGGTTTTACTGCTTTATCCTGTAACCATCTTTTTCTTTAAGGAATGGATTATTCTCTATCAGATTGTCTACACCTTATGTGCTCTGATTGGAAATGGGGTAGGAGCTCTGCTATTTTACCTAAGAAAGAAAATGATGAAAAATCCTTGATATATCGGAAAATCCTTGTTATAATAGCTTTTAGAGACTTATCAATTCTAGGAAATCTTTGAGAGAGTGTGCGGTTGGTGCAAGCACATAGAGGATAGGATTGACACTACTCGGTATGATTTTATGCAAACATAAAAGGGTGGTTCCCTTATCGCCAATCTGAGGTAGTCAGGCTTTTTTGCGTGACTGCGAATGAAGGTGGAACCACGTTACGACGTCCTTTTGCGAGGACGTCGTATTTTCTTTTGGAGGAGGAATGATGCTGCCTGATGACTTATTAAGACGGTGTCAAGATGTGCGTCGTGCTTACAGAGAGTTGGAAGTCAAGCACCATGAGAAAGAGTGGTCTATTGAGGAGGACCTCTTGGCTTTGACCAATGATATTGGCAACATGAATCGTCTGATTATGACCAAGCAGGGTCGTTACTATGATGAAACGCCTTATACCTTGGAGCATAAAATGGCTGAAAATATCTGGTGGTTGATCGAATTAGCTGACCGCCTGGATATTGATATTCAAAAAGAAATGGAAACCTTTTTAGCTCAAAAAGAAGAGTTATTGGGGATTAAAAAATAAAAATAGAAAGGACTAGGGTCTCCGTATTTGGTTGAACTGAATACGGGCTACGGACTGGGCCAAAAAGATAAACGAGAACTAGACGCTTGCGTCGTCGTTCTGTTTCCTACATCATTTAGTTTTTCTTTTATTACTTCGACGAGCGAGGAAACGTCGTTTCCTTGTTTCCAACTTCAAACACTCCACTGGAGTATTTGAACTCACATTGCCGTACTAAAGTACTGCCTGCAGCTCGTTGCCTAGTACTAAAAGTAAACTAAAAGACTATATTTTGTCTGTGTCCGCTTAACGCCCTTTATATCTTATATTATGCTTAAAATTACTTTCCCAGATGGTGCTGTTCGTGAGTACCAGGCTGGTGTGACAACTTTTGAAATTGCGGAGAGCATCAGCAAGTCTTTGGCGAAAAAGGCGCTTGCTGGTAAGTTCAATGGTAAATTGATTGATACTACCCGTGCTATTGAAGTGGACGGTACGCTTGAAATTGTAACGCCTGACCACGAGGATGCCTTGGACATCTTGCGTCACTCAGCAGCTCACTTGTTTGCCCAAGCAGCTCGTCGTCTTTTCCCAGACATCAAGTTGGGGGTTGGTCCAGCTATTCAGGATGGTTTCTACTATGATACGGACAATGCTGCTGGTCAGATTTCAAATGAAGACCTGCCACGCATTCAGGAAGAAATGATGAAGATTGTCAAGGAAAACTTCCCTTCTGAACGCCGTGAGGTGACTAAGGAAGAAGCTCTTGAAATCTTCAAAAATGATCCATACAAGTTGGAATTGATTCATGAACATTCTGACGACGAAGGCGGTTTGACCATCTATACTCAGGGCGAATACGTTGACCTCTGCCGTGGCCCACACGTTCCGTCAACAGGTCGTATCCAGATTTTTGAATTGCTCAATGTGGCTGGTGCTTACTGGCGTGGTAAGAGCGAAAATCCAATGATGCAACGTGTCTATGGTACGGCTTGGTTTGACAAGAAAGACCTCAAGGCGTACCTTCAAATGCGTGAAGAGGCAAAAGAACGTGACCACCGTAAACTTGGTAAGGAATTGGATCTCTTCATGATCAGCCAAGAGGTTGGTCAAGGTTTGCCATTCTGGTTGCCAAATGGTGCAACTATCCGTCGTACCTTGGAGCGTTACATCACAGACAAGGAATTGGCTTCTGGTTACCAGCACGTTTATACGCCACCGTTGGCTTCTGTTGAACTCTATAAGACTTCGGGTCACTGGGAGCACTACTCAGAAGATATGTTCCCAACTATGGACATGGGTGACGGTGAGGAGTTTGTGCTTCGTCCAATGAACTGTCCGCACCACATTCAAGTTTACAAAAACCATGTGCGTTCTTACCGTGAATTGCCAGTGCGTATCGCCGAGCTTGGTATGATGCACCGCTATGAAAAATCTGGCGCATTGACTGGTTTGCAACGGGTGCGTGAGATGACCCTCAACGACGGTCATATCTTTGTCACACCTGAGCAAATTCAAGAAGAGTTTAAAAAAGCTCTCCAGTTGATTATCGATGTGTACGCAGATTTCAACCTAAACGACTACCGTTTCCGCCTGTCTTATCGTGATCCAGAGGACAAAGAGAAGTATTACGATAACGCTGAGATGTGGGAAAATGCCCAGCGTATGTTGAAGGGTGCCATGGATGAAATGGGCGTGGACTATTTTGAAGCAGAGGGTGAAGCGGCCTTCTACGGTCCGAAATTGGATATCCAAGTGAAAACTGCCCTTGGTAACGAGGAAACCCTGTCAACCATTCAGTTGGACTTCCTCTTGCCAGAACGCTTTGGTCTGACCTACATTGGTGCTGACGGTGAGGAGCACCGCCCAGTCATGATTCACCGTGGTGTTATCTCGACTATGGAACGCTTCACAGCCATCTTGATTGAAACCTACAAGGGTGCCTTCCCAACCTGGTTGGCTCCAACCCAAGTGACTATGATTCCGATCTCTGTGGAAGCTCACTTGGACTACGCTTGGAAGGTTGCTAAGGAATTGCAAGACCGTGGCGTTCGCGTACACGTGGATGAACGGAACGAGAAGATGCAATACAAGATCCGTCAGAGCCAGACCAGCAAGATTCCATATCAGCTCATCGTCGGTGACAAGGAAATGGAAGACAATGCTGTCAACGTTCGTCGTTACGGAAGCAAGGCAACACAAACTCAATCTGTTACAGAATTTGTAGATTATATCTTAGCAGATATTGCCCGCAAGTCACGACCAGCTGAAGCAGCTGAATAAATAAAGCAAGAAGTCCGAAAGGGCTTCTTTTTGCATGTAAAAAAACCTCCCAACCGACTGGCTGGGAGTGCTAGTATCACTTATTAGTTACTTTTCTTTTTAGGGTAGGAAATCACCTTCCCTTGAAATACTTTATCCAGTATAGGAATTCTTTTGACAATCATCAAGACTAGGGAATTGATGATAAGAAGTAATCCAAAACTTATGAGCAGCAGCAGAGGTGTAGAAAAATCTATAAAATATTTCTTTATGAAAAGAGTAATAATTGTCAGGATGTAGGTATGTACCAGATAGAAGTAAAGTGAATACTGGCCAAACCAAGCTATAATAGAGGGTAATCTTCTTTCCAGAGTGATTATGATAGAAACAATCAGGTAGGTCATAGCTAGTCCGTTTGCATATCGTAGGAAGGTATGAAATGGCAGGTGCTGACTTGGGTAGGTTTGGTAGGACTGTAAATAGATGAGATAGAAGACGGTGACCAGACCGGCTAAACTGTGAAAAACGGTCTGTCTAACCATTTTCTTGTGAATTTCTTTCTTGGCAAAATAAATACCTAAAAAATAAAATAGTGGTAAAGAAGTCAGGTGTTGTAACCCGATTGGTAAGTTGCTAATATTTAAGGGACCACCAAATAGTGTAGCGAATAGCGTAAAAAGACCAATGCAAATCAGTGAAACTGGTTCTGTTAGTTGCAACCGATGGAGAATATGAGTTGCGGAGGCCATAAGGATTAAAAACCAAATATACCACATAGATGTATCTGGCAGGAGAAAATTAGAAACGAGGTGACTAGGTTGTATTTTATCAACAGTGTAACTTGAAAAGAGGATTTTGCTAATTACAATACTACTGCCAAAGACTGCGTATATTTGCAACAGTCGATATATATATATATATATATAAGTATTATTTCTAGGTTTTGGTTTTAGGTAAAAATGATAGAAACTAAAGCCACTGACAAATACAAAAAATGGCATAAGGAAAGAGTGTAGCCAAGCTTCTAGTCGCCAAAGAGGGATATCGGTATATGGAAGAGCGTTTCGAATATAACCGACTGTATGCAGAAATAAGACAGCTAAAATTCCAAAACCTTTCAGCTGGTCAATATAGATGAGTCGTTTCATAAGTTTCTCCTTTATTTAACTCTAAACTATTTGGGAACAGAGGCATTTCCAAAATGGTTTGAGTACATTTTCTTTGATTATATCATAAAACCAGCTTTCTTGAGAAAACTGGTTCAGATTGTTTATTCTATACTGCTCGCCCAAGACTTAGCCACATAACGTGACAGGCTTGAGATGGCGAAGTTGATGCTAAAGTAAATCAAGGCAACCATGAGATAGAGAGCAAAAACTTGCTCCGCCTCAAAGTAGCGTCCCATGAGGATTTGACTCGAACCGAAGAGTTCTTGCAGGGCGATAACGGAGTAGAGGAAACTGGTATCCTTGATAACCGTCACAATCTGCGAGATAATGGCTGGTAGCATCTTACGAATGACCTGTGGCATGATGATATAGACCATGATTTGTACTGGGGTAAAACCCTGTGACAAGCCAGCTTCGGTCTGGCCCGGTCCGATGGCGTTTAGACCACCACGGATAATCTCGGCCATGGCTGCCGTGGTAAAAATAGTAAAAGCAGTAATACCAGCAGGCGTTGACTTCATTTGGAAGACCAAGAAAACGGTGAAAATCCAAAGTAGGTTTGGTACATTTCGCACAAATTCGATATAGATGGTTGCAATCCACTTGAAGAGTGGATTTTTTCCATTTCGCATGATGGCTAAAATCATTCCGAAGAGAACTGAAAGAACCACCGAAATGCTTGAGATATAAAGGGTTAATTTCAATCCGCTCCACAAGAGTTGGAAGGTTGAAGGTTTGAGTAATTCTAAAACATAATTCATCGTTCAACCTCCTTTTAGTGTGAAAAAGCAGACTTATTCTTTTCTTCAATGCGACGTCCCCAGCTTGCAACAGGGAAGCACATGATGAAGTAAAGAAAAGCAGCACCAGCAAAGGCTGGGATGTAGTTGGCATTCATAGCAGACCAAGATTTTGTCATAAACATAATATCAGCTCCAGAGATAATGGCAACAGTAGCCGTATTCTTAATTAAGTTTACTACTTGGTTGGTCAAAGGTGGAAGAATGGTCGGAATGGCCTGTGGTAAAATGATGATTCGCATGGTTTCAGACTGAGTAAATCCTTGTGAAAGTGCGGCTTCAGTTTGCCCAGTAGGCACAGCCTCAATCCCTGCACGAATGACCTCTGCGATATAAGCACCGTGATAGAGTCCGACGCAGATAACAGCTGTCCAGTAGATGGACGGCATGAGAACATAGTTTGAAATCAGTGGAAGTCCATAATAAACAATCATGAACTGAACCAACAGCGGCGTGTTCTGATAGTATTCAACATAGACACGTGCGATGATTTTTAAAACTTTATTTTTACTTGAAGAGAGACTACCAAAGACAATTCCTAAAAACATGGCCATGATAAAGGCACCGACAGAAATGGCTAAGGTAAAGAGAAAACCTTGGAAAAAGGTTGGAAAATCCTTGAAATAACTGACCCAATTCTCCCAAGTGTAAGGACTAGTTGTTAAAACTGTCATATTGTTTCACCTTTCTATTCGTCAGTTTCTGTTACTGGTTCTAGACCATTGGCATCATAGATGCTTTGTAGGCTACCATCGGCAGTCCATTTTTCTACGAGATTATTTAAGTAGTCGTTAAGGTCTTTGTTAGATAATTTAGTAACAATTCCATAGTCAGAAGCTGAGAAGCTAAAGTCCATGAGTTCAGATTTAGAGCTGATATACCCAGAAAGGATAGATTGGTCTACAGAAAATGCGTCTGTACGGTGAGCACGTAGCGAGACAGAGAGTTCTGGATAAGAACCAAGCTCTGCAAAATTGACAGAGATACCATATTTGTCTGCTAGTTCAGAGATGAGGGTGCGTGTAATGGAACCCTGAGCTACACCGATTGTCTTTCCATCCAGGTCGGTAAATGTCTTAATTCCACTATCCTTATTGACCAAGAAGCCAACGGCATCTGTATAGTAAGGAGTTGTGAAATTGTAGAGCAACTTGCGTTCTTCGGTTATGGTGAAGGTTGCGATGACCATATCCACTTGACCGTTATCAAGAAGTGGTCCGCGAGTTTGTGCCGTAACGGGAGTAAATTCGATATCCACCCCTAACTCGTCTGCAATTTTTCGAGCAATGTCAATTTCCATTCCCTCGAATTCACCAGTATCAGGGTTCTTGTAGCCAAAGTTTGGGACGTCCTGTTTCACTCCGACGCGGAGCACGCCTCTATCAATGATAGCTTGAACTTGATCGCTATTGGTAATGGATGCGGGTGTTTCTGTTTGAACTACTGGTTGTTTTGCGAAAACGAGAAGAATAAGTCCAAAGACCAATAATCTAATTGCAAAGAAAATGTTGATTTTTTTCTTATCCATAGACTTCCTCCTAGAGTTTTACTTTGTCAGATTCGTGGTTGATAATCTTACTGAGGAATTGTTGGGCACGAGGCTCTGTCGGATTGTCAAAGAAGCCATTCACATCTGTTGTATCAACTAAAACTTCTCCCTCAGCCATGAAGATGATGCGATCAGCTACTTCACGGGCAAAGCCCATTTCGTGTGTTACGACAATCATGTTCATCCCGTCACGTGCCAATTTTTGCATAACTGCAAGTACATCCCCGATCGTTTCAGGGTCCAAGGCAGATGTTGGTTCATCGAAGAGTAGAAGCTCAGGTTTCATAGCTAAGCCGCGAGCGATGGCGACACGTTGTTTTTGGCCTCCGGATAGCATAGCAGGGTAGGAATCCTTCCGATCCCAGAGGTTGACAAACTCGAGGTATTTTTGAGCGGTTTTTTCAGCCGTAGCCTTATCGATTCCCAAAACCTTAATCGGTGCCAAAGTAACATTTTCTAACACGGTTTTGTGTGGGTAAAGGTTAAAATGCTGGAAAACCATGCCAACTTCTTTGCGGAGTGATACGAGCTCTTTGATAGAAGTAGAGGAAATATCATGTCCATTGACGATGAGCGTTCCTTCATCAATTGCTTCTAAACCGTTAATCGTGCGAATGAGAGTAGATTTTCCGGATCCGGAAGGTCCAAGGAGAACGACAACCTGTCCAGGTTCGAATTCCAAGTTGATATTGCGTAGGGCGTGGTAGTCGCCATAGTATTTGTTGACATCTTTAAATTCTACTAAAGGCATAAAATTCTCCTTGCATAGTGTTTTTTAGGTATTCCCATCTTAGCATTGCCTATATACAATGTCAAGTAAATTCTGACAATTTAATGTATTTTATGTCATAAAATGTGACATAGCTGTGTCAGGTGGTTTTGAAATATGAATTTTTTAGGTAAGTCTGATATAATAGAAGAAATAAAACAAAGGTAAGATACTAATGAAAAAAATATTAATTGTAGATGATGAAAAACCAATCTCAGATATTATTAAGTTTAATATGACGCGCGAGGGATATGAAGTTGTGACAGCTTTCGATGGACGTGAAGCCTTGGAAGTCTTTGAGGCTGAGTTTCCTGACATTGTCATTTTGGACTTGATGCTGCCAGAATTGGACGGACT
This sequence comes from Streptococcus sp. HN38, assembly GCF_028335765.1. Classification (NCBI taxonomy): domain Bacteria; kingdom Bacillati; phylum Bacillota; class Bacilli; order Lactobacillales; family Streptococcaceae; genus Streptococcus; species Streptococcus sp. HN38. The sequence goes on along the minus strand of NZ_CP116604.1, from coordinate 1,548,615 downwards.
AGAAGTCGCTCGAACGATTCGTAAGACCAGCAATGTTCCAATCTTGATGTTATCTGCTAAAGATAGCGAATTTGATAAGGTTATCGGGCTTGAAATCGGGGCGGATGATTATGTGACCAAGCCCTTCTCTAATCGTGAATTGCAGGCGCGTGTTAAGGCTCTTCTTCGTCGTAGTGAATTGGCAGAGACGCAGACAAATATTGAGTCAACAGGGACTCCAGAGTTGGTGATTGGCGATTTGGTCATTCTGCCTGATGCGTTTGTCGCTAAGAAGCATGGCAAAGAGCTGGAGCTGACCCATCGTGAGTTTGAATTGCTCCACCATCTGGCCAAACACTTAGGTCAGGTTATGACTCGAGAACATCTATTGGAAACAGTTTGGGGTTATGATTACTTTGGTGATGTCCGCACGGTGGATGTAACGATTCGTCGTCTGCGTGAGAAAATTGAAGATACACCAAGCAGACCAGAATACATTCTTACTCGTCGCGGAGTGGGATATTTTATAAAAGGAAATGATTAATCAATTACGTTATTTAATGACCACGGCAGAATTTTGGTTTGTTGTCATTTTGATTGGCTTTCTAATTGCTCTGACGGTCCTTTTGATTGAAAACTATCGGGATAATAAGCAAATTAAACAACTCAATCAAAAAGTCAACGCCTTAATTGAGGGGAATTATGCAGATGTGTTAGACATGAGGGGAAGTCCTGAAATCACAGACATGGCGAATTCTCTTAATGATCTGTCCGAGGTCATCCGCTTAACTCATGATAATTTAGAACAAGAAAAGACGCGTCTGACTTCCATCTTGTCCTATATGAGTGACGGTGTTATTGCTACAGACCGTATCGGACGGATCATCATGATTAACGATATGGCCCAGAAACAGTTGGGGCTTTCTAGCCAAAAGCAGGAGCAGTATCACCTGCTCGAGGTTTTAGATTTATCAGATCGTTACACATTGAGAGATTTGTTGGCTCAGACACCTGAGATTGTGATTGATCACACCAATGAAAACGAAGAATTTCTGACTTTACGCGCTAATTTTGCCACGATTCGTAGTGAGAGTGGTCTGATTTCTGGCTTGGTTGTCGTCTTACATGATATGACCGAGCAGGCCAAGGAAGAACGGGAACGTAGGCTGTTTGTGTCAAATGTGAGTCATGAATTGCGTACGCCATTGACTTCCGTCAAATCCTATCTAGAGGCTCTGGATGAGGGAGCGCTAACGGAGTCTGTTGCACCGAGTTTTGTTAAGGTATCCTTAGATGAGACCAACCGCATGATGCGGATGATTACAGACCTCCTAAGTTTATCGCGCATTGATAATCAGGTTGGTCAGATAGATGTCGAACTGATAAACTTTACTGCTTTTGTGACCTTTATTCTTAACCGTTTTGACCAAATGAAAAATGCTGATTCTGATAAGGTCTATACGATTGTTCGTGACTATCAAATCAGTCCTATTTGGGTTGAGATTGATACAGATAAGATGACTCAGGTTTTGGATAATATCTTAAATAATGCCATTAAATATTCGCCAGACGGCGGGACAATTACCTTCAGCATGAAGACCACAGATAGTCAGTTGATTGTATCCGTCTCAGACGAAGGTCTGGGGATTCCGAAAGCAGATTTACCTAGAATTTTTGATCGATTCTATCGCGTGGACAAGGCACGATCTCGTGCTCAAGGCGGTACAGGTCTTGGTTTAGCTATTGCAAAAGAAATCGTGAAACAACATAAGGGCTTTATCTGGGCTAAAAGCGAATATGGTCATGGTTCAACGTTTACAATTGTCTTGCCGTACAGCAAGGACATCGCACTAGATGAGTGGGATGATTCAGATGAGGAAGAATAGGAGAATATGATCGGAAAAGGTTTTAATTATAGTATTTTAGCTTCGGGGTCCAGCGGGAATTGTTTTTACTTGGAAACAGATAAAAAGAAAATCTTAGTGGATGCTGGCTTATCAGGGAAAAAGATTACCAGTCTTTTGGCGGAAATTGACCGAAAGCCTGAGGATATTGATGCTATCCTGGTAACGCATGAACATAGTGATCACATCCATGGTATCGGTGTTTTAGCACGTAAGTATGGGATGGACATTTATGCCAATGAATTGACCTGGCAGGCTATGGAGAGCAAATTGGGCAAGATTGATGTGGCTCAAAAACATATCTTCGAATTGGGTGCTATGAAGACTTTTGGCGACCTAGACATTGAGTCCTTTGGAGTTAGTCACGATGCTGCATGTCCGCAATTTTACCGTTTTATGAAGGATGACAAATCCTTTGTTATATTGACGGATACAGGCTATGTCAGTGACCGCATGGTTGGAATTGTAGAAAATGCCGATGCTTATTTGATTGAATCGAACCATGATATTGAAATTTTGCGCTCGGGTTCTTATTCATGGAATTTGAAGCAACGGATTCTATCCGATAAGGGCCATCTTTGTAACGAAGATGGAGCTGACGCCATGATTCGCTCGTTGGGAAATCGGACCAAAAAGATTTACCTAGGGCATTTGTCAAAGGAAAACAATATCAAGGAATTGGCCCACATGACCATGGTTAATCAGTTGGCGCAGGCTGATTTAGGAGTTGGAGTGGATTTCCAAGTCTATGACACATCGCCAGACACAGCGACTCCCTTGACCAAGATTTGACAAATTCATTGAACTTGTTTAGAATAAATATATAAAATACGTGAGGTGAAGTTACATGAATAATTAAGATACTTATTAGTCGTTCTTAAAACTTGTTGAAAATCAATTATTTGATAATTTAGTCTTTTACTTTGCTTTTAGTACTTGCTCCAACAGTCTAGGAATAGACTGTTGGAGGTCGTAAATAGAGCGAATGATGTTCGCACCAAAAGTTGCAGGCTGCTTGTACAGTCGAGTGACTGTACAAGGTTGGAGATAGCACTTGCGAAGCAAGTTACTTCTACATAGTACGGCAAAGCGAGTTCAAACAATCTAGTGGAGTGTTTGAAGTTGGAAATAAGGAAACGATGTTTCCTCTTACGTCGAAGTAATAAAAGATAAACTAAATGACAACACAAGGGATAAGACTGCTCATAAGGGCTTACTATTCGTGTGACTTTTTCCATAGGGAAAGGTCATGTTTTGCATGGCTTTTTTCTTGTGTCATTTTTTGAAGAATAGAAGCCCTTTTTTGAAGAAAAGAGGTCTATATGGAAATGATAAAATGTATTCAATTAGAGAAGGAATTTGCGGGACGTAGTTTGTTTACAATCCAGCAGTTGAGCCTTCAAGCTGGTCAAAAGGTTGGTTTGGTTGGAAATAATGGTGTTGGTAAGTCTACTTTTTTGAAAATCTTACTGGGACTGGATAGGGATTTTGCTGGTCAGATTGAGGTAAAAGCAGACTGGGCCTATGTACCCCAGTTACAGGATAGGAGCTCGCTTTCAGGTGGGGAACAGGTTTGGAAGTCTATTCAAGAGGCTTTTGCACAAAGACCACAGTTGTTAATCATGGACGAACCGACTGCCAATTTGGATCAAGAACACCAGGAAAAGCTAATCAAACAAATCAAACGCTATCGAGGCAGTCTATTGGTTGTTAGTCATGATCGGCATTTTCTCAATCAAATTGCCAGTCACATTTGGCATTTAGAAGAAGGAAAGATTCAGGTTTATATAGGAAATTACGAGGCATTTGTAGAAAGTCGCCGGGCTAGGCGAGAAGGACAGCAGGAGGCCTATGAAGCCTATCAGAAAAAAGTCGCTCAACTAAAAAAAGCCCAACAAGAGCGTCAGGTCAAGGCTCAGAAGATGGGGAAGAGAAAGAAAGGTGTTTCATCGTCTGAGTGGAAGGTTAAAGCCATGATGGGTTCCTATGACAGTCAAGCCAAGTCTATGGCCAAGACTGCCAAGCATTTGGAAAAACGGATGGAGCGTTTGGAAAAGGTTGAACAACCTAGAAAGGAAACGTGGGTAAAGATGGAAGCGAAAGGTGCCTTGGATACTGGTCTTCACAGTCTCTTTCGCTTGCAGGATGGACAGCTGTGGATTGGGGAAAAGTATTTATTTGATTTTCCTCAGCTTGGTATGACTTTTGGGGATAAACTAGCTTTGGTTGGGTCAAATGGTTCTGGCAAAACAAGCTTTGTTCGGAAACTGATTTCAAAAGAATTAGAAGGCTATTACAATCCAAAATTAAAAATTGCTTATTTCTCCCAAGATTTGACAAGTCTCAATGAAGAAGAAACAGCCTTTGTGAATGCTAGCTCGACATCGCTTCAAGATAAGGTAACGGTTCTCAATTTATTGGGCATGTTGGGACTCTCTTACGATAAGGCTCAGCAGAAGGTGGCAAATCTGTCTGGTGGTGAACGTGTTCGGCTTTCCTTGGCCAAGGTCTTGTTATCGGATGCAAATCTTTTGATAGTAGATGAGCCAACAAACTATTTGGACCTTACAGCCATCGAAGCTCTGGAGAAATTTTTGCAGGAATACCAGGGAAGTGTCCTCCTGATTTCCCATGATCAGCGGTTTGTTGAGAGTGTTGTGCACAGAAAATGGCTGGTTGAGAATTGTCAGCTTGTTCAACGTTTATAGAGAAAATATTTTTTGAATCGACAGTTGGGTCTCAAAAATATTTTTCGCCTGTGGTATAATAAGAAGGATATTTCTAGAATGAGGTTTTGAATGAATAAACGAACGAATAAATCTATTGAGCATGATGGAAATTTTATTGCAATTCGACTAAACATTTTGTTTTCAATCGTCATTTTTTTATTTCTGATTCTTATTTTGCGTCTAGCTGATATGCAGATTGTTAATCATGATTTTTACCGCAATAAATTATCAACCGCCAGTCAAAAAATAATCAGTACGGGTTCAGTTCGTGGTCAGATTTATGATGCTAAAGGAACCCCCTTAGTTGAAAACCAAATTCAACAAGTAGTATCCTTTACACGGTCAAATAAAATGACGGCCCAGGAAATGAAGGAAGTAGCAAATAAATTATTGCAATGGGTCACTGTTTCGGATGTCAATATTACTCGTCGGGACAAGGCAGATTATTATTTGGCTGATACTGAAGTTTATCAACAGGTAGTCGAGAATTTGCCAAAAGATAAGCGATATGACTCAGACGGGAATTATTTAGAAGAGTCAACGATTTATTCGAACGCAGTAGACAGTCTCACAGATGATTTATTACAATATTCAGATGAAGAAAGTAAGGCCATCGAATTATTTAAGCAGATGAATGGAGCTACTTATTTTTCAACAGTAAATTTAGTAACGGATGCCTTATCTGCTGAACAAGTTGCTTATATTGTTGCCAATGAGGATCAACTCCCTGGGATTTCTACAACTAACAACTGGCAACGGACGATTTTACCAACTTCTCTCAGCTCTATTATTGGTACAGTAACGAGTGAACAGGCTGGTTTGCCTGCTGAAGATGCGGAATACTATCTCTCCAAGGGCTACTCATCAAATGACCGTGTGGGAACTGCCTACCTCGAGAAACAATATGAAGAAGTATTGCAAGGTCAACGTGAGAAAAAACAAATCAACCTTGATAGAAACGGAAATGTCGAAAGTATTGAGACAATCCAAGAAGGGCAGCAAGGAAATAATATTAAACTGACTATTGATTTAGCCTTTCAAGATGGGGTCAATGCTATTTTGAAAAAGCATTTTGAGAGTGAACTTAGTACAGGAAGCGCACTCTATTCAGATGGTGTATATGCTGTAGCTTTAGAACCGACTACTGGTGCAGTGCTGGCCATGTCGGGTTATAAACATGAAAAGGGGACAAGTAGTATTACCGAGGATGCTCTTGGAACTATCACAAGCGTCTTTACTCCAGGTTCCATCGTCAAAGGAGCGACAATCAGCTCTGGTTGGGAAAATGGAGTTATCAGTGGCAATCAAGTGCAGTTAGACGAACCAATCTATTTTGCAGGTTCAGCACCACTTACATCTTGGTGGGCCTATGGTAGTTTTAATATTGATGCGACAGAGGCTCTAGAATATTCTTCTAACGCCTACATGGTTAAGATTGCTTTGGGACTACTTGGTCAGACCTACTCAGCTAACATGTATTTGAATGATGGCGATACATTGACAAATGCCATGACTAAGCTTCGTTCGACTTTTGCAGAGTATGGTTTAGGTGCGTCAACAGGTATTGACCTTCCACTCGAATCTATAGGATTTTTACCGGAAGAGTACTCAACTGCAAACTTTATTATGAATGCATTTGGACAGTTTGATAACTATACACCGATGCAGATGGCTCAATATGTAGCGACAGTAGCAAATAATGGAAAAAGGATTTCTCCTCATCTTGTAGAAGGTATCTATGGAAATAATCCCCAAGGTGGATTGGGAGATTTGATTGAAACAGTTTCTGGTAAAGAGATGAATCAAGTCAATATTTCAGCTGATGAAATGGCTCTCCTTCGTCAAGGTTTCTACCAAGTTGTCAATGGTAGTGGGCGCTTTAATACAGGTAGTGCTATCGGTCGTGGTGCGGCCGTGACCATCAGTGCCAAGACTGGTAGAGCCGAAACCTATACAACGACAGCTTCTGGTGATGTGGTTACTGCGGTCAATACCAACGTTGTTGCTTATGCGCCTAGTGACAATCCTCAAATTGCAGTAGCAGTTATTTTTCCTGATTTGACAAACTTGAGTTCAACAACCACTAAGTCTATTACGAATGAAATAATAAATTTATACAATTCACTTTATCCAATGAATTAAGGAGGCTTATGCTCTACCCAACTCCCATAGCTAAATTGATTGACAGTTATTCAAAATTACCTGGTATTGGTATCAAAACAGCAACACGTTTAGCTTTTTATACCATCGGTATGGAAGATGACGTAGTCAACGAATTTGCTAAAAATCTCCTGGCTGCCAAGAGAGATTTGACCTATTGTTCCATTTGTGGCAACTTGACAGACCAGGACCCTTGTGGTATTTGTCAAGACACCAGTCGTGATCAGACCACCATTTTAATAGTCGAGGATAGTCGAGATGTGACAGCCTTGGAAAATATTCAAGAATATCACGGTCTCTACCATGTCTTGCATGGCTTGATTTCCCCGATGAATGGCATTGGACCAGACGATATTAACTTAAAGACCTTGTTAACTCGTCTAATGGAAAATGAAGTGACAGAAGTCATTGTAGCGACAAATGCAACAGCAGATGGTGAAGCGACATCCATGTACATCTCACGTGTCCTAAAGCCAGCGGGAATTAAGGTTACTCGCTTGGCGCGAGGATTGGCAGTCGGAAGTGACATTGAATACGCAGATGAAGTGACCCTGTTGAGGGCTATTGAAAATCGTACAGAGCTATAGCAGTTCTGTAGTTAGAGATGTTCCTAATTTTAAGATAGGATAGATATGATTTGTTAAATTATGCTATACTAAGAGTAATAGCGTTGGTACAGGAAGGAAAATACATGTCAAAAGAAACCTTGATTTTACTATATGGTGGGCGTTCTGCAGAGCGTGAGGTGTCTGTTCTGTCTGCCGAAAGCGTCATGCGTGCCATCAACTATGATAAATTTTTTGTCAAAACCTATTTCATCACGCAAACTGGTGACTTTGTAAAGACGCAAGAGTTTTCTCAAACACCGTCTGCCGATGAAAAACTCATGACAAACGCGACGATTGTTGAAGAGCAAAAAATCCGTCCGAGCGATATTTATGAAGAAAAGGCGGTTGTTTTCCCTGTTCTTCATGGCCCAATGGGAGAAGACGGATCTATTCAAGGCTTCTTGGAAGTGCTTCGTATGCCGTATGTTGGTACCAATATCTTGTCTTCCAGCGTTGCCATGGACAAAATCACTACCAAGCGTGTTCTTGAATCAGCAGGAATCTCCCAAGTACCTTATGTGGCAGTTATCGAGGGTGAAAATATCGACGATAAGATTGCAGAGATTGAAGAAAAATTGACTTATCCGGTCTTTGTAAAACCAGCTAATATGGGATCAAGTGTCGGTATCTCAAAAGCCGAGGATTTAGCTGGCTTGCGTAAGGCGCTTGATTTGGCCTTCAAGTATGACAGCCGTGTCCTCGTTGAGCAGGGGGTTAATGCGCGTGAGATTGAGGTTGGTCTTTTGGGAAATGCTGACGTGAAAACGACACTTCCTGGCGAAGTAGTCAAAGACGTTGCTTTTTATGACTACGATGCCAAATACATCGACAACAAAATCACCATGGAAATCCCAGCTAAGATTGATGAGTCTATCATGGACACCATGCGGGACAATGCTGCCAAGGCCTTCCGTGCTATCGGTGGTTGTGGCCTTTCTCGCTGTGATTTCTTCCTGGCTGAAGACGGAGACATCTTCCTCAATGAGCTCAACACCATGCCAGGCTTTACTCAGTGGTCTATGTATCCACTCCTTTGGGATAATATGGGCTTGGCTTACCCAGACTTGATTGAAGAGCTTGTTCGTTTGGCCAAGGAAATGTTTGAAAAACGTGAAAGTCACCTCATTTAATTATTATCAAGATTGGAATCATTCCAATCTTTTTTCTTGCAAAGGTTTGCAAAAAGGAATAAAATGGAACAAGTTCTGGAGGTGTTTATGTATCAAACGACAGTAAAAGGGGAAGGTCTGTTTCAGGCTCTTTCTCAAGGTTATGGCGAACCGGTTCGTACCTTTGGGGTAACGGAGAAGGGTGAGACTCCGGTTAGTCTAGTTAATATTGGCTTAGCTGCCTGTATCACCATGTGTGTGCAGGGCTACTATGCCAGCCAAGAAGGCAATAAAACCATGCCTGTTCAGGTGGAGAGTCGCTTGGACAATCAGCGTTTTGAGGTGTTGATTGGAATTGGTGAGTCGGTTTCGGAGCAGAAGCAGAAAGAGATTCTTGCTTATGTGGAAAAGAAATGTAAAGTCAAAGCTCTTTTGAGGGAAGACTTGCAGTTTGAGACAAGTTTTTATGTCTTAGAAAGTGTGGAGTAAGATGTTTTTAGCAATTGAAGAAATGCGACAAAATAAGCTGCGTTATGGCTTGATTTTAGGATTATTAATCCTGATTTCTTACTTGGTCTTTTTCCTGACTGGTTTGGCTTACGGACTCATGCAGGAAAATAGAACAGCAGTTGATAAATGGCAGGCAGATTATGTCTTGCTTAATTCAGAAAGCAATCGTTTGATTACAGCATCCAAAATTGATACAGCCTTGCTTGACCAAGTAGATGCTAGTGACAAGGCCTTGATTCGCCAACAAGCTGGAGTTGCCTATGTGGATGAAAATGCCACCTCAGGCGAAAAAGAAAAGGTAAACATCTTTGCTGTTGAATCAGATAGTTTTATCGTGCCGAATATTGTAGAAGGTCGTTTGTATGAAAAAACTGGAGAAGTCCTTGTAGACAAAACCTTGTCAGAGGTAGAAGGTTTTGGGCTAGGTGATGAAGTCTATCTGTCGGGTACTGACGAAAAAGTGACCATTGTAGGTTATACAGACAATGCTTATTTTGGTGTGGCACCTGTTGTATATATGGACTTTACGGCATTTGCAGAATTGATGCAGGCTGATAAACAACAAGCTGCAACGAGTAATCTTGCCAGTGCCATTGTCGTTCGTGGAGATGTCGCTTCTGTACCAGATGAGCTGGAAAAAGTTGCTATTGCAGACTTTATTGAAAATCTGCCAGGATATAAGGCACAAAATATGACCTTTGGCTTTATGATAGGATTCTTGATTGTCATCTCAGCCATTGTTATTGGTATTTTTATCTTTGTGTTGACAACACAGAAATCACCGATTTTTGGCCTGATGAAAATTCAAGGTCTTTCAAATGGCTATATTTCAGGCTCTGTATTGGCTCAAACCTTCCTACTGGCTGGTTTGGGAGCCGTCCTTGGATTGGCTGGAACTTATTTGTCATCCCTTGTCTTGCCAAGCGCTGTTCCATTTGAGAATAACTGGACCTTCTATATTGCAATCGGCCTAGCACTAGTTGTATTTGCCCTATTGGGTGCTAGTTTCTCTGTAGGTTCTATCTTTAAGGTAGATCCATTACGAAATCTATCTTAGGAGGTTGTTATGAAAACACTTATTTTTGAAAATATTAGTAAGACCTTCCAAGATGGCAGTCAAACCATTACGGCTCTTAAACCAACAAATTTTAGCATTGAAGAAGGCGAATTTGTTGCCATCATTGGACCATCTGGGTCTGGGAAGTCAACATTTTTGACCTTGGCAGGTGGTTTACAAACACCGACAACTGGTCGTGTTTTAATCAATCAATCGGACTATTCTGATTTACCTGAGAAAAAACGTGCCAAATTGCGCTATAAGGACATTGGTTTTGTCTTGCAGGCTTCCAATTTGATTCCATTTTTAACAGTCGAAAAACAATTAACCTTGGTTGATAAGGTCAATAAGAAAGCTGAACCGAGCAAGCGAAACGAACTCCTATCTGAATTGGGTGTGGACCATCTCAAAAACAAGTTCCCTAAGGATTTGTCAGGCGGAGAACGGCAGCGTGTAGCAATTGCACGTGCACTCTACAATGATCCAGCTTTGATTCTAGCTGATGAACCAACAGCCAGTCTAGACAGTAATCGCGCTTTTGAAGTGGTTGAGTTATTAGCTAAGGAAGCCAAAGAACGGAACAAATCCATCATCATGGTAACACATGACCAACGCATGATTGAAAAATGCGACAAGGTATATGAGATGAAAGATGGTGTCCTCACTCAAGTTCGATAAAAAGTGGTATAATAGAAAGAGCGAAAGCTCTTTTTTAGTTTATTGGAGAAAACAATGAAATTAACCCTACACGAAGTCGCTCAGGTCTTGGGCGCAAAAAATGATATTAGTCTTTATCCCGATAGAGCCCTTAACAAGGTGGAGTTCGACAGTCGCCTGATTACAGAAGGGGATCTTTTTGTTCCCCTCAAAGGTGCGCGTGATGGTCATGACTTCATTCCTGTTGCTTTTGAAAATGGCTGCGCAGTAACCCTGTCTGAAGTCAGCCTTGATGTTCCTCACATTCTAGTAAATGATTGCTTGGCTGCGCTTCAACAATTAGCGGCCTACTACCTAGAGAAAACAGGGGTAGAAGTCATTGCTGTGACGGGATCAAATGGTAAAACAACCACCAAGGATATGATTCACGATGTTCTGGCAACGACTTACAAGACTTACAAGACTCAGGGCAACTATAACAACGAAATCGGTCTGCCATACACCGTCCTCCACATGCCTGATGATACAGAAAAACTGGTCTTGGAAATGGGCCAAGACCACTTGGGAGACATTCATCTTCTATCCGAAATTGCCAAACCAAGTCTGTCAGTAATTACTCTATTTGGCGAAGCGCATCTGGAATTTTTCGGCTCACGAGCAGAGATTGCCAAAGGAAAATTACAAATTGCAGATGGAATGGAGCCAGGTAGTAAACTCTTGATTCCAGCAGATCCGATTGCGGATGGCTTTTTGCCAAGTCATGTAGAACTCATTCGCTTCGGTGAGCAGGCTGATTTGCAGGTGACCAGTCTGGTCGAGTCAAAAGATAGCCTGACCTTCACCGTCAATTTTATGGACGGCGACATTTTCCTCCCAGTAACGGGTAAGTACAATGCCACCAATGCCATGGTAGCAAGCTACGTAGGTAAGACCTTGGGTGTGCCTGATGAGGCCATCAAGTCAGCCCTAGCCAGTCTTAACTTGACCCGCAACCGCACCGAGTGGAAGAAGGCAGCAAACGGAGCAGATATTCTCAGCGATGTCTACAACGCCAACCCAACGGCCATGCGATTGATTTTAGAAACCTTCTCTAGCATTCCAGCCAATGAAGGTGGCAAGAAAATCGCCGTTTTGGCAGACATGAAAGAGCTGGGTAGCCAGTCCGTTGACCTCCATAATCAGATGATTCTGAGTCTGTCGCCTGATGTGCTAGACACCGTCATTTTCTACGGTCAGGATATTGAAGGTCTGGCCCAGTTGGCTAGTCAGATGTTCCCAATAGGAAAAGTCTATTTCTTTAGGAAAAATGCAGAGCAGGACCAATTTGAAGACTTAGTCAAACAAGTCAAGGAAGTTCTTGGCGGCCAAGACCAAATCCTCTTTAAAGGGTCTAATTCCATGAATCTTGGGAAAGTGGTGGAAGCAATAGAAAAGTAGAGAGGCAAGACCTCTCTTTTTTAGCAAGTCTTGTCAAAACATCGAAAAGTTGATATACTAACTTTTGGGGAAAGAGAGGAATTTAATAAGATGAGTGATTTTTTTAGCAATCAGATTTCTGAAGCACCGAACCTGAACGTATTGGAACACCTGTTTCTCATGATTATTTGGTTTTTCATGCTCTATCTTTGTTTTCGTTGTTATCAAAAAAGATGGTTTCATATTGTTTTTTGGTGGCTTCAATTTATACAGATTGTCTCCCTTTATACTTGGTATATCGTAGCTGATTTTCCTCTTTCTGAGAGTCTTCCTTTTTATCATTGTCGCTTGGCCATGCTCTTTATTCTTTGGGCGAAGCCTGGACCTTTGAAACGTTATTTTGCCTATCTGGGTCTTTTTGGATCGCTTGCGGCCTTTATTCATCCAGTATTTGACCCATTTGCATTTCCACATCTGACCTTCTTTACTTTTGTTATTGGTCACTACGCCTTGACGGTTAATTGTATGTTGTACCTGTTATCTGATTTAGAGGGGGAGATGTTGAAGGGGAAAGAGGTAGTGAAATATACGCTTATTATGAATATGCTGATTCTAGGAGTAGCTCTTTTAACTGGCGGAAATTATGGATTTTTGAGACAGACACCTTTAGTGAACAGTACCAATCTTCCTTTGAATTTCTTCTTGGTAACTTGCCTACTCTGCTTCTCTATTTTGAGTATACAAGCTATGTTAATTGCCTATTTGAAAAAAGAAAGCAAACAAATGAATTCGCAGATATTGAAAAAATAAGACTTGAAATTAGTTTTTCAAGTCTCAGATTGCAGACAAACATCGTTTTGGTGTTTGTCTTTTTACTGTTTTTAGAGAAAAATGGCTGTTTTAATGCTGAAACCACCCCATCTGGACAAAATAAAAAGGCCTTCTTGCCATCCTTTTAGCTAGTTTTTTGAGATTTAAGCACGCCAAAGTCAGTCCAATCTTATCCTCCATTTTGGACTTGCCTTTTTCTCTCGTGTAGCGCAGATTATGGTATTCCTTGGCTGTGCCAAATAGCCGTTCAATCGTCTCTTTCCGATGTTGATAGAGTTCCTTCATCCCTCTTTGATGACGAATATCCTCGCACTGTTCCAAATACTCCTTCCAAATATGCCGCGTGACAACTTTTTGATGGTTCTTACTGGTCGTACATACTGATAATAGGGGACAGTTGGCACAAATTGCTGGATCACTTTTGTATTCTTGGTAGCCTTCTCGGGTAGTCGTGCGATAGGTCAAGGCCTGATGTTCAGGACACAGGACACAATCGAAGTGTTCGTCATAGACAAAATCTTTAGGACGAAGTTGACCCTTCTTCCCACGGGGACGGGTGTAGGGAAGGACAGGAGTGATTTCCTTATCAATTAGAAACTTGGCAATACTGGGAGTTTTATAGCCCGAATCCGCAATGATATACTCTGGTTTCAAGGGTTCAAGCTTGGCAAAAAGTGCAGGAAAAGCCTGGCTGTCATGGATATTGCCAGCCTCAACACTATAAGCAAGTGCCCAGCCATACTTATCACAGGCAACTTGGGCAGAATAAGCGAAAACTTCCTTATGATCACCTTTATGGAACCAGCCACTTTCTGGGTCGGTTGTGGAGATTTTCTTAGCGATGGGCTCTGGCTCTTTGGCGGGCCCGAGCGGCTTTTTTCCGTGCTTTACCCGATCTTGATTAATTTCGATTTCCAGCTGTTCACTCATGAATTTGGCCTGCTTTTCCACCTCTTGGTTGATAAACTTACGATTATTAGCCGCAGCCTTAATATGAGTTCCGTCTATGAAAATCTCCGTCGGGTCAATTAGGCCTGCATTGATACACAGCCCAAGAATATGCGTGAAAATGGACTCAATCAACCCTTTCTCTTGAAAGCGACGGGAATAATTTTTGCCGTATGTCGTGAAGTGAGGCACCTTGTCATCTAGGGTTAAACCAAGAAACCAGCGATAGGCAGTATTCACTTCAATATCCTTGATGGTCTGACGCATGGAACGAATACCATAAAAGCACTGAATCAGAGGAATTTTAACTAACATGACAGGGTCAAGACTAGGACGACCATTATCAGACGAATAGGTATCTTCTACTAGATCATAAATGAAGTCGAAGTCAATCACAGCTTCCACTTGGCGCAGGAAATGATCTGCAGGCACAAGCTGGTCAAGGGTATAGAAACCGTACTGATTGCGGTTATAGTCAGGTTTTTCTTTGTGTAACATAGGAGAACCTCACAAGTCCTTTTTCTTATATTATACTCCTAAATACGAAGAAAAGCCCTTAGAAAATCAATTCTAAGGACTTTGTCTTCAGTCTGAGACTTGAAATTAGTTTTTCAAGTCTTATTTTTAGTTATGTGACTTTTAGTCCGTCACGCTCCGTAAGGTGCGTGACAAATAAACCACCCGCTATGCGGGTGCGCGACGAAGGTTATACCAAAAAAACTCCAAACGCGATACAATAAAGGTGTTCAAGCCTATTGTAAAGCGAAAGGAGAAAAATATGGCGCAAAAGGCACATAGTTTATCACATACAAAGTGGTTGTGTAAATACCACATTGTCTTCACCCCTAAGTATAGACGAAAAATTATCTATAATCAATATCGAAGTAGTCTTGGAGAGATATTTCGACGATTGTGTAGTTATAAAGGTGTTGAAATTATCGAAGGTCATCTGATGCCAGACCATGTTCACATGTTAGTCAATATTCCCCCGCGATTAAGTGTATCAAGCTTTATGGGCTATTTAAAAGGTAAGAGTGCTCTAATGATGTTTGATAAACACGCCAATCTCTCTATAAATTTGGTAATCGTCATTTCTGGGCAGAGAGCTTCAACAATTTGGGGAATTGTTGAAGAGTGTAAGTTGGACTTAATGAAGCCACAATTAAGAAA
The DNA here is from genome assembly GCF_028335765.1 of Streptococcus sp. HN38. Taxonomy (NCBI): domain Bacteria; kingdom Bacillati; phylum Bacillota; class Bacilli; order Lactobacillales; family Streptococcaceae; genus Streptococcus; species Streptococcus sp. HN38. The sequence continues at coordinate 1,533,537 of NZ_CP116604.1, read as the reverse complement.
TATATACAAGAATAAAGAAATTATCCAGTGGATGATTTCTTCACGAGCTTAAAATCTAGAAAGCGAGTTAAACATGATATAGCACTTGATAAGTTAAGTGTAAAAGAGTATGAAGATCCCTTTAGGGATAATGGCAAGTAGTACGAATGCCTCTTTAAGAGGCTAGTGACGAGTCAAAAGCAGTGAGGCTTGAACAAAGTGAAAGTCAGCGTCTTTAGGCGCTGGCTGGTGATGTGGGCTTATAGCCCCTGTTCAAACCACCCGTTTGACGGGTGGTCATGATTTTTAAATGCGCCTTGTTTGTAGCTAATCCAGAAAAAGACAGGGATAAAAATGAGCATTAATCCAGAATAGATTGGCAATGTGTGACTGTTTAGGGGGTGGATTTCAATCAGACCATGTAGGAAATGGGAGCTGATGAAGAAACCGAAAACGGAATAAATAATAAGAGCCAGTCGAGCTTTTGTCAGTGGCAAACAGGCACGAATGACAGCCAGTAGACCTGTTGAACCAAGAACATAATAAGAGAGGGTTTGCATGTCATGCAAGTTTAAGTATCCAAATACTTGCATTAAATGGAAAATAAGGACACTGAGAACAACCATGAGAGCATTTGGTAGGGCTAAGAGAAGAGATTTTCTGAGAAAATGTTTTTCTACAGGGCGGATATTTCGTTCAAAAGTTAGGATAAAAGGAGGAAAACCTTCGACAAATTGACCAATGAGGGTCATTTGTACTTGAATAAATGGGAAAACTAACAAATATTCTGCTTTACCTAGGGCAATACTAGCGATACAGATAAGGCCAAGTAAGAAAGAGTAGATTGTTTTGATAAGAAAGATGGGAGCAATGTGGGAGATGTTATTAACAACGCGTCGTCCCTCAAAGAGAATCTCAGGAATATCGCGAAATTCAGAATCTAGGAGGACTAGATTAGCGATTTGTCTGGTAGCGGGATCACCTTCTGCCATGACAATGGAACAATCAGCTTCGCGTAGTGCAAGAATATCATTGACCCCATCACCGGTCATTGCAGTAGTATGTCCCTGTGCTTTGAGGGTTTGGATGAGCAATTTTTTCTGATGTGGGGATACGCGACCGAAAATGGCGGTTGTTTCAGCTCTGGCAATTAGTTCTTCGTCGTCAACTTTGGAACAATCGATATAGCTATCGTAGTCAGCAAATCCAGCTTCCCTGGCAATGTGTGAGACCGTCACAGGATTGTCACCAGAGATTATTTTTAGAGTCACTTCTTGCGAGCGAAGATAGGCCAGTGTTTCTGCGGCGTCTTCTCGGATTGGGTCGGCAATTTCTAATAGAGCTAGAGGTTCAATATTCTTAGGTAGCTGATTTTGAAAAGAAGGAAGGGACTGTTGGCTAAGCGCAAGAATCAGGACACGGGAACCATGAGCCTGTGCCTCAGAAACAGAAGGAGGATTTTGTGTTAGTAACATTTCTGGTGCCCCTAGAAAAATGCGACCAATGTTTTCTATTGTCATTGCCCCCCATTTTCTATCACTAGAAAATGGGATGATGTGACTAGCTTTATAGTGGTGCTCTAAATCACCATATTCTTTTCGAATGGCCTGAGCTGTTGAATTAGTATCCTCACTTGTCTGGATATAGGTAGCGAGTATCTGTTGGATAGTGTCAAGTGAATAATGGTTGGTTAAGGGGAGCAGGTTTTCGACGGTCATTTTCCCCTGAGTAATCGTTCCGGTCTTATCCAAACAAAGAACATCAACTCGGGCAAGTGTTTCGACGGAATACATTTCTTGTACGAGGACATTTTTCATTCCCAGTTTGATAACGGCAGTTAAGAGAGAAGTGATGGTCAGCAGAGCGATTCCCTTTGGTAACATACCTAGTAGGGCAGTAGAGCTGGTAATAACTGAGTCTTTTAAGGGAAGAAGTTTGATGAAAAAGGCTTCTAGAAAAAGAGCAAGTCCGAATGGAATGATAATTTTTCCTGTAAATTTAGCAATTTTATCCATATTGTAAAGAATACGAGAGACGATAGGTTTGTGAGTTTTCGCCTCAAGCATGAGCTTATTGGCATAGTTTTCTGCGCCAACATGGATGACTTTTGCATAAATCTGTCCGCTAACTAGATAGCTACCAGACAATAATTCAGACCCAGTATTTTTCACAATCAAGTCGCTTTCACCGGTTAACATGGCCTCGTTTGCCTCGGCTATACCTTCTAAAACAATAGCATCACTAGGAACTTGTTCGCCAGCAGACAGCAAGAGAACATCATCTAAGACAATATCTTCTGGTGCAATAGAGATTGTCTCGCTGTCGCGAACAACTCGGATAAAATCCTTGTTCATCAGGTTGAGTTTGTCAATCATTCGTCGTGCTCGCCATTCTGTCAGCATTCCTGAAACAGCGTTGAGGACAATAACTCCGAAGAAGAAAAGGTTGGACCATGCCTGTACAGCTAGTAAGGCTAAGAAAATGGCAAAATTGAGTGCGTTAAAAGATGTAAACACATTTCGTCTGAAGATTTCCCAATTACTGGCACTGGTCTTTGTCTTAAAATGATTGGTTTGCTAGTTTTGAATACGTTCTTGTACTTCCTTGGTTGATAAACCTTTTATTTGTTTGTTCATTATTTTATCTTTCTTTTTCTAGTATATAGAATACATCTCATACTTATTGTAACATATTTATAATACAACAGTATAGGTCTGTAGACCTATTCTTCAATAGTTTGAAAAATTCCCTTATTTCCGATATAATAAGAGAGTTGTCTAGTAAAGAATAAGGATGAATCCAATGTAAATCGAATAGGATAAGAGCTCAGCTCTGCTATGAATCAAAATACAAAAAAATGAAAAGGAAACATTATGTCACTACAAGAAGAAATCAAGAAACGCCGCACCTTTGCGATTATCTCTCACCCGGACGCGGGTAAAACCACTATTACCGAGCAGTTGCTCTACTTTGGGGGTGAGATTCGTGAAGCAGGTACGGTCAAGGGGAAAAAGACTGGTAACTTTGCTAAGTCTGACTGGATGGATATTGAGAAACAACGTGGTATCTCTGTTACCTCATCTGTCATGCAGTTTGACTATGCAGGCAAGCGGGTCAATATCCTAGATACACCAGGACACGAGGACTTCTCAGAAGACACTTATCGGACCTTGATGGCGGTCGATGCGGCTGTCATGGTGGTGGACTCTGCCAAGGGTATCGAGGCCCAGACCAAAAAGCTCTTTGAGGTTGTTAAGCACCGCAACATCCCTGTTTTCACCTTTATCAACAAGTTGGACCGTGACGGTCGTGAGCCACTTGATTTGTTGCAGGAGTTGGAAGAAGTCTTGGGCATTGCCAGCTATCCGATGAACTGGCCAATCGGTATGGGGAAATCTTTCGAGGGTCTCTATGACCTCCATAACAAACGTTTAGAACTCTACCGTGGTGACGAGCGGTTTGCCAACTTGGACGAGGGTGACAAGCTCTTTGGTTCTAACCCCTTTTATGCACAAGTTCTGGATGATATTGAACTTCTGGCGGAAGCTGGGAATGAATTTTCAGAGCAGGCGATTTTGGACGGCGATTTGACACCTGTTTTCTTCGGCTCAGCCCTGACAAACTTTGGTGTGCAGACCTTCCTTGACACCTTCTTGGAATTTGCTCCAGAGCCACATGGTCACAAGACAACGACAGGTGATGTCATTGACCCGCTCAACAAAGATTTTTCAGGTTTTGTCTTTAAGATTCAGGCCAATATGGACCCTCGTCACCGTGACCGCATTGCCTTTGTGCGCGTGGTTTCGGGCGAATTTGAACGCGGGATGGCAGTCAACTTACCTCGTACAGGTAAGGGAGCCAAGTTGTCCAACGTGACGCAGTTTATGGCCGAGTCCCGTGAGAATGTGGAAAATGCAGTGGCGGGTGACATTATCGGGGTTTACGATACAGGAACCTATCAGGTAGGCGATACCTTGACCGTAGGCAAAAACAAGTTTGAATTCGAACCACTGCCGACCTTCACCCCTGAAATTTTCATGAAAGTTTCCGCTAAAAATGTTATGAAACAAAAATCCTTCCACAAGGGAATCGAGCAACTGGTACAAGAAGGGGCTATCCAGCTCTACAAGAACTACCAGACAGGCGAGTATATGCTGGGGGCCGTTGGTCAGCTCCAGTTTGAAGTCTTCAAACACCGCATGGAAGGCGAGTACAATGCTGAGGTAGTCATGACCCCAATGGGCAAAAAGACTGTCCGTTGGATCAAGCCAGAAGACCTGGATGAACGCATGTCATCAAGCCGCAACATCCTAGCCAAAGACCGCTTTGACCAACCTGTTTTCCTCTTTGAAAACGACTTCGCCCTCCGCTGGTTTGCGGACAAGTATCCGGATGTGGCGTTGGAAGAGAAGATGTAGCAAACATCTGGGAGATGTTTGCTATCGGGAGATGGGAACTGACGGTAGTCAGTTTACCAATGCCTAAGGTTCAGTGGAGTGAAACAGTTCGGGGAACTGTTTCAGCCTGAGCCTAGAGATGTCAAGCGAGGTGAAAGGTGGGAGATGGGAGCTGATGGTATCAGCTTACAGCTGTTCAGCTTTGAAAATCAAGCTAAAACTTCGTTAAGTTGCTTCGATGAACCTCTAGTTCAATCTTCAGCTCCTTGCCTAGTTTTATTCTTGAGTTTCTTTGCGTAAAGTCAGTAATCAGCTTTGAAAATCAAGCTAAAACTTCGTTAAGTTGCTTCGATGAACCTTAAGTTCAATCTTCATCTAACCCAATTAACTCTATAATAAGTCAGGCAAGTCCTGGCTTTTTTTAATTTTGTTATCATTGCAAAAAAAGTATTATTATAATATACTATAGTAGTATAAACGGAAACGCATTGGAGGTATGTCCCATGTTTTACTACCTTAGAAAGTGCAAGTCGGAGGTGCTGGCCTATGTCTTGGTATCTCTTGTCTATGCTCTGATTTTGGCAGCAACAGGTTTTGTCTATGCTAGGGTTTCAGAGGCGGCTCTGTCCGGTGACCAAAAGGCATTTGTGACCAGTTCACTCATAGCGGTGGGCTTTTTCATCTGCGATACCTACTTTGACTACCTGCCTCGTTATCTCAAGGCCAAGTTAGTAAATCGTATCATGGAAAGGACTCGCAATCAGCTGGTGGCTGTCTACGCAGCTGGCGATGATTCAGGAAATGATGACAAAAAGAGTGCTGACAAGATTCACATTTTGGTCAACCACATGGATGTCTTGGAAAATGGTTATCTAACACCGCTCTTGTCTATGTTGACCAGTCTTCTTGTCTTTACCTTTTCACTAATTGGTGCCCTTTATTTGCAAGGGACCATGACGCTGATTATGCTGGCTTTGTGCTTCATTCCTTTCCTAGCACCCCTGATCAATAATCGTATCCTTGCTCATGCCACTCAAGATACTCAGTCGGAGAAGAATGCCTACCTCAAGCTCTTTAGTGAGTTTGTTCATTCTCTGACCTTTATCCGAATCAGCACCATTACGCCGATTTTTGAAGAGAAACTCCAAGCATCCAGTCAGGAATATGCTAGGCGAGCCAACCATTTTTCCAAAAAACAATCTCAGACCTACGCCGTGTCCTATGGTTTGAGTAGTGTGGTTTATTCGGGTTCCTGGATTATTGGTGGTATCTTTGTCTTTCAAGGCCTGCTGAAGATTTCAGACTTGATTGCCATGACCACCCTCATGGGAACGGTGGCTGGCCCTATCCAAACCATGTCTGGACTGGTAACGGATTACCTGGCTAGTCGGACTGTTGTGGCAGATTTGACGACGATTTTGCAGGGGCAATTCCAGGAAAATGAAGCCAAGGAAGAACTGACTGAAACCATTGACAGCATCAGCTTGGAAACGATTACCTATGAGCAGAATAATCACCGACTCTTTGATAGGTTTTCCTATCGTTTTCTTGCTAATAGAAAATATGCCATTCTAGGAAAAAGCGGGAGTGGGAAGACGACCTTGCTCCGCCTCTTGCTGGGGATTCAGAAGCCAGAAGCTGGAAGAGTCCTGGTCAACCAGAGGAATCTGGCGGACCTAGAACAGACCTCGTTTTTTGGAAAAATCTATTATCTTCCTCAAAAAACGGCTATTTTCTCAGCTAGTATTGGGGAAAATCTGAGCCTGTTTGGTCCCTTGGATCAGAGAAAGGCTCTGACTTGCTTGAGCAGGGTTGGTCTGCTAGACTGGTTTGAACGACAGGAAAATGGTTTCGCTACCCTGCTATCCTCTGCCCAGCAATTATCGGGAGGGGAGGAGCGGCGGTTTGATATAGCTAGAGCCCTCTATCGTGATGCGGAAGTCTTGTTATTTGATGAGCCAACGACGGGCTTAGATACTAGAAATGAAAGTTTAATTGCGGAAACCTTGTCCAAGATTGAGGATAAGTTGGTCACCGTCGTCACCCATTCGCAGAATGAAGAATTTCTAGGCTTGTTTGACGAGAGGCTTGTATTATAGGCTGGTTTTTACTTTGTTTCCTGTAAGTTTTTCGGTAAAATATGGAAAAGTAAAAAAGGAGTAAACACATGGGTTTGTTTTCAGGTTTGATGGGCAATGCCTCGCAGATGAATAATGACAAGGTAGAGCAGGAGCTAGGGAATATTTTATTGGCTAATGAACAAGTAGAGATGGCCTTTAGTTTGGTCCGCGACCTGATTGTCTTTACCGAGTATCGCTTGATTTTAGTGGATAAGCAAGGGATTTCTGGTAAGAAGGTAGCCTATAAGTCTATTCCTTACCAGTCCATTTCACGTTTTACGGTCGAAACTTCTGGTCATTTTGATTTAGATGCTGAGCTCAAGATTTGGATTTCTTCTGCGGCAGAGCCTGCTGAAACCCTCCAATTCAAGAGTGACAAGAGTGTTATTGCTATCCAAAAAGCTCTGGCTGCGGCTGTTTTGGGAAAATAAATTGTTAGAAAGAATGTTGGAATCTTATCCAGCATTCTTTTTTTATCTAGCAAATGCGATAGCTTGCCAGATATAGTTATTTAGTTTTTTATTTAATATATAATAAAATAGACTTATGACTTACGGAATTGATTTTAGAAAACGCGTTATTGCCTATGTCCAATCAGGACACACAAAAAAGGAAACCTGTGACCTATTTGGTATTGGAACCGATACCTTGTACCGTTGGGAGACACAGCTGAAAAATGAAGGACATCTGAATCGTAAACCACGCTCTCGTAGTCCTCGCAAACTTCCGCTTGACCGCTTGGAAGCCTATGTCAAGGAACATCCAGATGCTTTCCTGAAAGAAATTGCAGAGCATTTTAACTGTAGTATTCCTTCTGTTTGGGCAGCACTCAAAAAAGTGAATATTACTTTAAAAAAAGACAACAACCTATAAAGAACAAGATAGCGAAAAAGTGAGACGCTATCTTGATGTTTTAGCCTGCTTTCCTGACACACCGATTGTTTATATTGATGAGACGGGCATTGATACTTATCTTTATCGTCACAAAGCTAGAGCACCTCGAGGAGAGAAAGTATACGACAAGGTAAGTGGACGCAGATTCGAAAGAATTTCGGTAGTAGCTGGTCAAACTGGTTCTAAAATTATAGCCCCCTTGCTTTATCATGGAACGATGACAGCGGAATTATTTATCAAGTGGTATCAGGAGCAGCTATTGCCATCCTTGACAGAACCCCATGTCATCATTATGGATAATGCAGCTTTTCATCCCAAGAAACAACTAGATGAGCTTGCAGTGGCTAAGGGACACTATTTTCTTCCGCTTCCACCTTATTCCCCTGAACTTAACCCAATTGAACGATTCTGGGCTGGATTGAAAAGAAAAGTGGTTGAGTTATTGAGGAGATTTCAATCGGTTGAGTATTGTTTGGAATGCTATTTTAAAGCTAAATAATTATATTTTAGTTTACTTTTAGTACTGGCTCCAACTATCTGGGAGAGTGAAACAGTTCGGGGAACTGTTTCAGCCCGATCCTAGATACAAAAAAGCGAGAAAAAAGATGCTGGAAATAGGGCGAACCGCATTCGCCTCAAAAGCTGTAGGCAGCTTGTACAGTCTAGCAGACTGTACAAGGCTGGAAATGAGACTTGCGAAAGCAAGTCACTTACGCAAAGTACGGCAAAGCGAGTTAACGAAGTAATTAAAGATAGACTAAATGTCTATAACAGCCTAATGATGCATTTTTTTATTGTTGCTCTCAATGCTTCACTGTGCTATCCTTAGTTCACAACTCCTATAGAATTTTTCATGTCACAATCAATCACTTTTATTTTTCGTGAAAGAAGTAATTTTTTGTTATTGATGATATAGTCTGCTTATCGAAAATTTAGTGGTTGACTATTTTTGACTTGAAACGACAATTAAGATATAAAAAACGAGGAGTCCCCCGTTGGGAATTTCCTCGCTAGTCAGTTGAATATTTTTATGTTGATGGTAAAAGGAATTGGAAGGTTAGGGTGAGAATTAGGTATGTATTGTACGAGATGTTATTTATAGAACAGTATTTTAGCTTAAATACTAAACATGCAAAAATATAGAACGATTAACGGTAATTGCATTGTATAACTTCATTGATAAGACGTTCACCGGGGAAATCTGAAATGATGATTCCTGGTCTACGAATTTGATTGTTTCGTAGATAGTCCGCAACAAGAGTATTGGTTCCTTCAAAGGAAATTGTTGCAAATACACCGAGACGTGCTGTGCGTGGGAAGTCAGGGTAGCGATGCCTAAAACCGGGTTCCGTCAATCCAGTAGAGAGTCGGGAAGCATCAGTTGCTGGACGAACATGTCCACTTGCTACAAAATAAGGGAAAGAACCACCAGAACCACTGAGATAATTCATGAAAATAAAATCAATGCTAGATGTATTTGCCTGATTGATATGGTTCTTTATAGCTTCCCATTTTTTATATAAATCCCAATTTGTATTGAGATGGTATTGATCTTGAGTAATAACAAAACGATAATTTATTCCGTGTTCGATAGACAAGACATCAGGTAAAAGCACAATCTGACCACGAATTTCGCCTAGTGTAGGATTGTATCCGTTTGACGAAGTCATAGGATTCCAGAAAAGAGAGGAATATCGTTGATAATAGGACTCAAAAAGGGTAAACATTTCAGGATCAGAGGCATGAGTATGCTCTTGTTTAATCCGCATTAAGATGGTTTCACTTGGATAACTTATCAAGTAATTTTGAATAGTTGTAAGAACCTCTTCAAATTGGTAGCCCAAGGCGATTGAGCCATGGTAGAGAGCAAAGTGATCTCCCATATATGCGAGACGAATATCTAAATATCGGATTCCAGACTCCAATTGTTGCTGCAAATTCATTGTTTGCGTACGGACAATATCACGAAAAGGAAGATGGTTACTGTGAGCCATGCTATCATGAGTTCCCGGAATGGCAAGCTCTCCTAGAAAACGATTATCAGGAATTGTGGACATCCAGTCTGTATATTGTTCAATATGCGGTGTGGTCACTTGTTCTTCATACCAAAAGGCGCGGTCATAATGAGCGTGGGTAGAAGTAGGGAAGAGCAAAAAAAGACCTAGACAAGCGGTCAGGGCAAAGGATATCTTCTTTTTTGTATTCATATCTATACCTCCTCGTATGTTAATCCTCAATCAGCGCTTGGATAACATAATATAATTAGTGAAATGGTTGGTAATATAATTATAGTAAAAAAACGTTGTTAGTTTCCATCGTGGTTTTTTGATATTGGGACACCAGCGATTAGCTGTGAGAAGTCATCACCTTAATTATATCATAGGGTAAAAATAAAAGCGAAGAGGATAGTCACTAGTCTTGAGAAAGATAGCATTTGTTTACGAAAGCTATTGTTTTGAGTTACCTTTACCTTTATTATTTATATGTCTGAATACAATACCGCATTGGTTGTTCAAACTATGATTCAAATAGTCTTAATTTCTCACTTTCTCACCTTCAAATATTTTTAAGTTTTTTTTGAAAACGTATTATTTTTATTTTCAAGGCAAAAGCCAACCTTTATGCTTAGAATGTGTTATACTAGGTAAGTTGCAAGTCTGATACTGGTTTACTCTGCGAAAATCAAAGCCATCCGTTGTCAACTCGTCTTGGTGAGTGAAAAGCACCAGTGGAGTTTTTCAGCCTGTTACCTACAAACAAGGAAGTAACAGTATTCTACTTCGACTAATTGACACGAACTTAGTTCGTAGGATTTCCCACCTCCAACAGTCTATTCCTAGACTGTTGAAGCTAGGGCTAATTTTGATTTTCATTGAGTAGTAGTTCGCTGCCAGTGGAAATAGTTGTTACAAAAAAAGTGAGATAAGGTAGCTTCGCACTGCCTTGTAAAAGAAAGGAAATGCGTTAGGAAACTAGTTCGGGAAGAGCATTCGAACCCGTGTTAAAAACTTCGTGAAAAAGATAGGGAGTGGGACAGAACTAGAAAGCGATGGAGTTCGTCTTCCCACCCCCGCACAGTTGATTCGGTCAGATTTGGAGTATGTAATACGAACAAATCTGCCAATCAACCACTGCGCTGAGATGTTGACCTATAATAAGAATAGTGCTGTTATTCTTTTCCACTGCGTCAGTCTCCTATTTTCACCTTGTTTTCTTAACGCACTTGGTATCATAATTGAAATTTACTGAATTAAATCTATCAGAAGATATTTTGCTTGCCGTTGAGAAGGCAGGTTTTGAAACGCCGTCACCTATCCAGGAGCAAACAATTCCGCTTGCTCTGGAAGGAAAAGATGTGATTGGTCAAGCCCAAACGGGTACAGGGAAAACAGCAGCCTTTGGTCTGCCAACTCTCAACAAAATTGACACCAACAATCAAGCTGTACAAGCCCTGATTATTGCCCCAACGCGTGAGTTGGCGGTGCAGAGTCAGGAAGAGCTTTTCAAATTTGGTCGTGAAAAGGGTGTGAAAGTCCGCTCTGTTTACGGTGGCTCAAGCATTGAAAAACAAATCAAGGCCCTTCGCTCAGGTGCCCACATCGTTGTTGGTACGCCAGGGCGTTTGTTGGATTTAATCAAACGCAAGGCCCTCAAACTTGACGGCGTTGAAACCCTCATTCTTGACGAGGCTGATGAAATGCTCAACATGGGCTTCTTGGACGACATTGAAGCGATTATTGAGCGTGTGCCAGAAAGTCGCCAGACTCTCCTATTTTCTGCGACCATGCCAGAGCCAATCAAGCGTATTGGTGTCAAATTTATGAAAGAGCCTGAACACGTTAAGATTGCGGCTAAGGAATTGACCAATGTGAACGTGGACCAATACTATGTCCGTGTCAAAGAACATGAAAAATTTGACACCATGACACGCCTCATGGACGTTGACCAGCCTGAATTGTCTATCGTCTTCGGTCGTACTAAGCGCCGTGTCGATGAATTGACTCGTGGTTTGAAACTGCGTGGCTTCCGTGCAGAAGGTATCCACGGAGATTTGGACCAGAACAAACGTCTACGTGTTATTCGTGACTTTAAAAACGATCAGATTGATGTCCTTGTTGCGACGGACGTTGCGGCGCGTGGATTGGATATTTCAGGTGTAACGCATGTCTATAACTACGATATTCCACAGGACCCAGAAAGCTATGTTCACCGTATCGGTCGTACAGGTCGTGCGGGTCAATCAGGTCAGTCTATTACCTTTGTTTCGCCAAACGAGATGGGCTACTTGGCAATCATCGAAGATTTGACCAAGAAACGTATGAAAGGTCTCAAACCAGCAACTGCTCAGGAAGCATTCGAAGCTAAGAAGAAAGTTGCCTTGAAAAAGATTGAGCGTGAAATGGCGGATGAGACCATCCGTAGCAATTTTGATAAATTCAAGAAAGATGCTATTCAGTTAGCAGCTGAATTTACGCCTGAAGAGCTTGCTCTCTACGTACTTAGTCTGACCGTACAGGATCCAGATAGTTTGCCAGAAGTGGAAATCGCACGTGAAAAACCACTGCCATTCAAGTTTGCACCTGGTCAAGCCAAGGGCAAGGGTGGACGTGGTGGCCGTCGTGACGGTGACCGCAACCGAGACCGTGGAGGACGCCGTGGCGACCGCAATGACCGAAACCGTCGCGATGACAAGTTCAAACGTGACAACCGCCGTCAGGACAACAAAAAACCGCATCAACGCACATCAAGTGAAAAGAAAACAGGCTTTGTGATTCGCAATAAGGGTGAGAGATAAGCCGTATTTGACAGACCATAAAGAGTGGTCTGTTTTTTTGAAATCTATTTAGAAAATAATCGAAATAGTTCTTGACAAATAATGAAAACAGAGTATAATTCTATTTAGAAATATTTCTAAATAGATGGACAAGGAGGCTTATTATGGGATTGTCTGAAACCTTGAAGGCAATTTCTGCTCCTATTCGTAGGCAAATTCTAGATAGTCTTAAGTCGGGGCCGAAGTCTGCTGGGGAAATTGTAGAACAATTTCAATTAACAGGAGCAACAGTTTCTCATCATTTATCCACTTTGAAAAAAGCTGGATTAATTTTGGAGGAAAAGCAGAAAAATTTTATTTATTATCGTCTAAACTATACGGTCTTTGAAGAAGTCTTGGTTTGGATTGCAAGTTTTGGAGGGCAACAAGATGAAGAAAATTGACATAAAAACATTATTAGCAACTTCTAGTATATTTCTACTAATAGCTGTATTGATGATTTATTACTATAAAGCATTGCCAGACACCATGGTGACACATTTTGGCGTAAATGGTGAGCCAAATGGCTCTATGGCCAAGTATATGATGATTTTGACACCGCTATCATTCTTTTGTGTTCACCTATTCATTAGTGTACTTTATGATGTGAAAGGGATAGGGAAAACACCAGTCATTCGAGTGGTCAAATGGTTTTTTCCGCTACTGGCTCTCATCATTCAAGTTTCTTTACTCTGGTATAATTTAGGAGGAGAATTGGATTACCGTAGGCTTGTCATTGGACTGCTGTCTGTCTATTATATGGTGATAGGAAATTATTTACCCAAGGAGGAATTGGACAGCAAGACCAATGAAATAGAACGAAAAGGAAGAAAGTATGTTGGCTATTTCTTGATGATTGGTGGGGTGTTGCAGTTAGTAAGTTTGTTGGGTTCACCAACCCTATCTATCCTTGTGATGATTTTGGTTGGTATTTCTGTTGTAAGTCTTAGCATCTACTATGCTTATCTGCATTTTAAAACCGCTTCATAATTGGAGCGGTTTTTGTTATACTAGAAGTAGCAAAACAGGAGGTAAGACTATGGGCATTTTGACAATGGATAAAGCCTTTGTATTCTAAAAAACAATACAAAGGAGAAAGACATGATTACTTACAAACATAATCCTCAACTTGATTTTCAAGCTGTCCTTGACCTCTATGATTCTGTGGACTGGACAGGATATACTAGCCGTCCAGAAATGCTAGAGAAGGCCTTGGAACATAGTCTGCTCGTTCTTGCTGCCTTTGACGGTGACCGTCTAGTGGGTCTTTTGCGGGCAGTTGGCGACGGGCATTCAATCGTTTTTATTCAGGACATCTTGGTCCTGCCACCCTATCAGCGACAAGGGATTGGGCGTCATCTTTTGGAGCAGGCCGTTACCCACTTTCCGGGTATTTATCAGCTTCATCTCTTGACGGACAATACTGAGAAAACACGGTCTTTTTATGAGGAACTTGGCTTTACAGCTGTTGAAAGCTTGGACTGTGTTGCTTATACTTATTTAAAATAAGGAACAATTTAGAAATGGAGAGGCTGGGAGACCAGCCTCTTGCTTTGAGCAGATGATTTGAATTATAAATCAAAAATAGTATAATACAACTATCAATAACTAGTGATAAAAGGAGCAAAACAATGGAAACTGTATTAATTGTAAAGGCTCACCCCCTCGACGCACAAAAGTCCTACGCCTTGCGGGCCTTGGAAGAGTTTCAAACTCGTTACGCCAGTTTGCACCCAGAGGATAAGATAGAAGTAGTGGATGTCTTTGAAGACCAGATTCCAGCTTTGGATAAGCCTTTGTTAGAATCTATGGGAGCGGTTAAAAAAGGTATAGAAATCAGTCCTGAACAAGCGGAGCAGTTGGACCGCTATAATGCCTTGACCCAGCAATTTCTGGCAGCAGATAAGATTGTCGTCGTCAATCCTCTTTGGAACCTCAATGTGCCAAGTCAATTAGTGTCATGGATTAATACCATTAACGTTGCAGGACTGACATTCAAGTATGGACCTGAGGGCTCTATCGGTCTGGTCAAGGGCAAAAAATTGTTGCACATCCAGTCCAATGGTGGCGTTTATGCAGGTCAAGATCCTGCAGCCCAATACATCAAGTCTATCTTTGAGTTTCTGGGCTTTGAAGACATCCATCAGGTCTTTATCGAAGGACAATCGGCCGATCCAAGCCGGGCTGAAGCTATCTATGCTGAGGCAATGACCAAGATTGATACGATTTTGGAGACATTTTAAGTCAAAACCTCGCCCTATGTGGAGCGAGGTTTTTCGGTCATTTCTGCGATATAATCTAACTTACTCTGCCGACTGCGTTTCTTAAACAAAGCCTCGGCAGACATGGCTTCCTGCTTACTAGCAAAGGCTTCTTGATAGACCAGGCTGACAGGCAAGCGTGCGCGGGTGTACTTGGCCCCTTTCCCACGATTATGGGTAGCAAGCCGCTTCTCCACATCAGTCGTATAGCCAGTATAAAGACTCCCGTCGGCACATTCCAAGACATAAAAGTAGGCCTTATTTTCCATAATAAATCTCACGAATGGCAGGAGTATAGTCGCCGTTTTCTTCATGGACAACCAGAGGTGGCAGGATGTGCAGCCCATCCACCGAGCCGTCCTTGATCGCCTCAATCAGCAACATATTGGCCTCCTTGCTGGCCTTGGGATAGACAAACTGGATCCGTTTGGGAGCCAGCTTGTAGGTCCTCAGTGTGTCTAAAATATCTAAAAATCGGTCGGGCCTGTGGACCATGGCCAAGCGACCATTGGATTTGAGCACCTGTTGGGCCACCTGGCAAATGCTGTCTAGGTTGGTTGCAATCTCATGTCTGGCAAGAAGATAATGCTCGCTTTCATTGAGGTTTGAACCCTCGTCTACCTTGAAGTAGGGAGGATTGCAGAGCATCAAATCAACCTTGGACCGCAAATCATACTGGGGCAGGTTTGCCAAGTCGTCATTGATGACCGAGACCTGTTCCTCCAGACCATTGAGGGCGATGGAGCGGCGGTTCATGTCCGCCAACCGTTCCTGCAACTCGACCTGAATAATCTGAGCCTTGGTGCGTGTGGAGGCAAAGAGGCCCACCGCCCCATTTCCACTACAAAGGTCGACAATCAGCCCCTTCTGAGCAGGCATTTTTGGAAAACGTGAAAGGAGGACACTGTCGATCGAGTAGCTAAAAACCTCTCGATTTTGAATAATCTGAACATCTGTCGAGAAGAGCTGGTCAATCCGCTCCCCGTCTAATAACTCAATTTTTTGCATGGTTTTATTATACCATCTTTAGCAGAAAATCTCAGTCCATTTTGGAAGAAAAAAGGAACGCATTCTACGCTCCTTTCAATCTAACTAAAAAATTCAATCCAAGCTCCGACCAGCAAGAAGGCGATACAGAGATAGATTTGCCAATTTGCTTTCAAGGTCCATTCTTTAGACCAAAAGGCACTACGGGCAGTACCGACCGTAGCAAAGAGCAAGAGTGCAAGCCAGAAGGTTGGTCCCTTATTTAGCCATTCTCCTATACTCCCCAGCAATAACATTATCATCAAATAAAAATTCAAACTCCGATAAAATTCTTTATTAAATTCCTTAAACATATAAAATCCTCACAATACAAAGAAGGAAATGATTGTCCAACTAGCAATCAATCCAATCGTCAAATAAATCTGCCATGTTTTTTTAATCCAACTACGTGGTTTAAAGAAGGCCAGATAGCCGACATAAAGTCCCAAGGCAAACTGGATAAAATCGAACACACCAAAGACTCCCTTTGTAATTACGAAACTAAAGGTCACTAAACAAAGTAGGGAAAAGTAAAATTCCCAAGTCCGATAAAATGCTGTATTGAAGTTTTTAAACATAGTGGGCTCCAATCTACTTTCCCAAAATAAATTTCAGATAAACAATTAGCAGAATCATTCCGATATAGAAGATATGCCACATACGAGTGAGCTCCTTTTCTTCCTTGAAGAAAAAGGTTCGAATGGCATGGATTAAAATAATCATAGAGGCCAATAGGCTATACCATGCAGGAGATTGGGAAGAGTCTAGCAAAATGTCTGACAGAAAAAAACAAGTCCAAAAAATCATAGAATAGAAGGCACTATAACGATAGAAATGCTTGTTAAACTGGAATTTCATATTCACTCACCTCTTTTTCTTTTATTATATCAAATAAATTATAGGTTTAAAAGTATTTATCGGTAAATCCAGTATGGTTATTGTTATAAAGAAAAACTATAACAAAGCTTGCTATTTTTCTATAAGCATTTTTGGATATTTTTCACACCAAATCTCCTATTTCATGCTAGACTATATTGTAAGTTAGATTGGAGTAGATGTTATGACAGATTATAAGATTGATACGATTTTAGCGCATACGGGCATCAATAGCGATGAGAGAACAGGTGCCTTGATTTCCCCTATCCACCTTTCGACGACCTATCAACACCCTGAGTTTGGTCAATCGACAGGTTATGACTACACGAGAACAAAAAATCCGACACGTGCCAGTCTAGAGACGACTTTGGCAGCTATCGAAAAGGCCGACTATGCCCTAGCAACGAGCTCGGGAATGGCTGCTCTGGTCTTACTTTTTAATGGTTTTCCTGTAGGGAGTCAAGTGGTAGCGGCGCGTGATTTGTACGGTGGTTCCTTCCGCTGGTTCAATGAGCAAGAGAGTATCGGTAGATTTCAATTTACCTATGCAAACACCGAGGAGGAGCTGATTGCAGCCATCACCGAAGAGACAGACTATGTTTATCTGGAGACACCGACTAACCCACTCATGGTGGAGTTTGACATCGCTAAGGTTTCGGCTATCGCCCATGCCAAAGGTGCTAAGGTTATTGTCGATAACACTTTTTACAGCCCTATTTATCAAACTCCACTTGTTCTAGGAGCGGATGTTGTCCTACATTCAGCAACCAAGTATCTGTCAGGGCATAATGATGTACTAGCTGGCGCTTTGATGACCAATGATCAAGCCCTATATGATAAGCTCTTTTATGACCAAAATACATCGGGGCCAACCCTATCTCCACTGGATTCTTACTTACTCATGCGTGGACTCAAAACCCTCTCGCTTCGAATGGAGCGGGCGACACAAAATGCTCAGAAAATTGTTGCCTATTTGGAGAAGAGTCCAGCAGTCAAGCAAGTTTATTACACAGGAAAAGGTGGGATGATTTCGGTTAAGGTGGTAGATGAAAGTCGGATTCCCCATATTCTCAACACCCTGAAAGTCTTTACCTTTGCTGAAAGTCTGGGTGGAGTAGAGAGTCTGATTACCTATCCAGCCACTCAGACCCACGCAGACATTCCAGCTGAAATCCGTCATTCTTATGGATTGACAGATGACCTGCTTCGCTTGTCTATCGGTATTGAGGATGCGGAAGACTTGATTGCAGATTTAAAAATAGCCTTGGAGGGATAAGATATGACACAGTATAATTTTATAGATAGTCCGAATCGTCTATCCCAGCATGCGGAAAAATGGAGAAAAGTAGAGACGGATAAAGAACTCTTACCCTTGTGGATAGCAGATATGGACTTTGAGCCTCTACCAGAAATTCGCCAAGTTATCCGTGACTACGCAGATCATCATGTTTTTGGTTATCCTTATGCTAGTGACAGCCTCTATCAGTCTATTATTGACTGGGAAGATAGACAGCATGGCTACAAGATTGAAAGAGAGTCCATCCTGCTCATCGAAGGAGTTGTTCCTGCCTTATCTGTGGCTATTCAATCTTTGACAGAAGAAGGGGATGCAGTCCTAATTAACACGCCAGTCTATCCACCCTTTGCGCGGACTGTTAAATTAAACAATCGCCAGCTTGTTACCAATTCACTTGTTGAAGTGGATGGTGTTTTTAGGATTGATTTTGCCCAGCTTGAAAAGGATATTGTAGAGAATCAAGTGAAACTCTATATTTTCTGTAATCCCCACAACCCAGGTGGTAGAGTTTGGACAAGAGAGGAAGTGTTGGCCATTGGACGTCTTTGTCAGAAACATGGTGTTATCCTTGTCTCAGATGAAATACATCAAGATTTGACCTTGTATGGTCACAAGCATTATTCCTTTAACACGGTGGATAAAAATTTCAAAGATTTTTCAATTATCTTATCATCTGCGACCAAGACCTTCAATATCGCTGGTACAAAAAATAGCTTTGCAATCATTGAAAATCCAAGCATTCGCAAGACTTTCGCTAAGCGTCAATTGATAAATAATCAGCACGAGATTCCAACGATTGGCTTGTTAACCACAGAAGCTGCTTTCACTTATGGAGATGAGTGGTTGAAGGAGTTGAAGGTTATTTTGGAGAGAAATGTAGACTTTGTTGAGGAGTATTTGGCAACCCATACAAGGATCAAGGTCATGAAGCCCCAGGGAACCTACCTCATCTGGCTTGATTTTTCTGCCTATGAATTAGAGCATGCGGAACTCTTTGATATTCTTCATTGTAAAGCGAAGTTGATTTTGAATGATGGTTTGACCTTTGGTAAGGAAGGTAAGCATCATGCACGTCTGAATGTAGCAGCACCATTCAACATGATTGAAGAAGCCTGTCATCGACTTGGTAAGGTTTTTGGATAAAGAAATAAGGACTAGGTGTGACTAAACTCACCTAATCCTTATTTTTTTGTGTATTTCTAAAATCTGTTGGGCTCATATGGAAATAGTTTTTGAAGGCCGCACTGAAGGTGAGAGGGTCTTGGTATCCGACAGAATAGGCGATTTCAGTGATACTCCGAGAAGCATCTTCTAATAGTTGACAAGAACGATTCATTTTTACTTGTAAAATATAATCTTTGATAGAATAGCCAGTTTCCTGCTTAAAAATTTTATAGAGATAGCTTCGGCTTAAAGCTAGAAAATCTGCTATTTCAGAAACTTTAATTGGATGGGCATAGTGGTTATGAATCATCTTGATGGCTTGCTGAACATAGTGCTTGGTTTGTGTTTCAGGCTTAATTAATGTTTCACTGGGAAATTCCTCGATGAGTGCTGCTAAGAGTTGATTGAGATAGCCAATTAAGACTAGTTCTGTGATAGAGGGGATGGGATGCATCTGAACATGGTTAATCTGATGCATGTAGCCTAGAATTGGTGACTCTAGATTGGAGTGGAGGTAGTAGTTTTCTAGCAGTTGACTTTGATTAAGTAGGTCTTTTGCTCGTGAACCGCTGAAACCAACCCATATATAGGTCCACGGGTCTATATCATCAGCTTGATAGAAAATGGAAACATCCTTTGGAAGAATAAACAAATCGCCTGCAGCAAGGTAGCTTGTTTTTCCGTCAACAAGAATTTTTCCTCTTCCTTTTGTAATAAAATGCAGGACAAAATTATCACGGATAGTAGGACCGAAGGAATAGCCCTTGTCACATTGTTCGGCACCGTAATGGTCTACATTTAGGTCAAAATTATGACTATCCAATTCATTATAGATATTTAGAATATTCATTTCAATCCTCCTAGGAAACATTATAACATGTTTTAAATACAAAAGACTATTAAGTAAAGCGTTTTCATTTTGTAAAATAATAGCATAAAGAAGAGATGGGAGAGATGAATGTGATTGAGATTTATAATGAAAAACAGATTTTTCACCTGAAAACAAGAGAATTCTCTTATATCATCCAAGTGTTGGAAACAGGCGATCTGGTTCATCGTTATTTTGGGAAAAAAATCGAAAAATTTAGCGATGGAAACAAAATAACATATTTAGATCGATCGTTTTCTCCGAGTCCAATTACTGGGGATAGGACATACTCATTGGATGTCCTCCCACTCGAATATTCCAGCAATGGTCTGGGAGATTTTAGAACCTCAGCATTAGATGTTCGGAACGAATTTGGAGTCACTCTTGACCTAAAATACAAAGAGTATCGATTATACAAGGGGAAAAAAGAACTGAGGGGATTACCAGCAAGTTTTGGAAATCAAGAAGAGGTAGAGAGTCTTGAAATTGATCTTTACGATCAGTTGACAGATATTACCGTAACACTTCAGTATTCTGTTTTTGAAGAAGCTTCCTATCTCGCACGGTCAGCTACAATTCAAACTGGCAAATATCCATGCAAACTAGAGAAGGTCTTGTCTGCAACGCTTGATTTTCCACATCAAGATTTCATTGTTCACAGCTTGGCAGGACGTTATGCCTATGAAAAAGAGTGGACACAGACCCCATTGACAAAAGGTCAGTATTCGATTGGTAGCATTCGAGGTGCTTCAAGTCACTCAAGAACACCCTTCTTAGCACTAGCTTCACCCGATGCAAGTGAGGACAAGGGCGATGTTTATGCGGCCCACCTTGTCTATAGTGGCAACTTTACAGCATTTGTCGAAACGACAGCCATGGAAACCAGTCGATTGGGACTAGGATTGGAAAGTCACTATTTCTCATGGCAATTGGATAAGGATGACCGGTTTCAAACTCCAGAAGTTCTCTTATCATACACTGATAAAGGATTTACTGGCATGACACAAAATAGTCATCACTTTATCACAAAACACCTCATTCGATCATCGTTTGTAAACAAACCAAGACCCATTTTAATCAACAACTGGGAAGCGACCTATTTTGAATTTACAGAAGAAAAGATTTTACAGTTAGCTCAGGTTGCAAGTCGAGCTGGTATTGAATTGTTTGTTCTGGATGATGGTTGGTTTGGTAAACGAAACAATGATGAAAGTTCATTGGGCGATTGGAAAGTCAATTTGGATAAGTTGCCAAATGGTTTGAATGGTTTAGCAGAGCGAATAAATGAGCTTGGTATGAAATTCGGACTGTGGTTTGAACCAGAGATGATTTCTATTGATAGCGATCTTTATCGTGAACATCCTGATTGGGTAATTCGCACAGAAGGACGCTTACCAATCTACAGCCGAGAACAATTAGTTTTGGATTTGACCAAGCAGGAAGTCTGTGACTACATCATTGATAGCGTCTCTTCCATATTAGAATCAGCCAATATTTCTTATGTAAAATGGGATATGAACCGTAATATCACCAATATCCCTGAAGGTTTAGCAAATGACCAGCGCTTTGAGTTCCACCATCGTTACATGCTAGGTCTCTACCGTGTATTAGACCACCTTACAAAGCGGTTCCCGGATATTCTTTTCGAATCCTGTGCAGGCGGTGGAGGTCGTAATGATTTGGGAATCATGTATTACATGCCACAAGCATGGGCAAGTGATGATACAGATGCGATTGAGCGCTTATCTATTCAAGAAGGTACTAGTTTGATTTATCCCCCTTCCTCAATTGGTGCACACGTTTCTGCAGTTCCAAACCATCAGGTTGGTCGGATCACACCTCTTGCTACACGAGGCAATGTGGCTATGATGGGAGGAGCATTTGGTTACGAGCTGGATTTAACGAAACTTTCAGAAAAGGAATTGGATGAAATCAGTCAGCAAATCGAAACCTATCACTCCATTCGTGAAACTATACAATTCGGTCAGCTCTACCGTCTGAAAAAGACGAGCAATACCTGGGCTGCCAATTATGTTAGTCAAGATAAGAATCAAGCGGTCTTTACATTTGTAAAAATTCTTGCCAAGCCAGAAGCGCCTTTGCTTCATGTTCGGTTGAAGGGGCTAGACCCAGATGCCTTGTATGAATGCCCACAATTAGGAGAAACATTCTACGGGGATGAATTAATGAACATCGGACTCACCATGCCCCATGTTCAAAAAGATTATTTTAGTGTACAATATATTTTTAACAAAATCTAGGAGGATTTTATATATGAAAATGAAAACATTTTTAAAATGTGCATCGGTTTGTGCTTTTGCCAGCTTTTTGGTTGCTTGTGGGAATGCAAGTAGTAGCGATAAGGTGGAAATAGAATATTTCTCACAAAAACCAGAAATGCAGGCTACTCTTCAGGAAATTATTAATGATTTCGAAAAGGAAAATCCTACGATTGATGTTAAATTTTCAAATGTACCAGATGCAGGAACTGTTCTGAAAACCCGTATGGCAAATAACGAAGCGCCAGATGTCATCAATATTTATCCACAAAATGCGGACTTCAAAGCATACGCAGCGGATGGTCGTTTCCTAGAAATTGGTGATGATGCAGGTCTCAGCCATCTAAAAGATGGTGCTGTAATGCCATATCTTGTTAATGAAAAAAATTACACCCTTCCTTTGACAGCAAATGCCTATGGTATTTACTATAATAAGGATAAGTTCAAAGAATTGGGGCTCGAAGTTCCAACTACCTATGCAGAATTTGTGGCTTTGGTAGACAAAATCAAGGCTGATGGCAGTGCAGCACCGTTTGCTCTTTCATTGAACGATGCTTGGTCATTGAACGGCTACCATCAGTTAGCTTGGGTAACTGTTACAGGTGGATTTGATGGCGCAGAAGATATTCTAATCCGTAGTGCCAAAGGCGCAATTCAAGATGATGCTACAACAAAAGCAGTGTTAGAACGCTTGCAATTGTTGAAAGACAATGGACAAAAAGGGGCGACAGGCGCGCTCTATGCAGATGCGGTGGCAGCCTTTGCAGCAGGTGATGCTCTCATGCTTCCACAAGGTACATGGGCAGCTACAGCTGTAAACCAACAAGAACCAGAATTTGAATATGGTATGTTTACCTTCCCTGGCGATAAAGAAGGTGGCGACTATACCATCGGTGCAGCTGACCTTGCTCTATCTATTTCAGCAGATACAGAGCACCCAGAAGAGTCTAAAAAATTCCTAGAATACCTTTCTCGTCCAGAAGTTATCCAGAAATACTATGATGTAGATGGCTCACCAACTTCAGTTGAAGGTGTAGATACAGAAGGTAAGTTTGAAGAAACTGCTGGAGTGACACAATATGCCTTCACTGACAAACACGTAGTTTGGTTGCAATCTGAATGGGAATCAGAAGATGAGTTCTGGAATATCACTGTTGAAATGGTTAAAAATCCAAACTCAGCAGAATTAGTGAAAAAACTGAATGCATTCTTTGATCCGATGAAAAAATAATTCAAGAAAACTATAAGGAGGGCTAGAACAGCCTAGCTCTTCTTTATAGTTGCTTAGGGTCAGTTTGAATCCCCCCTAACCACTCCATTCAAACTGTCCCTAAGCAACTATACATTATAGAAAAAAGGAGTATCGTGATGAATCAAAAAGGTTTTATTGCCAAATATTGGCCCTATCTATTTGTTGCCATACCAATTGGTCTACAGTTAATCTTTTTCTTCTATCCCTTATTAACGGGAATCTATTATAGTCTGACGGATTGGAATGGATTGACATCAGATTTCAGCTTGATTGGCGTTCAAAACTATCTAGATATCTTGAAGAATCCTGATTTTTATACGTCTATGACTTTTACCATTATCTTCACCATTGGTTTGGTCATCGGAGAAATTGTTATAGGGATTTGGTTGGCTAGTCTCCTTAATCGTAAGATTAAAGCTGTTGGTTTCTTTAGAACCTGGTATTTCTTCCCTGCAGTTCTTTCAACCGTTACTTTAGGCTTGATTTTTGTCCAATTGTTCAACTATGGTTTTACACAGATTGGAGAATTACTACATATTGATTGGTTGATGGAAAACTTATTGGTACAAGAAAATACTGTTATTCCAGCCGTACTCTTTGTGGCTCTCTGGCAAGGGCTGGCGATGCCAGTCATCATCTTCTTATCTGGTTTACAAAGTATTCCAGAAGATGTGAAAGAAGCAGCAGCGATTGATGGTGCAACACGCTCTCAACAATTCTTCAATATTGAACTTCCATTCTTATTACCATCTATCAGTATGGTTTTCATCTTGGCAATGAAATCAGGTTTGACAGCATTTGACCTTATCTTTGCACTGACAAGTGGTGGCCCAGACGGCAAGACAGAATCACTTGGTTTATTAGTCTATAACTATGCCTTTGTAGACAATAAATTCTCTTATGCCAATGCTTTGGCTGTAGTACTCTTCATCTTCATTATTGTCATCTCATTGATTCAGATGAGAATTTCGAAGAAATTTGAAATTTAGGAGGACAGACATGAATACTCAAAAACAGAAAAATTGGTGGGTCTATCTCGTGCTCTTCAGCGGTATTCTCTTCATGTTTATTCCGCTACTTGTGACGATTATAAGTTCATTCAAACCAACCAAGGAAATCACGAGCAACTTCTTTGGTCTTCCTGAAAATTTCACCTTAAATAACTACGAACGCCTGTTTAATGATGGGATTGTACAATATTTTGGCAATTCTGCCTTGATTACAATTGTAGCTGTTGGCTTGATTCTACTTGTTATTCCAATGGCAGCTTTCGCAGTAGCCCGTCAAATGAAACGCCAGACAGTGTTTAACTTTATCTACTTTTTCTTGATTATTGGGATTTTTGTACCTTTCCAAGTGATTATGCTCCCAATGACCAAATTAATGTCAAGCCTTGGTTTGAACAATATTGTCGGTTTGATTATTCTATATTTGACCTATGCAGTTCCTCAGGCCCTCTTCCTCTACGTCGGTTATATTAAGACCATTGTTCCTGAAGAAATGGATGAGGCTGCAGCTATTGATGGCTGTGATAAATTTACTATGTACTGGAAAATCATTTTCCCGCTCATGAAACCCATGCACGCAACCGTTTTGATTATCAATGCCCTCTGGGTCTGGAATGATTTTCTCTTACCGCTCTTGGTTTTGAATCGTGATCAAAGCATGTGGACGTTACCTCTTTTCCAATACAATTACCAAGGCATGTATTTCAGTGATTATGGACCATCATTTGCTTCATATGTTGTGGGAATTATCCCAATCCTACTTGTCTACCTCATCTTCCAAAAACATATTATTTCAGGTATGACAAGTGGTTCTGTCAAATAATTACAAAGGTTGACTTGTTCAACCTTTTCTAAAAAATAAAAAAGAAAAGGCTTACAAAGGAGAATGTCGATGAAAATTAAAAACCAAGCTATGTTGATTACCTATTCTGATAGTTTAGGCAAGAATCTCAAGGATTTGAAAAAAGTTCTTGAGGGACCATTAAAGGATGTTGTGGGAGGTATTCACATTCTACCATTCTTCCCATCATCAGGTGACCGTGGGTTTGCACCAATGGATTATACAAAGGTAGACCCTGCATTTGGAGACTGGTCAGATATTGAAGCATTGAGTAAGGACTACTATCTGATGTTCGATTTTATGATTAATCATATCTCGGCAAAATCTCCTTATTTCCTTGATTTCCTTGAAAAGAAAGATGAATCAGCTTATGCGGATTTGTTTATTCGCTATAAAAACTTTTGGCCAAATGGTGAGCCAACGCAAGAAGATGTTGATTTAATCTATAAGCGTAAACCTCGTGCGCCATATCGTATTGCAACATTTGCTGATGGTAGTGAAGAGAAGGTGTGGTGTACTTTTGATGAACAGCAGATTGATTTGGATGTGACTACAGAGACAACACGCCGTTTCATCCAAGAAAATCTGGAACAATTGGCAGAACATGGTGCTTCGATCATTCGTTTGGATGCCTTTGCTTATGCCAATAAAAAACTCGGAACCAATTGTTTCTTTGTGGAGCCTGATATCTGGGAAATGCTACATTTTCCACGTCAGTTATTGGCGCCAAAAGATGTGGAAATCTTACCAGAAATTCATGAACACTATACCATTCAGCAGAAAATTGCCGAGCAAGATTATTATGTTTATGACTTTGCCTTGCCAATGCTGGTTCTCCACGCTTTGTATTCTGGTCATGTCAATCGCCTGGTTCACTGGATGGAGATTTGCCCTCGCAAGCAATTTACAACTCTTGATACACATGATGGAATCGGTGTTGTGGACGTTAAGGATTTGCTGACGGATGAGGAGACAGAGGAGACCCGTGAAGCCTTGTATGCACAAGGTGCAAATGTCAAGAAAATTTATAGCACTGAAGCTTACAATAATTTGGATATTTATCAGATTAACTGTACTTATTATTCTGCCCTTGGCAATAACGATCAAGCTTACCTGTTGGCGCGTGTTCTCCAATGTTTTGCACCAGGTATTCCACAGATATACTATGTTGGTTTACTTGCAGGTGAAAATGATATTGAGCTTTTGGAATCAAGCAAGGAAGGCCGCAATATCAATCGCCATTACTATGATTTGGAAGAAATTGAGCAGGAAGTGCAACGGCCAGTTGTACAATCCTTGTTCAAACTCCTTAAATTCCGCAATACAAGTCCAGCTTTCGATGGGGAGTTCTCCGTTAAGATGCTGGATGAAACAAGTATGGAAATTTTCTGGGATAATCAAGATGCAGGGGTGTCTGCTCGCCTAACAGCAAATCTAAAAGAAAAAACCTTTGAAATTGTTGAAATTGAAGAGGGAAAAATTACCACAATTGAGTTATAATATGATTATATAGAAAGAGGGGGATACCTCTTTTTCTTGCCTAAATAAGATTGTGCAGAAAGGATCAATCAAATGCCAGAAATACAAAAGACAGATTGGTGGAAGAAGTCCGTCATTTACCAAATTTATCCTCGTAGTTTTCAAGATTCAAATGGAGATGGAATTGGAGATATTCGAGGGATTATCAGCAGATTAGATTATCTTTACGAACTAGGTATTGATGCAATTTGGCTCAGTCCTGTTTATCAGTCCCCCATGGATGACAATGGTTACGACATCAGTGACTACCAAGGAATTGCTCCAGAATTTGGGACAATGGAAGATATGGAAGAGTTGATTGCAGAAGGCCATAAGCGCAATATCAAAATAATCATGGATTTGGTGCTCAATCATACCTCGGATGAACATTTCTGGTTTCAAGAAGCCCTCAAAGGACCAGATAATCCTTATTATGACTATTATGTTTGGGCTGATGAGCCGAATGAATTACGCTCGACCTTCTCAGGCTCTGCTTGGGAATACGTTCCACATCTGAACAAATACTACCTCCACCAATTCTCTGTTAAGCAACCGGATTTGAACTGGAAAAATCCTGCTCTGAAACAAGAAATCTGGGATATGATCAATTTTTGGATTGAAAAAGGTGTCGGTGGTTTCAGGCTAGATGTAATTGATTTGATTGGAAAAGAACCGGAAAAATTAATTACAGCTGATGGACCGACTCTCCATCCTCTTATTCAGGAATTAAATGAGAAGACCTTTGGTGCTTACGACTTAGTGACTGTTGGGGAAACCTGGAGTGCCAATCCAGAAAATGCTCAGTTATATTCGCATCCTGATAGAAAAGAATTTTCGATGATTTTCCAATTTGAACATGTCGGACTTGATCAGCAGGAAGGGAAAGAAAAGTGGGATTTGGCACCGCTTGATCCAGCACGTTTGCATACCGTTCTATCCAAATGGCAGACTGAACTGGTTGGTAAAGGCTGGAACTCGCTTTTCTGGAATAACCACGATTTACCTCGTGCCATTTCTCGCTTCGGTGATGATCGACCTGCATTTCGTGAGCTAAGTGGTAAAATGTTGGCTATTTATCTTCACTTTATGTCAGGGACACCTTATATCTACCAAGGTGAGGAAATCGGTATGATCAATACTCCGATTACAGATATTAGCCAAGCGGACGATATTGAAACACGTCGCATGTATGCGGAACGGATTGAAAATGGCTTTACCAAGGAGGAATTGATTACTTCTATAAATGCCAAAGGTCGTGATAATGCTCGCCGTCCAATGCAATGGACAGAGGCAGAAGGAGCGGGCTTCAGTACAGGTCAAGCCTGGCTGGCTTTGGGAGATACTGTCAAAGACATCAACGTTGAAAAAGCACTTGCAGACAAACAATCGCTTTTCTATACCTATCAAAAATTGATCGCTCTTCGGAAAGAGTATCCTTGTATGTCTGAAGGAAAATATGAAGTGATGGAGACTGGAAATAGCTTGGTAATGGCCTACCGTAAATATGATGATCAGGATGATTTCCTCATTCTGGTAAATTTCACCAGTGATGAGCAAGCATTTGACGTATCAAGCGAAGGGTATTCATTGTTTATGCATAATTACGATGAAGCTACATTTTTGGATAGACAATTATTAAGACCGTATGAGGCAATCGTTCTCAAAAAATAAATTCCTTTTCTTTTCCCATGCTTTTTTCATGAATTTTTGGTAAAATAGAAAAAACAAAAAAGAGAGGTTTTATCATCATGGGGAAATTCCAAGTCATTTCACACCCACTCATTCAGCATAAGTTGTCTATCCTTCGTCGTACATCTACTTCAACAAAGGATTTTCGTGAGTTGGTTAATGAAATCGCGATGCTAATGGGTTACGAAGTTTTGCGTGACTTGCCACTTGAAGATGTGGAGATTGAAACACCAATCACTAAAACAGTTCAGAAACAAATTGCAGGTAAAAAATTAGCTATCGTACCAATTCTTCGTGCAGGTGTTGGTATGGTTGATGGTTTGCTAAGCTTGGTACCAGCAGCTAAAGTTGGTCACATCGGTATGTACCGCGATGAAGAAACCCTTCAACCCGTTGAGTATCTTGTGAAATTACCAGAAGATATTGATCAACGTCATATTTTTGTAGTTGACCCAATGCTTGCGACTGGCGGTTCAGCTATCTTAGCTGTTGAATCCTTGAAAAAGCGTGGCGCTTCAAATATTAAATTTGTTGCTCTTGTTTCAGCTCCAGAAGGTGTAAAAGCTCTTCAAGATGCACATCCAGACATTGATATTTACACAGCAGCTTTGGATGAAAAACTCAATGAAAAAGGCTACATCGTACCAGGTTTGGGAGATGCAGGTGACCGACTGTTCGGTACAAAATAATTAAGAAATCAGCTCTGCTGGTTTCTTTTTCATTTCATGAAATCGTGTTTTTTATTTGACCAATTTTGACTAATTCTATATAATGGGTTCATACTTGTTATTGAAATAAAGGAGGATTCGTATGATTCCAGTAGTTATTGAACAAACTAGCCGTGGTGAGCGTTCTTATGATATTTACTCACGCCTTTTGAAAGACCGCATTATCATGTTGACAGGACCAGTTGAGGACAACATGGCAAACTCTATCATTGCCCAATTGCTTTTCCTTGATGCCCAAGACCCTACAAAGGATATTTACCTCTATGTTAATACGCCAGGAGGATCGGTGTCAGCAGGTCTTGCCATTGTAGACACGATGAATTTCATTAAAGCTGATGTTCAAACCATCGTTATGGGAACAGCTGCGAGCATGGGAACCATCATTGCATCAAGCGGTGCCAAGGGCAAACGTTTCATGTTGCCAAATGCGGAATACATGATTCACCAGCCAATGGGTGGAACTGGTGGCGGTACTCAGCAAACGGATATGGCCATTGCTGCAGAACACCTATTAAAAACACGTAATAAGCTAGAAAAAATCTTGGCAGACAACTCAGGTAAGACAGTGAAACAAATCCATAAGGATGCGGAACGCGATTACTGGATGTCAGCTGAAGAAACCTTGGCTTACGGATTTATTGACCAGATTATGGACAATACAAAAGTCAAATAAGCAGTGACAAATATGTAATAGCACTGACTATTCCTATTAGCTCCAACTCTTTTACAGGTAGTTGGAGCTTTTCATTTATCATTGAAAACGGTATAATATAGAAAGAGAATTTTTAGAGGAGAAGACATGTTTGAGAAGAAAAATCGCACTTGCTTAACTGTCTATTTACACTACAATCGTGATGCACGTAAACTCAGCCAATATGGAGATATTGTTTACCATTCCAAACGCTTGCGATATGTTTTGGTGTATATGGACCAAGAACTAGTAGAAGCTACCATATTAAAATTGAAAAAGGAACGTTTTGTAAAAAAAGTGGTTCCTTCATACATTAAGGAATTAGACCAAAACTTTGTAGGTAATCTATGGAGAGATGAAGAACCATCAGTCGTAGGATAGTCGGAATTAGCAGGTATGTATTCCCTGCTAATTTTTTATTTTAAAATTTTTTTCTTTTTTTGTTGACAATTTTCAGATAATTCAGTATATTGGATACATCGTAAAATTTAAGAAAGATTTAAGGAGTTTTCATGAAAACAAGAAAATTTGCAGTAGCGCTTGCTACATTTGCCTCTGCAGCTCTACTCGCTGCATGTGGTAATGTTTCGACAACCAATACTTCAGCCGCAGGTTCTTCTGTAGGTGATACATTTAAAATCGGCTACAACTTGGAGTTATCAGGTGCTGTTTCATCTTATGGTCAAACAGAGGAAAAAGGTGCCAACCTTGCCGTGAAAGAAATCAATGCTGCGGGTGGTATTGACGGCAAAAAAATCGAAGTGATCACAAAAGACAACAAGTCTGAAACAGCAGAGGCAGCTACTGTTGCGACAAGCTTGGCAAGTGAAGGGGCAAACGTTGTGATTGGCCCAGCTACATCAGGAGCTTCAGCAGCCTCTATTCCAGCATTGACATCTGCTGGTGTTCCTATGATTACTCCTTCAGGAACTCAAACAAACTTGGTTGTGAACGATAAAGGTGAGGTCCAAGAATATTTCTTCCGTACAACCTTTACAGATGGGTATCAAGGTCAAATTATGGCTAAATACGCTACTGAGAACTTGTCAGCTAAGAAAGTTGTTCTTTACTTTGACAACTCTTCTGATTATGGTAAGGGTGTAGCAGAGGCGTTCAAGAAAGCATACACAGGAGAAATCGTTTCAGAAATCACATTTGCTTCTGGCGATAAAGATTTCCAAGCTGCTTTGACAAAATTGAAAGATAAGGAATTTGATGCTATCATCATGCCTGGTTACTACAATGAAACAGGTACAATTGTGAAGCAAGCTCGTGGACTTGGCTTGAATCAACCAATTCTTGGTTCAGATGGTTTTGACTCACCACAATTTACTGAATTGGCAACTGCATCAGCAGCATCAAATGTTTACTACCTTTCTGCATTTGTAACATCAGCAAGTGAAAAAGCCAAAGCATTCTATGATGCATATAAGAAAGAATACAATGAAGAGCCATCAATGTTCTCAGCTCTAGCTTACGACTCAGTTTACATGGCAGCAGAAGCAGCAAAAGGTGCAGCTGATTCAGCAGCAGTGAAGGCTAATCTTGCAGCTCTGAAAGACTTTGAAGGTGTGACTGGTACAATGTCTGTTGACAAAGAGCACAATGTCGTTAAATCAGTTTATGTTGTTGGTTTAACAAACGGAGAAGAATCATCTGTAGATACTATCTCTATTGACTAATAGTGGATGAAAAGAGGGACTTCCCTCTTTTTCACTTGTCAGAATGTATAGAATAGTAGACATGCGGATATAAAATTTGGTTAAAATTTCTGTAATATTAATGATTAAACTCCCTATCTAACTTGCTTATTTTCAGAAAATTTTGTATAATGTAACAATGCTATTGAGCTCGAAAAATATTTAGAAAGATTGGTGAACCTATGCTTCAACAACTTGTCAATGGTTTGATTCTTGGTTCTGTTTATGCCCTTTTGGCCCTTGGTTATACCATGGTGTACGGAATTATCAAACTCATTAACTTCGCCCATGGTGATTTGTATATGATGGGTGCTTTTATGGGGTACTTCCTATTAAACAATTTAACTTTTATTGCAGATGGTGGAACGCGTTTCTTTGTTGCTCTCATTCTAGCGATGGTAGGGACGGCTATTCTCGGTGTCGTTATAGAGTTTTTAGCCTATCGTCCTTTGCGTAATTCAACGCGTATAGCAGCTTTGATTACGGCTATCGGTGTATCCTTCTTCTTGGAATACACTATGGTCAAATTCTTTACAGCAGACGTAAAAGCCTTTCCACAAGCAATCGAAGCTGTGACTTTTAACCTTGGTCCAGTTTCTGTTACCAATATCCAGTTGATTATTCTTGGTGTATCGCTTGTGTTGATGGTCGCTCTTCAATTAATTGTCAAACGTACAAAAATGGGGAAAGCCATGCGTGCGGTCTCTGTAGATAGCGATGCGGCTCAGTTGATGGGGATTAACGTAAACCGTACAATCAGCTTTACTTTTGCTCTTGGGTCAGCTCTTGCGGGTGCTGCGGGTGTTCTCCTAGGTCTCTACTATAACCAGATAGAGCCTTTGATGGGGATGACGCCAGGTCTGAAAGCCTTTGTTGCGGCAGTATTGGGCGGTATCGGTATTATTCCAGGTGCAGCACTTGGTGGATTTGTTATCGGTATTATTGAAACATTTACCTATGTGATTGAATTCGATACTTTCCGCGATGCGATTGTTTATGCTGTATTGATCATCATCCTCCTTGTTCGTCCAAGTGGTATTCTTGGTAAAAATGTGAAAGAGAAGGTGTAACCATGAAGCAAAATTTAAAAGTTAATGCAATTTGGTTGGCTATCTTATTGGCTGGTTTTGGACTTATTCAAGGTCTTGTATCAGCAGGGATTCTGAATTTTTACTACATCCAGATTGTTCAGCAAATCGGTATTCAAATTATCTTGGCAGTTGGTTTAAACTTGATTGTTGGTTTCTCAGGTCAATTTTCACTTGGCCATGCTGGTTTTATGGCTATTGGTGCCTATGCAGTAGGTATTCTTGGGAAAATGATGCCAACTTATGGTGGTTTTGCTATTGCTTTGATTGTTGGGATGTTAATCTCAGGTACAGTGGCTCTTTTAGTCGGTATTCCAACCCTTCGTTTGAAAGGTGACTACCTTGCCATTGCGACCCTTGGTGTTGCAGAGATTATTCGTATTTTAATTATTAATGGTGGTAGTGTAACGAATGGTGCAGCAGGTATTATGTCTATTCCACTCTTTACAAGCTGGCCTTTAGTTTATATTTTTGTAATCATCACAACCTTGGTAACAGTTAACTTCCTACGTAGTCCAATGGGACGTGCTACAATTTCTGTTCGTGAGGATGAAATTGCGGCAGAATCTGTAGGTGTCAATCCAACATTTGTTAAAGTTTCAGCCTTTGTATTTGGTGCTATGACGGCAGCCATTGCAGGTGGTCTCCATGCAGGATACGTTGGGACAATTGTTCCGAAAGACTTTGCCTTTATGACCTCCGTTAACGTTTTGATTATCATTGTATTGGGTGGTTTGGGCTCTATCACAGGTACCTTTGTAGCAGCCATTGTACTTGGTATTTTGAACGTATTCCTCAAGAGTTACTCTGATATTTCAATGATTATCTATTCATTAGCTCTTATTCTCTTGATGATTTTCCGTCCTGGAGGTCTTTTGGGAACTAAGGAATTCAGTGTAGCGGCTCTACTCAAGAAGAAGGAGGTTAAGTAATGGCATTACTTGAAGTAAAAGATTTAACCAAGAACTTCGGTGGCCTGACTGCCGTTGGTGACGTGACCATGGAACTTCATGAAGGAGAATTGGTTGGTCTTATCGGTCCAAATGGTGCTGGTAAAACGACTCTTTTCAACCTCTTAACAGGTGTTTATGAGCCAAGCGAGGGGACAATTTCTCTTGCAGGGACTATTTTGAACGGTAAAGCACCATCAAAAATTGCTTCGCTTGGTCTTGGTCGTACTTTCCAGAATATTCGTTTGTTCAAAAATATGACCGTTTTGGAAAATGTTTTGATTGGTCTTGGCAACCATGGTAAATCAGAAGTATTTGCAAGTTTCTTCCGTCTTCCAGCCTTCTACAAAAATGAAGAAGAATTAAAAGCAAAAGCAATTGATCTCTTGAAGATTTTTGATTTGGATGGCGATGCAGATACATTAGCTAAAAATCTTCCTTACGGTCAACAACGACGTTTGGAAATCGTTCGTGCCCTTGCGACTGAACCAAAAATTCTTTTCTTGGATGAGCCAGCGGCTGGTATGAACCCACAAGAAACGGCAGAATTGACCCAACTCATCCGTAAAATCAAAGAAGAATTTGGCATTACTATCATCTTGATCGAACACGATATGAGCTTGGTTATGGAAGTGACGGAGCGGATATACGTATTGGAGTACGGTCGTTTGATTGCCCATGGTACACCAGAAGAAATTCGTAATAATAAGCGTGTAATTGAAGCCTACCTTGGAGGTGAAGCTTAATGGCAATGTTAGAAGTAAAAAATCTTTCCGTTAACTACGGTGTTATCGAAGCTGTTAAAGATGTTAGCTTTGAGGTTAATGAAGGTGAAGTTGTAACACTTATCGGCGCTAATGGTGCTGGTAAAACCTCTATCCTTCGTACTATTTCAGGACTTGTTCGTCCATCAGCTGGAACGATCTCTTTCCTTGGAAATGAGATTCAAAAAGTTCCTGCTCGTAAAATCGTAGCGGACGGTTTGTCACAAGTTCCAGAAGGTCGACATGTCTTTGCAGGCTTGACCGTTATGGAAAACTTGGAAATGGGTGCTTTTCTTCGCAACAATCGTGAAGAAAACCAAGCAAACTTGAAAAAAATCTTTGCGCGCTTCCCACGTTTGGAGGAGCGTAAGAACCAAGATGCCGCTACCCTTTCAGGTGGTGAGCAACAGATGTTGGCCATGGGACGTGCCCTAATGAGTCAACCAAAACTCTTGCTCCTTGACGAGCCGTCAATGGGCTTGGCTCCAATCTTCATTCAAGAAATTTTTGATATCATCCAAGATATTCAAAAACAAGGAACAACTGTCCTCTTGATTGAGCAAAATGCCAACAAAGCCCTTGCTATCGCAGATCGTGGCTATGTTCTAGAAACAGGAAAAGTTGTCCTCTCAGGAACAGGAAAAGAACTCCTCGCCTCAGAAGAAGTCAAAAAAGCATATCTGGGTGGTTAAAACGTGGGTAACCCCACGTTTTAAGTTGGAAATGGGAAACGCCGGCAGGCGTTTTTCTTTATTTCAAGGTCCGGGGGACCTTTTTAGGTTGGAAATGAGAACCGCCGGCAGGCGTTTTTCTTTATATCAAGGTCCGGGGGACCTTTTTAGGTGGAAATGGGGAGTGTTCTCTCATGTTATTGCTATCTATGCAGTGGTCTTCAAATATAGTATAATGAATGTATATTTGGAGGTTTGTATGATTAAAGTTGAAGAGATTTTATCGACTCTATCACCGAATCAAAAGGTTAACTATGATAAAGTGTTTCAAAAAATGGCAAGCACGTGGCAGGAAGCTGGGCTTCGACCGAACATTCTCATGCATGTCTGTTGTGCCCCATGCTCGACCTATACATTGGAGTACTTGACTCAATATGCAGATGTAACCATCTATTTTGCGAATTCCAATATTCATCCAAAGGCGGAGTACCAGCGGCGGGCAGCCGTGACGGCCCAGTTTGTCAAAGAATTTAATCAGAAAACTGGACAGTCGGTAGGCTACCTAGAAGCTGACTATAGCCCTCAGGAATTTTTCAAGAAAACTCAGCATCTTGCCAATGAGCCAGAGGGAGGAGATCGGTGTAAGGTTTGCTATGATTATCGGTTGGATAAGACTGCGGAGAAGGCAGTTGAGCTTGGTTTTGACTATTTTGGTTCGGCTTTGACAATCAGTCCACATAAGAATTCGCAGACCATCAATGCTGTTGGGATTGAGGTGCAGAAATTATACGATACCCAGTATCTTCCGAGTGACTTTAAGAAAAATGGAGGCTATCAGCGTTCAGTTCAAATGTGTGAAGAGTATGACATTTATCGCCAGTGCTATTGTGGCTGTGTCTATGGAGCTAATGCCCAAGGTGTCAATCTCGTACAGGTAAAAAAAGAAGCCTTGGAATTTTTAAAAACGCACAGAGATTATTCCCACATTCCTTTCAAGGTATTGGATAAGAATTGATTTTCATTTCTTTTCATTAAATATTGAAATCGTTTTCGGATTTGTGGTATAATAAAGTATGATTTACCAAAGGAGGAAGTCCTATGTCAGTTAAAGATTTTATGACCCGTAAAGTTATTTATATTTCACCAGATACAACCATTGCACACGCTGCAGATATTATGCGTGAACAGGATTTGCACCGTCTACCTGTTATTGAAAATGATAAGTTGGTTGGTTTGGTCACTGAGGGAACGATCGCAGAAGCTAGTCCATCGAAGGCAACTAGCCTATCTATTTACGAGATGAACTACCTTTTGAATAAGACTAAGGTCAAGGATGTGATGATTAAGAACGTCATTACCGTTTCTGGCTATGCCAGTCTAGAAGATGCAGTCTATCTCATGTACAAAAACAAGGTCGGTATCTTACCAGTCGTGGATAATGGTCAACTCTATGGAGTTATTACTGATCGTGATATTTTTGCAGCTTTTCTTCATGTCTCAGGTTATGGAGAAGAAGGAGTACGCGCTCGGTTCCTTGTTGAAAATAAGGCAGGGGAGTTAGAAAAAATTATTCGATTGGTGGCAGATAAGGATTATAATATTGTATCTACTGTGCAACTTGCTACCAAGTCTGGAAAAGTTGTCATCGAAGTGCAGATTGACGGAAAAGTTGATGTTGAAGAAGTTCGAACTCTTTTCGAGGGTGCAGGTATCCAAGTGGATAGCTTGGTTCCGACTGTTGCTAAAAACATTTAAAAACCGAGATTTCTCGGTTGTTTTCTTTAGCTATCATTCTAGTATTTTAGGGGAATGGGAGTGGGAAAGAACTCAACCATTCATAGAAGAGTTCGTCAACAAGTCTTTATTTCTAGTTGTTGAGCTGAAACAGTCTATTCCCAGACTGTTTCACTCCCACCCCCGCATAGTTCCAACTGTCTGGGGGACAGTTGGAAGTTGGAAATAGAGCGAACAAAGTTCGCTACAAAACTGTCTGGGGGACAGTTGGAAGTTGGAAATAGAGCGAACAAAGTTCGCTACAAAACTGTCTGGGGGACAGTTGGAAGTTGGAAATAGAGCGAACAAAGTTCGCTACAAAACTGTCTGGGAGACAGTTTGAGGTTGGAGATAAGGCGAACTCTGTTCGCATCAGTCGTAGTGGTTAGATTTGGAGTGTAAAACACGAATTGCTGAGATTTGCTTCGCAAATCCTATCTCCAACCTTTAACAGTCCACTGGACTGTTAAACCCAATCAACCACTGCGCTGAGATGTTGACACTAACTTTGAGAAGCGGTGCTGGGCTTTTTGCCCAGCCTCGTATGAGGAGGCTCTATGGGGCACAAATATAAAAAGTATAAGAAATATGGTAAAAATAATTCAGGACTTGTGGCCCTTCTTGTTTTATTAGCAATTGGTTTTGTCATGAGTTTCTGGTATATCTTATTGCCCATTGGGCTCTTAATTGGCTATTTTTACAAGAGAGAGGCTATCCAGCGTTTTTTGAATAGAGATTCTATAAAACGCTTGCAGGTATTAGCGCTATCTATTCGTTCGGGCTATGAAAAGCATCAAGAGCTCTTGGTGGAAAAGGGTGAGGATAAGGTTGTGTTACAGTTGCGAAACAGACTGTTAGGACAATTATTTGAATTAGATCAGCTCTATCAAAAAGTTGGAAAATATCTGAATGGATATGAAAGTAAAGAAGTTGTAGATACCTTGCAACTAAAATATCATTTAAATCTGCCAGAAGCTAAAACAGAAAAAAATACTGACACACAGTTTTCTACTGGTGGTAATGCTGTGATGGATGAACAAGGCATGATAGCGGATTTAGCTCCTGAAATTCTAGAAACCTATTGTAATATTCAAAGAGACAATCTTGTTATTCTTGAAAAGCTGGAAAAGGCGACAGATAAGCGGGAAGAATTGGCAGCTATACATGAGGCCAATATGAATCGGTTTAACGATATTTTACAGGGGTATTTGAAAATCAAAAAATCACCGAAAGATTATTTTAACGCAGAAGAACGATTGGTGCAGGCAAAATCAGCCATGGAAATGTTTGATAAGGATTTGGATGATACCATCAAACAATTTAACGAAGCGGATATGAAAGATTTTGAAGTCAGTCTGCGTATGATGAAAAGAGAAGAGGAATAGAGAAGATGTCAGGATTTAATTTCGATATTGATCAGATTGCTAATAATAGTTTATCAACCAAAGATAAGACAACAGAGCTTATTCAAGCGACTCCGACTGGAGATAATTCAAAAGTGTCTTTCTTGGCACAGTTGACACCGGAACAACAAACAGGTATTCGTGCCAAGGCTCCCCAATTGGTGGATAATTTCTTAGCTAATCAAAATGCCCTCTTGGATTTTGGTAAGGAAGCGGTAGAAGAAGTCAATGCCACGGTCAATCATATTTTGTCAGAACAGAAGAAGATTGAAATTCCACAGGTGGATGAGCTTTTGGCCAATACCAACCGTGAATTGAATGGTTTTGTGGCTAAGTATAAGGACATTTCTACAACTGCTGAATTAGAAAAGAAACCAGGTTTCTTCCAGCGCTTGTTTAAGCAGACCAAAAATGATTTGCAGGAATTTTATTTCGATTCGCAGACCATTGAAAAGAAAATGGATAGTATGGCAGCCAGCGTGGTCAAGCAAGAGGAAGTCTTGTCCCGCAATATTGTATCAGCGGAGCTCTTGATTGAGAACAATACCAAGTCTATTGAAAATCTAGTTGGCGTGATTGCCTTTATCGAGGCGACTGGTCAAGAGGCTGCCCAGCGAGCAAAAGCAGAGCAAGAACGCTTGGCAGGTCTGCAACCAACTACGGTAGATTATCAAGTAGCTTCTGAGAAGTTGGCACGTGTAACAGAGGTT
This sequence comes from Streptococcus sp. HN38, assembly GCF_028335765.1. NCBI lineage: Bacteria > Bacillati > Bacillota > Bacilli > Lactobacillales > Streptococcaceae > Streptococcus > Streptococcus sp. HN38. The sequence goes on along the minus strand of NZ_CP116604.1, from coordinate 1,494,778 downwards.
GCTAATATCCTCGAACAACAACATTCTGAGTATATGAGTCGCTTGTATGTCGCGTGGACAACGACACCGCAGATGCGTAATCTGGTCAAGGTTTCTTCGGATATGAAACAGCGCCTTGGGATGTTACGTCGCAATACTATTCCAACAATGAAATTGTCCATTGCACAGTTGGGCATCTTACAACAATCTATCAAGTCTAGCCAGACGGCAGATGCGATTGTCAATGCTAATAATGCTGCCCTTCAAATGCTTGCGGATACATCAAAAGAAGCCATCCCGATGATGGAACGTACAGCTCAGAATCCGACCCTTTCAGTAGCATCTGTTACCAAATTGGCAGAAAGTTTGGTTGCCCAAAATAATGGCATTATTGCAGCTATAGATGAAGGGCGTCAGAAACGTCGGGAGTTGGAAGCAGCTATTGTACGGTCAGCAGAGACTATCAACGATTCTGTTAAGCTACGTGACCAAAAAATCATTGCTGCTTTGCTGGAGCAAGGCAAAGAAGCACAGTCTGAGGCAGAGCAACCACTTGAAACCAATCAATAATATAAAACCTGCAGTTCAGCGAAACTGCAGGTTTTATTTAATGGCGTTCTAGTGGTTTTTTATCTCGATCTAAAGTAAATCCCTCACCGAGTACTTCATGTGCGTCTGTAATGGTGATAAATGCGTGGGGGTCAATGCGGTGAATAAGCTCCTTCATCTCTTGGAGTTGGCTCTTATATATGACCGAGTAAATCATGTTGACATCGGCTTTGCTGTAGAAACCTTGTGCTTTGATAAAGGTGACACCACGCTCGATTTCACAATCAATAGCCTGAGCCAATTGGTCAGATTTTTGAGAAACAATCATAACACCCTTGCTACCATATCCGCCCTCTGTAACAAAATCAATCATTCTAGAAGCAATTGTCAGCATCATTAAGGTATAGAGTACGGTACGAAGGTCTTTAAAAACAATAACAATCAGAGTTAGGATGAGGATGTCAACTGCAAGAATGATTTGTCCAATGGAGTAAGGTAGGAATTTATGACCTATACGAGCAATAATATCGCTTCCCCCAGTCGTTCCGCCAGCACGGAAGATGGTTCCTAAACCTAGTCCCATAAGAATCCCACCAAGGATACTAACGAGTATCAAATCTTGTTGTAGATTGATTGAAAAATGGATTTTTTCAAAAATGGCCAACCAAAAGGTAACGCTAAAGGTTCCTAAGATACTGAGATAGAGAGTCTTCTTACCGAGTATTTTCCACCCGAGGATGAACAATGGAATATTAATCACAATGTTCATTATCCAAGGTTGAATATGAAAAAGGTAGTAAATAATCAGCGTCAATCCAGTTGCGCCACCCTCGAATAGACGATTGGGCATGATTAAATAATTTAGCCCAAAGGCAAATAGCCCTGCACCAAGCAAAATAAGTAAAATATTTTTCAAACGAACCATAAGCACCTCCGAATATGTGTATATATCAATTTTAAAAGATTTTCTCCTTAAAAACAAGTCAATTTTCAAGTGATTTTTTGGCTAATTTTTGGTAAAATGGAATGAATATCTAAGAACCAGTCTTCATAAGTGAAGTGCTGAACTGTGCATACTGGTACTAAGAGCGAGGGAAAGATGAGAAACGGTTTTTTTATTACATTTGAAGGTCCAGATGGGGCAGGGAAAACAACGGTATTGCAACAGTTATTGCCAGCCTTGCAGGAATTGGGGCCAGAAGTAGTCACAACTAGAGAGCCAGGTGGGGTGGCGATTGCAGAAGAAATTCGCAATATTATTCTGAATCCTGAAAATACAGCGATGGATGATAAGACGGAGCTGTTATTGTTCATTGCAGCACGACGTCAGCATTTGAAAGAAAAGATTCTTCCACCCTTGGCACAGGGGAAATTGCTCTTGATTGATCGTTTTATCGATTCCTCTATTGCCTATCAAGGATTTGGACGGGGTTTGGATATAGATGACATTCATTGGCTCAACCAGTTTGCAACAGATGGTTTAAAGCCAGATTTAACCCTCTATTTTGATATTGATACAGAAGAGGGGCTGGCTCGAATTGCCCGCAATGCTGACCGTGATGTGGATCGCTTGGATATGGAAAAAGCAGATATGCATAGACGGGTGCGTCAAGGCTATCTTAGTATTTTAGAGCAGGAACCAGAGCGGTTTGTAAAGATTGATGCCAGCCAGCCACTAGAGGCTGTTGTTGTAGATGCTCTGGCGGTCATTAAGAAACGGTTTGCAGAAAGAACATGAAGATTGAAGAACTTAGAAACTTACAACCCAATGTATTTCAACGCTTTGTGACAATTTTAGAGCAGAGACGTTTGGCGCATGCCTATCTATTTTCAGGTGACTTTGCTAGTTTTGATATGGCAATTTTTCTCAGTCAATCGTTATTTTGTCAGGAGAAAGAAGGCGTCCTTCCTTGTCAGAAGTGTCGGTCTTGTCGTCTAATTGAAGCAAATGAGTTTTCAGATCTTACTGTTATTGCACCGCAGGGAAATGTTATCAAAACAGATACGATACGTGAATTAGTTAAGAATTTTTCACAATCTGGATTTGAATCCAATAAGCAGGTTTTCATTATTCGTGATGCTGAGAAAATGCATGCTAACGCAGCCAACTCTTTGCTAAAAGTAATTGAAGAACCTCAGTCAGCCATTCACATCTTCTTATTGACCAATCAGGAAGAAGCTGTCCTTCCTACTATCAAGAGTCGGACACAGATTATAGGTTTTCCTAAAAATATTCCGGCCATGGAGCGAATGTTAGAAGAGGAGGGCTTGTTAAAAACACAAGCGAATCTCTTAGCTCAACTGGTTTCAAGTCAAGAAGAAGCGAAAAAGTTAGCAGAAAATAAAAACTTTTTAGATTTAATGGGACAGGCAAAGAAATTTACGGACTTGCTCTTGGTGGAGCCTACACGTGCATATTTGCAAGTTGGAATCCTAGTGTCTTTAGCTGTGGAAAAAGCTGAGCAGGGGCGTTTGTTTGACCTTCTGAGTCTGATATTATCTGAGAAAATGATGGAATCGGCAAATGTACGTGAAAAAATGGATGCTGTTCTTAAGGCTAAGAAGATGTGGCAGGCAAACGTAAGTCTACAAAATAGTCTAGAGTATATAACTCTGTAAAATAAAAGAAAGGGAGATAATGGATAAAAAAGAAATTTTTGATGCCCTAGATGATTTTTCGCAGAATCTTCTAACCACGTTGGCAGAAGTGGATGCTATCAAAAAGCATTTACAGGGAGTTATTGATGAAAATACGACCCTCCGTTTGGAAAATTCCAAGTTGCGCGAACGTTTGGAAAAAGATGATAAGACAGGCCATAAATCTTCCAACTTTGGTAAGGAGAATTTGGAGAATATTTACGAAGATGGTTTCCATATTTGTACCTTCTCTTATGGTCAACGTAGGGATAATGATGAACCTTGTATGTTCTGTGTAGAATTATTGAATCGAGATTAGGATGAAAGTACAAAAATCATTTAAGGGACAGACGAGTTTTGGGACGTTATATCTGGTGCCAACGCCTATTGGAAACTTACAGGATATGACATTTCGAGCTGTTCAGATTTTGAAAGAAGTGGATATAATTGCAGCGGAAGATACGAGAAACACAGGACTCCTACTCAAACATTTTGAAGTAGAAACCAAGCAAATATCCTTTCATGAACACAATGCCCATGAAAAAATTCCAGTTTTGATTGATTGGCTCAAATCTGGTCAGTCCATTGCGCAAGTTTCTGATGCAGGCCTGCCTTCCATTTCGGATCCTGGTCATGATCTGGTAGGGGCAGCGATTGCGGAAGATATTCCTGTTGTAGCACTTCCAGGAGCATCGGCGGGAATTACAGCCTTGATTGCATCTGGTTTGGCACCCCAGCCACATATTTTTTATGGATTTTTACCGAGAAAAGCGGGGCAGCAAAAAGAATTTTTCCAAGAAAAAAAGACCTATCCTGAGACGCAAATTTTCTATGAATCTCCATATCGTGTGGCAGATACCTTAGAAAATATGTTGACAGTTTATGGTGATCGTCAGGTAACGGTTGTTCGAGAATTGACCAAGTTATACGAAGAATACCAGAGAGGAAGCATTTCAGAAATAGTAGCCTATTTAGAAGATCATGCTCTCAAGGGGGAATGTCTGATTATTGTGGCAGGTGCTTCTGAAGAAGACTTGGTTGAGTCAGTGAAAGAAGTGGACCTGATTGCCCAAGTAGAAGAGCGAATTGCAGCAGGCCTCAAGCCTAATCAGGCTATCAAAGAAGTGGCCAAACGCTACCAACTCAAAAAACAAGAAGTATACGATATATATCATGGACTAGGCTAATGCTTGGTCTTTTTGGTTTTTAGGTATTTTCCGTACCTTTTCTGAGAACTCAGCATATTTTATGGAATTGTCTGAATATTTGTGATATAATGAACAGACTAACTTAATGGAGGGATTTTATGACAATCTACAACTTCTCTGCAGGTCCTGCAGTATTGCCAAAACCAGTGCTTGAACGTGCTCAAGCTGAATTCTTGGACTACAATGGTTCGGGAATGAGTGTTTTGGAGATGTCCCATCGCTCCAAGGACTTCGATGATATTATTAAAGGTGCTGAAGCGACGCTTCGTGAATTGATGGCTATTCCTGATAACTACAAGGTGTTGTTCTTACAAGGTGGAGCATCTTTGGAATTTACCATGATTCCTCTCAACTTTGCCCAAGGTAAAAAAGCCTACTATCTTGTCGGTGGCTCATGGGGTAAAAAAGCCTATACTGAGGCTGTGAAGCTGTCTAAAACAATTGACTTTGAACCAATCTTGCTTGGCTCTACAGAAGATATCACCTATGCAGAATTGCCAACCTTCGATAAAAATGATATCGATCCAAACGCTGCCTATGTACATTTGACAACCAACAATACCATTGAAGGTACAGCTGTTTACGATATTCCAGATACCAACGGTGTTCCAGTTATTGGTGATATGTCTTCAAACATCTTGGCGGCTCGCTACAATGTGGAAGACTTTGCCATGATTTATGCAGGTGCTCAGAAGAACATTGGTCCAGCTGGAGTAACAGTTGTCATTGTGCGTGAGGATTTCCTCAACGACCAACCAATGCTTTCAAGCATGTTGGATTACCGCATTCAAGCAGAAAATGACTCTCTTTATAATACACCGCCAGCTTACTCTATCTACATTTCTAAACTTGTCTTTGAATGGGTCAAGGAAATCGGTGGTGTGGACGAAATGGAAAAAATCAACCGTGAAAAATCTGGTTTGCTTTACGATTACATTGACGCGTCAGCTTTTTACAGCAACCCTGTTCGTAAAAAAGAAGAGCGTTCAGTAGCGAACATTCCTTTTGTCTCACCAAGTGAAGAATTAGATGCTAAATTTGTCAAAGAAGCAACAGCAGCAGGTTTTAAAAACATCAAAGGTCACCGTTCAGTAGGCGGTATGCGGGCATCCCTCTACAATGCCTTCCCACGTCAAGGTGTGGTTGAATTGATTGAATTCATGAAAAAATTTGCAGCGGAGAATGTTTAATGGAAATTAGATTAGCACATCCAAATGAGATGGAGGCTATTGTCGATATTCTTGAAGATGCTCGTGCATTTCTAGCAACCTCCGGTATCAATCAATGGCAGGGAGAGTATCCAAATAAAGAGGATATCTTTGATGACATTCTTTCTGGCAGAGGTTACGTTGGTCTAGTTGACGGTAAGGTGGCAGCTTATGCCGCCGTTCATCGTGGTCAAGAAGCAGAATATGAGGCCATATATGAAGGAAAATGGCAGCACAATCATCCTGTATATACAACATTTCATAGAATTGCAGCAGCTGACGAATTTCGTGGTCAAGGAATCATACAAACTTTTTTGCAAGGTTTAATTGAAGGTCAAAAAGGACCGGATTTCCGCTGTGATACCCACGAGCAGAATAAGACAATGCAGCACATTCTAAAAAAATTAGGCTATGTCTATTGTGGTAAGGTCCCAATAGATGGAGAACGTCTAGCCTATCAAAAAATCAAGCACAAGAGCGAGCGAAGTCTTTACCAGGAAATCAGTGAAGACGACCGTTGGCTACTCGGAAATAATTAATGAAATAAAGAAAGTCAGGCGGCAGCTATTCCGCCTTTTTAGGTAAAAATAAATGGTATATAGCGTACGTACTTTTAACAATATTAACCAAGTTGGTCTTAAGGAATTAGGCAATAAATTCCAGATTGACGGAGATCATGCAGCAAATCCAGATGCCTTTATCATCCGTTCTGAAAACTTGCATGGCTTTGATTTTCCCGAAAATCTGAAAGCCATTGCCCGTGCAGGAGCAGGGACTAATAACATTCCTATTGAGGAAGCTACTGAGAAAGGGATCGTGGTCTTCAATACTCCAGGAGCCAATGCCAATGCCGTAAAAGAAGCGGTTATTGCCTCTATCCTTTTGTCTGCCCGTGACTATATCGGAGCGACTGCATGGGCAAATACATTGTCAGGAGATGATGTACCTAAGCAGGTTGAAGCAGGTAAGAAGCAGTTTGCTGGGACAGAAATTTCAGGTAAGACTCTTGGTGTTATCGGACTTGGTGCTATCGGTGCCCGCATTGCTAACGATGCCCGCCGTCTGGGAATGAATGTTCTCGGTTACGATCCTTATGTATCGATTGAAACGGCTTGGAGCATTTCCAGCCATGTCAAACGTGTGGATGATTTGAAAGAAATCTTTAGCAACGCGGATTACATTACTGTCCATGTTCCTTTGACAGATAAGACACGAGGACTCTTCAATGCAGATAGCTTTGGTCAAATGAAGAAAGGAACGACTTTGATTAACTTCGCCCGCGGTGAGTTGGTCAATAACGCTGACCTGTTTGAAGCTATCGAAGCAGGAGTTATCAAGAACTACATCACTGACTTTGGAACAGAAGAAGTGCTCAACAAGGACAACATTATCGTCTTCCCGCACGTTGGTGGGTCAACAGAAGAAGCGGAGCTCAACTGTGCCATTGCGGCTGGTCAGACCATTCGCCGTTTTATGGAGACTGGTGAAATCATCAACTCAGTCAATTTCCCAAATGTCAAACAGTTCTTGGATGCTCCCTATCGGATTACTCTCATCAACAAAAACATTCCAAACATGGTGGCAAAAATCACCACAGCCGTGTCTGAATTGGGCATCAACATTGACAATATTATCAACAAGTCAAAAGGTGACTATGCTTACACCTTGTTAGACTTGGATGAAGCAGATAAGGCAAAGATTGATCAGTTAGTTGCTAACTTTGAAGCGACCGATGCAATTGTCAAAGTGCGTGTCATTCAGAATAAAAACTAATCATGCTGTATAAACAAATCTATCACAGTCCACTTGGGCCTATGTCCCTTGTTGCTAGTGATAGGGGCATGCGCGGAGCCTGGTTTGAGGACCAGAAGTTTTTTGAACGAGGCTTGAATGAGAAAGCTATTTTAGCCCCCCATCCCATTTTAGACCAGACCAGTCTCTTGCTGGATGCTTATTTTTCAGGTGAGGAGGTGGATTTTACTAGCCTGCCTCTTGAAGCTATTGGGACTGAATTTCAGGAAAAAGTCTGGGCTTTATTGAAAGAAATCCCTTATGGTCAGACGACTAGCTATGGGCAACTTGCCCAGCAACTGGGCCTTCGTTCTGGTCAGGCAGTTGGTGGAGCGGTTGGGCGCAATCCTTATTCTATTATTGTTCCTTGTCACCGAGTTCTCAATCAGAAAGGACAGTTGACAGGTTATGCAGGTGGACTGGATAAGAAAATCTGGCTCTTGCAACATGAAAATCCGAGATTTGAGGTGAAGAAATGATCTTATTTTATGAATATCCTAAATGTTCGACTTGTCGGGCAGCAAAAGCAGAGCTGAATAGTTTGGGCTTGGAATTTGAAGCTATTGACATTAAGTCAACACCGCCTAGTGCTGAAGAGCTAAAAGCTTGGATGGAAGCAACAGGTCTTGAATTGAAAAAGTATTTTAATACTTCAGGAAATAGTTACCGCGAACTTGGTCTGAAGGATAAATTTGACAGTTTGACGGTGGATCAAGCATTAGACTTATTAGCTAATGATGGTATGCTGATTAAACGTCCTCTCTTGATTCAAGATGGAAAAATCTTACAGATTGGCTATCGCACAAAATATGAAAATCTCGGCTTATAAGGTCGGGATTTTTTTATTGACTATAAAAGTCTAAATAAAAGGCAATAGTTACCAATCATGAAATGAGTATAAATAGACATAATAAATATATATGAAAACTATATATATTTGTATGATTGGAACCAAGAAAATTTCAAAGACTTTTTCAGAAATCTCTGCAAAACTGCTGAAAAAATTGTATTTGCATATATATATATATATATATATCAGTGGAATTTGTTTGTTTTTTTGCTGTAAACTACTTTTATTTTTTGAAAAATTTGGTATAATTTAGCTGAAATGACAATGTGATAAATAATAATTATGCATATAAGTAAATGAAATGGAGAAAAGTTATGAAAAAGGTAAGATACTTTTTTAGTTCTTTCTTATTACTTGTTCTATGTCTGGATATTATTCGGCTACCGATAACAATTTTTTCGGAATCAGTTAGTGCTACAACGCCACTAACCATTCGGACTAAGTATCTAGAACATCTGAAGGAAGATGGTCAAAAGCTGGCCATTAAGCTAGATACCAGTCAAAAGCAGCTCGATAGGCTAGATGTGATTGTCCAGATTGAAGAGGGAGTAGACATCAGCAAGGGGCTTTCCTTGGTGCTCCAGAATGAGTTGGAGCTGGAAAGTCAGCTGGATGAGCAAGGGTTTCCAAAGGAAAAACTTCCATCAGGTTTTGTCAAGGACGAAGATTATCGTGAAGAAGATGTGCCCAAGGAATTTCCTGAACAGGAAGTTGCCCCAACTGTTGCAACACAGGATTCTCTAGAATCTTCCTTGCCTGTATATGGTCTAGGCTATTACTCCATCAAAATCAAGCCAGAGCCTGAACGCCATATAGAGTGGAAGGTAGATGAAGAGAAGCCTGAGCGGAGATACGAGGAAATTCTGCTACGCTTTAAGATAAAAAAGCCGCTACAAACTGGTCAATTTATGGCTGTTCTGTCATCAGATTATAAGACTATCTTAACAGAAGACTGGAAAACATTTGAAGAATTGGTCAAAAGGAATAGTATAGAGATGGTGACTGATTCTGTAGCCTTAGATACCTCACAACCAGTTTCGGAAAAATCGGTTGCTGAGACCGATCAGCCAATTTCAGAAACTTCTGAATTGATTTCTGACAACACGCAGTCTAATCCAGTACCTGAAGGCGAAGAGGTGATACAAGAAGAACAAGCTTTAGCCATTCAAACAGCTAATCTACGCTTGGTATTACGAGAGTATGAAGAAGGTGTCTTGCAGCCTAGCAAGCCAATTGCAGGTGCAGAGTTTACTATTACGTCTATAGAAAATCCAGAAATAAGTTATAACGGCCGCACTGATGAGCAGGGGATTTTAGACTGGAAAGACTTACCTTTGGGTGAGTACCAAATCAGTCAATTGTCAACAGCTCAAGGTTACGAAGTAGAGAAACAGCTGACAGCCATTCAGTTGCAAGAAAGTGGAGCCGAAAAAATAATCCATGTCACCAATGCTAAAAAGAATGGGTTGGAAGGACGGATTGGTAGTATGTTGCGCTCTGCTCGGACTAGGAGGGCTGTTACAGAAACGACCACGGATAGAGCAACGACCATTATCAATAATCCGAATGGAACAACCACTACTGTTACACGAGAAGAGGAAATCACCAAGGATATTTTTGACCCGATTCGGTTGGTTATACCAGGAATTTCTACGAATTATAACCAAAATGGGCAACTTAGAAAAAAAGAAATAAGAACAGACAGTACAGGACAAGCAACTTCGATTATATGGGAATATGTTACTACTATCAGTGGAGCTGATTCACAATTTATTAGAAGTATGCAACATCATTTTTCTACAACGACAGATTCTGGATTAGGGGAGCCTAGAATATTATCATTATCAAAAGATAATCAAAATATTTCTCAAAATTTTTTTAATATAGCAGATGAGAGATTTAAATCTACCTATTCAAATTTACCGATAGAAAATGGTGTATATACATATACGATAGAAACACCTATTATAGCACCTAGAGATTACTATACTTTAGATTATCACTCTACAACAAAAGTTCAACCTTCACAAACGAGTAGATTAACTCAAAATGGAGTTACAACAGAAATAGCAGGAGGAGAAACAAAAAATATTACTACTACCGGCACGTTGAGTATACCGGCAGAAGATTGGGGTGGACCACTTAGTAAGGTAAGTGCAGATACTGTTAATGTATCTAATGCAGCAAATGTAGCAGGTGATTATAAGTCAGAAAGTGTTATAAAATGGACACAATCTAATGTTAATAAAGGAACTACGCCAGAAAACTTTGATTTTAGTATATCGCATGACAACTCTCAGAGCTTACATAATGTAAAAGTGTACATTTATGTTCCGAGGGAAAATGGATATGAAAAAATTAGTGAGCAAACATATACTAGTGTAGCAAATGGAAAAGTTACAGCTACTAATGTTCCTCCAGGTGGAATAGCTGTAGTAGAGACTCTGACAAACGTTACGAATCATAAAGTAAATCATACCTTTGTTGGAGCAGAATTAGCTGCTCTGAGAAAAGATTTGGTCATTCGTAAAGAGTGGTTAAATAACGCAACACCGGTAGCAATTGGGTTTACAGTAAAAGGTGGTAATATCAATGAAACATTAACCATTCCGGCTGGGCAAAATGAAGTAAGAAAAGCTAACGTCTTAAAATACGCTTGGGATTCTACGACCAATAAAGCAGGACGTAAAATTTTCTATGATATTAACGAAGTAGAACCAACAGGGTATCGTCTTGTGTCTGCAGAACAAGATACGGACGAACTGATTTACGTTTATAAAAACCAAAAAGCACCTGGCGCACCGGCAAAACCGCCAGCGGGTTCATGTGCTAGCTTCGGACTTACCAGAATTCTTGATACAGAAATCGCTTATTTTCGTTTAAATGACGGTTGGGAAGGATTTGGAGCTCCCTTATCTATGGAGTTCAAAGTACCTCCTTATGCTCAAGCGGGGGATTATTTTGAACTTGTCATTCCTAACGAACTTTATTTAAAAAATGTTTCTAACCCCAATAAGGTCTTTAAAGAAATTGTGCATAATGGTCGCACCATTATCAATGTTTACCATGTAGAGCCAAATCGCTTGCGTTTTGTATTGACTGAAAATGCGTATTCAGAAAGAGAATATAATGGATTCTTCAGTATTGGGGATACAATTAAAGGGGTTACACATGTTAATGGTAATCCTATACAACAGGGGATTCATTACTATGATGGTGTAAATCCAAGGATAGATCAGTTTTTTGATCCAAAAAATCCACTTGGAACCAAAATTGTGAGAAAGACGCTTACTTTTGAAACCTCATATAAGGGTAATGATTTGTCTTGTGCTAAAAGGTTGGAAAATACAACAACAGCAAACTATAGCGATCCAAACATTATGAAACTATCCGGCGCCGTAAACAAATGGATAAGCGCACAAGACCCAGAAAAACAAGTTTGGGATATTGTGTATAACGCTGCAGGTGCTGACATCTGGGGTAGTAGTGGTTTTTATGGAGATAGACGTAAATTTCATGATTATTTATCAGAAACAATCCAATTGTTACATGGGAACTCTCCTTCAAGTTTTCGTGAAGATATTGAACTTTATATTGTAGACGGTACGGCAGGGGGCGGTTATCGTTATGATACGATGCGGCAAATGACGCCTGATACTTCTTTGAAAGATGGCAGAACGCTTGTTTATCGTCTGAATGGAACAGATGCGGAAGTGCACGTGACAGGGTTTAATGAAACGAGAGGGTTTGGTGATAAATTCAAAGGGGCTCAAAAGACCTATCAGTCTAATTATAGAATAGAATTTTATTATCAAGGAAATAATTCTACGGGGTTAACGAGAAAAGCGATTTTGGCAAAAATTAAGACCAAGCGAATGATAGATCCTAGAAGTGATTATTTCTTTAATACCGTACATGCCAATCGATATATTTATTTAAATAGTGGCTCTACACTAGAATATTATCGAAGGGAAGCAGATACCTTGGCTCATGGCGGTGCCTATCCTGAGCCTGCAACGAGTTTGACATTGAAAAAAGTTGCTATAGAAAACGGGCGAAAGATAGCTTTGAGCGGAGCAGTTTTCCAACTCATACGTGATGGAAAAGTCATACAAAGTGTTACTTCAAACCAAAATGGTGAGCTTGTTATTGATAAAATTTTCAAAGGTACCTATAAATTAAAAGAAGTGACACCGCCTGCGGGCTACGTACTTGATTCTACGGAAAAAGAAATTGTTGTAAGAGGCCTCAATGATATCCTTGTGAACGGTATAGCCTACAATGCAAGTAGTCCACCTGAAATTGTAAACACGAAAGCAGTTAATTTACAAATTGATAAATTTAATCAAGGTGAAAGTGTACGATTAAGGGGAGCGGTATTTAAGCTAAAAAATAAAGATGATGAGAGCCAATATAGTGTCACCTTGGGTGAGAGCGTGTCATCGCAAAGTTTCCTTTTTTCTAATTTACAAAAAGGTCGTTATATTCTGGAAGAGATTACAGCACCATCAGGATATAAAAAAATAACGCCGATAGAAATCGAAGTGTATGAACAAAATAGCATTTTGAAAGTTAGAAAAGTAACAGATACACAAAATATCCAATCAGGGACTGTGTACGAATCTAACGGTATTTTCAAAATACATGTTGTCAATGAAGACATTAACCAAGAATTTACTAAAATTAATACAGAGCGCCAACCATTAGCTGATGCTGTCTTTGAATTGAGAAAGATGAAACAGGGTGGCTATGACGTCATAAGGCAAGGTATCGCAACCAATACAGCTGGTAAGTTTAGGTTGAACAACCTACAACCAAATAGCCAGTATGAAGTTTGGGAGACCGTGGCACCTGAAGGCTATGAAAAACCGACAAGTGCCGTTGCCAAATTCCGAGTGACAGCAGACGGTCAGATTGAATTTACCGAGAACAGTTCAACCCTCATCAATAGACGACCAGATAATAAAAAGTTCCAGTTTAGAGTGGTGAAGGTTGATGCCGTAACCAATCAGCCCATTACAAGGCAGTCACGCATCGGTATTACTGACGCAAATGGCTCAGTTATTGGTGGGCAAGTAGCTAATTTCACAAGCGGAGGAACCTATACCTTCCATAACCAAAACCAGAATTTTGTTGCTGGAACCTATTATATCAAGGAATTTGCGGCACCAAATGGTTACAATATTCTGCCAGAACCGATTCCATTTACTGTCAACAACGATGGAACTTTCGATACAACAAACCCGAATTTGATTATCAGTAATCAAGGTGGCAATCAGCCGATTACACTGGAAATTCGAGTGAAAAACTATAAGAAAGCTACTCTACGTTTCACCAAGCGTATCAAGGGGATTGAAAATGTTCAGGGTGCTATCTCAGGCGATGTCACCTTCCGCCTGACCAAAGACAATGATAGTAGCTTTACTGCTGTGGAAAAAACGCAGAGCGGTAATAGCGACTTTGTCATTGAAAATCTTGCTCCAGGTACCTATACCTTAGAAGAGGTAACCCCGCCATCTGGCTATGTGAAAGAAAAAGCTACTTATAAGGTGGAAGTGAGCAATGACGGTTCAATCAAATACTATAAGAACATTAGTCAGGTATCCGTCATTAAATCTGAACACTTCAATCGCTATATTAACAACACTACGGATGCCAACATGATTGATGGAAGTGATACGAGCGAGCTTATTTTTGACACCAACGTCAACGGTCGTAGCAATATCCAAGTCGGAAGTTATGTGGGTGTTGATTTAGGCAGTACCCAACGTGTGACACATATTCGTGTCTTGCAAGGTCGGGCGGGTAATCCAAATGACCGTATGGCAAAGGCTATCTTGGAGTATTCAGAAAATGGCGAAAGATATACAAGTATTCCAAATGGCTCTAGCCCTCATTTTACGGATCGATTGATTAATGTAGATGTTTCTATCAATGCACGGTACGTTCGTATTCGAAATGCAGAGCTTGTTTCCAATAAATGGATGGCTGTCCAAGATTTTCAAATCCAATCGGATGCCCAAACTATTTTATACAATCAAGCAGGAGAGAATGGAAAAATTCTAGTCGGGAACATCCAAAATCCATCTATCGCTATTGTCAAAGTAAATCCTCAGGATGAAGTAATGACAGGTGCAAACTTGACTGCTCGTTTCAAGCTCTATAAAGTAGCCAATGATACTACTAATCAAAACGTTTCAGAACGTATTCAAGACAGTGGACTGGTTCAAGAGTTCACATGGAGAAGTGGTTCGAGTTCATCAGAATTATTACGTGCCAAGGAACTTGGTCGCTATGCCTTGGTAGAAAACCAAGCTCCAACAGGCTATAGACGATTAAATAATCCGATTCTCCTAGATTTGTTTGAAACAGGTCAATCGCATGATGGCAATCGAAACAAAGCTGTTACACGATTTAGACTGGTCTATGATACAGATACAGACCTTGTTGTTGACACCAGTAACACAGTCAATGACAACATTATCAAATTAAAGGTGAAGAACTATCCCGAACACTATCAACTCAAACTTTTAAAACGTGCCCTCAATGGTACAACAGGATTGCTTGCTCGTTTTGAGCTATATGATAGTCAGAACCGAAAAGTTGGTGAGGGACAAACTAATCAAGAAAATAACAGTTATCTTTTCACCAATCTCAGCCCTGGTATCTATCGTTTGCGTGAGACTGAAGCACCTAGAGGATATTATTTACATAATGATATTCAAGTAACGATTGGTGAAAGGGGTGAGGCAAGTATTGATGCGGCTAGTGAAGAACTTGTAACAATTGCGGCTGCTAATCAGCAAAATACCATAGAGCTGATGGTGAAAAATAAACCATACACAGCCTTCAGTATTGAGAAAGTAAGCAAACTTACCCCAACATCCACTTTGATGAATGTTAAGTTGGAAATTAAGGCTAAGGATGGTGCTCTTTCGCCAATTTTCAGTGACGAGGATTGGCATCGGAGATATTACAATGCTGAAATTGATAGAGAAAACCGTGCTCTTCGTTGGTGGACAAGTGCAAAAGGAAATGCGGTCTTTAGTCTGCCAGCAGGTACCTATACGGTAACGGAATTGGAAGCTCCGGCAGGCTATGAACGAATGGAACCGTTCGACATTACCATGACGGAAGATGGGCAGGTGGTTATCCCGACAAACAATGCACAAGTTGAAGCAGGGGAAAAAGACAATCGTGTTCATATCAAACTCACCAACGTCTTCAAGCCTAAGATAAAGATTACCAAAGTCGACAGCCGTGATGCCAACCGCAAGCTAGTAGGTGCACGCTTCAAGCTATTTGGACCAGACGAGAACACGCAGATAGGTCAGGAAGTGACGACGGAAAGCAATGGTGAAATCACGCTACCAGGCTTGGAACCAGGTACCTACTATCTACAAGAAAGCCAGCCACCGACAGATTATCAGGCCAATAGTCTGAAATACCGAATTGTCATTGCTGACAATGGTTCGGCTCAGATTACTAATGCTGATGGTAAGATTGAGGTTGGAACTAGCCAAAATCAGGGTGCGGATAAGATTATCCCAATCACCGTTAAAAATGAGAGAGAAACCTATGACCTCAAGATTTTGAAACGGGATGCCCAGAATGCTCAACAAGGATTGATAGCGACATTTGGACTGTATAATGCAGATGGGATAAGTAAGATTACTGAAGGTCAGACCAACGAAAGTGACCATTCACATACCTTTAGCCAGTTGCTCCCTGGCACTTATGTCCTCAAAGAAGTAACACCGCCATCAGGTTATATTCAAGTAGATCCAGTTCGACTTGAAATCACGCAGGCAGGTCAATTACGAATCCTGTCAGGAGATACGGAGCTTCTACAAGTTGGTGCATCAAGTGGCAATACGCTTCAACTGACGGTGAAAAACGACAGTAAGAAAACCCTGCGCATTTCCAAACGCATCAAGGGATTGGAAGACTTGCCGAGTCTTATCACAGGTGAGATGACCTTTACATTGACCAAGGACAATGACGCAACCGCAGTATCAGCCGTTCAGACACATGCTGCTACAGAAGACTTCGTGTTTACTAACCTGACCTACGGTTCTTATACCCTAGTCGAAACAACACCACCAGCAGGCTATATGGTCGAGCCGATTACCTATAAGGTATCCGTGAGTCGCTCAGGAGTTTCTCTCTATAAAGTAGCGAACGCAGCTCCGAGCGAACGTGTCACAGGTGCAACTCTCATCAAGTCCCCTGACTTATCCAATATCCAGTCAGGACAAGATAGAGACGCAATTGATGGAAGTGAAACAACTTCTGTGACCTATCAGAATTTCAATGGTCAAGGAGATAATATTCCTGCTGGAGCCTATCTAGGGGTTGACCTACAAGGCGTCAAACGTGTTCGTCACATTCACTACTTGCAAGGCACTCAGCGCAATGCGTATGATAGATTCAACCGCTTCACACTTGAGTACTCAATAGATGGACGCACCTATTTCCCACTGTCTACTTATACAGAGTCTGGATTGGTCAATCTGAACACGGACATAGTGGCTCGCTACATTCGTGTGAGAAATGAAGACCGAGTAGAGCAGAGATGGTATGGGGTTCGTGAGCTACGTATCTCAGCCCAAGAAGCGGTGTCCGTAAGTCTTCAAGGTGGGCAGACATTCCCAATCGGGAATATTCAACATCCTGAGATTCAAATCGAGAAGCAGGATATGAATAACGCTCGGATTAACCAGTCTGTGACCTTCAAACTCTATAAGGTGGATGATGCGACGACAACTGCGAACGCTGCAGCAGCCATTCAAGAAAGTAATCTCGTCCAAACCTTTACATTGACAAATGGGCAAGTTCGTCAGACCTTAGAAGCCAAGGTACTGGGACGCTATGCCCTTGTCGAAGTCGCACCGCCAACTGGTTATCGTGCTTTAGCTGGTCCAGTCTTACTAGACTTGCAGACACTACAGCAACCCCATAGCGGAAGGCAGATGAAGACAGTGAGCCGCTTCACCCTCGTTGGAACAAATGATAAGGTTAGGATTGATACCAACACAGCCAATGTGCTGAAGTTCATCGTAAAAAATGAACCTCTGACCTATCATCTCAAGATACTCAAACGCGATGTCAATAATGCGGCGACAGGTCTCGACGCTCGCTTCGAACTCTATGATGCAACGGGTACGAATGTTATCGAACGTGGAAATACCAGTCAGGACGGATTTAGCTTGACGTTTCCAAACCTGAGCCCGAATCGCTATGTTCTGAAAGAGACAGAGGCTCCTGCCAATTACAATTCGATAGCGCCGATTCATTTGACTATTGACCAAGCAGGGCAGCTGACTATCCAGTCAGGACCAAGTGACTTAATCGCTATTCAATCAGCAGATGACAGTCATCTTATCCAACTAACCATCAAGAACAGACCGTTTACAGATTTCAGTATCGAAAAGGTTAGCAATCTAGATCCGACGATCAATTTGGCAGGAGTTCAGCTGCAAATCAAGGCAAAAAATAATGGACCAGCTCCGCTATTTAGCGATGATGATTTGCATAGACAACGGTATCGTGCAACGATTGATACCGCAAACAAATCCTTGACCTGGTGGACCCAATCCAATGACGTTGGCAACGCTGTCTTTAAACTTCCTCAGGGAACGTATACGATTAGTGAGTTAGCTGCACCAGCTGGTTACGAATTGCTTCAACCGTTTGATATTATCGTTGGAGAAGATGGTCAAGTTCGCTTGGCAGACGGTGCTCCAACCAATGCGGAGATTAATACCAAAGATAACAGGCTCAACCTCAAATTGACCAACATCTTCAAACCGAAACTGAAGATTATCAAGGTTGATAGCAGGAATGAGACTCGCAGACTTGCAAATGCAACCTTCAAACTCTTTGGTGGGGATGGACGCACGCAGGTTGGAAGTGACTTGGTGACAGGCGCTACTGGAGAGATAGAAACTCCAGCCTTGACACCGGGTACCTACTATCTACAAGAAACCCAGTCCCCAGCAGGCTTCCAGACAAATGGAACCAAGTACAAATTGATCATTGCTGCGGATGGCACAACAACTGTAGAGAATGGCAACGACCTTATTGCTGTCGCGCCACTTTCGGATGACAAAGTCATTCAAATCACGGTGAAAAACAAGGTGAAGACCTATCTCTTGAAGATTAAGAAGCGCGACTATGATAATCCAACTAACGGAGTATCTGGTGCTCGATTTGCTCTCTATCCATCTGAAGGTCCAAACGCAGATGGTAGCAATATGGTGCAAGTGCTCATCAACGGTCGTATGACAGACCTTGTGGGTAATAGCTATTCTCATGTAGATAATAATACGATTAATTTTCCAAATATTCCACCTGGAGAATACGTCCTTAGAGAGATACAAGCTCCGTCAGGCTACACAAAAATCAGAGATACGCGCCTTCAGATTGGGGAGGACGGACGCTTGACGCTCCTTGATGCAGATCAGGCTTTTGTATCCGTTGAGACAGGGCAGGGGGATACGCTTGTCATGGTTGCTAAAAACATTCGTACTTTTAACTTCCAAATCAAAAAAGTGGATAGTACAAATGAGGCGACCCTCCTCGATAATGCTCGCTTCTCTATCTACAAGACAGATGTTAACTGGACAAAAGGAGACACAGCCTTAGCTCAGGGTCTGACAAGTGCGGGTATCTACCAGACTAATCTTGAGCCTGGCTATTATATCCTAAAAGAAGATCAGGCTCCATCCGGTTATCTCCTCAATCGGAATGAATACCGCTTCCAGATTAACCACGATGGTTCTATCTATCTTCATAATCCAGATGCCACCGTCTCGTTGGCTCCTGCAGACACGAATCGTCTTGTCGTCTTTACTATGAAAAATACCCGAACAACCTCTCAGTTCAAGTTGGCAAAACGCTCGTATCGTGATTCAGCTCAGCGTCTAGAAGCGACATTTGAATTGAAAGAAAGAGGGAATGCACAAGCGACAGCAGTTGTTAAGAGAACAACGACAACAGGAGATGAAGTTCTCTTTGACAATTTGCCAGTAGGGAAATCGTACATTTTGAAAGAGACGGTAGCACCAGAGGGCTATCAAAAGATTGAAAAAGAAATCCATATTGATATAGGCGCAGCTGGAGCCATCACTATCCAAGATGGAGGTGACCTCGTTAGTCTAGACAATACGGATCCTCACCTGATTATCGTGAAAAACCTCCGCAAAGGAGAATATCCGAAAACGGGTGGTCTAGGAATTATTCCTTATATTGCATTAGGGGGGGTGATGATGTTACTGGCTCTTGCCGTCGAGCTAGGAAAAGAAAAACGTTGGAAACATATACGTAAATAAGCTACATATCATTTTATCTTTTATTACTTGGTTAACTGGTTTTGACGAGGCTGGGCAAAAAGTCTAGCACCGCTTCTCAAAGTTAGTGTCAACATCTCAGCGCAGTGGTTGATTGGCAGATTTGTTCGTGTTTTACACTCCAAATCTAGCCTAATCAACTGTGCGGGGGTGGGAAGACGAACTCTTTTTATCTTGGTCGAGTTCTTTCCCACTCCCAGTCTGCAGATTTTGACACGAACTGCGTTCGTTCGATTTCCACCCACCAACTATCTCCCAGATAGTTGGTGCTAGTAATAAAAGCAAACTGAAAGATTAAAAAAGAAAAGGAGAAAATAATGAAGAAGTTAACAAAATTATTCTCCCTCTTGACCGTTCTTCTGACGATGTTCGGTCCATTGGGAAATCTTCGACATTTAGTACATGCGAATGATGCGCAGCCGCATCAAACTAAGGTTGTGGTGCATAAGGTCTTGATGAGTAAAAATGATTTTGATACATTTGCATTAAAAACGGATGACGAGAAAACAAGAAACGGAAGTGAATTACCTAAAGATCAGTTTGCTGGTTACTTTGGACAATCTGCGACAGAGATTTCAGGGGTAACATTTAAGGTTTATAAGAAAATAACACAAGAAAATGCTCAGGCTGTTACGGGTGAATCGCTTGGGATTTCAGGTGATAATGACAAGTATGTACCGTTAGAGGGTGAGTACGGAAGTAAAACTACTAGCGAATCTGGAGCAGAGTTCCAGCTTGATAATGGAGTGTATATTTTTGTAGAAGATAAGGTTAATTCTCCTTATTACAATAAAACTAACGGGGCCGATGCAGGTAAAGAGTTGACGGAAGCTCAAGCTGTACCATTCAGAATCGAACTGCCAATCACTCGTCCAGATGGTCAAGGCTACTTTGATACTAGTAGAGATCATAAACTTCATATCTATCCCAAAAATACAGAGAATAAACCTACTGTAACAAAGACATTTAAAGATGGCAGTACGGAAAACAAAAACGTTGCGATTGGCGAAGAGATTGAGTATAAGATTTCTACTACGATTCCAAAAGGTTCTTCTTATAAAACTCTTGTTTGGGAAGATACCATGCTTGAGGGATTGGACTTTGTAGTTAACTCAATAACTATCTCTTCTACTGAACTTGTTTCAATTTCGAAAGATACTCACTTCTCACAAGTTGAACAAGATAAACGCGGCTTTGTATTAAAGGCTAACGAAGAAGGATTGAGAGCTATTGAAGAGGCTGCTAAGCAACGTGATATTACTATCACTGTTACTTATAAAGGTATGCTTAATGATTCTGCTCAAGTCGAAACATTAATCCCTAACCAAGTAACTTTCCATTATGGTAACCGTCCTCGGACATTTACTGATGAAAAACCAAAACCAGTTACACCAGACCCAAATGGAAACAAAATTGTTGTAAATAAAACTTGGGGAAATGCAGTTGGTCCACATCCAGAAGTTAAGTTCGATATCTACGAACAAGAGACAGGAAAGAAAGTCGGGACTGTCACTCTTCCAGCGAATCAAAACAGTGCTGAATATTCTACTGATTTGAAAGCAGGCGTACAATATATTGTTATTGAACAACCAGTTTCAGGTTTCTTACCATCTTATACAGTTAATGGTAATGGAGTTGTAACTGTGACCAATAATCCATCAGATAACCCACCACCGCTAGTGCCGGAAAAACCACAAGTCATCACTCATGGAAAACGCTTCATCAAGACAGACAATGTAGAAGGACTGGACGCTTCTGAAAAACTTACAGGTGCAGAGTTTGTCGTGATGAATGGTCAAAATCAATATTTGGCTTTGAAATCAGCAACAGAACAAACTGAAGCATTGCGTAAATATAACCAAGCAGAACAAGATTACCTTGCGGCAGTGAAAGCAGCTAATGGTCAAGCAGAGGAGAAAAAAGCACTTCGTGATACAGCCTATGAAGCGTTGAATATGCAGTGGAAGTGGGTAGCAGATGAGTCTCAAGCTTTCAAGTTCATTTCATCTACAGAAGGTAAATTCGAAGTTAAAGGTTTGAAAGCTGGAACCTACTACTTGAAAGAAACCAAGGCTCCAGAAGGCTACGCTTTACCAAGTGATAAGATTCAATTTACAGTGAATAGAGGTAGCTGGGGTTCAGGTGAAGAGGTAAATACTACTAACTTCCAACAAGTGAAAAACAAAAAGATTACCATTCCACAAACTGGTGGCATTGGTACCCTTGTCTTCACAGTTGTAGGTTTGAGTACAATGGTATTTGCATTCATCGCTATGAAAAAACGTCAGGCAGAAGAAGCCTAGGATAGAGTAGAAAAGGAGGGTCTGATGAGGATTATTAAACAGCTAGTCTGTTGCATAATTGCACTGGTCTGTTCGTTGTCTCTGCCCTCTCTTTTGGTTCAAGCAGAGGATACCTATTCTATTCAGGTCGGCATTTCCTTGCCAGAGCATGTGGATGCGGGCAAGCTAGATTTGAGTCTTGAAGCCTGGTATCTGCCGGAGGGGAATCGAGAGACTCCCGAGCAACTGGCAGAGAAACTCTATGCCCTGAGTCGAGCGGAGCTAAGTCAGCTGTATGGACAAGCCCAGCTTTCTGACCCCATGACTCCTCAAGGATTTGTAGGTTTTTCTGGTCTGAAAAAGGGCTGGTACTACATTCGACAGCAGGGGTCAGCAACTACCATTGAGGTCATTCCCCTTGTCCTCCAGGTAGACGGACGCCTACAGACCATACAGGCTAAGGTTGGACTACCGGGGGAAAAAGTGGGTTATAGGAATTTTCTCAAGGTTTCTACCAGTACAGCCCCCTTGGCAGGAGCGGTTTTCCAAGTCTTGGAAGAGGTGGACGGTCAACTGAGGCAAGTGATGATTGACGGCAAACCCTATCATCTGACCTCGGAAAATGGAGGTCACCTCAAAGTAGGACCGCTTCCCTATGGTAGTTACTATCTCCAGGAAATCAAGGCTCCCAAGGGCTATCTTCTCAGTCAGGATACCATTCCCTTTGAGATTAGTCTGGATTCGCATGTTTCGGATGTCATCCGCATAAAGAACAAACCCGTCACACCTCCCGGTATTGAAATCCCATATACCGGAAATGCGGTGGTCATAGCGGTTTTATCGCTAGGCATTATTCTCTTCTTGCTAGGCTACCGCTTGGTCACATACAAGAAAGGGGAAAAGACTTAGTCTACCTTTGGTCATATTGTTGACAGAATACACCTGCTGGAATCAAGTATCAGCAGGTGTATTTTTTCTTGAAAACATTAAGTGTTTCTGGAAAAAAATTCTCTCAAGTGCTATAATATTACTAGGAACTTCGAATTAATAGATAGAGATTATTCTTAAATTCTATTTATCGGAGGAACACAATTGACAAAATTTCGACATAGCATCAGCCCTATGGCTGACATCGCAGCTAAGAAAATTTTCAGTGACCATGAAATTACCATTGATTTCATCGATACCTTTCTGGGCTTTCGTCCCAAGTCCGTCCAGATTTTAAATGGCACCCTTGCCGATTTGAAGAAAGAACGGGAGGGTTATTTTAGCACCACGGTGGATGTTTTAGCGAGATTGGACGACGGGACTCAGGTTATCATTGAAATTCAGGTGGTCCATCAACACAGCTTTATCAAACGTCTCTGGACATACTCTTGTCAGCACTTGGTCAAGGATTTGCCCAATGTTCGGGACAAGGTCAAACGAACCCATGACATGTATGATAAGATTTCGCCTGTTTATTCCATAGCCTTGGTCGCCACTCAGTATTTTGATGACAAGCACCCCATTCATTCCTTTGTCTTGACGGCTGAGGAAAATGGACAGGTGTTGGAAATTCCGTTTGGAGAGCAAGGGGAGATGAAGAAACCATTTGAAATGGTTATTATTGAATTGAACAAGCTGAGTGAGGGAAAATTGGCTAAGAACCAACGCTTGTGGATGGAATTTTTTGCCAATCGTGAATTTAGCCAGCAACAAACAGACGCTATCAGCAGGGCCGAACACCTGCTGGATAGAAATACATGGACAGAGGAGGAAAGGAAGATGATTGATCAACTAGCCTATAGTGCCGCCAATCATTTTGGTGAATTGGAGACTTCTTTCATACTAGGTAGAAAGCGTGGTCAGGAAGAAGGCCGGTTAGAAGGACGGGCAGAAGGTCGGTTAGAAGGACGGGCAGAAGGTCGATTAGAAGGACGGGCAGAAGGCCGATTAGAAGGTCAGCTCAAGATTGCTCGGCAAATGTTGGTGAAGAATTTCACGGATGAGCTGATAAAGGAACTGACAGGACTAAGCCAGGAAGATTTGGATGGTTTGAAAGGTGAACATAAATGATTGATCAACTAGCCTACAGTGCGGCCAATCATTTTGGTGAATTGGAAACATCGTTCATACTAGGAAGAAGACGTGGTCAGGAAGAAGGCCGGTTAGAAGGTCAGCTCAAGATTGCTCGGCAGATGTTAGCAAAGCATTTTGCGGATGAGCTGATAAAGGAACTGACAGGACTAAGTCAGGAAGACTTGGATGGTTTGAAAGGTGAACATAAATGATTGATCAACTAGCCTATAGTGCCGCCAATCATTTTGGTGAATTGGAAACATCGTTCATACTAGGAAGAAAGCGTGGTCAGGAAGAAGGCCGGTTAGAAGGTCGGTTAGAAGGCCGGGCAGAAGGCAGATTAGAAGGTCAGCTCAAGGTTGCTCGGCAGATGTTAGTAGAAGGTTTCGCTGATGAAATGATAGCGAGACTGACAGGACTAAGCCAGGAAGACTTGGATGGTTTGAAAGGTGAGCGAAAATGATTGATCAACTAGCCTATAGTGCCGCCAATCATTTTGGTGAATTGGAGACTTCTTTCATACTAGGTAGAAAGCGTGGTCAGGAAGAGGGTCGGTTAGAAGGACGGTTAGAAGGCAGATTAGAAGGTCAACTCAAGATTGCTCGGCAGATGTTAGTAGAAGGTTTCGCTGATGAAATGATAGCGAGACTGACAGGACTAAGCCAGGAAGACTTGGATGGTTTGAAAGGTGAGCGAAAATGATTGATCAACTAGCCTATAGTGCCGCCAATCATTTTGGTGAATTGGAAACATCGTTCATACTAGGAAGAAGACGTGGTCAGGAAGAAGGCCGGTTAGAAGGACGGGCAGAAGGTCAGCTCAAGATTGCTCGTCAGATGTTGGTGAAGAATTTCACGGATGAGCTGATAAAGGAACTGACAGGACTAAGCCAGGAAGACTTGGATGGTTTGAAGACTGGAGGATTGGATGCGACAAAAGCTGATTTCTAGAATTGAATGTTGAGCATCCAAAGAGCAACTGAGTGAGACGGTCATGAGGTTGAAAATTGTTGGCTATCTATTGATGATAGTGGGATTATTGTTGCCCTTATTATTGTTCAGCAATATGACAGTTCATGAGGTGCGGGATTTTTTTGCTTACCAGAGTTATAAAAAGTCGGAGTCAGGCTTTTCAAAGAAAGAGGAAGAGGTCATTGAACACTATCAAGAAGCGGTGCGGAGTGGTCAACTGGCAACAGTTGATCCCTTTGCTGAGACTAGGAAAGATGAGCAGTCCGTATCCGATTTTGGAGATAGGATTATCGGCTATTTGAGCATTCCTAGTCTTGAAATTCGCCAGCCTATTCGGGTGGGAGCCAGTGATTCCCATCTTGATCAGGGGGTAGCGGTGGTGTCAGGAACGGACTTGCCTTTCGGAGGTCTGGATCGTCGTAGTGTGCTGGCTGGTCACAGAAGTTGGTATAGTGATTTGCGCTTTTTCCGATTAAATGAAATGCGTGAGGGCGATGATATTTTTGTTGAAATTGGTGAAAAAGTAGTCACCTATCGGGTCAAAAATACAGAAATCATCAAGGCAACTGATTGGCAAAAATTGCTTCCGATTGAAAAACAAGATGTCCTGACCCTGTTGACCTGTGATCCACTGGTTCCCCCCTTTGATTATCGTCTTTTGGTCAATGCCTATCGCCATCATGATAGTAGCGAGCAGGCAGTATCAGCTTCAGAAGAAAAAAGACAGTCTAGTCAAGCAGTGCTGGAATCCTATCGCAAGAAAGGTGTAAGTTTCATCGCCTATCTGACCCTTTTTGGCTGGTTCTTGTTTGTCTATCTTGCCTACAAGTTGGGCAAGCTTGTGAGAGTATGTCGAGTTACTAAAGTACGATAGGTAGAGTGTAACAGGAATAAAAGGAAAAAGACTTAGATAACCGTTTCTGATGGCTGTTCTAAGTCTTTTTGTTTGGAGAACTGTATTATTTATAGCTCAATTTCCATAACAATCGGTGTATGGTCTTGGCGGGCACCAGAATCAATCATGTCTGACTTGGTTACCTTATCAGCGATGCGGTCGCTGACAAGCCAGTAATCAATTCTCCAGCCTGTGTTGTTGATTTTACTGGTGCGGCTACGTTGTGCCCACCAGGTATAGGCGTTGAGAACATCACCGTGCAAGTGGCGGAAGGTATCTGTAAAACCTTTTGCTAGAAGATTTGTAAAACCTTGACGTTCTTCATCTGTAAATCCTGGAGATTGACGGTTACTTGCGGGATTAGCAAGGTCGATTTCCTTGTGAGCAACGTTGTAGTCACCTGTGGCTAGGACTGGTTTTTGGCTGTCAAGCTGTGATAGGTATTCGGCATACTGAACGTCCCAAATTTGGCGGTCGGCCAATCGCTTCAAGCCATCGCCAGCGTTTGGCGTATAAACCTGGGTAACATAGAAATCGTCAAACTCAAGCGTGATGATGCGTCCCTCAGAATCCATGGTTGTTGGAGCACCAATCTCAGGGAAGGTAATGGTTGGAGTTAGATGGTTTTTGTAGAGGAAGAGTGTACCAGCATAGCCTTTGCGAGCTGGTTCTACAGATGAACGCCAGGTATTGGCATATCCAGGGAAGTAGCTTTCCAAAATTTCTAGATGCTTTTTAGTCGGTCCCTTATCTGACAATTTTGTTTCCTGAATGGCGATAATATCAGCGTCTTCTGTCACAAGTGTATCGATGACTGCGCGTGATAATAGGGCGCGAGGAGACTCTGCAGTCAATGCAGCGTTAAGAGAATCAATGTTCCAAGAAATGAGTTTCATAATTTTCCTTTTCTAGTCTGTTACTGTTTTACATTATACCAAAAATCAAACTTGCAGGCGAACAAGGGACCTTGAAAAAATTTTTTCATTTTTTGTGTTACAGTACTAAAAGTATGGTACAATAGTAGCAAATAAATCTTTGGTTTCGGAGGTTGTTATGAAAAGAAAATTGATTGGCTTTGCTTGGCTGGCTCTCATTCTAGAAATGCTAGTCTACTACTGGTACCAGTTGCCTGCTTTAAATATTTTGAGTGTGGACTTCTGGATATTTTTCCTTCAATCTGTCGGATTGGTTTGGCTCATACTTTCCATGTTCAGCTCCAAAGGTGCTTTTCAAAAGGTGACTAAGATTTCCGGTCGCCAGAGACAAGTAGATACCTATCAGATTAAAACCTCGCAACTATCAGCTTACTTAAAATGGTTGGGACGAATTTGGGTATTGGTTGTCCTGGGTTTGCTGGGGCTGGGGCTTATCAACTCACATGTATTTCGTGCTAAGGATTACGCTGCTGTCATAAGCGTCAAGGATGCGGATTTTAAAGCAGATTTTCCTGAAACAGACATATCCAAATTGGCCCTCCTAGATCGTGCCTCAGCCGAAAAAATCGGTGATACTTATCTAGGTACCATTGACAAGGTCTCCCAGTTTGGCATTTCGGATGATTATCGCCAGATTACTATCGGTCAGCAACCGTTCCGTGTATCGCCTTTGGAATATAAGAATTTTTGGAAATGGCTGAGCAACCATCAAGATGGGATTGGTTACTACGTGAAGGTTAATCAGACAACAGGGAAGGCAGAACTTGCCAAGTTGAGCAAAGCCATGCACTACTCCGATTCCGAGTATTTGCTCAATGATACCATGCGTCATCTCCGTCTGCAATACCCAACAACCATTTTTGGAAAACCGTCCTTTGAAGTGGATGACGAGGGCAATCCTTACTATATTGCAACGATTTACGAGCCAAAATTTGGACTTTCATCAAATGATCCGATTGGTGCTATTGTATTGGATGCAGTAACAGGCGAAAGTAAGAAGTATGGTCTGGAAGATATTCCAGAGTGGGTAGACCGTGTTTATTCGGCAAACAATGTTATCAGCCGTGTAGATGACCACTATACTTATCAAAATGGTTTCTGGAATACTATTTTCAGTCAAACTGGTGTGAAAAATACAACAGACAGCTATAATTATATTTCTATCGGCTCAGATATTTATCTCTACACAGGTATCACCTCAGCAACTGCTGATTCATCCAACCTTGGATTCATTCTTGTCAATATGAGAACTCGTGAAATTACCAACTACAAATTGGCTTCGGCGACTGAAACAGCAGCGCAAGAGTCCGCAGAAGGTGAAGTGCAGGAAAAAGGCTATAAAGCCACTGCTCCAAGCCTGGTTAAGTTGGCAGATACAGCCTACTATTTAGTATCCTTGAAAGATGATGCCGGCTTGGTCAAATCCTATGCATTGGTCGATGCGGAAGATTACCAGCAAGTGACAGTCAACAATGACGTGGCGTCCCTTATTTCTCAAGTCACAGGAACGGATGCTTCTAGCCTTTCAGGATTGACGGTGACTGAAAATGGAGAAGTTGGTGAACAGACTGAGGTTATCAGTGGAAAAGTAGAAGCTTTAGCGAGTCAAATAATTGGCGGTGCGACAATCTACTATATTGAGTCTGAGGGCAAGATTTATAAAGTCAAAGCAACGGAAGATAGTACAGATCGATTACCATTTATCAAAGTAGGAGATCACTTTAGCGGTCAGTTAGATAAGAAAAATTATCTTAAAAACTTTAAGGTTAATCCAGAATAATAAGAAGAAAGAGTGAGGTAGAAAAGCCTTGCTCTTTTGCTTGTCGTCACCCATGCGAGATATTTCAACTTATGGTATAATGGGGCGTTGTGGTTCTTTGACAGGAATCCGTAGATTGTTCTGTCGAGTATCCATATTCTTATTCTGAAGGAGTATTTTGTGAGTTTATTTAGAAAAAAACAAGCAGTGGCTCGCCATAGTCAAATGCGTCGGCATTTAGGCTTAGTTGATTTGATATTTTTAGGTATCGGTTCGATGGTTGGAACAGGTATCTTTACGGTAACTGGTTTGGCAGCAGCCCAGTATGCAGGGCCAGCTCTGATCATCTCAATTGTTATTGCAGCAATTTCAGTTGGACTAACAGCCTTGTTTTACGCAGAATTTGCCTCGCGTATACCGACTAACGGTGGTGCCTATGGTTATCTCTATTCGGTTTTTGGTGAATTTCCTGCCTGGATTGCTGGCTGGCTGACAATCATGGAATTCTTGACTGCTGTATCGAGTGTTGCATCTGGTTGGGGAGCTTATTTGAAAGGACTCCTGGCTAATTTTGGTATCGCTATGCCGACAGCTCTGAATGGAACTTTTAACCCCGCTGCAGGTACCTATGTAGACCTCTTACCAGTTCTCGTCTTGATTTTTGTGGTAGGAGTGGTCTTGCTTAATTCTAAGGCAGCTCTTCGTTTCAATTCAGCCTTGGTAGTTTTGAAATTTTCAGCGTTGGCTTTATTTATTTTAGTAGGGTTATTCTTTATCAAACCAGAAAACTGGTCGAACTTCTCTCCTTTTGGTTTTGGTGCCATTTATGGTGGACAGGCAGGAATTATGGCGGGAGCGTCTCTCATGTTCTTTGCCTTCCTGGGATTTGAGTCTATTTCATTAGCAATTGATGAGGTGAAAAAACCTGAGAAGAATGTACCAAAGGGAATCGTGTTGTCTTTATCCATTGTAACAATTCTTTATATTGTAGTGACATTAGTATTGACTGGTATGGTTCACTATACTAAGTTGAATGTGGCAGATGCGGTAGCCTTTGCACTTCGAGAAGTTGGATTGGATTGGGCAGCGAGTTATATTTCTATTGTAGCAATCCTAACATTGATTACAGTATGTATTTCCATGACCTACGCCTTGTCGAGAATGGTCTATTCCATCAGTCGTGATGGTTTGCTACCGAAATCATTGAGCCGATTGACACAAACAAGCAAGGTTCCTAAAAATGCGACCATTCTTGTGGGGATTTTTGCAGCCATTTGTGCAGGTATTTTCCCACTAGCAAGTATTGCTTCCTTCCTCAATATCTGTACCTTAGCTTATTTGATTATGCTGGCGTTGGGTATTATTCGTCTGCGTCAGGTTGAGGGCTTGCCAAAAGCAGGACAATTTAAAACGCCATTTGTACCGGTTTTGCCAATCCTTTCCATCATTATCTGTCTGTCCTTTATGTTTCAATACAGCTTTGATACTTGGCTAGCCTTTGGAGTGGCACTCATCGTAGGAAGTTTGATTTATCTATTCTATGGCTATCGTCATTCGGAAGCAAAATAATAGATTTCCCTTCTTTATTTGAAGGGATTTTTTGTACAATTTTATATATTTGTGGTGCATTTTTAAATAAAGTAGTATAATATATGTAACAAAAGAGAAAGGAATTTTCTTATGACTAATAGTGATATTCGTGCAAGGGCTACTCTTATTCGGGAGAATACAGAGGGAATGTTAGCCTTATTTATGGCTCCCGTCTTGATTTCATTTCTGTCAGGCATGCTTAACTATGGCTTGAAACAAATCTGGGGACGAACGGGTATCGTCTTTTGGGGAAGTACCATTGTAAAAGATGGGGTAACATGGAGTCACAATTATATATCGCTTGACCCGTCAATCATATTTGATTTTATTGCACAATGTTTGATTGTGACGGCGTGTTTTCAACTCATAAGAGTCGTAAGAAAGCAGCGAGACAAGGTCAGCTTTTCAGAGTGTTTTAGTCTACTGGATGGGAAGAATTTTTTACCTATTCTGGTCACGACCTTTTTGAAAATGCTCGTTATTTATATAGCTGGTTTCCCAGCTGTCATTGGGATGGCTTTACTTAGTATTTCATTTTTCAGTACAGTTTTCATTGTTGGGGCTCCGGTTGGCTATCAGCCTGATTTTTCTGGTTTTTTTGGCTCTTCCTATTTTCAAATAGGTGTAATATTGGTATTGATTGGCGTGATTTGTAGCCTATTCATAGATTATGGTCTCTGTCAGGTTCATTTTCTGCTCTACGATCATCTGGAAAATCACACCTATTCTTCCCCATTCAAATTGTTCAAGCAAAGCTGGCAATTGATGAAGGGTAACAAGTGGCGTCGTTTTATGCTTGACTTGTCATTTATTGGTTGGTTTATTGGTATTTTATTGACCTTTGGCTTGTTGGCCATCTATGTTTCTCCATATTATTGGACCTGTCAAGCCTTGTTTTATGAGGATTTGATTGCCAAAAATCCTTTGTTACTTTCGAGGGTAGATTCCGTTTGGTCTTCGGAACTAGGATAAGCATAGATTTTATACAGCTACATTGAAATAAAAATACAGACAGTTTCTGCTGGATTTAGTAATCAGCAAGATTTTGTCTGTATTTTTTATCATCACTGCGATACATTATTACTAAAGTTCAAGTTCGGTTGATGGTGATGTGAAATAGAGTTCATATACCAACCAAGTGATCATACCAGCTTGGATAAGGAGGCTAATGATCGAGCCCTCTACACCGAAAGCCCCACCGGATAACCAGTCTGGACCAGAGGTTTCTACTGCGATAAAGGCCTGGCCAGCCTGTGTCCCACTCACTGGAAAGGCAAAGACATTTCCTTGGAAACAATTCCAGGCAGCATGTAGACCACCTATTACCCAAAGATTACCGGTTTTTAACATGACTAAGCAGGCTAAAATGGCAAAGAGCGTTAGGTCGAGAAGGGGAATGAGGGAAATCCCGTCGTTACCAAGATGGAGAAAGGAAAAAAAGAGGGAGGAAATAAGGATACCGACAGGGATATTATACTTGGCAGCTAGGGATGAAAACATCCAGCCTCTAGTCAATAATTCCTCTGTTGTGCCTTGAATGGACCAAGCAAGTACGAGGATAAGAAATTCTCCTACTAAATTCGCTGAGAATTGAAAACTAGTCACTTGAATAGCCCCAAATCCCCACATAAGCAAGACACAGGTGGTTAACATAGCAGCACCTATCCCCCAACCAAGTAAGAAGTCTTTCAAAGCTCCTTTTTTTCGTATTCCAAGCCCAAGCCACGGACTTTTTTCTACAAATCTTGCCCAGAGTATGATGGCAAGACTGATAAAGGAAAAGGCCAATAATTCAAGACTGAGTGTCACAAAGGCATTATCTATGAAAATGAAAAATAAGGGCATAAAGGCAAAGTAGCCGACTGTTTCAGCTACTGCCATCAAGACCAGTGCTGTGATAGGCGATAGGATAAAATTGAGATTAAAGCGTGATTTGGCTTTCTCTGAAATGAATGCTGTTTTCATATTTTTCTCCTAGTTTGTGTTTAGTACCAGTCTATCATATTTTCCTATGGAAAGCTAGACATTCTCCTAATCAGTATGGTAAAATGATACAAAAGTATAGAAGGAGATACATCATGCATTTACAGGATTGGCTATCAGATTTTCAATTTGGAGAACACCAATTGGTAGGTCCATTTTTTTATGCGACCCCTCTGGCGCTCCGATTTGAGATTGGTCCTGCGGCTGAGGCTGAGCAGCTACCTAGAAAAGTGTATCTGGATAGGGCTTATGCGCGTGCGGTAGAGCTTTTGGAGCGGGCTAGCTCAGCATATGACTATGTGGTTCTTTCGCTGCTTCGACAGGAAGATAGGGATATAGACACCTACCTCTGGCATTTTACATCGAAATTTAACTTTGACAAGTGTCCTGAGCCTGAGCTGATAGAAGTGGAGGACTGGACGGGAGAAGTGCTGGTCTATGAACGCTATCTTTTTCCGGTCGCTGACCAGGATTTGAAAGCTCTCTTGTGGGAGATTATCCGAGCCGACCAAGGTGGCTTTAACTACCTTTCTGCTTCTCTTATCTTTCTATCTAGTAAGGAAAAGGTTCTGTATCATTGCTATGACGATAGGGGAGTGGATATCGCGGTGGTAGATGATGACAAGCGTCGCCAGCTTTTTACAGATTGCCATGACCTGCTTTTTGACTATGATATGGAGGAGATGGTGAGGAGGGTGAGGAGGTAGGAAGAAAATGTATATCTGATGACCGTCTTCTATAGTAATCAGGATATTATGGCACGCTACTAATTTTTAGGGAGCAAATCAATGCCTTACCGTAAATTAACATCAAAAGTTCGGTCTTTTATCAAAGGGCAGACGGACCGTTTGCTGAATCAGATGAATAGCAATGCGGCCTATTTGGCGACAGTTCAGACCTATGAAGCAGCCAAGGCTAGGGCCAACCAAGCCTATCTGGCAATGGAACTGGAAGATGACCCAGAGAAAAAGGTACGACTGGCAAAATTGGTTGAAACCTATACTGCCCAAGCCCAGTCTATATTGGATGAGTGGGAAGAAGAGAACAAACAGGCAGAGAAAGCGGCAAGAGATTTCAAGTTAATCTTGTGGCTGACCGTACTGTTCACCCTTAGCTTTGTTTTTCCAGTCAATGTCATTCTAGTCATTCTTTTTGCCGTCTGGTTTTATCGAAATTACCTTCGTTCTAGTAAATCCGACCGAGTGACTAAGACCGCCGCTAATAGCCAGTCTTTGACAGAAGAGGAAAGGTATGAAGAATGGCTGACAGAAAAGATTGTCACTCTTAACAAGGACAAGCGGGAGTGGACCGAGGGAATAATCGCAAAATATGACAGCTTAGATGACATAGCAGCAGGTATTGGTAATATTGACGAGATAGATAAAGAAGCTGGTAAGAAAATTCTCCATCGTTATCAAGCAATCTTAGCTGATATTGAAAAATTACCAGATTCTGACCAGAAAACCTATTATTTAGATTTTCATCGAGAAATGATAGCTGATTTGGAAAATGTATTTGAACAGCTCCATATTGTATAAGAACACCGGAAACATAAAAACTGTTTCCGGTTTTTCGCTATTCGTCAATTGACAAGAACAGAACTATAATTTTATAGAGAAGATAGACATTAGCTTTCTACTCGGCTTGTATTTAGAACCGCTTTGTGATTTAGCTGAAAATATGATAAAATAGGATGTTGTCAATAACAGGGTTTCATTTGCTCTGAATTTGAAAGGAAAAAACATGACAAAAACACCGTTTTATATCACCACACCAATTTATTATCCGTCTGGCAAGCTCCACATCGGGTCGGCCTACACAACTATTGCCTGCGATGTCTTGGCTCGCTACAAGCGTCTCATGGGTCACGAGGTCTTCTATCTGACAGGGCTTGATGAGCACGGGCAAAAGATTGAGGAGAAGGCTAAAGAAGCAGGTCTGACACCTCAGGCCTACGTTGACGGCATGGCGGTTGGCGTCAAGGAACTTTGGAATTTACTAGACATCTCGTATGACAAGTTCATCCGCACGACCGATGATTACCACGAGGAAGTAGTGGCGTCTGTTTTTGAAAAATTGCTGGCGCAGGACGACATTTACTTGGGAGAGTATTCTGGATGGTACTCCGTATCAGACGAGGAATTTTTCACCGAGAGCCAATTAGAAGAGGTCTTCCGAGATGAAAATGGTAAGGTAACAGGTGGTATCGCTCCGAGTGGTCACGAGGTTGCCTGGGTTTCAGAAGAATCCTACTTCCTTCGCCTCAGCAAGTATCAAGATAAATTGGTTGAGTTCTTCAATGCTCACCCAGACTTTATCCAGCCGGACGGTCGTCTCAATGAAATCATGAAAAACTTCATCGAGCCAGGCTTGGAAGATTTGGCAGTATCTCGGACATCATTTACTTGGGGCGTGCCTGTACCGTCCAATCCTAAACACGTTGTCTATGTTTGGATTGATGCCCTACTCAACTATGCGACGGCCTTGGGTTATGGTCAGGAAGAAACAGCCAACTACGACAAGTTCTGGAATGGAACAGTTTACCACATGGTTGGTAAGGACATTCTTCGTTTTCACTCTATTTATTGGCCAATCATGCTCATGATGTTGGATATGAAGTTGCCAGACCGCTTGGTTGCTCATGGCTGGTTTGTCATGAAAGATGGCAAGATGTCCAAGTCTAAGGGTAATGTGGTCTATCCAGAAATGCTGGTCGAGCGTTTCGGCCTGGATCCGCTTCGTTACTACCTCATGCGTAGTCTCCCAGTCGGCTCTGACGGAACCTTCACACCAGAAGACTACGTTGGTCGTATCAACTATGAACTGGCCAACGACCTTGGAAACTTGCTCAACCGTACAGTTGCTATG
Source organism: Streptococcus sp. HN38 (assembly GCF_028335765.1). NCBI lineage: Bacteria > Bacillati > Bacillota > Bacilli > Lactobacillales > Streptococcaceae > Streptococcus > Streptococcus sp. HN38. The sequence goes on along the minus strand of NZ_CP116604.1, from coordinate 1,459,861 downwards.
ATTAACAAGTATTTCGGCGGTCAGGTACCAAACTTTGTTGCCAATGTGACTGATTTTGATGCGGATTTGGCGGCAGTAGTAGCTGACAACTTGGCAAGCTACCACAAGTATATGGAAGCTGTTGACTATCCACGCGCTCTAGAAGCTGTTTGGAATATCATCTCTCGTACCAACAAGTACATCGATGAAACAGCTCCGTGGGTCTTGGCAAAAGAAGAAGCTGACCGTGACAAGTTGGCAGCGGTTATGGCTCACTTGACAGCAGGTCTTCGTGTGGTGGCGCACCTCATTCAACCATTTATGATGACGACGTCTAATGCCATTATGGAACAGCTTGGTTTGGGAACAGCATTTGACCTTGAAAACCTTGACTTTGCAGGTCTTCCAGCTGGTTTGACAGTGGTCGCAAAAGGTACACCTATCTTCCCACGTCTGGATATGGAAGAGGAAATCGCCTATATCCAAGCTCAAATGGGTGGCAGCTCTGCTATTTCCCAAGAGGAAGAAAAAGAATGGGACCCAGCTGACGTGGAGCTGAAAAACGAGAAAGCCGCGATAAAGTTCGAGGACTTCAACAAGGTGGAAATCCGCGTGGCCGAAGTCAAGGAAGTCGCCAAGGTGGAGGGCTCTGACAAGTTGCTCAAGTTCCGCTTGGACGCAGGTGACGGTCAGGACCGCCAAATCCTGTCTGGTATCGCCAAGTACTATCCAAATGAGCAGGAGTTGGTCGGCAAGAAAGTCCAAATCGTTGCTAACCTTAAGCCACGTAAGATGATGGGCTTGCTCAGCCAGGGCATGATTCTCTCAGCCGAACACGACGGCAACTTGACACTCTTAACAGTAGACCCATCTGTGCCAAACGGCAGTCAGATTGGGTAAAATTGCTTAGAAAAGACACAAAAACCAGCCTAATCAGCTGGTTTTTTGAGTGCTTTCCATTCCTCTTCTAGAATGGACATAATGAGTGTATCGGCGTAGCCATCTGCTGTCTTTTGGCTGTCCCGTTTGATACCTTCCAAACGAAAGCCAGCTTTTTCATAGGCACGTTTGGCGCGTGGATTGAAGGAAAAAACTTCCAGTTCCAAGCGATGTAAGCCAACCTGCTCAAAAGCAAAGTCTCTGGTCTTCTCAACTGCCCAAGAGCCCAATCCTTGTCCCAGATAACCCTCGTCAAAGATAACGATACGGAAGTTAGCAGAGCTGTTTTCCCTATCCAGTTCATTGATAACCGATTCGCCGATGAAGGTCCCGTCAGGTGCCATCAGCATAAAATCAAACCGGTCAGGGTCAGTGACAATCCGGTTGTAGTAGCTGATAACCTCCTCTTTCTTATAAGTTCCTGAACTCCCCGTCAGGCGATCAATTTCAGCGGAAGTCTTGGTAAAACAGTCCTCATAATACTTCTCCGCAAAGCCCGCTTGAAAGGACTGCAAGACAAAGCCGTCCTTTTCCCATTTGGCAATTTTTTTGGTCATTTTTACTCTCCTTTCCAACATTTTACCACAAGTTGCGAACTAATAAAGAAAGGAGGTTCTATGTTAGTTGCACTTGATGAAGATGGGCAAGTTTTTAATGTCTTGGAAAATCCTGCGCCGCAAGGTCGCTATTCCTGTCCAGGTTGTGGAGGACCTGTCCGATACAAATCTGGAAAAGTTCTGCGTTCGCACTTTGCCCATGTAACCCTGCGGGACTGCCACTATTTTTCCGAGAATGAGTCAGCCCAGCACCTGTCACTTAAGTCTTGTCTGTACAGTTGGTTAATCAAAGCCGAACAAGTTGACCTTGAAAAATGCCTGCCACAGATTGGTCAGATAGCGGATTTATTGGTCAATGATCATTTGGTTGTGGAAGTCCAATGTTCCAGTCTGCCCATTTCACGCTTGCAGGCGAGAACAAAAGCCTATCATGAAGCTGGTTTTCAGGTTCTCTGGCTGTTGGGAAAAGGCCTATGGATAAAAGAAAGATTAAGTAAATTACATAAGCAATTTCTCTCTTTTAGTATGAACATGGGTTTCTACATTTGGGAGTTGGATGACGAGAAGAAGGAATTGCGTCTTCGTTACCTTATTCACGAAGACTTACGAGGTAAGGTCCACTGTCTGACAAAGGTTTTTCCATTTGGCGAGGGAAATTTATTGGAAATCTTGCGTCTGCCTTTTGCCAAGCAAGCTTTATCGCATCTTACTTGCCCGTTAGATAGGGATTTGCCTCGCTACATTGCTCAACAGCTTTATTACAAATCCCCCAATTGGTTAGCCCTGCAGGCAGAGTCTTATAGCCGAGGGGAGAATTTGCTGACAAAGACGGCAGAAGAATGGTATCCCCACATCCGTCTACCCCGCTCTGCCATTGGCTTTGCCCAAATCAAGCAAGACCTGACACCGATTTACCAAGCATTTGATCTGTTTTACGACAAAGCAAAAGATAAGAGAAAACAAATCTTGTATCCACCTATCATTTATAGAAAACCAATGTAAATAGAGATAGCTGATGGAGGTATATATATTACTTTTGAAAATATGCTCAATATTTTATGTTAGTCATGCTACTGTTGGTGAAGGTTGTAGACTTTGTTAGCCTAGTGGCGACTTGCGATGGCGAATGGCAAAAATTGTTTTCCAGTTGAATAGTAACCAATAAGCCCTCACTTTCCGTTGGAAAGAGGGGATTTTTTATGTTAGAATAAAGGATACGGAGGATTAATTATGTCTAAACAACGTCATGAAATTGAAGAAAAATACCAGTGGGACTTGACCACTGTTTTCCCAACCGATGATGCCTGGGAGGCAGAACTTGTAGATTTACAAGCTGAAACTGAAAAAACAAAAGAATTTGCAGGTCATTTGCTGGACTCAGCTAAAAGTCTCTTAGAAATTAGCGAAACGCAACTCGGTCTCATGCGTCGCATTGAAAAACTCTATGTCTATGCGTCTATGAAGAACGACCAAGATACTCGTGAAGGCAAATATCAGGAATTTCAAGCTAAGGCCATGGGCTTGTATGCTGCCTTTTCACAGGCTTTTGCCTTCTATGAGCCTGAATTTATGGCCATTACTGAAGAGCAGCTGGAGGCCTTTAAGGCAGAAGAGCCTGCTCTTGTTCAGTACAGCCATCAATTTGAAAAACTCTTAGCAGCTAAGGATCATGTCTTGTCACAGGAAGTAGAAGAAGTCCTTGCGGCGACCAGCGAGATTTTTGAATCACCTGCTGAAACCTTCTCAGTCTTGGACAATGCAAGTATCTTATTCCCTGAAATTGCAGACGAGGATGGTCATTTAGTACCACTCTCTCACGGCAATTATATTAACTTCATGGAGTCTAAAAACCGCGACGTCCGCCAAGAAGCATACGAAGCAATGTACGGTACCTACGAGCAGTTCCAGCATACCTACGCTAAGACTTTGCAGTCTAATGTCAAGGTCAATAACCTAAAAGCTCGTTTGCGTAAGTACGATTCAGCCCGTCACGCATCACTTGCAGCCAATTTTATCCCAGAGTCTGTTTACGATACATTAGTGGCGGCTGTTAACAAGCACCTTCCGCTCCTGCACCGTTATATCAAGTTGCGTAAGAAACTCTTGGGTATTGAGGACTTGAAGATGTACGATATGTACACACCATTGTCAGATTTCAGCACCAAGATTTCTTATGAAGATGCACTCAAGAAATGCCAAGAAACCTTGGAAATCTTCGGTGAGGACTATTCAGCTATTGTGAAGGAGGCCTTCGAAAACCGCTGGATTGATGTCCATGTTAATGAAGGAAAACGCTCAGGAGCATACTCAGGAGGCGCCTACGACACCAACGCCTTCATGCTTCTCAACTGGCAGGATAACTTGGATAATATGTACACCCTTATCCATGAAACAGGGCATTCTCTTCACTCTATGTTGACTCGTAAGACTCAACCCTATGTCTACGGTCATTATTCCCTCTTCTTGGCAGAAATTGCTTCAACAACCAATGAAAATCTTTTGACAGAAAAACTCTTGGCAGAAGTAGAAGATGATAAGGAACGCTTTGCTATTCTTAACCATTACCTAGATGGTTTCCGTGGTACAGTCTTCCGCCAGACCCAATTTGCTGAGTTTGAACAAGCTATCTATAAGGCAGATCAGGAAGGTCAGGTCTTGACGGCTGATTTCCTCAATGAATTGTACGGTCAGACTAACGAGAAATACTACGGACTTTCTGCCGAAGAAAATCCAGAAATCCAGTTTGAGTGGGCTCGTATTCCACATTTCTATTACAATTTCTATGTTTACCAATACGCGACAGGTTTTGCGGCAGCATCAGCTCTAGCAAATAAGATTGTCAATGGTAGCCCAGAAGACAAAGAAAACTATCTCAACTATTTGAAAGCAGGTAGCTCAGATTACTCCCTCAATGTCATCGCTAAGGCTGGCGTAGACATGACCAAGGAAGATTACCTCAACGATGCCTTCAAGGTCTTTGAAGCTCGTTTGGAAGAATTAGAAGCTCTCGTTGAGAAAGGTGTGCACCTCTAATATGATTGCCTACAAACGTTCGATTGTCATTCCCAGTGTGATCAGTCTTGTTTTCATCTTGCTCGGTCTTGGTGGTTTGACCAGACCTGAGCCATCTATGGGAAGTGTCGTCTATTTGATATTTTTACAACCTTTGCTGGTTTATTTATATATATTGAGAAAACAAAAGGCTGTTTTTATCTTGACAAAACAGTACCTAGAATTTCAAGAACACTTTTGGAGTGAACGCCAGCGCCATTCGTTAGAAGAGATTGCGGAGATTCGATATATGGTTTCTCCTGTCTATCGTGGCTATCAGTCGAAACGTTTGCGAATCGTAGGAAATAAGGGAGCGCTACTTGCAGTCGTCAATTTGAATAAGCTTGATGGTGCAGATTTTAATGATATTTACCATTTTGTAGAGCAAGTAGCACCGCATATAAGATGGGATTTTTCAAATTCATAATGGAGGTATTATGTTAACGGAAGAACAACTACAGGACATTTTTGAACTGGCAGACCTCATGTCAAATAGTGACAGGGAGCTATTTCTTCAACTTAGGGATGTGGTTTTTGCTAGTGATCCGAATCAGATTCTAGACTCTATTGAACGCACCTTAGAACCAGATTCATTCGATGATTTCTTAGACCGTGTTGGGGAGTCTGAAAAGGAAAATCTTTGGTTAATCTTGATAAAATTACTAGAGCATTTTAATTATATTTGTGTGCGTGATTATAAGGATAATCTTGAAGATTTTATCTACTTTTTTGACCGTCTTCATCAAGTCCGCAATGCAGGGATTTCTCTCAAATTGGATTCAGATGGATTAAATCCAGCTGCCTCTATTTCAGAATGGGCAAGAGTTGTTGATAGCAAATATCTTGATGAAAACTTTTGTCTAGGGGCAGTAGATATGGACACGGATAGTTACTATCTCTTTTTCAGTAAGCAAGAGACTTTTGTTCGACTTCAAGAACTAGCTGGAAATTTAGGGTATCAAATTGATTACGCCAAAAATATGTAAAGAAAAGGTGGGGAAACCTACCTTTTAGCGTGTTGAGGAAGAAAATCTTGTCGGCTTATGATATAATGGATTCTATGGTCGAATCATATAGTAAAAACGCAAATCACAATATGCGCCGTCCGGTTGTCAAGGAAGAAATTGTGGATTTTATGCGAACACGTCAGGCGCAAAATACAGGTTTTTTGAAAGAACTGGAAGAGTTTGCTCGTCAAGAAAATATTCCAGTTATCCCTCACGAAACGGTAGCTTATTTCCGCTTGCTGATGCAGACACTCCAACCTAAACGGATTTTAGAAATTGGAACTGCTATTGGCTTTTCTGCGTTACTGATGGCTGACAATAGCCCGCATTCGAAGATTACAACGATTGATCGAAATGAAGAAATGATTGGCTTTGCAAAGGAAAACTTTGCCAAATATGATCAGCGCCAGCAGATTGAATTGCTGGAAGGGGAAGCCATGGACATTCTTCCGACTTTACCAGATGACGCATACGATTTTGTTTTCATGGATTCTGCTAAATCAAAATATATTGTATTTTTACCAGAAGTCTTGAAAAAGGTCAAAGTAGGCGGTCTAATCATTTTGGATGACATCTTCCAAGGAGGAGATGTTGCCAAAGACATCAAGGATGTCAGAAGAGGGCAGCGCACTATTTATAAGGGATTGCAACGTTTATTCGATGCGACTTTGGATAATCCAGATGTGACTGCTAGTCTTGTTTCCATGAGTGACGGTCTCCTTATGTTGAGGAAAAACAGGGAAAATGTTGACTTAAAACTTACAGAAATTTAAGAAGTTTTTAAGCTTTTGTGTTATAATGAAAGGGTTAACGAAAAAAAGGAGAGAAACTTTAAATGAAGCAAACTAAAAAAATTCTCGCGGGTGCAGTAACACTCTTTGCTGCAGTAACACTCGCTGCTTGTTCCAATGCAGCTGATAAAGATATCATTACGATGAAAGGGAATACGATTACTGTGTCTGAGTTTTATGAGAAGGTAAAAACAAACTCTCAAGCTCAACAAGTTCTATTGTCAATGATTATTAGTAATGTATTTGAAGACCAGTATGGTGACAAAGTGACTGCAAAAGAAGTCGATGAGGCTTATGACAAAATGGCAGAGCAATATGGTGATTCATTTGCAACAGCTCTTTCTTCAGCTGGCTTGACTCAAGAAACTTACAAAGAACAAATCCGTACTAATAAATTAGTTGAGTATGCTGTAAAACAGGCTGCTGAAAAGGAATTGACCGATGAGAACTACAAGGCAGCTTATGATGCCTATACACCAGAAGTGACTGCACGTGTCATCAAATTGACAGACGAAGCTAAGGCAAATGAAGTTTTAGCGGCAGCACAAGCTGAAGGTGCAGATTTTGCTCAATTGGCGAAAGACAATTCTACGGATACTGCTACAAAAGACAATGGAGGCGAAGTACAATTCGATTCAACTTCAACAACTGTTCCTACAGAAGTTCAAAACGCGGTCTTTGCTTTGGATGCAGGCCAAGTAGGGGCATCCGTTATTTCAGTAGTAGATATGACAACTTATACAACTAGCTACTATGTTGTAAAATTAGAAGCGAAGTCAGAAAAATCTGCCAACTGGGAAGACTATAAAGATAAGTTGAAAGAGATTATTTTGGCGCAAAAGCAAAGTGATTCAACATTTGTTGCTACTGTGCTGAAAGAAGCGCTCCAAAAAGCAAACGTTAAGGTTAAAGACAGTGCTTTCCAAAATCTTCTTTCACAATATGTGACAACAGAAGAAAGCAGTTCTTCATCAACGGAAAGTAGCTCTTCGTCGACTGAAAGTTCTTCTTCTACAACAGAATCTTCTAGTTCTTCAGGTCAATAATTGACGTTTTACCTATTAAGAATAGATACTTGATTACTTAGTTCAGAAAATTGGCGGTTGTTGCGAGCCATCTAGGCCAAGTATCTTGCTACTTAATAGAACAATTGAATATGAGAACCTGTATTCATAGTTTAGTACTTCTATTTAAGTCTAGTTTTTCAGCTACTCATCGTTAGTTTTTTTCAAAATACAGTCGTATTACCTTAAAAACTGCTTTGATTAGTGAAATGCTATCTCTTATATACGAGTGCTTCACTTGTGAACATAGGTTATGAAATGAGAATGACAAGTCATTGAATGAAGGTGGTACCGCGGTTTTTCGCCCTTCGTTTGGTTTCTTGTTATTTTTTTGGAGGTCATCATGAAGCAATTTCAAGTGAAACAGCGCTTTACCTTCGGTGGTGAAAAATTTGATATTCGTGATAGTTTTGGGGATCTTGCTTATCAAGTGGAGGGCTCTTTCCTCGAAATTCCAAAACGATTTATCGTGACCAATTCCAGAGGTGGGGAAGTTTGTCAGATTACTAAGAAGTTTTTGACCTTCCTGCCCCAGTTTACCATTGATATGGCAGATGGTCATTCTTTCTACTTGCAAAAGGAATTTACCTTTTTCAAGGACCGTTATACTGTGGAAAATCTAGGTTTAATCCTAGACGGAAATATCTGGGATTTGGATTTTCGCTTGAAAAGACCAGATGGTATGCTCGTAGCTGAAATCTCCAAAGAACTCTTTCATTTAACTTCACATTACTCCGTTACTGTATTGGAGGACTCCTATGCAGATTTAGTCATTTCCTTGGTAGTCGCAATTGACTACATAGAAATGATGGAAGATGCATCGAATTAATCGTGAAATAATCCTTCAGTTTAACTGGTCCGTTAAATTGAACCCGCCTAACTATCACTTATGAAAGGAAATGTTCAATTTTGATAATTTTCTGAATTGAACCGGCCCGGAAGGCTCGCTTCTTTCTAATAATTTTTCAAAATATCTAAACGAAAGGAAAGGGCATCGAGTTTATTCTGAAATGAACTCGGTCTACGGACTTTGTCAAAAAGAGAAACACTTCCTAGACGCAAGCGTCTTCATCAGGTTTCCTATTTTGACGGTGTCCGCTTAACGCCCTTAGTATCTTAACTTATGAAAAATTTATCTTCTGCTCAAATTCGTCAAATGTGGTTGGATTTCTGGAAATCAAAGGGTCACTCTGTTGAGCCTTCAGCAAATCTAGTCCCTGTTAACGATCCGACTCTTTTGTGGATCAACTCTGGTGTGGCAACCCTCAAGAAATACTTTGATGGCTCTGTCATTCCAGATAACCCACGGATTACAAATGCCCAAAAATCCATCCGTACCAACGACATCGAGAACGTTGGTAAGACAGCTCGCCACCACACCATGTTTGAAATGCTTGGTAACTTCTCTATTGGTGATTATTTCCGTGATGAAGCGATTGAATGGGGCTTTGAGCTCTTGACAAGCCCTGAATGGTTTGCTTTTCCAAAAGACAAGCTCTACATGACCTACTATCCAGATGATGTGGATTCATACAATCGCTGGATTGCTCTTGGTGTTGAGCCAAGTCACTTGATTCCGCTTGAAGATAACTTCTGGGAAATTGGTGCAGGTCCTTCTGGTCCAGATACGGAGATTTTCTTCGACCGTGGTACTGACTTTGACCCTGAAAACATCGGTATCCGTCTCTTGGAAGAAGATATTGAAAATGATCGTTACATCGAGATTTGGAATATCGTATTGTCCCAGTTCAACGCAGACCCAGCTGTTCCGCGTTCTGAGTACAAGGAATTGCCAAACAAAAACATCGATACGGGTGCAGGTTTGGAGCGCTTGGCTGCTATTTTCCAAGGGGCTAAGACCAACTTTGAAACGGATCTCTTCTTGCCAATCATTCGTGAAGTGGAAAAGATTTCTGGTAAGACCTATGACCAAGATGGCGACAACATGAGCTTCAAGGTTATTGCAGACCACATCCGTGCCCTTTCTTTTGCCATTGGTGACGGTGCCCTTCCTGGAAATGAAGGTCGTGGTTATGTCCTTCGTCGTCTTCTACGTCGTGCTTCTATGCATGGTCAACGTTTGGGCATTACAGAGCCATTCTTGTACAAATTGGTGGAGATAGTTGGCAATATTATGGAAAGCTACTATCCAGAAATACTTGAAAAACGTGCCTTCATTGAGAAGATTGTTAAGAGTGAAGAAGAGTCATTTGCTCGTACTATCCATACAGGTTCACAATTTGCTGAGCAATTGATGGATAAATTGGCAGCAGAAGGTAAGTCTGAGATTGATGGTCGTGACATTTTCAAACTCTATGATACCTATGGTTTCCAAGTAGAATTGACAGAAGAATTGGCTGAGCACCGTGGAATGACCCTTGATATTGCTGGTTTTGAAGCGGCTATGAAAGAGCAACAAGACCGTGCCCGTGCCTCAGTTGTCAAAGGTGGTTCAATGGGTATGCAAAATGAAACCCTTGCTGCTATAACAGAAGAGTCGACCTTTGTTTATGGTCAAACAGCTCTTGAAGCAAGCTTATCTGTCATTGTGGCTGATAATGCGCGTACAGAAGCAGTCTCAGAAGGTCAAGCCCTCCTTGTCTTTGACCAAACACCATTCTACGCTGAAATGGGTGGTCAGGTTGCAGACCATGGTTTTGTGAAAAATGCTGCTGGAGACATTGTTGCGACTGTCATCGATGTGCAGAAAGCACCAAATGGTCAACCATTGCACACAGTTGAACTGTCCGCAAGCATTTCAGTTGGTCAAACCTACACACTTGAAATCGAAACAAAACGCCGTAAGGGTGTTGAGAAGAACCACACAGCAACTCACTTGCTCCATGCAGCTCTTCACAATATTATCGGTGAGCATGCAACACAGGCTGGTTCCTTGAACGAGCAAGACTTCCTCCGCTTTGACTTTACGCACTTTGAGGCAGTTACTGCGGAAGAACTTCGTCGTATTGAAGAAGAAGTCAATGAGCAAATTTGGAATGCCATTCCAGTTGTAACGGTTGAAACCGATATTGAAACAGCTAAGGAAATGGGTGCCATGGCCCTCTTTGGTGAAAAATACGGTAAAGAAGTCCGCGTTGTTACTATCGGTGACTATTCTGTCGAGCTCTGTGGTGGTACCCATGTAAGCAACACCGCTGAAATCGGTATCTTCAAGATTTTGAAAGAAGAAGGTATCGGTTCAGGTACTCGCCGTATCATTGCGGTAACAGGCCGTGAAGCCTTCCTTGCCTATCGTGATCAAGAAGATGCCCTCAAAGAAGTAGCGGCAACTATCAAGTCACCGCAGATCAAGGAAGTGCCAAACAAGGTTGAAAGTCTTGCACAACAAGTTCGTGACCTGCAAAAAGAAAATGCAGCTCTGAAAGAAAAAGCAGCGGCAGCAGCTGCTGGAGATGTCTTCAAAGATGTTAAAGAGACAAATGGTGTTCGCTACATTGCTAGCCAGGTCCAAGTTTCAGACGCAGGTGCCCTCCGTACCTTCGCTGACAACTGGAAGCAGAAAGACTACTCGGATGTCTTGGTCTTGGTTGCGGCCATCGGCGACAAGGTCAATGTCCTTGTGGCAAGTAAGTCAAGCGATGTTCATGCAGGTAACCTCATCAAAGTCCTTGCGCCAATCGTAGCAGGTCGTGGTGGTGGTAAGCCAGACATGGCCATGGCAGGTGGTAGCGATGCCTCTGCTATCCAAAACCTCTTGAACAGTGTTGCTGAAAACTTATAATATAGTCAGTGTATATCCCTTTGTTAAAGCAACTAGCAAGGGGATATCTTTCTATTCTAAAATGAGGAGTACGTATGGAACACATCAAAGATATTTGGCAAGAGATGTATGAGAAAGCAAAAGGTCATTATGCGCCACATTATGTTTCGCCTTTTATTTATTCAAACCATGTTGTTGCTGCAATTGAGGCAGAAGATGGACAAATTTACACCGGTTATTGCTTTGAGGCAACAGCAGGTGTATTTCATCTTTGTGCAGAGAGAGCAGCTGCCTTTAATATGTTTCAGGATAGTGGTCAGACAGCGATAAAACGCATTATTGCTTTTCGAGATCAAGCTCCCTTTGGAGAAGGTTCAGGAATGCCTTGCGGAGCTTGCCGTGAATTTTTGATGCAACTGTCGGCTGAGAATGCACAGACAGAAATCATGGTTGATTTTGACAAACGAGAAACCATCACATTAGGCGAACTCATGCCTTACTGGTGGGGTGAAGAAAGAATGCAAGCTGGTACAGATCACTTGGAATAACAAATGAACTCTTTTATCCTTTGGGTAGAAGAGTTTTTTGTATGGCATTCTAGTCAATTTGACAACATTCATAAACTTTTTGACAAAAATTATTATTTTTTTGACAAAGATACTTGTCAAAAAGAAAAAGAAGTGTTACAATGATATCAAGATAAAAATCAAAAGGATTCATCTAATACGATGAACAGATAAGGAGTCACCAAATGAAACAACCCTTTATGATTACAGGAACAACCGTTGCGCGTGCAGTCGAAATAGGGTCCATTCTGTTATTGGCTTACATTCTTCTTTCTGATTTGCTGGGATGGAGCGATATGGATACAGCTCTAATGACTACTATAATTGCTTCAATTGCTTGTATCGAAGCAAGTTTACAAATGGAGAAAAAAGGAAATAAGTAGAAGGAGATAGACCATGAAACGATACATTTCAGCAGATATGGCAGCGATTATGATTGCAGGAGCCTGTGTTGTCGGATTATTGATTGGAGTGGCTCTAGGTTTATTGAGTTTGAGCTAGGTTATACGTAACTACAGTTTTATTAGTGTTTCCGTTCTATTGGCTATTTGGATTCATAGCTTCAAAAGTTGAGTTTCAAAATGTCATGAATGAGTTGCAATTTATAGAAGCACTATTTGTTTTTCTATTGCTTATTATCATGCATGAATGGATTCATGGACTGTTTTTTAAAATTTTTTTTCCCAAAAATCCAGTCAAATATGGAATTAAATGGAAAACAGGGATGGCTTATGCAATCAGTCCCAACTCCCTTTATAATCGTTTCCAAACAGTTGTAATTGCCCTTGCCCCCTTCGTTCTTATTAGTTTGGGGTTGACAGCATCTGCAATGTTTGGTTGGCTTGATAAAGGGGCTTATCAGATTCTAGCAACCATGCATTCAGTGGCTTGTATTGGTGATTTCTATTATACATATTTACTGATGGCAAAATTCAAAGAGGTGGCGGTAGAAGTAGCTGTAACAGAAAAGAGCTTGATTATCTACCAAGCCTAGAAAGGAAACAACATGGAATATGTCTTAAAAAATCGGCTCAAGGAGTTGCGGGCACGAGATAGCCTCAACCAGACTGAGTTGGCAAAATTAGCAGAAGTATCACGGCAGACCATTAGTCTGATAGAGCGGGGAGAATACACGCCCTCGGTGGTCATTGCCATGCGAATTGCTCAAATTTTTAACGAAAATGTGGAGAATGTTTTTCAATTAGTGGAGGTAGAAGAATGAAACAGGGGAAACAAATTTCAACAAAACAAAGATGGATGAGGAATCTTACCTATTTGGTTTTAGGAGCAATTTTCGGTGCATTTTATGGCTTTTTTGGAGTATTGATTTCTAAGTTTGGATTACCGCCTTTTATCAATCTAGATAACTTTCTATTTTGTTTGCGTATCGTTACTTTTGTCATTTTCGCTGGAACCGTATATTTTATTCTTAAGGCTAATCAAACTCATAAACTTTACCATTCTATTTCAGATGAGGATGAAGAACGTGTTGATGAGACATATATGAAAATGTTTCGTAACCTAGAATACGCGAACATATCTTTCAATGTTGCTGCGTCATTGACTCTTTTAAATTTAGGATTAGGTTTTGGAGTTACCTTCTTAGAAAAGGGGGCACTCATGTACGGGTCAATATTTGATGCAGTTTTCTATGTCATTCTTCTCATTTCTCAGATTTTTATCATGAAATTAACTCAGAAAATTCGTGAATATAAGTTGTCTGCATTTGCTACGGTAAAAGAGTTGAAGGACTTTGCTGAGGCAATGGACGAAGGTGAGAAGCAAGCCAACTACGAAATGAGTTTCCAGATTGTTTTTACTCTTAATCAAATTGTGTTACCAGGTTTGTATCTATTCCTATTTGTAGTTAGCATGCTATTGCAGGAACGACAAATTACAGCCTTTCTAGTTGTTGCCTTTCTTCACATTTACATCAATGTCATGCAGGTTCGCATGGTTCGTCGTTATTTTAAATAAGGATTTTTGAAAGAGTTTTAGGTGATAGCTATGAAAAAGGAAAATCTACATATTCGAGCAATTCGATATTTCTATGATATTGTTGGTGAGTTAGACGAGGTGTCTTATGCGGCCTTGACCAATTTCGGCAATAATATGTATATGCTCTTTATGACAGTGACACTGGTCAGCTTCCTAGTTAGCTTTGCGCTGGGAGAAGATGTCATGGGAATCAGCCTCTTCTTGACATTGGTTTATTCTCAATTCAAACAGGACGCCATTATCAAAAAGTTGGGTCTGGATAAATTGTTTGTTGCCAAGGATGATGTAAAAATGGCTCGGAAGAAAATGATGAAACGAACTCTGTATCAAACCCTACAGATTGCTGTCTACAGTCTGCTAGTTAGTATTGGCCTTTGGCAGTTTCATATCCCACAAGAAAGTGGTACCTCTGCAGCGGAGTATTTTCAGTTTGTCACGCCCATGACAGTTGTCCTGCTGACTCTTGTTGGATTCCTTAGTTTCTATATTGTTAACCGTAAGAAAATCAAACTTATTTAGTTTAGATGGAGGTCAACTCATGAAAGTCTTTATGAAAATTTATCTTGTCCTATTAATCGGTCTTGGTCTCTACGCAGTTGGCTATATTTTCGGAGAGTGGCTGGCTACTGGTCAAATTGATGTGTCAACCCTGAATATCCTCTTGCCGATGGTTTTGGGCTTGCCTGCTCTGCTATTGATCGAAAAAGAAAGTAATGAAAACTGACTTAGTGTATGTGAAGGAGATTGCTATGAATAGACTTGGAAGTGTCAAAGATTGGAATGTGGTTAAAAATTGGAAGTTTCTCTTAGTGGGACTGGTTGTCGTTGCACTGAATGTATTGACCCAGATGGCTGTGTTTACCCTACCAAATTTTGATAGGACTAACCTACTGATTGCTGCAGCGCTCATATTGCTTGCTGTATTGCTTGGTCTTATCTTGACTGGTAAATTAGGTCTGTGGAAAGGTGAGCAGAAGTGGGGGATGGGTGCGAATGTTGGTTTTGTAGCCCTCGCCTTTATCGTTATGTTTGGTCTGAAAATAATTGGTGGGCAATTGATTATGCTGGAAGAGGGCTATGGTCAAACAACTGCCAATCAGGAAATCATCAATAACTCTGGTCTGCCAGTCTTGCTCTTGTTTCTCTTTGCTGTACTTTTTGCTCCAGTCCTTGAAGAATTGATTTTCCGTGGTATTCTCATGGGAAGAGTCTTTGGTAAGGATTCGAATGTTGGATTGTTGCTATCGAGTTTTCTGTTTGGACTTATTCACAATCCGACCAATATCGGATCTTGGGTTGTCTACGGAGGTATGGGCCTGGTCCTGGGACTCGCCTATCGTATTTCTGGCAAATATACCAATGCACTTATTCTACACAGTCTCAATAATCTTCTTGGATTTTTGTTGATGCTACTGATGCAAAGTCTGGGCTTGATATAGGAGAAAAATATGGAACTATTCTTATGGATTCTAGTGGGATTTCTATTTTTCAATTCTTTATCAGATAGGAAAAAATTGAAGCAGTTGCAAGCTAGGGTAAAAAAGTTGCAGAAAACTACAAAAGGAGAAAATCAGATGTCCGTTTTATTGAAAGAATTGGTCGGAAGTAAGGCTAAAATCCGCTTTGATGAGGAATTTTCTATCACTTATGAATACACCATTTTGGCAGTTGATGAGGAATGGGTTAAAATTTCTCGTGAATTAGCGAATGGGGAGCTTGAAACCAAGTTGGTACGAGTCGATAATATTGTTGACTTGAGCTTTTAGGGAGGGATTATGTTAAAATTTATCAAACACATCGCATTACTATTTCTATACTTTGTTGCCTATCAAATTGCTTCAGGTTTTCTCATGGTAGGACCAACTTTACAAAGCATACAAGACATACCTACCCAGTTGATTGACAGTACAATTTGGATTTGTGCGATAATTGCTCTTGTTCTCTCCATTGCGCTCATTATTCTGTTATGGAAGTATATCTATCCACGTCATTCTGTTGACTATCGTGTGACGGCTTCATGGTTCCATAAGATTCAATGGCCGATATTACTCTATATTGCATTTTTTATCTTCCAATTTGTTGTACCAGTCCCAGAAAGTGAAAATCAAAAGCTTGTGATCGAATTCGTATCAGCTTATCCCTTGATTGCATTTAGCTCAGTAGTGATTTTTGCTCCAATTTTGGAAGAATTGATTTTCCGTGGATTTTTTGCGACCTATTTCTTCCCTAAAATGGCAGATATGAAGGCTGTTGGAATCTATCTACTTGTAACGGGGTCTTTATTTAGTCTGGTCCATATGCCAGCAACGCTTCCCCAATTTTTGATTTATTTCACGATGGGACTCAATCTAGGTTGGCTCTATCTGATCAAACGTGATATTCGTTATCCGATTGCGCTACATATGCTCAACAACGGTATTTCTTATTTGATGATTGTATTTTTAGTATAAAAAATAAGCAGCTCAGATTGAACTGCTTTTTTTGATTATAAACCGTAAAGATAATCATCGTCCTGCATAGCTTCCACTTCACCAAGAAGATAGCCGTTACCGACTTGAGAGAAGAAGTCGTGGTTAGATGTACCGGTTGAGATACCGTTCATGATGATTGGGTTGACATCATCTGCTGAATCTGGGAAGAGTGGATCCTGACCCAAGTTCATGAGGGCCTTGTTGGCATTGTAACGAAGGAAAGTCAAGACTTCCTCAGTCCAGCCGACTGCGTCATAGAGGGAGCGTGTGTAGCCTTCTTCATTTTCGTAAAGTTGGTAGAGCAGGTCGTACATCCAGTCACGGAGTTTATCTTGTTCTTCCTCGGACAATTCATTGAAACCAAGCTGGAACTTGTAACCGATGTAGGTACCATGCACAGACTCGTCACGGATGATCAGCTTGATGATTTCTGCAACGTTGGCCAGCTTGTTGTTACCAAGGTAGTAGAGTGGCGTGAAGAAACCAGAGTAGAAGAGGAAGGTTTCTAGGAATACGCTGGCAACTTTCTTCTCAAGTGGTGTACCTGTTTCGTAGATTTCATTGATAATCTTTGCCTTGCGTTGCAAGTATTCGTTGCTGTTGGTCCATTCAAAGATGTCTTCAATCTCAGACTTGGTATTCAAGGTTGAGAAGATAGAAGAGTAAGACTTGGCATGGACTGACTCCATGAATTGGATGTTGTTGTAAACAGCTTCTTCGTGCGGTGTACGAATATCGTTGCGGAGGGCTTGGACACCTGTTTCAGATTGTAGAGTATCCAAGAGAGTTAATCCACCAAAGACCTTACCAACTAGGTCTTTTTCTTCAGCAGTAAGTTTACGCCAGTCATCCAAGTCGTTTGATAATGGGATACGTGTATCGAGCCAGAATTGCTCGGTCAACTTTTCCCAAGTTGACTTGTCAATCACATCCTCAATGGCGTTCCAGTTTATGGCTTTGTAGTAGGTTTCCATCATATTCTCTTTCTTTTTCTTATACTTCAAATATTATATCACAAATAGATAGTAGCCTGTAAAAAAATCCCCTAAAAGGGATTTTAATCGATCGCTTATTAGTTGCTTCACATCGTGAACGACAGTGTCGTAAGGTAGCTAGCTAATCCGCTTATAGCGGTTAGCTTAGATTAGCTAGTTGATTTATCAACAGCTAAACTTGTGAAAGTTACGACCTGAGAAAAGTCGTTCGAACTTAACGACTTTTCGAGGTAGTAAGCCACTTAGGTACTGACTATATGGTCAGTACCGTTCATTCATTAGATGCTTTGGTATTGGTGTATTGCGACACGTAGAAACTGAAGACGATATTTCTTCAGTTTCGAAGTTAGTAAGGTAGCTAGCCAATCCGCATATAGCGGTTGGCGTAGCTTAGCTAGTTGGCTTGCCAACAGCTAAGCTTGCTACGTCAAAATCGAGTTCGGGCTAAGGACTTGGCAAAAAAGATAAATCCCTTTGAGATGCAAGACACCTCTGCGGTTTCTCATTTCCAACTTTCAACAGTCCCCCAGACTGTTGAAACGCCCTCACATCTTAGATCACACAACTCTCACATTGGTTTGCGCCGACTTCTTCGCCGTCATCGGTAAAGGTACGAATGTAGTAGATAGACTTGATACCTTTGTTGAAGGCGTAGTTACGAAGGATAGAGAGGTCACGTGTAGTTTGTTTGTTCTCTTTTTTCCATTCATAGAGTTCTTTTGGGAGCTCACTGCGAAGGAAAAGAGTGAGTGACAACCCTTGGTCAACGTGTTCTGTTGCAGCAGCGTAGACATCAATGACCTTGCGCATATCCATGTCATAGGCAGACTTGTAGAATGGAATAGTTTCAGTTGCCAAACCAGCTGCTGGATAGTAGATTTTACCGATTTTCTTCTCTTGGCGTTCTTCAATCCGTTGTGTGATTGGGTGAATTGAAGCAGAAACGTCGTTGATGTAGCTGATAGAACCGTTTGGTGCAACAGCTAGACGGTTTTGATGATAGAGACCATCTGCCATTACTTTTTCACGAAGCTCCGCCCAATCTTGTCCACTTGGAATGAAAATACCTTCAAAGAGTTCTTTGACACGGTCAGATTGTGGTTGGTAGTCACCAGTCACGTATTTATCGAAATAAGTGCCGTCTGCGTATTTTGATTTGTCAAAATTATGGAAGGTTGCCTTGCGTTCGCGGGCAATGTTATTTGATTCTACCAAGGTCCAGTAGTTAAGGAGCATGAAGTAGATGTTGGTAAATTCTACGGCAGTTTTTGAACCGTAATCAATCAAGTTCTGAGCCAAGTAAGAATGAAGTCCCATAGCACCAAGACCGATAGAATGAGCACGTTCATTTCCTGCTTCGATAGACGGTACCGCAGAAATGTGCGAATGGTCCGTTACGTAGGTCAAAGCGCGTGTCATTGTACGAACAGAGCGTCCAAAATCAGGCGATTTCATCAAGTTGACAATGTTGGTTGAGCCAAGGTTACATGACACATCCGTACCCATGGTCAAGTATTCCTGAGAATCATTGATGACGCTTGGAGTTTGTACTTGAAGAATTTCTGAACAGAGGTTAGACATGATAATCTTGCCGTCAACAGGATTGCTACGGTTAGCTGTATCGATGTTGATAACATAAGGATAGCCAGATTCCTGTTGAAGTTTAGAAATTTCAGTTTCTAGGTCACGTGCCTTGATTTTTGTCTTACGAATGCGTGGGTTTGCTACCAATTCATCGTATTTTTCTGTGATGTCAAGGTAGCTGTAAGGGACACCGTATTCCAACTCAACTGAGTATGGGCTGAAGAGGTACATATCTTCGTTTTTACGTGCCAATTCGTAGAATTTATCAGGAACGGTAATACCGAGTGATAAGGTCTTCACACGAACTTTCTCATCGGCATTTTCTTTCTTAGTCGAAAGGAAGGAAATAATATCTGGGTGGAAAACATCAAGATAAACGACACCAGCCCCTTGGCGTTGCCCAAGCTGGTTAGAATAGGAGAAGCTGTCTTCGAAGAGTTTCATAACAGGAACGACACCAGATGCTGCTCCCTCGTAGCCCTTGATTGGTGCACCTGCCTCACGCAGGTTGCTGAGGGAGATACCAACACCACCACCGATACGGGACAATTGCAGAGCAGAGTTGATAGAACGTCCAATCGAGTTCATATCGTCAGTGACTTGAATGAGGAAACACGATACCAACTCACCACGACGGGCACGGCCTGCGTTGAGGAAGGAAGGAGTAGCAGGCTGGTAACGCAAATGAATCATTTCGTTGGCCAGGTTTAGTGCTAATTCTTCGTCGCCCTCAGCAAAATACAAGGCATTGAAGAGAACACGGTCTTCCATGCTCTCCAAGTAGTAGGCACCGTCGTTGGTTTTAAGGGCATACTGGTTGTAAAACTTGTAGGCTGCCATGAAAGACTTGAAACGGAAGTTTTGATCTTTCAAGAATTGATCGATTTTGATGATAAATTCTGGGCTATACTGGTCTAAAAATTCTTTTTCAAGATAGTTTTCTTCTACTAAGTAGGCAATCTTATCTAAAATACTATCGAATTGCTTGGTATTTGGAAGGACGTTTTCCTTAAAGAAAGCCTTGACAGCCTCTTTGTCCTTGTGGAGAGGGATTTGTCCGTTGACAGGACGGTTGATTTCGTTATTCAAACGGAAGTAGGACACATCGCCTAATTCTTTCAAACTCATAGTCGCAATCTCTTTCTATAAACAGTAGGGAGTTAAACCAAGGCTTTTAGTTTTCCTGGTTGAAAACCTGAGAAAACATCATTTTCAGTTTCGATAACAGGTGCAGCTGAGAAACCGAGCCCTTTTACGTGATCGATAAATTCAGGCTGTTCATCTAGATTGATTTCTTTATAATCTACACTATGTTGATCCAAGAATTTCTTGGTCATTTTACACTGTACACAATTATTTTTTGAATAGATCGTTACCATTCAATTTCTCCTTTGTCCATGAGGGATTAATAGAAAATCCCAATTTTGTTACCAATCTAGGATACTAGATTTTGGGGTCAAAGTCAAGAAGGAAGTTTATTTAAAATCACAAAATATAGTGCATAATATTTTTACAAGACACCATATATTGTACATACGTCCAATGATGCCAAGTTGAAAAATAGCGTTTACATAGCTGTTTCTATTTGGTTTGATAACCCTAACAATCTCTCGGTAAAGTATAAATCAGCTTTTTTACAAATGTCATAATGTTTTGAAGGAAACATGCAGTGTTATAAAATGTAACATTTATAGTGATATATGTATTGAATATATATTAGCTTTTGTACTATACTATTTAATAATGTCGAAAGAGGTTATAAAATATGGAAAAATCACATAGAAAACGCTTGTTTCATAAAGGGAAAGAATATTCATATTATGCATTGGATTCGATTTCAATGGAAGAAAAAGTGGATATTCAATCACTTCCCTATACTATTCGTATTTTATTAGAGAGTCTTTTAAGAAAAGAAGATGGTGTGGATGTTACAAAAAATCACATAATGGAGTTGCTTCATTATCAGGCTGCATCTCCTAAAGGAGAAATTCCTTTTAAACCTAGTCGTGTTATTTTGCAAGATTTTACAGGTGTTCCTGTTGTGGTAGATTTGGCCTCCATGCGTGATGCGGTGGTGAAAGCAGGTGGAAACCCTGAATTGATTAACCCGGAAATTCCAGTGGATTTAGTCATCGACCACTCTGTTCAAGTTGATTTTTTTGGGACTGAAGATGCTCTGGAGAAAAATATTGCCTTAGAGTTCGAAAGAAATAATGAGCGCTATGAATTTCTGAAATGGGCAGAGAATTCCTTTGAAAATTATCGCGCTGTGCCTCCAGCAACAGGAATTATCCATCAGGTAAACATTGAATTTCTAAGCGATGTTATTATCAACAAGGATGGTTTGCTTTATCCAGATTCTATGTTTGGTACAGACAGTCATACGACCATGATTAACGGTATTGGTGTACTTGGTTGGGGTGTAGGTGGTATTGAGGCGGAAGCTGCAATGTTGGGTGAAGCATCCTATTTTCCCGTTCCTGAGGTGATTGGTGTTCGCCTAGCTGGGCAATTGCCTAAGGTTGCCACTGCAACGGATTTGGCGCTTAAGGTCACTCAACTTCTACGTCAGGAAAATGTAGTTGGGAAGTTTGTCGAATTCTTTGGACCAGGTTTATCTTCTCTTACATTAGCGGATCGAGCAACTGTTTCCAATATGGCTCCAGAATACGGTGCGACTTGTGGCTATTTCCCGATTGATGGAGAAACTTTACATTATATGAGATTGACCAACCGTTCGGAGGAGCACGTAGAGTTGACAGAAGCCTATGCTAAGGCTAATTATTTATTCTATGATGCTGAACGTTTTCCGTCTTATAGCAAGGTTTTAGAATTGGATTTATCAACAGTAGTCCCATCTATTTCTGGTCCTAAAAGACCACAGGATTTGATAGAATTAACAGATGCAAAAGCAGAGTTTCAGGCTAGTTTAATACGTGAAGTAGGTGTGCGTGGATTTGGTTTGGAGGAAGCAGAGTTAGATAAAACAGCCGCGGTTAAGTATGTTGAAGGAGATGAGCAAATTCAAACAGGTCATGTTGCTATTGCGGCGATTACCTCGTGTACAAATACCTCCAATCCGTATGTCCTTTTGGCAGCAGGATTACTGGCAAAAAATGCGGTAGAAAAAGGTTTGGCAGTTTCTAAGACGGTCAAGACGTCATTGGCACCAGGCTCAAAAGTAGTGACTGGCTATTTGAAAAAATCAGGTTTGCAGACCTATCTAGATGCTTTAGGGTTCAATTTGGTTGGTTATGGTTGTACAACTTGTATCGGTAACTCAGGTGATCTGCGTCCTGAAATAGCGGAGGCGATTAAGGAAGAAGATTTATTGGTTTCTGCGGTATTATCTGGAAATCGTAACTTTGAAGGACGGATTAATCCATTGGTAAAAGCTAATTTCTTAGCGAGCCCACCGCTTGTTGTTGCCTATGCTATTGCGGGAAATATGAATGTAGATTTAACAAGGGATCCGCTGGGATATGATGAGAAGCAACAAGCTGTCTACCTTGCGGACATTATGCCAAGTCGTGAGGAGGTAGATGACTACATTGAGCGTTATGTGACTCGTGACCTTTATAAGGAAGAATACCAACAGGTATTTACAGATAGTCAGGCTTGGAATGCGATTGAAACAAAAACGGATAAGAATTACAATTGGAATTCATCTTCTACCTATATTCAAAATCCGCCCTATTTTGACAACATGCAGGCAGATTTATCCATAAAACCACTGGAAAATTTATCTGTTTTGGCAAAATTTGGCGATTCTGTAACGACAGATCATATTTCCCCGGCAGGGAATATTGCACGATTGAGTCCTGCAGCTCGTTATCTCGAAGAGAATGGCATTGTTTATAAGGATTTTAATTCTTATGGAAGTCGTCGTGGAAATCACGAAGTCATGATGCGTGGGACTTTTGCAAATATTCGTATAAAGAATGAGCTGGCAGATGGAAAAATTGGTGGTTGGACAAGAGTTGGCGATGAGATTCTTCCTATCTATGATGCAGCCATGAGATATAAGGAAGCTGGTGTCGGTAGTATTGTTATTGCTGGTAAAGACTATGGGATGGGGTCAAGCCGTGATTGGGCAGCCAAAGGTTCAAGTTTACTTGGTGTGAAGGCTGTTCTTGCTGAGTCATTTGAGCGGATTCACCGTTCAAACTTAGTGATGATGGGTGTTCTTCCTTTACAATTTTTAGAAGGTCAGTCGGCAGAAAGTCTTGGCTTGACTGGACATGAAAGCTATACAATCGACTTGCCAGAAGATGTCGGTGTTGGTCAAATTGTAACAGTCCATGCGCAAACAGACAATGTTAAAAAGGAGTTTCAAGCTCTGGTGCGGTTTGATGCAGAAGCAGATATTCGTTATTATCGCCACGGAGGTATTTTACCTATGGTAGTAAGAAAGAAATTAGGAGGAAAGGTATGACAGAAACGAATGGGTTAAAAGATGCGATTGCCTGTGATACGCGAATCAGTGCAATTGAAAATGACCGCTTGTCCTATGCAGGGTATGACATTGCTGAATTGATGGAGAATAACGCTTCTTTTGAGGAAGTCATCTATCTTCTGTGGAACCTGCATTTGCCAACTCAGATTGAATTAAATTATTTTGAGAAAAGTCTGCGAAAAGAATATGCGATTTCAGATGCGGTAGAGCAATGTATTCTGATTCAATCACGGCGACATTTGCATCCTATGAGCGTGTTGCGTTCGACTGTATCTCTCCTTGGAGTATATAATGTACACGCTGAAGAGAATTCGTTAGAAGCATTGTATGAACAATCTATTCAGATTATGGCCAAGGTTCCGACGATTATTGCAACATTTGCTCGTTTGAGACGTGGATTGGTTCCAATTGAACCGCGGTCTGATCTGGGGTTTGCGGCGAATTTTCTTTATATGCTGAATGGTGAGGAGCCGAGTGATTTACAAATCAAAGCGTTTAACAAAGCTTTGGTGCTTCATGCTGATCATGAATTGAATGCGTCTACTTTTGCTGCGCGTGTCACGGCATCAACGTTAACGGATTTATATTCTTGTGTCACCACGGCAATTGGGACTCTGAAAGGCTCATTGCATGGTGGTGCAAATGAACGAGTGTTTGACATGTTGTTGGCTATTCGCGAGAGTGGTGATACCGAGAGATATTTGCAGAAGAAGCTGGATTCGAAGGAAAAAATTATGGGATTTGGTCATCGAGTCTATAAAACGGTTGATCCTCGTCAAGAGTATTTGAAGGAGATGGCGCGTGATTTGACATTCGGAACAGACGATGAAGCGTTTTATAGATTGTCAGAGGAAGTAGAGAGCTTTATTAAAAACAAAAAAGGTTTAATTCCAAACGTAGACTTCTATTCGGCGACAGTTTACCATGTGCTAGGTATTGATAGTGATATTTTTACATTGATTTTTGCAATGAGCCGTATGGCGGGGTGGATTGCACATGTCCAGGAACAACGGAAAAATAATAAATTGATTCGTCCGCGCTCTTCCTACTTAGGTGGTAGGAATTTGGTTTACATCCCGATTGGAAAGAGGTAAATATGGCAGAAAAAATCCTGATGAGAGAGGGGCGGTTAATTGTCCCAGATTGTCCCGTTATTCCCTATATTGAAGGAGATGGTATTGGCAGGGATATTTGGTCAGTCAGTCAAAAAGTTATTGATGCTGCAGTGAAAAAAGCCTATGCAGGTCAACGTTCTATTCAGTGGAGGGAGGTTTTTGCAGGAGAAAAGGCTTATGAATTAACGGGAACTTCTTTGCCGAGTGAGACACTGGAAATAATCCGTGAGCATCTGGTTGCAATCAAAGGTCCCTTGGGGACGCCGATTGGGAAAGGTCATCGTTCTCTTAATGTTGCACTTCGTCAAGAATTAGATTTGTATGCCTGTGTGCGTCCGATTCGCTATTTTAAGGGAGTGCCAAGTCCGCTGAAAGAGCCTGAAAAGACGGATATTACTATTTTTCGTGAAAATACAGAAGATATTTATGCAGGTATTGAATGGGAGGCTGGTTCAGATGAAGTTGCCAAAGTCATTTCCTTTTTACAAGAAGAAATGGGAGTGGTAAATATCCGTTTTCCAGAATCTTCAAGTATTGGTATCAAACCGATTTCGGAAGAAGGGAGTAAACGCCTCATTCGCTCTGCAATAGAATATGCCCTAGAACATCAATTGAAGATGGTGACCTTGGTTCATAAGGGAAATATTCAAAAGTTTACAGAAGGCGGTTTCCGCAAGTGGGGTTATGAATTGGCGAAAGAAGAATTTGCTACAGAACTTGCAGAGGGGACTTTGGTAGTAAATGACATTATTGCGGATAACTTTCTGCAGCAGATTTTATTGGCACCGGAAAACTTCCAGGTGGTTGCTCTTACAAATCTAAATGGAGATTATGCATCAGATGCTCTTGCGGCTCAGGTCGGAGGAATAGGCATCTCACCGGGTGCTAACATTAATTATCAGACAGGTCATGCTATCTTTGAAGCGACACATGGAACTGCTCCTGATATTGCAGGAAAGGATCTGGCTAATCCATGTTCCCTCTTGCTTTCGGCTTGTATGATGTTGGAATATATAGGCTGGAAAGAAGCAGCTGCTTTAATTATTCAGGTCTTGGAAGGCGCTTTTATAAATAAAAATGTTACGCTTGATTTTGCTAAAATTTTGGACGTTGCTCATCAATCTACTAGTCAATTTTCAGAAGTTCTAATAGATTCTATAATGAAGAAAAAGTAAAAAGAACCTCTCTTTTTATGACGGAAACATGAAAGAAAGGTAAAAAAATCTTGAAAATGATTTCAAAAAGTGGTATAATGTCCTTTGTAAGGGTTATCATTTGCTAACCTACAATTTTTGAAAAAACAAAGGAGAATCCAAATATGGCTTCAAAAGATTTCCACATTGTGGCAGAAACAGGTATTCACGCACGTCCAGCAACTTTGCTTGTTCAAACTGCTAGCAAATTCGCTTCAGACATCACTTTGAACTACAAAGATAAATCAGTTAACCTTAAATCTATCATGGGTGTTATGAGTCTTGGTGTTGGTCAAGGTGCTGACGTAACAATCTCTGCTGAAGGTGCTGATGCTGACGACGCAATCGCAGCTATCACTGAAACAATGGAAAAAGAAGGATTGGCATAAGAATATGACAGAAATGCTTAAAGGAATCGCAGCATCAGATGGTGTTGCTGTTGCTAAGGCATATCTACTCGTTCAGCCAGATTTGTCCTTCGAAACTGTTACAGTTGAAGATACAAATGCAGAAGAAGCTCGTTTGGATGCAGCTCTTGCAGCATCTCAAAACGAGCTTTCTCTTATTCGTGAGAACGCAGTAGCTAGCCTAGGTGAAGAGGCCGCAGCCGTATTTGATGCGCACTTGATGGTTCTTGCTGACCCAGAAATGATTGGTCAAATTAAGGAAACTATTCGTGCTAAGAAAACAAACGCTGAGACTGGTTTGAAAGAAGTAACGGATATGTTCATCGCTATTTTTGAAGGTATGGAAGATAACCCATACATGCAAGAGCGTGCAGCAGATATCCGCGACGTTGCAAAACGTGTCCTAGCTCACTTGCTTGGCGTTCGTTTGCCAAACCCTGCGACAATTGATGAAGAGTCAATCGTTATCGCACATGACTTGACACCTTCAGATACAGCACAATTGAACAAACAGTTTGTAAAAGCCTTTGTAACAAACATCGGTGGTCGTACAAGCCACTCAGCTATCATGGCTCGTACACTTGAAATTGCTGCTGTTTTGGGGACAAATAACATTACTGAAATCGTTAAAGATGGCGATGTACTCGCTGTTAACGGTATCACAGGTGAGGTTGTTATCAACCCTTCTGAAGAAGTGATTGCAGAATTTAAAGCAGCTGGGGAAGCCTATGCTAAACAAAAAGCTGAGTGGGCACTTTTGAAAGATGCTCAAACTGTTACAGCTGATGGCAAACACTTTGAATTGGCAGCAAATATCGGTACACCGAAAGACGTTGAAGGTGTAAATGATAACGGTGCAGAAGCTGTTGGTCTTTACCGTACAGAATTCTTGTACATGGACTCACAAGACTTCCCAACAGAAGACGAGCAATACGAAGCTTACAAGGCTGTTCTTGAAGGTATGAACGGCAAGCCTGTTGTGGTTCGTACAATGGATATTGGTGGTGATAAGGAACTTCCTTACTTCGATCTTCCACACGAAATGAATCCATTCCTTGGTTTCCGTGCCCTTCGTATCTCTATCTCTGAGACTGGTAACCAAATGTTCCGTACGCAGTTGCGTGCCCTTCTTCGTTCATCAGTTCATGGTAAACTTCGTATCATGTTCCCAATGGTTGCCTTGTTGACAGAATTCCGTGCAGCAAAAGCAATCCTTGAAGAAGAAAAGGCCAACTTGTTGGCAGAAGGTGTAGCAGTTGCGGATGATATCCAAGTTGGTATCATGATTGAAATCCCTGCAGCAGCAATGCTTGCAGACCAATTTGCTAAAGAAGTTGACTTCTTCTCAATCGGTACAAACGACCTTATCCAGTACACAATGGCTGCTGACCGTATGAACGAACAAGTTTCATACCTCTACCAACCATATAACCCATCAATCCTTCGCTTGATCAACAATGTTATCAAGGCTGCACACGCAGAAGGTAAATGGGCTGGTATGTGTGGTGAGATGGCTGGTGATCAACAAGCTGTTCCACTTCTTGTCGGAATGGGCTTGGATGAGTTCTCTATGAGTGCAACATCTGTACTTCGTACACGTAGCCTTATGAAGAAACTTGATACAGCTAAGATGGAAGAATATGCTCACCGTGCCTTGACAGAATGTGCAACGGCAGAAGAAGTTCTTGAACTTCAAAAAGAGTATGTTGATTTCGATTAATAAGAAATTTAAAGTTTGGAGTAGATAAACTACTTCAAACTTTTTTTGTATGCTCCAGCATTGAGTACTATATATTTTTTGAGATATACGGCTTAAAATACTTTGAAGATTGAAATTATTTTGAAAGAAAATTTGAAATTTTCAAAAAATTATTGCTAAACCAGGTTCAATATGTTACAATAATCACATTATATTCAAAGGAGGAAAAAATGAAGGCGTATAATAATTATATTAACGGTTCTTGGGTTGGATCAGAAAAATCAATCGCGATTCACTCACCGATTAATCAAGAAAAACTAGGTACAGTACCTGCTATGTCAAAAGAAGAAGTTGATAAGGCGATGGATGCTGCTAGAAAGGCATTGCCCGCTTGGCGTGCCCTTTCAGCATTTGAACGTGCTCAATATTTGCATAAGGCAGCAAATATTTTGGAAGAACGTAAAGATGCAATCGGTGAAATTTTAGCTAAAGAAGTTTCGAAAGGGCTCAAGGCTTCCATCGGTGAAGTGGATCGTTCTGCACATTTAATTCGTTTTGCTGCAGAAGAGGGTTTGCGTGTCTATGGTTCATCATTAGAGGGTGGAACCTACGAGCCAACTGCAAAGTCAAAAGTTTCTTTAGTTCGTCGCGAGCCGGTTGGTATTGTATTGGCGATTGCGCCTTATAACTATCCTGTCAATTTGTCTGCTTCAAAAATTGCTCCTGCTTTAATTGGTGGTAACGTGGTAATGTTTAAACCACCAACGCAGGGTTCAATTTCTGGTCTATTGTTGGCAGAAGCTTTTGCAGATGCTGGTATCCCAGCGGGTGTCTTTAATACCATTACTGGTCGCGGTTCAGAAATTGGTGACTACATCATTGAACATCCAGAAGTAAACTTCATTAACTTTACGGGTTCAACGCCAATTGGTCAAAAAGTCGGTAAATTAGCAGGCATTCGTCCAATTATGCTTGAATTGGGTGGTAAGGATGCAGCAGTTGTTATGGAAGATGCGGATTTGGACCACACTGCAAAAGAAATTGTAAGTGGTGCCTACAGCTATTCAGGTCAACGTTGTACGGCTATTAAGCGTGTTCTTGTTATGGATTCTGTAGCTGATGAATTGGCTGCGAAGTTGAAAGCAGAAGTTGAGAAATTGACTGTCGGTGATCCATTTGAGAACAAGGACATTACGCCAGTTATTGACGAACAATCAGCAGAATTTATTGAAGGTCTGGTTAGAGATGCTCAGGCAAAAGGTGCAACTGAATTGACACCATACAAACGTGAGAAAAACTTGATTTGGCCAACCCTTCTTGACCATGTTACACCAGATATGGAAATTGCTTGGGAAGAACCGTTTGGACCAGTTCTTCCAATTATTCGTGTTTCATCATTGGATGAAATGTTGGAATTGTGTAACCAATCTGAGTATGGTCTTCAATCTTCTATCTTTACAAGCAACTATCCATTTGCTTTTGATTTTGCTTCTAAATTAGAAGTTGGTACGGTTCATATCAATGCCAAGACCCAACGTGGTCCAGATAACTTCCCGTTCTTGGGTGTCAAGGGTTCAGGAGCAGGTGTTCAAGGTATCCGTTATAGTATCGAAGCGATGACGAAAGTGAAGTCAGTGGTATTTGACGTTCAATAAAATAATAAGGGAGTGGGACAAAAATTGGTAACCCGCAGGGTTCGATGAGTCGTTAGCCCACCCCCGCACAGTTGAGTAGGGCTGTAAAGAGGCTGGGCAGAAAGTCCAGCCTCGCTTCTCAGAGTTCGTGTCAACATCTCAGCGCAGTGGTTGATTGGCAGATTTGTTCGTGTTTCACACTCCAAATCTGACCTATACGACTGATGCGAACAGAGTTCGCTTCATCTCCAACCTCAAACTGTCTCCCAGACAGTTTGAGCTGTGTGGGGGTGGGAGTGAAACAGTCTGGGGATAGACTGTTTCAGCTCAACAACTTAAAACGAAAAATTGTTGACGAACTCTTTTTAAACTGGTCGAGTTCTTTCCCACTCCCTAATTAGAGCCCACTCAACCACTGCGTCAAGTTTAACTATTGAAAAAAACTAAGGAGGCCAGGACTTTTGTCCCAGCCTTTTTTTCTTATATACAGGCAACCATTCAATCACGAAAAAAGTTCTAACCTCAAAATGAGATTAGAACAAGATTTGTTTATTTAGCATGATAAAACTTATTATGTTGGTAAATTGGATCAAAGGTGAGATTGATACCTAATTTACGAAGGACACTCTTATCTTCATCAGAAAGGATAACAGTTGAGTGTGCTTCGCTACCATTTAATTTGCCCAATTCTTTCATGGCACGTGCAGCAAGAGGGCTGTCTTGTGCAGTAATGGCAAGGGCGTTAAGAATCTCACTTGCATCGAGTCGTGTATTGGTCTTATCCAGATAATCTGCCTTCAATTCTTGAATTGGACGGATGTAGTTTGGTTCGATGAGAAGTGTTTCATCATCGATGTTAGCAATTTGCTTGATGGCATTGAGAAGGACAGTTGCAGTTGGTTTAAGGAGGTCGGATGTCTTACCTGTTACAATCTCTCCAGTTGGCAACTGAATAGCAAGGGCAGGGCTAGTTGTCAGCTCTGCTTTTTCGCGCGCAGCGATAACAACCTTACGATCTGCTGGTGTCACACCGACTTCATTCATGAGGAGTTCAATCTTTTTAACTGCCTGCTCGCTCACCCGCTCTGCCTTGAAATCAACCAAGGTCTGGTAGTAGCGGCGGATGATTTCTTGCTTGGAAGCCTCAATAGCAGCTTTTTCATCTACGATAGAATAGCCCACCATGTTAACCCCCATGTCTGTCGGTGAGGCGTATGGTGATTTGTTCAAAATACGTTCAAAGGTACGGTTGAGGACAGGGAAGACCTCGATGTCACGGTTGTAGTTGACCGCAGTTTTACCGTAAGTTTGAAGATGGAAGGGGTCAATCATGTTGAGGTCGTCCAGGTCAGCAGTTGCTGCTTCATAGGCCAAGTTAACGGGATGGTGGAGTGGTAAGTTCCACACTGGGAAGGTTTCAAACTTGGCATAGCCTGATGTTACGCCATGCAGTTGGTCGTGGTAAAGTTGGGAGATACAGGTTGCCAATTTACCTGAACCAGGTCCAGGTGCGGTGACAACTACGAGATTGCGACTAGTTTCAATGTAGTCATTTTTGCCCATGCCTTCTGGTGAAATGATGTGGTCGATATCAGAAGGATAACCCTTGATTGGGTAGTGGAGATAGGACTTGATACCATGTTTTTCCAACTGTTTGCGGAAGGCGTCTGCGGCTGGTTGATTGCGGTACTGGGTAATGACCACAGAACCAACATAAATATCAATATCATTAAATGTATCAATCAAGCGGAAGACTTCTTGGTCGTAAGAAATGCCTAGGTCGCCGCGTGCCTTAGAATGCTCGATATTGCTGGCATTGATGGCGATGACAATTTCTACTTGGTCTTTTAATTCTTGGAGGAGTTTGATTTTATTATCTGGTTCATAGCCAGGTAAAACACGGGCTGCGTGGAAATCTTCCAGCATTTTTCCGCCAAATTCCATATAGAGTTTACCTTCAAATTGGGCAATACGCTCTAAAATGTGATCACGTTGCAAATTCAAGTATTTAGTTGAATCAAATGCGATTTTTTTCATTATAAATATGTCCTCCAAATATGTATTATTCTCTGGGAAAACAAAAAATAGCTCCCTAAAACTAGGGAGCCTTTTCTCCGACCTCTCAAAAGAGGTGCCCGAACAATACTATAACAAACTGTGCTAATCTTGTCAAGAAAAAGTCAGATAGAACAAAAATTAAACAATTGCTTAAAAAATATTTAATTTTTATAAAATTAAGTATTGACTTTATTAAAATAAAGTGTAAAATAATATTAAACAAATGTTTAATTAAATTAAAAGGAGTTTCTTATGAAAAAATTAGTCAACAATAAATTGTTCCTGTCCAGCTTTGTAGCGGACTTGATTTCTAACTTTGGAGATACGCTTTACTATCTGGCTTTGATGAACTATGTTTTACTCTTGCCAGATACCAAGTTTGCCTTAGCTATGATTACCGTATCTGAAACCTTGCCGATTTTGGCAGGCCTCTTCATCGGGATTTGGGCAGACAAGACCAAAAACAAATTGGATACCATTCTTGCAACTCTGGTGGTTCGTGTCGGTCTCTATGCCTTTGTTGGCTTCTTGATGGGATTTTCCCCAGCCCTGTGGATTGTAGCAGTCGTATGTGTCATCAATTTCTTGTCTGATTTGTCGGGTCAATATGAAAATGGCCTTTATATGCCAGTCAGCCTGCGAGTAGTGGCTGCTGAAGACCGTGAAACAGCTATGGCTTTTAAAATGACTGTTAAAAATCTCTTGCAGATCGCCTTTCAAGCCAGTGGTGCCATCCTGATCGGATTTATGTCTTATCAAAACCTAGCCTTCTTCAACGCTGGGACCTTCTTGTTCAGTCTTGCGATTATGGCAGGTTTGCGTCCAGCTTTTGCCAAGTTGTTGAAAGAGAGTCCTATCCAAGAAGTTGAACAAACCGAAACAGAAGCAGGACTTATCAAGGGAATTGGTCAGAGTATCAAAGATTCCTACCAAGCCGTGCAGAATATTCCTGTTCTTAAAGCGTCAATCATTACCATTGCAAGCTTGAATGCGATTTTTACTGCCCTCTCACCATTAGCAATTCTTAATATGAAGGAGTTTTCAGACTTTGTGATTGTCAATGCAGGAACAACCGTTGCTTTGATTTCCATTCTATTCTCAGTTGGTAGTATCTTGGGGTCAAGTATCGGTATGGCTCTTTTCAAAAATGTTAGCTTGGTCAACCTCCTCAAGTTTTCTACTCTTATGCCTGTTTTACTTTTCTCAGGTTTCTTTCTTCACAATATTTATGTGGTATTGGCAGTGATCTTCGTAACGGCAGTGACACTGGGAATTTTCAATCCAAAAATGAGTGCTCTGGTTATGAATGAATTGCCAGAAGATAAATTAGCGACAGTCGGTGGAGGGATTGATGCTTTCTGCCAGATTGGTATGGTAGCAGGTCAAGCTCTGGTTGCCATTATGGTGACGGTGCTTTCTGCGACAAGTATTTCTCTCATCTTCCTCTTGCTTTCTGTGGGACTAGTAAGCTATACTATTCTTACAGGATCTAAACCTGCAAAGTCATTAGTGAATATTTAGAAAGAAAACTATGAAATTAGATTACCGAGATTATAGAAGCGAGATTGTCGAAAAATTCTTTATTCCTTTAATTGTCAAGGAGCGTGAGGAACCGATTGAGGCGGATTTTTCACAGAAAGAAAAAGACATTCTCAAAGATGCCTTGGACATTCGTGATGAGATTGAAGAAAAGTTGGCAGATTTTCGTCAGGAAGTCAATCAAGTCTTTGTCTGGGGACATATCTTTACAATCCTGCACACCTTGTATTTCTACCTCTTGGATCAAGGACAGGATCCAAAGACAGTCGAGGAGGCTTGTCAGCTGATCTTGGCCTTATCGCAAGAAGAAGTAGAAGATGCCATGCGAACCATGTTGGCGTCTGAAAATGACGGACATCGTGAGAAGACCCTTAGCCTCATGGAACTCTTGGAAAAAACGGATAAAAAGCCGGCAGATAAGTGGTACTGGTCACTGGCTATTCGCAATCCTTTGGAAACAGTTCAGCGGTCTGTCCATCTCTTGGATAAGCTGCTCCCAATCTATCAGCCCTATTTTGAGCTGGCAAGGGCGGAGCGTGAAAAATTTGCTCATGAATTTGACATTGAAAAACTCTATCAAGAGTCCAAGCGGTTATCCATGACTAGCTTGGATGCTTTGAGTGTTGAAAATGCTCAATTCTTCGTTCTCAGTCCGTGGAATTATTGGTTTGCTTATTATGGCAATGAACAATTTGACTATATGAAAGTCGCTCTTTTAGCTTCCTGTCGAATTGATCAGATTATGCTGTCAAATGACGAGCTGGATCTGGATGATTTGACAACGGCTCTTAAAGTCATCAGCGACAGCACGCGCTATCAGGTCTTGGTGGAGCTGACCAAGCCTCATGCCAAGAGCAAGGACATTGCAGAACGCCTGGCTATTACAGGGGCGGCAGTGTCTTTCCACACCCAGAAACTGATTAACGGCGACCTGCTTCTCTTTAATGCTAAAGACAAGAATGTCAAATACAGTGTCAATCGTGACCTGCTCCTACAGGTGATTGATAAGTTGAAAGAGGATTTTGATTTGTAAAAAAGCCTTGTAAGTTAAGTCTTACAAGGTTCTTTTGTGCTTATATTCTTCGAAAATCAAAATCAGACGTTGTTGACTTGATTTGATGAGTGAAAAGGTCCAGTGGATCTTTTCAGCCTGTTCCCTTGAAATATAATAAGGAACAGTGTTCTATCCGCATCTTACGGTCACGAACCAAGTTCGTCTAATTTCCGACCTCCAACAGTCTATTCCCAGACTGTTGGAGCTAGTCTGTTTTTGATTTTCTTTGAGTATTAATGATTAACCAGCTGAGCAGTTGGCAAGTGATGATGGTGATAAAGAAAACCAGCCAACCTTGCTGTATTTTGGTCAGGGAACTAGTTTCTAGGAAGAAAAAGCTGATTTCCACTGGGATAACATGGATAAAATAATAATAGCTGGCGTATCCTTTGAGAAATTGGAATTTTTTCTGGCGGAAGAGATCTGTGGTTAGGGTCCAGGCGACTAGATAGGCTGTGAATGGAATCAGGCTAAATAGAAAGTTCTTGTCGTAGCCCTGT
This sequence comes from Streptococcus sp. HN38, assembly GCF_028335765.1. Lineage (NCBI taxonomy): Bacteria > Bacillati > Bacillota > Bacilli > Lactobacillales > Streptococcaceae > Streptococcus > Streptococcus sp. HN38. Next base: position 1,425,483 of record NZ_CP116604.1, on the reverse strand, counting down.
TTGAGATAGATGACAGTGGCTTCAAAAGCTAAAAGGGCTGAGCAGACAAGTAGTTTGTTTTTTTGTCGGTATTGGAAAATGGGGTGATTGAGTTTGTCGGCTAGATAAAAGCCTGTCAGGACAAAAATCGGTGCGTAGAAGAGGCCGTTGCGGCTGGTGAAAAAGAAGGTTTTGTAATTGTCAAATGCGGTTAGTAAAGCCGATTCTGCCAGGTAGGAGGAGTAGGTTTCGACTGAGCCTAGAAGATAGAGAAGGCAGGCTAAACAAGCTGTGATGCGCCAGCCCCATTTCTTCAAGGAAAAATGGACGAGGACAAGGCCGAGCAAGAAGGCGGGCATGTACCAGAGTTGGTAGCTGGTGCCAGTGTAGGTCAGGCCGACTAGGAGAGCGAGGGGATAGTAGTGAAGGGGGATTTCTTGGAGTGTTAGGTAGATGAGGTAGAAGGGGAGGTAGAGGGCGGACCAGGTCAGGTATTGTTTGCTGTAGCGGATGAGGTATTGTTTGGGGAGACTGGGGTAGTTGCGTCGGAGGAAGAAGCTGGCTGTGACCATGAAGTAGGGAACGACCATGCGACTAAAGATTGATTTTTGGATGAAGTGGAGCTGTTCTGCTTCAAATAACCTGCGGCAATGGAGGGCGATAACGAGAATGGCTCCGATGAACTGGATGAGGGAGAGGAGTGATGTATTAAGTGGTTTTGTTTTATTTTGCATGCTAACGTTTTTCTTTTTTTCTTCTATTTTATCGAAATCTGATGAATATGTAAATGTTTGCAAAAAGATGTGGAGAGGTGCTGGCTGAAACTTAGTTGACAAGAGAAGTCCAGTGGAAAATATGGTATAATGTTAGGACGGAGTAAATGTAAACCATCTATTTCGTTTAAGTTAGAAAGGAGCATATAGATGAAAGATTTACATGCAAAATTATTGGCTGATTTTGGGATTGATTTTTCGGATTTGAATTTATTAGAGACGGCTTTTACCCATACTTCTTATGCCAATGAGCATCGCCTTCTAAAAATTTCACATAATGAGCGCTTGGAATTTTTAGGAGACGCTGTTCTCCAGTTGATGATTTCCAAATATCTCTATCAAAAATATCCTGATAGCCCCGAAGGTGAGATGTCCAAGTTGCGTTCGACCTTTGTTCGTGAAGAATCTTTAGCGAGTTTTTCACGGGCCTGTGGTTTTGATCGGTTTCTTCGTCTTGGTAAGGGGGAAGAGAAGTCTGGAGGGCGAAATCGCGATACTATTTTAGGAGATGCTTTCGAGGCGTTCTTAGGAGCTCTGCTATTGGACAAGGGGGAAAAGACCGTGGAGGAATTTATCCATAAGGTCATGATTCCTCGTTTAGAAAAAGGGAATTTTGAACGCGTGACCGACTATAAGACTGCTTTGCAGGAAATTTTGCAGGTCAATGGTGAGATTGCTATTTCGTATCAAGTAATAGCTGAGTCTGGACCTGCCCATGATAAGACCTTTGAAGTGGAGGTATCTGCAGACCAGCGTGTGATTGGTCGTGGTCGTGGTCGTTCTAAGAAATTAGCTGAACAAGCCGCCGCCAAAAATGCTGTGGAGGCTAGAGGATAGGTATGTATCTAAAATCAATTGAAATGCAGGGCTTCAAGTCCTTTGCGGATAAGACTAAGGTAGTCTTTGATCGTGGAGTGACTGCTGTTGTAGGGCCGAATGGTTCTGGCAAGTCCAATATTACAGAAAGTCTACGTTGGGCCTTGGGAGAGTCGTCTGCAAAAAGCCTACGTGGAGGCAAGATGCCAGACGTCATCTTTTCGGGAACAGAAAGTCGCAAGGCTCTTAACTATGCCTCGGTTGTCGTGACCTTGGATAATAGCACAGGTTTTATCGCCAATAAACAGAAAGAAATCAAGGTAGAACGCCACATTTATCGATCTGGTGATAGTGAGTACTTGATTGATGGGCAAAAGGTTCGTCTACGGGATATTCATGATCTTTTCATGGATACGGGCTTGGGACGTGATTCTTTCTCTATCATTTCACAAGGGCGGGTTGAAGCAATTTTCAATTCCAAGCCTGAGGAACGCCGTGCTATTTTTGAGGAGGCTGCAGGGGTCTTAAAATACAAGACGCGTAAAAAAGAAACAGAAAGTAAGTTGGCACAGGCCCAGGGCAACTTGGACCGCTTGGATGATATTATCTATGAATTGGATAATCAGGTCAAACCATTGGAGAAACAGGCACAAACTGCTAAGAAATTTCTAGAATTAGATGGTCAACGTAAGGAATTATACTTAGATGTTTTGGTGGCTCAGTTGTCGCTTGGTAAGGAAAAGTTATCGGAAAAAGAAGCCGAACTAGAGTCTGTCAAAACTGAATTGACTAGCTACTACAAACAGCGTTCTGAGCTGGAGCAAGAAAATCAGAACTTGAAAGAGAAGCGCCACCGCCTTTCAGAACAATTGGAGCGTGAACAGGCAGTTCTGTTGGATTTGACCAAGTTAATCAGTGATTTGGAGCGAAAAATTGAGGTCCATAAACTGGAATCTAGTCAAAACGAATCAAGTCGTCAAGAAGCGCAGGCGCGTTTGGAAAACTTGTTGACTAGACGAGAGCAGTTGGCAGAACAGATTGAGCAAAAGCAAGAAATGCTTACGCAATTAGATAGTTCCTTGTCTAGCTTGAAAGACGATATTGCTGCGGTAGACAAAGAAATTTCCTACTTTTCAGAAGATCCTGATCAGGTTTTAGATCATCTGCGTGAACAGTATGTTGCTCTGATGCAGGAAGAGGCAGAAGCTTCAAACCGTCTGACCAAGATTCAGCAGGATATTGCCAATCAAATCAGTCTTTCTGAGAGTAAATCTGAAGACTTGGCACGCTTGCAGACGGAAAAACAAACAGCTCAAGAAGTACTTGATAAGAGTCGGAAAAGTTTAGAAGAAGCTGATCACGTGTTACGCCAGTTACTTGAGAGCTATCAGACCAAAAAATCAGAATTGGATCAAACCCAGACTGCTTATCAGGCTGAGCAAGGTCGCTTGTTTGATTTGCTGGATCAGTTGAAAGGTAAGCAGGCTCGCCAGTCTAGTTTAGAAGCTATTTTAAAAAATCACTCCAATTTCTACGCAGGGGTTAAGGCTGTCTTACAGGCGGCACCAAGCTTAGGAGGAATTATTGGAGCAGTCAGTGAACAATTGACCTTTGATACTCGTTACCAAACGGCTTTGGAAATTGCTCTTGGCGGTGCTAGTCAAAACGTCATCGTTGAAGATGAAGCGACTGCTAAACGAGCTATCGCATTTTTGAAAGAAAAACGGCAAGGACGGGCAACCTTCTTACCTCTAACAACTATCAAGCCACGTCAGCTTTCTGGACTGCAAGTCTCTTTACTAGAATCTTCAGAAGGATTCTTGGGGCTTGCAAGTGATTTGGTGACTTATCAGCCAAATTTAGATGCGATTTTCCAAAATTTGCTAGGTACTATTGCGATTTTTGATAGCATTGACCATGCCAACCAGGCGGCGCGTGCGACCAAGTTTCAAGTGCGTATGGTGACCATGGATGGAGCGGAAATCCGTCCTGGTGGAGCCTTTGCTGGTGGTAGCAATCGAAATAACAGCACGACCTTTATCAAACCAGAACTAGATGCTCTTTTAGGAGAAATAGCAGAGCTGTCTAGCCAGTTGCAGGAGCAAGAAAGCTTGGTTGCAGCTAAGAAAACTAGCTTAGACCAGACCAGAGAAACCTTGGAAACGATTAAGGCGGAGGGGGAAGAAGCTAGATTGAACCAGCAGAGCGCAAGGATTCATCAGGAACAGGCAGAAAATAGACTGGCTCAGCTATCAGCCCAGTATGACCTGCAAATGAGTCAGGTTAGTCCGACCATTTTGACTGAGCTAGAAGAGGCTGCTGCTAAGGAAGAAGTAAATGTCCAAGCCTTGAATGAGAAAAAACTAGCCTTGGATCAACAAATCAATCAAGTTCGTGATAATCGCGACAGTATTCAAGAAAGCTTGCAGAAACTACAGACTCAGAAGGGTCAACTAACTTTGGAACAGGCTGAACTGACTAGCCAACTTCGTTTTGAACAGACAGATTTGAGACGTTTGCAAGAAGAAAAAGTGGTTGCAGATAAGGAAATTTCTCTTTTAGAGGATATGATTGACCAGAAGCTAGAAGCTCTTGAAGATACTAGTATTGAGATTCTTGAAGAACAATTGCAGGCCGCATCTGATAAGCAGAACCAGACCAATCAGATTCTAATTCGCTTAAAGTTTGAATTGGAAGATATTGATGGGCAGTTTGAAGACTTGGAAGAAAGATTGCAACAAGCTCGGACTAAGAATGATGATTTGATCCGTAAGCAGGCTAAGTTAGAGGCGGATTATGAGCAAGTGGGCGATAAATTACGGACTTTACTTGGTAATTTGACCGAGCATTTTAAATTGAGTTTTGAAGCTGCCCAGTCTCAGGCCAAGGAAGTTGAGAATCTTGCAGTTGCTGAACAAAGCCTCAAAGACCTAGAAAGAGCTATTCGTGCTTTGGGCCCAGTCAATTTGGATGCTATTGAGCAGTATGACGAGGTCAATAACCGTCTGACCTTCCTCAATGAGCAACGGACAGATATTTTGTCGGCGCGTGATTTACTACTAGATACTATCCACGAGATGGATGATGAAGTCAAAGAGCGCTTCAAGGTTACTTTTGAAGCTATTCGTGAAAGCTTTAAGCAGACATTCAAACAAATGTTTGGCGGTGGTTCAGCGGATTTGATTTTGACAGAAGGTGACCTATTGACTGCGGGTGTGGAGATTTCAGTTCAACCTCCGGGTAAGAAAATTCAATCTCTCAATCTTATGTCAGGTGGCGAAAAAGCCCTTTCGGCCCTCGCTCTGCTATTTTCCATTATCCGTGTTAAGACCATTCCTTTTGTAATTCTCGATGAGGTGGAGGCAGCCTTGGATGAGGCCAATGTCAAACGTTTTGGCGACTACCTCAACCGATTTGATAAGGAGAGTCAGTTTATCGTCGTGACCCACCGTAAAGGGACCATGGCGGCAGCGGATGCCATGTATGGGGTGACCATGCAGGAATCTGGTGTGTCAAAGATTGTTTCCGTTAAGCTGAAAGATGTGGAGAAATTATGATTAACAAAATTTACGCCAGTGATATGGATGGTACCTTTTTACGAGAAGACCATAGTTTTGATAAGGAACGGTTTCGTCGTATACTGAATCAGTTTAAGGAAAAAGGTTATTTATTTGTGGCAGCAAGTGGGCGATCTATGCAAAGCCTGAAACTTGTTTTTGAAGATTTTGTAGATGAAATCGGTTTTGTGGCAGAAAATGGTTCAATCGTTGAATATCAGGGGCAGACTATCTTTATGGATGATCCAATTAGTCCTGAAATCTATCTGCCGATTATCGCGGGTATTGATGCAGGTCCCTTTGGTAGCAGTCAGTCCATGGTGCTGTCTGGACTCGAAAACTTTTATTTATTAAAAAATGCTGAGCCTCAGTTTTTAGAAGCGATGACGAATTATTACGCACATTTTCGATTGGTAGACACATTTGAAGAAGTTCGAGAAGAGATTATAAAAATCAATGCCAAATTTTCTCCTGAGGAAATGGACGATGCCAGACGATGGTTAAATGATACATTTGAAGGTGTAACGGCCATGACAACTGGTTTTGACAATATTGATATAATTCCAAATGGTTCAAATAAATCAGTTGGATTGAGCCATCTCTGTGCTCATTTTGGAATTACCAGTCAGGATGTAGTGGCATTTGGTGATAATCAAAATGATTTAGATATGTTTGACTTTGCAGGTCTGGCTCTTGCGACAGAAAATGCAAGAGAGGAAGTGAAGGCCCAGGCAGATTCTATTATTGGTCATTGCAATGATGGATCAGTATTAGCCTATTTAGAGGAGGAAGTAAATGGCAATTAAGTTGATTGCATTGGATTTAGATGGAACACTTCTGACATCGGACAAACGGATTTCAGAAGCTAATAAAAAGGCCTTGCAGGCAGCGCGTGAGCGTGGAGTTCATGTAGTTCTGACAACAGGGCGTCCTTTACAAGCTATCGGCACTTTTCTAGAAGAACTAGATCTGCTAGGGGAGAATCAATATTCGATTACATTTAACGGTGGTCTAGTCCAGGAAAATACAGGTCGAGTTTTGGATAAGGTTGGCTTCACCATTGAAGATGTGCGCACCATCCGTCGTGTGACAAATGACTTGGACCTGCCTCTGGATGTTCTCTATGGTGGCGATGTCTATTCTCTACCATCAGCTCATGAATCACTTTATCTAACTTGTAATCCATTGCTTAATAAAATTGTGGCAAGCGATGAGGAAATGCCAGAAGATTTTGTCTACAATAAGGCAGTTTCAGCTGTGGCAGCAGACTTTTTGGATGGACAAATTCCAAAAATTCCTGCGGAACTTCACGAGCGCTTCGAGATTTTCAAATCGCGTGATATTCTGCTCGAATGGAGTCCAAAAGGTGTTCATAAAGCAAATGGTTTGGCTAAGTTGATTGCCCATCTGGGAATTGACCAGTCAGAAGTTATGGCCTGTGGCGATGAAGGAAACGATCTTTCGATGATTGAATGGGCTGGTTTAGGGGTTGCCATGGCAAACGCAACTGAAGAAATCAAATCAGCAGCAAACGTCGTTTTACCAAGAACCAATGATGAAGATGGCATTGCTTGGGCCATCGAGCACTATGTATTGAATGAGGACTAAGTATGGGATTATTTGATCGATTATTTGGACAAGAAAAACAAGAGGAGCAAGTCGCTCTTGTTGAAGAAGTGGAGACAGATCAGTTAGATTCTAGTGAAGATACAGAAGCAGCTGAAACTGAATCAGTTACTCAAGAAACTGCTGTTGCAGAGGAGCCTGCGGGGAATACAGACCTCTCAGCAGAGCAAGAAGCTCAAAAACAACGGACTTTGGATATGATGGCTCAATATTATGCAGCCAAAGAAGCCGCTGCGGCTCGAGTGAAGGAAGCGCAGGAACAAGGCTTTGACCCTGCTATTCAAACCAAGGTCAAGGAAGAGCCTGTTGAGGAAGTTGCTCCAGTAGAGCAAGAAAGTGAGCAGGACAAGTACCAGCGAACCTTGAAAAAAACTCGTACAGGTTTTGGGGCAAGGCTTAACGAATTCTTTGCCAATTTCCGTTCGGTTGATGAAGAATTTTTCGAAGAGTTGGAAGAAATGCTGATTTTGTCAGACGTAGGGGTGCAGGTTGCCTCTACACTGACAGAGGAGCTCCGCTATGAAGCCAAGCTACAAAATGCCAAGAAGACAGATGAACTCCGTCGTGTTATCATCGAAAAATTGGTGGATATTTACGAAAAAGATGGTCAATTCAGCGAGCAGATCAATTTCCAAGATGATTTGACCGTCATGCTCTTTGTTGGTGTCAACGGTGTTGGGAAGACGACGTCTATCGGTAAGTTAGCCTACAAGTACAAGCAGGCTGGTAAGAAGGTCATGTTGGTCGCAGCGGACACCTTCCGTGCAGGTGCGGTAGCCCAGCTGGTCGAGTGGGGTCGCCGTGTCGATGTGCCAGTGGTCACAGGACCTGAAAAGTCAGACCCAGCTAGTGTGGTTTTTGATGGGGTAAAACGTGCCGTGGCAGAAGGCGTGGATATTCTCATGATTGACACAGCAGGTCGCTTGCAAAATAAAGAAAACCTCATGGCAGAGCTGGAAAAAATCGGTCGCATCATCAAACGAACCCTACCTGATGCACCACATGAAACCCTCTTAGCATTGGATGCTTCCACAGGTCAAAACGCTCTCAGTCAAGCCAAGGAATTTGCAAAAATTACCCCATTGACTGGGCTAGTCTTGACTAAGCTAGACGGTACAGCAAAAGGTGGTGTTGTCCTTGCTATCCGTCAGGAACTGGATATTCCAGTGAAACTGATTGGTTTCGGTGAGAAAATAGATGACATCGGAGAATTCAAATCCGAAGAGTTTATGCGTGGGCTTTTGGAAGGATTGGTATAGAAAAAAGTCGTTAGTTCAATGAACTAGCGACTTTTTCTATCTGTATGCAACAGTGAGTAAATGGCAATATCCACAATGCCACGATTGTTTCGAGCGGCTTGGCGGAGAGTGCCTTCGTAGGTCATACCGACTTTTTCCATGACACGACCAGACGGACGGTTCTTACTACCGTGAACAGCTGTAATCAGTAAACAGCCGCCCTCTTCTAGTAGAAAGCGAGTGACTTCGGGCAGTATAGTCTTTTAGTTTACTTTTAGTACTAGGCAACGAGCTGCAGACAGTACTAGAGTACGGCAAAGCGAGTTAACGAAGTAATAAAAGAAAAACTAAATGACTAGATAGCCTTGGCCCCACCATTGTCTGCTAAACACCCAACCTAATTCAGCAGCCTGTACCCGTTCATCTAGACTGACGACGGAAATATCTCCAATAGGTTGCTGACTTTCTTTGAGCTCGATTACCCACCTGTATGTTTCTTCCTGTGAATAGGATTGGATACAGAACTGGATGTAGTCTTGGGTGTCTTGAATTGTCTGATGAGTTGGCCAGGTCAGATAGGTGGTAACCTTTTCATCTGAAGTCCAGTTTTGGAAAACGGGCTCAACATCTGTTGCTTGAAAAGGGCGCAAAATCAGTCGTTCTGTTTCTAAAATCTGAGTTCCTTTATGTTGCATCTCATTTCCTCCTCAGCAATGCCTCAATCCAGTCGGGTGCATAGGCAGAAGTACAGCCTTTTGGAACCTTCATATCGGAATAGACAGCGAGTTCCTGACCGATTGCAAGTCCCTGTTCCAGATAGTCGGGATAGGCAACCGCAATCTCCACCAAACACTGATTCATGGTCCATTGAACAAGTGGGTCTGCGGTTTGTAAATGCTGGCTAATATAAGCTAGCATTTCTTCAATTTCTTGGTTTGTTGCTGTTTTTCCAGCAAAGTATTTGGCGCGGAGGAACCAGCCAAGTCTGTTAAAGATGGCCTCGTCTTTGGCAAGTAAGATTTCTTCCCAATCCTTACTGTCTTTTCGTTTGCTGAGGATAATGGAAGCCAGCTTATCGAGAACATTGACAGAAACCTGTTCACTGAGGCAGTTCTCTAAATCAGCTAGGGCCAGCTGGTCTGGCTTATTTTTTGCAATTTGAATAGCTAAATATTGTGCCTCTAGGACCCCTGTTTGCCAGAGTTGAGCAAACAAGTCCAGTCGATTTTTATAGGCCTTGGCGATACCAGAAATAGCTCCCATTGGAACGCCGTAGTAGGGCTTGGTTTCACCAATTTTTTCATAACGCTTGAGGGTGCCAGCATGGCTGGCTGCTTGGAGTTGTGTGAGAATGGTGTTTAATTCAGTCATAAATATCTCCGAAAAAAACTGGATTGCTCCAGTTTTTATATGTAGTCGTTTAGTTTGCTTTTAGTACAAGGCAACGAGGTGCAGGTTGCTAGAACAGCCTAGAGGCTATTCTAGGTTGGAAATAAGACATGCGAAGCAAGTCACTTTCGTGGAGTACGGCAAAGCGAGTTAACGAAGTAATCAAATGACTATTTCAATAAGCCACGTTCACGATACCATACATCAGGTGTCCAGACCCACTTGCAACCGTAGCTTTCTAGCAAATCAAAGGCTGCCTCAGGTCCCATAGTTCCAGCTGGATAGGTGTGGAGTGGGACTTGGTTGCTTGCCCACAAATCAACAATGCGGTCAATCAAGCTCCAGCTTGCTTTCACTTCTTCCCAATGGCTAAAGTTAGTAGAATCACCATTTAGGACATCGAAAAATAGTTTTTCGTAGGCTTCGGGTGAATTTCCAAGAGCAGTTGCATTGTGGCGGAAGTTGAGTTTGGCAGGAGTAAGAGCGAAGTGAGAACCAACTTCTTTACCATTGATGGAAAGCATAAAACCTTCTGTTGGTTGGATAAAGATGGTCAAGACATTGGCTTCAGAAGGTTGACCAAAAATATCTTCTGCATGTTTAAAGGTGATAGTTACGCGCGTGCCTTTTTCAGTCAGGCGTTTACCTGTACGGAAGAAGAAAGGAACATCACGGAATCGGTCAGTATCGACGAAGAAGACGCCTCCAGCAAAGGTTTCTGTCTGAGAAGCTTCGGCAATATTTGGTTCATCCAAGTAGCTAACGTAGTCTTTTCCGTCGATGGAACCTGCTGCATATTGACCACGGATGAAGTTGCGCTTGAGGTCTTCGTCAGAAGGCTGACGCAAGTGTTGGAAGACCTTGATTTTCTCAGCGCGGACATCTTCCTCCTTGAAGCTGGCTGGCTTATCCATTGCTAGAAGGGAAAGAACTTGAAGGGCATGGTTTTGCACCATGTCTTTTAAGGCGCCAGAATGATCGTAGTAGCCCCCACGATCCTCAACACCAATCGCTTCAGCAAATGTAATTTGGACGTTATCGATGTAATCGCGGTTCCAAATATGCTCAAAAATGATATTGGCAAAGCGAACCGCAAAGATATTTTGTACCATTTCCTTGCCTAGGTAATGGTCGATGCGGTAGATTTGGTCCTCATTGAAGGCTGCTGCCAATTCATCATTGAGTTTGGTAGCTGTAGCAAGGCTAGTTCCGAAAGGTTTTTCAATAATCAAGCGTTCAAAACCTTGTCCATCAACAATCTGCTCAGATTTGAGGTGTTTGGCAATGGTTCCGAAAAATTCAGGCGCCATAGAGAGGAAGAAGACCTTGTTGTGCTGGGTATCGTATTTTTCACATAAGTCATCCTGCAATTTACGAAGAGCTACATAATGTTCCGTGTCATTGACATCATGGCTTTGGTAGTAGAAATGACTAGCAAATTCATGAGCTTGACGTGGTGTGTCAGGCAGATCACCCAGTGATTCAATGACGGTTTGCTCAAAAAATTCCTTGGTCCAGGGTCTGCGAGCTGTACCAATTACTGCAAAGTTTTCCTTGATGTGTCCAGCCTTATAGAGGCGAAATAAAGATGGGTAAAGTTTGCGTTTGGCAAGGTCGCCACTAGCACCAAAAATTGTAAACAATACATGTGATGACATAATTTCATTCCTATCTGTTGAATATCATTAATAGTATACCACAAATTGTCAGAAAATTCACTTTTTGAGTTGGGATTATTAGAAAACACGGTAGACATACGGGGAATCTGGCTGTTCAATCTGAACCATCGATTGTAATTCAAGTGTTGGGAGATTTTGTTTCAACGATGTGTGGTAGGAAACCTTGATTGTTCCTCTGGTTTTTACCCAAGTATTGTTAGGAAATTCTGTGGTAGCCCCCGTAGAGAGTAAGCCATATACCCCAGAATCAGCAATGCAGTGAATAATACCAAAGCGGAAAAGGAAAAATTGCTGGCTATTGTCAGGGTCATTGTAGACAAATCCAATCATTTCAATCGTTTTTCCTGAAAATTCCGTAGGATAGTCGTAGATTGCTTCCATCACTTCCATATAGTTTTCATTAGTAACAACAATGGTTTCTTCAGCCAAGTATCTATCAGCAATTTCACGCATCTGGTTTTGATAGGCAGATTTTGTAAAATAAATAGAAGTATCAGGCTTGAGATACTGAACAGTCGTCCCTTCTTGGTTTTGTGTATTAGCATCGTTTTCTGCTGCTAGTGGGAAATGATAGCCCTTGGCAGCAACAGTTGTTGAATCCAGGCTTACCGTAGGAAAGAGCCAGGCTATAGCAAGAGGAATGAGCAATAGTCCAATGCTTGATAGTTTGGCAATTTTGCTTTTTAAATGGCTATGTACTCGAATTTCTTTTACCCAGACATACAATTGTACGATGGCAAGTATGAAAGATAAAATCATGGATAGATAGGCTAGATAGCTATAGTGCAGATTGATGTATTGGTCTAATTTTCCAGAAATATAGAGATACATGGTCATCTCAAAATAGCCTGCAAGAATTAAAAAACGAATCATACTACACCTCCAAGTATCAGACTATATCCCAAAATAACGAGAGTGATAGTAATGATAAAACCGGCTATAAATTTTCCCTTGAAATAATGTTTCATCATGAGCAAGTTTTTAACATCCACCATGGGTCCGATAACTAAGAAAGCCATTACTGGGGCAAATCCGAAGCTGGATAGTAGGGATGCACCAATAAAGGCATCGGCTTCAGAACATAGGGAAAGAAGAAAGGCCAGCAACATCATCAGTATAATAGCTGTTAATGGACTGTGACCGATGGTAGTCAGGACAGCAGTTGGAATATAGACTTGTACGAGACTGGCAAATAGACAACCAAAGACTAGGTAACGTCCCGTATCAAAAAATTCATCAATGGCATGAATAAGTGCGAAGCCAACTTTTTGCCAGCTGGTTTTATCTGAATAATCATGCTGGTGATGGTCAAACTTGCTTCCTTTAAGAATTTGTCCTTTTACGAAAAAACCAAGAATGATTCCCAATACTAGGGATACAATGATGGCTCCTAGGGCTCTATAGAGGGCGAAAAGTAGGGAATTGCCAAAAGCGGTAAAGGTTGCAAAAAGGACGATAGGATTAATGACAGGCGCCGTTACTAAAAAGGGAACAGCAGTGTAACTCGGCACTTTTTTCTCTAATAGCCGATTGACAATAGGGACAATACCACATTCGCAAGACGGAAAAATGAAGCCGATAAAGGTTCCAAATAGAATGGCAAGAAACTTGTTCTTGGGAAGGAGTTTATGGACTTTTTCAGGGGTGATAAACACATCAATAAAGCCAGAAATCAATGCTCCAATCAACACAAAGGGCAAGGCTTCAATCATGATAGACAGGAAAATAGCCCCCGCCTGTAGGACGGAGGTAGGTAATTGATCAAGACCGAACATATTATTTTTTATCCTGATTCAAGTTGTTTTTCTCGGAATTTTCTTTTGATTTTGGATCAGGATACTCAATTTCTTCCAGTTTTTCAAATGAAGCAAATTCTTCCAGCATCTTTTCTAAATCATCTTGTCGTTTATAGGTTACAGCCATAGGGCACCTCCAAAAATTTTATATACACATTATACATTTTTTACTAAAAATTATCTAAAGGAATCTGTTTTTATTGAAGCGCAAATATAGTTCGCACCTTCAAATCATGATATAATATTCTTATGAAAACAAGAATATCAGAATTAGTTAGCGTGCTCAATCAATACGCTAAAGAGTATTATCAATTGGACAAACCTAGCGTATCAGATGCAGAATATGATACGCTTTATCGTGAATTAGTAGAACTGGAAACAGCTCATCCAGAACTGATTTTACCAGATAGTCCTACCCATCGGGTCGGGGGAAAGGTGCTAGACGGATTTGAAAAATATAGTCATGTTTATCCTCTTTTTAGTTTGCAGGATGCTTTTTCTCGTGAAGAATTAGAAGCTTTTGACCAGCGAGTTCGCAAGGAATTTCCTCAAGCAACTTATATCTGTGAATTGAAGATTGACGGTCTATCTATTTCCCTGACCTATGAAGCGGGTAATTTAGTCGTGGGTGCTACACGTGGTGACGGTAGTGTCGGTGAAAATATCACAGAAAATCTCAAACGAGTGGCTGATATTCCTTTGACCCTACCCGAAGCTGTGGACATCACTGTCCGAGGTGAGTGTTATATGCCAAAGGCTTCCTTTGACCGTGTTAACAAACAGCGTCAGGAGGCTGGGGAAGCTGAATTTGCTAATCCGCGTAACGCAGCGGCAGGAACTCTTCGCCAATTAGACACAGGTGTCGTGGCCCAGCGTGGACTTGCAACCTTCCTCTACCAAGAAGCTAGTCCATCTGAAGCGACTAGTCAGTCACAAGTACTGGAGAAACTGGATGCTCTGGGATTTGTGACCAACCACGAATATTGCTTGGCGGAGTCGATTGATGACACGTGGGATTTTATTGAAAAAATAGCAGAGCGTAGAGATGATTTACCCTATGAGATAGATGGTGTTGTCATCAAGGTAAATGATTTAGCTATACAAGAAGAACTAGGATTTACAGTAAAAGCGCCACGATGGGCAGTAGCTTACAAGTTTCCAGCTGAGGAAAAAGAAGCAGAAATCTTGTCGGTTGATTGGACTGTTGGCCGAACAGGTGTTGTGACACCAACTGCCAATCTTAGTCCTGTTCAACTGGCAGGAACGACTGTCAGTCGAGCGACCTTGCACAACGTAGACTATATCGCCGAAAAAGATATTCGTATTGGCGATACGGTCATTGTTTATAAGGCGGGAGATATTATTCCAGCAGTTCTGAAAGTGGTGGACAAGTATCGAAAAGAGCAAGAAATCATGCCCATTCCTAGTCATTGTCCGTCTTGTCAGAGCGACCTACAACACTATGAGGACGAAGTTGCCCTCCGCTGTATCAACCCTATTTGTCCTAGCCAGCTGATGAGTAAGTTGGAACATTTTGCAAGTCGGGATGCCATGAACATCGCAGGACTAGGGTCTTCAATCGTTGAAAAACTCTTTGGAGCAGGCTTGGTACACGATGTTGCTGATATTTATAAATTAACTGTTGATGACCTATTGACCTTGGAAGGTTTCAAAGAAAAATCAGCTGACAAGCTCTATCAAGCCATTCAAACTTCTAAGAGCAACTCAGCAGAACGCCTCCTATTTGGACTAGGTATTCGCCATGTAGGTAGTAAGGCAAGTAAGATTTTAGTAGAAAAATTTGGTGATTTAGAAACTCTAGCATTTGCTGATCAAGAAGCAATTGCTTCGCTAGAAGGTCTTGGTCAGGTTATTGCTAAGTCTTTGACAACTTTTTTTGCTAGTGAGGGTGCGCAACAACTTTTAGCCGAACTTAAGGAAGCTAAGGTAAACTTAACCTATCTCGGACAAGTAGTAGATGAAAATGCTGCGCTATCGGGTATGACAGTTGTACTGACTGGTAAATTGGAGCGAATGAAACGAAACGAAGCCAAAGCTAAGTTAGAAGCTTTAGGGGCAAATGTAGCGGGATCTGTTTCTAAAAAAACTAATCTTGTGGTTGCCGGAACAGATGCAGGCAGTAAATTGACCAAAGCACAGGAGCTAGGTATCGAAATTAAAGATGAGGCTTGGTTAGAGAGCTTGTAAAGGTAAAACGATGGAAGAAAGAAAACGTGCTAGACTAATATATAATCCGACCTCAGGTCAAGAAATCATGAAGAAAAATGTGGCCGAAGTATTGGAAATTTTGGAAGGCTACGGTTATGAAACTTCAGCTTTCCAAACAACTGCTGAGAAAGACTCTGCAAAGAATGAAGCTACACGTGCGGCGCTTGCAGGCTTTGACTTGATTATCGCGGCTGGTGGAGATGGAACAATCAATGAAGTCGTCAATGGAATTGCTCCGCTTGAAAAACGTCCGCAGATGGCCATCATACCGACTGGCACCACCAATGACTATGCGCGTGCCTTAAAAGTGCCTAGGGGAAATCCTGTAGAAGCAGCTAAGGTTATCGGTAAGCAGCAGACCATTTTAATGGATATTGGTTTAGCCAAAAATCAAAAAAATGGTTTTCATCAAGAACATTATTTTATCAACATTGCTGCGGCAGGTACACTTACGGAATTGACCTACAGTGTTCCCAGTCAACTTAAGACCATGTTTGGCTATTTGGCCTATGTAGTAAAAGGAGCAGAACTCCTGCCACAAGTACAATTTACACCTATTCGTGTAGAGCATGACGAGGGAGTATTTGAAGGCTCGGTTTCAATGATTTTTGTTGCCTTAACCAATTCAATTGGAGGTTTTGAACAGATTGTTCCCGATGCTAAGTTAGATGATGGTAATTTTACCTTATTGATGGTTAAAACAGGGAATCTATTTGAAATTCTGCATCTGATTCGTCAAGTCTTAGACGGTGGCAAACACATTGAGAGTGATTTAGTTGAATACATAAAAACCAAGAGCCTATCCATCGAAAATCTGAACCCAGATAACCGTCTACTGCTCAATCTAGATGGAGAGTTTGGTGGGGAAGCCCCTGTTCGTCTGTACAACCTATCAAACCATATAGAGTTTTTCGCAGATACAGATCTGGTTTCTGACCATGCAATCACTCTTGATACTGATCAGATGAATCGAGAAGATATGGCCAAACGATTCATTGAAGAAACAGACCATATTGATGAAGCTATTAAATAGGAAGAAAAGATGAAATACTCTTTTCTTTTTATTTTACAAAAACGAATTAAACGCTTACAATGGCGGTATTTTCTTGACAAATAGATGTTTTAGGAGTATCCTTACATGGTATTAAATTTTAAAAGGAGAATTCGTTATGAGTTTAGGCGCATTGGCCCTTGGATTGGCCTGTCTTGGTGTAAGTATCGGTGAGGGACTGTTGGTGGCTTCATACCTTAGTTCGACTGCACGTCAACCAGAAATGCAAAGTAAATTGATGGCTGGTGTATTTTTGGGTGTTGCCTTTATCGAGGGAACTTTCTTCGTAACCTTGGCTATGACATTTGTCTTGAAATAGTAGAAAATAGAGAAATAGAAAAGGGGGGAACCTCCATTGGAAGAACATTTAAGTCCAACCCTTACCCTTGGTCCCGTAACCTTTGACCTGACCATGGTATTGGTTTCTGTCATTACCATTTCCATTATTTTCTTACTTGTTTTTTGGGCTAGTCGTCGGATGGAGCTCAAGCCTAAAGGAAAACAGAATGTTTTGGAGTACGTTTACGAATTGACCATCAATTTTACAAAAGGGAATCTTGGCGATGCGGAAGCAAAGCGGTATTCCTTGTTCTTCTTTACAGTCTTTACTTTTCTTTTGGTTGCCAATAATCTAGGTTTGATGACCAAATTGGAAACAGCAGAAGGACATAATTTGTGGACTTCTCCAACGGCCAATATGGCTTACGATTTCGGTTTGGCAACAATTGCAACAGTATTTTGTCATGTTGAGGGTATTCGTCGTCGCGGTTTCAAGGCATACCTCAAATCTTTTGTGACACCCTGGGCTATGGCTCCAATGAACATTTTGGAAGAAGTGACCAACCTTGTGTCGCTTGCTCTTCGTCTGTACGGTAACATTTATGCTGGTGAAGTGCTTGTCTCTCTTCTTCTACAATTATCTCAACAAAGTGCACTTGCATATCCAATTGCCTTTGCTCTGAACGTTGTTTGGACAGCATTTTCTGTATTCATTTCATGCTTGCAGGGATATGTATTTATCATGTTGGTATCTATGTACTTAAATAAAAAAATCAGTAGTGAGAGTGAATAGGAAAGGGAAAGACAACTATGGCAACAACTATTACAATGCAATCTAGTACCATTCTTGGAAACTTTATCTTGGTAACAGTCTCATTTGCAGTACTTATTATTCTTATTCGTGTTTTTGCGTGGGATAAAATTACAGGTATTTTTGAAGAACGTGCCAATAAGATTGCGAACGATATTGATGCTGCAGAAGAAAAATTAACAGCAGCAGCAAACCTTGTTCAACAACGTGAAGATGAGTTGGTACAGGGACGTATTGAAAGTCAAAAGATTATTCAAGATGCGGTTGAACGTGCAAAACTAGAGAAAAAACGAATTTTAGAACAAGCTGAAGTTGAGGCTCAAGCTCTAAAAACAAAAGCGACAATGGAAATTGAAGCTGACAAACGTGAGGTACAGGAAAACTTGCGCGTTCAAGTTGCTGAATTGGCAGTTGATCTTGCAAGCAAAATTATTTTGGAAGATTTGGACCAACAAGCTCATAGTAACTTGATTGACCGTTATTTGGACAAACTAGGAGACAAGTAGATGAACGCTAGAGAAAATGCCATCGTGCAAAAATATGCTCTATCATTTGTTGAAAAAGTCAGTGATCATGCAGATATTTGGGATATGTATGACCAGATTTCTGACTTGATTTCCATCATTCATGATAGTAAGCTGAATCGAATCTTGCTGTCAGCGACAGTATCGAGAGAAGAAAAGGCTGATTTTGTAAGGACGGTACGTCAATCTAGTTTCTGGCAAATCAATGACTTGATTGAAGATGTTATTCGTGATGGTCATGCAGACTTGCTTCTTGAAACCCTTGAGCGTGTCCAATTACAAATCAGTAAATTTAAAAATGAATTTGAAGCCCGTGTGGTTTCGGTCTATCCGTTGACAGAAGCTCAAAAAGAGCGTCTCCGTCACTTGGTAGAACAACGATTTTCCTTGCGTGTACGCAATATCACGGAAGAACTTGATCAAAGTCTCCTCGGTGGTTTTATTGTAACGGTTAACCATAAGGTAATCGATGCAAGCGTTCGGACACAGTTGAAGGACGTTAGAAAAAAACTTTAGAAAATAGAAAGTGGTGTTCTTTTGATTAATGCACAAGAAATTAGCGCTTTACTAAAACAACAAATTGAAGGCTTTCAGCCTGACTTTGACTACACAGAGACTGGTGTCGTAACCTATATCGGTGACGGTATCGCCCGTGCGCAAGGTCTTGACAATGCCATGAGTGGAGAGCTTTTGGTATTTGAAAATGGCACCATTGGTATGGCACAAAACTTAGAAACTAACGATGTTGGTATTATCATTCTCGGACAATTTACCGATATTCGTGAAGGGTCAGTTGTTCGTAGGACTGGTAAAATCATGGAAGTGCCAGTTGGCTCAGCCTTGATTGGTCGTGTCATCAATCCACTTGGGCAGCCAGTGGATGGGCTTGGCGACATCCGTACTAGTAAGACTCGTCCGATTGAATATCCAGCACCAGGTGTTATGCAACGTAAGTCGGTTAATGAACCGCTTCAAACTGGTCTTAAGGCTATTGACGCTTTGGTTCCGATTGGTCGTGGTCAGCGTGAATTGATTATCGGTGACCGTCAGACAGGGAAGACATCTGTAGCTATTGATGCTATTCTCAACCAAAAAGGCCAAGATATGATTTGTATCTATGTGGCTATCGGTCAGAAAGAGTCAACTGTTCGTACTCAGGTTGAAACCCTTCGTCAGTTTGGTGCTTTGGATTACACAATCGTAGTAACGGCATCTGCTTCCCAACCGTCTCCATTGCTTTTCTTGGCTCCTTATGCTGGTGTTGCGATGGCAGAAGAGTTCATGTATGAAGGCAAACACGTCTTGATTGTTTACGATGATTTGTCAAAACAAGCGGTAGCTTACCGTGAATTATCTCTCTTGCTTCGTCGTCCTCCGGGTCGTGAAGCCTATCCAGGGGATGTATTCTACTTGCACAGTCGCTTGCTTGAGCGTTCAGCGAAGGTTTCAGATGAATTGGGCGGTGGCTCCATTACAGCTCTACCATTTATTGAAACACAAGCGGGAGATATTTCAGCTTACATCGCGACCAACGTGATTTCAATCACGGATGGACAAATCTTCTTGAAGGACGATTTATTCAACTCTGGTATCCGTCCAGCCATTGATGCGGGTTCTTCTGTATCACGTGTAGGTGGCTCTGCACAGATTAAGGCCATGAAAAAGGTTGCAGGTACCCTTCGTATCGATTTGGCTTCATACCGTGAATTAGAAGCCTTTACTCAATTTGGTTCGGATTTGGATGCAGCAACTCAGGCCAAACTCAACCGTGGTCGTCGGACTGTGGAAGTGTTGAAACAACCATTGCATAAGCCGCTTCCAGTTGAAAAACAGGTTTTGATTTTGTATGCTTTGACAAATGGCTTCTTGGATTCAGTGCCAATCGATGATATTTTGGCATTTGAAGAAGAACTGTATGCATATTTTGATTTGCACTACGATGGTCTTTTGGATGTTATTCGTACAACAAAAGATCTTCCTGATACAGATGAATTGAATGCTGCTATCCAAGCTTTCAAAGACCAGTCTGTCTTTAAGTAAAGGAGTGAATAATGGCAGGTTCTCTCAATGAAATCAAGTCAAAAATTGCATCAACTAAGAAAACCAGTCAAATCACCGGTGCCATGCAGATGGTTTCGGCTTCTAAACTAGCCAAATCAGAGCAATTAGCGCAATCCTTTCAGATCTACGCTAGTAAGGTTCGTCAGATTACAACGGATCTCTTGCGTGGAGAATTGATGGCTTCAGATACAAGCAATCCAATGCTGATTCGTCGTCCAGTTCAAAAATCTGGTTATATTGTCATTACCTCTGACAGTGGACTAAAAGGTTCTTATAATTCCAGTATTTTGAAGGCTGTGATGGGAATGATTGAACAGGACCATGACTCGAAAGATGAGTATGAAATTATTGCCATTGGTAGTATGGGGGCTGATTTCTTCCGTGCCCGTGGTATCAATCCAGTCTTTGAATTGCGCGGCTTGGCGGACAATCCAAGCTTTGAAGAGGTTCAAAAAATCATTTCTAAGTCTGTTGAAATGTATAAGAATGAACTCTTTGATGAGTTGTATGTTTGTTATAACCACCATGTCAATAGCTTGACCAGTCAGGTACGTGTCCAGCAGATGCTTCCTGTTGAGGATTTGGACCATAATGAAGCAGATGGTTATACATCTACTTTTGAATTGGAGCCAAACCGTGAAGTCATTCTGGAGCAATTGTTGACCCAGTATGCAGAATCCACCATTTACGGAGCGATTTTGGATGCCAAAACTGCTGAAAATGCGGCTGGTATGACGGCCATGCAGACAGCAACGGATAATGCTAAGAATGTCATTAACGATTTGACAATTCAATACAATAGGGCTCGTCAGGCGGCTATCACTCAGGAAATTACTGAGATTGTAGCAGGTGCCTCAGCCCTTGAGTAATAGAAATAGAGGAAATAGAATGAGTTCAGGCAAAATTACTCAGGTTGTCGGACCAGTTGTAGACGTTGCGTTTGCAGCAGAAGATAAACTTCCTGAGATTAACAACGCACTCGTTGTATACAAAAATGATGATTCCAAGCAAAAAGTTGTGCTTGAAGTTGCTTTGGAACTTGGTGATGGCGTTGTTCGGACCATTGCCATGGAATCAACTGATGGATTGACTCGTGGGATGGAAGTACTTGATACAGGCCGTCCGATCTCAGTTCCAGTTGGTAAGGAAACTCTGGGTCGTGTCTTCAATGTCTTGGGAGATACCATCGACCTTGATGAGCCTTTCCCAGCTGATTTTGAACGCGAGCCAATTCATAAAAAGGCACCAGCTTTTGATGAGTTATCTACATCAAGCGAAATTTTGGAAACAGGTATCAAGGTAATTGACCTCCTAGCACCCTATCTAAAAGGTGGTAAGGTTGGTCTCTTCGGTGGTGCCGGTGTTGGTAAGACCGTTCTTATCCAAGAATTGATTCATAACATTGCCCAAGAACACGGTGGTATTTCTGTATTTACCGGTGTTGGTGAGCGTACTCGTGAGGGGAACGACTTGTATTGGGAAATGAAAGAGTCAGGTGTTATTGAAAAAACGGCCATGGTATTTGGTCAGATGAATGAGCCGCCAGGTGCCCGTATGCGGGTTGCCCTGACTGGTTTGACTATTGCGGAATATTTCCGTGATGTGGAAGGGCAGGATGTTCTTCTGTTCATCGATAATATCTTCCGTTTCACTCAGGCTGGTTCAGAAGTGTCTGCCCTCTTGGGTCGTATGCCGTCAGCCGTTGGTTATCAGCCAACACTAGCAACGGAAATGGGTCAATTACAAGAACGAATTACCTCAACTAAAAAAGGTTCTGTTACATCTATTCAGGCTATCTACGTGCCTGCCGATGACTATACAGACCCAGCTCCAGCGACAGCTTTCGCTCATTTGGACTCGACAACCAACTTGGAACGTAAGTTGACCCAGCTTGGTATCTATCCTGCGGTGGATCCATTGGCATCTTCATCTCGTGCACTTTCTCCACAAATCGTTGGTGAAGAGCACTATGCAGTTGCCATGGAAGTCAAACGTGTCCTTCAACGTTACCAAGAATTGCAAGATATTATTGCCATTCTCGGTATGGATGAATTGTCAGATGAAGAGAAGACCTTAGTAGGTCGTGCACGTCGTATCCAATTCTTCCTATCTCAAAACTTCAACGTTGCTGAGCAATTTACAGGTATGCCAGGTTCATATGTGCCAGTTGCAGAAACTGTTAAAGGCTTTAAGGAAATCTTGGACGGTAAGCATGACCATCTACCAGAAGATGCCTTCCGAAATGTCGGTTCAATCGAGGATGTAGTCGCAAAAGCTGCAAAAATGAGATTCTAAGAGGTGGCCTATGGAACAAATGACTGTTCAAATTGTGACACCAGATGGAATGAAATATGACCACCATGCTGCTTTTGTTTTGGTAAAGACTGTCGAAGGTGAGATGGGAATTTATCCCGGGCATGAGGAATTGATTGCCGTTTTGGAAATCGATGAAATGAAAGTCCGCCGTGTTGATGATGAAAATCACGTGGACTGGATTGCCGTCAATGGTGGGATTATTGAAATCAACAAAAATATGATTACGGTGATTTCGGACTCAGCAGAGCGAGAACGTGATATTGATATCAGTCGTGCAGAACGGGCTAAGTTGCGTGCCGAAAGAGAGCTTGAAGAAGCTCATAACGCTCATAATGCTGATTTGGAAAAACGTGCTACAGTCGCCCTCCAACGCGCGATAAATCGTATTCGTGTCGGGAAACATTAATATATATGGGATTGAACTTGGTTCAGTTCCATTTTTTAATTTCATGGTATAATGGAAACATGGTAATTTCAATTTTACAGTTTTTTAGTCATATATTGTTTATCTATCTGGCTCATCATCTCTTGGTTACAACAGTTGATTGGTCACGGTGGTTGAAGGTGACTGGGGACAATCAGCGTAAAATCAATTTGCTGATTCTCTTTCTGGCAATAGCACTGGGGTACTTAGTCTCGACTTTCTTTTTAGAATTGTTGATGATGGGACGCTCTTTTGCAAATATGTGATTTAAGATAAGAAAAGGATAAGAAATGGATACAATTATTGTTACAGGTAGTAAAAACGGTTTGAAAGGACAGGTTGAGATTGAGGGGGCGAAGAATGCCGTTCTGCCTTTATTGGCAGCAACAGTTCTAGCAAGTCAAGGGCAAACCAAATTGACTCAGGTTCCTATTTTGTCTGATGTCTATACAATGAATAATGTTGTACGTGGTCTGGGAGTTCGTGTGAATTTTGACGAAGATAGCAAGACTATTGACATTGATGCGACAGGTCGTCTTGGCAATGAAACACCTTATAAGTATGTAAGCCAGATGCGGGCTTCTATTGTCATTCTGGGGCCAATTTTGGCACGCAATGGTTATGCTAAGGTTTCTATGCCAGGAGGTTGTACCATCGGTAGCCGTCCAATAGATTTGCACTTAAAAGGTTTGCAAGCTATGGGGGCTAAAATTAAACAACGAGCTGGTTATATTGAAGCGAGTGCAGAGAACTTGCAGGGAGCTCATATCTATCTTGATTTCCCAAGTGTTGGGGCAACGCAAAATTTGATGATGGCTGCAACTCTGGCGCAAGGTACCACTGTTTTAGAAAATGCAGCGCGAGAACCTGAAATTGTTGACTTGGCTATTTTCCTAAACAAAATGGGGGCCAAAGTTAAGGGAGCAGGTACAGAGACGATTACGATTACTGGTGTAGAAGAATTGACTGGCGCAGAACATCAAGTGGTGCAAGATCGTATCGAAGCGGGTACCTTTATGGTGGCAGCGGCAATGACTGGTGGCGATGTCTTGGTCAAGGATGCTGTCTGGGAGCACAACCGTCCACTCATTTCTAAGATGTTGGAAATGGGAGTTGAGGTGACGGAAGAAGCTGAAGGGATTCGAGTTCGTTCGCAAGTGGATAAGCTTAAACCTGTAACAGTAAAAACTTTGCCCCACCCAGGCTTCCCAACGGATATGCAGGCTCAATTTACAGCCCTAATGGCAGTTGCAAAGGGTGAATCTACCATGATTGAAACAGTATTTGAAAATCGTTTCCAACATCTAGAAGAGATGCGTCGGATGGATTTGCATTCGGAAATTTTACGAGATACAGCTATCATCACGGGAGGACAAGCTCTGCAAGGTGCTCAAGTTATGTCTACTGATTTGCGAGCTAGTGCTGCATTGATTTTGGCAGGTTTGGTTGCTGAAGGTGAAACGATTGTAGGTAAATTAACGCACTTAGATCGAGGTTACTATCGTTTTCATGAGAAATTAGCTGCTTTAGGTGCAACGATTGAACGTGTGAGTGGAGAAGATGAAAATGGATAAGGATAATCTTAGCTATGTTGGTAAAAATTTAATCTTAGTAGCAGTTGTTTTGTTGATTGCTATTTTGGTGTTTATTTTAGGATTAATGGTTGGTTACGGTGTCATAGGAGATGGAGACAATGTATTTGCGGTGTTGTCACCAGCTAAGTGGCAAGAACTAATCGGTAAATTTACAGGAAAGTAGGCTGGACCTGCTTTTTTGATGGAGAGAAAATGGCGAAGAAAAATGTAAAAAAACAAGCGATGAGTCTGCTCAGCTTATTGGCTACGATTGTTGTAGTAGCGGGTGGTTATCTTTTAAGTGATAACAAGAGCAGTAACGTTGCTAATTATTCCTATTATGTCAATCAGTCTAAGGCAAGCGAGAGCACACCTAGTCAGGAACTGGCTAGTTCGGTATTGACAGAGGATGTTAAGAAACAGCTTGGACATTCATTTGACTGGAATGGAGCGGGTGCTTTTATCATCAACGGAAATAAGACTGATTTAGATGCTTCAGTCTCTAGCAAGCCTTATGCGGATAATAAGACAAAGACTGTGCAGGGGGAAACGGTTCCAACAGTGGCAAATGCCCTTTTAGCCAAATCAACGCGACAGTATAAGAGTCGTGAAGAAACAGGAAATGGTTCGACTTCATGGACTCCGCCTGGCTGGCATCAGGTACAGGATTTGGATGGATCCTATGATCATGCGATTGATAGGGGGCATCTGCTGGGCTATGCCTTGATTGGCGGTTTAAAAGGCTTTGATGCTTCAACCAGCAATCCTAAGAATATTGCAGTTCAAACAGCTTGGTCCAATCAGGCAAGGGCTGAGGATTCGACGGGGCAAAACTATTTTGAGAGTCAAGTTCGTAAAGCTTTGGATAAGAACAAACGTGTTCGTTACCGCGTGACCTTGATTTATGCTGATGAGGATGATTTGGTTCCAGTCGGAAGCCATCTAGAGGCAAAAGCAGCAGATGGTAGCCTAGAGTTCAATGTATTTGTTCCAAATGTACAGAGCGGCCTCAGCATTAACTACCATAGCGGTGAAATCACGGTGAATGAGTAAATAATCAGATGAATTCCTTCTTGATAAATCAAACATATCAGACGATTTTCGTAGAGAATCGTCTTTTTTTGCAACAATTTTAAAATTTTTACAAAAATCGTTGACAAATCATCAGATGAATATTAGAATATAATTATAGAAAACGCTTACGACTTTGTTGTAGAAAAATTTAGGAGGACTTTCCGATGGAAAAACATGTTGAGAAACGTGTCGAAGACGTTACGTATAACAAAGCCAAGCTATGGCAGATTATATTGTTTGCGATGAATAATTCATCAACCAACATTTACCTAGTTGCCTTCACTTTCGTGACTTATTTATCGACAGGTGTACTTGGACTGGCAGCCCTATTTGTTAGTCAGCTCATGGGATATATTCGTATCTTCGATGGATTCATCGATCCGTCAATTGGTGTTATCATTGATAAAACGGATACAAAGTTTGGTAAATATCGTCCTATCTTGGTTTTGGGGAATATCATCACAGCTTCCTCACTCTTTATGATGCTAGGCTTGAGCGGTGTGAGCGAAAGCATGCGTCTTCCTTTGTTTATAGTGGTGCTGATTATTCATAAAATTGGTTATTCATTGCAACAAACGATTACAAAAGCTGGTCAGGTTGCACTTACCAATGATCCAAAACAACGTCCGATTTTTAACATTGTTGATGGTATTGCCACAACTGTGTTGATGACAGGTAGCCAAGTGGTCGTGTCAGGAACCTTGGTTCCAAAACATGGTGGGTTTACTCCGGGATTCTTCCAAGAGTTATTCCTTGGTGTAGTAATAATTTCAGCTGTACTGGGTATTCTTGCTATTATCGGTATTTGGTAACCGCCCAATAACAAAGTATCTATCTAATCACTCCCTCCTCCAGTATACTGTTATAAAAAACAAAACTGGAGGATTTATTATGTCACAGCCCATCGTCCCATTGACTGTTCCCCAATCTCGCCGCTTTGAGAAGAAAGGCAGAAACGATATTCTGATGAAAATTCGTCTCGGAAAAGTGGAAGTCACATTCTTTCACTCTATCAACCAAAAAATATTAGAAACAATCTTGGATAAGGTACTGCACTATGACCATCCGACTCAGTGATTTAGGTCAAGTCTACTTGGTTTGCGGTAAAACGGATATGCGTCAAGGGATTGATTCTCTCGCCTACCTTGTCAAAAGTCAATTCAATCTGGATCCCTTTTCAGGTCAGGTCTATCTCTTCTGCGGAGGTCGAAAAGACCGATTCAAAGCTCTTTACTGGGACGGACAAGGATTTTGGTTATTGTATAAACGTTTTGAGAATGGAAAATTGACCTGGCCAAACAATGAAGAAGAGGTCAAGGCTCTAACTTCCGAGCAGGTGGACTGGCTCATGAAAGGATTTTCTATCAATCCAAAAATAAATCTTTCAAAAAGTCGTGATTTCTATTGAAATCATGGCTTTTCTTTGTGTATAATGAGATAAAAAGAAGGAGATTGGTTATGTCATCACTAGAAAAAATTATTGAAACACAGTCAAAAACGATAGATATGATGGCTAATGAACTTACCCTCCTTCGTGAACAGATTGAGTATCTGAGACAGAAACTCTACGGAAAATCATCAGAGAAGGTTGTGTATCAACCCGGTCAGCTGAGCTTGTTTGGGGAGGAAATTCTCCCTGAAGAAGAAGCTGACTTACCCAGTTGAAACGGAGACCATCACCTATAAACGCAAGAAAGCCAAGGGAGTTCGTCAGGCTATTTTTAGTCAGTTCACTCCAGAGATTGTTCATCACGAATTGCAGGGCGAAGATTGCACTTGTCCAGACTGTCATGGACAGTTGAAAGAGATTGGTTCTACTGTTCAACGACAAGAGTTGGTCTTCATTCCCGCACAATTAAAGCGGATTGACCATGTTCAACACGCATACAAGTGTCAGGCATGTAGTCAGAAGAATCTGAGCGATAAGATTATCAAGGCTCCAGTTCCTAAGGCACCTTTGGCACACAGCTTGGGTTCAGCTTCTATCATCGCCCATACTATTCATCAGAAGTTCAATCTTAAGGTGCCCAATTACCGCCAGGAAGAGGACTGGCATAAGCTTGGTCTGCCAATCAGTCGGAAGGAAATAGCCAACTGGCACATCAAGTCTAGTCAGTATTATTTCGAACCGATTTATGACCTGTTGCACGAGAAATTGTTGGAGCAGCCTATTCTCCATGCGGATGAAACCTCCTACAAGGTCTTGGAAAATGATAGCCAGTTGACCTTCTACTGGACCTTCTTGTCTGGGAAACATGAGAAAAAGGGCGTCACCCTCTATCATCATGACAAACGACGGAGTGGCTTGGTTGTAAAGGAATTTCTTGGGGATTATGCGGGTTATGTTCACTGTGATATGTGGTCGGCCTATCGGCAGTTAGACAAGGCACAGCTGGTTGGCTGTTGGGCTCACGTTAGACGGAAGTTCTTTGAGGCGACTCCTAAGAAGACAGACAAGACTTCTTTAGGTGCTAAGGGTTTAGCCTATTGCGACCGCCTATTTGCCTTAGAGAATGACTGGGCAGATTTGTCTACTGAGGAACGGCGACATAAACGGCAGACAGAGTTAACTCCCTTGATGGACGAGTTCTTTGATTGGTGTCGCAATCAGGCCGTTTTGCCAGGCTCCAAATTGGGCACTGCAATGGAGTATAGCCTCAAATACGAAACCACCTTCCGAAACGTTCTCTTGGACGGTGACCTAGTCCTATCCAACAATATGGCTGAGAGGGCTATGAAGACCTTGGTGATGGGCAGAAAAAATTGGCTGTTCTCTCAGAGCTTTGAGGGAGCCAAGTCGACAGCTGTCATTTTGAGTCTTTTGGAAACAGCTAAGCGACACGGACTTGATGCAGAGAAATATATGACCTATCTTCTAGAACACTTACCCAACGAAGAGACGCTCGCAAAAAAAGAGGTGCTAGAGGCTTATTTGCCATGGAAGGAAACAATTAAGAGAGCGTGTAAATAGAAAAAGGTTCCAGAGTCGACAGGACTTTGGAACCTTTTCAATATACCTTGTTATTGGGCGGTTACGGTATTTGGGAGAAAGACAATAAGAAATACTTTGGTCTTGGTGAGAAGACACAAGAAACGAAGTTGAAGGATTACTGGAAAGTCATCAAAGGAAACAAACCTTTGCAGGTTCTTTCAATCTCTGCAGCTTTTGTAAAATTTGTTGCCCAACTGTTTGGTGATTCCGTTATCGGGGTTATGCTGTATGGTATTATCTTCGGTGACTATGCTCTTTCTGGAAAAATGTCTATGCTTTTGATTTTGCCAGGTATTCTTGTAACAGTTGGTGCAGCGCAATTGGCTCGTCGGAAAGGTTTGCGATTTGCATATGTAACGGCCCTTCAACTGGGAATTACAGGTTTGATTATTCTTGCTGTTATGCTTCTTTCTGCTGAACCTGGAATGTTGAATTTGACAAATTGGAATCTCTACACAATCGGTTTCTTTGTAGTTTATATCATTGCTCGCTACGCATCTAGTGCTCCATCTGGTTTGGTATTGACCATGGGTGCAGATATTACAGACTATGAAACTTCAGTATCTGGTCGTTACTTGTCAGGAATGATTGGGACTATCTTCTCATTGACGGACTCGATTGCTTCTTCATTTGCTCCGATGGTGGTTGGTTTTGTATTAGCAGCTATTGGATTTGGCAAAGAATACCCAACCGTTGAAACAGCCTTCTCTACAGATTTGAGAATGGCATTGATTGTCCTATTGACAGTGATTCCAGTAGTAGTTTTGAGTCTATCCTTGTTCTTGATGAAATTCTACAAACTTGATCGCGAAGAAATGGCTCGTATTCAAGAGAAAATCCACGTTATGAAAGCGGCAAAAGATGAGGAACGTGTGCGTGCAATCGCGAAAAATGTTCCATTGTCTGATATGGATTATGTAGATGTTACTCAATATAAGGTTGATCAATACGACGATAAATAATACAATAACTGACCTAGTTGGAGGCGTCCAGCTGGGTCTTTCATCTAGGAGGCGGTATGAAAAAAATCTTAGCATTTGGAGAAGTTTTATTGCGGCTATCTCCTCCTCATTATCAAACTTTGACACAGGCTACTAGTTTAGATTGTCAGTTTGGTGGTTCGGAGTTGAATGTCTTGGCCAGCTTGGCTCAGCTGGGGCATTCAGTTGAGTTGGTGACGGCACTGCCTAAGAATGAAGTGGGAAAAATGGCAGAACACTTTCTCTTTGCACGGCAGATTGGACAGAAGCATCTGATTCGAAAAAAAGGAAGGCTTGGACTTTATTACTACCAAAAAGGTTTTTCGCTCAGGCCTAGTCAGGTGACCTATGATCGTGATTATTCTGCTTTCAGCTTATCCAAGGAAGAAGATTATGATTTGGAAGGCATGTTTGACGGTGTCGATTGGTTTCATGTTAGTGGAATAACGGTCGCTTTGAATCCAGATATTTATCGACTGGCCTTTCGTTTGATGGAAATGGCAAAGGGGCAGGGTGTTAAGGTTTCCTTTGACTTGAATTATCGCGAAAGTTTGTGGTCTTCTTTTGAAGAAGCAAGGGAAAAACTATCTCGCTTTGTGCAGTTGGCGGATATTTGCTTTGGTCTAGAGCCTATTCAACTTTTAAATGAATCTGGTAAAGATCTGAAGGATGAATTGGGGCTGAAGCGTCCTTATGAAGATAAGGATACTTTGCTGAAGGTTGTTAAAAGTTTAGCAGAGAACTATTCTTTGCAAAGTCTTGCTTTTACCCAGAGGGAAATGACCTACAATAATGAATATTTGCTGAAAGCATACTTGTATCAAGATGGTATTCTTTATGAAACGGAAAAAGAATCCATTCAAGTTTTGGACCGAGTTGGGACAGGGGATGCCTTTACAGCAGGAATTATTTTGGGTTATTTGCAGGAAAAAACGCCACGTGAAATACTCGACTTGGGGATGGCTAGTTTTCAATTCAAACATACCATTGAAGGGGACATTAATGTCATCAGTCAATCAGATATTGATTTGTTATTGAAAAAAGGGTCACGTGAAATAAAACGATAGAAAGAAGGAAAAAGTATGTTGTATCCTATACAAACAAAAACACGCTCAGTTTATTCTTTAAATGGAATATGGAAATTTAAGCAAGGGAACAATGATGTTCATACTCTGTTAGATACAGATGAGGTAATGGTTGTACCGAGTTCTTTTAACGATCTTGTTGTCGATAAGGACAAACGTCGTTTTGTCGGAGATAATTGGTATGAACTTATGGTAGCTCTTCCAGTAGTAGCTGATGATGAAGAGTTAGTTGTACGCTTTGGTTCGGTGACACATCAGGCCAAAGTCTATGCAGATGGTCAGCTAATCGGGGAGCACAAGGGTGGTTTCACACCTTTTGAATGCTTGATTCCATCAAATTTATACGACGCTGATCAATTCCGTTTGACAGTCTGTGCCAATAATGAACTAAATTACACAACCCTTCCAGTAGGGAATTATAGTGAAGAAGTGGATGAGAATGGTCAAGTTGTGAAGACCGTCAAGGAAAATTTTGACTTTTTCAACTATGCTGGTATCCAGCGGACGGTTCATCTCTATAAACGTCCAAAAAATAGAATTGAGGATATTGTTATTCGGACGGAGCTAAATCAAGATTTGACTCAGGCGGTAGTGAATGTTGATGTGAAGACAGTTGGGCAGTACGATTCCATCCGTATGTCTATTTTAGATCAAGAGGGGCAGGAAGTAGGTCTTCTTGAAAATGGACAAATGGTCATTGAACATCCACGCCTTTGGGAGGTCTTGGATGCCTATCTCTATACTGCTAAAGTTGAATTATTTGATGGAGAAAACTTGCTAGATACCTACTCAGAACAATTTGGCATTCGTAGTGTAGCAGTTGAAAATGGGCAATTTTTCATCAATGGAAAACCTTTCTATTTCAAGGGATTTGGTAAACATGAAGATACCTTTATTAATGGTCGTGGTTTCAATGAAGCAGCCAATTTGATGGATTTGAATTTACTGAAGGATATTGGAGCAAATTCTTTTAGGACATCTCATTATCCCTATTCTGAAGAAATGATGCGACTGGCAGATCGTTTGGGAATTGTCGTCCTTGATGAAGTGCCAGCAGTTGGTCTGTTCCAGCTTTTCAATGCAGCCTTGAATTTAACAGATGATTCTGAAGAGGTAAAAAGCACTTGGGAAGTTATGCAAACCAAGGAGGCTCATGAATTGGTGATTGATGAATTGATAGCACGTGACAAAAATCACCCATCCGTAGTGATGTGGGTTGTCGCCAATGAACCGGCAGGACATGAAAAAGGCGCACGTGCTTACTTTGAACCTTTGATTCAGCGCATGAGGGACAGAGATCCGTCTAAGCGTCCAGTGACCTTGGTCAATATCATGACGGCAACGCCAGATAAGGATGAGGTTATGGATTTGGTCGATGTTGTCTGTCTCAATCGTTACTATGGCTGGTATGTTGCTCATGGTGACTTGAAGGCGGCAGAGAAAGGACTCCGTCAAGAGTTGGAGACCTGGCAAGGACTTTATCCAGACAAGCCGATTTTGATTACGGAATATGGTGCAGATACTCTTCCAGGTTTACATTCGATGTGGGATATTCCTTATACAGAGGAATTTCAGGTGGATTACTACGATATGAACCATCGCGTCTTTGATTCAATTCCGAATTTAGTGGGTGAACAAGTCTGGAATTTTGCTGATTTTGAAACTACAGTTGGTATCATTCGCATTCAAGGAAATCACAAAGGATTATTCTCAAGAAATAGACAACCCAAGCAAATTGTAAGAGAAATCAAGAAACGTTGGACTGCCATTCCAAACTACCATTATAAGAGGAAATGAGCTATAATAGTAGCAAATAGAAAGTTGTATTGGAGGACCAAGCACATGGCGAAACCCTTGGTAGAAAAAGCATCAGAGCGCTTATTAGAATTGATTTTGGAAAGAGGATATGAAGTTGGTGATAAGCTTCCAAATGAGTATGAATTGGCCCAAGATTTAGAAGTTGGACGTTCGACTGTTCGTGAAGCTGTTCGAAGTTTGGCTACTCGAAATATTCTGGAAGTGCGCCAAGGGTCGGGAACCTATATCAGCTCTAAAAAGGGAGTATCAGAGGATCCTTTAGGTTTTTCTTTGGTCAGAGACCGTGTGAAGTTGACAACAGATTTGTTTGAAGTGCGGTATTTGCTTGAACCGAGAATTGCGGAGCGTGTTGCACAGTTTGCCTCGGACGAAGACATTGCTCGACTAGAAGAAATTGTCCTTGCTATTGAAGAGGCCGTTGCTGCTGGAGACACGAAGCATTTGGAGTTGGATGTGAAATTCCACTGTATGTTAGCTGAGATGAGTGGGAATCTGGCTATGACTAGTCTCATGCCTGTCATTAATCAATCTATTCATCTGATCAATGAAAATTATTCAAATCGTCAGATGAAATCGGATAGTTTACAGGCCCACAGGAACATCTTAATGGCTATCAAGCAACGCCATCCTGTTGCAGCCTATGATAGCATGTTGGCGCATATTATAGCAGTAAGACAGGTTGTGTTAAGCGAATGGTTCGATAAAGATATGACCTTGCATGGTCTCAACGATCATAAATAGAAATAAAAAATAGACAGCCCAGAAGAATTCTTCTGGGTATTTTTTGCTTTTTTTATTGACAAATCATCTGATGAATTGTATACTATAGCTATAAATGACAACGCTTTCTAATTGGAGGTCAAGATGTTAAAGCAATTAAAAGAAAATTACTTTTTCGCAGTGATTCGCGGAAAAGATGAAGAAGATGCGAAAGAAATCGCTCGCCATGCGATTTTGGGAGGTATTCGAAATATTGAAATTACATTTTCGACTCCAAATGCAGCGACAGTTATTAAAGAATTACAGGAAGAGTTCTCAGACGATTCTTCCGTAGTTATCGGGGCGGGAACAGTGATGAATCTTAAGCTGGCACAAGTGGCCATTGATGCAGGTGCTAGTTTCCTGGTTAGTCCTCATTTTGATAAAGAAATTCAAGACTTGGCGCAAGAGGCTGAGGTATTCTACTTCCCAGGCTGTGCAACTGCAACAGAGATTGTCACAGCCAGTCAGGCGGGATGTCCCATTATCAAACTTTTCCCTGGTGGCGTGTTGGGACCTGGATTTATCAAGGATATTCACGGACCAGTGCCCCAAGTGGATTTGATGCCTTCTGGTGGCGTATCGGTTGAAAATGTTGCAGATTGGAAAAAGGCAGGCGCTTGTGCTGTTGGAGTCGGTTCAGCTCTGGCAAGTCGAGTGCAGGCTGAAGGCTATGAAAGTGTAACGACGATTGCTCGCAGTTTTGTTGCAGCTTTGGAGGGATGAAATGAGTTTTAATGATAAAAACTTTATGCTAAAAAATGAGCCTGCTAAGGAGCTTTACGGGAAAATAGCAGAACTTCCTATCTATGATTTCCATTGCCACTTGGATCCTAAGGAAATTTTTGAAGATAAGGTTTATGAAGATATTGTTGATCTGTGGCTGGGGGGTGACCATTATAAGTGGCGCTTGATGCGGGCAAATGGTATCTCAGAGGAAGAAATCACAGGTTCAGCAAGTAAATTAGATAAGTTTAAGGCTTGGGCAAGAACCTTGGAACGGGCTTTCGGAAATCCTCTCTATCATTGGAGTCATTTGGAATTGCGACAGGTTTTCGGTGTTGAGGAATTGTTGACCGAAGAAAATGCAGAGCGACTCTATCATCAGCTCAATGCTTATTTGCAAGAACATCGAATGAGTCCACGGAAGCTAATTGCGGATGCTAGGGTGGCCTTTATTGGGACAACTGACCATCCTCTTGATAGCTTGGAATGGCATAAGCGCTTGGCTGAGGACTCAACTATAGATACTGTAGTGGCACCGACTTTCCGCCCAGATGAAGCCTTTATAGAACATCGAAATTTCAATCCATTTATTAAACGCTTGGAGGAGGTAACAGGGGTAGCAGTAAGAGACTTTGCAAGTTTTGTAGAAGCACTTGGTCAGCGCGTTTCCTATTTTGCTCAACACGGTTGCCGAGCAAGTGACATCAGTTTTACGGCTGTTTCCTATGAAGAGGCTACCCTCGAAGAGCTTGATGATATTTTACTAGCAAGACTTGCAGGTAAAGAGACTGGCCAATCCAGTATCAATAAATGGCAGACTGCTATCTTTAGAGAATTGTGCCGATTGTACAAAAAACATGGCTTTGTGACACAAGTTCACTTTGGTGCCTTACGGAACAACCATACTGGACTGTTTGAAAAACTTGGAGCAGATGTAGGTGTGGATTCGATTGGAGACCAGACATGTCTGACTGTGAATTTGAATCGTTTGTTAGATAACTTGGTCAAGGAAAATGCCCTTCCAAAAATGATTTGGTACAATCTCAATCCAAGTTACAACATTGCTCTAGCCAATACTTTGGCGAATTTCCAAGCTAATGAAGAAGGGCGCCGTAGTCAGCTACAATTTGGTGCTGGTTGGTGGTTCAATGACACCAAGTTGGGTATGATTGACCAGATGAATGCTTATGCAGAACAGGGTATGCTTGCAAATTTTGTTGGTATGTTGACAGATTCGCGTAGCTTTTTATCTTATCAACGGCATGATTATTTTAGACGGATTTTAGCGACCTATGTCGGCCAATGGATTGTTGATGAAGAAGTACCTGAAGATTACAATCGTTTAGGCCAGTTTGTAGAAGCCATATCCTACTACAATGCCAAAGAATTTTTTGAACAATAAAGGAGAGTAAATCATGAAAATGTCATTTCGATGGTACGGGAAAAAAGATCCTGTGACACTGGAAGAGATTAAAGCAATCCCTGGTATGCAGGGAATCGTAACGGCAGTCTACGATGTACCAGTTGGTCAGGCATGGCCCCTTGAAAACATTCTAGAGCTGAAAAAAATGGTCGAAGAGGCAGGACTTGAAATTACTGTTATTGAATCCATTCCTGTCCATGAAGACATCAAACAAGGGAAGCCAAATCGTGATGCCTTAATCGAAAACTATAAAACGTCCATCCGTAATGTTGGGGCTGCAGGTATTCCAGTTGTATGCTACAATTTCATGCCTGTGTTTGACTGGACCCGTTCAGACTTGCACCACCCACTTCCAGATGGTTCAACCTCTTTAGCTTTCCTTAAATCTGATTTAGCAGGTGTTGATCCTGTGGCGGATGATTTGAACTTACCAGGTTGGGATTCGTCCTATTCCAAGGAAGAAATGAAGGCTATTATTGAAAATTATCGTCAGAATATTTCCGAAGAAGATTTATGGGCGAATTTGGAGTATTTTATCAAAGAAATTATGCCAACGGCTGAGGAGGCTGGCGTCAAAATGGCTATTCACCCTGATGACCCTCCGTATGGAATTTTTGGATTGCCACGTATTATTACTGGTCAAGAAGCCGTTGAACGATTTTTGAATCTCTATGATTCAGAACACAATGGAATTACCATGTGTGTAGGATCTTATGCTTCTGATCCGAAAAATGATGTCCTTGCCATGACGGAATATGCTCTCAAACGCAATCGTATCAATTTTATGCATACGCGCAATGTGACGGCAGGTGCTTGGGGCTTCCAAGAAACAGCACATCTGTCACAGGCTGGTGACATTGATATGAATGCTGTTGTTAAATTATTGGTGGACTATGACTGGGCTGGAGCCTTACGTCCAGACCACGGTCGTCGTATCTGGGGAGACCAGACCAAGACACCTGGTTATGGTCTGTATGACCGAGCCCTTGGAGCAACCTACTTTAACGGTCTCTATGAAGCCAATATGCGAGCAGCAGGCAAGACACCAGATTTTGGAATTACAGTCAAAACAGTTGGAAATAAGGAGAGCTAATATGTCACGTGTTATTGAGTTTAAGGATAAGGTTGTTGTTATTACAGGTGCAGGAGGCGTTCTTTGTGGCTATTTGGCAAAAGAATTTGCTAAGGCAGGTGCAAAGGTTGCGCTTTTGGACTTAAATGAAGCTGCGGCTCAGGTCTTCGTCGATGAGATTGCAGCAGCAGGAGGCGTAGCAAAAGCCTATAAATCTAACGTTCTTTCTAAGGAAAATTTGGAAGAAGTTCGCCAGCAAGTCCTAGCAGATTTTGGTCCTGTAGATATATTAATCAATGGTGCAGGAGGCAATAATCCCAAAGCGACAACGGACAATGAATTCCATGAGATTGGACTGCCAGCTGAGACCAAAACTTTCTTCGACTTGGATGAGGCCGGTATCAACTTTGTTTTCAATTTGAATTATCTTGGAACCTTATTGCCAACACAGGTCTTTGCACAGGATATGATTGGTCGCTCGGGAGCAAATATTATCAATATTTCCAGCATGAATGCCTTTACTCCTTTGACAAAAATTCCAGCCTATTCAGGTGCCAAGGCTGCTATTAGTAATTTTACCCAATGGTTAGCAGTTCATTTTTCGAAAGTTGGTATTCGTTGTAATGCGATTGCGCCTGGATTCTTGGTTACCAACCAAAACCGTGGTTTGCTATTTGACGAGTCAGGTCAACCGACCGCACGTGCCAACAAGATTTTGACCAATACACCAATGGGGCGGTTTGGTGAAGCCGAAGAGTTGGTCGGAGGGGTCTTCTTCTTGGCAGATGAGAATTTGGCAAGTTTTGTCAACGGTGTTGTTTTACCGATTGACGGTGGCTTCTCAGCCTATTCAGGAGTTTGATGATGAAAACGGATTACGTATTTTGTGTGGACTCTGATGGCTGCGCCATGGACACCATGACCTACAAACATAAACTCTTTTTCGGCCCCTTAGCTGCGGAAGTTTTTGGTGTTGAAGATAAAGAACCATTTTTAACTGAATGGAATCGAGTCAATCTCTACTCACGAGAACGTGGCATTAACCGTTTTGTAGGCTTGGTTAAAGGCCTAGAATTTGCAGGTGTGACTGGTATAGATAACTTGAAAAATTGGGTCGCGACCACAGATTCTTTGTCAAATGCTTCTCTGGAAAGATTGATAGAGGAGCAGCCGTCAAAAGACTTGGAATTAGCCTTAAAATGGTCCACTCAAGTCAATCAAGCCATTAAGCATTATAGCGGTCCTGTTTTAGCCTTCATCGGCGTTCACAAGGGCTTGGAAAAACTGAGCCAGTTAGGAAAAGTCTACGTAGTTTCTTCTGCTAATAAGGAAGCGGTAGAAGAAGAGTGGACAGACCAGGGTTTGATGGACTTTGTTACAGAATTGTACTGTCAAGACCGTGGTAAGAAGGAAGATGTCATTAAACTGTTAATAGAGGAAGGGTATTGTCCTGATAAGATTATGATGATTGGTGACTCGCCTGGTGATTTGAAGGCGGCGGAATTGAACGGTGTCCATTTCTATCCTATTTTAGTAGGACGAGAGATGCAATCTTGGGCAGATTTGACAGAAACGATTGCAGATGACTTTGTTCATCAAGCATTCACAGATGGGAAAGAAACAGAATTGACACAGGCATTTTGGAATAATTTAGACGACTAGAGAGAAGGGCTAGAGGCGCTATGCCCTCTAGCTTTTTTGGAGGCAAACATGACACATTTAGTAGATTTACGGAAGAAACCTTACAGCCTTGATGAAGAGGCTATTTCTTGGATTGAAGAAACCATTGCTCAGATGACCTTGGATGAAAAAATCGGTCACCTCTTTGTCAACATGGGGAGCCAGCGGACAGAAGAATATCTGACTGGAGTATTAAATGATTATAAGATTGCTGCTGTTCGTTACAATCCTGGACCTGCTGCAGATATTTGGGAGCAAAACTATATTTTGCAGACCAAGTCTAAGATTCCCCTTTTGATTGCAGCCAATACCGAATCTGGTGGGAATGGCGCTGTTACGGATGGAACGAAAATTGGGGATGAAATCAAGATTGCTGCGACAGCTGATCCCCGCTATGCTTATGAAATGGGGAAAGTTGCAGGACTTGAAGCAGCTGCAGTAGGCTGCAATGCCTCCTTTGCACCGATTATGGACCTCAGCCGTAATTGGCGCAATCCAATCATTGCAAACCGAACTTGGGGAGCTAATGTAGACCAAGTCATTGAATTATCTAAAGAATACATGCGTGGGATTATGGAACACGGCATTGTGCCGTTTGCTAAGCATTTTCCTGGAGATGGTATTGACGAACGTGACCATCATCTCTCTTTTGCTTCGAATCCTATGACCAAGTCTGAATGGATGGAAACATTTGGACGGATTTATGGTGAGATGGCTGACGCAGGTCTTCCAGGTATTATGGCGGGGCACATTCATTTGCCAAATGTTGAGAAAGAAATGCATCCAGAACGTGAATTGGACGATATGTTGC
This sequence comes from Streptococcus sp. HN38, assembly GCF_028335765.1. Classification (NCBI taxonomy): domain Bacteria; kingdom Bacillati; phylum Bacillota; class Bacilli; order Lactobacillales; family Streptococcaceae; genus Streptococcus; species Streptococcus sp. HN38. Next base: position 1,386,941 of record NZ_CP116604.1, on the reverse strand, counting down.
CAGCTTCGCTGAATAAAACGCTCTTGGATGAATTGCTTCGTGGAGAGTTAGGTTACAATGGTGCCATTGTAACGGATGCCAGTCACATGATCGGTATGACAGCCTCTATGTCCCGTCGTGAGCTATTGCCTACAGCTATTGAGGCAGGATGTGATCTTTTCCTTTTCTTCAACGATCCAGAAGAAGATTTGCAATGGATGAAAGAAGGGTTGGAAAATGGTCTGCTTTCTGAGGAACGCCTCCATGATGCCCTTCGTCGTACCTTAGGCTTGAAAGCTAAACTCGGTCTTCACTTGTTTGAAGGTCGTCGTCAGGAAATCATGCTGCCAAAAGAAGAAGCACTGGCTTTGATTGGTAGAGATGAGGCGAAACAGCTTGCAAAAGAAGTAGCTGACAAGGCTATTACCTTGGTAAAAGCCAAACAAGAAGGAATTTTCCCCGTCAATCCAGAACGCTACAAACGGATTTTATTGGTCGAAGTGGATGGCTATAAGGGTGGTTTTGGCGCCATGATCAATGCTGGCAAGAAGAGAGCAGCCGATACGCTGAAAGAACTATTAGAAGCTCGAGGTCACCAAGTATCTATCTGGGAAAATACAGAAGCACGGATTGCCAAATTGCCAGAAGAAGAAAGACCAGCAGCGATTGCAAATGTCTATGCTTCCAAGCGTCCAATTGCCGAAATCACAGATAACTATGATTTGATTATCAATTTAGTTGATGTCAACTCAGGAGGAACAACTCAGCGGATTATTTGGCCAGCTGCCAAGGGAACACCAGACCAGCCTTTCTATGTTCACGAAATTCCAACCATTGTTGTCTCTGTTCAGCACCCATTTGCACTTGCAGATATGCCACAGGTTGCAACCTATATCAATGCCTACGATGGTTTGCCTGTCACTTTAGAAGCCTTGGTTGCTAAACTAGCAGGAGAGTCAGACTTTACAGGAGTATCGCCTGTTGATGCCTACTGTGGTTTACTAGATACACGTATTTGGCGCGGAAAATAAGGAGGAAATAATGCCTAGATTGGTTGATTTGCGGAAGAAACCCTATTGTTTGAATGATGAGCAGATTGCCTGGGTAGAAAATACCTTGGCTCATCTGACTGATGAAGAAAAAATCGGTCAATTGTTTGTCAATCTATTCTTCTTTGGAGGAGACGCTTTTAGCGGAAATAATCTGAGTAATCAGGAATTGATGAACCGATACCATATAGGTGGAGCCCGCTATATGAATGGCAGTCCAGAACAGGTACAAGGACTGATTAACGAGTTGCAAAGCTATTCAAAAGTACCTCTCTTGGTTGCAGCGAACTGTGACTCAGGTGGAGATGGGGCTGTGAAAGGCGGAACATATATTTCTTCAGGTGCTCAATCTGAAGCCAGTCGGGATCCTCGTATTCCCTACTTAGCAGGTCTCGTATCTGCGCGCGAGGAGACTGCATTAGGTGTAAATGTCAACTTTGACCCTTGTGTGGATATTGTTCAGAACTGGCGCAATACGATTGTCAATACCAGAGCTTACGGCACAAATGCGGATGATGTGATTACCTATACCAGTGCCTATCTAGAAGGATTGACTGCTGAAAGAGATGTTATTCAATGCATCAAGCATTTCCCAGGAGATGGTACAGAAGAACGTGATCAGCACCTAGTCCTCGGTGTCAATGAGCTCTCTCCAGAAGAATGGGACAAGAGCTTTGGTCGTGTCTATCGGCATCATATTGAAGCTGGTGTTGAGATGATTATGGCGGGTCATATAGCCTTGCCATATTACCAGAAAGAACTGAATCCAAGTTTGAAGGACGAAGATATTTTGCCTGCAACACTGGCTCCTGAATTGATTCAAGATTTATTGAAAGAAAAACTGGAATTCAATGGTTTGGTCATAACAGATGCCAGCCACATGTTGGGGATGACAGCAGCCATGCGTCGTGAAGACTACGTACCTGCAGCCATTGCTGCGGGTTGTGATATGTTCTTATTCTTCAATAACTTAGAAGAAGATTTTGAATTTATGCTCAATGGCTACCGCAAGGGAGTGATTACTGAAGAACGCCTTCATGATGCTCTCCGTCGCATTTTAGGTCTGAAAGCCAAACTCAATCTGCATATCAAGCAAGCGGAAGGAACCTTACTAAAATCAGCTGATGAATTGGCTATTATTGGCTGTGAAGAACACTTGGCTTGGCAACGTGAAGCAGCAGATAAAGCAATTACGTTGTTGAAGGATACCCAGAAAAATCTTCCAATTAGTCCAGAAACCCATCGCAGAATCCGATTGTATTACCTAGAAGGTGAAAAAGAAGGGATTATGGCGGCAAGTACAGAAGTGGTTGATAACCTTAAAGCTGCCCTAGAGGCGCGTGGTTATGAAGTGACTGTCAATGATGGTACGACTCGAATCAAAGGTAAAACGCTGCAATACCGAGAAGAAGTTGATTTAGCCTTGACTGTTGCCAATGTCATTGGATATGGAGCGCAGAATAATTACCGCATCCAGTGGAAAACGGCCATGTCCAATGAGGTTCCTTGGTATGTACATGAAGTTCCAACCGTTTTCGTTTCACTAAACTATACAACTCACCTTCACGATGTTACCATGGTCAAAACTGCTATCAATGCCTACCATCACAATAAAAATACTATCGAATCCCTCCTTGATAAATTAGAAGGAAAAGATGACTTCTATGGTGTGCCAAATGAGAATGTTTGGGCCAATAAATGGCAAGCAAAACTATAAAACTAAACTCCTTTCTATCCTAGATAGAGGGAGTTTTCTAGGAAGATTTCTTGCCAAACTTTCTTATTTTTGATAGAATATTCTTAATTGAATAGAAGTCTGTGAGACTAGTACACCTATGGAAACTGCCCAGGGAGTTGAGCCGTGACTGCAAGCTCAATCAGTGAAAGTTGGTCGAATTCACTCACACAAGGACTTAGAACCTGTATTCACAGTTCAGCACTTCCATCTAAGGCTAGTTTTTCAGCTACTCATCGTTAGTTTTTTTCAAAATACAGTCAGTATTCCCTCAAAAAACTGCCTTGATTAGCGAAAAACCATCTCTTATGTGCAAGCACTTTACTTGTGAATACAGGTTCATAGAACTAAGGTCTGCTTAGCAGATGAAAACGGATGGTACCGCGTGACAACGCTCCGATACGAGTGGTGTCATGCGTTTTTTTATTGGAGGAATTATGTCAAACATTGAACAACAGTTGGCTGAACTAAGCCAATCCACACTTGAAAAGTTAAAGGAAATCCAGCACCAAGGCGAAAAAGAACTACAAGACCTGCGTGTTGCGGTTTTGGGTAAAAAAGGATCCTTGACTGACTTGTTGAAAGGCTTGAAAGACCTATCTAACGAAATGAAACCAATCGTTGGTAAGCAGGTCAATGAAGTACGTGATGTGCTGACAGCTGCCTTTGAAGAGACAGCTCAAAAGGTTGCGGCAGCGAAAATTCAACAACAATTAGCATCTGAAACTATTGATGTGACCTTGCCAGGCCGTCAGGTCAAGGTCGGAAAACGTCATGTCTTGACCCAAACTTCTGAGGAAATCGAGGATATTTTCTTGGGCATGGGCTTCCAAATCGTTGACGGATTTGAAGTGGAAAAAGATTACTACAATTTTGAGCGCATGAATTTGCCAAAAGACCACCCAGCCCGTGATATGCAGGATACCTTCTACATCACAGAAGAAATCCTTATGCGGACCCATACGTCGCCTGTTCAGGCTCGAACCATGGACCAGCATGATTTCTCAAAAGGTGCTTTGAAGATGATTTCGCCAGGACGTGTTTTCCGTCGTGATACGGATGATGCGACCCACAGCCACCAGTTCCACCAGATTGAAGGCTTGGTTGTCGGTGAAAATGTATCTATGGGTGACCTCAAGGGTACGCTTGAAATGATCATCAAGAAGATGTTCGGTGAAGAGCGTCAAATTCGTCTCCGTCCATCATACTTCCCATTCACTGAGCCTTCTGTTGAGGTGGATGTTTCCTGCTTCAAGTGTGGGGGTGACGGCTGTAACGTATGTAAGAAAACAGGCTGGATTGAAATCCTCGGTGCCGGCATGGTCCACCCACAAGTATTGGAAATGAGTGGCATTGATGCGACCAAGTATTCAGGCTTCGCCTTCGGTCTTGGTCAAGAACGCATTGCCATGCTTCGTTACGGTATCAACGATATTCGTGGATTCTATCAAGGCGATGTACGATTCTCGGAGCAGTTTTGATGTGAGACCTGTTTCTGATACTGAAAGTATCTAGAAACAGGACGGTAGCCGCTATGGCGGTCTACCTACTCCCCTCACTAGTTCTAAGGTTGAAAAAAATGTCGTTTTCAACCTTAGAACGTCGTAACCACGGACGAGGAAGTGAAGGGAAATTGCTATTGAGCGACTTTCTTAGTTCAAATAGAAATGAGAGGCAATGAAATGCAGATTGATCCTATACGTTTGGAAGAGGTTTCTGTTTTGCAGGAGCTGGCTAAGCAGACCTTTGCAGAGACCTTCGCTCACGATAATGATCCAGAGGAGCTGGAGGCATTCTTTGAGGAGTCTTATTCCTTGGAGGTCTTGACTAGTGAGTTATCGGATCCCAACTGCCAGCACTATTTTCTAAGAATAGATCATCAGATAGCTGGTTATCTCAAGCTAAACCAAGGTCCTGCCCAGACAGAACAGGAATTGGAAAATGCCTTTGAGATCCAGCGTATCTATCTCTTGCAGGCCTATCAAGGTCGCGGTCTTGGGAAGGTCTTGTTTGAATTTGCTTTGGAAAAAGCAGAGCAGTCTAGTTGTGACTGGGTCTGGCTGGGAGTTTGGGAACATAATTACAAGGCTCAGAAATTCTATTCCAAATACGGATTTGAAAAATTTGGCCAGCATGAATTTGCGGTCGGTGATAAGATTGATGTGGATTGGCTACTGAAACGGCCTTTGCACCAGAAAGGATAATATGTTAGTAAGTTACAAATGGTTAAAAGAACTGGTTGACTTTGATGCGACAAGCTATGACTTGTCTGAAAAAATGTCAACAACAGGAATTGAAGTAGAAGGTGTTGAGCAAAAGAGTGCTGGCCTTTCTAAGTTGGTTGTCGGGCAGGTTGTGTCTGCTGAGCCCATTCCAGATACCCACCTCAACATCTGCCAGGTCAATGTGGGTGAGGAAATCACGCAAATCGTTTGCGGTGCTCCAAATGTCAAGCCTGGTATCAAGGTAATCGTCGCTCTGCCAGGAGCTTGTATCGCTGGCAACTACAAGATTAAGAAAGGCAAAATCCGCGGGGTTGAGTCTTTGGGGATGCTCTGCTCATTGAGCGAAATCGGCGTGTCCGACTCTGTGGTGCCGAAGGTCTATGCGGACGGCATTTACCACTTGCCTGAAGATGCAGTCGTGGGTGAGCCAGTCTTTTCATATCTTAACCTCGACGACGAGATTATTGAGTTGTCCATCACACCAAACCGTGCCGACGCCCTCTCTATGCGTGGTGTGGCTCACGAAGTGGCTGCTATCTATGACAGCAAGGTCAACTTTAAGCCTGTAGCCTTGGATGAAAGCGACAAGAAGGCCAGCGATGTGATTGAAGTGGCCATTGAGTCAGACAAGGTGACTGCCTACACGGCCCGTGTTATTGAAAATGTGACTATCGCACCAAGCCCACAGTGGTTGCAAAACCTGCTCATGAACGCAGGTATCCGCCCGCTCAACAACGTGGTGGACATCACTAACTACATCTTGCTCTACTTCGGTCAGCCAATGCATGCCTTTGACTTTGACAAGTTTGACGGCAAGAAAATCGTGGCTCGTCAGGCAAAAGAGGGTGAAAACTTGGTAACACTTGACGGAGAAGAGCGTGACTTGATTGCTGATGACATTGTCATTTCCGTTGGGGACAAGGCAGTTGCCCTTGGTGGTGTCATGGGTGGTGCCAACACAGAGATTGACAACAACTCTAAGACGGTTGTGCTGGAAGCGGCTCTCTTTGACGGCAAGTCTATCCGCAAGACCTCAGGTCGCCTCAACCTTCGCTCTGAGTCCTCTTCTCGCTTTGAAAAAGGCATCAACGTGTCAACCTTGACGGAGGCTATGGACACAGCAGCAGCTATGATTGCAGAACTGGCTGGCGGTCAGGTCTTGTCTGGCATCGTTTCTGCGGGTAGCGTGGACACTTCGGATGTCCCAGTCACAGCGACCATTGATTACGTTAATCGCTCGCTCGGGACCAAGCTTGACTATGCCCAAATCGCAGACATTTTCCGTCGTTTAGGCATGGAAACAACTGGCGATGCAAGTCAGTTTACAGTAGCAGTACCGCGTCGCCGTTGGGACATTCGCATTCCAGCAGACTTGGTAGAGGAAATCGCTCGTATTTATGGTTACAATAATCTGCCGACCACTCTTCCGAAAGAGGACGGAACAGCAGGTGAGTTGACCCTGACCCAGAGCATCCGTCGCCAAGTACGTAGCATGGCAGAAGGTGCAGGTCTGACAGAAATCATTTCCTATGCTCTGACAACGCCTGAGAAGGCTGTGGAGTTTGCGGCTCGTCCAACCACAGTCACCGAACTCATGTGGCCAATGACGGTTGACCGCTCTGCCCTCCGTCAGAACATGGTGTCTGGTATGCTAGACACAGTTGCCTACAACGTAGCGCGTAAGAACAAGAACTTGGCCCTCTACGAAATCGGAAAAATCTTTGAACAGTCTGGCAATCCAAAAGAAGACCTGCCACAAGAAATCAACAAGTTCGCCCTTGTCTTGACTGGCTTGGTAGCTGAGAAAGACTTCCAGACACCTGCTGTACCAGTTGATTTCTTCCATGCCAAAGGGATTTTGGAAGCTATCTTTGATCATTACAAGTTGGCAGTTGACTTTGTAGCGACTAGTGAGATTGTGGCCTTGCACCCAGGTCGTACAGCTGAAATCCATTTGAATGGGGCGGTTATCGGCTTTGTCGGTCAGGTACATCCTCAAACGGCTAAGGACTACGGTATTCCTGAAACCTACGTGGCTGAAATCAATCTGGATGCGATTGAAGAAGCCCTCCAGCCTGCTCAGCCATTTACCGAAATCTCTAAATTCCCAGCGGTTAGCCGTGATATTGCCCTGCTCTTGAGCAGTGATGTCAAACATCAGGATGTCTTGGATGCCATTGCGGCTGCGGGCGTGAAACGCTTGACCAAGGTGACCCTCTTTGATGTCTATGCGGGCAGCAATATTGAGGCTGGTAAGAAATCGATGGCTTATAACCTGACCTTCCAAAATCCTGCGGATAGCCTGACGGATGAGGAAGTGGCTAAGTACATGGAGAAAATCAGTAAGTCACTCGAAACCCTTGGAGCTGAAATTCGTTAAACTTTAGTCTTTCATTTTATCTTTTGTTGCTTAGATGTATGAGGAAACTCCGTTTCCTTATCTCCAAGTTCAAATAATTTCAGATTATTTGAACTCGCTTTGTCGCACTCGACAGCTGTGACTTGCTATCGCAAGTAATATTTCCAGCCTTGCACAGACTGTTGGTCTGTGCAAGCTATCTGCAGCTTGAGATGCGAACTTTATTCGCTCTATTTCCGACCTCCAAAGGTTTCCCAAACCTTTGGAGCTAGTACAAAAGCAAACTGAAAGACTATACTACTAAATCCTAGTCAGCGGGCTAGGATTTTTTGGAGGGAAGTATGAACACTCAAGATATTCAAGAAAAATTTTTCCGAGATGGGAAGTTACTTGTTATTCCTAAGAAGTTGAAAAGTAAGCAAGTTTTATTTGCCTACTTACAAGAAGAATTAGCTAAGAAAGGCTCGACATTCACCGAAAAAGAGGTTAATGCCTTTCTAGCTGAGATTTATGATGACTATGCTATATTGAGACGATACTTGGTGGATTATGGCTACTTATCGCGTGATCAGTATGGTTTGGAATACAGAATAGAAGAAAAGAGATGATTGCGGTCATCTCTTTTGTCTTACAAAATAAAGGGTTCAATCTTCAACTCCACCCTATCGCTGTACTTGGCTAGTAAATCGTCTGCCAGGGGATGATAGAGTTCTCGTAGTTGTTCGATCTTGTCAGGGAATTGTTTCCCGATATAGTCAAACTTGCATTCGATTGTTAAGAAAAGTTGGTGGAAGAGTTCGTTAATCTCATTCAAGCGGGTAATCATTTCTTTATCCTCTTTGAGAAAATCAGGGATTTCTGAGCGATTGTTGACAAAACCGTCAATGAGTTTTACAGGGAATGAGCCGTATTCTAGGACAAATTCATACATGGGGTTCTCCTTGCCTTACTATTGATAGGACTATTGTAGCATAGATTAGAATGTGACAAAAGAATTTCAACTTTATTGCAGTTTAAGTTTTGTTTAATTTTATTTTCAGTTTCATTTAAAGCTTGGTCGGTAGACTATATCTTGTAAACAAGACAGGGACCTGTCAAAATTTAGGATAGAAGAGGCACAATAATGAAAACAAGAATCGTACAAAAACAATTTAAGCGTAAAGAGACTAAATATATCGTTGATAAAAAAACATTTGAACTTTTAGAAAAGGAACTTCGTCAGTACATGATGGCAGATGAGTTTGCGACATCAACGATTACCAATATCTACTTTGATAATGAAGATTTTGATATGATTCAAGATTCACTTGCCAAAAAGAATGGACGTGAGAAAATTCGTATGCGTGTCTACGATTCTAAACCTTCTGAATCGAGTCAAGCCTTTCTTGAAATTAAGAAAAAAGAAAATAAAATTGGCTATAAATACCGTTTAACTTCAAACCCTGTTTCTGTAACAAACTATATCGAAAATGGAGTGATTGATTCCACAATTAAGGATGATAAGGTAACCTCAGAACTCGAAATGTTGAGAGAACGCTATGGTACTATTAAGCCGAAGATGTATATCTACTACGATCGCGTATCCTACAAAGGAATCGAAGACAAAAAGGTTCGTCTCACAATTGATAAGAACTTACTTTATCGAGACTACGATGTGGATGCAATGGAAGGTAAATTTGGTAAGGACCTTTTGGATCCAACAAAAGTCATCATGGAAGTAAAAGTTCCAGAAGAACGACCAGACTGGTTGGTAGCCCTGCTCGAAAAATACCAGATCGAAAAGCAATCATTTTCAAAATATGGCAATGCCTATAAGCTTGCCCACAACATTACTGGAGAGGAAGTAAGCAAACATGCAGTTGTTTAATAGTATCTTTTCAACGGCCAATAGCAGTATCACCTTAACACAGATGGCGATGGTCTTTGCAGTTAGTCTATCCATGGGGGTACTCTTAGCAGCTGTTTATAAATATAAATCCAATTATACAAAGGAATTTGTCATCACACTAAGTTTAATGCCGGCATTGATTGCAGTAATCATAGCATTGGTAAATGGAAATTTAGGAGCGGGTGTTGCGGTAGCAGGGACTTTCAGTCTTATTAAATTCCGCTCAGCGGCAGGTTCTTCAAAAGAAATGCTTGCAGTCCTTCTGGCAATGGCTATTTGTCTAGCGACAGGGATGGGCTTTCTAGGTTTGGCTGTCTTTATGACGGTCATCCTATCTGCTTGTATTTTGATTTTTGAAAATATCAGCTTTGCTCAAGTCAATCAAAATCGTCGTCATCTCTTGGTAACAGTGCCAATGAATTTTGACTACGATCAATTTTTTGAAAATCAATTTGGTAAATCTTGCAAGCAAGCCGACTTGCTTTCCCTCAAGTACAAGAAGAAAAAAGAAGCGCTGATCTTAGAATATCAAGTTCTCCTTGATAAGAAGATTACAGACAAACGTTTGGTAGATACAGTATTGTCAGCCGGTCCCTTGGATGTCGTATTGAACAAGCAAATGCCGAAGAAGAAGTATTTGTAAAACAAAGAAGCCCTGGATTTCCAAGGCTTTTTCGTTTTTTATTAGCTTATTCTTCATAAAAATCAACGCTATAATCAAGCAGTTTGTCCCCGTCATAGCAGAAACAAGCGGAAAAAAATGGTTTGTCCTCTAATAGCCATTCTTGAAAGTGTCTGTCCCCTTCCCAGGTTGGTTTGGAGAGCACTTGATCATAAGGAACCCATTCTAAATCGCCTTCGTTGCAGTCAATAAGACTTCCTTCAAAACCAGTTATCTTAAAGACATAGGTGTACCAGTCAGTGTTTGGAGTAAAGTCTGGAAAGGTGATGACTCCTTTTAGAGCGTGTTTGGTGACTGTTAGCCCTGTTTCTTCAAAGACTTCTCGAATAGCACAGGCTTGCGGTGTTTCGCCGGGTTCCAGTTTGCCACCAACTCCAATCCATTTTCCTTGATGGACATCGTTTTCTTTCTTGTTTCGATGAAGGAGAAGAAATTCCTTGCCATTATCAATGTAGCAAATGGTAGCGAGTTGAACAGTTTTTTTAGTCATAGAGGCTCCTTGTAGTTGATGTATCCTATTATACCACAAAGGTGGGAGTGTCTGGCATTCTGAACGGGGACAGTTTGTTGTTTAGAATGTTGAAAGCCCTTTTCTGAAAAATGTTTTTGAGGTATAATAAGAACATCAAACTATTTAGGATGTACTATGTCAAAACAAGAACAAATTGAACAAACAATTTATCAATTATTGGAATTATTGGGTGAGGACCCAAATCGTGAAGGTTTATTAGATACGCCTAAACGGGTCGCTAAGATGTATTTAGAAATGTTTAACGGCCTAGAAGAGGATCCCAAAGACCAATTTACAGCTGTCTTTTCAGAAGGTCATGAAGAGGTTGTTTTGGTGAAAGATATTCCCTTTCATTCTATGTGTGAACACCATCTTGTCCCATTTTATGGCATTGCACATGTCGCCTATATTCCGAGCAAGGGGCGTGTAACAGGTCTTAGCAAATTGGCGCGTGCAGTAGAGGTGGCAAGCCGTCGTCCTCAATTGCAGGAGCGCTTGACCCATCAGGTTGCCCATGCCCTTCAAGATGCCCTTGAACCGGAAGGTGTTTTTGTCATGGTAGAAGCAGAGCACATGTGCATGAGCATGCGTGGTATTCGCAAGCCAGGTAGTAAGACAGTGACCACAGTTGCCCTTGGAAAATACAAGGAAGATGCCATCTTGCGCCGTGAACTCTTATCCATGATCCACAATAAATAGGAGGTTCTATGTCTATTGAACAATTAGCCCATCAAGTAACCATTATGGGGATTCTCAATGTGACACCCGATTCATTTTCAGATGGTGGTCACTATAATGAGGTGGAGTCTGCCTTGGTACAAGTAGAAAAGTTGTTGGCTGAGGGTGCTACCGTCATTGATGTCGGTGGAGAATCCACTCGTCCAGGTGCAACCTTTGTGTCTGAAGAAGACGAGATTGCTCGTGTGGTTCCGATTATCCGCGCTATCAAAGAAAACTATGACTGTCTTGTCAGCATCGATACCTATAAAACAGGAACTGCACGTGCAGCCTTGGAAGCAGGCGCAGATATTTTAAATGATGTCTGGGCTGGACTTTATGATGGAGATATGTTAGCTCTGGCTGCGGAGTACAAGGTACCAATTATTCTCATGCACAACCAGAAAGACGAAAGCTATGCGGATGTTGTTGGAGAAGTCAAAAACTTTCTAGCTGAGCGTGCTCAAGCAGCACTTGATGCTGGTGTTTCCGCAGACCAGATTTGGTTGGATCCAGGATTTGGCTTTTCGAAGAATGTCCAACATAATCTGGACCTCTTACAAGGTTTGGAACAGATTACTGGTCTTGGGTATCCTGTTCTGTTTGGAATTTCCCGTAAGCGCGTGGTAGATTATCTGCTTGGGGGAAATAGTTTACCAACTGACCGCGATCAAGCAACGGCAGCCTTGTCTGCCTGGGCAGTCCAAAAAGGCTGCAAAATGGTCCGTGTTCACAATGTCGCTGCCAACCGTGACATCGTTAAAGTTTGGGACCAATTGACTTCTGGAGGTCATCATGGATAAGATTTCTCTCAATAAATGTCGCTTTTACGGCTACCATGGTGCCTTCAAAGAAGAACAAGTTCTTGGTCAAATTTTCACAGTTGACTGTGATTTGTTTGTTGACCTGACAGCAGCTTCACAAACTGACAATTTAGAAGACACAGTTCACTATGGTATGGTCTTTGAAACCATTAAAGCAGTTGTGGAAGGCAAGCCCTACATCCTTATAGAAAAGGTAGCAGGTGTTATTTGCCAAGAGATTTTTGAGCAATTTCCAAAGGTGGATAAGATTCGCTTGGCTATTTACAAGGAAAATCCGCCCATTGCTGGACACTATGATTCTGTCGGAATTGAATTGGAGCGTGAACGACCATGAAGCATCTAGCCTATCTCAGTATCGGAGGGAACATGGGCAATCGGCAAGCCTATTTACAGGCAGCTCTAGACAAATTAGCCAGTCATCCAGGTTGCCAGCTTGGCTTAGTTTCCAACATTTATGAAACTCCAGCTTGGGGCAAGACCGACCAGGCTGATTTCCTCAATCTAGCCTGTCAAGTGTATACTGATTTGTCTGCTCAGGATTTTCTAAGCGTTTGCCAGAAGATCGAACAAGAGTTGGACCGAGTGCGGATTGAAAAATGGGGTCAACGGACCATTGATTTGGATATTATTTTTTGGGATGAGCAAGTGATAGACGAAGAAAATCTCATCGTACCACATCCTTATGCACATGAGAGGGCATTTGTTCTTTTACCACTGGCTGATATTGCAGCAGATTATCGACATCCTGGTCTTGGACAAAGGGTAGAAGTGCTAGTAAGTAATTTAGGAGATACGTCAGACATTAAAAAAATCTCCCTTGACTAGGAAGGGAAAATAAGGAGAACTATGGAAATTTTAGCAATTTTAGGAGTTTTACTGGCCGTTGTGGCCATTATTTATTGGACTACAAAGAATCTACATGTCATTGTTGCAGCGCCATTGGCTAGTTTGATCATCATCTTGACCAACCAGATGAATATTTTGGAGGTTATGCTAGGCAAAGAGCAGTCTTATATGGCGGGCTTAGCAGGTTTTTTGATTAATAATTTTGCCATCTTTATGTTGGGGTCTATCTTGGCACGTTATATGGAGGCAAGTGGAGCCACGCAGACGATTGCTAATAGCATTTTGAAAGTAATGGGAAAGGATAGTCCCTATAAGGGCTTGTTAGCCATCACTTTGATTGCTTCCATTCTGACCTATGGTGGTGTCAGTATTTTTGTAGTTATTTTTACCTTGCTTCCCCTGTCACGACCACTTTTCAAAGAATTGAATATTAACTGGGCCCTTTTTCCAATTCCTGTCTTTTTGGGAGCCGGTACTTATACGATGACAACTCTTCCTGGGGCACCTTCCATCCAGAATGTTATTCCGACAAAAGTTTTGGGAACTAGCTTGACCGCGGCCCCCATTATCAGTTTGGCAGCCAGCTTGACGCTATTAGTATTTGGCTTGCTCTACATGGCCTACTGCCTCAAGAAAAGTCTAGCAAATGGAGAGACGTATACAGAAGAAGAGGATGAAACTGCAGTAGTGGTAGCTGATAAGACACCAAATCTATTTTTATCAGTCTTGCCTCTATTCAGTCTTATTGGGACGATTTTCCTAATGAGTAAAACTCCGAATGTACTAGCAATCGGTTTGCTTGTTTCAATTCTCATTTCAGCCTTGATTTTTTATCCATATTTGCCAAATCAAAAAGATATTTTGAATGCTGCGACAACGGCATCTATAGTGCCTGCTTTTGCAACTTCTAGTACAGTAGCATTTGGGACGGTGTTAACCTTGTCAGCAGGTTTTGCAGTCATTCAAGAATGGATTCAACAAATACCAGGATCGCCGCTGATTAGTTTATCTGTTTCGACAGCATTGGTTAGTGGTATTATCGGTTCCTCTTCTGGTGCAGTAGGTATTGCTTCAAGTAATTTCCTTCCTGCCTATTTAGAAATGGGGATTAATCCAGAGTTGCTGCATCGTGTAGTAGTTGTTGCATCAGCTATCTTGACAGTTGTGCCTCAGTCTGGCGTGATGATTACCTTCCACAATCTATCGAAATTAAGTATGAAACGTGGACTCAAGTATTCATTTATCCTAGTGACAGTTGGGCATTTGTTAGCCTTACTTGTGATTTTACTGTTGGCACCTTTGCTATATTAGGATTGATTAACAAACAAATAAAAGCCCTGCCAAATGGCGGGGCTTTTATGCACGAATAACAAGAAGTGGCTTAAGACCAAAACTTCTCTGCAATTTCTTGACCTTGTTTAATTTTTGCCCACTGTTGCGGGATGGCCAATTCATTACCTGAATCACATGAAGCGAATCCACATTGATGTGACAAGTAGAGGCGCTCTTTTGGAATAATCTTGCTTGCTTCCTCGAGTAATTTGTAAACACGTTCTTCATCATCCAAATCAGAAGTTTTACTTGAAAGTAGACCAAGAACGACTTCGACATTCTTGTCACGCAGGCTTTCCAAAGCTTTTAAATCACCTGCACGTTCATCATCCCACTCAAGGAAGAATCGATCGTATTTTTGGTCACGCAGGAATTTTTCAGCAATAGCTTCGTAAGTTCCGCCAGCTGCAGAGCGACTTTCATAGTTACCACGGCAGTTGTGCGTCCAGACGGTCAAGCCAATTTCATGCCCGTAATCAATAACAGCATTATTGATAGCAACAAACTCGTCAGCCAAAGCAGCCAATGCTTCAGAATCGTCTTGTGGCAAGAAAGGTACAGGGTTAGCAGGGTCGAATAATTCCCAAAGGCAGTCATCAAATTGAACGATTTGTCCACCAGCTTCCTTGTACTGGTCTAAAAATTCCTTATAGGCAGCGATGAGCCCGTCTTTCAATTCATCACGAGTCCTGTAGATGTGATCTGGTCCAACTTGTCCATTGAAAATTGTCAATTCATTAAAGGCATGGGCTGGCCCAAAAATAGTTTGTTTGGTTACAGTTTCTCCTGCTAATTCTTTCACTTGTTTGAAAATATCAATGAAATGGTGATTTTTTGCTGAAAGAGGACCTGTAATACGCAATCCAATATCCTTACGTGTTTCAAAAATCTGTCCATCATGGTCTTTAAATGGATAACCATGCTCAGTAATGTAACGCTCGATACCGTCGAAGCCCCAGAGAAAATCTAGGTGCCACATTGAACGACCAAATTCTCCATCTGTTACAATATCCAAACCGTTTTCTTTTTGTTCCGCAATAATTTTTTGGATGAGTGACGCTTCCGTTTCTTTGTAACCATCGAAGTCATCATAGAATGGGTATTTGATGTCTTCACGAGCTTCGATTTGTCGTTTAAATTCTCCTAAGTTTGCTGGTCGAAGAAGTGAACCGACCAATTGGAATCTTGAAGTTGTCATATATGTATCTCTCTTTCTTTCGTTTTAGTGATGAACCTATTCTAACTCATAAGCTATCATTTGAAAAATAGTTATTTTCATGGCAAATCCATAGTTAAAAACTATAACTAGAAAAAATAGACGGAAATAACTTTCTATCATTTGTCAACTATGGTATAATCGAAAGTGCTGAAATCCGAACATTAGGAGACTTAGGAGAAAAATGAAAAAACAATCACCCTTTATTATTGCAGGAATCGTCATGCTAGGGATCGTGATGCGTGCCCCCTTTACAGCTTTACCTGCTATTTTGACAGATGTGGCAGCAGGACTGGGAGTAGAAGTGAGTTCATTAGGGATTTTAACCTCTATTCCGCTCATCATGTTTGCTCTCTGTTCATCCTTAGCACCGCGTCTTGCGGCTAAGTTTGGAATGGAAAAGCTAATGGCCTTTGTTCTATTGGTCATGGCTCTTGGTTCTGGGATGCGAGTGTTTAATCTTCCTACTTTATTTCTTGGTACAATGCTTGTTGGTGCTACAATAGCATTTATTAATGTTTTGCTACCAAGTTTGGTTGCGGCTAATTTTCCAAAGAAAATTGGTCTGTATACGACGATTTATATCACTCTCATGGGGGTGGCGGCAACAGTTGCATCCATGATTGCTGTTCCAATTGTATCCTCTAGTTCTTGGGAATTTTTTATTCTATTAATTACAGGATTGGTATTTATGGCTTTCCTAATCTGGTTGCCTAATGTAAGAAATAACCATCGATTTGCAAGTGAGAACCAAGGAAACCAGAAATCATCTATCTGGAAAAATAAAGCAGCGATTGCCTTTTTGATATTTGGTGGGCTACAATCAGTCCTCTACTATACAGAGATTACCTGGTTGCCAACTATTTCTCAATCAGTTGGCTTTAGTAAGGCAGAAGCAGGGCTAATGGCTGGTTTCTTCAATATGACAGCTATTCCCATGTCTATGATTATCCCAGCTGTTCTTTCTCGTCAGACAAAAGAAATGCGTCGAAATATCATG
Organism: Streptococcus sp. HN38; assembly: GCF_028335765.1. Taxonomy (NCBI): domain Bacteria; kingdom Bacillati; phylum Bacillota; class Bacilli; order Lactobacillales; family Streptococcaceae; genus Streptococcus; species Streptococcus sp. HN38. Next base: position 1,370,578 of record NZ_CP116604.1, on the reverse strand, counting down.
CTGGCTATTTCATCTGTTACCTTGCTTGGTTTGGTCATGATGGCATTGATTCCGACCAATCTCATTCTTTGGTCAGCGCTTCACATTATTTTAAGTTTTTCAAATGCAGCCCTCTTCCCTTATATGATGTTGAGCTTTACTTTGAAAACAAGCAACAGCCAGGCTACTGCCCAGTTATCAGGAATGGTGCAGACAGGTGGCTATCTCATTGCAGCATTTGGACCAGGCCTTCTCGGTTACAGCTATCCAATCTTCGGAAACTGGATGCCATTGATTCTTGCTCTGGCTATCGTCACACTTGCCATGATGTGGACTATTGTTCTCATTGAAAGAGAAGATATTATCTTATAAAGTATAATCCCTTAAGAAGGCTGGTATTTTTCTGTGAAAATGGCAGAGCTTCTAAGGGATTTTTTGTAAACAAAAAAAGCTGGACATCCAGCTTTTTAGTGTGCCACACGTTTACGAGCAGCTTTTTTACGATTTTCCTCAATGAAGGCTTCTTTCTTTTCTTCTGGTTCAATGATTGTTTTGTGAACAGTGAAGACTGCACCTGCTGCAAGAGCAACTGTAGAAAGAACACCTGTTAAGAAACCTTTACCAAAACCTTTAGCCATAGTTATTTCTCCTTTACTTGTGTTATAATAGATTTTAGCGAAAAAACAAAATATTTTCAAGGAAAAAGATGAAAACTAAAGTTATTGTGGTCATTGGACCGACAGCGGTAGGAAAAACTGCCCTTGGCATAGACTTGGCCCAGCGCTACAATGGAGAAATTATTAGCGGTGATAGCCAGCAAGTCTATCGCAAACTGGATATCGGTACGGCAAAAGCTAGCCCTGAAGAGCAGGCTGCGGCGGTTCATCACTTGATTGATGTCCGAGAGGTGACCGATGGCTATTCGGCTTATGAATTTGTAGCGGAAGCCAAGGCCTTAATTGCAGACATTACTAGTCGTGGAAAGTTGCCGATTATCGTGGGTGGGACAGGGCTTTACATTCAGAGCTTGCTTGAAGGCTACCATCTGGGCGGGCAGGTTGACCAGGAGCAGGTTCTGGCCTATCGGGCAGAGCTTGATAGCCTGTCTGACGAGGTTTTGGAAACAATGGCAGAGCAGGCAGGTTTGACGGTCGAGGGAAACAGCCGACGGAGAATCATTCGTGGGTTAGAGTTGAAAAAATTTGGCAAAAACTTAGAAAATACAGAGTCAGAATATGAGCCACTTTACATCTGCCTGACGGATGACAGACAGGTTCTCTACGACCGCATCAATCAGCGAGTGGATAAGATGATGGCGGCGGGCTTACTGGATGAAGTTAGCTGGCTCTACCAAGAACATCCCCAAGCCCAAGCTGCTATGGGAATTGGTTACAAGGAATTTTTCCCTTATTTTGCAGGTGAACTTTCGCTAGAAGAAGCAATTGATAAAGTCAAGCAAAATAGCCGCCGCTTTGCCAAACGTCAATTGACTTGGTTCAGAAATCGCATGCAGGTTCCCTTTTACTCAGTAGGCCAGCCAGATTACAAGTCGCAGATTTTCACCGCCGTGGAGGAATTTTTAAATGATTGAAACCCAGAAAGAACAAGAACGCGCCCTCCTGGTTGGAGTGGAACTACAGCAGACAGATAATTTTGACATGTCCATGGAAGAGTTGGCAAGTCTTGCTAAGACGGCTGGCGCTCTGGTCAAGGGAGTCTACACTCAAAAACGAGAAAAATACGACAGCAAGACCTTTGTTGGCTCAGGGAAACTAGAAGAAATTGCCCAGATGGTTGAAGCTGATGAGATTGATACCGTCATTGTCAATAACCGACTGACGCCCCGTCAGAATGTTAATCTGGAAGAGATTTTAGGTGTTAAAGTCATCGACCGTATGCAGTTGATTTTGGATATTTTTGCCATGCGAGCACGGAGTCACGAGGGAAAACTGCAGGTCCACTTGGCCCAGCTCAAGTACATGTTGCCACGCTTGGTTGGACAAGGTATCATGCTCAGCCGTCAGGCAGGGGGTATCGGCTCTCGTGGACCGGGTGAAAGCCAGTTGGAGCTCAACCGTCGCAGCATCCGCAACCAGATTCACGACATTGAACGCCAACTCAAAACGGTGGAGAAAAATCGAGCGACTGTCCGGGAACGCCGTCTGCAATCAGGCGTGTTTAAGATTGGTTTGATTGGCTACACCAACGCTGGTAAATCCACTATCATGAATGCCATGACCGATAAGCGACAGTACGAGGCGGACGAACTCTTTGCCACACTTGATGCCACGACCAAGCAGATAAACTTGGCGGACAAGTTCAACGTGACTTTGACCGACACGGTTGGTTTCATTCAGGACCTGCCGACTGAGTTGATTTCCGCCTTCAAATCCACCTTGGAGGAGTCCATGAACGTGGACCTCTTGCTCCATGTCATCGACGCCTCTGACCCCAATCACAGTGAGCAGGAGCAGGTGGTCTTGGACATTCTGAAAGACTTGGATATGCTGGACATTCCCCGTCTAGCTCTCTACAACAAGCTGGACAAGACCGATGACAGCTTTACCCCCAGTCAGTTTCCTCATGTCATGCTGTCCGCTAAGGATAAGAATGCCAAAGGGCATATTCAGATGATGGTCTTGGCCAAGATTAAGACTATGTTTGAACGATTTGAGATCAGGGTCCCACTTGCTGAATCTTATAAATTGCATGATTTAGCCACTCTTGCCCTGATTGAAAATCGGACTTATGAAGAGGATGTGGAAGTGGTATCAGGCTATATCGCTTCCAGCAATAAATGGAAGTTGGAAGAATTTTATGACGGATTATCTTGATTTGGCAATGAAATACGGTGGCTTTACCAGTCTGGACAAGGTCTATCTGGCTAAGAAATTAGCTGATATGACTGACCAACAAAAACTAGATTTTATCACGCCACCGCCCTCGGTTATCAATGCCTATTTTGCGGAAATCTACCAGAAACAAGGGGCAGAAGAGGCGACGGACTATTATCTCGCTCTATCTCAGCAGCTCTGCCTTTTTCCAAAAGAACCCAGCTTTGAAGAAGACAAGCCCTTTGTCCGTCTTAATTTGTCAGGTAAGTCTTTCGGCTTTGCCTATGTGTCGGCGGACGGTCTGGCCCAGGTTTTTTCGGAAGGTATAGAGGAAGTGACGGACAGTTTGCTTTTTGAAATCGCCCAAGTCTTTCCCCACTATGTCGTCTTTGTGGAGGAGGGCAAGATTTTCATGAAAGTCAATCCCTTTGAGGAAGCCGAGTTAGAGGAAGTTGAAACAGACTACCTCCTGACTCAAGTGGCAACCGGAGAAGGCTTGGTCAAGATTTCAGGCTTTAATCAGGAAGAAGTGCTGGAAGTGGCGGAAGCCTATCCTGGTCAGCCTTACTACGTCTGGTCGGGTCGCTCTGCAATTTTATATATAAAACATTAGAAAGTAAACAATGCAAATTCAATTTTTAGGTACGGGGGCTGGTCAGCCCTCCAAGGCTCGAAATGTATCCAGTTTGGCCTTGAAACTCTTGGATGAAATCAATCAGGTTTGGCTATTTGACTGCGGCGAAGGAACTCAAAATCAAATTTTGGAAACGACTATTCGTCCACGTAAGGTCGCAAAAATCTTTATCACTCACCTGCACGGAGACCATATTTTTGGACTGCCAGGTTTTTTGTCTAGCCGTTCCTTCCAGTCTAGCGAGGAGCAGACGGATATTGATATTTACGGTCCTGTGGGCATTCGTTCATTTGTTTTGGCAAGTCTTAAAGTATCAGGGACACGCCTACCTTATCGCATTCATTTTCATGAGTTTGATGTTGATACGGTAGGTCAGGTCCTAGAAACGGACAAATTCACGGTATTCGCTGAAAAGCTGGACCATACCATTCCTTGTGTCGGCTATCGTGTCATCCAGAAAGATTTGGAAGGGACATTGGATGCAGAGGCTCTGCGCGCGGCAGGTGTACCATTTGGTCCCCTATTCGGTAAAATCAAAAATGGTCAAAACGTGACGCTAGAAGATGGGACTGAAATTATCGCGAGTGACTATATTTCTCCTCCTCGGCCTGGTAAGGTAGTGACCATTCTTGGTGATACGCGCAAGTGTTATGCTAGTGTCCGTCTGGCTGTCAATGCTGATGTGCTGGTGCATGAGGCGACTTACGGAAAAGGAGATGAGAAGATTGCTCGCAAGCACGGGCATTCGACCAATATGGAAGCCGCTCAGGTAGCTAAGGATGCTGGTGTCAAACAGCTCTTACTCAATCATATCAGTCCACGATTTTTATCAAAGGATATTAGTCAATTACGGAAAGATGCAAGTACTATTTTCGAGCAGGTTCATATTGTCAAGGATTTAGAGGAAATTGAGCTATGAGAACCATTCTAATCACAGGAGCCTCTGGTGGCTTGGTGCAGGAAATGGTGCCATTGCTGAAAGATGATTTTTTGATTTTACTTGGTCGTGATGTGGCAAAAATTGAGCAACTCTATGCTTACCATGAAAAAAAGGCTGTCTTTGATGTAGACATCCGAGATGAAATAGCTCTGACGGCATTTTTCGATGAACTGGATAGTCAGTTTGGGCGGATTGATATTTTAGTCAATAATGCTGGCTATGCCATTTATGATGATTTTGAGAATTTTTCCAGCCAGCAGGTGCAGGCTATGTTTGACATCAATACTTTTGCACTGATGACCATGTGCCGTTTAGTAGGTAAACGAATGAAGGCAAGACGGAGCGGGCAGATTATCAATATCATTTCCATGTCAGGCTTGATTGCTTCAAGCAAGTCATCGGTTTATTCGGCGACCAAGTTTGCGGCTATGGGATTTTCCAATACTATTCGTTTGGAGTTGGCTCCCTACGGTGTGACAGTTACTACGGTCAACCCAGGTCCAATCGCAACCAGCTTTTTCGACCAAGCAGATCCAGATGGTACTTATCAAGAAAGTGTCAAGGCTTTCTTGCTGCAACCAGACTATGTTGCTAAGAAGATTGTTTCAGCTATGGGGACGAAGAAACGAGACATCAATCTGCCTTGGTCACTAGCAGCTGCTCATAAGCTATATACTCTTTTTCCGAGACTGGCTGATTATCTGGCCAGTACGGTCTTTAATTTGAAATAAAGAAAAGTGAACACATAATATGACCTAGATGGATTAATGCCATTCTAGGTTTTTTTGATCTAATCGGTTGACATTTTTTGACTACAAGTGTAAACTATAATTGTAAATCGATTACAAATGTAGACAGAAATAGGAGTTATCTTATGAACCATTCAAAAGAAAATAAGCAGGAACACCAACATATGATGCATTCTGAGGAAGTTGGTCAGACCAGCCATCATTCTCATCAGCAGGAGCATCCTCATGAAGAGGGGGTTCACGCCAATCATCATTCTGACCATCACGTCCATCACGACCATCATCATGTAGGGGGCTCTGACGTCAGTCATCATTCTCATCATACTCATGATGCTCATCAGCATCACCAAGGGCATGACCATGACATGATGGAGCATGGTGGGCACATGATGCACATGGGGGATATGAATACAAAGCTCAAAGTCGCAGTGGCAGTCATGATTCCCCTACTGGCCATTTCTCCAATTGCAGGTTTCACTCTCTTACGTTTTCCGGGTGTTGAACTTGTCCAGCTGATACTAGGTTCTATTATCTTCTTCTACTCAGGAACACCTTTCTTTAACGGAGCGAGAGGGGAGTTGCAAGCTAAAAAACCTGCAATGATGACCCTGATTTCCATGGGGATTATTGTTTCCTATCTTTACTCCGTTTATGCAACAATTTTAGCGCTATTGGGACAAGAAAGCATGAACTTTTGGTTTGAGTTGTCTACGCTGATTGTCATTATGCTGATTGGGCATATCATTGAGATGAAGGCGGTTATGGGAGCAGGCGATGCCCTGAAAGACTTGGCCTCTCTCATTCCGAAAAAAGCCCATCTCAAGGATGGGACAGATGTTGCGGTAGAGGACTTGCAGATTGGGGATTTCCTCTTAGTCAAGGAAAATGAAAAAATTCCGGCTGACGGTAAGATTTTGAGTGTTGCTCATATTGATGAATCCATGATTACTGGGGAATCTCGAGCTGTCAAAAAAGAGGCGGGGGATAGGGTATTCGGTGGTTCGCTCAATCAAAACATGCCCTTTGAAATGGAAGTGACCAGTCTTGGTAAGGATAGCTTTTTGGCGCAGGTGACCGAAATGGTCCGTCAAGCACAAAACCAGAAATCCAAGCTTGAAAATATGGCTGACCGCGTAGCCTCTTGGCTCTTCTATGCAGCTTTAATTGTGGGGATTTTGGCCTTTATTTATTGGACCATGACGGCTAATCTTGCCTTTGCCTTGATGATGGCAGTTTCTGTTTTTGTCATTGCCTGTCCGCATGCCCTTGGTCTAGCCATTCCCCTTGTTGTGGCGCGATTGACCACGATTTCTTCAAAAAATGGTCTTTTGGTTCAGAACCGAACAGCTCTTGAACAGGTTAACCAGATTCGGTTTGCCTTGATGGATAAGACCGGAACCTTGACCGACGGAAAATTTCAAGTTCGCCACAGCCAAGATTTGGTTGAGGGAGCGGATGCGCTGGCCAAAATGGCATCATTAGAAGTTCTTTCAACCCACCCAATTGCCCTTTCGATTGTGGAGGCGGCAGGTCCACTTTTCTATCAAGCAGAACGGGTTGAGAATATCCCTGGTAGTGGGATTCGAGGCGTCTTGGATGGAAGGATTTATGAAATTATGTCCTACAAAGGTCTGCAGGAAATAGGTTTGTCAGTGGATCAGGACGTGATTGCTCCCTATCTTGATTTGGGTCTAACCTTGAGTTTTTTGGTGTCTGATCATGTGGTCTTGGGATTTGTAGCCTTGGGCGACCAGATAAGAGAAGATGCTAAAGATTTTGTAGCAGGCTTGAAAGCGCAGGGGATTAGTCCTGTGATGTTAACGGGTGACAATCCAGCTACCGCACAAAAAGTAGCCATTCAGTTGGGCATAGAGGATTACCGAGCTGAACTTAAACCAGAGGATAAGGCAAAACTGGTCAAGGACTATCAGGCGCGTGGGGCAGTTCTTTTCATCGGCGATGGGGTCAATGATTCGCCTGCTCTAGCGACGGCAGATTTAGGCTTTGCCATTGGCGCAGGAACTTCTGTTGCCATCCACTCTGCAGACGTGGTCTTGGTTCAATCCAATCCATCAGCAGTCTTGGATATGTTGAGCATTGCCAAGACAACCATCCGCAAAATGAGGCAAAATCTCTGGTTTGGGGCAGGATACAACATCATTGCCATTCCTTTAGCTGCTGGAATCCTTTATCCAAGCATGGGCATTATGGTGGATCCTTTATTGGCGGCCGTGCTCATGAGTCTATCGACGGTTATTGTCGCTATCAATGCTATGGGTTTACGTTACGGTAAACCGTAGAAATTTTGACAGATAATATATATAAGTAAAACACCGGTCTATGTCGGTGTTTTATGATGTAGGAGATAGGGGTGCTGTTTCAAGTAAGAACTGCGAGAAATCTACTGCGATAATTAGTAGGATATTTGACTATAATCTGTTATAATGGTAAAAAAATAAGGGAGAGATATATGGAAAAACTTTGGAAAATTATATACAGTCGGACATTTATTGTCATTAGTTTGATTATTCTAACCATTTTCCTTATTCTTTGGTTGGTAGGTTCGGCAGCTACCTATATGCCTGCTTTATTGATTGTTTTGCAAATTTTTTCGATTTTTGTAGCTATTTCAATCATCAATAGACCGATGAATACCAGTTTTAAGTTAACCTGGATTATTTTTGTCATTGGTATTCCGATTTTTGGTGCTCTATTCTATTTTATTTTGCAGTCCAACATTGAAACCAAACGTTATCGTAAAAATTTTCATAAGCAAGCACAAAGACTTCGGGAGTATAGTAAGACGTCTGAAAAGGTCATGAAGGCATTGGAGCAGGAAGATAAGGAGCAACTGAAATTAGCTCACTTCATGAGTGAGTACGTTGGCTACCCAATTCATACCAATACGGATGCCGTCTATTTTTCAACAGGTCAGGAAAAATTTGAAGCTCTACTAGAAGAGTTGAAAAAAGCAGAGCAGTATATTTTTATGGAGTACTTTATTGTCGATATGGGATATATGTGGGATTCTATCCTTGACATTTTAAAGGAAAAGGCAGCGCAAGGGGTGGAAGTTCGTTTTATGTATGATGGGATGAATTCACTGACCAATCTTCCCTATAATTACTATAAAACCTTGAGAAAATATGGGATAAAAGCCAAAGTATTTTCTCAAATTATCCCTGCCTTATCTACGGTGCAAAATAACCGTGACCATAGGAAAATTGCGATTATTGATGGAAAGGTTGCCTTTACCGGTGGTATTAATATCGCAGATGAATACATCAACAAGAAAGTGCGTTTTGGTTACTGGAAAGACGCAGCGATTATGATTAGGGGAGAAGCTGTTGCAAACTTTACGTTGATGTTCCTTCAAATGTGGAATTACAATGAAAAGACAGAGACAGATGACCTAAAATACCTCAAAACGCATAAAGATTTAGAGACGGAAACCGTTGATGCCGAAGGTTTCTTCCTTCCGTATGGCGAGAATCCATTTGATGGAGATGAGGTAGCCAAACGAGTCTGCCTAGACATGATTCAGTCGGCAACGGATTATATTTATATCATGACACCCTACCTAGTGTTGGATGATGAAATGATTGATAATTTGACTTATGCAGCGAAGCGTGGAGTCGAGGTTCGCATTTTACTACCGCATATCTACGATAAAAAATCAGCCTATTTGGCTGCTCGTACTGATTTTCCGACTTACTTGGAAGCAGGAATTGAAATCTTTGAATTCCAGCCTGGATTTGTCCATTCCAAAGTTGTTTTGGTCGATGATAAGAAAGCTACTGTTGGTACGGTGAATATGGATTTTCGCTCTTTTTATCTTAATTTTGAGTGTGGTCTCTATATTTACAATCACTCGACAGTTTTGGCAGCTATTAAGGATGACTTTACTCAGTCCTTCAAAAAATCACAGCAAATTAACCTTCTAACCTTCCATAAAACGTACTCTTGGTATAAGCGTTTGGGAGGAGCCCTACTGCGAATTATTTCGCCGTTATTATAAATTGCAATATTCGTTCTTCATGGAGCAAGGGATCGACATTCTGTTTCGGTCTTACCTTGCTCCATTTTTCTTGGAAAATGATATAATAGAAAGATAGTTTATACTCGGAAAAGTTACAGGTTACTTGTGATTTTGAGTATTAAGGAGTGAAAAAACGTGATAAAACCTAATTATGACTGGCAATTATTAACCGGTTTTTCTGATGAACAATTTATCAAAATTGCTAAAAAAGAAGGAGTAGACCCGGTAGCGGCTAAGTTGCTGTATGAACGTGGCATCCATTCGGCGGAAGAATTGCATACTTTCTTACAACCAAGCTTAGAAGACCTTCACGATCCCTATTTACTACATGATATGGACAAGGCGGTAGAGCGGATTCGCCGAGCAATCGAAGATTACGAACAAATTTTGATTTATGGAGATTATGACGCAGACGGCATGACCTCGGCATCTATTCTGAAAGAAACTTTGGAGGAAATGGGGGCAGAAGTCCAAGTTTATCTTCCCAATCGTTTCACAGATGGTTATGGTCCCAATCAGTCGGTTTATAAGTATTTTATCGAGCAACAGGGGATTTCTCTTATTGTGACGGTGGACAATGGCGTAGCGGGTCATGAAGCGATTGCCTATGCCCAGGAAATGGGTGTCGATGTTGTCGTGACAGACCACCATTCCATGCAGGAAACCCTTCCCAATGCCTATGCGATTGTACATCCAGAGCATCCCGATGGAAATTATCCCTTCAAACATTTGGCGGGCTGCGGCGTGGCTTTTAAATTGGCCTGTGCTCTTCTTGAAACGGTTCATGCAGACTTGCTGGATTTGGTCGCAATTGGCACCATCGCTGATATGGTTAGCTTGACCGATGAGAATCGTGTCATGGTCAAATATGGTCTCTCGCTTCTCAAACAGACTGAGCGAGCAGGTTTGCAAGAGTTGATAAAGATAGCTGGTATTGACATAGACAGTATTGATGAAGAAACAGTTGGTTTCCAACTTGCTCCGAGGTTGAATGCCCTTGGTCGACTCGACGATCCTAATCCAGCCATCGAATTACTGACTGGTTTTGATGACGAAGAGGCCCATCAAATTGCCCTCATGATTGACAGTAAAAATATAGAACGCAAAGACGTCGTCCAAGCAATTTACGATGAAGCAAAAACCATGCTCCGTCGGGATAGACCTGTTCAAGTTCTGGCTAAAGAAGGTTGGAACCCAGGTGTTTTAGGGATTGTAGCAGGACGCCTACTAGAAGAATTGCAGCAACCTGTTATCGTCTTGTCTATTGAAGATGGTAAGGCAAAGGGGTCGGCTCGTTCTGTTGAAGCAGTTGACATTTTCAAGGCCCTTAAAGATCATCAGGACCTATTTATCGCCTTTGGTGGTCATGCTGGTGCAGCAGGTATGACCTTGGAAGTTGACAAACTTGAAGAGCTTGCTCTAACCTTGACAGACTACATTATCGAAAATAAATTGGATTTATCCAGCAAGTCTTCGCTGGTCTTAGATGAAGAATTGGACTTGGAAGAATTAACTCTTGATACGCTAAAGTCCTTTGAAAAATTAGCACCCTACGGCATGGATAATAAAAAGCCTGTATTCTACATCAGAGACTTTCAGGTGGAATCAGCAAGAACCATGGGGCAGAATAATGCCCATTTGAAACTACGCATTACGAAAGGTGCTGCAGGATTTGATGTCGTTGCTTTTGGTAAGGGCAATCTAGCCTTGGAATTTTCACAGGCCAAGGGCTTAGAACTAGCTGTCACCTTGTCTGTCAATCAATGGAATGGCAATACCAGTCTTCAGCTCATGCTGGTTGATGCCCGTGTAGAAGGTGTCCAGCTTTACAATATCCGTGGCAAACAGCACAATCTGCCAGAAGGAGTGCCCGTTTTGGATATGACTGACTTGTCCAATCTAGCAGGTGCGGATTCGCTTGTCTTAGCCAATTTACCCGAAAATCTATCGGACCTCAAACCCGTTTTCCAAAAACATGATTTTCAGGCTATTTACTTTAAGAATGACATCAAGATACCTTATTATCTAGACGGTTATGGTAGTCGGGAGCAATTTGCCAAGCTCTATAAGACCATTTATCAGTTTAAGGAATTTGATGTTCGCTATAAACTGAAAGATTTGGCTGTTTACTTAAAAATTAAGGACAGTCTATTGGTTAAAATGATCCAGATTTTCCAAGAATTAGAATTTGTCACGATTACGGATGGGGTCATGCGGGTCAACAAAGAGGCACAGAAGCGAGAGATTTCAGAAAGTCAAATATATCAAGAATTGAAAGAAACAGTTATCCAACAAGAGTTGATGGCGCTCGGCACCGTTCAGGAAATTTATGAATGGCTATGTGGTCGCGTTTGATGACAGTAGAAGCTCTGGTTGTTGTTGGAGTAATTGGAACGCTTCTCTACGCTCATTGGTTTATCAGGCAGAAAAGCCTGTTGAAAAATCTTGAACAGATAACCGAAATAAAGCACGCACTGATTGAATTACGGCGAGTAGGATGGTCAGAAAGAGCTATCAAAAAGGTTTTCCTGAAACAACTGTTGCCTCTAAAACAAGAAGACATCCCAGCATTTGTTCAAAATTTCATAAAAGAAGCTACTATTTTTGCCTCAACTAGCTTTTATCAGTTGATAAGAGTTGACAGTCGCTCTTTAAGCCAAGAGAAAGCGACGACTTTATTGGAGCAAAGTATGAATATGTTAGATTTTCCTGAGGAATTAAGTCATGGGATATTACCTGAACTTTTGCAGAAGATGGATGTGAATTGTCCTCCACACCATCCGTTTTGGGGGTACTTTGCTAAGCTAGTTGATAAGGCTTTTCCAGTTCGGGAATTAGAAGTTAAACGGCCGTTAAACAGACAGGTCCATCAACTGCGTTACCTTATTTCCTATCAGCAGGCTTTTTGGGTGCGTCAGTAGTGTGGAAAAGGAAAAACAGATTGGCAGGCTCTGATAGCCTATTTACGTAGCCTACCTCGGTGGTCTTACCGCTTACGAGAATCTGCCCGCCTACACAATAAACAACTGTTCGGCAAGAAAAATCAGAAGATTTTGCCAGTCAATATGAAGATTTTGATTCATTTTCACAGCGAATTTATCCTAAATCAAGATGGACAATTTGCCTTGATTTTAGAAGAACGACCACATGTCAATGGCGTGGTAAACAGGGCTTCCTTTAATTATGCCAGAGCTAATAATAAGCGCCATAGACAACTTGATATGGCTCCAGTTGGCAGACTGGATCCCGTTTTTCGGAAAGAATTGCTACGCTCAAAGATGGGAGTCTATTTATCGCCTACTCGCTTTCGTCGCTACCAAAAAGGAAGAAATGAGGTTGGCTGGGAGCAGTCTTACTTTAATCAGCAAGGAAGCTTTTCCTATGGTGGACATAGTAGGGCAGCTTGTGTGGCGAATTTGAGGAGACGATTTGCTAAAGATATAGGTCTGAAATGTACCAAAAAACAATTTCATGGTATAATGAAGAGTAAAAATTATTTTTAAAAAGAGAGAGACAAATGAACTTAAAAGATTACATCGCAACAATTCCTAACTATCCAAAAGAAGGTATCGAATTCCGTGACATTAGCCCTTTGATGGCAGATGGAAATGCTTATAGCTATGCAGTACGTGAAATCGTTCAGTATGCGACAGATAAGCAAATCGATATGATTGTTGGGCCAGAGGCGCGTGGTTTCATCGTTGGATGTCCAGTTGCCTTTGAATTGGGAATCGGTTTTGCACCAGTTCGTAAGCCAGGTAAGTTACCACGTGAGGTTATCTCAGCTGATTATGAAAAAGAATATGGTGTCGATACATTGACGATGCATGCAGACGCAATCAAACCAGGACAACGTGTCTTGATTGTCGATGACTTGTTGGCGACTGGTGGTACTGTAAAAGCAACGATCGAAATGATTGAAAAGCTTGGCGGTATCGTTGCTGGCTGTGCCTTCTTGATTGAGCTAGATGATTTGAAAGGCCGTGAAGCAATCGGTGATTACGACTACAAGGTTTTGATGCACTATTAATCTAAGGTTATAGCCAAAACTTATAACTGGTCCTATTTTTATTCTAATTGAATTGCATAGCAACCTGTCTTATAATAAATGTAAGAAAATTGGGAGGTTGCTTATGCCAATTAAAATTGAAAAATCATTACCAGCAGTTGAAATTTTGAGAAAAGAGAATATTTTTGTGATGGATAGTGACCGAGCCAGTCATCAGGACATTCGTCCTATCAAAATCCTTATTCTCAATCTCATGCCACAGAAGATAGTGACGGAGACTCAGTTGCTCCGTCTTTTGGCTAACACTCCTTTACAGCTAGAGGTTGAATTTCTCTACATGGCTAGTCACGAGTCCAAAAATACACACTCGGACCATTTGAAGCAGTTTTATAAGACTTTTGAGCAGGTCAGGGATAGCTATTTTGATGGGCTCATCGTGACAGGAGCACCAGTTGAAAACTTACCTTTTGAGGAAGTTGATTACTGGCAAGAACTTACTCAAGTTTTTGATTGGTCAAAAACACATGTTTATTCAACATTGCACATTTGTTGGGGTGCACAGGCAGGTTTGTATGCACGCTATGGTGTACCCAAACACAGTATGTCTCGAAAACTATCAGGCGTATATTGTCAAGAAGTGACTAATCCAACTAGCCCTCTTATGCGTGGATTTGACGATGAATTTCGTTCACCACACTCCCGTTATACGGAAGTAAGGGAGGCAGATATTGCCCATCTGAGTGAGTTGACGATTTTATCACAAGGTCCAGAAGTTGGCCTATCCATTTTAGCCAGCAAGGATTTAAGGGAAATTTATAGTTTTGGACATTTAGAGTATGATAGGGATACACTAGCTAAGGAATACCAACGTGATTGTATAGCTGGAAAAAATCCCCATTTACCGGAAAATTATTTCAAAGAAGATGACCCTACAAGCAAACCATCTCTCTCTTGGAATTTACCAGCAGCACAATTCTTTACCAACTGGGTGAATTATGCTGTCTATCAAGAAACTCCATACGACTGGCATATCTTTGAACAATCAGCCCAGTCAGCTAGTCTTTAAAGAGGAAGTATGAACTATTCACAGCAATTTCGTCAGGGACATTTGGTCCTGCCAGCAGCAATATTATTCCACTATCAAGAGCTTTTTCCGTCGGCAGATGATTTTTTGATTTGGCAGTTTTTCTTATATCAAAATTCTTCAGCTATCGAATCATTAGCACCTAGTGAGATTGCTCAAGCTACTGGTAAAACAGTTGCCCAGGTCAATCAAGCTATTGAAAATCTCCAAGATGCTGGACTCTTAGAATTTAAGACAATCAGTATTGCTGGTGAAATTGAAATGATATTCGATGCGCTTCCTGCTTTTGAAAAATTGGATGTTCTGTTAACTCCAAAACGGGCAGTTGAGATTGTGCAGCCAGAGAATGATTTGAAGACCTTGGTGGGTGATTTTGAACGTGAATTGGGCCGCTTTTTATCGCCGTTTGAAATCGAAGATTTGCAGAAGACTATTGAGGATGACAAAACTTCGATTGATTTGGTTCGTGCAGCCTTGAAAGAAGCTGTTTTTAACAACAAAACAAATTGGAAATACATCCAAGCTATTCTACGAAACTGGCGCCGTGAGGGAATTACTACAGTTGCGCAAGTAGAAGCGAAAAATGCAGAAAGAGAAATTCAGACTCCTAAGAATGTGACTGTTTCAAGTGACTTTCTTGATGCAATGGATCTCTGGAAAGATTGATATGGAAACAAAATTATCTAAAAGGCTGGAAACAGTCGCAAGTTTTGTCCCACAAGGGGCACGTCTAGTTGATGTAGGGAGTGACCATGCTTATCTCCCTCTTTTTTTGGTAGAGCAGGGGCGTATTGATTTTGCCATTGCGGGGGAGGTCGTTCAAGGTCCCTATCAGTCAGCGCTCCAGAATGTAGAACAGGCGGGACAAACAGAAAAAATCCTAGTCCGTTTGGCAAATGGCTTAGGTGCATTTGAGAGGTCTGACCAGATGACTGCCGTGACCATAGCAGGTATGGGGGGACGCTTGATTGCGGAAATCTTAGAAGCAGGAAAAGAAAAGCTTGCGACCATTGAACGTTTGATACTCCAGCCAAATAATCGTGAAGATGATGTGCGTCGATGGTTGGAAAAAAATGGTTTTAGATTGGTTGCTGAAAAGATTCTGGAAGAAAATGGCAAGTTATATGAAGTCCTCGTTGCAGAATCAGGACAGATGAGATTATCAGAAGTTGAACGTCGTTTTGGTCCCTATCTACTAGAGGAGGCCTCACCAGTTTTCGTCAAAAAGTGGAGAAGAGAACTTGAAAAATTAAGTTCTGCTTTGGAACAAGTTCCATCTGAACGCCAAGGTGACCGCTTTGCCATTTCCCAAAAAATCCAACAAATTCAGGAGGTAGTCCATGTTAGCTAGTCAGGTTATTGAGCGCTATCAAGCCTTTTGTCCCCCTTCTTTAGCTATGGAAGGCGATGTCAAAGGGCTGCAAATTGGTACCCTTAATAAAGAGATTCAACGTGTCATGGTGGCTCTGGATATTCGTGAGACAACAGTGGCAGAGGCGATTGATAAAAAGGTGGATTTGATTATCGTCAAGCACGCTCCGATTTTTCGTCCTATAAAGGATTTGGTGGGTGACAATCCGCAAACTAAAATGTATCTTGATTTGATTAAGTATGATATTGCAGTCTATGTCAGTCATACAGATATTGATGTGGTTGAGGGTGGTCTCAACGACTGGTTCTGTGAACTATTAGAAATTCAAGATACTACCTACTTGATTGAAACTGCCGAGGGGCAGGGGCTTGGTCGTGTGGGGACAATAGCAGAGCAGACTTTGGAGGATTTGGCTTTGAAAGTCAAGTCTGTCTTTGGTCTAGATGCTGTCCGTCTAGTGACCTATGGGCATCAAGCCAAGCAGTATGTCAGCCGTGTAGCCATCTGTGGAGGTAGTGGTGGGTCTTACTACCATGAGGCTCTTGCCAAGGGGGCAGATGTTTACATCACAGGCGATATTTACTACCATACGGGTCAGGATATGCTGACCCAGGGCTTGCTGGCTATTGATCCAGGCCATCATATCGAAGCCTTGTTTATCAAGAAAATTGCTGAATTGTTGGAAACATGGAAGGCAAATGAAGGTTGGGATGTGGACATTCTTCCTTCAACTGTTTCGACCAATCCGTTTCGACACCTATAAAAGTCACAAAAGTTGTGGCTTTTTTCTGTCTTTCTCTTGATTTTTTAGGGTAGTTAGGGTATCCTAATTATCATACTATGCGCGGTTAAAAAGGAGATGTGAAATGGCTTGGTTTACGGAACAGTCTGTTGTCATACAGGCTTTATTAGGTGGCTTGTTTACATGGTTTTGTACCATTTTAGGTTCGGCTATCGTCTTTTTCTTTAAGACAGTTAGTCGTCGTTTGCTAGATACCATGCTAGGCTTTGCAGCTGGTGTTATGATTGCGGCTTCTTTTTGGTCTTTATTAGCCCCATCGATTGAGTATGCTGAAAGTTCATACGGCAATCTGGCTTGGATACCAGCAGCAGTAGGTTTTGCAGCAGGTGGTATTTTTTTACGCTTGGTAGATGCCTGGGTTCCGCATTTGCATTTGGGAAATGATAAAGATAAGGCAGAAGGTGGTGGTGAGAAGGATAGAAAAAATCTATCCAAAACAGCCCTGCTCTTCTTAGCTATTACAATTCACAATATTCCTGAAGGTTTGGCGGTCGGCGTGACATTTGGTGCACTTGCTTCTAACTATAGTCCAGCAGCTTTTATCGGCGCAATTGGTCTTGCTATTGGGATTGGTATACAAAATATTCCTGAAGGGGCAGCCTTGGCTATTCCAATTCGTACAGACGGCGCATCTAGGTGGAAAGCTTTTTACTGGGGATCAATGTCAGCAATTGTCGAACCGATTGCAGCAGTCATCGGGGCTTTTGCGGTCACCTTTATGACACCTATTTTACCTTATGCCCTCTCCTTTGCGGCAGGAGCTATGATTTTTGTCGTCGTAGAAGAGCTCATTCCAGAATCGCAGACAAACGGCAATACGGATATTGCAACTCTGGGCTTAATGGCTGGTTTTATCATCATGATGATTTTGGATGTTGCCCTAGGATAATTTGTTAAAGTCTGTCGTCACAGGCTTTTTTCGTATGACAATATCTTTAAAAATATGGTATAATGAACTGATATTAATTTAGGGAAGGTACTCTTATATGAAAGGTATTATTCTAGCTGGTGGGTCAGGTACACGCTTGTATCCTTTGACGCGCGCAGCTTCAAAACAGTTGATGCCAATTTACGATAAACCAATGATCTATTATCCATTGTCAACATTGATGTTGGCTGGGATTAAAGAAATCTTGATTATTTCAACTCCGCAAGATCTTCCACGTTTTAAGGATATGCTGGGAGATGGTTCTGAATTGGGAATTTCTCTTTCTTATGCAGAGCAACCAAGTCCAGATGGTTTGGCGCAAGCCTTTATTATCGGTGAAGAATTTATCGGTGATGACAATGTAGCCTTGATCCTTGGTGATAACATCTATCACGGCAATGGATTGACCAAGATGTTGCAACGTGCAGCCAGCAAAGAAAAGGGAGCGACTGTCTTTGGTTACCAAGTAAAAGACCCAGAACGCTTTGGTGTTGTGGAATTTGACGCAGACATGAATGCCATTTCTATCGAAGAAAAACCAGAGGTACCAAAATCAAACTTTGCAGTTACTGGTCTTTATTTCTATGACAATGATGTTGTGGAGATTGCGAAAAATATCAAGCCTTCACCTCGTGGCGAGTTGGAAATCACAGATGTCAACAAGGCTTACTTAGAACGTGGCGACTTATCTGTTGAGCTTATGGGCCGTGGATTTGCTTGGTTGGATACAGGTACGCATGAAAGTCTCTTGGAAGCGGCGCAGTACATCGAAACGGTTCAACGCTTGCAAAACGTTCAAGTGGCTAACTTGGAAGAAATTGCTTACCGCATGGGCTACATTACAAAAGAACAAGTACATGAATTGGCGCAGCCACTTAAGAAAAATGAATACGGACAATACTTGCTCCGTTTGATTGGAGAGGCCTAATGACAGAAAAGTTTTTCGGTAAAACACTAGCAGCTCGCCCAGTTGAAGCTATTCCAGGAATGTTAGAATTTGACATTCCTGTTCATGGCGACAACCGTGGCTGGTTCAAGGAAAATTTCCAAAAGGAAAAAATGTTGCCTCTCGGCTTCCCTGAAAGCTTCTTTGCAGAAGGAAAATTGCAGAATAATGTTTCCTTCTCCCGCAAAAACGTTCTTCGTGGTCTTCACGCAGAGCCTTGGGATAAATACATTTCAGTAGCAGACGGCGGTAAGGTTTTGGGAACTTGGGTGGATCTACGTGAAGGAGAGACCTTCGGTAATACCTACCAAACCGTTATCGATGCCTCAAAAGGTATCTTCGTTCCGCGCGGAGTAGCCAACGGTTTCCAAGTCTTGTCAGACTTCGTGGCTTACAGTTACTTGGTCAACGACTACTGGGCTTTGGAGCTTAAGCCTAAGTATGCCTTCGTCAACTACGCTGACCCGAGCCTTGACATCCAGTGGGAAAACCTAGAAGAAGCAGAAGTTTCAGAAGCAGATGAAAACCACCCATTTCTCAAGGACGTCAAGCCTTTGAGAAAAGAGGACCTCTAATGTTTCAAGCCTTTTTGGAAATAGCAGAGCAGTTAAACAAGTTAGGAATCACTCCCTTGTTAATGGGCTCAGTTGGTTTGGAAAGGCGTACAGGGAGGGACTGGCAGGCAGGAGATTTAGATATTCATGTTCCAAGTGATCCGCGTGGCTGGGAAGCCCCAGACGACGAACGGATTTATCAGGCGGACGCCTTGATTTCTATGATGAACCAACTAGGTTATGTCCTTGTTGACCGTCATGAACATGAATTTCATAAAGACGGCTTATCTGTTGAATTCGGAGGCCTACATTCACTGCCTGAATTTGCTGGTGTAGAGCTAGAAGATTTGGAAGAACTAGAAACAGCAGGTGTTCGCTATTACCTACCGACACTTGAACAATACCTGAAAATCTACCAAGCCTCTTCAAAAGATTCCTACCGTGCAGAAAATAACAATCAAAAAGACTTTGCTAAGATTGCTTACTTGAAGGAAATCTTGAGGTAAAAAAAGCGAGCGAAGCGAGCAGTTCTGTGTGTCATCGCCGTAGTGAGAAGCTCCTTTGCTTTGCTAAGGAGCGGGGGAAACCATGAGACCTTAGGCTCATGGTTTAGTAATGAAACACCTTGGTGGTTGCTTACGATCCCACTACCTAAGATGACACACAAAAAAGAAAAAACTTTTCGGAGAAAAAAATGTCTCAATTTAAAAATATCATCGTAACTGGTGGAGCTGGTTTCATCGGTTCAAACTTTGTACACTATGTTTATAACAATCATCCAGACGTTCACGTAACTGTTTTGGATAAACTTACTTATGCAGGAAACAAGGCTAACTTGGAAGCTATTCTTGGTGACCGTGTTGAGCTGGTTGTTGGCGACATTGCAGATGCTGAATTAGTTGACAAATTGGCTGCTAAAGCAGATGCCATTGTTCACTATGCGGCAGAAAGCCACAACGACAACTCTCTCAACGATCCAAGCCCATTTATCCATACCAACTTTATCGGTACCTATACTCTTCTTGAAGCGGCTCGTAAATACGACATCCGTTTCCACCATGTATCGACCGACGAAGTATACGGTGACCTTCCTTTGCGTGAAGATTTGCCAGGTCATGGCGAAGGTCCAGGTGAGAAATTCACTGCGGAAACCAACTACAACCCATCATCACCCTACTCATCAACAAAGGCTGCTTCAGACTTGATTGTCAAAGCATGGGTGCGTTCATTTGGTGTCAAAGCAACGATTTCCAACTGTTCAAACAACTACGGTCCTTACCAACACATCGAGAAATTTATCCCACGCCAAATCACCAATATCTTGGCAGGTATTAAGCCAAAACTTTACGGTGAAGGTAAAAACGTCCGTGACTGGATTCATACCAACGACCACTCGACTGGTGTTTGGGCAATCTTGACAAAAGGCCGTATGGGTGAAACTTACCTAATCGGTGCTGATGGTGAGAAGAACAACAAAGAAGTGCTTGAATTGATTCTTGAAAAAATGGGTCAACCAAAAGACGCTTACGATCATGTGACTGACCGTGCAGGACACGATTTACGCTATGCTATTGACGCAAGCAAACTCCGTGATGAGCTTGGTTGGACACCGCAGTTTACCAACTTCTCTGAAGGTTTGGAAGAAACAATCCAGTGGTATACAGATAATCAAGACTGGTGGAAGGCTGAAAAAGAAGCTGTTGAAGCCAACTATGCTAAGACACAGGAAGTTATTAAATAAGACAATTGAAGGCTGGGGCTTTGGCCCAAGCCTTTCTTGAAATAAGGAGCAAACATGATTTTAATTACAGGTGCAAATGGTCAGTTGGGTACAGAATTGCGTTATCTCTTGGATGAGCGTGGTGTTGAGTACGTTGCCGCTGACGTAGCAGAAATGGACATCACGGATGCAGAGAAAGTAGATGCTTTCTTTGAAGATGTAAAGCCAAGTGTTGTTTACCACTGTGCAGCTTATACAGCTGTTGATATGGCAGAGGATGAAGGCAAGGAACTCAACTACAAGATTAACGTAACAGGCTCTGAAAATGTTGCCAAGGCAGCCGCTAAATACGGTGCAACCCTTGTCTATATCTCAACAGACTATGTCTTCGACGGTGAGTTGCCAGTCGGTCAAGAGTGGCAAGTAGATGACCAGCCAGATCCTCAATCAGAATATGGTCGTACCAAGCGCTTGGGTGAGGAAGCAGTTGAGAAATTTGCTGACAAATTCTACACTGTTCGTACTGCCTGGGTCTTTGGTAACTACGGTAAAAACTTTGTCTTTACTATGCAAAATCTTGCGGAAACCCGCGATACCTTGACAGTTGTTAACGACCAACACGGTCGCCCAACCTGGACACGCACACTTGCAGAATTTATGGTTCACTTGGTTGAAACTGGTCAAGAATTTGGCTATTATCATTTGTCAAATGATGCAGCAGAAGATACAACTTGGTTTGACTTTGCGACGGAAATCCTCAAAGATACTAATACCAAGGTATTGCCAGTGGATTCTAGCCAATTCCCAGCCAAGGCTAAGCGTCCATTCAACTCAACCATGAGTTTGGATAAGGCAAAGGCAACAGGCTTTGTTATTCCGACCTGGCAAGAAGCTTTGGAAGCATTCTACAATCAAGAGAAAAAATAACTTACATATCGATTTTGTGCACGGAAATATTAAAATGGAAGCTCTTAAATTAATTAAGGGCTTTTTCATTTAGATGAATGTTACTAATTGGGAAATAAAAAGGTAAATTCTCAAAGTAAGTTCTAGTTCCCGTCCTTCTAGAAGTTACACTGAGACAACTGCATAACATCAACAGAATTTAGTCTCAGACTAAGTTCTGTTTTTGACTAAAAATGTTGATAGTAGTGAGTTTTAGGGTTGAAAATGTTGAAAAAAAGAGTACACTAAAGTTACTGGCTCTGAGACGTCTCAAAGTAAGTTCTAGCTATCTGGAATTTGGGATGGGACAAGTTCCTTTCTATTTTGAAATTATTTTTTGATAAAAACTAACGATTATTTATCCAATAATCGAGGTGATTGGATGACGTTCTCAGGGTCAATTTTAGAGATTCCCAAAAGTGTTGCCAATTCCTCACCGTAGGTAAATGTAAAGAGTTCATAGGCGGATTTTCCGTTGAAAGAAGCTCGTCTGACGCTGTTGACATGCGAACAAACCAGGTTGATGTCCTCCTGTGTCAAGTTGTCAAAAGAACTTCCTTTAGGAAGAATATCTCTGATAAGTGTGTGATTCTTCTCAATTCTCCCTTTCTGGTCAGAACGATTGGGGTCACAGAAGAATAGCTTAGATTCTCCACGCACATCCATTTCGATATCGTCCACTTTAGCGAATTCACCGCCATTATCGGTCAGAATGACAGGGAATAGTTCGCAGAAGTCCATCTCTTTCTGATGTAGGTCATTCTTGATAGCGTAGAGATTTTTAGCGACCTCATTAGCTGTTTTATTATCAAGTAATCGAGCGAAGATAAAGTTACAGAAGGAGAGGTTAAAGGTGAGAAGTACCTTTCCTCCAATCCGTCCAGTAACGGTGTCCATTTCTAGCCAATAGCTGATGCCTTCTTTTGTAAGAAAGCGTTGGAAGTCCTCGTAAGACCGTCCTTCTTTGGCAGTTTTAGGAATGGGTTGTAGGTTTCTGGTTCTCCGCTTTCTGAATTTCACGACACGAGGGAAATCAATAGGCTTTGTGGACAGATACCCTTTTTCAAGATATCGGTAGATAGAAGCTCTGGATGCCGAAAGTTCGTTTGAGGCGATGATGTGGTTGAGGTGTTGTCCCTTTTGGATGGCAGCAGAAACAATCTCATCCATGCGATAGAATTCTTCCTTGTTTAGTGCAACACCCGTTCTCGAGTCTGAGAGCTTAGCTTCATAATCAAGCTGAGCTCTTTTGGCGTAGTAGAACTGTTTCTGGTATCCGCAGTTGCCTCTCTTTTTCGGACAGGCATTACAAACGTAGGGAGCCTTTTTGAGTAAAGGGCAGGCCTCACAATTGGAGGTACTAGAGTTCTCTTTTATCACCCTATTTCTCCGAACTTCTTTTGAGATTGTGGACGGGTCTTTTCCTAGCTTAACAGCGATAGCTGAGAAGGGCTTAAGTTGCTCAATTCCTATTTGAATATCATTGCGATCAGAGAGGGTTAAGTGTTTGTTTTTCATTGTCAGTTACCAACTTGTCCCATAGTAAGTTCTACCTTATTTCTTTGTCTCAGTCTAATTTCCAGTTTTTAAGACAGACTAGAACTTACTTTGGGAATTTAGCTTATTAAAAAATAATTTCGATTCTCATTAAAGTTTTAAAAAAAATATGCTATAATTAGTCAGTGTATACTAAATTTAAAATAGTTATAATCACAATTTTTAATATTGATTGATAAGGAGTATTTTGTGAAAAAGAAATCATTATTATTTCTTTCCTTGTGTGCTTGGACACTTCAAAGTCATCTCGTTCAAGCAGATACCATAGTGGATACTGCAAGCCAAGCATCGCAAGAAACCGAAATGTCTAGTTTGTCAAACTCGAATATTGAAGTAAGTCAACGAACATCCCTAGCAGTTGCAAATGAGGGGACGAAACAATCGAAAACGTTAGTAGCTGAAAATACGACAGTTTCAAGTCTTCAAACGCCTTCATCTGAGATTGTTGGCTCTGCTAACAGCATGAGTGAATTAACAAACCAAGGCGAATCTATATCAGATAGTACAACTATTTCCAATGAAGTAAAACCTGATCAGGAAACAACTTCGACTACTACAAGCTCAACAGTTAATTCTAGTTTGACAGCAGGTGCAACAAGTAGTACTTCGAATTCACTGACAAGAAGTTCTTCAAATACGATTGCAGGAAGTTCGAATGGCTTTACAAGTGTTCCAAGTGCTCGAGTCAGTACAGCTTCCAGTTCGGTCAATGTTACACAACCTACAGGTACCATCACAATTGAAAATCGTAACGATGCCCAAGGTACCTTCGATGTTCGTGTTACTAATATTTCATCGCCGAAAGATATAGCAAGTGTTATTTTACCCACTTGGTCACAGACGGATGATTTACGTTGGTATGAAGCCACTCGTCAGTCAGATGGTAGTTATAAGTTAACTGTTAATAAGAAGGACCATAAGTATCGTACAGGTACCTACACGGTTCACTTATATTATAAGGACTCAAGTGGTGGCCTAACAGGTGCAGGTGGTACAACGACTCATTTATCAGAAGTGAAGCCAACAGGTACCATCACAATTGAAAATCGTAACGATGCTCAAGGTACCTTCGATGTTCGTGTTACTAATATTTCATCACCGAAAGATATAGCAAGTGTTCTCTTACCTACCTGGTCCCAGTCAGACGATATACGTTGGTATGAAGCCACTCGTCAGTCAGATGGCAGTTATAAGTTAACTGTTAATAAGAAGGACCATAAGTATCGTACAGGTACCTACACGGTTCACTTATATTATAAGGACTCAAGTGGTGGCCTAACAGGTGCAGGTGGTACAACGACTCATTTATCAGAAGTGAAGCCGACAGGTACCATCACAATTGAAAATCGTAACGATGCCCAAGGTACCTTCGATGTTCGTGTTACTAATGTTTCATCACCGAAAGATATAGCAAGTGTTCTCTTACCTACCTGGTCCCAGTCAGACGATATACGTTGGTATGAAGCCACTCGTCAGTCAGATGGCAGTTATAAGTTAACTGTTAATAAGAAGGACCATAAGTATCGTACAGGTACCTACACGGTTCACTTATATTATAAGGACTCAAGTGGTGGCCTAACAGGTGCAGGTGGTACAACGACTCATTTATCAGAAGTGAAGCCGACAGGTACCATCACAATTGAAAATCGTAACGATGCCCAAGGTACCTTCGATGTTCGTGTTACTAATATTTCATCGCCGAAAGATATAGCAAGTGTTATTTTACCCACTTGGTCACAGACGGATGATTTACGTTGGTATGAAGCCACTCGTCAGTCAGATGGTAGTTATAAGTTAACTGTTAATAAGAAGGACCATAAGTATCGTACAGGTACCTACACAGTTCACTTATATTATAAGGACTCAAGTGGTGGCCTAACAGGTGCAGGTGGTACAACGACTCATTTATCAGAAGTGAAGCCAACAGGTACCATCACAATTGAAAATCGTAACGATGCCCAAGGTATCTTCGATGTTCGTGTTACTAATGTTTCATCGCCGAAAGATATAGCAAGTGTTCTCTTACCTACCTGGTCCCAGTCAGACGATATACGTTGGTATGAAGCAAAGCGTCAAGTAGACGGAAGTTATAAATTAACTGTTAATAAGAGGGACCATAAATACCGTACAGGTACCTACACGGTTCATTTATATTATAAGGATTCAAATGGTGGTTTGATCGGTGCAGGTGGTACAACGACTCATTTATCAGAAGTGAAGCCAACAGGCACCATCACAATTGAAAATCGTAACGATGCTCAAGGCACCTTCGATGTTCGTGTTACTAATGTTTCATCACCGAAAGATATAGCAAGTGTTCTCTTACCTACCTGGTCCCAGTCAGACGATATACGTTGGTATGAAGCTACTCGTCAATCAGATGGTAGTTATAAGTTAACTGTTAATAAGAAGGACCATAAATACCGTACAGGTACCTACACGGTTCACTTATATTATAAGGATTCAAATGGTGGTTTGATAGGTGCAGGTGGCACAACGACTCATTTATCAGAAGTGAATCCAACAGGCACCATCACAATTGAAAATCGTAACGATGCTCAAGGCACCTTCGATGTTCGTGTTACTAATGTTTCATCACCGAAAGATATAGCAAGTGTTCTCTTGCCTACCTGGTCCCAGTCAGACGATATACGTTGGTATGAAGCTACTCGTCAGTCAGATGGCAGTTATAAGTTAACTGTTAATAAGAAGGACCATAAGTATCGTACAGGTACCTACACAGTTCACTTATATTATAAGGATTCAAATGGTGGTTTGACAGGTGCAGGTGGTACAACGACTCATTTATCAACCCCGTCGGTACAGCGCTCCTACACAGTCTATATTGACCCAGGACATGGAGGGCGAGATTCGGGTGCTTCTTATGGAGGTGTACATGAAAAAAATCTTGCATTGTCTGTTTCAAATAAGTTGCGTGAAAATCTCTTGAAATATGGAATCAATGTTTTGATGACCCGTACAGGCGATTATGATGTAGACTTCAAAACAGAGAGGTCACGAATGACGAATGCAAGCAACGCAGACTTATTTATTAGTATCCATTTTAATGCGACGGGAGCAGGAGTTTCGAATGCGACTGGTATCGAAACATACTGGTATCAATACGATCCGGAATACCAACCTAAAATTAATAAAGAAATGCATAATAACCCTACTCGTTTAGCTGAAAGTGAGATTTTAGCCAACAAGGTTCAGGAGAGTTTAATTAAAGAAACAGGTGCAGTTAACCGTGGTGTAAGAAGAGAAACTTTTGCAGTCCTTCGCGAGACAGCAATTCCTGCCATTCTAGTGGAGCTAGGATTTATGGATAATCCTTCGGAATTACAAGTTATCAAACAAGATTCTTATCACACTCGCCTTGCGAAAGCATTGGCACAAGGTGTGATGAACTGGTATGGTGCTGTAGAGGGAAAGTAGGGACTGCAGGTACAGGTATTGAAACAGGAAAACTTTCTAATGATCAAAAAAGTTTCATAGCTAATCTAGTACCTGCAATTGAGCAAAGTTCAAAAGCTAATTCTATCCTTTCGAGCGTCATGTTATCTCAAGCCATCCTAGAAAGTGCATGGGGAACGTCATACTTGGCGACTCATGGGAATAATCTTTTTGGCATCAAAGCGGATGCTGCATGGACGGGTGCTACAATTGAAATCATTACCAATGAATACCGTGATGGTGAGAAGAAGCAAGAAAAGCACTTGTTTAGAAAATATAATTCATGGAATGAAAGTGTAGCAGACTATGCTAAGTTCTTTACCTCTACTCCGTGGAGAATAAAAAATTACCAGAGTTTTAGGGAGGCAACTGATTATCAACAAGCAATTCTTGCGCTAAGACAATCAGGATATGCTACTGATCCGAAATATGGTGAAAAATTACGATCAATTATCGAGAATTACAAGCTTTATCTTTTAGATAATTAAGTTTTTGGGATGATCGATGATAAATAAATAGCCTTGCTCAAAAACGAGCAAGGCTATTTTTATCACTCATATAAATCTGTTAAAGGTTGTTTATCAATGGCACTATTGTATTCTAGTTGTAAGTAGGTTTGGTAAAGTGGTAGGGTTGATAGGTCTTCAATTTGTTGGCCATTATTATCAATATTTCCCCAACTAGTAATGATAGGTGCTTCGATTTGCATATCGTTCAAAAATTGTTGGTAAGGTGATCGTGGAAGGGCATAGTCGGATTCGGATAAAATATCCATCAAATATGGAACGAGATAGTTTGGGCTAATAGTTGTAGATTCACGTTCCTTAATATCAAAATTAGACCAAATCACAAAAGGGGTAGAATATTTAGCGGCAGGATTATTTTCATCCATAAATTGTGCGTAAAATTCTTGAGTCAAACTAGGTTGGTGATCGCCGTATATGACGATGACCGTAGGCTCTTTGTAAGTGCTAAAGAAAGTAATTAAATCAGCAAATGCTTCGTCCGTCTTCTTCATGCTGGTCAAAAATTCTGTTTCAGCTAAGTATTCAGATGTTGAACCATTAATGCTGACTTCGCGAGGATAAATTTCTTCCGTACTTGGATAGCCTCCATGTCCTTGCATGGTAACAACAAAGCTAAATAGAGGCTGGTCTCCTTTTTGGGTATAAAGTTCTTTTATTCCGTTGAACAAGAATTGATCAGATGGCCAGCCACGATCGATTGTTAGTGGTGCTAAGCTACTAATAGCAGGTTCCGAATCTAAAAAATAAGATTTATTAAACCCTAGTAGAGGATACACTGCATTGCGGTTGTAATTATTTCCGGATTGAGGATGTAGAGCTACGGTCTCATAATTTTTATCTTTTAGATAGGATGCAAAACTTGGTCGTTCTTGTGTGATAATCTGTTGATATGGAAATAAATTAGAAGATAATAAACTGATTGGGTTACTTGTCAGAACTTCATACTCTGTATTAGCTGTTCCGCCTCCAAATACAGAAACATTTAATGTACCGTGAACAGTATTATCTGTTAAAGCATGTTGGTTTGATAGCGGATCAGGCTCCATATTTAAGCCCTGTAGGTTTGAAAAATCACTCTGTGATTCATTCTGTATAAAGATAATATTAGGTCTGATTGTTTGTCTTTCTGGTTCAGGAGAGTACTTCTCAAGAACTTCATTAAGTTTTGGGAGTGAATATCCCTCAGGCTTAGTTATTTTACTATCTTCATAGAAAGAGGCGAGCGAGAGTGGTAGCCCAAATTGACCGTAGGTAACGTACATTCTCCAGTAATTTAATGATATATTTGCATTAGAGACGATAGTTTTATTAATCATTGGAACGATTGTTATTAAAGTTATATAGCCCAGTAAAATTCTGCTGAAACGTTTCGGCCACTTGAAATCATAACTAGAATAAAACGTTCTAGAAGGTAGAAGTTTTGGTAAATATAATTTAGGGATAAAGAAAAAGAAGGTCAATAAAACATAAGAAAATACCATGCTTTGTAGCATTCGATTGTTGATATTAATTGCTACGCTAGAAGCTACATTTAATCCATCTGTGATTTGAAAAAGATTATAAAATAATAGAGGAGCGCCACGGCTGTCAATCAAAAGTTGGTTACTTATACCAATAAATACTGAAGCAGATAGAATTAATAGGCTGGCAAATCGTAGATTAGTTGTAAAGACCAGTATTAGGTAGAGGACTCCGATAATGATTAGATTGTTCCAAAGACTGTTTGGGGAAAGAGTAGAGAATTGTGAATAGCTATTTTCAATAATAAATAATGAAAAAATGGGAACTAGAAGATAAATCACTGATAGACTAATCGTTTTGAAGGCTTTAGAGATATGACATCGGAATTGTTTGTATCCCAAAAGACTAAAAAATATAAGGTAAGTCAGTGCAACTAATAGCTGTTGAGTTTCCATTTTATTAAAACTGGAATTAAACAGGACTAGTTCGTTGCGATATAAACGTGGGAATGTAAAAGTAGTGAATATATATTGAGTGATTAATAATATTGTTAAGATGCTGATATGTCTTCTCTTGATTCTCCATGTTGATCCATTTAAGATAAAGCATGATAGGCCTAAAGCAAGGACTATTAAGTGGAGATACCAAAATTGATTATCTTTAGTTATCCGTAAAGTATAGGGAAGTTCAATAAAGGCTAAATTTTTATATTTATCTCCAGTTGATGTGTCAATAGATTCAACCAACTGTCCACCAACTTTAATTTTTACAATAGTCGGATTTTCACTAACAAAGTATTCAAATGATAAGGTTCTTACAGAAGAGGAAGATTTAATTATGAGTGAATTTTCCTCACCTAGAGAAGAGAAATTAGGGATTAAATCAGCATCATTGATTCCCCATTGGTTTTCTATAATTTCTGATGAATGAATATAGCGTCCATTTATTTGGATGCTGTCGATTACTTGGTTTGGTTGTTCTGCGATGATTTCTATCATTCCATCATTTTTTGTAGAACCTAATTCGTTTTGAATGAGATGTGCATAGAGAAAAAAACTTCCAACCAATCCGATGGAGATTAGTATGTGAATAAGCTGTTTGATTAATTTCATATGTATTAACAATTCTAAGTTTTATATTTTTATGTAAAAGCCAGTACATATTATATCAAATTTTTCTTATTAACTCAAAATTTGTTTTTATCTATACTGTGGAGTCAGAGGCGTAGAAAAAGAAAAGGCTTTATAGCCAAACTAGGATAGAATTAGAAAAAAAAATAAAAAAATGGTATAATGAAAAGAACTGCAATTTGATGGAGAGGATTCATGAAACACGTTTTTATTATCGGTAGTCGTGGACTGCCAGCAAAATATGGTGGCTTTGAGACCTTTGTCCAACAATTGGTCAGTCACCAGCAATCTGAGAAGATTTGTTATCATGTGGCTTGTTTATCGGATACAAGTCATCACCAACATTCGACCTACCTAGGTGCAGATTGCTTCACCATTAATCCACCAAAACTTGGACCAGCTCGTGTGATTGCTTATGATATGATGGCAATCACTTATGCGCTTAAAATCATTAAGGAACAGCAGATAGAGCGACCAATTTTCTATATCTTGGGAAATACCATAGGTGGCTTCATAGTACCTTTTGCGAAACAGATTCACTCTGTTGGAGGTACCTTGTTTGTCAATCCAGATGGTTTGGAATGGAAACGGGCCAAGTGGGCTAAGCCAGTCCAAAGGTATCTAAAATTTTCTGAAAAAATGATGGTCAAATATGCTGATTTGATTATTGCTGATAATGAGGGAATTGAGGATTATATTCAATCTGAATACTCGGCTACCAATACACGCTTTATTGCCTACGGTACAGATTTAAGTCCAACTAAGTTAACAAAAGAATCTGAACAAGTTCGCCAATATTTTACAAATTGGAACATTAAAGAGAAAGAATTTTATCTGATTATCGGTCGTTTTGTACCTGAGAATAACTATGTGATAGCAATTAGGGAGTTTATGGCAAGCAACACGAGACGTGATTTAGTCATCGTTGCAAACCATGAAGGCTCTGCCTATTTTCAAAAATTGAAAGATGAGACAGGCTTTATATCCGATAAGAGGATTAAGTTCGTAGGAACAGTATATGACCAAGAACTACTTAAGTATCTGCGCCAAGAATGTCGAGCTTATATTCATGGACATGAAGTTGGAGGAACCAATCCTAGTCTCCTAGAAGCGCTGGCGCAAACCAATGAAAATTTGGTTTTAGGTGTTGATTTTAACCGCAAAGTTGCCCTAGAAGGTGCTCGGTATTGGAGTAAGGAGTCAGGTAGCCTGAGTCAATTAATTAACCAAATTGATGAGAATGCTGAAGCGGTGGAATTAGGAGAAATTGCGAAAAAACACATGAAGGATGAATACACCTGGGAAAAAATCGTCCAAGAGTACGAGGAATTATTTTTACAATGAAAGTAAACATACTCATGTCGACCTACAATGGTCAACAGTTCTTAGCTGAGCAAATTCGCTCTATCCAAGAACAGACTTACACAGACTGGACACTATTTATTCGTGATGATGGATCCAGTGATCGAACTAGAGAGATTATTAAAGATTTTGTTGAACAAGATCAGCGAATTCATTTCATAGATGTTGAGACAGACGAAAATCTCGGTGTCATCAAAAGTTTTCATAGGCTAGTTCATTATGATACTGCTGATTTCTATTTTTTCAGTGACCAAGATGATGTTTGGCTACCAAATAAACTGGAAGTTAGCCTGAAAAAAGCACAAGCCTATCCAACAAATTTGCCATTGATGGTTTATATGGACCTCAAAGTTGTCAATCAAAATCTAGAGGTTATGGCAGAAAGCATGGTAAAATCTCAATCTCATCATGCCAATACGGAATTGGTGCAAGAGTTGACTGAGAATACTGTAACTGGCGGTGTCGCCATGATTAATCATCATCTTGCTGAAATGTGGCAAGTAACTGAGGATATTTTGATGCATGATTGGTATCTGGCCCTGCTTGCGTCAGCCTTTGGAAATTTGGTATTTATTGATCAACCAGGGGAACTGTACCGCCAGCATTCTGATAATGTTTTAGGGGCTCGAACACTCTCAAAACGCTTTAAAAAATGGATTCGCCCTCATATTTTATTTGCTGTCTATTGGGATTTGATAAAAAATAGTCAAAAACAAGCCCGACACTTACTACAAATGCCTCTATCTCAGTCAAATAGAGAATTAATTGAAGCATTTGTAACCATTATGGATAAACCAATGCTTGAACGATTCAGGATTTCGAGAAAATATGGATTGAGGAAAAATAAGGCTTTCCATACATTGGTATTTACAACACTCATTATTACAAAATTTGCTTATAAGGAATAGTTATGAACTTATTGAATAGAGAAAACCAGATTCTTTTGAAAGAAATGGTAAAAACTGATTTTAAACTGCGTTATCAAGGTTCTTTGATTGGTCACCTGTGGTCAATCCTAAAACCATTGTTACTTTTTACAATTATGTATTTAGTCTTTGTACGTTTTTTGCGTTTTGATGATGGAACTCCACATTATGCAGTAAGCTTACTGCTTGGTATGGTTACTTGGAACTTTTTTACTGAAGCAACCAACATGGGAATGATGTCCATTGTTTCTCGTGGAGATTTGTTGCGTAAATTGAATTTTTCGAAAGAAATTATTGTCTTTTCTTCAGTTGCAGGAGCTGCAATTAATTACGCCATTAACTTAATGGTTGTGTTTGTATTTGCTGCTATTAACGGGGTTCCCTTTACTTGGTCCGTTTTAATTATAATCCCATTGTTTTTTGAATTGGCATTACTAGCAACAGGTATAGCTTTCATTCTATCTTCTTTATTTGTAAGATTTAGAGATATTGGTCCAATTTGGGAAGTGTTCTTACAGGCTGGATTGTATGCAACACCAATTATTTATTCATTGACATTTATTTTACAGCGTGGGCAAGTAACATTTGCTAAGTTGATGATGTTGAACCCTGTTGCACAAATTATTCAAGACTTGAGACATTTTATTGTTTATTCTGGGAATACTACAGTTAGTGAATTGATTGAAAATCCTGTTATTGTGGCAATTCCGTATATTCTTCCAGTCGTTGTTTACCTATTGGGTATAACTGTGTTTAGAAAAAATGCCAAAAAGTTTGCGGAGATTTTGTAATGGTAAAAAATAATAATATTGCTGTAAAAGTAGAACATGTTAGCAAGAGTTTTAAACTTCCAACGGAGAGTAGTCAGAGTCTAAGAACTACTTTAGTCAATTTATTTAAAGGGATTAAAGGCTACGTAGAGTATAATGTTTTGCAGGATATCAGTTTTGAAGTTGAAAAAGGGGACTTTTTTGGAATTGTTGGTCGCAATGGTTCTGGTAAGTCGACACTGTTAAAAATTTTATCTCAAATATATGTTCCTGAAAGAGGGACTGTAGCTGTGGATGGTAAATTAGTTTCTTTTATTGAACTTGGTGTTGGTTTTAATCCGGAACTAACTGGTAAGGAAAATGTATACTTAAATGGTGCTATGTTAGGATTTACTGCAGAAGAAATTGATGCAATGTATGATGATATTGTTGAATTTGCGGAATTGAGTGAATTCATGAATCAAAAGTTGAAAAACTATTCTAGTGGTATGCAGGTACGTTTAGCCTTTTCAGTTGCCATTAAAGCTCAAGGAGATATTCTGATACTTGATGAGGTTCTAGCAGTCGGTGATGAGGCCTTTCAGCGTAAATGTAATGATTACTTCCTAGAGCGTAAAAAAAGTGGAAAAACAACCATTCTTGTCACCCATGATATGGGAGCTGTGAAAAAGTATTGTAATAAAGCTCTTCTTATAGAGAAAGGATACGTCAAGGCATTAGGAGAACCTGATGATGTAGCTAATCAATACAGTTTTGATAATGTGCTTGCCTCAATAAGCGAAGTTACAGAAAACGAAGAACCTCTGCATCAGAGTGATATTGTAAAAGATTTGCAGATTAACCTGGTCTCAAAAAATCAAATTGAACCAGATGAATCAATTGAAATCGAGTTTAGATATACGGTTTTAGAAGATATTGAAACACATGTTGCATTTACATTTTTAGATTTAGAACGTCATTTTGATGTATATAACGACAATTCTATGGATTTAAAAACGTTTGGCAAAGGCGAGAAGTTTTTCCGAGTGAAATGTAAGCTACCTTCAATTAATCAGGCAAAATTAAAAATGGCGGTGTCAGTACGAAATAGTAATAAGCAGCCGTTATTATTTGCCAAGACTTCTGACACACCAGCTATTTTTATTAGTAGGAAGTTTAGTACTGATAATATTGCAGAGGAAGACGCAGCAACCGGGTTTATTCAGAGAAATAGCCAATGGGAGCTGCTAGATTAATAAAATATAACGGAGGCAGAATGTCGCGTTTGTTGGTATATGTTCACTATAATAAATATAATGTTGTCAGTGAATATATTTATTATCAATTAAAGTCGATACGAAGTATTTATTCAGACATAGTTTTTGTTTCTAACAGCCATGTTTCAAAGGACATAGTACAATATTTACAGTCGGAACGACTGATTGATTTTTTTATCCAAAGAGATAATATTGGTTATGATTTTGCGGCATGGAAAGAAGGGCTGAATCAAGTAACATTTTATCAATATGATTCGGTAACTCTGATGAATGATACATGTTTCGGTCCCCTCTGCGACCTAGAGGATTATTATAGTCAATTTGACAGTGATGTTGATGTAGATTTTTGGGGGATGACCAATCACTTAGAGACAAAAATAGATAGTGTAGTTGTCCCGGAACATTTACAGTCATATTTTATGGTATTTAAAAAACGAATCTTGCAGAGTCAAGCACTTGTTGGTTTTTGGTCATCGGTAAGTGAGTTAACAGATATTCAAGATGTTATAAAATTATATGAGAGCCAATTGACGAAAATACTATTATCAGAGGGCTATAGCTATAAGTGCGTATTAGATACGTCCATTTGTTGTAAAACTCTTGAAAATAGCAACGTTACACTAGAATATCCAGAAGTTATTCTTAAAAATAATGTTCCATTCATAAAAATAAAGAGTTTTACCGAATATCCAGACAGAATATACTCTTTATTACATCTTATTAGGATGAAAACGAAATATCCAGTTGAATTAATCGAGAGGCATTTGAGGCAGATAATCATTCCGGGTACGAGTTTTATTCCTCAAATACGGGTTTCGCAAACGACAGAGACCGTTCGTTCTTCGACGTCGGTACTTCTTCATGTTCACATAGAATCAGTGTCTATTTTTGAAGAGTATATTGAAGAGTTATGCAAAATAGCCGATAGGTGCCAGTTACTAATAACATTGCCAGAAGCTGATTTTTCAAATAAGTGTAGTATAGTTGAGAGATGTTTATTCACCTACCAATTGAGAGCACAGATTGTAAAAGTCACAGATGAATTACAATTTTTTGAAATAGTAAACAACTATATGGGAGATGCCAAATATCTTGCTCATATAACTGTCAAACAAACAAATGAAACAAAATATTCTGTAGAGGATATTATTGACAGGTATCAGTTGAGGAAAATGTTTTTTACCTCATTTGATGCAGTAATTTCTAATTTTGAATCACAATCTAGCTTGGCTGTAGTTATTCCAGACTTAACAACCAATCAAAGATATGATAGACAAAGTCTTCGAGAGGGCAATCCAGAACTTATTCGTCAATTGCATATACTCTATGAATCACTTGCGAGAACTAAGAAAGTTGATTTTTATAAAGTGCCTTATATAATTGGAGAAGAAGTAAGTTGGTATTGGATAAAAACAGAACACTATAAAAAGATTGAGGAGAAATTTAGAAACATTGATTTTTCAAAAGAAGATAGATTATTGTTAGTTCCAATATTATTTATTTATAGCGCGTGGGATTTATCAAACGATTATGCAGTGGTCGAGAATACTGAAAATGTGAGTCCAATCTTGGAAAAGATTAGTTTTTCTAGCGGAAGAGAATTGCGTTTAATTATTGAAGAAAAGGAATTTTTACAAATTGGACTGAGAAGGACACTAAAGATAATATCAGTTGGAATTGTAAGCGTGTTTAAGATGATAAAGAAATCTCTATTAAAAAATTAGGGATAACGGATGACAAACAAGGGGAAGATAGTGTGAAGAGCAAAATAGTATCACCAAAAACAATATTTATTTGGAATTTATTAGGAAGTATTTCTTCAGCAGCAATATCAATATTTTTATTGTTACTAGTAACACGTTTGTTGACGGAATTAGAGGCTGATATTTTTAGTTTTGCCTATGCAGTAGCAAATCTTTTTGTAATCATTGCTAGTTTTCAGGTAAGAGATTATCAAGCGACTGATGTTTCGAAAAAGTTTTCGTTTAGCCAGTATCTTGCAACAAGGCTTATAACAATCACTATTATGCTATTACTTGCCTTAAGCTATATTTTTCTGTCTAAATATGAATTTCAAAAATCTGTTTGTATTTTCCTAATATGTTTGTATCGCGGAAGTGATGCTCTGTCGGACGTTTTTCAAGGATTGTTCCAACAAAATGCTCGGCTAGATATTGCAGGTAAATCACTTTTTTTGAGAAACTCTATTGTGATTTTGACATTTGGAATTGGTTTGTTTATAACCAATAACCTGCTACTCTCATTAATCTATCTAGTAATTAGTTCATATTTATTTGTTTTCTTTTTTGATGTTCCGAATTTGTTTCAATTTACGAGGATTATCAAAGAAGAAATTAATTTGAAAGCCATTAAAAATATATTGTCAGAATGCTTGCCGTTATTTATTAATGCATTTTTACTTGTTACTATCTATAATCAACCTAAATATGCTCTCAATACTTTTTTTGAGAGAGGTGTTATAGGAACGGGTGTTCAAAGGGATTTTAACATTTTATTTATGCCTGTTTTTTCAATGAATATTTTATTGATTTTGTTTAGACCCATGATAACTCAGTTGGCTATATATAGAAGAGCTGGGGACTATAATCAATTTAAACAATATCAGAAGCGTATCGTTAAAATGGTTGTCGGGTTGGCTGTGTTAGTTTTGGTCGGGGGGATAGTATTGGGGATTCCAGCATTAAATATTCTCTATGGAACGAATCTTAATAAATACTGGCTAAGCTTTATTATAACAATGCTTGGGGGAATTGCGAGTACCTTTGCAACCATTTGTGATAACATGCTTACTGTTTTGAGGAAGCAAAAGTATCTCGTAATTTCATTTGCAATTTCTTGTCTATTATCCATATTGATTTCTAATCCATTGGTAGAATATTATGGAATATTGGGGGCAGCTATTGCTTTTGTTAGTTCGATGTGGACTTGGTTTTTAATTTCTTTAGTAATATATCTAAAATTGCAAAAACATTTGAATTGGGAAGTACAAGAATGAAGATAGAAAAATTATTTTTAAGGTTAGCAATCCCCTTTTTGTTAATTTCAATATTTGTTATGCCTGTGACAAAGGTTCCTGATGAAGCAACACATGCTTTTATGTCGTGGAATATATTATTTGATTCTCCGACAAGTAGAGATACAGAGGCAATGAATGAATTACGGACAGCAGATTTTACGTATTCAGAACCGGAGATTCATGCAGTTGATTCTACAGAATATTCAAGCCTTTTTACCAAAATTCGTGATTTTTCAAAAGACAAATTATCTATCGATTTTTCTCTGAAATCGTTAATGAGTACACCTCAGCTAATTGGTCTAGTTGTAGGTAAATTGATTTATCCGTCATATGGTATGATGGTCACTATAGGGCGCCTTTTTAATACAATAGTCTATATTATAGGTATCTACTATTTGATAAAAAAAATAAAGTATGGGAAGATGACGCTGTTTTTTGTCTCACTTTTACCTATGATGATTCAGCAGGCTGGCTCACTGTCTTATGATGTGGTGAACTATCTGGCTGTTGTTGCATTTTTTGTTTTTTATGTTAACTTATTGGTAGACAAGGTACTGACCACCAGGAAATTTATTAATTTAATATTATTATCCTTGCTATTATATTTAACAAAAGCAAATAATATTTTACTTTTGGCACTATTGTTTTTTGTTGATTTTGAATTTGAAGGTGTCTTATCTAAGTTTAATTCGATTTTAAAATGGATTCAAAAGAGAAGATTACCAATTCTTATTTTGGGATTAGGACTAGTTTTACTTGTTAGCTATCTATTCCTACATAATAGAGGTGGTGTCGTGCACTTTGTTAAAGTGATGATAAACAGTTTATTTATCAATAATAGAAATGATCATCTTAATGGTATTTTAACGGTTGGTATTTTTGGTTATTTTGGCTGGTTTGTTACTCAACTACCTCTCTGGTTAATTTTCATAGATATTTTCATTTTTACGTTATTATTATTTAATGATGGAAATTTAAAGATAAGTAAAACAGAAGGTCTTGCTTCGTTATTTGTACTCCCTGTTCAGGTAGCTATCATTGTAGCGGGCATGTATTTTGCATGGACACCGACAGCTATTGGACCAAATGCAATGATTTCTCAAGGGGCACAAGGAAGATACTTTACTCCATTTTTAGTCTATCTATTTCCGGCATGTTTAATGTTAAAAGAGCAGGTAAGTGTATCGGTAAAACAGAAGTATTTGATACGATTAATCACTGGCACAGTAGTCATTAACTTTATCATGTATCTATTTTTGATAGTGGATTATTATTGGTTGTAAGAAGATAGTGGAAGAGGGAAACGTGAATATATTATTTACATTGAATGATGCTTTTGTCCCGCAAGTTGCAGCTTGTATGGGCTCAATCATGCGAACATTAAACGAAGACGATACATGCCATTTTTATCTTTTCTCAGATGGTATAAGTCAACAGAATAAAGAAAAACTTCATCAATTTGTTACCGACGGAGGAAATAAATTGACAATCGTTGAATTGGAAAACTTGGAATCATATTTTGATTTTGAAGTTGACACAAATGGTTGGGTTTCGGTTGTACTTGCAAGATTACTTGTAGATAAATTACTGCCCGAAGAAGTTGATAGAATCATCTATTTAGATGGAGATACTTTAGTTTTAGAAAATATTCGGGAGCTATGGGAAGTAGATTTGGAGGGGAGAGTCCTTGGAATGTGCCCAGAACCAACAGCTTCATCTGAGAGAAGAGAAAGTTTAAATTTGGGTACGTATACATATCATAATGCGGGAGTTCTTCTAATCGATTTGAAACGGTGGCGTTCAAAAAGTATAGGAACAATTATTTTTGATTATTATAAAGAAAAAAATGGAGAGCTTTTTGCTAATGATCAAGATGCACTGAATGGAGCATTGAAAGAAGAGATAAAAACACTCTCAATCACTTATAATTATTTTAATATTTTTGATGTTTATCCATATCGTACATTGGAAAAATTAAGTAGTCCTTCAACGTTTATTTCAAAAGAAGAATTTGTAAAAATTCGTAAGCAACCACGTATTGTTCATTTTTTAGGCGAAGAACGCCCATGGAGAATCGGAAATAAACATCGATTTAGAGAGGACTATGTTTCTGCATTAAATCAGACGCCATGGAGAGGTACTCAATTTGAGAGTGGTTGGCAGTTTTACTTTTTCTGCTTTAATCTTTTTAACATGATTATGAAGCCTTTTCCTATGTTGCGCTATAAAATTATTACAGTCTTAATTCCTGTATTCATGAAATATAGGAAAATTAGATTACAAAAAGGAGTCTAGGTGTGAAGTTTTCCGTTATTATCCCAGCGTACAATGTTGCTGATTATCTGGAAGAATGTGTGTATAGTGTACTGAATCAGACTTATGAAGAATTTGAAATATTGTTGGTAGATGACGGTTCTACAGATGGTATAACCTCCAATATATGCGATAAATTAGCAGCTAAAGATGATAGGGTGAAGGTATTTCATCAGTCTAATGGGGGATTATCTGCAGCCAGAAATACAGGGATAAAGAACGCTAGTGGTGACTATATTTTATTCCTAGATGGTGATGATTTTTGGACCGATATATGCTTTTTAGATGAAATTAATAGAGAAATAATTTCACATGACGAAGTTATTGATGCAGTTATCTATCCATTTTCCTACTTTTACGGTAAGGATGATGTAGCAGTTCGAAATTTTTCTAAAAAATTACCGTTTCATCAGGTTATTACAGATACGCGCTTACTCGTTGAAACAGGAGCCCTAATCACCCCTGCTTGGAATAAGTGTGTCAGAAGAGATAAATTTACCTCTGCTCTTAATTTCTTGAGTGGATATTTATATGAAGATGGTATTTGGTGTGCAAATCTCTTGAAAGAGTTGAATGTATTTATTGTTGTAGATAATACACAATGCATGTATCGTCAGAACCGACAAGGAAGTATTACAAATAATGTCACGCTTCGACATGTAGAACATGCCTTTAGAGGAATTGAAGAAAATTTAAAGAATTTTAAACAACTATCGAATGAGAAACAAGAAGCACTTTTGATTTATTTATCAAATTCTTATATTTCCATCTTGCCATTTGTATTTCCATATCTGAATAATTCTGATATAAAAATGTTTGTGAAAAAATTTAGATATTTGCTAAAATATTCACATAGGGTAGAACTTGTTTCGTTTAGAATCTCAGGTTTAATGACCAGAGTTCTGGGGATATATGTATCAACATTTATTCAAAACAAACTTTTGAAAATTTATAAAAGTAGATAATAATAGAAAGTGATTGGTAACACTGTGAAAAGGTGGATTAGAAATTTCACAACGCGATTATTTATCTTATCAGGTAAATACAAGCTATTGTTTTATATTTTAGAGCTTACCAAAAATATTGCAAAGTTTTTCTGGAGCATTCCAAAATATATAAAGCGAACTCTACTAGCTTTGCAACGTGATAAGCAACGTAGAAATAATTATTCAGATATCAAAAATCGCTACTTGATTTACACAATTTATGAACATCAATCGTCTTTACAGGACTATAAAGTAATTTTTTTAGAGGCATTGGCTAAAATTTCTCGAGATGTTTTAATTGTTGTAAATGGTAAACTTCCACAGGCTGATATAAATCGTTTAGCACAATTTGGTAAGGTTTTGGAAAGAGATAATGAGGGCTATGACGTTGCGGCTTTCCGACACGGGATAATACATACTGGAAAAGAGGCGTTACAACAATATAATCAGCTCATCTTGGTTAATGATACGAATATTGGTCCTTTTAGAGATTTGGAAGAGGTTTTCTCTGAGTTTAATTCCGATCAGCTAGACTTTTGGGGAATTTCTATGGGTGAGGAGCAGCTAGACTTTACTGGTTATAACCCTTATGGTAAAATTCCTAAGCACTTACAATCATATTTTGTTGTTATTGAAAATAGCTTGCTTAGGTATGAAGGATTTTATGATTATTGGGAAAAGCTCTCTGATACGGATTCTCGTAATAAGGCAATTGGAAAACATGAAACTGTGTTTGCAAAATATTTTTATGATCGAGGCTTTAAGTACGATGCATTGATTAAAGACACGAAAGATAGTGCATTGTATATTCATCCGCTTAAATTATTAAAACAAGGTTGTCCATTAGTTAAGTATTCGGCCTTTAGAAATTATGACAGAGAACAATATTTTTGGCATGGTTTAGAAAGAGAATCTGAGATTCCGGATTTGATGGAGTATATTGCTAAGGAAACAGATTATCCGATTGAAGTGGTGTCTTCTATATTAGAAGATTTTAAAACTAGAGAAAATCAATCTTATATTTTGATTATTGATGGTGTCGAAAATATTATTCCACAATGTACACGTTATCGTGTGTTAAATAAGGCTGAGCAATTGCGAGAACTTGGTTATACAGTTCGAGTGATAAATAATTCTCTTGTACAACTTCAGGATGCACAGTTTGCTAGTCATATTATTATTTATCGTGCTCCATTCAACGATATGCTGAAAGAAATATGTAGGGCAGCACACATAAAGAACAGACCTGTTTATTTTGATATTGATGATTTGGTTTTTGATACAAAATTTACAGATGAACTTGAATTTACCCAAGGCTTGAGCAAGAGAGAGAAAAAGGGCTATGATACAAGTGTCTTGGCTTACAAAAAAATGCTTTCTCTCTGCGATTATGCTATCACATCGACTTCGAAATTGAAAGACGAACTTGAACAATATAAAAACAAGGTTATCTTGAATCGCAACGTCATGTCTAAAGAATTAGTTGAGCGTAGTTTACAAGTTAAGAAAAATTCGAACGACAATAAAGTTAAAATAGGATATTTCTCAGGGTCAATTACGCACAACGAAAATTTTGATTTAATTAGTCAAGCATTGCTACACCTACTTCAAAAGTACCCGCAAGTGGAATTACATATAGTAGGATATTTAGACATTCCGAAACCATTCCAAAAATTCAAAAAACAGATTGTGAGTCATGAGTATGTTGATTGGAGAAAGCTTCCAATTTTAATTTCACAAGTTGATATTAACTTGGCGCCGCTTGTAACCACAACCTTTAATGAAGCAAAGTCGGAAATTAAATGGATAGAAGCGGCAGCAGTTAAAGTTGTGACAGTCGCAAGTAATCTTGGAGCATTTGAAGAGATGATTCAAGATGGAGTGACTGGAGTTCTAGCAGATGATAACGAATGGGAAAGTAAATTGGAGAGATTGATTCTTGAACAAGACTTGAGAGCACAAATAGCAGAAAATGCTTTTGAGTTTGTAATGAATCATTGCACTACAGCAAATAGAATTAATGATTTTTTGAAAGAAGAGTTAGTCTAATGAAACGTATTTTGTTTATTTCTCCTACGACTAGTATGGATAATGGTGCGGAGAAGTCTATTTATTATCTAATGAAGTACCTTATTCAACTGGGACACACAGTTATAAATGTTACTCATGCAATAGGAGGGGAACCACAAGATAAGCATGAGCAACTTTATAAAATGATAGGGGTTAAGAATTACTATTTGCCAACTATTAAGTGGTGGTGGCCGGATGCACCAGGTGGAGAAATCCTTAATAGAGAAGAGGCTACAAGCTACTATCGCCAGAATGTTCAAGACATAGCTGAAATTATTGAGCAAAATGAGATAGACTTGGTTATTTCAAATACTGTTAATGTTTTTCAAGGAGCAATTGCTGCCTCATGTCAAAAGGTTCCTCATTTCTGGCTAATTCATGAATTTCCTAAAAATGAGTTTGCTTATTATGCTGATAAAATTGACTTCATAGAAGAGTATTCTTCAGAATTATTTAGTGTGACTGGAGAGTTAAATAATTTTTTAACACCACTATTTAATAAGAAAGTCCATTCGTTTATTTCTTATACTGAGCAAGAAACAAAAGTTTTAAAAAAAGGCAATCAAGTTAGAATTGTTTCTGTTGGTCGATTAACAGAAGGAAAAAATCAATTAGAACTTATAAAAGCATATAAGACACTAAATAGATTAGATATTGAATTGGTTTTTATTGGAGGATGGGATAGTAAATATAAAGCTATTTGTGATGAATATATCCATGAAAATAAATTACAGAAAAATGTTAAATTTTTAGGTAA
The DNA here is from genome assembly GCF_028335765.1 of Streptococcus sp. HN38. Classification (NCBI taxonomy): domain Bacteria; kingdom Bacillati; phylum Bacillota; class Bacilli; order Lactobacillales; family Streptococcaceae; genus Streptococcus; species Streptococcus sp. HN38. The sequence continues at coordinate 1,327,435 of NZ_CP116604.1, read as the reverse complement.
CTTAGATAATCCTTGGGAAGAAGTAACTGATAGAGATATCTGTGTTTTCCCTTCATCTATGGAAACTTTTGGCTTAGTCTATGTTGAAGCAATCTTAAGAGGGCTTCCAGTAATTCTATCAGATAATTTAGGACATTTGACGGCATTTGAAATATTCTCAGCAGGTCAAATTTATAAATTGGGCGATATAGAAGAGTTGGTGACTAAGTTAGAGCAAGTGATTGAATCCTTTAGAAATTTTTCAGATAGGGCTCGGCTTGATGTGGAACGTTTACGTACTCTATATACACCGGAAGTTGCCTATAAAGAAATACTGGACGGCATCAATCACTTAGAATATACTGGACACCAAAATACAAATTTAAGTCACATAAAAGAGTTACTGACTTTAAATATGCGTCCAACAAGATTGGAGCGTTATGCAAGATTGATCAGCAATATGGCGACAAAAATCAGACATAAACTTCGACTTTAATGAATAATAGGATAGCTATGCTGAAAGATGTATATTATAGTTTCTTCAAATGAGTAAGTAGAATCTAAAAAGTTATATAGAATTCTAGTTTTAGAGAGAAAAAATGAAAGTATTAATGATTATCCCTGCCTACAATGAAGAAGAAAGTATCCTTCAAACTGTTCAGGGAATTATAGATTATAAAAATAGTGTGAATTTCCAATTGGATTATGTTGTCATCAATGATGGTTCAACAGATAGCACGAAAGAAATTTTGATTCAAAATAAATTAAATGCTGTTCATCTAGTACAAAATTTAGGTATTGGTGGAGCTGTTCAGACGGGATATAAATATGCCTTGGACAATGACTATGACGTAGCAGTTCAATTTGATGGTGATGGTCAGCATGACATTCGTTCATTAAATGGCTTAATTCAGCCAATCTTAGTTGGTCAGGCTGATATGGTGATTGGCTCACGCTTTGTTGGTGATACTTTGTCGGAATTTCAAACTAGCTTTATGAGACGATTTGGGATAGGTGTTATTTCAAATATGATTAAATTAACAACTGGAAACCGAATTTGGGATACTACATCAGGTTATCGTTTGGGAAATAGAAAAGTGATTGCACAATTTGCAAAACGATACCCAATTAAATATCCGGAACCGGAATCAACTGTTCATTTACTAAAGCAAAATTTCCAAGTAGTAGAAGCACCGGCCAATATGTTTGAAAGAGCGGGAGGGGTTTCTTCGATTACTCCATTTAAGTCCATCCGCTACATGGTAGAAGTTTGCTCATCTATTTTGATTGCTTCGCTTATGAAGGAGGGGGAATAATGACTATACAAGCATTAGCTATGTTTCTTGCCTCGCTAGGTTTTTTGTATTTTATTTTTAGGAATATTAATAAAAATAAGATCTTATTCGAACATGCCTTTATGTGGATTGTTATTGGCTTCGGACTGATTGTTTTTGCACTCTTTGATGTTATTCCTATTAAATTGGCCTACTTATTCGGGTTTGGTCTGACTTCCAATTTCTTGTTATCTGTGGCAATTTTTGTTCTCTTGGTGATTGGATTTTTGCATAGTATGGCTTTATCTCAACAAAAGCAGCAGATTAAAAATTTAATTCAAGAAGTATCAATGGCTAAAAAAAGAATCTCTGAGTTGGAGGAGCATCATGCAGAATAACCATACATTTGTTATCTGTGCTTATGGAGATAGTAAGTATCTAGAAGAATGCATCCATTCGTTAAAGCAGCAAACACTTCAATCAGAACTTATCCTATACACTAGTACTCCGAGTGAATATATAGAACAAATTTGCCAAAAGAATGCAATCGTAATGCATACCGCACAAGGAGGAGGTATTGGAAAAGATTGGAATTTAGCGCTCTCTTTTGTAACAACCCCTTATGCTACAATTGCTCATCAAGATGATATTTATTTACCAGACTATTGTGAAAAAATAATGTCTCAGATGACAGAGGAAACGTTGATTGCTTATTCAGATTACCAGGAAGTTAAGGAAGGTGTGGCTATTCCCTTAACTTCAAATTTGAAAATCAAGCAACTCATGTTACGGACAATGGCCATGTTTCCCAAATGGAAGTTTTGGCGGAATAGGGTTTTAGCCTTTGGTAATCCAATTTCTTGTCCAGCTGTGACCTATAATTTGAAGAAACTGAATGATTTCAAGTTCAATGAAGAAATGAAAGTTTCTCTTGATTGGTTTGCTTGGTATCAGATTGCACAAAAAAATGGGAGCTTTACCTTTGTAGATGAGAGTTTGATGTATCATCGTATCCATGAGGAATCTGAGACGACAAATAGCATTGAAAACAATATTCGTACACAAGAAGACTATGAAATGTATTTGTTGTTCTGGCCAGAGTTTATTGCCAAATTTCTCTTGAGATACTATGTTAAGAGTCAAGAAACGAATGGAGGAAACAATGGGGAGAAATAAAATAGAAGGAAATACACGAACTCGCAAACGAACACGTTGTCGCTTCATTAATATATATATATATTAATAAATGTATCTTTATTCATGTGTTTACTGGTTGGCTACAAGCATTTTTCTTTGTTGCGAGACGGTTATATTCCATTGAATACGGTTTTAGAAAAACAATCATTTAAAAAAACTTCTGCTGGGCAGTATGAGAAAAAAATCGGTGATTTATCATACTCCTTGCTGATTGATACAGATAAAAACAGAGTGACAAAAGCAGGTTATCAATTTGATATTAGCAATAATATTCAACATTTTTTATGGATGGACTATCTGTCAGCAGATAAGATTGAGGAAATATTCAATTTGCAAGTCTCTCTTAATGGAATTTTTGTGGATGTTCAAAATATTGAATTTTCACAACATCAGTGGATAGAAAAATTTCCAAATCTTATTGCTCATGCTGGTGGTACTTATCGTGAAAAGTCCTACAATACTTTTTATACGAACTCTTTAGAAGCGTTACAACAAAACTATTCTATGGGTCACCGAGTATTTGAAATGGATTTCTATTTAACTAGTGATGGGAAGATGGCAGCTGTCCACGATTGGGACCAATTCGGCTATATGAATGGTGTAGCTTTGAGCTCAGATGAATGGAAAAATTTTCAAACTTTTGGATCACCAGTCACTGATTCACGTTTTACAACGATGCTTATTGGTGATGTGTTAGATCAAATGCTGATTAATAAGGATATGTTCTTAGTGACGGATACTAAATCTTTTGAAGTTTCAGAAGAAGAGGTAATCCATCAGCTTACTGAAATTTATAATGAAGCAATGAAACGAAGCCCTGAATTACTAAGTCGTATTATCCCACAAATTTACAATCAAACGATGTATACTACCCTAAAAAAAGTTTATGATTTCTCGAATGTTATCTACACGCTATATGCCTCGCCCGATAGTCCGGAACAGGTTATTGAATTTGTGGCTAATAATCCATCTATTAAAGTGGTTACTATTCCTTTGAATCATGGTGGATATTTTAATTCAGAATTTTTTAATAACCTTCATGCTTTAGATAAAAAAATCTATACCCATACCATCCATACATATGATGAATTGACGAAATACTCTGCGCTTGGAATTGATGGTTTTTATACCGGTCTATTATTGCCAAGTGATATGGAGAGATTATCGAGTTTGAGGTAATCTTTATTATTACTGATGGCACTATTTTAATCATATCATCAAAAAATATTTCAAAAGCATTTCAGAAGTTTTACAAACAAACTAATATTGTCATGTAAATGTAATAAAAATTTCAAAAGATAGAGGTTTTCATAGGAAAATCTCTATTTTTGTGCTAGAATAATAGATGGAGGTCCGATATGATCAAAATTTTTGGTAAAATTCGTTACCATTGGCAACCGGATTTATCATGGGCCATTATTTACTGGTCACTTACCTTCACGCCTATTTTCATTGGTATGACACTTTTATTGGAAAAGTTGAGAGTTTCAAGATTATTTATCTTACTTCTCTCTCTCTTTGCTGTATTAGTAGTGCTTGGCTTACATCGCTATTTCGAGATAAAAGAAAAGCATTTACGGATTGCTTCGGCTAATCCTTTTGCAGTACAGAAAATTGAAATTGCTACCATAGAAAAAATTGAAGTTTCTTATCTAGCCATTCGCATATTTTCACAAGAATTTCCCAATGGGCAGGTGTATCACATGCGCAAATGGCCGAAAAAATACTTTATTAACCATTTAGCTATTCATAATTGCTTCAAGGGTGAGATTGAATTAATAGACCATTTAATAAAACAGGATTATTTTGAAGAGTATTATACAAAAAAAGCCAAATCAATCAGCTGAAATGGCTTTTGTAGGACATGATTTGATGGCTTTGAGAATATCTGGATTGGGTTCAACCGTTTTCTCAAATTGTGAGTCGTCTGAAAAAACAACGATACCGTCGTCATCATAATCGAATATAGATGAATAGGTTTGGCAGAGCCCGCAGGCAATGCACCGTTCAGGAATAAGTTTTATTTTCATATTAGTATTGTAATCATATTTTAATAAAAATACAAGGAGTTTTCTTGATAATGTCACAAGAGCCATGGAATGAAGAAGTTTATCAAACAGAAACAGTTAGTCGAAAAGAACGTCTAAACAAGGGAGTAGCAAGTACAACAGTATTTACAGTCTTGGCAATTATTTTCTTTGTTATCGTACTGATTATTGGTATCACTGCCATCTATTTGTCGGTTGGAGGTAGTAAAACAGATTCAACTAAAGAATTTTATAATCCAAGCTCCGCGGCAGTTGTAGCAGAAAGCTCAACTTCAGTTGCAGAAACACAGGAGTCTACTTCTACTGATGCGACAGAAACAGAAACAACGGAAACAAGTTCCAGTCTAGCAGAAGCTACGGATGGCTCTACCCTTACTGTTCAAGCAGGTGAAGGTGTTGGGCAATTAGCCGCACGTGGCGGGATTTCAATTGCTGAGCTAGAGCGATTAAATCCAGAGAAAATGACCACAGGGTCTTGGCTTGCGCATCCAGGTGATGTAGTCCGTATTAGATAAAGAGGGGTTATGAAATCAATTCAAATTGCAATTGACGGTCCAGCTTCAAGTGGGAAGTCAACGGTTGCTAAAATTATTGCTAAAAATTTTGGATATACTTACTTAGATACAGGAGCTATGTATCGCTCGGCTACCTATCTAGCCTTGACAAACGGCATAGAGATCACAGATCAAAATAGAATCGTGGCCTTGCTTGCTCAGTATCCTATTCGATTTGGGCGTGATGAAAATGGCCAACAATTAGTTTTTGTTGGTGATGAAGATGTCACTTTGCCCATTCGTGATAACCAAGTTACAAATAATGTATCAGCAGTAGCAGCACTTCCTCTAGTACGGGAAGAATTGGTACGCCTGCAACAGGAAATTGCCCAGGCTGGCGGCATTGTTATGGATGGTCGCGATATTGGAACAGTTGTTTTACCACAGGCAGAACTCAAAATATTCCTTATTGCTTCTGTTGAAGAGCGTGCCCTCCGTCGATTTAAGGAAAATACGGAACGTGGCATTGAGACCGACTTGGAATCTCTAAAGCAGGAAATTGCGGCTCGTGACTATAAAGATTCCCATCGAGAAGTTTCTCCTTTAAAGGCAGCAGACGATGCCATTACTTTTGATACAACAGGAGTATCCATCGAAGGTGTAGTGAAATTTATTTCCGAAAAAGCGAAAGAAATTCTTGACAAGTAGTTTTAGACATGTTAGAATAGTCGTATTGAGAAAAGCAGAAGTGAGAGCTTCTCGCCTTGCGACTAACGTTGTCTGGCTCTACGGATTAAGATTTCTTCGGAAAGAATAATGGTGTAGTGCGGACTTGTTTAGCAAGTCCGTTTCGTTTTTCTCGAAAAATATAAAATGAGGTGAAAAGCCATAGCAAAGCAAGATTTGTTCATCAATGATGAAATTCGAGTGCGTGAAGTTCGTCTTATCGGTCTTGAGGGTGAACAGTTGGGAATCAAACCGCTCAATGAGGCTCAGGCCATTGCTGATAGCGCAAACGTGGATTTAGTATTGATTCAACCACAAGCTAAACCACCAGTAGCGAAAATTATGGACTACGGTAAGTTCAAATTTGAATATCAGAAGAAACAGAAAGAACAACGCAAAAAACAAAGTGTTGTCACTGTAAAAGAAGTGCGTCTAAGTCCAGTTATTGATAAAGGGGACTTCGAGACAAAACTTCGTCATGCCCGTAAATTCCTTGAAAAAGGAAATAAGGTTAAGGTTTCGATCCGTTTCAAGGGTCGTATGATTACCCACAAAGAAGTTGGAGCGAAAGTATTAGCTGAGTTCGCTGAAGCAACCCAAGATATTGCCATTATCGAACAACGCGCTAAGATGGACGGACGTCAAATGTTTATGCAATTGGCCCCAGCTTCAGATAAAAAATAAGCTTTTTAAGCAAAAGGAGAATTAACATGCCAAAACAAAAAACTCACCGCGCATCAGCTAAACGTTTCAAACGTACAGGTTCTGGTGGATTGAAACGCTTCCGCGCTTATACTTCACACCGTTTCCACGGTAAAACTAAAAAACAACGTCGTCACCTTCGTAAAGCAGGTATGGTACATGCTGGTGACTTCAAGCGTATCAAATCAATGCTTACAGGACTTAAATAAGTCGATTACTAGAAATTAGAGAATTATTCGGAGGAAATATATATGGCACGTGTTAAAGGTGGCGTTGTTTCTCGTAAACGCCGTAAACGTATTTTAAAATTAGCTAAAGGTTACTATGGAGCTAAACATCTCTTGTTCCGCACTGCGAAAGAACAAGTAATGAACTCTTACTACTATGCATACCGTGACCGCCGTCAGAAGAAACGTGATTTCCGTAAATTGTGGATCACTCGTATCAACGCGGCTGCTCGCATGAACGGTTTGTCATACTCACAATTGATGCACGGTTTGAAATTGGCAGAAATCGAAGTAAACCGCAAAATGCTTGCTGACTTGGCAGTAAACGATGCAGCAGCTTTCACAGCTCTTGCAGATGCAGCTAAAGCAAAACTTACTAAATAAGTATATAAAATGAAGAGTTTGGTCTGTGTACCAAGCTCTTTATTTTGTTTTAATTCGCTCATAGCTTGCTAAATTTCAATATGAATGATATACTTAACTGGTAAATTAAAAAGGCGACAAATTTTATTTTATAAAGCAAGTGGATATGGTGATGAGGCTGGGCAAAAAGCCCTGCACCGCTTCTCAACGTTAGTGTCAACATCTCAGCGCAGTGGTTGATTGGCAGATTTGTTCGTGTTTTACACTCCAAATCTGACCTCTACGACTGATGCGAACAGAGTTCGCCTTATCTCCAACCTCAAACTGTCTCCCAGACAGTTTGAGCTGTGCGGGGGTGGGAGTGAAACAGTCTGGGGATAGACTGTTTCAGCTCAACAACTTAAAACGAAAAATGGTTGACGAACTCTTCTATGAATGGTCGAGTTCTTTCCCACTCCCATTTATCATGTCAATAATATAAATATAATAGTAAGTAAGGAGAGAAAAAGTGATATGAAACAAGGTAAGACTTTTCTTTATGTAGCAGGAGTATCGTTTATTTGTGCTGTAGCATTGATGACCTATCAAGTGTCAAATTATAAAGAGCAATCGAGCCATCAAAAAATAACAAGCATAGAAACATCGCAATCAAAGCAATCAAGAGAGATTCCTTCAGATCCGAAAAAGGAAGTTCCAGGGATTGATAAGGCGACAGATGATGGTTTTTTACTCACTGATGAGTCACAAATTGAGGAAAAAACTGATTTAGGAATTATTGTCAATCATGGTGATCATAAGCATTTTTTCTTTTACTCAGATTTAAAAAATACAAAATGGGCTTATTTAATTCCTGAAAACTATCAAGAAAAAAACCATTCTTCTCAACCTAAGAGAAATCAATTATCGTCAGGCTCGAAACAGACCGAAGATGAATACATTTTTGATCCTAAAGATATTGTCGCAGAGGATGCAAATGGCTATACTGTTCGGCATGGGGATCATTATCACTATATTTTAAAATCAAGCTTAGGTGGCACGACACACAGACAATTGACCTCTGATAGTCGTCAATCGTCAACTCTTCCTGTCGTTCACCAACAGGAAGGGATTCCGGGGATTGATTTTCAAACGAGTGATGGTTTCTTATTTGATGGGCAAAATATCAGCGGTGTAACGGAAACTGGGATTCTAGTAAGGCATGGGAAACATTTGCATCTTATTCATTTTGAAACATTGAAAAAGAGTAAATGGTCTTATCTTGTGAATCAGTATAAACCAAATGTTGAATCGGATAAGAAGTCATTGTCCGAGGAAGAAAATACTGAGTATCAAACCAAATTGGACTACTTAGCAAAAGAATTGAATTTAGAGCCATCACGTCTTAAGAAAGTCATCGTTGACGGTCAAATTGGATTAGAGTATCCGCATGGAGATCACACACATATTGTTTTATTAAAGGAAATTGATACAAGGAAGCCGTTTGAAAGTCCAGAAGATCGTATTCTTAAGCAAAAGGATGGAGAAACTCTTGAACAGAGAAAAGAACGTCTCATTAAGCAGTACATGGAGCGTTTTAAAGTCAAGCGTGAGGACATTACAATTGACGGGAACTATATGAGTGTACGCCATGGGGACCATGCGCACGTTTATAAAATTGATCCTAGTTTGCCAGATGATCCTGAGCGTGATGTTAAGACCGAAACGGTAAATCTTGCTATTGAGAAACAATCGGTATATGGGCCTTTTTATACAGAAGGTTCAACAGAAAATTTAACACGTAATGGTGTCCATCAAAAGTATCATCCAGAAGGGATTCAGGATATTAAAAATTTCATTCTAGTAACATTCAGTACAAATAGTGATTTTGGTGATTTTGTCGTTAATGGTAAAAAAACGAAGAGAGTTTATTATTTGGTTCGTAAAGATTTAAACTGGGAAGATTTGAACATCGTCTATCCGCAGACCCTTCAACAAAAGGGACGCGTCTTTAACGGTTGGAATGCTGCTTTGCCAAAGTCTGGCAAGATGGCAAGAGAACATCAGAGTTTTTATGCTGATTTTGATAATGTTTATCATAAGCCGACAAAAAATATTTACACTCCAAGTGATGATGTTTCAAATATTGATCTATCAGACTATGTACCTGTTAAATATAGTGCGATAGCTAATGGTCGTTTAAAATTAAATGGTGAGATTCGAGCAGGGTTCATATACTTTGTGAAATCTGACTTAACTTGGAAACAAGCTAAGGAGCAGGGGCTTGTTGTACCAGAACCGGTTCCAAGTAAAGATTATGAATTCATCGAGTTTAGGACAGTTATTACCGGTGGAGAAAAAGATACAGATTATGTCAGTGCCACAACGAGCTTGGCAGCATTTGGGACAACAGGTCCTCGTATAGGGCCATATATTGCCGAAAATATGGATAATCCAACGGACATCCATGATCCAAGTAGACATCCAAATTACCATTGGCATGATCCAAAGAATTATGTAGCTCTTGCATTTCGAGCAGGTGACGGCGGTCAACTTCAGACCCATTTGGGAACTAGTAAAACAGTTGTTTACCTTGTTAGAAAAGGGTTAACATTGAACCAAGCTGGAATTTTTCCGCCATCTTTGAAGAGTGAGACAGGTTATAAACGAGATTATACAAAACCTGTTATTCCAAATGTAGCATGGGACACACCTATTTTGGAAGATACTGTCTACGATATTCATTTCGATAAAGTTGAAAGTGATAGCAAAGATGGGACAGTTGAGCCAGGTGATACTTGGTTGCCTGGAAATCCATTGCCGAATACTCCAGATGTCCCGAATGGAGAAGAGGATGCAGACGGCTGGTTAGATGATTTGTTGACACCTAGTTCAGAAGTAGAAACTGTAACAGACATTGAAACTACAACAGAAGATACAAAAGCAACAGAAAGTAGTACTGTTGCACCCATAGATGTCCCTAAGAATCCATCAGCAGGGGAAGAGTCTAGTGAGGATTCTATATTTCCTTGATGCAATAGAGATGAGTGATTTGAAATAGTGGTCTAATACTCTTCGAAAATCAAAATCAGACGTTGTTGACTTGATTTGATGAGTGAAAGGCTCCAGTGGAGCCTTTCAGCCTGTTACCTTGAAACAAAATAGTAACAGGGTTCTATCTGCTAAGTAGAAACGAACTACGTTCGCTCTATCTCCAACCTCCAAAGGTTCCCCAAACCTTTGGAGCTAGTCTGTTTTTGATTTTCATTGAGTATAAAAAGGCTTAGAATCAATGTAGTAACTGATATGATTCTAAGCCTTTTAGTGTATTACTGCGAATTTGAACTGGTACTTGTTGAGCTAGTACCAGTATTTGGTGTGCTAGTAGCAGTTGTACTACCGTGAAGTTCTAGGTAGCTTGGTGCTTTAAATAGTTCAATTGTTGACTTATTGCCGTTTTTACTATACAAACTTGTCGATTGTGTACCAAGTTTATTCTCCAGTGCAATCTCGGCAGCCAATGAGTCAATATAGTTATATTGACTTGAATCCAAGGCAGGCAATCCATTGTCGAAGAATCGGATAAGATCACCAGTTTGAATGGCATCGCTAGTCGCCAGTTGTGCTGCGGTAGCTTCTTTAATTGCATCAATTTCTTTCTGAGTTGTCTCATCTGGATTTGTAATTTCAAGACCAGTTTCTGTATAGTAGATTTTACCTTCGTAGCTAGTGTATTTTGGTGTGATGAAACTGCCAGCGGTTCGAAGAGCCACAATTTGGCTGTGTTGGCTGGAAAGTAGGTCTTGACCAACTTGAAGATAGTTATCGGATTTGATTCCTAAAAGATGTTCGAGAGTAGGAAGTGCATCAATCTCACCACCATAGGTATCAAAAATCCCACCGTTGGTCATTCCAGGTACAACAATCATATATGGAACACGTTGCATCATGGCATTGTCAAAATCTGACCAAGTCTGCGAATCTTTTCCAATCAACGGTGCCAAGTCAGGATTGCGTGAATTAGAAATTCCATAGTGATCACCATAGAGAACGATGACGGAGTTTTCGTACAAGTCAGTCGCTTTTAAGTAATCAAAAAATGCCTTTATGGACGCATCGAGATAGTTTGCAGTAGCAAAATAGCCATTAATGGTTTCATCATCTGTATTGGCTAATGGAAAGCCAATCTCATCCCCAATCAAGCTGGTTGTATAAGGGTAGTGGTTGGAAACTGTGATAAATTTGGTATAGAAGGGTTGCTGTAAATGTTCCAGATATTGGATAGAGTCGGCAAACATGATTTTATCATTCAGACCGTATTGGAATGAATTTTCAGCAGTGGCTTTAGAGAAATAGGATTGATCAAAGAAGTAATTGTAACCCCATTGTTTATAGGTGTTGTTCCTATTCCAGAAACTGGCTGCATTTCCGTGGAATACAGCAGATGTATAGCCACCATTTTGAGAGAGAATATATGGTGCGGCTTGCTGGGTATTGCTTCCACCATATTGGACCATGAAAGAGCCTTGATTGAGTCCAAAAAGTGAGGTTTCAATCATAGTTTCGGCATCAGAGGTTTTACCTGCCTTCACTTGGTTGAAGAAATTAGAAAAGGCGAGAGTAGAGCTAGAATGATACAGAGAATTGAGGAAAGGTGTGACTTCGTATTCGATACCGTTGACGTTCAACTTATAGTCAATAACAAATTGTTGTAAGCTTTCTAGGTGGAGATAGATAACATTTCGTCCTTTGGCAATACCGAAGTAGTTGTCATTCGGCTGAGCATAATGTTCTGTAATATATTGTTTTACAGGCTCCAGGTCTGAGGCGGTGGCCCCAGAGCGATCCTTATGGGCATTGTAGGTTTGATTAGCATTGTAGCCAAGGAAAGCTGGTAAACCAAGGGCTCTGACGATATAAGTATTAGAAAATCCTCTCGTCAGTAGCTCAGGTCTATCAATTTCTGCTAAAAAGAGATTGATAGAGAATAATAATACTGAAAAGGCTGTGATGGCAAAGCTAGATTTTTTATGAAATGGAGTTTTGTCCCAGTGAAATGCCTTACGGTAGACTAAGAAACCAAAAGCTATAAAATCAAGAAAATAGACAATATCCCATAGCCTAAATAACTTAAGAGCTGCTTCTCCTAGTCCAGCAGATACGCTAGAGGTAGCCATCATGGTAGAAATGGAAATATAATCGGAAAATTCTCTATAATAGACTGCATTTGAAAAGAGCCAGGCGAAAAGAACAATATAAATGGTCATCGCTACACTATAGAATGCCTTCGTATTCTTTATATAAAGCGAGAGACCAAGCAATAAAATTCCTACTGGTAGAGGATTCATAATAGCGATAAAATTTTGGAAAAATCCTTGGGTATCTAAATTAAAATCAACATAGTAGGCCCAGAGTGTTTTGAGCCAGTAAATGATTAGCAAAATCAAGACGAAGCCAAGTCGAGTTTGTCCGATCTTCTTGACGTAGTCAATTAGTTTTTTCACAATAAAACCTCATGGTCCTTTCTAAAAGCTTAGTTCATTATACCATAATTTTAAAATAAGCCTCAAAGTTTAGAGTTTTTTTGGCATAGTATGAAGAAACATGTTATAATAATTCTATGAAAATAAAGGTAAACCGTATTGCAGAACAGAAAATAAACAGAGGGATTCAACTCTTGGATAGCGCTGATTTTTCAGGTTTTTCGTTTGATGAAGACAAGCTGGCTGTTTTGTATTCAGAGTCTGGAAGCTATTTGGGCCAGGCTTATTTGTCCAAACAGAATAAGGGAATAGGCTGGCTGTTTAGTAGAAGCAATCAAGACTTGACCATGGATTTTTTTGTTAAATTATTCGTGGATGCTAAACAGAAACGTCAACATTTTTATCAATCTGAGATGACGAACGCTTTTCGTTTATTTAATCAAGATGGAGATAATTTTGGTGGAATGACGGTTGACTTGTATGATGAATACGCAGTTTTTTCATGGTATAATACCTTTATTTATTCTGTCAAAGAGATGATTGTTGCTGCCTTTCAACAGGTATTTCCAGAAGTAAGAGGAGCTTATGAGAAGATTCGTTTTAAAGGTTTAGCCTTTGAGTCTGCTCATCTTTATGGAGAAGAAGCCCCTGAGTATTTCACTGTGTTGGAAAATGGAGTTCACTATCAGGTCTTTATGAATGATGGACTGATGACGGGAATCTTTTTGGATCAGCATGAGGTACGTGGTTCCTTGGTGGATGGGCTGGCGGCAGGCAAGTCACTTTTGAACACGTTTTCGTACACGGCAGCATTTTCTATTGCTGCTGCCATGGGCGGAGCAGGGGAAACGACTTCTGTTGACTTAGCCAAACGCTCGCGAGAACTTTCTAAAGCTCACTTTAAGGTTAATAGTTTAGACTTAGATAATCATCACTTTGTGGTAATGGATGTATTTGAATATTTCAAATATGCCAAACGTAAAGGCTTGACTTATGATGTGATTGTCTTGGATCCGCCAAGCTTTGCACGAAATAAGAAACAAACCTTTTCAGTAGCCAAAGATTATCACAAGTTGATTTCTCAATCTTTGGAAATACTAAATACAGGTGGAACTATTATCGCTTCGACCAACGCCGCAAATGTTTCTGTTGAAAAATTTAAGAGGCAGATTGAAAAAGGTTTTGGTGTTAGAAAACACCGTTATGAGGCAAGTTACCGCTTGCCAGCTGATTTTGTAATCAATAAAAATGATGAAAGTAGTAATTACCTAAAGGTCTTTACGATACAGGTAGATAAATGAAAATAGTAGTTCCTATTATGCCTAGAAATCTGGAAGAGGTAGAGGCCATTGATGTAGAACGTCTAGCAGAGGCAGATATTGTTGAATGGCGAGCAGACTATCTTCCGAAAGATGATATTTTAAGAGTAGCACCTGCTATATTTGAAAAATGTAATGGTAAGGAAGTGGTTTTCACCATTCGAACAACACGTGAAGGTGGCCACTTGGATTTGGACGATCAAGAATATGTCAATTTAATCAAAGAAGTTGCAGCGCTTTATCAGCCAGATTATATTGATTTTGAATATTATTCTTATAAGCCGGTTTTTGAGCAGATGTTGGAGTTTCCTAATCTTGTGTTGAGTTATCATAATTTTGAGGAAACACCGTCTAATTATATGGAAATCATGTCTGAACTAACTAGCCTGTCACCAGCTGTTGTTAAAATGGCTGTAATGGCTAAGACAGAGCAGGATGTCCTAGATGTTATGAATTATACTCGTGGTTTTAAATCGCTGAACACCGAGCAGACATTTGCGACAATCGCTATGGGTGAACTAGGGAAGTTAACGCGTATTGCAGGTGTGATTACAGGATCCTGCTGGACTTTTGCCAGCTTAGATGAAACATCTGCACCTGGACAGATGTCTTTAGGCAATACTCGTAAGTTTTTGGAAATTTTGGAGAATTAAGTATGCGTTATTTAACAGCTGGTGAGTCTCACGGACCACGTCTAACAGCCATTATTGAGGGAGTTCCAGCTGGTCTTCCTTTAACAGCTGAGGATATTAATGAAGATTTAAAACGTCGCCAGGGGGGATACGGTCGTGGTAGTCGGATGCAGATTGAAACAGATCGCGTAGAGATTACGGCTGGTGTTCGTCACGGCAAGACAACAGGTGCCCCGATTACATTGAATGTGACCAATAAAGACCATCAAAAATGGTTGGATATTATGGCAGTTGAGGATATCGAAGAGAAACTCAAAAGTAAGCGTCGTATCAAACATCCACGACCAGGACATGCTGACCTAGTTGGTGGTATGAAATATCGCTTTGATGATTTGCGTAATTCCTTGGAGCGTTCTAGTGCGCGTGAGACAACTATGCGTGTGGCTGTAGGTGCGGTTGCCAAACGGATTTTGGCTGAGTTGGATATTGAAATTGCTAACCATGTAGTCGTTTTCGGAGGGAAGGAAATTGATGTCCCAGATGGTTTAAGCGTAGCAGAAATCAAAGAGCGTGCAGCCCAGTCAGAAGTATCTATTGTCAACCAAGAGCGTGAAGAAGAAATAAAAGCCTATATTGATCAAATCAAGCGAGATGGAGATACTATTGGCGGAGTGATTGAGACTGTTGTTGGAGGAGTTCCAGCTGGCTTGGGGTCATATGTGCAATGGGATAAAAAGTTAGATGCAAAATTAGCGCAGGCTGTTGTTTCAATCAATGCTTTTAAGGGAGTAGAATTTGGAGTAGGCTTCCAAGCTGGCTATCTCAAAGGGAGTCAAGTCATGGACGAAATTCTCTGGTCCCAAGAAAAAGGATATACACGCCGAACCAATAATCTAGGTGGTTTCGAAGGTGGTATGACCAATGGCGAGGCTCTGATTATTCGTGGTGTTATGAAACCAATTCCGACCCTCTATAAGCCATTGATGTCGGTTGACATTGATACTCATGAGCCTTATAAAGCTACTGTGGAACGTTCAGATCCAACGGCTCTCCCAGCAGCTGGTGTGGTCATGGAATCAGTCGTAGCCACAACTCTAGCGACAGAAATCCTAGAGAAGTTCTCTTCCGATAATATGGAGGAATTGAAAGCTGCAGTAGCCAGTCATCGCGACTATGTCAAAAATTTCTAGGTAATTAATGAAAAAAACGATTTTAATTGTAGGTCTAGGGTTGATTGGAAGTTCACTTGCGCTCTGTATTCGCAAAGACCATCCTGACTATCACCTCATTGGCTTTGATCCTAACGAACAATCATGCCAAATTGCCTTGGGCAAGGGGATGGTTGATGAGGTATCAATGGAATTGGAGGGTGTAGCAAAGCAGGCGGATGTGATTCTTCTGTGTGTTCCAATTCAAGTTTCTTTGCGTTTGATTGAAGAATTTAGTGCTCTTGAATTGAAGGATACGGTCTTGATTACAGATGCAGGTTCAACGAAGTCTGCAATTGTGGCTGTTGCTGAGGAACATTTGGCGCCAAGACAAATTAATTTTATCGGTGGACACCCTATGGCAGGTAGTCATAAATCTGGTGCCAGTGCAGCAGATCTCCATCTATTTGAGAATGCTTACTACATTATGACACCGTGTCAGGCTACCAAGCAGGATGCGGTTCCTCGATTGACAGATTTGTTATCTGGAACGGGGGCACGTTTTGTTCAGATTGATGCGGCAGAACATGACCGTGTGACCAGTCAAATTTCACATTTTCCACACGTATTGGCTTCTAGTTTGATGCACCAAGCTGGAGAGTTTGCGCAAGATCATCCCTTTACGAATAATTTTGCAGCTGGAGGATTTAGAGATATGACACGGATTGCGGAAAGTGAGCCGAGCATGTGGACTAGCATTTTGCTAACCAATGCAGATTCTATTCTAAATCGAATCGAGGAATTTCAAGCACGTCTCTCAGAAATTTCAGATGTTCTCAGATCTGGCGATCAAAAAGCAATTTGGGACTTTTTTGATAAAGGACGTCAAACTCGTAAAGCCATGGAAATTCACAAGCGTGCAGGTGTTGATTCTTTCTACGATTTATTCCTTAGTGTTCCTGATGAGGAAGATACGATTTTGAAGGTTTTGGAAGTCTTACGGGGTATTTCCATTGTCAATATTCGTATCAATGAAGAGAACCGTGAAGATATACACGGTATTTTACAAATTACGTTTAAAAACAAAGGGAATTTGGAAGACGCTGCGAAACGTTTAAGAGAGCAGACGACTTACAAAATCCATTTAGATTAGGAGAAAATTATGTCAACAAATATCTATGATATCGCAAATGAATTGGAACGTGCAATCCGTAACCTGCCTGAATATAAGGCGGTGGAAGCCGTTAAGGTCTCAGTTGAGGGGAATTCAGAAGCCAAAGAAATATTGGAAAGTTATATTTCTTTCCAAAAAGAAATCCAATCTAAATTGCAGGCTGGTGAAATTCCTACTGAAGCTGACCAAAAGAAAATGTTGGATTTCAACAAGAAAGTTCAGGGAAATCCACTTTTGACGGAATATTTCAGCAAGCAACAACAGTTGGGAACTTATGTAGCTGATTTGGAACGTATCATCTTCAAACCTCTCAACGAATTGTTGTAATATATTTATATTTGATAGGAGTAGGTGTTAGGTCATGGATTGACGCCTAGTATACACTGCTTACGTAGAGTTCTTATCTCCAAGTACAGATTCAGAAACGGTACTTTGGGGAGTAAGAACTCTTTTTTCTACCTTCTCCAGCATCCATTTCTTATAAAGTTATGGTAATTACTTGACATTTTCTAATAGAAGTTCTACAATATATTTGGTATATGGTTATAACCAGTTTAGCAAGTGTATATATCAATAAAGGAGATAATATGGCAGTATTTATAAAAGCAAAATCTATTATTTTACCAGAGAGTGAGGTCGAATCAGCCTATTTGGAAATTACTGACAAGGGGCAGTTTGGACGGATTGTGACTGAAAAGCCTGAAGGGGAGATTGTTGATTATTCTGACTTTCATTTAGCACCAGGGCTAGTTGATACACATATCCACGGCTACGCTTCTCACGATGTTATGGACAATGATTTTGAAGGGATCAAGGTAATTTCAGAAGGTCTCTTGTCTTGTGGGGTGACCTCTTGGCTTCCAACGACCTTAACAGATACGACTGAAAATTTAGATGCAGTTTGTGAAACGATTGGGACTTATGCAGGGCAGGAAACAGGCGCCAAGATTCAAGGTATTTTCTTAGAAGGTCCTTTCTTTACAGAAAAATACAAGGGAGCACAAAATCCTAAGTACATGAGCGATCCATCCATTGAAAAGTTGGACAACTGGCACAGCTTATCTAAAGGTTTAGTCAATAAAATTGCTATTGCTCCAGAACGTGAAGGCGTCAAAGAATTCATCGAGTTTGCTAACAGCAAGGCAATTCATACTGCCTTGGCTCACAGCGATGCGACCTATGCGCAAGCGGAAGCGGCAGTAGAAGCTGGTGCCAATATCTTCGTCCATGTTTACAATGGGATGAGTGGGCTTCATCACCGTGAACCAGGTATGGTCGGAGCTGCTTTGAATTTAAAAAATGTCTATGCGGAAATGATTTGTGATGGACACCATGTTCATCCAGCTGCGGCAGAAATCGTGGTCAAAGCACGTGGAGCTGAGGAAACTGTTTTGATTACGGACTGTATGCGAGCTGGCGGTATGGGTGAAGGGGAGTCCCGCCTCGGTGAATTTGAAGTTGTTGTAAAAGATGGAACTGCTCGTTTAAAAGAAAGTGGTAGTTTGGCAGGTTCTATCTTAGAATTGATCGAAGCAGTGCAAAATGTTGTGAAATGGGGCTTGGTGTCCCTACCTGATGCCCTTCGTATGGCTTCTCTGGCACCAGCTCGCTCTGTCAATATTGACCATATTTGTGGTCGGATTGCAGAAGGCCGAGCTGCAGACTTTATCGTCGTAGATGATGCAGGACGCTTACAAGCGACCTATCTAGATGGCGTGAAACGATTTGGTTAATAAAATTCCTTAGGAGGAAACTAATGACAAAATTACAACTTTCTCAAGCTAAATTCAATCACATGACCCGCTTGTCAAACAGCGATCAGGTGATTGCGGCCTTGGCGATTGACCAACGTGGTGCATTGAAACGCCTGCTTGCTGCTGCAGCAGGTGGTAGCGAATTTGGAGATGATATTTTGATTGACTTCAAGAAAGTCATCTCAAGCGATTTGACTCCTTATGCAAGCTCCATTCTTTTGGATGCTGAGTATGGTGTTCCGGCTTCAGAATTGCGCCATGCAGATTGCGGTTTTATTGCAGCTTATGAAAAAACAGGTTACGATGCGTCCACACCAGGTCGTTTGCCAGACCTTTTGCCAAATTGGTCAGCCAAACGTATCAAAGAATTGGGGGCAGATGCCGTAAAAATCTTGCTTTACTATGATGTAGATGACAAGCCAGAAATCAACGACATTAAGCATGCTTGGGTAGAACGCATTGGTAGTGAGTGTATCGCAGAAGATATTCCTTACTTCGTCGAAATCTTGACTTACGATGCCAGCGATATGGATGTGACTTCTCGTGAATACGCAGCCCTCAAACCACACAAGGTCAATGGTGCCATGCGTGAATTTAGTAAGTCACGTTATAATGCCGACGTGCTCAAGGTTGAAGTACCTGTCAATATGAACTTTGTAGAAGGCTACACAGATGAAGAGCCAGTCTATACAGTTGAGGAAGCCAAGGCCTTCTTCAAGGAGCAAACAGACAGTACTCACTTGCCATTCATCTATTTGAGTGCGGGTGTATCTGCCAAACTTTTCCAAGAAACCCTTGTCTTTGCCAAAGAAGCAGGTTCAAGCTTTAATGGTGTTCTTTGTGGTCGGGCGACTTGGAAGGATGCAGTAGCCATCTTTGCAAGCGAGGGTGAAGAAGCAGCCAAAGCTTGGTTGGCAGATCAAGGTCGCCGCAACGTAGAAGAACTCAACGATGTTCTAGCAACTACAGCGCGTCCTTGGACAGAAAAAGTTGAAGTAAAATAATTGTTTTAGTAGGGTCTGGGCTTAGGTTCAGACTTTTTTTGTGCCATCAAATATATTCATTTATAGTGAAATGAAGCAGGACATATCTAAGTTTATCAATTTGAAAACTTTAGAGTTATTTTAGGAGTAGGTTATTGACACTATAACTCAAAGTTGTCCTTTTCCTAATTCAAACCACTAGTAGTAGACGCTGAGATATTGGCACGAACTCTAAGAAGTGGAGCTGGGCTTTTTGCCCAGCCTCACTCATCCAATCAAGTTAACAACGTCTGCTTTTGATTTTCGAAGAGTATCAGTTATGCCTGTGACTTGTTGCCTAGTACTAAAAGCAAACTAAAATACTACAGGTTTAAGGATTTAGGTTTTCGCGCCGGTCGTGGAAATTGAGAATAACTACTTGATTTTTCGGGGGGGGGGGGGGTATAATGGAAGAGAGCTTTTAAAAGCGTCACGATGTAAAAATGGTTTCTGCGCCTTGTTCCCATGTGAGCAAGGAAGTCGCAATTGTCGGAAACAGGAACCCATAGAAGTAAAGAGAAACTTTTTTTTGAGAGAAAGAATGAACCCGCAACCGTCATTTCAGCACAAAGAAAGTTTATCACTACATCTTGGACGAAATCAGTTTTAAAAAAAGAGACAAAGTAGTCGAGCAGGGTCTTGTAAAGCTTGATACCATTTTTTTGTCATTTAGGATATAAAAATCAATAGAAGTGCGAAACGTTAGACTGTTCACCATTGGAGTTGTATAGACACAATGGATTCAGCAAGTGGCTAAGCATAGGAGAGGAAAGAAAAATGCAGTCGTGGAAAAAGGTAGTGAGTAAGTGGTTACTCGCCTTGTTAGTAGTAGATTCTGTGGCAACGCCAGTCCTTGCCTTATCAGAAACGACCTCAGAAGGAGTAAGGATACGCGATACTTACATAAAAGACTATCAAGAGGATGCCTCTAAGCTATCGCTTACCATTGATAGGGAACAAACAAACACCGAGCAGCTGGTTGTCAAACTCAAAGCCGCAGAAGGAGAAATCAACGATCAAGGATTGACCTTGGTGCTACAAAGCGGTCTGGCTTTGCAACAAAATGACCAAGGTCAGGATATACTTCCTGAAGGTTTCTACCGAGATGAGGCTTATAATGAAAATGATAGGAAGGTTGCAGCAGAGGGTAGTGACGCACTCGCAGCCGGCCTCGAACAATTACCGGTTTATGGCGAAGGCTACTATTCACTGAAAATCAAACCCAGTGCTGACCGCTCTATCACCTTAAATCCAGACCAAAATGACAGTAGCAAGCGATTTGAAGAACATGTCTTTGTCTTCAAAAAGGTTGCCGAGGTTCAGACTGGGGAAATGGTCGCAATGACCAACGAGCATTACCTGACCATTCTCAAAGAAAATCAATCGGTATTTACTAATCAGGAAACGACAGAGATAACTGCATCAACCGAGATGCCAAGAGCCCCAGGTAGCCTGACTATTCAGCTCAGAGCATACGAAGAGAATAATCCAGATCCAAAGGTCCCATTAACAGATAGTGAGTTTGAAATTTCCCCAGTGGACCATCCCGAACAAACGACGAAAGGTAAGACGGATTTAAACGGAAATGTGACCTTTGAAAATATCGCCCTGGGAACTTACACCATCAAGCAACTCACTTCTACCTCAAGTTATAATCTCGCTGAACAAATAGAAGCGGTAGAACTAACAGAAGCGGAGCCTGCTAAAACAGTTCTCGTCATTAACCAACCAAAAGAAAGTTTATCACGTGCAGTACGACGCACACGCTCTGTATCAGAACGGGCTGCAGTAAATGCGACACTTGCTTCAGGTGTAGAGACCTATGGTATCACCTATGCCAATATTGATACCTTTGCCTACTATCAGTTCCAAGATGGATACAATACCTACGGAGCTGGTATGGATGTCAAATGGAAGATACCAGCAGAAGCCAAAGAGGGTGATTATTTTACCTTAAATTTTGGAAACCAAATCCTACTGAACCGAGCACCTATGTATGATGAGGGAGAGACGGTTCCTTATGACCGTTTGGATAGTGTAGAGGACCGTTACACAGAAACACACATAGGAAATTTGTTCTTCCAGATTGTAACACGAGGCAGTGCTACCGAGCCTTCGGGGATTCCGATTTTAAATGTCTATTATACAAAGGCGGGTGAGCTGACCTTCGTCGTTCAAAAGTATGCCAATGATAAAGGGCCAATCGAAGGGGATGCCATCGTCGGTAAGCTGATTGATAAAACCAACCTGACGGCTATGACAGATGGTAATGGTCGTCACCGTAGTACACGGCGGATTCGTCCCAATGGAACGGATACAAAGTTAGAATGGGATGTCTATGACCTTGATGAACAGATTCAAAAGTATGACTTCTACGAAGGTTTTTATCCTAACTTCATGCTGATGACGGAGCAGGCTGGGGCAACCGCTACTAACGGGAATCCATGGTTCCTAGGGCGTAGCATTACCTACACCTCTCAATATATGGACACAACACCAGTGACTTTTCAAGATGCGAATGGAGATCCAAACTTGAATGGTGTTTATGTCAACCAGCGGACCCAACTCTTTGAAAGACTGTATGACTACGGTACAAATCATAACCAGACCACCTCTTTTGGTCGTGAAATTATCTTTCCAGTGTATGAGGATAGGACCTATCTTTACTACTATTTCGTATATAATGGAAATAGAAATCATAGTGGATCTGGGGCCTGGGAAATTTATCTACGACCAGCAGGAGCTGAGTTAGAGATTGTCGATGTCAAGCTCTTTCAAGGATACAATGGTCAATATGCCAACAAGCAACCAACCTCTATGGTGCCACCGATGGCTACCGTAGATCCCTACAATCCTGAAGCAGGCGAGCAGGTCTCAACAGGTAAGAGATTTACCAAGTACAATGCCACCGAGTGGAAGGCTGATTTTGGTGGTTCCGAGCAGCAGAATACCTATTTTGCGATTGTCAAGGCCAAAAAGAAAACACCAAGTCCTGAACCGCAAGACCTAAACAGGCTGGGCTACCACATGGGTATGCATGCTAGACAGACTATTTTTGTAACTCGTCAGTTCATTGACTACTACGTACCAACTGAGGGATTTGGTGCAGGTTGGTCACGATCAGAGACACCAAAGGACCTCTTGGGTGATTTCAAGATTAAGAAAACGGACCCAAATAAAGAAGTCGTCTATCCCAACTACCAAAAAGTCAATGGTGCTATTCAGTACCAAGACGATCATGGAAACACCTACACTTACAACAGTGCAACACAAAAATTTGTTGATGCTAATGGACAAAGTTTGACACAAAAGACAGATGCCCAAGGCAATCTCCTCTTTGAGGACAATCTCCATACTGTCTTTACGCAGCAAAAAAATGGTAGTACCATCACCTACCGTGATGCAAACGGAGTTGTCTATAGTAAGAAAGATGGCGAAGAGGACATTTACATCAGTGCAGACGGCAAGATTTTTAGACCTTCTCGACCACTTCTCAAAGACTACGAAGTAACGATCAAAGTGGAAAATACCGTTGTAACAGACGCTAATGGAGAAGTTTATCCACTTGCCAGTCAAACCAACGGTATCCTTGATGTGGTTGACCGATACGGAAACTTGTTGCGACTCCAAAAAACAACTAGTGGCTTAAATGCTTGGAAATATGACTCGACGAGAGGTGGATTTGTCAGTGCACAGGTAACTGCCCAAGGCAATGGTTATTATAAGATTTCAGCCCTGCCAATTTCGACAACGCATATCCGTCCAAAACTAACAGAGACCTTTAGCTTCAAGATTACCGATACCGTAACCGGACTTTCCTTCAATCATGAAGTTGACGAGTACGGCTATGCCATCTTCCCATCCTTGCTGGTAGGACATACCTATCGCCTGGAAGAAACCTCGGCACGAGTAGGGTATACCCGTACACCAAAAGTCTACCTCTTGACAGTAACCGCTACAGGACAGATTACGATTACGGATGAGAATGGAGCACCGATATCTACAACAACGGATCCATTATCAGTTGTTGATGCAAGCAATCTTCTTTATTCCGTTGTCAATGAGGTTGTCCGCCTCAAGATTAAAAAGACAGACGAAGATGGTCGTCTCATCGCATCGGATAAAGCCACCTTTAAAGTCTATAAATCAGGCGATTATACGAAAAATGGCAACACCATCCAGCCAAACGCTGGAGCTGTACCAGTAGCGACCATTCAAACCTCGAAAGTGGATGGGACAAATACACTTTATGGTGAGTCAGAAGCGGTTGTCATTCCAAACATTATGACCAATGTCAACTACGGCATTGTCGAAGAGACTGCACCAGCAGGCTATCGTATCCTGACAACTGGTATCGAAGTGAAGTTAGTCCAAAGCGGCTCCAACTACGTCTGGCAACTGGTTTCAGGTGGAAACAATGCCAGTCTAGAATCAGATAATCTCACCCTCAAGGTGAAAAACAGAGCCGACCTAGCCAATCTTGTCATCACTAAGAAAATCAAGGGACTTGAAAGTTTAAACAACCTGATTACTTCATCTGTTACATTCAAGTTGACCAAATTAAACGATACAAGCTTTAATCCAATCACTTTAAGGCAGAATGCTAATACAAGATTTGTGTTTAACAATTTATCAAAAGGCGTGTATCGTTTAGAAGAGACCGAACCACCGACAGGATATGTCAAATCCCCAACACCGTATACCGTTATCGTGGACAAAGGACGAGCTAGCTTGTACCAATCTGGTCAAGGAACAACGACTCAAGCTACGGGACTAACGGTCATCAAGTCAAACCACTTTGACAATGCGCCACTCTGGGGAGACAATATCGAAGGTAGAGCCTTGGATGGAAGTGACGTAACAGCTACTCTCTATAAACTTGCCAATAGCCGATTAGAAATTGGTCAATGGTGGGGAGTGGACCTAGGAGCGATAAAAAATGTCACCCATATCCGCTACCTCCAAGGACCAGTAACCGGTGCTGGTAGTGATAATGACAGAATGGATAGTCTAGAACTAGAGTATTCTATTGATGGTCAAAACTACCAAAGCCTAGGCACCTACAATGCACCGAATGGTGGAAAACTTGGCGAAGTTGACACAGATAGCGATGTGATGGCACGCTATATCCGTGTCCGCAACCTCCGTCTCAAGACAGGTGTCTGGTTAGCCATCAAGGGGATGACCATCACTACAAGAAATCCAATCACTCCGTTGACAGATGGGACACTTGCTATCGGAAATATTCAAAATCCAAAAATACGGATTGAAAAACAGGATACAAATGGGCAAGTCATTTCACAAAATGTCACCTTTAAACTCTATAAGGTGGATGACGCAACGACAGTTGATAACGTCACAAATGCTATCCAAGAAAATAATTTAATTCAAACCTTCAACCTGCAAAATGGTAGTCTCACGACAGCAATGGACGTTAAGGTTCTTGGTAAATACGCTTTGGTGGAAACGCAGGCTCCGACAGGTTATACAGGGCTAGCTGCCCCAGTCCTCTTGGAACTTTATGAAGCCAGTCAACCACATAATGACCAGCTAAATAAGGCCGTCACACGCTTTAGAGTGCACAGTCAAACAGACAAGGTAACGGTTGATGACAGTACCACCGCAACGGACAATACCCTGAAAATGGTCGTCAAAAACGTGCGGAATACCTTCAATTTGAAGCTATTGAAACGAGACCTTGCAAATCCAAATACAGGACTTGATGCCCGCTTCGAACTCTACAATGAGAACGAGACGAGTCGACTGGACCAAGGCAATACCACGCAGACAGGAAATAGCCTTACCTTCCAAAATCTGCAGCCAGGTATCTATGTCTTGAAAGAAGTAACACCGCCATCAGGCTATATCCAAGTAAATCCAGTTCGACTTGAAATCACGCAGGCAGGTCAATTACAAATCCTGTCAGGAGATACGGAGCTTCTACAAGTTGGTGCATCAAGTGGCAATACGCTTGAGCTCACGGTGAAAAACGACAGTAAGAAAACCCTTCGCATTTCCAAACGCATCAAGGGTCTGGAAAGCTTAGCTAGTCTCATTACAGGAAACATGACCTTTACGCTGTCAAAAGACAACGACACAAGTTTCCGACCAGTGACTGTCACACAAGCTGCGAATGAAGACTTCGTCTTTAATAACCTGACTTACGGTTCGTACACCCTTGTTGAAACAGCGCCACCAGCAGGCTATATGGCCGAGCCGATTACCTATAAGGTATCTGTGAGTCGCTCAGGCGTTTCCCTCTATAAAGTAGCGAACGCAGCTCCGAGCGAACGTGTCGCAGGTGCAACCCTCATCAAGTCAGGCGACTTATCGAATATCCAGTCTGGACAAGATGGAAATGCGATTGATGGTAATGACACGACAGCAGTTACCTACTCAAACTTCAACGGGCAAGGAAACAACATTCCTGCTGGAGCCTATCTAGGGGTTGACCTACAAGGTGTGAAACGTGTCCGCCGCATTCACTACTTGCAAGGCAATCAGAACAATCCGCTGGATAGATTCAACCGCTTCACACTTGAGTACTCAATAGACGGACGCACCTATTTCCCACTGTCCACTTATACAGCCAATGGATTGGTCGATTTGGACACGGATATAATGGCTCGCTACATTCGTGTGAGAAATGAAGACCGAGTAGAGCAGAAGTGGTACGCTGTTCGTGAATTGACCGTCTCAGCTCAAGCTACAGAAACCGTTGGTGCATTATCAACTGGTCAATATCCAATTGGCAATATCCAGCATCCACAGATTCAAGTGGAAAAACGAGATATGAGTAACGCTCGGATTAACCAGTCTGTGACCTTTAAACTCTATAAGGTGGATGATGCGACGACAACTGCGAACGCTGCAGCAGCCATTCAAGAAAGCAATCTCGTCCAAACCTTTACATTGACAAACGGTCAAGTAAGTCAGGCTTTACAAGCCAAGGTACTGGGTCGTTATGCCCTTGTTGAAGTCGCACCGCCAACTGGTTATCGTGCTTTAGCTGGTCCAGTCTTGCTAGACTTGACAACCGCACAGGAGACACACAGCGGAAGTCAGATGAAGACAGTGAGTCGCTTTACTCTCGTTGATTCAACAGATAAAGTTACAATTGACACCGCTACCGCAAATGTATTGAAAATCTTCGTGAAAAACGAATTACTCACCTACAATTTGCTTATCAAGAAACGAGACCTTGCAAATCCAAATACCGGCCTCAATGCTCGCTTCGAACTCTACAATGAGAATGAGTCTACTAAGTTAGACCAAGGCAATACCACGCAATCAGGAAATAGCCTTACCTTCCAAAATCTGCAGCCAGGTATCTATGTCTTGAAAGAAGTAACACCGCCATCAGGCTATATCCAAGTAGATCCAGTTCGACTTGAAATCACGCAGGCAGGTCAATTACAAATCCTGTCAGGAGATACGGAGCTTCTACAAGTTGGTGCATCAAGTGGCAATACGCTTGAGCTCACGGTGAAAAACGACAGTAAGAAAACCCTTCGTATTTCCAAACGCATCAAGGGTCTGGAAAGCTTAGCTGGTCTCATTACAGGAAACATGACCTTTACGCTGTCAAAAGACAACGACACAAGTTTCCAACCAGTGACTGTCACACAAGCTGCGAATGAAGACTTCGTCTTTAATAACCTGACTTACGGTTCGTACACCCTTGTTGAAACAGCGCCACCAGCAGGCTATATGGCCGAGCCGATTACCTATAAGGTATCTGTGAGTCGCTCAGGAGTTTCTCTCTATAAAGTAGCGAACGCAGCTCCGAGCGAACGTGTCGCAGGTGCAACCCTCATCAAGTCAGGCGACTTATCGAATATCCAGTCTGGACAAGATGGAAATGCGATTGATGGTAATGACACGACAGCAGTTACCTACTCAAACTTCAACGGGCAAGGAAACAACATTCCTGCTGGAGCCTATCTAGGGGTTGACCTACAAGGTGTGAAACGTGTCCGCCGCATTCACTACTTGCAAGGCAATCAGAACAATCCGCTGGATAGATTCAACCGCTTCACACTTGAGTACTCAATAGACGGACGCACCTATTTCCCACTGTCCACTTATACAGCCAATGGATTGGTCGATTTGGACACGGATATAATGGCTCGCTACATTCGTGTGAGAAATGAAGAACAAGTCGTCAACAAATGGTACGCCGTTCGCGAATTGACCGTCTCAGCTCAATCTACAGAAACCGTTGGCGCATTATCAACTGGTCAATATCCAATTGGCAATATCCAGCATCCACAGATTCAAGTGGAAAAACGGGATATGAGTAACGCTCGGATTGACCAGTCTGTGACCTTCAAACTCTATAAGGTGGATGATGCGACGACAACTGCGAACGCTGCTGCAGCCATTCAAGAAAGCAATCTCGTCCAAACCTTTACATTGACAAATGGTCAAGCAAGTCAGGCTTTACAAGCCAAGGTACTGGGACGCTATGCCCTTGTCGAAGTCGCACCGCCAACTGGTTATCGTGCTTTAGCTGGTCCAGTCTTACTAGACTTGACAACCGCACAGGAGACACACAGCGGAAGTCAGATGAAGACAGTGACACGATTCAACCTCGTTGATTCAACAGATAAAGTTACAATTGACACCGCTACTGCAAATGTATTGAAAATCTTCGTGAAAAACGAATTACTCACCTACAATTTGCTTATCAAGAAACGCGACCTTGCAAATCCAAATACCGGCCTCAACGCTCGTTTCGAACTCTACGATGCAAATGAAACAGCCGTGATTAGTCAAGGCAATACCACGCAGACAGGAAATAGCCTTACCTTCCGTGATCTGCAACCGGGCACTTACGTCCTCAAAGAGGTCACAGCCCCAACAGGCTACAATCCGATCCAGAAAATCAAATTGACCATCAGTCTAGATGGACAAATTAGGATTGTGGAAGGACCACAAGACTTGTTGGCAAGTCAAGCTGTGAATGCCAATAACGAGATAGAACTTGTCGTCAAGAACAGACCGTTTACAGATTTCAGTATCGAAAAGGTTAGCAACCTAACGCCGACGATCAATTTGGCAGGAGTTCAGCTGCAAATCAAGGCAAAAAATAATGGACCAGCTCCGCTATTTAGCAATGATGATTGGCATAGACAACAGTATCGTGCAACGATTGATACTGCAAATAAAGCCTTGACCTGGTGGACCCAATCCAATGACGTTGGCAACGCTGTCTTCAAACTTCCTCAGGGAACGTATACGATTAGTGAGTTGTCTGCACCAGCTGGTTACGAATTGCTTCAACCGTTTGATATTATCGTTGGAGAAGATGGTCAAGTTCGATTGGCAGATGGTGCGCCAACCAATGCAGAAATCAATACCAAAGATAACAGACTCAACCTCAAATTGACCAACATCTTCAAACCGAAACTGAAGATTATCAAGGTCGATAGCAGGGATGAGAACCGCAAGCTTGAAAATGCAACCTTTAAACTCTTTGGTGAGGATGGACGCACGCAGGTTGGAAGTGACTTGGTGACAGGAACGACTGGGGAAGTAGAGATTCCAGCCTTGACACCGGGTACCTACTATCTACAAGAAACCCAGTCCCCAGCAGGCTTCCAGACAAATGGAACCAAGTACAAACTGATCATTGCTGCGGATGGCACAACAACTGTAGAAAATGGCGATGACCTTATTGCTGTCGCACCGCTCTCTACAGACAAAGTCATTCAAATCACAGTGAAAAACAAGGTGAAGACCTATCGCTTGAAGATTAAGAAGCGAGACTATGATAATCCAAATACTGGAGTATCTGGTGCTCGATTTGCTCTCTACCCATCTGAGGGACCAAACGAAGATGGTAGCAATAAGGTGCAAGTGCTCATCAATGGTCGTATGACAGCCCTTGAGGGTAGCAGCTATTCTCATTTAGATAATACGATTGATTTTCCAAATATCCCACCAGGTGAGTATGTCCTTCGGGAGACACAAGCACCAGCAGGATATGAAAAAATCAAAGATACTCGACTGCGGATTGGAGAGGACGGTCGACTGACCATTCTTGATTCGGATCCAACTCTTCTATCTGTTGAGACCGGACAAGGCGACACGCTTACGGTTATTGCCAAAAACCTCCGTACGTTTAACTTCCAAATCAAAAAGGTAGATAGTGCAAACGAGACAACTCTTCTAGACAATGCTCGCTTCTCTATCTACAAGACAGATGCTAACTGGACAAAAGGGGATACGGCATTGGCTCAAGGTGTGACAAGTGCTGGTATCTATCAGATTAATCTTGAACACGGATACTATATTCTGAAGGAAGAACAGGCTCCATCTGGCTATCTACTCAATCAGAAGGAGTACCGTTTCCAGATTAACCATGACGGCTCTATCCTTCTTCATAATCCTGACGAGACGGTATCATTGTCTCGAGCAGATGCAAATCGCCTCATCCTCTTCACCATGAAGAACACACGCTCGACCACATCCATCAAACTAGCCAAGCGCTCTTACCGTGATCCAAATCAACGGTTAGAAGCCCAGTTTGAGCTAAGAGAAGGTGATAATCCTGCTTCAGCCGTTGTCAAAACAACGACGACCACAGGGGATGAAGTGAGCTTTGACCAATTGGCTTTAGGGAAAACCTATATCCTGAAAGAAACGGTAGCTCCAGAGGGCTATCAAAAGATCGAAAAAGAATTCCGTATCGATATAGGTGCAGATGGTACGATTACCATCCGAGATGGTGGTGACCTCGTCAGTCTGGACGATATGGATTCTCACCTGATTGTCGTGAAAAACCTCCGCAAAGGAGAATATCCGCAAGCAGGTGGAATGGGTGCAATCCCATATATTGCATTAGGGGGGGTGATGATGTTCGTTGCTTTTGCCGTTGAGCGACGTCGCAAAAACAGCCTATAACCCCTAATGGAAACACAACTAAAAAAATAGGAGAATGTTCATGAAAAAACTAACGAAATTGTTTTCACTCGTGGCTGTAGCTATTACTTTGCTCGGTTCACTTGTGAATATTAAACACATTGTACATGCAGACGACACTCATGAGACAACTGTCAAGGTTCATAAGATTTTGATGAATAATGAAGACTTTAATAACTTCAACCATGACACATCTCAAAATGTTGAAAATTATACAGGTCAATCTATTACAAATATTACTGGTTACTTTGGTAATTCCGCACAAGATATTGCTGGAGTAAACTTTAAAGTATGGCAAAAAGTTGACGTTGCGGGAGAGGGTACAAAAACTGGTGAACAACTAGGTATCACAGGTGACAATGACAACTACAAACTCTTTGCAGATAGCGGTGATAAAAAATATGGTTCTGAAGGAGTCCTTACTGTTGAGAACCAAGGTGCATCATTTACCCTTAACGATGGAACCTATATCTTTGTAGAAGATAAGGAAAATTCTCCTTATTATAATAGTCAAGAAGGTAAAGAATTGACTGGTGCTAAGGCTGTACCATTCAAACTGGAACTTCCTATCACAAAACCAGATGGTTCTGGCTACTTTGATACTCAATCTCCACTCCATGTCTATCCAAAAAACACAGAAGACAAGCCAGTGATTGACAAAAAATTCGGTGACGGAACAAATAATCTTAAAAACGTTGAAATCGGCGAGACAATCAACTATCAAATCGTTACATCTGTACCACAAAATGCTTCCTACAAGACATTTGTATGGGAAGATACTATGGTGAACGGTCTTGACTTCAATTTGAACTCTTTACAGATTACTGATGATAAAGGACTAAATCTAACAGCGACTACAGACTACACTTTGACACAAACTCTACGTGGATTCTATCTCGTCTTGAATGAGTCAGGATTGACTAAATTAGCAGAAAAAGCAAAAGATGGTGTGGTAACGTTTACGTTGAAATATACTGCTACATTAAATGATTCTGCTAAGGTGGATACTGAAATCCCTAACACGGTAAAACTTCACTACGGTAACCGTCCAAATACGATTTCAGAACCTAAAACAACCAAACCATCAAATGGTGAAATTATTGTTGAAAAAACATGGGATAATGTGAATGCAGTAGAAGTAACCTTTGGTGTCTATGAAAAAGAAACTGGTGTACGTGTAGGTGAAATTAAACTCAATAACACAACTACTACTGGTAAATTAGCGAACCTCGACAATACAAAAGATTACCTTGTAATTGAGGAAACAAGTGTTTCAGGTTCACTTCCTACTTATGAAAATGGTACTACAGGTACTATCAAAGTGAAAAACAGCAAGAATCCTAACCCAAATCCGCTTGAACCAGAAGAGCCAAAAGTTATCACTTACGGTAAGCGTTTTGTGAAAACTGATGATAAAGA
Organism: Streptococcus sp. HN38; assembly: GCF_028335765.1. Taxonomy (NCBI): domain Bacteria; kingdom Bacillati; phylum Bacillota; class Bacilli; order Lactobacillales; family Streptococcaceae; genus Streptococcus; species Streptococcus sp. HN38. Next base: position 1,295,572 of record NZ_CP116604.1, on the reverse strand, counting down.
TTTGGCGGGCAGTGAAAAACTTTTCGGAGCAGAGTTCTTAGTTCGTCAAAATGGTGTAGAAAAATATCTTGCCTTGAAATCTGCAGATACGCAAGCTACTCAATTAGCAGATTATAAGCAAAAAGAAGCAGAATATATCGCAGCTGTTAAAGCAAATTCAGCAGATAAAGATACTAAAAAAGCATCACGAGATGCAGCCTATGAGGCTCTAAACATGCAGTGGACGTGGGTAGATACAAAAGAACAAGCATTTATTTTTGTTTCATCTACTGACGGTAAGTTTGAAGTAAAAGGTCTGAAAGAAGGAACTTACGAACTTGTCGAAACAAAATCTCCAGAAGGTTTTGCACTCCCAAGTACACCGATTACTTTCCAAGTTCAACGGGGAAGCTGGGGTACTACTGATGAGCTGAATACAAATAACTTCCAACAAGTACGCAACAAAAAAGTAACCATTCCACAAACTGGTGGTATTGGTACCCTTGTCTTCACAGTTGTAGGTTTGAGTACAATGGTATTTGCATTCATCGCTATGAAAAAACGCCAATCTGAAGAAGCATAATATCAGTTGAAAAGGAGGGACAGATGAGACGAATCAGACAGCTAGTATGTTGTTTTATAGCTATTATTTGTGTATTGTCACTGCCCTCGCTTTCACTTCAAGCACAAGATTCCTTTGATGTTCAGGTTCATATTCCGCTTCCTGATGGAATAGATGCTAGTCAAGTTTCAACAGGCTTGGAGGCTTGGTATATCGCTGCAGAAGAGCCAGCCTCTTCTGAACGGTTGGCAGATACTTTATATCAAAAAAGTCGGTCCGAGCTAAACCAACTCTATGGAGAGCCAATTTCCTCACTGGCTCTCACTTCAGATGGTCAAGCCAGCTTTCAGGGCTTGGCTAAGGGATGGTATTACGTTCGACAAGTAGGGACTCCTACAAAACTCGAAGTCATTCCATTCGTCATGAAGGTAGATGGAAGTGTGTTGAAGATTGAGGCTAAGGTAAGAAGGCCTAGCAAAGAAAAAGGAAGTAAGCCATTTCTGAAGGTATCTACAAGTACTGCCCCCTTATCTGGTGCAGAGTTTGTAGTTCTTGAGGAAGTGAACGGAGAATTGAAGGAAGTGATAGTCGACGGCTTTCCCTATCATGTTACTTCTGGAGCAAACGGTCAGTTTGTTGTAGGACCTCTTCCCTATGGTACTTATTATCTGAAAGAGGTCAAGGCTCCTGCAGGCTATATTCTAGCCCAAGATACGATTCCTTTTGAAATCACTTCGGATTCACATGTGTCTGAAATTGTTAAAATCAAGAACAAACCCGTCACACCGCCCGGTATTGAGATACCATATACAGGGAATGCGGTGGTCATAGCGGTTTTATCGCTAGGCATTATTCTCTTCTTGCTAGGCTATCGTTTGGTCGCCTATAAGAAGGACGAGAAAAACAACTAACCCATCACTATGTTCTGCTAGATACACCTACCTGACCCATTTGTCAGTAGGTGTATTTTTCTGGAAAAAAGTATAACCGCCTAATAACAAGGTATCGTAAGCGCCCAATAACCAGGTATCTATCCAATCACTCATTCCTCCAGTATACTGTTATAAAAAACAAACTGGAGGATTTTTTATGTCACAGCCCATCGTCCCATTGACTATTCCCCAATCTCGCCGCTTTGAGAAGAAAAGCAGAAATGATGCTTATTCGATTTCAAAATCTGAATAAACCCATTTTCTATGTACAATACTTTTTATAGTTTCACTATCTAACCCTTGAATGATTTCTTGGAGCTTATCAATGACTGACTCCAATGTTTGAAAGGCTCTGTTCTTAAATCCGCGTTTGCGGATTTCTGCCCAAGCTTGTTCAATCGGATTTATCTCTGGGGTATATGGTGGTATGAACGCAAATTCAATATTATCAGTAATTTCAAGTGCCTGAGATTTATGCCAAATTGCATTGTCCATGACTAAAATGATGTAGTCATCGGGATAAGCTTTTGATAATTGACGTAAAAATTCATTCATCCAAGCGGTATTACAACCACCAGCTATTATAAAGAAAGATTCCCCTGTATGTGCATCTGCCGCACCATAGCAGTAACGAAATTCTTGGATGTGATGGCTTGAGATATTCGGACGATAGTTTTTAGGACTCCAACATGCCCCCAGTTTACTAATCCGACCAAACCCTGCTTCATCTTGATATATAAGACGGGTTTACTTATAGGCATTTTGTTCAAGAAATCGCTTGCTTGATTTTTCCTTGTACACAGATTTTATTTTTTGACGCTAAAATCGTTTCGGCGTCTGCTTTCTTTGGATGTTCTGGACGGGGGCTAATTTTTGTTGCTTACTGCGTAAGCTTTATTTCCCGTCTCAAAGAATCTTTTGATTCTTTGACCCATCCATGACGTTTCAATAGTTGGTAAAAACCATCTTTAGTCGTCGTGCGACCAAGTTTATCTTGATAAGCTCTATAGAGGGATTCAACTGTTACAAACTCTCCGTTGACAGCAGACGCTAACTGCTCGCTCAAAAAAGCTTCTTCTTCAACTGTCATATGACCTCCTCTAGCATCTGAGGTAAGACATGTTCTTGATATTTCTTAGTCAATCTCCAAACCGTATCATGTGAGACATCAAGCATATCCATAATGGATTTGTAGGGAGTTTGGATTGACCTGAGATAAACTGCTTGAATACGTTTGTGATAAGGTGCTAAGTTTTTATCTTTTGGAGCTGTTTTGAGCTCTGTTATCATTTCGTTAGTAAATTCCATGTTTCAGCTAATAATATAGGGGTCTATTTTTAGAAAAATTCGAAAAAACTTGAAAAATCTGAAAATTTACGCAATTTCCTATTGACAAATAATTTGAAAACAGTTATGATAGTTACAAATAAATGAGAAAGGGAAACAGAGATGTTACAAATGTGTCAAAATCATTCAGCTAATCATACTTATTTCTACGGCTATTTTAGATAGTGTTTGTAGACATGGTAAACATGGATGCAAACACGGGAACGTAAAGTTTGTATCTATGTGGCTGTAGCTATTTTGACATGTGCCCATAGATGATACATCTAAATGGCACGGATAATTCATTCTGTTTTCCTATACAGATGAAATATAAGGACCGTTTAGAGTGTAGTCTAAGCGGTCCTTTCTTGTTTGCTATTATATTTATAAAAGGAGAATAATCATGGGATTAAAAAAAATTATACTTAGTTCAGTAGCACTTTTGTCAGCAGTAACGCTTGCTGCATGCAGTTCCAATTCGTCAGATTCAAGTTCAGTCAATGTTGGTATTATTCAATATGCTGAACATGAAGCGTTGAGCTCAGCTCGTGAAGGCTTTGTAGAGGCGCTCGAAGAAGCAGGCTACAAGGAAGGTGAAAATCTGACGATTGATTTGCAAAATGCCCAAGGTGATCAAGCAAACTTACAGACAATGGTTGAGAAATTGGCAGGAAAAAATGATCTTAACTTTGCCATCGCAACACCGGCAGCCCAAGCCATGCTTAATGCAGATAGTGAAACATCAAGTGTATTCACAGCTGTCACAGATCCAGTTGAAGCAGGTTTGGTTGAATCATTGGAAAAACCAGGTGGGACCATGACGGGATCGACTGATGCAACTGATGTGGAAGGTCAAATCGAGATGTTGCTCAAAGTTGTACCAACTGCGAAGACTGTCGGTATTTTCTACAATTCTAGCGAGGTAAACTCAGAAGTTCAAGCTGAGCAGGCAAAAAAAGCACTCGAAGCAAAAGGTGTAAAAGTAGAAGTGACAACAGTTACGACGACAAACGATGTTCAGCAAGCTATTACTTCACTTGCAGGAAAAGTCGATGCTATCTATCTTCCAACTGATAATACAGTTGCCTCTACAGCTTCAACAATCGGTGATATTTTAAAAGAAGCAAAAGTTCCAGCTATGGGAAGTGACGCGGCAGTTATTGACGCAGCTCTATTTACCTATGGTGTAGACTACCATGCTATCGGTGTTCAAGCTGGTGAATTGGCTGTGAAGATTTTGAAGGGTGAAAAGCCTGCTGACTTAGCAGTTGAAAAACCAAATACAGCGGCTATTACCGTCAATGAAGAAATGGCTAAAGCTGTTGGTATTGATGCAGCGACTATAAAAGCATTAGAAGAGTAAAATATTTAGGAGAAGAAACGTTTATGTATTATAAGCTAGTAAAAAAATTGGCAACTATTTCAGTAGCAAGTATGGGTTTGCTAACACTTGCAGCTTGTTCCTCATCATCAGAACAAGCTTCCTCAGATGTGGTCAAAGTTGGAGTTCTCCAATATATGGAGCATGAATCATTGACGGCTGCCCGTGAGGGTTTTGTGGCGGAATTAGAAGCAAATGGTTATAAAGAGGGTGAAAAATTGGTTTTGGATTATCAAAATGCCCAAGGCGATCAAGCTAACCTTCAAACCATTTCAGAACAATTAATAGATGGAAATGATATTGTCTTGGCAATCGCTACACCGTCTGCCCAAAGTTTAGCGACTGTGTCTACTGAAACGCCGATTGTCTTTACTGCGGTTACAGATCCCTTGTCAGCTGACTTGGTAGAATCCATTGAAAAACCAGGTGGACTTTTGACAGGGACATCTGACCAAGCTCCAATTGACAAACAGGTTGAATTGCTAGGTCAAGCTGTTCCAGATGCTAAGACAGTCGGTATTTTGTATACTACTAGCGAACGGAACTCAGAAGTCCAGGTAGAGCAAGCTAAGGAATTGCTAGAAAAAGCAGGTTATAAGGTAGTAGTAAAAGGAATCACATCTTCAAATGAAGTCCAAGATGCGACAACCAGCTTGATGAAGGATGTAGATGCTGTCTTTGTTCCGACTGATAATACAGTTGCTTCAACCATGACCATGATCGGTGAATTATCTGTGGAGCATAAGGTTCCAGTAATCGGTGGTTCAACGGATATGGTGGATGAAGGAGGTCTTTTGACTTACGGTACCAACTATGAAGCTTTAGGTCGTCAAACTGCAAAAATGGCTATTAAGATTATCGAAGGAGCCAATGTGTCAGAAACAGCAGTAGAATACCCAGAAACCGTCAGTCTTCACGTTAATGAAGAAATGGCTCAGAAATTAGGTATTGATACTTCTAAGCTTGCTGTATCGGAATAAGATTGGTAAGATAGAACCTAGTATTGACTACGAATTTAGAAAAAGGAGAAAATCGTGGATATTATTTTATCAAGTATCTCGCAAGGCTTGCTTTGGTCAGTTATGGCGATTGGTGTTTACTTGACGTTTCGTATTTTAGATATTGCTGATATGACAGCTGAGGGGTCTTATCCGCTTGGAGCTGCTGTTTGTGCGACAGGGATTGTGAACGGAGTGAATCCCTTGCTGGCAACCTTTATGGCTATGGTAGCTGGTATGGGTGCAGGCTTGATTTCTGGTTTACTTCATACAAAACTAAAAATTCCAGCTCTTTTGACCGGTATTGTAACCTTGACAGGTCTCTACTCTATCAACTTGAAAATCTTAGGCAAAGCCAACGTAGCCCTGCTCAAACAAGAAACACTGGTGACGCAATTGCAGGATTTCGGTTTGACAAAAACAAATGCCGTTTTGGTGATTGGTCTGGTCTTTGTACTAGCAGTTGTAGGCTTATTGACGCTCTTGCTCAATACACAAATTGGTCTAGCTATTCGTTCAACAGGGGATAATATTCCAATGAGTGAGGCCAATGGTATCAATGTAGACAATATGAAAATCTACGGTTATATGTTGTCGAATGGTCTAATTGCCCTTTGTGGTGCTCTTCTTACTCAGAATAATGGCTATGCAGATCTCAACTCAGGTACTGGTACTATTGTTATCGGTCTAGCATCTGTCATTATTGCAGAAGTTATCTTGCGTAACTTACGCTTGGGTTGGAGACTCCTATCGGTTGTTCTCGGTGCAGTTGTTTACCGTTTGATTATCTTAGCGATTTTGGAAATTCCAGGTATGGATGCAGACCTTGTTAAACTCTTCTCAGCTATCCTTCTGGCAACCGTTCTCTATGTGCCAGAATTGCAGAAGAAATTGAATATTCGTCGTCCAAAATTGAATGGAAATGCTTAGGAGGAAGTCATGTCTACAATTTTATCAATTCAAAATATTCATAAAACCTTCGAAGCTGGAACAGTTAATGAGAACCATGTCCTTCGTGGGTTGAACTTAGATGTAAAAGAAGGTGATTTTATCTCTATCATCGGTGGTAATGGTGCTGGTAAATCAACTTTCATGAACTCACTTGCAGGTGCCTTGACGGTTGATTCGGGCGATATTTTGCTTGAAGGTAAATCCATTAAGCATGTCTCAGCTGCCAAACGTTCTAAGGACATCAGCCGTGTTTTCCAAGATCCTAAGATGGGAACAGCTTCCCGCTTGACCATTGAAGAAAACATGGCTATTGCCTATCGTCGTGGATTGTCACGTGGTCTTGGTTGGGGTGTGAAGGATAGTGAACGTGCTATTTTTAAGGAATCCTTGAAAGAGCTTGGTCTGGGACTAGAAAACCGTATGAAAGTGGACACGCAATTTCTTTCAGGTGGTCAACGTCAGGCTCTGACCTTGATGATGGCTTCACTGGTTAAACCAAAAGTTCTGCTCCTGGACGAACATACTGCTGCCCTTGATCCAAAAACCAGCGATATGGTTATGGAATTGACTAAGAAAATCGTGGAAAGTCACCAGTTGACAGCTCTTATGATTACGCATAATATGGAAAACGCCATTGAATATGGAAATCGTTTGGTCATGTTGCACCGTGGTCAGATTGTTGTCGATGTAGAAGGAGAAGAGAAGAAGAACTTGACCGTTCAAAACTTGATGGACCTTTTCTACAAAAACAGCGGTGAGAAACTAACTGACGATGAGATGATTTTATAAAAAAATAAGACTACTGATTTCATGCAAGTCAGTAGTCTTTTTTCTTATATCGTCATTTATACTCTTCGAAAATCAAAATCAGACGTTGTTGACTTGATTTGATGAACTTCAGTTCTATCTGCATCTGCGTCGCCTAGTCTGTTTTTGATTTTCATTGAGTATTAGTTGACTTTTATTACTTCGACGTAAAAGTCAACTAAATGACTATACTTGTAGAAACTCCAACATTTCTTCCATTGGGATTTGATGGATGGCAGCCTGTCCTAATTGTGGTACGATGACAAGTTTGATGGTCTTGCCACGTGCTTTTTTATCGTGAGTTAGGGCGGCGTATAATTCATCTACATTCCAAGGCTGGTGTGTAGTCGGCAAGCCGAATTTTTCACACATGGCGATAATCTTTTCTGTCATACCAGCTGGCATCAGTCCTTTTTTCTCAGCTGTGCGTGAGATTTGTACCATACCAATGGCAACAGCTTCACCGTGCATGACCTGGCCGTAGCCAGCGGTCGCTTCAATAGCATGTCCAATCGTGTGACCGAAGTTGAGGTAGAGTCTGATACCATTGTCTAATTCATCTTCGACAACAACCTTGCGTTTGACTTCACAGGAGTGGTAGATAATATAGTCAGCATGCTCCAGAATGCTCTCGACAGAGCCGTCTAATCGGTCTAGGGTTTCCCAGAGCTCCACATCATCTATTAAGCCATATTTGACAACCTCGCCCATTCCTTCAATCAATTCTCGTTTGCCGAGTGTTTTTAGGGTATCAGGGTCAATGAGAACGCCGTCTGGCTGGCAGAAGGTCCCCACCATATTTTTGGCAAATGGGGTGTTCACGCCAGTTTTTCCCCCGATAGAAGAATCGACTTGGGCAGTTAGGCTGGTTGGAATTTGTAGAAAATGGATACCTCGCATATAGGTAGAGGCAACAAAGCCAGCTAAATCCCCCACGACGCCACCACCAAGGGCAATAATACCGTCACTTCTAGTCATACCATTTTTTACAAGAAATTCGTAGGCCTGGTTGACGGTATCAAGATTTTTTGAGGCTTCACCTTCTGGAAATTCAAAGACAATGGTTTCAAAACCAGCTTGTTCTAAGCTTGACTGAACTGTTTCACGGTAGAGTGAGCCAACGTGGTCATCTGTAATAATGGCGATTTTCTGAGGTTTCCAAAGTTCTTTGACCCATGTACCTGTCTGTGCTAAACTTCCTCTTTGGATAAGGATGTCGTAGGGACTGTTGGGAAGATTGACGGTCAGTTTCATCAGATTTCCTCTCTATTTGATGTCGTATTTCTGGACTAATTGGTCCCAAATCAAGTCAGTCGGCATTTCCTTACCAGTCCAGGCTTGGAATGCTTCAGCCGCTTGGAAAAGGAGCATACCCAAACCGTTAATAGTAGGGTTGCCTTGTGACTGGGCATGCTTCAATAAAGGTGTTTCAAACGGTTGGTAGATAATGTCCGCAACCAAGAGATTTTCAGGAAAGCGAATGGTAGAAGGAACAGGTTGAGAATACCCATCCATGCCTACACTGGTTCCGTTGACTAGTAAGTCGGAGTTGGTGATATGTTCCTGTAGTAATTGGCTATCATCAAGCGCTAGGACCTGTATGGGAACTCCAGTTGCTTGAGCAATAGGAGTAAGACTCGTCTGTGTTCTTTCCAAGCTTTGTTGACGGCAGAAAATGGTAATTTCCTTTGCACCATCCAATGTAGCCTGAGCTATGATAGCAGTAGAAGCACCACCACCACCTAGGATGGTTAGTCGCTTGTTCTTAACTTGAAAGCCTTTTAGTCTTTCCAAACTCTTGAAAAATCCAATTCCATCGGTGTTGTAACCGATTAGTTTTCCATCTTTATGAATCACGGTATTGACAGCGCCAATCAAGCGAGCAGAGTCAGTCAGGCTATCGAGATAAGGGATGACAGCCTGCTTATAGGGCATGGACAGGTTGATACCAAACATATCATATCGTTTGATATTTTCAAGCGTTACAGCCAAATCTTCCTCAGGAATTTCCCAAGCGACATAGACACCATTTACACCTGTTTCCTTAAAAGCCAGATTATGAATGAAGGGGGAGATGGAGTGTTTGATTGGCTTTGCAACAACGGCAGCAAGACGAGTGTAACCATCAATGTTCATAGCTTACCTCCAAATTATTTATCGTATAAAAAATTAAGGGAAGAATTAGACAGTTTGATGAATTTCACGAATTAGAGCTTCCGTTTTTTCCCAACCTAAGCAAGGGTCGGTAATGGATTTCCCAAAAACCTCAGGGCTATCTTGACGGCCGTCTTCTAAGTAGGATTCAATCATGAAACCACGAACGTACTTGCGAATGGATTCGTTCCAATCACGGTTGATGAGGGTTTGACGGACGATACGGATTTGTTCCAGGTAATTTTTACCAGAATTGTCGTGGTTGGTATCAATTACGATAAATGGATTTTTAAGACCAAATTGTTCATACTGTTTGATGGTTTTCAAGAGAATATCATAGTAGTAGTTTGGCTCATAACCGCCCTTTTCAGTATTGGCACCACGAAGGATAGCATGAGCTAGAGGGTTGCCATCTGTATCAACTTCTGCATCACGGTAAATAAAGTTCTGTTTGTTTTGTGCGGCGTAGATACCATTGAACATAACGGTCAAATTACCAGAAGTTGGGTTTTTCATACCAGTTGGCATATCGATACCTGATGCAACAAATCTGTGTTCTTGGTCTTCAACCGAACGTGCTCCGATAGCATGGTAGGACACCAAGTCTTCCACAAGAGGGTAGTTGGCAGAGTAGAGCATTTCATCAGCAGTTGTGAGTCCGGTCTCAGTAATGACACGGTAATGCAAATTACGAACGGCAGCGATACCGTTAATGAGGTCTGGTAATTTAGAGGTATCTGGCTGATGAACCAGTCCTTTATAGCCTTCCCCATTGGTACGTGGCTTAGCTGTGTAAACCCGCATGACCATGAAGATTTTATCTTTGACTTCCTCTTGAAGCTTAGAGAGACGACGTGCATATTCTAGAACGGCCTCTTCATTATCTGATGAGCAAGGGCCTATAACCAAGAGCAGACGGTCATCTTCGCCTCGGATAATTCTTTTCAGTTCTTCATCGCGCTGATTTTTTGCAGCTAGAAATTCTCCTTCTAACTTGGAAAGTTCCTTTACTTTATCGATGTCTAAACTGGTGCTACGTTTGTGAATTCCCATAATATCTTCCTATCTGTTGTAAATTTCTCGGATGAGTTCTTGTGTTTTTTCCCAGCCTAAGCAAGGGTCTGTGATGGATTTTCCATAGACATCTGGATTGTCTTGGCGACCGTCTTCAATGTAGGATTCAATCATGAATCCGCGAACGTAGTTACGAATGGATTCGTTCCAGTCACGGTTGATTAAGGTTTGTCGGACGATACGGATTTGTTCCAAATAATTTTTCCCAGAATTGTCATGGTTGGTATCGATGATGATGAATGGATTTTTCAAACCAAATTGGTCATAGATCCCAATGGTTTCTAGAAGATTGTCATAGTAATAGTTTGGTAGGTATTTACCATTTTCATTGACTGCGCCACGAAGAATAACGTGAGCAAGTGGGTTGCCAGATGTTTCAACTTCAGTATTGTTGAAGAGGAAGGATTGCTTCTTCTGAGCAGCAAAAAGACCGTTGAACATGACTTTGAGGTTGCCAGATGTTGGATTTTTCAAGCCTGTTGGAACATCGATGCCTGACGCTACAAAACGGTGCTGCTGATTTTCAACCGAACGAGCTCCGATAGCGATGTAGGAAACCAAGTCATCAACCAAAGGCAGATTTTCAGGGTAGAGCATCTCGTCAGCAGTAGTTAAACCTGTTTCCGTAATGACACGATAGTGGAGGTTACGAACAGCTTTGATTCCGTTGATGAGGCTTGGTGCAGCATCTGTATCTGGTTGGTGCATGAGTCCTTTATAACCATCACCATTGGTACGTGGCTTGGCAGTATAGACGCGCATGACCATGAAAATTTTATCTTTGACCTCTTCTTGAAGCTTGGCCAAGCGGTGTGCGTAGTCCAAAACGGCCTCTTCATTGTCTGATGAACATGGTCCGATAACCAAGAGAAGACGGTCATCTTCTCCCTTTAAAATAGCCTCAAGTTCACGGTCACGAGCTTGTTTTTTAGTAAGTGTTTCTGGAGAAAGTTTTGAATGTTCTCGTACTTGATTGATATCAATTTTTTCGCTGATTGGTGTAAACAATAGGTCTTCCTCTTTCATTTATAGATTTCTCAATTATACCATTATTTTTAAGAATTTAAAACCAATATTCATGATTTTGTGTAAAAATTACAGTAAATTACAGTAAATTCTGAAAATTCTTTCTTTAATTTCTGTAGATTTTGAGTATCGCTTTTATTTAGATATAATTTTCCAAAAAAAATCTGAAAATATTCAATAAATATGATAGAATAGGTCTAACACTATTTCGAGGTATGAGTTATGAAATTAAGAACAAATATAGAAAAATTACAAGGAAAAATTCGTGTCCCAGGTGATAAATCAATCAGTCATCGTTCTATTATTTTTGGTTCCCTTGCAAAAGGTGTTACTCGTGTCCACGATATTTTACGTGGGGAAGATGTCTTGTCAACCATGCAGGTCTTTCGTGATTTGGGTGTAAAAATTGAAGACAATGGTGATATTGTTGAAGTCCACGGTGTTGGCTTTGATGGTCTTCAAGCACCAAAAAATGATTTGGATATGGGAAATTCTGGAACCTCGATTCGTTTGATTTCAGGCGTTTTGGCAGGTCAAGACTTTGAGGCGACTATGTTTGGTGATGATTCCTTGTCCAAACGTCCCATGGACCGAGTGACTATTCCACTCAGTCAAATGGGAGTAGAGATTTCTGGACAAACTGAACGTGATCTACCTCCGTTGACCATCAAAGGGAATAAGAATTTAAAACCAATTCGCTACCAACTCCCTGTAGCCTCTGCCCAAGTAAAATCAGCTCTGATTTTTGCTGCCCTGCAGGCTGAGGGAGAGTCGGTCATCGTAGAAAAAGAGTTGACTCGAAACCATACAGAAGATATGATTGTCCAGTTTGGTGGACAGTTAGAAGTCAATGGCAAGGAAATCCGCATCCAAGGTGGTCAGGAGTTTATTGCCCAAGAGATTACAGTTCCAGGAGATATTTCAAGTGCTGCTTTTTGGTTGGTTGCTGGCTTAATCGTACCAGGTTCAAAAATTGTCCTTGAAAATGTAGGAATCAATGAAACTCGGACTGGTATTCTAGATGTCATTAAAGCTATGGGCGGAAAAATGACCCTTTCTAACATAGATGAACTTGCAAAATCTGCTACCATTACAGTTGAAACGTCGGAATTGAAGGCTACGGAGATTGCAGGCGAATTGATTCCTCGTTTGATTGATGAGTTGCCAATTATTACCTTACTAGCGACTCAAGCACATGGAACAACGATTATTCGTGATGCTGAGGAGTTGAAAGTTAAAGAAACGGATCGTATTCAGGTTGTTGCAGATGCTCTAAATAGTATGGGAGCAACTATTGAACCAACAGAAGATGGTATGATTATTCACGGACCAACTGCTTTACATGGTGCTGAAATCAATACATTTGGTGACCACCGTATCGGTATGATGACTGCCATTGCCGCCTTGTTGGCCAAAGATGGAGAAGTTGTATTGGAAAGAGCAGAAGCTATCAATACTAGCTATCCTGCCTTCTTTGAACACTTAAATAGTTTGATGGATTAGGAGAACGTATGCCAATCGTTTTACTTGGATTTATGGGAGTTGGAAAAACAACAACAGCACATTTGTTAAATCTCCCCGTTTACGATATGGACCATATCATTGAAGAACGGATTGGTATGCCTATTGCTGACTATTTCAGTCTTGAAGGAGAGGCTTCGTTTAGACAACTGGAGACAGAGGTACTGAAAGAATTGCTGGACTTACCTAGTAATTGTATCGTGTCAACTGGTGGTGGGGTGATTAAATCTGAAGTAAACAGGGAATTGCTGTTGGCAAATAGGGAGAACAATGTACTTCTTACTGCCTCCTTTGAAGTTGCCTATCAGAGAATTAGTAAGGATAGACAGTCGCAAAGACCTCTCTTTTTACAGTGTAGTAAGGAAGAGTTTGAAGCCCTCTATCGTGAACGAATGGCACTTTATCAAGGTTTAGCTGATACTGTAATCGATACAGATAAACTGAATCCAGAACAAGTAGCAAGGAAAATTTTATGCAAGTAGCCTATCTAGGACCTCGTGGTTCTTTTACACATCAAGTGGCCCAGCAGGCCTTTCCGACTGCGGATTTGCAGGCTTTTGAGACGATTACAGAGGTTATCAAGGCCTACGAAACGGGGGAAGTTACCTATTCCGTTATTCCAGTAGAGAACTCGATTGAAGGTAGTGTTCATGAAACGATTGACTATCTCTTTCATCAGGCGGAGATTCATGCGGTTGCAGAGATTGTTCAACCGATTGCCCAACAACTGTTAGCCACGAGTGCCGATAAGGCTGTAGAGGTTATCTATTCTCATCCGCAGGCAATTGCTCAGGGGAAGAAATATATTCAGGAACATTTTCCTCAGGCTCGTATTGAAATAACAGCTAGTACAGCCTATGCTGCTCGCTTTGTGGCAGAACACCCTGAACAACCATTCGCGGCAATTGCTCCGCAAGCGGCAGCAGTTGAATATGGACTGGAAGTAATTGCGCAAGACATCCAGGAAATCAGCGAGAATTTTACACGTTTTTGGATTTTGGGGGATAAGGCTCCGTCTATTGCCCTGGAACAAGTAGCTAAAAAAGTCAGTCTTGCACTGACATTGCCAGATAATCTGCCAGGAGCCTTGTATAAGGCCATGTCTGTTTTCTCATGGAGAGGAATCAGCTTAACAAAAATAGAAAGCCGACCCCTGAAAACGGCTTTGGGTGAGTATTTTTTCATACTGGATCTGGACAATCAGTCTGAGGAATTATTAGCCTATTCTCAAAAAGAATTGACTAGTTTAGATATAACCTATAAAGTACTAGGGAATTACCTAGTCTATATGACCAGCTAGGATGAAGACAGATGAATAAAAACAATAATATCCTAACCCATCATGAACAATTGAGGTTAGATTATTTGCAAAAAAATATCCACTACTTAAATGACAAAGAAAGTCGCGAGTTGGATTATCTATTATATAAAAAAGAGCTGAGAGAACGGCATGGAAGTCCAAGACAATCTCTACGTAGCTTCACACCAACGGCTTATGAAGATGACTTCGAGGAAGATTATTTTGAAGAGGATGATGAGCAAGAGGAACTGTTGCCTCGCTATCCTGAACGTAAATCCAGAAAAACAAGACAAGCCAAACCTCAACGGTTTCAGTCTCCTCGTATCGAGCCCAAAGCGAAAGTACCTAAACCTAAAAAAGCACGTAAAAAGGGTGGTTTCAAGCGCTTTATTGGTTTCGTATTGCTTGCTATAGCGCTAGTGATTGTAGCGATGGGCTATAATTTCTTCAAAGGTATGCATAGCGTGAGCGAGAAGCCGGTAGCTGAGGTCTTCAACGGCGTAGATACATCGAATGGGACAAATATTTTAATTTTGGGAACAGACGGTCGTGTTGGCGAAAGCTCAGGTGAAACTCGAACGGATACCATCATGGTTCTAAATGTGAATAACACAGATAACAAAGTCAAACTTGTTAGCTTTATGCGGGATACCTTGGTGGATATTGAGGGATATGAATATAAACTCAATACTGCCTATACTTTGGGAGAACAGGATAATCAGCAAGGGGCTGAAGAAGTTCGGAAGGCGTTGAAGAATAATTTTGACATTGATATCAAGTACTATGCGATGGTGGATTTTGCAACCTTTGCGACAACGATTGATACACTTTTCCCTGAGGGCGTAACGATTGATGCACAGTTTTCAACTATTAATGGTGAAGTCGTTAGCTCAGTAGAAGTGCCGAATGATTTACAGCTGGAAGAAAATGCTCCTGCTTATCAAACGATTCAGGTTGGTGTACAGCAGATGGATGGTAAGACCTTGCTTAACTACGCGCGCTATCGTTCGGATGATGAAGGTGATTTTGGTCGTACGAGACGTCAACAGGAAGTGTTATCTGCTGTTATGACACAAGCTAAAAATCCAATGAAACTATTCTCTGGCTCCGAAGCTATAGGTAAGGTTGTGGCCATGACTCCGACAACAGTGCCACAAAGCTTTATGTGGCTACAGGGACCAGGTCTTCTATTGGATGCGGCAAATGGTATCGAACGTGTTACAATCCCAGAATATGGAGACTGGATTGACGACTATGATATGTATGGTGGTATGGCTCTTCGTGTTGATTTTGAAAAATACCAGCAGCGCTTGGCTGAGTTAGGCCTGCGTTAAGAAATATGGTATACTAGAAGTGACTTCGGTCACTTTTTTAGTGGTCCAAAAATAGAAAGTAGAATTATGTTAAAGAAAAACGATATTGTCGAAGTAGAAGTTGTAGATTTGACACATGAGGGGCAGGGTGTGGCAAAAATTGATGGTTTTGTCTTCTTTGTAGACAATGCTCTTCCAGGCGAGAAAATTTCTATGCGCATCTTAAAACTTAAGAAAAATATTGGTTTTGGTAAGGTGGAGCAATGGCAGAGCTTCTCACCAGACCGTAATCAAGACTTGGATTTGACCTATCTAAGAACAGGTATTGCTGACTTGGGGCATCTCACTTATCCAGCCCAACTAGCTTTTAAGAAAAAACAAGTTGAGAATAGTCTACGTAAGATTGCGGGTATTTCAGAAATAGAAGTAGCAGATACGTTGGGAATGGACAATCCTCTTGCTTATCGTAATAAGGCAGCTGTTCCAGTTCGTCGTGTGAATGGGCAGTTAGAAACAGGATTCTTCCGAAAAAATTCACATGATTTAGTTCCGATTGAGGATTTTTACATTCAACATAAGGAAATTGATGCCTTGGTTCTAGCGACACGTGACCTCTTGAGAAAATTAGACTTGAAGCCTTACGATGAGAAAGAACAGACAGGACTTGTGAGAAATATTGTTGTTCGTCGTGGTCATTATTCAGGTCGGTTGATGCTAGTTTTAGTTACGACTCGTCCGAAGATTTTCCGTGTTGAAACCCTTATTGAGCGTTTGACAAGCCAATTTCCAAATCTTGTTTCTATCGTTCAGAATATTAATGACCAGAATACCAATGCTATATTCGGTCAAGAATTCCGTCTTTTGCATGGCAGTGAAACTATTGCAGATACCATGTTGGGCAATGAATTTGAAATTTCTGCACCGTCTTTCTATCAAGTCAACACAGAAATGGCTGAAAAACTCTATCAGACCGCCATTGACTTTGCAGAATTGTCGGCAGATGATGTCGTGATTGATGCCTATTCAGGTATTGGGACAATTGGTCTCTCCTTTGCAAAACAAGTCAAGCATGTTTACGGCGTAGAAGTCGTTGAAAAGGCTGTCCTTGATAGTCAGAAGAATGCTGCTCGAAATGGGATTGATAATGTTACCTATGTCTGTGATAGTGCAGAATCCGCTATGCAAAAATGGGTGGCAGATGGAGTCAAACCAACTGTGATTTTTGTCGACCCACCACGAAAAGGTTTGACAGAAAGTTTTATCAAAGCAAGTACTTCTGTAAAACCAGAGAAAATCGTCTATATCTCTTGTAATGTGGCAACCATGGCGCGTGATATTAAACTTTATGAGGAATTGGGGTACAAATTGACGAAGGTACAGCCGACGGATTTATTTCCAAATACGCATCACATAGAAGTTGTGAGTTTATTGGAAAAACGCAACTAGATTGTCCAGCTTGCTCTCTCATTTTTGGGCAAGCTGCTTCCAAGGTCCACAGGACCTTGGAACTCCCAAATACGCATCACGTGGAGTGTGTAGTATTGATGTCAAGGGTTAAGGTAAATACGATGTTTTAGGGATCATACAGAGGATTCTGATAATAGATATAGGAATCTATTACAAATTAGAATCATTTGACCTGACAGCGATTAATCAAATTGCTACAGAATTGGATGATGAGAATAGAAACGACCTTGTTGTACCTCCCGGAGCGTGGGGTGATTGGGTTAATGGCGGGGGATGGATAGTTATAAACGGGTATCATGTTGACTTGATTTTACGTGATATAAAACGGGTGGAACAAATAATCAAAGATACGGAGCAAGGAATTGTTACTACCAATTATCAGACTGGGCATCCCCATGGTTATATAAGTGCTATGTATCGTGGAGAATTGGCGATCAGCAATATACAATATGCTAAGAATGAAAGCTTATGCGAATTAAAAAATCAGGCAGAAATATACCCTGGTGCTCTAAAGAAGAGCTTGATAAACTTTTTGATATTTGAAGCAGAGTTCTCTTTAATGTTTGTAAAAGCGAATGCGGGAGCAGAGGATAAATATTATATTGCAAGCCATGTTTTTCGTATTATTTCATGCTTAAATCAAGTACTATTTGCATGCAATAATGCTAATTGCATTAACGAAAAGAAAGCTATAAAACTGCTTGAAACTTTTGAATATAAACCTGAAAAATATGCCGAAAGGGTTAACCATATTTTTGAAGTACTCGGTCTTTCACTTTTTGAATGCTACGATATGACCGAGAAACTTTATAAAGAAGTGAAAAAATTGCAACGGAGATAAATAACTTTTTAAACGAGGGGAATTCAGGTGAAAGAAAACAAATATGATGATAATATATTTTTCCAAAAATACAGTCAAATGAGTCGCTCACAGCAGGGACTAGCCGGTGCAGGAGAATGGGAAACATTGAGAAAGCTGCTGCCGGATTTTAAAGATAAGCGTGTGCTTGATTTAGGATGCGGCTATGGATGGCACTGTATTTATGCGATGGAACACGGTGCTTCCTCTGTAGTAGGTGTTGATATTTCTCATAAAATGCTCGAAGTAGCAAAAGGAAAAACCCATTTTCCACAGATTGAATATGAATGCTGTGCCATAGAAGATGTGGATTTCCCAGAGGAGAGCTTTGATGTAATACTAAGTTCGCTTGCGTTTCATTATGTAGCAGACTATGAGAATTTAATAAAAAAGATATATAGGATGCTGAAGGCTGGTGGCAATTTAGTTTTTACAGTTGAACATCCTGTTTTTACTGCTCATGGAACACAAGACTGGTATTATAACGAAAAAGGAGAAATACTGCATTTCCCGGTGGACAATTATTATTATGAGGGCAAACGGACAGCTATGTTTTTGGAAGAAAAGGTTACAAAATATCATAGAACACTGACCACATATCTAAATACACTGCTTTCAAATAGTTTTATAATAAATCAGATTGTGGAGCCACAGCCGCCAGAGAACATGATGGATATTCCGGGGATGGCGGATGAAATGCGACGCCCAATGATGCTGATTGTATCGGCAAAAAAGAAGATGTAATAATATAGAAAAAATAAACGAGGAGTATGTAAATGAGATCAGAAAAAGAAATGATGGATTTAGTACTTTCTTTAGCAGAACAGGATGAACGTATTCGAATTGTGACCCTTGAGGGGTCACGCGCAAATATTAATATACCTAAAGATGAATTTCAGGATTATGATATTACATATTTTGTAAGTGATATAGAACCGTTTATATCTAATGATGACTGGCTTAATCAATTTGGGAATATAATAATGATGCAAAAGCCGGAGGATATGGAATTATTCCCACCTGAAGAAAAGGGATTTTCCTATCTTATGCTATTTGATGATTACAATAAAATTGATCTTACCTTATTGCCCTTGGAAGAGTTAGATAATTACCTAAAGGGCGATAAATTAATAAAGGTTCTAATTGATAAAGATTGTAGAATTAAAAGGGACATAGTTCCGACTGATATAGATTATCATGTAAGAAAGCCAAGCGCAAGGGAGTATGATGATTGCTGCAATGAATTTTGGAATGTAACACCTTATGTTATTAAAGGATTGTGCCGCAAAGAGATACTGTTTGCAATCGATCATCTGAACCAGATTCTACGGTTTGAACTACTTAGGATGATGTCGTGGAAGGTTGGGATAAAGACAGAATTTTCATTAAGTGTTGGGAAAAATTATAAGTATATTAACAAATACATTGATGAAGATCTATGGAATAGATTATTATCTACATATCGCATGGATTCCTATGAAAATATTTGGAAGTCATTATTTATATGCCACCAATTGTTCAGGGAAGTGTCCAAAGAGGTAGCAGAACTACTGGGGTTTGATTATCCAGAGTATGGTAAGAACATAACAAGATATACCGAGGACATGTATAAAAAATATGTTGAAAATGACTATTTTTAAAGATTAGCAAAGATTATTAACCATAAGCAAGGGGTGTAAATGTATGGAAAGTACTGATGTTATAAATGAAATTAGAGGTATATTACCTCGTAACTCAATTGGAAAATATGATTTACTAACTATTTTTACACATAAAACCGTTTTTGATAAAATTGTAAAAGTACTATCATTGGATTTTCAAAATAAAGTAGATTATGTGGCTGCCCCAGAAGCAATTGGATGGATACTAGGCACTGCCATAGCCAAAGAACTTGGAGTGGGGTTTATTGGAGTAAGAAAAGGTGATAAGCTGCCATACGCAAAAGAAGAGATTATTTCGACACATTTTACCGACTATTCAGGTCAAGATAAAAGCTTTGAAATATCTAAGAGTTCTATTGTGAGGAACAAAAGAGTTTTGATTGTAGATGATTGGATAGAGACAGGTTCTCAAATGAAGGCTTTAATAGCTTTGTTAGAGAAATTGGATTGCAGCATTATTGGGTTGGCTACTATTGGGATTGATATAAATGAGGTTACTCAAAAATGGATAGACAGCAGTTTTGTAGCTTATATTGGCTCAAACATATAATAAACCGAAAGAAAATCTTGAATCAAAATTTTGGATGGCGTTAATTTACAATACAACGAAAGATGTTTACTCTTTTTTTATAAATTTTAAGAGGCGTTAAAAAACAGTTTTCAGACGAAAGGAGATCGAAGTTGAGTATAGATTTAAGTAACAAAAAAATTCCGAAAGAAGCAATTCAAGCATTAAAAACTATAGCGGAACTACTTGATAATATGTTAATTGGGGTGTATTTGTATGGTTCGGCAGTAATGGGTGGTTTACGTATGAATAGCGATGTAGATATTTTGGTAATAACAAATCAAAGTTTATCTGAAAAAACTCGAAGGAATCTTACAAATAGGTTAATGCTTATATCTGGGAAAATAGGAAACATAAAAGATATGAGGCCTCTTGAAGTTACGGTCATAAATCAAAAGGATATTGTCCCTTGGCATTTCCCCCCCAAATATGAATTTATGTATGGCGAGTGGCTAAGAGAGCAGTTTGAAAAGGGAGAAATTCCTGAGTCGACTTATGATCCGGATTTAGCAATACTTTTAGCACAACTAAGAAAAAATAGTATTAACCTTTTGGGACCAAAGGCAACAGAAGTAATTGAGCCTGTGCCAATGACAGATATTCGAAAAGCAATTAAAGAATCGTTGCCCGGGTTGATAACTAGCATTAAAGGTGACGAACGCAATGTGATTTTAACTTTAGCCAGAATGTGGGTGACAGCATCTACTGGTGAAATCAGATCAAAAGATCTGGCAGCTGAATGGGCAATACCTCAATTACCTTATGAGCATGCCATTTTACTTGACAAAGCAAGAAAGGCTTATCTAGGAGGGTATATTGATAAGTGGAAAGGAATGGATTCTGAGGTGACTGAACTCGTTAATAATATGAAGAAGTCTATAGAGTCTTCCCTTAATCTCTAAAAGGCTGGTGTTGAGAATTCCATTGATAGGTTCTCTCATACCGAAATTTCTTAAAATGGTCAAAAACCGCTGGATATGTTCCCGTCTACCGATAGTTCCAAAAATGCTGCTGATATGTTTCCACAGACGGGCAAAGTAATATGACATCAATGCCATCAACTCGAGCCACATAGAAGTTGTGAGTTTATTGGAAAAACGCAACTAGATTGTCCAGCTTGCTCTCTCAGTTTTGGGCAAGCTGCTTCCAAGGTCCACAGGACCTTGGAACTCCCAAATACGCATCACGTGGAGTGTGTTGCTCTGCTAGTGAAAGCCTAGAAACCTTTGAACGAAAAGATTCCATAGGAGAAGTACCCATTTTCTCTAATTAGATAAAATGTAACCTCTTTTATTCTTGTATAACTACTTTACAAGTTTTGAAAATTTGGTATTATCTGCATCATTTATATATTTGTATATTTATGTTCGAGAAAATCTATACGCATAGTTAAGAAAGAAAAGAGCCGCGAAAGCGACTCTTTTTGGTTTTAAATGATTACCCAACAAACTCGTTGATTTCTTTTTCGATGTTGGCGATTTTTTCTTCCGCTTCGGCAAGTGTTTCACCAACTGTTGCGATGTAGAATTTGATTTTTGGTTCTGTTCCCGAAGGACGAACAGCGAACCAAGAATCATCTGCCAAGGTGTATTTCAAGACATCTGATGGAGGAGTAGTGAGTTTTTCAACGTTTCCGTCTTTGTCTGTCTTGGTTTGAAGGGCGAAGTCTTCAAAGACTGCAATGTCAGTTGCGTTAAATTGGGCTGGTGAGTTATCACGGAATTTAGCCATGATTGCTTTGATTTGTTCTGCACCGTCTTTACCAGAAAGGGTAACTGAAATGGTTTTCTCAGCGAAGTAGCCGTATTCTTTGAAGATTTCATCGATACCGTCAGCCAAGGTCATACCACGTGAACGGTAGTAGGCAGCAATTTCAGCCACCATAAGCACAGCCTGGATAGCATCCTTGTCACGTACGAATGGTTTAATCAAGTAGCCAAAGCTTTCTTCAAAACCAAACATGTAAGTATGGTTGTGTTTTTCTTCAAATTCTTGGATTTTCTCAGCGATGAATTTGAAACCAGTCAAGACGTTGAACATAGTAGCACCGTAGCTTTCAGCAATCTTAGTTACCAACTCAGTGGATACGATTGACTTAGCAAGGGCAGCGTTTGCTGGAAGTGTACCTGCTTGCTTGTGGGCTTCAAGGATGTACTTAGCGATGATAGCGCCGATTTGGTTACCAGAAAGGTTCCAGTACGAACCGTCAGCTTGACGAACTTCAACACCAACACGGTCAGCATCAGGGTCAGTTGCAAGAAGGACATCTGCCCCGACTTCACGGCCCAATTCTTCTGCAAGGGCAAATGCAGCTTGGCTTTCTGGGTTTGGTGAAGCGACAGTAGAGAAGTCAGGGTCAGCAGTCGCCTGTGCTTCAACAACTTGAACAGATTCAAAACCAGCTTGTGCAAGTGCACGACGAGCCAACATTTCACCAGTACCATGAAGCGGTGTGTAGACAATCTTCATGTCTTTACCGTATTCAGCAATCAATTCAGGGTTGATGTTGAGGTCTTTGAGTTCTTCAAGATATTTAACGTCAGTTTCTTCGCCAAGAACTGTAATCAAGCCATTTTCCTTGCTGGTTTCAAGGTCAGCCAATTCAACTGCAAATGGATTGTCGATGGCACGGATGAAGTTGGTCAATGCATCCGCATCAGCTGGAGGCATTTGTCCACCGTCTTCACCGTAAACCTTGTAGCCGTTGAATTCTTTCGGGTTGTGGCTTGCAGTTACCATGATACCTGCGATGGCATTGTAATGGCGCACAGCGAATGACAACTCAGGAGTTGGACGAAGGCTTTCAAATACATAAGATTTGATTCCATGCGCTGCCAAAACTTGAGCTGATTCAAAAGCAAATTCTGGCGAGAAGTGACGTGAATCGTAAGCGATGGCAACACCACGTTTTTTAGCTTCTTCACCTTTTGATTCTACCAATTTTGCCAAACCTTCAGTAGCTTGACGGACTACGAATACGTTGATGCGGTTGGTACCAGCGCCAATATAGCCACGCATACCAGCTGTACCAAATTCAAGATTTGTATAGAAGGCATCTTCTTTTGTTTTTTCATCCATTGCGACTAATTCTTCACGCAAGTAATCTGGAAGGTCCGCAAAGTCGAGCCATGTTTGATAGGTTTCTTGATAAGTCATCGCATATCTCCTTAAAAATTTTTTCTATTAAACGCTTTCATTATACCATGTTTGAAAAGAAAAATCACGCTTTCACATGATTTTCTGATATTTATTTTTGAATTTTCTGTAAAGTTGGAACAAGCGCTGCAGTTAATACAGAAGAAATGATCATTTCTGCAATTGAATTGGTACCTAAAACGGTTGCTAACATTGTTTGAATATTACCATCAAAGACAGAGGAGAAGAGGAAGAAAATACCTCCAAGTACAAAAATAGTATTGGTCATTGAACCAATTGCACCAGCAATAAATAATCCTTTACGATTTTTTATCCATTTGTAGACGAAATAAGGTGTAATCCCGACTAATATACGTGGGACAACTGCAATGATGATTGAATAAACATTACCATTTTCAACAAATGGGGAGAAAAGATAGCTGGTTGGTAGTAAGATAATAGTATTATGGGTCATACTCATTAAGCCCATGAGAGCCCCCAAACAAGCCCCAACACGTGGCCCGTATATAATAGAAGCAATAATGACTGGGATATGTACGATGGTGGGTTTTATTGGAACAGGCAATATATTAAAAATAATTGAACTCAATATATTGATGACAATCATGACAGCAAAGAAGATTGCAATTGTAGCAATTTGAGTTGATTTATTTTTTTTCATCAAGGGTGTTACTCACTTTCTCTAAAATATCAGTTACCTCAGCCAAGGCCCCAGTTCCAAAATCTCCACAAGCAAGCAGGGCTTCACGCGGTTTGATTTCCTCAAAACCATACTCCATGAGGGTTTTGATATTTTTCTTGGTAGCAGGATTGAGGTACATGTTAGTATTCATAGCAGGTGCCAGCAGTTTTTTAGTACCAATTGGCAGAGCCAGAGCTGTTGCCGTAATAATGTTGTCAGCCATACCATTAGCTAATTTAGCTATCGTATTGGCAGAAGCAGGGGCAACTAAAAATACGTCTGTTTCTTTGGCAATATCGATATGCTTGATAAGAGTAGGATTTTCTTCAATCATGACATCTGTGTGAACCAGATTTTTTGACAAGGATTGGAGAGTCAAAGGTGTGATGAAGTCCATAGCAGAGCGACTCATGAGGACTGTAACCTGATGACCGAGCTTGGTCAATTGACTGGTTAGGTCAGCTGCTTTATAGGCTGAAATAGAGCCAGTAACGGCAAGTGTGATATTAGCCATTTTGTTCTCCTTTTTCTAGGGTATTTAAAATGAGCTGAGCAATTTCATCTTTTGTCTGTGCTTGAATTTCCCTTGTTTTATCAACTAAATAGGCAATGTGTTGATTTTCTCCAATATCCTTCAAGTCATTAGCAAGTATATAATCAGCGCCATTTCGTTCAATGCTTTGGCGAGCTACGGCAAATAATTCCTCCTTAGGAACATTAACCAATAGTTTGAAGCCAAAGAGTGTGATAGCTGGATTCCATTTTTTTATATAGGAAATGACCTTGGGAGTTTTTTTCAAGAAAAGAACTTGGTAGTCATCCTTGGATGAAATCTTACTTTCTGTATTCTGTTTTTTTAGTAGACTAGAGATGTCTTCAGTTGCTCTTAGTTCATCTAAACCAGTCATATAAACAGGTGTATAATCGGATACAGCCATGCTATGAATCAGGGCCTGATGGGTTTTGACTAAAGGTTCTAATGTTTCTTTCAAACTATCAACATTTGTGATTTCGATAATGGTTAAATTCTTCTGAGAATTTGGTTTGACAGCCTGTCTTGTAGTCACAAGAGTAACTTCATGACCACGTTTCAAGGCTTGTTCGGCAATGATTTTTCCAAGATTTCCAGAAGCATGGTTTGTAATAGCGCGGACTTGATCGATAGCTTCGCTTGTTCCGCCTGATGTAATCAATAGTTTCATGTTCATATTTTACTAGAATTTCTATTTTTCGTAAAGTTTGCACTAATCCATTTGCTAATCAATCTGTGACACTGGAAAATGATGCTGCTAACACACAAAAATATAAGGGCCTGTATTATCGTCATTTAGTTTTTCTTTTATTACTTTGTTAACTCGCCTTGCCTAACTTCAGTTATGCCTGCGACTCATTGCCTCGTACTAAAAGTAAACTAAAAGACTATATAAGTGAAGTGCTTTATGCAAGCGGTCGTTTGCTTGCTCATCAAGGCAATTTTTAAAGGAATACTGACTCTCTTTTGAAAAAACTAACTAAAACCAGTCTCTTAGATGGAAGTGTAGAGCTTGATGAGAATGCAGTTTTTAAAAATTTGTATCTGTTTAAGTAAGGAAACCTGTAGTTTTTCCGAAAATTCCGTACGTTAGTGAATAAATAGTAAAAAATATGCGAAAATAAGCTGTGGTATGGTATAATGTCCATAAAAAGTAAGGAAATTAGGAGCTTTCATGAAAACAGATATTGAAATTGCACAAAGTGTGACCTTGAAACCTATTACTGAAATCGTTGAAAAAGTTGGTATCAGCTTTGATGATATTGAACTTTATGGAAAATACAAGGCAAAATTGTCTTTCGATAAAATCAATGCCGTTAAGGAAAATGCGCCTGGTAAGTTGATTTTAGTAACAGCTATCAACCCAACGCCAGCTGGTGAAGGCAAGTCGACTATTACTATCGGTTTGGCAGATGCCTTGTCTAAAATTGGCAAGAAAACCATGATTGCCCTCCGTGAGCCTTCTTTGGGACCTGTCATGGGGATCAAAGGTGGAGCTGCAGGTGGTGGCTATGCTCAGGTCTTGCCTATGGAAGACATCAATTTGCATTTTACAGGCGACATGCATGCCATTACCACAGCAAATAACGCCCTTTCAGCCTTGATTGATAACCATATCCATCAGGGGAATGTGATTGGCATTGATCAACGTCGTATTATCTGGAAACGTGTTGTGGACCTCAATGATCGTGCCCTTCGTAAGGTAACAGTTGGCTTGGGCGGACCGCTTAATGGTATTCCACGTGAAGATGGCTTCGATATTACAGTTGCATCGGAAATCATGGCGATTTTGTGTTTGGCGACAGACATTAATGACTTGAAAGAACGTTTGGCAAATATTGTTATCGGTTATCGTTTCGATCGCAGTCCTGTCTATGTGCGTGATTTGGCGGTGGAAGGTGCTTTGACTCTTATTTTGAAGGATGCTATTAAACCAAACCTTGTCCAAACCATCTATGGCACGCCAGCCTTTGTCCATGGCGGTCCATTTGCTAACATCGCCCACGGCTGCAACTCAGTCCTCGCTACCACAACAGCTCTGCGTTTGGCCGACTATACTGTCACAGAAGCAGGATTTGGGGCTGACCTTGGAGCAGAGAAGTTCCTCGACATTAAGGTGCCGAACTTGCCTAAGGCTCCTGATGCTGTGGTGATTGTAGCGACCCTGCGTGCGCTTAAAATGCACGGTGGTGTAGCCAAGACAGAACTTTCTGCTGAAAATGTAGAGGCAGTGAAAGCTGGTTTTTCTAACTTGAAGCGTCACGTTGAAAATATTCAGAAATACGGTATTCCAGCGGTCGTTGCTATCAATGAATTTGTATCTGACACAGCTGACGAAATTGCCGCGTTGAAAGAACTTTGCGCTGAAATTGGCGTACCTGTCGAGTTGGCAAGTGTTTGGGCAAATGGCGCTGATGGTGGTGTTGAATTGGCTGAGACAGTTGTTGCTACTATTGATAACCAAGCAGCAAACTACCAACGTCTTTACAAGGCTGAGGATAGCTTAGAAGAGAAAGTGACCAAGATTGTTACGCAGATTTATGGTGGCTCAGGTGTGGTTTTCGAGAAGAAGGCTCGTAACCAGCTGACTGAATTTGCTAAGAATGGTTGGGACAAGTTGCCAGTCTGCATGGCCAAGACCCAATACAGCTTCTCAGATAATCAGTTTGCCCTTGGAGCGCCGACAGACTTTGACATTACAGTCCGTGAATTTGTTCCAAAATTAGGAGCAGGCTTCATCGTTGCCTTAACAGGTGATGTCATGACCATGCCTGGTTTGCCAAAGGCACCCGCAGCTCTCAACATGGATGTGGCAGAAGATGGGACAGCTATCGGCTTGTTCTAACAAGAATATGAAAAATCCGCTCAAAGGCGGATTTTTTGTCTATTCAGATAGTTTCTCAACTGTTTGATAGGCAAGTAAGCCAAGTAAAATACTCAAGATAGGAAACACCGTCTGGAAGATACCTGTGTTGAATGGTGAATTAAAGAGAAAATGGATTCCAAAGCTTGCACCAATCCAAAATACTCCCTGTGCTTTTGACATACCTGTATTTTTCGTGAGAAGGGCTACTAAGCCAATGGCAAAGAGAAGCGTGAAAACCCAATGGGCCCAACCAGCTTGACCAACGCGTTCAAGAATGGTTTCAAAGCCGTCTAATTTATTCATGAACATGTCTCTAAAAACAAAGGTGATGTCTTCCATGATTTGGAAACCTAATCCAACAATCACTCCGCTTACCAATGCATTTTTTAGTGTCATTTTTCTACAAATAAGCAGTACAAGTAGAACAGTTAGCCCTTTCCCGATTTCTTCTGCCAATGGACCTGAAATAGCTGCGCCCCAGTCATTTAGGAAATTATTACTAGCTTTAACGATTTCGAGCAGGAAATATCCAATAGCTGTATGTCCCAGTTCAGAAAAAGAGATGCTACTTGTTAAGCCTAAAAGCCAGCTAAGCCCTATAACTTGTTTGGAGATGTTATAGCGTTTAGCTAAGGAATATGTCAGTACTAGTAGGGGGATGATGTAAATAGCAACCAAGGAAATGGTTAGGAGAAAGAGAGGATATTTAGCTTCCATGCCATTTGGCTTACCTAATTCTCCAAAGATAATTTTGCAACCGTTGACAAATCCAATCGTTGCTAAGACGACTGGAAGATAGGTTTTACACATTTGAAATTTTTCTTTCATAGTTTTACCTTTCTGTATTAATAAACTGGTGTATGGATACATTGTATCAAAAATAAGTACATTTCGTCTATTATTCACCTATTTTTTATCTAAACCTTCTCAGTTATTGTAATGTTTTTTCCTGCAACTAGGACTCCATAATAGGCCGTAGCAGAATTGTGCCAAAAATTTTCTTTTTTGATAGACTAGGGTTGAAACATACAAAAGGAGTATCTTATGGAACAATTTGATTTGTTAGTTATCGGTTTTGGAAAGGCTGGTAAGACCTTGGCAGGTAAGCTTTCAGCAGCTGGTAAAAAGGTAGCTTTGGTTGAGGAAAATCCAGCTATGTTTGGCGGGACTTGTATCAACATTGGCTGTATTCCGACCAAGACCCTCTTGGTTGCGGCAGATAAAAACTGGACTTTTGAGCAGGTAATGGAGCAAAAGGAAACAGTCACCACTCGTCTGCGAAACAAAAACGAGGCAGTCTTGAAAGGCAGCGGTGCCAATCTTTATCAAGGTCACGCACGTTTTGTTGCGGACAAAGTCGTTGAAGTGTCGGCCGGTGAAGAGTCGATCCAACTGACTGCGGAAACTATTGTCATCAATACAGGTGCTAAGTCGCGCGTGCTTCCAATTCCAGGTTTGTTGGATACAGCTCACGTTTATGATAGTACAGGCATTCAGAACTTGGAAACCCGTCCTGACAAGTTGGCAATTATCGGTGGTGGTAACATTGGACTTGAATTTGCTGGACTTTACAGCAAACTCGGCAGTCAGGTGACGGTATATGAAGCCAGCTCTGCTATTTTATCAAGAGAAGAGGAAGTGGTTGCCAAGTTAGCCAAGGAGTACATGGAAGAAGCTGGCGTGACTTTCGTGCTCGGAGCAAACATCGAACAAGTGGCAGCAGCAGGTGATCAAGTTGCTGTGACAGTCAATGGTGAAACGGCAATCTTCGATGCTGTCCTCTATGCGACAGGTCGTGTGCCAAACACCGCTGACTTGGGCTTGGAACATACGGCGATTGAGCGTTTGGAAAATGGTGCTGTTAAGGTGGATGACTACTGTGAAACCACTGTTCCAGGTGTCTACGCAGTGGGCGATGTCAATGGCGGTCCACAATTCACTTACACATCCCTAGACGACTTCCGTATCGTTTTCGGTAAGTTGACTGGAACTGGAACTTACAGCTTGAGCCAACGTAAGTCTATTCCAACCAGCGTCTTTATCACGCCTGTGCTTTCTCGTGTCGGTCTGACCGAGAAGGAAGCCAAGGAAGTAGGTTACGACTATATTGCCAATGAATTGCCTGTTGCCAATATGCCACGTGCCCATGTCAATAACGACCTCAAAGGTATCTTCAAGGTTATCGTGGATAAGGAAAGTAAGCTTGTTCTAGGGGCGACTCTCTTTGGTCGAAATTCTGAGGAGTTGATTAACTTGATTGCTATGGCTATTGATAATAAAATCCCTTATACCTACTTCAAAACACAGATTTTCACCCATCCGACCATGGCTGAGAATTTGAATGATGTTTTTAATTTTTAATGGTGTAATGACCGTCCGATAGGGCGGTTTTTCTTCTTCCATGTTACAATAAGGTATCAACCATTGGAGGTTTTATATGAAATGGAATAAAAAGTTAGCACTTGGTGTTGTATTAGCAACCAGTCTAGTCACCTTGTCTGCTTGTCAATCAATTTCAAATTGGTGGAAGAATACCAAGGAAGAATGGATTGGCTTGGAAATGACAGTTCGGACATTTGATGAGAATTCTCAGTTAATAGATGAAATGTCTGGTAAGTCCTTATCGATTTCGCGGAATCAGGAATTTGACTCTGTGGATGCCGAAGGCAATTCCAATGCGGATTCGTCTGTTTTGAAGGTGACACTTGGTAATTATGAAATTGACCATGTTGGCTCTTCCTTGATTGCTGCTGAAGAGGGCTTGGAGGATTTATTTGCCAAGTATCAATCGACTGTAGATATTGCCAACTATGATCGTTCTATTCCCTTGGTTAATCTGATGGTTTCTAGCTTGAAAAATGATTTTACAGGTAAGGCAAAGGTGGTTTTGATTCGTTCGCAAAATGGCACACCATTAGCGACCTATGTTGGTGATAAGGTATCCCTTTATGCTTCTGATGCTCCAAAAACATCAGAACTACTGATAGATGGTAAACGCTTGATTATCTATCGTTGTGACTATACTATTTATGACAGAGAGTTGTTGGAGAACTAGATGATAAAAATTCAGTCAGCACAGATAGAAGATGCCGCAGATTTGGTGGCTATCTACGCTCCTTATGTTGAAAACACAGCCATTACTTTTGAAACAGAGATACCGACAGTTGCAGACTTTGCCGGTCGGATCGAAAAGACCTTGGAGAAGTTTCCCTATCTGGTAGCAGTAGAAGAAGGACAAATTCTAGGCTATGCTTATGCCTCAACCTATTATGCCCGTGCGGCTTACGATTGGACGGTGGAATTATCCGTTTATGTTAGTAGAGAGGTGCGTGGTAAAGGGATTGGAAGTCTTTTGTATGCTGCCTTGGAAGAGGAATTGACGGTGCGTGGATTTAAAAACTTTTTAGCCTGTATCGCCCTGCCCAATCCAGTCTCGCTTGCTCTCCATGAGAAGAGGGGATATGAGCAGGTGGCTCATTTCAAAAAAGTTGGTTATAAATTTGATAGCTGGCATGATATTGTCTGGCTTCAAAAATCTCTTGTAGGTAAGCAAAATGAAGATTGACGAATTAGAAAAACGTTTGTTGGCTGTGGCGGATGCCAGTCAGGCCCAGCCTATGAAGGCTTATATGAAAAACAATTTTGACTTTCTGGGTGTGCGAACTCCTGACCGCCGAAAAGTTGCTAGGCAATTTTTCAAAGAATTTAAGTCTCAGGGCATTGACTGGGAGTTTGTAGAGGCTTGCTGGTCTAAGCCCTACCGTGAATTTCAATATATCGCCATTGATTATCTGGTCACCAAGAAAAAAGACTTGGTTTTAGCCGACCTGCCCCGTTTGAAAAAACTAGCCCAAACAAAGTCATGGTGGGATAGTATTGATGGACTGGACAAGCTAGTTGGTAAGATTGTTTTGGACAATCCAGAATCCAAACAGACAATCTTGGAATGGAGTTTGGATGGTGATTTCTGGTTGAGACGGATTGCCATTGACCACCAACTCTTGCAAAAAGAAAAGACAGATACAGAGTTGCTGGAGACAATCTTGGTCAATAATCTTCATCAGACTGAATTTTTCATCAATAAGGCGATTGGCTGGAGTTTGCGGGATTATTCCAAGACCAATCCTGAATGGGTACGAGTTTTTCTTGCCAAGTACAGCTCACAAATGGCAAGCTTGTCCATTCGTGAAGCCAGTAAGTACATCTAGGAGGAATTTTGTCTAAAGTATATGAATTTGAAGCAGTCATTCATCCAGTACCAGATAAGGGCGGAGCCTACGTTATTTTTCCCTATGATATACGAGAGGAATTTGGAAAAGGCAGAGTAAAGGTACATGCGACTTTTGATGAACATCTTTATGATGGTTCAATCGTCAATATGGGAATTAAGGATGAAGCAGGCAATATCTGTTATATTATTGGCGTTCAAAAGGCTATTCGAGCGGCTATTGGAAAACAGGCTGGTGATAGAGTTCAGGTGACTATTCAAGAACGCTTGGATTAGTGTGACTTGCAAATTTTTTAGATTATGGTAGAATAGGTTCATGCGATGAGCCGAGTAGTGGTGGGATTAAGGTTCAGCACACTTCTAAGAGTTCGTGTCAACATCTCAGCGCAGTGGTTGATTGGCAGATTTGTTCGTATTTTATACTCTAAATCTGACCATTACGACTGTTGCGAACAAAGTTTGCTCTATTTCCAACCTCAAAAGGTTCACTGAACCTTTTGAGCTATGCGGGGTGGGAGTGAAACAGTCTGGGGATAGACTGTTTCAGCTCAACAACTGGAAATAAGGACTTGTTGACGAACTCTTGGTTGACAAGTTGAGTTCTTTCCCACTCCCTTCGACGCTAGGGAGGTCTTCATTTAATTGAAACGCAGGAGCGGACCTTGGTTAGATGCTGTGAACCTTCTAACCTCATCGGAAACGATGCCCTTGCCCACCTTTTAGGTGGGCTTTTTTTGCACACTAAGTGAGACTGGGCAAAAAGCCCAATGTCATTAAGTTAACTAACCTATCACGTTTTGTGGTGGGTTAGTTTTTATGTTACACTAAAATAAAAAGGGAAAAGTCATGCTAGATCAGATTAAAGCTCATTTACTTGATAGTATTAACGACATCGTTTCTAGTGCCAATCAGTTTGTGCTTCATCCTGAAAAAGATTTTAGTCGGCAAAGTCAGCTAACTATGAAAACCATGATTCAAGCCATACTGACCATGGGAGGCAATACCTTATCTAAAGAGTTACTTGACTTACATTTACCAGTTACCCAATCTGCCTTTGTTCAACGGCGGTATCAGATTAAACACCAAGCTTTTAAAACACTTTTTAGGGATATTACTTCTAAAATTCCAATCTCTGATAATCTCCCTATCCTGGCTGTTGATGGCAGTGATGTGATTCTACCAAGAAATCGTTTTGATAAAACGACCTCTTTTCAAACTGGACCACATCACACTCCTTACAATCTCATTCATATTAATGCTCTCTACAATCTCGAACAAGAGATGTATCATGATTTACGGATCCAAGATAATCGAGAGGTTGATGAACGTGCGGCTTTTATTGATATGATGAAGAACTCTTCTTTCAAACAAGCTCTGGTAATAATGGATAGGGGGTATGAATCCTACAATGTCATGGCTCACTGCCAAGAAAGAAATTGGTCCTATATTATTCGTATTCGTGACGGGAATCATTCTATGAAATCAGGATTTAACCTCCCTGACACCCCTTGTTTTGATGAGGCATTTGACCTAAACATCTGTCGCAAACAAACCAATGACATGAAAGAACTGTATCGAGACTTCCCTAATCAGTATCATTTTTTACCTCATAATGCTTCCTTTGACTTTTTACTAAACTCTAGCCGAAAAAGCGACCCAGTTCAGTTTTACGAACTTCATTTTCGAATGGTGCGTCTCGAAATCAAGCCAGGTTTCTTTGAAACTTTGGTGACAAACACCGATTATTCTCCAGAAAAATTAAAAGATCTCTATGCCTACAGATGGGGCATAGAGACCAGTTTTCGTGACCTAAAATACAGTATCGGTCTGACTCATTTTCATGCAAAAAAGAAGGAAGGGATTCTCCAAGAAATCTACGCTCGCTTTATCAATTTTAATGTTTGTAAATGGCTAACCTCACACGTTACCATTAAAACATCAAAGTTAAAACAGACTTATAAAATTTGTTTTTCAGACGCTGTTTATGCCTGTCGAAAATTTCTTAGAAACAAACTCACTTCCTTCCAATTAGAAACCTACATTGCCAAGCATTTATCCATCATCCGACCCAATCGAACGCTCCAAAGAAAGATAAAAAGCAAGGCACCTGTAAGCTTCACTTATAGAGTAACATAATAGTTGAAAAATAGGGTTAAAAAACCTCCTTTTTGTGCGCCCTAAATACAAAAACTATTCCCGTTTTGTCATGAACTGCTCAGACGAGAATAGTTTCTTTAGCTGCTTAAATGCTTAACTTAATGACATTGGGCAAAAAGCCCTGCCCACTTCTCAGTGTTCATGTCAACATCTCAGCGCAGTGGTTGATTGGCTTTAACAGTCCAGTGGACTGTTAAAGGTTGGAGATAGGATTTGTGAAGCAAATCTCAGCAATTCGTGTTTTACACTCCAAATCTGGCCATTACGACTGTTGCGAACAAAGTTTGCTCTATTTCCAACCTCAAAAGGTTCACCGAACCTTTTGAGCTGTGCGGGGTGGGAGTGAAACAGTCTGGGGATAGACTGTTTCAGCTCAACAACTGGAAATAAGGACTTGTTGACGAACTCTTTTTGACTTAGTCGAGTTCTTTCCCACTCCCATTTCAGTATGTGATTTCTATAGGAATGCTATTGGCTCAGCCGAGGAAGTTTTTGTATTTCTCAAAGTTAGAAATAACAGTTGATATTATGTTTGATGAAGATTGCTTGATAGTCTTTTAAATCTTCTGGATGGAGAGCCTTGACATCGGTCATAGCATAGGTTCGATTGAGAAGCTTATACTTATTTTCTCCAAATTGATGGAAGGGGAGTAGTTGAACTTTGTCAATCTTGAGTTGATTAAAGAGACGGGCGAATTGTTCAGCATCTTCGAGGGAATTATTAAAGTCAGGGATAACAGGGATACGTAGGACGATTTCTTTCCCGATGGAAAAGGCGTATTGGATATTTTGTATGATAAGGTTATTGTTGATGCCGGTGACTTTTCTATGAGAAATTGTATTGTAATGTTTTAAATCAGTATAGATAAAGTCAACGTATTGGATAAGGTCAACAAATTTGCGGTGTTCTACGAAAGCGGTGGTTTCAATAGCGGTATGAAGGCCGTGTCTTTTTGCCTCCATAAGAATAGCTTTCGCAAACTCATATTGGGCAAAAATTTCTCCGCCAGACAGCGTGAGCCCACCACCAGATTCTTCGTAAAAATCAATGTCTTTCATGACTTCGGATATGATGTCATCAACAGATTTTTCTTCTCCCATGATGGTCATTTTTTTACTAATAGCATCAAGCATGGGTTCAGGTTTTCGTTTTTGAGATTCTGGATTTGCACACCAAGGACAACGTAGGGGGCAGCCTTTCAAGAAAACCGTCGTACGTATACCTGGACCGTCATGGAGTGAAAAATGTTGAATGTTAAAAATAATGCCTTTTCGTGTATTCATGCTCTTTCTCCTTTTCGATTAATTTGATTTTATCACACAAAAGAAAGTTTTACAATTACGAACGTAAGTTGAAAAGTTGCAAATAGTTGAAAAAGAGTCAAAATTTGATAGAATAATGATGAGGTGATGAAATGGAACGATTAGATAAAATTATACAACTGGTATCACAACATGAAAGAATAGATGTCAATAGTTTGGCGGAGCAACTGGACGTTTCTAAGGTAACCATCCGTAAAGATTTAGATAAGTTAGAATCAAAAGGTTTATTACGTAGAGAACATGGCTATGCTGTTCTAAATAGTGGTGATGACCTTAATATTCGGATGTCCTTTCGCTATGACGTAAAAAAACGAATTGCAAAAGAAGCAGCAAATCTTATTGCCGACAATGAAACGATTATGATAGAGTCTGGGTCAACTTGTGCTCTCTTGGCAGAAGAAATTTGCAAAACCAAGAGAAATGTGACCATCATAACAAATTCTTATTTTATAGCCAATTATGTGCGACAATATGATAGCTGTCAGATTATTTTATTGGGTGGTGAGTTTCAAAAAGATTCCCAAGTAACAGTTGGGCCGCTCTTGCATAAAATGATTCAGTTTTTCCATGTTGATAAGGCTTTTGTAGGAACTGACGGCTATGATAGTGAGCATGGTTTTACAGGTAAAAACTTAATGCGAAGCGAAGTAGTGCAGTACATGTCTGACGTTGCTGAAAACATGATTGTGCTAACCGATTCTAGTAAATTTACAAAACGAGGGACAGTACGCAGATTTGGTTTAAGTCAAATTGCTCAGGTCATTACAGATACGTCGATTTCTGAAGATCTTGTCAAGGAATTAGAAAATGCTAGAGTCACAGTAAGGCTAGTTTAGGTTGGGGGCAGTATGAAGCAAGAAAAAAGAAGGCAGTTGGCAAAAATAGCCTATCTTTACTACGAAGAGGGGAAAAGTCAAGCTGAGATTGCTGCTGAGACAGGAATTTATAGAACGACAGTCAGTAGAATGTTGACCAAGGCTAAGTCAGAAGGCATTGTAAAAATAGAAATTCAAGATTTTGATAGGCGCCTATATCGACTAGAAAAATATGTTCAAGAAAAATATGGATTAAAAGGTTTAGAACTGGTTGAAAATAGCACCGATGAGGACCAGCTTGATTTAGAAAATCGTCTGGCACAGGCTGCAGCCGATATGCTTACCAATCTCATTGATGATGGAAAGAAAGTTGGTTTTTCATGGGGGAGAAGCCTCAGTCTTATTGTAGATAAGATAGGAAATCATCGTATGAAAGGTGTCAAATTTGTTCCAATAGCTGGCGGTCCAAGTCATATCCACGCGCGTTATCATGTGAATACTCTGATTTACGATATGGCCAATAAATTTCGTGGAGAATGTAGTTTTATCAATGCGACGATTATCCAGGAGAATCAAGAACTTGCTCAAGGTATTCTTTCTTCTAAATATTTCGAGGAGCTATGTGCTGACTGGAAGGACTTAGATGTAGCAGCAATAGGTATTGGCGGTCGAGTCGATGAAAAAAATCGTCAATGGTTAGATATGTTGACGACGGCTGATTTTCAAGCCTTGTCAGATGAAGGTGCCGTTGGTGAAACCTGCTGTCGTGGTCTGAATCAATACGGACAAGCTGTTGTTGAGGATTTGCAAAAGAGGACCATTGCCATCTCTTTAGATGATTTAAAAGAAGTTCCAGATACCATAGCTCTTGCATATGGGGAGGAAAAGGCTCAAGCCATTTTAGCTGTATTGCGAGCTGGCTACATTCATCATCTGGTAACAGATGAACGAACCATCGTAAAAGTTTTAGAACTGGATAATGATGTGCATGTCCATACAAATTTGTAAGAGAGTACTTCAATCGCTTAAAGGTGGTTGAAGTATTTTTTATCCCCAAAATGCACAAAAGTGCAGAAATATATTAAAATGGAAAATGTTCTATAAATATATTTACGCTATAAAGAGAAAATGATATGATTTAGTTACGAAAGAAATATAATAACTTACAAATAAAACAAATCGGAGGAAAAAGAAATGGAAATGATTGTTGCAGATCAATTGATCATGGGATTGATTATTTATGCTGGAGATGCGAAAAGTCACGCCTACCAAGCTTTGTCGCTTGTCAAAGCAGGTGAAGAAGAGCGAGCAGAAGAGGAATTAGAATTGGCAGATGCAGCATTATTAGAAGCTCACAATATGCAGACAAAATTCTTAGCACAGGAAGCTGGGGGAGCAAAATCTGATATTACAGCACTATTTGTCCATTCGCAAGATCATTTGATGACATCTATTACAGAGATCAATTTGATTAAAGAAATCATTGATTTGCGGAAAGAACTAAAAAAAGTTGGCTAAAACAAAAAAATTATATTTAGGAGGAAACCGAAATGGTTAAAATCGCTCTATTTTGTGCCGCTGGTTTTTCTACAGGCATGTTGGTAAACAACATGAAGATTGCAGCAGCAGACGCAGGTGTCGAAGTAGAAATCGACGCGCATTCCCAAGGGAAAATTGCAGATTACCTTGACGAAATTGATGTAGCTTTACTGGGACCACAAGTAGCATATACGCTTGATAAGTCAAAAGCGCTCTGTGATGAAAAGCAAGTCCCTATTGCCGTGATTCCAATGGCAGACTACGGGATGTTGGACGGGAAAAAAGTTCTTCAATTGGCACTCAGCATGGTTTCATAAAGGAGTATGGTCATGTCCAAAATTGATACACAAAAAATTATTGTCCCAATCATGAAATTTGTGAATATGAAAGGGATCATCGCTCTAAAAGATGGTATGTTGGCTATCTTACCTTTAACAGTAGTCGGTAGTATTTTCTTAATTTTGGGGCAATTGCCTTTTGAAGGCTTAAATGCTGCAATAGCTTCTATATTTGGAGCGGAATGGACTGAACCGTTTATGCAAGTCTATAGCGGAACCTTTGCGATTATGGGCTTGATTTCTTGTTTTGCGATTGGTTATTCTTACGCCAAAAATAGTGGAGTTGAGCCTCTCCCTGCGGGCGTACTGTCCTTGTCTTCATTCTTTATCCTCTTGAAATCATCTTATATTCCAGTTGATGGAGAACCAATCGGTGATGCCATCGCAAAAGTATGGTTTGGTGGTCAAGGAATTATCGGTGCGATTATTATTGGTTTGGTAGTGGGCGCTATCTATACGACTTTTATTCAGCGTCATATTGTTATCAAGATGCCTGAACAAGTACCGCAAGCAATTGCCAAGCAGTTTGAAGCTATGATTCCAGCTTTTGTTATCTTTTTGCTATCTATGATTGTTTATATTGTTTCCAAGATGGCGACAAACGGTGATACATTCATTGAAATGATTTACGATGTGATTCAAGTGCCACTACAAGGTTTGACTGGTTCATTACCAGGTGCGATTGGAATTGCTTTCTTCATTTCCTTCCTCTGGTGGTTTGGTGTACATGGCCAGTCAGTTGTCAATGGTGTCGTTACTGCTTTACTATTGTCAAACCTCGATGCCAATAAGGCCCTTTTAGCAGCAGATAAATTGTCTCTGGAAAATGGCGCCCACATCGTGACCCAACAATTCTTAGATAGTTTCTTGATTATGTCAGGTTCAGGTATTACCTTCGGTATTGTTTTTGCAATGCTATTTGCCGCTAAATCAAAACAATATAAGGCTCTTGGTAAGGTAGCGGCCTTTCCTGCACTCTTTAACGTAAATGAACCAGTCGTCTTTGGTTTTCCAATTGTGATGAATCCTGTTATGTTCTTACCATTTGTCTTGGTACCGATCTTAGCGGCTTTCATTGTCTACGGTGCAATCTCAATAGGCTTTATGCAACCATTTTCAGGTGTGACCCTACCCTGGTCTACTCCAGCAATCATTTCTGGTTTTATGGTGGGTGGTTGGCAAGGTGCAGTTGTTCAAATCATTATTTTAGCTGTCTCAACTATTGTTTATTTCCCATTCTTCAAAATCCAAGATAAGATTGCCTATGAAAGTGAAATGAAAGAACCAGTTTAGTCAATGATGTCAGACAAAAGAGTTGCACAAATGTGCAGCTGGCTTCGGAAATCTTAGCGCTCACTAGCATCAATTGACAATAACCCCTATTACAGGATATACTTAATTTACAAACGAAACAAAATTAAGTTTCGAAAGAAAGGGTAAAACTATGAAAACAGTGACTGAAGTAGCTGGCACTAGCATTAAAACTGAGTATTTTGGAAGTCTGACTAATCGGATGAACAAATACAGAGAAGATGTCCTTGATAAGAAGCCCTATATTGACGCGGAACGGGCTGTTTTAGCAACAAAAGCCTATCAAGAACATAGAGAGAAGCCCAATGTATTAAAAAGGGCCTATATGCTCAAGGAAATATTGGAGAACATGACGCTTTATATTGAAGAAGAAAGTCTGATTGCAGGTAACCAAGCTTCTTCAAATAAAGATGCTCCCATCTTCCCAGAATATACCTTGGAGTTTGTATTGAATGAATTGGATTTATTCGAAAAGCGGGATGGGGATGTCTTCTATATTACCGAGGAAACTAAGGAGCAGTTGCGCAGCATCGCTCCATTCTGGGAAAAGAATAATCTTCGTTCACGTGCAGGTGTCTTGCTTCCAGATGAAGTTCAAGTTTATATGGCAACTGGCTTCTTTGGTATGGAAGGTAAGATGAACTCTGGCGATGCCCACTTGGCTGTCAATTACCAAAAGGTATTGGAACAAGGTTTGCGTGGTTTTGAGGAGCGAGTTCGTGCAGCAAAGGCTAAGCTTGATTTGACGGATCCTGCAAGTATTGATAAGTACCATTTCTATGATTCAATCTTTATCATCATTGATGCGGTGAAAGCATACGCAGATCGTTTTGTCGCCTTGGCTACTGAATTGGCAGAGAAAGCACCAACAGCTCAACGCCGTCAAGAACTACTGGAGATTGCACGGATTTGTGCGAAGGTGCCGTATGAACCTGCTGAAACATTTGCAGAGGCAGTGCAATCTGTCTGGTTTATCCAGTGTATCTTGCAAATCGAGTCGAATGGACATTCTCTATCCTATGGACGTTTCGACCAATACATGTATCCGTATGTAAAAGCTGATTTAGAAGCAGGACGTGAAACGGAAGACAGCATCGTCGAACGCTTGACTAACTTGTGGATTAAGACCATTACTATCAACAAGGTTCGTAGTCAATCACATACCTTCTCATCTGCTGGTAGTCCACTATACCAAAATGTAACCATTGGTGGACAAACACGTGATAAGAAGGATGCTGTCAATCCACTTTCTTACTTAGTATTGAAATCTGTTGCCCAAACACACCTGCCACAGCCAAACTTGACTGTTCGCTATCATGCAGGCCTAGATGCTCGCTTCATGAATGAATGTATCGAAGTCATGAAACTTGGTTTCGGTATGCCTGCCTTTAACAACGATGAAATTATCATTCCATCCTTTATCGAGAAAGGTGTCTTGGAAGAAGATGCCTATGACTACAGTGCGATTGGCTGTGTAGAAACGGCTGTTCCTGGTAAATGGGGATACCGTTGTACAGGTATGAGCTATATGAACTTCCCGAAAGTTTTATTGATTACCATGAATGATGGTATCGATCCTGCATCAGGCAAACGGTTTGCACCAGCCTTTGGTCACTTCAAAGATATGAAATCCTTTGAAGAGCTTGAAACGGCATGGGAAAAGACACTTCGTCATCTAACACGGATGAGTGTCGTCGTTGAAAATGCAATTGACATTGCTTTAGAAAGAGAAGTACCAGACATTCTCTGCTCAGCTCTGACAGATGACTGTATCGGTCGTGGCAAGCACCTGAAAGAAGGTGGAGCGATTTACGATTACATTTCTGGTCTGCAGGTTGGCATTGCCAATTTATCTGATTCTCTAGCAGCAATCAAAAAATTAGTCTTTGAAGAAGGACGATTGACTCCAGAAGAATTATGGCATGCATTAGAAACAGACTATGCTGGGGAGCGTGGTAAAGAAATCCAGGAAATGTTGATTGAAGATGCACCAAAATATGGTAACGATGATGATTATGCCGACCAGTTGGTGACAGATGCTTACAACATTTATGTGGATGAAATTGCCAAGTACCCCAATACTCGCTTTGGTCGTGGTCCGATTGGTGGTATCCGTTATTCAGGTACATCATCCATTTCAGCCAATGTTGGACAGGGGCGTGGTACGTTGGCAACTCCAGACGGTCGCAATGCAGGCACACCGTTGGCAGAAGGTTGTTCTCCATCACATAATATGGATAAAAATGGACCGACATCCGTTTTGAAATCAGTTACCAAATTACCAACACATGAAATTGTTGGAGGCGTTCTACTCAATCAGAAGGTCAATCCACAAACACTTGCCAAAGAAGAAGACAAACAAAAATTAATTGCCCTCTTGCGGACATTCTTTAACCGCTTGCATGGCTATCATATTCAGTACAATGTTGTCTCTCGAGAAACCTTGATTGATGCACAACTACATCCTGAAAAACACCGTGATTTGATTGTCCGTGTAGCAGGTTATTCAGCATTCTTCAATGTATTGTCGAGAGCAACACAAGACGACATCATTGGTCGTACAGAACATACATTGTAAAAGAGGTTATTATGGAATTCATGCTGGACACCTTAAATATAGAGGAAATACGAAAATGGGCTGAGGTTCTACCCCTTGCGGGGGTGACCTCAAACCCAACGATTGCGAAGAAAGAAGGTGACATTGACTTTTTTGAACGTTTGCACCTTATCCGTGATATCATCGGACCAAATGCTTCACTACATGTGCAAGTTGTGGCAAAGGATTATGAAGGGATTTTGGCAGACGCTAAAAAAATTCGTGAATTTGCACCGGAAAATGTCTATATTAAGGTTCCGGTAACGCCTGCTGGTTTGGCTGCTATGAAAACATTGAAAGCGCAAGGTTATCAGATTACAGCAACAGCGATTTATACCGTTTTTCAGGGCTTGTTAGCTATTGAAGCGGGTGCAGATTACTTAGCGCCGTACTACAATCGCATGGCCAATCTGAATATTGATTCGAATGCGGTCATCGCTCAGTTATCAGAAGCGATTGATAGGGAGTGTTCGGAAAGTAAAATTTTAGCGGCATCATTCAAAAATGTGGAGCAAGTAAACCAAGCATTTGCAAATGGGGCGCAGGCTATTACGGCAGGTGCAGATATATTTGAAGCAGCCTTTTCTATGCCATCCATTGAAAAGGCGGTAAATGATTTTGCAGATGATTGGTCTGCCATTCATGGAAGGTATACTATCTAAACATTTCTATATTATAAAATAAGGGGGCACTATGAAACAATTCTCAGGTCTTTCACGCACTATCCAAGGAAATCATCTTTTAGACACTTGTGCGATTGACATTTTGAAAATAGGTCATCGCCCCCTTGTTTTATGTACAAAACAGGAGTATAATACGACTGTAGAAAGTTTTGTGAAAGTTTTAACTTGTCATGGACTTATTGTTAAAATAGCCTATATGGAGGAGTGGG
The DNA here is from genome assembly GCF_028335765.1 of Streptococcus sp. HN38. Taxonomy (NCBI): domain Bacteria; kingdom Bacillati; phylum Bacillota; class Bacilli; order Lactobacillales; family Streptococcaceae; genus Streptococcus; species Streptococcus sp. HN38. The sequence continues at coordinate 1,253,258 of NZ_CP116604.1, read as the reverse complement.
ACCAGAACTCGGTTGAAGAATGTGGGGAGGTTGGTTTCCGACATCGTGCAGACCATATTATTGGCATTGGTAATAGTTCCGTGGCAGCTTGTACAAAGGCTGTTGCAGATTTACTAGACTTGCCAGCTGTTCTTATACCGACTTCGCCGCTTGCCACTCTACCTCGGGTATCGTTGGAAAATAAGAAAAGAGAGCGACCATTGTTTAATGAGTCCATCCAGCTAATTATAGCGGATAGGGAGCAATTATTGATACAAACTACCTCGGAGTTGATAAATGGATTGGTCAACACTCTTCTTTATCTAGCAGCCATAAAAGAAGTAAAAAGAAATCATCTATTCAGCTTGGTAGATGATATTCTTATCAGAGGTTTTGAAAGCGTTTTATTAAGAAGTAGTCTTCAAGCTATAGAGAATTTTGAAGCCCGAATATTATCAAAAGAAGTACAAGATGTCTTAGAAGTTCTTTCTACTTGTGTAACATTAGACCTACCTAGTGATGCTTGGGACGTGATTCAACAAATAGAATCAAAGCTCAGCGAAAGAAGAGAGGATTTAGTGGATGAGCCATTGAAACGAAATGTTGTCCTCTATTTGTTTTTGACCTATTTGACTCAGGAATCAGAAGAATTTCAAGCCAGGCTGAAGTGGTGTCAACAGTTGCTTTTGTCTGCAAACTCTAGCAATCTATTGTTGCTGGAGGCCGTTTTCAAGGAAATTGCACTAGAGATAGGAGAAGATGGCTCGACACGTTGCTAGTAGGCATCGCTGTACAATGGCAATGTTTAAAATACGGGCTCATGCCTCTTGCTTTCGGCAATGCTAACTGTCGTTTATTACTCAATATAACACTATCTATTATTTCAAGGAGGAATTCTTATGAAAGTATTTGCAAGTCCATCTCGCTATATTCAAGGTAAACATGTCCTTTTCCAAGGTGCAGAAGCTATCGGAAAATTAGGAACAAAGCCTTTGATTCTTTGTGATGATTTAGTATATGGGATTGTCGGTGAGAAGTTTTTGTCCTATCTCGTTGAAGAAGGGATGCAAGTCCATCGTGTTGCCTTTAATGGAGAAGCATCTGACAAGGAAATCCAGCGCGTCGTAGAAATCGGAAAAGAACAGGCTAGTGATGTCGTAATCGGTCTAGGTGGTGGTAAGACAATTGACTCAGCCAAGGCGATTGCTGATTTACTAGGGGTGCCAGTTGTCATTGCTCCAACAATTGCTTCAACAGATGCTCCGACATCTGCTTTATCTGTCATTTATTCTGAAGAAGGGGCGTTTGAACGCTATATTTTCTATAAGAAAAATCCAGATCTTGTCTTGGTAGATACAGCGATTATTTGTCAAGCACCGCCACGTCTTTTGGCTTCTGGTATTGCGGATGGCTTGGCGACGTGGGTAGAAGCGCGTGCTATTTTACAAAGCAATGGAACAACAATGGCAGGAGGAGGTCAGACACTTGCTGGTATCGCTATTGCGCAAGCCTGTGAACAAACACTCTTTGAATATGGACTTCAAGCCATGGCCAGCTGTAAAGCCAAGGTTGTGACAGCTGCTTTAGAGAACATTGTTGAAGCCAATACCTTGCTAAGTGGTTTAGGCTTTGAAAGTGCAGGTTTGGCCGCGGCGCATGCGATACACAATGGATTCACCGCCTTGGAGGGAGACATTCACCATTTGACACATGGTGAAAAAGTGGCTTATGGGACCTTGACCCAGCTCTTCTTGGAAAACCGTCCGAAAGAAGAATTGGAAAAATACATCCGTTTCTATCAAGCCTTGAGTCTTCCAACAACTTTGGAGGAGTTACATTTGGCTGATGCTGGTTATGAAGATCTATTGAAAGTCGGCCAACAAGCGACGATTGAAGGAGAAACAATTCACGGTATGCCATTTGCTATTTCAGCAGAAGACGTTGCAGAAGCTCTGATGGCTGTTGACTACTATGTTCGCTCGTTAGATAAATAAGAAGAGCATTCACAGTTGAGCATGTCCATCTAAACTTGTGAATAGAGGTTCGAAGTAATTGCCTTGGGAAATTCTTTCTCAGGGCTTTTCATTTTATAAAATTATGGTATAATTATGAAATAACAAATATTTAGAAAATTTTGAAGAATTGATTTAAAGGAGATTTCTATGGCTTATGTAGTAGCTGTTGTTGGTGCGACTGGTGCAGTTGGTGCCCAAATGATTAAAATGTTGGAAGAATCAACTCTTCCAATCGAGAAAGTACGTTTCTTGGCATCTGCCCGTTCAGCAGGCAAGACCTTGCAGTTCAAGGGACAGGACATTGTCATCGAAGAAACAACAGAAACAGCTTTTGAAGGAGTCGATATTGCCCTCTTCTCAGCTGGTGGCTCTACATCTGCCAAGTACGCTCCTTATGCTGTGAAAGCTGGTGCAGTTGTCGTTGATAACACCTCTTATTTCCGTCAAAATCCAGATGTACCTTTGGTTGTTCCTGAGGTGAATGCTCACGCGCTTGATAATCACAATGGTATCATCGCCTGCCCTAACTGTTCGACCATTCAGATGATGGTTGCTCTTGAACCTGTTCGTCAGAAATGGGGCTTGGAGCGCATCATCGTTTCGACTTATCAGGCAGTTTCTGGTGCAGGTATGGGAGCTATCTTGGAAACCCAAGCTCAATTGCGTGCAGTCTTGAATGATGGAGTAGAGCCAAAAGCGGTAGAAGCAAATATTCTTCCTTCTGGTGGCGATAAGAAGCACTATCCAATCGGTTTCAATGCTATTCCGCAAATCGACCTCTTCACTGAAAATGACTACACTTATGAAGAGATGAAGATGACAAAAGAGACTAAGAAAATCATGGAAGATGACAGTATTGCTGTTTCTGCAACCTGCGTCCGCATTCCAGTCTTGTCAGCTCACTCAGAGTCTGTTTACATTGAAACAAAAGAAATTGCTCCAATTGATGAGGTGAAAGCAGCTATTGCAGCTTTCCCAGGCGCAGTTTTGGAAGATGATGTGGCAAACCAAGTCTATCCACAAGCTGTCAATGCAGTTGGTAGCCGCGATACCTTTGTCGGTCGTATCCGTAAGGACTTGGACAAGGAAAACGGTATTCATATGTGGGTTGTCTCTGACAACTTGCTTAAAGGTGCAGCATGGAACTCTGTTCAAATCGCTGAAACCCTTCATGAGCGTGGTCTAGTTCGTCCAACGGCAGAATTGAAGTTTGAATTGAAATAATTTTATTAACCAAAAGTACACAAAAGGCTGCACTCAGCCTTTTTTAGCAACAATCAGTAAGAGAGGAAGCCTATGTCTATTCAAGATTTGCGTGATGTAAAAATTATTACGGCTATGATTACGCCCTTTAAAGAAGATGGTGCAATTAACTATGATGTATTACCAGATTTGATTGAGCATCTGTTGTCCCATCATACAGAAGGGATTTTATTAGCAGGAACAACTGCCGAAAGTCCAACCCTGACACACGAGGAAGAACTGGAACTATTTGGTGCTGTGCAAAAAATTGTCAATGGTCGTGTTCCCCTAATTGCAGGTATCGGTACAAACGATACGCGCGACTCGATTGAGTTTGCCAAAGAAGTGGCGGCATTCGGAGGCTTTGCGGCAGGGCTTGCTATCGTGCCTTACTACAACAAACCCTCTCAAGAGGGAATGTATCAGCACTTCAAGGCTATTGCGGATGCCTCTGATTTGCCAATCATTATCTACAATATCCCAGGTCGTGTCGTGGTCGAAATGACGCCAGAAACCATGTTGCGTTTGGCTGAGCATCCAAACATCATCGGTGTTAAAGAGTGTACAAGCCTTGCCAACATGGCTTACCTAATTGAGCATAAACCAGAAGACTTCTTGATTTATACAGGTGAGGATGGCGATGCTTTCCATGCAATGAACTTGGGAGCAGATGGTGTGATTTCTGTTGCATCTCACACGAATGGTGATGAAATGTATGAGATGTTTACTGCTATTGAGCAGCAAGATATCCGAACAGCAGCTGCCATTCAACGCAAGTTTATTCCGAAAGTTAATGCTTTATTCTCTTATCCAAGTCCTGCACCAGTTAAAGCAGTTCTTAACTATATGGGATTTGAAGTTGGTCCACTCCGCTTGCCGTTGGTTCCATGTCCAGAAGAAGATGCCAAACGCATTATTAAAGTTGTCGTTGACGGTGACTACGAAGCGACCAAAGCCACAGTAACAGGAGTCGTAAGACCGGATTATTAAAATAGTCAGGGGAGTGACTATTTTAACGTGAGCCTTGAAATAAGAGAGCGAACAATGTCTGGGGGAGTGGATTAAAACAGTCAGGGAAGTGACTGTTTTAACCCGAGCCTGAAAATACGACAGCGAGGCTTGTTTGGGGGATACGAATAAACCGGTGGTCTATTCGTACCTGAGCCTGAAAACAAAAAAGTGAAGTACATCAGCTGGTCACCAAGAAATATGAAAGTGACCATAGAAGACCCGAGCCAAGAAACTGGAAAGCGAGGATAGTCTACGGATAGACTGTTTTAACGCGAGCCAAGAAACAAGAGAGCGAACAATGTCTGGGGGAGTGAAACAGTGCGGGGAACTGTTTCAGCTGGTCACCAAGAAATATGAAAGTGACCATAGAAGACCCGAGCCTAGAAATGCGAAAGCGAGGACAGTCAGGGGAGTCGTTTTATTTAAGTTTACACAAGCACATCAGTTATCTGGTGTGCTTTTTAGTTGCAAGCCTTTTCAATTTTTTGGCATTCTTGATATAATGACTAAAAACGATAAAAGGATTAAGTATGAATATTGTTATTATAGGTGCCTCCTTTGCTGGTTTAAGTGCAGCTTTAGAATGTCGAAAATTGTATCAGAATGCTCAAATAACACTAATTGATAGAGAAAAAGATGTGGCTTACTTTCCAAATACCTTGAATTGGAAAGTGGCAGGAAAAATTTCTGGTTGGGAAGAAGCGAAGATTTCTTTGTTCAGCGAGGTGCAGCATGCAGCTATTTCTTGTCTTTTTGAAACAGAATGTCTCGCAGTTTATCCCGAAATGCGAAAGGTAAAGATACGGCATCATCAAGATATAGGTGATATTATTTATGACCGGCTAATATTGGCTATGGGAGCTAGTCAAACATGGGAATGGGGAACGGAAGAACTTCAAGACTATCTAATTTGCTCAAAAACGCTATCTCAAGCACAAGCTAGTCTAGAGAAATTGACAAATGCAAAAACAGTTGCAGTGATTGGGGCAGGACAGATTGGTTTGGAAAGCTTGGATGCCCTTAGCCAGTTGGATTTGAATTTGCATGTGTTTGAGGCGCAAGATTCACTCCTTGCAAAGTACGTTGATGAGGATATGATTGCGTCGATTCGTCAAGAGATGGAAAAAAGAGGAATCCAACTTCATTTATCTGAAACAGTCAATCAGATAACGATTGATACTCAGGAAGAACAGCTGGTTTGTCATACAGTCACAGGTAATTATCCAGCTGATTTAGTCTTGCCATCCACCAATTTGACGCCCAATATTCAGCTAGTGAAAGACAGGCTAAAAGTGACTGCAGAAGGGACTGTATGGGTGGATGAGTTTCTTGAAACAAGTCAAGAGAATATTTTTGCTGTAGGTGATTTGGTCAGTCTCCCAGTAGATTATTTTGGCCAGGCATATCTTCCGATGATTCATCATGCGATTATGACAGGGAGGATGGCTGCTCGAAATTTGCAAAAGAGGATTGCTCCTATTAAGAGAGCCCAGCGGATTGTTTCTAGTCATGTATTTGGCTATTATATAACTAGCCTTGGCTTGACCGAGAGTGGGGCGAGCTTGTGGTTGGAGAGTAAATCGATCCGGATTAGAAGGTCATATAGCCAGTGGGAACCAACTTTAGTAGATTTCAAGCTGATTGTCGAAGAAACGAGTGGGCGCATCATAGGGGGACAACTCGTTTCTACTGCAGATTATATTGAACAGATGGATGTACTGTCTCTAGCGATTTCAAAGGATTTGACCGTCTTTGACTTGGTAGAACATTCTTGGCTCTGTCTTCCTGGAAATACTCCTCTGGTCCCCTTCATCGTAGAGGCCGCTCAAGAGTATATTCGGCAATTTTATCAGGTTGATGGGGAGGGTGTCTATGCGGATTGATTCCTTATTGGAAAAGCGTGAGCGCGCCATTTATCAGCTTCTCCTCTACTTAGAAGATAGGAAAGAGGCGCCATCGCTAAAGGATATTTGTCACTATTTAGAATTGTCAAAATCAACTCTTCTTCGCTATATTGTATCTTTCAATGAAGAAGAGGAAGTAACCGACTTGGGACTCTCTTTTCAACTCGAAGATGAAAAGGCCTTTTTGAAGAAAAAGACCAGTTTGAGTCTTCATCGTATCCTAGCCTATCTCTGTCAAACCAGTACCAAATATCAAATTATTGTTTATTTATCTGATAAGGAAGAGGTTTCTATTCAACAGCTGGCTCAAGAATTGCTGATAAGCGAAGCGACTTTGAATCGCCATCTTGCCTCTTTGAACCAGATATTGGCAGAATTTGGTATTGGAATCAAAAGTGGTCGTCTAAAAGGTAGTGAGCTTCAAATACGGTACTTTTTACATCAAATGTTGAGTTTGACTACTACGAGAGCGGAATTACAAGAAGAGTTTATGCTAGGGAAAATAGAGGCTTTATTGCCGGTTTTCGAACGCTTCTATCAATCGCCGCTCAATCCCAAGCAAGCCCATCGTCTGTTGTTGTGGTTAATGATTTCACAGCAACGCTCTCGATTGCGACAGCTAGATTTTAAGCATCTTTACAAATTGATGGAACCCTATCAAGAACATAAGTTTTACCGACGTTTGAGAAAGATGTATTTTACACTAAGTCAGCAACAATCCACCTCTTTCCAAGAAGGGGAGATTATGGCGTTGTTTGCTTTCCTGTTTAGCCATTTCATTTTAGCGCCGCATCAATTAGAGCAGGTTCTTGGTTTCGGTGGGCCGATTATGGAAGCTACCTCTTTGGCTCTTCAGAAATTACGGTTATATTTTGAGGAAAATTTACCAGTCTCAGAAGAAGCACTCTATCATCTGAACCAAATTATGAGCCAGCTATATTTCTTTTATTCTTCCGTTGAACTGGAAGAAGTAGAAGCTTCTAGTTTCTATCCAGAAGCAGAAGACTTGCTAAAAGATGTCTATAAATCAGTCTTTCGTAGAAAAGTCGATAAAGAAATAAGGAACTCTTATCTGACAAATATTGCGGATTTGTATATTTATTTTAGTCAGGTCCAGCCTATACAGGTCAAGGTTGCTTTTGCTTCTTCCCTACATGAGGTTCTATCCTATCCTCTCTTGTTGCAACTAAGGGAGAAGTTAGAAGGCAATCGTCAGGTTCTTATTGAACCTTATCAAGCAGGATATGACTATGATTTGATCATTACAGATTACCTCGAAAATACAAGCGTTCCAGTTTATTGCCTAGGAAATCGATTGAAAATCCAAGACATCGTACAATTAAAGGCATGGATACAGGATATATATCATCAAAAGTCCTGTCAATCAGAGATTATGGCGACCAAAACTTCTTTTCCTATCGAGCATCGCTAGATGATGTCAGATAGTCTTTGTGAAAAATGTAAGTGCATTTAACCTTGAAAAATTTATTTTATAAACTCTGATAACAGTTGATAGAATCATCTTTCTAGCCACTGCTTATCAGATTTTTTTATTTTTTTGAAAAAAATGATAGGAAAAATTCACAAGAATGGGTTAGAATAGAATTACCAAGAAAACGGAAGCGTTTTCAACAAAAGTAAATAAACAGGAGGGAGACCTATGTCTACTGAAAAATACATCATGGCCATTGACCAAGGAACTACTAGTTCACGTGCCATTATCTTCAATAAAAAAGGTGAAAAAGTTGGCAGTTACCAAAAAGAGTTTACGCAAATTTTCCCTAAACCAGGTTGGGTTGAACATAACGCCAATGAAATTTGGAATTCTGTTCAGTCTGTGATTGCAGGGTCCTTTATCGAAAGCGGTGTTCGTCCTGATCAGATTGAAGGAATTGGTATTACGAACCAGCGTGAAACAACCGTTGTCTGGGATAAGGAAACAGGTCTTCCAATCTACAATGCCGTTGTCTGGCAATCTCGTCAAACAGCTCATATTGCTGACCAGCTGAAGGCGGATGGTCATGCAGATATGATTCATCAAAAGACAGGTCTAGTAGTCGACGCCTACTTCTCAGCAACCAAAGTTCGTTGGATTTTGGACCAAGTTCCTGGAGCGCAGGAACGTGCTGAAAAAGGTGAGATTCTCTTCGGAACCATTGATACTTGGTTGGTTTGGAAATTGACTGATGGGAAATGCCATGTGACGGATTATTCAAACGCAGCTCGTACCATGCTCTACAACATTGAAGAGTTGAAATGGGATGATGAAATTTTATCTCTTCTCAATATTCCAAAAGCCATGTTGCCGGAAGTTCGTTCAAACTCTGAAGTTTATGGCACAACAGCTCCATTCCATTTCTATGGCGCAGAAGTGCCAATCTCTGGCATGGCAGGTGACCAACAGGCTGCCTTATTTGGACAATTAGCATTTGAGCCAGGTATGGTGAAAAATACTTACGGAACTGGTTCCTTCATCGTGATGAATACAGGTGAAGAGATGCAATTGTCACAGAACAACCTTCTCACAACAATTGGATATGGTATCGGCGGCAAAGTCTATTATGCGCTTGAAGGATCTATCTTTATCGCTGGTTCGGCGGTTCAATGGCTCCGTGACAGCATGCGAATGGTGACTACATCACCTGAGTCAGAAGAGCTTGCTCGTAAGTCTACCAGCAATGATGAAGTCTATGTTGTTCCAGCCTTTACAGGACTTGGTGCTCCGTATTGGAATTCTGGTGCGCGTGGTTCAGTATTCGGCTTAACTCGTGGAACAACTAAAGAAGACTTCGTCAAAGCAACTCTTCAATCCATTGCCTACCAAGTTCGTGATGTTATTGATACCATGCAATTGGATACAGGTATTGATATTTCTGTCTTGAAGGTTGACGGTGGTGCAGCTATGAACAGCCTCCTCATGCAATTCCAAGCAGATATTTTGGGTATTGAAATCGCACGCGCTCAAAACCTTGAAACTACAGCTCTTGGAGCAGCATTCTTAGCAGGTTTAGCAGTTGGTTTCTGGAAAGATTTGGATGAATTGAAAGAACTCAACGCTGTCGGCCAATCCTTCCAACCAACCATGAACGAAGCTCGTAAAGAACAACTTTACAAGGGATGGAAAAAAGCTGTCGCAGCAACTCAACTATTTGCAGAAGTGGATGAGGAGCAATAAAGGACTTGTTAGCTAGGGGAAAGAAGGCTTTCCTCTTGTTAGACAGTCCTATTCGAAAGTTAGGAAGTGAATCGTATGGAATTTTCAAAAGAAACAAGACGCTTAGCTATTGAGCGAATGCAGGATCGTCAACTTGACCTCTTGATTATCGGGGGTGGTATTACAGGTGCTGGTGTGGCTTTACAGGCAGCTGCAAGTGGCATGGAAACAGCCTTGATCGAAATGCAAGACTTTGCAGAAGGAACATCCAGCCGTTCAACAAAATTGGTTCACGGTGGTCTTCGCTACCTCAAACAATTTGACGTGGAAGTGGTATCCGATACCGTATCTGAACGTGCTGTAGTACAAAATATTGCCCCACATATTCCAAAGCCAGACCCGATGCTCTTGCCAGTCTACGACGAGCCAGGTTCAACCTTCAGTCTTTTCCGTTTGAAAGTGGCTATGGACCTCTATGATCTCTTGGCTGGTGTTAACAATACGGACCTTGCCAATAAGGTCTTGACTAAAGAAGAAGTACTTGAACGTGAACCAAACTTGAAGCAAGAAGGTTTGATTGGTGGCGGTGTCTATCTTGATTTCCGTAACAATGATGCCCGCTTGGTTATTGAAAATATCAAACGTGCAGCCAAGGATGGTGCCTTGATTGCCAGCCGTGTCAAAGCTGAGAAATTCATCAAGGATGAGGCTGGAAAAGTTGTCGGGATCGTCGCTCGTGACTTACTGACAGACAGCACCTTTGAAATCCGTGCGCGTTTGGTCATCAATACAACAGGACCATGGAGTGATGAAGTGCGTAATCTTGGAGGAGAAGGCTCAGGTGTTCTCCAGATGCGTCCAACCAAGGGTGTGCACCTTGTTGTAGATAGCTCTCGCCTGTCTGTTCCACAACCAACCTACTTTGACACTGGTCACGCTGACGGCCGTATGGTTTTTGTCCTTCCACGTGAAAATAAAACTTATTTTGGTACGACAGATACAGACTATACTGGTGATTTGGCAAATCCAATGGTAACCCAAGAAGACGTTGACTACCTGCTTGATATTGTCAACAATCGCTTCCCAGAAGCAAATTTGACCTTGGATGACATTGAGAGCGGTTGGGCAGGTCTTCGTCCCCTCTTGTCTGGAAATGGTGCTTCTGACTACAATGGTGGCAACAACGGAAAACTCAGTGATGACAGCTTTAATAGCTTGATTGAAACAGTTAAAGGTTATTTGAACAATGAAAAGACACGTGACGATGTGGAACATGATTTGACACATTTGGAAGGTAGCGTTTCTGAAAAACACTTGGATCCTTCAGCTGTATCACGTGGCTCTGCCCTTGACCGTGATGACAATGGTTTGCTGACTCTTGCTGGTGGTAAGATTACTGACTTCCGTAAGATGGCGGAAGGTGCAATTGAAAAAGTGGCAGACATTCTCAAAGAAGAACATGGTCGCAGCTTCAAACTCATCAATTCTAAGACCTATCCAGTCTCTGGTGGTGAATTGAACCCTGCAAACGTAGCAGAAGAAATTGAACATCTTGCTCAACTAGGTGTGAAGAAAGGACTTGTCTATGATGATGCGCTTTACTTGGCAAACTTGTACGGCTCAAATGCGCCAAAAGTCTTTGCCTTGAACCATAAAGTAGAAGCCGTTTCTGGCTTGAACAAGCGTGACTTGCTTTCCCTTCATTATGCTATGAAGGAAGAGATGACCTTGACCGCAGTTGACTATCTTCTCCGTCGTACCAACTACATGCTCTTTATGCGTGAGCAGTTGGATGCGGTAGCACCAGACGTTTTGAAAGAAATGGCAGCTTACTATGCTTGGTCAGAGGAAGAAGTTGCTCAACAGGAACAATTGTTGGCAGATACACTTGTTAAGAATGATTTGACTTATTTGAAAGAAAAATAGAAAGAGGTACATGATGACAAATGAATTAATCGGTGAAGTACTGGGTACTGCCTTGCTGATATTACTTGGTAATGGTGTGGTAGCAGGAGTAGTACTAGATAAGAGTAAGGCCAAGGATGCTGGTTGGATTGTAATCACAATTGGTTGGGGTCTAGCAGTAGCCATGGCAGCTTTTGTGAGTGGTTTATTGGGACCTGCCCACCTCAATCCAGCTGTATCAATTGCCATGGCCTTAGCAGGAAATCTCCCATGGGGGTCTGTAGTCCCTTATATCCTTGCTCAATTTATCGGAGCTTTTATCGGTAGTATCCTAGTTTACCTCATGTACAAGGATCACTACGACGCTACTGAAGACACAGCTGCTGTATTGGCAACCTTCTCTACTGGACCTGCCATCCGGAACTTAGTTTCTAATACAATTAGCGAAGCAATCGGAACCTTTGTTTTGGTCTTGGGACTACTGGCTTTCGGTCAGTATGATTTTCCAACAGGGCTTGGCACTTTAATCGTCGGTGGTTTGATTGTTTCCCTCGGAGTTTCTCTTGGTGGTCCAACAGGATATGCCCTAAACCCTGCGCGTGATCTTGGTCCTCGTATCATGCATGCCATCCTTCCATTGAAGCACAAGGGCGATTCAGATTGGGGCTATGCTTTGGTACCAGTAGCTGGTCCAATCATCGGAGGTTTGCTTGCGGCTGTCCTTTATGGTCTCATTTTTTAAAAAATATCCTTCTCTAATCAGCAATGGTTAGGGAAGTTTTTTATTATTTGGCTGTCAATCGTGAGCAAAAGTTTGTTTTATATCAATAATTAGCGATAAAATAAATCTATCAACATCAGTGAGGTCATCTTATGAACAATACAGGTATTCATCACATTTCAAGCTTGGTAGGAAATATTCATCAAGCCTATCATTTTTATCATCATATTCTCGGCTTAAAATTGACCTTGAAAACTGTCAATCAAGAAGATTCAAGCATGTATCATCTCTTTTTTGGTGATGATGAAGGTCGTTTTGGAACGGAATTTACCATTTTTGATATGCCCATCATCCTAGACATCGGCTTGGCAGCAATCGTTTGGAACGAACCGTTTTTCTGGTTAAAGATTTTGCTGCCTTGGAATTCTGGCAGAAAAGACTGACAGAGTTTGAAGTGGAAAACGAAGGAATTCAGGCTTTTGGAAATGGGCATATTCTGAATTTCCAAGATGAAGATGGACAGCTGCTTGGCTTGACCTATCATAATGCTATCGGAGAAATGTTTCCGTATAAAATAGATGAAATTCCGTCGGAATACGCCATCCTTGGCATAGCCAGTCTTCACATGCGGATTCGTGAAGAAAAGGAATTGTTATCTTTACTGACAGAGACTTTTGGTTTCGTCGAGGAAGGTCGATTTGTCTTTGAGGATAAGTTAGTGATTTCTCTTCTCTTTGACAACATCTTCCAGCATCGCCTGTATTTGATTTTAGACCAAGAGTCTCCAATCAGTGTATTGGGAGTTAGGGCTATTCATCATATTGCATTTGGTGTCTTAGATGAGTCTGATTTGGAAGATTTGATTAGCCGATTAAATCTCATCAATCGTCCACATTCTGGTATCATTAATCGAGATTTCATTCATTCCTTGTACTTCCGAGCGCCCAATTATCTCATGTTTGAGGTCGCGACCATGGCTGGCGAAAGAGAGGCTACCATGCCAAGACAAGATAAGCTGCTAGATAAAGTTGAACTGTTCTTGCCAAGTTTCTTTGAAGAGGATAGACAGGAAATTGAAAAAACTCTCTTCCAACGTTATTAGGAGAAATGAGATATGGATTATCGCTTTATCAAAGGGACAAGTCCCCGTCTTTTGGTCTTTTTCCACGGCACAGGTGGCAACAAGGAATCCATGCTCTTTCTCCGCCAACAGCTGGATTTAAAAGCTTCTGTCCTTTCCTTGGATGGAAGTTGGGGTCAAGGCAGGGAAAGGCGGTTCTTTGCACCTCTCATTGACGGTCAGCTGGATCTTGTCGATTTTGAAAGGCGCTTGTCGGCTTTTCTGAATTTTTGGCAGGACTTGGACATCCGAGATTATCGTCAGATTACTTTCGTAGGTTTTTCAAACGGTGCTAACTTTATCATGGGCTTGTTGACCAAACAGTCAAATCTGGCGGACAATTATATCTTGCTCCACCCTTCAGCCTTAGATTATGCTTTTCCTATGGAAAATAGCAGAGCAGAGATATTGTTTACACTGGGGCAGAATGACCAACTCGTCGACCAAGTCGCTCTTGAAAATCTTGTAGAAGACTGGCGAGTGTCAGCCTTTCCCAGAGCCAACCTAGTTCGTTTTGACAAGGGACATTTTTTAAGTCAGGATGAATTGACCTATATCAAAAATTGGTATCAAGAAAGAATAGACAAAAAGACCTGAACAAATAATGTTCAAGTCTTTTATTTGTCTTAGATAAGTGTTTCCAATTTATCAACCAAGGAACCGACATAGGCGATGGTTTCTTTGAGTGGCTGGTCAGTCGAAACATCAACACCTGCGTGCTTAGCAAGGTCTTGGGCAGAAAGACTTGCACCGAGTGACAAGGTTTCCAACCATTTTTCAACAACTTCTTCAGGCTTTTCTTCCAATTGTTTCGCCATAGCCGTACCGATGGTCAAACCAGCTGAGTAGGTATATGGATACAAACCAATGTAGTAGTGTGGTTGACGCATCCAGATAAGACCTGCATCGTCACCGATTTCAAAGTCTTCACCCCAGAATTCCTTGATGATATCCAACTTGATTTGGCAGAGAATATCACCGTTGAGGTATTCTTCATTGTCCAAACGAGTGTAGACTTCACGTTGGAAGGCTGCTTCAAGCAAGTGAGTGACCATGTTGTGGAAGTAAGTACGGCTAATCAACTCGCTAATCAAGTAAGCCTGGAAGCCAGGATCTTGGTTGTTTTTCAAAAGGGTGTTACATGTTAAGACTTCGTTAGCAGTAGAAGGCGCCTCGATGAAGTAGAGGGATGGATCGTAGCTGAGAACGCTTTGTTTCTTAGCCAATTGGAAATGACCAGCATGTCCCAATTCGTGAGCCAATACCAAGACCTCGTTCATCAAGCCTGTCCATGAAAGTAAGATGTAAGATGGTCCATCATAAAGAGTAGCACAGAAGCCACCAGTAGCCTTACCTTCGTTTTGAGCAAAGTCAATCCAACGCTCATCAAATGATTGTTCAATCATTTTCACATAATCTTCACCAAGAATGCCCAAGCAGTCAATCAAGAATTGCTTAGATTCTTCAGGAGTGATGCGTTGGTTGTATTCCGATGGTAGACTGATTTTCAAGTCAGCATGTGTGATCTTGTCCAATCCATGAGCCTTAGCAACCAATTTCACATAGCGACGCATGTGAGGAGCCAATTCTTTCATGATGACATCAATCTGACGGTCGAAGAGATCACGAGAGACATTTTGACTATGCAAGAGGAAGTCAATTGTGCTGTCAAAACCACGCAAGCGAGCTTCAATTTGCTCATTCTTGATATGAGATAAATATGTCGCTGCGGTTGTATTCTTGTATTTTTTCAAGGTTGAATAGAAACCAGTAGCTGAATTACGACGGATTTCGGTATCATGGCTGAGTTCATAATCATTTTCAAAGAGCACATAGCTATTACCAAGTGTTTCACCATTTGCCTCGAAGTTGTCAAAGGTCATATCTTCAAACTTGGTCACACCGTAGTTGTTATAGGGCTGACCAAATGTTGGTGCAAAATTTGATAAAAGTTCTTCTTGAAGTGGGTGCAGTTGATGCGGCTTGTCACGGAGAATAGCATCAAAGAAAGCAGACCATTGAGGGTGTTCCTCTTTCAATTCAAGAAGAAAGGCTTCATCTAATTGCCCAAGTTCTGAATAGAGGAAATCTCGTTGAGGACGTGCCTTGGCAGAAACGAGGTCGTATTCGTTGGCCAGGCTCGCCAATTCAGTATTCATCTTATCGACTTCCAAAGGAAGGAAGGCATAGTGGGAAAGTCTGCTATCAAGAATAACGATTTTTTCGTATTCTGTTAAGGCGGAAACGATGGTATCCTTATCAGTTAGCTTTCCTTTGTAATTCGATTCGAAAGCTGTCACTTGCTTAGCGTAGGCTGCTAAATTTTCTTTGTAGTTGTCAGGGGTCGGAAATAAAATGTCCGTATCCCAGGTTAATTGCACATCAATTTCTTGACGTTTAGGCATTGCGTTTGTCATGATTTTCTCCTTATTTCATTTTAATAGGTCCATTATATCATACTAAAGGGCTTTCAGCGAAAATAAGCCAAGGCAAAATTTATGAAAAAGAATACTTGACAAAATACACAAAAACCTAGATAATGTAAGTATGAAAGGGTTTACTGAAAACCAGAAAGGAGCTTTTATGCAAGTCATTAAACGTAGTGGAGAGATAGTTGAATTTGACCCAGATAAAATCTACCAAGCCATCATTAAAGCTGCACAGACAGTCTATGTCATTGATGAAACTTGGCGGAAAAATCTTGCTCAGGTCACAAAGAAAGTAGTGCTTGACTTGGAAGAAGCTCATACAGAGCGACCAACGATTAGCATGGTTCAGTCGCAAGTTGAACACCGTCTTTTAGATGCAGGGTATATTTCTATTGCTGAGCATTACATTTCCTATCGCTTGCAACGTGATTTGGAACGTAACGGCTATGGCGATAAGATTATTGTACATCTTCGTTTTGAACAAGTACGTTAAGAGAAGAGGCTGGGCAAAAAGCCCAGGACCACTGCTCAGAGTTCGTGTCAACATCTCAGCGCAGTGGTTGATTGGGTTTAACAGTCCAGTGGACTGTTAAAGGTTGGAGATAGTATTTGCGAAGCAAATCTCAGCAATTCGTGTTTTGCACTCCAAATCTGATCATTACGACTGTTGCGAACAAAGTTCGCTTCATCTCCAACCTCAAACTGTCTCCCAGACAGTTTTGTAGCGAACTTTGTTCGCTCTATTTCCAACTTCCAACTGTCCCCCAGACAGTTGGAACTATGCGGGGGTGGGAGTGAAACAGTCTGGGGATAGACTGTTTCAGCTCAACAACTTAAAACGAAAAATTGTTGACGAACTCTTTTTATCTTGGTCGAGTTCTTTCCCACTCCCTTTTTGCTTTTATATATCTTTACATTGTTTAAAGAAAATAGCATTTCAAAAACTTTTTGAAAAAAATGTGATATTCTGAGCAAAAATTTTGTAATCGGTATCATTTTTAGTGTATAATAGACTTTGTAAAAAAATATATTTTCGAAAGTGAGATTTCACATTATGGCTAAAATCGTTGTTGTCGGTGCTAACCATGCTGGTACGGCCGCAATCAAAACTATGTTGACAAATTACGGTCAAGAAAACGAAATCGTTGTATTTGACCAAAACTCAAATATTTCATTCTTGGGTTGTGGTATGGCTTTGTGGATTGGTGAGCAAATTGGCGGTCCTGAAGGACTTTTCTACTCAAACAAAGAAGAGTTGGAGAGCTTGGGCGCGACAGTATACATGGAGTCACCTGTTACAAATATTGACTACGATGCAAAAACAGTTACTGCACTTGTAAATGGTCAAGAACATGTTGAATCATTTGAAAAACTTCTTTTCGCAACTGGTTCACAACCTATCTTGCCACCAATCAAAGGAGCTGAAATCAAAGAAGGTTCTCTTGAATTTGAAGCAACTCTTGAAAACTTGCAATTCGTAAAATTGTACCAAAACTCAGCTGATGTTATTGAAAAATTGAAAAACAAAGACATCAACCGCGTCGCAGTTGTTGGTGCTGGTTATATCGGTGTTGAGCTTGCAGAAGCATTCCAACGTAAAGGTAAAGAAGTTATCCTTATCGACGTTGTAGATACATGTTTGGCTGGTTATTATGACCGTGATTTGTCAGATCTTATGGCTAAAAACCTGGAAGAGCATGGTATTCAACTTGCCTTTGGCGAAACTGTTAAAGAAGTTGCTGGTGATGGCAAAGTTGAGAAAATCATCACTGACAAGAACGAATACGATGTTGACATGGTTATCTTGGCTGTTGGTTTCCGTCCAAACACTGCATTTGCAGGTGAAGGAATCGAGCGTTTCCGTAACGGTGCCTTCCTTGTAAACAAACGTCAAGAAACTTCAATCCCAGGTGTTTACGCTATCGGTGACTGTGCAACAATCTACGACAACGCTACTGGCGACACAAGCTACATCGCTTTGGCTTCAAACGCTGTACGTACTGGTATCGTAGCAGCTCACAACATCTGTGGTACTGACCTTGAAGGTATCGGTGTACAAGGTTCTAACGGTATCTCTATCTATGGTCTTAACCTCGTATCAACAGGTTTGACACTTGAAAAAGCTACTCGTCTTGGTTTGAACGCTGCGGTTACTGAAGTAACTGACAACCAAAAACCAGAATTCATGGAGCATGGTAACTTCCCAGTTACAATCAAGATTGTTTACGATAAAGATTCACGTCGTATTCTTGGTGCGCAAATGGCTGCTCGTGAAGACATCTCATTGGGTATCCACCTCTTCTCATTGGCAATCCAAGAAGGCGTAACAATCGAAAAATTGGCATTGACAGACTTGTTCTTCTTGCCACACTTCAACAAACCTTACAACTACATCACAGTAGCTGCCTTGGGTGCTGAATAATTAATTGAATACAAAAGCTCAGAGATGACTCTGGGCTTTTTTAGTAAAAATTGAAATTATATTTAAAAATATCAAAAAAACTTGAATTTAATTTTTAAAAATGGTAAAATTTTAGAAATTCAAAAACAAAAGAGGTGTTTTTATGTACAAAAGACTAGAAATTGTGAGTTATTCTGATTTTGATAATTATGAAGCGGAATATCAAAAACGCTTTGATAGTCTAGCTACCATAAAAACAGGATTGACAATCAATCCTTTTTCAAAGAGGGAACAAAGAAGGTTGGCAGATAAACACCAATTGTTCTATGTATTGCTTCCGAACCATGTCATGGATATTGAAAAGATTTATAAAAATAGCCAACTTCTTTCTAATTTTGATTTATCAAGCGTTCAGATGCAAAAGCTATTCTATTTGCAAATCATTGATGAAATCCAAAGTACCAATGATATGGAAGGAGTCAAATCTACTCGTAAAGAAATAAAGGAGGCATACAACTCTCTAGATAAAAATAAAAGGTTTTCTGGAATCGTTTCGATGTACCATTCTATTTTGAAAAATGAATTTGAGAAAATAGATTCTTTGTCTAAATTTAGGAATATTTATGATCAATTATTTTTAGATGAGATGTCAGAAGATGAAAAGCCTGATGGAGAGCTTTTTAGAAAAAAAGTGATTTATGTCGGAGATGGAAATTCCTATGTTCACCAAGGAAATTCCTCGGAGTTTTCGATTAATGAAGATTTAACGAAGTTAATCATTTTTATGAACAATCCGGAGATTCCTCTTATTATCAAATCAATTATTACGCACTATTTTTTTGAGTATGTACATCCCTTCTATGATGGAAATGGTAGAATGGGGCGTTTCCTAATGTCATCCTATCTGTCTAGAAAATTAGATTTTTTAACAGGGTTGTCTCTGTCGGAGTCTGTTTTGCAAAATAAGAGTAAGTATGAGGAGGGTTTCTCAATTACTTCTCACCCTAAAAATAGAGGTGATTTGACCCCGTTTGTAGGGACCATGCTAGAAATCATTTTAAATGCACAAGAGAACATGAAGACTAAGTTGGGCAAGTTGAAGTCACAATTAGATAGAGTGTGGATCTTGATAGATGGTCTAGACCTGACGGGACCTCAAAAAGAATTGTTGTTTATACTTTCCCAAGATAAGCTTTTTGATGTTTTGCATACTGGCGTCAGCAACAAGGAATTAACGGAAGCATTCGGCGGAAAATACAAAAGGACGAGAATTGATTCTACTCTGAAAACACTGGAAGGAATGGGCTTAGTGACAAAAGTGAAATCATCCCCAGTCATTTATGAAGTTAGTTCTAATTTGATAAAAGATATTTAATAGCACCGGCCTCGGCTGGGCTTTTTTACTTGCCATCTATCACATTGCAACTGCTTATCGAGTGATTTTTTGGTATAATGGAGAGAATGATTATAACGAACCTGTATTCACAGTGTAGTACTTCCATCTAAGCCTAGTTTTTCAGCTACTCATCGTTAGTTTTTTCAAAATATAGTCTTTTAGTTTACTTTTAGTACTCGCTCCAACTATCTGGTAGATAGTTGGAGGTTGGAAATAAAGCGAACAAAGTTCGCATCAAAGCCGCAGGCATAACTCAATGCTTTCTTGTTTCTAGGTGACCAGCTGATGTACTTCGCTTTTTTGTTTTCAGGCTCAGGTACGAATAGTCCACCGGACTATTCGTATCCCCCAGACTGTTTCAATCAGGCAAGGCGAGTTCAAACACTCCAGTGGAGTGTTTGAAGTTGGAAATAGGGAAACGAAGTTTTCTCGTACGTCGAAGTAATAAAAGAAAAACTAAATGACGATACAGTTGGTATTCCTTCAAAAAACTGCCTTGATTAGCGAAAAACTATCTCTTATTTAAAAGCACTCCACTTGTAATACATGTTCTAAGAAAGTATGAGAAAATGAACCCATTATTAAACGGAATGAATGACAGACAGGCAGAAGCGGTGCAGACGACGGAAGGTCCGCTATTGATTATGGCAGGGGCTGGTTCGGGTAAGACGCGAGTTCTGACTCACCGTATCGCTTATTTGATTGATGAAAAAATGGTCAATCCTTGGAATATCTTAGCCATTACCTTTACCAATAAAGCGGCGCGTGAGATGAAGGAGCGGGCCTACGCCCTCAATCCTGCCACTCAAGATTGTTTGATAGCTACCTTCCACTCCATGTGTGTGCGGATTTTGCGTCGGGATGCTGACCATATTGGTTATAATCGCAATTTTACCATCGTAGACCCTGGTGAGCAGCGTACACTCATGAAACGGATTTTGAAAAATCTTAATTTAGATCCGAAAAAGTGGAGTGAACGTTCCATCCTTGGAACCATTTCTAATGCCAAAAACGACTTGATTGATGACAAGGCATTTGAAGCACAGGCAGGCGACCTATACACGCAGATTGTTGCTAAATGCTACACGGCTTACCAAAAGGAACTAAGACAGTCAGAGGCCGTTGACTTTGATGATTTGATCATGTTGACGCTCCGCCTTTTTGATCAAAATCCAGAGGTCTTGACCTATTACCAGCAGAAATTCCAGTATATCCATGTCGATGAGTATCAGGATACCAACCATGCCCAGTACCAATTGGTCAAGCTCCTGGCATCACGTTTCAAGAATATCTGTGTGGTCGGAGATGCGGACCAGTCTATCTATGGTTGGCGTGGTGCGGATATGCAGAATATCCTGGACTTTGAAAAGGACTATCCAGAGAGCAAGGTCGTGCTTTTGGAGGAAAACTATCGTTCGACCAAGAACGTCTTGCAGGCTGCCAATGAGGTCATCGAAAACAACCGCAATCGTCGTCCTAAGAAACTCTGGACACAGAATGCCCAAGGGGATTTGATTACCTACTATCGTGCCAGAGATGAGAATGACGAGGCGATTTTTGTCGCAGGGCAGATTGACCAGCTACACCGAGAAGGCAAGGCTTATAAGGATTTTGCAGTTCTCTACCGTACCAATGCCCAATCCCGTACCATTGAAGAAGCCCTACTCAAGTCCAACATTCCTTACACCATGGTTGGAGGCACCAAGTTCTACAGCCGTAAGGAGATCCGGGATGTGATATCTTATTTGAATATCATTGCTAACCCATCGGATAATATTTCCTACGAACGTATTGTCAATGAGCCAAAACGTGGCGTTGGACCTGGTACGGTTGACAAACTCCGTGATTTTGCGACCAGCCACAGCATGTCCTTGCTAGAAGCTTCTCAGGATATTATGTTGTCACCAGTCAAAGGCAAGGCGGCGCAGGCAGTATTCGACCTAGCCAACCTTCTCTATAAGCTACGCAATCAACTGGATAATTTGACAGTGACAGAGGTGGTTGAGGCTGTCTTAAAAGAAACAGGCTACATCGATGCCCTTGCAGCTCAAAACACGCTGGAAGCCAATGCCCGTATTGAAAACATTCAGGAATTCCTATCTGTTACCAAAAACTTTGACGAAAAGGATACTGAGGAAGAGGAGACTGGTCTAGATAAATTAACGCGATTCCTCCTTGATTTGGCTCTCATTGCAGATACAGATGATGGTAATACTGAGTCATCAGAAGTGACCCTCATGACTCTCCATGCAGCCAAAGGTCTGGAATTTCCAGTTGTCTTCCTGATTGGTATGGAGGAAAATGTCTTCCCACTCAGTCGCGCAGCAGAAGAAGAGGACGAATTGGAAGAAGAGCGTCGACTTGCCTATGTGGGTATCACCCGTGCAGAGCAGACCCTTTACCTAACCAATGCCAATTCTCGCCTGCTCTTTGGTCGCAGCAATTACAATCAGCCAAGCCGCTTTATCCGAGAAATTTCCAGTGACTTATTGGACTATCAAGGTCTTGCTCGTCCAGCTAATACCAGCTTTAAGGCCTCTTATGTTAATGGCAGAGCGACACAGTTTGGACAAGGTATGAGCTTACAACAAGCCTTGCAAAGCCGAAAAGCCACCGTACAGCCATCGGCCAAGCTCGGAGGCAGCATGCCTTTCGCATCAAGTAACAAATCGTCTGGCTCAGGCACCAACTGGTCAGTTGGTGACATCGCAGTCCACAAGAAATGGGGACGCGGGACAGTCCTTGAAGTATCAGGTTCAGGCAGCAACCAAGAACTCAAAATCAATTTCCCAGAAATGGGACTCAAAAAAGTCTTGGCAAGCTTAGCACCGATAAGTAAGGAAGAGTAGGGATGAATCTTCAGGTACAATTTTTTCAAAATGATGTTATAAAAGCCATCAAGGGAGGGGTATACCAAATTTCACTTCAGAAAGTTGATGATGAACGGTGTGTCTTGTATATCGGTGAATCATTTTCTATGCTGATAAGATGTGCACAACATTTATATCAGTTGAGAAAATACCCAGAGTATTTAGGGATGACCACTGAAACCCTTCGTGATCAAAACCTTATCTTAATGTTTGAAATTCTAGAGCTTGAAGAAGCGATGGGAATCAGAAGAAAAAAAGAAAAGGAGTACATTAAGAAGTATAGGCCCTTGTTACAGAGTGGACTTAGTGATCGTATGTTACCCATTTCTAGAAAAAAAGAAGCGGTGGCTAATTTTCTGGAAATATAGATAGTGATTAAAATACAATGCATTAAATGTGTTGTATTTTTTTTATTCATACTCTTCGAAAATCAAAAGTAGCCTAGGAAACGAAGCCGATGACCGAACTCTGTTGATTTCTTATTTCAAGGCAACAGGCTAAAAAGCTTCACAGGAGCTTTTCACTCATCTAGGCAAGTTGACAACGTTTTAAAGAGTATGAAATCTGAAAAACAGTATAATAGAGTCTAGGACACGGAGCTATTTTTTTAGAAACTGTGGTATACTTTAGACATACTGCCTGACATCGTTTCAGTAGTTTCTGCTTAGAAAGGGCCTATCATCTTGCAATACAAACACTTACTCTTTGATCTTGACCATACTCTTCTTGATTTTAGCCGTGGAGAAGAAGTAGCCTTAACCCAGTTTTTGACAGCTATGGAGGTTGAAGATATTCAAGCTTTTAAAGATGTCTATCGCCCTCTAAATCAAGGTATGTGGAAGGATTTGGAAAAAGGGAACATTACAAAGAAAGAGCTAATAAACACCCGCTTTTCACGGACCTTTGCCCACTTTGGTCGGCAAGTTGATGGAAGGGAGATGGCCTTGCGCTACCAAGAATTTATTGGGCGGCAGGGACAAATTTTTACAGGTGCAGATAAGCTTTTGCAGGAATTGACACACCGAGGCTACCAGATTTATGCAGCGACCAACGGCGTGACCTATATACAGGAAAATCGCTTGCTTCACTCACCGATTCAATCGTATTTTAAAGAAGTATTTATTTCTGAGCAGATGGGGACGCAAAAGCCTGCGGTTGATTTTTATGAAAAAATAGCAGAGCAGATTGCAGGTTTTCAGTTTGACCAAGCCTTAATGATTGGAGACAGTTTGACAGCAGATATTCAAGGCGGAAATAATGCGGGCATGGATACTGTTTGGTACAATCCGACTCATATGATAAATAATAGTAAGGCAGTTCCAACCTATACAATTAGTAGCTATCAAGAATTATTAGATTTGTTATAAGATATTTTAAGAAACTTATAAGGATTTTAGTATATAATTATACAGAAAGAATATGTACAAAAATATAAGGAGGAAAAAGTGAAAAGCTTACTGAGACGCATTCGTCCAACAAAGCCCCTAAAAGAACTCACTTGGATAGATTTGATTATTATCACAACGATTTTATGTGGTAATGCTATTTATACCTCAACTATGCAATGGATAGCATTATTTTCCGCAACAGAAACCGTTGAAACAGGAGTTCTGTCGTTTAGTCCAGCCGATAATTGGTGGGCTCTAGCTAATCAAGGAAAATTATTCCTGTTTGCCCTGGTGTATTTATTGATTCGGAATTATGATTTCAAGCAGCTAAAAGTAAAATTAGAGTGGAGAGTTTTGCTCTGGGGACCACTGATTTTCATCGGTGCTGGTCTGATTAGCGATTTGGCATTTACAGCTTTTTCTTATATTCCTGGTCTATCTGGTGGATATAATTACCTTGGATACTTGCCTTATTATGACTGGAATATCATGACAGTGCTCAACCGTTTTCTAGCCGTTGACTACAGCACAGTTATCTATTCCTTGTTTAACGGCTTCTATGAAGAGTTCTTTTTCTTAGGCTTATTGTTGAGTACAGATAAGAAAAAGCGTTCGCTGGTCTTACTCTTTTCAACAATTGTCCGTATATCTTTCCATACCTATCAAGGAATGGTATCTGCTCTTGTTATTGGTGTAGCCTTCGGCCTTTTCTATTACTACATGTACACAAGGAAAAATGATAATTTATTGCCATATTTCTTAGGACATGCTCTTGCGGATATGGTTGGTACAAGTTTCTTCTCATTGTTTATTGCAGGGTAAACAATGAGAAGAACGGACATCAAGCTAATCGGATAACATTTCTTTCTTCCTACAGCTGACAAACGGATGATGATATGTAGTTTCTATCAACTCGGTATCATCACCCGTTTTATTGTGCTGATATATTTAATCTGTTCAGTCAAATTTCGATTGCTTTATCATAAAACCAAATCGAGCAGACGATTTGTATCATCCTTAGTATTCTTGTATTTTTAGGAGTGCTAAATAATAAAACGGATGTGAAGGTAGAAGACATCGTAAAAAACGGTATGTCATCTAAAAATCAACAATAATGTTTGTTTAGAAACTACTGATGAGGTATCTAGTTGTACTTACAGTTCAGTATCTCTAGCTAAGACGGATTTTTCAAAATGCAGTCAGTATTTCCTAAAAAACTATTTTGTATGTAAATCACTTTACTTGTGAATACGATTATTTAACATCATATATGTCTGAGGCTGGGCAAAAAGCCCAGGACCGCTACTCAGAGTTCGTGTCAACATCTCAGCGCAGTGGTTGATTGGCAGATTTGTTCGTGTTTTGCACTCCAAATCTGGCCTAATCAACTGTGCGGGGGTGGGAAGACGAACTCTTTTTGACTTAGTCGAGTTCTTTCCCGCTCCCGTTTCTATTTATGGCATGTATGTTATCGTGAATACCACTACTTGAAGGAAAAGAATCGAGAGAAATTCAATGAACACTAAAAATATCGATAGTAGTTAAAATCATAAGCCGTCATTAGACGGAGTTTTATGATTGTGCTACAATAGACATAATTATAAGAGAACGGGGTGATGATAATGAAACGTACTATTCTGTTATGCTTGCCGACAATACTGTTACTAGCAGCATGTCATCAAAAGCCGGATCAGGCCAATACTACAAAAAATTCGTCAACAGTTGTTTCGACTACTTCAAGTCAGTCTGCTTCAACAACTTCGGAGCAGTCAACAAGCAGCTCTACATCGGCGGAAACGAATCAAGAAGTAACAAGTACAGAGACTCAGGTAAATTTTAACGGTTACTATTATAGTGTACAAGGAAAATATGGCGAAGTGATTATCGCAAATAAAAAGCATCCGCTTGCAGCTGATTATGCACCGGGCGAAAATCCTGAAGCCTTAGCAGCTTTTCAACGATTAATAGCAGATATGCAGGCGCTAGGATTTGGTATCTCCAATAACTATAGTGGATTTCGTTCCTATGAAACTCAGGCAAGTCTCTACCAGTCTTATGTAAATCAGGAAGGACAAGCAGCGGCAGATAGGTATTCTGCAAGAGCTGGATATAGTGAACATCAGACAGGATTAGCCTTTGATTTATTGGATACAAGTGGTAATTTATTAGAAGAGCCTAATGCTTCTCAGTGGTTGGCTACGAATGCACATCTATATGGCTTTATTGTCCGCTATCTTCCAGGAAAAGAGTCTAGCACAGGCTATATGGCAGAATCCTGGCATGTGCGATATATTGGTCAAGAAGCGACAGATATTTACAATTCAGGCTTGACCTTGGAAGAATATTTTGGTGTACCAGGTGGAGACTACTAATTTTACATTTAGTCAGAAATAAGTCGAAAAATTTGTCCGTATAACTAACTCGTGATATAATAAACCATCATAATTTTGGAGGTCCATCATGCTTAAAGCAATGGAAGTATACTTGGTTACTAATGGTAATGGTTTGGAAGCCATCGAGTTTTATAAAAATGCTCTTGGGGCAACAGTTGAGCAAGTAAATCTATTTAAAGATTTCTTACCAGACTGTCCTGCTGAACTAGAAAATTACGTGATGAATGCACAGTTTCGTTTGAATGGTCAACGTTTTATGTTGTCAGACAACAACCCAGAAATGCCTTATACAGTAGGTGACAATATTACAGTTGCGCTTATCACAGACGATGCTGAGACAGCGCAGGAACTATACAGCAAGTTATCCGTAGATGCAACGGCTATCAATATGGAACTTCAAGCAGTTCCTTGGTCTCCTGCCTATGGTAATGTAACAGACAAGTTTGGTATCTCTTGGCAAATCAATGCTGAAGTAGAAGGCTACGGTCAGGAATATTACGCAGAAAACTAAAATAGATTGGACAACGTCCAATCTATTTTAATTTTTGCCAATAAGCTTTGTAGATATAAAGTTGAAGAGCAGCAGATAGAACAAATAGTAAGGTCATCAAGGCTGAGCTTACATAAGCTGCACCAATAGTGCCAGCTAATATGATGCTGACAACTAGAATAATGGCTCCGAGAAACATTGTTCCTATGATCGATCCAGCAATCAACCATTGACCCGCTCCGCGACCAAATAACTGGTTACTATTTTGCCAGTTGAGCATAAGGAGTCGTTGGTCACGCCAGTAATAAATCTGACCAGTTAGCAGGGCTGAAATGATGATGCCGACTGTAAAGAAGACTGCTAGAATGAGTTTGACTTTCATGAAACCTAGAGCCAAAGCAAAGTAAAGTAGAGTTGGTAGTGCGAATTGCACGGCAGCCAATACCCAGAATTTTTGGATGATAAATTTTTTGAAACTAATAGGAAGCGTTCGAATGAAATGATAATTTTCCTTTTCCAATGACATGGCCACTCCGATGAAGGTTGTAGAACCAGCAAATAGACTGCCAAGCAAGAATCCAGCTAATAGAGCAATACCAAAGAAATCCCATTCAACTGAACTTAGACCACCATTCTCTGTGAAACGGCTAAAACTTGGAAAAAGCGCCACTCCCATGATGATTGGTTGTATCATGGTTTGGACCATGAGGTTGCTATCTTTAAGAGTAGATAGGTGGTGTTTCACTAAAGCCTGATTGAGATTGCTAGGAATCTTGCCAGACTTAGCATTATTGGTCCGTTTTGTCGAAGCATTTTCAATCGCCAAAACTTGATTAAAGTAGTTGGGAATGACAGTTTTAAACGCAAACGTAATAAGTCCAAACATCAAAATGAGAGGAAATCCAAAATGAAGGAGTGTTTCTAGTGATATAGTATGGCTGACCAAGTAATGGAATCCAGCAAATATGGGTATGATAGGAAAATCAACAAAGCCACCAGATTCGAGTGAAACGGTCTGCTGAGATTGCAGGAACATGAGCGCAGCAAAAGCCAGCAAGGAAGAACCTGTCATCAGGATTGTAGAAATCAATGTTTTACGAGGGCTTTTTGTCAGAACTTCCCCAACAAAGTGCATGATAATCAGATTGACTAAATTAACTAAAATCCAGAGAATCAAAAAGGAAGGAATGGAAGCTAAGGCGAGGAACGGACCGCCAATTTGCCAGTAAGTGATTAGAAGTAAAGACAGACACGGCATGAGGAAGGGTAGGACCATCCCTTGTGCAGAGAGGATTTTAGCGAGGAAGACTTCTTGTGGCTTCAGGGGAAGTGCTAAGTACAACTTTGTATCCTTACTATCGTAGAAAACGGAGAAGAAACCTGTAAAACCGTAGACAATGGCAATAATGGTAAAGAGCGCTAGTTGCAGAGAAAAGAAACCGATGGACTGACTATAATCTACTCCCATGAAAAAGACAGAATAGAGAAGTCCGAAACTCAAAACCATAAATACTTGTTGCAAGAGGACACTTTTATAGGCTGAAAAGGAGGCGTCTTTGCGCTTACTTTGTTTCTTCTTGACGGAAGCTAGAAGTTGAGGATTGGAATAAAGAATATTAATCTTTACTAATTCCCAAATGATGGATTTACTCATACTTCCTCACCTGCCTTCACTTGTTGGCGTCCAGCTAATTCCAAATAGATGGTTTCCAAATCTTTATCAGGATACTGTGATTTGAGTTCATCAAGACTTCCTACGAAAATGAGTTGCCCTTTTCGGAGAATAGCAATGCGGTCACAGAGTTGTTCAGCTACTGAAAGGACGTGTGTAGAAAATAGAACGGTGTGACCAGATTGAGCATGTTCTTTCATCATTTGTTTTAGGTCGAATGAAGCCTGAGGATCCAGTCCAGTTAGGGGTTCATCCAAAATCCAAATATCAGGGTTAGGGATCAATGCACCAATAATAATGGTTTTCTGACGCATACCGTGTGAAAAACTATCAATAGGCTCATGCTGGCGCGCTGTCATATCAAATAGACTAGATAGTTTAGCGATACGGTCATCAACTGTATCCTTTTGTACACCATAGACCTTGCCCATAAAGTGCCAGTATTCAAATGCTGTTAAGTGTAGGAAGATGTCTGGCGAATCTGGAACATAGGCTATCCGTTTTTTGACTTCATCGCGGTTCTCCTCTAGGTTTAAACCATCAACAGAGATAGTTCCATAACTGGCTTCGATTATCGAAGTCAATAGACTGATTGTCGTTGTTTTTCCTGCCCCATTGTGACCAATTAAACCGAAAATCTCGCCGCTTTCAATTGTCAAATTTAGGTCATCAAGCGCGATTGTTTCGCCGTATGTTTTTGTGATATGGTCAAATTGTATCATAGTAACCTCCTTGTTATTCGTGAACTAAAAGTAGGGGCTTTCTAGGTAGTCCAAGCCGTATTCCAAATGTCCTTCGAATAATATATACAATTAATTACATTTATTATACTGCTATCTTAGTACAAAAGCAATAGTTTCTATCAATATTTTTGTAGTATGGATACGGATATATTCCAAGAAGTCGAGTGTAAAAAGGAATGCAATAAGCTCGATTATCAGAAAATCTGCTATAATAGACCTATGAACGATTTAATCAAGCACAAGTTGGAGCTGCTTCCGGACAGTCCGGGTTGCTACCTCCATAAAAACAAGTACGGAAAGATTATCTATGTGGGTAAGGCCAAAAACCTGCGCAATCGGGTGCGGTCTTATTTTCGTGGTGCCCATGATACCAAGACAGAGGCTCTAGTGGCTGAAATTGCCGACTTTGAATTCATCGTAACGGATTCTAATATCGAGGCGCTCTTGTTGGAAATCAATCTGATTCAGGAAAACAAGCCTCGCTATAACATCATGCTCAAGGATGATAAGTCCTATCCCTTCATCAAGATTACCAAGGAACGGCATCCACGGCTGCTCATTACTCGGCAGATTAAGAAGGATGGCGGTCAGTATTTTGGTCCCTATCCAGATGTGGGTGCGGCCAATCAAACCCTCAAACTATTGGAGCGCCTCTATCCTTTCCGCAAGTGCAAAATGCCTGAGAACAAGTATTGTCTATATTACCATTTGGGGCAATGTTTGGCTCACGGGGAAAACCTGCCCAGCCTGTCTGACTATGACAAGATGGCAAAAGAAGTTGCCCAATTCTTGACGGGGCATGATGATAAGATTGTCAAGGAAGTTCAGGACAAGATGAAGGCGGCTGCTGGCAATTTGGAATTTGAAAAGGCTGCGGAATACCGCGATGTCCTTCAATCCATTTCAACCCTGCGGACCAAGCAACGTGTCATGGCCCATGACTTGCAAAATCGAGATGTCTTTGGCTACTACGTAGACAAGGGCTGGATGTGTGTGCAGGTTTTCTTTGTTCGGCAGGGGAAACTGATTGAGCGGAATGTCAATCTTTTTCCATATTATAACGATGCGGACGAAGACTTTTTGACCTACATCGGTCAGTTTTACAGGGACCAGCAACATTTGATTCCGTCAGAGGTCTTGATACCGCAGGATATTGACCAAGAAGCCGTAGAAGCTCTAGTAGATACCAAGGTCATCAAGCCTCAGCGTGGCGAGAAGAAGCAACTTATCAATTTGGCGACCAAGAATGCGCGTGTCAGTCTGGAGCAGAAGTTTAATCTTTTGGAGAAAAATCTGGAGAAGACCTACGGTGCGGTGGAGAATATCGGTCAGCTTTTGGGGATTCCGACGCCTGTGCGGATTGAGGCTTTCGATAACTCCAATATTATGGGGACTAGTCCTGTGTCGGCTATGGTGGTCTTTGAAAATGGGGTGCCTAATAAAAAAGAATACCGCAAGTACAAGATTAAGACGGTGGAGGGGCCAGATGATTATGCTTCCATGCGAGAAGTTTTGCAGCGGCGGTACAGTCGGGTCTTGAGGGACGGTTTGACACCGCCTGATTTGATTATCATCGATGGTGGTCAAGGTCAGGTAAATGTCGCCAAGCAGGTCATCGAGCAGGAGTTGGGTATGTCTATTCCCATTGCAGGTTTGCAGAAGAATGACAAGCACCAGACCCACGAGTTGCTCTTTGGCAATCCGTTGGAAGTAGTGGAATTACCCCGTAATTCACAGGAATTTTTCCTCCTGCATCGGATACAAGATGAAGTGCACCGCTTTGCTATTGAGTTTCACCGTCAGGTACGCTCAAAAAATTCCTTCTCATCTAAATTGGACGGCATAGAAGGTTTGGGACCAAAACGCAAGCAAGCTTTGATGAAGCATTTCAAGTCTATTGGCAATATCCAGTCAGCCAGTTTGCAAGAAATCGCAGAAGCAGGTGTGCCGTATAAGGTGGCGGAGAAGGTTAAGGAAAAGTTGAAGTAGAACCAAACGCTGTAATAATATCCAAAAATATAATAAAAATACACCGAAATGCTTTGTAATCTCGGTAATGTATGTTATAATATACATATCTAGTGCTTGATAAGCTTAAATTTATCGCTAATAAAATGATGCTATCAAATAGAGGGGTAGGTAAAGGCTATGCAAAGATATATCACTCATGCAGTTGGACTATTGTTCATATTGTGTATGCTACTGCCGTTTGCATATACTACGGACAGTGAAAGTTATTCTGTTTTTCTTGTGTCAGGTTGGCAGTATTTCAGCCAAAACTTATTTTCCTTGTCCTCTATTCTAATCTTTTTAGCTTTCTTTTTCATTAATTATCAAGCTAATAAAAATATTCAGCTGATTATTTTTATCATGACTTTTATGGTTACATTGTATTTTTATTGCTTACCTATTCTGGCTTTAGGAGAAGAATTCTGGAGTCGTATAATCGAATTGCCTGTTGCTTATTACATTTGTGGTTTACTTATGCTTGTTGGAGTTGGATTAAAAGTAAAACGTTTGGTATCTGGTTAATTGCCTAATATTTCTGAAAAGCACGAGGACTGTCTTTCTAGTCAGAAGCTGGAAAACAGTCCTTTTAAGATAATCTGGTAAATCTTGGCTTCTGGTAGGTAGAGATGAGATTTGAAAGCTCTACTAATTTATGGTAAAATGAATTATCAATGACTGATTAAGGAGAAAGCAATGGCGTTCGGCGAAGAAAAACACAAGAAAACAACATTTGAAAAAGTAACTTTAGTAATTGTTGTCGTGATGGTTGTCGCGACATTAGCTGGCTTGATTTTACCAGCCATTAATGCATTGATGAATTAAGAATCTGTATTCACTGTTCAGCACTTCTATACTAAGGCTAGTTTTTAAGCACTCATCGTTAGTTTTTTTCAAAATACAGTCAGTATTTTGAAAAAACTACCTTGATTGGCTAAAAACGATTTCTTATATATAAGCACTTCGCTTGTGAATACAGGTCTAAAACGCTTTTAAGCGTTTTTTTCTAGGAAAGAATAGGGTAAATTATGAGTATGTTTTTAGATACCGCCAAGATTAAGGTTAAGGCAGGTAAGGGAGGCGATGGGATGGTCGCCTTCCGCCGTGAAAAGTATGTACCTAATGGCGGTCCTTGGGGCGGTGATGGTGGCCGTGGCGGAGACGTTGTTTTTGTTGTAGATGAAGGCTTGCGTACCTTGATGGACTTCCGTTACAACCGTCGTTTTAAAGCTGACGATGGCGAAAAAGGGATGACCAAGGGCATGCATGGTCGTGGTGCGGAAGACCTGATTGTTCGAGTACCACAGGGGACAACTGTTCGTGATGCGGATACTGGCAAGGTCATCACCGACTTGGTTGAAAATGGTCAAGAATTTGTCATTGCCCACGGTGGTCGTGGTGGTCGTGGAAATATTCGCTTTGCGACACCTAAGAATCCAGCTCCTGAGATTTCTGAAAATGGAGAACCAGGTGAGGAGCGCAATCTTGAATTAGAATTGAAAGTGTTGGCTGATGTAGGTCTTGTAGGTTTCCCATCAGTTGGTAAGTCAACGCTTCTCAGTGTTATTACAGCAGCTAAACCTAAAATTGGTGCCTACCATTTTACAACCATTGTTCCAAATTTGGGAATGGTTCGGACCAAATCTGGCGAGTCATTTGCTGTGGCAGACTTACCAGGTTTGATTGAGGGTGCTAGTCAAGGTGTTGGATTGGGAACGCAATTCCTTCGTCACATCGAGCGGACACGTGTTATCTTGCATGTTTTGGACATGTCAGCAAGTGAGGGTCGTGATCCTTATGAAGATTACGTAGCCATCAACAATGAATTGGAAACCTACAATCTTCGCCTCATGGAGCGTCCTCAGATTATCGTTGCCAACAAAATGGATATGCCAGAAGCGGCAGAAAATCTGGAAGAGTTCAAGAAGAAATTAGCAGCCAACTATGGCGAGTTTGACGAACTGCCACAGATTTTCCCAATCTCAGGGATTGCTCACCAAGGTTTGGAAAATCTTTTGGATGCCACAGCTGAGTTGCTAGAGAAAACGCCTGAATTCTTGCTCTACGAGGAATCAGATTTCCAAGAAGAGGAGGCTTACTATGGCTTTAACCCAGATGAGCCAGAATTTGACATCAGCCGTGCAGACGATGCAAGCTGGGTTCTATCTGGTGACAAACTAGAAAAACTCTTCACCATGACTAACTTTGATCGTGACGAATCTGTCATGAAATTTGCTCGCCAGTTGCGTGGCATGGGTGTCGATGAAGCCCTCCGTGCCCGCGGAGCCAAAGACGGCGATACAGTTCGCATCGGCAAGTTCGAATTTGAGTTTGTGGATTAACGTAGCAGTTTGACTGCAAGTTAACTTGCTAGTCAAACTACGCCAAGTCCTAGGGGACCTTGGCTAGCTACCTTACTAACTTCACCCAAATGGTAGTATCGACCATTTGGACTCCGTGTCGTAACTTTGGAATCACATCTAAGTCCTAAAGGACTTGATGTGATACGGTAGCCGTTATGGCGGACTACCTACCAACCTTACTAATTCCGCACAGGCAGTGGTATCGACTGCCTGTACTCCATGTCGTAGCCTGTCCAGTGGAGTGAAACAGTTTGCAGAACTTTTTCAGCTGGTTGCCTTGAAATACGAAAGCGACCATGTTCGGGGGACAGTTTTAACCCGAGCTAAGAAATTCGAAAGCGAGGTAAGCAGTTTGACTGGGAGTGGGAAAGAACTCGACTAGTTAAAAAAGAGTTCGTCTTCCCACCCCCGCACAGTTGATTAGGTCAGATTTGGAGTGTAAAACACGAACAAATCTGCCAATCAACCACTGCGCTGAGATGTTGACACGAACTCTAAAGAGTGGTGCTAGGCTTTTTGCCCAGCCTCTAGTCAAACTACGCCAAGTCCTATGGGACCTTGGCTACCAACCTTACTAATTTCATTCAGTTAATGATCGTTTGTAAATAGTCTATAAAATAGTTGGAGGTTAATATGGGCGATAAACCAATATCCTTCAAGGATAAGGATGGAAATTTTGTCTCAGCAGCCGATGTATGGAATGCTGAGAAATTAGAAGAACTTTTTAATACACTTAATCCAAATCGGAAATTACGTTTGGAGAGGGAGCGTTTGGCAAGAGAGAAGGAAAATGAGTAAACTTGACCTGTTTGTTTTCAAATAACTAGCAGGTTTTTGGTATTGAATTTTGAAAATGTTAGTGAATGTGCTATAATATAATTAGGGGAAATGCTCTATTTTTCGAATATATAATACGAGGTTATATCTCAATCAATAGAATATGGAGAAAAATATGAGCAAAAAAAGACATCGCATCAATCCAATGATGGACATTGCAGCTAAAAAAGTTTTTAGCGATCCAGAGGTGACCATTGATTTCATTGAAACCTTTCTTGGTTTCAGACCTAAAATGGTCAAAATTATGAACGGAACTCTTGCTGATTTAAAGAAAGAACAAGATGGCTATTTTACTACGACCGTTGATGTTCTTGCCTCATTGGAAGATGATACCCAAGTAGTGATTGAAATCCAAGTCGCCAACCAAAGAGGCTTTTTGAAAAGATTGTGGACCTATATTTGCCAACACCTGGTCGCAAACCTGCCCAATGTTCGACAAAAAGTTGCCAAAACCCATAAGATGTACGATAAAATCCAACCTGTCTATGGTATCGCCGTAGTTGCAACCAACTACTTTAAAGATGAAAGACCAGTCCATTCATTTATTATTACGGATTCAGAAACAGGTCAGGTCTTGGAGTTTCCATTTGGTAAACAAGAACAAGCGAGAAAGCCCTTCGAGATGGTCATTGTAGAACTAAAGAAACTGCCATTGGGAGAAATGGATAGGAAACAACAGCTTTGGATGGAATTCTTCTCTAACAAAGAATTTAGCTTAAAACAAACCAGTGCGATCCAAAGGGCAGAGTATCTTTTGGATGTGAATAATTGGACACAGGAGGAAAGAACAATGATTGACACATGGAACCGAAATGCTGCTAGTTATTACGAAACCATGCAGGAACGCTTTGAAGAAGGCTATGAGGAGGGTGTTGAGGATGGTTATGAGAAAGGTGCAGAACAAAAAACGCAAGAAGTTTTGACTTCTCTTTTTCAAGTTGGCATGTCTGATGAGAATATTTCCCTAGTTCTGAAAATGCCTATTGAACAAGTGAGGGTGTTGCGGAAAGAAAATGTCACAGAAGAAGGTCATGAACATGGCAACTAAGCTGTTTTTTTCTGATGGTATGAAATCTCGCTTCGTTATTTCAACAGATCTCCCACGGAATAATAGATGTCGAAGCTAATGGAGCCAACACAAAGGTGGATAAGAGAATGATAGAAGGAGAACTCTGTGCTACACAGGGTTCTTATTTTAAATTTCTTTTCCTGTTTTAATTGCATACTATCAAGATTTACCTAGGATGCAAACAAGCGAGAAAGTTCATTTCGTCAGGCTACAGGGTCTGTCGTAAAGGCTATCTTTTCTAATTATCTCAAATTTGTCATCACCAACTTGTCCCATAGTAAGTTCTACCTTATTTCTTTGTCTCAGTCTAATTTCTAGTTTTGGGGTTAGACTAGAACTTACTTTGGGAATTTAGCAAGAAATTTTTCATGCGTAAGGCGTGAAAAATGATTGATTTTACTTGAAAATCGGGGGGGGGGGTAGTGTATAATGCTTATAGAAGCTAAAAATGGTTAGCTAATAGTAAAATGAGGGAGATGTAATCTGAAAGCATTTTTAGTTACCTATCTTATTTTTAGCTATGCATAGAATACAGGAGGATAATAATGCATCATTCTAGAAGAAAATCTTTTGACTGGTACGGATTGAAACAGCACTTCTCAATTCGTAAATACCACTTTGGTGCTGCTAGTGTCTTACTTGGGATGTCGATTGCACTTGGTACTGGGACACAGGTTGTTCAAGCAGCAGAGACAGTTACAACCCCAGAGTCTACGTCCGTAGCTTCATCCACAAGTGCTACAGAATCAACGACATCAGAAACTTCAACAGAAACGGCGACTTCATCAAGTTCTGAACGTACAGTTGAAATCGGCTATATTGTTAAGTACGCTACTGAAGATGATACACTTGCGAACGCTTCAGTAGAAACAGTTTCAGTTACTACCACAGAAACAATTGCAAAAGCAACGGTATCTGTCACAGCAGTAGTACCAGAAGGGTATGAATTAGCATCAGGTCAGTCAGCTACAGTTTCTCAAGAAGTGACAGAGAATGGACAAAATATTGTAACTGTAAAAGTTGTTAAGAAAGCTGAAGAAAAAGCGGCAACTTCTGAAACAACTACAACAGAAACAGCAACTGCTAAATCAACAGAAGGCGCAGCTACAACAACTGCAACAGTTTCTGAAGCTGTAAAAACACCTGCTACTGTAGAAGAAGCAAAAACTGTTCTTGAGCAAGTAACTTCAGAAGCAGAAGTTTTGGCAAATGAATCTGAACGCCTTGTAGCTGCATCTGACAAGGAAGACACAGCCTTGAAAGCAGCTGCTGCAGCGACTAAATTAACTGCAACACAAGCAACTGCAGTCTTGAAGGATTCAGTAGCGACACTTGAGGAAGTAAACGCTCAAATCAGTGCAGTTCGTACAAACGTAGAAGCTCTAGTCTTAGAATTGCGTAAGTATTATCCAGATGGTGAAATCACTGCAGTATTGGATACCGCTACTGGAACTCCAGCTGCAACGACAATCGAAACTACAAACCCGGCATCTGTCTCTTATGCTCAACACGGTGTTTGGGAAATCCCAGATCCAGTTAAGGCTGCGAACTCAGGTCTTACAGCTGCTGAGAGAGAAGCAACCATTACAGTAGCTGAAAAGAATTATCCTGCAGGCTATATTGGAGACCAAGATGCCAACCGTGATACTTTCTTGATTTTTAATTTCGACACAGTCGGTGGCTATGGAGATGGTAAAAACTTTAATGATTGGGCGGGTCATAACTACTATATGACTTTCTCAGTGTCAACTGATTCAACTGAACGTGCGGCATCTGACGTTGTTTATGCTAAGTTGGTTGAGAAAACAATGAACGGTGATAGAGTTGTTAAAACTGTTGAACTAAAGCCTAATGTCAAAACTGTGGTTGATGAGTTGAACGT
Organism: Streptococcus sp. HN38; assembly: GCF_028335765.1. Classification (NCBI taxonomy): domain Bacteria; kingdom Bacillati; phylum Bacillota; class Bacilli; order Lactobacillales; family Streptococcaceae; genus Streptococcus; species Streptococcus sp. HN38. The sequence goes on along the minus strand of NZ_CP116604.1, from coordinate 1,216,267 downwards.
TCTAGAGAATTACCAAGCTCATAAAGTAAAATATGATTTTACTTACATTGTTTCAGAGAATGGTGTCACAACTCGCCAAATTTCAATTTATAATTCAAATGGTGCCAACTGGAATACTGCAGTTTATAACAAACTAGATCAGACAAGAGTAAATGTAAACACGAATTCTTTTTCAACAGCTGTTCCGAGTGGTACGATCCAAACAACATCATATTATGTAAAAGAAAATGCAGCGACTGGTCGCCTTCGTGAGTTGCTAGCACGTTACACTCAAGATAGTGGTTTAGTCGGGGATGCTTTTCATATTGCTGGTGCTATCGATTTTGATAATTATGAATTAATTGAGTCAGAATTACCTAAGGTAGAAAGTGGTATATTAGCTACAGACTATAAAGTTGGTACGCAATATGCTGTTTTCCGTGGACAATGGAACGAGGCACGCTTGTACACCATTACAGATGTTAATGGTGCGTTGCAAATGCAAGTCTATATGCTAGATCCAAACAATCCAGACTGGGCTAATTTTTACAAAACTAAAATGAATAATAGTGGAATGGTCTCTGACTTGGATGATTACTTTACGTTGATGTTCACTACTGAAGAAATGCAACCAGGAGGAACATACAATACTAAGCCAGGAACGTTCACATCTAAATTTTACGACGCCAATAAACTTGTTCTTGAAGGAAAACAGGTTCAGGTTCTTGATTCCAATGGTGATGTACTTGGAACATTAAATGATACCAAAACGTCTTACACCACTGCTACTGGTCAAATTGTAAATGTAAAAAGTGTGACAGATACTATGGTGACTGACGAAGATGGTACCGTTCATACTGTTAACACAAAAAAAATCTATAAAACGGATGCGGCTGGTAATTACGTTGATGCAAACGGAGATGTCCTTACTCCAATTCAGTGGAGCGTTGATGCTCCATATAAAAATGGAAAAAAAGCAGATGGCATAGCAGATGGCTATGGAACAGTAGCTAAATTCGATACTGATAGCGTAACTGTTTCTACAGGACCTCTAGATGCGACAAATACGAATGCTCTTTGGAAATTTGGATGGAACTACAAGACACCAGATATCTCTGATGCTAATGTAGACAGAGGTGGTGATGATCGTTGGGAACTTGGCGGGTTAGAGATGACATTATCCAACTCTAATGTTAAGAATGAACAAAATGCTCGTTACTTCTACACTGAAAAAGGTGGCGTTGATGTTTACTACGTAGACACAGAAGGTAACATCCTTAAGGATATGGTGACTGTAGTTGGACATGGTGACACAGGTTCAGAATACAATACCGCAGCCGTACGTGATAACAGCATCGTAGCAGCAGATGGTACCGTATACTACTACAAAGAAATTGATACTACAGCAAAAAATCTCCACCCTGTTGTAGATGACAAGACGGATACAGATTACCGTTCAAATGAAAAAATTGACGCAGAAAAAGGTACCATTAAGTCTGATACAGTTAAACAATTAACTTATGTTTACGAAAAAGCTGGTAATGTTAATATCAACTATGTAGACACAGAAGGTACCCCACTTCAAGCCTCAGTCGCAGATGTAACAGACGGTAAACCAGGTTCAGACTATAACACAGCTCAAGAAGGTGAAAAACCAGAAATCATCAAGACTAAAGACGGTAAGACTTACAAACTTGCTCCGGCAAATACTTACAACGTTGGTACCGTTTCAGATGATAGCAACTTGACAGCAGTTGGCAACGGTAAAGCCACAGGTATCGACGACGTAACAGGTACAGTCGAGTCAGGTGTTACTAAAGAAATCACTTATGTCTACAAAGAAGTAAAAGGTAACGTTGTTGTTAAGTATGTCGATGTAAATGGCAACCCAATTTCAGGAACAGCTGATAAAGGTGTTGACGGTAAGGAAAAAGAAGTCGCAAGTGAAGTAGAAGATACACCATTATCATCAACAACAAACACAGGTAACGGCTACGACACAACAGACAACCGTCCGAACACAATTACAACAGCAGACGGAAAAGTGTACAAACTAGTACCAGCAGCAACGCAAGGAAACGAAGCAGGAGATATTGTAGAAGGAACAACGACAGTAACATACGTTTACGAATTGCTTCAAGGTGATGTTATCGTACATTACGTTGATACTGAAGGTAACACAATTGCAGACGATGTAACAGACCAAGTTATCACTGACACAGGTACAGAATACGACACAAGAGATAACAAACCAGAGAAAATCGTTAATGACGAAACTGGCGATGTTTACTACATCTTGCCAAAAGATGAAGTCAAAGCAGGCGATAAGGAAACTGGTAAAGTTGTAGAAGGTACGACTGAAGTTACATACATCTACGAAAAAGCTGGTAGCGTTAATGTTAACTATGTCGATACAGAAGGTAATGTTCTTAAAGATCCAGTTGCAGACGTGACAGATGGTAAACCAGGTTCTGGCTATGACACTGTTCTTGATAACAAACTGGCTAGCATCTCAGTAGATGGCAAACTTTACCGCCTAGTTCCTGCAGGTGATTACAAAGTTGGTACTGTTGGAGCAGAGAATAATTTGACAACTGTTGGTAACGGTAAAGCAACAGGTATCGATGCTACGACTGGTAAAGTTGAAGCAGGTAAAACAAAAGAAATCACTTACGTTTACAAAGAAGTGAAAGGTGACGTTGTTGTTGAGTACTACGATACCGAAGGAAATACCATCGCTAAAACAGAAGTTGATACACCAACAACATCAGTAGACACACCATATGAAACCTACGACCACAAACCAGCAACCATTACAGTTGTTGAAAAAGATGGTTCAGAAACACTCTACTACTATAAAGAGGTTAAAGATACATCTGCACCAGAAAAAGGTGATGTCGTAGAAGGAACAACAACAGTTCAATACGTCTACGAAAAAGCTGGTTCAGTCAACGTTAACTATGTGGATACTGATGGCAATGTGATTGCAACTAAAGTAGCTGATGAAACAAATGCACAAGCAGGTACTGACTACGCTACAACAGACCACAAACCAGCAGAAATCACCACAGCAGATGGTAAGACATATCGCCTTGTCGCAAAAGAAAAAGCAGGTGATTACCCAGTTGGTACAGTTTCAGATGCAGGTAACTTGACTGCTGTAGGTAACGGTACTGCAACAGGTGTTGATGCAGAAACAGGTAAAGTTGAAGCTGGTAAAACAAAAGAAATCACTTATGTTTACGAAGAAGTGAAAGGTGATGTCATCGTTCACTACGTTGATACCAAAGGTAACCCAATTTCAGGTACAACAGACGAAGGTAAGAAAACCGCAAGCACTGTAACTGATACACCAGAAAGCTCAACAGGTGTGGACTACAACACAACAGACTTAAAACCAAAAGAAATCACCACAGCAGATGGTAAGACATACCGTATCGTACCAACTCTTACAAAAGGTAGCGAGACTGGTAAAGTTGTAGAAGGCACAACAGAAATCACATACGTTTACGAAGAAGTCAAAGGTGATGTTGTTGTTAACTACGTCAATACAGACGGTGATGTGATTGCTCCACAAGTAGTGGATACGAAGACAACTTCAACAGGTGTAGACTACGATACGACAGATCACAAACCATCTAAGATTACTACTGAATCAGGTGAGGTTTACTACTACAAAGAAGTTAAAGCTGGCGATAACGAAACTGGTAAAGTTGTAGAAGGCACAACTGAAGTGACTTACATCTACGAAAAAGCTGGTTCAGTTAACGTTAACTATGTCGATACAGAAGGTAATGTTCTTAAAGATCCAGTTGCAGACGTGACAGATGGTAAACCAGGTTCTGGCTATGACACTGTTCTTGATAACAAACTGGCTAGCATCTCAGTAGATGGCAAACTTTACCGCCTTGCTCCGGCAAATACTTACAACGTAGGTACAGTTTCAGATGACAATAACTTGACAGCAGTTGGTAACGGTAAAGCAACAGGTATCGATGCTACGACTGGTACAGTTGAAGCTGGTAAAACAAAAGAAATCACTTATGTTTACGAAGAAGTGAAAGGTGACGTTGTTGTTGAGTACTACGATACCGAAGGAAATACCATCGCTAAAACAGAAGTTGATACACCAACAACATCAGTAGACACACCATATGAAACCTACGACCACAAACCAGCAACCATTACAGTTGTTGAAAAAGATGGTTCAGAAACACTCTACTACTATAAAGAGGTTAAAGATACATCTGCACCAGAAAAAGGTGATGTCGTAGAAGGAACAACAACTGTTCAATACGTCTACGAAAAAGCAGGTAACGTTAACGTTAATTATGTGGATACAGAAGGTAACGTCATCCAAGCTCCTGTAGCAGATGTGACAGATGGCAAACCAGATTCTGCTTATGCTACTACAGACCACAAACCAGAAGAAATCACCACAGCAGATGGTAAGACATATCGTCTTGTCGCAAAAGAAAAAGCAGGTGATTACCCAGTTGGTACAGTTTCAGATGAAGGTAACTTGACTGCTGTAGGTAACGGTACTGCCACAGGTGTTGATTCAGAAACAGGTACAGTAGAAGCAGGTAAAACAAAAGAAATTACTTACGTCTACGAAGAGGTAAAAGGTGATGTCATCGTTCATTACGTTGATACCGAAGGTAACCCAATCTCAGGTACAACAGACGAAGGTAAGAAAACCGCAAGCACTGTAACTGATACACCAGAAAGCTCAACAGGCACATCATACGATACAACAGACCTAAAACCAAAAGAAATCACAACAGATGAAGGTAAGACATACCGTATCGTACCAACTCTTACAAAAGGTAATGAGACTGGTGATGTTGTAGAAGGCACAACAGAAATCACATACGTTTACGAAGAAGTCAAAGGTGATGTTGTTGTTAACTACGTCAATACAGACGGTGATGTGATTGCTCCACAAGTAGTGGATACGAAGACAACTTCAACAGGTGTAGACTACGATACGACAGATCACAAACCATCTAAGATTACTACTGAATCAGGTGAGGTTTACTACTACAAAGAAGTTAAAGCTGGCGATAATGAAACTGGTAAAGTTGTAGAAGGTACAACTGAAGTTACTTACATCTACGAAAAAGCTGGAAATGTTATCGTTCACTACATCACAGAAGATGGAACAGTGCTCAAGGCTACTGTAACAGACGAAGAAAACGCTGAACCAGGTAAGTCTTATGACACAACTGACAACAAGCCAACAGAGATTGTTACAGAAGATGGTTCACGTTATGTCTTGATTCCGTCTAAGACAGTTGGTTCTGAAACAGGTACAGTTGAAGGTGGTAAGACAATTGAGATCACTTATGTGTATAAGAAAGTCGCTAACTGGATCCCACAAATTCCAGGTGTACCAGAAGGACAAGAACCAAAAGTTCCATATCCATTTGATCCAACTAACCCAGATGTACCAGTAACACCAACTCCAGATACAGTGATTCCAAACGTTCCAGGCTACACACCAGTAGATCCTAAGACCAACGAACCATTGAAACCAGTTGATCCAACAGATCCAGGTAAGGGTTATGTACCACCAACACCAGATGATTCTAGCGTTGACACACCAATCCCTTACGTTCAAAATGGTAACGTTGTGGTGAACTACGTGGATGAAAATGGCAATGTGCTTAAGACACCTGTTAACGACGAAACAGACGCTCCAGCAGGTAAGTCTTATGACACAACTGACAACAAACCAACTACTATCACAACAGAAGATGGTTCACGTTATGTCTTGATCCCATCTAAGACAGTTGGTTCTGAAACAGGTACAGTTGAAGGTGGTAAGACAATTGAGATCACTTATGTGTATAAGAAAGTCGCTAACTGGATCCCACAAATTCCAGGTGTACCAGCAGGAGAAGAACCAAAAGTTCCATATCCATTCGACCCAACTAACCCAGATGTACCAGTAACACCAACTCCAGATACAGTGATTCCAAACGTTCCAGGCTACACACCAGTAGATCCTAAGACCAACGAACCATTGAAACCAGTTGATCCAACAGATCCAGGTAAGGGTTATGTACCACCAACTCCATCAAATACAGGAGAAGATACACCAATTCCTTACGTTCAAAATGGTAATGTTGTGGTTAACTACGTAACAGAAGATGGAACAGTTATCAAAGCACCAGTTCAAGACGAAACCAACGTTCCTGCTGGCAAGTCTTATGACACAACTGACAACAAACCAACAGAGATTGTTACAGAAGATGGTTCACGTTATGTCTTGATTCCGTCTAAGACAATTGGTACAGAAAACGGTACAGTTGAAGGTGGTAAGACAATTGAGATCACTTATGTGTATAAGAAAGTCGCTAACTGGATCCCACAAATTCCAGGTGTACCTGAAGGACAAGAACCAAAAGTTCCATATCCATTTGATCCAACCAATCCAGATGTACCAGTAACACCAACTCCAGATACAGTGATTCCAAACGTTCCAGGCTACACACCAGTAGATCCTAAGACCAACGAACCATTGAAACCAGTTGATCCAACAGATCCAGGTAAGGGTTATGTACCACCAACACCAGATGATTCTGGCGTTGACACACCAGTCCCTTACGTTCAAAATGGTAACGTTGTGGTGAACTACGTGACTGAAGATGGTACAGTAATTAAGACACCTGTTAACGACGAAACAGACGCTCCAGCAGGTAAGTCTTATGACACAACTGATAACAAGCCAAACACTATCACTACAGAAGATGGTACAACTTATGAGCTTGTTCGTGTGGAAGGTTCAGAAACTGGTACTGTTGTAGGTGGTAAGACTACTGAAGTAACATACGTTTACCGTAAAGTAGAAACACCTGCTAAGAAGGTTGTAACAAACCACGTTGACGAAGACGGTAACCCAATTGCACCGCAAGAAGAGGGTACAACACCTAACAAGTCAATCCCAGGATACGAGTTCACAGGTAAGACTGTAACAGATCCAGACGGTAACACAACACACATCTACCGTAAGGTAACTAAAGTTGTAACAAACCACGTTGACGAAGACGGTAACCCAATTGCACCGCAAGAAGAGGGTACAACACCGAACAAGTCAATCCCAGGATACGAGTTTACAGGTAAGACTGTAACAGATCCAGACGGTAACACAACACACATCTACCGTAAGGTAAGCAAACCTGTTGCACCAAAACCACAGGCTCCTGTAGCTCCAACAACTGCTAAAGCTGGTGCGGCTCAATTGCCAAACACTGGTGAAGCTTCATCATCAGCAACAGTACTTGGTGCAGGTATGCTTATTGCAGCTCTTGCTCTTGCAGGTAAACGTCGTCGCAACGAAGACTAATTAAATTATTTTTCCTAATTCCTATTCAGGTAAAATAAAAAAAGGAAAGGTTCGCCTTTCCTTTTTTTGTATACGCATTTTTGATATACTAGACATAGTAAGTTCAATGAAAGTATGAGAATTTGATATGAAATTAGTCTACACAGATATACGAAATCCTCTGACGCAGTATTTAACGGATATTGCTGCAGAATTTGCTAAGGAAGGTAAGCGAGTTTTTTATATTGCTCCTAATTCTTTGTCCTTTGAGATGGAACGCAAGGTCTTGGAATATCTACCTGAACAGGCAACTTTTGATATTATCGTGACCCGTTTTGGGCAATTGGCCCGCTATTTGATGATTGATAGGAAAGAAGCAGGTCAACCGCTGGATGATGTTGGTCTGGCCATGATTTTCTTTCGTGTTCTATCGCAATTTGAAGATGGCGACTTGAAAGTCTATGGTCGTTTGCAGACAGATTTTGGTTTCATTAACCAGCTAGTTGCTTTATACAAAGAATTGCAACGGGCAAATATGTCTATTTTGGACTTGGAAGCTATGGAGTCACCAGATAAGCAAGCTGATTTGGTAAAGATTTTTCTGGCTGTCACAGACATTTTGTCCAAAGAAGGTTTTGAGCATCAGTCTAAGTTGGCACAGCTGACTGGCCTGGTAGAAACTGGTCAGTTGGATGAGCAGTTGAAGAACATTGTGCTGGTGGTAGACGGATTTTCACGTTTTTCGGCAGAAGAAGAAGCTTTAGTAAGTGCTTTAAATGAACGAGTGTCGGAAATCCTGATTGGTGTATATGCCAGCAAGAAAGCTGTGCAAGCGACCTATGCGGAAGGCAACGTCTATCAAGCCAACGTTGACTTTTTACGTCAGTTATCAGCGCAGTTCCAGACTAAGGCTACTTATATTGGTCAAGAGCCAGTCTTGGACAGTATTGGTAAATTTTCAAAGAATATGGAAGCCTATTATGACTACAGTGGGACCATGCTTGACTTGACTCCAGAAGACCAAGAAAAAATCCAACTCTGGGAAGTTGTTAACCAAAAAGAAGAAGTGGAGCAAGTTGCGACTGCAATTCGTCAGCATGTGCATCAAGGGGCTCGCTATAAAGACATCTTGTTGCTCTTGGGTGATGTGGATAGCTACAAGTTGCAGATTGGCAAGATTTTTGACAAGTATGATATTCCTTACTATTTCGGCAAGGCAGAGGAGATGAGTCATCATCCTCTGGTCCATTTTGTGGAGTCCTTGGAACGTTTGCGCCGCTATCGTTTCCGAGCGGAAGACCTGTTCAATCTCCTCAAATCTGGTTTGTACGCCAGCATTTCCCAAAAGGAGCTGGACCTATTTGAGTCTTACATCCTCTTTGCGGATATGAAGGGGCAGGCTGCTTTTTCGAGGGCTTTTTCGGTCAATGGCAGAGCAGACTATGATGCTGAAGTCATCAAGGAGAAAAGGCTTGTCTATGATTTGGCTGTCTTGGAACCTCTACGTGCTAAGATTATGGAACCTTTGAATCAGCTGTTTAAGACTGGACCACAATCTGGAACTGCCTTGCTTGAGAAATTTATGGCATTTTTGGAGGCAATTGATCTTCCTAAAAATATGGAAAAAATGTCTCGAAATTTGAGTGAAGTAGAGCAAGAAAAAGAAGAGCAGGTCTGGAAAAGTTTTACCCATCTTCTTGAGAATTTTCATCAGATTTTCGGAAAAGAAAAATTGAAAATGGATGATTTTCTGGCTATTTTACAGGCTGGTATGCAAGCCAGCCACTATCGTACCGTTCCTGCAACGGTTGATGTGGTCAATGTCAAATCCTATGATTTGATCGAGCCGCACACTGCAAAGTATGTTTATGCTATCGGAATGGGCCAGTCCAATTTTCCAAAAGTTGCTAAGAATATCAGTCTATTGACGGAAGAAGAGATGGAAAAAGTCAATCTTGTTTCGGCTAGTTCCTCACGTTTTGATTTGGTCAGCCGAGAGAATATCAAGAAGAACCATGCTGCTATGATGTCTCTGCTTAATGCTGCGACGGAACAGTTAGTTATTTCCACGCCTCAGATTTATAACGAAGGTGAAGATAGTCTCTCACCTTATATCAAGATTCTCCAAAAAATGGGGCTGAAATCCGAAGAACGTGGACGGATTAAAACACTTAGTCCGCAAGACATCGGTCACTACAAGAGTCTCTTATCCCGTTTGATTGAGTCAGAAAGACCATCAATTGATCATGAAGAATGGGAAGGTCAGACGGCCTTCTGGACAGTCTTGGTTCGCCATTTGAAGAAGAAATTGGAGTCGCAAGGCATTGAAATTCCGACCATTACTGGCGAAATTACTTCTAAACAGCTTTCAGATGAAACCTTGGCTGCTTTATATCCAGAGGATAAGCCGCTCAATCTTTCTGCATCCAGCTTGACCAATTTCTACAACAACCAATATCTTTACTTCGTCCGTAATGTTCTTCGCTTGCGGGAACAGGAATCCATCCATCCGACTGCCTTTCAGCATGGTTTGTTCTTGCATCGGATTTTTGAACGAGTGGTCATGGACCAATCTGAGCTAGATTTTGATCAAAAAGTGGACAAGGCCATCCTGCGTACACGTGACGAGGCAGAATTTGCTATGTTTTATAACCAGGATGCGGATGCTCGTTATACGGAGGAGGTGCTGGATAAGATTGCTCGCTCCAGTGCAACCATTTTGCGGGATAATGATTTGGTGGAAATTGATGGTCAGGAAAAGAGTTTCCGTCAGGATAAGGCGCTGGTTTTTGACCTTCAAAATGGTAAGAGTGTGCATGTAAATGGTACCATTGACCGCTTGGATACCTTACAAATCAATCAGGCTGTCGGTGTTGTGGATTACAAGTCCAGTGACCAATCTTTTTCAGTTGGGGATTTTTACAATGGTCTAAAACCTCAGTTGGTGACCTACTTGGCAGCCTTACAAGAGCTGGATGAAACCAAGGATAAACCTGTTTTTGGAGCTATGTATTTGCATTTGCAGGATCCGATTATCAAATTAAAAGACACGAAGAATTTAGAACAGCTAGAAGGAGCTGCCAATACTAGCTTGGTTTACAAGGGGCTTTTCTTGAAGGAGGAAAGTCTGGGGCTCAATCATTTTTATCAGACTCGTAACCAACTCTATACGGAAGATGAGTTTGCGGTGTTATTGAACCACAACCAAGAACTCTACAAACAAGCTGCCATGGACATTCTGGCTGGTCGCTTTGCTATTAACCCTTATACAAAAGATGGGCGTTCGGTGGCAGGTGAGCAGCTGAAGGCAATCACTGGTTTTGAGGCGGATCGGCACATGGGCATGGCGCGGCGGTTGGTAAAAGCGGCCAAGCGTCAAGATTGGATGGAACGAATGAAAGGAGGTCAGGACTAATGGCTTTTGAACAATTTTTAAGCGCGGAAGAAATCAAGGCTGTGCAGCTGGCGGAAGCCAATTCTGATAAGCAACAAAAACGCACACCTGAGCAGATTGAAGCTATCTACACGCACGGTCAGAATGTTCTGATCTCTGCATCGGCTGGGTCAGGCAAGACCTTTGTTATGGTTCAACGGATTTTGGATAAGTTGAAGCGTGGTGTGGGAATCGACCAGCTCTTTATCTCGACCTTTACAGTCAAGGCGGCTGGTGAGTTGAAGGAGCGGATTGAGAAAAATCTCAATGAAACCATTGCGGAGACGACGGATATGGAATTGCGCCGGCATTTGTCGGCCCAGTTGGCGGATTTGACTAAGGCAGATATTGGGACCATGGACTCCTTTACGCAGAAATTGGTAACGACTTACGGTTATAGCCTTGGTATTTCTCCGCAGTTTCGGATTTTACAGGATGAGACTGAAAAAGCGAGTCTGAAAAAAGAGGTTTTTGACCAGCTCTTTGCAGATTATCTTGAAGAGGATGAAAATGGTGCATTCCGCAAACTGGTTCGCAATTTTTCGGGCAACCGCAAGGATAATAGTGGTTTCCGTCAGGTTGTTTATCAGGTGCATGATTTTAGTCAATCGACGAGCAGTCCAACTAAATGGCTGAAAGAGCAGGCTGTTCAAGCTGATTTGTACAGTCAGGAGCATATAGAGCAGATCTTAGAGCAAGGCTTTAAGGAAAAAGTGTTAGACAAGCTCTATCAAGCTGCAGATTTCTTCCGCTACCATGTGGAATGGGGCAGAAATGACTTTGGATCTGCCAAGTATTTTGCAAATGTGGAAGAAGTCTTGGATTTGCTGACAGGTTTAGATAGTCTGGACCAGAAGGACTTGATGGAGCGGGTTGAAAGAATCCTTCTCATCAATGATCAGTCCAGAGGCAAGGGTCTGACCAATGCCAATCGACCAAAAGATGAGCATTTGATAGCCTTTAAAGAAGAATACAATGCTGGCAAGAGCCAGATCATCTCAGGACTACGAGATTTGGGTCAGGAAGTTTATGAATTGACCCTGCTGAAAGACTATCAGATTCAAGCTTTGCCACTGCTTGTATTATTACGTGCTTTTGTCCTAGACTTTTCACAGGCTTATCTGGATGTCAAAATCAAAGAAGCAGCCTTTGAATTTGGCGATATTGGGCATTTCGCTATTCGTATTTTAGAAGAAAATGTGGACATTCGCCAGCTTTTCCAAGAAAAATACCACGAAGTCATGGTGGACGAGTACCAGGATAACAACCATAGCCAAGAGCGAATGCTAGACCTGCTGTCTAACGGTCACAACCGCTTTATGGTGGGCGACATTAAGCAGTCCATCTATCGATTCCGTCAGGCGGATCCGATGATTTTCCAAGAGAAATTTGAACTGTATCAGGCAAATCCTCAGGCTGGGAAATTGATTTTGCTTAAGGAAAATTTCCGTAGTCAGATTGAGGTCTTGGAGGCAACAAATGCTATTTTCACACGCCTGATGGACCGTCAAGTAGGGGAAATCAAGTATGACGAAACCCACAGTCTAGTAGCTGGTAGTCCTGGTCAAAAAATTGCCCAGCCCAAGCATGAGATGGAATACTTCATTTACGATCAGCAGGATAGCGCAAACTCTTCAATGGATGCTGAGGAGGAAACACCTCTGACTGCTGGTGAAATTGAGGTCGTTGCAAAAGAGATTATTCGTCTTCACAATGAAGAAGGAGCAGACTTCAAAGACATCACTCTCTTAGTGCAAAAACGGACGCACAATGACCTCATTATGTCCATTTTTGAAAAACATGGGATTCCAATTGTGGCAGATGGCGGAGCAGCCTCCTATCTGCAATCTTTAGAAGTCATGATTATGCTGGATACCTTGCGGGTTATCAATAATCCACTCAATGACTATGCCTTGGTTGCCCTGCTTAAATCACCTATGTTCCGATTCGATGAAGATGAACTGACACGGATTTCCTTGCAGGCTGGGACAGGTTTCTTTTACCAGAAAATGGAAATAGCCCAGCAAACAAATGGGCAACATCCTGAACTCATGTCAGGAGAGTTGAAGAAGAAAATCAAGGATTTCTTGTCTATTTTGGAAAACTGGCGTGCTTTTGCCAAACTGCATTCTATTTATGACCTGATTTGGAAGATTTTCAATGAAAAATTCTACTATGACTATGTCGGTGCTCTTCCAAATGGCAGCAAGCGTCAGGCCAATCTATATGCACTAGGTCTGCGTGCCAACCAGTTTGAAAAAACAGGCTACAAGGGCTTGTCTCGCTTCATCGCCATGATTGACCGTGCCTTAGCAAATGACAAGGACTTGGCAGATGTACAAGAGTTTCTACCGCAAAATGCTGTACAGCTGATGACCATTCATAAGTCAAAAGGTTTGGAGTTTAAATATGTCTTCCTCATGAACATCGATAAGCGATTCAACTTGGAAGACCATTACCAGTCAGTCATTATCAGCCGAAAAAATGGTCTAGGTATCCAATATTTAGCGGATATGAAAGATAAGGTAAATAGCCCATTGCCTCAGGTGCGAGTCTTAATGAACACCCTTCCTTATCAAAATAATCTCCAAGAGCTAAAAATTGCTAATCTCTCAGAACAAATGCGGTTGCTTTATGTTGCACTAACGCGTGCCGAGAAGAAGCTGTATCTGGTTGGAAAGGGCAATGCTGACAAGTTAGCTGAAAAATACGATGGCAAAAAGGAAAATGGCGTACTTGCCCAATCAACTCGTGAAAGTATGGCAACCTTCCAAGACTGGATTCTAGCCATTGATGAGGCTTTTTCAGGAGAAGACTTGCGCTTCAAGAAAGTCTTTGTAACGGACGAGGATTTGACAGAGGAGAAGATCGGTAAACTGAAATTGAAGAGTAAGCTAGAAGATACCAGCCTTAAAGATATTCGTCAATCAGAAGACATCGCCCAGGCCTTGGACCAGCTGTCTTCTGTTCAAGAGTTGAACGAACGCTATAAGGCTGCCATTGAATTGCCAAGTTTACGGACTCCAAGTCAAATCAAGAAACTCTATGAGCCTATTTTGGAACAAGAAGGCATGGAAGTTATGGAAAAATACCAGCCCAAACGGACCTTCAACTTGCCAGATTTCTCCAAGAAACCAAAATTCACTGGAGCCCAAGTTGGTTCAGCAGTCCATGAACTCATGCAACGCTTGGATCTGTCTTGGTTGGTGACAGAAGATACGGTAAGTGAAGCCCTAGAAGCTGTTCATGCTGAGCAAGCGGTTAAAGACAAAATCAATGTTCAAATGATTTTGGATTTCTTTGATACAGACTTAGGAAGAGAAATTCTAGCCAATACGGACAAACTCCACCGAGAAGCTCCATTTGCAAGTTTGCAGACAGATTCTTTGTCACAGGAACAATTTGTCCTTCGTGGGATTATTGATGGCTACTTACTATATGATGATCATATTGTCCTCTTTGATTACAAGACAGACAAATATGACCAACCAAGCCAACTCAGCCAACGTTACCAAGCTCAAATGCAACTCTACGCAGAGGCATTGAAAAAAGCCTACAAGATAAATCGTGTAGACTGCCATTTGATTTTGCTTGGTGGGGAAAGAATTGAAGTGGTTGAAGTCAAAATATAGTCATTTAGTTTTTCTTTTATTACTTCGACGCAAGAGGAAACTCCATTTCCTTATTTCCAACTTCAAACATTCCGCTGGATTGTTTGAACTCGCTTTGCCGTACTTTGCAGGGGTGGCTTGCTCCGCAAGTGCTATCTCCAACCTTGCATAGTCATTCGACTGTACAAGCTGTCTGCAGCTATTGAGGCGAACTTTGTTCGCTATATCTCCAACCTCCAAAGGTTCCCCGAACCTTTGGAGCGAGTACTAAAGGTAATCTAAAAGACTATAAATTAAAAGCGAGTGATTTAAACTCGCTTTTTCTGTTTGGTTAGGTTGAGTCCAAATGGGACAAGGTTTTCTTCCTTTTTCAAAATTCGCTGGATATTTTCCTTGTGGCGGATAATGACAAATAGGCCCAAAAAGACGATGATGATGGTAAAGAGCCAGTCGTAGCTTGGCAGGATGATTCCTATTGCTGGAAATAGCAGAGCTCCTAAGATGGCTAAGGCTGCTGCTAAGACGCTAGAGAAGGAAACCATGGACGTCAAGTAGAGTGAACTGGCAAAGATTAGAACGAGATAGAGGCAGAAAGCAGGTGCGACACCCAACAACATACCAGCAGATGTTGCAACAGCCTTACCGCCTTTGAATTGGGCAAAGATAGGGAAAGTGTGCCCCAGTACAGCCATTAACCCAAATACAATCGGAGAAATTCCTTGGGCATGAAAGATCAGCGGAAGCAAGGCTGCCAACGTTCCTTTGAGAAAATCAATTACAAATACAATCGTACCAGCCTTTGGCCCCAGTATGCGAAAGGTATTAGTTGTTCCAGTATTTCCTGAACCATGCTCACGAATGTTGATATTGAAAAAAGTTTGACCTATCCAAAGTCCTGACGGGATAGATCCCAATAAATATGCAATAAATAGTAAAATAAGATTGACTAACATGTTTTCATTATAGCATATTTTCATCTAATTTAGTCCAAAATCATATTTTGTAAGCTGTCTCAGCCGATAGGTAACAGAAATATTTTGCAAAAATGCTAAAAAACTTGTAATATAGAAAGGATGATAAGTATGGAGGTCAATTTTGGCTAAGAAAGAGATTGATATAAATAATTACAATGATGATGCCATTCAGGTATTGGAAGGCCTAGATGCTGTTCGTAAACGCCCTGGTATGTACATCGGCTCTACAGACGGAAATGGCTTGCACCATATGGTCTGGGAGATTGTCGATAATGCTGTTGATGAAGCCTTGTCTGGTTTCGGTGACCGAATTGATGTGACCATTAACAAGGACGGTAGTCTGTCTGTTTCCGACCGTGGACGCGGGATGCCTGTCGGCATGCACGCAACAGGCAAGCCAACCGTTGAAGTTATCTTCACCGTTCTCCACGCAGGTGGTAAGTTCGGTCAAGGTGGCTACAAGACTTCAGGTGGTCTCCACGGGGTTGGTTCTTCGGTGGTCAATGCCCTGTCCAGCTGGTTGGAAGTTGAGATTACCCGTGACGGAGCTGTTTATAAGCAACGATTTGAGCAGGGCGGAAAGCCAGTCACGACCCTAGAAAAGATTGGTACCGCACCAAAATCAAAAACAGGTACAAAAGTCACCTTTATGCCTGATGATACCATCTTCTCAACGACTGATTTCAAGTTCAATACCATTGCCGAACGCCTGAAAGAATCAGCCTTCTTGCTCAAACAAGTCACCATGACCTTGACAGATGAGCGGACTAGTGAGCAGGAGGAGTATCACTATGAAAATGGCGTTCAGGACTTTGTATCCTACCTCAACGAAGACAAGGAAACTCTGACACCAGTCCTCTATTTTGAAGGAGAAGATGCAGGATTCCAAGTACAAGTTGCTATGCAGTACAACGACGGCTATTCAGACAACATCCTATCCTTTGTCAACAACGTTCGGACCAAGGACGGCGGTACCCACGAA
Organism: Streptococcus sp. HN38; assembly: GCF_028335765.1. Classification (NCBI taxonomy): domain Bacteria; kingdom Bacillati; phylum Bacillota; class Bacilli; order Lactobacillales; family Streptococcaceae; genus Streptococcus; species Streptococcus sp. HN38. Next base: position 1,199,958 of record NZ_CP116604.1, on the reverse strand, counting down.
ACAGGTCTCAAACTAGCCATTACCAAGGCCATGAACGACTATGCCCGCAAGACCAACTTGCTCAAGGAAAAGGACAAGAACTTAGAAGGTTCTGACTACCGTGAAGGTTTGTCTGCGGTTCTCTCAATCCTTGTCCCAGAAGAGCATTTGCAGTTTGAAGGACAGACCAAGGACAAGCTGGGCAGCCCGCTTGCTCGTCCTGTGGTGGACGGCATTGTATCGGACAAATTAACCTTCTTCCTGTTGGAAAATGGGGAATTAGCTTCAAATCTAGTCCGCAAGGCCATTAAGGCCCGTGACGCCCGCGAGGCCGCCCGTAAGGCCCGTGACGAATCCCGAAATGGTAAGAAAAACAAGAAGGACAAGGGCCTTTTATCAGGAAAATTAACCCCAGCCCAGTCCAAAAATCCAGCCAAAAACGAACTCTATCTGGTCGAGGGAGATTCGGCCGGAGGCTCTGCCAAACAAGGCCGTGACCGCAAGTTCCAAGCCATTCTACCTTTGCGTGGTAAGGTTATCAATACCGCCAAGGCAAAAATGGCAGACATCCTCAAAAATGAAGAAATCAACACTATGATTTACACCATCGGTGCAGGTGTGGGGTCGGATTTCACTATCGAAGATGTCAACTATGACAAGATTATTATCATGACCGATGCGGATACGGACGGTGCCCACATTCAGACTCTCTTGCTGACCTTCTTTTATCGCTATATGCGACCGTTAGTAGAAGCAGGTCGGGTTTACATCGCCCTTCCGCCCCTCTACAAGATGTCAAAAGGTAAGGGCAAGACAGAAAAGATTGCTTATGCTTGGTCTGATGGGGAATTAGAAGATCTCCGCAAGGATTTTGGCAAGGGATTTATCCTCCAACGCTACAAGGGTCTTGGTGAGATGAATGCCGATCAGCTCTGGGAAACAACCATGAACCCTGAAACCCGTACTCTTATCCGTGTTACCATTGAAGACCTGGCGCGTGCTGAACGCCGTGTATCTGTCCTTATGGGCGACAAGGTCGAGCCACGCCGTAAGTGGATTGAAGACAATGTTAAGTTTACATTGGAGGAAGCGACAGCTTTTACCAAATAATCTCAGGGAAGTTGAGGTGCCATATGGTTTTAGAAAATAAATTGAGGATTGAAAATTCGGCTGAATTAGCCCGTCTTGAGGAACAAATCAGCAAGAAAAAAGCAGCTCAACTGTTCGAAACTGGTCAGTTATTCCAGATAGAAGTTGGGACTTTTGCAGGTTTGACACACATTCATCAGGCTTTATTTGAGGATATTTACGACTTTGCAGGGAAAATTCGTGATGTCAACATTGCCAAGGATAATTTTCAATTCGCTCCTCGTATTTTTTTGGAGCAGTCATTGGCCTATATTGACAAGCTACCTCATACAACCTTCGACGAGATTGTTGACAAGTATGCAGATATGAACATTGCACATCCATTCCGAGAAGGAAATGGACGCAGTATGCGTATCTGGTTGGATTGTATGCTCCGAGTTAGTCTAGGTAAGGTAGTTGATTGGAATAGCATTGATAAAGATGAGTATTTTAATGCCATGGTTAGAAGTCATGTATCAACAGGAGAGCTTAAATATCTGTTATTGCAAGCCTTAACGGAAGATCTTGGTCAGGCTACTTATTTCAAGGGTATTGACCATTCTTATTACTATGAAGGATACAATCTTTATCGCACTGCGGATTTGTAACTCTAGTACAGACAAACTATGTGAGGTGTTTTATGCCACTAAGAGTAAAATTAACTGACCGTTTTCAAAAACAGCTGACTGAATGGGCTCGAAAGCGCAAGCAATTTAAAAACAAACAAGAATTAGAAGAAAAGTTTGACCAGGCGCTTGAAACTTGGAAATCGTCCAAGACTAGAGAACGGGCAGAAGCCTTGTTGTCTGATCAAGGGAAATTGGAACATTTTCTACAAGATATCGAGAAGAAATTGGCGCGACTTCCATTTGGCGGGGACAAGTTTTCAGCCATTCCGGGGATGATTTCCATGGTTAGAAGCTATGTCAAGCGAGAATATACGACCTTACCAAAAGGAGCTATTTTAGCTACAATTGGTGCCTTAATCTACTTTTTCAGCCCACTAGATGCTCTGCCTGATTTCCTATTCGGACCAGGTTTGCTGGATGATGCCTTTGTCCTTAATGCCTGCCTCAAATTGGTTAAGTCTGATGTAGATGAGTATAGGATCTGGCAGGCAAGTCAGAGGAAGATGGAAGAGTAGCTCTGCTATTTTACATAAAAGAAAATAAAAGAAGAAAACTATGAGCAACATTCAAAATATGTCCCTTGAGGACATCATGGGAGAGCGTTTTGGTCGCTACTCCAAATACATTATTCAGGAGCGGGCCCTGCCGGACATTCGTGACGGTCTCAAGCCCGTGCAACGTCGGATTCTTTATTCTATGAATAAGGACGGAAACACCTTTGACAAGGGCTACCGTAAGTCCGCCAAGTCAGTCGGGAATATCATGGGGAATTTCCATCCGCACGGTGATTTCTCTATTTATGATGCCATGGTCCGCATGAGTCAGGACTGGAAGAACCGTGAGATTTTGGTGGAGATGCACGGAAACAACGGTTCCATGGACGGCGATCCGCCTGCGGCTATGCGTTACACCGAGGCTCGCCTATCGGAAATGGCTGGTTATCTGCTGGCCGACATCGAGAAAAAGACCGTGCCGTTCGCATGGAACTTTGACGATACGGAAAAAGAACCCACGGTGTTACCAGCTGCCTTCCCTAATCTCTTGGTCAATGGAGCGACAGGAATTTCAGCTGGGTACGCGACTGACATTCCGCCGCATAATCTGGCGGAGGTCATCGATGCCGTTGTTTACATGATTGATCATCCGACAGCTAAGTTAGAAAAGCTGATGGAGTTCTTGCCTGGACCAGACTTCCCAACAGGAGCCATTATCCAAGGGGCTGACGAAATCAAGAAAGCCTATGAAACTGGTAAAGGTCGTGTAGTAGTACGTAGCCGTTGTGAAATCGAGCAACTCAAGGCTGGCAAGAAACAGATTGTCATTACCGAGATTCCTTACGAGGTCAACAAGGCTGTTTTGGTCAAGAAGATTGATGATGTCCGTGTCAACAACAAGGTGCCTGGTATTGCTGAGGTGCGTGATGAGTCAGACCGTACAGGTCTGCGGATTGCCATTGAGCTGAAAAAAGACAGCGATGAGCAAACCATTCTCAACTACCTTTACAAATACACCGACCTGCAAATCAATTACAACTTCAACATGGTGGCCATTGACAATTTCACACCGCGTCAGGTTGGCTTGCAGAAGATTCTGTCCAGCTACATTGCCCACCGCCGTGAGATTATCATTGCCCGGTCAAAGTTTGACAAGGAAAAAGCAGAAAAACGCCTCCATATCGTAGAAGGTTTAATCCGTGTTATTTCTATTTTGGATGAAGTTATTGCCCTTATCCGTGCTTCTGAGAACAAGGCTGATGCCAAGGAAAACTTGAAAATCAGCTATGATTTCAGTGAGGAACAGGCTGAGGCTATCGTAACCTTGCAACTTTACCGCTTGACCAATACCGACATTGTGACCTTGGAGAATGAAGAAGCAGCCCTACGCGAGCAGATTCAGACCTTGGCAGCCATTATTGGCGATGAACGGACCATGTTCAATCTCATGAAGAAAGAACTGCGTGAGGTCAAGAAACAGTTTGGCAATCCTCGTTTGAGTGAATTGCAAGATCAGGCAGAAGCGATTGAGATTGACACCGCTAGCTTGATTGTCGAGGAAGAAACTTTTGTCAGCGTGACCAAGGCAGGTTACATCAAACGGACAAGTCCGCGTTCTTTCAATGCCTCAACGCTTGAAGAAATGGGCAAACGGGATGACGACCAGTTGATTTTCTTACAGAATGCCAAGACAACCCAGCACCTTTTGCTCTTTACCAATCTTGGAAATGTCATCTACCGACCTGTCCATGAGTTGACAGATATTCGTTGGAAGGATATTGGTGAACACCTGAGCCAGACCCTGATGAACTTTGATACCAATGAAGAGATTATCTTCGCTGAACTGGTTGAGAATTTTGATGAGGGAACTTATTTCGCGGTGACCAAATACGGTCAAATCAAGCGTGTGGAGCGGAAGGAGTTTACTCCTTGGCGGACTTACAAGTCCAAGTCAACCAAGTATGCCAAACTAAAAGATGCAGAGGATGTGGTCATTACCGTATCGCCTGTGGTATTGGATGACATCATGCTCATAACAGAAAAGGGCTACGCTCTGCGATTTAACATCGAAGAAGTGCCGATCATCGGTGCCAAGGCGGCCGGTGTCAAGGCGGTCAACCTCAAGGATGGGGATGTGGTGGCTGCGGCCTTTATCAGCAACACCAGCTCCGTCTATCTCCTAACCCAGCGTGGTAGCCTCAAGCGGATGGCGACGGAGGAAATCCCTGTGACCAGCCGTGCCAAGCGTGGTCTGCAGGTCCTTCGCGAACTCAAGGCTAAGCCTCACCGTGTCTTTGCGGCAGGTCCAGTCTTGACGGATCAGGGTGATTTTGACCTCTTTAGCACAGCAAATGAAGATGAAACGACTAGTCAAGTGCTGTATGTGCAGTCCAAAACAGGCAAACTCTATGAGGTTGATGTGACCCAGCTTAGCCTGTCTGAACGCACTAGCAACGGCAGCTTCATTTCGGATACCATTTCTGATGAGGAAGTGTTTAGGGCTTGGATTGATTAGGTGTTTAGTATGAAAAAGAAATTCCTTATTTTGTTCACTTTCTTTGTACTGCTAGTCCTTGCCATGAAGATTTTTCCTACCTTTGAGGACTGGCTTCACCAGCTGACTGGTTGGTACTAACGGATATAGAACGAACCCGCTCAGGCGGGTTTTTCTATTACATAAAACATTTGAGTATTTTCTGCAAAATGATATAATTTGAATATATCGTTGAATTATCATCGTTTGATTTATATAATTTTTAAAATTTTATAGAGGTGAGAATATGAAAAGATTTGTTCCGTTATTGATTTTGCTACTAGTCTGTCTTACAGCTTGTCAAACCAAAAAGGCAGATAATATAGATGATACAGCTGTTACTACTTCATATATTGATAACTCGGACGAACTATATGAAAAATGGCAGAAGAATTTCAGATATGCATTTGTGGCATCGGATACCTCCACTTTGATGACGGCGGGTTTTTCCTTAAGGGTTAATCAAGAGGTTGAACTATATCGTTCAGGCAGTGAATTGTTGGCTTGGAATCAAGGAAGAGCTGTGCGCGGAACCTTTAGGTTGAAATACTATGATAAAAAAGAAAGTGTTGAAACGTATTTGATTTTGGATGCGAAAACGGTTACAGATACGGAACCGGAGAGGATAAAAGTTTTACCAGACTTAATTGTGCAAATTGATGTTTCTGAAGCAGAATTGCAAAAAGCAGAGCCTAAGCGTGAAGGAGATGAGAAAGTTACTTTTTATGCCTATCAGACAAGCGACGGAATTTTTGTACTGACAAATGGTAAGACAGGTGAGGATTTGCAAGTTTTCATAGCCTCCAATGAGGTTGCACAAACATCAACTTCAGTTTTTCCAGAGACTGTGCTTGGGACGTGGTATGGATATGACTTATATAATAATATTGCAGTTTATAGTCGTACCTTTCATTCTTCAGGCTTAGTTGAGGAACAGTTGCCAAGCGGAAAACTTGAAGCTTCAACAGTAAGTGATTTGATAGAAGTGGGTGAAAACTTATATAGATATGAATTAAAATCACAAGATAGTAGCGGTGTTTTTCAGGGCAATATTGGCGGAGTCGGTATCAAGTATGAATACGGTGTCTATATAAATTCAGATGGAAGCTATATAGAGCCAGTATTATTTTCAACTGAAGAAGGAAAAGAATTTGACTACCCAAATGATATTGTTCCTTCAGAACAATCAATGCGTATGTACAGAGATTTGGAGACATTGCGACTCAAGGAGGGAGAACATCTTAAAACTGATGGTGATTTTCTGAATACCGATACTAAAAATTTAACGAGTGAAGAGGTAGAAGATTGGGTTTGGCGTAATTTTAGTATTGGCATGGGAACTCCTGATTATCACTTCTATACCGAACAAGGTTGGAATGTAAAGAGTTACAAAAATCAAGATGATGGTTTAGTTTATGCTGATATTATAGATGAAAAGGGGCAGATTGTATGGTCGTTTCGAGTTGATGAGGAAGGATATCTTCAGACAAATAAAGGATTCGGATCCGGAATGGATATAGATTGGACTACTGTTGCTAGAAGATTTACTGATAGTGGTAGATGAGGAGAATGAAAGGGTGGATTGGATTACTTGTTATATTCACAAAATTTTCTGAATTTTTAATTGAAAATCACTTTCAAAAGTAGTAAAATAGTAAAAAATACGTTTGGAGAAAACTTATGACAGTAAACATCGACTGGGAAAACCTTGGTTTTGCCTATATGAAACTACCTTACCGCTTCATCGCTCATTTCAAGAACGGCCAGTGGTCTGAGGGCCAGCTGACAGAAGATGCAGAACTTCACATTTCAGAAAGCTCACCAGCTCTCCACTACGGCCAGCAAGCCTTTGAAGGACTAAAAGCCTATCGTACTAAGAAGGGAAAGCTCCAACTCTTCCGTCCAGACCAGAACGCTGAGCGTCTGCAGCGAACAGCTGACCGCTTGCTCATGGAGCCTGTTCCGACGGAGCTATTCATCAAGGCCTGCAAAGAAGTGGTCAAAGCCAATGCAGACTACGTTCCTCCCTATGGAACTGGTGGTACCCTCTATCTTCGCCCACTCCTCATCGGTGTCGGCGACATCATCGGCGTCAAACCTGCGGAAGAGTACATTTTCACCGTTTTTGCCATGCCGGTTGGCAACTATTTCAAAGGCGGCCTGGCTCCGACCAACTTTCTCATCCAAGACAAGTACGACCGTGCAGCACCAAACGGTACAGGTGCAGCTAAGGTCGGCGGTAACTACGCGGCGTCGCTCTTACCGGGCCAATATGCCAAAAAGCAGGGCTTCTCAGATGTCATCTACCTGGACCCAGCTACCCACACCAAGATTGAAGAAGTAGGGTCTGCTAATTTCTTTGGTATCACAGCTGATAACGAGTTTGTCACACCGATTTCACCATCAATCTTGCCGTCTATTACCAAGTATTCTCTTTTGTACTTGGCAGAGCATCGTCTGGGTATGAAGGCTGTGGAGCGTGAAGTCCTTGTCGAAGAATTAGACCAGTTTGTCGAAGCTGGCGCCTGCGGAACCGCAGCAGTGATTTCGCCAATTGGTGGTGTCCAAATCGCAGACAAGCTCCATGTTTTCCATAGCGAAACAGAAGTAGGACCTGTCACTCGTAAATTGTATGAAGAATTAACAGGCATCCAGTTTGGTGACATTGAATCACCAGAAGGATGGATTGTTGAAGTGGAATAAAATAGAAGGCTTGCACTTGCAAGCTCTTCTATTTTTTTGTAGAATAGTAAGAGTGAGGTTTGAAAATGAGTAAAAAAGATAAAAAAATTGAAATTCAAATTGAAGATAGCAAAGTCTTGGTTAATAAGGAAGAGTTTGCTGGTTACCGCTTAGTAATTGGTAAAAAAGTTATCGGTGAAATTGCAGAATTGGCAGAAAATAATTTTGCTGTTGTAAAAAATGGCAATACAGAAAGCTTTTATAAAAAACTAGAAAAAGCAGTTGGAAATATCATAGAAAATTATAATTTAAGTCACTAAAAGGCTTGTAATAGTCACTATTTTATGTTAGAATAGTGACTGTTAGTGTATGGAAAGATAGCGAAGAGGCTAAACGCGGCGGACTGTAAATCCGCTCCTTCGGGTTCGGGGGTTCGAATCCCTCTCTTTCCATGTCTAAGATACTACGGCATCAAACGCACAGTAAAAATAGGAAGTTGACAGCAAATCCTGATTTGCTAGGCGACTTATCTTTTTTATACAGCGTTTAGCTCGAGCTCATTTCAGAATACTATCTTAGAAAATTTTTTTGGGGTATCGCCAAGCGGTAAGGCAAGGGACTTTGACTCCCTCATGCGTTGGTTCGAATCCAGCTACCCCAGTCAAGGTACTAGATAAATTCTAGTTCGTCAAAGATGTCTAATTGTTGTTGTCCTTGCGTGTGCCTTAAATAAAATATATTTTATGTTGGGTCGAAAGACCTGATTGTCGGAGGTTTTTTTATAATGAACGAATTTGAAGATTTGTTGAACAGTGTAAGCGAAGTTACACCTGGTGATGTGGTAACTGCAGAAGTTTTGACAGTTGATGCTGGTCAAGCAAACGTAGCTATCTCAGGTACTGGTGTTGAAGGCGTATTGACTCTTCGTGAGTTGACTAACGACCGTGATGCTGATATCAACGACCTTGTTAAAGTTGGTGAGACACTTGAATTGTTAGTACTTCGCCAAGTTGTTGGTAAAGATACAGACACTGTTACATATCTTGTATCTAAAAAACGTTTGGAAGCACGTAAAGCATGGGACAAACTTGTTGGTCGTGAAGAAGAAGTTGTTACTGTTAAAGTAACTCGTGCCGTTAAAGGTGGTCTTGCAGTTGAATTTGAAGGTCTTCGTGGATTTATCCCAGCTTCAATGATCGACAGCCGTTTCACTCGTAATACTGAGCGTTTCGTTGGTCAAGAATTTGATGCTAAAATCAAAGAAGTTGATCCTGCTGAGAACCGTTTCATCTTGTCACGTCGTGACGTTGTTGAAGCAGAATCTGCAGCTGCACGTGCTGAAGTATTTGGTAAATTGGCAGTTGGTGAAGTTGTAACTGGTAAAGTTGCACGTATCACAAGCTTCGGTGCTTTCATCGACCTTGGTGGTGTAGATGGTTTGGTACACTTGACTGAATTGTCACACGAGCGTAACGTATCTCCTAAATCAGCTGTAACAGTTGGTGAAGAAGTTGAAGTTAAAGTTCTTGCAATTGACGAAGTTGAAGGTCGCGTATCATTGTCATTGAAAGCTACACAGCCTGGTCCATGGGATGGCGTTGAGCAAAAATTGGCAGCTGGTGATGTAATCGAAGGTAAAGTAAAACGTTTGACTGACTTCGGTGCATTCGTTGAAGTATTGCCAGGTATCGATGGTTTGGTACACATTTCACAAATTTCACACAAACGTGTTGAGAATCCAAAAGATGCTTTGTCAGTAGGTCAAGAAGTTACTGTTAAAGTTCTTGAAGTGAACGCTGCTGATGAGCGTGTATCACTTTCTATTAAAGCTTTGGAAGAGCGTCCAGCAGCAGCTGAAGGCGAAGAAAAAGCTGAAAAACGTGCTCCACGTCCACGTCGTCAAAAACGTGAAGAAAAACGTGATTACGAATTGCCAGAAACACAATCTGGTTTCTCAATGGCTGACCTTTTCGGTGACATTGAATTGTAATTCATATAAAAACTTGCCTAGTGCAAGTTTTTACTTTCCACCCTTAGTGTAATGGATATCACGTAAGATTCCGGTTCTTGAGATGGGGGTTCGATTCCCTCAGGGTGGATTAGTTTTAAGCCTGAATCATCAGGCTTTTTATTTTACTTATTTCGGAGGTTGTGAGATGTTACATTTTGAAAATGACTATAACAAAGGTGCCCATCCAGTTCTGATCGAAGCCCTGGTTACTAGCAACCAAGAAGGTTTATCTGGCTATGGAACAGATCTCTATTCTCAGTCAGCTATTGAGAAAATTCGTCAGGCGATTGCTTGTCCTCAAGCTCAAATCACTTTTCTGGCTGGCGGTACTCAGACCAATCAGATTGCCATCAATTCCATGCTGGCTTCTTATGAGGGTGTGATTGCCGCAGATACAGGTCATATTTCTACACATGAGGCTGGTGCCATTGAATTTTCTGGTCACAAGGTTTTGACACTGCCGCATCATGAAGGGAAAATAACGGCAAGTGAGGTTGATAACTTCATCAAAGATTTCTATGCTGATGCTAACCATGCTCATATGGTTCATCCAGGAATGGTTTATATTTCCCACCCGACTGAATATGGTACGCTTTATAGCAAAACTGAGTTAGAAGACTTGTCCAAAGTTTGCCAGCAGCACAATATTCCGCTCTTTTTAGATGGTGCTCGCTTGGGCTATGGGCTTGCTGCACGCGATACTGATCTTGATTTGCAGACTATAGCAGAGCTGACAGATGTTTTCTACATTGGCGGGACAAAACTTGGTGCCTTGTTGGGAGAAGCCCTTGTATTTACAAAGAATAATCAGCCAAAGAATTTTGTATCTATTGTCAAACATCACGGTGCTCTGTTGGCTAAGGGGCGTTTGATTGGGGTCCAGTTTGATCGATTGTTCACTGGTGACTTATATATTGAATTAGGTCGTCATGCTATTGCAATGGCAGAGCAGCTTATAGAGATTTTGGAAGAAAAAGGATTTCAATTCTATCTCAAATCACCGACCAATCAGCAGTTTGTCATCGTCAAAAATGAAGAGTTGCCGAAATTGTCTGAATCAGGTATTGCTTACAGTTTCTGGGAAAAATATGACGATAGTCACAGTATCATCCGCTTTGCGACTAGCTGGTCAACTAGCCAAGAAGATATTGATGATTTAAGAAAAATACTTTAGAAAACTAAAATGAGGCAGGAACAAAAGTTGTATCTTGTCCAAAATTTGTCCAAAAAATTTTAGAATCCTTGTCTGTTTTCTCAAAGTCATTTTTTTCTGTTCTTGGAAAAGGTGAGTACAAGTCTTATCTTTATGTCCAATCAGTTTAGAGATGGTCATGATGTCAATTGCTTTTTGTTTTGGATAGCTGATATAGGTATGTCTGAGGCTATTTGGAGTTGCTAGTTGATTGTGGCTATCTTCCTAATACCCTTCTTACTTGTTATATCTGAGGCTCTGATGAACAGTCTTTTCCTTAGATTGCCCCCGTAGCCTGTATTGAGATATCTTGGGTATGCTTTCCAGACATTACAATCATTTGGAAGGAAATTTGATTTATCTTAAAACAATAGCACGAATTTGAAATTATTATAAACATAGTGAAGAAGGAAATGTCTATTCAGAGTTTTTGCGATACTTGGATAAGTGTGAAAGATTAAGGGGCGTGTGATGATTCTCATGATTTGTTAACGTGGAGCGATAAAAAAAGAGCCGTTTGGCTCTAGTCGAAAATGTAGTTGTAAAGTTGGACGACTTTTTGAAAAGTCCAAGTGTCTAGCTGGGTGATTTTACTGGCATTTCGTGCCCTGAAATCGAAGGTATAGAGCTGCATTGGATTGACAGCCCCATCTACCTTGTCAGAATGGATAGGGACAGATAAGCCACGGCTTTCCAAAGCTTTTGCACCGTGAGTGATGGGGCAGACAGCAACAAATCCTGTCATTTGGCTGTACTTTTGACTGGAAACGACAAGGGCTGGTCTGCGTTTCTGGATTTCTTTTCCTACTGATGGGTCAAAGTCAATCCAGATGATGTCTTGTTTTTGAGGTATATAATTATCCTTCATTGTCAAGTAATACCACGCCTTCAAAGTCGTTGTCCATGACGAACGGTTCCATGTCATCAAATGGATTTGGGATTTTAGGTGCAAGCACGATGACATCATCAATGCCCTTATAGACGATAAATTCTTTGCCTTCATCTACATTTAATTCTTTTGGGATGGTGATTGCAAGCGAGTTACCAACTTTACGCGTTTTAACAGTATTCATAATATATCCTCCTATTCGTATACACTGAGTATATACAAAATAAAGAGGGAAGTCAAATAGAAAGAGGTATAAAATGACTGAAAAACTAGGTAGCTACTAGTCGACGTTCCAGGGATGAGATATTTGGATGTCACAGATGATGACTGCCAGTTTTATGAGAGAATAAGACCGAACACAAGAAAGGCTTTAGCTTTGGTTAAGTAGAGTTGATTGGGGCACCCAAAGGGGGCTTTTTTTGAGAAAAATAGGAGGGAGTATGTATCAACTAAGAAAATTAAAGAAATGGTTTGTCAAGACTTTTATATGTGTTCGTGATTGATGGTTTAAAGATTTAGGACATTATAAAATTGATTTTTATTAGTAAAAAGTGTGATATGGTCACTAAGAGATTATAAATTTTAGAAAGGAGGGGCTATGAATAGGCGTATCAAGAAAGAATTACAAGAAAAACATATTAGAAAACTAAAATGAGGCTGGGACAAAAGTCCTGACCTCACTAGTTTCTTCTCAATAGTTAAACTTGACGCATTGGTTGAGTGGGACTAAAACGGTCTGGGAATAGCCCGTTTTAGACCTACTCTTTTTTCGTCTGTAAATAGTGATAGCGATAGACGGTATAGCGTTCAATAAGGCGGTAGCCTATTCCTCCTAAAATTGCTTTGATGATAAAGATAAGGTGTTTTGATAGGGGGGCCTGGACAGTCAATCCGAAAAGGATACCCAAGATAATCCAAGCAAGTACCGCCCACCATAACTCTTTGAATGGAGTGTATTGTCCATGTCTTTCTTTGACTTCATTCGATACTCTAACTGCACAGCTAGATAAGATAACTATGGGAAGAAGAGAATAGGTGTTAAACGGTTCTGGTAAAAATGATGCTAGCAGGAAGATTTCAATGAATGAAAATAACAATAACCAAACTAAAATAGGTATCCTGATAATAAAGTATTTCATACAGCACCTCCTAGATTTAGTATATCAAACCAAGAGCAGTTGTGCAATACTTATCTGGTTATTCTTGGGAGGAACTTGTGGATGCTTCAGTAGAGTTTTCAGTACTACTCGTCGTTTCTGTTGTACTCGTTTGGATTTCTTGACTAGATGAAGTTTCTGTGACGTCTGAAGAACCCTTGTTCTCTGTGGTAGAGCTACTGTATTTTCATTCGGAGATGTTATTTCAGTGATTGGGATTATCACACTTTTGTTTTCTCCTATTTGATTGATTGAAGATACTGTGGTCACTGAGCTGCTGGGATTAGTAGTGGTTGCATTAGATGTTATTGAAAAAGTATAGATTGTGATACAGGCAGTAACAATCCCTAAAATTGAGCCAATGAAGGTTAAAAATTTTTGTAGTTTTGTTAAGGCAGAACCATGTTCTTTTCTATTTGTTGATTTCATATGCTATCCTCCAAGTTCATCATAAAAAACCAATTTTAAAACTATCTTAAAGATTGGCGAAAGGCATGAAAACGTGATAAAATAGGACTATTGCAAACAAAGGAATGAAGAAATGATTTATTTTGACAACGCAGCGACCACCCAGGTCTATCCAGAAGTGTTGAAGACCTATACGGAAGTGGCGACAAAAATTTGGGGCAACCCTTCTAGTCTGCATAATCTTGGTAGCCAGGCGACACGGATTTTAGAGGCATCTCGCAAGCAAATAGGAGAGCTTCTCGGCAAGGACAGCAAGGAAATCTTTTTCACCTCAGGTGGTACAGAAGGTGATAACTGGGTCATCAAGGGCGTGGCTTTTGAAAAGGCACATCTTGGTAAGCATATTATCGTATCAGCTATTGAACACCCGGCTGTAAAAGAGTCTGCACTTTGGCTCAAAACGCAAGGTTTTGAGGTGGATTTGGCTCCGGTCAATGCCCAAGGTTTTGTGGATGTTTCAGCCTTAGAAAGCTTGATTCGTCCAGATACCACACTGGTTTCTATCATGGCTGTTAATAATGAAATTGGTGCTATTCAGCCCATTCAGGAAATCTCCCAGCTCTTAGCTGATAAACCGACCATCTCCTTCCATGTGGATGCGGTACAGGCAATCGGCAAGGTGCCAACGGAACGGTATCTAACAGACCGAGTTGATTTTGCTAGTTTTTCAGGTCACAAATTCCACTCTGTCAGAGGAGTAGGTTTCGTCTATGTCAAAGCTGGCAAGAAAATCGCTCCGCTATTGACAGGAGGAGGACAGGAAAGCGACAAACGCTCAACAACTGAAAATGTGGCTGGTATTGCAGCAACGGCTAAGGCGCTCCGCTTGACCTTGGACAAGGCGACAGACAGCCAGAAGCGACTTGTAGCCATGAAGCAGATTTTGGTGGATGAATTGGGCAAATACGACGATGTGACAGTTTTTTCTGGACTAGAGGACTTTGTGCCAAGCATTGTGACTTTTGGGATTAAAAATATCCGTGGTGAAGTCATCGTCCATGCCTTTGAAGACCACCAGATTTACATTTCGACAACCTCAGCCTGCTCGTCCAAGGCTGGAAAACCGGCTGGAACACTGATTGCTATGGGTGTTCCGCAGAAGTTGGCTCAAACTGCCGTCCGTATCAGCTTGGACGATGACAACGATATGGGGCAAATCGAACAATTCCTCACGATTTTCAAACAAATTTATCAAAACACACAGAAAGTAAGGTAGTATGAACTATTCAGAAATTATGATTCGCTATGGCGAATTGTCAACTAAAGGGAAAAACAAGATGCGGTTTGTCAACAAACTCCGCAATAATATCAAGCATGTCCTTTCTGTTTACCCAGAAGTGACCGTTTATTTTGACCGTGACCGTGGTCATGTCTATTTGAATGGGGCGGATTATCAGGAAGTTTCAGCTTCTTTGAAGAAGATTTTTGGGATCCAAAATTTTGCACCGTCTTATAAGATTGAAAAGTCAGTTCCAGCCTTGAAAGAAGCGGTTGCGGAGATTATGCAGTCCATTTACAAGGAAGGGATGACCTTCAAGATTGCAGCACGTCGTAGTGACCACAATTTTGAATTGGATAGTCGTGACCTTAACCAAGTCCTTGGAGATGCGGTTTTTACAGCTATTCCAAATGTACAGGTACAGATGAAGTCACCAGATATTACCTTGCGAGTGGAAATCCGTCCTGATGCTGCTTATATTTCTCATGAAGAAATCAAGGGGGCAGGCGGTCTGCCAGTTGGAACATCTGGAAAAGGAACGCTTATGTTATCAGGTGGTATTGATTCGCCTGTTGCGGGCTATTTAGCACTGAAACGTGGGGTTGAAATCGAAGCTCTGCATTTTGCAAGTCCTCCTTATACTAGCCCAGGTGCTCTAAAAAAAGCCCATGATTTGACCCGTAAATTGACAGCCTTTGGTGGTAATATCACCTTTATCGAAGTGCCGTTTACAGAAATTCAGGAAGAAATCAAGGAAAAAGCACCTGAAGCTTATTTGATGACCTTGACACGTCGCTTCATGATGCGAATTACAGACCGAGTACGGGAAGAGCGTGGTGCCATGGTTATTATCAATGGTGAAAGTCTAGGACAAGTGGCAAGTCAGACCTTGGAATCCATGCAGGCTATCAATGCGGTGACAAATACACCTGTTATCCGTCCAGTCGTTACCATGGACAAGTTGGAAATCATTGATATTGCTCAAGAAATTGATACCTTTGATATTTCCATTCAGCCATTTGAGGATTGCTGTACCATCTTTGCCCCTGACCGTCCAAAGACTAATCCTAAGATTAAAAATGTGGAGCAGTACGAAGCCCGCATGGATGTGGAAGGCTTGGTGGACCGAGCGGTGGCTGGGATTATCGTAACTGAAATCACACCGAAAGAAGAAGTGAAAGACGAAGTGGATAGTTTGATTGAAGACTTACTGTAGAATTCAATTGTTTTGACATACATTTAAATCCAGTTATTGCTGGATTTTTTAATTCGAATCGTTCGGAAAAATTGAATTTGTATGATATAATAAGACTTCAGAAAAAAACAAAGGAGTTTTTATGAAAAAAGGAGCCCTAACAGGATTACTTCTGTTCGGTATGTTTTTTGGTGCAGGAAACTTGATTTTCCCACCTGCACTTGGTGTGCTATCAGGTGAGAATTTCTGGCCTGCTATTTTAGGATTTGTCGTATCGGGTGTCGGTATTGCTGTCGTTGCTTTGATTGTCGGTGCCTTAAACCCAAAAGGTTATGTACATGAGATTTCTCGCAAGATTTCACCGACTTTTGCAACGATTTATCTTGTTGCCTTGTATTTGGCTATCGGTCCTTTCTTTGCTATTCCGCGTACAGCTACAACGTCCTTTGAAATTGGTATTGCGCCATTGTTGAGCGATGCGAATCTGGGTCTCTGGTTGTTTGGCTTTACAGCTCTTTACTTTGTGGCAGCTTATCTGATTGCCCTCAATCCATCTCAAATCTTAAACAGTATTGGTCGTATTTTGACACCAGTATTTGCCGTTCTGATTGTGATTCTGGTGGTGCTGGGTATCTTTAAGTATGGTTCGACTAGTCCACTACCAGCAGCAGAAGCCTATTCAGCTGGACAGGCATTTGGTACAGGATTTATTGAAGGATACAACACCCTTGATGCCCTTGCCTCAATCGCCTTTAGTGTTGTAGCGGTCAATACCTTAAAACAACTTGGTTTCTCCAGCAAGAAAGAATATGTATCTACCATTTGGTCAGTTGGTCTTGTTGTGGCCCTAGCTTTCTCAGCTCTATATGTCGGTTTGGCTTTCTTAGGAAATCATTTTCCTGTGCCTGCTGATGTTTTGGCTTCTGATACCAATAAGGGTGTTTATATTCTTTCGCAAGCAACACAGGCTATTTTTGGACCAGGTGCACAAATTTTCTTAGCTGCCATGGTTATCGTTACTTGCTTTACGACAACGGCTGGCTTGATTGTTTCTTCAGGTGAATTTTTTGCTGAGCGTTTTCCACGTTTTAGCTACAAAGTATATGCGACCGTCTTTACCTTGATTGGTTTTGGGATTGCCAATCTTGGTTTGAACAATATCATCACCTTCTCAGTTCCAGTTCTTTTGGTTCTCTATCCAATTACCATCTGTATTGTCTTGATTACCATTGTTAACAAATTTGTACCGCTTTCTACTTACGGTATGCAATTAACTGTGGGACTAGTGACAGCTTTGTCATTGGTAGAAGTGTTAGCAGGACAATTCAACTGGACTGCTGTTTCAAAAATCATCTCAGCTCTGCCATTGGCCGGACAATCATTAGCATGGTTATTACCAGCTCTTGTCGGAATCGTCCTCTCTCTGTTCTTACCAAACAAGCAGGAGAGCGAAGTTTTCGAAATGTAAGAAAAATGATACAAAACACTTGCATTTGCAGGTGTTTTTGTTATAATAGGAGTGTTGACTATGCACACATCCTGTGCAACCGCACGAATGCCGTTCTTTCGTTGAGAGTAGAGTAAGTGGTTCGTCCCACGGTACTAGGCGAGTCTTCACATCAAATTCGGGCAAGGCCCAAAAATCATAGGAGGTGCATAATGAGCACATACGCAATCATTAAAACTGGCGGCAAACAAGTTAAAGTTGAAGTCGGTCAAGCTATCTACGTTGAAAAATTGAACGTTGAAGCAGGTCAAGAAGTTACTTTCGAAGAAGTAGTTCTTGTTGGTGGTGAGAAAACTGTTGTGGGTACTCCACTCGTAGCAGGCGCTACTGTTGTTGGTACTGTTGAAAAACAAGGTAAACAGAAAAAAGTTGTTACCTTCAAGTACAAACCTAAAAAAGGTAGCCACCGCAAACAAGGTCACCGTCAACCTTACACAAAAGTTGTTATCAACGCTATCAACGCTTAATCGCGTAGCTTGAAGCAATCATTACAGAAATTCGGAGGAATAACATATGTTAAACTTGAATCTTGCTAACTTGCAATTTATGGCCCACAAAAAAGGTGGAGGTTCAACGTCAAACGGTCGTGACTCACAAGCGAAACGCCTTGGTGCGAAAGCTGCTGACGGCCAAACTGTATCAGGTGGTTCAATCCTTTACCGCCAACGTGGTACAAAAATCTACCCAGGAGCTAACGTAGGTCGTGGTGGAGATGACACTCTTTACGCTAAAGTAGAAGGCGTTGTACGCTTCGAACGTAAAGGTCGCGATAAGAAACAAGTATCTGTTTACCCAATCGCAAAATAAGTCTGAAAATGGCTTTACAATAGGCTTTCCGAGTTGTTTTCGGAGAGTCTTTTTTGTAATTTGATTTTGCTATTTTTAAAAGTGTACGATAGAAGTGATTCAAGACGGCAATATCTCCTCTATAGGATAAAAATATTTTGCTTTCTGCACTGTTGCACTGCCTATAAGTTCTACATTCAGTAGTAGATGAAATATTCAGAGGAAGTGGTACGGGTTCCAACTTAGTAAAATTAGTCATCGATGATTTGGCGAACAGAAATTCCAAAGCCTTTCAAATTGCAGTTGAAGAAGAGAAATTGGGAACCTGGAAGTTATATAAGAGAAGAATAGTCTATTTATGAAAACGCAAGAGTTCAGCAAATTCTTGCTTTTTTTGATATAATGGTAGAAGCAGTTTTAAGAGGTATCAGCTATGAATATTCAACAATTACGCTACGTTGTAGCCATTGCCAACAGTGGTACTTTTCGGGAAGCAGCAGAGAAAATGTACGTTTCCCAGCCTAGTTTGTCCATTTCCATTCGTGATTTGGAAAAAGAGTTAGGTTTTCAAATTTTTAGCCGAACTAGTTCAGGAACTTTTTTGACACAAAAAGGGATGGAATTCTATGAGAAAGCTCAGGCTTTAGTTAAGGGATTTGATCAGTTTGAGCATCTCTATTTGCAACCTGAGGAAGGTGAGAAGACTTTCTCAATTTCAAGTCAGCATTATGATTTTCTTCCCCCACTGATTACGGAGTTCTCGCGTAGCCACCCGCAGTACCCTCATTTTCGCATTTTTGAATCGACTACAGTACAGATTTTAGATGAGGTTGCTCAAGGTTATAGCGAGCTTGGTATTATTTATTTGAACGAGAGAAATACAAAAGGAATCATGCAGAAATTGGATAAACTTCACTTGCAAGCTGTAGATTTGTCTGCATTTCAGACTCATATCTACCTTCGTGAAGATCATCCTTTGACAAAGAAAGCTGAGATTGATCCGGCAGATTTGGTAGGTCTACCTACCGTACGGTTCACTCAAGAAAAAGAGGCTTATCTTTATTATTCCGAGAACTTGATTGATACGTCGGATTCCTCGGTTGTGTTTGATGTGACAGACCGTGCGACTTTGAATGGAATTTTGGAGCGTACGGATGCCTATGCAACTGGTTCGGGCTATCTTGATGACGAGAGTGTCAATGGCATTACCGTAATTCCTCTCAAAGGAAAGGTAGACAATCGCATGGTCTATGTCAAACGAGCTGATTCAGAATTAAGCCAATGTGCTTTAGATTTTATTGAAATGATGCATCAATATTTTGATGCGAAGAAAGGTTAGTATGAGAAAGTTTGGATTTCCAATTCTGGCAGTTGTTTTGATAGGTTTGGACCAGTTTGTAAAAGCTTGGACAGTTGCCAATATTGAATTAGATACGGTTGAGCCATTTCTTCCAGGATTTATGAGTTTGGCCTATTTGAGAAATTATGGAGCGGCTTGGTCTATCTTACAAAATCAGCAGTGGTTTTTCACGATTGTGACAATTGTAGCTGTGACTGGTTTGATTTGGTATTATGTGAAGCAAATCAAGGGCAACCTGTGGACCTTATTTAGTCTGGCTTTGATGATTGCTGGAGCCCTGGGGAATTTTATTGATCGTCTTAGATTGGGATATGTGGTGGACATGTTTCACTTGGATTTTATCAGTTTCCCAGTTTTTAATGTGGCGGATATGTGTCTGAATGTCGGTGTTGGAATTTTGTTTATTTGTATTATGAAAGAAGAGAGTAATGGAAGTAAGAGTTGAGATTGGTGGCATTCGTTTGGACAAGGCATTGTCGGATTTGACGGATTTGTCTCGTTCGGTTGCAAATGAGCAGATTAAGGCTGGTCAGGTTTTGGTTAATGGACAACCCAAAAAAGCCAAATACAGTGTGCAGGTTGGGGATGTTCTAACCTATCAAATTCCAGAAGTAGAAGAAATCGACTATGTTGCTGAGGATATTCCTTTAGAGATTGTCTTTCAGGACGAGGATGTTGCTGTTGTAAATAAACCTCAAGGGATGGTCGTTCATCCGTCGGCTGGTCACACGTCTGGAACGCTAGTCAATGCTCTCCTTTATCACGTAAAAGATTTGTCAGGCATCAATGGTGTCTTGCGACCAGGTATTGTCCATCGGATTGACAAGGATACATCTGGCTTGCTCATGATTGCTAAAAACGATGATGCCCATACAAAGCTTGCTGCTGAATTGAAAGATAAGAAATCCCTTCGTAAGTATTGGGCCATTGTACACGGCAATCTACCAAACGATCGCGGAGTAATCGAGGCGCCGATTGGTCGTTCTGAAAAAGACCGCAAGAAACAAGCGGTGACTGCCAAAGGGAAAGAAGCGGTGACACGTTTTCAGGTTTTGGAGCGTTTTGGTGACTACACTTTGGTGGAATTGACCTTGGAAACAGGACGAACTCACCAAATTCGTGTCCACATGGCTTATATTGGTCATCCGGTTGCGGGTGATGAAGCTTACGGCCCAAGGAAAACACTAAAAGGGCATGGGCAATTTCTTCATGCCAGAACGCTTGGATTTACCCATCCGAGAACTGGTGAGGTTGTTGAATTTACGGCAGAAGCGCCAGCTATTTTTCAGGAGGCACTTGAAAAACTGCGCAAGGCTGAATAATAGTATGAAAACCTTATCATCTTGCCCATTTTTTCAACAAATGCTATACTAGAACATGAAAAATGTTAAGGAGAGTAAGAATGGAAACTTTACCAAATTGTCCAAAATGTAATTCTGAATATGTCTATGAAGACGGTGCCCTCTTGGTTTGCCCTGAGTGTGCATACGAATGGAACCCAGCAGATGTAGCTGAGGAAGAAAGTGGACCTGTTGCAATTGATGCTAACGGTAATCGTTTGGCGGACGGCGATACTGTGACGCTTATCAAAGATTTGAAAGTGAAGGGTGCGCCTAAGGACCTTAAACAAGGTACACGTGTTAAAGGCATCCGTATCGTTGAAGGCGATCACAATATTGATTGTAAAATCGATGGTTTTGGTGCCATGAAGTTAAAATCTGAATTTGTTAAGAAAATCTAAGAGAGAGGACTGGTTAACCAGTCTTTTCCTGTTTTTGAAAGGATAGTATGAAGAATCAAAGTTTTTTTATTTTATAGCAGATGTTTACTGGCTGCTTTAGCGATTACGGGAACTGCTCTAGAAATCATTAAATACGGTATCGGCATGCTCATGTATTATACGGTACAATCTAATTTATTGGTATCTCTGTTTGCTGTCTATATGGTCTATGCCATGAGTAAAAGTGTGGATTTACAGACGTCACGTTTTCTTCGGATAAAGGCAGCGGTAACCATGTCTATCATGATTACTTGTGTAGTCTATCACTTTATGTTGGCGCCTTTGGCAGACGATTTCTGGCGACTTGAAAATCTACTCTGCCATTATATTGTTCCCTTATATTTTTTGTTAGATACCCTAATAGTAGATCGTCAGCAACAGTACAAGTGGTTTGACCCGATTTGGTGGACGCTTTTGCCTGTTCTTTACATGATTTTTGGTCTAGTGAATGGTCTTTTCATAAAAATTCCAATCCCAGATGCTAAGGACAGTCCTTTTGCTTATTTCTTTCTCAATGTCCCTAAGTATGGTTGGACCTATGTTTTGACTTATGCTGGAGTCATCTTTGTCGCCTATCTAGTCTGCGGTTTTCTATTGGCGGGACTAAAATCCATAAACCTTAAGACTTCATTGTCTTTTGGAAAAAATTCTCAGTAAAATCCGATAATTTCTATATTTTTTTAGAAAAAAATTGTCAAGGCTGAGATTTTATGCTATACTCTGCTTAATAAATCCTTTAAATCCTGTCCAGAGAGGCAGACAAGGAGTAGTGTGTTAAGCAGGTTAGTCGAATTACTAGCCTATATTTTCATAGTCTCCTTGTGTAAAGGGGACTTTTTTCTATATTTTTTGGAGGTCTTTATGAAGACAAAAGAAATCGTTGATGATATGACCATGAAACGGGCTATTACCCGTATCACTTATGAAATTATCGAGCGGAACAAAAATTTGGAAAATATTGTTCTTGCAGGTATTAAAACACGTGGTGTGTTCATTGCCAAGCGTATCCAAGAAAGACTCAAACAGCTGGAGGGTATTGATGTTCCACTGGGTGAATTGGATACCAAACCTTTCCGTGATGATGTAAAAGTCGAAGAAGATACGACAAGCATGACTGCTGATGTGAATGACCGTGATGTTATTTTGGTAGATGATGTGCTCTATACAGGACGAACTATTCGTGCTGCTATTGACAACATAGTGTCCTTGGGGCGACCTGCTCGCGTTAGTCTAGCTGTTTTAGTTGACCGTGGTCACAGAGAACTACCTATTCGAGCGGACTATGTTGGGAAGAACATTCCGACTAGTCGTTCGGAAGAAATCATCGTTCACATGGCTGAAATCGATGGTCAGGATTCTGTCCTTCTGGTTGAAGGTGCATAGTCGCTTCGTTTACAAATTCTCATTCTACATCTAGATCATAAAGGTAGGTATCATCATGACAATTACAAATGGTAAAGTTTCACTCAAACACTTGGTTACAATGGAGACCCTCTCAAATGAAGAAGTATTGGGACTCATTCAACGTGGTATTGCTTTTAAACGCGGTGAAAAGGTAGAGTTGGATCGGAAGTACTATGCTTCTAACCTTTTCTTTGAGGATTCAACTCGGACGCATAAGTCTTTTGAAATGGCAGAGCTTCGTTTGGATATGGGAATGATTGACTTTGATGCTCGTACCAGCTCAGTCAATAAGGGTGAAACCTTGTATGATACCATTTTGACCATGTCAGCACTTGGGGTAGACATCTGCGTGATTCGTCACTCGGAAGTGGATTATTACAAGCAATTGATTGATAGTCCTACCATTCAGACTTCAATTGTCAATGGTGGTGATGGTTCAGGTCAACACCCAAGCCAATCCCTACTTGATTTGATGACTATTTATGAAGAATTTGGAACTTTTGAAGGCTTGAAGATTGCCATTGCAGGTGATATTACACACTCACGGGTTGCTAAGTCCAATATGCAAATTTTGAAACGGCTGGGAGCTGAGATTTTCTTTGCTGGACCGGAGGAATGGTACGCAGAGGAATTTGATGTCTATGGTCAGCATGTGAATATTGATGATATTGTGGAAACGGTAGATGTACTGATGTTGCTCCGTGTGCAACACGAGCGTCATGATGGTGATGGTGGTTTTTCTAAAGAAACTTATAACAGTTTGCATGGTTTAACAGAGGAGCGCTACAAACGCTTGAAAGATAGTGCTATTGTCATGCATCCGGCTCCTGTTAACCGAGATGTTGAGATTGATGATCAATTGGTAGAGGCGCCAAAATCACGTATTGTCCGTCAAATGCAAAATGGTGTATTTGTCCGAATGGCGATTTTGGAAGCAATTGTCAATGGCAAGGCTTAAAAGTAAGCTGTTCAGGTACCTTAGAACTGAGCAGTTAGAAATTTGTTAGACTTATCTTATTTAATATCGCTCAGAGAGGCGACGAATAGAAAGGCAAGGAACAGGTCAATGGTTGCGAGCAACTCATTTCCCTACGCCTGCCTCTATGGAGGTCAGGCTATTCCTTGCACTAGCTCGAAAATGGATTATTATCGAATCCATTTTCTCACGTCGGTCAGAGTAAGTCGGACTACATGGAAGGCATGTGTCCTTCTACGCAAAGTCCTATTGGACCTTTGCTACCTCTGACACTAGCCGTAAGGTTTAACTAATATCGAGCTAAACCTTACGGCGTCGGACTTATCTTATTTAATGTCGCCCAGAGAGGCGACGAATAGAAAGGAGAAGGTACAGGTTCGAGTAAGATTTGATTTTTATATTCGAACACGCCCTAAGGACTGTGTGAAAAAGATAAATATCGACTTGACGCCGATAGCGTCGGCGCCGAATTTCCTATTTTCACTTTGTCCTTTTAACGGGCTTTGTATCATAGATTATGTCAAAAAGACGTTTAATTTTGGAAGATGGCACTATTTTTGAAGGTGAGGCCTTTGGTGCTGATATGGATGTGACTGGTGAGTTGGTTTTCTCGACTGGTATGACTGGTTATCAGGAATCAATCACAGACCAGTCCTATAATGGTCAGATTTTAACCTTTACCTATCCTTTGGTGGGGAATTATGGCATCAACCGTGATGATTATGAATCTATCAATCCGACCTGTAAGGGGGTTGTGGTTAGTGAATGGGCTCGTAGGGCAAGTAACTGGCGTAACCAGATGACCTTGGATGAATTTTTAAAGGCTAAGAAAATTCCAGCAATTTCAGGAATTGATACACGCGCCTTGACTAAAATTATTCGTCAGCACGGGACCATGAAGGCGACATTGGCAAATGTTGGTGATTCCGTTGAGCATTTGACGGATCAATTGAGAGCGACTGTTTTGCCTACCAACAACATCCAGCAAGTATCTACCAAAACCGCCTATCCTGCGCCTGGAATTGGACGTAGTGTTGTGCTGGTTGATTTTGGCTTGAAGCATTCTATTCTTCGTGAATTAGCCAAACGCGACTGCAATGTGACGGTTGTTCCTTATGATACGACAGCAGAAGAAATATTGGCTCTTAATCCAGACGGCGTCATGCTGTCAAACGGTCCTGGTAACCCAGATGATGTTCCTGAAGCCTTGGATATGATTCGTGGTATTCTTGGCAAGATTCCAATTTTTGGTATCTGTATGGGCCACCAACTCTTCGCCAAGGCTAATGGGGCTACAACTTACAAGATGAAATTTGGTCATCGTGGTTTCAATCATGCTGTTCGTGAAATTGCGACTGGTCGAGTGGATTTTACCAGTCAGAACCACGGTTATGCAGTGGCTCGTGAAGATTTACCTGAATGTTTAATGATAACTCATGAAGAAATCAATGACAAATCAGTAGAAGGGGTACGCCACAAGTACTATCCAGGTTTCTCTGTTCAATTCCACCCAGATGCTGCACCTGGTCCACATGATGCCAGCTATTTGTTTGACGAATTTATGGAATTGATGGATGGCTTCCAGGCAAGATAATAAATCTATTGTTTACAATTTAGAAAACACTTTATTGCCGAATGTCAGTTATTTAGTGTCGCTTAGAGAGGCGATAAATAGAAAAGCAAGGGACGGGTCAAAGGGTGCAAGCAACTCATTTCCCTACGCCTGGGAGTGGGAAAGAACTCGAAAAGTAAAAAAGAGTTCATCAACAAGTCTTTATTTTTAGTTGTTGAGCTGAAACAGTCTATTCCCAGACTGTTTCACTCCCACCCCCGCATAGTTCCAACTGTCTGGGAGACAGTTGGAAGTTGGGAATAGAGCGAACAAAGTTCGCATCAGTGAAGTTAAATTTGGAGTATAGAATACGAACTGCTGAGATTTGCTTTGCAAATCCTATCTCCAACCTTAAACAGTCCCCCGGACTATTTAAGCCAATCAACCACTGCGCTGAGATGTTGACACCTGCTCTTAGAAATGGTGATATACTTTAAGGCTATTCCTTGCACTAGCTCGAAAATGGATTAATGTCGAATCCATTTTCTCACGTCGGTCAGAGCAAGTCGGACTTCATGCTAAGGCATGTGTCCTTCTACGCAAAGTCCTATGGGGCCTTTGCTAACGCTGACACTAGCCGTAAGGTTTACCTAATATCGAGCTAAACCTTACTGCGTCGGACTATTATTTAATTCTATCCGGAGAGATAGAAAATAGAAAGGAGAAGATACAGGTTCGAGTTTCTTATTCGAACACGCCCTAAGGACTGTGCGAAAAAGATAAACGTCGTCTTGATGCTTGAAGCATCAGCGTCGCGTTTCCTATTTTCGCTTTGTCCTCTTAACGGGCTTTGTATCATACATTATGCCAAAACGTACGGATATTAAGAAAATTATGGTGATTGGTTCTGGTCCGATTATTATCGGTCAGGCTGCGGAGTTTGATTATGCTGGGACTCAGGCTTGTTTGGCTTTGAAGGAAGAAGGCTACAGTGTCGTCTTGGTCAATTCAAACCCTGCGACCATTATGACAGACAAGGAAATAGCAGATAAGGTTTATATTGAGCCAATCACGCTTGAATTTGTCACACGGATTTTACGGAAGGAGCGTCCAGATGCTCTCTTGCCAACCCTGGGTGGTCAGACTGGTCTCAACATGGCCATGGAATTGTCTAAGGCTGGTATTTTAGATGAACTTGGGGTTGAACTCTTAGGCACAAAACTATCTGCAATTGATCAAGCAGAAGACCGTGACCTCTTCAAACAACTCATGGAAGACCTTAATCAGCCTATTCCTGAGTCAACCATTGTGACGACAGTTGAAGAAGCCTTGGAATTTGCTGCTGAAATTGGCTATCCTGTCATTGTTCGCCCAGCCTTCACGTTGGGTGGTACTGGCGGTGGTATGTGTGCCAATGAAGAAGAACTGCGTGAAATTGCAGAAAATGGTCTGAAATTATCACCAGTGACCCAGTGTTTGATTGAGCGTTCAATTGCTGGATTCAAGGAAATTGAATACGAAGTGATGCGCGATGCGGCCGACAATGCCTTGGTCGTATGTAACATGGAAAACTTTGACCCTGTGGGAATTCATACAGGAGATTCTATCGTATTTGCCCCAACACAGACGCTTTCGGATATTGAAAACCAGATGCTACGCGATGCCAGTCTAAGTATTATCCGAGCCCTCAAAATTGAAGGTGGTTGTAATGTGCAGTTGGCGCTGGATCCACATAGTTTCAAATACTATGTCATTGAAGTAAACCCACGGGTTTCTCGTTCATCTGCCTTGGCATCAAAAGCAACGGGCTACCCTATCGCCAAATTAGCTGCGAAAATCGCAGTTGGCTTGACCTTGGATGAAATGGTGAACCCTGTTACTGGAACGACCTATGCCATGTTTGAGCCTGCACTTGACTACGTTGTGGCAAAAATTCCACGTTTCCCATTTGATAAGTTTGAAAAAGGGGAGCGCCGCCTTGGAACGCAAATGAAGGCAACTGGTGAGGTCATGGCTATTGGTCGCAATATCGAAGAAAGTTTGCTCAAGGCCTGTCGTTCTTTGGAAATCGGTGTCTACCACAATGAAATGCCTGAACTCAGCCAAGTAACAGATGACCAACTGGTTGAAAAGATTGTCAAGGCTCAAGATGACCGGCTCTTCTATCTTTCAGAAGCCCTTCGTCGTGGCTATACCATTGAAGAATTGGCTCAATTGACGAAAATTGATGTCTTCTTCCTTGACAAGCTGCTTCATATCTTAGAAATCGAGCAGGAATTGGCAACGAATTTTGATAATATTGATTTATTGAAAAAAGCCAAGAAATACGGTTTTGCAGACCGCAAGATTGCGGAACTCTGGGGACGGACAGAATCCTACATTCGTCAACTGCGGACAGAGTACAAAATTGTCCCTGTTTACAAGATGGTAGACACCTGTGCGGCTGAGTTCGAAAGTTCAACACCTTATTTCTATTCAACTTATGAGTGGGAAAATGAGTCAATTCGTTCAGAAAAAGAATCTGTTTTGGTGCTGGGTTCTGGTCCAATCCGTATCGGTCAGGGTGTGGAGTTTGACTATGCGACGGTGCATTCTGTTAAAGCAATTCAAGCGGCTGGCTACGAAGCCATCATTATGAACTCAAACCCTGAAACGGTCTCAACTGACTTTTCGGTTTCGGACAAGCTTTATTTTGAGCCGTTGACCTTGGAAGAGGTCTTGAATGTGATTGACCTTGAGAAACCAAAAGGGGTTATCGTTCAGTTCGGTGGCCAGACGGCTATCAATTTGGCAGAGCCATTGGCCAAAGCAGGTATTCCAATCTTGGGGACACAGGTGGCGGATTTGGATAGAGCTGAAGACAGGGATTTATTTGAAAAAGCCCTGAAAGACCTAGGGATTCCACAGCCACCAGGCCAAACCGCAACCAATGAAGAGGAAGCTCTTGAAGCGGCCCGCAAAATTGGTTTCCCGGTACTTGTTCGTCCCTCTTATGTCTTGGGCGGTCGTGCTATGGAGATTGTCGAAAATGAAGAGGACTTACGTTCTTATATGAGAACTGCGGTCAAGGCTTCGCCAGAGCACCCAGTTTTGGTGGATTCTTACATCGTCGGTCGTGAGTGTGAAGTGGATGCTATTTCAGATGGTAAGGATGTCTTGATTCCGGGTATTATGGAGCATATCGAGCGCGCTGGGGTTCACTCAGGGGACTCTATGGCCGTTTATCCGCCACAAACCTTGTCCAAAGAAGTGCAGGCGACCATTGCAGACTACACCAAACGCTTGGCAATTGGTCTCAACTGTATCGGTATGATGAATATCCAGTTTGTCATCAAGGATGAAACGGTCTATGTCATTGAGGTCAATCCTCGTGCTAGTCGTACGGTGCCATTCTTGTCCAAAGTCACAGACATTCCAATGGCTCAGGTTGCAACCAAATTGATTTTGGGACAAAGCCTTGCGGAACTTGGCTACCAAGACGGTCTTTATCCTGAGAGCAAGCAAGTTCACGTCAAGGCACCAGTCTTCTCGTTCACGAAACTAGCAAAAGTAGATAGTTTGCTGGGACCTGAAATGAAGTCAACTGGTGAAATCATGGGGTCGGACTTGACATTGGAGAAAGCACTTTATAAAGCTTTTGAGGCCAGCTACCAACACCTGTCTGAATTTGGTTATGTAGTCTTTACCATTGCGGATGAAGACAAGGAAGAAGCTCTTGGACTTGCCCAACGCTTCCATGAACTTGGTTATGGTCTGCTGGCTACGGCTGGCACAGCTGCCTATCTGGCTGATAAGGGACTATCCGTAACAACTGTTGGCAAATTGGGCGATGTAGCTTGTCAAGATATTCCAAGCCTTGTTCGAGCAGGTAAGGTCCAGGCTATTATCAATACGGTTGGTAAAAAACGGGTGGCCGATGGCGACGGTCAAGTCATTCGAAGCTCTGCTATTGAAGGAGGTATCCCACTCTTTACAGCTCTTGATACAGCAGAAGCCATGATTAAGGTGTTGGAAAGCCGTAGCTTTATGACACAGGCAATTTAATAGTATAAGCAAATTAGCAATATTGACGACTTCGCAAGAGGTCGTCTTTTTTGCTTCAAGTGAACTGTATCTCTATATTTTAAGTCGTTTGCTTATTAATATTAATTGATTTTATAGGAAATTGGAGTATAATGAAGGCAGAGAGGTGCAAGGATATGATTGATGAAGTTTCTAAAAAGAAATTAGCAAAGACATATAGAATATTCTGTCTATTATGTCTGATGTGGATTCCCTACTTTTGGTTCTTACATTATTGGATAACTCATGATTGGACGATCCCTCTCCAAGTATTTGCGATGTGTTTTATTGTAACAGCAGTTTTTCAACCTTTGTTCTGGTATATTATGCTAGGGATTTTTCTTTGGGTTTTTACTAATGTATTTTTTGATGAAATTAATGTTTTGAAAGGGAAAAAATCGCGGATAATCAAACGTTCCAAAGAAGTTCTTGTTCAGCAAGAGCCTCAGTCTCCAAAAAAATCAGAGAGTTCAATTCCTTTATTGTTATTTTACTGGACACTTTTTAAATAAAAGAGAGTGGTTAATGATTTCATTCTGAAATGCAGTATAATGAGAGTTGAGAGGTGAGAGACTATGAACCTAGAAAAGGAAAAAGCATATGAACGTAATGTTAAAATTTTCTTTGTTTTGTGCTTTCTTTGGATTCCATACATTGGTTTCTTTATTTATTGGATAATTGTAGATGTAGATTACAGCTTGCTTACTCAAATGATTTTAACAGCTCTTGTTCTTCCTGCGTTTTTTCAACCTTTTTTCTGGTATATGATGTTAGGGTGCATTCTTGCAAGTCTTACTTGGATGTACGCGGATAAGTTGAATGCAGCGGATGAGTGGGATGCATAGGTTAATCCAAGCCTTAGAAATGGTTCGATTTTGTCTCAGAGTTTTAGTTTATTCCGACACCTATTTCAGGTGTTTTTTTGC
Organism: Streptococcus sp. HN38; assembly: GCF_028335765.1. NCBI lineage: Bacteria > Bacillati > Bacillota > Bacilli > Lactobacillales > Streptococcaceae > Streptococcus > Streptococcus sp. HN38. The sequence continues at coordinate 1,170,029 of NZ_CP116604.1, read as the reverse complement.
TCAAAACTTTGAAAGGAGAAGCTATGGCTACACCTTTAGTTACGGAGAAGTGTCTTTGTAATGTTTATCATTTCTTTCAGAACGGTATATTTTGCTATAATAGTTACTATGAAAGTAATCGTTACAACAAGTTTGGGTATGGATGAGCACTTGGTCCAAAAGGCAAAAAATCTGGCTGAAGAGTTGGGGATTGCCTACTGTGACCGACGGAAGCAAGCTGTGAAGGTCTTTCTAAAGCAAGCGGATGCAGTCTTGGTAGTCTACAAGAATCAATTGGTCATTGAACAAAAAGAAGGGCAAAAACTCTTTTTCCACCCCGATACCGCTATGTTACGGATCAAGTCTGGTCGGGATCCACTTTTGGAGTTAGTGGGGGAGGGCAGGAAAACAATTCTAGACTGCTCTATGGGCCTAGCTTCGGATAGTATTGTGCTGGCTAGTGCAGGTCATCAGGTGACAGCCTTGGAGAGTTCTCAGCTCATTCATTTTATCGTCAGTAAGGGCTTAAAAGAGTTTGATAGTGGGAAATCAGAGGTCAATCAAGCTATGCGATCTATCCAGACTATTTGGACAGATAGTTTGACATATTTGAAAGAACAGGCGGATCAATCTGTTGATGTTATTTACCTTGACCCCATGTTTTCGCAAGAGATTACGGAGTCTGACAATCTTGATGGGCTAAAACCCTTTGCTAATTTCACAGCCCTATCTGAAGAATTTTTGAGCGAATGCAAGCGCGTGGCCAGAAAGAAAATCATTATTAAGGCTCATTTTAGAGATAAAGTATTTGAAGAATTTGGCTTTATTCGCCATATCCGTCCCAATCAAAAATTTCACTATGGAGAAATCATTTTGGAGGAGTTAATATGAAAATCATAGTAACAGGTTTTGATCCATTTGGTGGCGAGGCTATCAATCCAGCCTTGGAAACCATTAAATCTCTGCCCAAGACCATTGCAGGTGCGGAGATGATTATTGTCGAAGTTCCGACGGTTTTTGACAAGGCAGCTCGTGTTTTGGAAGAAAAAATGGCAGAACATGAACCTGATGCAGTGCTCTGCATTGGTCAAGCAGGGGGACGGGCAGATCTGACACCTGAGCGAGTGGCCATTAACCAAGATGACGCTCGCATTCCAGACAATGAGGGCCAGCAACCCATTGACAGAACCATCCGTCCAGATGGGCCAGCAGCATATTTTTCAACCCTGCCTATAAAGGCCATGGTAGAAGCCATTCGTTCTGCGGGCATTCCAGCCTCTGTTTCCAATACTGCTGGCACCTTTGTCTGCAACCATCTCATGTATCAGGCGCTTTATCTGGCGGAGAAACAATTTCCAAAAACCAAGGCAGGTTTTCTCCACATACCTTATCTTCCAGAGCAGGTCGTGGACAAGCCTGGCCTGCCGTCCATGTCCCTCGAGACCATTGTCAAAGGGATTGAAGCCGCTATCTCAGCCCTTGTAGCCTATGCGGACAAGGAGGACATCAAGACTGTAGGAGGGGCGACGCATTGATGGATGGAAAATGGCAGAGCAGACAACGTGTTGAGCAGATGGAAAGCATATTTAATCGTCAACTCCAGCTCGCTTCAGAAATACGGGCTCTCCTTGAACAAGTTGAAACCAGCCAATCGGCTTATCTGGACTTGTTAGAGTATTATCAAAGCCCAACCTTCATAGAAGATATGGATTTTGCTGATAGAGGGAAATTTAAAAATCTTCCCTGCGGTGTCTTGAGTGAGGATGGCGTCTATAATCTGCTTGTAGATAGAAAAGAATTGGCGACTAAGCTAAGAGAATGTGCAGACCTACTGGATGTGTAAGAGTGGAGAAGAAATGACAAAGAGGATTGAAGAAGTCTTAGAATTATATCAGCAAGCTGTCTTGGATAAGGATGTGGACCTGATGTTGTCCCTGTATTGTGACGATGTCTTGATGTATGATGTTGCTGGGCAGTGGTCTTTGTCTGGTAAGAAGGACTTGACGGATATGGTGACGGCCTGGTTTCAAGAAATTGGACCAGATAGGGTAGAAGTGAGCTATTCAAACCTAGAAATTCAGTCTTCTAAGACCTGTGCTTTTGCATATTTTGATACGACTTTCTCATACGAGTTTTGAAGTTTCTAAAGCAGCACATTCTAGTCTTTCGGAGAATTATCATGCTATTCGAATTCCAGAAACTTATCCTTACAAATTATTTGTCAATGGACAGCCAAAAACATTATCTGATTTAAAGCGTGATAAAATAGGTCATCTAACTGCTGTTATAGATGGCAGAGAAGTACCTTTGCTTGACTATGGTATGGTAGAGTATCAGATGAATCGCTACCTAGGTAAGGATATTTATAATATTTACGGTAATCTATCATATACTGCATACGCATTTCTTACAACTCGTACTTCCCACCATGGATACTTTGAATTAACTGAAGCAGATAACGTAAGGGATGTTAGTGGTCAGTTAGTAACTGGATTCTTTCAAACACCTGAGTACCGTGATATGGCATCTGCCTATCATAAATCAAATTCAGGATACTTAAAAGTACAAGTGGGTGATCAAGAACTTTCTACGAATATTATTAACGGTCGATTGAATGGACTGAAAACTGCTAAACAACATTTTTATCTAGTATCAAATAGTGAATTTTCAATGGATCCACAAACTGGAAAACCAATGAAACAATTAAGGGAACTAACTGAAGATGAAGTTCATCAGTTGAAAGTAACTGAAACAAAAGTAAACTCAGAAATCGAATTTGACGTAAATGGTAAAACATATCAGACAACTGGACGATTAAATTTTTGGAAAAACTCGACTATTAATCCATTAAAAACACGACTTGCAGTTATGTCAATTGGTGATGGAAATAATATACATGGTTTTGATTTGTATGCCTCAAACAACAATTACATCGAAGTTGTAGAAAAGATAGCGGAAGAACCCTCAATTCCTGAGTCTATTTCTAAAATGATTGAATTTGTTACTGAGGACGGTGTAAAGGTAAGTGATGGGCCATCAATTACTGGTAACAAAGGAGAAGAGGTCACATTAGAGATTACCCCACCTGATGGATATACATTTGTTTCAATACCCCCTGAAAGGATTGTATTAGAGGACAGCAATCCAATTCAAATCATTATTAAAGAGAATTCAGGTCAGGAAACATTAGAAAGAGTAGAAGAGATAGATTACCGTGTTATTCGACAAGAAAATCCTGATATGTATATATTTTGACCAAAAGAGCAAAGATACATTTCAAGATAAATTGTTTAAGGTAGTGAAAGCGGAACGGAAATAGTGAAAACAGAAATTTTGTATATATCATTTAGGTTCCTTTTTATCCGTGCTGCATGTGGGAGAAAATAGGAAATTTGACAATAGAAAAAATGGCTTAAAAATGGTATAATGTTGTTGATTATTCAGAGATAAAAATTTGAATTAAGACGAAAGCAATGTAAAATTTAAGGAGGGCAATCATTTGAGATATATACTTTTATTGCGTGGGATAATTGTGGGTGGAAAGATTAAAATGAATATAAGCGAAAGGAGAAATTATGAATAAAATAATCCATTGCAAGGCACTCTTAAACTGTTCATCAGAAAGAGCATTTTGTTTATTCACTAAGAATGAAGAGATTATAACTTGGCTAACAGAAAAATCAGAAATAGAACCTTGGGTTGGTGGGAAATATGAACTTTTTTGGGATAAAAATGATAATGAAAATAATAGTACTTTAGGGTGCAAAGTAACAGCATTTGAATTGAATAAACTATTATGCTTCAATTGGAAAGGTCCGGTACAATATGCGGATGTAATGAATGTTGCAAAACCACTGACTCATGTATGTATTACATTCTTTGCAGAAAAAGAAAATAAGACGGAAATTCATTTGATTCATAGTGGTTGGGGAGAGGGAGAAAAATGGGAACAGGCACGTTTATGGTTTGAAAAGGTTTGGAAACAGTCATTTTTAAGACTGGAAAATTTGTTTTAATATAAGCGTATAAGCGCTTAGTCTAGGAAAGCGTCATACTAGTAAAGAGTGATACCATGTTCTCATCAATTTTTAGTTGAATTGAATTTTTTTAAATCCTGTCAAGTTTTTTTCTTGACACCCTGTCAAAGTGTGGTATAATAGAACATGTGCTAAATAGCTCTGCTATTTCACCGAATAAAAATACAAAGAAAAGAGAACATTTAAAAATGGCAGTAAAAATCCGTTTGACTCGTATGGGTTCTAAAAAGAAACCTTTCTACCGTATCAACGTTGCAGATTCACGTGCACCACGTGATGGTCGTTTCATCGAAACTGTTGGTACTTACAACCCACTTTTGGCTGAAAACTCAGTAACTCTTAAAGAAGAGCGTGTACTTGAGTGGTTGGCAAAAGGTGCACAACCATCTGATACAGTTCGTAGCCTTCTTTCAAATGCTGGCGTATTGAAGAAATTCCACGAGCAAAAATTCTCTAAATAAGAACAGTAAGCGAGAACACTTATGGACATGATTGAAAATCTCATTATTGCGATTGTGAAACCTTTGATTTCACAGCCTGATAGCTTGACAATTAAAATTGTTGATACACCTGAATTTTTAGAATATCATTTGGATTTGGATAAATCTGATATTGGACGTATCATTGGGAAAAAAGGACGCACAATTTCTGCAATCAGAACGATTGTCTACTCTGTTCCAACAAGTGATAAAAAAGTTCGTTTAGTGATCGACGAGAAAGAATAGAAAGTCACCATTTGGTGGCTTTTAACGTTGACAAAGGGGCCTAGCCCCTTTTTAACATATAGAAAGGAAGAAATGATGAATCTGATTTGGACCTATTTGAAAAAATACCCCAAGTGGATTGCTTTGGACTTGTTGGGGGCCTTCTTGTTTGTAGTGGTAAACTTGGGCTTGCCAACTTTTTTGGCTAGGATGATTGACCAAGGAATTACAAAGAACGACGTTAGTCAGCTCTATTTCTGGGCGGGGATGATGGGATTAATTGTCCTGCTCGGTATTGTTGGCCGAGTGACACTTGCCTATGCAGCTGGAAAGTTGACTACCAACATCGTCAAAGATATTCGAAATGATCTGTATGAGAAACTTCAGGACTATTCTCATCATGAATATGAGCAGATTGGTGTTTCTTCTCTAGTTGCTCGTATGACAAATGATGCTTTTGTTCTCATGCAATTCTCTGAAATGGTGTTGAAACTAGGTATTATTACACCCTTGATGATGATTGCTTCTGTCATCATGACCTTGGTAACCAGTCCGAGTCTGGCTTGGACAGTAGCAGTAGCCATGCCATTTTTGGTTTTCGTCATTTTTTATGTAGCTACTAAAACCCGTCCACTTTCTGAAAAGCAACAAAAACGTTTGGACACGATCAACCAATATGTTCGTGAAAATCTCATGGGCTTGCGAGTTATTCGTGCCTTTACGCGAGAAGATTTTCAAGAAGAGCGATTTGCAGAGGTCAATGAAGAATATACTGAAACATCCAAAAAACTCTTTAACCTGACTGCGTTGACAGAGCCACTATTTGTGCAGATTATTATTGCCATGATTGTGGCTATTGTCTGGTTTGCCCTGCCTCCTTTGAAAGATGGCAGTCTGCAGATTGGGGATTTGGTAGCCTTTATCGAATATAGTTTCCACGCACTTTTCTCATTCTTGCTCTTTGCTAACTTGTTTAACATGTATCCACGTATGTCGGTATCGAGCCAACGGATTCAGGAAGTCTTGGACATGCCTATCTCTATTTCTAAGAATGAAGACGGCATAACTGAAACAGATACTCGTGGTTATTTGGAATTTGAAAATGTAACTTTTGCCTATCCTGGTGAAACGGAATCGCCTGTTCTGCACAATATTTCCTTCAAAGCTAAGCCTGGTGAAACGATTGCCTTTATTGGTTCAACAGGTTCTGGTAAGTCTTCCTTGGTCAACTTGATTCCACGTTTCTATGATGTGACACTTGGTCGTATCTTGGTGGACGGTGTGGATGTCAGACGCTACAATCTAAAGGCACTCCGCAGCAAGATTGGCTTTATTCCGCAGAAAGCTCTGCTATTTACCGGAACTATCGCGGAAAACTTAAAGTACGGTAAGATGGATGCTAGTCTTGTAGAACTTCATGATGCGACGGATGTGGCTCAGGCTAAGGAGTTTATCGAGAGTAAGGAAGAAAAATTCGACACCCATCTAGCTGAGGGCGGAAGCAACCTATCAGGCGGGCAAAAGCAACGTTTGTCCATTGCACGTGCTATTGTCAAACAGCCGGATATTTATATTTTTGATGATTCTTTCTCAGCCTTGGATTATAAGACGGATGCAATTTTGCGGAGTCGTTTGAAGGAAGTGACGGAAAATGCGACGGTGCTGATTGTTGCCCAACGCGTCGGAACCATTATGGATGCTGACCAGATTATCGTGCTGAATGAAGGTGAAATCGTTGGCCGCGGCACTCATAATGAATTGATGGAAAGCAATGAGATTTATCGAGAAATCGCCAATTCTCAGCTTAATCGTCAATCGTTAACAGAAGAATAGGAGGAATTATGAAGAATAGATCAGTATTTACCCGTGTTTGGGACTATTTGCGTCGTTACAAATCTTCTGTATTTTTAGCCGTTTTTCTAAAGACCATTAGCGCAGTTATGAATGCCTTAGAACCCTTTGTACTGGGGCTTATCATTACAGAATTGACCAAGAATCTGTTGGATATTGCTAATGGAGTAGAAGGAGCGCAGATTAACTATTCCTACATTGCCATCATGCTTGCCGTCTATGCCCTTCGCGCCCTTCTATATGAAATCGGTGCCTACGGTTCTAACTATTTTATGACCAAGGCAGTGCAGGGAGCAACTAAGGAACTACGTCAGGACTTGAGCCACAAAATTAACAAGATTCCAGTATCTTATTTTGACAAGCACCAGTATGGTGATTTACTCGGACGTTTTACAAGCGATGTGGAGACTGTTTCAAACGCCCTGCAACAAAGTTTTCTCCAGCTAGTCAATGCCGTTCTGACCCTCTCTCTAGCCATTTTCATGTGTTTCTGGTTGGATGTATCCCTAGCACTTGTAGTCGTAACCTTGGTTCCAGTGACCTATTTTGGTTCCAAGTTTGTCATGGGCAAATCCCAGCCATATTTCAAGCAGCAGGCTGATGCCCTCGGTCGATTGAACGGCTTTGTCCAAGAAAATCTGACTGGTTTTAACGTTCTCAAACTCTACGGCCGTGAAGAAATTTCTACAGAAGAGTTTCGCCAGATAACTGCTGACTTGCAGGAAGTTGGTTTCAAGGCTAGTTTCATGTCTGGTTTGCTCATGCCTCTAGTTCACGGCTTCTCAAACATCGCCTACGTTGTCGTCGCCCTGCTATCTGGATTGAAAGTTCTTGCAGGTACATTGACGGTGGGTAATATGCAGGCCTTCGTCCAATACGTCTGGCAGATTTCTCAGCCAGTCCAAACCTTGACCCAATTGGCACCACAGTTGCAGTCTGCAAAATCCTCCCTTGAACGCATCTTTTCAGTCTTAGATGAACTTGACGAAGAAGACGCCAATGCGCTGGAGTTGACAGCTAGTTTGACCGGACAAGTCAGTTTTGAACAGGTCGAATTTGGCTATTCAGAAGACAAGCCGCTTATCCGAAACTTTACTCTTGATGTGAAGCCAGGTGAAATGGTGGCTATCGTTGGACCAACAGGGGCTGGTAAGACAACCCTCATCAACCTGCTCATGCGTTTCTATGATGTGACATCAGGTGCTATCAAGGTAGATGGTCAGGATATACGGAATATTTCTCGTCAATCCTACCGTAGTCAATTTGGTATGGTCTTGCAGGATGCTTGGCTCTACGAAGGGACCATCAAGGAAAACTTACGTTTTGGTCGTCTGGATGCGACAGATGAGGAAATTGTGGAAGCTGCCAAAGCAGCAAACGTCGATCATTTTATCCGTACTCTGCCTGGTGGCTACAATATGGAAATGAACCAGGAATCCAGTAATATTTCCCAAGGTCAGAAACAGCTTTTGACCATTGCGCGTGCCTTGTTGGCGGATCCTGCTATTCTGATTCTTGACGAAGCGACTTCTTCAGTTGATACCCGTTTGGAACTCTTGATTCAAAAGGCCATGAAACGGTTGATGAAAGGGCGGACAAGTTTCGTCATCGCTCACCGTCTATCAACTATTCAAGAAGCTGATAAGATTTTGGTCTTGAAAGATGGGCAGATTATCGAACAAGGTAACCATGAAAGTCTTTTGGCAGACAAAGGTTTCTATTATAATCTTTATCAAAGTCAGTTTAGTCAATCCAAATAAAACGAACTCCCTTGTCAGTGACAGGGAGTTTTCTCATATACATGTTTGTGAAAATTAATAGGAAATTTCGGATAATAGTCCCTCAGCGGTAGTGGTTGGGAGGATGCGGACACGATTGAGAGTTAGTAATCCGTCACTAGCAGAAGCCAAGCCGTTGTTAGTAGTCACACCAAGTTTGTAGCCAGCTTGTTCAGTTAAGGCTACTGTATCTGCTGAGTATCGTCCGCCAGGGTAGGCGATAGCGATGGTTTCCTGATTTAATTGGCTGTCAAGATAGGCTTTAGAGGAAGTAAGTTCATTTGTTTGATCCTCGATAGAACTATACTCTAAATCAGGGTGGTTGACGGTATGCCCTTGGAAGGAGAGCCCTGCGGTCTGCATTTCCTTGATTTGTTCAAGAGTAAGGTGCCCTGCTTGTCCATATTCAGTAAACCCTGTAATGACATTGTTGGTTGCCTTCATTTGATATTGCTTAAGCAATGGGTAGGCATAACTATAAAAATCCCAGAGGCTATCGTCAAAGGTTAGCCAGACAACCTTTTTGCCAGCAGGAAGGACATTTTCTGTCAATACCTTATAAGCCTCTTCAGGTGATAAAGTATAGTAACCTGCATCTTGCAATGCTTTTAGATGACTTTCGAAAGTCGTTGGATCTACGATAAGATTCGCATTAGCTTCTTCCTCAGGAGCCATTACGTGAATGGCATGATACATGAGGATTGGAAGTTTGATAGGTTCAGTTTGCTGTTCCCAAATGATTTCTGTTTGTACTTCACTACTTTCTGAAGTCATAACACTCGAACTGGTTGTTGTCTCTACCGTTGAAGCTTTGGAATCATTTTGCTGCTTAGATGGCTGTTTTAGAAAGATTAGAAAAATAGATAGTAGAGTCACTACTAATAATGCGATACCAAGTAGCAGTGGTACAAGTTGTTTCTTTTGTGTGCGGCTTCGACGAGCTCTTCTTGAATGTTTCATTATCTTATCTCCATAATCATATATTAAAACAATTATATCAAATTTTTTGCCAAATAGTCAGAATATTTGTTATAATGAGAGAAATACATTTTAAAGGAGAGCACATGGTAGTTAAGATAGGATTATTAGGATTTGGAACCGTTGCGAGTGGTGTGCCATTTTTATTAGAAGAAAACCAGGAAAAAATAGAGAAAGCCGCGCATGATAGTATTGAAGTTGCTAAGGTTTTGGTCAAGGATGAAGCAGAAAAAGACCGTCTCTTGGCTGCAGGCCACAATTACAATTTTGTGACAAATATTGATGAAATTTTGGCTGACGAAGATATCGCTATTGTAGTTGAGCTGATGGGACGTATTGAGCCAGCAAAAACATTTATCACTCGCGCCTTGGAAGCAGGTAAGCATATTGTAACAGCCAATAAGGATTTACTTGCTGTTCATGGTAGCGAATTGCGTGCCTTGGCTGAAGAGAAAGGTCTTGCGCTTTATTATGAAGCTGCAGTTGCAGGTGGTATTCCAATCTTGCGTACCTTGGTTAACTCATTGGCTGCTGACAAGGTGACTCGTATCCTCGGTGTATTGAATGGTACTTCAAACTTCATGTTGACTAAGATGGTTGATGAAGGCTGGACTTACGAAAAAGCTCTTCAAACAGCACAGGAACTTGGCTATGCAGAATCTGACCCAACAAATGACGTTGAGGGGATTGATGCGGCTTACAAGGCTGTCATCCTCAGTCAATTTGCTTTCGGGATGACAGTTGATTTTGAACACGTAGCACACAAGGGTATTTCAAATATCACGCCAGAAGATGTAGCAGTGGCACAAGAATTGGGCTATGTCATCAAACTTGTGGGTGATATTCAAGAAACTACCTCTGGTATTGCTGCCGAAGTATCTCCAACCTTCCTACCGAAAAATCATCCACTTGCGAGCGTGAATGGTGTGATGAATGCTGTATTTGTCGAATCTATCGGCATCGGCCAGTCTATGTACTATGGACCGGGTGCTGGGCAAAAACCGACTGCAACAAGTGTTATGGCTGACATTATTCGTATCGTTCGTCGCTTGAAAGACAATACTATCGGCAAAGCTTTTAACGAATATAGCCGCTCACTTCAATTGGCAGCCCCAAGCGATGTGAAGAGCGAATACTACTTCTCAATTGATGCGCCTGATAAGAATGGCAAAATGCTTCGTCTAGCAGAGATTTTTAATTCAGAAGAAATTTCCTTCAAACAAATTCTGCAACAAGCTGCGGATGGGGAAACAGCCCGCCTAGTGATTGTGACCCACGAAATGAGTAAGACTCAGTTGGAAAATGTAACAGCTAAATTGGCTCAAGAAACAGACTTTACAGTCTTGAATACCTTCAAGGTGTTGGGAGAATAAGACATGAAAATTATTATTCCAGCAACATCAGCCAATATTGGTCCTGGTTTTGACTCTGTTGGTGTTGCCCTTTCAAAATACTTGACCATTGAAGTTTTCGAACAAACAGAGGATTGGGTAATTGAACACAATCTTGAACATGTTCCTTCGGACAAAAACAATCTTTTGATTAAGACTGCACTAAAAGTGGCTAAAAACTTGCAACCGCATCGGATCAAGATGACCAGCGACATTCCATTGGCGCGTGGTTTGGGCTCATCTAGCTCTGTCATTGTAGCTGGTATTGAGTTGGCCAATCAGCTGGCAGGACTGAATATGACGGCAGAGGAAAAATTGCTCAAAGCAACTGAAATTGAAGGCCATCCTGACAATGTGGCGCCTGCGATTTATGGTAATCTAGTTATTGCCAGCTATGTCAATAAAAAGGTTCAGGCAGTGGTAACAGAGTTTCCTGAGGCAAGCTTTGTTGCCTTTATTCCGAACTACCCATTGCGTACCGTTGAAAGCCGAGGTGTGCTGCCTTCTCAAATGGGGTACAAGAAAGCAGTGGCTGCTAGCGCCATTTCCAATGTAGCTGTTGCCAGCTTGATGGCAGGTGATTTAGAAAAGGCTGGAAAAGCTATTCAGTCAGATATGTTCCATGAACCCTTCCGTCAACTATTGGTCAAAGAATTTTGTCCAATCAAGCAAACAGCACAAGAATTGGGAGCCTATGCAACCTATCTTTCAGGTGCTGGACCAACTGTTATGGTATTGGCTCCCAAAGATAGGGAGGACGCTATTGTTCTAGCATTAGAGGAACTAAATCTAGACGGAACTGTCCACCGCCTTCAAGTAGATACCAAAGGGATTGCTATTGCATAGATAGTGAGAATCTATCATTTGCAAAACTAAAAATGTTTATTTTATTGGAGTTCGCCGTCGCTACTATATGCGGTAGGAAGGGAACTCCTTTCTTTGTGCATTCCATTCTCCATTTCAAAATATTGGGGCAAATTAATTTGGCTTGTGAAAGTATTTTTGTTGAATTTTATTCGTTTTCTCCTGTAATTTTTGGTATAATAAATCCTGTATATCTTAAATTGAAATGAGAAGGTTATGAAAGATAAAATTAGGCTTGAATTAGAAGGCATCGATATTCGATTCGATGAGCCTTTAAAAGAATATACCTATACAAAAGTTGGAGGTGCTGTTGATTATCTAGCATTTCCACGTAATCGCTATGAAATTGTCCGTATTGTTGAATTTGCTAAACGTGAAAACATTCCTTGGCAGGTGCTTGGGAATTCTAGCAATATCATTGTACGTGACGGTGGCATTCGTGGTTTTGTGATTCGTATGGATAAGCTCAATTCTGTGACAGTTTCAGGTTATACTATTGAAGCAGAAGCAGGGGCTAACTTGATTGAAACGACAAAAGTTGCCCTCTTCCATTCCTTATCAGGTTTTGAATTTGCTTGCGGTATTCCTGGAAGTATTGGAGGTGCAGTTTATATGAACGCTGGTGCCTATGGTGGAGAGATAGCACATATTCTTGTTTCTGCTCAGATTTTGACTCCTGCAGGTTATGTAGAAACCCTTGATAATCGTGAGTTACGCTTCGGTTACCGCTCGTCAATTTTACAAGAAAATGGAGCAATTGTTCTCTCTGCTAAATTTGCCCTAAAACCTGGTAATCACCCAGTTATCCAAAATGAAATGGCTCGTTTAACCCATTTGCGTGAGTTGAAACAGCCTTTGGAATATCCATCATGTGGCTCAGTCTTTAAGCGTCCTCCTGGTCATTTTGCAGGTCAGTTGATCATGGAAGCTGGTTTGAAAGGCTACCGTATTGGTGGTGTTGAAGTATCTGAAAAACACGCAGGTTTTATGGTCAATGTTGAGAATGGTACAGCAAAAGATTATGAAAATCTGATTGCCCACGTTATCGAAGTTGTTGAAAAATCTTCAGGCATTACGCTGGAGAGAGAAGTGCGTATTATCGGCGACTCTGCTGATAAACTCTAGCCATTTGGCTCTGTTAAAAAGAAGGAATTTATGAGAATTGAAAAAGCCAATTATTGAATTTAAACACGTTTCAAAAGTTTTTGAAGACAGTGGAACAACTGTATTAAAGGATATTAGTTTTGAATTGGAAGAGGGTAAGTTTTATACTCTTCTAGGAGCTTCTGGTTCAGGTAAATCAACGATTTTGAATATTATTGCTGGTTTGTTGAATGCAAGTTCAGGTGATATTTATCTGGATGGTCAACGGATTAACGACGTTCCAACCAACAAGCGGGATGTCCATACAGTTTTCCAATCCTACGCCCTTTTCCCACATATGACTGTCTTTGAAAATGTGGCTTTTCCTCTTAAATTAAGAAAGGTTGATAAGGCTGAAATTGAACGCCGTGTGACAGAAGCCTTACAAATGGTCCGGCTCTCTGGTTATGAAAATCGTTCCATTCAGAAATTGTCTGGTGGTCAACGCCAGCGGGTTGCTATTGCACGTGCGATTATCAACCAGCCTCGCGTCGTCTTGCTAGATGAACCACTTTCTGCCCTGGACTTGAAACTAAGAACAGAAATGCAGTACGAACTGCGTGAATTGCAACAACGTCTAGGAATTACCTTCGTCTTCGTTACCCATGACCAAGAAGAAGCTCTGGCCATGAGTGACTGGATTTTTGTCATGAATGAAGGTGAAATTGTTCAGTCAGGAACGCCTGTAGATATTTATGATGAGCCAATCAACCATTTTGTTGCTACCTTTATTGGCGAGTCCAATATCCTGTCTGGTCGCATGATTAGAGACTATTTAGTTGAATTTAACGGCAAACGCTTCGAAGCTGTGGATGGTGGTATGCGTCCAAATGAAGACGTTCAAATCGTTATCCGTCCAGAAGACTTGCAGATTACACTTCCAGAAGAAGGTAAATTGCAGGTAAAAGTAGATACCCAGCTCTTCCGTGGGGTTCACTATGAAATCATTGCCTACGATGATTTGGGCAATGAATGGATGATTCACTCAACTCGTAAAGCTATTGTGGGAGAGGTCATCGGTCTAGACTTTGAGCCAGAAGATATTCATATCATGCGTCTTAATGAAACAGAGGAAGAATTCGATGCCCGTATCGAAGAATATGTGGAAGTGGAAGAAGTAGAAGATGGCTTGATTAACGCCATTGAGGAGGAACGCAATGAAGAAAACCTCTAGGCTTTTTGCAATTCCCTACGCCCTATGGGTCTTTCTCTTTGTACTAGCTCCAGTTGCCTTGATTATCTTCAAATCTTTCTTTGATATTCATGGCAATTTCACTTTGGCCAATTATCAGACCTATTTTAACTCGCCCAATATGACCTATCTGCGAATGAGTTTTAACTCCATTTTTTACGCAGGTATTATCACTCTGGTCACGCTTTTGGTTTCCTACCCAACAGCCTATTTCTTGACCAAACTCAAGCATAGACAGCTCTGGTTGATGCTTATTATCTTGCCAACCTGGGTCAATCTTTTGCTAAAAGCCTATGCCTTTATCGGTATTTTTGGGCAACACGGCTCTATCAACCAGTTCCTAGAATTTATTGGTCTAGGAGCTCAGCAAATTCTTTTCACAGATTTCTCCTTTATTGCTGTTGCAGCCTATATCGAGATTCCGTTTATGATCTTGCCGATCTTTAACGCCTTGGATGATTTGGATAAGAACCTAATCAATGCCAGTCGTGATTTGGGGGCAACTCCTTGGCAGACCTTCACAAAAGTTATTTTTCCTCTTTCTATGAATGGTGTCCGTTCTGGTGTACAGGCGGTTTTCATTCCAAGTCTGAGCCTCTTCATGTTGACCCGTTTGATTGGCGGTAACCGAGTGATCACGCTTGGTACAGCTATCGAACAACACTTTCTCACAACACAAAACTGGGGAATGGGCTCAACCATTGGTGTGGTCTTGATTTTGGCCATGCTCTTGATTATGTGGATGACGAAAGAGAGGAAGAAATAATGAAAAAATTTGCAAACATTTACTTAGCGGTTGCCTTCCTCCTTCTTTATTTGCCGATTTTCTATCTGATTTTCTACGCCTTTAATGAAGGTGGGGATATGAATGGATTTACAGGTTTTACCTTGGAGCATTTTTCATCTATGCTTGGCGATAGCCGACTCATGCTGATTCTGGCTCAAACCTTCTTGTTGGCCTTCTTGAGTTCTTTGATGGCGACCCTTATCGGAACTTTCGGTGCCATCTATATCTATCAGGCAAAACCTCGTTTTCAAAATGCGCTCTTGTCTGTCAATAATATCTTGATGGTCGCTCCAGACGTCATGATTGGGGCAAGTTTCCTAATTCTCTTTACCATGATTGGTTTCCAGCTAGGCTTTGTCTCAGTATTGCTCAGTCATATTGCCTTTTCTATTCCAATCGTAGTATTGATGGTTTTGCCACGCTTGAAAGAAATGAATGCCGATATGATTTCAGCAGCTTATGACTTGGGTGCAACTCAGCCACAAATGCTAAAAGAGATCATGTTGCCATACCTAACACCAGCCATCATTGCAGGCTACTTTATGGCCTTTACCTATTCCTTGGATGACTTTGCCGTGACATTCTTTGTTACGGGAAATGGTTACTCAAACCTATCTGTTGAGATTTATTCTCGGGCACGTCAAGGGATTTCTTTGGAAATCAATGCCTTGTCAACCCTTGTCTTCCTTTTCTCAATCTTATTGGTAGTGGGTTATTATTTCATCTCGCGTGAAAAGGAGGCCAACTAATGAAACGATTGTATTCATTTTTTGTAGGTATTGTAGCTATTATTCTTGTTTTATGGGGAATTAGTTATAAGTTAGAAGCTGATTCAACCCAAGGGACAACTGATAAACTTGTCATCTACAACTGGGGAGATTATATTGACCCAGAGTTATTGGAAGAATTTACTGCTGAAACAGGCATTCAGGTGGATTACCAGACCTTTGATTCCAACGAATCCATGTACACTAAAATCAAGCAGGGAGGAACTACCTATGACCTGGCCGTTCCTTCTGAGTATATGATTTCCAAAATGACGGAAGAAGATATGCTCGTGAAACTAGATAAATCAAAAATTGAAGGTTTAGAGAATATCGATCCACGATTTATGCGCTTGAGTTTTGATAAGAACAATGACTATTCTATTCCATATTTCTGGGGAACCTTGGGGATTGTTTACAATGAAACCATGG
This sequence comes from Streptococcus sp. HN38, assembly GCF_028335765.1. Classification (NCBI taxonomy): domain Bacteria; kingdom Bacillati; phylum Bacillota; class Bacilli; order Lactobacillales; family Streptococcaceae; genus Streptococcus; species Streptococcus sp. HN38. Next base: position 1,154,129 of record NZ_CP116604.1, on the reverse strand, counting down.
TAGAAAATCCTCCTCAAGAATGGGAAGATTTGTGGTCAGAAGAATACCGTGACAATATCATGTTAATCGACGGTGTTCGTGAGGTCATGGGCTTCGGTCTGCAATCTTTGGGTTACAGCTTAAACTCTAAAAATCCTGCAGAGATTGAAAAAGCAGCTGAACATCTTTATAATTTAACTCCAAATGTCAAAGCAATTGTTGCTGATGAGATAAAAGGTTATATGATACAAGATGCGGCAGCAATTGCTGTTTCGTTCTCAGGTGAGGCGAGTGAAATGTTAGATGGAAATGAAAATCTGCGCTATGTTGTACCATCAAAAGGTTCTAACCTTTGGTTCGATAACATGGTCATTCCAAAAACAGCAAAAAATATTGATGGAGCTTACGCCTTTATGAGTTTTATGCTTCGTCCTGAAAATGCGCTTCGCAATGCAGAATATGTTGGTTATTCAACACCAATTCCTGCAGCCAAGGCTATGCTGGATGAGGAGACTCAGAGCGATGAATCTTTCTATCCATCTGAAGAAACGATGAAGAAGATGGAAGTTTATGATAATCTTGGACCAGAGATACTTGGAATGTATAATGACCTCTATCTCCAATTCAAGATGTATCGGAAATAGTCTGATTGGACAGGTAGCAATATAAATAAAAGAATGGGAGTGAGGTTCTTTACTAAGTACTTATTGCTCCTATTTTTTGGTCATACATACTATAGAAAGGAAGGGAAATCCCAATGGAAAATCACCGGAAAGAAGTTAGTTTTATTTCTCAATCAATCCTCTACTCGGTTCTGCGTGGTAGTTTAGTTGGCATTGTCGCTGGTTTAGTGGTCGTTGCATTTCGCTTAGCCATTGAAAAAATATTTTCTGCCTTTACGCACCTCTATTCTCTGGCAACAGACAATGCAATCTATTTACTTCTTATTGGAGGGCTTTATCTGGTCATAGCTTTACTTGTTGGCAAGTTGATCAAAGACGAGCCAAATACAAAAGGTTCTGGTATACCACAGGTGGAGGCAGAACTAAAAGGAATTATGGATTTAAACTGGTGGTCAGTCCTTTGGAGAAAATTTATCGGCGGTGTTTTATCCATTGCATCTGGTCTAATGCTGGGGCGCGAAGGTCCCAGTATTCAATTAGGAGCTGTAACGGCTAAAGGTATATCAGTTCTTCTTAAATCCAGTGAAATGGAAAGAAGGAGTTTGATTGCTAGTGGCGCTGCGGCAGGTTTGGCAGCAGCTTTCAATGCACCAATAGCAGGACTTTTATTTGTTGTGGAGGAAGTCTATCATCAATTTTCACGTCTGGTATGGGTCTCAGCCCTGGCAGCCAGTATCACTGCGAACTTTATTTCCTTACATTTTTTTGGATTAATGCCTGTTTTGCATATGCCGAAGGACTTACAGTTACTATCTCTTGACCAATATTGGATCTATATCTTACTTGGAGTTTTCCTTGGACTTGCTGGATATGTGTATGAAGTTGTTATCCTCAATATACAAGGTTTCTATAACCTCCTCTCAAAAATCATTCCTCTCCCAGTTCCATACTACAGTGTATTTGCCTTTTTGTTTATTATACCGATTGGTTATTTTTTCCCTAATCTGTTGGGTGGCGGGCATCATTTGATTTTAGAGCTTCCATATTTGGAACAAGGACTACTGACATTGGCAATCTTGATTTTAATACGATTTGTATGGAGCATGATTTCCTATGGTTCTGGTCTACCAGGGGGCATCTTTTTGCCCATATTAACCTTAGGAAGTCTCCTTGGGCTTTTTGTCGCACGGTTCTTCCTTGATATTGGTTTCATCAGTCAGGAGCAGATGCTATTGTTTATTGTATTGGGAATGGCAGGCTTTTTCGCAGCGATTTCCAAAGCACCTCTAACTGCTATTATTTTAGTAACTGAAATGGTTGGAAGTTTGAACCAATTGATGGTCATCGGGTTGGTAGCTTTGAGTTCCTATGTGATGATGGATCTCTTAGGTGGCGCGCCAGTCTATGAAGCAATGCTGGAAAAAATTCTGCCAGAAGAAGTAGAACAGCAAGAACACATGACCTTAATAGAGGTTGTTGTCAACGAAACATTGGACAGAAGATTTGTTAGCGAGTTACGTTTGCCGGATTCATGCTTGATCACCAGTCAAATTCATCATGGTAAGTCAAGGATTGTGAAAGGAAATAGCCAACTTTCTATGGGTGATTCCTTGCTCGTTGCAGTTCCAATCTCTCAAATTCATACCGTTCGTAGGATATTTGAGGAAGATTAGCATTTTTTTAGATTGTCTTAACAAAGAGATGAGAAAAGTCCCAATATTATAATGTTTCTGTTGTCTGGTCAACTCTCTCAATTCAGGAATGATTTCATCGGGAACGAAACTCCGAGGAAGCAGACCAATCCGCATTCATTTTGGCAATCCAGTAAGCGTCTTTCTTGTCTGTAATGGCCTTCATGTGGGCTGGTTGAGCAAGTATTAGCTCGAAGTCATCACATAGAACATGCCAGACTGGTCGCCAATAGACACCTGTGCTTTCCATACCAACAGCTTCCACATGAAATTGACTGAGAAAATCGTGGTAAGTACGTAGACCTTTAGTCGTTGTATCAAATGTAGCTAAGTAACGCTTTGGACAAGTTGAGGGGAATACAAACGACAATATCGACTTGATCTACACATGATTACTATGACAATTCTTTCCTTCTTGTAAGTTAGAGAGCCTATCTACTGAATTTTATACTCTTTGAAAATCAAAATCAGACGTTGTTGACTTGATTTGATGAACTTCAGTTCTATCTGCATCTGCGTCGCCTAGTCTGTTTTTGATTTTCATTGAGTATTAGTCATATTCTTGAGTGTATATTGTGGTTCTTATCAGTAGGCTGGAGCAGTTTTGTCATCATAATTAACATCAATAATGCACCAACCGCAAGGCCCTCACTAGGTATATAATCTTAGTGAGGGCTTTATGCTCATTCTCATTATTCTGTGGGTAAGGATGGAGCTACCATGAATGTCTTGTTCACTCCCTTTTTATAATCATTTGAATTAACTTTGATACATCGTCACTTTCGGATTGCAGTACTCTAGTACTGCCTGCCCTCAGTTCCTTGTCTGAAAGCTAATTCATTTGACTATAGTGTGCATTATCTGTATCTATGGTTATAGATATTATTGACACCTAGTTATAGTTTGAATAAATAACTGAATTTTCAGAATATACTTGCAATGCTGATGGTTTTGTGTTTTAATTTATTTATTGGTTCTGCCAATAATGAAGGAGAAAAACTAGGAGGAAAAGTTATGAAAAAGAAAGAAACTTTCTCACTTCGGAAGTATAAAATTGGAACGGTGTCTGTTCTTTTGGGTGCAGTTTTTTTGTTTGCAGGTGCACCATCGGTAGCTGCAGAAGAATTGACAAGCCTAGTAGAGACTAAGGTGGAAACAACTGTTCCTGACGCAATCGTCAGCGAATCAACCTCAGAAAGTCCCGTTGTCGAGGAGTTAGTTGACAATTCTGTGGAGGCTACCCCAACTGATGTAACCACTACAGATACTGTAGAGGAAACACTTGGCTCAGAAGCTCTTGAAAACATCACAAATACGGAAGTAGAAGCGACTCAACCAGCTGTAGAAACTCCAGCTATTTCAGAGAAAAAAGTAGAAGAAGAGGAGAAGCTTTCCGTAGCAGATGAGACTACTGCTATTACTAATCAGGAAGAAGCGAAACCACAAAACATTGATAGTAATACAATCATTACAGTACCTAAAGTTTGGGATAGTGGTTACAAGGGCGAAGGAACAGTAGTTGCAATCATTGATTCCGGTCTTGACGTTGATCACGATGTATTGCATATTTCAGATCTCTCAACCGCAAAATATAAATCAGAAAAAGAGATAGAAGCAGCTAAAGAAGCAGCAGGAATTACCTACGGTGAATGGTTTAACGATAAGGTTGTATTTGGTTATAACTATGTTGATGTGAATACTGTCTTGAAAGAAGAAGACAAACGCTCGCACGGTATGCACGTAACGAGTATTGCCACAGGAAATCCGACACAACCAGTCGCTGGACAATTAATGTATGGTGTAGCTCCTGAAGCGCAAGTCATGTTTATGCGTGTATTCTCAGACCTCAAAGCTACAACAGGCGCAGCATTGTACGTAAAAGCGATTGAAGATGCTGTAAAATTAGGTGCAGATAGCATTAACCTCAGCCTGGGAGGAGCTAACGGCTCTGTTGTTAACATGAATGAAAATGTGACTGCAGCAATCGAGGCTGCTCGTCGTGCAGGGGTTTCTGTTGTTATTGCTGCTGGTAATGATGGAACATTTGGTTCAGGTCATTCTAATCCGTCAGCCGATTATCCAGATTATGGCTTGGTCGGTGCACCTTCAACAGCTCGCGATGCAATTTCTGTCGCTTCTTACAATAACACAACGGTTGGTAGTAAAGTAATCAATATCATTGGCTTAGAAAACAATGCTGACTTGAATTACGGTAAGAGTTCGTTTGATAATCCAGAGAAAAGTCCCGTACCATTTGAAATCGGGAAAGAATATGAATATGTCTATGCGGGAATCGGTCAAGCTTCGGATTTTGATGGTCTAGATTTGACTGGAAAACTTGCACTCATCAAACGTGGAACGATTACTTTCTCAGAAAAAATAGCCAATGCAACAGCTGCAGGTGCAGTAGGGGTTGTCATTTTCAATAGTCGTCCAGGTGAAGCTAATGTAAGCATGCAACTTGATGATACAGCTATTGCAATTCCATCTGTCTTCATTCCATTGGAATTTGGTGAAGCTTTGGTAGCTAACTCATATAAGATTGCGTTCAATAACGAAACAGATATTCGCCCTAACCCAGAAGCAGGTCTTCTTTCAGATTTTTCAAGTTGGGGTCTGTCGGCGGATGGCGAGCTAAAACCAGACTTAGCTGCTCCAGGTGGTGCTATTTATGCAGCCATCAATGATAATGACTATGCCAACATGCAGGGAACAAGTATGGCTTCACCACACGTGGCAGGAGCAGCCGTACTAGTAAAACAGTATTTACAGGCAACTTACCCTACTAAGTCCCCTCAAGAAATCGAAGCCTTAGTAAAACACTTGCTTATGTCTACTGCTAAAGCACATGTGAACAAAGAAACAACAGCCTACACTTCCCCTCGCCAACAAGGTGCAGGTATCATCGATACTGCGGCAGCTATTTCTACAGGTTTATATTTGACTGGCGAAGACGGTTATGGCAGCATTACCTTGGGAAATGTTGAGGATACATTCAGCTTTACGGTCACACTTCATAACATTACAAACGAAGATAAGACTTTAAACTACTCAACGCAATTAACAACGGATACTGTCCAAAATGGATTAATCACCTTGGCTCCGCGTCTATTAGCAGAGATTTCTGGCGGTAAGGTGACTGTGAAAGCCAATTCAAGTACAACTGTTACAATTAATGTCGATGCAGCAAGCTTTGCAGAAGAATTGACAGGTTTAATGAAAAATGGTTACTATCTTGAAGGTTTTGTTCGATTTACAGATGTAGTCGATGGCGGTGATATTGTCAGCATTCCATACGTTGGTTTCCGTGGGGAATTCCAAAATCTAGCCGTTCTAGAAGAGCCGATTTACAATCTTATTGCCGATGGTAAGGGGGGCTTCTACTTTGAACCTGTTACAGCACAACCAGATACTGTTGACATCAGCCATCACTACACAGGTCTTGTTACAGGAAGTACGGAGTTAATCTATTCTACAGACAAACGATCTGACTTTGCGATCAAGACACTTGGTACATTTAAAAATGAAGCAGGATACTTTGTTTTAGAGCTTGATGAGTCTGGTAAGCCTCATTTAGCTATCTCACCAAATGGAGATGACAACCAAGACTCGCTCGCTTTCAAAGGTGTCTTCTTGAGAAATTATACGGATTTAGTCGCAAGCGTCTATGCTGCAGATGATACTGAGCGAACAAATCCACTTTGGGAAAGTCAACCACAGTCAGGCAATAAGAACTTCTATAGTGGTGATCCTAAAAATCCAAAATCAAGCATTATTTACCCTACTGAATGGAATGGGACAGACAGCGAGGGAAATGCTTTAGCAGATGGTAAGTATCAATACGTTTTGACCTACTCATCTGAAGTTCCAGGTGCAGCAGTACAAACTATGATTTTCGATGTTATCATCGATAGAGAATCACCAGTTATCACCACAGCTACCTATGATGAAACAAACTTTACATTTAACCCTCGTCCAGCCATTGAAAAAGGAGAATCCGGTCTATATCGCGAGCAAGTATTCTACCTTGTAGCAGATGCAAGCGGTGTGACAACTATTCCTTCCTTATTAGAAAATGGTGATGTAACCGTTTCTGATAACAAGGTATTTGTGGCACAAAACGACGATGGCTCCTTTACATTGCCTCTTGACCTTGCAGATATTTCAAAATTCTACTACACAGTAGAGGATTATGCTGGTAACATCAGCTATGAAAAAGTAGAGAATCTGATCAGTATTGGCAATGAAAAAGGGTTGGTAACTGTCAATATTCTTGATAAAGATACAAATAGTCCTGCACCAATACTTTTCTCTTACTCAGTCACCGATGAAACAGGCAAGATTGTTGCAGAATTACCACGATATGCCGGCGATACTAGCGTTCTTAAGCTACCATTTGGTACTTACACCTTTGATTTATTCTTATATGATACAGAATGGTCAAGCCTAGCAGGTGAAACAAAAGCAGTCGTGACGATTTCGGAAGAAAATAGCACTGCCGAGGTGAATTTCTATGTGACTTTGAAAGATAAGGCCAACTTGCTGGTAGATATTGATGCATTACTACCTTCTGGTTCAACCATCCAACTGGTAACTACTGATGGCCAGACTATTCAGCTACCAAATGCTAAATATTCTAAGACCGATTATGGTAAATTTGTACCAGTTGGTACCTACACTATCCTTCCAACCCTCCCAGAAGGCTATGAATTTTTGGAAGAATTAGACGTAGCAGTACTTGCAAAACAGTCAAATGTTAAGAAATTAACCTTGATTAATAAAGTTGCTTTGAAAGAACTGATTGCTGAACTTGCGAGACTTGAAGAAACAGCGCGTTATTACAATGCTAGTCCAGAACTTCAAACTGCCTATGCTAAAGCATTAGAAGATGCCAATGCAGTATATGCCAACAAACACAATCAGGCACAAGTAGATTCAGCAGTTGCCAGTCTTGTGGCAGCGAGAGAGCAGCTAAACGGTCAGGCTACCGATACGGAAAAACTAATTGCTGAAGTATCAAACTACACACCGACTCAGGCAAACTTTATTTATTATAATGCTGAAAATACCAAACAAATTGCCTATGATACAGCTGTTCGTTCAGCACAACTTGTATTGAACCAAGAGAATGTAACACAGGCAGTTGTCAACCAAGCGTTGGCGGACTTGTTAGCAGCGAAAGCCGGCTTAGATGGTCAAAAGACTGATATTTCAGCCCTTCGTAGCGCAGTATCCGTTTCTTCCGTATTAAAAGCGACAGATGCTAAGTATCTCAATGCATCTGAAAACGTGAAACAAGCTTATGACCAGGCAGTTGAAGCAGCGAAAGCGATTCTAGCTGACGAATCTGCAAGCCAAGCAAGTGTCGATCAAGCTCTAGCCGTTCTGACAAGCGCTCAGGCAGAACTGGATGGTGTTGCTACTTCAACAAATGATGCCAAAGAGCCAGTAAATACTGCCACTGACAAAAAAGATGAAGGCACTGTAACGGCTCCACCTATAGACTCAGAAAAAGTTGATGTACAGGCACCTCCTGTAAAAGATACTGGGAATTCAGGATATGTACCGATAGGGCAGAAGCCAAACCCTCAACCAACTTTACCTCGTCCAGTCACTTTGCAAGCTAGTCTATCTAGCCCTAATCAAGAAAAACAGGTGACTCAACTACCAAATACTGGAGACAATGATACGAGATACTATCTTGTTCTTGGTGTCATTATTGGGCTAGGGACTCTGTTGGTAAGCAAACGACGTCATAAAGAAGAAGTCTAAGAAAATATAGTCATACTCTTCGAAAATCAAAATTATCCGTTGTCAACTTGCCTTGATGAGTGAAAAGCTCCAGTGGAGGTTTTCAGCCTGTTACCTTGAAATAAGATAGTAACAGAGTTCTATCTTCGGCTTCGTTTTCTAGGTAACTTTTGATTTGCATTGAGTAGCATTTTCTACCATTTGTCAGGCTTTAATCACGAGTTTGTTATATAAAAGACCGCTTAATCATTGATTAGGCGGTTGTTTGTGTTTGAAATTGAAGCATTGTCTTTTGGATGTTTCTTGAGACATCAGTTGGCTTTACAAGATAATAATCTTGAGCCAGTTGGTCAGCAATATAGGAGTGGAGGTAGGTTGCTACAAGGATTCTTTCATATAGTTGAACATGGGGAAATTGTACAGCGAATCCTGCAATCATACCTGCAAGAGTATCTCCCATACCTCCTGTTGCTTGGTAGGGACCACCAGCTCCTATTGGGGTGACTTGGTTTGGCTGGGTTTTTAGGATTTGAGTAGCGGAACTTTTAGCTACAAGGATTGTATTTTCTTGAAAAGATTGCAAGGCTTCAAGATTTCTTTGGTTTGTTTGGTCAGCAATTGGAATGGCTGATAACCGTTCCCATTCTTTCTGGTGGGGTGTCAGGATGACTTGTTTACACGGGAAGTTCTTTCTGTTTTGCTTTGCGACTAAGGTAAGGGCTGAGCCGTCAAGAACTAAAATCTGCTGGTCAGATAAATGTTCAAAAACAAAGTCCAATAACTGTTCAGCTCTGCTATTTTCCCCCAAACCTGGACCAATCAATACCAAGTCAGCATTTTCTAAGCTACTTATCAGCAAGGCTTGATCGTCAAATGAAAATGCCATGGCTTCAGGCAGATGACTATGTAAGGCTGGTATGTTATCTTTTTCAGTAGCAACAGTTACCAAGCCTGCTCCACTGTTGACGCTTGCTAGTGCGGCCATGATAATCGCTCCACCATAGGGATACAGTCCACCAATCAGCAAGACTCGACCATAGCTTCCCTTATGGCTGTTGCGTGGCCTTGCTTGAATGACCTTTCTACAGAGTTCTTGTAAGTCCATACATATTCCCCCTTTTCTTTTTATTATACCATGAGGAATGAGGTTTATGACAATCCAGATTTTAGATAAATCCAAGTTTTCATGCTATAATGAATTCATGGTATTATCAAAAAAACGTGCAAGAAAAGTTATTGAAGAAATCATCGCTCTATATCCTGATGCTAAGCCTAGCTTGGACTTTCGAAATCACTTTGAGTTGGTATGTGCAGTGCTCTTATCTGCTCAAACTACAGATGCTGCGGTGAATAAGGCAACACCTGGTTTGTTCGCAGCTTTCCCTACGCCCCAAGCCATGGCGGCAGCAGAAGTGAAGGATATTGAGCCTTATATTTCTCGTTTGGGTTTGTACCGAAACAAGGCAAAGTTTTTAAAAGACTGTGCCCAGCAGTTGATGGAACGGCATAATGGCATTGTTCCTCAAACTCGTGAGGAATTAGAAGCCTTGGCAGGAGTGGGAAGAAAAACGGCCAATGTTGTTTTAAGTGTCGGTTTCGGAATTCCCGCCTTCGCAGTTGATACCCACGTGGGACGGATTTGTAAACACCACGATATTGTCAAAAAATCGGCTACACCCCTGGAAACAGAAAAACGAGTCATGGAAGTCTTACCTCCTGAACTCTGGCTCCCTGCTCATCAAGCTATGATTTATTTTGGTCGTGAGGTTTGCCATCCTAAGAACCCTGAATGCGAAAAATTCCCACAATTATATGAATTTGATTAAAAAAGCGTTGGCTACAGTATGAACTGTAAGCAACGCTTTTTTTCTATCATCTAAATTGTTCAATTTCTTTTTTTGCAATCGAAAGATAGCCTGTTTCTTCCATCAATTCAAGCAGTTGGAGTCCTTTTTCGATTAGTTCGTCATTATCTGTGCAGATACCGTAGCGGACTTGGGCAAAAGCCAGTATATCATACCGTCTTTCTTCTTTTGATAAGCATAGAATTCTATCTAAGATAAGACGACAATCTTTCTTACGATTGTGATAAAGATAGAGGGTACTTAGATTTTCTAATATTGTCAGTTGTCTGGTTTTGGTGTTTACAAAATCCTTGTATTTATCAAGTGTTTTTAAGATACCTTCTGTGACTAGGTTTACCGAATCAATGGGGAAGAAGTAGAGAATGGTATTGAGCATGCGAATGTCGCTCCAGTACCAGTTGTCTCGCTTTTCCAGTTCCTTCCAGATTTTTTCAGTTAGTTTTTTGGTGCTTTCCTCAATATCCTCTATACCAGACTTTCTGACCTTGTACATGATTTCTGACAGTTCAGATAGATGTTGGATGGGTAAATCTTGGTGGGTCTTTAAGTAGTCTTGGCACTTTTTGAGTAATACCTTAAATCCCTCTGGATTGGTAGAATGGACTTGCCCAGCGAAGTCTGTAAAGATTTCCTGCCGTTTGCTGGGCTGGTGGTAGTTACAGATATAGTCAAATTCTGCAAAGTCCATGTCCAGCTGCTGGAGGAGAAAGTGCATGGTTTCGTAGCGAGGGGTAGATTGCCCTTTTTCAAAGCTGATTAGGGCTTGGCGACTGATGCCTTTGCCGACAACTTCTGTCTGTTTTATGCCCTTACTCTCACGAATCTGCTTATATACTTTGCCAATATCCCATCTCATGCGAGTTCCTCCCGAATAAGTGTAAAAAAACTTGACAGTTTTTCCAATTTTATAAATAGTAGTATATCATTGTTTTAAGAAAAAGGAAAGGAGAAAAGATATGGTTGATTTGGCTCAATTGATAGGTCTTTTTGATTATTTTCTGTGGAAAGTATTGCTTTAAGTGCAGGAAATGTTGACATTGTGATTAATGTGAATTGTTGAATGATAGTATATGCGTGCAAGTCAACTATACTATTTGCTTTTTGTGAAAGATAAATGCTGGAGGTATAAGTATGAAAAGATTATTAACATGTTTAGTAGCAACAAGTGTTGTAGCAACTGGTCTTTTAGTAGGTTCTAATTCAGTTGAAGCTGAAACTCGTCATCCCCACCCAACTTATACAGATACTTGGAATTTTGGGGTTACCAATGATGGTTGGGCTTACTCACATTATTATTTGGAAGCACCAGTTCGTTTGGGGAGCAGTGCGACAGTTACCGATTTCTGGGGTAATGTGAAATCATATAAGGCAGCCAATTATGGTTGGGCTATAGCAGGAGCCAAAAAGAATTGGGATTGGATTCAAGCAAAAGCTTACTATGGTTGGTATTGGTTCTAGAAATATGACTGAAGGGTGAGGAAGACATCTTTGCCCTTCCTTAGTATTGGAGGAATATATGAAGTGGAGAGCATCCCTTATAAGTGTGTTTATGGTGCTATTATCCGTTTTATCATTTGGAGCTGTGAAGGAATTTGGGAATGACATAAAGTATCCAGCACAGGCTGCATTTTCACTTATCAATAGTGGTGGGGCAGTGGATAAGACAGCAGTATTCTCAAGTATAGAATCTCTGGCTCAAGAATATGATATACAAGTTTATCGCCCATTTATTGATAAAAATGGTGAACAGGCTACTTTTGTCTTTCATCCAACCAAAAATGATGAGTCCTATGTCACCAATATAGATAGCTTGTTGAATAGCGATGTGAGTGGAATGTATTATACCAGCAAGTCTGTACCTGCTGCTTTTCGAGAACAACTTGAATCCTATGGGTTAATTGTTCAAGCTGCGGATATTAGTTGGTATATGATACCTGTCTATTTTTTATTTACTAATTTGCGTTCTTTGGCAGTATGGACCTTATTTTTTGTTTTTGCCTTGGGATTATTAGCAGTAAAATTAATGTACGCCAAGCAGGCTATGATTTACAGAAGTTTGGGGCAGTTCGGTGCTATTCAACAAAAACATATTTTACAAGATATTGGTAGTCTGCTGTTCAATTATATGATATTATTGCTCGGCTTTATCCTTTACCAAGGTACTTTTTCTAATGTATTCGTCAAAACCTACTTACTTTTAATGGGGGTTAATAGTCTTATTCTTTTGGGGATTACCTGTTTTGTAAATGGAATTTATGGCTTGAATATCCGATGGATTAAACCGATTTCAATCTTAAAAAATAAGCCAGCCACCCGATTTGTTCTTTGGGTATGGTTAGTAGGTATTTGCCTTTCGACAAGTATTTTTGGACTGACACTACATAAAAGTTTAGATATGATTGCTCGTTCCCACAGCCAGATAGAAGTATTGGATAAGTGGGAAGTTGCTAAAGGTTTCGCCACTATTACTTGGTTTAATAGTATGAGCGAAAACATGGATGCCAATCATCAGATTGATGGTCAGTTTATGAAAGAACAAACTGAAAAATACCGAATGTTTATACAATCCTTTGAGCAAGAGGATATGCTCTATTCAGCACCCTCTGCTTTTGGTGAGGCAACAAGTAGTCATCTTCCAGTGCCCCTACAAGAAGAATTAAATGCCAATGGTATCAAACCTCAACTTGCTAGTGCTATCCGATATGTTAATACTATTCAAAAAACAAAAACTAACCTATAATAGATTTATGAAACTTACTATCGAACAAACGAAAGAATTAAAAACTTATTTGAAAGATAAAACCTATTCTCCATTTCATAGACGACTTCAAGTTATCTTGTTCAGAGCAGAAGGTCTTAGCTATAAGGAAATCACTAACCTCATCGGCTATTCAAAGTATACAATCTGGTCCTTACAGCGCAAGTACGAACTTGAGGGGATTTCAGCTCTAGTAAGAGAAACGCGAGGTGGACGGAACCGTCAATATTTAACCCTTCAAGAAGAGGAAGCGTTTCTAAAAGAACAGTTAACAGCCTCACTAAATGGCGAATTTGTGACGATAAACTCTCTCTATGAAGCTTATCAGAAACGGGTTGGACACCCTACGACCAAGGAAGGATTCTATGCCATTCTTAAACGCCATGGTTGGCGCAAAGTGACGCCAAGACCAGAACACCCTAAAAAAGCAGACGCCGAAACGATTCTAGCGTCTAAAAATAAAATCTTCATTCACGAAAACAGGAAAGCGCTTCAAGAATAGTCGTCGCTATCATAAAGTCAGGCTAATGTATCAAGATGAGGCGGGTTTCGGTCGGATCAGTAAAATTGGGAAGGCCTGGGCACCAAAAGGGGTGAGACCGCATGTACATAGTCACTATATTCGTGAGTATCGCTATTGCTATGGTGCTGTTGATGCCCATACAGGAGAGTCCTTCTTCATTATCGCTGGGGGCTGTAATACAGATTGGATGAATGTTTTTCTCAAACAACTATCTGAAGCTTATCCTGACGATTATATTTTATTAGTGATGGACAATGCCGTTTGGCATAAATCAAGTACCTTAGAGAAACCACATAATATTGGTTTTGAGTTTATTCCTCCCTATACTCCTGAAATGAATCCAATTGAACAAGTTTGGGCTGAGATTCGAAAGAGAGGGTTTAAGAATAAAGCTTTTAAAACACTAGACGATGTGATAAACAAGCTTCAAGAAGTAATACGAGAGTTAGATTGGTCTATTTTAAAACCAATTGTTAGTAGACAATGGTTTAAAAACACTTGACTGGTTTGCTTTTGATTTTTGTTGAGTATAACAAAGGTTTTATCGAAAAGAATAAACAGCTGTACCCAACTAATCAGTATGGCAATCCGTCAACTGAAAGCGTAGGCATCATTTATATCCCAGAGAATCAATTAGAAAATACCGAGAATGTTCGTGCCATTGTTGCACATGAATGGTTTCAATACAGTAGTCTAAGTGCGTCGGATTTAACGGTACAACCAGTTCCTAGTCAACAAAAGACATTTTTATTTAACCACACGGGCGATGAACATGAGCTATTTACGACACAAGAAAAGACAGACGCTATTTTAGTAGCGTTAAATGTTGACTATTTTACCGAGGATGCTTTGGAAACAGCTTTTTTAAATATTGCGCATGTAGGAATCTTTAAACAATCCATTATTCAAGAAAAGATTACTAGCGCAGGGCTCACAAATTTTTCTAGTTTGACAAATGTTGCTGAGAAACTCCTTCTTGAACGCAATCGTCTGAATAGCCAACTAACAGGAAGTGTGATTGCCCTAACTATTCTATTTATCTGCCAACTGTTTATCATGTATGAATATGTAACTACTATTATGAAAAAATGTGCAAAAAAACTAGCTATCTACAGTTTATTGGGAAGTCAGAACTACCAAGTGATTTTGCGGAACTTACTCCCTATATTGGTAATAAATGGAATTTCTGCAGTAGTAGTTTGGCTTTTGACACTCCACCCATCTGTTGTTTTTTTAGTTTGGGGAATGTTTATGCTGGAGTTGCTAATTATGTCACTCCTATCTTATCATTTGGTGATGAAAAAACGAGTTCAGATAATAAAAGGAGATTTTGAAGCAGTATGATTGAAGTTAGAAATATTGAAAAAAGTTACGGTAAAAAGAAAATTTTTAGGGATGTGAACATTGATTTTCATACAAATACCTCATATGCAATTATTGGTCCGTCTGGGTCAGGGAAAAGTACCTTCTTAAATGCAGTAGCTCGATTGGAGAAACCAGATAAGGGAACCATCCGAATTGATGGGAAAGATATTTGGAAGATGAAAGAGCAGGACTATTTTAAAAACCATCTTGGCTATGTCTTTCAAAACTATGCCTTGATTGAGGAAGAAACGGTGTGGGACAACCTGAAAATGTTAGCCAAGAAAGAAGAGGTTGTTACAGCCTTACGACAGGTTGGTTTAGATGAATCCTATCTAAAGCATAAAATCTACGAACTTTCTGGAGGACAGGCCCAACGCGTATCCATCGCTAGACTACTGCTGAAAAAAGCGAGAGTAATATTAGCAGATGAACCAACAGGTGCTTTGGATAAGAAGACAGGAAACGAGATTATTCTGCTACTTTTAGGGTTGGTATCTCCTGAAACAGTCCTTATTGTTGCGACGCATGATGAAGAAGTTTGCAAACAAGTTGATACCGTCATTGACTTGTCAAATTTACTATAATGAAATAAAAGATCAAAGAAAATCTTCAGTTTTTGGAGATTTTTTTCGTTTTCTTGTCAGAAATGCCTAGCTAAATCAGAACGTTTTTTAAATTTTTCTAGAAAAATACTATCAAAACGAAACTATACGAATGTTCAGATAGATTCTATTTAAATATTTTCTATAAAAACGAATATTACATTGCAAATACTCTTTGATATTGACAAAACACAAACAATAAGATATAATCTTAGATGTCGGTTAAGGAAAAGCGAACAAAATATCGTTTCCTAATACAAAAATCATTAAAAAACGAACTGAGGAGAAAGCCATGTTTAATGAAACGCCTGTTTTTGACTACGAAGATATCCAGTTGATTCCTAATAAATGCATCATCAATAGCCGTTCGGAGGCAGATACATCTGTCACTCTTGGAAAATATAGCTTTAAATTACCAGTTGTTCCAGCTAATATGCAGACTATTATTGATGAAGATGTGGCAGAAATGCTTGCCAAAGAAGGGTATTTCTATATCATGCATCGTTTCGATGAAGCTGGTCGTATTCCATTTATCAAACGCATGCACGAGCAAGGTTTGATTGCCTCCATTTCGGTTGGTGTAAAAGACTATGAGTACGACTTTGTTTCTAGTTTAAAAGCTGACGCACCTGAGTTTATTACCATTGACATCGCACATGGGCATGCTGACAGTGTCATTAAGATGATCAAGCATATCAAGAAAGAATTGCCTGAGACTTTTGTTATTGCTGGAAATGTCGGCACGCCTGAAGCTGTTCGTGAATTGGAAAATGCTGGTGCAGATGCGACAAAAGTTGGTATTGGTCCTGGTAAGGTCTGCATCACCAAGGTCAAGACTGGTTTTGGTACTGGCGGTTGGCAGCTGGCTGCCCTTCGTTGGTGTGCAAAGGCTGCTCGTAAGCCAATTATTGCGGATGGCGGTATTCGCACCCACGGAGATATTGCCAAATCCATCCGCTTTGGTGCAAGTATGGTCATGATTGGCTCGCTCTTTGCCGGTCACATTGAAAGCCCAGGAAAGACCGTAGAAGTGGACGGCAAACAGTTTAAAGAATACTACGGTTCAGCATCTGAATACCAAAAAGGTGCCTATAAAAACGTAGAAGGTAAAAAAATTCTCCTGCCAGCCAAAGGCCACTTGAAAGATACGCTGGTTGAAATGGAGCAAGATTTGCAGTCATCTATTTCTTATGCAGGAGGACGTGACATTACCAGCTTGAAGCATGTGGACTATGTTATCGTGAAAAACTCTATCTGGAATGGTGACTCTATCTAGTCAAAGAGGACTTGCAATGCAGGTCCTTTTCTTGTTACAATATTTATATAAAATTGAAAGAGAATCAGTATGTACCAAACAAGAAATAACAAAGAGAAGCTCTGGCTCTTTATCAAAATATTTTTGCCCATTTTAATTTACCAATTTGCTAATTACTCGGCATCTTTTATCGATACCATGATGACTGGTCAGTATAGTACTATGGATTTGGCAGGTGTTTCCATGGCAACAAGTCTTTGGAATCCGCTTTTTTCATTTCTAACAGGGATTGTATCTGCATTGGTCCCAATCATCGCTCAATATTTAGGAAAAGGTGAAAGAGATAAGATTCGCCAGGAGTTTCATCAGTTTGTCTATCTAGCCATCGGATTAACCATTTTACTCTTATGTTCGGTCCTTTTTATTGCTATTCCAGCCCTTGAACGTTTTGAACTTGATGAATCTGTTTTTCAAGTTGGTCGGCAGTACCTCTATTTTATTTCCATTGGTATCCTGCCTCTCTTGCTCTTTAGTGTCTGTCGCTCTTTTTTCGACGCCCTCGGTTTGACTCAGCTATCCATGTACCTCATGTTGCTCCTTGTCCCATTTAACAGTCTATTTAACTATCTCTTGATTTATGGGAAAATGGGCCTCCCGGCCCTAGGCGGAGCTGGAGCTGGATTGGGTACTGCTTTAGCTTACTGGGCCGTGTTACTCGTAATTGTCCTTGTCATGTGCAAAAATAAGACTATTGCATCTTATCAGATTTGGCGGTGGAGTCCGATTGACCTTTCTTTATTGAAGGAAGGCTTGAAAATTGGTTTGCCGATTGGTTTGCAAGTCTTTGCAGAAGTAGCAATTTTTGCAGTAGTAGGGCTCTACATGGCAAAATTTTCAGCACAGATTATAGCAGCCCACCAGTCAGCTATGAACTTTGCGACATTATTATATGCCTTTCCTGCCTCAGTTTCTTCAGCCCTAGCTATTGTCATTGCTTATGAAGTAGGGGCTAAACGACCACAGGATGTGAAAGCCTACAGCCGTCTGGGACGCTTGGTTGCACTTGGTTTTGCAGGCCTAACACTCACTTTCCTTTATTTTTTCCGCTCCAAAGTTGCCTACCTTTATGGTAATGACGCAGAATTTATCCGTCTGACCTCGCATTTTCTAAGCTTTGCCCTCATGTTCCAATTGGCAGATGCCTTTACAGCACCTATTCAGGGGATTTTACGTGGTTACAAGGATACGACTGTTCCATTTATACTTGGTTTGGTTGCCTATTGGTCCATGACCTTCCCAGTCGCATTCTTGCTTGAAAGATTTTTCCAAATGGGTCCAGAAGCCTATTGGATCGGTCTTATTTCAGGGATTTTTGTCTGCGGGATTGCCCTAAGATTACGGTTGCAGAAAATTGCTAGCAGTCAATAGATTTCGATGTTTTTGCTTGACAGATTTTCTGAGCTTGATATAATTTACTAAAAAAGGGTGGGTTTTATTATGAAAAAGAAATGGTTGATTTTTGTTGTTTTATCTTGTATTTCCTTGTTGCTTGGGTATCAATTTTTGAAGAAAACTGAAATTCGTTTACCTCAAGCCGACCAGATTGTAATTAGTAATCAGGATGGTGGAGAGCTAAGAACTCTAAAAGGTAGTGAAATGAGCGATTTTTTGTCGGAGCTTTCCCAAATTCATCCCTATCTTTTCAAAGATGCTAGCACCAATGATCAGCCAGTCGGGGTAGAGGAATATTATCGACTAACCTTTCAACCCAATAACAAAATAGCCTATCTATATGAAAAGAATGGTAAGACCTATTTGGAATTTCCTTATGAGTTGACAGTTAGGACCAAAAAGTCCTTGTCTGAGTTAATAGATTAGAAGAAGTCGGAGGCATCCGGCTTTTTCTCTCTTGTGAAAATATCTTGCTCATGTTAAAATAAAAGGATAGAAAATCAAATGGAGAAATCATGAATTATTTTAACGTAGGAAAGATTGTTAACACGCAAGGCCTACAAGGGGAAATGCGTGTTTTGTCTGTGACCGATTTTGCAGAAGAACGTTTTAAAAAAGGGGCAAAGCTTGCACTTTTTGATGACAAGGATCAGTTTGTCATGGAAGTGGAAATTGCTAGTCACCGTAAGGCTAAGAACTTTGATATTATCAAGTTTAAGGGCATGTACCATATCAACGATATTGAAAAGTACAAGGGCTTTAGTTTGAAAATTGCCGAGGAAAACTTGACCGACCTTGAAGATGGTGAGTTTTATTACCATGAAATTATCGGCTTGGATGTCTATGAGAATGATATTCTGATCGGACAAATCAAGGAAATCTTACAGCCAGGTGCCAATGATGTCTGGGTGGTGAAACGAAAAGGTAAGAAAGACCTGCTCTTGCCATATATTCCACCTGTTGTCTTGAACATTGATATTCCAAATAACCGTGTCGATGTGGAATTGCTCGAGGGCCTAGACGATGAGAATTGATATTTTGACCCTCTTCCCTGAGATGTTTGCACCTCTAGAACACTCTATTGTGGGTAAGGCGCGTGACAAGGGTTTGCTAGAAATCAACTACCACAATTTCCGAGAGAATGCTGAAAAGGCTCGCCATGTGGACGATGAACCCTATGGTGGAGGACAAGGCATGTTGCTCCGTGCCCAGCCAATTTTTGATACCATGGATAGCATTGAACAAACCAAGCCACGTGTTATCCTATTGGATCCCGCTGGGCGTACTTTCAATCAGGCCTATGCCGAAGAATTGGCACAGGAAGAGCAGCTGATTTTCATCTGCGGTCACTATGAAGGATATGATGAGCGGATTAAGACCTTAGTAACAGATGAAATTTCTCTCGGAGATTATGTCCTGACAGGTGGAGAGTTGGCAGCTATGACCATGATTGATGCTACCGTTCGCCTGATTCCAGAGGTTATTGGCAAGGAAGTCAGTCATACGGATGATAGTTTTTCATCAGGGCTATTGGAATATCCTCAATACACCCGACCATACGAGTATCGTGGAATGGTAGTTCCAGATGTATTAATGAGCGGTCACCATGAAAATATTCGTAAATGGCGCTTGGAAGAGAGTCTACGCAAAACCTATCAACGTCGTCCAGACTTGTTGGAAAATTACAACTTTACAGCTGAAGAGTTAACTATTTTTGAAAAAATCAAAGCAGAAGACACAGTTGATTAGACTGTGTTTTTCTTGCTAGAAGGAGAAATGATGAAACGCAAGGTATTTGAACATTACCAACCTTATAAGTTAGGAAAAATTGCTAAATACGACTTGGGCAATAATGAAAATCGTATTATCGACTGGTCCTTTTTACCGCAAAAGACCTTAGAGAGCTTAGAAGTTGGTCAATTGAGCTTTTACGGTGACAATACTTACTCAGAGTTGATTGAGAAATATGCGGCCTATCTTGGAGTGAATCCCAAACAAGTAACAGTAGGTGTGGGCTCTGATCACCTTATTCACATGATTGTTTCCACCTTTATGGAAAAGGATGATACTTTTTTGACTGTCAATCCAGACTTCTTCATGTATGAAACCTATAATCACATGCATGGTAGCCGTTTTGAAGCCATTGACTTGGAAGCAAAAAACGATACACTCGTCCTGCCAGTAGAGAAATTGTTGGCGCGTGCGGAGGAGGTGAAGGCAAAGATAATCATGCTTTCCAATCCTAACAATCCTTCCTCAGTAGCTTATTCACTAGAAGATTTGGAGAAATTGGCTATTTCTTTTAAAGGGCTACTCGTTGTAGATGAGGCTTACATTGAATTTGCAAATGTCGAAAGCTTCATCAGTCGTCTGCCACAATTTGACAATGTTTTAGTTTTACGGACCTTATCAAAGGCTTTTGGACTTGCAGGTTTACGAGTTGGCTTTGCGGTAGGAAGCGAAGAGTTAATTTATGAATTGGACAAGGTCATTCCCCCGTTCAGCTTGTCAAACTTGACTGCAAAAATGGCAGCCGTTGCATTGAATTATACAGACAAAGTTTTAGAAACAGTGGGAGTAATTCAGAATTTGCGAGAAGAAATGATTTTATTCTTGCAAGGGTTAGATAACTGTCAAGTTCTTCCTAGTCAGGCTAGTTTTGTAACGTTTAAAGCACCGTGGGCAGAAGAATTTTATCAGCAAGCCTTGGTACAGGATTGGAATTTCAAATATTATCCAACAGGTAAATTAGAGGGGCGTATTCGCCTATCTATTGGTC
Source organism: Streptococcus sp. HN38 (assembly GCF_028335765.1). Classification (NCBI taxonomy): domain Bacteria; kingdom Bacillati; phylum Bacillota; class Bacilli; order Lactobacillales; family Streptococcaceae; genus Streptococcus; species Streptococcus sp. HN38. Next base: position 1,133,486 of record NZ_CP116604.1, on the reverse strand, counting down.
GTCCAGAAGAAATGGATATGATGAAAAAAATGATTGAGAAACTAGTGGAAGCGTAGATTCTGCTAGTTTTTTTGTTTTTTTGAAAGAAAATGATAGAAAATGATTGACAATGACAGAAAATCGTGTATAATGATTTTTGTAAACGATTGCAGGAGGTGTTGGACATTCTCAAATCAGAACGCAAGCAAGTCATACTAGAACTCATTCAAGCACAACAATTTATCCGATTGGAAGAATTGGTTGACATTCTAGCAACATCTGAATCCACTGTTCGTAGGGATTTGGACGAGTTAGAAAATGAAGGGAAACTTCGAAGAGTGCACGGCGGTGCGGAAGCACCTGCTAATTTGCAACTGGAAGAATCCATTCTTGAAAAATCTGTCAAAAACGTTCAAGAAAAACGGATGATTGCTGAAAGAGCAGCACAGTTAATCATGGACGGCGATGTGATTTTTGTAGACGCAGGGACGACAACCGGTGTCTTGATTGACTATCTCCAACAGGATAATCTAACAGTCGTGACCAATTCCATTCACCATGCTGTCAAGTTGGTTGAACGCAAGATAAAGACCATTATTATAGGTGGTTATGTCAAGCAATCAACCGATGCTTCAGTAGGTGCTATGGCTTTGGAACAAATTCGACAGCTCAATTTTGATAAGGCATTTCTGGGGATGAATGGTATTGATAAAAACTATTTTACAACGCCAGATATTGAGGAAGCGACCTTGAAGCGAACGGTTTTGGAAAATGCCAAGAAGCCATTTGTTCTCGTAGATGCTTCAAAATTCGGTCAATTTTCATTTGTCAAGGTGGCAAATATTGAGCAAGCAACGTTGATTACTACCGCAAAGGATAGTAGTTTACTAAAAATACTAAAAGGAAAAACGAGGGTAATCGAAGTATGATTTATACAGTGACACTCAATCCTGCTATTGACTATATCATTCGACTGGACCATGTTGAAACAGGTAGCGTCAATCGGATGGAGAGTGATGATAAATATGCTGGTGGTAAAGGAATCAACGTGAGTCGTATTCTCAAACGTTTGGGCTATCAGAATACAGCGACCGGATTTCTTGGAGGATTTACAGGTCAGTTCATCAAGGATGGACTTGTAGCAGAAGAAATCGCTACAGATTTCGTTGCTGTTGACCAAGATACGCGTATCAACGTAAAAATTAAAGCAGACCAAGAAACTGAAATCAACGGACTTGGACCTGTAGTAACAGCCAGCCAGTTGGCAGAGCTGGAAATGATTTTAGCGGGGCTGACGCCACAAGATACGGTTGTCTTTGCTGGGTCTGCACCAGCCAGCCTTGGAAATGAAGTCTATAACAGATTGATCCCAGTGGCTAAAAAAGCAGGAGCCCAAGTGATCTGTGACTTTGAAGGTCAGACGCTTCTGGATTCACTTGCTCACCAACCACTTTTGGTCAAGCCGAACAATCATGAATTGGAAGCTATTTTCAATGTTGAATTGAAGGGAATAGCAGACATTGAAACCCACGCTAAGAAAATCTTAGACATGGGTGCTCAGAATGTGATCATTTCTATGGCAGGGGATGGAGCCTTGTTGGTCACTCCAACAGCCACCTACTTTGCCAAACCAATCAAGGGAACGGTGAAAAATTCTGTCGGTGCTGGAGATTCCATGGTAGCAGGTTTTACAGGCGAATACGTTCGCTCACAAGACCCAATCGAAGCTCTCAAGTGGGGAGTTGCTTGCGGTACGGCAACAGCCTTTTCAGATGATTTGGCAAGTATCGAATTTATTAAGGAAACTTATGAAAAAGTTGAGGTAGAAACACTATGAAAATTCAAGACGTTTTGAGAAAAGATGTCATGTTGCTTGATTTGCAAGCGACAAGCAAGGAAGCAGTTATCGATGAAATGATTGCTAGCTTGGTAGAAAAAGGATACGTAACAGATTTTGAAGTATTCAAAACAGGTATCATGAACCGTGAAGCACAAACGACTACAGGTCTTGGCGACGGAATTGCAATGCCACACGCTAAGAATGCAGCTGTCAAAGAAGCGACTGTTCTCTTTGCAAAATCAAACAAGGGTGTTGATTACGCAAGTCTTGACGGTCAACCAACTGACTTGTTCTTTATGATTGCCGCTCCAGAAGGTGCTAACGACACGCACTTGGCAGCCCTTGCTGAATTGTCTAAATACTTGATGAAGCCAGGTTTTGCAGATAGACTTCGTGCCGTAACGAACCCAGAAGAAGTCATTGCGGTCTTTGACACAGCTGAAGAAGCTGATAAGGCGGCTGAAGAAGTGGTTACAACTCCAAGCGGTGACCGTCCATTTATCGTTGCTGTTACAGCATGTACAACAGGTATTGCCCACACTTACATGGCGGAAGAAGCACTTAAGAAGCAGGCGGCTGAAATGGGTGTTGACATCAAGGTTGAAACAAACGGTGCTTCAGGTGTTGGAAATAAACTAACCGCTGAAGATATCGAGAATGCAGTAGGTGTTATCATCGCAGCAGATAAGGCTGTTGAAATGCCACGTTTCAATGGTAAACCATTGGTATCTCGTCCAGTTGCTGCTGGTATCAAACAGGCAGAAGAATTGATTAACATCATCTTGGACGGTAAAGCGTCAACTTATACAGCGACAGAAGGAACAGCTACTGTGGAATCTTCAGAAAAACTTAGCCTTGGTAAAGCATTCTATAAACACTTGATGAGTGGTGTTTCTCAAATGTTGCCATTCGTTATCGGTGGCGGTATCTTGATTGCCCTTGCCTTCTTAGTGGATAACTTTATTGGTGTGCCGAATGACAGCCTTAGTAACTTAGGATCTTATAATGAAATAGCTTCTATGTTCATGAAGGTTGGTCAGGCAGCCTTTGGCTTCATGCTGCCACTTCTTGCAGGGTATATTGCTTACTCTATCGCTGAAAAACCAGGTTTGGTTGCAGGTTTCGTAGCTGGTGCCATCGCCAACAGCGGTCTTGCATTTGGCAAAATCCCTTACGCAGCTGGTGGTGAAGAAACCCTTGCCCTTGCTGGTGTATCATCTGGTTTCTTGGGTGCCCTTGTTGGTGGTTTCCTTGCTGGTGGTGTAGTTCTTGTTCTTCGCAACGCTTTGCGCAACCTTCCAAAATCACTTCAAGGTTTGAACGCTATCTTGCTCTTGCCACTTTTAGGAACAGCAATCACTGGTTTCTTGATGTTCTTCGTTAACATCCCAATGGCAGCTATCAACACAGGTATGAACAACTTCCTTGCAGGTCTTGAGGGTAGCTCTGCTATTCTCCTCGGCCTTGTCCTCGGTGGTATGATGGCAGTTGATATGGGTGGCCCAGTCAACAAGGCAGCCTATGTCTTCGGTACAGGTACGCTTGCGGCGACTGTTGCAGATGGCGGTTCAGTTGCTATGGCAGCAGTTATGGCCGGTGGTATGGTTCCTCCGTTGGCAATCTTTGTAGCGACACTTTTGTTCAAAAACAAGTTCACGCAAGAAGAGCGTAACTCAGGTTTGACAAACATCGTTATGGGACTTTCATTCATTACTGAAGGTGCAATTCCATTCGGTGCTGCTGACCCAGCTCGTGCTATCCCAAGCTTTATCGCTGGTTCTGCTCTTGCAGGTGCTTTGGTAGGTTTGTCAGGTATTCAATTGATGGCTCCACACGGAGGTATCTTCGTTATTGCTTTGACTTCTAACCCACTTCTTTACCTTGCTTATGTAGCAATTGGTGCAGTAGTATCAGGTGTTCTTTACGGCGTACTTCGTAAAGCTAAATAAGATTGTAAACCTTGTCATTTGACGAGGTTTTTTCATCTGGAAAATGCTATAATTAGATCAAGATATAAATAATTATGTAAACAATACCAAATATAGTATATTGAGCCATATTTTGTTTGCTTTAAAACAGTATATTATTAGAAAAATATGCTATACTTTTAAGTAAGAAGAAACAAACGAAGGAGCTTCATATGTTTTGGAAGGAAAAGCAAAATAAGTTTTCTATTCGCAAATTTAATAGAGGCGTTGCATCAGTTATTATTGGTATGACTGCCGCCTTATTTTTTGTACCAAATTTGGCTATTAAAGCAGAATTGACAGCTCTTGCCCATACAAATGTAGCAAGAGAACAGATTTCCTATAAATATGTCCTTTATTCGGAACTGACATCAGATGAGAAGGCACGAATTCAAGCGACCATTCCAGCAAGGCAGGTTGGGGATACCCATACTTACTATATGGTCTATCGGCCAAAGACAAATTTGCCTCAAACAGGAGATATACCGACTTTTACAAGTAGTCTGGTTGGTTTAGGGCTATTGATTATCGGTCTATCTCTTACAAAAGATAGGAAAAAACGAATTGTTAGAAGTCTGATTATTTTAACTGCTACAGGTAGTCTTTCAGTGGCTGCAATTTCTACAGGTAGCCTCTCAGGTTTTGATAAACAATTTAGCCTTGCCATAGGTGAAGCTTTGCCACAAGCAGTGATTTCTATAGATCAACATGAATTTGTAGGTTATATTTTAGAAGGGCATGTTAATTCTGAAGCAATCACAGTTAGCGAAGCAATTATTGATGAGCAAGGGTCATCGAGCGAATTGATATTGCCAAATATATTGGTTGAGGGAATATCTAAGCATTCAGAAGCTCCCATTGTTGATGATATTATTCCTGAGGAACCAACAGCGCCTGTTGTCCCAAGTGAACCAATAACTGAACAACCAGAAGCCCCCGTTCCACCAGCTACAGAAGATGAAGTTCTACCTGAGGAACCAACAGCGCCTGTAGTCCCAAGTGCCCCAGTTACGGAAGAGCCAGAGGTTCCAGTCACTCCCGTTCCACCATCAACAGAAGATGAAGTTCAACCCGAGGAACCAACAGCGCCTGTAGTCCCAAGTGAACCAATAACTGAACAACCAGAAGCCCCCGTTCCACCAGCTACAGAAGATGAAGTTCTACCTGAGGAACCAACAGCGCCTGTAGTCCCAAGTGCCCCAGTAACGGAAGAGCCAGAGGTTCCAGTCACTCCCGTTCCGCCATCAACAGAGGGCGAAGTTCTACCTGAGGAACCAACAGTGCCTGTTGCCCCAAGTGAACCGGTTACTGAACAGCCAGAAGCCCCCGTTCCACCAGCTACAGAAGCCGAAGTTCTACCTGAGGAACCAACAGATCCTGTTGTTCCAAGTGCCCCAGTTACGGAAGAACCAGAAACTCCTGTCACTCCGGCACCACCATCAACAGAGGGCGAAGTTCTCCCCGAGGAACCAACAGATTCTGTTGTCCCAAGTGCCCCAGTTACAGAAGAGCCAGAAACTCCTGTCACTCCGGCGCCACCATCAACAGAGGGCGAAGTTCTCCCCGAGGAACCAACAGATCCTGTTGTCCCAAGTTCTCCAGCTACGGAAGAGCCAGAAACTCCCGTTCCACCATCAACAGAGGGCGAAGTTCTCCCCGAGGAACCAACAGCGCCAGTTGTCCCAATTTCTCCAGCTACGGAAGAGCCAGAAACTCCCGTTCCACCATCAACAGAAGATGAAGTTCTCCCCGAGGAACCAACAGCGCCAGTTGTCCCAAGTTCTCCAAGTGAACCAATAACGGAACAACCAGAAGAACCTATTAAAACCAAACCGGAGTTAGATTTATCAATTCTTAAAGAAAATGTAGATGATAAGAGTGTAGAACTAAGCTATACACTGACAGATAGTGATTCCACATTTGTCAAGGTTTTGGTATCTCTATACAAAGGGGATGAATTAGTCACAGAAAAAGAAATTCTAACAAAAGAAGAGCTATACAAGGTTCAATTTGCTAACCTACTACTGAACACTGAATATAAAGTTAAAACACGATTTGCCTATAATTTAGGTAGTGATGATGTGGAAGAAGAGCTCGGAACAGAAAAATTTGAACTAGAAAATAAATTACTGGAATTACGAGAATACAAGAGTATTGAGCTGTATCAAGTTGATGAATTTGGCGAGAAAACAAGGGTCACAGCCTTGACTAGCACTCCAATTTCTTCAGAAAACTACCTTGTTAAGATTTCTACTGTAAACAATAAAGAAATCTACCTCCCCGTCGATAACTTCGAGAATGATGTCAATGGCATTAAGGTGAGCATTATTCATCCAAAATTAGTAAAATTTAAAATGCAAGGGTAGAAAATATCTCCTTAAAAGACGTGGCTATTTCAAACGACCAAACGGAAGTAGCAGCTCTAGCTAAGAAATCAGACAAGTCTATCATCGATAAAGTTTCTGTTTCAGGGAATATTACTGCCAAACAAAATATTGCTGGTATTGTCTATAACGCCACAAATGGTACGACCATTAGTAATTCCATTGTTAATGTGAACCTAAGCAACACAGCAAGCCATGAAACCTACTATATGGGTGGTGTTACAGGAATACTAAATAGTTCAATCATTGACAAGGTAAGAGTTAATGTGGCAATCGATGCTAAGACAGCAAGTGGTCGCGGACAAAAAATTGGTGGTGTCACTGCGGAGATGGCTTTGTTCAGTCAGCAACCTATGATTACCAATGCCTATGTTACAGGAAATATCCAGGCTACAGCACCTGCTGATACTGGAGGTGTTATAGGTACAGCTAGGATGTCTGTCTTGAATAACATTGCAACAGGTGTATCTGTTACCAATGGGGGTATCATCGCTTCGGCACAAAATCTATATACTACATACGGGTCAATGCCAACTAATATTTATAGTGTTGAAGATCATGCAGCAGGGCAACCAAATCCAACAATTCAGCCTACAAGCCTTTCTCAAGAAACCGTGCTAGAGAAAATCAAGGCATGGGGAATTCCAACAACACCAACCACAACAGGACAGGAAAATAGCGACAGTCAGTCGAATTCAGTGCAGACCATTGATTATAACCAGGTTCAAAATGCTCGGGCTAAACGAAGAACTGCCTATGAAAACACGTCTAAGTTGTTGCCATTCTATGACCGGAATACTATTGTTAAATATGGTAACTTGATTGATGAAGCAAGTAATCTCTATAGCAAGCCTATCCAGTCAGTTCTGACCTTGAATGAGGATGGAGTAGCAACAAATATCTATGACCAACACGCTTCCTTGACCAAATTACTGATCCATTATGAAGATGGAACTTCAGAAGTTCTACCTTTGGTATTTAAGGGAGAGTACGGTAACACCAAGGTTGTTGAATACCGCTTAGGTGAACAACTCCTCTATACACCAGAACAATTACTATCTCTGGAAACCAGTCTCATCGATGAACTAGTGACAGCATTTTCTCAGGTTGATCTTTACAGCCAAGAGATGGCTGACATCTTACATATCCAAACTACAGACAAGAACGCCAAACTAAAAGACTTGTACTTAGATGAATCCTTTGCAGAAGTCAAAGACAAACTCGAATTCCATATCAAAGGTTTGCTGGCTAATAGACAGGTAGTTGATACCACAAGCAAGGCTGTCAGGGATGTCATTAAAAAAGAATTCTTGGCAGATAAAGAAAAAATTATGTTCGCCCTTGCCTACCTCAATAGGCTATATGGCATTAAATATGGAGATACCAATATCAAGAATATTGTGCTCCATCATGCGGATTTCTATAAGCGTCAATTAGATACTCTAGGCTGGTTGAAGTCATTTACAGATAAAATCACCAAGGATACAGATCAGTATTATGTTTCACAACAAGGCTACGAAGATATGTATTTTGACAGATTAACACTTGCCAATAATGCAGAAATTCATAAAGAACGTTTTGGGGCACTCTCTAGTCAACTTGGAACAGTTCGTGATTTCTTGGAATACAATATGAAATTGTTCTTGGGGGAAACCGATTCAAGGAAGTGGTTTAAAGAAGCGACCAATGCCTTTGTTTATGAAATTCCATCCAATGCAAACTCTAGCATTGACACCAGTCTATATAGTCATCTGGGACGTATTCCACGCTATGAAAAATACTACTTGCCATTGCTGAATATCAAGGAGAAGGATGATATTTTCGTAATGAGCTCAATGGCAACAGTAGCCTTTGGTGGTTATGGAAGATATGTGGATACGGCTTTGAAAAAGACCAATCCGGAACAATACTACCAAGAAGTTAAGACAGTACAGACAAGTCTGATACCGAAACACGGAAAACGATTAGGTGACTTTTTGGATATGTGGTATCAGATGGCAGATTCTAATCTGAGAGACAAGTTTATCCAACGCTCAACTGAAATTTGGGATGGTTACTGGATTAAGGATTCAAATGCATTTGAAGACCAAACTGATAAACGTCGTTGGGCAGATAAGTATGACCAGGAATACCGCTATGTTCAGGAGTTGGCAGGTGCCTTGAATGAATGGAATAGAAAATCGAATGATAGTGCCTTTTCAGACACAGTAACCTTTGTAAAATTCTCAAATCGGGACATGCTATCGGATTTAGGTGATTCGACCTTGAGCCATGAATTGGTCCATAACTATGATGAAACTATCATGTTGGATGGTTATAAGCGTCGTCCTGGTCAAGATGCAGAATCCTATGCTATGGGCTTGTTGCAGTCATCAGCTGGTGGAGGTATTTATTACTATGGATTTAATTTCATGAATGAACATAGTCCAAATACCCCACACAATGTTTCAAGTAGTCGCTTCAAAACAAAAGAGGATTTGCAAACCTATCTAAAAGGAATCTTTGATGTTACCTACCTCTTGGATGCGGTTGAAATCGAAGCGATTGCTGCTAAGGGGAAAGAGGCTTATCCTTACTTCTTTAACAAAATAGAGTTGGTCCCAGCCACTGAAGCACCTACCAATCAGTCCCTTATCTATCAGAACGCTCATGACCGTATTAGAAAATTAAGTGACGAGGAACTGGCTAACCTGAATATTGCGACTATCAATGATGCGATTGATCATGCCCTAGTTGCCAAAACATCACTGTTACCAGAGCAAGACTATCTACGTGAAAATTTGAAGAACTATTATTTCGTACCGCTTTATTATCCGATTTATGCAGGCTTGCAAAATAATAGTGGTACTGTCGGTGGTTTACAATTCCGTAAGACAGCCTTGGAACTTCTTGCTGCAAAAGGGTGGGAAGAAGGCTTTATTCCTTATGCAACAGACAAGCTAAAAGCGGAAGCAGAGGCGGCAGGTCGTCCATTATCCGATCAGTTTATTTTTGAAAAAATATTTGCTGATCAATATGCGGATTATACAAGCTTCAAAAAAGCTATGTACAAAGAGCGCCTAGATAAGAAAAATAGTATGAAGGCTATCAGTTTTATCTACAATGGTCAGACTGAAACAATAGATAATATTGAAACGCTGAGTAGGCTGATGGCGGAGGCAGTTGATAAAGATTATCAGGCCGCTAAGAATAAGCAAGCAGGATTTAATCGCCAAGGTTTGAAAGATGCTATTTTGAAAGCCTATGTCAAGCTAACAGATAGTTTCAGTTCCTCTATATTTGGAGAATGATGGAAGTCTGCTCTATATACAAAATGGGAAGAAATTGAAAGATAATATTTTCGGTTTCTTCCTTTTATTTTTTAAATCTTCAATACATTATGGTATAATATGCATAATATTGTTTATAGGAGAAGTTAGAAATGGAAATCATTCGCGATAAAGAATTTGTCAATCAGTATCATTTTGATGCCCGCAATCACGCGTGGGAAAAAGAGAACGGAATTCCGGAAACAAAATTGAAAGTTGACTTTCAATTGATTGAGCAAAATCGTGCGGAAAATCGGACATCCATGATTACCATTTTGCGCTTTATGATTGTACTAGAACATTTTGTGATTTCAGGTGCCATGAGTCAGGCCGTTCACTTACCAAATCGATTGGTAGAAGAGCCAACTGAATTTACTGATGAGGAAAAACGTGTTTTGGTAGAGCCTCTTTTGGACATTTTAAAACGAATGACATATGAGGTTACTGAAATTGCCTTTGATGCACCAGGAGTGAATTTGGAGTTTTAATATGAAATTAGCAGTTATAACTGACTCATCGGCTGTTTTGAACGTTCAAAGTATTGAGCGGGATGACCTGTTTGTCCTAAGCATTCCAGTCAGCATCGATGGGGAAAATTATATCGAAGGGCAAAATTTGACGGTTGAAGAGTTTTATCAAAAAATGGCTTCATCGAAAGAATTACCTAAAACAAGTCAACCGAGTTTGATGGAATTGGAAGAAATTCTTAGAGGCTTGAAAGATAAAGGCTATACACACGCACTTGGCTTATTCTTGTCATCAGGTATTTCAGGTTTTTATCAAAACATTCAATATTTGGCTGATGAATTTGAAGGATTAACCGTTGCCTTTACAGATACCAAAATCACATCGGCTCCTTTAGGCATGATGGTAGAAAATGTTCTCAAATGGGCTGACTCTGGACTTAGTTTTGAAGAAATTTTAGGTAAGCTGGACCAAGAAATTGGGAAGACAACAGCCTTCATCATGGTTGATGACCTCAATCATTTGGTAAAAGGTGGTCGCTTGTCCAATGGTGCAGCCTTGTTAGGCAATCTCTTGAGTATCAAGCCGATTCTATACTTTACAGATGAAGGTAAGATTGAAGTCTATGAAAAAGTTCGGACGGAGAAGAAAGCCATTAAGCGTTTAATCGAAATTCTCCAAGAACAAACAAAAGACGGCAACTACCAGATTGCTATCATCCATGCCAACGCGCCTGAAAAGGCTGAAAACTTTAAATTGCAGCTAGAAGAAGCAGGGGTAGGTAGCGATTTGCCAATCGTATCATTTGGCTCGGTCATTGGTACGCACTTGGGAGAAGGGGCAGTGGCCTTTGGTATTTCTCCCATTATTGAATAGGAGTTTGCATGACAATTAAGGTAATTATCGCAGGATTTAAAGGGAAAATGGGCTCAACAGCAGTTGAGATGGTCAAAGGCGACGCAGAACTTAGTCTGGCTGCCTTGGTGGACCCATTTGCGACAGAAACAGAAGTGGACGGTGTTCCTGTTTTCAAGACCAAAGAAGAAGTTGCCAGCCTAGAAGCTGATGTCTGGGTGGATTTTACAACGCCAAAATTTGCCTATGAAAATACCCGTTTTGCCTTGGAAAATGGTTTCGCACCTGTGGTTGGAACAACAGGCTTTACCCCTGAAGAAATCGAGGAATTGACAGCCTTGTCTGCTGAGAAAGGCTTGGGCGGCTTGATTGCTCCTAACTTTGCTATTGGCGCTATCTTGCTCATGCAATTTGCAGCACAGGCAGCCAAGTATTTCCCAAATCTTGAAATCATTGAATTACACCACGATAAGAAGAAGGATGCACCGAGCGGAACGGCTGTTAAGACAGCTGAACTCATTTCACAAGTCCGTCAGTCACAGACTCAAGGAGCAGCAGATGAAGAAGAACTGATTGCTGGCGCTCGCGGTGCAGAATTTGACGGCTTCCGTATCCACTCAGTACGCTTGCCAGGCCTTGTTGCCCATCAGGAAGTGATTTTTGGGGCACAAGGTGAAGGTTTGACTATCCGTCATGACTCTTACGATCGCATTTCCTTTATGGGCGGTGTCAATCTCGGCATTAAAGAGGTAGTCAAACGCTCACAACTCGTTTATGGTTTGGAACACTTATTATGAAATTAAACAATCTGCCTTCTGAGTTTCAGGAGGCTTTGCCGATTTTAGAGAAAATTAAAGCAGCTGGTTTCGAGGCTTATTTCGTTGGCGGTTCCGTTCGTGATGCCATTCTCGGTAGGCCTATTCATGATGTCGATATTGCGACATCTAGCTACCCTCAGGAAACGAAACAAATCTTTTCACGGACTATTGATGTCGGAATTGAACACGGTACGGTGCTAGTATTAGAGGGGAAAAAGGAGTATGAAATTACCACCTTTCGAACAGAGGAGGAGTATGTCGACTTCCGCAGACCGAGTCAGGTTTCTTTTGTGCGTTCCTTAGAAGAGGATCTCAAACGCCGCGACTTCACGGTCAATGCCTTTGCCCTTGATGAGGAGGCACAGATTGTCGACCTCTTTGATGGGATGACTGACTTAGAAAACCGCACCCTACGGGCTGTAGGCATCCCGACTGAGCGTTTCAACGAAGATGCCCTTCGTATCATGCGTGGATTTCGCTTTGCAGCAACCTTGGACTTTGAGATTGAGCCAACGACATTTACAGCTATGGTTGAAACCGCACCGCTCTTGGAAAAAATATCTGTAGAACGCAGTTTCATCGAGTTTGATAAACTCTTGATGGCGGATTTTTGGCGAAAAGGCTTGCGTGCTATGATTGATTCCAAGGCTTATGATTTCTTGCCTGATTTAGCTGGAAAAAGTGATGAATTAGAGACCATGCTAACAAGTCTGACAGAGGAATTTCGCTTTTCGACTTCTGAACAAGCTTGGGCCATGCTCTTTGTCTGCCTAGGTATTGATAACATCAAGTCCTTCCTGAAAAAATGGAAAACCAGCAATGATTTCCAACGCAGCGTGGTCAAGTTGGTAGAGATTTATCAGCTTCGCCAAGCAGGACCTGTTACCAAGCAAATCTGTTTCAAGTATGGCAAAGAATTCTTGTACTTGGTAGAGGAGCTCCGTCAGGCACAAGGTCTTGTTACAGATTTTGCAGCAATTGACAAGATTGACCAAGCCTTGACTATCCATGACAAGCATGAAATTGTTGTCAATGGAGGACATCTGATGAAGGCATTTGATCTCAAACCAGGTCCAGTATTAGGAGAACTACTCAAAGAGGTGGAATTCCAGATTGTGGAAGGACAGCTGGAAAACGAAGAGCAAGCGATTATGACATTTGTGAAAGGAATCTTAGAGAATGAGTGATTTTATCGTTGAACACCTGACTAAATCTGTCGGAGATAAAACGGTCTTTGCTGATCTGTCTTTCATCATCCATCAAGGCGACCGTATCGGGATTATTGGGGTCAATGGTACGGGCAAAACGACCTTGCTGGATGTCCTGTCAGGCCGTATCGGCTTCGACGGCGACGTATCTCCCTTCCATAGTAAGAATGCTTACAAGATTGCTTACTTGACCCAGGAGCCTGATTTTGATGAAAGTAAGACAGTTTTAGACACCGTTCTTTCATCTGACCTCCGTGAAACCCAGCTGATTCGTGAATACGAGCTGCTCTTATCTCATTACGATGAAGCCAGTCAAGCAAGACTGGAAAAGGTGATGGCTGAGATGGATTCTCTCAATGCTTGGGAGATTGAAAGTCAGGTCAAGACTGTCTTGTCGAAACTCGGTCTAACAGACCTCAACAAAACCGTTGCTGAGTTATCAGGTGGTCTACGTAGACGAGTGCAATTGGCCCAAGTCCTCCTTGGCAATGCTGACTTGCTTTTGCTGGATGAACCGACTAACCACCTGGACATTGATACCATTGAGTGGTTGACGACTTTCTTGAAAAATACCAAGAAATCCGTTCTCTTTATTACCCACGATCGCTATTTCTTGGACAATGTGGCGACACGGATCTTTGAATTGGACCGCGCTAGCTTGACAGAGTATCAGGGCAATTACCAGGATTATGTTCGCTTAAAGGCAGAGCAGGACGAGCGAGATGCCGCTCTTCGCCATAAGAAGGAACAACTCTACAAGCAGGAGTTGGCTTGGATGCGCAGACAACCTCAAGCTCGTGCAACCAAGCAACAGGCCCGTATCAATCGTTTCCATGACCTCAAAGGCGATTTAGCCAACAAGATAGACGATAGCGAGCTGGAAATCAATTTTGAAACCTCTCGTATCGGTAAAAAGGTCATTAATTTTGAAAATGTCAGCTTTTCCTATCCTGACAAGCCCATTTTAAAAGACTTTAACCTGCTCATTCAAAACAAGGACCGCATCGGTATTGTTGGTGATAATGGTAAAGGAAAATCTACCTTACTCAATCTAATCGCAGGTGTTTTGCAGGCAGACAGCGGTAAGGTAGATATTGGGGAAACCATCCGCATTGGTTATTTTTCTCAGACCATCAAGGGCTTGGACGAAAGCAAGCGGGTCATCAATTTCTTGCAGGAAGTGGCAGAAGAAGCTAAGACGACATCTGGTATGGTTTCTATCGCAGAACTCTTGGAGCAATTCCTCTTCCCACGTAATACCCATGGTACCCTAATTGAGAAATTGTCAGGTGGTGAGAAGAAGCGACTTTACTTGCTAAAGATCCTCTTGCAACGGCCTAATGTCCTCTTACTCGACGAACCGACCAACGACTTGGACATAGCGACTCTGACAGTCTTGGAACATTTCTTGCAGGGCTTTGCTGGTCCGGTCATTACTGTCAGTCACGACCGTTATTTCTTGGACAAGGTTGCGACCAAAATCCTCGCTTTCGAAGATAGCGGCATTCAGACCTTCTTTGGCAACTACACAGACTATCTGGATGAGAAGGCCTTTCTGGCTTCCAGCTCTGCCATTTCCTTGGAAAAACCAAAGGAGAAAACCGAGAAAATCAAAGAGAACAAGAAGCGGATGTCCTACTTTGAGAAGCAGGAATGGGCAACCATCGAAGAGGATATTGCTGGCTTGGAGGAGCGGATTGCGGCAATCGAGGCGGAAATGCTGACCTGTGGTAGTGATTTTACAAAATTGTCCGATTTGCAGAAGGAATTGGATGAGAAAAACGACCTGCTCTTGGAAAAATATGAGCGGTATGAGTATCTGAGCGAGTTGGAGGGCTAGATGAAAGTTCTTGTCATGTCTTATATGGTCATCTATCTTTTGGTGACCTTGGGAGCGGCTTTGTTTAGCTATCTAAAGACCAAAAAAATGAATACATTGCGCTTGATTTTAACTATCCTATCCATGATATTGCTGACAAGCACCTTGTATTTTTATAGTCAGTCTTATCACGACTTGCAGATGTTGGGCTTTGCTATGGGCTTTACCTTCATCTCCACTCTTTTTCTCTATAATGGAACAAAAGAAGGTAGTAATTTTACGACAGTTATGCTCTTTTCCATTGGAAGGTTTATCTTACATATTCAATTTTTAATTTTGCTCTATCTATTTCGTTAGGGCAAATTTTTTATCCGTTCAATTTTTTGAAAAGGCTTTACGCAAACCTTTGCATTATGTTATAATAAAGAAAATACATTTGAGGTGATGATTATGTCTAAAAAAATTATTGGTATTGACCTTGGGGGAACTTCTGTTAAATTGGCCATCTTGACTACTGAGGGAGAAATTCAAGAAAAATGGTCTATCAAGACAAATATATTAGACGATGGAAGTCATATTGTTCCTGATATTATTGACAGTATCAAGCAGCGATTTGAAACCCATGGTTTGACAAAAGATGACTTTTTGGGTGTTGGTATGGGGTCTCCTGGTGTCGTTGATAGCGAAGCTGGTACGGTTATCGGTGCCTATAACCTCAACTGGAAGACCTTGCAATTGGTTAAAGATCAGTTTGAATCTGCGCTTGGTTTACCATTCTTTATCGACAATGATGCAAACGTAGCGGCTCTCGGTGAGCAGTGGGTTGGTGCCGGAAACAACAATCCAAACGTTGTCTTTATGACGCTTGGTACAGGTGTCGGTGGCGGTGTCATCGCTGCTGGAAACTTGATTCGTGGGGTCAAAGGTGCTGGCGGCGAATTGGGCCATATCACAGTTGACTTTGATGAGCCATTTGCATGTACTTGTGGTAAGAAAGGTTGTCTAGAAACCGTTGCTTCAGCAACAGGTATTGTCAACCTCAGCCGTCGTTATGCGGACCAATACGCTGGCGATGCAAAACTGAAACAGATGATTGATGATGGGCAAGATGTAACGGCTAAAGATGTCTTTGATTTGGCAAAAGAAGGCGATGATTTAGCTTTGATTGTCTACCGTCATTTCTCAGAATACCTAGGTGTTGCTTGTGCAAACATTGCTGCAGTCCTCAATCCTGCCTACATCGTTCTTGGTGGCGGTGTATCAGCTGCAGGAGAGTTCTTATTGGATGGCGTTCGCAAGGTCTTTGCTGAAAATAGCTTCCCACAAATCAAGGAAAGTACACAAATTGTCTTGGCAACACGTGGTAATGATGCAGGTGTATTAGGTGCAGCATCACTTGTCTTGAAATAATAACTGAAGCAGGGGAAACTCTGCTTTTTTTCTAATCCGCCGTCACACTTTCTTTATATACATATATTGAAAGTTGGTTGATAAAAAGGTACAATAATAGTGAAAAGAGAAAGGAGTGTTGGTGTATGAAACAAGTAAGTATGCCTAAACTAATTGACTATCTAACTATAGTCGGGCTTTTGATTTTACTGTCTGCCTTTTTCCTTGATTACTGGATTCGTGACTGGTTTTTCCCGTCTAGCTGGGGAAACGTAGCAACCATGTTGATTCTCCCTCTACTGGGGGCTCTAATTCTTATACTGTCTATCTATTATAAAAAATTGTGGACTGGTTTGATTAGTATCTTCTTAATGATTTCATTTCCTCTGATATTCGGTATTGGCTACTTTATATTTGGCCCCTAGAAGGAGTGGTTATGAACCTGACTTTACTAAAAAGATTAAATCTAGTTTTGTATGGTATCGCATTTTTTCTCTTCGTCATGCTATTTTTGCCAATAGGGCAATGGTTTGATATTGTAAATGTGAATTTTAAACTAACATTTTTCATCATTCCCTTTTTCGGTCTAGCTAGCTTACCAACGGCTATTTACACTAAAAATGTTCGTCAGATATTGTTGAGTGTTCTCTTGGTTGCTTTGTATTTTATATTGTTCAGCCTAGTAACTGCCCTCGCTGGTTTGTTCCAGCTCAACCTCTACCCCTTGCTCTATAAATGACAACTCCAGTTCAAAACTGGAGTTTTTACGTAGAATTTGCTATACTAAAACCATGACAAAAGCAGATAGTATTTTTAAAGAAAACATTTGTAAGATTATGGAAGAGGGCGTTTTTTCAGAAAATGCTCGCCCACGGTACAAGGATGGAAATGTAGCTAATTCCAAGTACATTACAGGTGCCTTTGCGGAGTATGACTTGTCCAAGGGCCAGTTCCCTATTACTACATTAAGACCTATCCCAATCAAGTCAGCCATTAAAGAAATTCTCTGGATTTACCAAGATCAGACCAATGATTTGTCGGTTTTACAGGAAAAATACGGTGTCCAGTATTGGAATGATTGGGAAGTAGATGGAACTGGAACCATTGGCGAACGCTATGGGGCTATCGTGAAAAAACATGACATCATTTCCAAAATCCTCAAGCAATTGGAGGAAAATCCATGGAATCGCCGCAATGTGATTTCTTTGTGGGATTATGAAGCCTTTGACCAATCTGCAGGTCTCTTGCCATGTGCCTTTCAGACCATGTTTGACGTCCGCCGAGTGGATGGGGAGATGTATCTGGATGCAACCTTGACCCAGCGGTCAAATGATATGTTGGTAGCCCACCATATCAATGCTATGCAGTATGTAGCCCTTCAGATGATGATTGCTAAACATTTTGGCTGGAAGGTTGGGAAGTTTTTCTATTTCATCAACAATCTTCACATCTATGACAATCAGTTTGAACAAGCTGAAGAATTGCTTCGTCGTACACCATCTGAAGTCGAGCCTCGTTTGGTCTTGAACGTTCCAGACGGAACAAATTTTTTTGATATTAAAGCAGAAGATTTTGAGTTGGTGGATTACAATCCAGTTAAACCGCAACTTAAATTTGACTTGGCGATTTAACTGGATTAGCAGTGAAGAACTTCGTTCTTTTGCCTCGCTTCTTTATTTTTTATGCTTGGGCTGAAACAGTTCCTTGAACTAGCCACTCTTCTTTATCCATGATTAGAGCTAGTTAATAACAGTGAACTTCAAGTCAGTGTCACTAAAATTTTAGATCCAGTTTCAATATTATAAAAATTTGCACTAGACCTACTTGGTAAGTGCATTTTTCATGTTTTTTTGATAGAATGATAGGACGGAAAGTGAGAGAAAATGACAAAGAAAATTGTTGCAATTTGGGCTCAGGATGAAAATGGTTTGATTGGAAAGGGAGATAAACTACCTTGGTTTTTACCAGCTGATCTGGCTCATTTTAAGGAAACGACAAGTGGTCATGCCATGGTGATGGGACGTATAACCTTTGATGGCATTGGAAAACGTGCACTTCCAAATCGACATACCTTAGTATTGACCACCGATAAAAGCTATCAAGCGGAGAGTGACCGGGTCACAGTCCTACATGGTGTTGAAGAAGTTCTGGACTGGCACCACCAACAAGGAGGAACCTTGTTTGTCCTTGGTGGTGGACAAATTTTTACTGCCTTTGCACACTACATTGAAGAATTGATTGTAACAGATATTCAGGGGCAATTTGAAGGTGATAGTTTCTTCCCAGAAACTTTTCCAATGGAAAAATTCCAGCTACAAAGTGAACAGTTTCGTCCAAAAGATGAAGCCAACCCCGTTGATTTCATCATAAAAAACTATAAAAGAAGAGAGAAATAGGCATGGAGAGAGGTTTATTTGGTTTATTTACAGCACTTCTCTGTGGAATATGCGTTCTTTGTGCAATTCAAGCCTTTAAAAAGAAACGATTTGGTTTAGCGATATTATTTTTATTGAATGCTTTTACCAATTTAGTCAATAGTATCCATGCAGTTTATGGATTTTTGTTTAGATAAGTGATATGAAAGAGGAGATAGATGGCTGTTAAGCATAATCATGAATTGATTTATTGCTCATTTTGCGGAAAAAATCAAGAAGAAGTTAAAAAAATTATTGCAGGAAACAATGTCTTCATTTGTAATGAGTGTGTGGAGTTAGCTCAAGAAATTATTCGTGAAGAACTAGCAGAAGAAGTGTTGACAGAATTGGCTGACACACCTAAGCCACAGGAATTGCTCGATATTTTAAACAATTATGTTATTGGACAAGATCGTGCTAAACGTGCATTGGCTGTCGCTGTCTACAACCATTACAAACGTATTAATTTCCAAGATAGTCGCGATGAAAATGATGTTGATTTACAGAAATCAAACATTCTCATGATTGGTCCAACAGGTTCTGGTAAGACATTCTTGGCTCAAACCTTGGCTAAAAGTCTAAATGTTCCATTTGCTATTGCGGATGCGACCGCTCTTACTGAAGCTGGTTATGTTGGTGAAGATGTCGAAAACATCCTTCTCAAACTCTTGCAGGCGGCGGATTTTAACATCGATCGTGCTGAAAGAGGGATTATCTATGTGGATGAAATTGATAAGATTGCCAAAAAAGGTGAAAACGTGTCCATTACCCGAGATGTGTCGGGTGAAGGTGTCCAACAGGCTCTCTTGAAAATTATCGAGGGAACGGTTGCAAGTGTCCCTCCACAAGGCGGACGCAAACATCCAAACCAAGAGATGATTCATGTTGATACCAAAAATATCTTGTTCATTGTAGGTGGTGCCTTTGATGGTATTGAAGAAATCGTTAAACAACGTCTTGGTGAAAAAATCATCGGTTTCGGTCAAAACAATCGTGCCATTGATGAAAAAGAATCATACATGCAACATATCATTGCAGACGACATTCAAAAATTTGGTATTATTCCTGAGTTGATTGGTCGCTTGCCGGTATTTGCAGCCTTGGATCAATTAACAACCGAAGACTTGGTCCGTATTTTAACAGAGCCTAAGAATGCGTTGGTTAAACAATACCAGACCCTCTTGTCTTATGATGATGTAGAATTGGATTTTGACGAGGATGCCTTACTTGCCATTGCTGAAAAAGCAATCGAGCGAAAAACAGGTGCACGTGGTCTTCGTTCCATTATCGAAGAAACGATGTTGGATGTTATGTTTGAAGTTCCAAGTCAAGATGATGTCAAACGTGTTCGAGTGACAAAAGATGCAGTTGATGGTAAGGAAAAGCCTTTGCTTGAAACAGCTTAAAGAAGTACAAGGAGGGGTGTGAGCTATTAGCTTTCTCCCCTTATTTATGAAAGGTAAACAATGGAAATTAATACACATAATGCTGAAATTCTGCTAAGTGCAGTTTCAAAGGCCCAATATCCAGAAGATGATATTCCTGAGATCGCCTTGGCTGGTCGGTCAAACGTTGGAAAATCTTCCTTTATCAATACCCTTTTGGGTAGAAAAAATTTAGCTCGTACTTCAGGTAAACCTGGTAAGACCCAGCAGTTAAACTTTTACAATATTGATGACAAGATCCGTTTTGTCGATGTGCCCGGTTATGGCTATGCCAAGGTTTCCAAGGCTGAACGAGCAAAATGGGGCAAGATGATTGAGGAATATTTGACAAGTCGTGAAAATCTGCGCGTGGTTGTCAGTCTGGTGGATATGCGTCATGAACCATCAGCAGACGATGTTCAGATGTATGAGTTTTTAAAGTACTATGAAATCCCAGTCATCATCGTTGCTACCAAAGCTGATAAAATTCCTCGTGGCAAATGGAACAAGCATGAGTCCATTATCAAAAAGAAATTGGATTTTGATAAAAATGATCAATTCGTTATCTTTTCTTCTGAGACTCGTCACGGATACGATCAGGCATGGGATGCTATCTTAAGTAACATCTAATAAACAGTTCAGGAGAAAAATCATGGAACGTACTTTCTTCATCATCAAACCAGATGCTCTTAAGCGTGGACTTGCAGGACAAATTCTTTCACGTATCGAACGCAGGGGATTTCAAATCCAAGATTTAAAAATGGTTACAGCGACAGAAGAGCTAATCAGTCAACATTATGAACATTTGACAGATAAACCTTTCTTCCCGCAATTAGTACAATATATGACGAGCGGGCCGATGATAGCTGGCATTATAGAAGGGCCAGAAGTTATCAAATCTTGGCGAGATATGATGGGAGCTACCAATCCAGTAAATGCCCTACCTGGGACTATTCGTGGAGATTTTGCGACAGCGCCCGTTGAGGGAATTGTGGCAAATGTCGTTCATGGCTCAGATAGTGCAGAAGCAGCCGAACGAGAGATCGGTCTTTGGCTGGGAAAATAGCAGAGCAGACACCTAGTTTTCTAGGTGTTTTTCTTATGGAAAATTATCACTAAATCTGATATAA
The DNA here is from genome assembly GCF_028335765.1 of Streptococcus sp. HN38. Lineage (NCBI taxonomy): Bacteria > Bacillati > Bacillota > Bacilli > Lactobacillales > Streptococcaceae > Streptococcus > Streptococcus sp. HN38. The sequence goes on along the minus strand of NZ_CP116604.1, from coordinate 1,112,486 downwards.
TGAAGAGTAATACCCTTGTAGAGGAAGAAACATGAATTTAGAAGATTTGAAAAAACGACAGGAGAAAATTCGTAATTTCTCCATTATTGCCCACATCGACCATGGTAAATCAACCTTGGCTGACCGTATTCTTGAGAAGACAGAAACAGTTTCCAGCCGTGAAATGCAAGCCCAGTTGCTGGATAGTATGGACTTGGAACGCGAGCGTGGTATCACAATTAAACTCAACGCAATCGAACTCAACTATACAGCTAAAGATGGAGAGACATACATTTTCCACTTGATTGACACGCCTGGACACGTGGACTTTACCTATGAAGTATCGCGTTCCCTAGCTGCCTGTGAGGGCGCAATCTTAGTGGTGGATGCAGCCCAAGGGATTGAAGCTCAAACCTTGGCCAATGTTTATCTAGCCTTGGACAATGATTTGGAAATCTTGCCAATCATTAACAAGATTGACCTACCAGCAGCAGACCCTGAGCGTGTTCGTCAGGAAATCGAAGATGTGATTGGTTTGGATGCCTCAGAAGCAGTGCCAACATCAGCCAAGGCAGGTATTGGTATCGAGGAAATCTTGGAGCAGATTGTCGAGAAGGTTCCAGCACCGACTGGTGATGTCGAAGCTCCATTGCAAGCCTTGATTTTTGACTCGGTTTACGATCCGTATCGAGGCGTTATCCTGCAAGTTCGTATTGTCAACGGTGTGGTAAAACCTGGCGATACTATTCAGATGATGAGCAATGGCAAGACCTTTGATGTGACGGAAGTGGGTATCTTCACACCAAAAGCAATCGGTCGTGATTACTTGGCGACTGGTGATGTTGGTTACATTGCAGCCTCCATCAAGACAGTTGCCGACACCCGTGTCGGTGATACGGTGACCTTAGCTGAAAATCCTGCTAGTGAGCCACTAGCGGGCTACAAGCAGATGAACCCAATGGTCTTTGCGGGTATCTATCCAATCGATTCCAACAAGTACAATGACCTTCGGGAAGCCTTGGAAAAACTACAGCTAAACGATGCCAGCTTGCAGTTCGAACCTGAAACATCGCAGGCCCTCGGCTTTGGTTTCCGATGTGGATTCTTGGGGCTCTTGCACATGGATGTTATCCAAGAACGAATTGAGCGCGAGTTTAACATTGACCTGATCATGACAGCTCCGTCGGTGGTTTACCATGTCAATATGACGGACGGTGAAATGATTGATGTAGCCAACCCATCCGAATTCCCAGACCCAACCAAGATCGCCACTATCGAAGAGCCTTACGTTAAGGCACAAATCATGGTACCACAGGAATACGTCGGTGCGGTGATGGAGTTGGCTCAACGCAAACGTGGTGACTTTGTGACCATGGATTATATCGATGATAACCGTGTCAATGTTATCTACCAAATTCCACTTGCGGAGATTGTCTTTGATTTCTTTGATAAACTCAAGTCATCTACTCGTGGATATGCTAGCTTTGACTATGAAATTTCTGAGTACCGTTCATCCAAGTTGGTGAAAATGGACATTCTCCTCAATGGCGACAAGGTAGATGCTCTCAGCTTTATCGTCCACAAGGAATTTGCCTATGAACGTGGGAAAATTATCGTGGACAAACTCAAGAAAATCATTCCGCGTCAACAGTTTGAAGTACCAATCCAAGCAGCAATCGGTCAAAAAATCGTTGCCCGTAGTGACATCAAGGCTCTTCGGAAGAACGTTTTGGCCAAGTGTTATGGTGGTGATGTTTCTCGTAAACGCAAACTCTTGGAAAAACAAAAAGCTGGTAAGAAACGTATGAAAGCTATTGGATCTGTCGAAGTCCCTCAGGAAGCCTTCCTCAGCGTACTCAGCATGGATGAAGATGACAAGAAATAATCTTGATACAAAGAAACACTCCTGCACATTGGCGCAAGAGTGTTTTCTCTTATTTGCGTTTCATTTCGCCTTGTGGGTAGTAGGTCCCTTCAGGCATATCATTGATGAAGACATGAATGGCTTCTTTGGGCGCATTAGTATTACGAGATACAACTTCGGTAACTTCACGCGCAAGGGCAATTTTTTGTTCTTCTGTGCGTCCTTCAAACAAATCAATACGTACAAATGGCATACCTAACCTCCGAATAATTTTTGTATATTTTACCATAGTTTTTTACAATATCCAAGAACTTTTTCTAGAAATTATTGTAAGACTATTTTCTACATGTTATAATAATCACATAAAAATAGTTGAGGTCAGTGAATATGTTTAATAGATGGTCAACTCACTCAAATCATTTGGAATCTATTCCGAGAATTAAAAAAATTTTGAATCGCAAGACTGCAATTGCCATTGGAGGTTTAGGAATTACAACAGTTGTTGGCGGTCAGTTAATGACAGCTGAGTTACCTATGAAAAATCAGATTTATGATAAATCTATTGAGGTAGTCCTTAAACAGTTTGAGGAAGCTGGGTTTGAAAAAGTTAAAACCATTAAAATAAGCAATATTGAATATGGCGATAATATTGATGATACTTTTGTGAAGGTTGTATCTGTTGATGGGGAGGATTGGAAAGAAGGAAGAGTTTTAAAATCGACTCCCGTTACGATTACCTATCATGCTGCTACTGATGATGCAGTAGAATTAGCATTTTCTTCGAAGAAAATTTCGGAAATTGAGGCGAAATTGGATGATGCAGGATTTGAGAATGTGAGTAAGAGTCCAATACTTTTAGTAGAGAAAGGCAATATTGATAAAAAAGACACAGTAGATAAGATTGAGATCGGTTCTTCGACCTACACAAGTGGATACTTTTACTCTAAAAAACTTCCAATTACAATTACTTATTTTGATGTCAGTCCAGATAATATTGAATTTCCAACAACTCTTGATATAACTGGAAATAGGAAGGATTTGGAAAAACAACTAACCACTGCAGGTTTTTCAAATGTAAAATGGACTGCAGTAGCTGATAAGGAAAAAACTAAGCATGAGAAAATAAGAAAAATTACAATAAATGGTGAGAATATAGAAAATCTTTCAAATATCGAAACTGTCGTTAAAAAACAAATCCCTATTGAAGTTACTTACTCAGATTTTTCTAGCTTTGCTGAATTACCGGTCTCTCTAAATACAACCACTGTAGCAGATACCAAGCAACTATTTACAAACAATGGCTTTAATCAGGTATCTGAGACCTCAATTGAAACCAATGAAATAGGTAAGAATGGCCAAATTCAGAGTGTGGAAATTAATGGAAAGAACTTTAACGAAATAAATGATAAAGTTATCAGAAAAGATAGTAAAATTGTCATTAAGTATTGGAATGCCGAAAAAGCAATCGTTGAGAAAGCACGTAAAGAAGAAGAGGCTAGACTTGCTGCTGAAGCACAAAAAGCAGCTCAGGCTCAGTCCCAAGCACAAAATCAAGCTCAAATTCAACAATTCGCAGGAACATCGGCTGGAACTGTGTATTATAAAAATTGTACAGCCGCTCGAAATGCTGGAGTAGCTCCTGTACGTATTGGAGATCCAGGATATGCACCACACTTAGATCGTGATGGTGATGGGATTGGTTGTGAATAGGGAAGTGTTGACAACGCTTACAATTTGTGCTATTCTATACGTACATTGGAGGTGTTGGCTTATGAACTATGTTTATCGTATGGTGTTTTCATTCCTGCTTGCCGGTCTGTTTTTATATCTAGTGGCAACTGTTTTTGCCAAAAGTATATGGGAAGGCCCCTTTTTTCTTGCGTTTTCCTTCTTCAGCTTAATCTATGGATGCGTCATGCTATACAAGTGGAAACCAAAAGCTGCTAAAATTATTTTTGAGTGTGTCGGAAACTTCTTATCATTACCTTGGTCCTAATAACAAACAAGCTCAAATCGGGCTTGTTTTTCTGTTTCCTAAATGGTCAAATTATGATAGAATGGAAGGAGTGAAATTTTAAGATTGGAAAGTGAAAAGTGGCTCAATTATACTATAAATATGGGACGATGAATTCTGGCAAAACCATTGAAATTCTTAAAGTAGCCCATAACTATGAAGAGCAAGGCAAGCCCGTTGTCATCATGACCTCTGCCTTGGACACTCGTGATGCCTTTGGCGTTGTTTCTAGCCGTATCGGTATGAGAAGAGAGGCTGTGGCCATTGACGATGAGATGGATATTTTTGGCTATATCGAAAAGATGGAGCTACGTCCCTATTGTGTCTTGATTGATGAAGCTCAATTCCTTCGTCGCCATCACGTTTATGACTTGGCACGAGTGGTAGATGAATTGGATGTTCCAGTTATGGCTTTCGGTCTTAAAAATGATTTCCGAAATGAACTGTTTGAAGGTTCCCAACATTTGCTCTTATTGGCTGATAAATTAGATGAAATCAAAACAATCTGCCAATATTGTTCCAAAAAAGCCACTATGGTTTTGCGAACTCAAGACGGTAAACCGACTTATGAAGGCGCTCAAATTCAAATTGGTGGAAATGAAACCTACATCCCAGTTTGTCGCAAACATTACTTTTCACCAGAAATTAATGATTTACCCTAATTTTTGAAAATGAACTGAATTTGCCCATGACTCTGTGCCAATTTTCATGACCTACATATTACAGAAAGGAATTGAACACGCCCTACAAGCTGTGTCAAAAAGATAATCTCTCCAAGTGTTTGTAACACTCGGTCAAAATTCTTATTTTGACTGTGCTTGCTTAACGGGCTTTGTATCTTAATGGAATTGAACACGCCCTACAAGCTAACTGGAAGTGTGTTCGGTCAAATATTTAGAAAGGAACTGAATACGGGCTACGAACTGTGCAAAAAAGATAGTTTTTCTTAGGACGCTTTCGTCCTTCGTCAAAACTCCTATTTTTGCTTTGTTCGTTTAACGCCCTTAATATCTTAATTTTATGAACATCTATGATCAATTACAGGCGGTGGAAGACCGCTACGAGGAACTTGGTGAACTGTTGTCTGACCCAGATGTAGTCAGCGATACCAAGCGTTTTATGGAGTTGTCTAAGGAAGAAGCGGCAACTCGTGACACAGTAACAGCCTACCGCGAATATAAGACTGTACTTCAAAACATTATCGATGCAGAAGAGATGATTAAAGAATCTTCTGGTGATGCTGACTTGGAGGAAATGGCTAAGGAAGAACTTAAACAAGCTAAGGCTGATAAAGAGGCTTACGAAGAAAAGTTGAAAATCCTTCTCTTGCCAAAAGACCCTAACGATGACAAAAACATCATCTTGGAAATCCGTGGTGCTGCAGGTGGTGACGAGGCAGCCCTCTTTGCTGGTGACCTTTTGACCATGTACCAAAAGTATGCAGAAGGTCAAGGCTGGCGTTTTGAAGTCATGGAGGCTTCTTACAATGGTGTCGGTGGTATCAAGGAAGTGGTTGCCATGGTATCTGGTCAATCCGTTTATTCAAAACTCAAGTATGAGTCAGGAGCTCACCGTGTCCAACGTGTCCCTGTGACAGAAAGCCAAGGTCGTGTCCACACCTCAACAGCAACCGTTCTTATCATGCCAGAAGTTGAAGAAGTGGAATATGACATCGATCCAAAAGATCTTCGTGTCGATATTTACCACGCATCTGGTGCCGGTGGTCAGAACGTCAACAAGGTTGCGACTGCCGTGCGTATCGTTCACTTACCAACCAATATCAAGGTAGAAATGCAGGAAGAACGGACCCAGCAGAAAAACCGTGAAAAGGCCATGAAGATTATCCGTGCCCGTGTAGCTGACCACTTTGCCCAGATTGCCCAAGATGAGCAGGATGCTGAGCGTAAATCAACTATAGGTACAGGTGACCGTTCAGAGCGTATCCGTACCTACAACTTCCCACAAAACCGTGTGACAGACCACCGTATCGGCTTAACCTTGCAAAAGCTGGATACTATCTTGTCAGGTAAGATGGACGAAGTCGTAGATGCCCTTGTTCTCTACGATCAAACGCAAAAACTAGAAGAGCTTAACAAATAATGAATTACGCTCAATTATTTGCAGCATACGAAGAACAATTAGTAGCAATAGGTGAAGAGGCAGAGTCCCTGTCCTTCACCTTTCGAGGCTTAAAAGGACTGAATTTTACGGAATTTCTCCTCTTGCTCCGCCAGGACGTTAGTCCAGATGACCAAGAGCTACTAAACCATATTTTTCAGCAACTTTCCCAACACCGACCTGCCCAGTACATTATCGGCAAGGCTGATTTTCACGGCTTAGAGTTTGCGGTGGACGAGCGGGTTTTAATTCCAAGACCAGAAACGGAAGAATTGGTCGATTTGATTTTGCAGGAAAATAGCAGAGCAGGTTTGCGAATCTTAGATATCGGTACAGGAAGCGGTGCTATTGCTATTTCCCTTGCAAAAGCTAGACCTGATTGGGAAGTGGTAGCGGTTGACATTTCAAAGGATGCCTTAGAAGTGGCTCAGGAAAATGCAAGAAGCAATCAGGTTTCTGTTCAATTCATACAGTCGGATGTCTTGCAAGCTGTGACAGGGCAATTTGATATCATTGTTTCCAATCCACCTTATATCTCACCAGACGACAAGGACGAAGTTGGAGCCAATGTTTTAGCATCGGAACCACATTTAGCCCTGTTCGCAGAAGAAGATGGGCTGGCCATCTATCGACAAAGTGCGGAACAGGCAGGGGCATTTTTGAAGGAAAATGGAAAACTCTACTTTGAAATTGGCTACAAGCAAGGGCAAGACCTAACCGACTTACTCACTCTGCATTTCCCCAAAAAGCGAATTCGAGTTCTCAAAGACCAATTTGGTCAGGATAGAAAGGTTGTGGCAGATGACATTGGATAAACTCCGAATAATTCTTGAAAATGGTGGTGCTGTTATCCTACCAACTGAAACAGTCTATGGACTCTTTGCCCAAGCCTTAAATGAAGAGGCGGTCAATCGTGTCTATCAGTTGAAACAACGTCCGAGGGACAAGGCCATGAACTTAAATGTCTCAAATCTGAACGATATCTATTTTTTTAGTCAAAATCCACCTCATTATCTAGAAAAACTGTATAATAGGTTTATGCCAGGCCCCCTAACAATTATCCTAAAAGCGAACGACAATGTTCCTTTTTGGGTTAATTCTGGACTGGATACTGTTGGATTTCGTCTTCCAAATCACGAACAAACCTTACGTTTGATTTCAGAGGCTGGCCCACTTATTGGACCGTCCGCCAATATCTCAGGAAACGAAAGCGGCAAGAAGTTTTCGGACATCCAGGCACAATTTCCAGTTGATTTGCCTGGCATTGAGGATGACCAAGCTCTGACAGGCATTGATTCAACGATTTTGGACCTTTCTGGACAGAAAGCGCGGATTTTGCGCCAAGGTGCTATCAGCCGTGAAGAGATTCAGAAAGCCATTCCCGAAATAGAATTTGAGGATTAAGACATGATTCGAAGTATTGAGTATGCAGATTTGTCTGCGATTAGAGAAATAAATGCACAAGCCTTGGGCTACGATGTTCCTCTTGAGCAAACAGAAATACAATTTGAACGTTGTTCAGAGACTAATGGACACACTATCTTGGTTTTTGAGGACGATGAAACTGGTCAAGTATCAGGTTACATTCACGCACAAGTCTATGAAAGTCTCTATTCAGATACAGGCCTCAATATTCTCGGACTAGCTGTTTTGCCTGGTCATCAAGGACAAGGGATTGGAGCAAGCCTGCTGAAAGCCGTTGAGCAAATTGCACAGAAAGAGGGCTACCTTTTTATTCGCCTCAATTCTGCTGAAAGTCGTCTCCAAGCCCATCTTTTCTACGAAAAGAATGGCTATCACTCCGATAAAATGCAGAAGCGTTTTATCAAGCACATTTAGCCCAATACAAAGGAGTACCGTATATGATTTTTGACAAAGTTAACTACAAAGAATTTGATAAAGAAGTTTGGGAAGCTATTCAAGCTGAAGAAAAACGCCAGCAAAACAATATTGAATTGATTGCGTCTGAAAACGTTGTTTCTAAAGCTGTTATGGCAGCTCAAGGTTCTATTTTGACCAATAAATACGCAGAAGGTTACCCAGGTCGTCGTTACTATGGCGGTACGGAATGCGTTGACGTAGTTGAAAGTTTAGCTATTGAACGTGCTAAAGAAATATTCGGTGCAAAATTTGCTAACGTTCAGCCACACTCAGGAAGCCAGGCCAATTGTGCTGCCTACATGGCCTTGATTGAGCCAGGAGACACTGTTATGGGGATGGACTTAGCTGCAGGTGGTCACTTGACTCACGGTGCATCAGTTAGCTTCTCAGGACAAACTTACAACTTTGTAGCTTACAATGTTGACGAAGAAACTGGCTTGCTTGATTACGATGCAATTTTAAAACAAGCAAAAGAAGTACAGCCCAAATTGATTGTAGCAGGTGCTTCAGCCTATGCACGTACAATTGACTTTGCTAAATTCCGCGAAATTGCAGATGCAGTGGGTGCCAAACTGATGGTGGATATGGCTCATATTGCTGGTCTTGTAGCAGCAGGTCTTCATCCGAACCCAGTGCCACATGCCCATATTACAACAACTACGACTCATAAAACTCTTCGTGGGCCACGTGGTGGTTTAATTTTGACCAATGATGAAGAGCTCATCAAGAAAATCAACTCAGCCATCTTCCCAGGCATCCAAGGTGGTCCATTAGAGCATGTCATTGCTGCAAAAGCCGTATCTTTCAAAGAAGTTTTGGACCCAGCTTTCAAAGACTATGCTCAGAAAGTGATTGAGAACAGCAAGGCCATGGCCGAAGTCTTCCTTGCAAACCCTAACTTTAAAGTCATCACAGGAGGAACAGACAACCATCTCTTCCTCGTTGACGTGACCAAAGTTGTTGAAAATGGTAAAGTTGCTCAGCATCTCTTAGATGAAGTAAATATTACTCTCAATAAAAACTCAATTCCTTACGAAAAACTCTCGCCATTCAAAACAAGCGGTATCCGTATTGGCTCTGCGGCCATTACTGCTCGCGGTTTTGGAGTAGAGGAAGCTCGCAAGGTCGCACAACTAACTATCAAAGCACTTGAAAATGCAGAAAATGAAACTGCTCTTGAGGAAGTCCGTCAAGAAGTGCGTGCTTTGACAGATCAATTCCCACTTTACGAAGGTTTATAATGGATATATTTGTAAAAAAAGCCATCATACATCAATTTAGTCCTGATGATACAGAGCTGGTCCTTTCCGACCAGCTTTTGACTGTTAGCCCAAAAATAGAAGAATATTTGCGTAAAAAGATTGAACGTGTCTTTTCTGATGAAGCAAAAACAGGACAATTTAACCCCGACAATCCTTTTCTTGACTATTTAGATGGTGACCTACTGACCAACTCTGTCAAGATTGCTAATCTCTGGAAAGAGGAATTCTCCATTTCTGAAAATCTCAAGACCAACGATTTGATATTTATTGAGTTTGAGAGAAATGGTGTAGAGCATTTTGCCTTTCTAAGAATTTCCTTACGTGAAAATCTCGCTCACGTTGGTCTGGAAAGCGGAAGTCCTCTTAAAATTACTCAAAACAATTTGCCAGGGGCAGGCTCTGCACCTGATGAAGCCTTGATTGTCAATCTTCAAACGCGGAAGTATCATTTGATTGAGAAAAGAATCAAACATAATGGAGCCTTCCTCAATTATTTCTCAGATAATCTTCTGCAGGTTACACCAGCTATTTCTGCAAAAAAATCAATCAAAGCAGTAGAGCAAACTGCACAGAAGATTGCTGACAATTTCCATCAAGGCGATTTTCAATTTCAATCGAAAGTCAAATCAGCTATTTTTAACAATTTGGAAGAAGATAATGAGCTTTCACCCGAAAAATTGGCTGATCAGTTATTCGATAACAACCTGACCGCTCGTTTAAATTTCGTCGATCAACTGAAAGAGGTCATACCTGATAAGATTTCCTTCGATGAAATTGATAGTAGCCGTCAACTTAAGAAATTTGAAAATCAGAAGCTATCTTTATCAAACGGAATTGAGTTGATTGTGCCAAATGCAATCTATGAGGATGCAGAATCGGTTGAGTTTATTCAAAATGACAACGGGACCTATTCTATTCTTATCAAAAATATTGAAGACATAAAGAGCAAGTAAATGAAAAAACTGATACGTACGCTGATACTTCTTTTGCTGATTTTTCTCGGTTACAAATTCTATCAAACCTACAGTGCAGTCAAGCAAGTGATGACCTATCAAACTATGGTACAAGAAGTATTGGCTGAAAACGACACACCAGCTAATGAAGAACTAGTCCTAGCAATGATTTACACAGAAACCAAGGGACAAGAAGCAGATGTCATGCAATCAAGTGAGTCCGCTACTGGCTATGCTAACACTATCACGGATAGTAGAGAGAGTATCAGGCAAGGAATTATCTACCTAACAGAAAACCTACGGTTGGCTGAGGAAAAAGGAGTAGAGGTTTGGACAGCAGTTCAGGCATATAATTTCGGTCCAGCCTACATCGACTATATTGCTGAGCATGGTGGAGAACATACACTCTCTTTAGCTAAAGAATACTCCAGAACAGTAGTAGCACCAAGCTTAGGGAATACTACAGAAGAAACATATACCTATTTTCATCCCTTGGCTTTGCTAAATGGTGGGAAGTTATATGTAAATGGTGGAAATATCTACTATGCTAGACAGGTTCGTTTTAATATGCACCTGATGCGCCTCATTAATTTATTTTAATACCTATCAAACTCATCGGAAATCTGATGAGTTTTTAACTATAGCATTTTTACAAACTAGGTAAAATTGTAGTATAATAAAGAGAATAGGAGACAGAGTGATGAAACGAAATGTATTGATTACAGGTGCAAGTAGTGGTATTGGCAAAGCAATCGCTTATGTGTTTGCTGCTAATGGTGATAATATCATCATTACAGGACGAAGATTGGACAAACTAGAAGAAATTAAGCAAGATATTGAAAGGCAATACCATGTTCAGGTATCCGTTCATTCATTTGATATTACGAATATGGAACAAACAATTGTAAATTGTCAAAAAATCTTAGAAGAAGTCGGACAAATTCATATTTTGGTAAACAATGCTGGTCTGGCATTGGGATTGGACAAATTCCAAGACTATGATTTGACTGACATGATGACAATGATTGATACCAATATTAAAGGATTACTAACTGTGACACGTCAGTTATTGCCACAAATGGTTGAAAATAATGAGGGTCATATCATCAATATTGGATCAACGGCTGGTATTTACGCCTATGCAGGAGCTGCTGTCTATGCTGCAACCAAATCAGCTGTCAAGGTGCTTTCAGACGGGATCCGTATTGACACGATTGATAAAAATATCAAGGTAACTACGTTACAACCTGGTATCGTTGAGACTGATTTTAGCCAAGTCCGTTTTCATGGAGATAAAGAGAGAGCAGCGACAGTCTATCAAGGAATTGATGCTCTTCAAGCAAATGATATTGCCAGCTGTACTCTATTTGTTGCAAATCAACCTGCACACGTGCAGATTTCTGATATGACCATTATGGCAACCAAGCAGGCAACTGGCTTTACTATTCATAGAGATTAGAGGGGAGATAGCTAGAATGAACAGAAAATATTTAGCACTCGCTCTTGGCTTGCTCACTATCATGTCGCTTTCTGCCTGTCAAACTGAAAAGAAGGGCAGTTCCGCAAGTACCTCAACTGCTGATACCCAGGTTTCTAATGCCAATACAAGCACGTCATCAACAATCCAACGTGAGATTTCTCTTAGTTCTATGGATATAGATGCTCTAATGCAAGGCAATTACGATAGTATACTAGGCACCTGGCAAAATAGCCAAGGAAATTCACTAGTCTTCAATAGCAAAGGATTAGTAGCAGATAGCCAATCCTTACTTGGCCGCGGAAAAATAACTGACGGAATTTTTGAAACAGGCTATGTAGACGCAATGATTGGCGATGTAACACTATTAATGATTCCCAAAGGAACACAAGCAAATACAACTGAGACAGACACTACTGACTCTACGCGCGATAGAATGATTGTAATAAGCCAAGAAACAGCAGCAGACGTGATAGATGTCTATTATCGCTTGACCAATTCAGCCACTAGCGGTATAGACCCATTAAAAAATACTGAAACAGGCGTACAGTTGGATAGTGGACCAAAAACGATTGATTATGCCAACTCAATTTTAGGCGAAAACAATTGGCGCGTCATTGAAGGTAACTACACGCGCACCGAATCTATTCCTTATAATGTTTTGGAAGGCGATGATAATGCCCGTTACACTATTTACCAAAACGGTGTCATTATCAATGCAGATTATCAAATTGTTTATCAACCATAATGATTCTCTAGGAGGTTAGACATGACATTCACATCATTTGAACCAACACGCAATGTGCAAGATTTTCATTTGGCAGCCTTTGCCTACTATGATGGACTAGATGTAATCGACCAACTCAAGCCAGGAACACCTGTTCAGCTAGTCGGAGAGCCTTCAAACCCACATGATTCAGAAGCTGTAGCAATCTTTTATCAGGGCACAAAGTTAGGATATATCCCATCGGATAAAAACTCACTAATCAGTCGGTTAATCTATTTTGGACACAGCGATATTCTAGAGGCATGTATTCAGATGTCCAATACAGAAAATCATCCTGATCGCCAGTTTCGAGTCGTTGTAAAACTAAAAGATACTCGTAAGAATGGTTAGGTCGGTAATTTACCAACCTAACCATTTTCTACTTAACACGGAGCTGTGCTCTCCGTTTTTGTTCTTCAATAATACTTAAAAAGGCTGCAAACTCCCTATCCAGGCGATGTTGGTAGGCCTTATTTTTTATTGTGAGATCTTCCAGGAACACTGGATAGGTTCCTTTTTTATACAATTCTCCCTGAAAGAAGAAGCGGTCCGATAATTTATCAACTGAAACAAGAGAAGAACGCCAGCGGCTTTTACGAGAGTGAGAAGGTTTCCAAGATATTTTTAATTGCTTCTCATAAAAGTACCAGCCCATAATATAAATTTTAGTAATCTGATTTCGTTTCCTGTCTTGATAGAAACAAGGAACTGCATAAACATTTCCATGCTTTGTTTGCAAAAAAGGATGGAAATCTTTTATCTTTTCGTATTCTTTCTTTGGAATAAGGGTTAATTGATTATCCTTAATAACCTTCTTTTCATCAATAGTATATGAATAACGGTAGGGGTCATAAATGGTTGATTGTCCACGCGCTCTATAACGCTCTGCCATTTCCTTAAAAATAGGTAGACGTCCATAACCATCCATCAGACTAGATAGACTAAGTCCTCGTCGATTATTATTTTTCTTCACACCAAGAATCTGGCAGGTAGGCCAATAATTGATAGGAATGGCTCCTAATCCGACCAGAAGACCAGCGCTGTCAAAATGACTAGCAAAGCGTACCTCACGAGTGTGACCAGTCTCATTTTTCAAATCAACAAATACAGGTTGCTTGTCCTGTTCAAAAACAATTATATAATTTCCAAAAGACTCCGTATTTTCTCTAATTGGAACGGTGTAGAAGTGGTGAAAATTTGGTAATTCTAGTAACTTTCCAAGTGTTGATGTTTTCATAACACAAGTATAACAAAAAATATTTTTCAAATCCACAAAAATGTTTAATTTGTTAAACAAAAATATAAAGAAGCTGGGAAAGACATCCATGACGACTTTCCCACTCCCACCGTTTATTCAAGGATAGGTGATAATTGTCTTATCTACCGAATCTTCTAAAGCCTGGCGCGATTCTTCTGATAAACGCAAATCTGCAAGGGTTTGTTCTGAAAAATAGTAGGGATTTAGACTATCTACAAATGCAGAAATTGAAATGACAGCTTTCTCCAATATCAGAGATTTTTCAGTGTAAGCAAAGGGAATAGCAGACCAATCATCACTCTCGAACATTTCTAAAATATCTTTTTGAACTTGAATTTCAGCCTCATTTTTAGCTGAAACTAGGATTGTTTTTAGTGTAGTACGAAAACTCTCCTTGTCTTGCACCAAGTCTTCCAAGGTCAACAAGCTTTCATCTGCCTTCTCATAAAAAATATCTAATTCCGTCTCTGACGAAGTAGTCACATGGAGCCAGTCAGCCTTGATGCTGGTTTTCATTACTGCATAGGCAGAAGTATTTTCAAAGGGACTGCTGCGCGTTTGAGGATAGAGAACAATCCACTCTTTCTGGAATAGATTGTCAGGTTTAGCTATTTTCAGTTCCTCCTCAGAAGCTGTACCAATCCGCTGGCTGATAGCAGTAGTGTCATCTTGCTGAAAGAATCCAATGATGCGCGGATTTTGCGGACCACCAATGGCATCAATTTTTGTTCCTAGATCATTAATAATGCGTATGTTCAAGGCATGCCACTGCTCATTTAATAGTCTATTTTGCTCTTTTCCGAGCCAGTAGATTCCGATACAAGATAGACCAGTGGCAATAAGCAAGACAAGTAACAGCACTTTCGAGTATTTCAACACAGCCATCACACCTTTCTAAAACGTTTTCATCCATATATTATCATATAAAAATATAAAAAGCAACTATTTTATGGTACCACATTAAACGGTTACACAAGTATATAAATTCTAAGTTTACGACAGGAATGTTTAATGATAAAATATAGGTAATTCGAACTCATAATTTAATAGGTGTAGATACAACACCGTTGGAGGATACTATGGATGAACAATATCAATTCAATTGGGTAAACTTTTATAAGGAATTTGCTTGGAAATTAGTAGACTATAAAGATAATAGAGCAGAGCTGGTTGAGAAAGTAAAAGCTATCTATACCAAAACAAAGATACATATGCCCACGTTAGAAAAGGACAATCAACTGATGGATATTGATCCTTTTACGATATTTGGACTCTTCAATAAGCAAATAAAAGAGGAGAATCGTATTAAAATTCTGACAGCTATAGCAGAATTATTCCACCTCCAAGCGGAAATCCCATCCTCTTTTGAAAGCATACCAGTACTGAATAATCAGAATGCGACTTTCTATTACTTCATCGGAGATCGTGATGAGAATGATATTGATGACTTATGGGAACTTTTCATTGCTGCTTTGACCTATAGCAAGGAGCCTACGGCTGAGAAGAAAGAAAAATTTTCACACTATTTTGATTTGGCTATAAACAAGAAAGGAAATGGCAACAGCAAGATTACGATGGCCTTGTATTGGATTGCTCCTGACTTTTTCTTGAACCTAGATGGTCAAAATGAAAAGTATGTGTATGAGTCTGGGGAGATTCCTGCTGACATTGTCCAAAAATTGCCAAAGATGAAGTCAAAAATTTCTGCTGATGAGTATTTTGATATTTCAGATTCTATACTTCAATATTTAAAGAGTGCAGAGAGCAAACTGAAAAATTTTAAAGAATTATCATCCATGGCTTGGAAATACAATCAAGAAGAGAAAGAAAGAAGTGCTGAAACAATTTCTCCACTGGCTGATGAAGCTGATACTGGAAACGAGATAGGTAGAGAAGAGGTAGTAGAAGATAGCTATACTAAAAATCACTTCCTATCAGAAGTCTATATGACAGAAGAAGAGTATGATCAATTAACCTCCATACTCCAAATGAAAAAGAATATCATCTTACAAGGAGCGCCAGGAGTTGGAAAGACGTTTGTTGCAGAGCGCCTAGCATTTTCATTAATGGGTAAACCAGATTTAGAAAGGGTCATGACAATTCAGTTTCACCAAAGCTATTCCTACGAGGACTTCATCATGGGCTTTAGACCTTCGACAAGTGGCTTTGAGCTGAGAAGAGGGGCATTCTATACTTTCTGCAAAAAAGCAGAGTCTGACAAGAATCATGATTATTTCTTTATTATTGATGAAATAAACAGGGGAAATTTGAGCAAAATTTTTGGTGAATTGTTTATGCTGATAGAAAATGACAAACGAGGCAAGTCTTTACAACTCCTCTACTCGGATGAGCAATTCTCAATTCCAGAAAATCTATATATCATCGGCATGATGAATACCGCAGATAGGAGTTTAGCCCTACTTGATTATGCACTGAGACGACGCTTTGCCTTCTTTGACATCAAGCCAGGTTTTTCAACTGCGGGATTCAAAGATTATCAAACAAATCTGAAAAACGAAAAATTCGATAGACTCATTTCCTGTGTAGAAAAGCTAAATCAGGCCATTTCAACAGAGGAAGTACTGGGAGATAGCTTCTGTATTGGGCATAGTTACTTCTGCGGTTTATCGGCAGAAGTACTGGACCAAGGTTTGCTAGAAGCCATTGTTGAATATGAACTGATTCCTCTCTTGAAAGAATATTGGTTTGATGAACCGACAAAAATTCATGATTGGAGTAGTAAGTTAAGGAGTGCCATCCAGTGATACCTGTCCAAAATATCTACTATATGCTATCCTACGCATTCAAAATCCTTCATAAGCAGGAATATAAACGGATCGCTACTGAAGAATTTAAAAATGCTGCAGATCTACTGGCGGAAATAATGATAATCAGCCTCTCGATACAGGTGAAAAGAGGACTTGGTCGAGAGTATCGTTCTCAAACCGAGTCACTCTCGGCACTTAAAGGTAAAATAAATATCTCTGAATCTTTAACACCTCCGAATTGGCGTAGAAAGCAACTTGTTTGCCAATACGATGATTTTTCTCTTGACAGTAGAATGAATCGCATTATCAAAGCAAGCATTGAGATACTGCTAAAAGCTGATATAAGCAGGGACAGGAAAAAGAAATTGAGAAAACTCTTAGTTTTCTTTGGAGAAGTCTCAAAAATTAATCTACACTCAATCAATTGGAATTTACAATATAATCGAAACAATCAGTCGTATCAATTACTAATGTCAATCTGCTATTTGGTGGTGAATGGATTAATTCATACAGAGAGGGAGGGGAATAAGAAATTGATGAATTTTCTTGATGAGCGAAGGGAATCCTTGCTATATGAGAAGTTCATTCTTGGATATTATAAAAAGCATTATCCCCAAATACAGGTTACCGCCTCTCAGATACCTTGGGCACTAGATGATGGTTTTGGAGAAATGCTCCCCATCATGCAAAGTGATATTTACCTCAAATATAAAGATACTATATTGATTATTGATGCTAAATATTATTCTAGTAACACACAGATTCGCTTTGATAAGCGCACACTCCATTCAAATAATCTATACCAAATTTTTACCTATGTGAAAAACCAGGCTTATCGCCTGTCAGATTCAAACGATATAGTAGCAGGAATGCTTCTATACGCTAAAACCGATATAGATATTCAACCTAATCAGGTCTACCAAATGCATGGAAACCGGATTAGTGTCAAAAATTTGGACTTAAACCTGCAGTTTGCAAGTATTGCTGAACAACTGGATGACATCATTACATCGCATTTTGCATCCCCTCCAAAACGGTACTAGTTAGAGCTTTAAGCTAGAAAACAAAAAAACAATCAAAGTAGTAGCACTAAACTACTCTTTGATTGTTTTTTTATAAGACTCTTTCCTATTTTGGAGCGTCTGGTTAATTGATTTCCCAGATCAGCGACGCTTTTTTGTTTTTAGGCATCGGGTAAATTAGTCTGATTGAATTGCTGATAGAGCCTATCCCCAGGCTCTATCACTCCCACTCAACGACTAAATAGGTGTTTAGAAACGTTGAAATAGCAGTGTTTTTAGCTTTATTTGATTATTTTGGAGACAATTTTGGCGACTTTTTCAATAATGATTGATTGCCATTAAATTGTACCATTGTTTTGTCTGCATGTTTGATTGAAATTAAACCAACCATTTCATCAGCAAGTTCTTTATCTACCCCAGACCATAAGTGAGCGTAGTGTTTCAATGTAATTTCAGGAGAAGAGTGTCCTAATCGCTTAGAAACAATCAGAACAGAAGCGTTCAATTCGTTGATAAGGTAGGAAGCGTGAGAATGCCTAAGTTCTTTGGCTTGTATTTCTGGAACTTTTGCTAATCTTGCATATCTCTTTATAATCCTTGATATGGTTGATTTAAGCATAGGGTTTCCATCATAACTAAGTACAAAATTTACCTTTCCTAAACCTGCTTGACGTTCTCTCCAATGTTTAAGAACAGCAATTGTATCATCATCTAATGAGATAGTTCGCAAGCCAGAATCAGTCTTAGTATGATTTTGTCGAATCCAGTTTGATTTACTCTTCATTATCAACATATGATTGACGGTGAGCTGTTTTTTTTCAAAGTCAATGTTATTCCACCATAAAGCTGTACCTTCGTTTACACGCAATCCTGTACAGAAATAGAGCCATAATAAAACGAAGCATAGATGCTCATAGAAATCATCAATATAGATATGACTGATAACTTCTTCAAAATCTCGTTTTGTCCAATATTGTGAATGAGTCCGACCTTTTGGAATTGCTTTGACTTTCATTGAAACATTAGTATCAAGAAACTGCATACTTACAGCAAATTCTAGAGTTTTACGAAACATGCCAAATGTTAAACTAGCGTATGCTTGTGAGTAGTTTCCGCCATTTTTTGAGAGAAGCCAGGTTCTGAAACTCTGTACATCTCGAATAGAAATGTCCTTGAGTTTCTTTTTGCCAAATCTCTTTATGATTAGATTTATTGCAGGTTGTCGTGTTGAATATGTATGTTCACTAACCTCTGATTGATAGTATGGTAAATAGGTCGTGTTCATAAATTGCTCATAAGTCATATCATAATTTGAGTAGCCATGTGACTGTAAGTACTCATTTTTAACTTTAATAGCTTCTCTATATGCTTCCTTAGCAGATGAAAATTTCTTTCCGTTAGCATTTTTTCGTGCTTTTTTCTTAATACGCTTACCTGTAATATTATCAGTTCCTAGACTAACCTCATAGTAGTATTGTCCTTTCTCATCAATATAAACATCTTGAAAATTTGTTTTTGCCATAAGTTACCTCTTTCATTCGTGTAACTTAAAGCCAAGAATTTCTTCAACAGCAGTTTTCGGAACGGCTCCGAGCCGTCTATTTCCATACAAAGCATACCCTTGTTTTACCATATTCATCTTTGTTTGTCTAATGATTTGTTGGGCAGTCGATTTTGGATAACCTATGGCAACTAGGTCAATGTAAGTGATTGTATATTCGTTCATGGTGTTTTTTCCTCTTGTAAATTTTGTATTTTTTTGAGAAAATAACTACAACAGAAGTAGTTGTGGCTATTTTTGTTAAAGGAGTGGGTTATCATTGTTAGTTTGGACGCTGGCATTGATAGCCTCTTTTGTTTTATTCCATTGCATATTTCTTATAACTTGTTTCACAAGTTTGTCTGTGGCTTCATTCTTGTCATATACTCCAATTTCTGAGAATTTGAAAGAATAGTGTCGATTTTCATAGCACGGGATTTCATCAGTTTGAACTAATGGTGTGTTTTTTATAGGGGCTGAAATGTGGAACATATCTGTAATCTGTGTCAGGCAATCAATGCGTCTCACAAATTGCCCAAGGTCTTCTCCAAAACTTCCTTTTGCTTTTCTGAAAAAGGAGAGTGGGTCGTTAGTAGTTGTTATAATAATAACTTTTGCCGCACCCATTTTGTTATGATATCTGGCGGAGATTGGACTCACCATGTAAGGGTCGAGGAGTTTCAGCCAATCAGATACTGTTAAACTGTCTCCCCTAATGTCATCCAAAAATAAGATTTCCTGACCATTGTATTCATCAAATGCGTTGGTAGATGCAGTTACACAGCATTCCCATGTTTGACCATGTTTAAGTGCAATGTTCCTTAATAAAGTTATCAACTTTTTGCTGTATTGAGTCTTTCCCATTCCACTATCTGCTGTAATAAAGATGATAGTTTTCTTGAATTTCCCTGCTTCTAATTCTGCTATAGTCTGAATACTCTTGCGTTCTCCAATAGTCTCTAATGCTTCATTGATTCTACGTTTATGTTGTCCGTAAATAGAAAATAGCTCGTCTGTAAGAAGAATGTTGTTCTTTGTCAGTTTACCAGATAATATTTTTTCAACTAACCAATCAACACTAAAGGATGTTTCTTTTGCTTTTTTAGTTGCACTACCTCTTACCCATATCTCCATTCTACGATGGTAAATACTTGTATAATCTTCTCCTCTTGCGGTAACAACCTCCTCTGGTTTATATGGAAATTTGTGCTCGCTCTCTTTTGCGTGTACGAGGTAAGCTAAACAGTTATCATAGCCATAGCGTCCTGATTTGAGTTTTTCCAAATATTGTGGCTCGACTTGTATTGCTAAAGCAAGTTTATTAAGAGAAGCCCCTTTTTCAAATTTCAATAAAGCATGTACGTGCTCTGCTTTATTCGTGGAAACATTTTCTAGTTTGTCAGAATCCCAAGTCAGAATTTTGTCTTTATCATGCTTGATGATGTATGCTTCTTTAACAAGAATGCCCTGTTTTTCTAGCTTTTCAATAATCAAGTCAAGTAGTGGGCGGCAATTCCCGCTTTTTGCTTGTTCGAGAGAATGTTCGTAATCTTCTGATTTCCAGTATTCTTTTTCTAGTTGTTGTACCAGCATAATTGCGGTTAAGTTTGCATGTTGTACCATAAAATAGTTAACTCCTTAAATTTTTTATTATTTCTCTATCTATACATAGATTTTTCAAGGCTTTTGCTCTGGGTGGGAAACACCCAAACCCTTGCTGTGTCTAGTTTTTTTGATATGCACGGCACTTGACAAGCCCAGTGCCGTGCAGGCGTAGGAATGGTTAGAATTAGTTTTGAATCATCTTTTCAAGATGACCGACCTTGTGACTCGTCGGCTTCGTCAGGAATCCATTTGTTGCTCCAACAGATTTCACTAGTTGGAACACGAATGGATTTTCAATATCTATTCCTCAAACCAAGGTGTTTCGTAAAAGTGAGGGCTATTTTCCCATTTTCTACCTGAGCCAATTATTCGAGCGACACCTTGTCCTTTACTGTAATTACGTTTGGGCATATCTGCAAAACCTGACATGAGGTATTTACGTTCATCAGCAGAATCAGCAGCTCCGCCTAACATAATAACAGCATCTGAACAGTTTACACGGGCAAGTGAGGGAAGGAAGCCCTCTTTTGTAGCAAACTGTGAGATAGCGATAATATGAATGCCAGCAGAAGCACCAGTAGCTGATAGACGGTTAATAGCAGTAGTCCACCGAGAAGTTATTTTGAGAGTTTTATCTGCTTTATCAAGAGATTCAAGAGAAGCGTTAAGATTACCCAGTTCATCAAAGAATAAACCAATATCAGGCATATTTTCCATCTCAAGATATTTCTCTTTTCCAGCATCATTGATTTCTGCTAGACGCTTATCCATAAAAGAGCACCAATATTCAGCCCGTTCTACTATCATTATAGGGTCGGATTGACCATTAAATTCTTTTACATATCTGTCATATTTGGCTGAATGATACTCCACAATCCAACCCTGTAGCAACATTAGACGAGCCATATAGCGACCTGCTAAAACAGACTTACCTGCACGAGTACGTGCAATTATGGAAAGATGAGCGGTTATATCTGAATGCCAAATAAGGTCTTTTGAAAGGCGAAGAGCATGATTATTGTCATTGATAAACTCTTTCAATGAATCAGATTCATCTTTGACATGCAACCTTTGAGAAGTTAATGTATCTTCAAAATAGAAGATGATGAAACTATCACCTGCTGTTAGCTCAGAACTGACAACTGCAAACCGTTGAAATTTACCTGCTAATATTCCTGAAACTCGTTGCTCAAATTTTTCACGGTCGGCACGTTCCCAGTTGGCAATGTTTTCAATAGCAATATAACCCTCATTCAAATCATCGTTAATCCAAACATATAGTTCTGGCATTTCATGACCAAATCTAGTTGTGTTTGATAACCGAAGTACATCAGTTATCTGTTTGTCATTGAAAAGCTGCTTCAACATTTTTGCAGATTTACTTGCTTTTATTGACATAGCAGAAACAGCCATCGTGGAAACTTCTTCACGTTTTGAACTCAAAAATACTAAAATTCCAAGGATAAAAATATTTAATATATGAAAGAATAGTAGTAGTCTTTTAAAAAATGGTATCAATGAACTTATATATAGTAACAAACCAGTAACACCAATAGTAAACACCAAGGCTATCAGAGTGAGTTGATAGCCTTGAAGTCGACAGTTAGGGGTAGGTTTGATTCTTCGATATTTACGCTTAAGCATTACGTTGAACCACAGCCACCGAGTCAGCAGCATACCATCCAATACCGTTTTGAGTTGCACCGCCACGAACGTTCTTGAATTGAAGTATTGTACCGAACTTCACTTCAACCTTATTTGAAGTTTTGATTGCATATTCAAGGTCATTACTCGTATCCACGATAGAATACTTGAATTTGCCATCCATCTCCTCAATTGAGCCAATTGATACAACTGTTAGAATAGGAATAACATCAGTTATATATTTATTTCCAGTTTTTTCACTAACCATTTCTTTAGGTTGTGATTTATGTTTGAGAACTTCTTCAAGAGTTCTGTTCCAGTTTGTTTTAGCCATTAGCAATCCTCTTTTCTATTTGTATTTAATAGTGAACTAAAGATTATCTCTAGTCGTGTCAACAAGTATACTTCGTCTAGTATCAAGCGAGATAATTCATAAATATCAATTTCTGATATTGATACCTTTGAATTTTTTGATAAATTTCTAAACGATACGATATTTGGATTATACCAAAGTTCAAATAATTCAATTGGTATATCTTGTAACATAATATCCTGACTACGTTTTTGATATCCAACGACACCGTAATTCTGTAATCTTATAGAACGTAGTTGTTCTAATATTGAATTTAGATGTTTTTTCATTAATGTATTCCTTTCTTTCTTTTTACACCCATATTAGTTACAAAATCACAAAAATATGTTATAATGTAACTACATAAGATGTTTGTAAAAGGTAGAGCTCTTATATATATTTCCTTTTACACCCTTATTCTACAACCTATCAACCTAGATTGCAAGTGTTTCTTCGTTTCTTACAAAAACAGACGTGTTACATTTTGTTTATTTCTCGGTTACATATTGTTAAAAAATAAATATAGAAAGAGGTCAATATATGACTATTAGAGAGTATATAGAATTACATATAGCATTATTTGGTTTACAGAATGATACAAAAACATTTAATAAAATAAAAACAAAAGTGTCTCGTACGCTTGATGAAATAGATGAGTGGTACGAATTAGATTCAAAAGTTCAAGTCGGTAAAACGACTGCGTTTGTTCTTGATGATAATATATATGAAAAGCTAGATAGAGAAATGCGACCGTATTTTTTAAAACTTGCTAAGATACGTGCTCAGGAATTTGAACAAACTCAGAAAAGACTACAGTTACAATATCAAAATTTACAGACTGAGTATGAATTGAGTACAGAACCTGACAAAGACCCATATATGTCAGAAATCCCAAGAGAAGAGAAGCTATACTTGATGATTGAAGCACTGTTTGAAGACAAATTTGAGCTTGATGAAGAGGCTTGGAAAAATGATTTAACAACCCAACAGTTATTATTTGATGACCCGGACTTTCATGTAAATACTAGCTTAGTTATGTCAGGTGTCAGACTGAGAAACCCTAAGAAATATTATGTTAAAAAAAGGGAATCTGAATAAGCCAAAAGGCCTTAGTTAGCATATAAACACTAGCTAAAGCCTTTTTGTACTTTTCTATCCTTATTGGAGAGATTTTATCATCAGTAGAATGATTTCTTCCAGTTCTTCACGTTTCTTGATTGGAAGCTTGTTCAACTCGTTCAACACGTTGTAATTTGTGGTTGAATCTACTACTTGGAAGAAGTCAGATACTTCAATTTCAAGAGCAGAAATGATTTTTTCAAGTGTATCAACTTTTATATTTGAACCTTTTGTTTCGAGGTTGGAAATATAGTCTATTCCGACCTCCGCCTTTTCACTTAACTGTTGTTGGCTCAAATTTTTTTCTTTTCGTATTTGTCGAACACGAGTACCGATATATTGTTTTAATGTCATTTGATTTCACTCCCTCACTACTATATAAATGATACGAGGAAATGAGAGCGAACATAACCAGTCTTTAGACTAAATATTGATTATTATTTTGTGTACAGGATAACTTTTATGCTATAATAGTTTTGAACAAAAATTTTTGTTCATAAAAAATAATTAAGAGGGGAATCATATGAGAAGACCAAAAAAAGTTGTCGGATCTCTTGCTGTAACTGTCGCCATCGGTGCATCAGCTACTCATCTTCAGGTAAATGCTGAAGAAATCGTAACACCTGTTGCTGAATCAGCTGAAACTGTCGTTACCGCAACACCTACCACTATTTCTGCTGAACAAGTAGAGCAAGCTAAAGAAGTGGCATCTGCAGACGCAGAAGCTGTTAAGGCACAAGAAGCCGTTGATAAGGCTACGGGTGAAGCCGTTGCTACTGAAACAAAAGCTGTTGAAGATTTAACTGAAGCTGTTGCTAAAGCATCAACTGCTCAAGAAGCACTCCCAGTAGCTGAAGCTGACGTTGCTACTCAAACTAAAGCCGTAACAGACGCACAAACAGCTGTAGCAAAAGCAGAAGAAGTTGTTGCATCACAAGAAGGTGACATTGCAAAAGCACAAGCATCGGCAGATGCGGCTAAGACTGCAGAAGCACAAGCATCAGCAAAATTGGAAGAAGCAAAAGCTCAACCAGTTGTAACTGCTGAAAATGTGGAAGCACAAATCGCAGCGACTAAGAGCACAATTGCAACAAAAGAAACTGAAGTAGCACAAACTACAGCAGCCATCACAGCTACAGATGCTAAACTTGCAAGTGCAAAAGAAGCTGTAGCCAATAACAAACCAACAACGGTAACAGAAACAGTTGCAACAAGCAACTATGTAGATGTTACAGGTGCTGACCGTGATATGGAAGACATTGTCCGTGAACAGTTCCCAGATTTGAATCCTGCAGATTATGCTCGTCAATTGGAAACCGTTATCTTCGATGGTGAAGACACTCAGACAATCGTTTTGACACCAGAACAAGCTGCTGAATACAAGGCAACTGGTTCATTCACTTATGTGTTTGACGCTAAGGCCGTAGCAGAAGAAGCTGCGAAAGTTATTGCTGAATTGCGTCGTATCAATGGTATTACCTTAAAACCATGGTCAGGTACTCAAGAAGATTTGGAATTGAAAGTGACAGATAGTTTCGTAGCTTTCACCCAAAAACGTGCCCAAGAGTTGTTGACAGACTTCTCACATGGTAGTTCGTTAACAGACCCTGTGAATGGTTACGAAATGTCACGATTAGGCGAGTCATTAGGCAAAGACTTTTTTGATATGACTAGTGCTGAGTCAAATAAAGCGAAAGTTTTGTCACACGCTGAACTAGCCTATAATGTAATACTTGATTGGTTCAGTGATTACCACAATAAAAATGGCGCTCAATTCGGACACCGTTTGCACATGTTGCAAGCCGCTGGTAATATCGCTATTGGTATGGCAACCGATGGTGATACTCAATACTTTGTATTGCTATCTGATGGAGCACCAAGAGCAGTTAATTTCGAGCAATCAGTTATTAATGGTAAATTGACACAGACCTTCAACGGTAATCGTGTGAAATACTTACCAAAACGTACGTTTAACTACGTAGTAAGTACTGTTGTTGATGACAGTCAAGCCTTGAAAGATGCTGTAGCTAAACTTGAAGGTGAAAAATCCGCACTCTTGGCACAACAAGCACAAGCAACTGAAGCCTTGAATCAAGCTGTTATCTCACTTGCTAGCTTGGAACAAGCTAAGACAGATGTCACACTTGCAAATACGAAACGCACAGTAGCCATTGCAGAAGCACAAGACGCTTTTGATAAGGCAAATGCAGATGCTAAAACAGCAACAGCAAACTTGCAACAAGTTCTTGCATCATATGAAGCATCCCTTTCAAGCTTGTCAACTGCTAAGGGTGATTTGAAAGTTGCTCAAGATAAATTGGCAACTGCTCAAGCTAAGGTAACAGAATTGAAAGCCTTGCTCGCTACTCAAGACCAATTGCTTGCAGACTTGGACGCAGCCAAAGCACGCTTGAATGATGCGACTCTTGCTAAGAGCGAATCAAGTGCATTGTTGGTAGAATTGACAGCTAAAGCTAAAGCATCACAAGCTGAAGCAGACCGCCTAGCAACCTTGTTTGCTTTGCAAGAGCAATTCAACACCGTTATTATTGGTAGTGATGTAACAGCAACACCAAAAGACGCACCAACAATTAATGAAAAACCAGCTCTGAATATCGATGATGTTATCAAAGCAACGCCAAAAGATGAACAGACAGTATCAGACTTGCCAGTTGTTAAAACCGATACTGATAAAGAGCGAGATTTAACCGTTATTGGCGAAGAGGGCAATGCCGATAAGGAAACAACGGTTGTTGCTCCGACAGTTTATAAACCACAGGCAGGAGTAACTGTTCAACAAACGACTAGTGGGGAAAAAATATCCTATTCACGTGTTGAACGGGCTAAGACATTACCAAATACAGGCTCAGAAAACAATGTCGTTATGATGAGTGTTGGACTTATTTTAGCAGGTCTAGGTCTTGCAGGAGCAAGAAGACGCAGACATGGGTAATCCATAATATAATAGAAATCTTCTTACTATTTGTAGGAAGATTTTTTATTGAGTGCAGTTTATCAAAAAAGAAGCCCAACCTTGAGCTTCTTTTGGAGACAATTTGGAGACAGTTCAAACCATTTTATCTCATTTAAATGCTTTGTATAGGAGTTAGAATGCTGTTAAATCAAGGATTCTTAGCCAAAGTTACTCTTATATATTATTCCCACTCAACTGTTGCTGGTGGTTTACTTGTTATATCATAGACGATGCGGTTGACGTGGTCGACTTCGTTTACGATACGGACAGAGATTTTTTGAAGAACATCCCATGGTAGTTTGGCAAAGTCAGCTGTCATTCCATCGACAGAAGTGATAGCACGGATGGCGATGGTGTAGTCGTAGGTACGACCATCTCCCATGACACCTACGGAGCGAACGCCAGTGTTAACCGTGAAATATTGCCACACATCGCGGTCAAGACCTGCTTTTGCAATTTCCTCACGCAAGATAGCGTCAGATTCGCGAACAGTTTGAAGTTTTTCCTCAGTGATTTCACCCATGACACGAATGGCAAGGCCTGGTCCTGGGAATGGTTGGCGCCATACAACTTCATCCGGCATACCAAGAGCAGTACCAAGGGCACGAACTTCATCCTTAAAGAGAGTATTGAGCGGTTCAATCAACTTGAACTGCATATCTTCTGGCAGACCACCAACGTTGTGGTGAGATTTGATTGTCTCAGCAGTATCCGTTCCTGACTCGATTATATCGGTATAAAGCGTTCCTTGCGCTAGGAATTCAACATCAGTCAACTTGCTCGCTTCATCGTCAAATACGTAAACAAATTCATTACCGATGATTTTACGTTTCTTCTCAGGGTCAGATACGCCAGCAAGTAGGTCTAAGAAACGCTTAGCAGCATCGACGCGAATAATATTGAGGCCAAATTTACCGCCCAACATTTCCATAACCTGATCGCCTTCATTCTTACGTAGAAGACCATGGTCAACGAAGATACAGGTCAATTGGTCACCGATAGCGCGTTGGAGAAGGACGCCAACAACAGATGAATCCACACCGCCTGATAAACCGAGCAAGACTTTCTTGTCCCCAACAGTCTGGCGGATTTTTTCAATTTCTGTTTCGATGAAGTTTTCCATTGTCCAGTCGCCTTTGGCTCCACAGATACCAAACGCAAAGTTTTTCAAAATATCGTTTCCATATACGGAATGACGAACTTCTGGGTGGAACTGGATACCGTAGATACGGCGTTCCGTATTTTCAATGGCCGCGTAAGGGCAGTCAGCAGACAGACCAACCAGGTGGAAATCAGCAGGAATTTCAGTTACTGCATCACCGTGGCTCATGAGTACAAGCTGTTCTTCTGGTGTTCCAGCAAAAAGCGCTGATTCAGTCTTCAGTTGAAGATTTGATTGACCATATTCACGATTTCCAGCCTCACCAGCAGGAACAACCTTACCACCCAATTTATGGGTAATTAACTGCATACCATAGCAAATTCCCAAGATTGGAATACCTAATTCAAAGATTTCTGGGTCAATATCAAAGGCATTTTCAGCGTAGACAGAGTTTGGACCACCAGAGAGAACGATACCAATTGGATTGATAGTACGGACTTCCTCAGCTGTAATTTTATGGTTTTTCAATTCTGAAAAGACACCAAATTCACGAATTCGACGTGAAATAAGTTGGTTGTACTGGCTACCATAATCCAATACAATAATTTTTTGGACATCTTGTTTTGTCATGTTTTTCCCTTTCGTTTTGAAAAAAATTCAAATACTAGTAGTTAGTTTAACATAAAAGCGAACATTTTCCAAATTTTATTTGTTAAATATCTGTTTTGCAAACTATGAGTGATAATAAAAATGTTAGTGTTCGTATTTTTATTGTTTTTACTCACTTTATTTTAGGTAATCTGACTTCATTGTTTGCCTAGGAGAATTTTACCAATAGAGTGTGGCCTGAATTAGCCAAACGCCTTTATTTTTGGTAAACTAGAAAGAAGAGAAAGGCTAGATAAATGAAAGCAGCATATATCACAATTCACGATAAAATTAAGGAACAAATCGATAACGGAATCTGGAAAATTGGTCAACGTTTACCAAGTGAACGCGATTTAGCAGATGAATTTGGTGTTTCTCGTATGACGCTCCGTCAAGGAATCACACTTTTAGTGGAAGAAGGTATTCTACAACGCAAGATTGGTTCCGGTACTTATGTCGCCAGTACACGGGTTCAAGAAAAGATGCGAGGCACGACTTCCTTTACTGAATTAGTACAACTCCAAGGAAAGACGCCAAGCAGCAAATTATTGTCCTATACACGAACCAAACCTAATGAAAAAGAAGTTGAACAGTTAGGTTTATCCCGTGGCGAGTATGTTATTCGAATGGAGCGGGTCCGCTATGCAGATAATGTTCCCGTCGTGTATGAGGTTGCCAGCATTCCTGAACGCTTGATAAAAAATGTCCCTAAAGAAGATGTTACCAACCATTTCTTTAAAACACTTATGGACAATGGTTATCGAATTGGAACGAGCAAACAAACCATTTTTGCGCGTTTAGCCAATGAAAAAGTGGCTCAATATTTACAAATTTCTAAAAACCAGGCTATTCTCGCACTAAAACAAGTATCTTATCTCGAGGATGGTCAAGCATTTGAATTTGTAAATAGTCAGTATGTTGGGGAACGTTTCGAATTCTATTTAGAAAACAATTAACATAAAAATAATTATGTAAAACATTTTTAAAATCCGTAATCTTTCTAGTGATGACGGATTTTCTTATTTATAAAATATGGAATTTTTGATATAATAAAGTTTATGGAAATTGAAAAAACCAACCGAATGAATGCCTTATTTGAATTCTATGCAGCCTTGCTGACAGACAAGCAAATGAACTACATCGAGCTCTATTATGCCGATGATTATAGTTTGGCTGAGATTGCTGAAGAATTTCAAGTCAGCCGTCAGGCGGTCTATGATAACATTAAACGAACAGAAAAATTACTGGAAGACTACGAGATGAAACTACATATGTATTCTGACTATGTAGTGCGTAGCCAGATTTTCGACGAAATACTGAACAAGTATCCAGAAGATGCTTATTTGAAGGAGAAAATCGCCATTCTAACCAGTATTGATAATAGAGAGTAAGAGGAGAAGTATATGGCTTTTGAAAGCTTAACAGAACGTTTACAGAATGTTTTTAAAAATCTGCGTCGTAAGGGAAAAATTTCTGAGAGTGATATTCAGGAAGCAACCAAGGAAATTCGTCTGGCCTTACTAGAAGCCGACGTTGCTCTTCCAGTTGTAAAAGATTTCATCAAAAAAGTACGTGAACGTGCTATCGGTCATGAAGTCATTGACACTCTGAACCCTGCTCAACAAATCATCAAAATCGTTGATGAGGAATTGACGGCTGTATTAGGTTCTGAAACTTCAGAAATTATCAAATCACCAAAAATTCCAACTATCATTATGATGGCTGGATTGCAGGGGGCTGGTAAAACGACCTTCACAGGTAAGTTGGCTAATAAACTCAAGCAGGAAGAAAATGCCCGTCCACTCTTGATTGCTGCCGATATTTATCGTCCAGCTGCCATTGACCAGTTGAAAACCCTTGGTCAGCAAATTGATGTACCTGTATTCGAGTTGGGCAATCAAGTCCCTGCACTGGAGATTGTACGCCAAGGTTTAGAACAAGCCAAAGCTAATCATAATGACTACGTTCTGATTGATACGGCCGGTCGTTTGCAGATTGACCAAGCCCTTATGGCCGAATTGAGAGAAATCAAAGAGTTTGCTCAGCCAAACGAAATCCTCTTGGTCGTCGATGCTATGATTGGTCAGGAAGCTGCCAACGTTGCGCGTGAGTTCAATGATCAACTGGCTATTACTGGTGTGATTTTGACCAAGATTGACGGCGATACACGTGGTGGTGCAGCCTTGTCTGTCCGTCACATTACTGGTCAGCCAATCAAATTTACCGGTACTGGTGAAAAAATCACCGACATCGAAACCTTCCACCCAGACCGTATGTCCTCGCGTATTCTGGGCATGGGTGACATGCTGACCTTGATTGAGAAGGCAAGCAAAGAGTACGACGAGAAGAAATCATTAGAACTCGCTGAAAAAATGCGTGAGAATACCTTTGATTTCAACGATTTCATTGATCAGCTGGACCAAGTTCAGAATATGGGACCAATGGAAGACCTGCTGAAGATGATTCCAGGTATGGCTGGTAATCCGGCCCTTGCCAACTTGAAAGTTGACGAGCGTGAAATTGCACGAAAACGAGCTATCGTATCTTCTATGACACCAGCCGAACGAGAAAATCCTGATTTGTTGACACCGAGCCGTCGTCGTCGTATTGCTAACGGTTCTGGAAATAGCTTTGTCGAAGTCAATAAATTTATTAAGGATTTCAACCAAGCGAAAACCATGATGCAGGGTGTCATGTCAGGCGACATGAATAAAATGATGAAACAAATGGGAATCAACCCAAATAATCTCCCTAAAAACATACCAAACATGAACGGTATGGATATGTCTGCTCTGGAAGATATGATGGGCGGTGCAGGCATGCCTGATATGAGCCAACTGATGGGCGGGGCTGGTATGCCAGACATGTCCCAAATGTTTGGAGGCGGTTTGAAAGGTAAAATTGGTGAGTTTGCTATGAAACAAGCCATGAAGCGCCAAGCCAATAAAATCAAGAAAGCCAAAAAGAAGAGAAAATAATCTCTTCTTTTTTACTTTTTATTCGAAGAAGTAAGATACAGCGCTATAAAATAGAAGTAGCAAAGCAGGAAAAATGATTTTTGAACCCCAATACTTTCCATTATAATGGAAATATTCTAAAATGTCCTTTCTAGTGGACAATCTTTATATTGTCCGTTATAATGGAAATATAATAGAAATCAGAGGACAAGTTATGAATTATATCGCATTAATAGGAGATATTGTCAATTCAAAACAGACTTCAAACCGCTCTAGTATTCAAGAAAGGCTAAAACAGCAGCTGAATAGAATCAATCATTCCTTCACTCAGGACTTCGCATCGCCATTTACCATTACAAAGGGAGATGAATTTCAAGCCTTATGCAAGCCTAACCCTTATATTTTTTTAATAATTGACCAAATCCAACTAGCCTTTCGTGATGAGGTGGAGATTAGATTTGGAATTGGTTTGGGTGAGATTCTAACAGCTATCGATCCCAAGCTAAGTATTGGAGCAGATGGTCCAGCTTATTGGGAAGCACGCAAAGCTATCGACTTCATCCACGACAACCATGACTATGGCACCAGCAAAATTGCCTTTTCATCCGAATACAAGCAAATCGATCGTGTGATTAACCCCTTGCTAACTTCTAGCGATTTCATCAAAGCTGCCTGGAATCGTTCGCAAACGGATCTGTTTGAGACCTTAATCTCCAAAAAAATCTATCAAGAAGATTTCACACAAAAGCCAATTGCTGAGAAAATGAAACTCAGTCAAAGCGCCTTTACCAAACGTTTGAAATCCAGCGGAATCAAACTCTACCTGCGTAATCGTCAAACTGCCATGAATTTGATTCTCCAGCTCAGTCAAAGAAGCTAATTTTGTTTACATAATTTATTTTGTGTAAACTTTTTTTAGAATTCTAATCGCAATATAATTTCATCTTCATCGTATTCGCCAGTTTCAACAAAGCCAAGCGATTGATACAAGGCTTTGGCTGGGGTGTTTTGGGATAAAATGCAGAGCTGAACAGCTGAAAATTTTCTTTCTGAGCAGAATTTTTCCAGTAACTGTGTCATAGCCTGACGCCCCAAACCTTGTCGCTGGAAGTTGGCATCAATGAAGAATTCAGAGATGAGATAGGCTTGCCGTTCAGGAAAATCATGGTATAAAATCAGGCCAACTGGGCAATCTTGCTGGTAAATCAAATAAGCCTGGCTATCAAACATCCGATAAGCAAATGCACGTGCCAAAGTTGTCACCTTATCCGCAACAAATTCGGCTTGGTCAGGAGAAACAGCTAAAGGAACTCGCCAATTCTCTGGACTAACAGGAACAAAATCTAGCATAAAACATCCTTTCGTATTTGTTTGTATTATATAAAACTAAAAATTTATGAACAATTGACCTTACATGGTCTAAACCCTTGATAATACTGGGATAGAAGCATAAAGTACATTGATTAAAAAATGTACATTATTTTTATTTTGTACTTTTGAATAGAGTTGTTTATTGTTCATAATGATTAGTTTATTTTATTATTTGTATCACTTTTGAAAAGTACATTTATCATCCATAATTTGATGAAGTTCAGCACTTTCAAAAGTACATTTTTTCAGTCACATTATATTATAAAGGATTTTGGGGGATATTTCTATTTTTCTCGATTAGTTACGATTCATCAGATATGAAGGTCAAAGTTGATTAGTTAAGTATTATAACTATCTGTAGTGTTCTAAATCATAAATACCACGTGGACTAACCAATCACGATATATTAACAATCGCAATGAAATATAAGTTATCTAACATAAATTTGTTGTCAATTCAATCATGTACCATCTACACTCCTTCAAATATTAGCATAACGTTGTTTTACTCAAATTTTTTGCTTGAAGAAACCTTTGTAGAAAACTCTATTAATGCTTAGGAGAGAGAATTTACTATCTATGGATACCATTTTTTTGATAAAGAACATATTAATTGGAAGTCAGAGACGGCATGACGCACTATAATAAAAAGTCTTATTAAATACAATAGTATTTTGTAATCGCACATAAATTAACTTGAAAGCTAGACTGCCTAAAGTTTCAATTTTTACAAATTATACTGATCATTGTTCTTGCTATTTTGATTTTATCCAGTACTAGGGGGAATATCTAATAATTGCAAATATTATAACCAAAATTGTGCTTGGAAAAGTAGCATGTTAACATGAATTTATAGCTCTTTGATAATGTGGAAGAATCGCTCTTCAATCAAATTTCAACAAGGATATTTTAATAGAAGGGGGATGAAGGATGTTTAGCACTTTGATTTAGTTTGAACAAAAATGATTGCTTGTTTGATACTAATACACTATGTTTTATGATATAATCGTTGTAAGTAAAGAAATTGGAGTTAATAATGAAATTAAAAATAGAAAATATTGGAAAAATCAGACAAGCTGAGATAAAAATTGATGGTTTGACTTTAATCGCCGGAACAAATGCGACTGGTAAAAGCACAATTGGAAAATCTTTGTTTTCAATTTTTAATTCTTTTTATAAAGTAAACCAGACTTATAGAAAATATAAAGAGGAAGCCATTGATAAAAGAATCAGAGACCTAGATGATTACTTAGATTTATTTATTTTTTCCGAGGATTCGATTGACGCAACCGCTCTTCTTAACAGTCTACTTTCGGCATCTAATTCAAATGACATTCAGAAAGTGTTCGATCGTTTTAATTTAGATGGTAGACTTGGTCGAGAGGAATACAACAAATTATTTTCAGAAATCGAAAAAATTAACAATACAACAATCGAACAAGTATTATATGATACCGTCGATAAGAATTTTTTTGCAGAATTTTCTGGTAACATTAATAATGTTACTTTATCTGATAAAGTTGGCTCATTAAATCTCATTATCAAAGAAAACTCAATTAATCTTCGTTTTTTAAAAAATAATTTAATTCAGATTCTTAATTACTTTAGTTTAAATTATATCCCGATTTATATTGATGACGCTTTTATTGTCGATTCATATAATTTTGACAATAATTATCCAAATGAAATTTTCTTCCCTCGATACGAATTTAAAAATGAAAGAACACATAGGCAAGTATTATTAAGTCAATACTCCAAAAGTACACCAGAAAATCCCATCGATAACATAATAATAAAAAGCAATCTCCAAATTGTTTATGATAAATTATCAAAAGTACTTGATGATTTATCTGGGATTTCGTACTCATATTACAATAAAAATGATGGGAAGCCAACATTAAGTATCAACAACCTTTCTTCTGGTATGAAATCTTTTTATCTCCTAAAAAAACTACTTGACAACGGTTCTATCGTAGAAAATTCACCTGTAATACTTGATGAACCAGAAAATCACTTACACCCCGAATGGCAACTAATCTTAGCTGAAATAATAATATTACTACAGAAGGAACTTTCTTTACATTTTTTAATTAATACTCATAGTCCATATTTCTTAAGAGCTATTGAAGTTTATGCTGATAAATATCAAATTAATCACAAAATTAACTATTATGAAGCTCGTCAATCAGATGAATTTTATTCAGTTATTGAACAAGTAGATGAAACTAGAAAAATTTATAAATCTCTTGCAGCACCTTTGAAAACAATCGAGCTTGAGAGAGGATTGTAAATATGATTAGTCACAAACTATTATCCTGCGTGATTTTCCAAAATAATTTGGATAAACTATTTGTAACAACATTTAGCACCACGGATTCTAAGTATTTGTTTGAACCTTGTAACTTTATTTATTCCAACGATTTAGTTGTTAATTTTGATAATGTAAAATCTGAGTTTTGCAAATCTCTTGATAAAGATAACACTTTACTCTGTTCAGTTGATACAATACTTTATAATAAACAAAACGGTAGACTGATTCTAGTTGAATTTAAGAATGGTATTATCGATAAAAATCAAAGACGTAAGTTAAAAAACAAGATTAAGGATTCAATTTTAATGCTTAATTATTTTTTATCAACTAATTTGGGTGATTCACAAAATAATTTTGAGTTTATATTAGTGTATAACTCATTAAATAATCCACCGTTGCCGGATGAGGATATCGATATTGACTACCTTGACAATCCGGAATATTACGATTTTGCGGAAACTGTTTCTGAATTTGCTGGAGAGGAGCACATACGTTTCAATTTAGGAATTTATGAAGATATTTTTGTAAAAAATGTCCATACGTATAATATTGATCAATTTAAAAAATATTATATAAATTTTATTTCAAATGAGAATTAACTATTGACAATAATATTCATCTAGTGATAGAATATTATTGATAGTAGACGTACTATTTTCTTTAAGTGTTGAATTTAAGAAGCTGCCAGCGGTTTCTTGGAGGAGCTTCATTTTGGTTTAAAGTTTTGTGTACCGTATTGCTGGATAAAAAACTCAGAAAGGTATCTCTGAAAAGAGATGCCTTTGCTGTATAAAAAAGGATTATTCTATGCTAAAAAAAGCAATTTTACATTACAAAAGAGAACTAAATGAAAAACGAGAAATTACTGTATCATTGATTCATGGAGTACCTGAGACTAACATTGAACATATTGATTTAATTTTTAGAAAAACTGAGTTTAAACATTTTCTTGGTTTTCATAAACTTGAAGAGCAAAGACGAGATTCTAAATATTATTTTGAATTTCGTGTAGTAGAAAATATTCCACTAGACCCTATTTTATCTGCGTTGACTAAATCACCAAGATATACTTCACCTGATATACAGAATAGACTTTCTGTAATATCTAATCTAAATCAAATTTTAATGAATAAAAATAAGGGGATAAAAATTTATAAAGTTCGTAAAATGCCCACATGGTCTGAAATAAAGGATGCTGATTACATCTTTGATTTAACAAGTGAGAAGACGAAAGATATTATTCTAAATAACAATGAAAAAATACTCTTATTTTTGAAAAAAGATACCACAAACTTAAATCCATGTGCATATATTCCGTTAACAATAATAGTAACTACTAGTGACTACATTTCTATGCAGCATAAAAAAATAATTGTATCCTATGAATCTAAATTGTTAGAAAGGAGTTCATTTGTTGTGAATGGGACTATAAATTCTATTAGACCAAAAGTGAATTATTAAATTTTTCAACAATTAAGTTATAATAATTTCGATACCTATTTGATTAATTTAGGGCTAGATATAAAGTTATCGCTTAGATTGCTCCAAGTTAAACTTCTCTTTCATAAAATTATCCTAATTATTTTGCAGAAGCTAGAGATTTTTCTCTCAGTTTCTTTTTTTTTCAAATTCACAAAGTATACCGACTAAACAGGCTTTTCATGTTATAATTAACTTAGATTTTGAGGAGGAGGAATCTATGACAAATATTGAACCTGAAAAGCTCAAAGATGAAAAAAGTCTTCCAACAATTAACCCAAAAGCAATTTCTAACCTTGTAAATAATACTGCATTGGTATCAGCAGTGAGCTCCCTTCAAGAATCTATAGAACGAATAAACGCGTCTTCTTTAGCTTCATCAGCTCTCGCTGCAAATCTTGTAGCAAAGACTTATCTTCCTTCAAATTTTAATTCGATTATTGATACTAAGCTTATAAATGCTATCTCTTCCTCAATACCTAAAATCAACCCAATCGTAAACGAAGAATATCTATCAGCCATGAATGCGATAACTGAATCTGTTAAAGGACTGCTGGCAAATGTAGATTTAAGTTATTCAAAAGTATTTTCTGATGTAGCAAAAATACTCAAGAAGTTTAATACTGAGTATAGTCAGGAAGAGATTGACGAGATTGTTATAAATGTTCGTCAACTTGCAAAAAATGGATGGGTAATTTTTTTTAATGAGATTGGAATTTATGACAGGCTAAGGAACAGAGAATTTGCTGAACTGGAAAAAGATTGGATTTATGCTCTAGATGAATTTCTTTCTGAAGAAAGCGAAATTCAAGGAATTTACGAAGTTGGATGTTACCCAGCTACTTTACTAGATTCAATGCTAGATTGTTATGAATCAAATAATTATTACGCTGCATATTCTCTTGCCACACTAGCAATTGATGGGGCACTAACAAGATTCTCTGAAATATTAAGTGATGCACCTAAAATGCCTGTTGGAACGGGTGCAGTATCTAAATTAGACAAATCACTACTAAGTAAGTCATTTGCAGATTTAGGTTTCTTTGAGTGGTTGTATCAATTTTTCAAAGATACAAAGCGTTTTACGTTAGACAAACCTAACCGACATATGATTGGCCACGGGAGATGGGCAGGTGAAATTTCAAAAACAGAATTCTTGAAGTTGTTCAATGTAATGCTATATATTAGCTTGAAATTTAAAACTTGGACATCAGAAATCAATCCAACATAATCATAAAGCAAGGAATTAAGGAATGAATTCAACTATAAATAGCAACACTCACTCAGACCTTCCTAAATCGTTTTCTAACGACGTTTTGGAGATTCTGCACCAACATGCCACATTCAATAATGTTGAGGCTTGTAAAGACGCTCTGAGGGGTCATATTCGCCCATAGTTATTCGATTACTCAGTTAATCAACTTGATATAGCGTTAAAAGAAATTAGACAACAGTTAATCGAACAGCAAGCTAATCAATCTGATATGTCAAATGCTTATTGGAATGAAATGATTGAAAGCATGAACAATGCTTTTAGTGTGCCTGAAGGCAAAGTATCAAATTATATTGATAAAGCTATATTTGATCAAGTATTTAAGGAAGTTCAAAAGACATACGACGGACTTTTGAACAAAAATAACGAGAAACTAAATTAACTCCTTCTGTCATTCCTCACCTAATTTTTTATGATATAATAAAAAAACAAGTAGGATTAAAATTGAATTATGACTAGAGAAAAAGAATTTAAAAAAGTAGCAGAGCAAATAATAATACAAAAAGATAGAAAACTAAAAATCCATAACGAGAAATTAATGAGTGAATTTATCTTAAGAAAGAATTACTTTAATTCAATAAATGGCTTTGAGTCTCTATTTCTTTATGCTTCTAACCCTAAAGTGTATTCAAGTAGAGTTTCTTTTAAAGACATTGAAAGAATGTATAATTTAGATAGGGAAATTGCAAAATTTCTTTTCCATGAAATAGAGAAGGTTGAAATCGAGTTAAAGACTAGGATTGCTTATGAATTTGCAAAAGTATACTGTAGTAGCGGAATAACTTCTAATTTAAATTATTTAGATATAAACAATTATACTCTTCCATCAACACATAGCAGTAATTCTTTTACGGAATATTTCTATGATGTAAATAACCATAAAAAAACACATCCATTTTTTAAGAAACACTTTATCAAGGCTAAGTTGAGTAACATTAATTTTAATGGTACCATTGATACCCAAACTTCACGTGGGGTAACATATTATAGGTTATCTGGAACATTTAATGGAACAATTGATGATTTAAAGAATAATATTTATTCGGGAGTATTTTCAATTAAAGATGCAAACACACCTAGCTATATTACTAGCCAAGTAAATGCAGGTACAGTTTCTATAACACTATCTGGTTTAAGGGGGAATTTTTCTGATTTATCTTACTCTGATTACTGCAAAATAAAATTCCCACATATATCCAGTTATCGCTACCCTCCTCTATGGGTTATTATTGACACTTTAATGTTGAAGCAATTACTAGTTCTATTTCAAGGGTTAGGGACTTCGATTCAGAATCAAATTATTAGTGATATGGGTTTTGATAGTTCACTAAGTGGTAGTAGGGAAAAATTTATTAATGCATGTGAAATATTACATGAACTTAGAAATCAAATGGCGCATTTCGGGTTAATTACTCGATATAGAACTAGTAATAAGATAACTATAAACAGTCTTTTTATTACAGAACTTTCTCTCACACCTAAAACTAGTAATAAAATTTTGAAATTTTATCAAAGTTTAAAAATTTTAAATTGTTTTCAAAATTTTTCTATAAAAGAAATTGATAGGCTAATTTCTATCTATAGTTTAAAAAATATCTTTTTGTTTAAAGCAAAAATAAATAAAAAATTTTTTAATAGAATTGGTAAATAAATCCTTGCCTATAGAAGATAATTGTGGTAAAATAACTTAAGTTAGATTTTTAAGTGCCACGACGGCGTGAATTCCTTGAGAGAGGTTTTCAGAAGTCATTAAAAGGAGGACTTGTATAGTCCTTCTTTTAATATTTGTTAGATGCTTCTCTATCACAGATCGTTCACATCACCAACTTACCTATCCTCCACATTTACAATAGCCTCAAATAATTTTAAATATTCTTTACGCTTCTCTGGTGAAAGTCGGAGGAGCGTTTTTTGAAATTTCTCAAATGATGGATCGTTTGAGGTATTATCGTCTTTATCTTGAACATGTTGTTGGAAGAATGTACTCATTGATATTCCAAAAGCATCAACAATTTTTTCTAATGTATTTACCTTAACATTGGAGCGTTCGCCTCGCTCTATTTTTGCTATTGAAGAAACATCTAAGCCTGCAGCCTCAGCCATTTGTTCCTGTGTTAAACGAAAGTCTTTCCGTAAAGTTTGAATTCTTTTTGCGACAAATTGATCTAAAGCCATAATCTGTCCTCCTTTTATTTAAGGATATAGGTTTTAAAGGACAGTTAAAAGGTTAGAAAAGGATAGTTTTTCTATCCTTTTAAGGACTTGTTGTGATATAATATATCTATAATTTTTATAATAGGAAGATGCTATTATGAAATTAGACATTTAACGAGGTAAAATAATATGTCAAACACGCAGAAAATTCAATCACACGGTTCAATTCGCAAACTTAAAGCATACGGTGCAGTCGGGGTTTTGTCTATCGGAATGATGACTACCGTAGGGACAGTGAGTGCGAAAGCAGAAGAGGTTGCAGGAACAGCTATCATCGCAACTGCTACAACTTCGACTGAAGTAACTCAAGGGCAGGTTGATCAAGCACAAGCTCAAGTGGACACAAGTAAAGCAGCCCTTGACCAAGCAACGGCAAATGTTGCAACTGCAGAACAGTCCGTTTCAGCAGCTGAAGCAACTTATGCCACTGCAACAGACGCAGTGAACGATAAGCAAGAAGAAATCGCTACTGCCCAAGAGCAAGTGGACAACAATCCAACGGTTGCACAAGCACAGGAACAAGTGGATGCTGCAACTCAAACTGCTACCAACACACAAAATGAGATTAAAGAGGCACAAGCAGATGTGTCAAACCTTGAAAATCAAGTTTCCGCAAATGAAACAACTGTAGCTAACGCTGAAACTCAGGTAGCCAATGCTGAGACTGCGAAAGCACAAGCAGACAAGCAATTGGCACAGGATGTAGCAGATGAAAAAACTGCGCAAGATGCAGTAGCAAGTGCGCAGGCGGATGTCAACACTGCAAAAGCAGTTGTAGCAGAGAAAGAAACAGCTGTAACGACAGCCACTCAAGAAGTGACTGCAAAAGAAAATGAAGTAGCAACTGCCGAAACCAAACTAGCAGAAGCACAAGCTGCAGATGCTAAACGCCAAGCAGATATCAACACTGCTCAATCAGAAGTAAACACTGCACAAACAGGTGTGAACAATGCTCAAACTCAATTAGACAGTGCTAACACAAACTTGACAACTGTTCAGAACAGCATCTCAACAGCTCAAACCGAGTTGGATAAAGCAAACTTGGCGCTGGGTTCTATCTTCACGGTGCAATTGTCAGACACTTACAAAGAAAACTTAGTTAAGTTCTACGAAGCCCGTTACATCACCAAAGACACAACTGAGATGAATCGTGTATGGGCTATTCTTGAAACTGAGTCAAGAAAATTGTTGACAGAAATGTCTTCAGCAAAAACCCTGCGCAACCTGTTGAATTCATTGAATGCCATCGAGTCTAACACTCGCGTCATCACTTCAACAGATGGAAGTGGCTTGAATGTTTTGACAGACGCGGATCGTCTGGAGTTGGCTCAGTTTGCTCAAACCACTATCAATGATTTGCGTTCTCAAATGGGCATCACCTCTCAAGCGCTTATCTCAACTGGCTCAATGGATATTGCAGACATGATTGCTAAAGCGTATTTGGCAGATGACTGGGATTCTTCCAAAGGGCACGATATCCCTGCTATTACTCGTGTGAAAGATCAAACGGGGCAAGCTTTGGATGAGGATTTTTCTCCAATTGCTCACACCTACGATTCATCAACTTACACAATGGCAGATTTGAAGATTGAGATTGCTGCATCTATCCGAGATATGATGTTATATGATTACACATCTTCACAACATTTTGGGCATGCTATTTCTCTATTGAACTTGGATTCTAAATACTACGATGCAGACAAGGCTGATCAGTATTTTGGCTTGTCAGGTTACACAGGAACTAAAAACTCAGGTTATTTGCTTGAATTCACAGACCGTGGAACAAAGGCAGAGTATGGTGGAACGCCAATCGCTAACCCGATTTCTAAAGAAGCTCTCCAAGCGGCAGTAACAAGCGCAGAAAACAAACTAGCAACTGCTCAAGCGAAGCTGGCTCCTGCACAACAAGCCGTGACAAGCGCTACAAACAAATTGCAAGCAGCTCAAGGCACATTGAAATTAGCACAGGACAAACTGGCTAAAGCAAAAGCAGTGCCTGTTAAAACACCAGCCGCGCAAAAAGCACTGGATGCTGCTAAAGCTAACTTGGCAACTGCCCAAGCGAAACTTGCCACTGCAAAAACTGAATTTGCGAACGCCAAATCAGACCTTGCTGAAAAAGAAGAAATTTTAACATCAGCTCAAAACACCCTTCGATTAGCACAAGCTGATGTGGCAACAAGCCGTGCGAACGTGGAGGCAAAGGCACAAGCTCTTGCGACTGCTAAATCTAGTCTTACTAATGCACAAAACACGTTGTCAGCTTCACAACAAGCTTTGGCTGATGAGAAAGCGACGTTGGCAAACTTGCAGACTGCATTGACTACTGCTCAAAACCAGTTGAAAGCAGCCAAGGCTACTTTGACAACAGTACAAGGTTATGAGAACAAGCTCAATCAATTGCAAGCTGAGTTGGAGCCATTGCTCGCAGAACAAGCAACTGCCAAGTCTGTCTTGGACAACGCTAAAAACAAACTAGCAACTGTCACTCTCGAAAAATCCGTTGCACAAGCTAACTACGAAAAAGCCCTTGCCGAGTTGAAAACGGTTCAAGCTCAATACGATGCTTACCAGGCTTATCTAACGGCAAAAGCTGAAGCTGATCGCTTAGAAGCAGAACGTATTGAAGCAGAACGCAAAGCAGAAGAAGCTCGTATCAAAGCTGAACAGGATGCTAAAGCCAAAGCTGAAGCGGAAAAATTAGCGAATGAAGCCAAGGCTAAAGCAGAGGCAGAGCGTCTTGCGAAGGAAGCCGCTGAAAAAGCTCGTTTAGAAGCTGAGAAACAAGCTCAAGAGGAAGCTGAGGCAAAAGCAAAAGCGGAAGCAGAACGTCTGGCAAAGGAACAAGCAGAAGCAGAACGTTTGGCTCAGGAGGCAAAAGACCAAACTGAGAAAACTCGCTTGGAAGAAGAAGCTCGCATTAAAGCAGAAGAATTGCGTAAGGCTCAAGAAGATGCTGCG
This sequence comes from Streptococcus sp. HN38, assembly GCF_028335765.1. NCBI lineage: Bacteria > Bacillati > Bacillota > Bacilli > Lactobacillales > Streptococcaceae > Streptococcus > Streptococcus sp. HN38. Next base: position 1,069,575 of record NZ_CP116604.1, on the reverse strand, counting down.
CGTCTAGAGGCAGAGCGAATTGCCCGCGAAAAAGCAGAGCAAGAGGCTAAAAACAACCAAAATGGAGAATCGCCTGAGCAACCAGTAACCCCAGCTCAGCCTGAACAACCTTCTAAACCGAATACGGAGCCAACACAACCAGAAATTCCATCTGAAAAACCATTGATTGCAGAAAAGGGAGATCCTGTATATCACGAAGTTCCTGCGATTGCAATTCCAAAAGAGTTGCTTGAGACTAGGATTGAAACGCAAGTTGATGTAAAACAAGCAACAAGTTTGGAATCGCCAGCTACTAAGCCTTCTCAGGCAACATCAAGGTTACCAGAGACAGGGGACAATATTAATCTTGCTACCACAGTAACAGGATTAGCCTTGCTTGGACTTGCGATTTCAAAAAGAAAACAAGAATCAGAATAATTTTAAAGTTTGAAAGGAGAAAGAAATGTTTTGTTCAAAATGCGGAGCACAAAATAAGGCGGATAGCAAGTTTTGCATGTCTTGTGGGAATGCACTGTCGGTCGGAGATGCTAGCAATTCAGGTCAATCTAATGTTAACAGTAATCTAGGTCAGCAACACAAACTAGGAGAATCCCCAGACTTCTATACTTACCTAGCTGCAATACTGGTCGTAATCATGCTGTTTTTGCAATTTCTTAGTCCAGGTTTAAGTGTGTTAATTGGATTTCTAGCATTGTACTCAGCTTTTAAGGGTAGGAACGTTGCAACAAACCGTTCGCTTCATAATATCATTCTTGTATCTACGATTATCGTTTTCCTAATTGTATTTAGTAGAATGCTTGTACCATAAATTGATAGAGGTGTCTTATGTCATTCATTAATGAAATTACATCAAAATTAGCAGATGCTAGTGCATTAGCAACTCAAAAAACACAGGAATTAACTCAAAATGTCAAAGTTCAAAATTTAGTGTTCAAAGAAAAAATGAAGCGAGATGAACTACTAAAAACATTGGGGAAATCATACTATGATAAATATAAAGATGTTGATGGTGTGGAATTTCAAGATATGCTTAACCAAATTACACAATCTGAGGAAACAATCAAATACTACTCGGCTGATAAGACTTTGAAAACACTACAGTGTCATTCATGTGACAATTTCATTGAAAAGGATAGCACGTTCTGTCAACACTGCGGAGCAAATCTGAGTACTCCTGTAGCTGATACTAGCATGGAAACTGTACCTGAAGAGGTGCCAACGGTATCTAGTACAGAAACTATTCAGTCACATAATTCTAAATTTTGTACAAATTGTGGTGCAACACAATCTGAGGGAGCATCGTTCTGCGTAGAATGTGGAACTAGTTTATAGATAAAAAACACAGCTACTGTATTCCATTTAACTGGACTATAGTAACTGTGTTTTTATTAATTCTCAATCGGTTTAAAATGTCCAACAATCTCACCAATTATTTCAGGATTTTCTTCAAATGGAGCGAATACAATGTCATATTTATTATTGATAGGTACGAACTTGTAGTATGTACTATGTTTATATACTCTCCTAAACATAGGTTGTCCGTTAAACACAACTAAATAAAGTTTACCGTCTTCAACTTCATTTGCAAATTTAAGTAGAATAACCTCACCAATAGGTATCTCAGGTTCAAGGGAATCATCTTGCATCCAAAGGGCAAACTGATACAGAGTCTTTGTGTAATCATAGTTCAAAGTGAAGCTAGGAATTTTACTGGAATCATTCAAGGTCTCTAAGAATGAATCCATGTTGTATGTCTTATATGGATATTTGGTTGCCGAAGATGGATTATTTAACTCCTGTTGTTTTAGCATTGTTGCAGCATATTCAATCAACCTTCCTTGAAGGGCAGGGTTTAACTTATTGAAAATAGTAAGCAACTCCCCATAGGAGTAGAAATAGTGAACATCTACATCGAAAACTTTAGCAATCCTTTCAAGGTTTGCCTCACTTGGAACAGATTTCCCAGTCTCCCAATTGGAGATTGCTACTTTAGAAACTTCTAGTAATGAGCCGAGTTTATCTTGGCTCAATTTTTTATTTATTCGTAAATCTTTAAGACGTTCTCCTAAAAACATTTCAGCCTCCTGTTTACACAAAATTATACAAAATGTAACTTTTGTTAACTTTTTACTTTACAAAAAGTATATCAAAAAGATATAATATACGCAAGAAGTTAAGTTCATAATTAACAAAAAGGAGATTTGATGAAGTTTTCTCTTTACAAACATTCATTGATTCTAGGTGATAATCGCATAGTTACCAAACAGTTTATTGTTCTGAAGCATACTGATGGCAGTTTGCAATTCACAAATTTCCATCGGTATGTTAAGACCTCATCTAAGATAAAATCTATCTCGGATGATGGTAATAAACGTTTTTCTTATGTGACGAAATTTTTAAACTATGTCTTTGGAGAGATAAAAATAACAAGCCTAGATTACTTAACACTTGATATGGTGAGAGAGTTTCTGATGCATTATGGCTTAGGAACCTTGCCTGGCGATACCAAGCACAGAAAGAAAAGTACAGTGGAGATTTGTGTAAACACCATACTTGATTTTTTAACACTCTATCTTGATGAACGAAAAGGGAAGGCTATGCTGACATCCAAGGAGCTCTATACGACTACCTCCTTTACAAATAAGCGAGGAAGGTTAATCAAGCGTAAGGAGCCGAGTTTTGAGGTGTTTTATGACGACAGCAACACTGAACAAGTAATCTTTCGTGACATGCCAAATGCTGCCTTTGAAATGCTCTTTGCTCATATCGCCAAAAATCACAAAGACATACTCATGGTAGTTGCACTAGGGGCATTTGTTGGTTTACGACCATCTGAGGCTTGTAATGTGAGAAGAGAGGATAGTCCGTTAGGACCAGGTATTCTTTTCCACCAAAGCTACGGTGAAACTTTCAAAGTTGAAATAGACTTAAGAAAAGAAATCCCCCTCAGAAGCGATTTAAAACCCACAGGACGCATCAAGAAGGAGCGGATGCAAGCAGTCCCATATATATTTCTAGAAGTATTTGTGGACACCTACAATGATTATATGGCGTATCTAGAAGGTCAGAAGTATGAGAAGGACTACGGACCACTGAATTTGAACAAGCAAGGGAAGGCTCTGACTTATGATGTCTATTATCAGCGTTTCCGAAAGATTATCCGAGAAGAGATGATCCCAACTTTTCTCAACTCTGATGATGAAGAAGTCGTGTTTTTCGGCCATTTATTACAAGAGCATAATATCTCACCTCATATCTTCAGACACTGGTACACAACACAGTTAGTTCTTTCTGGTGTAAATGAGATCAGTGAGTTAATGTCGGCAAGGGGTGACAAATCCCCAGACAGTGCTTGGGTGTATCTACAAAATAAAGGTGAAATAGCTAAACAGTACAGACAAGTTAATGACGGTGTGTTTGATTATCTTAGTTGGAGAGCAAATGATTTATTTGGAGGAGGAAAGTAGTGGCAGTTTATTTAAAAGAATATTTGGAAAAAATTCTCAATGAACTGGAGCAGAACAATCAAAAAACAAAGGAAAAAGTGAGTCAATTCATATTAGATAACAATTGGTTTAGCATTAAGGTGGATTCTTCTAATTGGAGTATTGATGAAGCAGATGCTGATAAATTAGGGCAAGAAATAAAAAACTATTTGTTAAATGACGGAGGCGTGGAGGGGATAAAATCTATATTTTCAAGTAAATTTCCTGAGACATTTAATGAATTTCAAAAATACATAAAATCAGCAAAGATAGACGAAGAATCTCAATTCTACATCCAAGATTTTTTTGCATATTATCTTGAAAAAGACCTATTTCTTTACAGTGATTATGAAATTGAGGAACTAATAGAGTGTGCAACAAATAGTTTGAATAAAAATTATGGAATGGATCTGACTCGCTTTATCAATTGGTTGTTAGAAAAAAGTAAGACGAGATATCGTAGAAGTTATAAGATGACTCAACGATATACTTTTAAAGATGAAAATGGGGCATACGACCTAGATGATTATTTGGAGTTAATGTATCGCTTATTCAATGATAGCTACATCGAGAAAAACAATATGCTGTATAAGGCTGCCTCATCTAAAAATTATGCTGATACTTGGCTATTCCTATCCATACATTTTATATGCGCTCTCAGAACTACGGATTTAGTAAGACTTGGACATCCCCGACTACCTGATAAGCCAGAAAAAATATTAGAATCCATAAAGAAAGGGAAATGGAAGTCAGTTGATGCTAGAAAGACATTATTAAGTATCACGACTAGACTGACATATCTAAATATTACACCCAATAAGACACGAAGTGCAGGCAATGTTAGTCAAATAAAGTTCCATGTTCCTGAAAGTTGTCAAGTCTTAATAGGTACGCTTTTAGCAATTGCCGAGGCGCATTATCAACTGGAAAATAACAATCAGGAAAACCCTTTAATCCGCAAAATATACGAATATGAGCGTATCACAAAATACATGGGAGAAGAGTTTGGAGAATTTTTCTTGGGGCGAAACTTCAGTAGCAGATCGGCAAATAAATCTTATCTCCAGGCGATAGCTATGCTTGCTGACGATGTTTTAGAAGAAAAATCAAAGTTAAATATCAAAGGATATTTCTTAGCAGCCCTTGCAAGAAGTCATAAGGGATCTTTCGATGCATTCGCTCAAACAACTACACTATATCTTAAAGATGCTCAATTGGGACAGTTAAAACCTGAAATGGTAGCAAAAGAACTATTCGAAAGAGGAGTATTGTCAATGGTACCTTCCATGCTTCTAACAATAGTAACTAGAGGAAAGTACAAAGAGCTTAGCCCAAGTCAGCAAACTCAAATGATTAAAGAGCTGAATTTAACACCCTCAGAAATAGAAAAAACGCTTGAGTTAAGCGTGAGAGCTAATACTAGAGCGACAAATGCACTAAAAATAGTCGTCAATCAAGGACTTGGTACGGATCAATTACTAACTATTTGTCATAGAATCGGGAACGGAGAAGCGTTCTCTAAACAGGCAGAGAGTATGTGTTTATTATCTGCGCTTGGCCAATTGTGCCCCTTTGACGATAGGCACCACTGTATAGGCTGCCAATATGAATTGCAAACAAAGTCAACTCTTTTGTTACTCATTGGCGAGTTTAACCGTCTTAATCGGAGATACACAGAAGTAACTAGTGATCTTGAAAAAGGGAAAATAAGGTCGATTCTAGAAATGCAAATCAAACCATGCCTTGAAGACATGCTACAGGCACTCTCAGAACAATATGGTGAAGATGTTTTAAATGACTATGAAGAAATAATAAAGGAGCTAGTGAGTTGATGGGACAAGCAAAACTATTTAAAGCCGTTGAAACAATTGTTGAAGAATTCGATCGAGAGTTTATAGATAAGGCTGTCGAGTATTTCGTAGATTATGTTGCTAAAGGAATTATTTTAACTGACGATTTTGATTGTGATGTATGGAAAACTACTGATGAATACTCAAATGTTAATTTAAATTTTAAAATAAATCACTTTCAATATAACAGGTATTTCGAATCACTATTTGGCATCAGCTACCTTGATTTTATTAACTACTTAAAGAGCTACGTTATCTTAAAGATGGATGCAAACGTCTTAATATCTTTGCAAACCTTTTTGAGAGATATTAAACGTATCATCAATAAGACAAAACAAAATCTTATTGATGACATGACAGAATATAAAATATCAAATATTGTCCTTTGTATTGATTTCTTATCCAGTTTGCCTAGTGCGGATGAACAAACCGTGAACCAATTTATTGAACAGCTAGACAACCAAATTTTTTCACAATACAGAACCCATTCAAAACAACAACGAAAACTAGCTCAGTTTCAATCTTATTTTCTCTTTAATGATATCTTGACAGAGTATTGGACAGATCAGCAAGAAAATAATGAGAGAATGTTTTACTATCCTATCTATCTATGGTGGCAAATTACAGCAGTAGTTCCATTACGTCCAAGAGAGTTCCTACTTACTCAGAGAAATTGTCTTACAATGAAAGATGGTAAATATTACTTAACATTAAGAAGAAATAATCTAAAAGGTAACGATAAAGGTGTTTCCCATAAAATATCAGAAGACTACTATTTGACTACGTATGAAATCCCTCAGAGGTTGGCTGAGTCAATTAAAGAATATTTAAATCTTACGAAGGATTTAAATGTTACTCAATTAGACACACTATTTTTGACAGATGCTCATTATCAAAAGTTTAATAGAACTACAGGAAAAAGAAATCGTTTTTTCACCTATTCCAACTTGAATACTGTTTTAAAAAAATTCTACAAAGAGGTCATAGGAGAGCGCTACAATTATCATATCTATCAGACCAACCCACGTGAAAAACTGGAAGAGAGTGAAATAAATTTTATTCACCTTGGAGATACCAGGCATATCGCGATGATTAACCTGATTGCCGAAAATGCAAGCCCAGTAACAGCAATGCTACTTGCAGGTCATGACAGCGTGTCAACTTCAGCACATTACTTTGCAAATCTTAGTCAATTTATCGAATGCCGTAGTTATCAAGTATATCGCAAGCTTACTAACTCACAAACAACCTATGAGATTAGTAAAGCTCAACCTAGATATACAGTAGGAAAAGCATTTGTTCAACTAGATAACAAAGGACGCTGCTACTCATCAAAGTATGCTTCAGGAGATTATTCAGATTGCTTAAAGGTAATCAGTAAGAATGCAGAACTCGGTGCCTGCACAAGTTGTCCATTCTATCGAAAAGCAGGGAAAGATTTCTTTAGTATGGACAAGACTTATAAAAAAAGTATTGATGAAGAAGCCATGATTGTAAAACAAGCCATTAACCTTGTTAGAAAAGGGAAGGGGAATTATGAGGATATAGGGGAGGCCTTATTAAAACTTAAAACGGTAAGTTACTCTTATCAGGAATACCTAACCTCTAAGCATATTACGGAAGGAAAGTAAGGAGGATCTGTGTAAAATGGCTAGAAAGAAACAAATTGAGGACGAAAAGCTCATACGAACTTTTGAAGAATATCTTATAGATGAGTGCCATGCAGACATACAACTTTTTAAACTACCCAAGTTTGGTCAGTATTTAAGAAATAATGGCTATCCAAACCTAGCAGATGCGTCTTTACGTAGAAATACAGTTTTTAGGGGACACCTCGAAAAAGTAAAAGAAAAATATGAAGATGAAGGCATGTTAGCTGTTTTAACCTATAAAACTTTAGATGTCGTTAGTTTTCTTAGGATGCATCCATCACCTGAATCGTTAAAAAAGGGGTTGGTAAAGTTAAATGATCATCACAAACGTATTGCAGAAGCAGCTATTCTGTTTAAAAAAGAAGTGGATTTACTTCAGATGGAAAACAAAAAACTCTTGGAACAGATTAATTTGTTAGAAAGTGAAATTTCTTCACATATTGAATGGATTTCAAATAATAATATGCTCCAGGAAGAAAATATAAGTCTAAGAAATCTGATTAAAACTAGTGTCTATCCTGAGATAGCAAATGAACTTTTAAATGCAGATGGGTTGCTTAAAACAGACTCATCAATCATCCACCCTGACTATGTTGCAAATCATGTATTAACCCCTGATTCAGAAATCAACTTTAATAAAAATGTTGATGACAGGGCTAAGAATAAATCACAAAAAGTTGTGAAAATCAAGAGTCTGCTTGACAGCAAAACAAATTATAAGGATGTATAATAAATGGAAGTGGTAAAAGATATACCTGAATTATTAAAATATTGGAACTTTGAAAAAAATTTGCAGCATGATATTAATCCCAAAAACCTCCTAACAAGCAACAAAAGAAAGTATTATTGGGCATGCCCTACCTGTAAATTTGAATGGCATGGCACCGTGAAAATTGCTACTGAACGATTCAAGGAATATGATACGGCTTGTAAAAATTGCATTAGAGATAATAATAGTGTACTTTCAATACGATCTGAAATACTAAATTACATTGATTTCAATGTGGAAGATATAAACACAATCGAGACCCTCTTACGAGAAACTCTAATGACTGCTAAGCGAGTGTTCCAATATAAGTGTCCTACATGTCGTTTATGCTGGAGAGACTATGCGGATAGTCTAAAATTTGAATCCAAAGAGGATGGAACATTATTCCATAAAGGCTGTAATGAAAGTCTTCAAAAACTTCGTTATAGAGATGTATATCCTTCCCTAGAATCAATCTATCATGTAAAAAATAATATTAACTTTGACGACTTAACCCTTTCAGAAAATATAACCATTCATCGTAGGTGGAAATGTAACAAATGTGAAGATGAATTTAGCCTATCTATTGATAAATTATTAAACAGAATTTCAAGAACAGGGAGCTATTGTATTCAGTGTAATGCGACATTTGATTCAGTGTTGCCCAAAACTAAAGATACTCCTCCATTAACATTTTTACAAAAAGAACACCTGGATGAATGGTCTATATCAAATATCATACAGAGTAATCAAGTCGATGCCTTAACTAATATTGAAGTGATTTGGAATTGTAATAATTGTAAGGGTGAGTACAAATGCTCCCCGATTGACAAATTAACAATTCGATGTCCCTATTGTGATAATAAACAAATGCTAAAAGGTTTTAATACTTTGCAAGAAAAATTTCCCCAATTTGAAGTATTTTGGGATGATAAAAATCCAAACACATTTGGAGATTATTGGCAACATTCGAAAGAAACACTTTCTTGGATTTGCCCTTGCTGTAATATTTCATTTTTATCTAGTCCTGCTACATTAGTTGCTAGAATAAATCCAAATGGTTTTAACAACTTAACATGCCCAAATTTTTGTGATTGGAGCTCATTTATTTTCAAAAGTACGGTTTTTTCCGAAAAGCCAATCATGTTACAAGAGTGGAGTTCTAAAAATGAAATTGCTCCTGAAAAAGCACTCCATTACACAGCAACAAAAAGGTATATTTGGGATTGTTCAAAATGTCATGGAGAATATCAGTGTTCTATTCCAATCCGAAAAGAAGTTGAAGTTGCATGTCCGTATTGTCGTATGGAGACACTAAAACCAGATTTCAATAGTATCGGAAAAATGTATCCCGAAATAACAAATCTCTGGGGCTCAACAAATGAAAAGTCACCATATGACTATTTACCTAATAAATCAAATCGAGTTCACTGTTATCTCTATTGTCCTGAATGTAACCTAGAGTATCAATTATCTTTGAGAGAATTACTTGATGCATATGATTATTACGGCTTAAAAGGATTAAGTAAAATATGCCTATTTTGTACACAAAAACTCCCAATTCCAGGTGTAAACTCACTTGACCTTCTAAAACCATATTTAATTGAAGAATGGAGTTCAAACAATAAATTAGAGATGGACAAATACTTTGCTACAAGTAGTCAGATAGTAGAATGGAGCTGCCGAAACTGCAAAAATTTATACAAAGCGTGTATCAATGAACGATATGAAAATGATAATGCGTGTCCATATTGCAACTGGATAGAAATTCTACAAGGTTTCAATGACCTTCAAACATTGTATCCGCAACTCGAAAAAGAATGGTCAACAAAAAATAGCTCACAATACAATGATTACATGCCAACAAGCAAATATAAAGCGGTTTGGAATTGTAGTGTATGCCAAAATGAATATGAAGCAAATATTTGTAACAGAATTAAACCTAACTTTGAGTGTCCATTTTGTTCAGGAAAAATTATTCTTCCATTAGTAGATACGGAACATAATCTTTTAAAAGAATGGGATTATTTGAATAACATCTTACTTGCAGATCCAAAAACATTGACTAAACGATCGAAGATAAAAGTGTGGTGGATATGTAAAAATAATGAGGAACATAGATATATGTTTCCAATCAATAAAAGAATATTGTATGAACAAAGAAATAGAGAAACATGCTCAATTTGTAGAGGATTAAGAAGAAAAAGAGAGCATTTTATTCAATATAAAAAATAAAGCAGGTCAAATTTGACTTGCTTTTTAGATAGAAAAAATAGTTTAAAAAGTCCCAAAAAAGTTGATTTTAAAAATTTTCAAATGTAGATTTTTCAAAAAAATCTGGAATTCAAAATTTTTATACTCAACAAAAATCAAAAGCAAACCAGTCAAGTGTTTTTAAACCATTGTCTACTAACAATTGGTTTTAAAATAGACCAATCTAACTCTCGTATTACTTCTTGAAGCTTGTTTATCACATCGTCTAGTGTTTTAAAAGCTTTATTCTTAAACCCTCTCTTTCGAATCTCAGCCCAAACTTGTTCAATTGGATTCATTTCAGGAGTATAGGGAGGAATAAACTCAAAACCAATATTATGTGGTTTCTCTAAGGTACTTGATTTATGCCAAACGGCATTGTCCATCACTAATAAAATATAATCGTCAGGATAAGCTTCAGATAGTTGTTTGAGAAAAACATTCATCCAATCTGTATTACAGCCCCCAGCGATAATGAAGAAGGACTCTCCTGTATGGGCATCAACAGCACCATAGCAATAGCGATACTCACGAATATAGTGACTATGTACATGCGGTCTCACCCCTTTTGGTGCCCAGGCCTTCCCAATTTTACTGATCCGACCGAAACCCGCCTCATCTTGATACATTAGCCTGACTTTATGATAGCGACGACTATTCTTGAAGCGCTTTCCTGTTTTCGTGAATGAAGATTTTATTTTTAGACGCTAGAATCGTTTCGGCGTCTGCTTTTTTAGGGTGTTCTGGTCTTGGCGTCACTTTGCGCCAACCATGGCGTTTAAGAATGGCATAGAATCCTTCCTTGGTCGTAGGGTGTCCAACCCGTTTCTGATAAGCTTCATAGAGAGAGTTTATCGTCACAAATTCGCCATTTAGTGAGGCTGTTAACTGTTCTTTTAGAAACGCTTCCTCTTCTTGAAGGGTTAAATATTGACGGTTCCGTCCACCTCGCGTTTCTCTTACTAGAGCTGAAATCCCCTCAAGTTCGTACTTGCGCTGTAAGGACCAGATTGTATACTTTGAATAGCCGATGAGGTTAGTGATTTCCTTATAGCTAAGACCTTCTGCTCTGAACAAGATAACTTGAAGTCGTCTATGAAATGGAGAATAGGTTTTATCTTTCAAATAAGTTTTTAATTCTTTCGTTTGTTCGATAGTAAGTTTCATAAATCTATTATAGGTTAGTTTTTGTTTTTTGAATAGTATTAGTTTTCCGTAAAATTATGTAGATTTATAAAGAAATACTGGAATTTGAAATTTTTAGTTTACCGTGAAATAATGTAGATTTTTGGGATTTTGAGTGTGAAAAAAATTTCCAGTTATATATCATATATTTGATTTTATTTGAAATACCCACCTACATCTTTCCGAAAAACTATAATTTTCTTGAAACTTGCATAAGGTTATGCTATACTACTCATATAACTAAAAATCAGGAGAAAATGATGCGACGTGAGTTATTATTGGAAAAAATTGATCAACTAAAAGAAATTATGCCTTGGTTTGTTCTGGAATATTATCAATCAAAGTTAGCTGTGCCTTACAGTTTTACAACCTTGTATGAATACTTGAAAGAATACCGTCGTTTTTTTGAATGGTTACAGGATTCGGATTTGGTATCTGTGGAACGGATTGCTGACATTCCGTTGGATATTCTGGAACATCTGACCAAGAAAGATATGGAGGCCTTTATTCTTTATCTGCGGGAGCGTCCCCTGCTGAACGCCAATACCACGCAGAATAGTGTGTCGCAGACCACCATTAACCGTACCCTGTCGGCACTTTCTAGTCTCTTCAAGTATTTAACCGAAGAAGTGGAAAATGATCAGGGCGAGCCCTACTTCTACCGCAATGTCATGAAAAAGGTATCTACCAAGAAGAAGAAGGAAACCTTGGCGGCTCGGGCGGAGAATATCAAGCAGAAGCTCTTTTTGGGCGATGAAACTATGGAGTTTTTGGACTATGTCGATAAAGAATACCAGGTTAATCTCTCCAAACGTGCCCTCTCCTCCTTCCAAAAAAACAAGGAACGGGACTTGGCGATTTTGGCACTTCTCTTGGCATCTGGTGTTCGTCTGTCTGAGGCGGTCAATCTGGACCTCCGTGATGTCAACCTCAAGATGATGATCATCGAGGTGACGCGTAAAGGGGGCAAGCGGGACTCGGTCAATGTGGCAGGATTTGCTAAGCCTTACTTAGAAGCCTACATGGGCATTCGCCAGCAACGCTACAAGGCTGAAAAAACGGACACGGCCTTTTTCCTGTCTGAGTACCGTGGTCTGCCTAACCGCATCGACGCTTCTTCCATTGAGAAAATGGTGGCTAAGTATTCTGCGGACTTCAAGATACGCGTAACCCCCCACAAACTCCGTCATACCTTGGCAACACGGCTCTACGACGCCACCAAGTCGCAAGTTCTAGTCAGTCATCAGCTGGGGCATGCCAATACCCAGGTCACTGACCTCTACACCCATATCGTCAACGATGAGCAGAAAAATGCTCTGGATAAATTATGATTTTACGTAATATAAATTATGCAAAACAACACGAGTAAGTTCAAACTTACTCGTGTTTTCAATTATAGCAATGCTTTCAATTTTTCCTGATTGACAGCTGGGTACTGGTCCAAAAAGGCTGACAAGGTTTTCAAAACGGCAGGAATATAGCCAGTTTGGTCGTTTTCCACCTGCAAGACCAAGAGTGGCTCGTGGAGGCTCATGCGGAGCAAGAGCCAGCCGTCCCCATAAGGCTGAGTCAGGTCAAACCGCACTCCTTCTTCATTTTCTGGGTTAAAAGCAAAGCCTTCGATGCTGGTTTGGCGGAGGTCAGCAATCACCTGTTCACCAAGTGCTCGATAATCTGCTGCTTCTAGTTTGAACCGTACTTCTTGGGTTTCAAGAGGTTGCTTAAGCTGGGCAATCAAGTCGTCCAAGGACTTGCCTTCCGCATGCAATTTTGGTAAGAGCATGAGAATCTTAGCCGCCACATATGTTCCGTCATCAAGGAAGTAATTTTCCTTAAAGGCAGCATGTCCAGAGGTTTCGATAGCCAACTGGCAATCAACTCCTTCTTGATTGGCTAAAATAGCACGGTTAATCACGTTGCGATAGCCTGAAATATAGCGAATTTGTTTGCCACCCAGACTTTCAATAAAGACTTTCAGGTGTTCAGTCGTTGGGGAATTGGTCACAATGCTGGTACCTGGATGTTCCGTCAAGGTAATCTGGCTGAGAACGGCAATCAGGTTGTTACGATTGAGAATTTGACCGGACTTGGTGACCAGGGCGGCACGGTCAACGTCGGTATCAAAGATAATGCCTAGGTCTGCACCTTGCTTCAAGACAGCCTGACGAATGCTCTCCATAGCTTCCTTGTTATCTGGGTTTGGAACATGGTTTGGGAAGGTGCCATCTGGGTCTAGGAATTGTGAACCAGTGGTATCTGCACCTAATTCTGCCAAAACTTTCTCAGCAAAGAATCCTCCCGCACCATTTCCAGCATCGACGATGATATTAAGACCTGTCAGTGGTTTTTCTTGTCCACCACAGGCGGTGCGAATTTTACCAACCAAGTCTTGGGCATAAGGCGTTATCAGATCTGCAGTGGTGATACTTCCAAGGGAAGACGCTGGCAAGTCTTCACTATGCGAGAGGATGAAGTCGATATCTTCGTGCTCTGCTCCGCCATTTTCCGAAAAAATCTTCAAGCCATTAAAGTAGTAAGGCAGGTGGCTGGCAGTGATCATGACACCAGCGTGGCACTTGAACTGCGGATACTGGGTGCTCATGAAGAGAGCTGGCGTGGTGGCCATGCCAAAGTCAATCAGCTGAACGCCCAGACGAACGGCTTCTTCTGTAAAGGCTGCGACCAAGTCTGGACCACTGAGACGGCTATCCCGACCGATACCAATCTTGAGCTGTCCTTCTTGATAGGCTTGAGCCAGTTCTGGCTTCTGAGTTAGCCAATGAATCAGTCCGCGAACTACTTCCTGGGTGGCTTGTGGTGTGAGATTGACGGCGTATTCGTCCGTTGCAATGGCAATCCCGCGAATATCCGATCCGTTTTGTAGTACGTGATGATGGGTCATAGCTTCCTCCTTGAGTTAGATAGTCTTAGTATAGCATAATTTCAAAACGCTTTCAAAAGGAAAAAGCACAGTTTTCACTGCACTTTTGTGATGCTTACAGTTGTCCCAACTTCCAGTTGACTTTCCACGGAAATAGCTAGTTCCAACTGATTCAAGACCCGCTTGGTCAGATACAATCCAAATCCTGTCGCTTTTTGGTGTTCACGGCCATTAAAACCTGTAAAACCTTCGTCAAATAGACGAGGAAGGTCTTCTGCCAGAATGCCAATTCCCGTATCGGAAATGGAAATTCCACCATTCAATTCAATGACCACCTTTCCACCAGTCTTATTGTACTTGAGGGCGTTGTCGATAATCTGTGACAAGGCAAAGCTGAGCCATTTTCTGTCGGTCTTCAGTAGCCAATTTCCATCGATGGTCACTGAAATGTCCTTTTGTAAGAACTGATTGCGGTATTTTTTGACCAAGTCCACAACTACTTCTCTCACCTCTACCTGCTCAAAGCGAAAATCACTGGCATGGTTGGTCAGCTTGAGGTAGTTGAGAAGATTGGCCATATAATTGTCCAATCGTAAGAGCTGATGATCGACATCCTGCTGGTTGAGATTGTCTGTCTGGCTCATCAAAGACAGGGCAGCCAGAGGCACTTTCATCTGGTGGGACCACATTTTGACCATGGCTTGCAGGTCCTCTTCCCGCGACTTATAATCCAAGAGCTGCTCCCGCGTCACCTCTTTCTCAGCTTCAATCAAGTTGAGATAGGCAAGGTCCATAGGCTTATTCAGCAGGGGCAGAGCTTCTTCATGGACGTAGTCTTCCAAGGCTCTCATGCGGTTGCGAAACTTCCAGAAAAGCCCTGCAGTCAGAAGGATTAAGAGGGTTAGGGACAATATCAGAGCGTTTTGCAGGAATTCGGTGGGGAGTTTGTAAAGTAAAAAGAGCAAGAGAAAACTAGCAGCCAAGACCAGATAGGCGAAGTAAAAACTACGGTATTCTCGGATAAATTTTGCCATCATTTGACCAGGTACCCCACGCCACGAACAGTATGAATACGGTCAAATCCCACTTCACTCACCTTCTTTCGCAGACGAGTCATGTTGACATTGAGGGTATTCTGGTCGATAAATTCTTCATTTTCCCAGAGTTTTTCCAAGAGTTCATCCTTGCTGACAATCTGCCCTTGTCGTTCTAGTAAAGCTGATAAAATCTTGGTTTCCGTAGGAGACAATTGAACCTGTTCCGATTCGTTTGAAAATCGCCCGTCCAAACTAAGCTGGAATTGGTCGATAGACAAGTCCGTTGTTTTGCTGAATTGATTAACCCGACGCAGAAAGGCACCGATTTTGGCATCCAAAATTCCTAGTGAAAATGGCTTGGATACAAAATCATCGCCACCCATGTTCATAGCCATGACCGCATTCATCTCATCATCGCTAGAGGAGATAAAGATAATGGGCATGGTCATGGTTTTACGGATTTCTGTCGTCCAGTAAAAACCGTTATAATAGGGGAGGCTAATGTCCATCAGCACCAAGTCTGGTTTGATTTCTGCCACTTCCTGACTGACAGCCCGGAAATTCTGCACACTTTCTACCTGATAAGATTTTCCCAAATGCTGCTTCAAGAGTTGGACGATCATCTCATCATCTTCAACAATATAAATCTTCTCTTTTTTCATCATTTTCATTCTGCAAAAGCCAGGACACAGGTTTTGGCTTTCTTATATACTTCCATTTCTCATTTTTAGACTTGTAGCTGTCACTTTGTCATCTTCGATGCTGACGATAACCCTGTAATTGCCGATACGGTAGCGCCATTGGCCAGAACGATTGGCAGTTAAGGCTTTTCCGTATTGTCTAGGGTTGTCAGTCACATGACTGGACAGGTAGTTGGTAATCTGCTTTTGAGTAAATTTATCCAGCTTTTTCAACTGTTTAATAAAACGACTGGTTGGTACGAGTTTATAACAAGTCTTCATTCGTCAATCCCAACTCTTCCAACATTTCCTCCCAGCTAATCGGCTCAATGCCATTCGCCAAGTCTTCTTGGTATTCTGCCCAAGCAATGTCTGCCACACGGGCATCGTACTCATCTTCAAGTGCTTCAAGGGTTTTAGTCCGAATGAGTTCTGACAAACTCACACCTTCAAACTTTGCCATAGCCTGCATAAAGAGTTTGTCCTGCTCAGAAACTTTCAATGTAATAGCTGCCATTTTCTCACCTCTTCGAGTATTCCTTTGGTATTACCATTGTAACACCATTCCCCTGAAAAAGCAAGAAATCTCGCACAAGGCGAGACTTCTTCTAGCGTTCAATAATGCGGTAATAGGTGCGACTAGTCCACTTGTAAATGACAAAGTAAATCAGAGCGACTGCCAGTAGGGTGATGCCGCTGACTGTGTAAATCATTAGTGATGAGGTAACACCAAAACTCAGTAGCATTTGCTTGAGCATGACAAGGGCGATGACAAAGTGTAGGGTCGCCATGACCAAAGGCATAAAGAAGACCGTAAGTGTTTGGGAGTTAATGGTCTTTTTGACCGCTGTTGCACTCATCCCCACTTCTTGAAGAATCTTGTAGGATTTCTTGTCCTCATACCCTTCCGAATACTGCTTGTAGTAGATAATCAAGGCTGCACCCAGTAGGAAACTAATTCCCAGCAAGAAACCTGTAAAGAGGAAACCGCCTGTAAAGCCCATCAGTAAATTGTTGAAATCCGTACGTTGCATGACATTTCCAAGATATTCCCCATTTTCATCGAGAATTTCATATATTTCACCAGATTGTTCACCGACTTTCGCTACTTCTTCTGTGGTCAAATCAGTAAAGACACGGTAGTCAAGGCTAACAAGATAGCCTTGCGGATTATTGGACTCATAATACTTACGAACAGCATCCAATACTGTGTCATCACTGACTACCATAACGGCGGCATTTAGCGTATTGATGATGTCTGGGAAAATAGCCTGGTCAAGATTGGCTACATTCTCAAAGGTTTGCTCGCCCAAAACGAGCTTCTTCAGCGATGGTTTTTCGCCCAGACGCATAAAGGTAACTTGATTGGCAGCCAGCTCTGGCAGGTCATTGCCCAACTTCCTGAAATCATCTTGGGTGATGAAGTAGGTAAAGGCCATTTTGCTAAAGTCTGGATTGGCAATGGTTTCTGGATTGATGACAATATCACTCCCACCATCATAGACCAAACCTGCTTGGTAGGTCAGATAGGATAGATTGTCATTGGCTTTTTCTGGAAAATGGCTGAGCACCGATTGCTGATAGGCAGCTACACCTTGACTTCTATCCGAAACTTTATAGGTAATAGATGTTTCCTTGGGATAGAGTCCACTTGTCATATTTGCCATACCTGTATAAAGGGAGGTTGTGGTCGCAATGGTCACAAAGGCCATGACTGCAAGTAGCGTAATATTGGCCAAACCCGTTGCATGCTGTTTCATCCGGAAAATCATCTGCGAAGTCGTAATGAAATGCTCTGGCGTATAGAAATACCGCTTGTTTTTCCGACGAGCCTTCAAATACCAAGTCATAAAACTGATGTAGAACAGATAGGTCCCCGCAATGACAAAGAGCACAGCAATAAAGAACCGATAGATAACATCTAGACCTACTGCTTTAGATGAAAGCGATAGGTAGTATCCAACACTCAGTCCAACTACACCAAGGGCAGCCAGAAGGACATTGCCTTTCGGTTCCTTCTCTCCTTTTTCACTAGCTCGGAACAAAATCAGCGGACTGGTCTTGCCAATGGTTCGAATGGCCAGCAATTCCAAGAGGAAAAAGAAACCAGCAAAGAGAAAGGCGGTCATGACAAAGGCCAGAGGGGCAATTCCAAAATGCAAATCACTATAATGTGTTAGATTGACAAAAATCAAGTAGAGAACATTTGCAAACACACCAGCTAAGACAGAACCAAGAACCACAACTAGCAAGAAAATCATCATCAATTCTAAGCTGGCTATCAAGGCTACCTTTTTCTTGTTCATCCCCAGCATGTTATAGAGACCAAATTCTCTCGCCCGTTGTTTCATCAAGAAATTAAAACTATAAATCTCCATAATGACCGAGAAAATGGTCAGAACAACAACACCAAGACCGATAGAAATGGCACCAGAGCCCATGGTCTTCATAACTGGACTCAGCATGATCAAGAACATGGAACAAATCAGGGTAAAGAGGACCAGACTGGCTAAAACGAAGGGAGCAAAAACACCCATGGATTTTCGGATATTTTGCCCAGCAAGTTTGAGGTAAAACATCTACTCACCCCCTAAAAGTGCAGACATATTGAGCGAAATTTCCTTGGCAAAGTCTTGATTGCTCTTATCTGCCTTGTACAGTTGATGGAAAATCCGACCATCCTTGATGAATAGGACGCGTTTGGCATGGCTGGCTGCATTGGCTGAGTGGGTCACCATGAGAATGGTCTGACCGTCACGGTTGATCTCTTCAAACAAATTCAGCAAATCTTCCGAATTGCGATAGTCAAGGGCAGCCGTCGGTTCATCCGCTAGGACAATCTGTGGCTGGGTAATCAAACTACGAGCAATGGCCACGCGCTGCTTTTGCCCACCAGATAGTTCAAAGGGACGTTTTTTCAGCAAATCTTGAATGCGTAATTTTGGAGCTAAAACTTTCAACCGTTTTTCCATTTCTTGGTGACTAGTGCGTGCCAAAACCAGAGGTAAAAAGATATTGTCTTGGATGGACAGGGTGTCCAAGAGATTAAAATCTTGGAAGACAAAGCCTAGGTTACGCAAACGGAAATCCGCCAGCTTGCTTTCCTTGATTTTGGTGATGTCTTGATTGTTTAAGATAACAGAGCCTCTCGTCGGCTTGTCCAGGGTTGCTAGAATGTTAAGCAAAGTCGTCTTACCTGAACCACTTTCACCCATGATGGCGATAAACTCACCCTCTTCTACCTTAAAATCCACATCTTGCAAAGCACGAGTTTCCTCTTTTGAAAAGCGCGTGCGGTAAACTTTTTCTAAATGATTGATTTCTAATAACATAGTTACTCCTAATTCCTTATTCACTGTCTAAATCAACTTGGTCAAGAACTGCTTGATAGTCGATTCGGTCTGATTCAGCAATATTATCTTCTAAATCCACCTTATAATAACCATCCTGGACACCGATGGCCCATTCCTTGCTAGTGGTTATATAGAGATTATTCAAGGATACTGTTTTTTTCACTGCATCTTCTTCTTTGACAACGGGCCATTCCATAAACTTGGCTTCTGTTCCTCGAATGCTATCTTCGGCAACTTCCTGTTTGCTAACGGCATAGTCTTTTCCCTTGTAATGGAAAGTTTGATAGCCCTCATCAAAGCTAAGACCTGCTGAAGAGGAAGAGCAAGCGGTTAGCATTATACTACCCAAAGCCAGCAAGCCAAATACTTTCTTTTTCATAGTTTCCTCCCTCTAGTATGCCATAAATCGCATACTTTGCAAATCATGGGCGAGCTCTTCTAAGAATGAGGCTTGTTCCATGAGTTCAGCCTTTTCTTTTTCTGAGAATACTTTTTCTTCTATTCTCTTCGCTTGTAAAAATTTGAATGACATATAATTTCCTTCTTTCGTTTTCTTATGAGTCTATTATAGAAAATATTCCTCCTGTGCTCTCTTACAGTTCTGATTAAAAAACTTACAGCTTTGTAAGGAAAGAAAAAGGGAGTGGGAAAGAACTCGACTGGTCAAAAAAAAGAGTTCGTCAACAAGTCCTTATTTCCAGTTGTTGAGCTGAAACAGTCTATCCTCAGACTGTTTCAGTCCCACCCCCGCACAGCTCAAAAGGTTCACTGAACCTTTTGAGGTTGGAAATAGAGCGAACTTTGTTCGCAACAGTCGTAATGGTCAGATTTGGAGTGTAAAAAACGAACAAATCTGCCAATCAACCACTGCGCTGAGATGTTGATGCGAACTCTGAAAAGAGAGGCTGGACTTTTTGCCCAACCTCTTAATCTAGTCTATTTTGTCTTCCCAATAAAGGCAATCATATCGTCTAACTCTTTCTTGCTTTCAGTCACAAGAAGGTAGGCATCATTTCCTTGCAATTCCGCAAAGGCGTCTGGCATACGTTTAACGGTCTTAATCTTATCAGCAAATTTCTGATAAATATCATCTGCTGAGTAAACATAGTCTGTTGTATCACGACGAGTTGCCACCAGACAATATTGAGGCTCAAATCGACGTTCCTCAACTGTAGCACCAGTCACCACATTGGCATAGTCACGGAAAAGGTCAATCGAATGAGCATAGTTGTAAGCTTCTACAGTGAAGCCCCCTGCCATACGGTTGTTGTATTCAATGGCGATATAGTCTTTACCATCTTTGAAAAATTCAATATGGAAGAAACGTTCTTTCATACCGAAGGCTTTGATAATGGCACGACCATATTTTACTAATTTCGGATCTAATTCTTTTTCAATATAGTAGGCATTATCTTTTTTGCTTTGCATCAATTCAAATGGTGTATGAACATAGGTCAAACCTGTTTCAAAAACAACATTTCCTTCATGATCGACCAATCCATCATATGTTGTGATGATGCTTGAATTAACAAATTTTTCAAAGAAGTAAACCGTTTGACCGTCCCAAGCATTTTTAAATGTTTCGATATCAGCTTTTTTTGTCAATTTAAAGGTTCCGGAAGCGCCGACTCCATTATCTGGCTTGGCAATCATTGGGAAGCCAATTGATTTTACAGCTTTTTCAATATCTTTTTCAGTCTTGACAACCATTCCAGGAACGACTGGAACCCCTGCTTTTGAGAAGAATTTTTTCATCTCTGACTTAAATTTAGTCTTTTTCAGGTGTTTTGGTTTGGCACCAAAGATATTAAATTGCTCACGGAGGGCTGCATCGTTTTCAAGCCAATGTTCATTGTGGGATTCTACACGGTCAATAGGACCATGCTTGTAAATTAGGAAGGCTGCCGCACGCTTGACTTCGTCAATATTTTCCAAATCATTGACACGGAAGTATTCTGTTAAGGCATTACGAAGTTCTTCAGGCAATTGATCGTAAGGTTCTTGCCCGATACCTAGAACCGTAACGCCTTCTTTTTTAGCCAATTCAATGGTGAATGGTTGAAAATTTTCTGGATAAAAAGGTGAAATAACGAGATAATTCATAGGTAGTCCTTTCTAGCTTATAGTCCGATAGAATGAAGGAAGAATGGCATTTGCTTTCTCCACCACACCCAGTCGTGGGCCACATCTGTTCCCCAAGTGTCAAACCAAGCTGGGATATTCTTTTCTTCAAAGGCACGTTTTAGGTTGTAGAATGAGTCCAGACCGTCTTGTTCCCAATCGCCCAAACCGGTACAAACGATAATATCAGCTTGACGGTATTTGTCAATAAACCAACCATCATTCTGGTTCCAGATGTAGTCAGACGGTGAGTTCTGATAAACAGCATCGTCATTGCCATAGTCTTGATTGTTGTTGAAGAAACGAGCATCATAGACACCTGAAAGGGCGATGACTTTTGTGAAAACATCCGGATGCTGGAGGAAGAAATTCAGCGCGTGGTAGGCTCCCATAGAGCAACCGGTCGTCATCATCCCATCGAACCAGCCAGTTTTATGTTTGATAAAGGGAATTGCTTCTTCAATCACATAGCGTTCGTAGGCGCGGTGAGCTTCTGCTTTGTCATGAATAGATTTCCAGTCTGCCAACCAGCTTTCACTATCGTAACTCGTTAAGGTGAAAAATTGAACATGACCTGCCTCGATAGATCCACGGCAAGCTTCAATCATCCCAAAATCCGCATACTCATTGTAAGAACCGCCTGATGAGGCAAAAACTACCACAGGAATCCCTGCGTGACCATAACGATTTAGATTCATTTCTCGACCAAGATTTCCAGACCAGTGACTTAAAAATTCTACATGCATATTCATACTCCTAACAATTTCTAATCTATTACCATTTTTCACTTAAAAAGCGCAAGCAATCTGGCAAATAAGTTGCCCAAGCTTCTTCACTATGGACCGCACCTGAAACGACTTCCAAGGCGATATTGTCTAAATCCACTCCGCCAGCGATCAATTGACGATAGTAAGTCAGAGAGGAATTGATATAGGATTGCTTGATATTACCTGCCATCAAGGTTTTATCTGTATCATCGGCTTCTTCTGTTCCAACGTAGATATAAACTCGTTGGTCCTTGTCTAAGTTTTGGCGTTCAATATAGCGGTCAAATGCTTCTTGATGAAGCCAGTTGGCAGATGAAAAGACACCCAGACAGCCAATCTGGTCTTGATAAGCCAATCCCATAAATTGTGTGATATTACCACCTAAAGATGAACCAATCATAGCTGTGTGGGCCTTATCAGACTTAGTACGGTATTCTTGATCGATAAAGGGCTTCACCACATCCATGACAAATTCGGCATATAAGGTTCCCTTGCCACCAAACTGAATGCCTGGAATCCCCATTTCGCTAAACTTCCATGCGGCATATTCATGCATCCGTTCAGCACCATCGTTGTCAATCGCTACGATAATCATCTTGGCAATATCGGGATTTCGCTTAATAGTTGGGATGACTTTCCATGAATGACCTGAAAAAGCTTCCTTACTGTAGAGTACATTTTGCCCATCGTGGAAATAAACAACGGGATAGGTCGTTTCCGTATTTTCTTCGTAACCTTTTGGTAATAAGACACGGACACGACGCTTTCGACCAGTGAATGGAACGTCTAATTCATGGGTTTTCATATCCAAATAAAAATAGGACTTGTTCATATACATCTCTTTCTAACAGTATTTTTAGTATTATACCATAGTTTTTCTGGAATATTCAGAAAATTTAGTTATTTGTTTGCAATTTTCGGATTTTCCGAACATAGTTAGTTAATGTCACAGAATTTTCTCATACATTTGGCGGTAATGATTCAATTCTTTTTCTTCTTGTTGTGTGATGTCTTCAAAAATATCTAGCAAAATGGTACCTTTATCTCGTTTCCAGGTTGCCACCAATCGTCCTTTATAAAAGACAACAGGTTTGACAATACCCGTCAAAGTATAGATATTACGGATGTACTTAGGATTAAAAAAGGGATTAGCTTTCTTTTCATAACCTAGCAAAAGTTGGTCAAAGCCTGCAATGAAGAGGCAGTCAGGTAGGGCGGCTTCTTCTAATTCTCCCAGATAAAAGCGTTCTTCCCCTGCTACCTCAACGGTTTTTAAATCTAATTGCTCCATCCAATTTAGGACCGTAGATTTATTTTCCTTGAAATAGTAACGGGCATCGGCTAGGCTGACTGGCCCAAAACCTGCAAAATACCGTCGAGCAATTTCCAGCTCTGCTTTTTCCCGAGAAAGTGGCTGAAAGTCTTTCAGACGATGAAAACGCTTGGCACCATATTCTTGATAGACTTCCCCACGCTCGACCATGTAGCGAAAGAGACCGCCCCAGGCATTAAAGACCTGCTTCTCTTCTTCCAGTGTCATTTTCTCGGATCGGCAAAGGGACTTGAGTTCCTCGCGGGTCATGGGACCTTGTTCAAGGGCTTCTAAAATCAGCTGGTGATATTTCTGCCTGGTCTGAGGACTAAAAACGTCCCGTCCTTCTATCTTGAAATAGTCGGTGCTGGCCAGCCGCCCCTCGTGGATATAGAGAGAAATTTCCGACTTGAGATAGGCATGAACCGTTCGCCGAATGGACCACTGACGAGTCAGCTCCTCCTGCCAGCTCCCCTCATGAAAATCCTCCGCTGTCATACGGTTACGAAATCCGACATGAACATAGGGCTGAAACTGAGCCTGCAAACCGTTGAGGTTTTGGCAGATTTGCTGAACAGACTGTCCCTCCAGCAAGCCCTGCTTCTTGAGAACAATCCCCTTCCAAGTCTCCTGATTCATAACTTCCCTCTTTCAACTTTACTAAGTCCAGTATATCATAAAAGACACCCGAAGGTGTCTAAAATAGCTAATCATCTTAGTAAGCCAAAAACTCTTCCAAGTCCTTGAGGGAACGTTCTGCTATTGCCTCATAACGCTCCTTCTTATCACGGATACGCGGACCGTCCAGCTCCTTGATGATACCAAAGTTGACATTCATAGGCTGGAAGTGCTTGCTTTCGGTGTGGGTGATGTAGAATGGCAGAGCTCCGATGGCTGTGGTCTGTGGGAAGATGACCGGCTCCTCGCCTCGGAAACGGCGAACAGCGTTGATACCGGCCACTAAGCCAGAGGCGGCAGACTCAACATAGCCTTCTACTCCTGTCATTTGACCTGCAAAGAACAGATTTGGATTTTTCTTGGTCGCAAAGGTCTGTTCCAATAAGTTTGGCGAATCCATATAGGAATTGCGGTGCATAACGCCGTAGCGGACAAATTCAGCATTTTCGAGTCCTGGAATCATTTGGAAGACCCGCTTCTGCTCGCCCCACTTGAGATGAGTCTGGAAGCCAACAATATTGTAAAGGCTACCTGCTGCGTTGTCCTGACGGAGTTGGACAACAGCATAGGGGGTCTTGTATTCACCGTCACGAGGTCCCTTGTAATCTTCTGGATACTCTAAACCAACTGGCTTCATTGGGCCATAGAGCATGGTTTTGATACCACGTTTGGCCATGACCTCAATGGGCATACAGCCTTCAAAGTATTTTTCTTTTTCAAAGGAATTGAGCGGTGCTTCCTCGGCTGAAATCAAGGCCTCATAGAAAGCGGTGAACTGCTCCTTGTTCATCGGAGCATTGAGATAGGCAGCCTCTCCCTTATCATAACGGGACTTGAGATAGACCAAATCCATGTTAATGGTCGAGCTATCCACAATCGGTGCTGCCGCATCGTAGAAGTAAAAACCATCACCACCATTAAGCGCGTGAATCTTCTCCGCCAAGGCGTCAGATGTCAAAGGCCCCGTCGCGATAACTGTGATAGCATCGTCAGGAATCTCTGTAATCTCGCCACGAATGACCTCAATCAGTGGGTGGCTGTGAATCTCATCAGTAACTGCTTGAGAGAAATTCTCACGGTCCATGGCCATGGCACCCCCAGCAGGCACACGGTGAGCCTCTCCGGCACGCATGATGATGGAATCCAAGCGACGCATTTCTTCCTTGAGAAGACCGACAGCGTTGGTCAAACTATCGCCACGGAAAGAGTTGGAACAGACAAGCTCCGCAAACTTGTCGGTCTTGTGCTGGGGCGTTGGTTTGACACCACGCATCTCGTAGAGTTTGACAGGAATGCCACGCTTGGCAATCTGATAAGCAGCTTCTGAGCCAGCCAAGCCAGCTCCAATAACGTTAATGTGGGTTTGAGACATGAAACTAATACCTCTAGCCAGAATATCTGACTACTGTTTGGGAATAACCCAAAACAGAACCTTTCTAAATTTTATACCTATCTAGTATACCAGAAAATGGCTAGAAAAGACAAAACTACCTTCATTGAAATGAAAGTAATTTCACCTTTTTACATAATATATTTTATGTATATTCTTTACGGGAGTTTGACAGTTTGAAACCACCAAAAGTGTCACAAACGTTGATGTGACGCTATTTTTTTGTCAAATTCTCGCACATTTTTATTGCGTACTTTCTCGTACTGTGGTATAATAGAGTGAGGTGCGAATCCATGAGAGTTAAAAAATCAGTATCTAAAAATACTATCAACTATGCCATTATCAAAGATATCAAGGTCGGAAACAAACGGACATCAACCATTGTCGAAAATCTCGGCAATCATGAAACTCTTCAACAGCTACATCCCGAAATGGAACCAATGGAATGGGCAAAATTGCGGGCTAAAGAGTTAACCGAACTTGATAAAGAAGATAAACAAGAAATATTAGTCAAACTTCATGAGAATAAACAGTTGAAACAAAATCAACGAAATGAATATCATGGGGGATATTTATTTCTACAGAATATCTATTATCAGTTGGGATTGGATAAAATCTGTCAAGATATTCAGAAGAGGTATCACTTTAGTTTTCACTTAGATACCATTCTTTCTCGTCTCCTCTACGGCAGAATCCTATTCCCATCCTCTAAACGGTCTACTGCTCATTTTTCACAAACTCTCCTAGAACCTAAAACTCTGGAACTCCAGCACCTCTACCGAGGATTAGAAATTATTGCCAAAGAAACTGACTTTATTCAAGAACAACTCTATAAAAACTCAACTGCACTTTCCTCTCGTAAAACTGATGTCCTCTATTACGACTGTACAAATTTCTATTTCGAAATTGAGGAAGAAGATGAGGAGGGGCAACTGAGACAATATGGCTATTCTAAGGAACATCGACCGAATCCAATCGTTCAAATGGGGCTGTTTATGGATTCTCAAGGAATTCCATTAGCTTTCTCCGTCACACCTGGTAATACGAATGAACAAACGACTATGAAACCTTTGGAGAAGAAGATTATCAAGGATTTTGAAAAAGCTCAATTTGTGGTCTGTACAGATGCTGGACTATCTTCTATTGGAAACAAACGCTACAATAATATCAGCGGGAGAGCCTTTGTCACAACTCAATCTATCAAAAAGTTAAAGAAAGAAGACAAAGACTGGGCTACAGCTTCTACAGGTTGGCGGTTGATGGGAGATAAGTCCGAGACATTCTATGATATTTCTGCACTAGATGAAAGTAATCAAGACTTTCTCTATAGACAAGTCTTTTACAAAGAATGCCCCTTACCACAAGATGGGCTAGAAGACCAACGATTGATTGTAACCTTCTCAGCTAAATACAGAGATTACCAAAGAAAGATACGCGAACGCCAGATTCAACGTGCCTCAAAATGGATTGGAAAACCAGCTGACTACAAGAAGAAACAATCTACAGATCCTAAGCGTTTCCTAAAAGTAACAGAGACAACAAGGGATGGAGAAATAGCTGAGAAAACGTTTATTGAGTTGGATGAAGAACGAATTGTTTCTGAAGCTAGATTTGATGGAATTTATGCGGTAACAACAAACTTAGACGATACGATTGAGACCATTGTTTCCATTAATCAGAGAAGATGGGAAATTGAAGAATGTTTCCGTATTATGAAGCATGAATTGAAAGCTAGACCAGTTTATTTAAGTCGAGAAGATCGCATTTCTGCTCACTTTACAACTTGCTTTCTTGCTCTTATACTCTATCGTTACTTAGAGCTGGCGGTTCAGAAGCAATTCACATGTACTGAACTCATTGAAACCTTACGTTCATACACCTTTAAGTATCTGCCTGGTTTTGGTTATCTACCTAACTACACTCGGACGGCTATTACTGACCAGCTGCATCAGACATTTGGATTCAGAAGTGATTATCAAATTCTAAGCGAAAAAAAGATGAAAAAAATTTTACAATCGTCAAAATCGAGAAAAAGTACGCATTTTTGATATAAAAAGAAAACCTCGCTAAACCCTTGATATGCATAGGGTTAGGGAGGTTTTTGTCTTGTAAAACTGTCAAAGACGGGAGTATACCAGAAAATGGCTAGAAAAGACAAAACTACCTTCATTGAAATGAAAGTAATTTCACCTTTTTACATAATATATTTTATGTATATTCTTTACTATTCTATCGCTTATTTACAATAGCTCCGCTATATCTCCAACAACCTCAAAATTCCAACCAAGTCTCCTATAAGAGTCGATTTCTTCCTGACTATACGGGAAAGTATTCAGCAAAATGGAATCCATTCCCAATTCATGAGCAATAGCTATATCGGATGTCAAATCATTACCAACCATAACCGTTTCTTCAACATCAAGATTATTTTCCTCTAAAACCAGTTGAAGAAATGCTGGTTCAGGCTTCTTCATCTTAAAGTCAGAAGAGATATAAATTTTTTCCATCAAATCCGCACAACCTGTCTGTTCAATTTCTGCCTGAGTAAAAATTCGTTGAGCATTGGAGAGAATAAATAATCGCACTTCTCTGTCCTTTAATATCTGTAGACTAGTTAGGGTATTTTCATAAGCTTCTAACTTTTCACGTGAAAGCACGCGGAAAATCGTGGCTACTACTTGCCCAAAAGTCTCTAAATCAGTCGGCTTATTGGTACTTTGGTTTTCATTTGGTGAATCCGTTAATAGGCGAATGAAGATTGTTTCTAAATCAATTTCGACATACTGATAACTCACTGTTTCCGCGAGAGATCTCTCTGCCTCTTCTACAAAACGATGATAGGCATTTTTCAACTGGCGCGGTCGATAGGAACAACCAAAAGCATTGTAAATCTGTGTTAGCTGATTCCAGACCTCTAGTTTATTCTCATCTGTACGAATGTCAACCAATGTACCATAAAAATCGAAGATATAGTTTTTGTAACTTTTCATGTCTTTCTCCTAATCTTTAGACAACATGTTTTATATTATACCTCACAACGAAAACGTTTGCAACAATAGAACGAAAAAACCTACCACATTAAGTGATAGGTTTTTATTTTGATTGGAAACTCTATTATTTAAGAGTAACTGAAGCGCCTGCTTCTTCCAATTTAGCTTTGATTTCTTCAGCTTCTGCAGTTGCAACGCCTTCTTTAACCATAGCTGGTGCACCGTCAACAAGCTCTTTAGCTTCTTTAAGACCAAGACCAGTGATTTCACGTACAACTTTGATAACGCCAACTTTTTTGTCGCCAGCAGATGTCAATTCAACGTCGAATGAGTCTTTAGCTTCTTCAGCAGCACCACCAGCTGCAGCAACAGCTACAGGAGCAGCCGCAGTTACACCAAATTCTTCTTCGATAGCTTTAACAAGGTCGTTAAGCTCAAGGATAGTAGCTTCTTTAATTTCAGCAATAATGTTTTCAATGTTCAATGCCATTGTGATTTTCCTCCAATTTAGGTTTTTAAATAGTTTGTAGCACTAAGCAGCTACGCTCTGACGCATTAAGCTGCGTCTTCTTTTTCTGCAACAGCTTTGACAGCGTATGCAACATTGCGAACTGGCGCTTGAAGTACAGAAAGCAACATAGAAAGCATGCCTTCGCGGTTTGGCAATGTAGCAAGTGCTTCGATTTCTTCTTTAGAAGAAACTTTACCTTCTACAGCACCACCTTTGATTTCAAGAGCATCAGCAGTTTTCGCGAAATCGTAAATTGTTTTAGCTGGAGCAACTGCATCGTTTGAGAATGCAACTGCAGATGGACCTACAAACAATTCTGCAAGACCTTCAAGACCAGCTTGCTCAGCAGCACGACGCAAGATTGAGTTTTTGATAACTTTGTACTCAACTTCTGCACCACGCAAGTTACGACGAAGAACTGTATCTTGTTCTACTGTCAAACCACGAGCGTCTACAACAACGATAGATGTTGCAGCTTTCATTTGCTCAGCAACAGCATTTACTAATTCCGCTTTTTTAGCGATAATAGCTTCACTCATTTTTTTACCTCCGTTTTTATTTTGGGCTAGGCACAAAAAAATCGCACCTAAACCTAGACACGAAAGTACAAATACGTTTATTTCAATAATCGTTTTGTGCCTCGGTAGGATGTTTACGAGTCTAGCTCCCCTACTGTCTTAGGTCAGTTTTTTCAAACCTCAATTATCATAACACAGTATTTTCAATAATGCAAGACTTTTCTCCTATTTTTTTAATATTTTTTTCAATTTTTTTCAAGCAGCAGTGCCGTTTAGTTAGTTTTAGTTGTAGAGGTCAGACTTGGAATGTGAAACACGAATTGCTGTGATTTGCTTCGCAAATCTTATCTCCAACCTTTTTACCTCGATTTTTTCATTTCTAAGCTCAGGCTGAAACAGTTCACTGAACAGTTTCACTCCACTGGCCTGTTAAACCCAATCAACCACTGCACTGAGAAGTGACTTTGGACTTTTTGACCAGCCTCGTTTAAAGTTGAAAATAAGGAAACGAAGTTTCCTCGCTTGTCGAAGTAAGCTAAGATAAACTAACATGACTATAAAAAAACAACTGCCATTCCCTTGAGAATAGCAGTTTAATCTTATTTAATCTTGTCTTCTTCGTAGTCACCATTTGGGCAGACAACTTGTTTACCACCACCACGAACTTTTTTCTCAACGAGATAGTGGTCGCATTTCGGACAAGAACGCCCGACTGGCTTGTCCCAAGAAGTAAATTCACACTCTGGGTAGCGATCGCAACCATAGAAAAGACGATTACGTTTACTCTTGCGTTCAATCACTTGCCCTTTTTGACAAACCGGACAAGTCACACCGATTTCTTTAGTGATTTGCTTGGTATTGCGACAGTCTGGGAAATTGCTACATGCATAGAATTTCCCAAAACGTCCTAATTTAATAACCATTTCATGTCCACAAACATCACAGTCAAAGCCAGCTGGTTCATCCTTAATTTGGATTTTTTCCATCTGTTCTTCTGCCTTAGATAATTCTACCTTGAATGGCTGATAGAAACCGTCAATGACCTTCTGCCACTGCTCTTTCCCGATTTCTACATCATCCAATTTTTGTTCCATATCGGCTGTAAATTTGACATTGACAATATCTGGGAAGAATTCAACAATCAGCTTATTAACGATTTCTCCGAGTTCAGTTGGTTCAAATCGCTTAGCTGCAAGCTTAACATAGTAACGTTTTTGAATGGTTTCAATCGTTGGTGCATACGTAGATGGGCGACCTACACCATTCTCTTCTAATGTTTTAATTAAGGTTGCTTCAGAGTAGCGAGCTGGTGGCTGAGTAAAGTGTTGTTCTGGATTTGTTGACGCGCGCACCACCGTGTCACCTTGTTCCATATCTGGCAACATTTTATTTTTATCAGCGTCGTTATAGACAGCCATATAACCATCGAATTTTACTTGGCTACCATTAGCAGCAAAAATCACTCCATTTTGACCCAAACGAACACTCATGGTATCAAAAACTGCTGCAGCCATCTGACTTGCGACAAAACGATTCCAAATCAGTGTATATAGTCGCAACTGGTCCTTGTCCAGATATTTTGCAATTGATTCAGGTGTTAAGTTAACATTTGATGGACGAATGGCTTCGTGGGCATCTTGTGCACCACTGGCATTTTTTACTTTATTACCATGCTTTGAATAGGTAGCACCAAAACGCTCCGTGATAAAGTCAGCAGCTTGTGCTTGTGCAACAGGGCTAATACGTGTTGAATCCGTACGCATATAGGTAATCAAACCTTGGGTACCACCTGTGCCAAGACTGACACCCTCATAAAGTTGTTGAGCAACCATCATGGTTTTACGAGTACGGAAATTGATTTTATTAGCTGCATCCATCTGCATAGTAGAAGTTGTGTAAGGCAGAGGTGCATTTCGTTTGCGTTCCTTACGCTCAACCTGTTCTACTAAGAAATCATCCCCATCAAGTCGGGCGAGAATTTCTTTAACCTGCTCATTGTTTTCAACCTTGACTTTTTTTCCATCTAAGCCATAAAAGCTGGCTTGGAATTTCTTGCTCCCCTTTTTAAAGGTTGCATCAATTGTCCAATATTCTTCTGGTTTGAAATTGCTGATTTCATTTTCACGGTCGATTATTAATTTGAGCGCAACCGATTGAACACGTCCTGCTGACAGACCTTTTTTGACTTTCTTCCATAAAATAGGTGATATGGAGTACCCTACAATACGGTCTAGAACACGGCGAGCCTGTTGGGCATCAACCAAATCATGATTGATGGCACGTGGCTCCTTAAAGGCATTTTTGACAGCATCTTTTGTAATTTCATTAAAGACAACACGGTTTTTGTCATTTTCATCAAGGCCCAAAATATGAGCCAAATGCCATGAAATAGCTTCTCCTTCACGGTCCGGGTCACTTGCCAGAAAGACTTGTTTGGCATTTTTTGCCTCTTTCTTCAAGGAATTGATAAGCGGACCTTTTCCGCGGATATTGATATATTCAGGTGCGTAGTTGTTATCGAAGTCAATAGACATACTGGATTTTTTCAAATCACGGATATGACCTACTGAAGCAACGACCTTATAATTTTTACCAAGATATTTTTCGATTGTTTTTGCCTTAGCAGGCGACTCTACAATAACGAGATTTTTCTTGGTTGTCGTTTTTTTCTTACTAACTGTTTTTGTAGCCATTCTTATACCTTACAAATATTTTTAACCTCACAAAGAATATACTATTTTTCAGTCAGTGTCAAGCTATTTATTTTCCTATAGGAAGACTTGTTTTAAAATTGATACTCAGAAATGATGTCCAATCCTGATGTAACGCACTTTGCTCCCTCTTGAATCAAATGATGACATCCATCTGATTTCCCATCCATAATGGAACCTGGAATAGCATAGACTTCTCTGCCTTCTTCCAAGGCACGTTCACAAGTAATCAAGCTGCCAGACCGCATTTTTGCCTCGCAGACTACCAATCCTTCCACCAAACCAGCTATAATGCGATTGCGTTCTGGAAAATGGTATTTGAGAGGCTGAGCACCAGCTTCATACTCTGTCAGCACCAAATGGTGTTTTCCAATATAGGTCTGCAAATCCTTATTTTCTTTTGGATAAATCTTATCCAAACCTGTTCCAATAACGGCAATGGTTTGCCCACCATTTTTCAGGCTAGCAATATGAGCAGCTGTATCAATTCCCCTTGCCAAACCACTGACAATAACAAAGCGATTATTTAGTTCCTTGATAATTTTCTGAACAGATTGGATACCATTTTTACTGGCATTTCGTGTACCAACAACTGCCAGCTTTGATTTTTCCAGCAATTCTAAATCCCCTTGATAAAACAAAAGTACAGGTGGATTGTAAATCTGTTTGAGCGCCAAAGGATAGATGTCATCCAAAATCGAAAAAGAAGGAAACTTGTTAAATTCTTCCCGACAAGATTTGATATCCAAATTTTTATAGTTTTCCATAAATAACACTGGATTTTTACATTCGGATACGACAGCGATATTGCGCAAGGTCAATTTTTTACCATGTAAATCTTGATAGGCCAAAACTTTATTAATATTAAGATTGGTCAAACCTGCTTTTTTCCATTTAAACAATTCAAAATTATTCATTTTCTTCACCTCATCTAGTCTATTCGCAAGGCAAAGAAAAAATTCTCCCGAAGAAATTATTTTTTAGGTATTTCTTTGATAACACGCGCAGGATTGCCAGCCAAAACGACATTATCACCGAATGATTTGGTAATACTATTCAAAAAACAAAAACTAACCTATAATAGATTTATGAAACTTACTATCGAACAAACGAAAGAATTAAAAACTTATTTGAAAGATAAAACCTATTCTCCATTTCATAGACGACTTCAAGTTATCTTGTTCAGAGCAGAAGGTCTTAGCTATAAGGAAATCACTAACCTCATCGGCTATTCAAAGTATACAATCTGGTCCTTACAGCGCAAGTACGAACTTGAGGGGATTTCAGCTCTAGTAAGAGAAACGCGAGGTGGACGGAACCGTCAATATTTAACCCTTCAAGAAGAGGAAGCGTTTCTAAAAGAACAGTTAACAGCCTCACTAAATGGCGAATTTGTGACGATAAACTCTCTCTATGAAGCTTATCAGAAACGGGTTGGACACCCTACGACCAAGGAAGGATTCTATGCCATTCTTAAACGCCATGGTTGGCGCAAAGTGACGCCAAGACCAGAACACCCTAAAAAAGCAGACGCCGAAACGATTCTAGCGTCTAAAAATAAAATCTTCATTCACGAAAACAGGAAAGCGCTTCAAGAATAGTCGTCGCTATCATAAAGTCAGGCTAATGTATCAAGATGAGGCGGGTTTCGGTCGGATCAGTAAAATTGGGAAGGCCTGGGCACCAAAAGGGGTGAGACCGCATGTACATAGTCACTATATTCGTGAGTATCGCTATTGCTATGGTGCTGTTGATGCCCATACAGGAGAGTCCTTCTTCATTATCGCTGGGGGCTGTAATACAGATTGGATGAATGTTTTTCTCAAACAACTATCTGAAGCTTATCCTGACGATTATATTTTATTAGTGATGGACAATGCCGTTTGGCATAAATCAAGTACCTTAGAGAAACCACATAATATTGGTTTTGAGTTTATTCCTCCCTATACTCCTGAAATGAATCCAATTGAACAAGTTTGGGCTGAGATTCGAAAGAGAGGGTTTAAGAATAAAGCTTTTAAAACACTAGACGATGTGATAAACAAGCTTCAAGAAGTAATACGAGAGTTAGATTGGTCTATTTTAAAACCAATTGTTAGTAGACAATGGTTTAAAAACACTTGACTGGTTTGCTTTTGATTTTTGTTGAGTATAACAACTGCTCCAGCTCCAACAACGACATTATCGCCCAAGGTCACGCCAGGTAAGATTGTCACCCCACCGCCAGCCCAGAAATTATCACCAATGGTAATTGGAGCTCCATATTCCAAACCAGAATTTCGTTCATCAGGATCCAGTGGATGAATAGGAGTTAACAACTGTACATTTGGACCAAGCATGGCATTTTTCCCAATGGTAATGGGACAAACATCCAACATGGTACAGTTGAAATTAGCGTAAAAATCCTCACCAACATGAATATTGCTACCGTAGTCACAATAGAAATTTGGCTCCATATAGATGCGTTGGCCTGTAGTTCCAAACCAGTTCTTCAATCGCACAGAGCGGACTTGTCCATCTAGTTCTTCGTTAAATTTTTTCATCTGTTGGCGGGCAAAGATTCGCATCTCTCTCAATTCAGCATCTGCTGCCATATAAAATTGCCCAGCTATCATCTTTTCTTTTTCTGTTGGCATACTTCTGCTCCTATTTTCTTCTTAATACATATCATAGGATTTCTTATTCTAAAAGTCAATCTTTCTTGACAAGTCCAGCTAAGATTTGGTATTGTTCTTATTAATTTAAACCAACGAAAGAGGGAAGCATGCAAGAAAAACATGAACAAACTATAACTTTGACTGCTACAGAATTGCTTGGGTTGATACAAACTGAATCGGTGCAATTGCTAGATGTTCGTGACCCAGAAGAATATTCAGCTGGTCATATTGGTGGTGCTATTAATTGTCCCATGGATCGGATTGCCGCATTTGATGGACCAGTCGACCAACACTATCTCCTCATCTGTAAGAGCGGAAAACGTAGCAAGCTGGCCAGAGAAATCATGTCATCTAAGGGATTTAAGGCAAATGATATTGCAGGTGGCATGGAGGCTTGGGACGGATTGATTGTGAAATAAGGGTATTTCGGAAAGGAAGCATCCTTTTTCTTTACTTTATTTTTTAAAAATTATATAATCTAGTTATCATTACTAGATAAAAGAGAGTAGATAATCATGAAACAAACTATCCCCTACTGGCATGAACTACCAGACTTAGACCTCTATTTGGACCAAGTTCTGCTGTATGTTAATCAAGTAGTCAATTCTCAGGAAAGCCTTGAACAGAAGAGTTTATACTCAATGAAAATCAACAGTAGCCTAGGAAACGAAGCCAATGATAGAACTGGGGTTCATCAAGGCAAGTTGACAACGGATAATGTTGATTTTCGAAGAGTATTGACGGCTGCCATGATAAACAACTATGTCAAGCACAAGCAGCTCGAAAAACCTGTTAAGAAAAAATACCAAAAACAACAAGTAGCCCGCTTGATTGCCTTGACTATCTTAAAAAATGTCTTTTCCATTCAAGAAATCAGTCAGACCTTACATCTTCTTCTCCAGACAAACAGTTCTGAAACACTCTACAATCATTTTGTTGACTGCATGCGAAACGAGGAAAACGAAAAAACACCTGACATCATTCGCTACGCTTGTCAATCCATCAAACTCTACTACAAAACCCGTCAACTCACTGTTGAGTTAGAAAGGAAATATCATGAATCCTAGTTTGAAATTAAGTTTAAAGCTTTCATTTGGTGAAGAAGTCGCAAATAGTGTGACACATGCAGTTGGGGCCTTGTTTATGCTGATTTTACTCCCTATTACTGCTATCCATTCTTTTCAAGATTATAACGTGACAGCAGTAGTCGGCATGTCCATTTTTGTCATCAGCCTATTTCTCATGTTCCTATCCTCTTCCATCTACCACTCCATGCCCTATGCTTCTACTCACAAATACATCCTGAGGATTATTGACCATAGTATGATTTACATCGCTATCGCTGGGAGCTACACACCTGTTGCCCTTTCCTTGGTCGGTGGTTGGCTGGGCTATCTGATTGTTGGTTTGCAATGGGGATTGACTATTTTCGGTATACTCTATAAAATTTTTGCTAAAAAAATAAACGAAAAATTCAGCCTATTTCTCTATCTCTTTATGGGCTGGTTGGTGGTCTTTATCTTGCCAGCCATTCTTCAAAAAACTGGACTTATTTTCGGAATTTTGATGCTGGCTGGTGGCTTATCCTACACCGTAGGTGCTATCTTTTATTCTAAGAAAAAGCCTTATTTCCACATGATTTGGCATCTCTTTATCCTATTGGCTTCAGCACTGCAATACATGGCCATTGTCTATTTTATGCTATAAGAAAACAGCTTCTAGAAAACTAGAGGCTGTTTTTACTACATTAAACTGATGATCATACCAAGCAGATAAAGAACTGACATGATACCTAAAAACACCAAATGCACCTTTCGGCTCATGACTACATAGCCAACAAATTCCCGAATAAAGGCATTAAGGCTAAAGTAAAATTTGGTTTTTGCTCCATAGCCGATACATTTGATTTTCAGTTTTCGGGCCAATAGCAGAGCTCTGAAAACATGATAGTAATTGGTTACAAGGGCAAATCGACTACCAGGTTTCATTAGGGCATAGGAAAATTTCAAATTTTCTTCTGTGTTGGTTGATTGGTTTTCGATGAGAATGTCTTCAGCAGGCACTCCTTTCTCCAAGGCATAATTTGCCATAGCTTGACCTTCAGCTATGAGTTCATCAGGTCCTTGTCCGCCTGACATGATGAGCTTACTGCCAGGATGTTTCTGGTAGATCGCTATGCCTTTTTCAATCCGCGAAGCCAAAAGTGGCGTCACCTTATCACCAATCAATCCAGCTCCAAGCACCACCACATAATCAAGCTTCCCAGGGAAAAGATTGACCAAATTGACAAAGCTAGATGTCGTATAAAGCATACTGATGATAATGGCATAGGACACTAAGAATCCAACAT
This sequence comes from Streptococcus sp. HN38, assembly GCF_028335765.1. Taxonomy (NCBI): domain Bacteria; kingdom Bacillati; phylum Bacillota; class Bacilli; order Lactobacillales; family Streptococcaceae; genus Streptococcus; species Streptococcus sp. HN38. Next base: position 1,032,446 of record NZ_CP116604.1, on the reverse strand, counting down.
AGACAAACACCATATTGAAAAAACTGATACCAGAAAGGGAGCTTGCCACAGATGGCGCGATAAAGAGATAGAAAGTTAAGCCGATAGCTAATCCTAAAGACAAAAAGTTATGAAAACGGACACCTTCTCGCTTCAAAATCCGAAAACCGTTCAGATAGAGGGTAATCAGCAAGACAAATGGACCACTTAAGAAGGCTAGAGCCAATACCATTGCCAGAGCGATTGCCAATAAACGCAAGATTTCATTGTTTTCGAGAATGCCTGTTGAGATAATCCATGCCAAGGCCCAGACGAGGATGTTCAAAGCAAACAGGGAGATAAAAATCGACCGTCGCTCCCAGAAATAAAGAAGGGCAAATAATCCGCTGGAAGCTAGTAAAAGCCAGAAAAAGACCGTCACGACGATTTCCCTCCTGCTAGCATTGTCTTAATGGGCTCAAAGGTCTTACGGTGAATGGGCGTGATGCCTAGCTTGTTCAAGCCTTCTAAATGCTCTGCCGTTCCATAGCCAGCATTCTTGGCGAAACCGTAGCCTGAGAACCCCTTGTCATAGTCCGCCATCATCTTATCCCGCGTCACCTTGGCAACGATAGAGGAAGCTGCGATAGATAGGCTATTGGCATCTCCCTTGATGATAGAAGTTTGCGGTAGGGGTGTATCCAACTTCATAGCGTCTATCAAAAGGTGTTCAGGCTCTTGGCTCAACTGCCCCAAAGCTTCCAACATGGCTAATTTGGTCGCCTCATAGATGTTGACCTGGTCGATGACAGCCGCATCTTTGACGCCTACACCGACTGCCACCGCTCGCTCCATCACTTCTTCGTAGATAGCCTCGTGCTTGGACTTGGGGATTTTCTTGGAGTCGTTGAGGTAGCGGATTTTACAGCCCTTGGGCAAGATGACCGCCGCTGCCACCACAGGACCTGCTAGAGGCCCTCGGCCGACTTCGTCGATACCAGCGATGAACTCTACCCCATTTTCATAAAGGGCTCTTTCGTAACATAGCATAGCTTCTAAGCGAGCATCTTCTGCTGCTTCTTTTTCCAGCTCTTTACGGCGTTTCTTGATAGCAGTCTGGACCCCTGCTCGCTCATCCTGAGCTAATTCCGCCCAGACAGGGCTGTCTAGACTGTCCACCTGAGCCAGCAGAGCAGTCACTTCCTTAATCGTTGCCATCTAAGTCACTCACCCTGTCTAATGTATAAGTACCCAAGCGACCATCCCGAACGTCCTTGACAAAGAGGTTATAAAAACGGTCATAATCATCACGGAAGCCTAGTTTTTTTGTCCAGTCCATGATGAGTTCAGGTGTTTCCTGCTCCAAATCCATGCCCTTGAACCGCTCTTGTAGACGTTCTGGGTAGTTGGCTTTGAAGTAGTCCAAACCAAAAATGGTGACTTCGTCCATAGGCAAAAGTTGGTCCTTGATAGCCCCAGTCAGAGCCAACTTGAGACCAACTTCCTGGTCCTCAAATTTAGGCCAGAGAATACCTGGTGTATCAAGGATTTCAAGATTCTTGTTAGACTTGAGCCACTGTTGACCCTTGGTCACACCTGGTTTGTTGCCGACAACAGCGATTTTTTTACCAGCCAGACGGTTCATGAGAGTGGATTTTCCAGCGTTTGGAATACCGATAATCATGGTCCGCAAGGTTTCTTTTTGAATACCTCTTTGGCGTAGGCGTTCAATCTTCTCTTTCATAAGGCTCTTGGCTGCGTCGGTCACCTTTTTCACCGTCGCTTGCTCTTTTGAGTTAATAGCAAGGGTACGGATGCCTTGACCTTCAAAGTAGCTCTGCCATTCTTTGGTACAAACAGGGTCTGCCAAATCGACCTTGTTGAGAATCATGAGCTTGGGCTTATCACCAACAATTTTGGTCAACATGGGGTTTTGGCTGGATAAGGGCAGGCGGGCATCGACCAAAATGGTCACGAAATCAACGTGCTTGATGTTCTCCTGCACCTGCCTGCGAGCTTTTGACATGTGGCCCGGAAACCATTGAATAATTGCCATGGGGTCCTCCAAATATGATTCATTGAAAAAAGCCGTAAAAACGGCTTGTTTTTTTATTATTATAGCAGAAAATCAATATTTTGTCTTACTTGTTCCTCTTAAATTCTCTCCCGTAACTTTTCGACAAAGAGATAGGCTGCGGGACAAATCAGAGTATTTTTTATTGTTAAATTGTTGATTTGATAAATCTTCTTGCGGTCAGTATGCGGAAATTCTCGACAGGCTTTAGGACGAGCGTCATAGATACTACATAGATTATCGCCTCCAAGGAAGGGACAGGGCATGGATTGAAATGCCTTATCTCCGTCCTCATCCACACGCAAATACATATCCTCAAAAACTGGAAGTTTCATGCGTAAATGCTTGGCAATTCGGGTAATATCTGCTTCTGTAAAGAGCGGTCCCAACGTTTTGCAACAGTTGGCACACTCTGTACAGTCGATTTCAGAAAATACTTCGGCATGAATATCTTGAACAATTCTATCCAAATTTTTAGGTGCTTTTTTCTTCAAATTTGCTAGAAATTTTCGATGTTCTCCTTGCTTCTGCTGGGCCAATTGCTTGTATCTTTCAATGTCGACGGTCATAAACTCTCCTTTTCGACCATTATTATACCACAAACTAGCTATTGAGCTCTGCTATTTTTCAAAACCTTCTTCAGAAAAAATCCTGCGGGAAACTTCGGCTACGGGCAGACCAATAATGGTGTGAATATCCCCTGAAATGCCCGCCACAAAGCGTGGGTCAAGCTCCTGAATACCGTATGCACCGGCCTTATCCAGTGGCTGTTTTTCACGGATATATGATTGAATAACCTCTTCAAGGGCTGGATAATAGTCAACAAAATCAATCTGGGCAACCGTATAAAAAACATCCAGTGAGTGACTTGTCCGTAGGCAGACAGATGTTACAACGTGATGGCTCTTTCCAAAATAGGAACGTAACATGGTTTCAGCTTCTGTCAAATCTTGAGGCTTGTTAAAAATTTGCCCATCTGATACGACGATTGTATCCGCAGAAATGTAGAGATGACCAGTTACCAAATCCATGTCCGATTTTGCTTTGGAAATTTCACAACAAGTTTTTGCAGCTCGAGTGAGAAAATCATCTGTAGCGAATTGTTTCATAAAATGTTCTTCGATACCACGCTCATCCACTTCAACTGATGCGATTTGTGGTTGTAAAAATCCCAATAATTGTTTACGACGTGGGGAGTTGCTAAGCAGAACGTAAGAACTAATCTGCTCACGATCCCCCTCTTTTTGATATTGAAATACAGTTTGCATGTTTCCTCCAGTCAAAAACAGAGTCCGAAGACCCTGTTTTCAGATGATTGATTAATTTTCTTTTCTACGACCTACTGCCATGGCCAGTCCTGCAAGACCTAAACCAAACAGGCTGAGCGTCAGATTCATCTGATCACCAGTATTTGGCAAGACTCCTGCTTTTGTAGTTTTTACTGGACTTGCTACTTCTGGTTTTTTATCTCCTACTTTCGGAGAATCAACTGGGGCCTTCTTGTCCGTTGCTGAAGTATTTTGTACTTGATTAGATGGTGAATCCGTATTTTCGGCTGGAACAGTTTCTGGATTTGAGGCTGGATTTTCTGGATCAGTATCCAATAAAATTTCGATAAAGTCTGGGTAGCCATCTTCATCCGTATCAATGCTTGAATTTACAGGAATGATACGTGAATATGGGTTGACAACCTCATAAGCTGATAAGTCAGCTGTCTTTAGATATTCAGCAAAGACGCTGTCCATTGAAGGACCTTCTTCACGTGCTCCACCAAGCATTGTGTAGCCATCACCACCAGCAGCAAGGAAGTCATTTGTTGCTAAATAGTAGTTTTTTTCAAGATCCAAGGCGTCATATTCGCCAGTCTCTGGATTAAGAATACCGATACGAAGAACACGTTCTTCTACAGGAAGAGTTGGATCGTAGAATACGTTTGCTCCTGAAATGTGTAGGAATCCGCCACTAGCTTCAAAGAGTGGCATACCATTTTCATCTAAAAGCATCTCGCCAGTTTCTGGATTCACTTGCAATGTAGATGATAAAGACTTGGTAAACATATCATAAATTTGCTGACCAGTCACAGTGATTTGAGAAACAATGTTACCAAATGGCAAAACTGCAATAATATCACCTTTTGTAACAGGCTGATCTTTAGCAATTGTTGCACGTAGACCACCACCGTTAGTCACAGCAAGGCTAGTTTTGTTTGAAAATCCTGTTTGACCATAGGCATAGATCGCATCCGTCACTGCATTCCCCAAGTTGGTTTCACGAACACGCACGTTTGAGCGGTCTCCGTTTAATTCCACTGGGTTATTTTCGATAACTACTTGAGCATTTTCAGCTTCATATTTTGCTTTAATTTCATCAACCAAGGCTGCGATTTTAGCATTTGGCGTCACGTTTTTAGTATCCGCGGCAGAAATCAAACCAGCTTCACCCAATAATTTATCGGATTTCAAGGTTACTTTACCGATATTGTTCAAGTAAGAGCCTGTTTGATTATAAGTAACGTTATCTCCATAGGTAGTCGCTTCTACCGTGTGGGAATGACCGTCGATAACAATAACACGTTTACCAGCTAATTTGCTATTTTTAGAAAGTGCTTCAGCAAGAGTTGAACCTCTCCATTCAACAGGTGTTGTAGAATCGACACCTAGGTGAGCTAGAATGATATAGTTCTTGTAAACACGATTATCTGCTAGAGCACGTGCTTCCACTTCGTCAATCACTTTATTGACTTCTGTGACTGGGTCGGTAAATATTACTCCCTCAACATTTTTAGGATGGGTTTTTGTAGCAGTCTCAGGTGTTGTTACACCGATAACTACAAATTCATCGCCTACAACAGTTGGAGTTTTATCGACGATAGTTGAAGCTTCAAAAACACGAGTGCCATTAACGTAAGTATTAGCACTCAATAGCGGGAAGTTCAAGGTTTCCTTGTACTTGATTGCTTGATCCATCCCAAAGTCAAATTCATGGTTACCAACAGCCATTGCATCATAGCCGACTTGGTTCATGATATTGGCGCGGTCTTCACCTTTTGTAGAGTTGGAAATCGGAAGCCCTTGGAAGGCATCACCAGCATCTACTACAATTGTATTTTCTACTTTGGCACGTTCTTCTTCAATGACTGCCGCAGCCTTAGCGTCACCGATGACATTCTTTTCTTCAAGAATGCGACCGTGAACGTCGTTTGTGTGGATAATGACTGCCTCTACTGTTTCTTCCGCAGCAGGAACAACAGTTTCCTCCGTTGCTACATTTTCAACTGACGTTGCTGGCTGATTGGTTGTGGTAGCTGCAGTCGTTGTCTCAGCAGCTTGTACTTGTTGAGCTAAAATAAATGGAGCCAACAAGAGTGTGGACATTACAGGCAACAAGATTTTTTTCTTTTTCATAAATAGACCTTTCTTCGACATTTTTTATATCTCTATTATACACTTTTTATCAAAAAACAAAAACATTAAAATCGCTTACATGTCAAAAAGGTTCGAAATAAGGGAGCGGGAAAGAACTCGACTGGTCAAAAACATACTAAGATTAGTAGTGAGGAAATCTCCGACGGGAGAGAGTAGTCACTACTTTTTCTTTATGTTAAAGTAGAGGTGTCTTGTTAAGTCGAGAACTCTTTTGACGCTAGACGTCGCATCAAAAACTGGCAAGACACCTGTTTTAGAAAGAATGTTATCAAAGTATGTGGGACGCCAGACGTCGAGTATTGAAAATGACATCACTAAAACAAGGAATCATTCAAGACAAAGAGGTAATATCATGCGTGCAGTTTTTGGGATTGATGTGAGTAAGGCAAGTTCAGAAGTGGCCATTCTAGTCAATGGTGAGAAAGTTCATGGCTATACCATGTCCAATGACGCCCTCGGCTTTGCTCGGCTACTTGGCGATTTGAGAACCGTCCATAAACCAGAAATCATCTTTGAAGCAACAGGTGTCTATTCTCGCCGTCTCCAAACGTTTCTAGAAGATAATGGCTATGCTTATACAAGGCTTAATCCCTTAGAAGCTAAGAAGCAACTGGATAGCTTGCGTGTGAGGAAAACAGATCAAATTGACGCCGAAAAACTGGCTCAATCTCAATTTGTGCTGAATCGTAAACCCACTTATGTCCAAGAAGAAGTCTATCAAGAACTGCGAGATTTAAGTCGCTTCTATCAGAACTTAACTGAGGACATCGTTCGAGCTAAAAACCGTCTGCACAAGGTCTTACAAGTCACTTTTCCTGAATTGGAGACTATCTTATCAACGCCAACTGGCCAACAATACTGGAACCTGGTCATAGATTTTCCTTGCAAGGACTTCGTGCTTGAGTTAAGCAAGGATAAACTCTCAGAAAGCATTCGTCAGTCCACCTCAAAACGGATTTCTGACAAGCGTGTGGCGTACTTAGCCGAAAAGCTTACAGCACTAGCTAATCAATCTTATTGTGCCGTCAAGAAAACCTCTCCAATACTAGAAGAGGTGCGTTACTATGCAAAAGAATTGCTTAGACTTTCTGAACGTAGACAAACTGTCCTAGACCAAATGGTGGAACTAGCTCAGCCATTACCTGAATATGACATTCTGCTCTCTATTCCTGGAATAGCTGAGACTACTGCAACAAGTATTATTGGTGAACTGGGAGATATTCGCCGTTTTCAGTCTGCCAATCAAATCAATGCCTTTATCGGTATTGATCTGAGACACTATGAATCTGGCAACTTCCTCGCTAAGGAACACATTACCAAGCGTGGCAATCCCTACGCTAGAAAGATTCTGTTCAAATGTATTCACAATATCGCTTCAGCCAGTCACACCAAGCCTTGCCATATCGCCGACTTTTATGAGAAACGAAAAAGACAATCGCAAACGACTTCTACGAAGCCACACACGATTGCCTCCATACATCGTCTCATTCGGACAATGTATTACCTCATAACGCATAACAAACTTTACGATTACACTTTAACCCAAAATCAGTAAAATTGTTTATGCTATATTATTGTAACACCTTATCAAAAATTTTCAACATAAGGTGTTAATTTCGTGTACCCTTTTTTACACGTAACTTTAGTCCAAAAGAAAACAATTTCTTTATTTTGACTATTGAACTCGATATATTTTTCATCAAATACCTTGATAGGCTTGACAAATGGTAGAAAAAGAGTTCGTCAACAATTTTTCGTTTTAAGTTGTTGAGCTGAAACAGTCTATCCCCAGACATCAATTTATGTGAGCTGACTGCCGTCAGCTTATATCTCCCACTTTAAAAGGTCTCCCAGACCTTTTAAACTCCCACCCCCGCATAGCTCCAAAGGTTTGGGGAACCTTTGGAGGTCGGAGATAGAGCGAACAGAGTTCGCTACAAAACTGTCTGGGAGACAGTTTGAGGTTGGAGATAAGGCGAACTCTGTTCGCATCAGTCGTAGAGGTCAGATTTGGAGTGTAAAACACGAATTGCTGAGATTTGCTTCGCAAATCCTATCTCCAACCTTTAACAGTCCACTGGACTGTTAAACCCAATCAACCACTGCGCTGAGATGTTGACACGAACCCTGAGAAGCGAGGTTAAGCTTTTTGCCCAGCCTCCATTTCCTATTTACCAAATACTATTTGTCCATTTGCAATGGTGTAAAGGACCTGTCCTTTCAGACTATCACCAACAAACGGAGAATTAGCAGACTTCGAGGCAAAATCCGCTGTGACCAACCGATTTGCATTTGGGTCAAAAATAACAAGATCAGCTGGGCCATTTTCAGCAAGATAGCCAGCATCAAGACCATAGAGCTTGGCTGGATTAATAGTCATTTTCTCCAACAATTGCACGAGGGTCAGATGCCCTTCTTCCACCAGATGCGTCAAACCAAGTGAAAGCGAGGTTTCCAAGCCTGTCATTCCTGAAGGAGCTTGCGTAAGATCCTCTACATTTTTCTCATCTGCATGATGAGGTGCATGGTCCGTCGCAATGACAGAGATAACACCAGATTTCAATCCCTCAATAACCGCTAATCTGTCACTTTCCAAGCGTAATGGCGGATTCATTTTAGCATTGGCACATTTTGTTAGAAGTAAGTCCTCAGTTCGTGAAAAATGTTGGGGTGCTACTTCTGCCGTGACGTTTGCTCCGAGACCTTGAACAAATTCAACCACCTTGACCGACTCGGCTTTGGATAGATGCTGGATATGAACACGCGCACCCGTTTCATAGGCAATCATGACATCGCGAGCGACCATACTGTATTCTGCTACGCCAGTTGCTCCACAAACATGAAAATGTTTTTCAGCTACTTGTTCGTTGAGTCCCAAGACACCATTCAGGTCAGGGTCTTCTTCATGCAGACTGATGAGACAGCCCTGCTCTTTGGCTAATTTCATAGCTTTTCTAACCACGCCAGCATTTGTCAAAGGAATACCGTCGTCCGAAAAAGCCACCGCTCCAGCTTCTAGCAAAGCAGGAAAATCGGTCAGATTTTGCCCATCGAAATGATCTGTAATGGTTGCCACACTATAAATGTGAATAGCTTCTTTTTTAGCGGAATCCAATACTTCTTTTAAGGTTTCAACGTTTGAAATCGTCGGATTAGTGTTAGCCATCATGACAACAGAAGTAAAACCACCCGCTGCTGCAGAAAGAGCTCCAGTATGAATATCTTCTTTATGGGTCTGACCTGGCTCCCGAAAATGCACATGAACATCGACCAAACCAGGAGCAACGACTAATCCTGTCGCATCAATCACTTCTTGCTCAACATCTTCTGAAATAGACTCCGCAATCTTAACAATCTTACTTCCGTCCATCAAGATGTCGCAAACCTTGTCTAAACCAGATTGCGAATCCAATACACGACCATTTTTCACTAATAACATTCATATTCTCCTTTGTAGTACCAAAGCCATTACCATCTATTATCGCAGCCAATCAATTCCTGTTCTGCCTTGTGAAGTCAAGTAGGCATTTGCTTGTGAGAAGGGCTTGCTTCCAAAGAAACCTCGATAGGCTGAAAGAGGACTTGGATGAGCAGATTCGATAACCAGATGTTTTGGATTGGTTATCAACGCTTTTTTCTTGCGAGCATAAGCACCCCAAAGAATATAGACAACAGGCTGGTCTAAGCTATTGACCACCTTAATAACAGCGTCCGTAAAAGGCTCCCAGATTTGCCCCGCATGTCCATTTGCCTGACCTGCTGGAACAGTTAAACAAGCATTGAGCAAAAGCACACCTTGTTCCGCCCATGCTGTCAAATCATGATCTTGCTTGACGCCAATATCATCCGTCAATTCTTTTAAGATGTTTTGAAGAGATGGCGGAGCTGGTACCGAGTTCGGAACAGAAAATGACAAGCCCTGTGCCTGACCAGGTCCGTGATAGGGATCCTGTCCCAAAATAACTACTTTAACCTCTTCCAAATCCGTTGTTTGAATGGCAGCAAATACCTTCTCACGAGGCGGATAAATGGTTCCACCAGCATAAACATGATCTAAAAACTGATTGATTTTACCAAAATAATGTTCTGGCAACTGTGCCTTTATCAATTCGTGCCAAGCTGAATGTTCCATAAACTGCTCCTAGTTTGAACTTTTCTCTTTAACAATATAAATCGGACGTTTCTTCGTTTCCAAGAAAACTTTTGCCAAATATTTACCGAGAATACCAATGGTCATCAACTGCAGACCTCCCAAAAATAGGATGATACAAATAGTCGACGGCCAGCCAATTGTAGGATCTCCGAACACCAAGGTTTTGAAAACCACAAAAACCATTAGAACTAGCGACAATAGGAAGGTGAAGAAACCTGTATAGGAGGCAATATTCAAAGGTGTATCTGAAAAATTGATGATTCCTTCAATAGAATAAGAAAGCAATTTCCAGAAAGACCAACTAGTTTCGCCAGCGACCCTCTCAACATTTTCATATGGCAAGTATTCTGTTTCGAATCCTACCCAAGCAAAAATTCCTTTTGAAAAGCGATTGTATTCAGACACAGCTAGAATGGCATCTACCATGTGACGACGCATGAGACGGAAATCACGGGCACCGTCTACTACCTCGACCTGGCTGATTTTATTCATCAATTTGTAGAATAATTTTGCAAAAAAGCTACGAATCGGTGGCTCACCATCTCGACTGACACGACGGGTTCCAACGCAATCTAAATCTGGATTTCCATCCAACATATCCTTCATTTCCATCAACATTTCAGGTGGATCTTGCAAATCAACATCCATGACAGTCACTAGCTCACCTTGCGCAGCTTGTAGACCTGCATAGAGAGCAGCTTCTTTCCCGAAATTCCTTGAAAAGGAAAGATAGCGAACAGCTCGGTCTTGACCAGACAATTGGCGTAAAACCTTAAGTGTCCTATCCTTTGAACCATCATTGACAAAAATATACTCAAATTGTTCCCCCATCTCCTTACGAACTTTCTCCATAGCATCGTAAAAATAGGGAATTGCCTCTTCTTCATTAAAACAAGGCACGATAACTGAAATCATATTCTTCTCCTCATACGGTCAATTATTGTATTCTCAAAATACGTTAGAGACTATTATACCATTTTACAGGATAAGTTCCCAGAAATCGTGCGTGGGCTCGTTTTAAATCTAGTCTTCCTGCCAAGTTTCTTGATTTTGACGGAACTTTTTAAGCAGATTCAAACCATCTGCATTGATATATCCCTGTACTTTTGCGACCTTGATTAACTCTGAATAATTGCTAAGCGTCACCAATTTCACGCCAGCATTATCAAAATTACGATCTGCCTTTGGCAATTCATAGGTAAAGATTGCCACAACACCAATAACGTCAGCGCCTTCACGCTCAGCTGCTGCTACGGCATCTAGAACAGACCCTCCAGTAGAAATCAGGTCTTCAACGACAACCATTTTTTGTCCCTTGACGATGCGACCCTCTAATTGATTCCCTGCACCATGGTCTTTTGGTTTGCTACGAATATAGGCAAAGGGCAAATTCATACGGTCAGCGATGATGGCACCGTGTGGGATACCTGCTGTGGCAGTTCCGGCAATCACCTCAACCTCAGGAAATTCTTCTTCGATACGCTGAACAAAGCCATCTTCAATCAAATTTCGAGTTTCAGGATAAGATAGTGTAATACGATTATCTGTATAGATAGGGGATTTGATACCTGATGCCCATGTAAATGGCTTTTCTGGACGCAGATGAACTGCCTTAATATCCAATAAGTGTGATGCGATTTCTGTTGCTAGTGTCATAATAGACCTCCTTCTAAATGCGTACCATTCCAACATGACCATCCCGCCGAATAGCCTGTCACTCCTAAAGTATTGGTTCAATCTATGAACCCTACAAAAAACTATATTTATCCCTGTTGAATTCTTACAGACTTCTCCTAGTCCACCATTTCAATCCATGAATCAAAATACTGTTCAATGAAATTGGTTTTCTCTTTTATTTCTGTCACGGTAAGTTTTTCATCAAGGCCTGTCAGAACCCATTTATCCTCGACATCATCTCTGCGATGGATAATCGCGACTAATTTCCCCTCGAATGATGTCAAAGGCTGCCGAACAGCTTTGGAAATGATGTAAACATCTTGCTCTTCACCATCTCCAGCCAATAGATTTGGGATGTAGCCGTAATTGATGGGGTCTGGTTGCCAAATTTATCAATATACCCGATAGGTCTATCGATTATAATCTGATAAATCTTATCCACGATTCCACTCCTCTTTAATAGACAAATAGGTCTGGTAAGGATGTTCTGATTTTGTAATCGGGCGACCTACCACAATGTAATCACTACCGATTCGAGCAGCATCTGCTGGTGTCATAACTCGTTTCTGATCGCCTACTTCACCGCCAGTCGGACGAATCCCTGGCGTCAGGCACACAAAATCAGAACTCGTAGCATCTTTAATCAAAGCCACCTCATGCGCTGAACAAACCACCCCATCAAGACCAGCTTCTTGTGCTCTTTGAGCATAATGAACAACCGCTTCCTGCAAACTAGTCTGTATATTCTGGTCCGTTCTCATCTGCTCCTCTGAGGTAGAGGTCAACTGAGTGACCGCTATTAAAACAGCATCCTTACCCAATCCCCTTCGTGCTGCCCGCATCATCTCAACACCACCAGCAGCGTGAACGTTGGTCATATCCACACCGAGTTTTGCCAAGACTTTCATAGCAGACTCGACGGTATTAGGAATATCATGCAGTTTCAAATCTAGAAAAATACTATGACCGCAGCCTTTCAAATAATTGATGATACCTGGTCCCTCCGCATAATACAACTCCATTCCAACCTTTACATAGAGTTTCTCATCTGGTGGGAACTGTTCCAGAAAAGACTGAACTTCTTCTTTACCTGCAAAGTCAAGGGCAATAATTGGTCTTGTTTCTTTCATAAAATCCTTTCATGTACACAAAAATCCCTGCCAAATCGGTCAGGGATGTGCACGAATTCAGCTTGAAAATCACCTTTCAAGCATATTACATGACACCTTCCTAGCCTCTCTGGACTTAATTAAAGGAGATATTTTCTTTATATTACTCTTTTATTTTACTTTTATCAACGCTTACCCAAGCTATGTCTGATTTCTCGGCGTAAACCTTCCAAACTATCAATACCATAAACTTCCATGCGTTTTGGCAAGTCTTGAATAATCATTGGACAAGCAAATGGGTCTGTAAAGTTGGCTGTTCCTACCCCTACAGCTGAAGCTCCTGCAACCATCATCTCTATAGCCTTGTCCGCCGTATCCACACCACCCATACCAATAATTGGTAAATCAGTCATCTGAGCAACCTGACGAATGAGTTTGAGAGCAACCGGAAAAACTGCTGGGCCTGACATTCCTCCTGTACCATTTGCCAAGATTGGTTGTCGAGTTTTGAGATTGAATCGCATACCAACCAAGGTATTTATCATCGTCAAGCCAGTCGCTCCAGCATCCTCAGCAGCCTTGGCCAACAGGGTTATGTCTGCCACACTTGGTGTCAACTTAACGTAAACAGGTACAGATGAGGCTTCGACTGCTGCTTTTACTGCTTGATAGGCTAATTCTGGCACCTGTCCAATCAAAAGACCATTGTTTCCGTGATCCACATTGGGACAGGAAATGTTCAGCTCGATAGCTTTTACGTTTGGAGCCTTTGAAATTTTCCCTGACACATAGGCATATTCTTCATTGGAAAAACCAGCCACATTGGCAATGATAGGCAAGTCTGGAAAATGCTGTTCCAACCAGGGTAGTTTTTCGGATAAGACTACATCAACACCCGGATTTTGAAGTCCAATGGCATTGAGCATACCTGCTGGTGTCTCGGCTACACGGGGAGTCGCATTGCCATATCGAGGATGACGGGTAGTCGCCTTAATCATAATGGAGCCAAGCTGGTTGAGGTCATAATAGTCCGCATACTCCTGACCAAAACCAAAGCAACCTGAGGCTGGAATGATGGGATTTTTCAAGTCCAAGCCTGGTAAGGAAATCGCTAATCGTTTTGTCATTTCAACCTCCTACAAAATTAGACTACCAGTCGCAAAGACTGGACCTTCCTTGCAGACACGCTTGTTCTCGTGTTCTTGTCCCTCTTTGGGTTTGACAACACAGGCATAGCACGCCCCCATCCCGCAAGCCATCCTAGCCTCCAGTGAAATGTAGGCATGAGGATGTTCCTGAAAGCGTTGGTCAACATAGTTCATCATAGCTGGTGCCCCACATGAGTAAATGGCTGCAAACTCGTTTGTCAGCTCTTCAACGACCGTTGCGACATTCCCCTTACGCCCATAGGAACCATCATCCGTTGTGACATAAACTTGACCATACTTGGCTAGTTCCTCTTCCAAAATGACGGCCTCTTTGGTGGCAAAGCCAATGACTGACGTGACATTGACACCACGGTTCGCCGCCTGTTTCGCCACTTCCACCAAGGGAGGAACACCGATTCCTCCGCCAATGACGAGAATGCGGTCACCTTCTTTGAGAAAAGCCACTTCAAACCCTTTCCCAAGCGGTCCCATGACATCCAAATACTGCCCAACAGTCATTTTCGAAAAGACTTCCGTCCCTTGACCTTCCACTCGGTAAATAATCCGACATTGAGACTTATTCCGATCAATCTCGGAAATAGATATTGGTCTCCGCAAGAGCATGGAATCATCTGGAACACGAATATGGATAAATTGCCCCATTTTCATATCTTGGACCATATCACCCTGCAAGGTCATAGCAAAAATTCGTGGCGCTAGTTGGACTTGGTCCACCAGTAACATCTGTTCTTTTAAAATCATCTTTTCTCCTATTCTATATAACAATGACACAGAAAACAAGAAAGTCGATATAGAGAAAAAACCTTGCTGGCTAGCAAGGTTACACGAAAAGAAGGCAGTATTTGCCCTATTTATCACGTTCCCTTCTTCGCCTCTCTGGACTCAGTTAAAGGATATATTTTCAGCATTATACATTTTTTAGAATAATTTGTCAAATCATGTTACAATAGAGGTATGAGAATCCAACAATTATACTATATTATCAAAATTGCAGAAACAGGCAGTATGAATGAGGCTGCCAAACAACTCTTCATTACCCAACCCAGCCTTTCCAACGCTGTACGAGACCTGGAAAAAGAAATGAAAATTAAAATCTTTTTCCGTAATTCTAAGGGTATTACCCTGACAAAGGATGGCATGGAGTTTCTTTCCTACGCTCGTCAAATTGTTGAACAGACAGAGCTTTTAGAAGATCGCTATAAAAATCCGAATGCAAAACGCCAACTCTTCAGCGTATCTTCCCAACACTATGCCTTTGTGGTTAACGCCTTTGTCTCACTCTTGAAAGAAACTGAGATGGAAGACTATGAACTCTTCCTACGTGAAACACGGACCTGGGAAATCATTGATGATGTTAAGAATTTTCGATCAGAAATCGGAGTACTTTTCCTCAACCATTTCAACCGTGATGTTCTGCTGAAACTTTTGGATGACAATCGACTATCCTATACAACTCTCTTCACTGCCAAACCACATGTATTTGTCAGCAAAACCAATCCTTTGGCACAAAGAAAGTCAATCACTCTCGATGATTTGGTAGATTTCCCCTATCTCAGCTACGAGCAAGGTATTCACAACTCCTTCTACTTTGCAGAAGAAATTCTAGCCCAGGAACACCATAAAAAATCGATTGTCGTATCTGACCGTGCCACACTCTTCAATCTCTTAATCGGTCTGGATGGCTATACAATCGCAACAGGTATCCTCAATTCAAATCTTAATGGAGATAATATTGTATCAATTCCTCTGGAATTTGATGATGAAATCGAATTGGTCTATATCCAACACGAAAAGGCATTGCTGTCCGACATGGGAGAAAAATTCATCAATTACCTACTTGAAGAGGTAAAATTCGACCGAAAATAAATACAATATTATATAGACTAACACAAAATAATATGTTATAATATGTTTATGAAAGCCGTTGAAAAGAAATTTGAAATATTTCAATTTCTTTATAGGAAACGCTTTCATTTTTTTATAATTTATGCTATAATAGACATATCATATAATATATTAAGGAGTGGTTAGATGGCTCAAAATAAAATGTTAGCTATGATTCTTGCTGGTGGACGTGGAACACGTCTAGAAGGGTTGACAAAAAAAGTCGCCAAACCAGCGGTCGCATTTGGCGGAAAGTACCGCATTATTGACTTTCCTCTCAGTAACTGTGCCAACTCAGGTATTGATATTGTCGGAGTTTTGACTCAGTATGAGCCTGTTCTCTTGAACTCATACGTTGCACAGTCTCAACGTTGGGGGCTTGATGTACAAGGATCTGGCGTCTTTGTATTACCACCGAGTGAAAAAATCGAAGGTTTCGGACTTTACAAAGGTACAGCTGACGCTATTACACAGAACATTGATTTCATTGATCTTCACGATCCAGAATACGTATTGATTTTGTCTGGCGACCACATCTATAAGATGAACTACGACAAACTCCTTGATACACATATTCAGAAAAAAGCAGATGCTACGATTGCGGTTATCGAAGTTCCAATCAAAGAAGCTTCACGTTTTGGTATCATGAATACGGACGAAGATTACCGTATTGAAGAATTTGAAGAAAAACCAGAAAATCCTAAGAGCAATTTAGCATCAATGGGTATCTATATCTTCACTTGGAAGACCTTGAAAAAGTACCTTCAAGAAGATGACAAATTGGACACTTCATCTCACGATTTTGGGCACGACATCATTCCGAAATACTTAGAAGATGGCCGCACTCTCATTGCCCATCCATTCCGTGGTTATTGGAAAGACGTAGGTACCGTTAACAGCCTCTGGGAATCCAATATGGACTTGATTGATCACGCTGGAGATTTGGACCTTTCTGACCGCTCATGGAGAATCTACTCAGAAGACAAGGGCTCACCTGCTCAGGTGATTGGTGCGACTGCAACTGTTAAATCTGCCTATATTGATAAAGGGGCAGTTATTGATGGTACAGTAGAACATTCTGTTATTTCAACAGATGTACAGGTCAACCAAAATGCCGTAGTAAAAAATTCTGTCGTCCTGCCTGGTGCTATTATCGGCGAAGGTGTTGAACTTGACTACGTCATCGTCGCTGAAAATATTAAAATTGCCGACGGAGTTAAACTCACAGGAGACATCGACCATATCCTCTTGATTGACAAGAATGTGACCAAGTAAGAAAGGACTGCTATGCTAAGAAATACTCTCGGAATTGTAAATATTGAAGGAAACAACGTACATTTTGGTGACGTGATGAAGCACCGTGGCGTACAAGCTTTCGGTTTCTTAGGTCGTTATCGCCTAATTGACTTTGCTCTATCCAATATGTCAAACTCTGGAATTACAGAATTCCAAGTATACATGCCTGCCGAAATGCGTTCAACAATTCAGCACGTTGGTACAGGGAAACACTATAATATCAACAGCAAACGCGGTACCCTTCGCTTGCTCAATAGCGCAACAGACCCAAATAGTGTCTATCGTCACGATATTAATGCCTTCACAGAAAACATCCACTACATCGAAAAGTCTACAAAAGATTATGTGCTAGTTGCTCCATCTTACTTCATCTATAGCCAGGATTTTTCAAAAGTCATGGATGACCATATTGCAACGGATGCTGATATTACTGTTCTTTATAAAAACGTTTCAGATGCTAAAGAAAATTTCATCGGCTGCCAAACTCTCAAATTTGGTGAAGACCGTCGTGTCGTAGCTTTTGAAGAAAACCACGGTAAATATAAAAACCGTCCCGTTTCCCTTGAAGCCTACATTATGAAACGGACTACATTTATCGACTTGATTAAACGTGCTAACAAAGTGTCGTCTCTCTACTGGTTAAAAGATATTTTACGTGATACAGTTGACCAGTACAAGATTATGGGCTATGCACATCGTGATTATGTCGCATGTATCAATACGACAGCTTCCTACTTCAATACTCAAATTGAATTGATTGACCAAGATACCCGCAAACTCCTCTTCAAACATGATTGGCCAATCCATACCCAAACAAGTGATAGCTCACCATGTTTGTATGGTCCATTGGCAGAGGTCAAACGTAGCCTAATTTCAAATGGAGCGAATATCAATGGTCAAGTCGAAAATTCAGTCATTGACCGCGATGTTATCATTGAAGAAGGTGTTGTTATCAAAAACTCAATCATTCTCAATGGCGTGACAATCAAGAGTGGGGCGAATATTGAAAATGCAATTATCGATAAAGCAACTAAAATTATTCACCCAATTGACATCAAGGGAAGCGAAACTTCGCCTTCATACTTGAAACCACACCAAATCATTTAGGAGCTAACATGACAAAAAAATCTGTTCTCTTTGTAGCATCTGAAGGACTTCCATTCATCAAGACTGGTGGTTTGGCCGATGTAATCGGTTCCTTACCTAAAGAATTGGTAAAACAGGGGTTGGACGTCCGAGTGGTACTTCCTCTCTATAAGAAAATTGCTATCAATAACCATGCTGATTTCGATTACGTATCAAGTTTTGATGTGCGGGCTGGCGACATCCAATCTATGGCAAATGTTTACAGTCAGGTTGTTGATGGAGTGACATTCTATTTTATTGAGCACCGCGATTTCTTTGAACGCGATGAACTATATGGATATGACGATGATGCCATGCGTTTTGGCTATTTCCAACATGCTACATGTCGTCTGTTAGAAGCACTTCATTTCTTCCCGGATGTCATGCACACACATGACTGGCACACTGCTGCCCTTCCATTCCTTTGCCGTACTTTCTATAGCTACCGCGAAGAATTCCGCAATATCAAGCATGTATTCACTATTCATAACTTGGCTTTTCAAGGTATTTTCCACAAACAAGCACTTTGGTCAGCGCTTGGCATGGACTATAGCTACTATTTGGATGGCATTGCACGTTTTCATGATGAATGTATCAGCTTCATGAAGCTTGGTATCCTATACGCTGACAAGGTTACTACAGTTTCTGAAACTTATGCTCGCGAAATCCTAACGGAAGAATTCGGCGAAAACATGCAGCATGTACTAGAGTTGCGCAAATATGACTTGGTTGGTATTGTCAATGGTATCGACTATGACAGTTGGGATAGCCAAACAGACCAATACCTTGTGAGAAATTATAGTCTTGAAACGATTGGAAGTAAAAAGGCTAATAAACTGGCCCTGCAAGCACAATTTGCCCTTCCACAAGATGAGAATGTCCTATTGATAGGTATCGTCTCTCGTTTGACATGGCAAAAAGGGTTCTACCTCTTGACCGAGGTACTTGGCCATCTTCTTCAAGCCCATGTCCAATTTGTTATCTTAGGCAATGGTGAGGAAGACATTGAAAATGCCTTTAATCACTTTAAACATGCTTATCCTGATAAATTTGCATTCTACCGTGGTTACAATGAACCACTTGCCCATCAAATTTATGCAGCAAGTGATCTCTTCCTCATGCCTTCTATGTTTGAACCATGCGGCATTAGCCAGTTGATTTCAATGCACTACGGAACACTCCCTCTAGTGCGTGAAACAGGTGGCTTGGTTGATACTGTAGCACCATACAATATGTCTACCAAAGAAGGAACTGGTTTTAGCTTTGGAGGGCGTGACGCTTACAATATGCGACAAGTCTATGATTTAGCCCTTCAAACCTACTATGACCGTCCCGATGACTGGTATGCCATGGTTGAACAAGCTATGAAGCGTGATTTTAGTTGGACAGCTTCGGCAGAGAAATACATCTGGCTCTACCGTGAAATTAGTGGTTAGGAAATAAGATGAAAAAATAAACTGAATCGGAGTGCGACCAAGGTCCACTCCTTTTCAACAAGGAGATTGCTATGACAGAATTTACTGACCTAGATTTATATTATATGAATGCTGGTGAGCATACCACTCTTTACGAAAAAATGGGTGCTCACATTATAAAAGAACGAAACAAAATTATCGGAACCCAATTTCGTGTCTATGCCCCAAATGCCAGAGAAGTATTCTTAGTTGGCAACTTTAACGAGTGGCAACGCAGTCACTCTATGGAGCGTGAAATTGATGGAGTGTTTCAACTTTATGTAGACGGATTAAAATCCCTTGAAGATTATAAATACCTGATTATCACACACGATGGGCGTGAAATATATAAGGCTGACCCTTATGCATTTTTCAGCCAAGTTCGTCCAGACACTGCCTCTACAACCTACAATTCGCGTTATAAATTCAAAGATGACATCTGGATGTATAATCGTGTTAACTATGATTTTAAAGAACAGCCAGTATCCATCTACGAGGTTCACTTAGGTTCGTGGAAGCAAAAATTTGCTAATAAAAATGAAGGAGGAGCTCCTGTAGAAGCTTTCAATAGTTATAAGGAAATTACTCCACTTCTCATCGAACATATTAGGGAAAATAACTACACACATATTGAATTATTGCCAATTACCGAGCATCCTCTCGATGCGTCTTGGGGCTATCAGGTAACAGGCTACTACAGTCCAACCAGTCGCTATGGCAAGCCAGATGAACTTAAGTATTTAGTTGACCAATGTCACCAAGCAGGAATCGGAGTGATCCTTGACTGGGTACCACTTCATTTCTGTAAAGATGCTCATGGGCTCTACCAGTTTGATGGTAGTTGGCTATACGAATACTCCTACGAACAAGACCGTGAAAACCACCAGTGGGGGACTGCTAATTTTGACCTTGGAAAAGGACTGACTCGTTCTTTCCTTCTTTCTAATTTAAAATACTGGTTGGAATATTTCCATTTTGATGGCATCCGTGTTGATGCACTATCTTATCTCCTCTATTGGCGTGGTGAAACAGATGAGGATAAGATAAATCATGCCGCAATTGACTTTATCAAACGTGTCAATGCCATGGTCCATACCGACTATAAGGGAGTCTTGATGATTGCTGAAGACTCTTCAAGCTTCCCTAAAGTCACACATTCTCTAGAAGATGGCGGTATTGGATTTGATATGAAATGGGATCTGGGCTGGATGAATGATACACTAAAATTCGTGGAACGCCCTTCTATTTATCGAAAATATCACTCAAATGAAATCACTTTTGGTATGTACTATAACCAAAACGAGCAATTCTTACTACCACTTTCGCACGACGAAGTTGTTCATGGGAAGCACTCCATTATCGAGAAGATGAATGGCGACTACGAAGACAAGTTCCATCTAGCTCGAGTCTACTACAGCTTTTACTTCGCCCATCCTGGAAAGAAATTACTCTTCATGGGAAATGAATGGGGTCATATCCGTGAATGGCACGAATATACAGAAATGGACTGGGGACTGCTACAATTTCCAATCCACCATTCTTTCTATCAAATGATGAAAACACTATCTACTTTCTATAAAGAACATGATGCTTTCTGGAAATATGATTACCAAGCCTATGAAAAAGGATTTAATTGGGTAAAAATAGATGAAGAAGCAAGCCTGTATGCTTTTTCTCGCACTAGTGATGAGCAAGAAATCTTGACTATACATAACTTTAATGATCAAGAACTATTTGACGTACACTTGGATTTGCCAGCTGAGAGCGAATATAAACTTGTCTTCTCATCTAATGCTATTCCAATAGACACATTTAGCCTCTATCCCGATGAAAATGGAGCCAGAATTACTGTACCACGTTTGACCAGTTTTTATCTAGAGCGTGTGAAATAATTATCTATAAAAAATGGAGTATTGAACCGACCCCAATTTTCTGTCTAACTTTTGGGGTGTGACTCACTTACTCCATTCTTTTTTGCATGCAAAAGGGAGTGGGAAAGAACTCAACTAGTCAAAAAAGAGTTCGTCTTCCCACCCCCGCACAGTTGATTAGGTCAGATTTGGAGTGTGAAACACGAACAAATCTGCCAATCAACCACTGCGCTGAGATGTTGACACGAACTCTGAGAAGTGGCTTTGGACTTTTTGCCCAGCCTCTCGTTTCTCTTATTCAACACTTGTATATGTTGCAGCTTTCTCAAGGAAAGTATCAAACTCACCACTTGCTTTTACTTCTGCGATAACCTTGTCTATCGCAGTTTTTAGTTCTGTACTACCTTTTGGCAAAGCAATGACTTTCGAATTCTCATCAATCGTTGGAAATTCAACGGATGCAACGGCTAAATCTGAATTCTGTGAAACATAACCAGCAGCAACTGGAGAATCCATTAAAATAGCATCAACTTTTCCTGATTTGAGCTCATTTACAGCTTCACCCATCAAGGTTAAAGAAATTATGTTAGCTTGACTAATGTTTTCCTGTGCGTAGGATTCTTGTGTTGAACCCTTTTGTACCGCGAGAGTTTTCCCGCTCATAGCATCAATTGAAGTGAGTGAATTGGCGCTATCTTTTTTGATAAGTAATACATCAGAAATTTGATAGTAACTTTCAGAGAAATCAAAAACTTTTGCACGCTCTTCCGAATAAGATAGACCAGCAATTGCAATATCAGCTTTGCCATTTTGAACGCTAGACAATACATTGTCAAAACTCATTGCTGAAACTTCAAGCTTGACCCCAAGTTCGTCGGCTATTTTTTGAGCCAACATAATATCTGCACCAACAACTTCATTCTTTCCATCAACTAGTGCCTGAAACTCGAATGGAGCATAGTCTGGACTAGTTGCCACTACCAATGTTCCTTTTTCTTTAATTTTATCTAATGCAGATTGTGATGATGTCGAAGAACAAGCTGCCAATGTCAGTCCTGCTAAAACTGTTGCTGCTAATGCCAAGATTTTTTTCATATTTCCTAAATACCTTCTCTTTATTTTAATAAAATACTTATTCTAAAAAACACAAGCTTATTGATTTTCATTGTATTTTCTTGCAGTTTTTCAGAATGTATTCTCATTTTAATTTATTTTTATACATTTGTCAAGAAAATATTATTTTTATTCAATTTAATCGTATAAAATTTAATTGTTAGCAATGGATAATTCATAGGCTTCTTGAACAAATTGATCCATCTGTCCAGATTCCACTAGTTTTGTAATGACAGAGTCAACTTTTTCCTTTAAAGCTGTACTTCCTTTTGGCAAGGCAATAGCATAGGCATCTGAATAGCTACTTTTTATCTCAGTATCTAAAATAACCAAGTCATCATTTTTGGCAACATAGGCTTTCGCAATCGGCTCTTCAAAAATAACTGCTTCTAGCTTCTGTGATTTTAATTGATTAATCAGCTCGCCGTTCGAAGCTAGAGCAATAACCGTGGAAGACGGAAGCTGTTCTTTAACAATTTGTTCTTGAATAGAACCTTTTTGTGCTCCTATATTTGCCTCAGCTAGAGAATCAAGCGATGTATATTGTGCAAGATCCTCTTTATTTATAATAACTTTATTGGTTGAGGTGTAGTAAGGAATGGAAAAATCATACACTTTTGCACGCTCTTCAGTGGCTGAAATTCCTGAAATGGCAATATCCGATTGCCCTGACTGGACATTGTTCAAAACATTATCAAAACTCATCGCTGAAAATTCGACTTCTACACCCAATTCTTGACCAATGGATTTTGCAAGCTCAATGTCAGCTCCAACGATTGTATCTTTGCCATCAACCAGTGTTCTAAACTCAAATGGTGGAAATTCTGGATTCAATGCAACAATTAGTTTTCCCTTTTCCTGAACATCCTTCAAGGAAGTATCTTCTTGAGTAGCATTTCCACTACAAGCACTTAGGGTCATCGTTGCCAACAAAACCAATCCCGTCATAATATATTTTTTCATCATCATATTCTCCTTTAAAACAATCCTGTGCATACTTATACCGTTTTTTATATAAAACATCGGACTTTCATTATAGTAAAATGCATATTTTTTCTCCTTTTTTGAAAGATAAAAACATTTTACGTCATTTTTATACATTTGTCAACTAGTTTGTTGTATTTTTATTCAAACAGCATAAAAAAGAAGCTATTTCTAGCTTCTACCTAAAATTTATATCCCACTCTCCATCGTCATTTTTTCTAGTATAAAAGAACTCGGACAAATCTGGCTCATCCATGACTTTCAGTATTTCTAGCAAATCATAGGCCAAATCCATCTGAGGCAGGTCCGACTTCTCGACCCAACGCACCTCGCCTTCTTCAGTTGATCGGATAGTTCCTGTAAACTCTGTTGCCTTATAGAGAAATACAATGTAACGATGCCCTTCCTTATCCGGCCAATGTTTAAGACCAACCAAGCGAGCATCAGTGACTGTTAAACCCGTTTCTTCTTGCACTTCTCTAACAACCGAATCATGGAAATTCTCGCCTTCTTCAATATGTCCCTCTTGTGTCAAGCTACTGACACTATTTATTTACTAGATTTCACACTAATTATATCACAAAGCAACCTATCGAGAAAGAGACTTGATAGGATTCAAGTCTCTTCCTCAACTATTTATAGATAACTGTAAAAAAGCCAAGACAATCAACCACAACTTTGTCAACGTGTGCAACTACAATTTCTTTGCTTAACTTCTTGTCAGTTGGTAACTGAACACAGTTCGCTTCTTTCATCTGTTCTTCCAAAGCCTGAACAGATTTATCCACTTCCTTTTTCTTGGCAATATAATCTTCTCTGGTCAACAGGCTATCCTTGTAGTCCTGAAAGCAGGCAAGTTTTTCTGTCTTCAAACGTTCAATTTCACGAAGAACAAGGGTCTTAGATACCTTTTGATGAGGTTTTACTGCTTCATCTCCTAGTTTCCCTTTGATTGCTTGTTCAATCCTATCCACTCGACAAGACTTCATTTTTTCTCCCTGCCCCTTACAATAACGACAGGAAAAATATTGGTAACCTTGATGGTTGTAATGTCCAATCAAAGAATGATCACAATGCTCACAACGAATCAGACCTGTCAATACAGATGATGTTTTAGGTATCTGATGCTGTTTTCTTTTAGTGGCTTTTGATCCTTTTAATTGGACAACTTGTTCAAATAGTTCTGATGAAATAATCGCTTCGTGATTGTTCTCAATCCGCTCCCACTCTGATTTTGGTCTGAAAACATGCTTCCCCCTTACATACGTCCGAGTATTAAAAAGATAAGTTCCCTTATGGGCTTCATTCTTTAAAATTTGACCAACGGTAGTGCTACTCCAAACATTTCGTTTTTGCTCAGTTGTTAAACGGAGTGACTTTGCGTAACGTGCCTGACTGATTTGCATCTTTCGTTCTGCTGGAGTAATGACTTGTTCTTCATTCAGGAGTCGAGCAATTGTTTGGTAACTATTACCATCAAGGTACAAGGCGAAAATCCGTCGAACAATTGGTGCAACTGTCTCGTCAATAATAATCTTGAAACGGTCCTCTGGATCCTTGAGATAACCAAACGGCGGCAACCAGCTCATGTTTTTGCCCGAGCGTTTCATGCTGTTCATCGCACTCTTGATCTTTTCAGAAACATCCTTAGCATAAAATTCATTAAGCAAATTCTTAAAGGGAACGTCAATCTCAACACCATTATTCTCTGATGTCAGGCTATCATATTGGTCATTTAGAGCAATGAACCTCACTCCTAGAAAGGGGAATATATTTTCCAGGTAGTTTCCTAA
Source organism: Streptococcus sp. HN38 (assembly GCF_028335765.1). Taxonomy (NCBI): domain Bacteria; kingdom Bacillati; phylum Bacillota; class Bacilli; order Lactobacillales; family Streptococcaceae; genus Streptococcus; species Streptococcus sp. HN38. Next base: position 1,007,361 of record NZ_CP116604.1, on the reverse strand, counting down.
CTCCAGATAATCACGCATAAATCGTGAGAGGTCTTTAACAATAACATGACGAATCTCGCCAGATTTTACCTTTGTCATCAATCGTTGAAAAGCAGGACGATTGACGGTTGTCCCTGAGAAACCGTCATCCACAAATTCTTCTCGCTGAAAGTTTTGAAAGTCAGATGAATTATCTAGATAATGATGAAGCAAGTATCTTTGATTGACAATGGAAATACTCTCATCCGTTCCAGCCTCATCGACAGATAATCTAAGATATAAAGCTACTTTAGACATTGACTGCACCTCCCAGCTGACAGCGAAAAGTAATCGTTACTTGTTTATTTACGTCAACTTCGATGCGTTCGATAATTGCCTGTAATAGTTCCGAGGTTAGAGTCTCTGTTCCTTGGCATTGAGTTAGCGATTTTACCCAACTTATCTGCTTCTGATGTTCTTCTTCCAGTTGCCCAATAGCCACCTCACAATGTCTTATTTCCTGCGAAAGTGTCTCAATTTGAGCTTCCTTTTCAGATTTTTGAGTGAGATAGGTTGCTTTTTCAGTCCGTACCAAACTATATGAAGCATATAAGTCACTTATTTCTTCTAGTAATCGCAAGATAGCTTGTTGGTGTTGCCTTACTTGCCTATAATAAACCTTAATACAATCATCTTTTTTTGTTTTCAACTTAGACAGTAGCTGCTCAGCTATTCCTAAACGTTCGATTTCTGCTTGAAGCAACTCTGAGATTATTCTATCTAAAGCTATCTCACTAATATAAACTGTCTGTTTTTCAGATATTTGAGGGTCATAGACATGGTCCGTGAAGTAATAATAATCATAGTCAGATTTCTGATTTGAAAAGTGACGACAATAGCGATACATTTGCTTAGAATTTCCTTGAGCGTAAATCAATCCCTTGTATCGATTAGGCCTCTTCGGCTGTAGCCTTTTTTTAATACTCCGTCTGCTGTGAAGATAGGTAACGATTTTATCATATTCTTCTCGAGTGATATAAGCTTCATGAGCGTATTCAAATCGAATATAATCCGTCTCCGTAAGAGTTTTATTGGATTTACGCTGCACAAGATGTCCCTGATAAACAGGACTTTGGATTAAACGAAGGATAGTCGAATTTCTCCACTCTGTTCGATCATCTTCACTACGATATAGTTGTCCAGTTCGCCTATATACGGTTGGAACTGCAACTCTAGCTTTATTGAGATATGCCGTTACTTTACTAATGGATTTTCCCTGAACTAAAATGTCGAAAGCTATTCTTAAAATCGGCTTTACAAGAGGGTCTATCATCAGTTTGACACCATGCTCTTGTTTGTCCAACTGATACCCATACGGAGCAAAACTTCCAATATAGTAGCCACGGCTAGCATGATAAATATGACTCGCAGTCACTTTCTTTGAAATATCTTTAGAATAAAGGTCGTTAACCAAATTCTTAATTTCTACCTCAAACGACTTCTTTTCTTCAAGTCCGTTAAGGGTATCAAGGTTATCATTGATAGAGATGAAACGAACACCCAAGAAGGGGAAAACTTTATCAATAAGACGACCCATTTCGATATAATCTCTACCCAGGCGTGATAAGTCACGAATCAGAATACAATTGATATGACCTTTTTTAATGTCCTCCATCATTTCTTGAAAGGCAGGGCGGTTAAACTTCGTGCCTGAATACTCATAATCAGTATATGCCTTGACAACCATTAAGCCCTTATCTTTGGCGAATGTTCTCGCTAAGCTTTCTTGTGTCTCTAATGACTGTGATTTATTTCTCCAAGTTTCTGTTCTTTCCTTAGATAATCTAATGTAAATACCAGTTCGATAGATTGTAACCTGAGTAGTCTTTGTTTCTTCTGTACGATAGCGATTCTTCGTGCGAGCCATCAAACCGCCTCCGTTTCCGATTGAGAAAACTGTTGGAGAATATCCATCTCTTTTATATCATGAAAGACCAGCGTAATCTCGTGGTCTTCTCCAATATTAATCCGATCTAAGAGGGAAACCAATGTCAAGCGGTTTAAGCAGTCTGTGTCTCTCAACTCACTTAATTGCTTCAACCAAGCTTCCCTATCTTGGAGTTTATGATAGAGTTCCTGAGCTAATTCTTTTTTAAGAGCAATGGTTTCTTCAACCTGCTTCAGCTTTTGGCGATAATGTCTCTGAAATTCCTGATACTCCAACTCATTGATAAGACCATCATCTAGGTCCATATACAGGGATTGGATTAATAGCTCATACTTCTTTCGTTCGGTCACAAGTCCTGTAAAGTCAATTTCAAGAAAAGGTTCTTGTGAAAGATAATGAGGGATACGTTCAATCAGATAGGACTTCCACTCCAGGTGTTGAGCTATCAAGGTTGAAATGACTTCCAGTAGGCTGTCGTCCTTAATAGAATGACGACTACAACCTTTTCCCTTGTTGTATGTACTACAGATGTACTGAATGGTCTCTATTTTCTTGTAACGGACTTTTCGCTGTATCATCTGAGATTGACAGTCTTTACAAAAGAGTAATCCTGTAAATAAAGAAGGCTGCCCTTTTCCATTTTTGACATCTCTAAGTAATAAGCTATTGGCAATCTCAAAGGTGCTTTCAGATACAATACCTTCGTGTGTGTTCTCTACCCGCACCCAGTCATCTGGACTAACCTTTAGAGACTGTTTCGATTTGTAATTCAGTTTCGTATGTTTTCCCTGTTCTAAAGTCCCTGTATAAACTCTATTGACCAGAATACGATTAACCATTTTGGCATTCCACTGATTAGAATTACCATAAAATCCCTTGAAATTTTCGTGACAAGATTTCTTATATTGGAGTGGGGTTGCAATGCCAGCTTTATTGAGATAAGTGGCAATCCTATTGGAAGAATATCCTTCTAACTTGAGTGTAAAGATTTTTTCAATGATTGAACGAGCACTCTCATCCACTACTAGGTGGTTCCTCACGTTATCGTCTTTACGATAACCGTAAGGGGCAAAAGCTCCTATAAATTCTCCGTTCTGACGCTTAGCCTTCTGTGTGCTACGGACTTTCATAGAAATATCCCGACAGTAGCTATCATTGATAAGGCTTTTAATCGGCAGGACAAGATGTGTTTCATTGGTATCAGCAGTCAAACTATCATAATGATCATTGACCGAGATAAACCTAACACCAATAGAAGGGAAAATCCTTTGAATATACTTCCCAGTCTCAATATAGTCTCGCCCAAACCGAGACAGGTCTTTGACGATAATAGTATCTATCCTTTTCTCATTAACCATCGTCATCATACGGTTGAAATCCGGACGATTAAAGGTTAGGCCACTAATACCATCATCTACAAATTCTTCTAAGATGATAAGGTCATGCTTTTGGGCATAGTCTCGTAAAAGTGAACGCTGATTGACAATGGAGTTACTTTCAATATTATCTCCATCGTCTCGTGATAGGCGTAAATAAATACAGGTTTGTGTCATTGTCTTCTCCTTAATCGAATATTAGGTGCGGATCAATCAAGGATTGAAGTTCTACTATTCTATTTTACATAATTTACTGTTACTTGTCCGCTAAAAGTTTATATTTTTTCTAACTTTCTACCAAGTAAATCATCTAAAATATCCGTTAGGCTCAATGGCTTATCGGTAACCTTTACCGTTACTTTGTAGCCTTCAATGACAACCTGCGATGTGTCCTCACCTATTATTATTTTTGTCATACTATATTATTCCTTAAAATTTAAAATAATGACCTCAGCGGGAATGACTGGTTAGGTCATTCATGGGAGTTACACCCGCTGGCCTTTATCGCTGGCAGCCCGAACGTGCAGAAGTATCATTATCCTTAATTTGTGTCTTGGCAGATAGAATACCATTCTATTTTATAGCTGATTTTGTTCGCTCATATCATGGCGAATCAAGCTAAACTGCTCGACAAATAAGAAAGTCCCACCTTGGTCTATTCAGTTGTCAATGAACAAACAAGGAGAGACTATTTTTTATGATGAAGGCGATAAGGATAATCTGTTAAACCAAGCAAATAATCGGTACTAACATGATATAAAGTTGATAGTTTAATTAAGTATTCGATTGATAATTGTCTTTTACCATTTTCAAGCCTTGAATAAGCTGATTGACTACAGGATAAATACTTTGCAAGATAGTCTTGAGAGTAATCTTTATCCTCTCTTAAATCCTTAACACGCCTATACATCCGTCCACTCCTAACACCATTATAGTCAAGCTTTGAACGAATCTTATAATTTATGCCAGATTGGCATAAATTATTGTAAAAAAGAGGGATAGCACTAAAATGAATTACTCACAAAGTGCTATTCCCTTCAATTCAGTTAACTAATCGCAATATATCTTCTATTACCACTATAAGCAATGTACGAAATCCATTGGCGTCCTGAAACGTTTGAAATTACAACATCAAAAGTACCTAACTGATCATTTTTGTTTTGAATGTTAGTTGTTCCTTTGACAACAGGCGAAACTGGTTTGGCTAACTGGTTAATAGCGATATATCTGCGTGCCCCAGAATATGAAACATATGATATCCACTCATGATTATCGGCTACTAATGTTTTATCATAATTGACTGTATCTCCACTGTCATAATAAGCTATGTCGGTACTATAGATTTTAGGTTCTGATTTAATGCCTTTACGGCTAGTAAATCTATATGTTCCAGGCTGAAGTAACATAGTTCCTAGATTAGTCTGTCCTCCTGAAGAATTACCGCCTGATGCATCAGAAGAATTACTGCTAGTTAAATCTTTAAAATGAACAAAGCCAGTATATGCTGAAATCGGTTGTATTCGCGTGTGATAAGCATAATCCCAGTTCCAGTTATATTCTTCTACTGTTACTGTATTTCCTGATACTGAGGCAACCCAAGAAACATGCCCAAATGTTCCATTTGTTGTCCAAGCTACTGAGCCAACAGCTGGAGTATTATCTACTCAATAGCCTAATCGACGGGCTATATTCCCCTACTGTCCAGCATCTCCCATTGCTCTTGGAACTTCAAATTTGTTTACGCTATGTAACCTATGCGCTACAAATGAAGTACATGTTGATTTATTGTATCCCCAAGTATCAAACTCATCTGGTCTCTTTTTCCAACTAGCTGGATAATCATCACCTATTACTTTCCCTGCTCTAGAAGTAGCTCCTTTAGATAATTTCAAATCATTATTTTGCTCAAGGAAGTCTTCAATTGCAACCAAATCGTCATCAAAAATCCACCATCTTTGCTAGATTTAACTTCATTAGTAGCTTGTTTTACAACCTCTACCGGGATTGTATCATTCAAGTCCTCTGTAATTGCTGACTGTTTAGATAATTCTTCATCTGCAGGCTCTGCTTTGCTTGATTCTGGCGAAGTAGCCGTTACACTTTCTGTATGCACCGCTAACTCGTCTAGTATATTTGATTCAGCTTGTTTTTTACATCAATATTTTAGGAATAAGCTATTTTCCCATTAGAAACATCTATATTAGTTTTGACGTCTTCAAGACTATCATTAATTTTTTCGTTTTCTAATGGTACATCATCCATTTGAGAGAATTCCTCAGCTATTTCATTCCCAGAAGCAGTATTTTGATTGACTATAACTTCTTGAAAAGCGATTGCAGCTGCTATTTCATCTGCAGATACACTCTTCTGAGTTGCCCCAAATAAACATACCACAAGCAACACTGAAGTAACACCAATTGAATACTTGCGTACAGAAAAACGTTGACGCTCAGTTGATCAAAATTCTTTTTTCATGAATTTGTACTCCTTTACACTTGATATTGTAAAGTTAAAAGTTCAGGGTTTGTTCAGAATATCGAACCGTTTATTCAAAAATTATATCCTTAAATAAAAGTAGTCCTGCCTGCCAATAGGTGTTCACATTCTTTGAATATATGTGCAACATAGATAATAAAACACCCACATCGCCATTTAAATAGCCAAACTGTGAAATTATTTGTAATTCGTTATTCCTTTTGGACTGCAGGTATTGGGTAATTTTTTTATCAAAATCATAAATATATTTATCAAATTCATCTGTTTGATATACATACTTGAAAAATTGACATATTTCTAGTAATCCAGCATAACCATGACATAAAATAGGAGAATCTATTCCAGCTTGTCTTTCCATTGAAGTTTTTAAAATTTCGACTGCTTTATTCTTGAGATACTCATCATTTAATGCAACTCCGCAATACATATATAATAGAGATATGCCTGGACTACCATAGCACCATGCATCAATATTTGGTAAGAATTTAGAATTAGAATATCCTTGTTTTAATTCATCAATATCTAATCCATCCTTCCATGTATACAAACTAGGTGTTTCAAATTGTTCATATACATCAATGATATGTCGCAAGGTTTCTTCAATTTGACAACTAAAGTTTCCTTTTATCATTGTGTAAGCTAAAGCAATTCCAACTCCCGCTAAGCCATGTGCTACCCCTAAATTTAAGCAACCTTTGGGAAATAGTACGCTCTCCGATTCAGACATTTGATTTTGAGAAGTGACATAAAAAATATCGTTCCATATATCCTCTTTGAATGAACTAGTCAAAAAATTTACAATTTTTCTTTGAACATCTTTTAACCTTTCTCTATCATGAAGCGAGATATAAACTAAGATACCAGATACTCCCTCTATAATATCATAGTCTGTTGGGGACATATTTCCCGTATCTATCGAAGGTAAAAATTCACTAACGAAATATTCGATATATTCATCTAAACTTTCCACTAATCTTTTATACTTATTTTCATTTAAATGTAATAAGCTAATCCCAATTCCAGCAGCACCCGAATACAGAGAGCCTGTCATAACACCTCTTTCTGATAATATTGAAACTAGAATTTCAATATAAGAAGTCAGTTTTTCTTCATATGAACTCACGTGATTACTGTTCAGTTCCGATACTAGTAATATATAACCTGGAAGTCCACGTGATAAAGTCACAACATCATAGTTATTATTACTATTTATAATGTTATCAAGTTCAAAATCATATTCAGCTATTGTTATTTTTGAGACATCTTCAAGTAATTCATCCATTTTCATCATAATTCCTCATATTGTTCTGAATAGTACATTTTTTTATAGTGCTCATTTGTCCTTAATAAAGTTTCATGATTACCCACTCCATCAACTTTTCCATCTTTCATTACAATAATCTTATCTGCTTTTTTAGCTGACTTTAAATTGTGTGAAATAAAAATAGATACATGGTCACGAGAAAGCTCTATGAATTTATCGAATATTTCTTTTTCAGATACTGGGTCTAGTGCTGAACTTGGTTCATCTAAAATATAAACAGAAGCATTTTTTAAGAAAGTCCTTACTAAGGCTAATTTTTGCCATTGACCACCAGACAATTGGCGCCCATCTTGAAACCAAGTCCCCAATTGCATATCAATATCCCGATCCACTTCAAAAGAAAATTTCTTTAAAGCTAACTTAATAGCTTGTGTATCGTTTAAAATTTCTAAATTACTTAATGCTATATTTTCTCTCAAAGTTAATTCATATTTAACAAAGTCTTGAAAAAGAACTGATACATGCTTTTGATAAAAGGCTAAATCTAAATTTTTATTCGAGATACCATTAAATACTATCTCACCTTGACTTGGCTTATAAAGCCCACATAATAATTTTACTAATGTACTTTTACCCGAACCATTTTTCCCCACAATAGCGACAAGTTCACCACATTTAAAACTTAGGCTGATTTCTGATAATGCATTAATAGAACTATTGGGATAACAATAACTAACATCCACTAAATTGATTTCTGATACTTCCTTTAGTGAAATATCTGTGTTATTTATATATATATTTGATTGATCATATTGCTCTGACTCAAAAAAGTTAAATAATTGCTCCATGAATAAGCTAGTATTATATATTATATATACGCTCTGTATCATAGATTGAGAGTACGTATTGATTCTTGTAAGAGCCTGAATAAGACTTATTAGATTTCCTAATAAAATCTCCCCTGCTCTAACAGCAGAAATTAACATTATGATAACTAAACAATTTATAAAATTCAGCAAAATGTCTAAAATAGCATTAAAAATATTCTTTTTCTTTGAAATTTCCGAATCTTGAGAAATAAATTCTTCTTTTATTAAACTAAACTTATTAATTAAATAGTCACTGATGTTATTTAATTTAATTTCCTTAAATGAAAAGTCATGTGTTAATAAGTAGATATAATACCAGACTTTTCTCTCAGCACCAACACGATTCCATTGGATTAAAAATTCTAGTTGTCCAATTTTTAAAAAAGTGACTAAAGAAATAAGAGGTATGCACAACAAAAAAAGTGCAATACTAGTTTTCCATGTACTTATATAAAATAAACAAACTAGTAAAGAAATAATAGAGGAAAAGAAACTTATGATAGCATTGAATAATTGATATGGTTTATATGTACTATCCTGTGTTAGATTCTCAACTAGGTTATATGTGTCAGCATTTTCAAAATCAGCCAATTCTAGTGAAGATGTTTTTGTAATCAATTTTTTACTTAAGCTATAAGATAAATTTAAATTGAACTTCTCTAGGAAAAATGCATTAATTTGTACAAAAATAGAACTAACACTTTGCACTATAAAATATATGACTAATGTTTGTAAAACTTTATTAGACTGCAACAAAATTGCATTTATTAACTCTTGATAAACGTAAAATATGCCTAATGGAAATAGAGCTATTAATACATTGATAACAATTAAATATGTGGCATATTTCTTTTCTAGTCGAAAAATTAACTTTAATGTATTTGGAATCGTGAATACTGTAGACAATAATTGTTTGGAGGTAATTTTATCCATATTACTTATCCTTTGTAAATTTTTCATTTTGAAAGACCAATCTTAAAATATTATATATCTCTTTTTCTTGTTCTCGATCAATACCTATTAATCTATTATTATGAACATGGATTATACTATCCACAATAGATGTTTTTCGGAATTTTTCGAACTTATTTATTTTGAACTGGATAGAGTGAAGCAATATACTTAGTTCAGTTATTATAGGAAAATTTGATTGGAGATTATTCTTCAAAATATAATTTTTTATCATATTTATATAGTGATGCTTTGTTTTATTCAAATTCTTTGATCTATTTGATGGGGAAACATCCTCTAGGAATTCAATAATTGAGTCATCTCTTATAAAGAGAGTTTTTAAATATATGTAATTAACCAAAACCGCATAATCTAAAATAGATAGCTCGGAGTCAAGTTTAGAGGAATTAATCATTTCAATACAAATTTGAGAATCTACACAGAAGATATCTTCAATTTCTCTCATAAGTAAACTACCACCATATCTTTCAAGCTCTCTCTCATAGATATCAATTGAAAATGTAGAAACAATACAGTTTTTTATTGCTTCATTTATAATTGATAGTACACTATAATACAATTCTATATTCTCTGATAATCCTGATATTCTAAGCCTGATATGAGGTTTGGGATCCCTATACCTTAAGTAAAAGACCTTACCTTCATTTTCTAAAATATGATTCTTAAGTCTCGTTAAATAACCTATTAGAAACTCATCCTGCCTATCTTCTGATATATAAATTTTAAAGTACGTCCACTCTTGAAATGGTAATTGCCTACGTTCTCGATCCATCAATTCAAAATCCTGAGTTTCCACAATTTTTTTATAACCGTGCGAACAATTACTCAAATAATTTGTATTTCTAAAAGGAATCACTAAATCAGACGATGTTGATTTCCCGTTTCTCACTACCGGACTATCATCTCCTATGACCTCAGTTAAAATTAACTGAGTTTTATTTTGGAAGCTGCTAGATAACAGATTTTCAAAACTATTGTAATCCAATTGTTTAGTTAAGTTGATAAGGATTCTACTATCTCCTTCTTCGATATAGAAAGTTTGAGGTAGACCATATTTTTTTACAATTTGATTAACTGAGTTCATAGTATCATTAACACGAACACGCCACTTTGCAGGAGCTATGATAATATCTTCAAAAGTCAATCTAGGTACATAACTAAAATTTTTATAAATTATTTCCCAAGGTATTTTTCCAATATTATTTTTTATTGAAATTTCAACTAAAAATCTTAGCTCATTACAAAATAACGTCAAATTGTACATATTGGTAGAATAAAATCTGATAAACTCTCCACTTCTTATATCCCTAGCGTAAAATTTCAAATCTGAGCTAAGTCCTATATAAATATCTTCTAATAAAATTTTCTTACCAGAAACATCTGTAGATATAGGAAGGCAGAAATTTCTATTTGAAACAGTATTCATAATATTTCTATGCCTCAAGTTCTCTGGTAAAAATAAAATTTCGCAAGTACTAATATTATCTAAGTCCCCAATTCTATCTTCATGTTGTAATAGTTTCTCATGAAAATTCTGTAGAGTGCCACTCAAGCCAGCAAAACGACCGGAACCGCCACCTAATGTATTTGAACCAATAATATTACTAAGACTAAAGATTGTTTTACCATCCTTTTTTACCATATTAAAAAAAAGATCAAAACCGTCTATATTAGATAACTTTTCTGAATTAATTTTTTCATAATGATTTACTATTGATGAAAGTTCAATAGGTCTTCGCTCACTAACTGCTTTAGTATATAGATCCAGATACATTTGTTCTTCCGCTTCGGAGTAAAATTCAAAAGGTGGTTCCTCCATTATGAAATCATTACTAGGATGATTATAACCAAATGGAGCTCCTAAACCAATACAGGGATCCAATAGTTCAACTAATTTGACTTCTCTTTCAAGTCCATATTTTTCTAAAAAAGCTTCTGAATAGTAATCAAGATGTGTTTTATTAGTAGATTCTGTTGAAAGAGCTATGAAGTTTGCAAATCTTTCGAACTTCTCTTGTATTTGAGTTGAGAATGAAAACTCAGAATAGTTAGATATCAGATCAATTTTAAGGTACGATTTACTTCTTACGATTGATGACATTGTTTCATAAATTTTTTCTAAGAGTGCAACCCCTTCTCCAATTGGAAGTTTCGAGTATAAATCAATCATTTCAAAAATATTACGCAATGAAGTTTTTATATGAATGTCTATATAATTACGTGAAATAAAATCTAACAATTTTTCTCTTGGTGAACCGCATAGTATATCTTTTTGAATATCCGATAAAAGGTAATGATTTTTTATTAAAGTTAAAATATAGTCCTCGGCAAGATTAGAACTTTCTATTCCATATACACTAACTAACTCTTCAATAAGTTTTCGATAATTACAGTAACCCCGACTACAATTTTTTGAAATTATTTTATATACTGAAGTTTCCCTAATACTAATTTTTTCTTGATCTTCAATGAGTGAGTAAAGTTGATAAATCCTATCACCTTTTTTATAACAAGCATTATTAATAGTAAAACTTAGTGAGTTGTAGTACTCAGATTCAAATTTATAGACTAATAACATTAACCATTCAGCATCCAATGTAATAATTTTATTTACATTTTCATTAAGTTTCATATGATTATTCTCTTGAAATGTCCCTATAGAGGTTTCGCTGAATAATCCCAATGGAGTTGGCCTTCCATGAGAACGTTTATAATATCGATATACTGAAATTGCAATTTTATCTACTTTTTTAGTATTAGAAATGTTACCTTGATAGTATTTTAGTAGTTGATAGTAGAGAGACGAATTGGCAAAAAATAATTGCTCTAAAAACATTTGATCATTCTTCAAATGTTCTAAAAAGTCAATATTATTCACAAAATTTTTAGTCTGAGTTTCTAAAATTGAACTTCGAATTAAATAAGAATCTGTCTTAAAATATTTGTCATTCACCATTTTTCCTATCTCCTTTGGTATTTCATAACTTCATTTAGTGATTATAGATTAGTGATTATAGATTTTAAATAAATTACATTCTACAGCATTTATTTTACTTTTATCAGCTTTATTCAATATCGAACAAAACTGATAAAAATAAAGGTAGCATGACTAAATAGCTGCTACCCAAATAAAAAGTTAATTAGTGACAGTTACATGAAACTGTTGGTGTCTTATGACATCCCATAATTCTACCTGTAATACAACCAGCTGTACATAATGAGATACTAGTAATACGTGGTGAAGCACCCTGTTTTTTTTCTTTTGAAGTTGACACTAGGTCAAGATTAAAATCATTATTTTGCATTATAATTTCCTCCAATTTTTGAAATTTATTTTATTTGTTCGAACACCTGTATTATAATACTCGTATTTCAGAATTTGTTCAGAAAAAATTTTTCTATATATATTTTTTTGAATAAAATGATTAATTACTTCAATATTTTAATTTTTGAGTATTTTAGTAAATATATTTGAGCTAAAAATAGCAAAACTATCCAACTGATAAAGATAGATAGGTTTACTAAATACCCATCTACAGGTTCTAAAATCATATTAATTGGTAGTGCTATTGGTAACCAGTGCATCTCTAAAAATACCTTATTTGTTGCAAAGATAATAAGTAAACACTCAATAAACGCTACAATCAAATTCCCACTATTTCCTAAAAGAAAGGCTAACAATAAGTGAAAATGATTTAGGAAAGCACTTAATAACCAATAGATTAATCCAACTGTTAAATATGAATCTTGCTTGAAAACTAAGTATAATAAGCTCCATACCCCAATTGTTGGTAGTAAAAGCATTAAATCTAAAATTATGATCTTAGCCGCCCATAACTTAGCTCCTTCCCGTTCACTAATCAATATTTGAAAGTGATTAGCCTGCTCTTCTTGTTCACAAATCAAAATAGCTACTAAGCTAATGATTACTGCAATAACTAGCATTGGAAAGAAGATAGCAGCTTCTAAAGCTTTACTACTTTTCACAAATATTAAATATGGCAAAATCGTGATTATTTCAATTAGCGAAAAACCTAATATAAGATAGCTTGGATATGACATTTTAATTTTCAGCCACTCACTTTGAATTATTTTCATATTCATTCCTTCTTTCGATACATTAACATACAAATAATAAGCGTTAACATTGCTGACAAGAGTACACACAATAAAACTATGGAATGATTTAGATTTCCAAAACTTTGTTCTAAGTCACCAGACGGTCGTAAATGTAGTATAGTCTGTGCCACCTTGTAATGATAGGTATAAGGAAAAATAAACCAGAACTTTGTCTGTGCAATCAATGGTGCAATCAAAAGGCAAATAAAAGTGTTCCCAACTACAAGCAGGTAAGGGTTTAACTTATCTGATAAATAATACAGAAAAGCTATATTCCAAACCACACTTAATAGCATAAACAATAATGTTATTGAATCATGTAAAGTATTAACCTCCATATAATTCGGATATAAATAGCTTTCCATTACTTTTATGATAAGCATCAAGAATGCACTTGAAAAAAAGACTTGAACTGCTACTAAAATCATTTTAGATACCCGAATTTTATATCCTAATTTTCCTAAAGTAACATTTTGAAATTGACCTGCCTTCTCTTCGCTTTTAAAATCCTTAAGAAAAAGTAACCCCACTAAAGCAAAGAGAAATAGTGCCTCCCACCAATAAATTGTAAAACTTTCTAAAATCTGTGGTCCAACTAATAAGAAAGCAATCAATGCTGCTAACAAGGGGAGGGCTACCAATAGTTTCCTATAACTATTATTATTTATTTTCAAAAACTCTGATCGGATAATATTTTTCATTTCAAACCTCCATGAACAATGTTAAAGAAAATCTTTTCTAAGTTATCATCGTGATTATTTAATTCGTTATAGCAAATATAGCCCTCATTTAAGATTACAATATTATCAGCCACCTTACTGATTTCATGCAATTGATGACTTGAGATAAGAATTGTCATCCCATTCCTCTGCAAATCCTTCAATAAATCTAATAGTTCCTTAATTCCATCTGGATCTAACCCATTTGTTGGTTCATCAAGAATAAGTAAACTCGGGTTCGTCAAAATAGCCATTCCTAAGCCCAAGCGTTGCTTCATTCCTAAAGAAAACTTACCTGCTTTCTTTCTTCCAGTATTTTCTAGCCCAATCTTTTTTAAAACTTCTTTAATTCGATCATCTGTAATATCATACAGCAATGCTTTGGTTTTTAAATTATCAAATGCTGAAAGATTCATATAGATAGCAGGTGTTTCTATTAAAGCTCCTATTCTATCATTATATTCATTTACTTGACGTTTACGATTATCAAAAAAGATCTCTCCACTTGTTTCCTTCTCTAAACCAAACATAATTTTCATTAGTGTTGATTTTCCTGCTCCATTCACACCTAATAAGCCACAGATACTGCCAGCTTTAATTGTGAAATTAACACCCTTTAGTACATGTCTATCTCCATAATTTTTGGATAGATTATTGATTTTTACTTGCATAAATAGTTTCCTCCTTACTTTATACAAACATCATATTACTTCTTGTTCAGATTTTGTTCAGAGTCAAAACTTTTATGAAAACGAGTCATTTTTCTTATAGGAAGAAATCTCCTAAGGCGTTTTCAGTTAGAGCAACTATCTCAAAATCATATAAAAAAAGATAGTCACTCCTTGAACAATGTCATTAAGTTAAATCCCCTACTACTCCAAATTTTGAGTGGCAGGGGATTTTTTTCTATGTTAGACTAAAAATAAAAGGAGAAAATCATGTTTGACCAAATTAAAAGTCATTTGCTTAATAGTATTGATGACATCGTTTCAGATGCCAACCAGTTTGTCCGTCAACCAGCAAAAGATTTCAGTCGAAACAGCCCATTGACCATGAAAACGATGTTGAAATCTCTCCTTGCCTTGGGTGGCAAGAGTTTAGCTAAAGAACTGCTGGATCTGGACTTGCCGTCTCTCAGTCTGCTTTCGTTCAACGACGTTATCAGATTAAATTCCAAGCATTTGAAAGGCATTTTAGAGATTTTACTGCTAAAATCCCCACTGTTAACCCTATGCCAATCTTAGCTGTGGATGGCAGTGATGTCATTTTGCCTAGAAATCGCTTTGATAAGACGACCTGTATCCAAACGGGGGCAAATCGTACGCCTTACAATTTGACTCATATCAATGCACTTTACGATTTAGAAAACGCTGTTTATCGTGACCTGCGGATTCAAGACAAGGTCGATAATGATGAATCATTGACATGATGGAGAATTCTCCCTTTCGCACGAGCACTTGTCATCGTGGATAGAGGCTATGAATCTTACAATGTCATGGTCCATTGCCAAGAGAAAAATTGGTTGTATGTCATCCGAATTCGGGATGGAAATGCCTCCATCAAATCAGGTTTGAACCTGCCTGACACGCCTTGTTTTGATGAAC
Source organism: Streptococcus sp. HN38 (assembly GCF_028335765.1). Classification (NCBI taxonomy): domain Bacteria; kingdom Bacillati; phylum Bacillota; class Bacilli; order Lactobacillales; family Streptococcaceae; genus Streptococcus; species Streptococcus sp. HN38. The sequence goes on along the minus strand of NZ_CP116604.1, from coordinate 992,036 downwards.
ATTTCAACCTCAAACTCTGTCGGAAACAAACCCAGGAGATGAAGCAAAACTATCGAGACTTTCCCAACCAATATCACTATTTAACGCATCACTACCCTTTTGATTTCTTACCGAGCTCTAGTCGAAAAGCGGAACCCATCAGCTTTTATGAGCTAACATTTCGTATGGTACGACTGGAAATCCAACCTGGTTGCTATGAAACCTTAGTTACAAATACAGATAATCCCGTGGAAAAATTAAAAGACCTCTATGCCAGCAGCTGGAGCATAGAGACCAGTTTTCGTGACCTTAAATACAGTGTGGGGTTGACTCATTTTCATGCCAAAAAGAAGGAAGGGATTCTCCAAGAAATCTATGCACGTTTTATCAATGTTAACTTTTGTAAATGGCTCATCTCACATGTTACCATTAAACAATCAAAGGCGAAAAAAGCTTATAAAATCAACTTTTCAGACGCTGTTTATGCCTGTCAAAAATTTCTCAGAGGTATACTTGCTTCCTCCAAATTGAACACCTACATAGCCAAGCATTTATCCATTGTTCGACCCAATCGAACATTTCCAAGAATGATAAAAAGCCAAAGTCCAGTAAGTTTCACTTATAGAGTTCCATAATTAATGAAAAATGGGGGAAAAAACTTTCCTTTTGTGCGGCCAAAATGCGATAAAAAGCACAACCTATCCCAGAATATGCACTAATATACGAGTGTAGGAATAGGTTGTTTGATGAAGGATGAGGTTAACTTAATGACATTGACTCCTTGAATGCTATCCTTTATTCCTATGATATAATAAAATTCAATTTTTACTTCATAAGAGTTTGTTCTTAATATACAATTCCACTTTTGCTCCTCCAGTTTCAGGATTTGTCAAAACTAATCTTCCTTCATGTTTTTGGGCAACTTTCTGGGCAAATGATAATCCAATTCCATAATGACTACTACTTCGACCAAAATTTTCAGTGTAAAATAATTTATTAGCGTTACTAAGAGCCTCTGGTGTGAATGCTGAACCGCTATTCCAAACTTCAAAAATAAGAAAATCTGCTGTATCTTTTACTGATAATATAACCTTTTTTTCAGCGTTAGCGTAACGTGCTGCATTTGCCAAAATATTAATTAATGCTCTATTCAAATTAAGTTGATTCCCATAAAAATTCTTAGCTGATGTCGAATTAGTAAGTTCGAACGTCACCTTTTTGGTAACCATAATATCCTCAGCTTCGGCCAATAAATCATCTAAAAATTCTGATAAAAAAATATTTTTATGAGATTCTCCATCTTCAATTAAAAGTCTCGAATAGCTTAACATCTCATTAAAATACTTTTCAAAAGTATTAATGCTATGGTTCATCGAAGAGATAAAATCTTCTTGTTGCTCTGTCAAATTAGTCATTTCAAGTAACTCGAGATTTCCCTTTAATACAGTTAGTGGCGTTTTGATATCATGAGCTAGAGCACCAACTTGGAAAGAAAAATCTTTCTTCTCCGATTTTTCTTTTTCAATAAGTGTCGCTAAATCATTGCCCTTTCTATGAAGAGTCTTTAAAACAGCATCAAACTCATCAATTTGAGAATATCTATCATTGAGCGGGAAAGCTCTACTTCCCATCTGGACAGACGTATTCTGAATAGATCTAAAATTTGCAGAAATCTCTTTTATGTATCTCGTTAAACAAATAATAATTGACAGAGCAAAAAGTAAGAGAAATAAAGTTATAGTCAGGTAATTATAGGGAATTTTTCTAAAATATTGATTTGAAAATTCTGGGACTTCACTATATCTGACAACTAAAAAATAATCGTCAGTTTGAAACTGTTCATAATGTATCAAATCTACTTTGAGATTTTTCTGCTTTTCTATCACTGATTTATAGTAATGCAATTCATTATTGACGAAATGACCTTGACTGACCTCTTCTGACATTCTACTAAAAATAGCAAAGTCATATCTATAAGGCTTCATAACCTCACTAAGTTCCTCAGCCGTCATCTCTTTCTGTATAGGGAAGTCCATTCCTGTCGTTCCATATGTCACAAGACCTAACTCGGAAAGCACAGCTGATAAAAATAAAATCACTACTACATTACAAATTGTCAAAATAATAACTTCAAAAACAACTTTCCAACTTCTCTGCTTTATCGAATAGTTCTTTTTAGTCATACCACTTGTATCCCATGCCTCTTATTGTACGAATCGGATTAATTCCATATGGCGAAAATTTCCCTCTTATTTGATATATATATTCAGAAATAGACCTAAACAATGCATCAGCCTCGTCATCATATACTTGCTCATAAATATCTTCCCTTGTGTAAACTTTATTGGTTTTACGTGATAACAATTCTAAAATATCATACTCTCTTCGAGTAAGAGGTATAATGTCTCCATTAATACAAACTTGTTTTTCCTGAAGATAGAAAGTGATGGGGAGCAATTCTCTAACAACGCTTTCTTTCTCTTTAGAAGTCTTGTGCCTCTCCTCTCTCTTTAGATGAGCAGCGACCTTTGCTACTAATTGATGGACACTAAACGGTTTAGTAATATAATCATCTCCGCCTAAATTTAAACCTGATACAATATCATTTTCACTATCTCTAGCGCTTACGAAGACAATTGGTGTATCTACTTCATCACGAATTTTTTTACAAATCTGTAGTCCGTCAATATTAGGCATCATGACATCAAGAAGTATTAAATCAAAACCTTTAAAATCATTAATAGAAAGAGGAACTTTAACCTCTTGGTAGGTTGTTACCTCATAATTTCTCATCTCTAAAATAGTTCTCATCAGTTTCAAAATTTCAAAATCATCATCTACAGCTAATATCTTATACATCCTGATACCTCAAAATATTATATTTCTATTTTACACTATTATTGCACAAAATTCGTAATATTCAGCGATCTAATTTCTTGATTATTGTCATCTTTACTTAACCAGCTATTATCATATAGAATTTTAATTGCTTCATCTGGTTGATCTTTTAAGTTATACTTTTCAATAATCAGTCCTAATGCCGCAGATACTTTAGGAGTAGCAATAGAGGTCCCATAAGCATAAGTGAATTTCCCTTCTAATGTAGGAACAATTACCCAATCTTTCTCATATAACTTTTTACTAACCCAGTTTTCATAACCAACTTCTGCTAATGCCTTAGTTCCACCTCCAGTAGCATAAATATCTACACTGCTACCCCTATTTGAAAAACTGGAAATATAATCATCATCATCTACGGAACCAACTGTAACAATGTTATCTAATTCCGCTGGGATATCTCTCACAAAACCGTCTACCTGATTATAGTCTTTGCCATTTAGACTTCCTAGATAATCTTTCAATTCAGCTTGATTATCTAAATCAATCCCCTCATCTCCAACAGAGGCAACAACAACCGAACCTTGATTATAAGCATAATTGATTGCTCTTTGATAAATGTTAACTAAGGCAGTATTGTCATCTTCATCAGTTGAGTTTTCTAACAGATACTCTCCTAAACTTAAATTAATGACATCAACATCATCTTTTGCTGCTTGAATAATTGCTTTTAATATCCATTGATCTTGAGCGTTTCCCTCATCAAATACACGATACATCCTTATTTTCATTCCTGGAGCAATGCCTTTATATTCACCATTTGATGAAATTTGTCCAACAACTGACGTTGCATGTCCTGTTTTATCGATGATATTTTGCTCATCAACTACACCCGTATCTAAATCTGCTGTAAAGTTTTTTACTGAAATAATATTTGAATAAATTTGTGGATTATCATATGTAATACCTGAGTCTATGACTCCAATTGTTGCCTTGCCAGTTGATTTATGTCTAAATTTGGTCCCCGTACTGATACTTTTTTGCATATCCCACTGATTTGACCAGAAATCAAAGCTATTATTTGTATAAACATTTTCACCATATAAATAGGTTATATTAGGTTTTACAGTTAACGTATTATTAGCCACAATTTCTTCAATATACGAATCGTTTAGTTCTCTAATTTCATCAATACTTTTATTAGTAGATACAGTTAAAAAGTTTATTTCAGGAATTTTATCTGTAACCTTGATTCCTTGTTTTTCAAAATTCATTTCAATATCATCAACCGACTCAGGATTTTTTAGTAGAATATTATACCTAACGTCTGCATTTTCATTAGCTTTCACTTGCATTGGTAAATTATTAAATGAAAGAATAATTGACGACAAAAAAATGTTTAATACTAAATTTCTTTTTTTCATGATTATAACCTCTATATTTTTCGACTATATTATACCAACTGTATTTCAGAATTTCTTCAGAATAATTATTACACATTTTATTTGAATTTTTCTATGTTTTCATAATTTTTCTAGAGTAATACTCTATATTAGCATCGATTGACTTTACACAATTTAAGATTTTAACAAACTTTTCCAACCTTCTCACTAGATATTCATACTCATCTATGGATTTACTGAGTTCATTTTGAGAAGTTTCAATTTCTTTCTCAACCCCTTCTATTTTTACAGCCGCAGTCAGATTCATCTTGGCATAATCATACCTGGCTAGCCGTCTGTTTTCTGGGTCAGAGTTATTAAGATTGAGCAGGACTTCTGCTACTTTGTTGAGATGAGCGACCTTATCCTGCAACTCCGTAATGGTCAAATCCAGCTGGGCGATGTCCTTGATTAACTCATCTTTGACTTCCTGGTAAGATTTGTTGTTGATGTCTAATTCAATAAGAAGATTAAGCTCTGCTATTTTCTCTTTGAGACTGGCCATAGTCGGGCGTCTGCGTTTAGGGATATGCTTGCTGTCGTGAGTGAGTTGGCGGATTAACTCCCGTCCTCGCATGTAGCGGTTGAGGTCAGAGTTCTCTTTATTGTAAATGAAAAACTGGGCGGTCTCTCGGATAAAGACATGGTAGGTCTTGTCCTGATCACTCTCATGAATATCCAATTTGCGGTTTGGTATAAAGACCAAGCCGTCTTTTTTGATACCATAATTGATTCTGACAAAGAGACCGTCTTTAACTAACTTGTCAATCTGGTGCTCCGCTAATGCAACTTCAAACTCCTGGACCTGGTCTCGTTTTTCTTTGAAATCCTTATAGGCCGCCAAGAGTTCCTCAATTGGGAGCTTGTCCTTGTCCCGCTCTTCTTGGTAGGCTTCAAAGTCTGAGACCAGGTTAGCCAAGTCATGTTCTGGTGTGATGTCTCTTTTATCAAAATAGTCCTCAAAAAACTGGACATCGTAGAGGTGTTTTGTGCTGACCTTTTTGTTCTCAATGGAAATTGTTCGGTCGTCCTCTTTCAAGGTAAAGGTAACATGCTTTTTCTTCGGGGAGATTTTCAGGTTTAACTGCTCTGCTATTTCCAAAAGATGAGAGAGGTTTCGTACTCTGGGCAAGAGAAAATCCAGTCGCTGCTCAATAGCTCGTGTCGCAAAATGCTCTCTGAAATAATCCTCGGTGTAGGGCTGGCGCTTATACAGCTGATGGCCGCGAATGACCTGCTTCATGTCTCGGTCGGTCATGAAAAATCTGGCGTACTTGCGAGAGAAATCCATCTCCACGTTGAGAGCGGAAGCCTTGACCACAAAGTCCTCAAAGTTCTTGCTGTTCTCCATGAGAAAATAGAGACGCTGCTTGAGTTCAAACTTGTGATTGGTCTTGCGGTAGGTTTCAAACTTCTCATGCGAATAGCGATTGGGCGGAATAATCTTTGCCCCTGACTCCTTCGCCAAGCGGTCAGAAATCATGCGAAGATTTCTCTCCTGGGCATAGTCCCATCTGAGCTTCTTGTCAGAGTTTAGGTCAACAGAGTTTATCAGGATATGATTATGGATATGATTCTTGTCTGTGTGAGTCGTGACGATGAAACGAAAGTTGCCCCCTGTCAACTCCTTGATAGTCTCGTAACCAATGCGATTGATTTCCTCTGGTGTCAGCTTGTCTTCAGGAGAAAATGATTGAATCAAGTGGTGTGCATGGATTTTGGTCTGCTTGAGTTGCTGGCGGTCGTTTCTGGAATCATAGAGCCGATCATTGTTGGTCAAGTTTGCCTGATACATCTCCACCAATTCCTCATAGCTGGGAAAGTCCAAGTAATTGCTCATGCCAAAATCAGAGACCAGTTTCAGCTTCTTCGTCTTTTCTGGATTGAGAATATACTTGATGAGGCTCTTACGATACTTGGTGCTATACACCGCAAAGTGTTTAGTGACGACCATAAAACTCCTTCAGCTGCTGACACTTTATGTTAAAGTCCTTCTCCACTTCCTTTATGAGTTGGCCAATGCCTTGCACCAAAAATCCACGGTCGCTTGGTGTTAAGATGTGAGTCTGGTTGACGGTCCGTGCGATTTGATTGAGGTTGTTTCCGATTCGTCTCAACTCAAATACCAAGTCGTCATAGTTACTGGTGTCAATGGTCAGAAAGGTCATGTTGGGATTGAGCAGAACTTTTCTAGCATAAGCAGAGAAATTTTTACAGCCACTCTGACCGATACGGTTGTTCAGGGTTTCCAACTCCTGGTCTGTCAGAAAGACTTTTTTGAGGTTGGTACGGTAACGATTTTCCATATCTAACCTCCCATGTACTTGTCACGAAAATCTGGGCTAAGTGGGATAGCCTTCTCCACTTCTGCCATCAGCTCCTGCACACAGGTTAGGATAATTCGCAAGTGCTCTGCTGTAACCTGATGGGTCTGTTCAGCCATGATAGTCACTTGTAAAATGTCTCGACTGATTTGTTCAATCTTCTGGGACTGCCAGAGGGCAAACCAATCCGTTACTGCCTGCTTCCTCTCAACCAAGTCCATCAGCTTTTGACGGACAAAGGGAGAGAATTGCTCTGCGTGTTCCTGCTTCATCAGCTCCTGAATCTGCTCAAGTTCTCCTGGTGTCAGATTGATTTCCTTACGGATAATACGATAGTGGTCTGTCATCTCGTTATACTCCTTCTCTACTTGCCTCTATCGGGTCAGCCCCGATACCGTATGGGATACGGGTGCTTCCTAAAAGCCTCAACGCTTCGCTTTTCGGCTTTTGCGAGCTCAGTTATTGTGTCCACAATAACCTAAAATCTAATCGCCAGCTGAACCCAAACCTTACAGGTTGGTCAGCCGACGATAAGAAAACATGGTGGCTTCGCCCCCAAACCCCCAAGAAAAAGTCAAGGGTTGATTTTCTAAAACTAGATAGAGTGTAACAAGAGAGAGCTGAAAAAATTATCACAGGAAAAGAAAAAGAGCCATTTGGCTCTCGAAAAATTTCTGAAATGAAATAGCTTAACCTAAAACTTCAAAATCATCACTACCATCGGCTTCACCTGTTAGACACGTGAAGCACATGTAGCTCCCTACCAGTGCACTCCCTGCTACCCAAATAGGAGATCCACAATTCATACACCTTGCCCCTCCTTCTTTTTCTTCAAGTACTGCACGCAAGGTTTCTTCAAGCTCTTTGGGATTGATGTCTGGATTATTATTGATAGTCAATTCGACAAATTCTTTGATTGAAATAAGATTCAATACTTTACCTCCGTTCTAATCTATTTTTTAGTCCGTGTCCATCTAAGCACTTATCATATCTTTATTGCCAATAAATCCATCCAATTTTTTGGAAAACCATAGTGTCTCAAATCCACTTGTTCTTGATTACTTTCTTCCAGAAGCTTTTGTAATTTTTTATTCCAAAAATTCTTAGTTTCTATGGACATTGACAAGATGAGATGTCTCATTGCTATAAAATAGATAAATAGTGTCTTGCTATCATTCTCTGAGTCTGTCACTAGCAACTCTCTGTCAGAATGATGAAAAGCTGGCAGTGTATGGTGTAAGCGACCATATAATCTGCCATTGTGTGAGCAAATATTCCTAAGATAACGAAGAGCGTTACACCAAGACAATAAGATTTTAGCTGGAATGTTATCATCCTTGTCCAAGGGAAGACTAATATAGGCAGCAACCTTATTTCGATATTCTGGTTGTAGGGCAACGAGGAAGGACGCTATATTTCCAAATGTCATTAAACGAAAAACGGTCCAAGGTAACACGACCCCATATTGGTTAATCTGATTCTTGATTGTGGCATCATCTTGTTTTTCCAAAATCAATCGTGACAAATGATATTTTGTTTTCAAAACAATATCCAGCCTCTTAGGATTTTCTTTTCGGTATTTAGATTGTTCTGAATAATAGAGAGTATCATCTTCAAAAATATAAGAAGTTTTATTGTATCCAATCGTCAGAGCATCAGCTGTACTCTTCTTCAAAAAAACTTCGATACGCTCCAATATCTCTTGAAGAAAATTTCTAAAGTAGCTATCAAATAAGTAAACTCTTTTTGCTTCTATGTATTTTCTGTCCACCAACTTCCCATATTGAGAGAATGATTGGAAGTCTATATCTCTTAAAAAGTCAATACAATCCTGTTTATAAAAATCATCATTCCCATTGTATTTGAAAGACCAGTTAGAGTTTTCTTTCATATGGACATATAACTGTTCTTCAGTTAAAGCCGGCTCAAGAGAACATTTTAATTGAGTTGGTGCTAATACTGGTCTATAAACCAACCTAGTTTTATCAGTAATATCTAAATCTAACGGAAAATAGTCCTTAAAATTTATTAATTCAAATACATTATTAGGCATAAAATATCTCTCCGCAATATGAAAAAAGGCCACCTAGTTATACATTGCTGTACCTTCGATGACTTCTAATCTAACTAAATTATACCACAACACCTCCTACTAAGCAAGAAATATTTTTACTTCGTTTGATTCAACGATGGCACATATTTCAAAAAACAGGCCAAAATAATTGGTCTGTTATTTGTTATTATTGCTCTCTCGCCTACCTTGTCTAAATCTCTCAATGTTTTTTTCCAACTGCTCAGTATTCAGTTTATTTTTCGCTTCTTGAATTGACTTATCAAGACTTTCTTCCTCATCGGTTATAATGTCCCTAGATATTTCCACTCTCTCACTAGACTTGAAACTAGAATCAAAGACCACATCTAGGAGTTGTTCTACTTTGGTTAGTTCACTATCTGACATCTCTGATAGTCGATGAATCAGTCGTTTAAATTGATCCTGGTTCTGTTTTTTCTTTTGAAAAAATTTCATTATCTTCTCCTTCAATTATAAGTCAGGTAGCCCGCATAGGACTACCTGACTTATAAATCATCAATGGCTACTGAAATAGCCTGCAACTTTTTATTTTGGATTTTCTTTTCATCAATCAATTGATGAAGTTCTTCAATTTGCTTTTGACAGGCTGAAATATCCTTGTTGTTTTGTGCAATAGTGTCTGCCAAGTGTTGTTTATAGTCGCTTGTGATATTTACTTTCTTCGGCTGGCTTTGTTTAACTTTTGATTCGGGCGTCTGTACATCTTTAGATTCTGACTCCTTTTGTTGCTGTTCAAAAGCAGCCACATAGTCTACTTCTTCAATTGGTTTTTCATCCTGTTTATGGAAGAGTGCTGCGATTTTAGCTCGTTCTTCATGGGATGATGTTGGTTTCACATCATCTAGTGGCTGATCAAAATTCCATGTTTTACTCATTCTGTATCCTCATTTCTGTAATTTGGGTGTAGTGTGGTTTCTTTACCAAAGGCTTGCTCTAGTGCTTCATGAAATGACAACTGACTAGATTGTTGCCGTTTGATAAAGGTACTGTACATAGCTGTTTGTAGTTGGTCACGATAGTGTTCCAATTTCTCCGTCTCACGTGAGACCTTTTCTTCTTGTCTAGCTACTTTTTCAGCCAGACGTTCAATCACACTCATAGGGTGTCCTCCTTGTCACATTCTAGATTATGATAGCGGACTTGATTTTGTTATCACATCAAAAGTGTGCTCTCGTTTAGGTGGAGGATGATCTCTAATGACTTTTGTGTGGGCAGACTGGATAAGATCTCTTAAAGATAATTCCTTTTGTCGTTTCACAATATCATTCCAATCTAACTTTGTTTCAAGTCCTTGCAATGGTGGTAAATCTTGAGAAAGCGGAAGTCCTTTATCTGACAGTTTCTGACAAAATTCTCTTCCTGCCTCATCGTTATCAACAGCCAATGTTAATGCATTTGAATGAGTTTGGAAGAAGGTTGTCGTCTCTTGTATTGCCTGAAGATAATGACTAAGTCTGCTTGGATTTACTGTATCTAGAAATGCCAATTTCCCCTGTTCCTCTGCTGCTAGACGCAAGGTCTGATAAGCAATCACAGAAAGTTTTAAACCTTCCATTGAAATCAGGCGAACATCGGATAATTGCTTTTGGTAAAGCTGATAATAACTCATCATATCGATAACTGATTCACAAAAAATGAGTCGCTTAGGATTCCCAATATCGAAACTAATACCGACATAGCCATGAGATCCTTTCATGATTTTTTTGAGATAACCTCGATCGTGTTTTTCTTCATTTTTGACGAGACCTTGAAGGCTTGCGGCCTGTAAGGTCCCGTTGTGGTCATAGCTTTTTAACACTAATACGGGCTCCGATTGATAAGTAGCGTGAGCAAGCAATCCTTGTCTGCCAAAGGTATTAATAGTCTGATCACTTAGGCCACGGACGACTTGCAAGTAAGTACGTGCTTGCTGAAAGGGTTCTTCATGCAAATAGTATTGAAATGGTTGATAAGTTTCTTCTATCAACTTAACTTGTTCAAAATCCCCAGTTTCAAGATAGGATACAGCCTCTTTGAAAGAAACACCTGTCACTAATTGAACAAAGTCAATTACATCTCCTTGTATATCTCTTGAAAACCATTTGAAAGTATTGGTATCGGCAAAAATCCGAAAGGAATCATGGTCTGGGTGTTCATAAATGTGTCCTGATAAACGTCTGAAGGAACAGCCCAGACTCTCAGCAACATCTAAAATGGCCTTTTGTTTTACTGCTTTAATTCGTGTCATCTTTCCTCCCTATCAAAAAAAGCAGAAGACTGTCTCCTGCTAGTTGTTCTCGCTTGTCGTAGTTCCTTGGATCGTTGGTATGCTGGAATTTGCACCATCTGTGGCTTCTTTCATGTCCTCTAGTTTTCCATTCCAAATGGTCAACTGATTAACCAGGAGCTTGTCGGAAACTTTGGAGTAGGATAACATAACCGTCTTGGTTTCTGTTTGAGAGGTTCGCTGTTGTTGCTCACTCAAATCAGATACATAGGTCACTTGATAGGTAACTTCCGCAAGTGCAACATTACTTTCTGTATTGACATAGATACTGGCTGATTCAAATCGGTAGTCAAGCATATAGTCTTTATAAACTTGATTGATCGCTTTATTCTGATTTGCTTCCTCTTCTGAAAATGCCGAGTCCGTCATGTAGGGTTTGATACGAGCGTTATTTTCACCCAGCTGGACCTTGGTGAAATATTGAGTGAGAAATTCATTGACAAGCTCATCTGATAGGACTGTCGCTCTTTCCTCCTGCTTTTTCTTTGACACAAGTTTATTGGCTTCTGCTCGTATTTGGTTCTCTGTTTGCTTTGAAATGGTTTGTGAGCCAATCGTGTAGCCAATCATGACCATAAAACTGACTGCGATTAAACCTCCTAATCCAATCAGAAATCGAGCTTTCACTTTATTTAACATGGCTTACTCCTCTATTAGTGATAGCTTCATCATATCAAGATTAGCTTGGAGATTTTATCACAAGAAAAAGGACTACCTGATGGTAATCCTCCGTGTTAAACTATTCTATTTCTCCACCACTTCATAATAATACTAAAAACTAAAAATAGATTCAAAGCAATAAAAAATCCTGTAAAACTCCAAATACCATTGGTGGCTAAATCTTCTGTATAAAGGTATCTTTCTGTAAAAAAGAGGTAAATTCCATATATTTCAATAAAGACTAATCCACTGATGAGTCCGATAAGAAATAAAGCACCTGAAACTTTCACAATCTGATAAAGGACAAGCAACATCAGTCCTATTGCTGCGATAATCAAAAGACTTTGTAGAATTTGCTCCAACATCTTGCACCTCTTTCTAGGCTAATTGCTTGCGATAGTAGTCAGCCTGTCTCTTGTCTAAATCATCAAGTTGGGCAACCAAATCAAGGTATTCCGCCTTCGTCACCTCATCTAAGTTTGGAAAATCATTCTCACGACTTGTGATGATGAGTTCCAGCTGTCCAGTAATTTCACGCTTTGAAAAGCTATAATCAAGAGTTTCATCTTCATACTGTTCCTTTAAAGTTTGGTAGTTTGCCCTATCTTCTGAACTAGTAAAGCCTTGTGACAACCATTCTTCTAGTTGATAACGCATTTCTTCTAGTGTTTGGGTCATGATCTATTCTCCTTTTGTGATTTCTTGACTTCATTTTACCGCGTTCAAAATTATTTGTCAGCCTTTTTTCTTATATCTCGAGTGCTATTTGTTGCTTCTTTTGGGGTGTTGTATCTTCACTAAACTTGGCCAAAGCTGCATCTATCTCCTCAATCTCTGCTTCTTTTTCTACCAAGGGAGCCAAAACATCATACTTAGACTTTACAAGCTGATAATCTTCTTCCTTGGGAAAGACTTTCTCAACTTCTATTTTGGCTACTCGTAGTTTATCTTTTAAATCTTTTACCAGCTCTTGCGTCTTTTCTTGGTCATCTATAATATGGTCAATGGCATTACTAATCCGTTGAATGGTTCCCACGTCTGATTTCAAATCAAGGGCGACAGTATACTGATTATCTCCTACAATCATTAAAGAGACAGTCTCTGGCATGGGCTCACTAGGAGCTCGTGTTGTCATTTTCAAATCAAATCCTCTAAAGTTGGCCAGAGTCCGAACTTCCTTAGTTTCTGAGCGGTTATAGGAGATGAGTTTTCGCAGATAATCCCCAGCTTCAGCACGATTATCCATTGCTTGATTGTCAAATCGCATGACAAAATCTTGCGACTTTGTTGTCAAAGATTGGGCAATATCCTTATCATATTGACTCAACCGTTTTTCCATGATAGGGAGGTGCTTCTCGCTATAGGAAATGGTATGGCGATACTCGTCTTTGGAGCGATTAAAGGCTCGTTTTTGATTCTCTAAAACTGTCAGTTCATTTTCCAACTCCATTTTGAGTTTGAGATAAGGGTTCCCAGTTGCCAAGGCCTTAAAGTCTGAGGCAGTCATTGTCTGCATTTTGGACAATAAAGGGGATAATTCTCCAAAACAGTGTCCTTCCTAATTTTATTACGGGTTTTGCTCCCACAAACAGGACACAATATCCATTCGCATTTCATCATAATTAGTCTCTAATCCTTTCAAATCTCATTTTATATGACTTTTGCAAGCTGTTAAGCTAACTTGTGGAACATATGCCGAACCTTATCTATACGGCTATTCGGGCGGCGGGGTTGGCAAATAAATTTACCAATAGCTGGCTGGTATCCTTTTAACTCTGTCAAGCAGACTCCCTGCCCATTTGTGAAATAAGTTAAATCGTTCCTGTATTCTTGAATACATCTAGCAGGGATTTCTCCTTTCAGAATGACCTCGTCATTCTTTATCTGAGTACTTACAATATCTGCACAATACCTTGGAGCATCATGATACGCCCGTGAGAGATATTCCTGCGGTGCATAAATTTCAAAATAGAGATATGGTTCTAATAATTCTGTCCCCGCTCTTCTTAAAGCCTGCTCCAATACAATAGGAGAAAGCAGCCGAAAATCTGCCGGGGTGCTTACGGGACTATAATACTCACCATATTCAAAACAGATTTTACAGTCTGTCACTTCCCATCCATACATCCCTTGCTCACAACCATAACGAACTCCTTCCATAACTGCATTTTGGAATGATTGGTTTAAATACCCAAGTGAAACCCGGCTTTCATACTGCACCCCGCTCCCAAGAGGGAGCGGTTCTACTGATAATCCAATAGTAGCCCAGAAAGGATTCGGCGGCACTTCAATATGGATGGTATATTCTGCTTTTCCTAACGGTCTTTCCATGTATATAACAGTAGGTTCTTTTATTTCTGCCTCTACATGATACTTTTCCTCAAGAATGGCACAAATAACTTCCATCTGTACCTTCCCCAAAAAGGAAAGTATAATTTCATGCGTTGTAGTATCCACGTAATACTTTAAAAGAGGGTCGCCATCTGAGATTTCTGTAAGCGCCTCAAGTAACACTTCCCGCTGTTCGGATTTCTTTACTTCAATTGTTGTTTGGAGTATAGGGAGCGGATTTTCAATAGATTCCCGCTGCGGCAACAGTATTTCGTTCCCCAAAATACTGTTTAGCTGCAAAACATCATTTGGTAAAATTACAATTTCACCAGAGTAAGCCGTATCTGCTAAACACAATTCACCGTTTGTAGGAATACTCATCTCTGTAATTTTTATTTTCTCTTTTTCTGATATTCTGACAACGTCCCTCGAATGCAATGCGCCGCTGTACAGACGCACATAAGCCAAACGCCTCCTTTTTTCTGAATATTCAATCTTAAAAACCTGCCCGCATAGTTCAGATTGACCTTCAGGCGTTGATGAATAAAATTTACTGGCAATCACTTCTATAAGCTGCCGAATCCCCAGATTGTTTTTAGCGCTTCCGTGATAAACGGGAAATAACGTTCCGTTTTGGAATCTCCTGTTTTCTTCCTGTTCCAGTTCTGACATTTTAAACGGTTTCCCTGACATATATTTCTCTAATAGTTCATCGTTTCCCATAATTACCGTATCCCACTGTTCCATATCGTCATTGTCTGTTACATTTATATGGGGATGCTGCCCAACCTTTTGCTTCACTATAATTTCCGAAGAAAGCTTTGCTTTCATTTCTCGATATACCATTGGCAAATCAATCCCCTCTTGGTCAATTTTATTGATGAAAAAAATTGTCGGAATCTTCATTGTCTGTAGTGCATGAAACAGTATACGGGTCTGTGCCTGTATGCCATCCTTTGCAGAAACTAATAATACTGCTCCGTCTAATACGGATAAAGAACGGTATACTTCCGCCAAAAAATCCATATGGCCTGGCGTATCTATAATGTTGACTTTTACATCCTCCCACTGAAAAGATGTCACTGCTGTCTGGATAGTGATTCCCCTTTGACGCTCCAAATTCATTGTATCTGTCCTTGTTGTGCCTTCATCTACGCTCCCTGGTTCTGCAATTGCACCACTGGTATACAATAAACTCTCCGTTAATGTTGTCTTTCCTGCGTCAACGTGAGCCAGAATGCCTAAGTTAATTATTTTCATGTGATTTTCCTCCTATCAACACCCAAAAAAGGGCATAAAAATACCCAGTGATAAATACTCCTATCACTGGGTAAATAACTCCAATAGCCCCAAAACACTTATATGTTTTCGGGCATATAAAATTACATGATAAAAGTATTTTTAAACTGGGTACAAAAAACTAAGCCCCATATTAAAAGTGAAACGGGACTGCTACTTTTTGTTCCCACTATCAAATTGACAGTTTATTTAAGAATACCTTGCCGCATATTTATTAACTCCTTGTATAATACTGAATCTAATTATATTCCTTAACCCTTTATTTGTCAAGCTGACAAACTAAAGCAGAAAAAGCGGCAGGATTTCCCCCTGCCACTAATCATCTGTTTATGCAAAAATAATTTCCTTTTCCACAATCTCCCTCGCACAAGCCCTTATGTTATTGAGGCATCCTGTCCATTCTAAGGCGTTTTCTGCCTTTAGCTGTTCCGTTATGCCCTGTGCCTGTTTCATACCCTCTATGAGCCTTTCAAAGCGTTCCTGTGCCTGTCTGTCAATGTCGGCAAGGTAAGCGTTAAGTCTGCCGCTTGTAAGAAGATTGGTGTATGTAACTTTGCAGTGATGCTTCAGATAATCCAAATGCCGCTGTCCCCAGATGCCTATCGGCTGTTCTTCTTCGGCGGGTACAGTTAAGCACGGTATTAAATAATCGCCTTGCCTTTCGTATTTGCCGCCCATTTCCTCAAAAATTGTCTTTGCCATTGTCTGTTACCTCAAAAGCCCTCTTTAAAGGGCTTTTATGTTTATTTTGAGAAAGATATAAAATCAATATATCCCTTTTCTCCGATTTTTACAACGGCATTGTAGGACTTTCTATCTTTCGTTTTGATTCCTTTTACCAGGGTTTCTTTTCCCTCTAGTAATTCTTTTACATTTGTTTTGGTGAGTTTTTTCTTTCTAAAATGTTCAGCTAAAGTGAAGGTACATTCAGGATAATTTGAACAACCATAAAACGATTTTTTTAATACAATATTGTTGCCACACTTAGGACATTTTCCTACAAGGGGTCCCGAGCGCTTAGTGGGAATTTGTACCCCTTATCGATACAAATTCCCCGTAGGCGCTAGGGACCTCTTTAGCTCCTTGGAAGCTGTCAGTAGTATACCTAATAATTTATCTACATTCCCTTTAGTAACGTGTAACTTTCCAAATTTACAAAAGCGACTCATAGAATTATTTCCTCCCGTTAAATAATAGATAACTATTAAAAATAGACAATACTTGCTCATAAGTAACGGTACTTAAATTGTTTACTTTGGCGTGTTTCATTGCTTGATGAAACTGATTTTTAGTAAACAGTTGACGATATTCTCGATTGACCCATTTTGAAACAAAGTACGTATATAGCTTCCAATATTTATCTGGAACATCTGTGGTATGGCGGGTAAGTTTTATTAAGACACTGTTTACTTTTGGTTTAGGATGAAAGCATTCCGCTGGCAGCTTAAGCAATTGCTGAATCGAGACTTGAGTGTGCAAGAGCAACCCTAGTGTTCGGTGAATATCCAAGGTACGCTTGTAGAATCCTTCTTCAACAATCAGATAGATGTCAGACGCATGGCTTTCAAAAACCACTTTTTTAATAATTTGTGTGCTTAAATGGTAAGGAATATTCCCAACAATTTTATACCTCTGTTTGTTAGGGAATTGAAACTGTAGAATATCTTGGTGAATTAAAGTGACACGAGTGTTCAGTTTTAATTTTTCTGACGATAAGTTGAATAGATGACTGTCTAATTCAATAGACGTTACCTGTTTACTTATTTTAGCCAGTTTCGTCGTTAAATGCCCTTTACCTGTTCCAATTTCGTAAACGGTATCGGTTTCTTTTAAATTCAATTGTTTTATTATTTGGTTGAGTACTTTTTCACTCGTTAAAAAGTTTTGAGAATATTTTATATTTTTGTTCATGTAATCACTCCTGAAGTGATTACATCTATAAATAAATACAGAAGTTAAACGATTTGTTTGTAATTTTAGTTATCTGTTTAAAAAGTCATAAGATTAGTCACTGGTAGGAATTAATCTAACGTATTTATTTATCTACGTAATCACTGTTTTTAGTCTGTTTCAAAACAGTAGATGTTTTATCTACATTACGCATTTTGAATACCAACATGACGAATCCCTCCTTCTTAATTACAAATTTTTAGCATCTAATTTAACTTCAATTCCTATTATACAAAATTTTAAGATAATGCACTATCAACACACTCTTAAGTTTGCTTCTAAGTCTTATTTCCATAACTTTAGGGTTAACCATACGCAAGACCAATCACTCTCGGACAATACTCATGATTTTAATGATAAAATCCATGTTAAACCCATAGATAAGAAATACACCTGCAATAACCGTTACCTGTTTGTGCCAATTTAAAAATGCACCACTTTTTTATAATTAAAACGGTTGAAAACTGTACCACTAATAACTCACAATAGAGAGATGTCACCGTCAAGTTAAATGTACAAAATAACAGCGAAATTTTTAAATCTATTTCTTATCGATACAAATTCCTCGTAGGCGCTCGGGACCCCTAATAGTATCAAGATAAGAAGAAAAGGGTATTTTGCTCCGCAAAAACCCTTTTAAAAACCGTGGGCTTCCGCCCACCCCTGACAAACGCAATGCGTTTGAT
The DNA here is from genome assembly GCF_028335765.1 of Streptococcus sp. HN38. NCBI lineage: Bacteria > Bacillati > Bacillota > Bacilli > Lactobacillales > Streptococcaceae > Streptococcus > Streptococcus sp. HN38. Next base: position 974,169 of record NZ_CP116604.1, on the reverse strand, counting down.
CATGCCTCTGAAAAGTAGCTTTATCACGTAATTACTTTTCGTCGCTCAGCAAAAGCTAAATGCCTAAAATAAAAAGACAAGGGTAAACGTTGCTCACGTTGTTCGCCCTTGTCTTTATTATTTATAGCCATTTTAAACGCTTATGCCGACGAAAAGTAATAATCACGTGTAAATACTCGAATTGATTTAAAACGTCTTAGAACGCAAATATGAGCTTCTAACGACTTAATTCATCTCTATCTCGTGTTTGAGTTTCATTTCTATGAATTTTTTCAAATTCTCCACCTTTTACAAATTCTTTTACTTTGTCTAAAACGCCACTAACAAGCGTTTTAACCTGTTCAGTTGTAACTTGCTTAGAATCTTTAAAGTACTCTTTTTTTTGCTTCTTCTATTAGCGTTCAAAGTCATTAAACACACGTTTGGGTAGCTTACTCTTTTCATCTTCGTGTCTAATCTCTTGAAACTCATCATATCTCTCTTTACCGAGGAATTGAAATAGGTTCTTCTTAGCTTGTTCCCACATACCACCCTCTTTTAATTTGTAAGACTTAACAAAAGACTTCAACTGATTAAAAGCACGCTTCATCAATGATAGTTTACGTTTCAGCTCTTTATTCTCAAGATCTAGCATAAGATTATCATGCTCAAGCTGATTGAAATAAGCCTCATTATCTTCAAATTGAATCATCTTCTCTTTAGCTTCAGCGACTCTCTTTTCATTACGCTGAGCTTTTTGTCTAGTAGTAGATTCCTCTTTCTTGATACGCTCTAAATCTTGTTTAGCCTTAGTAATTTCAGATTTAACTTTATCAAGCTCAGACTTCTTCTTAAACAAGTCTGTATCTAAGTGCTTAGGATCTTATCAAGAGTAAATTACAAAAGAATCATTTAAATCAATACTTTCACTTTGAATACATGTATTTGAAGTGGAAGGTACTTATTTCAAAAATAGTAAAACCTGTATCTTAAATTACTTAATAGTAACATAAGATACAGGCTGATTTTTTATTCATTGTTATTTATACTAAAGCACCCGATAGCTCTGAAAACAATCACAAATTCAACTTTTCAAAGCCACAGCTTTAAGTTATTTTGTCCAGACAACCCCCATTGCCCAACCCATTTTATGGAATTGGCATCCAGGCAACAACTTTTCATATAAATCGTAATAATTTTGTTCAGCTGGAAGAACAACTTCTGGCAGCATAACAATCAAAGGAAATTTAGTGAGTTTATACGACTACACTTTTCTTGACAATTCCAAAGTATAGATAATAAAAACCGCTATGCGGCAAACTCAAAAGGTCTTCACATAGCGATTATATCTAATAAAAATTCATTAATTTTTTTACATTTTCAACAACCAGAATGTATCATTAACACTTTTACATCCTTATTGCATAACTCAAAAATTACATAACTTCCAATTCTCTCATCAACTGTTCCCATTCATTAAAATAATTACCCTGACACCTTTTAACATCATCAATTGATTTTTGTATTTCCGTCAGTACTATATAATCAGAAGAATTGTTTGGTTCAGAAATGATTTTATTCAATCTTTCTAATTCTTCATCATATTGATTTATTAACACTTCAAGCTTTTCAATTCGTTTCTCCTTCTTAACCTTCTCCTTCTCAATGGAGTTACGATCGCCTTTTACTGTGTTATTTTTCTCTACTTTCTGCTCAACTTTAATGTTATTAAATGGCTTTTCAGAATTCATCCTTTTTTTCTCGTACTCACCATAAGTAGATTGTACAAACTCTACACCATCCTTATCAAAAACAAGTAATCTGTCAGCAATCTTATTAGTAAAATATCTATCATGTGACACAAAAATAATTGTACCTTGATAACTGCATAAGATATTCTCTAAATTCTCTTTTCCAATAATATCCATGTGGTTTGTCGGTTCATCTAAGATTAAAACATTAGGACGTTTATATAATAATTTACATAATGTCAATCTAACCTTTTCTCCACCTGACAAAGAGGACACCGGTCTAAAAACATCATCTCCACTAAACTGAAATGAGCCAAGAGCAGTTCTGACCTCTGTGTCATTTAGCTCAGGGTATTCGCTTTGAAAAATTTCGAATAGTGTATCATCTCCACTGATTTGAGCAAGCTGTTGGTCAAAATAGCTAATTTCAACATTGTATCCGAATTTAAAATCTCCAGACAATGCTGCCACACCACCCATAAGTGTTTTAAGCAACGTGGATTTACCAATACCATTACTCCCAACAATTCCAAGCTTCTGTCCCCTTTCAAGGTTGAAATTAACCTTTGCAAGAGGAGTATCATAGCCTATCACAAGTTCTGAAGCACTTAATACTTGCCTTGAACTACTGATTCTCGGTTGAAATTTAGACATATAAGTTTTTGTATCGTATTGGTCTGGTGCATTTAATATTTGCATACGCTGTAATAATTTAATTTTAGATTGCACCATTTTAGCTTTCGTAGGTTTATAACGAAAACGTTCAATCAAGCGTGTAATCCTTTCAATTTCTATCTGTTGCAAGTCGTAATCTTTTTGCTGTTTGATATGATTTTCTCGTTTTTGCTCCTCAAAGGCTGAATAATTACCTTTATAACATTTGGTCTCTCCCCATTCGATTTCATAAACCTTATCCACAATTCGATTAAGAAACATTCTATCATGGGAAATAATAACCAATGTAGATTTATAACTTCTCAAATAACTCTCCAACCATTGTATTGTTTCTATATCAAGGTGGTTAGTAGGTTCATCAAGTAATAGAATGTCTGGCTTTGTTAAAAGTATTTTTATAAAAGCTATCTTAGTTCGCTGACCACCTGAAAATTCAGAAATGGGTTTTTTATCATCTGCTTCAGTAAAACCCATACTACGAATCATCGTTTCATATTCTTTTTGGTAGGTTAGACCTCCAAGAGCCATATACCTTTCACTGATATCAGAGTATTCATTGATGATTTTATCATCATATTGATTCTCCATTTTATCTATCAGCTGTTTCATCTTGTTTTCCATATCAATAAGCGTCTTAAATACCGTACGGACTTCATCCACCATTGATATACTTTCATCTTCAAAAGGCATCTGTCTTAAATAGCTAATATAAGGGTTACCGGTCTTTATTACTTGAAACTCACTTTCACCAGTTCCTTCTTCTAATTCAATTTCGCCTATAATAGCTTTTAGCAAGGTTGTTTTTCCACATCCATTTCTACCAACAATAGCAATCTTTTCATTATCATTGATTTCAATATCGATGTTTTCCAACACCATATTACCATCATAGTAAACGGCACCATTAATTATTTTGTATTGCATTTTCATATCCTCCTTTGCGTTAGTACTAGCAATTGCAAAGGTGGCTTCGGACAATAATTATTCCACTCCATGTAAAGCTTGTCACAGCCACCTATACATGGAGTTCTTTAAATGTTACTTTAGTTGTAGATTTCATTTGCTTCTCCCTCCTATCGTTTCAAATATAATTCAACTTCCCCCTTATTGTACCAAATCGCTAGCGCAATGGCTAGCCTAAGTTTTAGCTTACACCCTTTCTGGTAAAAGTAAAGTAACTGATCTGTTATCTCATCTGCCTTCCTTTCCTTTCTATTATTTTTTTTATAACAACGCCATTATATCATAAAGTGCGGTTCTGTTGCAAAGTTTTAAATCTACTATCAAATAAGGTAGAATAATAGAAAAAGATAGCAGGAGGAATGACGATGAATCATTTTAAAGGAAAGCAATTTCAGCAGGATGTGATTATTGTAGCCGTGGGCTACTATCTTCGTTATAACCTTAGCTATCGTGAAGTTCAAGAAATCTTATATGATCGTGGCATTAACGTTTCTCATACGACGATTTATTCTCTTTCTCCAACGAATCAATTTTCTCTAAATTATTATTAAATCTATCTGCCAAATCATTGTAATCACGCACTACCTCTTTGTATTTGCCTTTTACGTAATCAATTCTTTTTGGTAAATCTGTTTCTGCATATTTTTTTAGTTGCTCATTCGATTTATATAAATCTTCATAATAATTTATCTACATTCCCTTTAGTAACGTGTAACTTTCCAAATTTACAAAAGCGACTCATAGAATTATTTCCTCCCGTTAAATAATAGATAACTATTAAAAATAGACAATACTTGCTCATAAGTAACGGTACTTAAATTGTTTACTTTGGCGTGTTTCATTGCTTGATGAAACTGATTTTTAGTAAACAGTTGACGATATTCTCGATTGACCCATTTTGAAACAAAGTACGTATATAGCTTCCAATATTTATCTGGAACATCTGTGGTATGGCGGGTAAGTTTTATTAAGACACTGTTTACTTTTGGTTTAGGATGAAAGCATTCCGCTGGCAGCTTAAGCAATTGCTGAATCGAGACTTGAGTGTGCAAGAGCAACCCTAGTGTTCGGTGAATATCCAAGGTACGCTTGTAGAATCCTTCTTCAACAATCAGATAGATGTCAGACGCATGGCTTTCAAAAACCACTTTTTTAATAATTTGTGTGCTTAAATGGTAAGGAATATTCCCAACAATTTTATACCTCTGTTTGTTAGGGAATTGAAACTGTAGAATATCTTGGTGAATTAAAGTGACACGAGTGTTCAGTTTTAATTTTTCTGACGATAAGTTGAATAGATGACTGTCTAATTCAATAGACGTTACCTGTTTACTTATTTTAGCCAGTTTCGTCGTTAAATGCCCTTTACCTGTTCCAATTTCGTAAACGGTATCGGTTTCTTTTAAATTCAATTGTTTTATTATTTGGTTGAGTACTTTTTCACTCGTTAAAAAGTTTTGAGAATATTTTATATTTTTGTTCATGTAATCACTCCTGAAGTGATTACATCTGTAAATAAATACAGAAGTTAAATGATTTGTTTGTAATTTTAGTTATCTGTTTAAAAAGTCATAAGATTAGTCACTGGTAGGAATTAATCTAACGTATTTATTTATCTACGTAATCACTGTTTTTAGTCTGTTTCAAAACAGTAGATGTTTTATCTACATTACGCATTTTGAATACCAACATGACGAATCCCTCCTTCTTAATTACAAATTTTTAGCATCTAATTTAACTTCAATTCCTATTATACAAAATTTTAAGATATGGTGCAAGTCAGCACGAACACGAACCGTCTTATCTCCCATTATATCTTTTTTTGCACTGATTGGTGTATCATTTCGTTTTTCTTTTTGTGCGCCTAAATTTCCCACAATCACTCACTTCTTTCTATTTCTTCTTATTCTTATTTTATCATCAACAATCACAAATCACTTGTGATTTGTGATAAGTGATTTGTGATTAATATATCACATTCTTTTTTATTTTGAATGTCCGCAAAATCCGTCCTACATCTGAGGGGCGCCAAGGAACATCTAAGTGGTGAACAGCTTTCATTCGTGATTGCACGTTTAGACCCGTTCCACCTTTTTCCGTCGAAGCCATGAGAATCCGCACTTCTCCGCTATTGACCTTTCTAGACAGTGAGTTTTTCTTTTCATCAGTATTGGCGTCATGGACAAAGGCAATTTCTTCTTTTGGAATCCCTCGATCAACCAGCAAAGCTTTCAGTGCATTATAAACATCAAAACCTTCTTCCTTACTTTTAGGGGTTCCAATATCAGAGAAAATCATCTGAGTGGCTTTGTTTTCAGCTCCTTCACGGTAAATCCGCTCGACATTATCAACTACTTGAAGGATTTTCTGATTGTCCGCTAAGGTATAAGCAGGGTCAATCAACCGCATATCAATAGCTAGTTTTCTAGCTTCCCCGGTTATCTTTAACATATTATCTCTACTTGGGTCAACACTACCTGACTTGATAGCGTCTGAACGCTCTACCAGCTCTTCTAAATAGTATTTCTGAGCTTGCGTTAGCTCGCTTTCCACCGCAATAATCTTAGCTTCAGGAACAGGTAAATCAAGCATGTCTGATGTCTGAATATCGGCAGTTTCCTTGTAGATTCGCATGAGTTCAGGCAAATTGACAAATTTCTTGAACCGTTTCTTAGGTTGGTATTTATCACCTGTCGGGGCTAGTTCCATAGAGTTTTCGATATTCCCAAAAGCCCCAACCCATGAGTCAAAATTGGATACCTGGTATCGTTCCAAGACATCGGGCTGAATATAATTCATCATAGTGAAAAGTTCACTAATGGAGTTCGAGACTGGTGTTCCCGTCGCGAAAACAACATTTCTATCTCCATGCTCTGCCTGAACTTGTCTCACCTTCATCTCCATATCCACATTCTTTTTAGAAGTGGTGTTGGTGATTCCCGCGACATTTCCAAGTCCAGTGATTGGACGGATATTCTTGAAGTGATGAGCCTCATCCACAAAGAGAAAATCAATGCCAAGGTTTTCAAATTCGATAAAGGTATCTCGTTCCAGTTTTTGGAGTTCTTCCAACTGGTGTTCTAGCCCCTTAATCGAACGCTCCGCTTCTTTCACCGTATAATCACTGTCACTTCCTAGCTTGATTTCTCTGAGTTGCTCGAGTTTGTCATTGATATAGGCGACCTGTTTTTCACGACTCATCGGTATCTTCTCAAATTGTGAATCCCCAATGACAATGGCATCATAATCTCCTGTGATAATACGTGATACAAACTGTTTGCGTTTGGCCTTGGCAAAATCTTTCTTGGTGGTCACATAGACTTTTTTGGTTGGGAAAAATTTCATGATTTCTTGACCAAACTGAGCAGTCAAACTAGAAGGAACCACATAGAGAGGCTTATGCACCATCCCTAATTCTTTCAACTTGAAACCAGCTCCAAGCATGGTAAGTGTTTTACCTGAACCGACTTCATGAGCTAGGAGTGCTCGTTTTTCTTCCACAATCCGTTGAATGGCATTCTTTTGGTGAGGACGTAAGGAAATATTCTGGGCAAGTCCATCAATTGTTAAATGGCTACCGTCATAGGTCTTTGATACTGTACGATTATAGAGACTGTTATAGGTGTCTTCAATCATCTGTTGGACTTCTGGATATTTTGCTACAAAATCTTGAAAGAGTTCCTGTAGGTGTGTTTCCTTGGCACGCAGGACTGTTGTTTTCTCTACATCCGTCACATTCTTTTTCTTATCCCCTTCGACAACTTGTTTTGTGATGGTTGGTTGATTGGAATTCAGGAGGTTTTCAAAGATTTTTCGACCACTATCATAGCGTGAAGCAGGGACACCTAAACTCCTATCCGTTGCGTTGGAATAGGTGTAGGCAAACTTCGATTGGTAAGTGATAACCCCGTCAATGGGACTGACTTCAAGGACTGTTGCTACTTCTTGGTCTGACAGTTCATAGGCTTTCCCCATAAAGGTTTCTTGGGCAAATTTTCCGTAAATAGACAAAGGAATCCAGCGTGAACCGATTCGATAATCAATGTCTGCCAAAGTAATGCGGGCTGGTTTGACCGTTTCTAGTAGCCCTGCATAATGTGACCAATTAAAGTCCTGATTGTCTTGTTTGACAAATAGGTCCACCACTTCTGACTTGCTAACGACATCACCTGACAGAAAGTCTTGGCGAGAAACATAGGACAGCTCCCCATTCAAATACTTCTCAGGATCAGGCATAATGAGGTCACCTAACTCCTCAATCAAGGTCATCTGCGATTCAACCTGATAGATAGACATCATATAAGCAAAATCAACACCTCGTCCGTCAGCCAAGCTGGAATTTAAGGCATCAAGGGCTGTATGTACCTTTTTAACCTCTTTTTCAGGACGCACTAGAGCCTTCTCAAAGGCAAGAGATTTAGTATAGATAACAGACTTTCCACTTGGATCCAGACGTTCATCTTCCAAACTAGCCAGAAGCGAATACTTATCATCACTATCAAAAAGATTGCGGTTCACAGCACTATTCAAATACCCATAACGTTTGACAAAGCTATCATAGGTACGATTGAGTTTGCCTAACAAGTGGCTAAAGGTCTTCTTATCATAGTCATAATGGCGTTGAATGGCAATGACCTCTTGGTAAGCATTTCGAATGTCCACCATTCCTTTGATTCGTGCCACTTCTTTATCAGACAAAGGAGCTTCATAGAAAACTGTCTTTTTATAATAACCCTTAAACTGACCACGTTTGGCTGCATCATCGGTCACATAGACATCCAGAGCAGTGTTATCAGTCACTTCTAAGGCATTAAAGCGATCAATCTGCTTTTGAGAATGTTTGGTGTCCCATGCTTTGAAGTTGCCCTCTTCATCGACATAGTAACTGATTTCTTCCGTCTTGGTTCCGACTCGAATACCTTTGTTATCTCGATAGTAAACTGTAGAACCCTGATAACCAAAACTGTACTGACCTAGATTCTCCCTCATTTCAGCTGGAATGGAGGTATCAATGACTTGTTTGGTCAACACAATTGGATTAACGATGACCTCATTTCTATCAATCTCTCTTGGGGCCTTAACGTGATTTAGAGCAGTTTGGACACTTGCAATCAAGTCATCACTAGCCCCCTTAACAGAAAGTGTTCCGCCGTTAAAATTTCTAACCTCGTAGGTTCCTAGCACTTGGCTATTGTATTCCCCATCAAAATAAGGATTGAGCCAAATACGACTATCCTTATCATAACGAATAGAACCTGAAAAGGTTAAGTCGTCTGCCACATATCCCTTGTCTAAGTGTTTCTGGAAGAATAACATATCCGTTGTGACACTCGTTCCTGCAATGGCCTTAAAGGCAGAATCAGGCAGTCGAACCCCACCAAGAAATTCAGTTGTCTCACGAATATCTTGTAAAATATTTTCTGTTCGCTTATCCATAGTTCCTGTGGAAGAGATAATCGCTACTTGTCCACCATCATGGACCAAATCAAGTGACTTTTTGACAAAGTAATCATGAATCATGTAAGGCCTATCGTACCTGTTATCCGCAATTCGTATATTGGCAAAGGGCACATTTGAAATCACCAAATCAAAACTATTGTCGTTAAAAGCCACCGTCTCAAAGCCCTTAATTTCAATGTGACTATTGGGATGAAGGTGTTTGGCAATAGCTCCTGTAATAGTATCTAATTCCACACCATATAACTCACTCTTTTCTCTTAAGTGTTTGGGCATTGCTGCAAAAAAATTCCCTGTTCCCATGGAAGGATCTAGGATTTTGCCACCTGTAAAGCCATCACTTTCCAACTTATCCCACATCTGACGGATAAGGGCAGGGTCTGTATAATAGGCTGTCAGAGAGGACTGTTTCATATCCGAATACTCTTTATCTGTGACTAGGCTTTTCAGTTCTTCTCGTTCCTTAGAAAATTTTGGATTATAGTCATCAAAAAATTCATTGGCTAGTCCACCCCAGCCTACATACTTGGCAAGGAGTTCTTGTTCACTTGGTAAAGCATTGCGGTGCTCTACTTCTAGTTTTTTTACCAAACGAATAGCCGCAATGTTTGTCTCAACCTTATCTCTAGCAGTCTTTGGATAAAAGTCCGTCATATCTTCTGGAAAATAAAAGTCCGTTACTGGAATCTCTGGAATTGTTTCGACGACTTCCTCTTCAGGAATTTGACTATCTGATTCTTCAAGATCAGTATCGTTATGACCATTTTCTGAATCATCTGGTTCCAATAGTCCAATACTCTGAACTGGCTCCTCTTCCAGAAATGAAAAAAGATTTAGTTCTTGGTCCGCTTCTTCTAACTCTGTTTGTGGTTCTGCCTTTGGCTGATGAAGTGCCTGACTGACTTCTTCCCAGGTCCTCACATAAAGAACTGGATTTTGTTCAATGATATCCGAAAAGTCATTGACTAACTCAATCCGAATCAAACCATTCAATCGAGCATCGCTGACCGACACGACCTCAAAGTCCTGTCCCTTATAGGAAACCAATGACCCCAGAGGATAAGTGTCCAATACTCTCTGAACCAGTGGATTTTCCGCAAATTCTTCATCAACCACTACTTTCGTCTCAGCTTTCTCTAGCTTGCTCTTCCAATCTCTGAGGGTTAAATCTGGCTGATTGCCCTTATCCTTTTCAAATCGTTCCGCATCTTCTCTGCTTAATTCTTCATGTAAAAAGGCGTAAGCAACCTGTCGCAACTCTTCAAGGGAAAGCTGGCTACCAAAGAAAAATTCAACCTTTTCATGACTTAGTCCCATTTGGAGTAGTTCTGTCGCAAGGGCTAGTTGAGTTACCGAGGCTTTGGGATAGCCACCTAGTAAAGCAAGGTCCGCATTTTTCAAACGAAAACGACCTGCTGCATCCAATAAAATACCGACTTGGTCTGATTCAAACTGAGATAGCTCAATCCCTAGCTGAGTCAATTTTTCTTGATTTTCTATCCTAATGGCTTGTCCAATTTTTTCTAATTCCTTTTCTTCGACTGTGGTCAGCGTTCGTTTCAGCTCATAGGGAGTGCCATCAGCTTCTAGATAGGTAAGTAACTCCTCGCCCTCAAAGACTGGTGTCATTTCCGTCTCAGTATCAAAATCACCTCGTCTAAAACTTGGGACTTTGGAACGTTCATTTCGAATTTGGTCAAAATATGTTAGAATCTCAAATTTACGTCGTAAAGACAACTCTTCATAAGCTGGCAGATGACTGGTTTTTCCTATTTGAACATCTAGTTGAGACAAATCTACATCCAAACTAGCAATAACCAGAGAGCCCTCTTCTCGAAAAGATATTGCTTGATGAACACTTGTTTTGTGCTCATCAACAGTTTCTTCATTTTCTAGAACAGTTTCATCAGCTCTAGTTTCAAGCTCAGGCTCGTAAGTTAAGAGAAACTGTTCAATATCTCGACTAATACGATCCGCTAAATTATTAGCCACACGATACACATTGACCAAATTAGCTCCCCTACTCTTTTGTAAGAGTGAATCCGGCGATATGGTTTGGTAGTGTCCATTGGAATCCAATAATTGAAAACGAGTGGCCAGATTGAACAAGGCCACTTCTATCACCAAGTTTTTTTCAGACGGCGATAGTTTATCTAGTTTTTGAAGACCACTTTGGCCGAAAACTTGTGTATAGGTCAATAGATCATGAGCAGTATCATAAGGACTAGCCTGGACAAAAGCTGAAACATCTGTCTCAAAGTGAAGTACTTGAACAGACTTATTTATTTCTTGCCTATTGGTCATAAACTGATGAATAAGACTATCCCACTCCTCATCAAAATGCTCTGCTTGGTAATATAAAAATGCCTCAAGCAAGGCTCTATCACGAGGAATAGTGGCTCTCATCATTTGTAGTAAGACTTCTTGATTCATATTCCCTCCCATTTTAAAAGGGCCGAGAGTTTTTCTCAGCCCTTTGCGTTAATCCAGGACCAAGGCTCGTTGGTCTCTTTCTTGTGGAATACCTTCCATTACAGTTGCCACATAGTGTTGTAAGAAACGACTTTTCTGGTCTAGTAAATCTTTTTGCAAGGCAAGGTGAACCAAGTCTCCAAAATAATCCTGACTGGAAATAGCCAATTCCTGTTGAATTATGGCCTGTAAGATTTCAAGGCTAAGTGGTGAATAATCGTCACTATCCAAAACCTCATACTGTTCCAAGGTGTCTGAGAGACTATTTGAGGACATTAAATCCATAATAAAACTAGAGCCTTCCCCTGTTCGGTACAACTTTTCCAGAATGTCAGTCATATCTGCCTGTACTTCATCCTGATAACTATCCACTTTAACTCGTAGCTCATCACTAATCAAGGACAGGTCATCTTCGTCCATATAATCTTGATAAACCTGATTGAGGATTGTTCTATCAGAAATACTTAATTCCAAAGAGAGAAAGGCTTTGATAAACTCTTGGTAATCGGACTTCTCCATTTCAGATAAAGCCTCTTTCATGGTGTCAAAGTTCCAAGTCATCACACAACTCCTTTTGTGGGACTAGTGGTGAATGTCCAGATTGTAGCTCTTCTAAATCAGCTTGACCATCACCATCTGTATCAACAGACTGCGGATTGGTTCCCAAAGCCAGTTCCTGAGCATCTGTCAAACCATCTTGGTCTGAATCCTTTTCATAAATAGTTTTTGGATTCATCTACTTCTCCTCCTTTTTCTTTAGTCCATAAGCTGTACCAAGCAGAATACCGGCTCCAATCAAGCCCAAAAGGGATTCCTGTTCCCCTGTATTTGGCAAAACGCTAGCTGGAACAGGTGGTTCTATAGTCTCAATTGGTGGTTGAGGTGGTGTGGGTTGATTTGGACTTGGTTCTTCAGGTTGAGGTGTATGTGTTACAACTGTATTTGAGCTAATGACATAGCCATTCACTGTATGGAGATAGGTATTTTCTACCTGACCAGTCGCAATCCGTTTCATTTGAAGGTAAACATCTGCCTGAAAGGCTGAATCATCAGAGATAGTCTCTAAGAAGGATTTATCAAATGAAATTGACACTAGGCCATTTTCTGTATCCACCTGTTGCAAGGTATATTTCGTGACTTCTGTCCCCTCTTTTAAGACAGAACCGTCTTTGAGGATGACATCCGTCATCAGATAGCTGCGATAAACACCATTATACTCATCATGCTTTTCATCATAGTTATCTTCAAAGCCATATTCAAATAAATCAGTCGCACGATTGCTTGGAATCAATGCTCCAACCAAGCGATAGTTAAAGGTTTGATGCAAGGCCACTTCTTTCCCGTCAAGGCTCTCATCTTTATGAGACAAGTCAATCACCACATCTTTTTGTGGGTCTAGTTTGGGAACATTATTGACCACTGTTTCCGTGACATAGGCCAAGCCAAAATCAATCTGATAGGCTGTATTTTCATACTGACCACCTGTTTTGGTCAACTCATTTTTAACAGTCATCGGAAGCGTGACAACTAAGGTTTGACCAGTCTTCACATAGGTCTCATAAAAGGTTTTGGGATCATCGCTACTAAGGACCTGAATGGCTCCTTTAGGTGTAAACTGACGTTTAGCCATGGCATCTTGGACGACTTTCGGAGCTTCTGACAAACTAGCGTAGGTGCTGACAGAGATACCAGATACACGATTGCCATCCTTATCCAAAACTTGAATGCCATCAGGATTTAGGGTAAGGGCTTCTTCTGGGTAATCGTCTACCATGTAAAATCCCTTGGCAAGAACATCATCCGTCACGACCATGTCCTTGTATTGATTGTAATCCAAGACAATTTTGTAATAATTGACCGTATTCGGAAGAACAGTCTTTCCATCAATTGAAATACCTTCTTGATTGGTATTAGACTTATGTGGAGTTACTTTAGGGACAAAATTGGTCACCGTGTTGGTTTCATAGGCTTGCCCAAAGTCCACCTGATAAGCCACGTTTTCATAAGACTTCCCTGAATTAAGCATGGTTTCCAAAACCATCATCGGAGTGACAATGGTAATATTCTCCCCCTTGGTCACATAAGATTCAAAAAAGACTTGTGGGTCCTCAGGCATGAAAACTTGAAAAGCTCCTTTAGGCTGAATTTTTTGTTTCGAAAGGGCTGCTTGTAGCGTTTTAGGAGCTTCAGTTAATTGAGAATAAGACTTCACCGTGATTCCTGAAACTGTTTTGCCATCAGATGTGACAAACTGAATAGCTGCTTCATCCGGCAATAAAGCTTCTTCTGGATAATCATCCACAAAGTAAAAACCTTGTGCAATCTGAGAGTTGTCTGCTTTAATCCCTCGGTATTGGTCCAAGTCCCATGAGAGAGTATAGTGATTTTGACTTCCCACTAACATGGGCTTCCCATTGATGTCCACTTTGTCTTTATTGAGGTTCTGTTTCTTGGGTTCTGGAGAAACAAGGGTGTTGGTCACTTCCTTGGTTTCATAGCCATTTCCAAAATCAACTTGATAAGCCTTGTTTGTATAGATCTTAGTTTGACCATAGAGACTATCTTTCACCGTCATTTTGGTCAAAAGAGCTAAAGAAGTTCCTGTTTGAACATACTGGTCATAAAAGGCTTGGTTGTCATCCGGCAAAAAGACTTGAAAGGCACCTGTCGGTGTAATCTTAGCACGAGCTAATTTATCTTGAAGGTCTTTAGGGGCTTCATTTAGTGAAGCATAGTTTTTAACCGTTATTCCTGATACCTTCTGACCATCAAGGGTTGTTATAGCCGTGCCATTTTCCACCACATCAAGCACTTCCTCTGGGTAATCGTCCACAAAGAAGAAGCCTCGTGCAATTGTCTCTTTAGCAGAACGATCTCCCTTATACTGGTCCAAATCCCAAGTCAAACGATAGTGGTTGGTTGTGCCAAGGGCTACGACCGTATCATTTATGAGGACACCATCCGCATTTTCATTGTTTTTATCTGGTGTAATGAGTGTGGTTGTCTCCCCATCACCTGGTGTACGAACCGTTACAACATTTGAAGTGACTGTGTAAGCATTGGTTGTACCCTTGTTCAAAAGGAGTTTGTAACTATTGGAATAGGTTGCCCCATCATTTTGAACAGAACCATAGAGTTTTGGAGCAGTCAGTTGATAAACCTTGGTTAAATCTTTATTTACCTCCTGCAACAAGTTTTCCTTTGCGGTCAAAGTCACAAAATTCTTAGTCTCATCAAAGCTAAGGACATAGTTTCCATTCTCTTTTTGAGTTGTTTCCTTATCAAATAGGTAACCAGCAGGCAAGTAGTCCTCAAAAATGAGACTAGTCGTTTGAGCACGATTGGGCGATAAGGCATCAACTGTTAAGGGATAAATCACCGTTGAATCTTTTGCGACAGTTTTCTCATGAAGATTAGCTTGGTCACTATTGACCACTTCTTTCATAATCTCTGGAGTTGTCGTCAAACGGTACGCATGATAATGGACAGTTGGTACTTGTGGTGGCGTTGGAAGTTCTTTTGGAATAGGTTTGACAGGTAAGGTTACTTTCGTCAAGGTCAGACTAGGCTGCACTACTTCATCCAAAGGCTTTGGCGTGAAGGTTACAGGCTTTTCTGGTGTAAATGTTTTAGGAGTAAAGACATCTGGTGTTACCGTAATAGGTTCTGGAACGGGGTCAAGATCCACCGTTACATGAGGTTTGGGACTATACGGTGTTACTGTACGTGCAACTGGTAGGGTATTTAAGGCGAACCAGTATGACAAGCCAACATTCTGTGGCATATCGCCTTGCCCAAAGGTGACTGTATAGGTATTGCCTGATGTGACCGTTGAGACAATAGCTCCTTTATAAGCATAACGACTTGATGTGGTATCCCATTCCTCAGGCAAATTCAAATCACTTGCACGGTTGGAACCCAACGAACGGGCCAGACCTTCATTAGTCACTTGAACGGTTGAACCATTAATCGGCACAAATTTCCCAGAAGTATCTTTGACATATTCTAGACCAATGTCATTATGATTGAGGGAAGAATGCGTGAAGACTCCTGGCTTTTCTTTGGAGAAGGTAACTTGTGAACCATCTTCCAAGAAATACTTTGCAACTACACGAAACTCCATCTTGTCTGTTCGCCAGTCACCATTTCCGTCATTTCGATAGGCAATAAAGCCCTCGGTAGGATCATTTGGTACAACCAATTTCACGGCATCGGTTCCAGCAGGTGATACAAGGTTGGTAATATCGTAAGTCACACGACTAATCTTTTTCCCATCAAATCGTGCATGTTGAAGATTTTGATAGTTAAAACTAAGGGTCTCACCTGTTTTGAAGCTATCATAGACAAAGAATCCTGTTGAATCCAATATTCTTGAGTAGCCACCCAGCATGGCATCGCCAGTTGAAATGATTTGAGTAGGATTTCGGGTAATGGCTCCATGTTGTGCTTGTGGCTCACCGTTATTGAGATTGAGGGCTTGAGCAAGGGCTTCAGAAATATAACCTTCTTCACCTTTTGAAATCTCGGCTAAGTCACGTTGATAGCGTTCCAATTCTTTGGTATTATAGGCATCAATCGCTTCATTCTCTTTTCTGGCTGCGGCTTCTTTTTCTTTATTACGTTTTGTAATAGCTTCAATCTCGGCTGCACGATCTGAAACTAATTGTTGTTTCTCCTGATTCGCTTGATCTACTGCGGCTTGACCTGTACGGTTTTCAGCATCAACAGCTGCTTGACCAGCCTGATTACGCCTTTCAATGGCTTCATTATCTGCCTTTGCCTTAGCAAGTCCAGCTTCATTTTCTTTTTGAATGGCCTGATTTTTCGCAACAATATCATCTGCCTTAGTTTTCTTTGTTAGATAATCCGCTACAGCTTGTTCGTTAGTAGATTGAATGGTTTCAACAGCCTTGCCATAGTTTGTATAGTCTAATACAGATGTCCCATTTCCTGATGAAACTACTTGTTCTTTTACTGTCACATCAGCATCTACATACCGAGTTTTTAGGTCATTGACTTTGGTATCAACCCAAGCATTTGTCTCTTTACCAGTTTGGTTGGCCTCTTCGTAGGCCTGTGACAGCACCTTATTTTCCTGTTCAATGCGTGCTTTATTCGATTCGTATGTCGCTTTGTCAGCTTTGTAGGTTTCAGTAACTTCATTGATAGCCTCAACTTGGTTTTGGGCATCTGCTTCAGCTTTTGAAATTTGTTGGTTGGTTTCTGCCGCAGAAGTTGTATTTCCCAAGTCCATTGGACTATCTTCAACCGTAGAAACACCTTCAACCTTTGCCTCTTCAACTGCTTGTTTTACCGTATCATGTGGTACGGTGACTGCAATTGCACCGTTAGATTGTCCAGTTGACCCTAAACTTTCAGTTTGTTCAGAAACAGGGGTTGGCTGTGCTTCTGGTAAATTCGTGGCTGGATTCTCCGTTCTTTGAATGGTGGTGTCAACTGAAGTTGTAACTTCATCAGCAGATGCAACCGTTCCTCCCCAAGCAACAACAGCCGTCACCATAGTTCCAAGGGCAACGGAACATAAAGTACGATATTTTTTACTCTTGCGAAAGACGTGTTTCTCGCCTTTTTCCTGATTGACAAGAAAGTGATGATTACATGTTTTGGTCATAAATAGTCCTTCTTTTCTTTTTTATGTAGCAACAAACTGTCACTCTTTATTAGATACGAGGGCGTTAAACGAGCACGACAAAAATAGGAGTTTTGACGAAGAACTTTCCGTTCTAGGAGAAACTCTCTTTTTTGTACAGCTCGTAGCCCAAGTTCAATACCATCATAAAAAAGAAGGCTTGATTTTGTTATCACAATAAATTGAGGGAAAAGAAAAAAGCCACCCATAAAAGTGGGTGACTAAAATAATTGATGTCTAAAGTTTATGGATTTCTTTTTCTAAATTAGCGATAGTTGTTAACAACTCTTCAAATGATGGCACAGACCCATAAAACATTTCTTTCATCTGGTTGTAATCTGATTCAATTTCATTCAATCTGTAATCATCTGGAAGTAATCTGATTCTTTCAATAGTTGCGTCTTCATATTTTGCCCATTTTCGAGGATAAAATTTTTCCTTAAATGAAACAACTTTCTCCAATAACTCTTGATTCATAAAGGCTCTATTCTTATAAATCGAATGGGCAAGACAGTAAATATCATAATAATGCCGTGCATAGCGTATAGGGATTTTACTATCTGCTGGTCTATTTGCCTCATGATGTAAAATTGTAGCTTTTTCCCAAAAGGTTCTCTCAGGTAAAACAGTCCTAACTGAAATACTATCTCCCACAAATAGCATAGGGTAAACCTTGTATAAATCAGGAGTAATCTCTACCATTTCAGAGGGTGTCCAGGCAGCTAAAGCACCAATTTCTAAGCGAATGACTTGCTTCACATACTCTGATTGGAAACTTGTCGGATATTCAAAAAGTACTGTTTGTGGGTCATTTACATCTATACTAATTTGAAAATCATCTTCAATCAGTTTCGCAAAATCTAACCTCATCTGTGGAATTAACGTATTCACAAGAAAGTCTTCTGCTTTTAAATTTGATTCCTTATTGAACTTGTCCTGTTGCGTATTTGAACGGGATTGCCACGGTTCGTCTTTACCATATCCAATAACCTGCCAATCCAAGATTAAATCAATATCTTCTGAGAATCGCTTAATTAAATCATAGCACTTAGAAAGACTTGTACCCCCTTTAAATGTAAAAGCATCCTTCCATTCACTCTTTGTAAAGAGATAGTTGAGTACGAAACAAACCCAATAATCTTTTTCAACGATCACTTCATTGATACCAAGTCTCTCCGCAGCATTTCTAATAATGGCTTGAAGGTCGTCTTTGGAAATTTTTTTAAATTCTAGCATCTTTAGGATTCTCCTATTTTTTTCAAGATTTTATAAATCCATGCACTGGTAGTCTTGCCTTCCTCAAGAAGTTTCTCTTTATCACTTTTAGTTAACCTTTTCTTAAGATAAAGAATCTGTTCTTCTGAAATATTATCTTTTCCAATAGCTTTGATGGCTTGAATAACTAGTGCAGTTAATTGTGACATATTTGAAATGGTACTGTTTGTTGTTCGCTTGAATACTAGCTTCGTATTTCCAATTAAAAAATTTACATACCGTCCATCAGAAATATATGTCCATTGAGCTGGAACTTGTGTTGACAACCCTAATAAATTTAGAGCTGTGTTCCCTGAAGGTGCAATTGTCCAATTATATTTTCTAGCAATGGCAATAGCCACTTCATTTATTGAAGGAGACTCAAATTCCCCAATCAACTCAATAAACCTTGGTTTGTAATACACACCGTTTACAATACGTTGAATCGTTCCATCGTTAACAAATCGATTCAAATTTTTTCTAATTGTCTCATAATCAGCGAGCTCTAAAAAATCATTTGAAATAAAGACTGCGCCGTCTGGCAGATTATCAATCTTACTATTTATTTTAGACTTTATGTTAATCAATTCCTCACCACCTTGTCCCAAATATTATACAATATTTGGGACAAAACGACAACTATCTTTCTGGAGATTATTTCGTCGTATAAGCAAAACTCAAGCTACTATCCACTCCAGATAATTTACGGAAGGTGTAGTTGGGATTGCCATTGTAATTGGTTTCGGAGATAAGGAATGAGCCATCTGGGTAAACTTTTTCGACGAAAGCCACATGTCCGTATTCTGCTGGTGTGCCATGTCCTCCTCCCGCAAAGGAAAGAATAGCTCCTGCTTGTGGACTTGTCCCTGTCTCCCCACCGAGACTTGCGGCTGTTCGTACCCAATCTTGGCCATTGCCCATGGTACTGATAATTGGAATCTTCCCACCGTTTTTACCTTTGAGTTTTAGACCCAGTTGGTTGATACGGGCTGCAACTCCCCAAGTACATTGGCCATAAGCATATCCCATACCGTCACCACCTCCTGGAACAGAGTTTTCAAAAAGGTCTCCTCGTACAGCTTCAAGTGCTTTAGGATCACTTTGTGCTGTCCCACCGTTGGGTTGACTAAAGCCTTTTTCAATTTGGTAATACCACTCACTTGCTCTTGTCTGACGTTCAAGTAGCTTATCACCACTATTTCCTTCCCAGTAAATGAGAAAGAGTTGGGCAAGACTAGCTGGACTACCTGTATTTTTGAAGAAGTCCTTTAACCAGTTGGTGTAATAAGGACTATCCCCATACAACATGAAATCCAGTTGTAAGCCTAAGTCATACCATTTTTGATGTTTTCCTTTGGCATATTCCAACAATAAAGTATGCCTGCGTGACCCATCCGCGGTATCTGTCCATTGGCCTAAGCCTAAACCACGTTTGAGAATATTTGGGTAACGTCCATTGTATATAGTTGGACCATTAAGTGAGAGCCAGCCCTCATCATCCCACGAACCGTCTGTCGCACCAATAGGGGGAGATAGATAGTCGCCCTCCGCACGCTTGGGATTAATAGAGGATTCTACCGACCAATTTCCTAGAATGGCTGCGATAGCTTGATTGGTCGCACCTTTGCTTTTAAGATAGTCATAAATTGCCTTGGCTCTCTCAAACTCATCGCCGCCAAACTGACCGATAGTTGGAAGAATGGTGGTCTGAACCTGGATTACTTTTGGAAAGTAGAAAGCTGGATTGACATAGACCAACTTATCCGTATCATCATCAACCTTTTGATAGGTGACTTTTAGACCCGTTCCGTCTTTGGTCTGACCAATAATATCTCCTGCCAAGACATGTTGATGTTCGCTCACTCGGCCTGAATGAATGCCAAACAAGGTTAGTTTAGTCTTATTCACTCCCTTACCAGATGTCAAAATAACATTCTCTCCATCAAGAGATACCTTGCCATCCATCGGAGCCACAATGACTTGACCTTCTTTTGCTTCTAAGATGATATGATGATGAAGCGTTGGTTTCTCATCAATGACCTCATAACCATATCGGTAGGTCATGCTTAAGCTATCCTCGTCAGTCTGTCCCTGAAAGGGATTGTCCAATTCTTGAAGGGCTAGATAGTTGCCTCCTTCTGTCAACTCCTTTAACTCTTCCTGGTCCTCATCAGACAGCTTGTAAGCAGGTTCTTTATATAAGTCAGACATGGATTTAATAGAATCTCCACCATTTAAGTCTGTCCATACTTGACTGAGAAACGCTTTGTAGGTCACACCACCTGCTTCCATGAAATCGTCAAGCTTGTAGTCTTGGTATTGATGATTCATGTAAACCATGACCTCATCAATCTTAGTGTAAAAGGTAATTCCCTTTTCGTTGGTTCTTGTATGTTCCGCATCTTCCAACGTCATGTGGGTATAACTCTTACTCAATTCTATTTCATCTTGTTGAATGACACTGCTACCTGAAACACTCATGAAAAAGCTCATCATCAAAAGGAGTATCAAGAGAATGCCTGAGACAATCCAAGTCAAAGGATTTCCCGCAAGGACAGAAAAGAAAGTCATACTTCCCTTAATGGCTTGGACGATTCCTTTGAAACCTGCGACACTTTGTTTTCTGGCATGCTTTAAAAAGGTTTGGTAGCGTCTTCTTGGTTTAAGAGGTTTCTGGCGTGTGAATCCTTTTCCCTTTTTGAAGTTCTGGAATCGTTCCTTTCCATGAGAAAATTTTGTTTTGGTAAACCGCACACCAGTCTGTCCACTTTTTACTACCACCTTACCTGCTTGAAAGGTAAACCTTCCATAGCGTCTGGCTTTCAAACTAGTATCCTTCATGGTTCTAAGTCCATCTAAATCATCCTCCTGCGCTATCAGGTCAAGGGATTCCGATGCAGCTAAGCCTAATCCAGCTTTGAATTTGGTAGAGTTTTTCTTAGTCTTTTGGACTTTCTTGAGTTGTTTAACCTCACGCTTGGCAGAACTTACGTCTTTTTCTGCACTTAGCCGATCAAATGATTTTTCTTGGTGAAACCGAAAGCGAGACTTCAGGGAAGGATTTTCTTTTTGGAAAGTAAACTTGGGATTAACTGCCTGTTGTTTTTCATTCAGTTTCACTTCTGACAAATGTTTTCTTGCCGTCCGCAAACGTTCTTGAGCTTGAGGAAGTCGATAGTTCTTAATTTCCTTTACCCTCAACAGTCTAGGAGAAACATAGGTAATTTCCTTTAGAAACTTCTCTTCTGCTTCCTTTTGGCTACTGAGTAGATTTTCTTTTAACTCTGTTTTCTTTTCCTGAAACAGAGAATTTTGGGCTGGTTTTCGAAATAGGCCATTTTTAAGAACAGTCTGTTTTAAGTCTCTAACTTCTTTCCGATAATGCATGCGGGCTGATTTTAAGTTGCTTCGAAAGTTTTTCCTAGCCTGTTTGACTAGCTTTTTATCCTCTTTCATCTCATGTCCTCATTTTTTCAGGGTCCGTACTCATGATGTCAAAGAGCTTGGTGTGTTGTGGAATCTTATTCTTGAATGGGACAACGGTGGAACCAGCCTTAATTAAGCCTGCCCCTTTTTCAGGATTGACCAAGTATTTCTCCAGTTCCTTGGAAAGTCCAAGCATATGCACCAACTCTTCACGATCACTCTTAGCCTGTTTTAAAAGTATCATGAACTCGCTATTGGCAATAATGCGTCTACCATTGGCATCCAAAAGAAGAGTTTCTACATTCTGAGTAATGCCTGTCGGTATCGCCCCATACTTACGGACACGACTCCAAAGTTTAAAGAAGAAATCAGAGGCATACTTGTCCAATAAGAGTAGCTGCATTTCATCAAAGTAAATCCAGGTCTTCTTCCCTAGTTTTTGATTTTTCACCACACGATTCCAAATCTGGTCAAAGATAACCATGAGGGCAATCTGTTTTAATTCATCGCCTAACTTTTTGACATTGTAAATCAGGAAATGACTGTCTGTTTTAATATTGGTCCGATGTGAAAATATGTCCAGCGACCCTTCCACATAGAGTTCCATATCCAGTGCCAAGTCCTTAGCTTCCTGTTCAGGTTGTTGAGCTAAGACAAAGACCCATTCGACCAAGGACGGTGTGTCAAAATGCTTATAGGTGAGTCGTGTCACACGGTCAATCAAGGACTTCTCACGACCATCCATTTTGCGATCCAAGAGCTTCCCAATCCAAGACAAGAGAAATTCGGACTTAACCTTAACCGGATCCTCATCCATATTCTCATCAGATAGATCTAAGACATTTAAGAAGGTAGTGGAATCTGGAGCAATATCAATACTCTCCCCACCAAAGGCTTGACCGATAATACTGTAGTCGAGTAGGTTAGTGGTATTACTACCACCTTCCTCTCTAAGAACCGTACGTGAGAGTTTCCCCTCATACGGCTCAAGCATTTCATCACTCTTTCGAGCGGCTCTCAATAAATAATCGCTGACAGTAGCTATGCACATAAGCCATATTATCAACTTCTTCCACACCTCCCTTTGATTTTGGAACTTTAAAGAAAATTTCTCTATCTTCTCCAAGTTCCATTGGGAGACCACAATGATGACAGCGTCCGTTTTGTTTCTTCCAAACAAGTTTAAAACGACCTGTCAAACGCTTCATACCATGATTAAAGGTTCGTTGAGCAAAATATTCTGTATCCAAGTAAGGATTAGCGTTTTCTCTGACCTTTGTGTGTCTGACGATAGCAGTATGGTCAACTCGAATGAGTTCTTTATCGCCTGAAGCGAATACCCAACTTCGATTGCCTCTTCTATGCCAATACTTGGTCGAAACCCACCACTGGCCTTTCTTTGGATGACGACGTTTTGCCCATCGCCACAATAATTCGTATAAATGATAGTCCAGATAGGAGAAGGCTTCACTAGCACACACGGATTGGTGGTAGTTTGTCCATCCTCTTATCTGTTGATTTAGTTTCATGATTAAGACTTCTTGCTCCCATGCTTTTCCTCGCTTGAGGATGGTTTCTGAGAATTTACCAATAACAGTTTGAATAGAATTCTTAGATGGTTTTACAATCAATTTCCCCTTGTACTTCCGAAAATTCCAACCAAGTAGGTCGAAACCATCGTTGATATGAGTTACCAATGTCTTTTCCTCTGACAGCTCTAAACCTCGTCCAAGCAGAAACTCTCTAATCAATTCTTTAGCCTCTAATGCAATTTCTTGTGTCGCAGCTGTGACGATAAAATCATCCGCATAACGGACAAGATTGACCTTATGGCTATTTTTGAATCGAAGGTCGATTTTTCCTAAACGATTGGTATGAAATCTATCTGATAAGACTTGTTGTAATCCATCGAGTGCCATATTGGCAAGGATAGGCGAAATGATACCGCCTTGTGGCGTGCCTTCTTCCGTTGGGAATAACTCACCCTTGAACACAAAACCTGCTTTAAGGAATTGTTTTAAGATAGATTTATCCATCGGAATGTTCTCTAAGAGCCAGTCATGACTGATGTTGTCAAAACAGCCTTTGATGTCGCCTTCTAAAATCCACTGAGGAGAAGCTTTTCGTGATAGTGCTGTGAAGATATATTCACAAGCATCTTGACAGCTTCTTCCTTTTCGGAAGCCGAATGATTTAGTATCCGCGGTTGTCTCTGCGACAGGCTCTAGTGCTAAAGCATAGAGTGCCTGCATAGCTCTGTCGTACATAGTCGGAATCCCTAATGGACGTTTCTTCTTTTTCCCCTTTTTGTCGATGTAAACCCGTCTTAACGGACTGGCTTTATAGCCTTTGTCAGTTAGAGATAGGAGAGCCTCCATCTTTTGAGTAGGGGTCGTCCATAGTTCACCGTCTATACCAGCTGTTTTCTTGCCTTTGTTAGTCGTTACTCGACGAACGGCAAGTGCCTTGGCATAGAACGAATGGGTTAGTAAATATTGAAGTCTTTTCACTGTGTTTGTGTGTTTGGCTTGAGTAGCCTTGACAATCCTGATTTGTAGCCTATTCACTTCTTGTTCTGCTCTCTTCCAATCAATGCTTTTCCATTGTTTCGCAAGCAGTTGCTTGTGTGATAACTTCTCAGCTGGTGCTGTCGTTGAATGTTTATCATTCATAGGTTTACCTCCATTTTTGTCATGAAATACCATAGGATAAGTTTGCACCCTTTCAGGTCAGGGCAAAGTTTGAACCCCTATCTCCTACCATTACAGTTGGAGCATTCGCTTTTTATCCTTTCCTCTACCCTCTGTATCGTCTATCCCTCTTACGAGTTCAATACCTTCTATCGATTAAAAGGAATACATAGGGCTTACCAAGTTCCGTGTTATAAATAATTGTGAATACCTTAGGTGCCATCTTTGAGCCGGGAAGAATGTGTCCATTTGTCATCAGGTTATGAAAGCCCCAATGACCTCCTCCGTACCTTTTGGTGTAAGTGTATCAGCCTTATTTCACTTAGTCCCTGTAACGACTCTTGCGATGGTTCACGTCTGTTCACCATAGTATTCTTATCCTAACAGTCCATCCGATTTTAGGCTATCAGACTTTCCATATTGTCCCACAGGCTTCCCAACATAACCGTTACCAGTCAAGCAGGCTGTGGTAGGATTACCCCAAATGGATAGAGTAGCTAAACTAGCAATTTACAACACGACTTCTTGTCGCACCTCATTTTCAGGGTCTACAATGATGATTTCGGTATCACTCTCTTCTTCTTTTAACTTGGTTGAGATGATTTCATGCTTGGTCGCCATCCCCTTACCAGCACCTGATGTTCCTAGAATCAAGCCTGATGGGGTATTGAGTTTCCCACGGTCAATGGTGATGATATTACTTGAAATCTGGTTTATCCCATAAAATTTCCCTCCCTTATCTTGTAGGTCTACAGATGTCCATGGGGAGTTCACGGCAATGTTTGAGGTCAAAAGAGACCGTGACACACCCTCAAGGTAGTTCTTGCCAAATGGCAATAAGCTATTAAAGGCAGCTTCCTGCATATAGGTCAGATTATCAATCACAAGGTCATTAGAACCTGCCACTTGTTTGATAATGTTAAGCGAGTGCTTCAACTGGTCTTCGTTATCCGCAAAGACCCCAATCAAAAAGAGGGTATCAAAGAGCTTATCGCCTGTTTGGGTCATGGTTTTAATCAACTCATCGGCTTCATCAATATTACTTTCTAAGACTTGACTAACCTTTTCAAGATACACCCCAGAACGTGCCATCTTTTGTTGTTCCCCAATTTTTTGCGATTCCATCAAAGTCTTCTTGGTGCGGAGCTTGGTCACGGCTTCTGACTTGGCTGATCCTTTAGCATGAAGACTAATCATCACTTCTAAATCCGACTGCATGAGTTCTCGTAAGAACTTATCCCCCAACTCCATCCCATAGTCACGAACATAGACAATCTGAAGCAGTTTATCATCCATTTCAATATGATTTTTGTGCTTAAAGGACAGACTGGTTGGGGCAATGAAGTGCTTGGTCGTTTGTCCTGAACGCACCAGGTCTTGATAAGTAAAGGACAAATGATTTTCCCCTCGCAACATATCAGCCAAGTGGTTCACACGGCTTTCTCCACTGAGGAGAGTAAAGTTCGCATCTATTTCAGAAAAACCACTCTTGAAGTATTCCCCAATTTGAGAAAGGGAACGATAAGCCAATTTCGAATTCTGCTCAGTTTTCCCAAAAGAAATGAGCTTAATAGAAGAAAAGTTATTTTCACCGGCTTCAAGGTTATTTTCCATGATACGATTGAGTTCTTCACGATAGGTATCATACCCATCCTCATGTAAGGGATATAAGACACTTTTTCTAAACTTATCCAAATTGACCCTTTGGTTAAAAATGGTGAGTTGAAAGTTGGTTTTGTCATCCAAACTGTTAATCAAGTCTGAATAGGTTTCCATAATCGCTCCCTTATCTTCAAGTCCCACCGTTTGGTAATTGACATCCCCTAAAAGATAGGACTGGGAAAAATAATCTGGGGTGACTTGCATGAGACCATTAGGAAAAAGGCCTTGGTAAAGAAGCGTATTAACAGTTGTTGGCAGCACTTCTTCTTTTGGTTTACGTGTCTTCTTGTGTTTAGAAGAGGTCTTTGGTTTCAATGAGTGGTTTGTTTTTTTCATTGCGTATTCCTTTCTGTCCAGTTAGTGTACGGTCTGGTATGGTCATTTCATAATGCCATCTATAATTAAGATATGTTTCAAAAGGTAAGTCATTAGGTCGATAGACCCCAAATAACATGAGGGGAATGGTAAAGGTAAAGATAAGACCATAGACAAACCAATCCCCAAATTGCCAATAAAATAGGTTCAAGCCCAATACCAAAATGGTTAGGGCGACAGCTGGAAATACAAAAATAACCTGTCTAGTTGTAAATCCTAGCCATGCCCTGTGTTGAACCTTTGAGATATCCTTAAAGACACGAGTGTTCATAAATGTTCTCCAATCTAAGTAAGCTATAAAAAGAGGAAGCGAGATAGTGACTCCCTTCCTCCTACATCCCCAAAATACTTCGGGCGGTTCGTTGACTGCCAACTAAGGCAATGATTAACAATATGGCCTGTACCAAGCCACCAAACATAATGGCGAGTGATTCCATCACTCCAGCTCCATTTGATACGGCAATCTTTCCAGCCGATTCAAACAAGGGAACAAGAGATACAATTAGAAAAATCAAAATACCTTGAATGGCATAGACCATGATGTTTTTAAGGTAACCAATCCCAACACTTCTCCAGTCATCACTAAGAAAGGTTGGAATGGTAACAGGAGCAAAAGGAATCATCAGATAGAGTTGGATAAAGCGAATGGTAATCAAGATATTGACAACCATGATGCTGGCCATTCGTACCAACCAAATGAGAATCGCAAAAAAGCCAATAATCATTTTTCCTACAATCCCAGATCCCTTAATGCCTGAGATGGTATCATAATTAGCACCACCATTCGTGACAAGCCCTGCCACTTGTTCAATAACATAAGAGGCAATGGCAATAATGGCTTCCACAATAACCGTCGTATTGGTAATCACGACCGCGACCATGATGTAGCTGACAATCATAGGTGCCATGGCTTCAAAGGTCATTGCACCACCTGAGTTTGCAATTTTCTTGGCCATTTTTGAAAATTCGAGTACGAGAACAACCGCAAGAATAGCTACTCCCAAGGGCTGCATAATCCCCTTGGTAATGGCTGTCATGTAAGACCACACCGTCGGATTAAAGTCCGCTAGTGACTTAACCAAGTTGGCGGTTGATTCTAAATCCACTTGAAACCCTTCAAAAAGGCTATCACTAGATACTTTTTCAGAGGCTAGAAATACAAAAGGTGACGTAAAATTCATTATCATGTCATGTGCTGTCCTCCCCTAAATGGTAATCTGAGTCACAAAAGCACCAGCGGCTCCCACCATGACCCCACCAACAATTTCTAGAATAGCATTTCGGACACCTGGCCCACCATCTTTAATGTTGGTTGAAAGGTTGATAATGCCCATGACAACAAGAAAGGCTCCTACTGCAATCAAACCTTTTTGTAATAGAGACATGGCTTGAGAGAACATGGAGCTGGCGTCCACTCCGTAAACAAAGCCTGATAGTTTTTGATTCATATAATTCCTCATTTCTATTAATGTAGTGTCGTTTCTGTGCTTAAATCCCTTATTTTATGGCCTGATAAATCTACTTCTTCCTCAGCGGTTAGGGGACTGATATAATAGTGCCACCAGCGTTCATCGGTTTCCTTATCCGCAAGCCATTTCCAATTCTTATGTTTGAGCGGAAAATATTTCTTGGTTCGAAAAACAGGAACCCCTGCAATGCGTACTAGGCACTCATCTCGTTTCATATTCCCTACTTCATCAGCCGTCATCAAGTCACGGGCAATTTTCTGGTGAGAGGTAGAACTTGAGCCAGTCTGCCCAAAAGAACGACTGGTACTTCTGACATCAATGGTTTGTTTACCTAGAAGACCACTCATAAATTTGAAAGTTTCTTCGTCATTTCCACCCAAATAGAGGAGGCTGTCACAGTTCCCCAGTATAGTTTTCCAAGCCTCTTTTTCCTTATAAAGTCCTTGGAGTTGAGCAATATTTTGCAAGATTGGAACTAGACTCATGTTCCTAGAGCGAACTGTTGAGGTTTGTTCAGCGAAGTCTGGGATTTCTCCGACATTCGCAAACTCATCCAGATAGCTTCTAACATGAATAGGCAGTTGCCCTTTAAAGTCAACATCAGCCTGTCTGGTCAAGGTGGAGAAAACCGTAGAGAAAAATAAAGCAGATAGGAAACGAAAGGTCGTATCATTGTCTGGAATAACAAGATAGACCATGGTCTTTTGAGTGCCCCACGTTTTCAAATCCATAGTGTCTCTTTGCGTCAAATCAATCACCGATTGGATATTAAAGAAGGCAAATTTAGCTGTTGTGACCGCAATCACCGAATCCAAGGTCTTATCCTTATAGTTTTGGAAATCCGCCCAGTTTCGCATGGTAAAGTTTTCGTGACCGTATTTTTTAGCGTAATCTTCAAACAGGACTTCAAGAACACTTTTGTCCTGATTATCTCCCTTTGATAAGAGTTTGATGAGTTTCCCAATCTCAGAAAAGGCTGGATAACGGCCACGCTTACGTCTTGCTTCCTGCTCTTGCTTGGAACTTCCTGGAGGATTGTAAAAATCTACCAAATAAGAGGCAATAGCTCTCACCAATGTCATGGAAGCCTCGTCCCAAAATGGATCACTGCGAGAACCATTTCCTTTGGTATTATTAAAATAGACCGTTAACATGCGGTTCAAATCATTCTCTGTTTCTACATAACGAAAGGGATTAAAACCGTCCGAATTGGTCATATTAACCAAGTCTAAAACCTTGACCTGATAACCGTTCTCTAAAAAGAGTTTACCTGTCTTCTCAGCCAAATGGTCTTTCGGATCTACGACAATATTGGAACAATTAAGTTGGATAAGGTTGGGTTTCACAAAGCGAAAGGTCTTACCTGCCCCAGAACCCCCAATGACAATCAAATTTTTATTTCGGTCAAACTGGGGTTTCTTCTTTTCCAACAAGGTTAGACGAACATCACGAGCCAAAATCGTGTCATTTAAAGGATTCTTACTGTAAAAGTTCCACTTTTCCTTACTGGTTCCAAATCGTGCAGAACCGTATTCTTCCCCTTCTCGATACACCTTTTGTCCTGTCGATACATAAAGATAGACTAATGTCATCGTTAGAACCCCAAGGATAAAGGCAAGAAGAGATTTTTGAGTAAAGGAAAATAGCCATAAAGGATTGAAGACTTGATTTAGCCCCTCTCCTAAGAGGTAGGCAAAACGTTCCATAGGTGGGGCATTGGTTAAACTATCATAGAGCAGGGTTAGACGATGGCAGAAATAACCAAAGGCGAGACCCAAGAGTCCAAAGACTAAAGCTTTTCGTCTTGAATACATTACAAGGTCACCTCCTTGGTTTTGACTGCCGAAGGTTCTGTCACTCTAATTTTCTCTTTGGCCAGTTCTATCTCTTGGTCCAAGGTTTTATCAAAGGTTAAACCTTCTAGCTTCTCTGGATTAGACATCAGTTTCTTCAACAATTCATCCAAGTGATGATCGAGCAAGGTCTTATCCTTGGCATAAAAGTAGAGATAGTCTTTTTGCCAACTAATTGCGATTGGCAGTTTTTCTGACTCCATCAACTCCTTAAATTTCTCCACATCGATTGGCTTATCTAGAATGTCTTTACTAACATCAATCGCTTCAATGACGTAAGGGCTTTGAAGGAGTTCTTCCAGTTTTTGAACCCCAATCTTATAAGCTGAATCTTGAGCCAAGGCTTGCCTAGCCGACCACTCTAAGAGCTTTAAGAGGGTTCTAACTGTCAATAAACTACTTCTTTCCACGTATTGCATCGCTTGACGTTCTTGTTGTTCAGATGACATGGTGACCTCCTCTTTTTTTCGATTCCCTATCAAACATAAGGTGCTTCCATAATACGGAAGCACTCTTGATTTTGGTATCACAAGAAAGTTACGACATAAGCCAAACTATTCCAAAGTAAATGTAAGGCGATTGCCGTCATACAATCAGCTTTCAATCGAACAGCAGCCAAGGTCAAGCCAAGACAGCTATACATGAGCCAACTCCCTAACTGATTGGGGCCATGGGATAGAACAAAGAGAAAACTGGTCACGCCTATTTGTACAAAAGGGAATGTCAATTTTTCCCACAGCAATTGCCTATAAACAATCTCTTCAAGGATACTTGCATTGACCAGAAACAATAAAAAGATAATAGGGGGAACCTGTTTTCCTACTTGTACCAATACCGCTTGATTCCTAGTCTGACCTGGAAATAGGAAGCTGATGAAGACTGCAAAAGCAACCATAGCCACAAAGCCAAGAAGCAACCATCTTAGGCGATTTCTCAAGGTTATATTTTTTGCTTGAACAGTTTTATGACGGGCAATCTCTAAGCAAGTCACACTTAATAGGACCAATTGTAGCAAGACTATACCCTCTATTGTCAGATACTCTTTCAGGTATAAACTCACCAGAAGACCGTTAAGCTGTATAGCTAGATAAAACACCACTATCCTTATCATTGTCACCTCTTAAATAAATCTTCATAATCAATTTCTAAGACTAAAACAATACGCTCAACCCATCTTGTTTGTGGCATCAGACGATTGGATTTGTAATGTCGCAGTTTTTGATAAAGGCGATTAAACTCACTGGGATAGACATATTGACCTTTGAATACCTTTCGAGCTAGTTCTGCCCAAGTGAGTTCTTTTTCCGCCAGAATGATCTCTAAATTGTCCCAAAATCGCTCATTCATCTTCACACCTATCCTGTCACTTGTTTCATCAGACTGGCCTGAAACAGCTCTTCTTTTACCTGTCTGGGAAGAAAGGTTCGCACTTCGTCTAGCCCAATAGCTGGATAGACATGATTCTGACAAACAATGAGAGGCAGACGAAGGTTTTGGTCTGGCTTTTGGAGAATGAGCTGAATCATCTCATTCAAACTTATCGAATATTGACGCTTAAAGCGTAGAAATCGTGGCGACAGCAACTCAAAACAATCCGTGGTTTTGGCAAAGAGTGACAGTAAGATTTCACGGTTTACATCACACGCATTTATACAACGATAAGTCACACCATAGGTCGTCAAAATAGTTAGTAAATCTTGATTTGTATTGGCGTTATTTCCTAGATATACCTCAAGCATAGGCTCCTCCTTATAAGGTTAGGCTATTTTCAACTGTTGGTTCAGGAGTTGAGAAATAGTGACTCATATCAATGGGCATCCGTCCTTCACCAAAGCACTTGACCGTCACTAGAGTCGTTAAAATGCCTTCCTTTCCCCTAGCAGAATAATTTTCACCAAAGGCACGAAAGGCCAGGTGATTGTCTTTCGTCAATAGTGTATCTACACCATTTTTAATATCCCTAGTTTCCATAAAATCCGAAATCCGATGAAGATTGGATTCGTAGAATAGGGGATCATTCATCTCTTTGTGGTAATCATCTTCAAAAGTCACCTCAAAGTCACAATCAAAATTGGGGAGAGACAGTATCTTTTGTAATAACTGATTGGTTTCAACTTGGTGAATATGTTCTTCTAATTCAGTACAATCTAGGATACTTTTCTTATGTAGTAGGTTCATGTTTTTCATCCTCTTCCGTTCTTCTAAATTCTCTGGCAATGGCTTCAATAACTGTGACAGTCACGCTATTGCCGGCCTGTTTGTATAGTTGGCTCTTACTAGAAACACTCTCTGCTCTTTCATAAGCCCAGTCAGGAAAGCCTTGAAGTCTGAAACACTCTCTTGGTGTCAGTCGTCTTATTCTCAGGCGATAAAGTTTCCCCTCTAAGACAATGCCTGTGACTTCATACCACTTATCCTGTCGATATTCCAGAGCAGCAACCACTACTCCCATATTGTCTGAAGTCGTCAGAGTATTGGATATTCCCTTTCCCACACGTCCCCTACGTTTGGTTGAGTCTGGATAAGCCAGATTGACAGAGTCTCCAAGAGTTGCCTTTGCGTAGCCTGTTTTTGTGGCTTCCTTGATTTTCAGAAATGGCAACTCCTCCCTCAGCAAAATTTTTGGCACCTTATCTCCACCTTGCATGGTGGTCAAAGTCGGTGACAAGCCAGAAATGTCATATACTCTTCCAGTTTGGTCAAAGCTAGTCGGCAGATTTCCTGCGACAACAACTCCGTGTCTGTCTTGACTGGTCAAAGTAAACATAGGGTCTTGATTGTCCTTAAATCGACGACCATGTTGGCGTTTTTCTAGTCTATCTGGTGTTAAAACTGGAATGGCGATTTTTGCCCCCTCTCCTTTACCTCTTGTTAGTGTAGGAGCAAGTCCATTCGTCAGATAGACTTCACCATTCAAACCACGTTTAGAGGGATTGATATTTCCTAGCCTTTCAAGATGAGCTGGGCTGTTTTCTCTTCTGAGAGGAAATATGAATCTGGAACGGTATCTTCTAGAATGTCCGATAATAAAGACCCGCTCTCTGTTTTGCGGGACTTGGAAGTCCTTACTGTTAAGCACCTGCCATTCGACATCATACCCCAATTCATCCAACGTGGAGAGGATTGTGGCGAACGTCCGTCCCTCGTCGTGATTGAGTAGGCCTTTGACGTTTTCCAAAAATAGAAAACGTGGTTGGATTTGTTTGGCCGCTCGAGCAATCT
This sequence comes from Streptococcus sp. HN38, assembly GCF_028335765.1. Lineage (NCBI taxonomy): Bacteria > Bacillati > Bacillota > Bacilli > Lactobacillales > Streptococcaceae > Streptococcus > Streptococcus sp. HN38. The sequence continues at coordinate 941,271 of NZ_CP116604.1, read as the reverse complement.
CAAAAAAGAGAGTCCCTCGAGTATCTTCAAATCCCAATCGTCTGCCTGCGAGTGAAAATGCTTGGCAAGGAAATCCCCCGCAGATGATGTCCACTTGCCCTCTAAATTGTCTAAAGTCATGGTCTGTGACCTCTTTAATGTCATGGTATTCTATTTCCCCTTCTGTGTTAAACATGGCTTTATAAGATGTTCTGGCGAATTTATCAATTTCACAAAAGCCCAGGCATTTATGCCCCTGTGATTCCATCCCTAGCCTAAAACCACCTATCCCAGCAAATAAATCTAAAAATTTCATTTTTCCTCTCTTTCCAACTAAAAAAGAGCCTTACACTTGTAAAACTCTTGCTTATATATGATCATCCATTTCTGGTGCACGGATGATTTCAACAATCAAAATGATGATAGAAATCAGATAGATTCCGCCTAGTATCCACCAAATCAACTTAATCACCTCCCTTTACTTCTTGTCGTCTCAGTTGCTTGGTCCACTCTGACAGCACACCATTAAATACATATTCAGCTATTACTTCCGCTGACCGAGCAAATCGCATATGTTCCAGAGCATACTGATAACGGTCACTAAAATAAATCATGGCATAGTCACTAGCCGACTGAGATAGACCTGTCTGTCTTAACTGGTCATGAACCAAACCCCAAATATAGTCTCGATCGTACTTGGTCACGCCATCGACTTTTGAAGTAAAGTTCTCTTCTTGTTTCTCATCTACTAGCTGCCTCTCCTCCTCGTCCTCAATAAGGAAATCACTCCCTTTAGTTTCACTATATTTAGTCTCACTTCCTTCAGTCTCACTAGGGGCTGAATTTAAGACCGGCCCCGTCTTTCTTTGAGACCCCCCTAGTGTTTTTTTAACACCACCCCCGTCTGAATTTGAGACAGGGGTAGGTTCATGTTCTAATTCCCCCAAGTAAATTTTATTTGCCATTCGACCTTTTTCACTAGAGGACTGTTGGACTTCATCAATTAAGCCATATTCGCGTAAGGTTTTCTTGATAGAGAGTAGTTTTGACTTTGAACAGCCTAATAGTGCCATCAGATTTGAATTGGAATAAATCAAATAAATAGCCCCATCCTCATCAATCCAGCCCTTACTCAAAGACAACTCCAACCTATCTTTTAAAACCGCGTAGGCTACCTTAACTTCCAGCTTCATATCCTTATAACGTTCACTCTCAAACAAGACTTTTGGGAGTTTATAATAACGCTCTGATGTCTGATATTGATTAGCGGTAATACGTTTCATGATTATCCCTCCAAGACTAAAAGTCCAACATTTCCGAATTCATCAAATCGGATTAAACCTACTTGTTCCAATTCATCAACCAGATGAGTTGCTTTCTCAATATCAACTCCTAAAATAGCCACGAGATGACACATCACGATTTGGCGTGATGATTGTTCCTTCTTTTGCATGAATTCCTCCTGAAAATAAAAAAGCGGGAACACTTATTAAAATGTCCTCGCTTGTGCGATATGATATTATAAATAAAAAATAAATTTTTCCTCCTTAATGACAGATTGTAGAACACTCAAATCCTTGATTTGACAGCGTTTTAAGCACCTGTCATTATTATGACACAATCCCCACCTGGAAAAGCAACACCAGACCAACGATAACGCTTGGGATCTCGAATCTGTACAACGACCTTCCCTTCCTTATCTTCGATTAGACACATGTTGGTCAAAGTGACCATTTCTTTTCTAGCCATTTTTTCTCTCTTTCTGTTTAAAAATCATTCTATATTCTGTACGTTCTGCACCTAAATTAACCGTTTTTTTGACACCATCAAATCGGAAGCCCACTTTTTCATAGAAAGCAACGGCACGCGCATTCCCCTCCAATACCCAGAGAGTAACGGTTTCGTAGCTCTGCAATTTTTCCAAAGCTGCTTGCATGAGCTGGTAGCCTATCTTCTGATTATAATAGTCCGCCAAGACATAGAGGGCGTAGAGCTCCCCTGCCTCTTGCAAATCCTCCTGACTAGACGAGCCGTAACAGGCAAAGCCAACCACCTTATCATCCATCACAGCTATCAAGATATTCTGAGGATACCGAACCGCCCAGTCTTGACAGCGTTCTAAGGTGTAAGTATTCTTTAAAAATTCCTGAGGTAACAAGTCAGCATAGGCCTCCTGCCATGATTTCCAATGAACATAGGCCTTACCTAGCATTTCACTTTTCGTTTCCAGTGGTTTAATCATCATCTAATGTACCTCCGAATTTTTCCTCTAGTATACATTAAAAAACAAGTTGGCACAAGACCAACTTGTTTATGATTATGGGTTAAAAATTTGGCATTCTAACGACTTATTTAATTATGTTCTTAACATAAACGTCTATGGATAAAATATTGAATTTCTGAATTCATCAGTTGAACGCAAGAGTTCACTATAGACCTTTCTCTTCAAGCTATGAACCCAACTTGTATTCACATTTGAAGTCGCTCGATCCAAGCGTTTCATATCCTCTTCTACTGCTGCTTTCATCAGATTTTCTAAATCTTGATAAGAATTGATGGTCACTGTATTCGTTGAATTTGGCTTATCAAGTTCATACACAATCGTAATTGGCTTCAATTTTGTCAATTGATCTATCCGCTCTTTGTACATATCCTTCTTGAATTCAGACCAAGTTGCATATTTGTTTTCAAAGACATGTTGTAGAACAACTGTATCAGTAACAATTCCATTTGGTGATTCAGACTTCAGTTGATTGCTTACGTATGGAACAAATCCTTCATCGTAGCCTTTAGCGGCTAAGAGTTCATAAGCCATGCGTCTAAACATCAAATCTCCAGGTGCTCCAGTCGGATTATCCAAAGCGGAATAGATTGGTGACAATAAGAATGTATTATAGTAGCCATTTCTAGCCAATTTCTCATTGTCAGAATACTGTCTGCGGTTCATGATGCTTTGATCAATCAAGTCATCAAATGTTACCAGTTTAGCCACTTCCTCATCAGTCAATGGACGAATTTGGTTACCAGCATGAACACCATCGTAATAGTTTTCAATCTTTCTGAACCAAGCTTTCTTGACAGCAGCATCTTGTTGTAAAACAACACTACCTTCTAAGTAATCAAGCATATAGATGGCATCAAACATATGATGTGCATAGGTATTCAAATCCTCTTGGTTGTTAAAGCGCTCGACTGGATTGTACGGCTGAACACGAATCAAAGAATCTTTCTTATCCAATTCAGTATACATGGTATTAAGTGCAATGATATTATCTTCAGTATTACTTACATTTTGCAATAAACCACGCGCATAGAGCTCTGGGCCTTGTCCAGTTCTCCTACCAAATCCATAGAAGAATGTATTGGAATCCAGGTTATGAACCATTTCATGCGTATAGGTAGAACTTCCGACCTTATCCAACATCGAGTAAGCTACAAAGTGGGTTTCTGACCCATTTGCATAGGCAGCTGTACCATTACTTCCATACCATTTTGCAATCGGACCAAAGAAGTCTTGAATAGCTGCATTACTGCTTGACAAATTATGCCATACTCTTGTTCCATTCTCATCAAACAAGCCAAAACCATCTGTGTTCATGTAGGCACCAAACATCTTGTCTTTATTTTCATCATTTAATGTTTTGTACCAGAAGTCAGTATGGTCACGTTGCCAAATGGCTGCTTGATTAATGATTGCATAGACTTCTTCCCGTTTTTCTGGATGATTTACCAGATCTCTGTATCGACTAAAAGCACCAAAGGCTACCGTATTCATATTGGAAATAATATAAATATCTTCGTTTTCCATGGTTAACAGAGGCAAGAGCATCTGACGGTATCTCCAAGATGGATTTGTAATCTTGTCATATACCTCAACTGCATACTTACTATGTTTAGTAGCTGTATTTTGTTTTTCCAATGCTTCTGGAACTTGAGATTTCATCTCGACAATGTATGCTTTTGTGTTGTCCTTGAACCATTGATTATCCGTTTTATTTGGCGAAAACACCTTACGATAAGATTCAACTAAGTCAAATACAGTTGATTTTCCAGTCATTCCAGCTAAATAGGAAGAATAAAGTTCCACATTATTTTTGGGTCTTAAAGCTTCATAACCAGCTTGACCAATTGAAATAATGGCATCCAATGTTGAAGCGGAATGATTACCAAAGAAATCCATATTGAACAAGGTTAAATCTTTTGTATTCAAAGTATCGTAATTGATATCGTACCATCTGTCAAGGTAAGACAAACCTAGCAAGAATGCTTCTTTGTTGTTTGTAATCTTATTCTCAAAGTAGGTTTCAACACTCTGGCCTTGACCGTTCATTGTAGCCGTTAACACCTTACGGAGATAACTTTCAAGATTCTCTTTAATTCTTGTGAAACTTGACTTGAAGTACATATCCTTGATGTCATTTGTCGTTTGATTCGCTGCCTGAGCAGGTGGATTTAGTTGTTTCAACAGCGCTTCTGATTCGTATGCAATCGGAGACAATAGTGTAACAAGCCGGTTTACCATAGCTTCATTTTGATTGACAAAACTTTCAGGAGTATACGGAATGTGCATACCTGCAATATCATATTCGATGATATGATTATTCTTGAAATCTTCAGCATAAGCAACTGATTTGTAGTCAACCGTTCCATCTTCAAAATACAACATGATTTTGTTGATACTTGCCTTGTCTGCAATCAAATCAGCAACAACGACATTATCCTTCATTGGAACGACATCAACTAGTTTAACTTGATTTAACTTATCAGTAGTGGCAATCTTATTTCCATAATAAACAAGTAATTCCTTGTTGTAGAATGGCAAGATTTTCTCCATGTTTAAGTATGCCACTGTATGATCCGCTTTTGCATCAGTCACATTGTTGTAATCAACTGAGTATGCATTCAAGTCTTTGTAATCAGAGTCAGTCAGTTTAGCAGTGATTGCCATATTTGACAATTTACTTTCTGCTTGTTGAGCAGTTATCTGAGAATTATTTTCACCAGCGATAGTTGAAAAAGCATTGCTCAACTTGGTCGCAGCGTCAAAGACTTGACCAATAACTGGTTGACCGCCTGTCACCTGAACTTGACTAACCAGATTGTCAAAGCTACCATAATTCCAACCCCTATCATTGGTTCCAACCATACCACCAACTTTTTGGCTTGTACCAAGGTTGGTAACACTACCAGTTGCATAGGCATTTTTAATGTTGATTTCATTTCCACTATGCCAACCTGTCACACGACCTGCAATAGCACCTGCTGCCTGATTGTTTTCACCGAGAATAGAGATGTTCACATCTGCTTTCACATCTCTGATATATGAACCAGGGTTCATACCGACAATACCGCCTACGTATGACTCACCTCTTCCATAAGAATCTAACTTACCTTGGAAACTTGCATTTGACAAACGTGATTGGTAATCCAGTTTGTAGACAATCCCCCCGAGATTCCGTTGGGCTCTTAGATTTCCTTGAACAGCTATGTCAGAAATAGTTGAATAGGCTGTTTCATTTGCCAAACTTCCTAAATCGCGATGCAAAGCAGAACTTATTTGAACATTTTTAAGATCAATTCCAGAAATTGTTGCACGTTCTATCTTTGCGAAGAGTGGCGCTTTCAGATTATGAATAGCATATTTATTTCCATTTGACTCACCAAGTAAGGTCCCTTGGAAGGTATCGGTCATATAAGCTTTCACATCTCCAACCTGAACTTCATCAGCATAGAGATTAGCACCAAGTTTAAAGGTTCCAGTCGGGTTAGCCTTCATAGCATCCAATAGAGAAGTAAAATCAGTATAGACTCCATTTTCCTTAGTCACTTTAGGTATATAAAAGACTTTCTGTTGATTGAATCCTGTTCCATTATCTTCTACTAATTGATCAAAAGTGCTAGTTAATTCATAAACCGGCTGTCCATTCTTAGTCGTTTCCCTAACTGATGAAATCGGAAGATAGATATCCTTAAATCGATCAGAAGTAACTTTTACAAATAAATCATCAGGGTTGGTTGGCTCTTCATCAAGTATATAGGCAGAAGTATATTTCCCATCTTTACGACGGTAGACCGTCACGGCGTCAATATCCTTCACTTCAATTTTCTTATAAAACAGATTAAATTCACGCAAGCTTTCTTGGATGGCATTATGCTCAACGCTATCCAAAGTGTAGAAGACTTTTGTTTTCAAGGTGTAATCTGTATAGAAATCAAGATTTGTAAATTCCATATTACCGTTTGCATCTGCGATTTCTTTTTCTTCTACCAGTTGATCTCCCTTGTACAACAGAGCAATTGTACGTAGGTAATTATCCGTTGGATTGTCTAATTTATAACTCGCTGTCGCTGACCTATTATCTTCATTTTTATCTAGGCCTATGATTGCTACCGTTGGAATTTTCTCAACTTTTGTACCTCGGCGAACAATCTTGTCTTCTGGATGATCTACTAATTCTTCAATAGAAAGTGGTGGATTTTGACGAACACCTCTAATAGTTTGATAGATGGTGGTGATGGTTTTTAATCCGTCTTTCCCCTCTTTTTCTACAACAGTTTTACCTTTTAATATCGTTGGATCATCGATATACTTTGTTTCAAAAGGTAATACTTCCGTTTTAATATCCTTTTCAATCGCTGTAACAGGCTTTGTACCACGAAGAATTTCTCTAGCGATTGGCTCAACCAAGATTTTTTCTGTGACTGTTGGATTGAGTTGGCGGACGCCCTTGATAGTCTGGTAAGTTGTTGTAATTTCCTTGGTGCCTACTTTGCCCTCTACTTGAACACGTTCTTCGCCAACATAAAGATTAGCACTTGGGATTTCCTTGGTTTCATAGGCAATTTCTTCCGTACGCTTGTCAACTTCGGTACCCTCAACTGGTTTGGTGCCCTTGAGAACTTGTTTGGCTACTGGTTCTGTCAAAACTTTCTCTATGACTGTTGGATTGGGTTGGCGGACGCCCTTGATGGTTTGATAGGTTGTTGTAATTTCCTTGGAACCTACTTTACCTTCTACTTGAACTCGTTCTTCGCCAACATAAAGATCAGCGCTTGGAATTTCCTTTGTTTCAAAGGCAATTTTTTCCGTACGTTTGTCAACTTCGGTACCCTCAACTGGTTTTGTACCCTTGAGAACTTGCTTGGATACTGGTTCTGTTAGAACTTTTTCAGTAACAGTTGGGTTCGATTGGCGAACACCCTTGATAGTTTGATAGGTCGTTGTAATTTCCTTGGTGCCTACTTTGCCCTCTACTTGAACACGTTCTTCGCCAACATAAAGATTAGCACTTGGGATTTCCTTGGTTTCATAGGCAATTTCTTCCGTACGCTTGTCAACTTCGGTACCCTCAACTGGTTTTGTACCCTTGAGAACTTGTTTGGCAACTGGTTCTGTCAGAACCTTTTCTGTGACAGTTGGATTAGGTTGGCGGACGCCCTTGATAGTCTGGTAAGTTGTTGTAATTTCCTTGGAGCCTAATTTGCCCTCTACTTGAACTCGTTCTTCGCCAACATAAAGATCAGAACTTGGGATCTCCTTTGTTTCAAAGGCAATTTCTTCCGTACGTTTGTCAACTTCGGTACCCTCAACTGGTTTTGTACCCTTGAGAACTTGCTTGGATACTGGTTCTGTTAGAACTTTTTCAGTAACAGTTGGATTGGGTTGGCGGACGCCCTTGATAGTCTGATAGGTTGTTGTAATTTCCTTGGAGCCAACTTCGCCCTCTACTTGAACTCGTTCTTCACCAACATAAAGATCAGCACTTGGAATTTCCTTTGTTTCAAAGGCAATTTCTTCCCTACGTTTGTCAACTTCAGTACCTTCAACTGGTTTGGTGCCCTTGAGAACTTGTTTGGCAACCGGTTCAGTCAAAACATTCTCTGTGACAGTTGGATTATGTTGGCGGACACCCTTGATAGTTTGATAGGTCGTGATGATTTCCTTGGAGCCTACTTTGCCTTCTACTTGAACACGTTCTTCGCCGACGTAAAGGTCAGCACTTGAAATTTCCTTGGTTTCAAAGGCAATTTCTTCCCTTCGTTTGTCAACTTCGGTACCCTCAACTGGCTTAGTCCCCTTGAGAACTTGTTTGGCAACTGGCTCTGTCAAAACTCTCTCTGTGACAGTTGGATTAGGTTGGCGGACGCCGTCTATTGTTTTATATGTAGTGGTAATTTCCTTGGAACCTACTTTGCCTTCTACTTGAACTCGTTCTTCGCCAAGATACAAACTATCCGTTTCTCTCACTACAATATCATAAGGAATCTCTTCAGTTCTCGTCTCAGTATCTGTTTTTTCATCAATAACTTTAGTACCACGAGCAACAATTTGTGAAATCGGCTGCTTGGTAATGTCTTCTGATACCGCTGGATTGGCCTGACGGACACCGTTTATGAGTGTATAGGTAGTAGTGACCGTTTTTTGACCCTCGACCCCTTGAGATTGAACTTGTTCTTGTCCAAGTGGTAAACTTGGGTCATTAACATACTCCGTATCAAACTGAATATCTATTACAGTGTGTTCGACTTCTGTTGTAATCTTATCTTGTTCTTGAATTTTTGTTCCAATTGCAATAATTTCGGCGATTGGTTGACTTGTCACATCAGAAAGTATTTCTGATTTTATCAATATTCCATCAGCGTAGGTTAATTTTGTGTCAGTCGTACGTGTTCCATATTGCCCCACTTGAACGACCTGTCTAGTACCTTCAGGTAAATTGGGATCCATGATTTCTTGTGTCGCAAATGGAATCGCTTCAGAGTTCGTCACAACTTCTTCTGTTAATTGTACGGTTGGTAATTCAACAGTTGGAGCCGTGTTTGGTACTTCCGTAACAATTTCAGTCGAAGACTCACTTTCATCGGTATTTTCTGGTTGAGGAACTGGTTCTGGAATAGGTTCTGGTGCTGGCATTGGACTAACTGGTTTTGTACCAATATGTACAATTTGGGGGATTGCAGCTTGTACAGACTCAGAAACAATTTCTGATTTTAGTAGAATGCCACCTGCATAAGTAAGCTTGCTTTCTATCACTCTTTGACCAACCTGTCCAATTTGTACAGTCTGTCTAACCCCTTCAGCTAAGTTTGCATCATAAACTTCCTGGGTTTCAAATGGAATACTTTCCACATGGCTGGTGATTTCCTCTGAAATCTCGATAGAAGGCACTTGATGTGTCGGAGCCGAATCAGGTACTTCTGTAATAACCTTTTCGCCAGATTTTTTTGTTCCAATCTCAATAACTCTTGGAATTGCAGCTTTTGTTATCTCAGAAGAAACTTCTTCTTCCTTCAAGACTTGCCCATCCACAATCGTTTGCTGGATAGTAATGGTTTGAATGCCATTTGCGCCTTCTTGGGCGACACGAGTTTCTCCCTCAACCAGTGCCGCATTCTCGATTTCATGGGTTTCGAATGGAATATCTTTTGTTTTAGTAATATTTTTGGTTTCAATTGGTAGAGTTGGTAAGTCGATTGAATTGGACAAATTCATGTCCGAATCTTTTGTACCAATCATTGTGATTTCTTCAACAGGCTCACTAATAACTTTCGTTGACAGTTTCTCCGTCTTAACTAACTGACCATTAACGTAAGTTTGCTTTGATTCAATTGCTTGCTTTCCTACCTGACCAACTTGTGTAACTTTTTGCTCACCAGCCATTAAGGCACTGGAATAAATTGTGACTTTTTCAAATGGAATATCTTCATCTTCCGTTACAATTTTCTCACTAATCTTTGCTTCAGACAATGAATGGGTAGGAGCAGTGTCAGGATTCTCTGTGATTACAGGCACCTCAGCCGTTTGGTCGACCTCTTCCTTACTTTCCTTTAGGTAGCCTACATAAACATATCCTTCAATGGTATTTGGTACAGGCAAGGATTGACCTTCAGAGATTTCAATGGCATGGTTAAATTTCGCTAAGATTTGACTAGAAATAGCATGACTGGTTGGAGCTAGAAAGCTTGCACCAGTCGCTGTTAGCAAAATAACACTTGCCAATTCCTTCTTACCTTTTTTACTAACTTTAATTGCAAGGACAAGAGTAAAAATACCGGCCATTCCTAACAGTAGGTTATCGAATACACCTGTTTTTGGTAAGCCATGCGGACTAGCTTGTGCCTTCTCGACACTTTTTTGAACTAATGGAGTAATAATAGACTGGTTAGTTTCAAAAAAGACCGATGAAGCTGTCGAATCATCCTCGGTTTGCCAAATTGATGATGACAAAGCAGGTCTATATACCAAATAATAGGTAGCATCCGTTTTTTCTACTTTTCCCGGAACATCGTAAACAATTGCGTTTTTTTCTTGATCCGTTAATTCTTGTTCTGTGACATAGGTCAACTGAATAGACTGAGCCCCAACTCCTTGAGCTGTTGCAATTGATGTCATGAAAAATAGACTTGCAACAGTAGCAGAGACAAGTCCTACAGACAATTTACGAAAGGAAAAACGTTGTTGCTTTTCATTAAAATTCTTTTTCATTTTCGCTCCCCCCCTAGTTAGTAATTTCATTATACTATAAAATTGAAATGCTTTCAAAATTTCTAAGCTTTAATTCAAGTAATCTTTCGTTTTTTCTAGAGATAAATTACATATTTTCAATATTACATAAACTATTGAATATAATATTTAACATTGAGACTGTTTTCATAAAGTTTAGTTCGCTTTTATCACTATTTTAATGTTAAGGTTTACTTATATATTTTGATGTATTTTGATTGCTACAATTTTAAAAAATACAACAATTTTACCATTACCAATATTCAATTATCAGATTTAAGTGATGAAATGAAGAACAAAACTGAATCTGGTAATCTATGGTGAATGCCCTATTCTGAGTAATAGATAAAAGAGTTTGGACAAATCTAATTCCAAACTCTTTTTATATCCCATAATTCAAGTGTAGTCGGTTGAGTAATTCGACAAAAAATTCATTTCTCTATTATGACTAAATGTTGTTTATTATATAAAGTATACAATTTAACATAAATTTACTGTAGATTCTGGATTAGTATTTTACCTGACAAGAAAATATGAAATTTTGCAATACAAAATTCTATCAAATCACAAATTTAACAGCAATATCAATAAAATTGTTACATACTCTTCAACTCAATAACCATATCACGAATCTGGGCTGCCAGTTCAAAGTCAAGCACTTCTGCTGCTTCCTGCATTTGACCTTCCAGTTTCTTGATCATGGCCTTGCGTTCATCTTTATTAAGAGCATTGAAGTCCACCACTTCTTCCTTGTCCTGAGTGACAGCCTTGGTCACGCTAATCAGGTCACGGATTTCTTTCTTGATAGTTTGTGGAATGATGCCATGTTCTTCATTATAAGCCATTTGGAGTTGACGGCGGCGGGCTGTTTCGTCCATAGCCTTGCGCATGGACTCGGTGACCTTGTCCGCATACATAATCACATGACCCTCAGAGTTACGAGCTGCCCGACCGATTGTCTGTATAAGTCCACGCTCATTACGGAGGAAGCCTTCCTTGTCTGCGTCTAAGATAGCGACCAGACTAACTTCTGGCACGTCAATCCCTTCACGCAAGAGGTTAATCCCTATCAAGACATCAAAGACACCTAAGCGAAGATCACGGATAATCTCCGTACGCTCCAAGGTCTTGATGTCCGAGTGCATATACTTGACCTTGACGCCCATTTCTTTCAAGTAGTCGGTCAAGTCCTCTGCCATTTTCTTGGTCAGGGTAGTGATAAAGGTTCGCTCACCTTTATCAACACGTGCATTGATTTCACCCAGGAGGTCGTCCATTTGCCCCATGGTTGGACGGACTTCTACTTCTGGATCCAAAAGCCCTGTTGGTCGGATAATCTGCTCGACAACGGTCTCTGTCTGCTCCAATTCATAGTCACCCGGCGTCGCAGATACATAGACAATCTGATGGACATGGCTCTCAAATTCTTCCCTGCGCAGCGGTCGATTATCCAATGCACTCGGAAGGCGGAAACCATAATTGACCAACATCTCCTTGCGTGAGCGGTCACCATTGTACATCCCTTTTATCTGCCCCATGGTCATGTGGCTCTCGTCAATCATAATCAGGTAGTCTTCAGGGAAAAAGTCCAGCAGAGTATAAGGAGGCTCGCCCTCGCTTCGCCCGTCCATGTGTCGTGAATAGTTCTCAACTCCGTTGGTGTAGCCCATTTCCCGAAGCATCTCGATGTCGTAGTCGGTTCGTTGTTTCAATCGCTGAGCTTCTAAGAGTTTTCCTTCTGCCTCAAAGACCTTGAGCTGCTCTTCCAGTTCCGCCTGAATCTTGGCAATAGCCGTTTCCATATGGTCATCGTTGGTCACGAAGTGGGTGGCAGGGAAAATGGCCAAGTGATCCACATCGCCCAAAACCTTCCCAGTCAGGCTTTCAATCTCACGAATGCGGTCGATTTCATCCCCGAAAAACTCCACACGGAAGGCGTGTTCATCTCGAGAAGCCGGGAAAATCTCCACCACATCGCCACGCACACGGAACCGGCCCCGTTGGAAGTCGATGTCGTTGCGCTCAAACTGAATATCGACCAGAGAATTGAGCAACTGATCACGGGAAATCTCCTGACCTGGTCGCAGACTGACCACGCTGTCAGAATATTCCTTGGGCGAACCCAAACCATAGATACAAGAAACCGAAGCTACAACAATAACATCGTTTCGCTCCAGCAGGGCTGAGGTTGCTGAGTGACGGAGTTTGTCAATCTCATCATTGACCGAGCTATCCTTCTCAATATAGGTATCGCTGGACGGGACATAGGCTTCGGGCTGGTAGTAATCGTAGTAGGACACGAAGTATTCTACCGCATTTTCTGGGAAGAACTCTTTGAACTCACTATAAAGCTGACCAGCCAAGGTCTTGTTGTGGGCGATAACCAGAGTGGGCTTATTGACACGGGCAATGACCTGACTCATGGTGTAGGTCTTACCAGTTCCTGTTGCCCCCATGAGAATCTGGGCTTTTTCGCCCCCCTCGATGTTATCAACCAAGGTTTCAATGGCTTGGGGCTGGTCGCCAGATGGGGAATATTTCGATACAAGTTTAAATTGGTTTTCAGTATTTCGATTAATCATACTTCTATTTTATCATAAGTTCGACTAATGGAGAAACATTCTAAACCATTCACAACCATGTCCAAAATATTAAATTTTCTCACATTTTAATGACTTTGTATGTCAGAAATTCTAACATTATAAAAACCTCGATTTTGCATTAATTTTCAGAATATGATATACTAGGACAGTTATCTTATAATAGAAGGAGTATGGAAATGAAGAAAAAATTACTCATATTATTGGCAAGCATTCTGCCAGTATTCTTTATTTTTACTGGCATTAAAGCTGACGATACTATTGATATCGTATTTGACAATGCTTACGCCCCATTCGAGTTTAAAGACTCAGATCAAATTTATAAAGGATTAGATGTTGACATCATCAACGAAGTAGCCAAGCGCTCAGGTTGGACCATGAATCAAAGCTTCCCAGGATTTGATGCAGCTGTCAACGCTGTACAGGCTGGATCTGCGGACGCCCTAATGGCAGGTACAACTATCACCGAAGCGCGTAAGAAAGTATTTACTTTCTCAGACCCTTACTTCGACACCAAAATCGTTATCGCTACCACAAAGGCAAATACCATCTCTTCATATAAGGACCTTAAAGGTAAGACTGTCGGTGTCAAAAATGGTACCGCAGCCCAAAACTTCCTAGAAGAAAACAAAGACAAGTACGGATACAACGTAAAAACTTTTGATACTGGCGATTTGATGTATAATAGCCTTTCTGCTGGTGCTGTTGATGCTGTAATGGACGACGAAGCGGTTATTCAATACGCTATCCAACAAGGTCAAGACCTAAGCATTGACATCGAAGGCGAAGCTATCGGTTCATTCGGATTCTCTGTAAAAAAAGGTAGCCAATATGAGTACCTTGTAGAAGATTTTAACAAGGCTCTTGCTGCCATGAAGGAAGATGGAACTTATGAAAAGATACTGAATAAATGGCTAGGCTCTTCCAATAGTACTGAGAACACTGATTATTCTTCTCGCTTAAGCTTAACAGGAAACGCTTCAGCTAAAGCAACACCTGTCAAATCAAGCTACACCATTGTAGCTGATTCATCATTTGCTCCATTTGAATACCAAGATGAATCAGGTAACTACGTCGGAATCGACATGGAATTAATCAAGGCAATCGCTGAACAACAAGGATTTACTATTACCATTCAAAACCCTGGTTTCGACGCTGCACTAAATGCTGTTCAAGCTGGACAAGCTGATGCAGTTATTGCCGGTATGTCTATCACAGATGCTCGTAAGGAAATCTTTGACTTCTCAAACGCCTACTATACTTCAAACATCCTATTAGCTGTTAAAAATGGTAGTGACATCGCTTCTTACGAAGACTTAAAAGGGAAAACTGTTGGAGCTAAAAATGGTACTGCTTCATATAGTTTTTTAGAAGAAAACAAGTCAAAATATGGTTACACCCTAAAAGCCTTCGACGAAGCTTCCAGTATGTATGACAGTTTAAACTCTGGTTCTATTGATGCTCTTATGGATGACGAAGCGGTTCTTCTATATGCCATCCAACAAGGTCGCAACTTTGCAACACCAATTCCTGGCGAAAAATCAGGTGAGTACGGATTTGCCGTTAAAAAAGGTGCCAACCCAGAATTGATTGAAATGTTTAACAACGGTTTAGCTGCCCTAGTTGAATCAGGCAAATATGATGAAATCCTTAATAAGTATTTCAACTCAACTGAAGAAGCAAGCACAACAACTTCAACTGTTGATGAGACAACGATTGTTGGTCTTTTAAAAAACAACTACGGTCAATTGCTCTCAGGTCTTGGTATCACAATCGGACTTGCCCTTCTATCATTTGCTATTGCAATTGTCATCGGTATTATCTTCGGTATGTTTGCTGTCAGCCCAGTTAAAGCACTTCGTGTGACAGCATCAGTGTTCGTTGATGTGGTCCGCGGTATTCCTTTGATGATTGTTGCCGCATTCATCTTCTGGGGCATACCAAACCTGCTTGAGTCAATTACAGGTCAGCAATCACCTATCAACGATTTTGTCGCAGGTACAATTGCTCTATCCCTCAACTCTGGTGCCTATATTGCTGAGATTGTTCGTGGTGGTATTCAAGCCGTTCCAGCTGGTCAGATGGAGGCGTCTCGCAGTTTGGGTATTTCCTACGGAACAACCATGCGTAAGATTATCCTACCTCAAGCTGGTAAAATTATGTTGCCTAACTTCATCAACCAGTTTGTTATTACTCTGAAAGATACTACTATCATTTCTGCGATTGGTTTGGTCGAACTCTTCCAAGCAGGTAAAATCATTATTGCACGTAACTACCAATCCTTCCGTATGTATGCAATTCTTGCCATCATTTACTTGGTAGTTATCACACTCTTGACTCGCTTAGCACGCAAACTCGAAAAAGGAGGCAAATAATGGCTCAATTAAAAATCAACGTCCATGACTTACACAAGTCTTATGGTAAAAACGAGGTCCTCAAAGGTATTACTGCTAAGTTCTATGAAGGCGATGTTGTTTGTATCATCGGTCCTTCTGGTTCAGGTAAATCGACCTTCCTTCGTACAATGAACTTACTTGAAACCATTACAAGTGGTCAAGTAACAGTCGATGGATATGACTTAACCGATCCTAAGACAGATGTTGACGCCTTCCGTTCAAATGTCGGAATGGTATTCCAACACTTCAACCTCTTCCCTCATATGTCTGTACTTGACAATATCACATTTGCGCCAATCGAACACAAATTGATGGACAAGTCTGAAGCTGAAAAAGTTGGTATGGAATTGTTGGAAAAAGTTGGTTTGGCAGACAAGCGTGATGCCATGCCTGATAGCCTATCTGGTGGTCAAAAGCAACGTGTTGCTATCGCTCGTGCGCTCGCTATGAACCCAGACATCATGCTCTTTGACGAACCAACTTCTGCCCTTGACCCTGAAATGGTTGGCGATGTACTCAACGTTATGAAAGACTTGGCTGAGCAAGGTATGACCATGTTAATCGTCACACACGAGATGGGCTTCGCCCGCAAGGTTGCTAACCGTGTTATCTTCACTGATGGCGGTGAGTTCCTTGAAGATGGTACACCAGAGCAAATCTTTGATAACCCACAACATCCACGTCTCAAAGACTTCCTTGATAAGGTCTTGAACGTCTAAGCTAAACGAAAAGCCTTTGACTAGCAGTCAAGGCTTTTTTAGTATTTCATAATACAATTACAATATCATCTTGTAAGACCAACCTTTCTTTGTCTTTTCAACAGCTTCAAAGCCACATTTCTCAAATAGTTTACGGGAGCCCGTATTCCAGTCATAAATTTCTTCGACAAGTATTTCCTCAAGACCCACTTCCCTTGCACGCTCTACCATTCGCTGTAATACCTTTGTTCCAATTCCTTTGTTCCAATACCGCTTATCTCCAATGGCAATGGCAAAATCATCTGCAAACAGCGTCACATCACCAATTGGGATAAACTGATTGTCTTCAAAAATTTCAATAAAGTAACATTCGCCATTTTTAGACAAATAATCATACATACGATTGAGCAAGTCATGACTATAGCGTTCTTGATCACCATCAATCAGCCATACCAATTCTAGATCTTGGTGCCATTCAAAAGCAAAATCATGCTGACCATCATACCGACGTAAACGGACTTGTTTGTCTATTTCTAAAATATCTGCTTGCTTAATTCCAGTGATTGCCATTTCGGATCCTCTCTCATTTACAATACGTTCATTTTAACATACATCTCTATCAATATCAATAAATGTTATAGCACGCTGATTGACAAGATTTTATCGATATGCTATACTAAAGCAAATAAAGCATTGCGAGGTAAGGAGAAATGGACAATAACAAGTAAACTCAATTTAAGTTCTATACTTATTTAGTAGTTTTCTTGCGTCCATTTTTCTGTTTCCTCTATTCCTTGAATAGGGTCTTTTTGAGCAGATTTCGACACACTACTAAATAGGTAGTGTGTTTTTTCTTGTAAAGGAGGCCTTATGCTACTAAGCACTCAACATTTATCTCTCGACCATCAAAAAGACCTGAGAAATCTGGTTCAGGACCTAAACCTCATTGTCAACCCTAGCGATAAAATAGCTATCATCGGCGAAGAAGGAAATGGCAAATCCAGTCTATTACTCACCTTGATGGACTCAACTCTTGTTGCTGACTACCTGCTTCAATCAGGCAATATTCAACGAAATTTTTGCTCACCAGTCTACATTCCCCAAATTCTTCCACTGGAAATAGCAGAGCTAACCTTGAACGACTACTTCTTCGGAGATCTGGACAGTGACATTGATTACAGCCTACTCTACCTCTATGCTGACCAGCTCCAGTTTAACAGCGAGCGATTTGCCAGTCAACAATTGATTGAAAGCCTGTCAGGTGGTGAAAAACTAAAAATTCAGTTAGTCAAATCTCTAGCAACTCCATCTGATATTATTTTTCTGGATGAGCCGTCCAATGACTTGGATTTAGATACCTTACTTTGGCTTGAAAACTATATCATCACGAGCCCAAAGACCATCCTATTTGTTTCTCACGATGAAGACTTTCTTAGCAGAACAGCTACAAAAATCATTCATCTAGAATCGGTTAAAAAGAAAACACTTGCACAGACCAAGGTTGAAGAACTAGATTACCAGGATTACACATTGAGACGCCAACAAGCCTATCAGAAGCAGGTCCAGCAAGCTCGGAATGACCAAAAAGAATTTGACAAAGCCATGAATAAGCACCTACGTCAAAAATCACAGGTGCGCAATACCTTGCTCAATACACACGATGCTACTATGGGACGCCTCATTGCCAAGAAAATGAAAAATGTCTTATCACGTGAAAAACGCTATGAAAGAATGAAGGAAAATCTCACACAAGTGCCTTTTCATGAAGATGCTATTTCCCTCTTCTTCTCAGACATTTCACCACTACCAGCTAGAAAACAAGTACTTCACTTAGAAAACTTCCAATTAAAGGTTGACGAACGACTACTCGTTCAAAACATCCATTTCAACTTAAATGGACAAGAGAAAATTGGCATCATTGGACAAAATGGAATAGGTAAATCCAGCTTTCTAAAGATCATCTATCAGAAACTCAGGCAACGAGCAGATATAAACTTGGGCTACATGCCCCAGTACTATACAGAAGTCCTTGATGAGTCTAACACTCCACTTGATTTTTTATTAGAAAATGGCAATCGTGAACAGGAACAACTTATCTTGACCCATCTAGCTAGCCTGCAGTTTACACGACAAGAAGTCCATCACAAGATTAGCCAACTTTCAGGTGGACAAAAGGCCAAGTTACTCTTATTAAAAATGGTACTAGAACAAGCCAATTTTCTCTTATTAGATGAACCCAGTCGAAACTTCTCTCCTACTTCTCAGCCATATATTCGTCAACTATTTGCCGATTATCCAGGTGGTTTGGTATGCGTATCACACGACAGACGCTTTTTGAAAGAAGTTTGTCAAAGAATCTATCGACTAACTGAGAATGGACTGGAAGAACTAGGACAGATATAAAAAAGGAAAATGGCACACACGCCAAATTTCCTTTTATTTATTCATAAAGAATAAAGCCATGCTATTCGATTCACAACCTATAATTTATCAAGAGCAAGTTGCAAATCTTCAATCAAATCATTGATATTTTCAAGACCAACAGATAGGCGGATTTGATTTGGTGTGACCCCAGCAGCAAGTAAATCTTCCGGAGCTAACTGAGCATGCGTGGTTGTAGCTGGATGAACTACTAGTGATTTGGCATCGGCAACGTTTGCTAAATTGGAAAAGATTTCCAAACTATCAATAACCTTACGGGCTTCTTCTGCTCCGCCTTTTACTTGGAAAGAGAAAATAGAGCCAACTCCCTTAGGCAGGTACTTATCCGCCAAAGCCTTATAAGGACTATCTGGAAGTGATGGATAATTGACCGACTCTACCTGAGGATGACTAAGTAAAAAGTCAACAATTTTTTCAGCATTAGATACATGACGCTCTACACGGAGAGACAAGGTTTCTAACCCTTGCAAAAGCAAGAAGGCGTTGAATGGAGAAAGGGCAGCACCTGTATCACGAAGTAATTGTACACGAACTGCTACAATAAATGCAGCCGCACCAATATCACGAGTATAACTAATGTTATGATAGCTTGGATCTTCTTCAACAAATTGCGGAAACTTACCAGATGCCGCCCAATCAAACTTGCCGCTATCGACAATCACACCGCCAATGGTCGTACCATGCCCACCGATAAACTTTGTTGCAGAATGGACTACAATATCAACACCATGAGAAAATACATTAATCAAATATGGGGTTGCGAAGGTATTATCTGAAACAAGCGGGATATGGTGGTTGTGTGCAATTTCTGCTAATTTTTCAAGATCAGGAATATTGATAACAGGATTTCCCAAGGTTTCAATAAATACCAGTTTTGTATTATCTTTAATCGCAGCTTCTACCGCTTCAAAATCATCAATATCTACAAAGCTTGTTGTAATACCATAGCGAGGAAGGGTTTCTTTGAATAGGTTAAAAGTCCCACCATAGAGTGTCGTTGCTGCCACAATGTGATCGCCAGCATGTGCCAACGCTAGAATAGTGTATGTGATGGCTGCCATTCCTGAAGAAGTGGCCAAGGCACCAATACCACCTTCTAAGGCTGCTACACGATTTTCAAAAGTAGAGACCGTCGGATTCGTAATTCGAGTATAGATATTCCCCGGTTTACGTAAAGCGAATAAATCTTCTGCTTCTTGAGCATCTTCAAAAACATAGGAAGTGGTTTGATAGATGGGTACAGCACGTGATTTTGAAGCAGAATCAACTTCTTGTCCAGCATGGAGTTGAAGGGTTTCAAATGAAAATTCTCTAGTCATAAAGGTACTCCTTTGGTCTTTTTCTGTATTCTACCTCATTTTTACCATCTTGACTAATACTTAAACATTAGAGATATGTATAGTTAACAACTATAGCCACTAATCAGTTATCCTATAAGAAAAATTTTTCCATATTACATGGATACTAAACAAGCACTTAAATGACTAAAATGTAAGTCAGTAAAAGCGGAGAAATACACTTCAAAAATCGTGACTTTTCTTCTCGACATGCAATTAATGGACAAGCTACTGGAGGAAAAGCTTTTCCCTTCTTTACGAAGCTGACAAATCCCATTTCTTTGTCGTTTTACGGTCATCTTTCGTAGTCAACGAAATCGATTCATCAAAGTAGGCCAATAGTTAAAGATTTTACAAAATTAATGCATTTAGGTCTAAAAAGACTTAATGACTAAATTTTAGAACAAGTTTTATTCAATTTTATCTGATGTTCGTTAGACATACTTCCACGAAAAAGAGGAAGCCGAGCAAACCATAATGGATCACTTGCCCAACTTCCTTAACAGAAAACAGATATTATCCTAGAACAATTCTTTGTAATATGAGATTGTCTCATCTAATGTTGGCATGAATGGATTTCCTGGTGCACAAGCATCAATCAAGGCATTCTTAGAAAGGTATTCAAAGTCAAAGTCTTCTTCTTTGATGTCCAACTCTGTTAATTTCTTCGGAATACCGACTTTAGCTGACAATTCTTCGATTTGTGCAATGGCATAGTCAGCACATTCTTCGTCTGACTTGCCTGCGATATCAAGACCTAAAGCTTTTGCAACATCGCGGAAAGCAGCTGGTACACGTTTGGCATTTTCACGTTCTATGATTGGCAAAATCATTGCACAGCAGACGCCGTGTGGTAGATCGTAAACAGCTCCCAACTGGTGAGCCATCGAGTGCACATAACCTAAACCAGCATTGTTAAAACTCATACCGCCAAGGAAAATAGCATGGACCATAGCCTCACGGGCTTCGATATCTTGTCCGTTTTCAACTGCTCGTGGTAGGTATTCTTTAATTAACTCAATGGCACCCATAGATAATTTTTTGGTTACACCGTATGCTCCAGGAGTTACCAAGGCTTCGATGGCATGAGTCAAGGCATCCATACCTGTTGCTGCAGTCAAAGTTGCAGGCTTGGACAACATAAGCTCAGGATCGTTGACTGACATAACAGCTAGACTGTTTTTATCCACCATAACCATTTTAACCTTGCGTTCTTCATCGGTGATAACGTAGTTAATGGTGATTTCGGCTGAAGTACCTGCAGTTGTATTGATTGCTACAACTGGCAGACCAAGTTTTTCTGACTTATGCAATCCTTCATAGTCTTGTGGTTTACCACCGTTTGTCGCCATGATAGAAATACAGCTTGCCGCATCCTGAGGAGAACCACCACCAACTGAGATGATGAAATCACAGTCATTTTCCTGCAAAACTGCTAGACCATCAAATACATTTTTACAAGTCGGATTAGGATCAACCTTACTAAAGACTACGTAGTCAATACCTACTTCATCAAGTGGCTTGGTAACTTTAGGTAAAATATTACTTGTTCGGATAAAATCATCTGTTACAAGCAGAGCCTTTTTGTAGCCCAAATTCTTGACATAACTACCAATTTCGTTGACACAACCGCGACCAATCAAATTGACTGCTGGGACGTAAAATGTTGCCATAGACAAGCTCCTTTATTTATTTTATTTTTATATTATTATACTATAAATAGCAAGTTGTGTAAAGGTTTTGTGAAATTTTTAACGTAAAAAATTTCATCCTGCCCAAGACAATGATTCACCATCTACCTTACTGCTACTCCGCAACAATTCGTTTACTTGATGAATGGTTTAAAATTCAGTAAAATAATGTCTACGAGGAGGGAAAATGATGAATTTACTCGAGTATATCGGTCCGATTCTCTTCATTACTGCAATCATTAGCTACAGTCTCTACCGGAGGTTTAAAGATAGCAAGGCCACTATTAACGTACCAAAATGTCCAAAATGTAAGTCAGAAAAACTTCAAAAATACCCTCCCAAAAAACGCGAATATTCTCCTCGAGATGCAATTATTGGTCAAGCAATTGGTGGAAGAAACGGCGCAATGTTTGCCCTTCTTTATGAAGCTGATAAAACTCATTACCATTGTCGATTTTGTGGACATAATTTTGCAATAAAAGAAAATCGTTTAATTAGAGAATCCTAAAATTATCAATTTAAACCTTGAACATCATTTTACCTTCAAAAAGCAAAAACAACTGATAAAATATTCTAGCAGATTTCAATTTGGAATTGTCTATAGGTCTGACAAACTCCCCCCATCCAACTGCTACGAATCAATGTCTAGAAAACACATTACCAAAGTTATTGTTATTCAGACCCTGGTCAAAAATCATAAAATAGAAAACAGCTTAGAATCAACGTTTCTGGAAATGTAATTCTAAGCTGTTTTTGAACAAATTTGTATTTGGAGAGAATATTTGCACATCCACAGTATGATAATATCGTCTCAATCTTTAAAAGATATGAATACCAATCTCAGTAAAATGAAATAAAAGGTTAACGAAGTATTCTAATAAAATAGTCCTTTATCAATTTAATGCAGTGGCACATAAAATAAAGATTAGTGATATCCTAGACTTATTGAATAAAAAGATATCGAAAATCAAACTTAACTAGCATACCCATTATTTTCTTCAAAGTTCTCCATCATTTCCTTCTGCATAAGTATAATTTCGGAACGAAACACATTAGCCAAAGTGGATTGATTGATGATTTGACAATTGATTCGCACAGATTTCAAGACTCTCTCAACTAGACTTTCGACTTCTGAACTGTTACGAATCCCCATATCCCATAGTTCTTGCAAGACTGATTTTTCATATCTTCTTTCATACTCAGACATCCCCTGCTTCGCCCAAAACAGTTGACCACTCTCATTCTCAAGCCAATTCCAAACCAGATCAGGATTTTTTACTAAAGGTTTCTCAATTTGACAAGATTGACAAAGAACCATTTTATTAGACAAAGAATAGGACAAAGGCCAGATTTTATTGACAATTTGACAAGCAGATACAGCAAAAGAAGATTTACATCTCCAGCAACAACCACTCAAATTATCTTCGACGTCACAAATTCCCATGTCAACTAAAGTACTTGCCCAATATTCTTCAACCTCTTTGACTCCTGTTTTTTTAGCTACTAATCCAAACATTTTTATAATCTCCTTTAATAATCAATCAAATTTGAAAAGTCGATAGAATGCCAAATTTAAAATAAGCTCTAGAAAATAGTCCAAATAAATTTATTTTTTTCATTCGACTTGATCTTTATGATTATATATTACCACCAATTTTTTATTTTGTCAAACATGTTAAACAAAATTTGCGAAAAATATTTTTTAATGGTATAATTAGTTAAACAGATAAGGAGACAACCATGATTTTAGGTGATATTTTAAAAGAATACCGAAGCAAGAATAAATTATCAATGGATAAATTCGCTGAATTATCTGGTTTAACAAAAGGTTATATTTCTATGTTGGAAAAGAACCAGCATCCCAAAACCAAAAAAGCTCTCCTGCCAACGATGGATACGCTAGAAAAAGTCGCTAAGGGCATGGCTATATCGGTTGGTGAGCTAATCGAGCAACTAGATTCCAATCAAGATATTGCTTTAACGATTACTCCTTCCCAGTTTAAACTATTTCAACAGCCTATTCATCCAGAGGTTCAAACCTTGGACAATGAATTAAGAGGTGATTTCCATGCACAATGGTTAGCTTTTGGTCAAGAACAGTTAGCAGCTATGCAAACTACCTCAGTTACTCCTTCTGCTTCTATTCTTCACTTGGATGACTATCGGGAGCGAATCGATTTACCTGTTCCTGGTAAGGTTTCTGCCGGTACAGGTTACTGGCAGGATACAGATATGAACAATCTTGTATCATTCTATAACGATGAGATTCCAGATAACCAATCTTATGATACAATCGCTCAGGTTGTGGGAGATTCTATGGCTCCGCATATCGAGGATGGAGACTATCTCTTCATTCGCCTAGCTCCTCATATTCCTCTAAATACAATTGGAATTTTTTCAGTCAATGGGGAAAATTTTGTTAAAAAGTTCAAAGGTGACTATTTGCAATCACTCAATTCTGACTATGATGATATCTATTTTAGCCCAGAAGACGATATTCGACCTATTGGTCAAGTTGTAGATATTTATAGTCCAGATTGATTTCTAAGCCTAGTTAATCACTAGTTATATTGGCTACATTCATCCATCTAGTTTTGGAAAGTCTGTTCGTATAGCTGGCGTTTTTTCCTACTGAAAACAAACTGAAAAGCACAGTAAAAGGAGGCTATGACAGCCTCCCTTTTATATGTCAAATTGGAAAAGTCCATTACCAGATAGTTATTTGACAACAAGTTAATGATTAAATAATTATTCTGCTACCCTTATGTCTTTGATTGTCCTCTTACTATTTGTCTAAAGTGTGGAGATTGCTTATTATGATGAAAATCGCTAGAGGTTTTTGTGATTTTCTCTATAGGTTTTTGTGATTTTCTAAGGTTATGTTCAAAAGTTACAACATCTTGAACACATAGTAGTTACGACACGAATATTCTTAGCCTACTTTTGAGTGAACTGGGTAGCTAGGCTAAATAATGAGTTAATGCTATGCATTTGACAATGGATATCACAAATAGATATAAAACAGGGATAACGGACTTTTCCCCTACTAGCATCCCTCTCTTTTTATTAGAGAAAGATGGCTAATAGTATATACACTTCTACGAACGCTAAAGAACTCCTTTCAACAATTCAGATGGCGTTCAACATCTTAACTAACTATTTCCTTTTTTCAATTAGATTATACCACTATTATAAAACGCTTTCAAATAATTATGTGCTCCAAAGTCAACTTTTTTGCTTTTCTTTTTCCTTGATAAAGTTTTCCCACATTTTTTGTTGCGGCTTAGCAAATGGGTAGGTAGGAAAATCTTCTACAGAAACCCATTTCAATTCTTTTGATTCTGGAAGGTTAAGTGTTTCTGCCACACCTTCTACCATTTCTATCTGCCATTTGCGGTGACTAAAAATGTGCTGGACGATGCCAAATTCTTGCTCTTGCCAATCAACAGTCAGACCATAAAGTTCCGTAAAGCTCTGCCGAATATCTGGCTGAACAACTTCTTCTGCAACTTCAAAGAGAGAGACTTGTTTTTCAACGATTGCTCCTTTTTCCAAAAGCGGAAAAGACCAAAAACCCGATAGAAGACCTGCTTCATTATTTTTTTCCAATAAAAATTGATTGTCTTTATTTCTGATGAGAAATCCCTGGTAGGCCACGGGAATCGGCTTTTTCTTTGGTGCTTTGATTGGATACTTATCCATTGTACCGTTTAAGTAGGCTGCGCTAAAGGCTTTAACTGGGCTGTCCTGGGGACGTGGATTAACTGGCGCTTCAATATCCGATCCCAGATCCATCAGGGCTTGGTTGAAATCACCCGGTCGCTCTGGATCAATCAATAGCTCCATCATCGCTTGGAAAATCTTACGATTGGCAGGAAGACCAATATCATAATCAACCTCAAACAAGCGGCTGAGAACCCGCATCACATTGCCATCTACCGCTGGTTCTGGCAAATTAAAAGCAATACTGGAAATTGCTCCAGCAGTATAGGGTCCAATGCCCTTTAGGCTTGAAATGGCTGCATGCGTGGTCGGAAATTGCCCATCAAAATCTTCTACCATTTGCTGAGCCGCCTTTTGCATATTCCGCACGCGCGAATAATAGCCCAATCCTTCCCAGAGTTTGAGAATGACCTCCTCTGGTGCTTGTGCTAAATCACTAATCGTAGGCAAGTGATGGAGAAAACGTTCATAATAAGGAATGACCGTGTCTACTCTTGTTTGTTGAAGCATGATTTCAGAAACCCATATAGCATACGGATCCTTGGTCCGTCTCCAAGGCAAGTCACGTTTATTAGCATCATACCAATCTAAGAGTGCCTTGCGAAAAGCTTGAATCTTTTCCTCCGGCCACATTTCAATTCCATATTCTTTCAAATCTAACATACATCTAGTATAACACAAAGTACGGGAGCCAGCTTTTGCCAACTCCCTTATATCGTTTATAATCAAAATCAAACTAGCTCCAAAGGTTTGGGGAACCTTTGGAGGTTGGAGATTGAGCGAATGAAGTTCGTTTCTACAAAGGTTTGGGGAACCTTTGGAGGTTGGAAATAGAGCGAACGAATTTGTTTCTCTAAATCTAGCCAAGACTGTCTGCTTTTGATGTTCGAAGAGTTTTATTCTACTTTTCCTGTTACAAACATGGTAAAACTTGCTGAAGCAAGTAGCTGTTTATCTTGGTTTTCTATCTTAACTTCGACGACCTTTGTTCTACTTCCATCATGGGTGCAAGAGCCTATTACTGATAAGGTATCACCAAGTTTAGCTGCCTTCATATAATGGATATTGGACTGTAGGGTGACAGAATAAGAACCACTTGCTACCGTTGTCAGACCTGCAACTGAATCTGCCAATGTGAAAAGAAAGCCTCCATGTGCCATACCGTATGGATTGAGAGACTTTTCAGTCACCTTTGTAGTCAGTAGCACCTCTTTCTCATTGAGCATTGTAGCTTGATAGTCATCTAAAACCGTAATCGGTTGTAAGTTTAATTTATCTAACACTTTCATCCTCCTCTGTCTGCTGACTTGTTTGCATTTGATAATAAACACCTTGTTCAGCCATCAACGCTTCATGATTCCCTTGTTCAACAATTTTTCCATCCACCATGACCAAAATCAAGTCAGCTGATTGAATGGTTGATAGGCGATGAGCAATAATAAAACTGGTCCGTCCTTCCATCAATTTGGCAAATGCTTCCTGTACTAAAATTTCTGTCCGTGTATCAATAGAGGAAGTCGCCTCATCTAAAATCAGGATTTTAGGTATCTTGACAAAGACACGCGCAATAGACAAAAGCTGACGTTGTCCCTGAGATAAGCCTTCTCCTCCATCTACCAAAACTGTATCGTAGCCCTGCGGAAGCTGACGAATAAAGAAGTCTGCATTAGCTGCCTTAGCCGCCTCAATGACCAATTCCCGCGTGGCATTTGGATAGCCATAGGCAATATTATCATGAATGGTACCAGATTTGATCCATGTCTCCTGTAAAACCATCCCAATCTGTCTGCGAAGATCCTCACGACTGTATTGGCTAATCGGAACCCCATCTAAGACAATCTGACCAGCCGTCACATCGTAGAAACGCATAAGAAGGTTAATCATGGTTGATTTACCAGCACCAGTAGGTCCAACAATGGCTACTTTTTGTCCAGCTTTGACATCAATGTCCAGATGTTCTATCAAAGAACGGTCAGATCTATAGGAGAAAGACACATTATCAAAGGAAATAGCTCCCTTCAACTCCTCAGAGTCAATTTTCCGCTCAGCCTGATCGTCAATGCTATCTAGAGCCAAGATAGCAAACAGCCTGTCTGCACAAGCTAAGGCGCTCTGCAATTCCGATAGGACCGAGGAAATATCATTAAAAGGCTTGCTGTACTGACTAGCATAATTGAGAAAAGTTGTCAGAGAGCCCACTGTAAAATTTCCTGCCATAATTCTCAGCGCTCCAAGTCCTGCAAGTAAGGCATAAATAATAGCATTGATAAACCGCGTACTTGGATTGACCGTTGAAGAGGCAAAGATAGCCTGTTGAGAATAGGTCGCATACTGATCATTCACAACTTGAAAACCTTGCGTAAATTGCTCTTGAGCATTGAAAGATTGAACCAGTGTCAATTGACTGATGGACTCTTCCAAAAGCTGAGATTGCCTCCCACGTGCCTGAGTTTGCTTTCGATAATAACCATAGGATTTCTTAGCGATATAGCGTGCCACAAGTAGAGAAACCGGAGTCAGGGCAACAACAACCAACATCATGGTCAAGTCAAGCCTAGCCATAGTGAAAATGGTTAAGAAAATGGTCAAGATACCAATGAAAAATTGATTAAAAATCATCAAGAGACCATTTGTTAATTGCTCACTATCACTTGAAAAACGAGCCACCAAATCACCGACTGATTGACGATCCAGATAAGATAGGGGCATCTGGTGCAGCTTAACATAGACCTGTTCACGCAAGTCGGCCACCATTCCATAAACCAAGTGATTGGTTACCAAAGGTAAGTACCATTGCACCAGCGTATTAAGCAAGATAACCATCGCCATTTTGCCTAAGATACCGAGCAAGACCTGACCATTTGCTATCAATACTGCATCAACTGCCTGACCAATCAAGATAGGCAGATAAACTGTCAGAAGGACTTGCACCAAAGTTCCCACCAACATCAAGGACAGTCGAAGGGGCTGGTGTAAAACCAATCTGACCAGTTCCTTAAAACTAGATTGTCTCATAGCTATCCTCCTCTCCTTGTTGTTGCGATTGGTGAATTTCTTGATAAATAGCAGAGCTTCTCAGCAAGTCCTCATGGCGACCAAGTCCAACTTGACGCCCTTGTTCCAAGACTAAAATCTGATCAGCTGTCCGTAAACTATTGGTTCTTTGTGACACCATGATTAAGTTCTGACCTGGTAATTCCTGGCGAATAGCCACTAATAACCGACTCTCCGTCAAATAATCCAGAGCAGAGGTCGCATCATCCAAGATTAAAATCGGTGCTTTCTGTAAAATAGCGCGTGCAATGGTCAAACGTTGACGCTGTCCACCAGAAAAATTCTTCCCAAAGGCTTCGACAGGGCTATCCAAACCACCTTTATCCTCTATGAAAGATTTAGCCTGTGCAATTTCTAATGCAGACCATAGGTCACTATCAGATATTTCTTCCAATCCTAAAGATAGATTAGAACGTATAGTTCCAGCAAAAAGCTGAGCCTGTTGCGGAACGATGGCAATTCGCTGCCGCCACTCTTTTAAATTCTTAGGACTTTTTCCATCAATGAAGAGAGAGAGCTGATTTGTTGACACTGAATAGAGTGCCTGCAATAAATCTACTAGGGTGGACTTACCTGACCCAGTTCCCCCGATAATTCCCATAAACTGTCCCTTACGCAAGTCAAAAGCAATGTCAGACAGGGACTCCTCAGCAGATTTTGGATAAGAAAAGGAAAGATGACGCACAGAAAAGATGATTTCCTTATCCTCACTAACCACTTTTGGCAAACTAGACTCTACATCCTCAGATGTTTGGTCAAAAACCTCTTGAATACGTTGCGCTGAAATATAGGTCTGGTTGAGAGTAGACACGACCATAATCATCTTGACCAATTCGACTAAAATTTGAAGAAGGTAGTTGATAAGAGCGACCAACATCCCCTGTTCTAACAAATTGTGTGAAATGGCTATATTTCCCTGCCAGATGAGAATGAGCAAGGTGCCGTTGACCACTAAAAATGTCAATGGCGATAAAAGACTAGACCAAAAACCAGCTTGCAACTGTTGCTTCTTATAAATCTGATTTATGCCTTGAAAAGCCTTAATTTCCCGCTCTCTTTGTCCAAATGCACGAATCACTCGCCAACCAGTCACTGTCTCACGTACCTGCCCCACCAAACCATCTAATTCTTTTCGCATCGATTGATAAATACGGCTGGTCATAACAGAAATGACTGTCACTATAAAAATCAATAAGATAATCATTCCTAGAAAATAGGCAGATAGACTTGGGCTAATATAGAATGCCATGATGAGCGAACCAAATACGACAATTGGAGCACGTAAAAACAAACGAAGAAAAGTATTAATACCCGTTTGAATTTGTAAAGTGTCGCTAGTCAATCGTGTCAGCAAACTGGATGAGGAAAGAATATCTCGGCTAGACTTGGGAAGGGAAAGAACCTTCTGATACAAGTCATTCGTCAGCTCCTTAGTCACTCCAACCGCTGCTTTAGCTGAATAATATTGCGCTATCAGTGAAACAATAATTCCAATACATGCTAGACCAACCAGTAAAAAAAGCATAGCAACCAGGTTTCCCTGGCTGCCATTTGGAATAATTGTATCAACGATATAGGCGATAATTAATGGTACCAAAAGCTCAAAACAAGCTTCCAATAGTTTAAAAACTGGACCTAATATGGATTCCTTAATATAGTCCTTAAAATATCGTGATAAAAATTTCATATTAACGGTGCTCCAAAGCCTGAACCGCAGTAATCAAGGTCAAGTTGTAAACATCATCAGGGTTACAACCACGAGACAAGTCGTTTACAGGCTGATTCAAACCTTGTAAAACAGGACCTACCGCTGCAAATCCACCCATACGTTCGGCAATTTTATAACCAATATTACCAGCTGAGATACCTGGGAAGATAAATACAGTCGCTTGACCAGCAACACTCGAACCTGGGGCTTTTAATTTACCTGTGGTAGGAACAAAGGCAGCATCAAATTGCAATTCACCGTCCAAATCCAACTCAGGACGCAATTTTTGAGCAATTTTAGTTGCTTCAACCACCTTATCAACTTTAGGACCAGCACCAGAGCCTTTTGTAGAATAGCTAAGCATTGCAACTTTTGGATCGATACCAAACATTTTAGCAGTACGTGCTGAGTTGATAGCGATTTCTGCCAAGGTTTGAGCATCTGGATCAATGTTGATAGCACAGTCACCAAAAATATAACGCTCTTCACCTTTTACCATCAAGAAGGCACCTGATGTTTTCGATACACCTGGCTCTGTTTTAATGATTTGAAGAGCTGGACGAACTGTTGAAGCGGTTGAATGAATCGCACCAGATACCATACCTTCTACTACGCCCATATATACCAACATAACACCAAAGTAGTTAACATCTTTCAACAACTCATGTGCCTGCTCTTCTGATACCTTACCTTTACGGCGCTCTACCAAAGCAGCTACCATCTCATCATATCTATCATAATGAGCTGGGTCAATAATTTCAAAACCTTCTGTAATCCCTTCGATATCAAGGTAAATCTTAATACGATCTGGGTTTCCAAGCAAGACGGGTACTACATCCGACTCATTTACCAAACGTTTTGTCGCTTGCAAGATACGTGGTTCTTCACCTTCTGGCAATACGATACGTACTTTTTTACCATCTAGCTTTGTAGCTAATTGCTCAAAAATTTTCATGAACAAACTCCTTAAATTTATTTACTTATTAACTGATTGATGACAGCCTGAAAATCCTCAGGAAGCGGTGCTTCCAAATCAATCCTTTCGGCTGTAAAAGGATTGTCGAAAGCCAAATTATGACAATGCAAGGCTTGACGTTCTATCCCACATTCTAAACTTCCACCATACATATCATCTCCTAACAATGGAAATCCAATGTGAGAAAAATGAACACGAATCTGATGAGTCCGTCCAGTATGTAGTTGAATATCTACTAAATGAATATCTCCCCACGATTGCACAACACGATAGGAAGTATGAGCATATTTTCCATTCTTTGTCACACAACGGGTAATGATGCTGTCTTCTGGACGACCGATAGGGGCAATAATATCCCCTGTCTCTTCTAGCTGCCCATTCCCCTTCACCAAAGCATAATAACGTTTATGAATAAGCTTGGCCTGTAACTGCTTATCGAGTCGTGCATGAGCGTAGCCGTGCTTGGCAAACAGCATGACGCCTGATGTATCCCTATCCAGACGAGTCACAATATGAACCTGCTTATTTTCGTAATCTTGCTCCACAAGGTAGCCTTTCACAAAATTAGCAATAGTAGAGGAATGCAGGGCTGACGGAATAGAAGCATAACCAACAGGCTTGTTAATAGCAAGAAAATGATCATCTTCATAGACAATATCCAGCGGAAAGGAAATCGGTTTCAAACTTCCCGTTAAATCCTCCTCAGCTGGTATGTCAATTGTAACCCTATCTCCAATATCTAGCAAGTAAGTTGCATTGCGCTCGATGTCATTAACCCAAATATTGCCACCAGTGTACTTAATCTTCGCTAATAGGCCTTTAGAGACACCATGTTTTTTCAAAAACGTTTTAATTTTCGTATGCTGGTCAGCTATGAATTCAAACCGCATTACTCCACCTCTCCAATAAAGGCGTCCTTAACCCGATTCCAAAAACTAGTATGACTCGGTGTTGCAACAAAATGAATCTTACTATTGTCTATCTGATACTCTATACTTTCAATACTATCATAGACAAAAGTCTTATTGTCTACCGCAATCGAGTAACGGTCACTATGCTTTGGTTCAATCACAATCTTGTCTTTTTTAGGGACAACAACGGATGAACCCAAGGTGCGGTAAACACGATTGTTCAAACTTGCCACTTCTGCAATCTGCAATGCCTCGATTGTTGGATGTAAAACAGCACCACCTAATGACTTGTTATAGGCTGTTGAGCCTGTCGGCGTTGAAACCGAAATTCCATCCCCTCTGAAGCGTTCGAAGGGCACATTGTTAATAATAATATCTGCGACCATGGTCTTAGAAAGACGTTTTACTGTCGCCTCATTTAAGGCACGCGCCTCGACAATGCGACCATCTGTCATCTTGACCTTAACATTTAAAATCGGATACGATACTCTAGCACCTGTATCAAGCTTAAGATTTTCAATCAGCTTGTCCACTTCAAAATCGCGATAATCTGTATAAAACCCCAAATGACCCGTGTGAATTCCTACAAAACGTACACGATCAATCAACTTTTCATATTTGTGAAAAGCAGATAAAAGCATCCCATCTCCACCGATAGAAATGACAATATCTGGATTTTTAGGAGTCAAAATAAAATTTGCTTCTTTTAACTTTGTCCATAATTCTTTGGACACCGCTTCACTCTTAGGATTTCGACTAGCGAGCAGAGCGATTTTTTTTCTACCTATATTCTTCATCTGTATCATCACTGTTGCCCACACCGTCATTCAGTTTGCGATAGGCAGGATCAAATAAGGCCTGCGCTTCTTGAATGTCGTTGCGGATTTTTCGCATCTCCTCATCTAATTCATAGGCAATTTTTGCTGTAACTTCCAAGCGTTTCTTGATTTCTTCTGGAAAATTCCCCTTATATTTATAATTCAGAGAATGTTCAATTGTAGCCCAGAAATTCATGGAAAGGGTTCGAATCTGGATTTCTGCCAGAACCGTCTCGTTGCCATTTATAGTATCCACAGGATACTCAATCACCACATGATATGAACGGTAGCCAGAGGCTTTCATATTATTGATATAATCCCGTTCATGCACAATTTGCATATCCTTGCGTTTCCGCAAAATAGCTAATACTTCTTCAATGTCGTCCACAAATTGAACCATAATCCGAAGACCGGCAATATCTTGCATATCTTGAGCAAGATTTTCCAATTTGATATGTCGCAGGGCCATTTTTTCTTTAATGGATTCAATCGGTTTTACCCGTCCTGTGACAAACTCAATTGGAGAATGCCGATTAGCCTTGCGATACTGCTTGCGAATCCCCCGCAGTTTGATTTTCAATTCACCAACTGTCTGAATATAGGGGTCTAAAAATTCTTCCCAGTTAAAGTCCATACGGCCCCTTTCTTGTCAAAACTTTTAAATTGTATTAGAATAACACAAAGACTATTCTATTATAACACATTGAAAGGGTTTACTGCATGAAAAACCACCTTGAAATTGAGTATAAAACCTTACTGACCAAATCCGAATACAAACGCCTGCTTACTGACTTTTCAGATGTGAGCCCAATTCTTCAAACAAACCACTACATTGATACCCCAGACCTAGATATGAAGAATCACCGCTTTTCACTCCGTATTCGTACATTTGAGGACTCAGCAGAACTAACCTTAAAAATTCCACAAGAAGTCGGAAATCAAGAATATAACCAAGTTCTAGACATCCAAACTGCTCATCATTTACTGGAAAATTTTCAACTACCCGCAGGACAAATTTCTGACATTATTTCTGCAACCGAAATTCCACTTGATAAACTTGCTGTCTGGGGAAGCCTTACGACAAAACGCTATGAGAAACAGACATCTATAGGTCTTATGGCCCTCGATGAAAATGATTATGTGGGACAAAAAGATTACGAATTAGAAGTTGAAGTGACCGATGCAGATGCAGGGAAAATTCTTTTTGATGAATTCCTTAAGAAGAAATCAATTCAATTCAAATATGCTAGTAGTAAGGTCGCACGAACAGCTGCCTACATGAAATAACTATAAAAAATCAGCCAAATAAGGTTGATTTTTTAGTTTCACTACTGAAAATTTTTCATTTTTTTGATAGAATAGAACTATCTATTGTAAAAATACTTTTATGTCATCATAAAAGCTCAGTGTGTAAAAGGAGTTACTTTAAAATGGTACAACCACTCGGTGAACATAACATTAAATTATTCTCACTCAATAGCAACCGTGATATTGCTGAAAAAATTGCTGATTCTGCTGGAATTCCTCTTGGAAAGCTGTCTTCTCGCCAGTTTTCTGATGGTGAGATTCAAATTAACATTGAAGAATCTGTACGTGGCGTAGACGTCTACATTATCCAATCAACAAGCTATCCGGTTAATAATCACTTGTGGGAATTATTGATTATGATCGATGCTTGTAAACGTGCTAGTGCCAACACCATTACAGCGGTTATCCCTTATTTCGGCTATGCTCGTCAGGACCGTACCGCTTCTCCACGCGAACCAATTACAGCTAAATTAGTTGCAAATATGCTGGTTAAAGCTGGTGTCGACCGTGTATTGACTCTTGATTTGCACGCTTCACAAATTCAAGGTTTCTTTGATATTCCAGTAGACAATCTCCTTACAGAACCACTTTTTGCGGCCTACTACATGGAAAAAGGACTCTGCGGAGAAGATGTCGTCATTGTGAGTCCTAAAAATTCTGGTATCAAACGCGCGCGTAATATCGCTGAATTTCTAAATGCACCGATTGCGATTATCGACTACGCTCAAGATGATTCTGAGCGTTCTGAAGGCTATATTATCGGTGATGTTGCTGGTAAAAAAGCTATTTTGGTGGACGATATTCTCAATACTGGTCGCACTTTCTCGCAAGCTTCAAAAATTGTCCAAGAAGGTGGTGCTACTGAAATTTATGCAGTTGCCAGCCACGGTCTCTTTGCAGGAACTGCAGCCCAACTCTTAGATGAAGCACCAATCAAAGAAATATTAGTTACCGATTCTGTTGCAAGCAAAGAACAGCATCCTAAAAATATCGCCTTCCTAACAGCTAGTGACTTGATTGCAGATGCCATCCACCGCATCCAAGAACATCAGCCACTCAGCCCACTTTTCAAATTTACTAGTCCCGAAAAAGAAAACTAGGAGTAACTCTTTGATTTATTTAGATAATGCAGCAACCACTGCTCTATCTCCTACTGCACTCCAACGGATGATGGAAGTGGCTCAAGAAAATTATGGAAATCCCTCCAGTATTCATCAAAGCGGTCGGAAAGCCAATCAACGTCTTAGACAAAGTCGTCAAGAGATTGCTCAGATTCTCTCCGCCTCTCCCGAACAAATTATTTTCACATCTGGAGGCTCCGAAGCTGATACTTTAGCTATTCAAGGCTATGCACTTGCACATCAATCCAAAGGAAAACACCTGATTACTACGGCTATCGAACACCATGCTGTCCTCCATACCATGCAGTATCTAGAGGATCGGTTTGGGTTCGAGGTAACCTATATCCAACCAGTCAACCAAGTAATCACCGCTCAACAAATTCAGGATGCCCTTCGGCCAGATACTATTTTAGTCAGCGTCATGTTTGCTAACAATGAGACCGGTCAGCTATTTCCCATCAAGGAAATTGGAGAGCTCCTAGCCGATCATCAGGCCGTCTTTCATGTAGATGCTGTCCAAGCAATTGGAAAAATTGCAATTTCTCCCTCTGACTACGGAATTGACTTGCTCGCGGCCTCTGCCCATAAATTCCATGGTCCAAAGGGGATGGGATTCCTGTATAGTAAAGTTCATAAATTTGATTCCTTGATCCACGGCGGAAAGCAGGAACAGCAACATCGAGCAGGTACTGAGAATCTCCCTGCTATTGCTGCTATGGCGACTGCCCTAACAGAACAATATGAGTCCTTAGATACGCATCATAAGCATGTCAGTGAACTGCGACAACATATTATCGAGGGATTGTCTGGCTTAGACTATTATCTCAATCAGGCTGGACCTCATCTCCCTCATGTCCTTAATATCGGTTTTCCTGGTAAACTTAATGAACAACTACTCATGCAACTAGATTTAGCAGGTATTGCTGTTTCTAGCGGTTCCGCATGTACGGCAGGTGTTGTCCAAAATAGCCATGTTTTAGAAGCTATGTATGGAAAAGACTCCCTTCGTCTGAAAGAATCCATTCGTATCAGCCTATCTGAAATCAATACAAAAGAAGAGATAGATACTCTTATCATCGAACTAAAGAAAATACTTGGAGGTTAAAATGGCATTCCAACAATCAGTTACCTTAAAAGATTGTAATTTTACTTATCACATTAGCCCTGCTATCAAAAAATATACACTCCGTGATAACACCTTTGAACAAACCAAAGCAGGTCACTATCAGCTTACACGTCTTCTGGAAGAAATTCCAAATTCAAACCAAGGATTCCTCTTGAAAATTATTATCAACCAAGACCTAACTGGTTTTAAAATTAATATTACCGACAAGTCTGGTCTTCATCTGGTAAACATTTTTAAGCCAGAAAGTAACAAGGTTATCCAAGAAAAATTCTATTTCCTCATGGATAGCTTGATTGACCGTGACATCTTTACAAAAGAGGCTTAGTATGATTGAAATTCACTATCTTGACGCTTACAAGCAAGAACGTATCCAAACATTTGAGAATAAGGATGCAGCCATTCTGGCTTTTGCCGGTTGCTTAACCCTCCCAGACTATTATCCAGTTACCAGCATTACACAAGACGGACAAGCTCTGGATTACAAAGGGACAATCGGAGATCTCTATCGCTATTTACAAACACTAGATTAGACAGTTTCCTGTTTAATCTTTTTTTAAAATCAATCTGTTGATTTTTTCACAAACTTGGACTAGAATAGAATAAAGAACTGTTTAATATATAAATAATCGATAAAGCGTATTCTATCGAAATAAAGGAGTCTAAAGTGAAAAACGATAAAAAATCTGATATTCCACGCGCTACTGCCAAACGTCTATCCCTCTATTATCGCATTTTTAAACGTTTCTATGCAGGAAATATTGAAAAAGCTAGTTCAAAAGAAATTGCCGAAGCTATCGGAATCGATTCAGCTACCGTCCGCCGAGATTTTTCCTATTTTGGAGAGCTTGGTCGTCGTGGCTTTGGCTACAATGTCAAAGAGTTGATGGATTTCTTTGCGGATATTCTAAATGATACCTCCATCACCAATGTTATGCTTGTTGGAGTCGGGAATATGGGGCGGGCCTTGCTACACTATCGCTTCCACGAACGAAATAAAATGAAAATAGTCATGGCTTTTGAAGCAGATGATAATCCAGCTGTTGGAACGACAGATGAAAATATCCCAATCCATTCAATCTCAGAAATCAAGGAACGTATCAGCGAAGCAAACTCTCAGACAGCCATTCTAACGGTACCCAGCGTCAAGGCACAAGAAGTGACCGATATTCTTGTTGAAGCTGGTGTCAAGGGAATTCTGAGCTTTTCACCAGTTAACTTGTCTGTCCCAAAAGATGTCGTTGTCCAGTATGTTGATTTGACTAGTGAATTACAGACACTACTCTACTTTATGCGAAAAGGATAAGCAATGAAAAAACCAGTTATTGGTATTTCTGGAAATGAATATAAAACAGGGGATCATACAGAACCCCTGCTTTCTTATACCCAGACTTGCCTCGTACAAGCTATTGAAGATGCTGGTGGGCTCCCACTCATCCTTCCAGCTACAGAGCCAGATTTGGCAAAATATTATATCCATCTTATTGACAAACTCATCCTAACAGGAGGACAAAATGTCCAGCCAAGTTACTATCACGAAGAAAGAACTATTGACAGCGATAATTATCTACCAAAGCGTGACGAGTTTGAATTGGCCCTCATAAGGGCTGCCCAGGAAGATCAGAAACCTATCTTCGGTATCTGCCGAGGTCTACAGCTCTACAATGTAGCTCAAGGTGGTAGCCTTCATCAATCAATTTCTGACCATTGGCAAGACATAGACGGACAAGAAGTCAGTCAAACGATTCAACTGACTCAAAATAGTCCACTTTACGACATATATGAGTCCGATCCGAGTGTGAACTCATTTCACCGTCAGGCTATCAAAGACTTAGCGCCTGACTTAGAAATCATTGCACTATCAGATAATCAACAGATTATTGAAGCAGTTCATTCAGCCTACCCAACTAAATTTTTAGGGGTTCAATGGCATCCTGAACTACTCTACGGTAAACGTGAGATTGAAAAAGACCTCTTCCACTATATTGTCAATAAACTTTAAAATAACTCACTTTCTTCTCTAAAAGAATAGTAATCCTTGTTTCCAACAATTAAATGATCTAATAATACCAGTCCTAGCTTTTCGCAGGACTCTTTTAAATTCTCCGTAAATAGCAAATCATTCCTACTAGGTTGTACTGAACCCGACGGGTGGTTGTGAACGATGATAATCGATGTTGCCATACATTTTACTGCGTAATGCAAAATTTCACGTGGTTCTGCAATACTACGATTAACACTCCCAATAAAAATCGTTTTTTGACTGATAATCTGGTTCTGGGTATTGAGATAAAGTGCAACTAGATGCTCCTGCTTCTTATGCCCGATTTCATGAATCATCTTACGTCCCAACTTCTCACTTCCCAAAATTCTCTCATTTAAGAGTAGCTCTGATTGATTGATACGTTTTCCAAGTTCAATCATAGCCTTAATTTCAATCGCCTTGACGCGCCCAATGCCAGTCAAACTTTGCAATTCTTCAATTGATAGTTCTCTTAGAGCCGCTAAACTCTCCAAACGATTCAATAATTTATTGGAGAGAATAGAAACAGGTTCTTTTTTTGTCCCAGTTCTAATAAAAATTGCTAGTAGTTCCTGATTACTGAGACGCTCAGCTCCAACTTCTACTAAACGTTCTCTAGGTAGAATGGCCTCTTCTTTAAATTCAATTTGATACATAATTTCCTCCTCACCTATCTATTCGTAAAATCTTGCAAAAAAAGAAGCCATATAAAACCAAAGATTATCTCCTCAGTCTTATACCACTTCTTTATTCGATTTTGATTGCCTTGAATAGTGAAAAGGGCTGGGGATAGCCCTTTTCAGCTTATCTCCTGAAAATAGGAAAGAGATAAAGAAAGGGAGTGGGAAAGAACTCAGCCATTCATAGAAGAGCTCCCCTCACTTCCAAACATTTAGGTTTGGGCTAAAATAGTCCACTGGACTATTTTGACACAAACTTCGTTTGTTTTATTTCCGCGCTCCAACAGTCACTACTCTGACTGTTGGAGGTTGGAAATGAAGCGAACTCTGTTCGTATCAGTCGTAGAGGTCAGATTTGGAGTGTGAAACACGAAGTGCTGAGATTTGCAAAGCAAATCCTATCTCCCACCTTTAACAGTCTCCCAGACTGTTAAAGCCAATCAACCACTGCGCTGAGATGTTGACACGAACTCTGACTAGTGGAGCTGGGCTTTTTGCCCAGCCTCTAGGTGTTAACTTTTCATCTACCCACTACAGTTTTATTTACGTTAAAATAAGTTTCAAGACTATTGATAAACCAAGACTTCGTCATCATCTTGGATATATAAAAATCTCAAAGGTAGACCAATTGTTGACCCAAAAATACTCTACATATGCAGAGAAGCACCTCGTAGGAAGTATTCTCAAATCAAAGACAAAGTCGCTAGAATGACATTACTAACAACTTTCAGAATGAAGACAAACATCAATCGAGATATTTGTCTTTTTTCCATCTTCTAGCCTAAATTTTTTCTTTTTTCTAAAATAGAGGACCTTTTCAATACACCGCCATATGAATGGTATCACCTTTGATGATGATTTGGTCTGGTGAGAAGGTTGACCAGTCCTTGCTTTTAAAATAGGCTTTTATAGCGGAATCTCTTTCTACTCGTTCAAGATTTTCCCCTGTCATATACGTATAGATTGAAAACGGTAAGAGATTTGTAACAGGGCTTTTCACTAAATTCCCCGTGTTAAGTATTCCCGAATGACTATCTATAAAGTCTGTATATTGATTGTCCAGCTGAGGATGTGCATCTGTATAAGTTGCCCTCTTGGTAACTTTTACCTGTGTCTTCTCCTCATAGTCACGAACCATTTGCTGTACCACCTGCATACGGTTTTGGTCCAACTGGGTGACGACTATCTGTTGTAAAAATATTTTGTTAAATGTCAGCGAAAGGACTGCTAGATAGAGGGTGACTAGTGTACCTTTGACTAGCTTAGCCTTTTTGAAGTCTAGTCTAGCCAATAATAAGAATAGACCAACCGAACAAGCAGCCGAATACGTAGACCGAGCACCTGAACCAGTTTTTGCAACCAAACTTAGGGCACATGGCAAAAGAAACAATAAAGGAAGAGCCAGCAAGATAAGCTTCGCTCTCGTCTTCTCAGCTGTCGTTCCTTTTTGTTGTCGTTTCACTCTCCAAAGGAGATAGCCAATGGCAAGCAAAAGGGAAATAAGGATAAAACCATCGGGACCAATGTTGAAACCTAAAATATATGATTTGATTAAAGTTTTTAAAAATCGTAGCATTCGAGCAAGTAGTCCGAGATTTTCAAGATCAAAACGCCCAATACCGAAAAACTTTAGATAAAGAAGTGAAATAAGACCACTCACGACAAAAGGGATAGAGGAGATGAGAAAGCTACGAATGGCAGCCTTAACATCTCGCTTTTCCACCGCAAAACACAGGCAAAGCATCAAGTACAAGGAAGTAAAGGACTGGTAGGTGAGCATGGATACTGTCGCTAAAACGATAGAAACCAGGAGCCAGTGCGTGACTGGCTTGCAAATCCGTATATAAGTGGCAAGAATAGCCATCAATACAGCAAACATCATAATACCACGTTCGACATATAAAAAATAGCTGATGATAAAGGGATTGACCAAGATGATCAATGATAAAAAAGGAGCCATCAAAGAGGAAGCTACCTCAGTCTTTTCAAACAATCTCGCTAAACACCACACAGACAAGCCCAGAAAACAAAGCGCTAAACAACTTGAGATAAGCAAATAGAGTTCTGGTGCTTGATGCAGACTCCCCATCAGGATAAAGAATAAAGAAGTAAAGGGACGACCATTTCTACGAGACATGTTGATGGCACTTTCCATCCATGTGCGATTAAAATGAATATACGTATCAGCTGTAAAACTCGGATAGAAACTCAATCCAAGGACGATTAGCAGGAACAGGATTACCCCCCCCCTGCTACTATTTTTTTATTGTTTTCTTTTGCGGACATGCAATCTCCTTCTCATTTATCATTCAATCAGCTTTCCATCTTCCTTCAAGCGAATGTAAATCATCTTATCATCCCCATAGATAGTGTGGTAGTATGTGTCTACTAGCATAGGAAGATGGGTTAATGTAGGAAGTAGCTTGTCGGGTATCTCATAAATTGTTTGCACAGTAGGCAAGTGACTCAGCTTTCTACGATCCCAATACTCATTATGACTGATTGCTAACATTGGGTAGGCAAGAAACTGCTTTTTTAAGGACGGTGGCGCAGGAATCTTTCCAGGAAAATATACATCTACTGTCTCTTTATTCTTAACCTGTGGTAAGTGACTCAAATCCTCATAGACCAACTGAAGACGGAATTTTCTATAGTCATCAATAGTCGCTAGAGCATTTCCATAGACCAGAGCATAGACAAAAAAGCTATAGGAAAGAACAAGAATCGGTAGACGAAGAATGGATCGCTGCCCCTGCTCTACTAAAACCAAGCCACAGAGGACAATAACAACTACTAGACCATACATGGCACGATACTCTGTCAGAGGTTTTACTAGTATGGGATAAAAGCTAAAGGAGAGGAGCAACATCAGGACAAGTGAGACAAGAGAAAGCCCAAATCCAAGAAGATTTCGCATTTTACTAATAAAGTACACTAGGAAACTTCCTAAAATAACCAAAGTGGACATAAGCCATAAAGGAGTAAAGCCATTCCATACCTTGGTAAAATAAGCTGTATAGTTTTTTAGGAGAAACTCAGGAATCTCCGATAGAGCAGGAATACTTACATCAGGATAATCTCTACGAGGAGCAATCATGACAACTAGATAGAAGTACAGGGCACCAGCTCCATAACCTAGCAAAGACTGCCATAAGAAACCACCTAACTCCTTATGCC
This sequence comes from Streptococcus sp. HN38, assembly GCF_028335765.1. Lineage (NCBI taxonomy): Bacteria > Bacillati > Bacillota > Bacilli > Lactobacillales > Streptococcaceae > Streptococcus > Streptococcus sp. HN38. Next base: position 899,002 of record NZ_CP116604.1, on the reverse strand, counting down.
AGCCCTTCTCCTGCCACATTCTCAGGAGCAATAGGATGACTAGCATGGGAAAAATCCCAAAAGAAGCCTGGTAGGATGTCAGGACGAGCAAACTCCCCAAAAAACAAGCCAGAACATACCATCTAGCACTCGCAAAACGAAAGACAAGCGGAAAAACCGCAGCCAGAAGAGAGAAAGCCATAAAAGGAGCATCAAATTTATAGCTAAGATTGACGATGAAAAAAGGATTTAATCCCAAAGGTACAAGTGCTACTACTTCCCAAATCGTAAATGCCTTACGCTTATAAAGCAGGCCTAATAGGAGGATACCAACAAGAGCTAGGATAGCGACTGCCAGTATCTGACTATAGGGAGAGACATCAACCACAAACTTACCCCCAAAAAAGTAAATGGAGCTTCTCTCCGTAAAAAAGCGACTCCAATCATCCCAACCTCGATTACCTCTAAAAAATCGCCTTTGATCATCATTATAGTAGACATTTGCTCTCAAAAGAGCACTAATCCCAAGGAGATAAATGCCAAACAGGATGGCAAAGCTTGTTTTCGCCGAAAAGACCCACTTCTTCTTGGTCACTTCTTCACATGATAGACCCTGCCACCAATTGACAAGCAGTCTATGAAAATGTGACAAAACCTGAGCAATAATCGGAATAGCAAGAATCCGAAGAATGTTAGTGGTGATAAAGCTAATCCCCATCCCACCAAAAAGTTTTGTCTCCATACCTCCTGCAATCAAGACTGCTAGAGGGAGATAAGTCGCATAGCGAGACCAATCATAGATTGACCCAAGCCCATTCTCTTCTGTTATATATATATATATATATGTGTGTATGCAGTCGCTATCGCTCCCAACATCACCAATAGAGCTAAGGGGGTACGATGAGTGACTGTCAGCATGAAAAAGGCTGACAGCGATAGCAAACTCGCCCATCTAGGCGGAATGATTTTCTGAATCTTATCTAACATCATAGACTTCCTTTCTGAATAGTGAGATGTTTTCTTTTTATATCCATCAACCTAGAGACAAGCAAACACGACAGGTAGATGAGGTAGAGTGCCAAGATAAAGGAGATACGATCCCCTGATGTAAAAATAGTTCCAGAAAAACCAACCATAGCTAGACTTGCCACAGCTACAAACCAAAAATAAACCAAGTCCAACCGTCTAAAGACCAGATAAAGGGCGTAGGCAATCAAGCAGAGCAGACAAATGATAGCTACTACAAACAAAGCAGATACTTCCTGTGTCAGCCAACCAGGAAGCGTTTTAACCTTTCCGGCATAAAATTTAGGATAAGCAAATAAATCTTGTAAGATTCCCAAAGAATTACCGACCTTCATAAAGAGCTGACCAAGGGACAACAGAGCCATAAAAGGTATAAAAATCAAGAAAGGGAACAACTGCTTTTTAGCCAGAGGTGTCAGGAAAAGATTTAAGACCAAGAGCAACAAAAAGACAACAAAGAGATGATTGATATTATACAAAAGCGTCTTTCCAACATGAGACAAGCCTAATAATGTCTTATCCCACAAGGTTAAATGAAAAAACTCAGGAAAGTATTTATTTGCTTGCTCAATAGCTCGAACGGATATCCCCGGTGACAAAAGGGCAAAGATAAGATTGCACCCTGTGAGGATGAACAAAACCCAACCAAATGGCGGTAGACCTTTTTGCCTCCACCATTCATAGCCCCAAATGGCTAGAAAAACTACTGCTACTTGCTCGTGATTCGTAGCAAAGAGTAGTAAGATACTCATAACCATATATATATATATGGTTTGTTATCTTTTCTTTCTTGGTAGCTACGATAGAGAAGAAAACTTGCTAGGCCTGCTGTTACCGGCCATAGGTAGTTTAGATTGGTCATCATCAAGCCAGGGATTAAAAACATCGATATCGGAAGTAGAGCAAAGAACCCCAAGAGAAGAAAAAGGTACTTGACTTTCCTTCCCAAGCTATTGGCAAGTATGATATCCAGTAAGCCAACAAAGACGAGACTATTGAACAAACGGAAGAGTTTAGGGAGGTGACTAAACACCAAGGCAAAACCTTCAATCACCAAACGATTTGACCATATCTGGTAGCGCTCGACCATAAAGTCCAGACTGAATGGCTTATCTAGCCACCACTTATCGTCCATAATGACTGGATAGGACCATTGTAAGACAAATAATACAAGGGCAAGTAAGAACAGCGTAATAGGGTAAGGATTGGCGCAGAAGCTACCTCCCCATTCTTTTATCTTTTTCATCTAATCTCTCCTAAAAATATCTCTAGTGTACACCTTATCTGCTACATCATCTAAAACAGCATCGTAGCGGTTAGCGATGATGGCATGGCTTTTCTTTTTAAAGCTGGCTAGATGATTGACCACCTTAGAGCCAAAAAAGCGGCTACCATTTTCCAAGGTCGGCTCATAGACAATGACCTGTGCCCCCTTGGCTTTTATCCGCTTCATCACGCCTTGAATGGCACTCTGTCTGAAATTATCCGACTGACTCTTCATGGTCAGGCGGTAAATCCCAATCACCAAGTCCTTCTCATTCTCCTGATTATAGCTTCCATGGTCAGTGTAATCATAGTAACCAGCCATCTTCAACACCTGATCAGCGATAAAATCCTTTCTTGTCCGATTGGCTTCGACAATGGCAGACATCATGTTTTGTGGGACGTCATCGTAATTGGCAAGTAACTGCTTGGTATCTTTGGGCAAGCAGTACCCACCATAGCCAAATGACGGATTGTTATAGTGCTGACCAATCCGTGGATCCAAACCGATACCAGTAATAATATCCTGAGTATCCAACCCCTTCAACTCTGCGTAGGTATCCAGTTCATTAAAATACGACACACGAAGCGCTAGATAGGTATTGGCAAAAAGCTTCACCGCTTCAGCTTCTGTCGCACCCATCTGTAGCAGTGGCGCATCATTCAAGGCTGCATGAGCAAGTAAATCAGCAAACTGGCTAGAAAGCTCCTGAACCTCTTCACTGTCTGTAGCTTCGCAAGATACGATAATGCGTGATGGATAGAGATTATCGTATAGTGCTTTTGATTCTCTCAAAAACTCTGGACTAAAGAGGATACGATCCGTTTGGAACTGTTCGCGCATCCGCTGGGTAAAACCAACTGGCACTGTTGACTTGATGACCATAACCGCCTGTGGGTTGACAGCCCTAACAAGGGAAATCACCGCCTCGACATGACTCGTATCAAAATAATTTTTCGCACTATCGTAGTTTGTCGGAGCAGCAATCACGACAAATTCTGCTTCAGCATAGGCCGTCTCAGCATCCAAGGTCGCTGTCAAGCCCAAGTCCTTTTCAGCCAGATAGGCTTTAATATAGTCATCCTGGATGGGAGAACGACCAGCCTGTAGAAGGGCCACCTTTTCCTCCACGACATCTACTGCGGTGACATCATGGTATTGTGCCAGCAGGACAGCCAAGGAGAGGCCGACATAACCAGTCCCAGCCACTGCAATCTTCGCCCGAGAAGGGAGGTCTCGCTCCTTCTTTTTCTCCACATAAAAATCCGTCACATCACATGCCAATGCCTGAGCCAGCAACTCCAACTGAGCTAGACTGGGAGTATGTTCTCCCTGCTCAATACGACTGATGACAGAGCGATTGATGCCTGTCCTATCAGCTATATCTTGCTGTGATAGGCTGTCTTGACGACGTTTGTTTAGTAATGTACTAGCTAAAACTGCTAATGAAAATTGTTTCATCACATCTATCTCCTAACATGATTGATAAAATCTATTATACTATTTGTGACGAAAACAATCAAATCGTGAATTTGTTGCGATATTTATTTAAAAAATGTTTCATTTAAGAACACTGTTACCCGAATACTCTTGCTACAAGTTTTTTCGTCAGTTGTCGAAATTCCTGACTCAAGACCCAGTTACAGACAAATAAGAGTACGGATACATAGACAAGTGCCGCAAGCCCTGGAAGGATAAAATCGAGATAGCTCGTGACCTGAAATGGATATAGAAATTGAAAAGACAAGCCTACCACCACGATAAACAAAGCACCGCCAACACTCATCAGAGAAGATTTTTTTCCATCTATATAGAGTATCTCTCGGCTCAGATAGTGATTATTGTAAAACAGGCGGTATAAATTGGCAACGACTGCTGCTACCGCCAAGCCCACCAGACCAACGGATAAAAACAAAACAAGAGACAAGACGATGAGCACTATAGACTCAAAAATAAAACTCTTTCGATTCCTTTCCCAATGCCCTGCCGCCTTAAAAGCGTAGGAAGACATCGTCCGTGCATTTTGTAAAAAGTCAGCCACAAGGTAAACATAGGCAAAGAGAGGTTGTACATAGTCTGCTCCTGAAAATTTTCTCGCATAGTGAGATAAAAATGCCATGAAGAGACAGGCCGCCACTGTATAGATATAGACAAACCAATTATGCCAGAGATAGACCTGATGCTGGTAACTCTTCCGAGTTTCCTCGATTGACTTCGTGGCTAACTGATGCCCCAAAACAAAGTCCAGATTATTAAAAGCCGTGATTGCTAGACTGCTAAACATGGAGACAAATCTCGTATAGAGCGTAAAAACGGACACCAGTGCTAGCCCATTGAAATACGAAATAATAAAAATAGCACTGGAGTTTCGAGTGGTATAAAGGATATGGTCAATGACCGCCAGAGGGTTATTTTTCAAAGGGATAACTTCTGTCGATTCATTCTTGAGAAAAGGATAGTGTCGCTTCACATACAGCCAAATTAGGATAGGAGTTAACAAGCCAAGTCCAGCCATCAAGCTCTTATAGCCAAGATAGGAAATTCCTGCTGTTACAGCCACAATCACAGAAAGCTGCGTCACGACCCGTATCCCAATACCTATGCTCATCGAGACATAAGACTTCCCATCTGCCCGAAGCAACATCCGATGCTTGCGGCGAAACATATACTCTACAAACGTACCGAATGCTGAAATAAGGGTCAATACAAGTATGGTCCAGCGGTCAAACGGCATCTGGATAATAAAGGGCAAACCAATCCCAACCAAAAGAGCATACAGTACAAACATCAACCCCTGCCGCCTGAAAAACTGCTCCGCAGAACTCAAAATCGTATTGACTTTCTTATAGTCCTTATCCGCCAAAGGTTTGTAAAGCTGAGCCTGAACAATGGTCGGAACGCTAGAGTCAAAGGCAGCAAAATAACCCAGATAGGCAGACAAGGTAACCCCCAAGCCTCTCAAATCTGATCCAAAATGACTGATAATCAACCCCGGAGCAATTAAGCCAAATACAATCCCAACCAGTTGAGAAAGATAGGAGGTTAAAACCGTTCTAAAAATCTTTTTTTTCATCTTTGTTTTCTCAACTTCCATATCTTTCTAGCATACCAATGATACCCTATCGCAAGATGATAGTGGTGTTTGGCAACGAGCTTCACCAGCTTTTTATAGCGGTGAAAAATAGGCATCGTATCAAGATAGTCAACACTCTCTTGAAAGTAAGGAGATTGACCTAATTGTTTTAAAAATAGATATTTTTCAGTGTAACTTCCACTGCTTCGTAAGCCTTTTTTCAGCAACTTCACCTGATTGCGAAGGGCGACTTCTCGCAGAGATTGTTGATAAATATTTCTCTCTTCCAAAGGATAAGCCTGTAACCGCTCAAAAAGAAGAGCATTGAGATAGCTCCTAATCTGGTAACGCTTGGCTAGCGTAAGTGACATAAACTTGCTCTCCTCGTATATCCGATGAAAATAAAGATTTTCCCCAAGATAATAGGGCGACTGACATTTTTCAAAGAGGACAATCGTAGGCAAGACATCTCCAAATATAGTTGGATTATGCTCGCCACATTCCTCTACTGTAGGAGCTAACTCACGTTTAAAAGCCTTGTACCACATGGCAGACCCATACTGACTGTAATACCATGAGAGCAAGTCTTTTTTAGCAATCCTCTCAGACGACGTAAAAGGAAAGTCCTTACAGGCCAGCTCAAAATCTGCCTGCTCTGAAAAATTATATAACACCATATCGGCATGGGTCTCTACTACTAAGTTATGAATCTGCTCCAGACAGTCCTTGCGAAGGAGGTCATCATGGTCAAGACTGACGATATAGCGACCTCTTGAAGCTTGATAACCTGTCAAACGAGATGCCAGCTCCCCTTTATTGAACGCATGAGAAAGGATACGCAAGGGCTGATCCAACTTATCCTGATACTCTTGACTGATAGCAACCGTCCTATCTGTCGAACAATCATCCACCAAAACAATCTCAAAATCTTGAAAAGTCTGATAACGACAGGATTCTAGAGCCTGTTCCAGATAATCTTCGCCATTGTAAACAGGAATATTGATCGAAAAAAAAGGTCTGTGACTCATTTTCAAAATAACCTTCTCCACATTCTTGATAGGTAGGTAGTGAGATACGCTACTGACGCTAAAATAGGGTAACAATGAACCGTAAACCAGCGACGTTGCTGAGGAGTGACTGCATCAAACTCCAGATAAGCCAAGCTCTGCTGAAAGACAGCAGAGGAACGCACATGCCTTAATCGTTTCAAAAAATCAAGATAATTCTTCGCCGCTGAAAGATAGAGAGCGGAAAACCAGCTCACTCGACGAACCATGCTGGACTTTACAACATCACCAAGTTTTTTATACTTTTCTTGAAAATAAAGCTCTAGTTCCACTTTTGAGTCAAAAAAATATGTGTCCAGTGTATTACTCAAACTATTTGGAACCTGTCGATAAAAATAATAGGCTTCGTCAATAGAAAGTGGTTTCTGAGCATGCTCCATCACATAAGCAGAAACAACGGCATCCGTACCTGTTCGAAAGTCAGGCAAGTCCTTGTAAAAATCAGTAGGTGGGCAAAGCGAACGGTGAAAGACTTTAGTCCACAGTGTCATCAGATTCCCTTTACTAAAAAAAGCTTCTAACACTTGCTTAGGGTCTAAAATCTCATCTGTTGGAAAGAGACAAGGTCTTTTTTTCCTTGAAAAATCAGCTTTGATTGAATAATTTGTCAACACTAGATCCGTACCCGTCTTCTGTATCCGCTGAAAGACCCCCTCAAGATAGTCACTTCTCATCTTATCGTCAGCGTCAATACAGAGGATGTAGTTTCCTCTAGCTCTTTCCATTCCTATGGCACGTGCAACTAACGACCCCTGATGAGGACTTTGAATCAAGATTATCTGCTTCTCATACCGCTTCTGAAAATCCGTGACAATCGCCATACTACCATCATCTGACCCATCATCGACCGCTATCAATTCAAAGTCTTGGTTGGTCTGCCCAAATACAGCCTCCAAAGCCTCTACCAGATAGGGCTCGGCATTGTAAATCGGCATGACAATCGAAAAAAAAGGTCTGTGACTCATTTTCAAAATAACCTTCTCCAAATTTTTAATAGATAGGGAACAACATATGCTAACGGGTCTAGGATGGGATAGCGATGAACGGTAAACCAGCGGCGTTGGTAGCGAGTGACTTCGTCAAAATTCAGATAGACCAAGCTTTGCTGAAAGACAGCAGAGGAGCGCACATGCCTTAATCGTTTCAAAAAATCAAGATAATTCTTCGCCGCTCGAAGGTAGAGAGTGGAAAACCAACTCACACGACGAACCATACTGACTTTTACAACATCGCCAAGTTCCTTGTACTTTTCTTGAAAATAAAGCTCTAGTACCACTTTTGAATCAAAAAAAATTGCGTCCAGAGTGTTACTCAAACTATTTGGAACCTTACGATAAAAATAATAGGCTTCATCAATAGAAAGTGGTCTCTGAGCATGCTCAATCACATAAGCAGAAACAACGGCATCCGTACCCGTTCGAAAGTCAGGCAAGTCCTTGTAAAAACCAGCAGGTGGACAAAGGGAACGGTGAAAGACTTTGCTCCACAATGTCCTCAGATGCCCTCTTCTAAAAAAAGTATCCAACACTTCTTGCGAATCTAGTAGCTCATCCGTTGGAAAGAGGCAGGGACGTTCTTTGTTGGAAAAATCAGCATAGATAGAATAATTAGTCAATACCAAATCAGCACCAGTCTTTTGTATCCGATGGAAGACCCCCTCAAGATAGTCACGTCTCATCTTATCATCTGCATCAATGCAGAGAATATAGTCACCTTTAGCCTTTTCCATTCCTATGGCACGTGCAACTAACGACCCCTGATGAGGACTTTGAATCAAGGTCAGTTGCTTCTCATATCGCTTCTGAAACGCTTTGATAATCGCCACACTGCTATCATGTGAGCCATCATCAACCGCTATCAATTCAAAGTCTTGGAGGGTCTGTCCAAAAACAGCATCCAAAGCCTCTACCAGATAGGATTCAGCATTGTAGATTGGCATGATAATCGAAAAAAACGGTTTATTCATCTAGCCTCCCTTTGCAGATACCATTTTCTGATGCGTCCCAATGGAAAATACAACAATAACATTGGGTGTGTAAAACGGTGCTCAACAAGATACAAGAATACCTTATCACTAAAACGCAATTTTGCGGAACTCCCAACTGCTATCGCTCTCTTGAAAAACAAAGATTCCTTGATATGCTGAGCATTTTTTAATATATCACTTAAAGGGCTTGAAAGCAGTAATCGTTTTCCTGACCAAGAAACACGTCTCATCAAACGTTCCGCCATCTCCACTGGCAAATCGGTCGCGTATTTTTCATAAAAATGCCAATCTGAAAAGGCCACTGAGTCAAAATGTTTTACCGTGTAAGAGTTGCTGAGGCTACTTGGCACAAATCGATAATAATAGAGTGCCTCATCAAGAACAACAACATGATGGATGTTTGAAAAAATGGCTTCAATGGTCACTAAGTCAGAACCACATACTAATCGCTGAAAAGACTCAAAAAAGTGGTCATCTGGTAAAAAACGTGACTGAAAGACCGTACACCACAAGGTCATCAGCACACGATTTGCCAGTATCATCTCTTTCACAACCTCTGGCCCAGTCATCTGACGATGAACATAAGGAGTGTAATCAACATGCTTCTGTGAAAAATCTATCCGACGAGAAGAGTTAATCACCACAGCCTCTGCCTGCGTCTCATCAATCGTTTGCCTAACCATTTCTAAATAATCCGCTCTCAAGACATCATCCGCATCCATGCACAGGCAATATTGACCTCGCACCTCTGCCATACCTGTCGCACGGGTCAGAAGTAAGCCCTTATTTTCAGGATGAGAGTAGAGACGGACTTTGTCCTGATGTAAAGCTACAAACTCCTGACAAATCATCTCGGACTGGTCAGTCGAGGCATCATTGACCAAGATCAGCTCAAAATCCTGATAGGTCTGATGTAATACAGACTCAATCGCTTCTGTTACATAAACCTCGGCATTATAAACTGGCATGACAATCGAGAAAAAGGGATTGGTCTTCATAATAGCCTCCTTAAACGCTTACTATACCAATTGATAGCCAGAAGAATATGTAGGATCCGGTATTTCAAGAGTAATAGAAATAAGCGGTCATACTGTGACAACATGTCTTTCTTCATTTCTATTACCTTCCTAAAAACGAGAGACTGACGAATCACCCTTGCTCTATCACACACTTCCTTTACCGAATGGCTTTTGAATAACACTTTTTTGCTATACCAGATAAATCGCCTTAGCAAATAAGCATCCATTTTTTCTGGAAATTTCTTGTAATAGATATGATACAAATACAAATCTGTCTGGGCATACACTTCAAAATCAGTTAAATTGAAGCTATGGCTCAAACTTGTTTCTACCTGACGGTAATAATAGAGAGCTTCATCTAAAACAATCGCTCTTTCTACCCTTGCCAAAATATGATGCAAGGTTATCCGATCCACACTCCGAACAAAGTACCCAAATTGTTGGTTAAAAGCTTCATCGGGTATAAAAGAAGCCTTAAACACCAGTTGCCATACAGTTGTCAGCTGAGTCTTCGCCAGAAGTAGTTCTTCAATGACTTCCAAGCCCGTCATTTGACGATTCAGAAAACGACTAAAATCTCTTCGCTTGATAGAAAAATCTGCCTCCATCGAAAAATTGATCACCACAGCTTCTGCCTGCGTCTCATCAATTGTTTGCTTGACAAGCTCTAGATAGTCCACACGCAAGACATCATCCGCATCCAGACACAGGCAATACTGACCTCGCACTTCTGCCATGCCTGTCGCACGTGTCAAAAGCAAGCCCTTGTTTTCTTTGTGAGAGTAGAGGCGGACTTTTCTTTGATGTAAAGCTACAAACCCCTGACAAATCGTCTCGGACTGGTCAGTTGATGCATCATTGACCAAAATCAACTCAAAATCCTGATATGTCTGACTTAATACAGACTCAATCGCTTCCGTTAGATAGACCTCGGCATTATAGACTGGCATGACAATTGAGAAAAAAGGGTTAATCTTCATTGTTCTCCTTAGAATTTGGAAAAAATGGACGGTAAATCACATCCGCATAACTTCCATCGAGAATGGATTTACGATAAAATTTCCAAGAAAATTTCACTATTGGACTTGTCTCTAGCACTTCTTGCCATCGCTTCTCATCAAATGGTTCATTAAAATGAACAGACACGAAATCTCTATATTCTATCCCAGAAACAATAGGCAGGGAATCAATCACCTCTCGAAACTCAGGATGAAGCCGGTAATGAATATCTTGGAATAAATCAATCGTGTAGTTGATGGGATTATCTACCCGACTAAAATAATAAAGCAAACAATCACGAATATAGCGTACATGAGGATTTCCCTTCTTTGCAGAAAAACAAAACGAAGTCCACCGCCCTTGCTCTATCCAATATAGATAATAGTTTCTGACACTTTCAATCTGATGTCGAAAGGTAAAAAAATCATTTGCAAACAAATGACTGTCTAATTGGTCAGTGACATAAAGGGTCGCATCCATCCAAACACCTCCATGCTGGGCAAGCAGAGCATAGCGAACATAGTTTGAAAAAGGGGTAAACGCCATCTTTTTTCGTGCCAGCTTATCCAACAAAACCTCTGGAATCGCTATATAATCAGCCAGATTATCCTTTGTCAAGAAGATGTGCTGGTAACCATTTTTCTGTGCAAAGCGTTTTTGACTCTCAATCGCATGGCGACAGACTGCGGGAAGCTCCGACTCACCCTGCCACCACAAGGTCCAGATGATTGGTGTTAGGGAGTCAGCTGTATTGTCATTCTCTAAATAAGCAGAAAACGGAGACAAGTGACGAGTAACTGTCTTTTCATAAAAACGTGAATGAACTCGCCACTTTAGACGCGAAAGCTGCATTCCCAAAAAGGAAGATGGCTTTATGGTCTCTTCAGCCCCAAACTTTGTCAGAACTTTAAACAAAGCCATACTCGGCGACTGTCTGAATACAGTCATAAATTTACCGACATTCCTTATCATCTAGCGACAAACTCCTTTTCTATCTTCGTAGCATATACTTATAAAACGCCCTTTGTGCACGTAAAGGAAGAATCCCCATCATCAAGTGAAGAAGATTTACCGATAGGAAATCCCAAGCTGTCATCTCCTGCCGTCGATAGGAAGCATACCGCAACCGTATCAGTTGCAAGAGACTCGTCCAAGATTTCCGCCTTTTCAAGGTATCGCGGTTAAAGCGGAAGTCAAGCAAAATCTCAGGGATATTGGCCGCACGATAGCCATGATGAAGCATCCGCAACCACAAATCCCAATCTTGATTGTAGCGAATGGTAGGATTATATCCACCAACTGCATCAACCGCCGATTTGCGAAACATGACACTTGAGTGATTAAATGGATTTCTTCGTTTCGAAAAATTCACAATCGCCTCGTGATTCAAGGGAACTTTTCGGATACTCAGTGATTCGCTAGTCGTTTCTTCAAATTCTGATACATAACTTCCTACAAGCGAAAGCGTCGGGTCACTCTCAAAACAGCTCACTTGCTTTTCGCACCGCTCCTGCCGTGAGACGTCATCCGCATCCATACGAGCAATCAAGTCTGTCTTAGCAACTGATAAACCAGCCATCAGAGCCGTAGCCAGTCCCGAATGTTTCTCTAAAGCCACTTCAACAATAGGAATTATTGCATTTTTTTTGTAATCATCGATAACATCTTGTAAACTAGCTGGAACAGGTCCATCTTTTACAATGATACATTCCTCTGCTGGGTAGGATTGTGAAAGCATACTTTCTATTGCCTCACGAAAATGGTCAGGATTGTCTTCCCGCCAAACCGCTAATAAAATCGAATACGGCTCCATGTTCCTCCTTAAACTATTTTTAGAACCTGCATTTACAGTTCAGCACTTCTATCTAAAACTCCTTTTTCAGCTACTCATTGTTCGTTTTTTTTTTAAATACAGCCAGTATTTCCTCAAAAAACTGCTTTGATTAGCAAAAAATTTTCTTACATAAAAGCACGACACTTGTGAATACAGGTTCTTCTTTTTATAGATTATATTGTATCTTCAAATCATCATCAGTATAATAATTTCCTGATTGAACATCTGAAACTCTTTGGCGAATTTCTTCTTTTAATTGCATAAACAAGCGTTCTTTTTCATCAGAAGGTAAATCACTAGTTTTTGTCACAGTCATTTGTTTTATATCCCTTTCACAAAAGTATAGCTATTTGGAAAGATACGTTTTTTCAATGTTGTACTAACTTATTTATTTTACATTAAAACAAGATGAATAGCAAATTTCCTTCATTCGCTATCTTTTACGTTTATTTCGTCCTCTAAAAGGAAGCAGACTTGATATCAATACAAACGGTGTTATCAGCAAGCAGTACAGGTCAAGGGAGAGACTTGCTTCAGATAGGTATTGTCTGTCCCACTCAACCTTACTTTTCACCTTGTGGACTTGTAAACCTTTCACTTGGGCTAGTCCTGTTAAACCAGGTTTTAAACGATTGACACCATATCTATCTCGAGCATCAATCAAAGCCGTTTCACTCCACAAGGCTGGTCTCGGTCCAACCAGAGACATATCACCTTTTAAGATATTCCACAGCTGAGGAAGTTCGTCTAACTTTGACTTTCTCAGCCATTTTCCCACAGGAGTTACCAGACCTTTCCTAGGTTTTACCTGATAGGTCGGAACATCGCTAGGTACTGTAGCATACATGGTACGGAATTTATAAATGGTAAATGGCATCTTATCTTTTCCAATACGCGTTTGAGTAAACACTACAGGGAATCCTGTATCACAAGCGATAAGCACCGCTACCAAAAGAAAAATAGGAGAAAAGAGTAAGAGCATGAACACAGCTCCAACAATGTCTATCAATCGTTTGAATACTTTATAAAACAGATGCTTTCTCCTTTCTCACATTCATCTAATTACAGATAATATTCCTTATACCACTGGGCAAATCGCCGCAAGCCATCACGCAAGGACGTTGTTGGCTTGAATCCAAAGTCTTTTTCTAATGCACTCGTATCGGCATAGGTCACTGGAACATCGCCAGGCTGCATGGGAACAAGTTTCTTATGCACTTCAAAATCATAGTCACCAGATAAAACACCAGCTGCTACTAGCTCTTCCTGTAAAATTGTCACAAAATCTAAAAGGTTCTCGGGGTGACTATTTCCAATATTGTATAGGACATATGGTGGAATCGGCAAACCATCTTCACCGATTTCTAACTTTGGAGCCTTCTCCATGACCAGACAAATCCCTTGTACAATATCATCAATATAAGTAAAATCACGCTTGCAGTGACCATAGTTAAAAATTTCTATCGTCTCTCCCTTTAGCAATTTATTGGTAAATCCAAAGTAAGCCATATCTGGACGACCAGCAGGACCGTAAACTGTAAAGAAACGCAAACCAGTCGTTGGGATTTGATAGAGTTTACTGTAGGCATGAGCAAATAATTCATTGGACTTTTTAGTCGCAGCATAGAGCGAGACTGGATGATCTACCTGATCATCTACCGAAAATGGCACTTTCTCATTTCCACCATAGACAGACGATGACGAGGCATACACCAAATGCTCAACGGGATACTGGCGACAAGCCTCTAAGATGTTTTGAAAACCAATCACATTACTCTCAATATAGACATCTGGGTTCGTAATCGAATAGCGAACACCTGCTTGTGCTGCAAGGTTCACCACAATATCAGGTCTAAAGTCAGCAAAGACTTGAGTAACCAAGTCTTTATCAGCAATATTTCCTTTGATAAAGCGATAACTGGCTTTAGAGTTTGCAGCCTCTTTTTCCAATTCAGCCAATCGCCATTCTTTCAAAGACACATCATAATAATCATTTAAAGAATCCAGACCAATAATCTGCATCGCTTGATTGACTTTCAATAACTTCTGAACAAGATGGCTACCGATAAACCCAGCAGAACCAGTGATTAGGATGGTTTTGTTTGTAAAATAATTCATTTCTTCTCCTATTCAAGTCACTAACGACTAATCAAACTTAAACATCGTTTAAAAAATGAACGATCAAGTAAGGCAATCACCATAATTATCAACATTAAAGAAATTACCCCTGTTACAGCACATAACAAGAATAACTGCCCCCAGCCATTTATTACAAATTTTGTCATCAATGCATTTCCAATAATAACAGGAATAAAAAATTCTAGAACAGCAATTATACCAGTTTTTAAAGAGTGGACAGGTGAACGATGCAGTACATGACGATTAACATATTTAATAAAGGTGCTGTAACGATATAAACTTGAACAAAGCGTTGCAAATAATACACCATAAATTCCATAATCTTTTACTAAAAGTAATGACAAAGAAAGATTCAAAAGGGATTCAATAATAGCAAAATTTTGTGTTTCCTTAAAAGCACCAACAGCCATCACCACTGTCAAAAGCGGTGTTCGAAGATTAGTCACAAGTGCATTGGCTAAGAATAGAACCATTATCCAGAAATTTACATAATTAATTCCATCAACCTCCCCTATATAGTGCCTAACAAAAGGAAGCAGAGCGAACCCACAAATTCCAAGAACAAGAGCAATAAGCATATAGTAAATTTTCTCAAAAAAGCGATACTCCTCAGCAAATACTTCTCTACCACTTGATACATAAAGATGACCTAGATTAGCTGTAATGGAATTGGTAAAACTTTGAGTGAAAAATCCATTGATATTTGAAATAACCAAATTATAGATAGAGTAAACACTGACGATACTGTATCCTTTTGCAATGGATAAAACAATTCCATCTGTATTATTCACTACCAAATTTGTAATTTGGTGAATAAAAACATTCCATCTATTAGCAGTCACTTGAAAATCAGGTTTAGTAGTTTTATTCAGAAAACGATAGTGTCTTCTAACATAAATAACAATCAATAATAGCTTCAATAAATAGACAACTGCTGGGACCAACTGCACCCATAAAATATCAACTTTTTGAAGCATTAATACAATACGAAGACCACCTTGACTAAGTACAGCAATAATATTGATGAGATTTAAAATGTACAACCTTTTATCTGCCTGAAGCAATATACGATACTTACTACCTAAAAAATATTCTAAGAGTTGTGCTATACCTGAAGCAATAATTATTGCAAAAACAAATTGATAGTTCCAACTACTTTTTACAATTAATGGATAAATCAAAGCAAGAGCAATAAGCAAGGCTGAAAAAGTTACACCAATTCGAACATAAAAATGACCAATTGCATTTAAGCCTGCATTTATTGCTCTTTCATCTTTTGACACGAGTGGCTTATACAAACCTTGAATAGATGAGGAAGCTATGCCTGCTTCTACTAACATCAAATAGGTTATTAGATTGGTAATCGTTGTAATAAAACCATGCATCTGTGGACCGTAAGTAGAGATCAATAGTTTAGGTACAATAAATGCTATGAGAATTGTTACAATCTGCAAAACAATAGCTGCTAATAAGTTTAAAACGATATTTCTTTTTTCACGCATTATTTTCGATAGTTGTCCTCTCCATTTAGAAACGCAACGTAATCAATGTATTTCTGATAAAAACGTTCTCCCGATGGAGAAGAGAAATTCAATAATCTAGCATCTGTTTTCTCTTCATATTCGTTGCAAATTACAGCGGATGCTCCTGAGAAGCTAGCGTTTTTTTGACTCACGAACAATATTTTATTTTGAAAAGGCAATTCTTCAAAATCTACAATGTCTTGCTCATCCAATCCCTCATCGCAACAAATCACAAAAATATTTTTCCAATTAATCCTTTCTTTTCGCCGCTTCCAAGCTTCCTCTGCCTCATGGTTGCTTTTATAATGAACAAAAGAAATTAGAATGTCATTCCCAAGCAAAGCCTCTGGATAAGTCTTTTGGGAGTCAACAAATGTTAAAGGCTGCTCCAAATAATGCTGAATATTTTTAAGAAATGTTATAAAATCCTTTGGACGCATCATTAAATTCACAGTAGGAGAAAGAAATTGTTCCCCTAAATCATGATACATGACGCTACCGATACAGTTCTGTGAAAAGATGGTAAACTGCTTATTTTTTAATAAAGAACGTTCATGACGATTCCTCCAGTATCGCCTTGCAACTCTGCCTAATTTATCACTTAACACTGCGTAACTTTTACTTATTATCTCATTCATAGATTTCCTCAAATAATGTTAACCATTGCTTAACTACTGTATCATCTGAAAATAATGGTAAATCTAGTTCTGATTTATCAGAAAAAGATTGACGCACATCTGGATTTTCAATTAAAAAGCGAATTTTTTCAGCCATTTTTTTCTTTTGATAGGGCTCCACCAGATAGCCATTAATGCCATCTCTAAGAATCTCATCTGGTCCCGTCTCAATATCGAAACTCACTATTGGTAACCTCTGTGATTTTGCTTCTAACAGAACCATCGGCAAACCTTCATATAGAGATGGTAAAACATATAAGGCTGATTCTCTCATTATCTCTATCAAATGATTTGTACGCCCACAAAATTCCACTTGATTTTCAACACCGTATTCACGGACCTTTTCCATTAAGTATTCTAAATATTCATCTGTTCCCGAACCATATATTTTCCAAGTCCAATCAGGGTGATTTTTTAGAGCTATAGAGGCAACTTCAGGAATACTATCAAAATTCTTTATAGGTCGAAGATGACCAGCACTGACAATCGTTTTAGAGGCGATATTGTAGTTTCCTTCACTCTGTTTACTAAACATATTATAAATCTGTTTCAATCGCCTTTTAAAGAAAAACTTCCGCTGAAAAGTTTGAAAGTCTCTTTTAGTCAATACGACATAGGCATCTGATAACAATAGTTCTATCGCTCTAACGATTTGAATGTAGGATACTCCTTGATTTTGATAATAATTGGCATGTTCCCACACAATATATTTTTTCCTACACAAAAGTGTTGGTAGAAAGGATACCATGCCTGACAAAGCCTCCATTGTCACCACAATATCTGGAGAGAGTTTTTTTAATAGTTTGAAATATTCAAGATTCATTCGTAGAATATTATCACTCTTAAGATGATAATAAGCAACGTCCTCCCTTAAAAGTGCTGGTGGCTCTGAAAATCCTGTGCTGATAATCGTAATCTTGTGACTATCTGCGAGCTTATTAACAAGATTGAAGCACGCACTATCAACTCCACCACCTGATATTTGTCCATAAAAAACTATATTCATCTAATCACACCATCTTTAAAAATATTTGTTTAACTAGTGATAGGAGATATAGAATATCAAGAATTAGAAAATCCTAATATTTGCAAACCACCTATTTAGAAAAAAGCTTGATGAATAGAGTTGGAAAATGATTATATAAGAAACTCAAAAGTCGTTGTTTAAATCCTCTAGTATCCTTATCCAAATTACGTAATGGATAATTAGTCAGATTTCTATATTCAAGATACCTAGTTGCAAGGGGGTGACCACAATGCTCTACCCAAGGCCTCGTCATCATATTTGGAGTATAGTGAATAAATGTTGGATTATTTCGTGCCTCAGCCAAAGTAGAATCATCATAGTAAGGCATCACGTGATATAGTTTTTCTATTTGCTCGCGTGTCAATTGAAATATACTTGAAAAAGCATTGTACTTTGGAGAAATAGCTTTTATCAAATTTTGTTTTCCCAATACACCATTTATGGTTCCCTGATCCATGGCATCCACTTCCCCATTATGTTGGTGGATAAACTCTCGGCATTGCTCCACAAAGTGAATTTTTCGACAATAATCTAAGTTCCAAAGAATCATACCCGCATTGATATAAATATCATCTGGTTTTAAACCTACATTTTTTCGCCTTTCGACTGGATTCGTATCTCTAACCCCAGCTATTGCATAACCTGTTAAATCAATTTCATACAACTCTGCTAAATCTGAATTTACAACCGCATCAACATCAAGATAAAGAGCTCTATCACTCTCTAATAAATCAGGAATAAAAATTCTTGCATAAGTTGAGAGACTCCTGTCTCCAACTAGCCTCCCCCCCCCGATTAATTTCTGAATTTTCTCATTATTTATGGAGAAGTAATTAATCTGGAAGGCAGAATATGGAAGCAATAATTGTTTCAAGGACTGGAGCTCCGCCTGAGTCAGATTATTTCCAAATAAATGAACATTGATTACCTGATAACTTGTATTTGCTTTTCCGATAGAGATTAGCAGCGTCTCTGCGTGTGGTAAGTAATTTTTATCACTAGCAATGACAATATCAATCGTTTTTTTTGAAATCATAGTTCCTGTAACATCCTTTCAATCGCTAATACTTGATTCGCTTGATTAAAATTTTGTCCTCGTATTTCTGCCATCTTTCTGTAGTTTGCTAACTTATGAGGATTTTCCAGTAACTCTTTTAATCCTTTGTATAATGCTGTTTCTGAGTTTTCAACAATCATTCCATATTCATTCTGTTCACCCAATAATTCAGCCATTCCTGAGCAATCTGTTGTCAGAACTGGTGTTCCCACAATTAACGACTCTGTTACTGCGGTGCTATATCCTTCATGAAGCGAGGAGCAGACAAATAGGTTTGCATTTTTGACATAAGCATAGGGATTTTCTTTATATCCAAGTAAATGAACAATTGAATCAACTTCTTCTGCTTCTATCAACCGTTGCAACTCAGAATGTAGTTCACCAGTCCCTAACAGAGACAATTCTATAGAATAGCCTTCTTTTGCCAATCGTGAGACAATACGAATTAATCGTTCAAACCCCTTTTGTGGCACCAAACGTCCAACAGAAATAAGCTGTAAGTTCTGAGGATTGGATGACTTATCCGCGTCTACTTGCTCCAAAGATAGCCTTCTAATTTTATCCGTCTCAATCACATTGTATAGAACTTGAGGATGACGAACAAGCCTAGGGAAAAGTGACTCGTATGATGTCTTTACCGTCTCTGCAACAAAAATAGTTGCATCATACTTTTGTTGAAGTCTTCTGAACTCTCTTTCCGAACGGTAACATGATAATAGTTCTTGCTTATCATGGAATTCATTATGAATCCACTGAACAAACTTGGTGGATTGCTTATTTCCACCTGCGATAATGCGAGTTGTTGGACTTTGAAAGAAGGAAACAACAATATCATAATCACCTTTCACCATTTTTTTATAAAGATATTCTGGTGAAGCCAATTGCAATAACAACCTATTTCCTCTAAATACTCTCGGAAACACAAACTTATAGTTGACTCTCTCATTCAGAAACTGTTTGTTGACTCCAACATCAAACAACGTTAGCACTGTAATATCATATTTCTTGTTTAAATTATTGACCAGGTTAACCAAGACCTTTTCAGCTCCCCCACCGCTTAACGAAGGAACCATAAATAATATTTTCTTCATTTTCCCCCTCATTCCCATACAAATTTAAACTGATATGGAAGTAAATTACCTTGTTTTAAAATATATACTGTCACAATAAAAATAAGAATGAACCAAGCATATCCTAAAAAATGAACAACTTTTTTACTAGTCGGTACAAAGTATTGCTCTATTTCTGGAAACAGCAATACCCTGCCAGGAAGTGAAAAGTAAAAAGCCAAACGTTTAATATAGGGGCTGAAGAAACCAGTCAAACCAATTAGTACAACCATCAGCATCGTTTGATAGAGTAAAAGAACATGCTCACTTTTACGACGTTTATACAAGACAGCAGATACATAAGCTAATTCAATAACGTATAAAATAAAGTCTCTATTCCCCCCACTCGTTTCTGGAGAAGCGTAACTTCCATAATCATCTGACGCTTCAATGAATGATATGACCTGTCCTCTAAAAAATACCATAACAGAGAAAGCTGTCGCCCAAAAGATGACAAGTGGAATATTAGACAAAACTTTTCTTTCTCGAAAATTCCACAAGGGGAGGATAGCTAGGGCAATGAGTGCTGTACTATGAAAGCCCATTGCAATTAATACCGTCAAAATATAACGTAGCAAGTGTCCTCTCTCGATAAACTTGAATCCCCAAAAGACAATGGACACTGCTAGCATTTGTCTTAAAATATTAAATGATGTCGTAAAAAAGAGTAGCAAAAAGATTGTCATTGCATAGTGCATTGGAATCTGTTTATAATCTTTTTTCAGCGTAGCATATACAGGAAGAAGAGTTAGCACACCAAAAATTCCTTGGGTTAAGAACATACCACCATAGCTATATGTTACTTTAGATAATATAGCAAACAGTATTTCCTTACGCCCAGGTGAAAAAATTTCTGACCATGGCATTTCAGCATTGCGCTCAAAGATTTGTTGATAGGTAACAGAGTCAGTTCCCACCATGTAGCGTCCACCTGAAAAAATAAAAATAATGACAAAGGCAAAAACAGTACAAATGACTCTAAGTAGTTTGTCTCTAGTAGGTACAGCTAATAAAATTGTAACAATACCATACGTGATAAAGTAGGGAAGTAACTCTAGCATCTTATTTCCTATCTCTTCGTGTTTGATGGTAGAACATTCTGATACGGTTTGGTATAGCTGCGCTCAATAGAGGTTTGAAAGCTATAGGATACTTATAAAATGGAATAGCAATCATGCGGTAACCATTGAGTGTGGTTAAAAAATACATCCATGCATTTCTCCATGAAATCTTTTTAAAATCATCTAAACTTTGATGATACACCAACAAAGGAAGCTGTAAGTTATAACCTTTATACCCTTTCGCATAAAAACGAAACCATAAATCCAAGTCTTGTCCTCTTTGAGTTCGCCAAGAAACTGTATAACCTTTCAAGGCATCATAGGCACTTTTTCGCATCATTATTGTAGGGTGCATAAATGGCGCACCATATAAAAGATCTGTAGACTCTGGGATTTCCTTGACTGTTTTGATAGACTGCTCGCCAGATCCATCATCAACATATGAACAACTGCCAACTAGCTGGTACTCCGGATGGTGCTTCAAAAACTCTACCTGAGTACGCAAGCGGTGAGGTAAAGCAATATCATCACCATCCATCCGAGCTATGTATTCTCCACTACTATACTTTAAACAGTGATTTAAAGAATAAGCCAGCTTCTCGTTTTTGGTGTTTTGAATAACTTTAATACGTGAATCTTTCTGAGCATATTTTTTAACAATAGAAAGTGTTTTATCCGTAGAACAGTCATCACAAATGATAAATTCCCAGTTGTGATAATCTTGATTTATGATAGAATCAATGCACGTCGAAATCGTCTCCTGAGCATTATAAACACCCATGATAATACTGACTAAACTATCTTCCACACTCTTCCTCCCAGTAACATTAATTGTATGTAGCTGCTATGTCTTTCTTTATGTTAGCTACAGCATGGTTCTGACTTTTCCGATAAGAATCAGCAGAATAGGACTGATACAATTCCTCATCATCTATCAATTGTTCTACCGCATCAGCAAATGCTTCTGCTGTTGCTTCTTTCAAAACAATGCCATTTTGCCCGGTTTCAACCAAATCACGATTGCCCCGACAATTTGAAACAACCAAGGGGAGACCCGTCGCCATTGCTTCGATTAAATTGACAGGTAGCCCCTCTCGCTTGGAACTAGATAAAGCAAGCTCTGAAATTTTCATTAAATCAGGAACATCGCTTCTGTAACCTAATAAGTGAACAAAGTCCCCCAACTGTTTTTCATCAACTTGCTGTTGGTAAGTATCTGCAAGGACACCATGACCAACCAACAAGAGTACTAGGTCTTGTCGCTTTTTAGAGAGTTGCTCCATCATCTCTATCAAGACGGTTTGATTCTTATTGGCATTGAGTTCTCCAACAAAAATCAAGTATTTTTTATTGGCATCAAATCCTAGTCTTCTTTTGAGTTCCCTCTTTTCTTCCTCGTTCACAGGTTGGAACTTTTCTGTATCAATCCCTACCCCATTGACCAAGTAAAGGTGCTTCATCTGAAAATTCTTTTTTGCAATCGCATAATCTTCGTGATTAATCGTTATCAAGGTATCCGTGTAGCGAGAAAGGATTTTTTCAATAGGATAATAGGTTAACCAATTAAATAATGGACCACCTTTTAAAAAGTGAAAACCATGAGCAGTGTAAAATACTCTAACGTTTGGAAGATTACGACAAGCCAAACGTACAATAGCAGATGCAATCGGGGTATGGGTATGAACAATATCATATCCCCCATTTTTAACGATATCTCTTAACTGACCAATAAGCTCTATATATGGATTTCGTAGGGGGCTACGGCTAAATGGTAACTCATAGGTTGCCCCTACCAAGCTCAATAAGTTATCCTCAAAAGGTCTTTCTAGTTTACAAGCCACATCAACCGTGTGCCCATCTTCAACCAATTGTTCAATATGGGGTATAAAAAAAGCATTCAGTGTATTTGAAATGGTTGTTACGTATAAAATTTTCATCTTTAAACTTCTAGGCATTCTTCTCTCCTAAATTTTCACTCTTTTTTGTAATAATAGTATTTATCGTCCTGGTCCATTGGCACATCGTTTAACACACAACCTAAAATACGCGCCTCGACATTTTCCAAAGCTGTCTTACTCCTTCTCACCTCATCTTTTTTCACATAGCCAGAGCGTACGACAAGGATAACTCCATCAACACGGCTCGCTATAATTTGAGGGTCTGTAACGCTATTAATCGGCGGAACATCATAAATGATATAATCAAAATGCTTTTCCAGTTCCCCCATAATTTTCTTCATATTCTGAGAGGCGAGCAACTCTGATGGATTTGGTGGCAACTCGCCCGCTGGCATAATAAAGAGCGAGATATCTTCCTTGAAATAAATAATATCTTTGGCTGGAAGTTTGGGGTTTAAGATTAAATCTGATATCCCAGGAAATCTTGACACCCTAAGTGTCTTATGAACAGTTGGTCTTCTTAAATCAGTGTCAACAAGCAAAACATTCTTTCCTGTTGCCGTTAAACTTACCGCCAAATTTGCCGCTACTGTTGACTTTCCCTCTCCAGGAATAGACGATGTCACCGCAATCGACTTCAATGAATCATTAACTTGTATGAACTCTAAATTAGTGCGCAACATTCGAATTCGTTCAGAATTTTGTGATTCTGGTTCTACATATGTATAAAGTGGTGCTCCTTTTTTTTGTTCAACAGCCAAACTCTGTCTATTTCTACGTTTCTTTTTAAACAACATTAGATTGCCTCCTTTCCAACTTATCTATCTACGTCTTGAACTCTGTTCTTGTAAGCGACTATTTTGCTGTTCTTTTGGGGACATTGTATATAGTTCCCCCAAAACAACTAGGTTCATACTTTCTAAAAATTCTGCATTAGTTACTGTATTATCTGCCAACATCATATAAAGTGCTTGTACAATGGCTGAAACTCCGCCAATCACGGCACCAATTAAGGCATATTTTTTTAAATTTGGTTCCGTTTTCCCCGCACTATAAGACGCTTTTGATAGAACAACCACCTTAGATACATTGTCCCCATAAATTGTCTGTAAGACCTGTGTAAACTTCTCTGTTATAATCGTTAGTATTCGTTGTGCCTCATCAGGGCTATTCCATTTTAATGATAGCGTGAAGGTTTGAGATTTCTCATCAGAATGGTTGAATGTTAAATTGCTTTTCAAACGACCTACTGTAACCTGGCCTCCAACTTCTTTGACCACTTCATCTAACACCGGTTCGCTCACTAAAATTTCTTTGTAAGTCGGTATCATCTCTAGGTTGGTTCTTGTTTCATTTTGGTAACTTTGTTGCTCAATGGTCTCATTACGCGTGACCAATAACTGAGTTGTAGAACTATATTTTGGAGCAACCATAAACATAGCATATCCAAACATGATAATAGCACCAATTAGTCCTAGAATAATTATTTTAAAAAGATTTGTCCGCAAAAATCGAACAACATTCATCAAATCTATTTGCTCATTTTTAATTTCTTCCATAACGAGAATACCAGTCCTTGTTCTATTTAATCTTTAAATCCTTGAGTATAATTTTGCTGCCATCTCCAAGAATCTCGACACATATCTTTAATATCAAACTGAGCTTTCCACCCCAATTCTTGTTCAGCTTTACTTGCATCCGCAAAACATGTTGCAATATCACCAGGACGCCTGTCCATGATTTTATAAGGGAGCGACTGACCAACAACTTCAGACATCATCTGGATTAGCTCTAATACAGAATAACCCTGACCTGTTCCCAAATTATAAACTTCTAAACTTTGTTGATTTTCTAAATGTTCTAAAGCCGCTAAATGCCCTGTAGCCAAGTCCATCACATGAATATAGTCCCTAACTCCCGTACCATCCTTGGTCGGATAGTCTTGACCAAAAACTCGAATATAGGGAAGCTGACCAATAGCGACCTGTGTGATATAGGGAAGCAAATTATTAGGGATGTCTTGTGGACTTTCTCCCAGTAATCCCGACTGATGAGCACCTATAGGATTAAAATACCTTAACAGGGTTATCTTCCAAGTCTGATCTGAGTGGTACAAATCACGCAAAATATTCTCAAGCATCAATTTTGTTCTACCGTATGGATTGGTTACAGAAAGTTTTGCATCTTCTGGAATTGGATTTATCTCGGGAGCTCCATACACTGTGGCTGAAGAACTAAATATTATCTTTTTACAATTGTACTGTCGCATCACCTCGAGTAATGTCAATGTTCCTGCCACATTATTGTGATAATATTCCAAAGGTATTTCAACTGATTCCCCAACAGCTTTTAGCCCTGCAAAATGTATAACAGCTTCTATCTGTTCCTGTTTGAAAATATTCTCCAACAAATCCTTATCACGAATATCACCTTGGTAAAATGTTAAAGATTTTCCTGTAACTGTTTCGATAGCCTCTAAACTTTTCTTGCTAGAGTTAATCAAGTTATCAATCACAACAACATCATAGCTTGCTTCAAGTAACGCTATGCAAGTATGAGAACCAATATAACCACAACCACCTGTAATTAATATTCTCTTCATTTTTTCCTTCTATTTTCAGACACTAATATTTCTATTGTACCCCCCCCCCGTCATTTTGTCAAATTTTCAACCCACGCCGTCGCAGGACAAACGCATGAAGAAAATGCATGTAACCATACTGTTAAAAGACTAAATTCAGAAATACGAAAAATATTAAAATTCGCTAAACGAGACAAACTTTCTATTACTGATTTTACTGACGGAGTTATCATCGCAGGACAAGCTAGTCGGAAAATCAAAACTGAAAAAGCTATCACAAGTACTGTTGATTACTATAAACTTCTATCAACTTGAAAATATAACATAAACAAGGAATACAATATTCTTGACTACTTGCTCTATCTTCAATTAAAAACAGGTCTACGCTTTGGTGAAGTCTTAGGTTTATACTCATTTGATTTCAAAATCTGGACAAACCCATTTTCTATGGACAATACTTTTTAGAGTCTCATTATTTAACCCTCGAATGATTTCTTGGAGCTTATCAATGACTGATTCCAATGTTTGAAAGGCTCTGTTCTTAAAGCCGCGTTTTCGGATTTCTGCCCAAACTTGTTCAATGGGATTCATCTCTGGGGTATATGGTGGTATGAATGTAAATTCAATATTATCAGGTATTTCAAGTGCCTGAGATTTATGCCAATTTGCATTGTTCATGACTAAAATGATGTAGTCATTGGGATAAGCTTCTGATAATTGTCGTAAAAATTCATTCACCCAAGCGGTATTACAACCATCAGCTATCACCAGCTATTATGAAGAAAGATTCACCTGTATGGGCATCTACCGCACCATAGCAGTAACGAAATTCGCGGATGTGATGACTTGAGATATTCGGACGGTGCTTTTTAGGGCTCCAACATGCCCCTAGTTTACTAATCCAACCAACCCCTGCCTCATCTTGATACAAAAAGTCTGCTGGGAGCAGACTTTTTCCTGAGCTCGGAAATTGGAAAGCGAAGACGGGTTTGCTTATAGGAATTTTGTCCAAGAAACCGCTTACCTGACTTTTCCTTGTACAAAGATTTTATTTTTAGACGCTAAAATGGTTTCGGCGTCTGCTTTTTTCGGATGTTGAGGACGTGGGCTAACTTTTGTTGCTTACTGCGTAAGCTTTATTTCCCGTCTCAAAGAATCTTTTGATTCTTTGACCCATCCATGACGTTTCAATAGTTGGTAGAAGCCATCTTTAGTTGTCGTGCGACCAATTTTATCTTGATAAGCTCTATAGAGGGATTCAACAGTTACAAATTCTCCATTTACAGCAGAAGTTAACTGCTCACTCAAGAAGGCTTGTTCTTCTTCAACTGTCATATAAGAGTGGCGACGACCTCCTCTAGCCTCTGAAGTAAGACTTGTTAGACCATGTTCTTGATATTTCTTAGTCAATCTCCAAATTGTATCATGTGAGATATCGAGCCTATCCATAATCGTTTTGTAGGGAGTATGGATAGACCTGAGATATACTGCTTGAATACGTTTGTGATAAGGTGCTAAGTTTTTATCTTTTAGAGCTGCTTTGAGCTCTGTAATCATTTCGTTAGTAAATTCCATGTTTCTATTATACATCAGATTTTGAAATTAGTTGAGTATAAGAAATTAGTCCAAGATAATAGAGATAAAAATAAAAACACAAATAGTTCAGCTGGATTTCATTAAAATCAGCTTGAATCTATCTGTGTTTTAAACATAAGGAAAGAGAGAACGCATTTCGTCCTCTCTAGGTGTTAGCTTTTCGTCTACCCACTACAGTTGACAAAGAGCCAATATATAGATGTTTTATTGTCCATAATCATACTGATTATAACTCTTATTGAAGGAATCTAAGATGTCTTTTGCAGTTTCATTATATGGAGTTGTTGATTCAAGAACTCCTTTTACAATGATACGTTGTGTTGCATTATAGTCCGTACATGTTACCAAGGTAACTTCTGTACGTCCTTCTACATCATCAATGACATAGACACTTTCAGGTGAAACAATCTGTACACTATCAATCACATAGGTATAGACATTACTTTTATCAGTAATATAAATTTTCATTCCATTTTTAGCACGGTCCAGTGGAGAAAAAAGAACATCCGCAGCGCCAGCTACACCAAAAATATGATGACTAGCCAAAGCGTAATTTCCTTTCCCCATTTCCTGAGTTTCCTTCATAGTACCGGCACCATACATGAGCGAAGTATTGAAAACCCCCTTGAATATTGGAAGATTGATTCCTAACTCTGGTATGGCAATGCCACCAATTACTGGCAAACGTTGGGCTTCCCATTGAGCAGCCAATATAGCTTCTGTCGAAATCGCCTGAACCTGGTCAAAATCAAAAGTCGTTTCTGCTTCTTTATTTTTTTCGATATCTTCAGCAGTCACTTTTGAAATCTGATATTTATTGGTATTCCATCCAATAATGAAATTACGGATTGAAGTGTTGAAGATGAGGGCTAGAGAAATCAAGACTAGCAACAAAGCTAGAAGGTTGCGCCAAACCCCACTCTTTCCTTTTTTATTTTTTGTACGTTTTGACATACAACTACTCCTCTTCTTCATTCTTATCTGCAGCATCAACAAGAGCAAATGTCATAATTTTTGCCTCATCATTTAGACGCATTACTTTTACACCCATGGTTGCACGACCTGTTTGGGAAATATTGGCAACACTTGTACGAATAATCACACCAGTATCAGTAATCACCATAATGTCTTCATCACCAGAAACAGTTGTCAAGCCTGCCAGAGAACCGTTTTTCTCAGCAACTTTAAGGGTCTTAATCCCCTTACCGCCACGACCTTTTGTTGGGTACTCGCTGGCTGGGGTACGCTTACCAAAACCTTTTTCTGTCAAGACGAGAACTTCTTGGTCATCTGCAATCATTGTCGCACCAACTAGCTGGTCTCCCTCACGTAAATTGATACCACGAACACCTGTTGCAGTACGACCCATATTCCGAACATCTGTTTCTGTAAAACGCACAGAGTAGCCAAATTTGGTTCCCATGATAACATCTGCCTGACCATTTGTCAAGAAAACGTTAATCAGCTCGTCATCTTCTTTCAGGTTCAGTGCCTTAAGACCGCTTTGACGGATATTGGCAAATTCTGAAACGCTGGTCCGTTTGACCACACCTTGACGGGTTGCGAAGAAGAGATAGCTATCTGCTTCTTGGTCCTTGGTCACGTTGATAATGGTTTGAATAGACTCATTTTCTTCCAACTTGAGGAGGTTAACCACTGGAAGTCCCTTGGCAGTTCTGCCATATTCTGGGATTTCATACCCTTTCAAGCGATAAACTCGTCCTTTGTTGGTAAAGAACAAGAGGCGGTCGTGCGTGCTGGTTGACACCAACTCACGGACAAAGTCATCATCCTTGACACCAGTTCCTTGAACGCCTCGACCTCCACGCTTCTGAGCCTGGAATTCATCCTGAGCCAAGCGTTTGATGTAACCTTGATTTGACAAGGTAATCAAAACATCTGTTTCCTCAATCAAGTCCTCATCTTCAAGGGAAAGAACCTCACCGACCATCAATTCTGTGCGGCGTGGGTCTGCATACTTGCGTTTCACCTCGTCCAATTCTTCCTTGATAATGGTTACAACTCGCTCTGGTTTAGCTAAAATATCAGCCAAATCTGCAATCAAAGCAATCAGTTCATCATATTCTGACTGAATCTTATCACGTTCCAAGCCTGTCAAACGACGCAGACGCATATCAAGAATAGCCTGACTCTGACGTTCAGAAAGCTCAAATTTCTCCATCAACTCAGCCTGGGCAATAGCGTCGGTTTCTGAGTTTCGGATAATGCGAATGACCTCATCAATGTGATCAAGTGCAATCAGCAAACCTTCCAAGATATGGGCACGTGCTTCTGCTTTTTCCTTATCGAATTGCGTACGACGAGTGACTACTTCCTTCTGGTGTTCAATATAAGATTCTAAAATCTGACGGACAGAAAGAATTTTCGGCACCCCG
Source organism: Streptococcus sp. HN38 (assembly GCF_028335765.1). Classification (NCBI taxonomy): domain Bacteria; kingdom Bacillati; phylum Bacillota; class Bacilli; order Lactobacillales; family Streptococcaceae; genus Streptococcus; species Streptococcus sp. HN38. The sequence continues at coordinate 869,690 of NZ_CP116604.1, read as the reverse complement.
TTTTGGATAGCCAACATATTGAAACTAAAGTTGGTCTGCAACTGGGTTTGCTTGAAAAGGTTATTCAAAATAACATTGGCAGAAGCATCGCGGCGAACCTCGATGACAAAACGTACACCCTCGCGGTTGGATTCGTCTCGAACAGCCGTAATTCCATCGATGCGCTTTTCTTGAACTAATTTGACAATATGTTCTTGAACCTTGGATTTATTGACCATATATGGAAACTCGGTTACTACAATCCGCTCACGGCCGTTTCCATACTCTTCAATCTCCGTACGAGAACGAAGGGTAATAGAGCCATTACCTGTCTCATAGGCACGGTGGATACCTGATTTCCCCATGACCAAGGCACCAGTTGGAAAGTCTGGCCCAGGAAGGACTTCCATGATTTCCCGAGTTGTTACCTCTGGATTGTCCATGACCAGCTTCACAGCTTCGATGGTTTCGCCCAAGTTATGTGGCGGAATGTTGGTCGCCATACCAACGGCAATACCAGTCGTACCATTAACCAAAAGATTAGGGAAGCGAGCCGGTAGAACTTCTGGCTCACGCTCACTAGCATCATAGTTGTCCGCATAGTTTACCGTGTTCTTGTTAATATCACGGAGCATTTCCAGAGCAATCTTGCTCATACGGGCCTCTGTATAACGCTGGGCAGCAGCTCCATCACCATCCATAGAACCGAAGTTTCCGTGGCCATCAACTAGCATATGGCGATAGCTCCACCACTGCGCCATACGAACCATGGCGTCATAAATGGCCTTATCCCCGTGCGGATGGTATTTACCCATAACATCCCCTGTGATACGGGCAGATTTCTTATGGGGTTTATCTGGTGTAATCCCTAACTCATTCATTCCGTACAAAATACGGCGATGAACAGGCTTGAGACCATCACGCACATCTGGCAAAGCACGTGAAACGATAACACTCATAGCATAGTCGATGAAGGATGATTTCATCTCATTGGTCAGGTTTACCGTTACTAAGTTTTTATCTTGCATCTTATGCCTCTTTCAACAGTCATTGTGCCTCTATTATACCATATTTTACGACAAAACTCTTTATTGAAAACTATCATGTAAACATTTTCAAAGTCCCTTTCACAAGTGACAAAATGTATAAAAAGTGCTAGAATGGTAGATGGTTGGGATGATATCATCCCCAAATAAAACTAAGGAGATGTTTAGAATGACTGCAACTAAACAACACAAAAAAGTTATCCTTGTCGGTGATGGTGCCGTAGGTTCAGCTTATGCTTATGCCCTTGTTAACCAAGGTATCGGTCAAGAATTGGGTATCATCGATATCAACAAAGACCGTACACAAGGTGACGCAGAAGATTTGAGCCACGCATTGGCCTTCACTTCACCTAAAAAAATCTACTCTGCTGAGTATTCAGATGCTCACGATGCAGACTTGGTTGTTTTGACAGCTGGTTTGCCACAAAAACCAGGTGAAACACGCCTTGAATTGGTTGAGAAAAACCTTCGTATTAACCAACAAATCGTTACTGAAATCGTTAAATCTGGTTTCAACGGTATCTTCCTTGTTGCCGCAAACCCTGTTGACGTATTGACTTACTCAACTTGGAAATTCTCTGGTTTCCCTAAAGAACGTGTTATCGGTTCAGGTACTTCACTTGACTCAGCTCGTTTCCGTCAAGCCTTGGCTGAGAAAATTGGTATTGACGCACGTTCTGTACACGCCTACATCATGGGTGAGCACGGTGATTCAGAATTCGCAGTATGGTCACACGCAAACGTTGCTGGTGTGAAATTGTACGACTGGTTGCAAGATAACCGCGATATCGATGAGCAAGGTCTTGTTGACTTGTTCGTATCTGTTCGTGATGCAGCTTACTCTATCATCAACAAAAAAGGTGCTACATACTACGGTATCGGTGTTGCTCTTGCTCGTATTACTAAAGCAATCTTTGATGATGAAAATGCTGTTCTTCCATTGTCTGTATATCAAGCAGGTCAATACGAAGGTGTTGAAGATGTCTTCATCGGTCAACCAGCTATCATCGGTGCACACGGTATCGTTCGTCCAGTAAACATCCCATTGAATGATGCTGAATTGCAAAAAATGCAAGCTTCTGCTAAACAATTGAAAGACATCATCGATGATGCTTTCGCAAACCCGGAAATTGCAGCTGGTGTAAAAAACTAAAAAATAGTAAAAAAGGTGAGCAATAGCTCGCCTTTTTTACTTTCTAATATCATAACGTAACATAGCAATTCCATCTGTGACAGTGGACTCTACCAAGAGCAATTTCTTTTCTTTCAAAAGTGAGGCGAAAAGTAGAATACCGTCACCCAAAATAGTAGGAATAATCCCAATAATAAGGTGATCAATCACTCCCGCCTCTAAACAGTCCTGAGCCAGACTTGCTCCACCAAACAACCAAATATCTCCACCTTCTCTAGAACGAAGTTCCATAATCTCCCTGATGATGTCCCTTACGAAACGCACATTACCATAGTCCGTCTGCTCGGTATGACTCGCAACGATAAATTGCTTTTCCTGATATCCTTCAATCATTTCCAACGGACAATCTTCTAATGATTTTCTCCCCATCACAACTGTATCACAGTTGTTAAAGAATTTTTGATTATCAAACTGTAAGACTGTATCGTATTTATCGGTACCATGTCCTTCAATCCAATCGTAGCTTCCATCCTTACGTGCAATAAATCCATCTAAACTCATTGCAATATTTAACACCAATCGTCTCACAATTAACCTCATTTCATACCTTAGTGACAAACTATTATACCAGTCATTCTTCCTATTCTCAACCAAAAGTCCCTCTAACTCCTCTTCCTTTGAATAGGACAATTATTCATTTCCTGTACAGCAAAGAACATGATAAAAAGGTCCACTGGACCTTATTCGCTTTCGTATTTTCAAGCTCATGATAAAAAGGTCCTCTGGACCTTTTTATTTAGATTTGATATAGTTGATACCGTCTGCTTTAGGAGCGACTGCTTTACCAAAGAAAGCAGACAGAGCAATAACAGTAATCAAATATGGTGCAATTTGAAGATAAACCGTTGGAATATCTTTCAATCCTGGTAATTGTCCACCCACTACTGCCAAACTTTGCGAAAGACCGAAGAATAGACTGGCAAGCATAGCGCCAATTGGATTCCACTTACCGAAAATTACAGCTGCTAGAGCGATGAAACCTGAACCTACGATTGTTGTTGCAGAGAAGTTGATATTCACTGATTGAGCACTTACAGCTCCACCAACACCACCAAGGAAACCAGCAATCAACACACCTGCATAACGCATAGCGTAGACATTGATTCCCAAAGTATCCGCTGCCTGCGGATGTTCACCTACTGAGCGAAGGCGCAAACCAAACTTGGTTTTATAAAGGATGAACCAAGCAAGAAATGCTGTTGCAATAGCTACATAACCCATCAAGCTTGTATTTTTGAAGAAAATTTCACCAATGATTGGAATATCTGCCAAGATAGGGAATGAAAATTTACCAAATGATTCAGTAATACTATCAGTTTGCCCCTTATTATAGATAACCTTGACTAGGAAAACTCCCAATGCTGGAGCCAAAAGGTTCAACACCGTACCTGATACAACGTGGTCTGCACGGAAATTAATCGTCGCCATCGCATGAATAGCGGCAAAGACAACACCAGCAAGACCTCCTACAATAACAGCTAATAATGGAGTAGCATTACCAAATGTCCCTGCAAATTCGATATTGAAAACAACACCAGCAAAGGCACCGATAACCATGATTCCTTCTAGACCAACGTTTACAATACCACCGCGTTCAGAGAAAACTCCTCCAAGACTGGTAAAGATTAAGGGTGCTGAATAAATCAACATTTGCGAAATGAGTAAGGCAAGAATTGAAACATTCATCTTATTTCGCTCCTTTCGCTTTATTTCTAGATTTTAATAATTGTTCAAAAATAAATTTCACACCGATAAAGAAAATGATTGATGCAGTAACAACGTTGATCAATTCAGGTGGAATCTGTGCACGTACCATACCTGGGGCACCGACAGAAAGAACACCGAATAGAAAGGCAGCCAATGGAATACCTAACGGTGAATTAGAAGCTAAAAGCGCTACTGACATACCATTAAAACCAATATCCAAGTTACCGCTTTGGATGTAAACGTTTTGGAAAGTACCCAAACCTTGGATAGCTCCCCCAAGACCCGCAAGAGCACCTGAAATAATCATAGATAGAATAATTGTACGTTTCGCAGACATACCCGCATAATCCGATGCTGTTGGGTTAAGCCCCACTGAGCGAATCTCAAAACCAAGAGTCGTTTTGGTCAATAGGAACCAAATCACAAAAACTGCAATAATGGCAAAGAAAATACCAATATTCATACGTGAGTTATCTGTCAATGCACGGAGCCACTCTGTTTGGTAAGAAGCATTTGCTGACACGTTAACTGTCGAGTCTGTATTCTTCATCAAACTATCTGCAAATACATCACGAATGATATAGTTACATGAATAGAGTAAGATGTAGTTCATCATAATCGTAACGATAACTTCACTTGTTCCCAAATAGGCACGTAGAATACCTGGAATAGCTCCAGCAATACCGCCTGCCAACATAGCAATCAAGACTGTTCCCAAAATCAAAACTGGACGTGGTAAGTCAGGATTCGCCAAGGCAAACCATCCAGCAAAAACCCAACCAACATAGGCCTGACCAGACAAACCAACGTTGAAGAAACCTGCACGACTAGCTACTGCGAAACCGAGAGCAGTGAAAACAAGTGGTGCCATTGCACGGAAAATTTCACCAATTGATTTGATATTACCAAAAGCTGAATAGAATAACTCTTCATAGCCCCAAATTGGATCGTAGCCAAAAACAAGCATGACAATCGCTCCAAGTAGGATACCACTGACCACAGCCATTAATGGAAGGGCCAAATTCTTATATTTATTAAGCATGTTCTTCTCCCTTCTCAATATGTCCACCTGCCATCAAGACACCTAACTCTTGTTTATTGGTCTTAGCAGGTTCAACAATACCATGGATGACACCATCATGGATAACAGCAATTCTATCTGATACATCCAAAATTTCATCCAATTCGAAGCTGACAACAAGAACAGCCTTACCCTTATCACGTTCTGCAATGAGACGCTTACGAATATACTCAATAGCACCAACGTCCAAACCGCGTGTTGGTTGGCTAACAATGAAAAGGTCTGGGTTGCGATCGATTTCACGCGCGATGATAGCTTTTTGCTGGTTACCGCCTGAAAGAGCCTTGATTGGAACGAGTTCACTCGCCCCACGAACGTCAAATTCTTCCATTAACGCGCGTGCTTTTTCATTAATGATATTATAGTTCAAGATACCATTTTTTGAAATCGGTTCTTTATAGTAAGTTTGAAGCGCAAAATTCTCAGCAACAGTCATCGGAAGAACGAGTCCATCGCGATGACGATCTTCGGGAACGTGGCTCACTTGCATTTCTGTAATTTTACGTGGAGTTTTACCAACTACCTCCTCACCTTTGATAGTGATTGAGCCAGATTTTACCTTACGTAAACCAGTGATTGCCTGAATCAACTCACTTTGACCGTTTCCGTCGATACCGGCAATACCAACAACCTCACCTGCTCGAACATCAAGCGATAAGCCCTTAACTGCTGGAATACCACGGTTTTCATTGACAACCAAATCCTTAATTGACAAAATGACTTCTTTAGGACTCGCTTCAACTTTCTCTGTTTTAAAGGAAACGGAACGTCCAACCATCCACTCAGCCAAATCTTGGTTTGTTGCTCCTTCAACGGCAACTGTTTCGATTGATTTACCTCGACGAATAACTGTTACACTATCGGCAACTGCACGAATTTCATCCAATTTGTGCGTAATCAAAATAATAGATTTACCTTCTTCAACCAAGGCCTTCATAATTTTCAAGAGCTCTGCAATTTCCGCAGGGGTCAATACAGCTGTCGGCTCATCAAAAATTAAAAGGTCTGCTCCACGGTAAAGTGTTTTAAGGATTTCTACACGTTGCTGTGCACCCACAGAAATATCTGCAACCTTTGCAGTTGGATCAACTTCAAGACCATACTTAGCAGAAAGTTCTTTAATTTCTGCGATAGCTTTTTTAAGGTCAATCACGCCACCTTTGGTGGTTTCAGAACCCAGAATGATGTTCTCAGCAACTGTGAAAGCATCAACCAACATAAAGTGTTGGTGCACCATACCAATCCCCAATTGGGCTGCTTTGGATGGAGAGTCAATCTTTACGGATTGACCGTTGATAACAATTTCACCGCTTGTAGGTTCCAACAAGCCAGCAAGCATGTTCATCAGAGTAGATTTCCCCGCACCATTCTCACCAAGAAGGGCATGAATTTCACCACGTCTGACATTCAAATTGATGTGGTCATTTGCTACAAATTCACCAAATATCTTAGTGATATTGCGCATTTCAATGACATAATCCTTAGTCATAATCTATTATCCTTTCTGACTATAGCCTTCTGAAAATTCTTCAGTACTACTTTAGTACCTTAAAATTCTTCATCAACTATACCATTTTTGTCAGTAAAACCTACCATAGCTGATAGGCTTTACTGAGAAAAACCTCAGCCCGAAAACGGCGACCCCGTCGGGTCGCCGAATCGGAATTGTCGAAAAGAAATTCATTAAGGTTTTTCAGGAACTTCTACTTTGCCATCCAAGATAGCTTGCTTAGCATCTGCAACTGCTTTAGAAGCATCTTCTGAAAGGTTAGTTTCTGCCAATTCAACACCTTTATCTTTCAATGAGAATCGAAGTACTTGACCACCAGGGAATTCACCTGCAACAGCTTTAGTTGCAATATCTTTAACTGAAGTACCAACTTGTTTCAATGTTGAAGCCAATACAAAGTTAGAAGACTTACCATCTTTAGAAGTGTATTCACCTTCTGCTGATTGGTCACGGTCAACACCGATTACCCAAACTTTATCTGCTTCATTACGAGTTTCATTTTCTGCTTTAGCAGCAGCAAATACACCGTTACCAGTACCACCAGAAGCGTGGAAGATCACGTCTGCACCTGCAGCATATTGAGCAGCTGCAAGAGTTTGACCTTTAGCAGCATCACCAAATGAACCTGCATAGTCAACTGTAATCTTGATGTCTTTGTTTACAGACTTAGCACCCGCAACGAAACCAGCTTCAAAGCGATCGATGATAACACCTTCCATACCACCGATGAAACCTACGTGGTTTGTTTTAGTTGACTTAGCTGCAGCAACACCAGCAAGATATGATGCTTCATGGTCTGCGAAACCTACGCTAACTACGTTGTCTTGATCTGGAACAACACTATCCACGATTACATAGTGTGTGTCAGGATTATTTGGCGCAACCTCAGCAATCGCACTCTCCAAGGCAAAACCAATACCGAACACAAGGTTGTAACCACCAGCAACAGCTGAATCAAGGTTTGTAATGTATTCTGATTCATTAGCTGATTGGAAGTAATCGTAGCCATTACCTTTAGAAAGACCAGCTGCATTACCCCATTCTTGAAGACCTTCCCATGCAGATTGGTTGAATGAACGGTCATCAACACCACCAATGTCAGTAACGATAGCAGCTTTTACAGATGTGTCCGCTGATGAAGATGCTTCTGAGCTACTGCTTTTTGAAGCACGGTTACCACATGCAGCCAAAGATACAGCCGCAACAGCTGCCAGACCAAGTCCTACAAGTTTCTTGTTCATTTCTGAACCCTCCTAAAAATCTTTTTGCAACTACATTGTTGCAGAGTAATATTGCTACAGTCAAATGACTGTCATACAGACTAGGTTAAGTCTGTAAAGGAATATGGAAGTAATTCCCCGACTGTCATCTCGACTGTCGATTGATCTTTAGCGACCAAGGTCACTTTTAAATCCTTATCAAAAAATTCTGCCATAACTTGGCGACAAGCTCCACAAGGAGATATTGGCTTTTCTGTTTCGCCATAAATAATGATTTCAGAAAAATCTTTCACACCTTCAGAAATGGCCTTGAAAATAGCTGTCCTTTCAGCGCAATTGGTCAAACCAAAGCTTGCATTTTCAATGTTTACACCCGTAAATATTTCCCCTGTCTTAGCTACAAGAACTGCACTAACTGGAAACTTTGAGTACGGTACGTATGCTTTTTGACTGTTTTTTACAGCTAATTCAATTAAATCAATAGTCTCCATCTGCCTGTGCTCCATTCATGATTGCCACGCCTGATGACGCACCAATACGAGACGCTCCTGCTTCGATAAAGGCAATGGCATCTTCATACGAACGTGCACCACCTGAAGCCTTCACTCCCATGTCAGGACCTACTGTTTTTCTCATTAAGGCAACATCCGCTACTGTGGCACCGCCTGTAGAAAATCCTGTAGATGTTTTAACATAGTCCGCACCAGCTTCTTGAGATAATTGACAAGCTTTCACTTTCTCATCATCAGTCAAGAGGCATGCTTCGATGATAACTTTGACTAGTTTATCACCACTTGCTGCTACAACAGCTTTAATATCCTCCAAAACCAAATCGTAATTTCCAGTTTTCAGAGCACCGATATTGATAACCATGTCAATCTCATCTGCTCCATTTGAAATTGCATCTTTTGTTTCGAATGCTTTTACAGCAGGTGTGTTTGCTCCGAGAGGAAAACCAATAACCGTACAAACTTTTACATTACTATCTTTCAAGCTTTCAGCTGCTAAAGCAACCCAAGTTGGGTTAACACAGACACTTGCAAAATCATATTCTTTTGCTTCTGCCAAAATCTTTTCAACCTGCTCTTGTGTTGTCTCAGGTTTCAAGATTGTATGGTCAATATATTTATTCAATTTCATAGTTTTCTCCGTATATTAAGAAATAATCTCTATGATTTCTTTCGTTTTTACACTTTCTTTATCTATTTTAACATTTTTTTGGAAATTTGTAAGCATGTTTTCCGAAATATTTTCATTGGCATAAATCGTTGCGATTTGTTCACCCTTAGAAACAGCTTCCCCTACTTTCTTATGGAAGACAATACCTGTTTCATAATCTAAATCGTCTGTCTTGACTGCGCGACCTGCACCAAGTTTCATTGCAAAGAGACCGAATTCCAACGCAGGAAGCCCTACAAGGTATCCATCCTCCTCCGCAAGAACTGGAACTTGCTGTGTAACCTGAACTGGACGATATAAATCTTCTAAGTCACCACCTTGAGCAAGGACCATCTCTTCAAATTTCTTCAAAGCTGCACCATTGTCAATATGTTGGCGTACTTCTTCAATGCTTTTCTCAACATTTGCAAGCCCCAACATAATTTGGGCTAGTTCACAGATAAATTCGGTAACATCTTCTCGACCTTTACCCTGTAAAATTTCAATAGCCTCTAAAATTTCCAAACGATTTCCAATCGAAGTTCCAACTGGTTGAGACATGTCAGTCAAAACTGCAACTGTCTTGCGCCCAACCGCCTTGCCAAGGTCCACCATGGTTTGAGCTAGAACCCGTGCTTCTTCAACGGTCTTCATGAAGGCACCTTCTCCCACTGTTACATCTAGAAGAATCGCATCCGCACCTGCGGCAATTTTCTTAGACATTACCGAGCTGGCAATCAGTGGAATAATGTCAACGGTTGCTGTCACATCTCGAAGGGCATAGAGCAATTTATCAGCTTTAACAAGATTGTCTGACTGTCCGATAACTGCAACACCAGTATCTTGAACTTGCTTGATGAAATCTTCTTGACTAACTTCAATCTGGTATCCTTTGATTGACTCTAACTTATCCAAGGTTCCGCCAGTATGACCAAGTCCACGACCGCTCATCTTTGCAACTGGAATATCAAAACTTGCTACCAATGGTGCTAAGATGAGTGTGACCTTATCTCCGACACCACCTGTAGAATGCTTATCTACCTTGATGCCTGGAATTGCAGACAAATCAATCTGTTCACCCGTTGCAACCATAGACATTGTCAAATCAGAAATCTCACGTGTTGACATCCCTTTGAAATAAATCGCCATCGCCAAGGCTGACATTTGATAATCCGGTACTGTCCCAGCTACATATCCATCAATCAACCATTTGATTTCTTCAGACGATAGTTCTAAGCCATCACGCTTTTTTTGAATTAAATCAACTGCTCTCATTCTCTCACACTTTCAAGGATGTAGTAACCCTTGTCTTTCTTTATAATTTGGCAGTTGCCGAACACCTCTTCCATCTTAGCCTTGGCACTCGGTGCACCTTGTTTCTTTTGAATGACAATGGTCAAGGTTCCGTTTGCCTCTAAGCGTTGAAAGGCTCCAGCAATTACTTCATGTACAACCGATTTTCCGGCCCGAATAGGTGGATTTGAAACAATATGATTGAATGTTTCGTCCACGTTTTCGTAGATATTGGATTGATAAATTTTAGCGGTAACACCATTCCTCTCAGCATTTTTTGTAGCTAAATCCAAAGCTCTGCTATTAATATCAATCAGTGTTGTCTTGGTGCTGAACACCTTAGTAAGTGTCAAACCAATTGGTCCATAACCACAACCAACATCCAACACCGATGCCCCTTTTTCAAAATGAAGGGTTTTTAAAAGCACTTGACTACCATAATCAACCATCTTCTTGCTAAAAACACCTGCATCTGTCATGAAAGACATTGGGGTGTCTAGTAAGTTTACGTGGATTTCATGAATATCATGTGCTACTGTAGGATTTTTTTCGTAATACATATTGGACATGTACTTATTATAACATTTCCTAAAAACGTTTTCAAGAGTTTTTCTTACATAAAAAATATGATAAAATGAAATCGATATTGAAACGCTTACCTATAGGAAGAATTATGTATGAAAAACGAATTTTTAAATTTTGAACAAATTGACCGAGCCACTTGGCAACAACTACATCGTAAGACTACCATTCCACTTAGTCAAAGTGAACTAAATTCTATTAAAAGTTTTAACGACCGCATTCAATTACATGAGGTTTCTGACATCTATCTTCCTTTGGTTAATCTTATCCATATCTATCGGAAAGCACGCAAAGACCTAAATTTTACGAAGAGTTTATTTCTACAGAAGACTATCAAGCCACAACCATTTATCATTGGCGTTTCTGGAAGTGTTGCTGTCGGCAAATCAACAACTAGTAGATTGCTGCAAATTCTTATCGCTCGGACATTTAAACACGCCAAGGTTGAATTAGTGACAACAGATGGTTTTCTCCAGCCAAATGCGGTTTTAGAAGAACGGCAACTGTTAAATAAAAAGGGATTTCCTGAGTCCTATGACATGGAGAAATTGATTGATTTCCTTGATAAGATAAAAAACGGCTACGACTGCCAAATTCCTGTCTATTCACATGAAATCTATGATATTGTCCCCAACAAAACTCAGGATATTAAGTCTCCAGATTTCTTGATTGTTGAAGGAATCAATGTATTTCAAAATCCACAAAACCAGCGCCTCTATGTCAGTGACTATTTTGACCTATCTATATACGTTGACGCTGATGTGGAGCATATTGAAACCTGGTACTTGGAGCGATTCCAAAAATTATTGACATTGGCAAAAAACGACCCTAACAACTATTACCATCGTTTTACCCAGATGACGTACCCTGAGATTCTATCTATTGCCCAGAATACTTGGAAAAATATTAATCTAGCTAACTTAGAAAAATTCATTGAACCAACCAGAAACCGTGCTGATATTATTCTTCATAAGGCCGAAAACCATGAGATTGATAAAATTTATCTAAAAAAATAAATTTCACTTGTCAAAAATACTCTTTTCAGATATAATGGTATAGTTAGTACAAGAAAGGGTGGAGGTGAAACCATTGGCAAACATTAAGTCAGCTATCAAACGCGCTGAATTGAACGTTAAACAAAACGAGAAAAACTCAGCACAAAAATCAGCTATGCGTACTGCAATCAAAGCATTTGAAGCTAACCCATCTGAAGAGCTTTTCCGTGCTGCTAGTTCAGCAATCGATAAAGCAGAAACTAAAGGTTTGATTCACAAAAACAAAGCAAGCCGCGACAAAGCACGTCTTGCATCAAAACTTGCTTAATTAAAAGAGAAACCTTTGGGTTTCCTTTTTTTATTTTTTCCATCGGACAAAGTGGAACAGTTTTCCCTCGATGAATAATACTCAACAAAAATCAAAAACAAACCAGTCAAGTGTTTTTAAACCATTGTCTACTAACAATTGGTTTTAAAATAGACCAATCTAACTCTCGTATTACTTCTTGAAGCTTGTTTATCACATCGTCTAGTGTTTTAAAAGCTTTATTCTTAAACCCTCTCTTTCGAATCTCAGCCCAAACTTGTTCAATTGGATTCATTTCAGGAGTATAGGGAGGAATAAACTCAAAACCAATATTATGTGGTTTCTCTAAGGTACTTGATTTATGCCAAACGGCATTGTCCATCACTAATAAAATATAATCGTCAGGATAAGCTTCAGATAGTTGTTTGAGAAAAACATTCATCCAATCTGTATTACAGCCCCCAGCGATAATGAAGAAGGACTCTCCTGTATGGGCATCAACAGCACCATAGCAATAGCGATACTCACGAATATAGTGACTATGTACATGCGGTCTCACCCCTTTTGGTGCCCAGGCCTTCCCAATTTTACTGATCCGACCGAAACCCGCCTCATCTTGATACATTAGCCTGACTTTATGATAGCGACGACTATTCTTGAAGCGCTTTCCTGTTTTCGTGAATGAAGATTTTATTTTTAGACGCTAGAATCGTTTCGGCGTCTGCTTTTTTAGGGTGTTCTGGTCTTGGCGTCACTTTGCGCCAACCATGGCGTTTAAGAATGGCATAGAATCCTTCCTTGGTCGTAGGGTGTCCAACCCGTTTCTGATAAGCTTCATAGAGAGAGTTTATCGTCACAAATTCGCCATTTAGTGAGGCTGTTAACTGTTCTTTTAGAAACGCTTCCTCTTCTTGAAGGGTTAAATATTGACGGTTCCGTCCACCTCGCGTTTCTCTTACTAGAGCTGAAATCCCCTCAAGTTCGTACTTGCGCTGTAAGGACCAGATTGTATACTTTGAATAGCCGATGAGGTTAGTGATTTCCTTATAGCTAAGACCTTCTGCTCTGAACAAGATAACTTGAAGTCGTCTATGAAATGGAGAATAGGTTTTATCTTTCAAATAAGTTTTTAATTCTTTCGTTTGTTCGATAGTAAGTTTCATAAATCTATTATAGGTTAGTTTTTGTTTTTTGAATAGTATAACATCATAAACTCGTCAACCACAAAGCCCTCACTAAGATTATACACCTAGTGAGGACTTTATGTTTGTTTTCATTATTCTGTAGGTAAGGACGGAGCCACCATGATGTCTTTCCCACTCCCTATTTTTTTATTATTAGGGAAGAGCACGCTCCTTGAGATTCAAACTAATTCGTTAGAACCAATCTGCCAGTTCAAATGTATAGGTTTGGTCATTATAATAGTACTGATACTCTCCTACATCTCCCAAAGCCTGAAAAATAGCATTATTTTCAGTAGAGGCCAATGTAATCATTTGTTGCATTGCTTCTGCTGTTCCGAATTGCAAGACTACTTTATCCGTACCTTGTAGTCGCTGGTCAGTGAGGGACTGTAAAACTGCAGCTTCATCAAAACTTGTGAAATAAACTCCCTTTTGAACATAGTAATTCAATGAATTATCTGTACACTTTGGATAGGTCAATGCTCTAGGTTCGTAATATTGTTCTTCTCCCCAGTAGTCGAGTAGGTCGGTATCAGCAATTCTACTTCTCTCTAATATTTCATCAGGGACACATAGATAATCGTATGAAATATCTGTATGCGCTTCTCCACTTATAGCTTGATCAAAAACTGGATCTCCCCAAGTCGTATCGACACCATAGTATTGTCCATTTATCTTGACTAGATTCCAAGCATGCCCAAACTCACCGTTTTGCCCATTTTTTGCAATACCTGTGACATAGATACAATCAATGCCTGCTTTTTTACATAGATATTGGAAGGTGCGACTATAGCCCGCACAAACGGATTTCTTATCTAATAGCACACTGGTAATTCCTTGGCTTCTCCACGTGACAGAGTTGGTTTGTAGGGCTTCAAGGTCGTAATCCGTTTGCTTTATAATCACCTCGTAAAAATATTTAACTTTCTCATAGTCCGACCCTGTTGGTGCCTGAGCAAGTATCTTATTCACTTCCTCTTCTATTTTATTTCGTGTAGGAGATAAATCAGTCGGATACGCTGGCTCTTCTAAATCCAATATATCAACTCCGCCACTCATTGCCGCTTCATCTGTTAGCCAGTAAAATTCTGGATAATCATGAGCGACAGAAAAATAGACGCGCGAATATATTTCATCATTAACAGAATCAATATCGATCACTTGCATCCGCTTGCTGAGCCCATTAACAAATTGGAGATAGACACGACGTTCCTTATCAGTATCCAATTGTTGGTAGTAGAAATTTCCTTGAACCTCTTCTTTTAATGCTGTTAATTCTGCTTCTAGTTGCTTTTTTTTTTTTAGAAAATTCAATTTTAACTGCTTCCAAACGTTCACTCAGCTCTTGTCCTCCTCCTGAACAAGCAGAAAGGACTGTCGCCGATATTAATACGGTTAAAACGCCACGAGAAACTTTCCTCATATTTACCTCCATTCTTGTTTAAGTATAACATAATCAGGAGGCTTCTGACGAACTACACAAAAAAATTAGACTAGAATTTTCCTAGCCTAATAATATTGTTTTATTTAGGTAATCCTACCTCAAAAATAGTTCCTTTCGGTTGGTTATCTCTAACAGAGATTTTCCCACCTAATGTCTTGATAATTTGTTGAGCCAGCGATAATCCTAGACCGAAACCACCTTTTTGACGCGTTCTGGCCTTATCAACTCGATAAAAGCGATCAAAGATTTTCTTCTTATCGGCATCGCTGATTCCCAAACCATTGTCGGCAACTGTGAAGTAGACAGATTTATCCTTGATATTAGCTGTAATTTGAATTCTGCCGTCATCGTCGGTATACTTCATGGCATTGTCAAATAAAATGGTAAGCAACTGTTTAATCAGGACCTTGTCTGTTCGAATCGGCTGATGAATCAAATTATTAACTGTTAGTGTTTTTCCATTTTCTTCAGCAATCATAAGGTAATTAGCAAAGATTTCATCAAAATAGTTGGGTTGGACATCGATCATATCGACTTTTAAGCCATCATCACGACGAGCCAAATTGAGCAGGTTCGTTGTCAATAATCGCATATTTCGAACTTCTTCCAAACTAGATCCGATGCTTTCACTACTCTCTAAAATCGTCGCTTCGGGATGGCGAAACAGGCTCTCCAAGCGATTTTGGAGAACAGCCAACGGCGTACGTAACTCATGACTAGCATTTTCAACAAAGTCTTTTTGCTTTTGATAACTGATTAGAATTGGACGCATGCTAAGATTCGATAGGTAAATACTGGCTAAGATAGAAATGAGCCAAGCTGATACCATAACAATAGCAACTGTCGATTCATAGGTCTCAATGGAGGATTTTATTTGGCTGACATTCACTAAAATTGTCGCATATTTTATATCATAGGACGAATAATAACCTAGTTCATCTGTAGCCAGCTCAATCGTCACATAGCGATAATCTTCAGACATACCGAAACTTGATTCAACCGTTGCTTCCTTAATTTCGCCCAATTTTTCCTTATCTAACGGTAGGTCGGCCAAACCAGTAAAAGTATCTGGATTGACCATTTCTCCACTTTTACTATAGAGTAAGACATGAGTATTGATACCTAATTTCAGCTGATCTACATCTCTAGTATTTTTTTGATCTTTAGGAACAGGCATGCTATCTGAGCTAGAGCTCGTCGTTTCTTCACTAGTTGGGCTATCTTGAAGTATAAAGACAGAGTTAGGCTCATACGTTCTTGCGATTGCAAAACCAACAGCCATCGCTGGCTCTTCCTTAATCCGTTTCAAGGTATTATCTGAATTTTGATACATAGTTGAACGCATTAATTGAAAAATGATAGCTGTCATCAAGCCAAAAATCAGGGTAAATACTGCAAAATAACGGATAAAGAAGGAAAATTTATCCGTGTACATTAATTTTTTTAATCGCTTAGGCATTTTTTAGAATGTATCCGACACTACGTAGGGTTTGAAGATTTTCCCCGAAGGTCGTTCCTTTCAACTTTTTCCTAATTTTAGAAACATATACTTCTACTACTGAAATAGTAGTGTCACTGTCAAATCCCCAAATACGGTCAAAAATTTGAGTTTTGGGTAAGATAACATTTTGATTTTGCAAAAAGTAGACTAGTAGATCGAATTCTTTTCCTAGCAATTCAACTTCTTCGCCATTTACAGTTGTAGAGTTTGTCGATAAGTCAACGGTCACGTCCCCATAAGTTAGTGTGTTTTCATTAAACTTACCCGCTCGTTTTAATAGAGCTTGAATTCGCATCTTCAATTCTTCTAAATAAAACGGTTTTGTCAAGTAGTCATCAGCGCCCAATTCAAAACCATGGCCTTTATCCTCTAGACTTTCCTTGGCTGTTGTAATCAGAACAGGAGTTGTAACACCTTTTTCACGTAACTCTTTCAAGACTTGAAAGCCGTCTTTTTCAGGTAACATTAAATCTAATAAAATTAAGTCGTACACACCAGTTTCCGCTTCATAGATTCCTTCTTCACCATCAAAAACCTGCATAACATCCGCAAAATCATCTAGGAAGTCAAAAACTGAATTGGATAGGCTTAAATCGTCTTCTACTAACAAAATCTTAATCATGTCTATCTCCTTAACCTAATATCCAAAAGACAATTCAAAGACACAAGTAAAAACTTGGTCTTTGAACATATTTTTTCACTTTAATAAGTTGCCTCTGCATTTCTGTCAGAGTTTAATTTATTATACCACTTATCTCAAATTTTTCCTATTGGTTTGAAGTGCTAGAACTACCTGAAATTTGGGATTTTATTTCTTGATTCTTCTTTTTTAAAGCATTTACCTCATCTGAGGAAGTATTTGATTGTGTTGCATCACTTGTAGCATCTGGAGGGGTTGTCCCTTGACCAGGGGGCATGCCTTGGGTATTGCCATTTTGACCAGGTGGCATACCACGCATCTCACCGTTTCGACCCGATGGCATTCCTTGGGTTGTTTCGCCTGTTGCATCTGGTGGAGTCATACCTTGACTATTCCCATTCTGTCCTGGAGGCAGGCCTTGAGTGTTTCCATTTTGACCAGGGGGCATGCCTTGCATACCACCATTAGAGGCGGGCGGCATTTGATTACCTGCGATTGAATTAGCTTGTCCGTTCATTGCTCCATTCTGAGCTAATGCAGCTTGGCTTTGTGTCGATACAGCTGTTGAAGATTTTGAAATGCTCATACCTCCAGCAAAACCTACAGTTGCTGCCGTAATAGCAACCGCTGCCAAAACTGTTTTCGACTGTGACTTTAATTGATTGATTATTGACATAAAATTCCTCTTTTCAATAAAATTTTATCATAGCGAGTCTTTACTCACCTGATGACACGAACAGTATAGAATGAGAAACTTAAACCAAGCTAAAGATTCATTGCATTTTCCTTAAAGCAAACTAAAAGAAGTCCTTTCGGACTTCCATCTTACAATTCAGTGATGTCGCCTGTTCGTAAGTAAACAACCCACTCACAGATATTTTTAGCATAGTCACCAACACGTTCCAAGTAAGTCAACACTTGGAAATAGTCACGACCAGCAACCAAGGATTCTGGATTCTTCTTGATTTCTTCTGTTGTTAATTCTTGGATGGCTGAATAAAAGTCATTGACGATTTCGTCACGAGCTGCCACTTCATAAGCGACCTCAACATCAGAGTTTGCTAGATATAGTTCGAGCGTTTCCTCAACAAGTTTGCGAACTTCTTTCCCCATTTTCTTGACTTCTTCCTCGACTACAGGAATGCGAACTTCGCCTTTCATCCGAATAGCAGCTTTTGCAATAGACACAGCATGATCCCCCATACGCTCCAAGTCGCTGGTTGCTTTTAAAACAGTGATAACACTCCGTAAATCTGTAGAAACTGGTTGTTGAAGGGCGATGATTTCAAGTGATTTTTTCTCCAATTTTACTTCGAAAGCATTAATTTTCTTATCTGCTTCAATGACTTCTTTTGCTAATTCACGATCATGAGTTGTAAAAGCACGAACGGCATTGTTGATTTGTGCCAACACTTCGTTCCCCATGGCGTAAAATTGGTTATGAAGTTTTCCTAATTCCTCTTCAAATTGAGCTCTTAACATGTGAACCTCTTTCTTTTTCTTATAGGCCTTAGCCGAACTTACCTGTAATGTAGTCTTCTGTTTCTTTATTGGCAGGATTCAAGAACATTTCTTTTGTCAGATTGTATTCTATCAAATCGCCATCAAGGAAGAAACCTGTTCGATCTGAAATACGTGATGCCTGTTGCATAGAACGTGTTACTAGCACCATTGTATACTTATCTTTCAGACCATAAAGTGTGTCCTCAATTTTACCAGCTGAGATTGGGTCAAGGGCTGAAGTTGGCTCATCCAACAAAATAATTTTTGGGCTTGTTGCCAATACGCGGGCCACACATACACGTTGCTGCTGACCACCTGAAAGTCCAACTGCTGAGTCATGCAAGCGATCTTTCACTTCATTCCAAATAGAAGCACCAATCAAAGAACGCTCAACTGCTTCGTCCAAGACCTGCTTGTCCTTGATACCGTTAATACGTAAACCATAAACGACATTCTCGTAGATAGACATCGGGAATGGGTTTGGTTGTTGGAATACCATACCGATTTCCTTACGAAGATCAACAGTATCCGTACGAGGACTGTATATGTTCTTTCCGTTGTAATCAATCGCACCTGTCAATGTTACCTCTGGGTTTAAATCTCCCATACGGTTAATAGAACGCAAGAGGGTTGACTTACCAGAACCAGATGGTCCAATCAAAGCAGTAATTTCATTTGGATAGAAATCGATTGACACATTATTCAAGGCTTTTTTCTTGTTATAGTAAACAGACAAATCTTTTACTTGTAAAATAGGTGATGTCATTTGTTCCCTTTCTATCCAAAATGTCCTGAAACGTAGTCACTAGTTGACTTGAGTTTTGCATTCTGGAAGACGTTTGCTGTCTTATCATATTCAATCAAGTTACCCAGATAGAAGAAAGCTGTGTAATCACTTGCACGAGCTGCTTGTTGCATATTGTGCGTAACAATGATAATGGTGTAGTCCTTCTTCAATTCAAACATAGTTTCTTCTAACTGCATAGTCGCAATTGGATCCAAGGCTGATGCAGGCTCATCCATAAGCAAGATTTGTGGTTTTACAGAGATAGCTCGTGCAATACACAAACGCTGTTGCTGTCCACCTGATAAGGTAAAGGCTGACTTGTGCAAGTCATCTTTTACCTGATCCCAAAGGGCTGCTTGTTTCAGAGAAGTTTCAACAATCTCATCCAAAACCTGCTTATCTTTCACACCTGCACGTTCATGTGCGAATGTAATGTTACGATAAATCGATTTTGCAAATGGGTTGGGACGTTGGAATACCATTCCGATATGCTTACGAATTTCGTAAACGTTCATATCTGGTCTATTGATGTCGATTCCTTCATAAAGAATTTGACCGGTTACCTTAGCAATATCAATAGTATCATTCATACGATTAAGACTGCGAAGATAGGTTGATTTCCCACACCCTGATGGTCCAATCAAGGCTGTAATTTTATTTTTTTCGAACTGCATATCAATGCCCTTGATTGCTTCATTTTTACCATAGTAAACATGAACATCTTTTGTCGAAAGGGCGATATTCTCCTCTGGAAAAGTAATGATATGGCGTTCATTCCAGTTGTAATCTGCCATTTTTTCTCCTTATAAGTCAGACTTCTAGGCTGCTGAAGTCATTTTCGCATGAAGTTTCTTACCGATATATCGTGCAGAAAAGTTGAAAATCAAGATGAATACCAAGAGGATGGCTGCTGAACCAGCTGACACTTGAGTTGCATCTGGGATTGTCCCTTCGCTGTTGACCTTCCAAATATGAACCGCAAGGGTTTCTGATTGACGGAAGATAGAAATCGGACTCGTAACACTCAATGGATTCCAGTTTGACCAGTCAAGAGCTGGTGCTGACTGACCAGCCGTGTAGATAAGAGCTGCTGCCTCACCGAAGATACGACCAGATGCCAAGACGATGCCTGTTACAATCCCTGGAAGTGCTTCTGGAATAACAACATGGAGAACAGTTTCCCAACGTGATAGACCAAGAGACAATCCTGCTTCACGTTGTGTATGGTGAACGTGACGAAGGCTGTCCTCTACGTTACGCGTCATCTGTGGTAAATTAAAGACTGTAAGAGCCAAGGCACCTGATAAGATAGAAAAACCGTACTCAAACTGTACTACGAAAATCAAGTAACCAAACAAACCAACGACAACGGACGGTAGGGATGACAAAATCTCAATACAGGTACGGATAAAGTTAGTCAATGGACCTTTTTTAGCATATTCAGCCAAATAAATACCTGCACCGGTTGACAAGGGAACAGAAATTAAGAGCGTTACAACCAATAGGAAGAATGAGTTGTAGAGCTGAATTCCAATACCACCACCAGCTTTGTAAGATGAAGATTTACTTGTCAAAAAATCCCAGCTTACATGTGGCAGACCACGTAGTAAGATGTAAAGAATCAGTGACGTCAAGATAACGACAATCACACCAGCGATTGAGTAAAGAATACCAGTCGCCAATTTATCAAATTTTTTAGCGTGCATAGTTTTTCTTACCCTCTCTTGTAATAAATTTCATAATCATGTTAAAGATAAGGCTCATCAAGAGCAAGACTAGGGCCAAGGACCATAGGACGTTGTTCTGAACAGTTCCCATAACCGTATTACCGATACCCATTGTCAAAACAGAAGTCAAAGTCGCTGCTGGCGTTGTCAAGGAAGTCGGGATAACCGCAGAGTTCCCCACTACCATCTGAATAGCCAAGGCTTCACCAAAGGCACGCGCCATACCAAAGATAACGGCAGTAAAAATACCTGGCTTAGCAGCATTCAAGATAACACGCCAAATCGTCTGCCAACGAGTGGCTCCCATTGCCAAACTTGCTTCGCGGTAGTGACGAGGTACTGCACGCAAACTGTCAACCGTCATAAAGGTTACTGTTGGCAAAATCATAACGAAAAGTACAAATACACCCGATAAGATACCGAAACCTGTTCCACCGAAGATTGAACGTACAAATGGCACAACTACTTGCAAACCAATGAAACCATATACAACCGATGGAATACCAACCAAAAGTTCGATAACAGGTTGTAAGATTTTTGCACCACGTTTTGGTGATATTTCTGTCATGAAGACTGCTGCACCGATTGCGATAGGGGTCGCAACAACAGCTGACAGAATCGTAACAATGAAAGAACCTGAAATCATTGGCAGGGCGCCAAATATTTTCGAGCTTGGTTCCCACTTGCTTCCAAATAAGAAATCAGTGATGCTCACACCGTCAACAAAGAAAGTCGATAATCCACGC
This sequence comes from Streptococcus sp. HN38, assembly GCF_028335765.1. Taxonomy (NCBI): domain Bacteria; kingdom Bacillati; phylum Bacillota; class Bacilli; order Lactobacillales; family Streptococcaceae; genus Streptococcus; species Streptococcus sp. HN38. Next base: position 848,088 of record NZ_CP116604.1, on the reverse strand, counting down.
TGCGCAACGAAAATCAAAATCATTGCAACAATAAAGACAATCAATGATAGACAAAGGAATGTAATTACCTTACCAAACTTCTCTAATCGAGAGTTTTTAGATGGAGACGATAACTCTTTTGCTAGTTGTTCGTTTTTCATGCTTACTCCTTCTCAGTCACCGTGCCATCAGCACTTTTCACAACTTTCATATCGTTGATAGAAATGTATCCCATACTTTCAACGATACCATCTTGAACCTCATCTGACATCATGTAATCTAAAAATTCTTCTGTCAAATCAGTCGCATTTCCCATCGTATACATATGCTCATAGGACCAAATTGGCCAATCATTTGTTGCTACATTTTCAGCAGTTGGTTCAAAACCGTTTAGCTTAATTGTTTTAACGGAATCATCTAGATAAGCAAATGATAGGTAGGAAATTGCACCTGGTGTCTGAGCAACAATAGATTTTACCATACCGTTAGAATCTTGTTCTTGACTCTGAGTTGCGGTTTGTCCATCCATGATAACACTATCAAAGGTCGCACGTGAACCTGAACTAGCTGCACGGTTGATGATTGAAATCTCCAAATCCTTGCCACCAAGCTCCTTCCAGTTGGTAATCTCACCAGTGAAAATCTTACGAAGATCTTCTGTGGTAATATTATCAACTGCGACTTTTTCATTGACAATCACAGCAAGACCTGCAACGGCAACTTGATGGTCTACCAATTTGCTGGCATCAATCCCTTCTTTTTCCTCAGCAAATACGTCAGAGTTACCAATCTGAACTGCTCCAGACTGAACCTGTGACAAGCCAGTACCTGACCCTCCACCCTGAACGTTGACGGATTTACCGATATTGACACTACCAAATTCATCTGCTGCTGCCTCAACAAGTGGTTGAAGCGCTGTCGAACCTACGGCTGTAATAGACTCTCCTCGATCGATCCAAGAAGAACAACCCGAAAGAGCCATACTACTCAAAAGAAACAAAGCTACAATTCCAAGCTTCTGCTTTTTTTTCATTTCGTTTTTTCCTTTACATTTTTCAGTGGAATCTCCTAAAATTAACTCTGTATTTTACATAGAATTTACAAGATATTTCCACTCATCCACTATATCATATAAAAAGACAAGTTGCAAAAAAAATTTGCTGATTTATTTTAAAATCTCAACCCTTTTGGAAAGCCGTTTTTAAGCGTTCCAGATACAATTTTTGCGAAACCAAGACCGTTCCCCTGAACTGCTACCTGATACCAGCCATTAGCTAAATCCTTGGACACAGCTATTGTATGTCCAGCAGTATAGGACGAGAATTCTTCTGAGCTGATTTCCACTCGATTTTTAACCTCCGAACTATGGAGTGCTAGACCTAAAGCAAAACTTGGTTCAAATCTTTTTTTCTTAAACGTCCCCAAGTGAAGACCATTTCGAGCAATCTTTACTTTTGACAAATCAGGAAGGCCGTGTGGCAGTAGATAGAGATTGTCGCCAAAAACCTGCAGTAAACCATCCAATTGAACCCTTAAATGCTTCTGTTCAAATTCTTTCCAGAGAGCTTGTTGTTCTCTATTCAAATTGGATTTTCCTGGTTTTAATTTTTTCTGACTGGCTTCCCCTAGAAATCTAAATTTGGCAACGAACTGACCTTCTCCTGCAAAATGGTGGGGATACATACGAGCAACTTCTGGATAACCGACTCCTTCTGCCATGCCATTGATTTTGGGAATGTCTATTAGTTCCAAATCATACTGTTCTAAGAGCCACGTCACTACTTCTTCATTTTCCTCTGGTGACCAAGTGCAAGTAGAATAAATCAATTGACCATCTGGAGCCAACATATTCAAGGCCGATTCTAAAATTTCACGCTGTAAGCTTGCACATTGTGCTGGATAATGTTTGGACCAATATTGAATCGCATCGGGGTCTTTTCGAAACATCCCTTCACCAGAACAGGGAGCGTCTAGGACAATCATATCGAAATATCCTGGAAAGACCTTTTCCAAGCGGTCTGCTGATTCATTTGTTACAACAACATTCCTCGCTCCGAAACGCTCAATATTTTCAGCCAATATCCTTGCTCGTTTGTTAGAAATTTCATTACTAACCAAGAGCCCCGTATTTTCTAAGTATGAAAGCAAGTGGGTAGACTTTCCTCCTGGCGCTGCTGCCAAGTCCAATACTTTCATCCCTTTTTCCGGGGCTGCAATCTGACCGACAACCTGTGCAGCTGGCTCTTGTGAGTAGACTAAGCCAGTTACATGTTCTGGAGACTTCCCTGAAATCTTACCATAGTATGACCAAGTCATATTAGGGATTGGTTGCTCAAAGTCCAATTGGCTTTCTTTAAGAGGATTTGTGCGAAATCCTGAGATTGCGTCTTGTTCAAAACTCTCAAAAAATGCTTGGGCTTCACTACCAAGCAAATGATTATATTTATCTATAAAATCCTGTGGTAATTGCATTAGAATATATACCCCTTCACTTCCTCAAGATGGGATTCTGATACTAGCATAACAAACTCTCGCTTATCATAGGCCAGACTCGGACCCTCAAAACTTAACATGACTAAGCCTAAAGAGGAACCAATAATACTGGCTGCTGCGTAGTCCCATGGATACAGATAAGAAGCATAGGCAAATAATCTTCCTTCCAGAACTTGGGTGAAACCAATCCCAGCGCTTCCTACAGATCTTGTACCTAAACTTTGATTTGCTAATTCTGCCACTCCATGTGCATTGCCTGCGTACAACTTTGCATTGATTCCTATCAAACTCTGGCGAAGAGGGCGCAGCTCTGGTTTTTTTAAGCGTTCTTGATTGCAATAAACAGGGAATGAATCTCCCCCATGGAAAAGTTTGTCTCGCATGACATCATAAATGATACCGAACTTTCCTACTCCATTTTCAAAATAGGCAATCATAATGGCAAAATCAGTTTTCTGAGCAATAAAATTTGTGGTGCCATCAATTGGATCAATAACCCAAACATTTCCCTCATGAATAGAAGAAACGTCCCCACCTTCCTCGCCTAAAATCCCATCACCTTGATAGCGAGATTGAATCTGTTGAGTCAACATTTCTTGCACTTGTTTATCAAGGTGTGTTACCAAGTCTGTAAAGTCACCTTTTTCTTCAATCTGAAGATCATCATGTAAATGCTGTCGGAGAAAATTTCCAGCCTCCAGGACAATCGTTTGGGCAAAGTGATACTTAGTTTCCAAAACGAATAACTCCTTTCCCTTTATCTCGAGCAGCCTTAACAACTCGATAGGTTGAATAACCAGAAACTGCTTCAAAGTCACGATCAATTTGACGTTCCTGTCCCTTACTTTTAACAACATTTTTGAAGCTTTTATAACTAGCTAATATAGCTACCGCATCTGCTCCTTTTTCATAAGCTGCCTCCACCTGATTCAAAAAAGAAAGCACGGAGGAAATCTCCTCTGTGCTCCACGAAAAATCAAGTGGATATGAATAATTTTTGTTCATATCAGTTATCTTTCTTATCCTATTTCTGCTCTCAATGTAGCATTTTTTAGTTCTTGTTTGCGATACTTCCGCGGAAGAAATGCACGAATTTCATCTTCGTTAAAACCAATCTGCATCCGTTTTTCGTCCAAAATAATCGGACGTCGTAAGAGACTCGGATAGGTTTCGATTAACCCAATAAGCTGCTTCACAGAAAGCTCATCAACATCAATATCTAGTTTCTGAAAAACTTTTGAACGGGTAGAAATCAAGTCATCTGTCCCATTTTCTGTCAATGCTAAAATGTTCTTCAATTCCTCAGCAGTTAGAGGGCTAGTCATAATATTGTGCTCAATAAAAGGGACTTCGTGACTTGTCAGCCAAGCACGAGCTTTACGACAACTGGTACAACTCGGTGACAAAAATAAAGTAATCATGTCTTCCATCCCCTCTAAAAACATTTTTCTTCTTATAGTATACTCTAACTTAAAAGAGTTTTCAATAGTAAATCTAATCTCTTCCCTGTAATTTTTCCAAAGATTCTATTTTTTTCTCTAAGCGTAGCAATATTTCGTTTTGTTCATCTATTTTTGCCATCAAGGTATCCAACTTCGTTTCACGTTCTGTTTCAGAGAAAAAACGAGTTATTGTAGAGGTAACCATACCAAAAGTACAAATACCAACCAACATCAAGAGGATGGCTATAATTTTAGAAATCGTATCTTGGGGGACAATATCTCCGTACCCTACAGTTGTCATCGTTACAATGGACCACCAAAGTGCATCAAAGAATGATTTCTCTTCAATCACTGATAGTAAGACACTTGCAACTAGAACCGCTGAGATATTTAACATCAACACTTTGGATAAACTGTTGGTATGCAATAGCTTGTTGATTGTATCCCAGAATCGATTAGACAGGGCAAATATTCTCGTTACTTTGACTAATCTTAAGAGTCGTGCAAGTCTTCCCAAGCGCAGAAAACTGAAGAATAAATCGAATGGAATAATAGCAATTAATTCTAAGATATGGCCCTGTACATATTCAAGTATGTCATCCGCATAATAAAGCTGAGCAAAATAATCGCAGACAAAAACAAACCATAAGAGCAAGTCTAGTACCCGATACCCACTAGAATTGGCAATATTAGCATCCATCAACTCAAGTACGATAAGAAATACATAGACTACAGCTATGTAGGTCATAGCCTTCTCATAAAAAGGATGACGAATCAATCGTTTAAGCATATTTCTCCCATTGCAAGGCAAATTCCTCATCAGATTTCATCTGCTCCATCAAACCTTCAATCCCGTCAAATTTAACCATATCTCGAATTTTTTCAAGCCAAAAAATAGTTATTTTTTCTCCGTAGATAAAGCGGTCAAACCCAAAAATATGGGCTTCTATCCGCATCTCCGTTCCATCAAAGGTCACATTTTTCCCAACGCTTGTCATAGCTCGATAGCGTTTTCCATCTACTTCAACATCAGCGACATAGACTCCCTCAGATGGTAAATGGACACGGTCAAAAGGAGCCAGATTTGCAGTCGGATAACCAATAGTGCGCCCTCTGGCATCTCCATGAACAACAATACCTTCTGTCATAAATGGATAACCTAAAAGTTGATTAGCTAGAGAGACATCCCCTGACTGGATAGCTTGGCGAATACGAGTTGAAGAAACTTTCTCTCCGCCCAGGCTCACTTCACTTACAATTTCTACCTGACCATCAAATAACTCTGTCAAGTCTGTCACATCTGCTCTGCAATTTCCAAAATGATAATCGAAACCTGCCACTAAGACTTGTGCGTTCAACCCCTTGATGTAGCGTTCTAAAAACTGCTGAGGAGTATTACTTGCAAACTCACTGGTAAAATCTGTCAAAACCAGCTGGTCTACACCGTATTGCTCCAACAAGTGGTAACGCTGATCTTGACTGGTCAAATGCAGTAAAAGTTCTGGTGAAAAACGCGCAAAAGCCAGACGAGGTGTTTCTGGAAAAGTAAGTACAGTTACTGACAATCCTTTTTCATCTGCAACTTGTCTAGCACGGTCTAAGAGGGCCTTATGCCCCAAATGAATCCCATCAAAATAGCCTAATACCAAAACAGTTGGTTTTTCCTGATGGAGTTCTTGATAATTTTTTATCGTTCTAATCTTCATATTGTTTATTTTATCACAACTAGGCTAAAACTTCTTCTAGAAAAACCTTACGAGGCTTGTAAACTTGGTCACGTTTTTCCATGATTGCCACCAGTTTCTCCTTATGAAAACCTGCCAACAATTCCGCCTGACTATCTAAGGTAATAAAACGACCATATCTAGTCTCAATCACTTGCTCAATCGTCAAATCAACAATGGGCAAGTCACCAATTCCCTGCTCAATAGGGCGGAGGAAAGAATAATCATTTTGAGCAACCTTTTCAGCAATCTCTTCGATTGTCAGGGCATCAGCCAGGCTCATACCAGCTGAACCTGTACGCTCCAGCTTAGACATGTGACTGGCATAGCCTAACTTAGCCCCTAAGTCAACAGAAAGAGTACGGACATAGGTGCCCTTGCCACAGCGAACTCGGAAGGTGAACCGTGCACAGTCATCTGCTAGTTCAATCGGACTAGTCCGTTCAAAACTATAAATCTCAATTTGGCGTTGAGGACGCTCAACTTCTTCACCCGCCCGTGCGTATTCGTAGAGTTTTCGGCCGTTTACTTTGACGGCGGAATACATAGGTGGAATCTGGGTAATGGTCCCGACAAAACTAGCCATAGCCTCATCAACTGCCTGCTCTGCTATGTCCAAAACCGGTGTCTGCTCAACAATCTCACCAGAAGCATCCTCTGTCGTGGTCGAATAGCCAATGGTAATCTCCCCCTCGTAGATTTTCCCCTCATCCTGCATGTACTCAATCATGCGCGTGGCCTTGCCGACTGCAATGGGCAGAACACCTGTCACATCTGGATCCAAGGTCCCACCGTGACCAATCTTCTTCTCTTGCAAAATCTTGCGGAGCTTAAAAACAACATCATGCGAGGTCATACCTGCCTCTTTTTTTACGTTAATAATTCCTGAAATCATTCTTCCATTATAACACAAAGGACCGCTCTTGTGAGCGGTCCGGTATAATCAGTCATCGTAGAAACGATAACTACCAAAGGTTGTACCTATCAAATTCTCAAGTTCCTTGTGAATACGTCGCATGGCTCCAAAAGGTGCCACTTCATATGTAACAGCCTCTTCAATCCCGACCTCTTCCTCCTCATCATAGCCATAGGAGAATGTCAAGGGGGCATCATAATAATCTTTATCCTCTAATTTTAGGGTAGACCATTCCAACAACTTGATTTCTTTCAAAAATTCTCTAAATTTTTTCACCTTGCTTTTACGAATGGGAGTGTAATCAACTGAATCTTCAACTAGCCCATCTTTACCTATTTTTCTCCTCAATGATGATAAAAACTAGATATACTAAATATCCCGATGAAAATCGCTATCAATCTCAAAAAATGGTTGAATATCCTGAACATACTCCAAAACGCCTTGAAACTCTCCCTGGTCATCGCGGACAGCCTTATAGACCACATAGACAAACTTGCCCATGCTCTCGGACTTGAACCACATGGTAACCTGGTCTTTTTGCCCTGTGCGGAGCAGTTCAAAAATCTTCTTGACCTTGTCCACTATTTTGGGAGGATGGCAGAGCTCCACATGGCGTCCAATCTGGCTTGGCGTTCGTTTGAAAATCATGTCTTCGACAGGGTGGCTGTCATTATAATATTGGAAAATGTCATCATGTTCATTGCTATCTTCCTAGTAATCCATCCAATATTTCGATCAATTTTTCTTTTTCCTGACTCTCATTTGTTTTAAACCTGATTAGAGGGAGGTCGCATTTTTTCAAAATGTTATCCTTCATAATATCACGTTCAAACTGCTTAGAATTACCTTTGTGGAATGCATATCCATCTACTTCTACAGCAAGTACAGGGGCTTTGGTAAGTCTATTAATTATCAAAAAATCAAGGTGCGTATTTCCATGCCTTGCATACTTGGCTTCCACTTCTGTTAGTCGAGTAAAATCCTTCACAAGATTATGCAGTTTATAGTCATGTATAACATCTAAACTATTATATTTTTCATCGCTCACAAACACTTCCCTAATCCGATGATACATTAAATTCTCAGAATCATATCGCGATATCCGTTTTCGTTTTCTAAAATATTCCTCCTTTTCTTGCTCATACTGTTTGTATAAGTAATCGAAGATGGAATATATAGGGCTCTCTCTTACTTCAAAATTATTATATTGTATATATCCCAATAAATCACTAATATTTTTATCTAACGATTGCTCATTCCCAGTCATGACAAGAAATAATTTATTTTTAGCTCTTGATATCGCCACATTTAGTAAGTACGGATCATCCGTAAAACGTGTTATGCTGTTATCAACCGTGGAGATGATTATCGTATCTTTTTCTTTTCCCTGAAACTTATGAACTGTATCACTTTCCAAATCATCAATTTGCTCTTGCAACTTCTCTTTCTGCTTTCGATAAGGCGTGACAACTCCTGTCCGATCCCGATAGATTTCATAATTTGGAATAACATCTTTCAGAATTATATCAATCTCTCTCTGACTATAGTGATCTCGAGCGTGATTTCCCCTAGGTGTTCTAATAGCCTGAAGAACATCTTTTTCCCCATTATCACCTGTCATAATCACTAAGTCACCATTATAAAACTTTTGATTGCAGAAATTGATAATTTTGGGATGACATCTATAATGCTCTCGTAATAGCGTTTCTGGAATATTCGGAATCACTTTTAGTACCGATTGAAGAAAACTGTTTGTGTATTCATAACCACTATGAACACCGTATTTATGGAAAAGCTGAGCACTACTTTCTTTAACATCTTTTGTGACAATATGCGGTAGCTGTTTACTATCTCCAACAACTACAACATTTTTAGCACAGGATAATGCTAGTGCCCCAGTTGTAATATCCACTTGTGAGGCTTCATCTATGATTAAATAATCATAGGTAATATCCTTTCCTAAACTTGTTGTTGATGAAAATGTTGTACTAAGAACAATAGGATATTCTAGAAGAACTCGTTTCGATTGTTCCCTTAAATCTTCCTTTGTAAACTGTACTCTATTTCTTTCATTCCCATACTTACTAACTAGAAAATCTTTGAAAATCTTTAATGAATCACTGGTCAAATTGTTTAAAACTTCCGTACCATTTAAGTGAACCAATTCTTCTTGAAGAGTTTCTAATTTAGTCCTTATTTCTGTTTGTTTATGCTGGTAAAATAGGTTCTGAAATTGTATTGTCAAATCAGACAATTCTTGTTTATAAAGTTCCCAGTTTTTAACACCATATAATAAAAAGTTTTTTATCTTAAAAATTAAACCAAACCTTTTATTCTTTTTATAGAATTCCTCAAATTCATTCCAAAGCTTAAATAACTTCTTAGAAGAATAAAGGTTTAATTCTATAGGCGATATATCTATGTGCTCAAAAAAATCTTTGAAATGGCGAAATTCCGTTTCTAATTCTGAAAGTTCTTGTCTCAGATTGGCCAGTTCTTCCTGAATTTCAAAAATACGAGGAAGCCTACGAATCTTTTCATTTAATTCCTTATCAAGGCTTTCCATTCCATTATCTTTTAATCTCCAAGAAGAAAAATCAGGGTACATACTATGCTGATTGAGAATAAAATTATTTTTATTTTTTTCACTTCCAAGGTAAGCCACGGGAAAGTCAAGACCATAGTTCTTTAGTTTTTCGTAAATATTATCAATGGCTGCATTATTATTAGAAACAATTAGAACCGTCTTATTCCGTATCACTATATTAGCTATAATATTCAGAATCGTTTGTGTCTTACCAGTTCCAGGAGGTCCTTGAATGACACTAAATTGATTTATTAAGGCATTTTTTGTTGCTTTATATTGACTATTATTACAACCAAAAGGGAAAATCAGTTCCCCATGAAACGGCAAGTTATTCTTCTTACTGGGACTTAGATAGCTCGCTAAAGCAACTGTTTTGTCTACGTAATCCAATTCCTCATACCTTTTTAACAAGAGCAATTGATCAGTCCCAGAGTTTCTCAGAGGATTCAGCTTAGATAGTTCCGTCAAATAACTAAAAACATGACGACTATTCGAATGTGTCAACTCATTTTGCCGTATTTCTAGGTCTCTACCCATATATAATTTTCCAGTGCCATTTTTGTAGCGGATGATATAAGCCCGTGAGTGCGTTCCATTGAATTCAAACATTGACTCAATATTATTTAATAAAACCCCATCTTGCCTTCTATAAACTCCTATCTCTGAAGGATTCAACTGTTTGGAAAACTTCAGCACCTCAACTCTCTGCACATTGTAGCGATAAGGTTGGACATTATTTTTAAAATAAATTTCAAAGTAGAGCTTCCCTTTGTAACGAATCGATTGAAGCGACTCGATATTTTCTGACTTGTCCTCTCCATCAATCAAAATTATTTTTCTATCTTTCACTATATCTCCACTCTCACTTTCAATCTTAATCTTCCTCCTCCCTCAACGCCTCAAACTTGGCTTTCATGGTTGGGTTATTGCGAGTGAGTTTTTTGACAGAAACATCTTCCAGCTTGTTATTCGCCAGTCGTAGCTGGTTTTCGCTGGTGGTCAGAGCTGCCTTGACAGCTTCCATTCGCTTGATGGACTTGTCGATTTCATCAATAGCCTTTTGGAAATTGTTGCTAGCTGACTGGTAGTTCTTGGCAAAGGCTGTTTTGAAGGTCGCCAAATCTTCTTCAAAATGAGTAATATCGATATTCTGCTCCTTAACCAAGGCTAACTCCTGCTGATATTGCAGACTATTGAGCGCAGCATTTCGTAAAATTCCGATTAATTGGATAAAGAACTGTGGTCGAATAACATACATCTTCTCATATTCATGACTAACATCCACAATACCTGTATTGTAATAGTCATTGTCCGCCTCTAGCATGCTGACTAATACAGCATATTCACACTTTTTCTCCCGACGGTCCTTATCCAACTCCTTAAAGAAATCAGCGTTTTTATGCTTGGTCTTGGTCGTATCTGCCTCGTTTTTCATTTCGAACATGATGGAAATAAATTCCAAGCCCGACTCGTCAAAATCACGGAAGATGAAATCTCCTTTTGAACCGGACGCTGATACTTCGTTGTCCTTCGCAAATTTGGCACGTGGAAAAGCATAGGAACGAACCTTGTTAAACTCTGCCTCAGCAAATTGCTCCAAGCTCTCTCCAATTGCTTTAGTAGACTGCTGGGCCTTGAAATTTTTGTAAAATTCCACCTGCTCATCCGCCGCCTTGAGCCGTACCTCGTACTCCTGACGAGTGGTCGCCAGGGCTAACTCTTGCTTTTGTTCCTGCAAAACCAAAGCATTTTGTGCCGCATCCCGCTCTTTTTCCACCTGAGCTACCGCCTGCTGCAACTCCAAGTCCTTGGCGAGACCGATTTGCCCCAACTGAGCCTTAAGCTCTTGGATTTCTTGGTCTTTTTGGGAAATAGCAGAGCTGATTTCCAGTTCCGTCTGACTAGCAAATTTATCAAGTTTTGCGGTCAGTTCCAGAATCTCCTTATCCTTATCACTCAATCTAGCCTGCAAATCATTTTCAGCCTTCTGGCTTAATAATTCCCGTTCCCGCTCCAAACGGTCGTGGATTTCCTTGTCAAACTCCGCACCACGCACCTGGGCTAAAAGCTGACTATATTCTGTTTCATTGACCTGAAAGGCCGTCCCACAATGGGGGCAAGTAATTTGATGCATATACTCTCACTTTCTTCTTTTCAAATAAGATATTAATTTATGTAAAACCGTAGCTACTCCCAGCGCCAATAAAAAATAAAAGAAACGAACCGCATTTCTAGCATCTGGAAGTGATAGAGCCCAAAGGACAAAAATCGTTATGGCAGTCGGCCATCTCCAGCCCCAGGTCATCTTCCGTTTGATAAACCATTCCATCCAATCTTCATTAGAATCAAATCGTGTTTCGTAATATTCTTCTTTCAGTTGTTCCCACCACTTTTTCATAACAGCCTCCTTTCAGATCACAGACCTTCTAATTCAAGATCCAGAAAAGTCTTCCACTTTTCCTGCAAGGGTTGACGCACAGGTGGCTCCTGACCTCCTAAGAATTTTTTGATACATTCATTTTGCACCAACCATCCTGTCATGTCTTTTTGAGCATTCGCAAATTCATTACCAAAATCTTCTGGAATTCGTTCTTCAAAACTAATCAAGGTCTGATTTTCTAGCTGAGACAGTGCAAAAGAAACTGTTGCTGAATCCCACCTGTAGGCAATTTTCTCATTTTTTCGGTATTCCAGTAAATCCATGGTTTCACGGAAGTCTTCCATTTCAAATATCAACTTGTCACCCTCAACCCTCAACTGTGGAAACCAGCGAGCAAAACCACTATCTGTCGCCAACAAGTCCCAAGCTTCTGTCAAACTAGCCGACACAGAATAGCAAATGCTGAGCAGGTAGTGCCCCGCCTCTTTCTTCACACTAATCTTCATATCATATTCCTATTCTATACTTCTATTATACCAAAAAACACCAGTCTATAACCAATGTTCCATATATATTTATAATTTTTGACCATCAGTAAGCAGCCCATTCTCAATTTTTATACCGTATTTCTTCTAGCATTTCAATCATTCCTTTCTCATTTTATGCTATACTAGATGTATTGAAAACAAGGAGGTTTATATGATTAAACTAATCGCTCTTGATATGGACGGAACCCTTTTAAACGAGAAAAAAGAGCTGATGCAGCCACAGATTGATGCCATTCATCAGGCTGTTGAAGCGGGCGTCAAGATTGTTCTTTGTACTGGTCGGCCCTTGGCTGGTGTTAAACCTTTCGTAGAGCAGCTCGGCTTTGACACCGAGGAAGAATTTATCATTGTCAATAACGGCTGTTCAACGCATTCGACAAAGGATTGGAGCCTGATTGACTGGGAAGAACTATCTATCTCTGATATTGATTATCTTTCCACTTTTATTGAAAATGATGATGTGCAAATCTCTCTTTTTGATGAGGAAGACTATTTCGTTCTTGCGGAAAAAGCCAATGACCGAGTGAACTTGGATGCTAGTTTAGTCGGCATGACTCCTCAACCAATTGATTTGAAGGAAGCCCAATCAGGTCAGCATCGCTTCTTTGAAGCCATGTTTGTCGGTGAAAAAGAGCATATTGATGCCTTTGAAAATCAACACAATCCTGTACTCAGCAAACGCTATTCCACCGTTCGTTCACAGGACTATCTCTTGGAAATTCTGCCAAACGGAGCTAGCAAGGCTTCTGGCCTTAAAAAATTGGCAGACCGCCTCGGTATCCTTCCTGAAGAAATCATGGCTATGGGAGATGCCAACAACGACCTGGAAATGATTGAATTTGCTGGACTTGGTATTGCCATGGGCAACGCCAATGAGCAGGTCAAGGCTATCGCCCAGGACATCACAGACACCAATGAAAACAATGGCGTTGCCAAAGCCATTGAAAAACATATTTTGAACAAATAAGGAGATACTATGAAATACCCAACACTCTTAGACCGCTTTTTAGTCTATGTCAAAGAAAACACTCGCTCAGATGAAAACTCGACCACTACACCTTCTACCCAAAACCAAGTCGAGTTTGCACAGAATATCCTTCTGCCTGAAATGAAACGCATCGGCTTACAGAATGTCCACTACCTACCGAACGGCTTTGCTGTGGGAACACTGCCTGCCAACGACCCAAGTTTGACACGTAAGATTGGCTTCATCGCCCACATGGATACGGCTGATTTCAACGCTGAAGGTGTCAATCCGCAAATCATCGAAAACTACGACGGCAACCCAATCGCTTTGGGAACTTCTGGCTACGAATTGCATCCAAAAGACTTCCCACAACTTGCCAACTACCACGGTCAAACCTTGATTACCACTGACGGTACTACCTTGCTAGGCTCTGATGACAAGTCAGGAATTGCAGAAATCATGACAGCGATTGAATTCCTAGTCCAAAATCCTGACATCAAGCACTGCGAAATCCGTGTCGGCTTTGGTCCTGACGAGGAAATCGGTGTCGGAGCAGACAAGTTTGATGTGGAAGACTTCGATGTGGACTTTGCCTACACCATGGACGGCGGACCGCTGGGGGAACTCCAGTACGAAACCTTCTCAGCAGCAGGTGCCAAGATTGATTTCCTAGGACGTAATGTCCACCCAGGATCTGCTAAGGACCAGATGATCAATGCCTTCCAAATGGCTATTGATTTCCACAATGCCCTTCCAGAAGCAGACCGCCCTGAGAAAACAGAAGGCTATGAGGGTTTCTTCCATTTGATGAATATGGAAGGCAGCGTTGATACTGCTTCTACCTCCTACATCATCCGCGACTTTGAGGAAGAGGATTTCCTTGCCCGCAAACAGCTCATGCTGGACATCGCTGAAAAGATGAATGCCAATTTTGACACTCCACGTGTCATTGTCAACCTACATGACCAGTACTACAACATGAAGAAAATCATCGAAAAAGATATGACTCCAATTAACATTGCTAAGGACGTCATGGAAAATCTAGGTATCAAGCCACTGATTGAGCCTGTTCGCGGAGGAACAGACGGCTCCAAGATTTCCTTCATGGGCATTCCAACGCCAAATATCTTCGCAGGTGGCGAAAACATGCACGGTCGCTTCGAGTTCGTCAGCTTGGAAACCATGGAAAAAGCTGTTGATGTGATTTTAGGTATTGTAGCATATAAATAAACAATTTGTTCAGACTTTCAATTGAAGGTCTGATTTTTTCTGAAAATCTTTCAAAATTTTTGAAAAACTACTTGTATTATTGAACTAATACTGTTATAATAGAACCATCAAAAAGAAATGGAGTTTTAATATGACAGAAGAAACATTAGCACAGGGAATTCTCATTGGCATTTGGGGTACAACACTACTATTTTCATTTATTTGGTATATTCTTGTTGCTATTTCCAACTACATCCTCTTCAAAAAAGCAGGCTATGCTGGTTGGAAATCATTGATTCCAATCTACAATCTCTATATCCAACAATGCATCGCCTTTGGCTATGAAAAAAGATGGTTCATTCTATTCTTACTGATTCCACTAGCAGGACCATTATATGGCATCTATCTCGTTTACAATTTTGGTCGTAGCTTCGGTTTATCAGTTGTACAAGCTATCTTCTATGTTCTTCTTACACCTATCTTTAACCTCTACATCGCCTTTAATGATGGAAGTCGTTACCAAGGTCCACAAGAATTCTTTATTGATTAATATACAATCAAGCCCCCGCACACGCGGAGGCTTTTTTAAACGAATAGAAAAATAAGAAGAACCATCATGACTAGGCTGACCAAAATAGATAAGGAGTTAACATTGGCAGGTTCAGCTGATCGACTCCCTAACTTTAATGCATAAATTGGGGACATGACTGAAATCGGAGAGACTAGACAAACCAGCAACATGATTTTCATCGTTTTATCAATAGGTAGAAGAAAATAAATGACTCCTGCTATTAGAATATTCGCACCCAGCCTCAAAGAGAGAAGATAGGCCAATCGACTAATTTCTTTCCAATTCAATTTTAAATCAAGCAAGATTCCCAACATGAGCATGGCTAAAAAAGGATTGGCGTTACTGGCTATCGTCAGCGCAGAGATAAGTTCGCGTGGAAGTTTGATAGAGCAGACTGCTAACGATAGGCTAACTAGATAGACTACTAGTGGAACTGAGCGTGAAAGATTCTTTATAAAAGTTGCAACGGTCATTCTTTCCTGCTCTTCATCCACACCAGCTGCGATACTGTAATTCCCACCTAGAACCATGATTGCATTCCCCGCATCAAATACGATGACGCTTAGTAGACTAGATAGCGGAAAAAAAGCTTGCACAAATGGGAGTGTAAAGGTTCCGATATTATAGCCTGATAACTGCATAAGACCGACGGAAGTCTGTTGACCAGACTTCTTTGCTTCCCAGTATCCCACCATATCCAAAAAAAGATTACAAAGAATTCCTAATATGAAGGGAACGTATAAATTTATAGATACTTGGGCTGTCGCTGAAGCTACAAGGAGAGAAGCTGGTAGCGTAATATTCATCACTAAGCTAGAAAAGATTCTTGCATCTTCCCTTCGAACAATCCCTTTGACTTTTAATGTATAACCTAAACCGATAACAAAGATAAAACCGAGAGCACGGGCTAATAATTCAAGTTCATTCATGAAACTAGTATAGCATATAGAAAAGAATTTTGATGATATATAAAAATTTTATATAATCGCTTGATTTTGCTAAACAATAGGTATATAATTTATATATAAAATAATTACATAAAGATAAAGAGGTGAGTTTATGTACTACCCCGTATCCTCTATCTTGATAGAATTTCTGGTATTAGCCATCGTGGAAAAGCAGGATTCCTACGGCTATGAAATCAGCCAAACTATCAAGATAGTTGCTGATATAAAGGAATCCACACTCTACCCTATTTTGAAAAAATTGGAAAAGGCTGGCTATGTCACCACCTATACCCAAGAATTTCAAGGGAGAAAGAGAAAATACTACACCATCACACCTGCTGGACGTGAGCACATCCCCTTCCTGCAAGGTGAATGGAATAGCTATAAAGACCATATTGACGGAATTATAGAAGGGAGCTTACGAAAATGACACGCGCAGATTATTTGAACCAACTGGAACAAGCATTATTTCAACTTCATCCAAGTGCCAGACAGGAGGCTTTAGACTACTTTAATGAGTATTTTGACGAAAAGGATAACGACGAGGAAGCTATTATAGAGCTAGGAACACCTGATGAAGCAGCAAAAGAAATCATTGCCAATCTACCTGAAGATGCCCTAATCACCGAGAAAGACCAAGCAAGTCCACATTCATCTAAACCATTTGATTTCAACTTTGATTTTGATTTTCAATTTGACTGGGAGAATTTTTTCAACAATTTCAAACATTCAGCCTATCAAGCTAGGGAAAGAATTAAATTGACGGCGAAGATTGTAGAATTACCTGAGTTTTCAAATCTACAGATTTCGCTCGAAGATCAGGCTCTTAGCGTTCAAAGTTACGACGGAGAAGCTGTCTTATTGCACAATCCTGTTTCAGAAGATGGTAGCTACCAGGCTTTTGACTATCAACTAGTCCAAGATAGTTTGTACATATCTAGCAAGCCACTCCCTGACCAGCTCTACTTCTCAAACAATCAAACCAGCTCTGCTATTCTCAAAATCCCTAAAAAACTACTGCCCCTTACTAGTCTCAATCTGAAAACGACAGATAGTAGTCTGACGACGGCGGCTGTGCAGGCGAGCGAACAGCTAGTCATCAATGCAAAAGATAGCAGCATCAGCATGACGAAAGTGAGCTGCCCAAGCTCTGCTCTACGGTTAGAAGACTCTACACTAACTATCTCAGATGGACAGCTGAGCGAGTTAAAATTGGAAGCCAGCGATGCTGTTATCACTCTGACAAGCCTTAACCTAGCAAATGCAAACATACGCTTAGAAGACTGCATCTGGAATCTCAAAGAATGTGACTTGAACGGCAAGCTCAGTTGTCAGGCTGAAGATTCTGTCTTAACCTATAAACCAAGTACGGACATCAGTTTGGACATATGGGAGGAAGATTCTAGCCTTAAACTTCCAAAGGATAAGGCGTTTACAATGATGAAAGAGGGTGACATCACTCATCTCAGCTACAAGCAAGAAAATAGCCCTGCACAGCTTGTTATTCATTGTCAAGACTGCCAGCTTAGCATAGGATAAAGGAGGTTCCCATGAATCGCAAGGAATATTTACAGAAACTCGAAAAATATCTCAAAAACCTACCAAAAGAAGATTTTCAGGATACCATAGACTATTTCAATGAATATTTTGACGAAAAGGAAAACGACGAGCAAGCTATTCAAGAGCTAGGCAGTCCAAAAGATGCAGCCCGTGAAATTCTGGCCAATCTATATGATAAAGAGAAGATTGAGGATAAGCCAAATACCCGCAATATGGTCTGGCTGACCATCCTCTCTATCCTTGCCGCACCAATCGGCATCCCCCTAGCAATCAGCTTGATTGCCCTCTTCATCACCCTTCTCCTAATCATCTTTAGCCTCTTTCTGCTCCTTATCTCACTCTGGATTGTCCTCCTCAGCCTGGCGATAGCCCAGCTACTCCTCGCCTTTGACCTCTTCACACTATCATGGTCTACCTCCCTGCTCTTCACAGGCTTGGCCCTCATCTGCTTGGCCCTCACTCTATTGGGTAGTAAATTCACTCTAGACCTTGGAAGCAAAACCTTCTTGCTTGTTTTACATTGGATACAAAGAAAAATCCGCAAAGGAGGCTACTATGAAACAGCTTAAACCATTTACGAAAATCAGTCTGAGCCTGTTAACCATGGGGACCATTCTCAGCCTCATCGGCTACCTTGCTGGTGGTTGGACAAATATGAAAACTGTTGCAGAAAACTATTTTCAGCCCCAAACGGCAAGCTTTACGGATATTCGTTCTATAGAGGTCAATGAAAGACTGTCCATTATGCCCTCGCCTGACAACCAATTTCACCTCCACTACTATCGAAATCAGCATAAAGACATCGACCTCCTCAGTCACCAAGTCCAAGATGGAAAATTAACCATTTCCAGTGCCTATCAAGGCATCGTTACTTATGATGGTTTACTTGAACCTATCTTACATCTTGTCAATGACCAGAATGTTGCCTACTACCAACCTGTCTTACAGGTCCCTAAAAATAGCACAATCGAAACACTTTCAGGCAACCTTCAAGGAGACCTTTATTTGGATAAAGTAACTATTCAAAATCTTGAACTCACTGCAGAAGATGGGGACATCTTGATTGAAAACAGTCAACTCAGCTTTGCTCATTTGTCACACCTCAATGGAGAAGTAGCAATCAATCATTCCACATTAATAAGTCCGAAAGACATTTCCGATACTGTTGGCAGTAGCTTAACGATTGAGGATGGGGATTTTAAAGCTGAAAACTTAAAACTAGAAGGAAGACATAACATCAGTAATTACAATGGTTCGATTGACATTTCACTTCATCCCAAAACAAAAACTGACATCCATATAGATGCCAGTCAAAATAATCTGGGAATTGACCTTCCAACCTATTCCAATCCCCAAGCCACTAATTACCTCCACATCTCTGCACTAGATGGAGAATTGAGCATCCGGTAATTACTAAAAGCCCTCCTGACGGAAGGCTTTTCTGTTTATTTAAACAACAAAATAGAAATCAAGGCCAAGATTGCTGGTCCACCTTGGGTTAAGATAATTTTTGGACTTGCTGTAATAGCGCCATAAGCTGCTGCAGCAATAACATATAGAACAAAAATGCTTATAATTTCTAAATTACCAGTAAAAATACCGTAGAACAAGAAAACCGCCAACAAGCCATTATAAATTCCTTGATTCTTGAACAATGCAGTCACAGACTTACGTTGTAATTCTTCCTTCTCCATATTGAATACGCGACTAGTAGAGTCTGAATGGGTCGCAAAGGTTTCCAAATACATGATATATAGGTGCTCAATAGCTACGATACTAGCTAGAATAGTGGTAAAAATAGACATAATGTCTCCTCTCAAAAAATTATATAGGTAGATTTTGCAAGCCAATCAACAGTTTATCAAGAGTGGCTAGGAATTGCTCACTCTCCTCAACAGTTAGAATCTGATTCATCGAAGTTTTGATAGCTTGGTGGTGGGCAGAAGGATTCGTGATTAGCGCTTCTCTAGCCTGCTCAGTTGGCCAGACAAGTACTTCTCTCTGATTGTCAGGATTTCGCTTGCGAATAATATAGCCGCTCTCTTCCAACAATTTGAGATGACGCGTAACCGCTGCGCGGTCTATCTGAAGCCGCTCCTGCAAAGCCAACTGATGCAGGGGTGCATCTTTTAATAATGTTTGCAATATTGAATAGCGTGTCAAACTGATTCCCAACTGCTGTTCAAAAAGATTGGAAATCGTCTCATCTGCCACTTTCAATCTGTATAACAAATCTTCCATTTCTTGCATTATCTACCTCTTTTGATTGATTAATCAATCGTTGATAAGTCAATTATACTACAATCCGAACAATTTTCAACTATTTTGCCTATCTATTAAAAAAATATGTTGCCTACACCTATATTTTGTTATAATTAAGAAAATAACTAGCAGAGGGATGGGACTTACTTATGGAAAACACTCCTAGACTAAACTTGGTCATAGACGTGCTCATGCTCGCTGGTGCGATTTTGGCACAAAGCGGTGCAGAAATTCACCGAGTTGAAGATACCATGATTCGGATTGCACATTCACAAGGAATTGAACAGGCCAATGTCCTTGCCATCCCTGCTGCTATCTTTTTCTCCATCGACCATACGAATATTTCGCGTATGAAACGCATTGTCAATTCAAATTACGACATGCAGAAAGTTTGTGACGTCAACCAAATCTCCCGTTCCCTAGCCAATGAAGAAATCAGCCTAGAAGAAGCTTGGAGCCAATTAAATGCAATCAAACAACAAAAGCCACCTTATAACAATATCCAAATAACCTTAGCTGCCGTAGTAGCCGCACCATTTTTTACCATCATGTTCGGAGGTTCTCTTTTAGATGCAGCAGGTGCTGTCCTCGCAACAGCTTTAGCTTTCCCTATCTCACTAATTGTCGAGCGCTATATTGGCATTGATTTTGTCACCACCTTCGTTGGCGCCTTTGTCTTCTCACTCACCTCTTATTTATTAAGCGCAACCACTACTCTCCCCATTAATCCTAACCTGATTAATGCAGGGGCAGTCATGCCTTTTGTACCAGGGATTGCTTTTACAAATGCCGTAAGAGACCTCATGACCAATCATATCAATACAGGGATGACCAAATTTTTCCAAACAGCGCTTATTATCTTATCGCTCGGTGCAGGTACAACTGTGGCCTTTATGCTTGTGAGGTAATCTATGACACCAGTTCACTTCTTATTACAGGCACTTGCCTCTTATATCGCTATCGCAGCCTTCTTAATTGTTCTCAATGTTCAAAGAAAAATGCTGGTCCCTGGTGGACTCCTAGGCATGCTTGTTTGGCTTATTTATCTTTTACTATTGGAACCAACAAATGTCTTGATTGCTACCTTTTTCGCGGCAATTATCGGATCCTGTGTCAGTCAAATCATGAGTATTTGGTTAAAAACACCCTCCGTCATCTTTTCATTGGCTATACTTGCACCACTTGTTCCAGGCTATCGAGCCTACATGACCACGACTTATTTCGTTTCTGGGGACCACGCTCAAGCCCTAACCAATATCACTACCGTCTTAACTTTAGCCTTAGTCATTCCCATCGGTATGGCCAGCGGAACAATATTATTACGCCTTTATAAGGTTCTTCGAACCGGCAAAAAAGCAGCCTAACCCCTTGAAAATAAGGGGCCTTTTTGTTAAAATGAAAACTTATCAAAGGAGATGCTATGAACCAAAACGTAACCAATTTAAAACTTGCTGAACGTGGTGCCTTGCTATCTATCGGTGCCTATATCGTCTTATCAGGTATCAAACTCGTTGCAGGACAGCTCTTTCATTCGGATGCCTTACGAGCAGATGCCTTCAATAATATTTCTGATATTATCGGTAATATCGCTGTACTTGTTGGACTAAAAATGGCACAGAAACCAGCTGATACCGATCATAAATTTGGACACTGGAAAATGGAAGACTTGGCAAGCTTGATTACATCCTTCATTATGTTTGTCGTTGGTTTTCAAGTACTCTATGATACCCTCCAAAAACTAATCAGCAATTCTTCTATCGAAGTAGACATTATGGGGGCCATTGTCGGAATTTTTTCTGCACTAGTTATGTTAGCTGTTTATTTATATAATAACCGCTTGGCAAAAAAAGTACGTTCCAAGGCCTTAGAAGCAACTGCCAAGGATAATCTATCCGATGCAGTCACTTCCATAGGAACTTCTATCGCAATCTTTGCTGCAGCTTTCAACTTCCCTATTGTCGATAAAATTGCAGCCATCATCATTACCTTCTTTATCCTAAAAACAGCCTACGATATTTTTATGGAAAGCTTCTTTACCCTATCTGATGGATTTGATGAAAACTTATTGAAAAAGTACGAGGAAGATATTCTCAAACTCCCAAAAATCGTTTCTGTCAAATCACAACGTGGTCGGACTTATGGAGCCAATATCTACCTTGATGTTGTTTTAGAAATGAATCCAGACTTATCCGTTTATGAAAGTCATGAAGTGACTGAGCAGGTTGAGCAACTCCTAACACTCAAACATGGAGTTTTTGATGTGGATATTCACGTAGAACCATCTGAAATTCCACACGATGAGATGTATGAGCATGTGTACGACAAACTCTTCCGTTTTGAAACAGAGATACAAGCACATGCTAATGGGTATGAAGAATTGATTGACGATCAGTATCTCTTAATTGATGCCAAAGGCCGCTATCGAAATAAAACTCAGATGCTTGCCGACCACCCCATCCAAACCACGTATTTATCCAATTACCAAATGACCTCCATTAGCCAAAAATCAAAATTAGTTACGTTTGAAATTGGTGATTATGTTCATACGTCACTTTGGCGCCGTCATGAAAATTGGACTGTTATTTTCCACCAGATTTCAAAGAAACAAGCCTAGTCGAATGACTGGCTTTTCCTTTATAGTCGAATGAATTAGCTTTCAGACAAGGAACTGAGGTGCAGGTTGCTAGCACAGCCTAGTGGCTGTGCTAGGTTGGAGATATAACTTGCAAAGCAAGTCACTTCTGCAGAGTACGGCAAGCCGAAAGTGACGATGTATCAAAGTTAATTCAAATGACTGATATGTAAAGCCCTTTGTCAAGTAAAAACAATCGAACTGATTAAAAAATGAAAAGTATCTAGAAAGAGCCTAGTTCTTAGCTTCGGGCATTGGCCACTCTGATATTCGTGGATTGGTTACCTACAGGTCAATGGTTCTGCCGCGAGTCCTACTCTCTATAAGCGTGGATCACAATTGTGCCACTTAGTCGTTTCGTAGATGACTCAAACCTTGAAGTCCTAAACTCCTTCAAGATACTTTCCATTCAAACATGATTTCAATCCTTATTTCTGTCCAAATTCACCCAGTGATTTTGGATAGAAATAGGGATTCCTCATCGCTCTGCGATGATAAAACTTAATGGTCAAAAGTGTACATGAAAACAAGCGCTAACTTCAAGCTATTCTTCCTGTCATCATCCCCCAAATAAAACCAGACAATTCTCGTGCAATAGCTGTTTTAGCAACATTTTGTTTCTTATTTTTTCCTAGAACAAGTGTGCGATAACGTCTTCTTAAGCGTTCATTAGCCTTATCCGCATAAGCAATCACCTCCACTCGGTTTCCACTTTGTCTCCTTTTCAATTCTTTGGATTTATACCCAATCGTCCCCTTAGCCAATGATTGTGCAGCTTCTATCAGAAGTCGTCTCACATGGCTATTCCCAGCTTTGGTGATAGCACCTCTTCTCTCCTTGTCGCCGCTAGAATTTTCGCTAGGAGTTAGCCCAAGATAAGAAGCAAAATGTTGAGCTGTCGCAAAGCGATTAAAATCACCGATTTCTGTCACAATGGAAAGAGCAGTTAGTGTTTTAATGCCAATAAAGCAAGAAAGCCGTGAGACCTTCTCTTGATAACTGTCGCTTTGACCCAGTTGCTCAATTCGTGCATCATACCGTTCTATTTGATCTACTAATTTCTCATAGGTCAATAGATATTCTGTCAAAATCTCTGCGTAAAGTCCATCAGGATTTAGGGAACGGAGCCAGCGAACATGTTTCTGTGTCCAATTACTGCTTCCCTCGGTATAGCGAAAATCATGTCGGAGACAGAAGGCAAGAATTTGTTGTTTGATTTTCTTCAGAGCCACTTTGTGGTCTGTTCTCATGCGGATATATTCTTTGACTTGTTCATCCTCAACAGTAGGAATATGAACAGGCCGATAGCTACGAAAGGCCAGAGCTTTTGCGAGCTGAGCTGCATCTTTTTTATCAGTCTTAACACGCTTAGATCCTTCCTTCATCACCGTTGTAGGCGCCATCACGATACAGGGAATCCCGTGAGCTTGTAGCTGGTGATATAGGGTAAATCCAAGACATCCGGCTTCGTAGCCACATAACACTTCTGCATCTTGACCATATAAACGACGAAGCTCATTCACATAGTTCACAATATAGCTAACATTTGGACCAACTTTAGTGCTATGTTTGAATTGATTCGCCATCATATCATAATAGCAGAGTGAAAAACTTTCTTTGTGAACATCCATTCCGATGAAAAGTGTGGTAAAATGAAACATATAAGACCTCCAATTGAGTGTGGTAATTCCTGTTAGAAGTTGATTGTTTTTTTTATTCTAGTGTACAGGTAAATCCACGAATTCTCAACTGGGGGTCTTTACATATTGTCTATACCTTAAATTTGGGTTTTAAAAAAGAGCACTAGGCTCTTTTTCTTATATTATTATTTTTTTACTGCATCGGTTGCAACATCCTCACCAAACCATTTTTGGGAGATTTCTTGGAATTTACCTTCTTTATATAATTCAGCAAACGCCTTATTAATGTTTTCTACGAGTGTCGTATCTGATTTACGAGCACCGACTGCAAAGGCTTCATTTTCAAAACCTGCATCAATGATGTTGTAATCTGCGATAATTCCCTCTTGTTGCAAGTAATAATTTGCATACACACGGTCAATCAAAAGGCCATCAATACGATCGTTTTTCAAGTCAATCAAGGCTTCATTGAAGGTCGCATACTGACTTGCATCGTTATTTTGAACAATATCTTTCAAAATAGCTGGTTGTGATTCAAATACTGAATAACCAGATGAACCTGCTTGTGCACCTAAAATCTTATCCTTCATATCAGATACTTGGCTAATATTGGAAGATTTTTTGGTTACAAGAACTTGTTGGTTATCCATGTAGGGATTTGTGAAAAGAACTTTTTCCTTACGCTCATCTGTAATAGAATAACCATTCCAAATTAAATCAATATTCCCGTTATTCAATTCAGTTTCTTTCAAATCCCAGTCAATTGGTTGCCATTTTACAGTAATTCCATATTTTTCAAAGACTGCATTAGCCAAGTCAATATCAAAACCTGTGTAAGAACCATCTGTCTGTTCAAATCCCATTGGAACAAAGGTCTTATCAAAGCCAATCGTAACGGATTTTTCAGACTCGTAGGCTGTCCAATTATCAGACTTAGTAGCCGAATCATTGGAGCCACAAGCAGCAAGAGTTAAAGAAGTTACAAGAGCAAGAGCTCCAAGCATCATTTTTTTAATATTCATCATCATATTTGTTCCTTTTCTTAGTGTTTCGGTTCAATTTTGATGATTTCATCTGCGATATTCTCAGCAAACTGCATATCATGGGTGACCACAATTTGCGTGATTCCAGTAGCCCTATTTTCAAGAATCAGTTTCTCTACTTCTTTTCTTAATTCAGGGTCTAGGGCCGAAGTTGGTTCATCATAGCCGATAATCTCAGGATCAATCATCATCGCACGCGCCAAGGCCACACGTTGTTTCTGTCCGCCCGATAAAGAAAATGGGTAGGCAGTTGCATGGTTAGCAAGTCCAAGAGTATCCAAGAGTTTAAGGGCCTTGTCTTCCGCCTCTGAACGCGACATATTTTGCGTTTTCATAGGAGAGAGAACCAAGTTTTCCAATACGGATAGGTGCGGGAAAAGCTGGAAGTCCTGGAAGACAAAGCCCAGCAAATGTCGTTTTCCCAACTCCTCTAATGGCAGTTCTTGACCATTATACATCAAAGTTCCTGAATCAATAGTCTCTAAACCAGCCAACATCCGTAAAAGAGTTGTCTTACCACCGCCAGATTGACCAACAATGGCAACAATTTTCCCTTCTGGAATGACCAAATCATAGTTGGAGAAAATCTGTTTATCTTCAAAGCGTTTTGACAACTTGCGTAACTCTAACATGACTTCCTCCTATCTATAATAATCAAATTTCTTTTCTACTTGTTTAGAAATCAGTGTTACCGCACCGATCATCAATAGGTAGATTACACCTGCGATAAACATAGGTGCCAAGCTGGCATCACGATTGGCCGCAGTACGACTAGCCAACAACAAATCGCTAACCCCAAGTGCATAGACCAAAGAAGTATCCTTTACCAAAGTCATGACTTCATTGAAAACACTTGGCAGAACAATTTTCACAACCTGTGGTAAGACAATGTAGCGAATGGTCTGAACAGGGTTAAATTTCAATACCTTAGCAGCTTCATACTGACCTTTTGGAATAGCTTCAATACCACCACGGAAAATTTCAGAGAAATAGGCCGCATAGTTGAGCGTAAAGGCCAGAATCACAGCAGGCATTCGGTCAAATGTAATACCCACACTTGGTAAGACGTAATAAACAAAAATTAATTGTAAAAGCAAGGGGGTTCCTCGCATAATTAATACATAGAAATGCAATAACCATTGTAAGGGTTTAAATTTAATCTGCATTAAAAAAGCGAAAACAGCTCCTAATGGCAAGGATAATATCAATACTAGAAAAAATACTTGCAAGGAGACTGCAGCACCATTTAGTAGACTGGGCAGAACTTCCAAAACATAATCCATAGAATTCTCCTAAAAGAATGATTAGGTTCTAGTATAGCAGAAAATATCTTGTATTTCAAAGGATTTTTCAGAATTTTTATAAAATTTAATGCAATTTCCGTATATTTTTCTGAAAAAACGGATTTGGCTACCCAAATCCGTTCATATTTATTCAACTGTTACAGATTTCGCCAAGTTACGAGGCTTATCAACATCCAAACCACGTTGCAAGGTTGCATAGTAAGCGATCAACTGTGTCGGAACCACCATAGCAATCGCTGACAAGAATGGATGAACAGTTGTAACAGTGATGTCATCTTCTTCCTTAGCTACTGCTTCATCTACAATTGTCAAGACATTGGCACCACGCGCCACTACTTCCTGAATATTGCCTCGAGTATGGCTTGCAAGGTGTGGATGATTTGAAATCAAGGCCAAAACAGGAACACCGTCTTCGATCAATGAAATGGTACCGTGTTTCAATTCACCTGCCGCAAAGCCTTCACATTGGATGTATGAAATTTCTTTCAATTTCAAGCTGGCTTCCATAGAAACGTAGTAGTCACTACCACGACCGATATAGAATGCGTTGCGAGTGGTTGATAAGAGTTTTTCAACTTTTTCAGCAATCACATCTTTTTCTGACAAGCTGGCCTCGATAGATTGAGCTACGATGGACAATTCATGTACCAAGTCAAATTCTCTCGCGTAGGCATTGCCATTGGCATCACCGACAGCCTTAGCCAAGATTGCCAAAGTCGCAATCTGTGCAGTGTAGGCTTTTGTAGAAGCTACCGCAATTTCTGGTCCTGCATGGAGCAACATGGTGTAAGTTGCTTCACGTGATAGGGTAGAACCAGGAACGTTGGTTACAGTCAAACTTGGAATGCCCATTTCATTAGCTTTAACCAATACCTGACGGCTATCAGCAGTTTCACCTGACTGGCTAATCATGACAAAGAGTGGCTTTTTGCTCAAAAGTGGCATATTGTAGCCCCACTCAGATGAAATTCCCAACTCTACTGGTGTATCTGTCAATTTTTCCAAGAAGTCTTTTGCGGCAAATCCTGCGTGATAGGAAGTTCCAGCAGCCAGGATATAGATACGGTCAGCTTCTTGTACCGCCTTAATAATATCCGCGTCAACTGTTACCTGACCAGCTTCATTTGTATAGGCGCTAATCAATTTACGCATAACAGTTGGCTGCTCATCAATTTCCTTGAGCATGTAGTATGGATAAGTTCCCTTACCAATATCTGACAAATCAAGCTCAGCTGTATAGCTACCACGTTCAATCTCATTTCCATCATAGTCCATGACTTCAACACTATCTTTTTTCACGATAACCAATTCCTTATCGTGAATTTCCATGTATTCACTTGTCTCACGAATCATAGCCATGGCATCTGAGCAGACCATGTTATAGCCATCACCAAGACCAATCAAAAGTGGAGATTTATTTTTGGCAACATAGATTGTATCTGCATCCGTAGCATCAATCAAGGCAAAGGCGTATGAACCTTGAATAATCTTCAATGCTTTTTTGAAGGCTTCTAGAGTTGACAAACCTTCTTCTGCAAATTGACCAATCAAGTGTACAGCAATTTCTGTATCTGTCTGCCCTTTCAAGTCATGACCTGCAAGATACTCTTCATTGATTTCTGCGTAGTTTTCAATCACACCGTTGTGAACTAGGATATGTCCAGCAGTTTGAGAAGTGTGAGGGTGAGCGTTGTTCTCAGTTGGCTTACCATGAGTCGCCCAACGAGTATGACCGATCCCTGTTGTCCCTTCAGTCTTATCGCCAACTTTTGCAGACAATTCTGCAATGCGACCAACAGCTTTCACAAGATGAGCTTGCTCACCACCCGTCACAAAAATACCTGCTGAATCATAACCACGGTATTCTAATTTTTCAAGTCCTTGAATCAAAATATCAGTTGCGTTTGTATTTCCTACAACACCAACGATTCCACACATACATATCACCTACGATGTTTGTTAACATCGGCTTTCATTTCTTCAAAAATTGGTCTAGTCTAATTCATATCTAAAAAGACCAGTGAAACCAGTATATAACAAGATTTCATCCTTGTCAACATTTTAATTGGTCTAGTCTAATTTCAAAATACAGTTCCAGTCATCTCAACACAATAAAAAAAGCTGATTCTACTGAACCAGCCCTGTCTTAATAAAACCAAATTCTGAAAGTGGACTAATCCGAAAAGTCAGTCTACCAACAATAGCCTCACTAGAAATCAAACCAAAACTACGACTATCCTGTTGATTCGTTCGTACATCATTCAACACCAAATAGTGCCCCTCTGGAATGACGTTGTACTTTCCATTTGTCAAGGTTTCCAATGTAAAGTCATCTGTATAACTTTCTTGTGAATGAGGCGTTTTTAAATAGTTCTCTGTAACAATAATATCATTACGATAGAGAACATCATCCATATAGGTAACCGTCTCGTTTTCCAAGGCAATCACACGACTCACATACTCTTTTCCCTCATGGTTATACAAAATAAAATCTCCATGAATCGGGCGGACATTTCGCACCGTCATGATAAAGTCGTTTTCCTTCAAATAACTATTTGCCATCTCAGGGGTAATCGTGACTGGCTCAAGTAACCAAAATCGTAGGCCAATAATTCCCAAAATCAATAAGACCAATAAACTGATTTGTTTTATTAAATCTCTTTTTACCATAATCTCTCCATTTCACTAGTATTATACCACAATTTAGAGCCATTAGGGTCTGAGATACTGGTAAATCTCTTCAGCAATAACTTGATTTCCTAACGGTGTCAAATGAAGACCATCGCTATAGTATTCAAGATGTCCCTCCGTCACAGTGTAAAGGTTAATAACTGGTAAACCAAGTTCGTTTCCGATAGCTGGGATAATTTTTTGTAATTCATCTTCAATAATTTGATTATTCAATCCAAAACGACTGGTTGGCACGTAAGGCGGGATGACTAAATAAACATCCGGCTGGCTTGGTAAATCCATATACTGCTCTGCCATTTCCCTATACTCTCGAATAAACCTCTCTCTATTCCAATATGGTCCTCGGCTATCGTTACTACCAATCATGATGATGACAATATCTGCTTCACTCTCAAGTGAAAGTTGGGCATTCTTCTCTTTAAAGTAAGGAAAATCTGCAGTTGACTGAAGTGAACGCCCACTCAATCCGTAATTTGAAACTTGATAGTGATGCCCAAGTTTCTCAGCTAGAATACAAGGATAGGCATCTTTTTCCCGATTCTCCAAGCCATATCCATAAGTCAAACTATCTCCGACTGTTGCAACTTTTACGGCCCCACTTCCAACGGTTAGGACCTCAGGATACATTATATCTGACACACGAACTCCTCAATTTTTCTTATTTTCTATTGTATCATGTTGAAAAAAATAAATAAACTTCTAAATTTGTGATATAATTAACTTATGAAAAAACAAGTTATTATTATAGGCGGAGGAATTGTTGGCTCTACTGCAGCCTTTTATCTCTCCCAAGAAGAACAAGTCCATCTTACTCTCATTGATTCAGGTATTGGAACAGCCACACGAGCTGCCGCAGGTATCATCTGCCCATGGATGGCTCAGAAAAAAAATAAAGACTGGTATAAGCTGACTTCCGATGGTGCTGTTTTCTACCGTCGATTGGTAGCCGATTTGGAAAAATTGGGTGCTACTGAAATTCCATTCAAACAGACTGGAACCATCGGCCTAAAAAGTAAGCCTGAACTACTTGATAAAATCCAAAAAATTGCCGAGGAACGTCGCGTAGATACTCCGACTATTGGCGAAATTACTCCGCTTATAGGCTCGGAAATTAACCAGTACCTGCCACTACTTAAGCCAGACTACTTTGGTATCCATTTAGAAGGTGGCGGTCGTATTGATGGTGGGCGTTTGATTGATATTCTTCAGGAACAATTTTTGAAAAATGGTGGTACACGTATCTACGGACAAGCAAAACTGCTCGACAACCATACTGTCGAAGTAGATAATCAAGTGCTTACTGCTGACCATATTATCTTAGCCACAGGGGCCTGGTTGCCACATATTCTTGAACCTCTTGGTTATCAAGTGGATGTTCGACCACAAAAAGGACAATTGTTCGAATTAGATACAGAATTCGATACCGACAATTGGCCAGTTTGTATGCCTTACGGAGAGATTGACATCCTACCATTTGAAAATGGAAAAATCATTATTGGTGCAACTCATGAAGATGATATGGGCTACGATTTAGAACTAGACCCTGAAAAAATCCAAGCCATGCATGATAAAATAGCTGAATTCATGCCTGATTTGGCAAACTATCCTGTAGCCAGAACTCGCATTGGAACGCGCGCCTATACTTCAACTTATTCACCATTCTACGGAAATATTGAGGATATGCCTAATGTCTGGGTAGCTAGTGGTCTAGGCTCCACCGGTCTGACAAATGGTCCAATTATCGGTTGGCAAATTGCTAAAGAAATTCTCAACCAAGAAACAAACTTTGACCGTACACCATATTCTCCAAATAGATATATTCTCAAAAAATAAGATACGATACGTTTAGATTCTACTAACCCTTTAAATGTAGATACTAAGACTAGTTTGTTATCTAAGCAGTCAAAGAGGCTGGGCAAAAACTAGTTTCTCACAATAAAAAAACGAGCAATTCCAATTAGGAGTTGCTCGTTTTCCATTTCATGCTTTATAATTATAATAACGACAAAACAACTAGAAAGGCATGAAAATGTATAAACAGTATAACACAAATCAGCTTAGTTTGGAATTAAATATTGCTTGGGACTTACCTGCTACACATGAGGCACGTCTGATTAGTCAGTTTGTGGATACCATTCCTCAATCCGTTCTATTGGAAGAAACTTCCCACACAGGTCGTCCAGCCTTTCATCCAGCTATGTTACTTAAAATGACCCTGTTCGCCTATGCTCGTCAAGTATTCTCTGGTCGGAAAATCGTTCAAATGAATGAAGAAGTTATCCCTATGAAATGGTTGAGTCAGGATACCTACATCTGTTATCGAACTATAAATAGTTTTCGGGCTAGCACACATGCCAATCAGCTCATCAAAACTGCCTTCATCTACTTCACTCTCCTCCTCAGAGAGAATGGATTGATTGAAGATGAGGCTCTCTTCATTGACGGAACTAAGGTAGAAGCTGATGCCAACAAGTATTCTTTCACGTGGAAAAAGGCCGTTGAACGCTATGAAGATGCCTTGAAAGGAAACATTTCTGCCCTTTATGACAAGCTAGTTCAAGAAGGGGTGAATACTGCCTTGTCCAAGGAAGAATGCCTCACTAGCGAGGGGCTGACCCAACTCCTACAAGAAACCGAACAAGTATTGGACGAGGTGGAAGAAGCTATCTCACAAGAGCCTAAAGTCATCAAAGGTGGCTCAGCCAACAGACAGAAACGAAGAAGAATTAAGAAACTCAAGAGAAAGTTGAAAGAGGATTTTCTTGTTCGGAAACAGAAGTACGAACGGGATAAACAGATTCTACAAGAGCGAAACTCCTACTCTAAAACGGATCACGATGCAACATTCCTGCAGATGAAAGAGGAAAGAAACAGTCTGGGAATAGACTGTTTCTTCACGAGCCTTGAAATAAAAGAGCGAGTATGAAGAATGGCCAGCTCAAGCCTGGTTACAACCTCCAACTTGGCACAAACAGCCAGTTTGCCTTAGCTTACGGACTGTTTCCGAATCCAACTGACACTCGTACACTCAAGCCTTTTCTTCAATCCATCCAAACCCTAGAACTCTTTCAACACATTGTCGCAGATGCAGGTTATGGTAGTGAAGAAAATTATAGCTTTATCGTTGATGACCTGGAGAAAACACCTCTGATTCCCTACGGAACATATCAGAAAGAGCAGAAGAAAAGCTACAAGAAGAGTGAGGCCAATCCTGAAAACTGGACCTACTTAGAAGATTCTGACCAGTGGATAAAACCAGATGGGGTTGTCTACTCGTTTAAGAATTATTCACGAAGAACGGAGCAGAATGGATTTGAGAAAGATATTAAGATTTACGAAGCTGATCCAGTACAAGCTAGCGAGGAATTGGACCAGTTAGCACGGACAGAAAAAGGTAACCTCAAACAAATTCAGTATAATCCTACGTAGAACTATTTCAAGAACTTAGTCAAAGATAAATTGACAAGTAAAGAGGGGGCCCGCATTTATGCCAAACGTAAGGTGGATGTCGAACCTGTATTTGGTAGGATGAAGGGTGTTTTTGGCGTGCGCAGAGTGCATGTCAGAGGACAAAAAGTGGTTGAAACTGAGATAGGATTCCTCCTAATGAGCATGAATCTCACGAAATTGGCTAAGAAAATAGTCCAAGATAAGAGAAATAAAAAGAAAAACACAGACGGTTCAGCTGGATTTCATCTGAAGCAGCTCAATCTATCTGTGTTTTTTTATTTACTGGCTAGTTTTTGCCCAGCCTCGTTTCCATTAACAATCATATTAAAATGAGCTAATTTTTAACAAATTTTAAACCTTATCCTAGCGACGGAAACTTGGGTCTAATTTGAATGATTTATTCTCTACAATGTTCTTCGCTGAACCGTAAGGAATTTTACTAATTATCTCAATGCGGAATTTCTTTGCACCTTTTAAATCTGCATCCGTCAAATTAGCTGCATAGTCTCCAGATGGTGTTTGATCGAGCGGATAACATAGTTTTCACCCAAAATAAAGTAAACATCTGGTGCTTCTGCATATTTTTGTTTTAGTTTTACAACTACTCGTTCACCTGGAATACCTGTTTTTTGTGACAATGTCACATCCACAGCTGAGCTGCGGCAGTAAGTAACTGTTTCTTTTGTATTATATTTTACGTAAGTATTTGATTCAGATGTATTGGCGCTAACAACAGGAGCAAGCGCTGTAAGTCCTGTACTCATGCAGGCTACTGAAAGCATGGCAAAATTTTTCATTTTCTTTGAAAAGTTCATAACAGTTTCTCCAATTTCTATTATCTTGTATTTATATCATTTAAACTCAAACTATAAAATAGCAATATGATGAACTAATCCTACTGGAATAGTTTCCTTAGTCCGTAACAATTTTTTCGAATGCACTCTATTGATTGTTACAAGATAATTTTAATTGAATTCTCCGCAGATGGTCGCTAATTATTCACTCTCTAACCCTTGATTATTGCTTTTTACTTGCTTTTTTTTAATAGTGCCCAAACACTACCAAGTACAAGAGTTAATAGGCTAATTCCAACAATCTTCCCAGAAGCATTTGCCATTGTTGTTGAAGATTGTTCCACACTTAAAACTTGCTTTGTATCTATTTTGGAGTGAGCAGCCGAATTCTGACCATATTTTCTCGTATTATTAATTACCTTAGGTTCAGCTGACTCGTCTAGATCAGTCTCTTTGTAGCCCTTGTCCATTTCTATACTGGACATCTGAGGCTCTCTCTCTGGAACTTCTGGCAATACAATCTCCTGAGAACTTATACCTATTTTAACATTAGCCAATAATCTGGATTCAGGAACCAAGATTCTTTCTGTACTCTCCAAATCACTCATCAATTTATTCGGCTGAGTCACCTTTGTTCCTGTTAGAATTGAAGAACTATCTGCTTCAGCCAGTATGCTTTCTGTCGTTGCTTCTGTCAAAAATTCAATTTGAGGAGCATTCGACTCATTGGCAACCTCCTCAGAACCCACTTTCAATGTGGAAGAAACTTCGGCATCTACAAACTTGTTTTTTTCAGAAATAGTAGATAATTTAGCTACTGATTCGGCCACACGAATTGCTGAATGCCCAGGTAAAACTGGAATATCCTCAGCAACAGGAACTAAAGTGGCTTCATTTTTGGCGACACTCTCACTTTCTACACCCACTGGTTCATCTGAGGATTCGACAGTTAGAGTTTTGGCGGTGGCTGGTTGTTCAGTAACGGTCGTCGCAACTTGAGTTTCTTCCTGAGAAGCGACTTCTGGTTGAACAGGAATAGCTGACCTGCCTGGAGACGAAGTGGGGGCTGGTTTAGCTACAGTCTCACTTTCTACACCCACTGGTTCATCTGAGGTTTCGACAGTCAGAGTTTTGGCGGTGGCTGGTTGTTCAGTAACGGTCGTCGCAACTTGAGTTTCTTCCTGAGAAGCGACTTCTGTGACTTCTGGTTGAACGGGAAGAGCTGACCTGCCTGGAGACGAAGTTAGTTCAGTTTTAGCGACACTCTCACTTTCTACACCCACTGGTTCATCTGAGGATTCGACAGTCAGAGTTTTGGCGGTGGCTGATTGTTCAGTAACGGTCGTCGCAACTTGAGTTTCTTCCTGAGAAGCGACTTCTGGTTGAACAGGAATAGCTGACCTACCTGGAGACGAAGTGGGGGCTGGTTGGGCGACTGTTTCGCTTTCTGCACTAGCTGGTTCGTCGAGAGATGCTTCGACTGTTGTGGTTTTGGAGGTGGCTGGTTGTTCAGTAGCGGTCGTCGCAACTTGATCTTCTTCCTGAGAAGCGACTTCTGTGACTTCTGGTTGAACGGGAAGAGCTGACCTGCCTGGAGACGAAGTTGGGGCTGGTTGGGCGACTGTTTCGCTTTCTGCACTAGCTGGTTCGTCGAGAGATGCTTCGACTGTTGTGGTTTTGGAGGTGGCTGGTTGTTCAGTAACAGTCGTCGCAACTTGATCTTCTTCCTGGGAAGCGACTTCTGTGACTTCTGGTTGAACAGGAATAGCTGACCTACCTGGAGACGAAGTTGGGGCTGGTTGGGCGACTGTTTCGCTTTCTGCACTAGCTGGTTCGTCGAGAGATGCTTCGACTGTTGTGGTTTTGGAGGTGGCTGGTTGTTCAGTAGCGGTCGTCGCAACTTGATCTTCTTCCTGAGAAGCGACTTCTGTGACTTCTGGTTGAACAGGAAGAGCTGACCTACCTGGAGACGAAGTTGGGGCTGGTTGGGCGACTGTTTCGCTTTCTGCACTAGCTGGTTCGTCGAGAGATGCTTCGACTGTTGTGGTTTTGGAGGTGGCTGGTTGTTCAGTAGCGGTCGTCGCAACTTGATCTTCTTCCTGAGAAGCGACTTCTGTGACTTCTGGTTGAACGGGAAGAGCTGACCTGCCTGGAGACGAAGTTAGTTCAGTTTTAGCGACACTCTCACTTTCTACACCCACTGGTTCATCTGAGGATTCGACAGTCAGAGTTTTGGCGGTGGCTGATTGTTCAGTAACAATCGTCGCAACTTGATCTTCTTCCTGGGAAGCGACTTCTGTGACTTCTGGTTGAACAGGAAGAGCTGACCTACCTGGAGACGAAGTTGGGGCTGGTTGGGCGACTGTTTCGCTTTCTGCACTAGCTGGTTCGTCGAGAGATGCTTCGACTGTTGTGGTTTTGGAGGTGGCTGGTTGTTCAGTAGCGGTCGTCGCAACTTGAGTTTCTTCCTGAGAAGCGACTTCTGTGACTTCTGGTTGAACAGGAAGAGCTGACCTGCCTGGAGACGAAGTTAGTTCAGTTTTAACTACAGTCTCACTTTCTACACCAACTGGTTCATCTGAGGATTCGACAGTCAGAGTTTTGGCGGTGGCTGATTGTTCAGTAACAGTCGTCGCAACTTGATCTTCTTCCTGGGAAGCGACTTCTGTGACTTCTGGTTGAACAGGAATAGCTGACCTACCTGGAGACGAAGTTGGGGCTGGTTGGGCGACTGTTTCGCTTTCTACACTAGCTGATTCGTCGAAAGATGCTTCGACTGTTGTGGTTTTGGAGGTGGCTGGTTGTTCAGTAACGACGGGCGCAACTTGAGTTTCTTCTTTTACATTTACCTCCTCCATGCCTATGGGACCTGATAGAAGTTCTGACCTCTGATTCTCAACTGTTTCTGATTCAAGAAGTTCTTCCACAGGGACTACCTCATCATTTTTCACATCTTCTTCAACAACTACTACTAGCGAATCCGTTTCTGACGTTTGCATGTTTCTTGATAGTTCTGAACCAAATTCATCCTTGTTTTCAATAATTATTGGTAATGTATCTGCCTCTTGTTCAAAAACATAATCTCCCTCAGCCTCTACAGAAGATGTCGTTTGGACCTCCACTGGAAAATGCAATTGATTGGTACCATCTGCAATAAGACTTGCATTCTCTGTGTCTACTTCCAAATTTGTGGAACTTGTTTCTTGAGATGATAGAGAATCAACATCTGAAACCGTTGAACGATTACCTACTGGTAAATCTGGTGCCAAAGCATTTCCAACTTTTGAAATAGGAAAATCTAAACTCTTTAAACTATTTAAACCATTTTCCAATGCACCACTTAGCATCTCAGAACTTTCTGCCTTTTGAATAGATAGAATTCCTTGATTATAGAGATTATTTAGTTTTTCAAGATAAATCAGTCGCATTGATTCTGGCAATTCAGATTGTCCTTGAATAGACAAATCCAACGCCTTCTTTGTATCGGCTAATGTCTGACTAGCTGTTTCTTTGGCTTTTGCAAGCGGATTGAAATATTCTTCCCATAAGTCTTGACCAAGACGAATCGTATGAACATAATCCAAAAGCGCCCCAGCTGAATTATTTTTCACATGATTATTTAAACGTGGATTTCCAGAAGCATCACGAGTGATGCCCATACGCTTCAAACCAATTTGTTCTTGTTGATCATCAGAATCAGTGATATAGACAGCCCTAATCTTACCTTGATTATCGTACTCAGCACCCCATACCGTCACAATATGCGTTG
Organism: Streptococcus sp. HN38; assembly: GCF_028335765.1. NCBI lineage: Bacteria > Bacillati > Bacillota > Bacilli > Lactobacillales > Streptococcaceae > Streptococcus > Streptococcus sp. HN38. Next base: position 811,180 of record NZ_CP116604.1, on the reverse strand, counting down.
CATAGCCTAATGTTCTATAAGTTAGACCGAGTAATCCTTTGCTCTCCAAAACAGTTCGAACATCCTCACCAAAACGCTCATAGCTACCACTGAAAAGACGATTTGTCAGTTTTTTCTCTTTGAAAACGTCGTAGAAAAAGCCACCCCTACTATCTGGTACTAACTGGCTATCTTCCAGATTGACACCACCCTGTACCTTAGGTTTATAGCCATTAATAAACAAGTCAACTAAGGCATCTGACACAAAGCCATTTGTACGATAACCGTAGTAAGTTTTGAACATGTCAAAGACTCGACTATTTTGCTGATCCTGGAACGAATCAATATAACGACGCAGGTCCGTTATTGCATAGTTTTCCCCAACATTTACTGTACTATTTTTTTCTTTAAGATATCGCTCAACATAGGAACTATTCTGTTCCAACCACCAATGTACCATGTTGGAAGACACGGCTGCAAAACATAGGTTAAGGTCAATAAATGAAGCATTGAGACTTTTATTGGTATCATAATAGCCTTTTCCTGCCTCAAATGGCGCTGTATAGTTTAAATAGTCTCCATACTTTTCCTTTACAAAACCACCGCTTTGTTCCATTACAGGAGGAGTAATTCCATGGGCCCATACAATTTGTCGTTGCTCGCTACTCTCCGTTTGATAACTAGTCTGATTCAAAATTTCTTTTGTCTCAGTAACCTCTATCTGATTTTGCTCACTCGTCGTAACTTCTTTATCATTTCTAGAAACTACATTCTCGGTCCCTCCATCAACTTTCATCTCTACCGCTACTTCCCCTTCAGCGATAACAGGTGATGGGATGTTGTCTGCTATTTCCTCTACAATTTCAAGATTAGAACCCTCTAGGGATTTATTTTTTTCTGATTCAATAGATGCCTCATCCTTGACTTGTGATTCTTCAATTATTTCATTCATTCCTGTAACAACTGTATCTGCAGCAACAGTGGATGTATAAATAGCACATAGCAAAGAGACTGAGACCAAACCAACCGCTGATTTTCTCAAAGAAAATCGTTCTTGAATATTCATCTTTCCTCCGTTTATCATCAAAAATTTGAATAAACTATTCTATTTACGACTTATTTTTATTTCCACATCCCCCAAGAAAATATTTCTAAACAAGCGTTTGAAAGAAATTCAGATATAGTCTATTTCCATAATCACGCCAAAAAGGTCCAAAAGGACCTTTTTGATTATTTTACTGTACGAACACGCATAGTGTTTGTTGAACCTGCAACACCTACAGGCACACCAGCAACGATAACAATATCATCTCCTGCTTCAACAAGACCTTGTTCTTTGGCAATGCGTTCAGCCAAATCAAACATATCGTCAGTTGAATCTGGACGGTTTGTTACAACTGGGATAACACCCCAGTTAAGCATCAATGATTTTTGTACTTTCTCAGTAAATGTTACTGCCAAGATGTCAGCATCTGGACGGTATTTAGAGATTGAACGAGCTGAGTAACCAGTTTCAGTAACTGTTACAACCAACTTGATGTTCATTGAGTGACAAGCATCTTTTACTGCTGATGCAATAACTTCTGTTTTAGATGCACGGTTAAAGTGATCAGAGTTCAAACGACCGTATTCGTTAAGAAGAGTTTGTGCGTTTTTAGCAATAGTTGCCATTGTACGAACTGATTCAACTGGATATTTACCGTTTGCAGACTCACCTGAAAGCATTGTTGCGTCAGTACCGTCGATAACTGCGTTGAATACGTCAGATACTTCAGAACGAGTTGCACGTGGTTTTTCAGTCATTGTTTCCAACATGTTTGTTGCTGTGATAACTGCTTTACCAGCTGCATTCACTTTAGTGATAATCATTTTTTGGTAAACTGGAACCATTTCAAATGGTACTTCGATACCCATGTCACCACGAGCAATCATGATACCATCTGAAGCTTCAATGATTTCATCAATATTGTCGATACCTTGTTGGTTTTCGATTTTTGAGAACAATTGAACGTGCTCATTACCAGTTTCTTTAAGAATGTTACGAACTTCTTCAACATCTTTTGCTGAACGAACGAATGAAATTGCGATGAAGTTCAAACCTTGTTCCAAACCGAAACGGATATCAGCGTTGTCGCGGTCAGCAAGAGCTGGGAAAGGAATTTTAGTATAAGGAATGTTTACACCTTTTTGTTTAGCGATAACACCGTCGTTTTCAACTTCAACAATAAATTCACGTTTTTCAGCATCTTTTTCGATGACTTTAAGACCTAGTTTACCATCGTCAACAAGAACTTGTTTACCAACTTCAACATCATCAAATACATCCAAACCACCAGCAACGTTCAATGCAATCACTTCGCGAGTTGACTTAATGCCTTGTTTAGTTGCTACGCGGATTTTTTCACCAGTTGTGTATGAAAATTCTTTTGCATCGCCTTCAAACAATTCTGTACGGATTTCTGGACCTTTTGTATCCAACAAGAAACCAACTTTTTTACCAGCGATTTCTTCTGCACGGCGTACAGTTGCCATACGCTCACCTTGTTCTTGGTGGTCACCGTGTGAGAAGTTGAAACGGAATACGTTTGCACCTTCGGTAATCAATTGAGCAATTTTCTGTGCTGACGCTTCTACATCAAGGCTTTCACCCCAGTAACCATCATCACCGAATTTTTTTCCACCACGGATTTCTACCGCAGGACCAAGGGTTGCAACGATTTTTACACGTTTATTCATCTTAACAAAACTCCTTTTTATTTAATGGTCTTATGACCCTTAATAACACTTTAATGAAATGTCAAATTAGATTGACAAGTTACGGTTCAATTCAGCCAGATCCAAATCTGCTTTATGTGGATTGTTCACGACAATCTTACCTTCTGCAGTCAAGCTGAACAATGCTCCTTCTTCCGCAGTACCAAGAATTGGATTTTCAACCATTTGCTCGTTACGGATACCTACTGCAAGACCTCCACGTCCTTCTTTAAGCAATTTAACGGCATGAGCACCCATACGAGAAGCGAGTACGCGATCACGCGCTGTTGGAGAACCACCACGTTGGATATGACCAAGTTCTGTCACACGAAGATCACTTGTATCGCCTGCTGCTTTCAATTCTTCAGCAAACTGTGCAGCTGGCATAACACCTTCAGCCAAAACAATGATGCTATGTTTCTTACCATTGTCGTAGCCCGCTTTAATACGGTCAACAATATCGTTGATATTGAAGTCTTCTTCTGGAACAACGATAACATCTGCTCCAGAAGCAATACCAGCCCAAAGAGCGATGTCTCCCGCATGACGTCCCATTACTTCAACAACGAAAGTACGACGGTGACTTGATGAAGTATCGCGGATTTTATCAATCGCATCCATAGCAGTTGTTACAGCTGTATCAAAACCGATTGTAAAATCTGTACCTACGATGTCATTATCAATTGTACCAGGTACACCAATAGCTGGGAAACCATGCTCCGTCAAGCGCATTGCTCCGTGGTAAGAACCATCACCACCGATAACAACTACACCTTCGATACCATGTTTTTTCAATTGCTCAATCCCTTTAAGTTGCCCTTCTAATTTGGCAAATTCTGGATAACGAGCTGAACCAAGGAATGTTCCTCCGCGTGAAATAATATCACCTACAGAACGTGCAGACAATTCATGGATATCACCCGCAACCATACCTGCGTAACCTTCGTTGATTCCATAAACTTCCATTCCTTCTGAAATTGCTTGGCGAACAACTGCACGAATAGCAGCGTTCATACCAGGGGCATCACCACCACTGGTCAAAACAGCAATACGTTTCATTCGTTAATGCTCCTTTAACTTTTCATTTTAACTGCCCTATTATAACATACTTAACCTAAACTTGCTTGACTTTTTGCTATTTTTTTATCGAAAAATCGTTTTCATAACAAATTCACTTAACTCTTCTTCTAATTGAGGCGTTTTCATAACCATGTGGTGCTCAGCCTGAATTGTCTGATTACTATCTTGATAATGAAGTACTACTGGAATGCTTCCTCTATATTTATCCAAAATACGAGCAACGGCATAATCGTGTTCTCGATTTTCCAAAAGAATCCAAAATTTCTCCAAACTGACAGGCTCTAATTTTTCTAGAACTAATTGCAACTGTCCATCGCGTTCTTGCACTCTACCTGTGATGTATCCCATTCCCCCTTCTTCCAAAATAGAAGCGTATTGGCGATAAGATTCTGGAAAAAGAGTTACGTCAAGCGTCCTCCTGGTATCTGTCACTCGAAGAAATGCCATCTGCTCCCCAGTCTTTTTGGTACGAATCAGTCGAATAGCTTGAATCTGCACAAGAACGGTCGCCCGATTGCCAACCGCTAAATCAGCCAAATCTGTAAAACTACGCTTAGACTCCCGACAAATATTGACTAACGGATGCGGACTAATACCAACACCTAGCAATTCTTGCTCTAGCATAAATTTTTCGCTGTCGCTGTAATCTTCCACATCTGTCCAACTATAACTCTCCTCTGCAAAAAATGTACCAATTGCCTCTGCAAAGACAAAGAGATTGTCTAGATTTTCAATAATCTTTTTACGATTGGCGTCAAAATCATCAAATAAACCAATCTGAATAAGAGGGATTAGTAAATCTTTTTTCTTGAAATTATCTGGCAAGCGCAAAATAAAATCTTCTACAGACTTATAGGGACGATGATCCAATATCCATAATGCTAAATCTTTAGGCAAACCTTTTAGTGTTTTTAATCCTAGGTAGACCTTACTTTTATCAAACTTATCGTGATAAGGAATATTGTTAATCGTGAGTCGAGCTACCTCAAAGTCAAACTGCATCGCATCTTCAATATAAGCACTGCTAGAATGATTGAGCATGACATCAAAAAAGACATCTGTATAGTGACTCTTGAAATAGGCCATTTGAAAGGCTAAGGCTGAATAAGCATAGGCGTGGCTACGGTTAAAACCATAACCAGCGAACTTGGCCATCATGCCAAATATTTCCCTTGCATTCTCTTCAGCATGTCCGTTTTTCAGTGCTCCCTGTAAAAATTCCGCTTCCATTGCCTGCATTTCCTGGGCATTCTTTTTAGACATCGCCCTGCGGAGTAAATCCGCCTTACCAAGCGTAAATCCTGCATAGACCTGTGCAATCTGCATGACCTGTTCCTGATAAAGCATGATACCATAAGTCGGTTGTAAAATAGGAGCAATGGTTGGGTCCAACAAATCAACTGTCTCTTGTCCATGTTTGCGTTTTACAAAGTTATCCGAATAATCACTAGCCCCCGGTCTATTCAAACTCGTTGTTGCAACTATATCTTCAAATCGACCAGGTTTGACCCTTCGAAGCAGGCTAATCGCACCAGGCTGTTCAAATTGAAAAATTCCCTTAGTCCGACCAGCAGCAAAAAGTTCCAAGGTTTTCTTGTCTTCTAAATCTATCTTGGCAATATCAATTTCCTGCTGATAACGTTCACGTACTCCTTCTGCCATTTTTTGCACAAAGGTCAGATTTCGTAAGCCAAGGAAATCCATTTTCAACAGACCATTCGCCTCAACAGCATGTGCATCATATTGGGTTACCAGCATGTCATCCCCTATTTTAAGAGGGATGGTATCTGTCAAGTCCTCATCACTCATCACTATCCCTGCTGCATGGATAGAAGTCTGTCGGGGTTGCCCTTCAATTTGTTGAGCAATCGCAAAAGCTTTTTGGTACTCTATCTTACTATTGATAATCTGACGAAAAGCGGCATTTCGCTGATAGGCAGAAGTAAGACTATCCCTAAATGAAATTTTCTTGGTAATATTACTTAACTCATATTCAGGTGTTCCGAAACGCTTAAATACATCACGAATGGCCTGCTTAGCTCCAAAAGTCGAGTAGGTTACAATTTGCGCAGCATGGGTTGAACCATAACGATCTCGTACATAACGAATAAAATCTGCTCGATGAATATCTGGAATATCAATATCAATATCGGGCATTGAATAACGTTCAGCATTGAGAAAGCGTTCAAAGAGAAGATTATGCTTAACAGGATCAATACCTGTGATATTTAAGGCATAGGCAACTAGGCTTCCAACAGCTGAACCGCGCCCCATTCCCATGTAGTACCCTTGGCTACGTCCAAAACGAAGTAGGTCCCATACAATCAAGAAATAATCATCAAATCCCATTTGATGAATAATGGATAATTCCTTTTCCAAACGTTCTTTATATAGTGAATTAGCCAAGCCCTTCTCTTCTAATCCTTGATAGGAGCGCTCGTATAATTCTTCCACTGCAGGTCTGTCACGATTAAAACGCGGCAATTTTAAATCTGTATTTAATTGATAAGAAATCCCTGCAACCAAGTCACGTAAATTATCAACTGCTTGCGGAAACCGATTAGAAAATAGATTGGTTAAGCTATCAGCCGATAAAAGCTTTTGTCGACTATCTATATCTGCAACTTGATTAAGTGGAATATTATCTCGAATAGCATGGAGAACCTGTAGACTTTCCAATTGTTCCTCTTCAAAAAAACGAACCGTATGAATTGGGAGTATTGCTTGCTTAAAGTCTTGAACTGGTGTATCAACCGTCACTCCGATATAATAGTTAGCACCTAACTCAAGGTGCTCAATGCCAGAAAAATAAGGAACAATCACTGCTATGTCGACTAAATATTGACGAATGGTTTCAAAATCATCTTGCCCTGTCATCTTAGCAGTCGAAATTTTCAAGAGATTTCTATAGCCCTTGGTGGTCAAGGCAATCAACTGAGTTGTCAATTCTCGCTCTTGCCCCTCCAACTGCCAGTCCAATTCACAGCCGATGATTGGCTGTATTCCTGTCTTCTGACAAGTTTCCATAAAACTGTAAGCCGCATATAGACTATTCTTATCCATCATCCCCAAGGCTTGGTAGCCCAGCGACTTGGCTCTCTTTACATATTCTTCAATGGTCACCATGCTATCCATAAAGGTATAGACGGTTTTTGTATCTAGTTGTGCCAGCATGGTCTTCTCCTTTTTATTTCTTCTATTATACCAAATATTCTAGGAAAATTTTTTCAAGAAATGCAATCAAAAGACTTGCAATTTATCATGTTTTATTGTATTATTTTGTTAGAACATAGGTATTGGCAAAAATGCCTAGAAAGGAAAGAATAATGGCTTGGAAATTTGACAACAATATGCCCATATATATTCAAATCAGTAATACTATAAAATTACAGATTGTGACCAATCAATTGAAATCGGGAGATAAATTGCCAACCGTGCGTGACTTGGCTGAAATAGCTGGCGTCAATCCAAACACGGTGCAACGGGCCCTGTCTGATTTGGAAACGGAAGGATTTGTTTACTCAGTCCGCACAACAGGACGTTTCGTCACAGACAATCAGGAATTGATTTCACAGACCAGACTTCACTTGGCACAGAAAGAACTTGAAAACTTTGTGACCAATATGCTGGACTTGGGCTTCAATCAAGATGAATTAACCCACCAGTTAGATGATTATTTGAAAGGAGTCACTTATGAATAACGCATATACTTTGGTTGAGCTACAACAAGTTTCAAAATCTTATGGTGGAGCTGTCGCCCTAAATAATGTCAATTTGAAGTTGACTGCTGGAAAAATCATAGGACTTTTGGGACCAAATGGTTCGGGTAAAACAACCATGATTAAATTGATCAACGGTCTGTTGCAACCAGAATACGGTCAAGTATTGATCAATGGCCGCACCCCATCGCCAGAAACCAAGGCTATTGTATCTTATTTGCCAGATACGACCTATCTTGATGAAAGCATGAAGGTTTCTGATGCTATCACCTTCTTTACAGATTTCTATGCGGACTTTGACAAGGAACGCGCCCTTCACCTCTTGCAAGATCTGGGGATTGACTTGAACAGCCGCATGAAACACCTGTCAAAAGGGAACAAGGAAAAGGTTCAGCTGATCTTGGTAATGAGCCGTCAGGCACAACTCTATGTCTTGGATGAGCCAATTGGTGGTGTTGACCCTGCTGCTCGTGATTATATTTTAAAAACCATCGTCAACAACTATTCGCCTACTGCCTCTGTAATCATTTCCACGCATTTGATTTCAGATGTTGAACAGATTTTGGACGAAGTCATTTTCCTACAATATGGTAGCGTTATTCGCCATGAAAACGTGGATGACCTTCGCATTGAAAGTGGCGAGTCTATTGACGAACTCTTCCGCCAAGACTTTAAGGCTTAGTTAGAAGGAGATTGCTATGTTTAAAAAATTATTGAAATACGAATTTCAATCCGTAGGTAAATGGTATTTGGGAATTTATGCAGGTGCATTGGTCCTATCTGCAATACTTGGATTCTGGTTACAAGCTTTGACCTTACGGGCACAAGCTGGAAGCACTGAACCTGGCGGTGCTGAAATGGTTCTTTTCGGTACATCCTTCATGACCTTCGGTATCTTAATTGCAGCACTCGGTTTATCAACTTTTTTCATGGTCATCAATCGTTTTAGAAAAAATGTCTATGGACGTCAGGGTTATTTAACTATGACCTTACCTGTCTCCAGCCACCAAATTATCCTCAGCAAACTTGTAGCTTCATTGGTTTGGTACTTTTTAGCAGGAGTTACCATTATTCTTTCAATCGGAATCATTTTAGCTGTTCTCATGCTCGGAACCGAGGAAATCATGATTCCTGAATTGCATACTGTTGTACAAGCATTAGACTGGCCTGTCATATTTGCACATCTATTCTATATGCTGATTGAGTCAACAATGGGAATCTTGCTGATCTACTTCTCCATCTCTGTTGGTCAACTGTTTAAAGATCACCGTCTACTGTTTGCCATTTTAACCTATATCGGAATTTCAATTGTTCTCGGTGTGTTTGGAGCTCTCATTTTTACCAATTATCTAGAGAACCTTTATAATTCAGCACTACCATTATACCCAAGTCCTATCTTGGCCTTGGTCAATATCATTCTGGCCTTTGCCTACTATTTTGGTACACACTTTATCATGACCAAGAAATTGAATTTGCAATAAGAAAAAGCTCTTTGCCGGTCGTTTTGACATGGCCTAGAGCTTTCTTTTTACAAATTATACTTTTGAGCTAGGACATCAAGTAAGTTTGCCTTTTCTTCCTCACTGGCAAAGCTTGCTTGAATAGCATTTCTATTGAATTGATGAAATTCTTCCTTGGTAGTTCCAAAATACTCTATAAATAGCTGATATTCTTTATTTAGGTTTGTATTGGAAACCGTTCGATTATCAGTATTGATGGTAATCTTTGCTCCTGCTTGAACCAGCTGTTCATAGGGGAAGTCTGTTAAAGTTTGAGCTGCTCCGGTCTGGAGATTAGAAGTCAGGCACATCTCAAGCGTTGCTCCGCTATTGACAAAAGCCTGAATAGTCTCAGCTTGACCACTAAGAGCCGTTCCGTGTCCAATCCGCTTGATACCCAAGGCCAGAGCTTGGGCTACATTGGTCACGCAACCACACTCACCAGCATGGAAGGTCATGGGGTAACCTAGAGATTGTGTGTAGTCAATCAACTCAGCCAGCTCATGAGTTGGGTAGTCTGCCTCGTTTCCAGCAAAATCAAAGCCAACCAATCCTTTCGGTGCCAAATCAGCAATAGCCGAAAAGAGTTCCTTCGTTTGATTCGTATTCGTTTGCTTTAAACCACAAACCAGAAGTTTAGCAACCACTCCAAAATCTTCCTGCCCCCTGTTTAGTCCAACTAAAACTGCTGAGACCGCTTCTAAAATAGTCAAGTCTTGATCCGTCGACAGTTCTGGTGCAAAGCGAAGTTCAATATAGAGGACTCCATCCTCTGATGCTTGACCTAGAACATCGTAGGCAGCTAATTCCAATGCTTCTGGGGTTTGTAAGAGTGGACGGATAAAGTCAAAAGTTTTCAAATAGGTCATCAGGCTATCCACCTTGCCTTCGATACTGACCAATTTTCTGAGTTCCTCATCCTTGTCTGGAATGGAAATTTCTGCCAGTTGGGCAAGTTGTCGGATTGCCGATAAAGATAGGGAACCATCCAAATGGCAATGCAATTCTGTCTTGGCTAATTCTTGTACATTCAACATCAACACTTCCTCTTTCGTAAGTAGATTGTTAACTATCATATCATATTTTTGACAAAATACAAGACAATCTCCACAAAAAATGAACATTATTCTTATTAGATAATTTCAAGTGCAAGAAAAAAGAACGATTTTCATCGTTCTTGCCATACGGAAGACATGGGATTCGAACCCACGCACGCTGTTACACGCCTACCGCGTTTCCAACACGGCCTCTTGAGCCTCTTGAGTAATCTTCCATATATGGAGCTGGTGGGAGTTTTCAAAGTGTTTTCAAAACAGTTGTTTCAAGAATTGTTTCCACACTTTGGTTATCACTCTATAATTATTGTAACATAAAGCTCCTGATTTAGTCAATACATTTTTGAGAATACCTACTGGATTAGGTGTTCTTTTTATTCGCTTTTTGTGTATTTTTACACCATATTGACACCTTCAAAAATTTCAAAAAGGGAAAATTGTGCACGGAAGAGGCCGGCGTCGTTGAATCCCGAACAAACCCACCCCCGTTCAAAAAAGTTGGGGGTATTTCCGAATTTTATCGCCATCCCGCTCCCTTTATCGTCTGCTAGCGTTGTTTTAGGTTTACGTTATAATTGACAGAACAACATAAAAAACAGCTCAAACGCTTGATATTATGCGTTTTATTGCGTCAACCTGACAAACTTTCTACCATTTAAAGCCAAAAAAATAAACTTATCCAAAAATCAGATAAGTTTGACGCTTGTTTTTAATACTGTTCTGAGTGTTTAAAAAATATTTCAAATTTTTTTATAAAAATGCTTGACATACTTCGCAAGGTATGATACTATATAACCATCAAAGGCAGAAACGTCTTTGAAATCCACTTGCTCCCTCGCTTTTCAGGGACGAAGGGAGGTGGAAGAAATGAAAAGTAGGAAAGCCGCAAGGCGAAAGGAAAAAGAGCTGAAACGCTCTGAACGGATAAGTCTAGCGATTGCCGTCGCTCCACTTGTCTGCATCGTCCTAGAGTTTGTTATCAAGCTCTTCCTCTAATTCTTCCATGGGCTAGGTTACTAGCCTAGCCCTTTCTCTGATATTAGTATACCAAAGGAGGTACCAAAATGCAAGAAAAAAAGCGTAAGGGCTATGCAACGCAAGAGCAACAGAATGCGGCGAATCGGCGCTATTATCGTTCTAGTGAAGAAGCTAGACAAAAAACGTTATATGCTTCGTCAAAAAGTCACGCTAAGAATTTTATTTTAAAGCGTGCTACTTCTGATGATTTGAATTGGCTCAAAGGTTTAATTTTAGAGCGTGAAAAAAATATTTAAAATTTTTTCGCTTTTCTCTTGACATACGTTTGAGCGTATGATAAACTTATATCATCGAAAGGGTGACAGACTTTCGAAATCCCCCGAGATTCTTATATCAAGGGTAGAAAGGGGGATGAACTTATGGCTAAACATTTGTCTAGACGGAAACGTTTAGAAAAAGAAAAAGAGCTGAAACGCTCTGAACGGATAAGCTTAGCGATTGCAGTCGCTCCGATTATCTGTATCGTCCTTGAGTTTGTTTTCAAGCTCTTCGCCTAAGTTTTTTTCAGGGCAAGCCGTGAGGCTTTCCCTACCCTTGATAATAGTATAACAAAGGAGGTACCAAAATGCAAGAAAAAAAGCGTAAGGGATACGCAACGCAAGCCCAACAGAATGAAGCGAATAAACGCTACTATCACGCAAGCGAGGAAAATAGACAGAAACGTCTATACACTAGCGCAAAGAGTACAGCAAAAAACTTCGTAAGAACCAAGGCTACAAAAGAAGACCTTGAAGAGTTAGAAGATTTAATTTTAGAAGAAAAGAAAAAATTTTAAAAAAAATTATCTTTTCTCTTGACATACGTTTGAGCGTATGATAAACTTAAACCATAAAGAAATAAAAAAGCCCCTAACGTGACTAAGATTGGCGTCTGACACGTTAAGAGCTGAACCACCCTACTACCAAGTAGCAAGATACTAATATTGTATCATGCGTGCTTGGTCTAGTCAAGTACGCTTTTTGCGTACCTGATAAAGCCCTTTGACAACTAAACAGGTACACATGATATACAACAAAATCCCTGACCTTATGCGGTTTCTGAGTGTTTTAAAAATTTTTTTTTAAAAATTGCACAAAAATGCTTGACAATTAAACGGCTATGCCGTATAATAATCTCGTAAGCTAGTTCAGGAGCTTGCAAAACAAATCCCCCTGAACGATGCCATGGGTAGAAAGGGGGTGAGGAAACTTATGCATAGGCGTAAGAAAAAAGAAAAAGAGTTCAACAGCTTAGAACTGATTCAGCTAATAACGGGAATTATTAACTTAATCATTATTGTTCTAGAACTAATTAAACTCTTCTTCTAATTCCTCAGAGGTTGAGAAAACTCTCAGCCTCTACCCTTGGCATAAGTATAACATAAGGAGCAGAAAAATGCAAGAACCGAAACGCCCAAGAGGACGACCGCCAACAGGCAGAGAAAGAAACAAGTTGCTAAATATACGAGTAACAGAGGAAGAAAGAAACCAAATAAAACAATCGGCACATAATAACGGTATGACCGTAGCGGATTGGATAGTTTCGAAAATAGAAAAATAAAAATAGCCTAAAACCTCCCCGACCAAAGTTTGGTTTTAGACTATCGCAAGCCCCATACTAATACCAAGGTACTAGCAAGGTATACATAGTATATCATGAAGTACCTGATTAGTAAACCCCATCAGGTACTTTTTTAGTACCTCAAAAAAAGAAAGAAGGTACAACATGACAAACTTAACACCAGAACTACAAGCAATGAACGAACGTATTAAAGCATTTAACGCTAAGCGCCAAGCGAGCTTGAAACCAGCAAAAACAAAAATCAAAGTTGAAACAAGTATCAATCAACACGGCGCGCTAGTTGGTGATGTGCTTTGCTCAACATGGGGATATGACCAAACCAACTACGATTTTTATAAAGTCATCAAAGTAACAGCCAAAACTATAACAATCGAAAAGTTAAACGGATACGACAAAGGAACTATTTTAAAAAATAAAAAAACTCAATGCTACATGAAAGACGGTTCAGAATACTGCATCACTTTAAACAGCTATTCCAGCGCATCATGCCGAATTGCAGACCGATTCGCGGAAGGAATGTACAAACAAGCAGAAGACGAAATGAACAACCCTTACAGAAGCCAACACTAACATAGAAAGAAGATACAACATGACAAATCTAGAAAACATTAAAGCAAACAATAAATTAATCAAAGAATTAATCTCGCAAGGCTATCGCGTTGCGTGGAATCAAGAAACAAATGAGACTGAAATATTTGCCAAGGTATCTTACAGCGATATCAAACGAGACTGTTATGGCTTTGTTGTTGGCGACATTTGGCAAAAAGTCGGACATATAAACCGCAAGTTTGCACAAGCGACTATCTTGTAGTTTGAAACGGTGACAGAATAGACAAATACAGAGCCGTCTATACGGCGGCTTAATTTATCAAAAAAAGGAGTTAGTAACATGAGACAATTATCAGGATTGTATATCAACCATAAACAAGAAAACTACTGCATCCTATCTGATGCAGATACAGCCAGAGCCATCAAAAAACGTTGCAAAGAAAGTGAAGAAATCCCGAAAATTCTTCACTTCGGCAACTGCGATGTTGAACTATTTGAGGTTGACTCCGCTGAGTTATCTCAAAGAATCATGACCCTTGAGAATCAATTTTACGAAGATATAACAAAATACAACTAAACAGAAAACAGACAAAATCATCTACAATACCGCTTGGGAGTTGGCAGATTATTCTAACTTCGACAGTGTACACCACCTTCTTGAAATTAAACAAGGAACTGGAAACGAACAACTAACCAAGCAATTTGAAGCAATCGTATCACGTTATTATGAAAGTGATGGCGACCGCAACAACCTCGAAACGCTCAAGACTGACATTCAGGACTTACTTGGAAATATCACGCTATACCACCCGATGAACTTACCGTTTTAACCCTAGCAAACCGCTAGGGTTTTTACTTTAATACATAACCATTCTGAAAACGTCCTTATTTTGCGTTTTTAAGCACTTTATAGCGTTCTGGTATATTTACCCTATCAGGCAATTAAAACGCTATACAGGGCAATTCTGAGCCACTAGGCAATATAAAACAAAAACAAGCCCCCAGCAAACGCTGAGGGCTTTTGCTATTTTGTCATTTTGCCTATTTTGAGCAAATAGAAATCAATTCTAGCAAACTAATTTGTCAAAATGGCAATTTTGCAAAATGTCCAGCAAGATGGCAACTATTTAGGCTGTCGAAAATCAAAAAAACGCTATTTTTTTGAAATTCGGGCAAACAAAAAAGCCCAGCAAACGCTGGGTTGAAAATGCTATTTTACATTGCCCCACACTTCTGTGGTCTGGCCATTTTTACGAACCTTAATCGGCATCCAACGACGAATACCTGTGCTTGCAGAAATCCAACTAATCCATACGAATCCGTTATAATCAACACGGACACGGTCATAAGTCACTGACTCGCCCTTGTAGTACATGCCTTGTGTACGACCGTTTAGGTTCGGCTCATTGCGGAAATAGATGTCTTCTGTGGCGGTAAACACACCCGTTTCCGCATATTCACGAGCACCAGTGTTAACACTAGCCGTTCTAGGTTGGGCAGTCACTACTTTAGGGGCTGGCTGTGGTGCTACTACTGCTTTGCCTTGCAATTGCAATAGATAAGCCTGTACTTTACCTTTAAAACCTTCCCAGTTGCCATTATCCAAGATGCGGTGCGGGCAATATTTGCCAGACCAATCTTGATGCTTGCGGATGCGGTCAACGCCCCAACCCAACCGATGCAAGATAATCGCTGCTAATTTAGCTCCGTTATCCTCAGCTTTTGCATATTTTGGATTGCCAGGGGTCAAGCTGTGGCAAATTTCAATACCGATAGAGGTCAAATTACCTGGGCCAAGACCATCACCGCAATGCCAGGCATTACGATTGTGGGCAATCGCCTGAATAGCCTGCACATCATCCACCGCCCAATGATAAGATACTTCGTTCCAGTTGCCGTTCATATAACTAATTTCCGCTAAAGCAGACGCATTGTTTGCGGTATTGTGGATGGTCAACCATTGAGGGACCATAGCGTTTGGACACTTAATACCATACTTAGCAGCAGGTACAGGCATTTGAATCATTTTAAGACCTAGATTACTCATATCCTCCTCCTTTACCATCTAAATCATCCGTTTTCGGAAATTCGTGGTCAGCGATATTTTTTTGATAGAGTTCGTCGTTGAACTCGATTACTTCGTCAAATTGCATGATTAGTCCTCCTTTTCAAAATTAAATGCAATATTCCCCTCACCCAAATCTGCTTTCATTTTTTCAGGCTGGATAGTCCCAGTAGAAATTTTGTTGGCATCAAGGGTTTTAGGTTCGCTTCTAACTAATTTTTCAAGCGCTAAAATCACATTAGCAAATATACTTGTATCCCCTTTTGCTTTACCGTAGTTTTCTACCAAGCTCTTAAATGTCAAAATAAGATACCCAACGTAAATTGTGTAAAGAAACGCCACGCCCGTCTGCTCAGGCAAAAGCACCGACATTGGAATTAAGACTGTCAGCAAGATAATGCCCATCATTTTACGGATAAGACCATTGATGCCAATTTTTGACTTGTACTCAATGCCAGGATTAATCATAGCAGCAAAGGTACCTGACAGAAAATCAACGATTTCCATGACCACAATTAAGCTAAGCAAAAAGAGGACAAGACCGTCCTCTGTTGCAATAAGCTCGCGTAGAAAATCAAACATCCCTGAAGGATGCGGTGGCATTTTAGATAACATTATAACCATGCTTTACGCCTCCGCTCCTGCTGTCGGGTCTGTCCAGTCTGGATTTCCGTTTTCATCAAACTGCATGATGTAGAACTCCTCATTGAAGAGATCAGCAACGTTGATTGTCGTTGTAGTTCCGCCCCACTGATTAAAGGCCCACACAGTTTCAACTTCTACGAATTGACGACGGCCGTTGACAATACCTGGTCGACGTTGGACATCACGGTACATATAAAAATCATTTGTCGCATTTTTACAGCGAATAAATTCCCCGTTTTCCTTCATGTACTGCAATGCAGTCGCAAGGTCAAATGGTTCTGTAATAGTTGATAAGTCGAGTAAAGTATTGTTAGTAGTTTCAGTCATGATTATTCTCCTTCGATGATTTCTTCCGCTGGTTTAGTAGCTTCGTCCAGTTGCTTTGTTAACTCAGTAATTTCTGTCTGCAGACCTACGATGGTCTGTTGTGCTTCGGTTAATTGCACAGCGAGCAAGTTCTTCGTTGTCATTTCCTCGGACAATTTTGCCACAAGGTCGTTATTAGTCAAGCGTAGCGCTTGGTTAATTTGTTCTTGGTTCATTTAAATGTTTCCTCCTAAACTTTTGCTGGTAGAGTATAGCTATAACCCCTCTCTGTCGATTTATTGTTGTGTAATAGCTGTAAGTTGTCGATGATCAAATTTATGGTATCTCTCATGCTCGAGTATGTCGTAGCGTTTTTCCACAACCACAAATCCCCAACTTTTATCTTGGACGAAGCGCGGTGATCAGCATTAAATGCATCGATGTCTAATTTCCCAGGCAAGGTATTGATATTCCATCCATCCGCTGCTTCAAACGCTGAGCTTGCCAATCTGACCGTATCTCCAACCACGTCGATTTGGTCAATATTTGGACCGTTCCAAGCCCTAATTCCGACAAATCCGCCATCATTTGACGATTCAGAGTTCCAACGGTTGGAGCCAATCACGGTCACACCTGCGTTGCCCTTGCCGGTAACCGTGCCTGTTGCGAATTTGACAAACTGGGTGGGATAGCCGTTTAAAACACGCTTGAGAGCTGCTTGGTCCGTATAGTACAAGATTTGACCAGCGTTTAGATTGACTTCCATAGCTTTGTTGGTCGCGGTCAAAATTCCACCTGAAATCTTACTTGCCGACAATGTGACAGCTTGAACCTGAGTGGTAAAAACTGACTTGGCAAAAAGTTGTTTCAAGTAGGCATCATTGGCTATCAACTTGTCAAAAAATGCCTGGTCTACCTTCAGCTTGTCAGCCGTGATTGCTTGAGAGCCGATGACAGTTGCATTTAATTTGGCAAAAGTACCATCTGCGACAAAAAGTGTTTCAAACTTACCGTCGATCGCTTGAATCTCATCAGCCAAGGTCTTCCCCTTCAAACGTATTTTAGCCGCTTCAAGCAAGAATAAATCAGATGATAGGTTGGCTTGTGACAAGATATCACCAGAACTATTCAGATTCTTAACAGCATAAGACCCTGCTAACGTGCTGACCTGCGTCTTAAGCCCATTAGTGCCAGACACCTCTGTGACTAGTCCTTTAGCCGTCTCAATCGCTTGATAAATGTCACCACCGCTTGAAATAGACAGCTCAAATTTGTTTGCAGATTGGATTGCTTGCGATATGCTATCGCCATTGCCAATAAGCCGCTTATGAGCGTCTACGGTGTCTTTAACAGCATTAAACAATACTGTTGTTGGGAATGGCGCAATGTAAGGAGTCGCAACAATCCCTTCCTCAAGCTTAATATTTCGAATTCTAAATTTTTTACCAGTTTCTGAGGAATTACACACAAAATTGATGTAATTATGGATATTAGCAGGTCTATTTAATACAACTGTATAACGCTTCGGTGTTTTGTTGATAGGTAAAGACTGGTCTGGACTGCCAAAGTCCGTCTCAAGATAGGCAGTATTTGCGACTGTATCCACTAGGTAAGCCTCATAGCTCAACACATATTGTTTTTCTGACGGTTTTATATTATCCGAATAAAGCCAATGGAAGCCAGACCACCTATTTTTAATCGTAACCTCAATCCAACCATCATCAGATTGTACAAAGCTAGCACCTCCAGTTGCTCTTAAATCACTAAAAACAACATCAAAAAGATTTTGATTGACTTCCGTCGGTATCAGACCTCTTGTTTCTGTAATCTGACGCTCAAAGCTACCAGCTGTCTCTTGCACAAGATTCTGTACGGTCGTGGATAGCGCATAAGGTTGCAGTGCACTACTAGTGATATACCCACGACCTGTGATGTTATTATCAACATCACTCTTAGTCTGATACCCTTTATCTGTGATTGCTTTATCGACTTGTGTACTTGTCAGACGTTTGCTAATCTCTTGTGCATTTTGAGTGATTTTGGCACTTGCAGTGTTGATTTCCCCATCAAGCGTCTGTGTACTTGAGGTCAATTCTTCCAACTTCCCATCAACTGTATTTTGATAAGTCGCTAGATTTTGCTTGGTATTATCTGCGGTAGACTTAATCTCATTGAGTTTTAACGTTGTTCCGCGGACATTTTCGTCATAGGTAGACTTAGCAACGTAGTTAGTAGCAATCGCGGTACGCTCGGCAGTTAACTGTCTCGCTGTCTCCTCCCGACTAGCAGTTAAATACTGCTCAACTCTAGCCCCTTCCGCGTTCTTGTAGGTTTCTAGGCTCTCTAATCGAGTATTGATTGCAGTCGCTGTCTGCTGAGCGTAGGTCTTAGCATCAACTGCCTTACCATCTGCAGTTTCAATCCGTCTAGATAGCTCTGTACTATCCTCTTCCGCATTTCGGACATAAGTAGCAAGCTCATGTCTAAAATCCTCCTCAGCAGGCACCCAATCGGTCGCGATATTCCCAATCTCGACCATGACCTTGTAACGGCTGAAAATCTTATCAAGCGTAGCTTGGTTTTTGGGATAAACAACCAGTATCGGCCAGCCTGATATTGTTTTTTTAGCATTGTACAAAGTGCCATTTGATAAAAACCATTGTGCACCTTGTTTGGCAGCCTTATCTTTAAACAACCCAAAGTAGCAACCAGATACATTGACAGACGTGTCCTTGTCAGTTACTGTAACCGTGATAGGCTGTGTTTCGCTAACAAGACGAATAGCATAAATACCAGACGTGTCATAGTTTGCCAAGTACTGACTAAAGTAGTTCCTTGAGCCGATTTTTATGTTTTCGAACTTCTCTTTAACGCCATTAAGACCAGACTCGAGTTGAGCCGTTCTTTGATTAATGCTAGTAATTTGACCAGTCTGAGTGTTTACTTTTTGACTAATAGTTCCATAGCTATTTTTAACACCAACCAGACCATCTTCAACAACCTTTGTCCGACTGGTAACACTAGCGATGTCTCCAGTCGCCTTAGAAACGGTTTTAGAGAGTTCTGCGACTGTTGACCTCGTACCATCAGCCAGAGTTTCAACTGTCGTCACTCGATTGGTCAAATCCGTCTGTGCTCGTGCTTGCTCCAAAATCTTGCCAGCTTGCAAGTTAAGGTCATTGCGCAAGACTGTAGCACTCGCTTGACTATCTCTAGCCTTTTGGTCGGCACTAGCGATTGCCGTCTGTAGCTCAGACTTAGCAGTATTTAAGGCTTGACTGACCGTCGCAACCTGCGCTCTTGCATCTGCGATTGCCTCCGTCTTGACCTGGTTAGCCCTAGCCAATGCACTAGCAGCATCCGCCTTGGCTTGGTTGGCAAGTGATTCGACAGATTGAGCCTTGGATAAGATGTCCGCGACCTGTCTGTCGTGTTCTTCAGATTGAGCTTGCATGGATTGGTTGACTTGGGCGATTTCAGTATCAATACTTCTCTTGATATTGTCTGCATGTCGCTCAGCCTCAGCTTGGGCTTGCTCGATGCCGTCGTTGATTTCGGATTTGACTTTATTAATTTTTTCATCAAATTCCTTATCCTTATATTCCAGTTGCTGTTGGACCTCTGCTTCGATCTCAGTAGACATTTGCTCGATGCGCTTGCCTAAAAATCCCTTATAAGCATACTGAGTATCATTCCCAGCCTTACTGTCTGCGCTAATCTTAGACTTAAGACCGCCCTTGAAACTGAAAGATTGACTCAGGACAGGGACTTTGTAGGTCTCGTTTTTGTTTGTCTTGAGCGTTACCCATTGACCGACATCTAGCTTCAAATGCCCTTGCCAATCAAGCGAAAACGGGTAATACTTGATGTCTTTTAGCTCATAATACAATTCATCCAATAGATTCTGGTTCATGAAGCTATTTTCAAGCTCCAATGAACGTCCAGTTCGTAAGCCTACTGTCAGCGTTTCCTTGTCTTTCTTACAAGTAATACCAGCAATCTGATATTGGATTTCACTCTTGGTCAAACCATGCAAAAAATAATTATCAGCAGTGACAGTGATTCTTGATTCTGTCAGACCACGGACTTCAAGCTTCCCTTGTCGATTAAAAAAAGCAGAAAAGCCAAGTAACTGAATCGCTTGGCTTAACACTTCTCGGAAAGTAATGTCATTTTTATCTGCTTTCGCTTCGATATGTCTCTGGATAGCTTTAAGACCTAGATTGTCCGTCTCTAGCTCTATTCCTGTCTTTACACAAATCTCACGAATAACATCCCGAATCTGCGCAGGATAAGTCAAATCAGAAACATAGGGCTGGTTTAGCTTGAACATGCCGTCCATCAAGTCCAATTCGGTAGTATTCCTGTTGCGGTCAATACTGATGTCATTGACAAAATACTCACCCATGGCGACCCATTCATAGCTATCGCCTACCAAGAGCCCAATTTCTGGATAAATCTTATCCAACTTGTTAAAAGTAGTAATGATAGATGTAAAGGTCAATTTAGCCGAACCAGCAACTGTTCCGCCAGGTTTGAAAGTATCACCGCTGATATATCCATAATTAAAACTGGCTTCTTTGATGTCGCTAGAAGTATAGGCGCCTGCACGAATGGCAAACACCCTATCTTTAGCTAACATAGCTTGGTTAAATGTTACCGTGTGAACCACCTTACCTCTCTATTAAACTAAATTTTAAACCGCTCCAGGGTTTAAATTTTTCAGTAAAGGAATATGCAGGCGCTGTCCTATCGCCAACATAAAACGTTTTGGACGTCTGCCCAAGTATAGGGTCTGGGTAAGACACTTCAAAAAATACAGGCTGAACAGCGTTTTGAATCTGCGCCATCTCAGCCTGGGTCAACATCCCCCAATCACATTCCAATTTGCGCTTGGTTGTAATTCTGTCCCTGACCATGTCGCCGTTAGCGTTTCGCCCGGTTTCTCCATCCACATCATTGACTGAAACTTGAAAAGATTTAGGAGGTACAACTGTAACTCCATTGATAATCAATTGACTCATGTTTACCTCCTAAATGTTAAGCAAGAGCTGTCCCGCTTCTGCTTGAGCTTTGTTAATCTCGTCAATAGTAAAGCGTCCAAACTCTCTACTTCCAATCACAATAACGATGTCGCCATTTGGCAAACCAGATGATTGCGGTAGACCTCCGCCCAAAGCATTAACAACTGCACCGCCGACAACACGGCCCATGGTTTGTAAGAAGCCTGTATTTTCCAATGGCATAACCACCTCTTTACCTGCTTCACCAATCATGGCGACAGTTGGGCTATCCACGATACCACCACGGGCAAGGCGTGGAAGATTGACATAACCGATGCGCCCAATATTGACACCAGGGATTTTGTTGATTAAGCCGATTGCACCGTTTATCAATCCGATAAATCCGTTGACGACATTTTCAACTGTTGCGATTGCACCGTTCATGCCGGACTTAAACGCACCCGAAACTGCATCTCCGACTGCTCTACCGATATCCGTGAACCAACCCACAATGCTATCGAATATTCCTTTAAAGAAACCAGCTACATTGCTAAATGCATTTGTAATACCGTTCCAAGCGTCAGAAAACTTTTGACCAAACCACGGGCCTATACCTTGGAAGATTCGCACAATCGCATCCCAACCAGCCTGCAGTATAGCAACGATGGTATCCCAAACACCTTTTAAGAAAGAAACAATGGCATCCCAAACGAACTTGAAGATAGAAGACAGCATTTCCCAGATTCCTTTAGCAATCTGAACAATCCCATTCCAAGCCTTTTCCCAATCGCCAGTAAATACACCAACCAGGAACTCGATAATACCGCCTAGGATTTTCGAAACAGCTCCCAAAACATCGAAAACCACAGTCCAGGCTTGGACAAACCAGTCAGCTAATGTCTGGAATGTCGGGACAAGGACAGGCAAAATGTTCGCAGCTATCCAATCAAATAGCGGTACCAGAATGGTATCCCAAAGTAACTTTAAGGCGTCCGTAATTTGTCCGTATGCGGATAGAAAACTATCGATAAACGGTTGAATATGATTGTCGAATAAATCAGCAAACTTTTCGCCGATGCTATCCAACACTGGTTGAACATCATTATTCCAGCTATCTAGCAAAGTTCCAAATATAGAACTTAAACCTTCATTGAACGAATCGTAGAATGGTTTTACATGCTCATCGTAAGTTGTGCTCAACCCCTCAAACGCATTCTTGAATAGGTTTTTGATAGATTCGAAAGTAGGCTCAAGGGCAGAGAGCAAGCCGTTTAAAGCGGTAGTTATTTTATCTTGGTTATCAACTAGCGATTGTTCTATACCGCTTAGTATATCGCGACCTAATTTTGAACCAACTTCAACAATCCCCATTGTCCCATAGGTTATCGCTGAAAGAATATCTGCACCGATATTTGTCGCAGCTGCACTTGTAAAAACGTCATAAAACGTTTGACCGAGCATTTGAGCGATATTTCCAATGCTTGCGACTGCATCGCCTGCTATATCGAACTGACGTATCAGCCAACCTTTTATATCCAATTTGGTGTCGTTTAGTGATTTATTTAAGCTTTCGGCGATAAATACCGCAATTCCCATGATGATGTTGGCTAGAGCACCAGTGATTTGACCTAAAGCAAAAGCTAGCTTCTCTCCAAACCTTGCGGCTGCTTGTAAAACAGTTCCGTCTGCAAAAATATCTTTCAGCGATTGCCAGATACCTGCTAGAGCAGTTTTAAAGCGGTCAAGACTATCAGCTCTGAACGACATGTTAAAGCCATCTTTAAACAGGTCTTTTAATTTTGAGAGGTAATCAAAAAGAGGTTGTAGAGTCTTATCCCATCCGTCAAATATGGACTTAAACTGGTTGTCCATATCAGTCAATTCTATTTCTGGCAAGATGTCAGCTCCGCTTCCTGAGCCTCCACCTTTACTACCCTTGCCTCCGCCTCCAGAACCACCGCCTGAACCCGCTCCATCTGAACCATCGTCTTTGTTTAGATTCAGAGTGGTAATCTCATCAAAACCAGCTAATCCCATCAGCTCTTTTGCTGCCTTCTTAGCTGATTTAGCAGTATCATCTAGATTACCTGCGGTACCCCCAGATGCGTCATCTACACCGTCCATGGCGTCGCCTAGACCACCTACTGCATCGTTTGCGTTTTGTGCACCCTGAGCAAGGTTTCCAACTGCGCTATTCTTCACATTGGCTTTTTTGTTAAACATCAAACCAATAAACTCAGCGAGCTTGGCAGTGATATTTTTCAAGACCATAGCAAACGAATTAAGTACAGGCATCATAGCGTTGATAATCGGCAACATTGCATTACCGATATTTAGTGCTGCATCGCTTAACAGCGACTTGAACATGCTAATACGACCGTTTACAGACTGCTGTAAGGTATTTCCGTACTTAGCTGTTGCTTGCTCCAAAATCGCCATCAAGCGGATTTGTTGCTGGGTGTTGTAGTCTAATTGTTGCCAAGATTGCCCATTCGCAAAACGTTTGAATGCGTTGGTTGATTCAATCATAGCAACATTGACATTTATTCCGAGGTCTTCGATAGCTTCGGTATTACCCAACAAGCCCGAACGAATACGCTCCATAACATCGGTCATGGTCCGTCCGCTACCTTGCGCAATCACAGCGGATGTCTGTAACATCTTACCTGTATAAGCGCTCAGCTTGTTAGAATCCTTGATAAAGTTGGAAAACAGGTTGGAATAGACCGCTCCATACTTAGTAGCTTCACCTACGCTCATGTTCATAGCGTTGGCATTGTTATCAATCCATTTTAAAAATGCTTGGGAACTTTCGCCCATCTGTCGTTTGATTTGATTGACCGAAGCACTGACTTCAAGAGCCATCTGGGTAGAATACATACCAAGGTCTAACATTTTCTTGCCTAGATAAGCTAACGCGGTAATCTTAGCAAGTTTGCCCAAAGCAGTCGCCATGCCACCAGCTTGTTGACATACACGCTCTCTAAGGCCTTTTGTCTTGTTTTCAATTTTGTTTTGAGTCTGCTTCATCTGAGATTCTAACTGCTTCATCTTCTTCTGAAACGGTGCTATCTCACCTTCAACAATAACTCTCAACTCTTCTAACGTAACAGCCATCGTTCCCTCCTTTCCTTCTTATTCGGAAGTTGTGAACCTTCCTCTCATTCTTTCTGCGTAAGCCCTCATCTGCTCCTGATGGATTTTCAAATCACGCTCAATACGAGCTTGTTCAATCTGCGCCCTATCCTCTTCGAACAAAGTAGGATAGAACTCCCAAATGTCTGGCGCTTCACCTTTTTCCTGAAACATCAGAGAAACAAAGCGAGCTATCATCTGTGATTGAATAAAGTGATGAGAAGCTATTTCCTTCTGCTTTTGGAATTGTTGCCTGTTGTAACTTTCAACTAGCTCTTTTAATTCCAAAAGAGTGTATTCCCAAAAAGAAAACGGGTCTATCCCTGCATCTAATGCTGTTGGATAAAACCCGCTAATCAATTCTGCGACCGAACAAGGACCAGAACCTACTCGACTGCTGTCAACGTCGGTTCTTCCTTCTCCTTGTTCCGAGGAATAAAACCCGATACTTCGAACAATGGTACGATGATATCAGTCATCAATTCAGTTTGTCCATAACCTTCATCGATGTAAGCATCGAACAAGTCATAGACATCATCCAATTTAATACCATGATGGAACTTCTGCAAAGCGCCTTGAACAACCAACAACATGACCTTCAAAGGTGGTAGATTGAACTGTTCGCCTGGTTTGGGCATAAAGATTTTGAGCAAATTAACACCCAATTTTTCTTCAACTTCACAGGCTTGGCGAGTGCTAAGACGCAATTTATAGTCTGTTCCCTTGACGGTCCAAACGATATATGGTTTACGTGTTGACATTTATACCTCCTTAAAGTACTACTGGATCAGTGAATTCTAAATCTGACTGCAGAGCCAATTTCAATGTAAACTCGATAGCAGAGTTGACACCGCCACCGCCCAGCTTGACAGCAATCTGAGCTGAGAAGCGGACAGTTGTACCATCTGGATACTCTTGCTCAAAGTGACGGATAGCTTTTGAATCAGACAACTTACGCAAAGTACGATAACTAGAAGTCGTTTTGGAATTCTCGTACTTGAATTTATATTCCAATTCGCCAGCGTCACCAATACCAAATTCATACTGCTTAATGGTATCCGCAAGGGTCGTATTCTCAACTTTCTCAGGGTCAATACCAAGTTCTGGAACTTCTTTCAAGCCCTCGATAACTGCATAGCCAGACCCCTTGGTCTCACTCATTTTCAATTTAATTCCGTTTGCTAACATGTTTTATCCTTCCATTCTGTATTGGTAAACGATTCGGGAGTTTAAGTCTAAAATCCCTTCAAATCGCATGACTTTGTGCCGTAAGTGCGTTGGGTCGGGTGTATCCACGCTGGATGTACGTTTTAGCCCGAGAGATGCAAAAATCGCATCAATCGCTACGGCTAATTCCGAGGTACTATCATTGTGGAAAATATCGACCTTATACCGCAAATAGGACATCTGTTCTGTATCATCTGTAATCTCGTAAGGCTTGTTTTCCTCTTCTAAGTAGATGATAACCGGGAAATTCTCCCAATCTTGCGGATATGTATCTGTCACATTGTCCGCAACCTCTTTCAATTTCTTGTAAATAATAGGCTTAATATTTATCATTTGCTGACCTCTTCAACTAGTTTCCGTTTGACATATCTGTTAATGTTCTTCGTGACTCGCTCTTCATTATCCTTGAGGGCTGGATAAAGATACGGCTGAGCAACCTGCCCAAACATCTTGTAAAACTCGCCAATCTTTTGAAAACGATAAGGGCCCACATCAATCTGGGACTCATGGACATACCAAGGTGTACTGCTATAAGATACGCTAACATTTGGCGAAATCCCTGCGTGGTTTGCAGCACCTTTTGGACCAGTACCAAATTCAACAAATCCGCCATGGTCTGATGTGCTAACCACTTCAGCTCTCGGATTCCCAGACTTAGACATCCGTACCTTTATGCCTATTCGCAAATCATCTTTGTTTGCAGGGGCCCGCAAAATTGCATCTGCCTGGACAACATTCTTGGCAGCGTTGTGTACAGCTTTTGCCATGATTTCGGTTTGCTGCTGTCCTGATAATCGTCTAAATTTTGCAATTAGCTTGTCAGCACCTATCAATCGCGACATTGTTCCAACTCCAAGACTTGATGGTTTGTATATCGTTTTATAGATATGACTTTATGGGTTACTTTATCGCTATTGATACAAAAGCCATCGTCTTCATCTATAAGAGTCTCACGATCTACCAAGCAATTCAAAATATATGCCAACCTCTGACCGTATATCTCAGCTTGTAAGCGACCACTAGCAGGCCATATCTCAGCCTGTATCTCAGTAGCAACATCGCTATAAGTAGCTTTCTTGATACCCTCATCACTCGTCACTATGACAGCTTTACGGATCAGATACGGCTTCAGTCGGTTTCGCTTCAAACGCACGACCTGCCACCCTTGCGAGTCTATGACTGCGGATACCATTTAAAATAGTATCAGACAGCCCGTCTTTATATGACACAGACACGCCCCCTTCACTTCGCGATGTTTCGCCCTCGCTTCCTTGGCGGTTGTACAACTCGAGTGCTACTTCCAGTTGCATTCCTTCCAGCGCTGGCGTAAGCTGACTTCGATTCGTCTCAGTCAAAATGATATTTTTAGCCCTCAAAAGCAAAGACGAGAGGATTTTATCATCACTCTCGCCTGTCAAAGTTTTTAATTCTTCTAGCATATCCGCCCCCTATTTTGCAGGAGCTTCTGCTCCTTTGGTCTTGATTTCTTCAATGTAATCAGCCAAATTCACATCTTGCAATTTAGCGTTTTTCTTCATCTGTTCATGACGTTCCTTGGTTAGTTCGATGACATCGTTAACACGATGAACAAAACCAAACTCATCATCTGTAAACTCTTTTAAAACTTTAAAGCGCATTTAGAGCCTCCTAGACAATCTCTTTCCAGTTGGCTGAATCGCTGCCAGGAGCTGTTGAGGATGAATCTACTTTCTTAGTGGCTTCAAACAATTTACCTTCGTTCTGTACACAAGCACCAGCTTCATAAGTTGCACCAGATACCCACTGCTCTGCACGGATGTTTAATTTGCCTTGTGCGCTTGGCTTCGCTTCTGGTTTAGAGGTCGCAATAGAAATGATGTACTTCTGGTCAAAATCAAAGACAAATGCTCCAGTATACAGCAATTGTTCCACCAATTCACCAAAACGACCTGGGATGTTGTTGTTATACTTCGTTTCATCTACTTGGATAGGCGAAACGACTACCCCGCCGATTGTCGCAACAGCTTGTACGCCTTTAAGGTACTTAGATGGTACTTTGTAAACCGTGAATGTATCCAACTGACCGACATAACCTTTGTAAAGCACAGTTTGATTGGTGTCTCCTTGTGGAAGGTTGACAATTTCTGACTTAATCGCTTTATAAAATGCTGGCGTCACAAACAACAAGCGGTTTTCCACTACGTCCAATTCATCCAATTTCTCAGAAACATCCAAGACAGCTTGGTAAGAATTATTAGCACCTTTAGTATTAGCTGGTACGACATTATCGCTGACATTACCAAGAAGAGCGTCAAAACGAAGATGGTCTAAGTACGGCGCCACAACTTCGGCAGCTTGACGAGCGACAACATAATTGACATTGACTTCACCGTTTGAATCACGCTCATCTAGACGATCCACAAAACGCCCCCAGTATTTTTCTTGGTCCAGAGTGTATGTGCGTTCTTCTGTTTGTGCATGGTCGAACTCATTGTCAGCATTACGCTTGTAGTCTTTGAGTTCTGTTGTGTCAGATTTTGTAACAGTAAATGAACGCCCGTTCATTTCCACTGCATCATTCGATAGCAAAAGCGGAGCTGAGTAAGATTTTTTAGCAACAACTTTCTCGATAATTCCTAAGAATTTTTCACGGGATGTTGCGGTGTTAATATTTTCAAATGGCATATTTTATTTTTCCTTTCTTATTTCAAAAAATCACGTTCCCACTTTTCAACGGTTGGTTGCTCTTGTGGTGCTTTCTTCATCGGTGCACTTCCTTTGGTCTTGTCAGCAACGCCTTTCAAGACTGCTGCTTCCCAAGTCTTTTGGATGGCATCGATGGAATCACGTACACTATCAGCGTCAGCAAGATTAACCACGTCTACTAGCTCAATTGGTAAGCCACGTTCGCTTAAAATCGTCTTAGCTTCAGCGGTTAGCTCTCTGCGTGTGATTTCCGCTTCACGGTCAGCAAGGTCTTGTTCACGCTTGTCAAGCTGGTACTTCTGCTTGTCTTCGGCGTTCATCTTGGCTAATTTCTTAGCTTCTGATTCAGCTTTTTCCTGCTCTGCCTTCCATTTAGCGAATTTCTTGTCAATGATGGCATCGACATCGGCATCGGTGTACTTCTTTTCGTCTTTCGGGTCTGTTGTGACTTGTTCAGGTTCAGCTGCTACCTGTTTGTCATCTTCGACCACTTCGACTGTTTGTGTTTCTTCGTTCATTGCGAACCTCCTATTTTTAAAGTCGTCCCCGACTGTATTTTCCATAGCTTTTACCGTCTTCAATGCTTGGACCAAAAAGAAAACTGGTCAATTTCGACCAGTTTTAAGTAATTTAGAGTAGTTTCAAGCAGTCTTTCCTGCTGTCAAGATGAGTGACCACCTCCTTGTTAACGACTAAACCAAGATTTCTTGGACAGCTTGTCAGCTACTTTCTTTTCAAGATAATCAAATCTCGAATTAGTAGCCTGTGCATTGCGTTCGACGATTGAACGTAGCTCAGAAATTTCATTTGCCTGTTTGGCGTTTTCATCAAGTAGACTTTTAATGATGTTCAATGCAATATCAACAGCTTCTTTAGTTCCCTGAACTTGTTCAATCAGTTCACGTTTTTTCTTAATACGCTTGTTCATAGCGATCTCCTTTCTATTTTTTTGTATCTTTATATAATTTATAGAGTTTGTATAACACAAACGGAAATCCAATGATAAACACAACACTCTCTATAATCAACCTAAAACGAAAATACAAGTCCATAACATTCTCCTGTTTTTGAACACGAAAAAAGCACTCGATTACTTGGGTGCTTATTTAAATAATTGGTCTGCCTTCTGCAAATGCTATTTTTGCTTCAGCTAACGTCATCTTATTTGGACCGCCGTCAATGTTAACAGGTCCAGTATTTTGCCATTTACAGGTGTCACAAATATCATAGTCCATAACATCATGACCGCAAACAGGGCAATGTAGCCATACATAACCATCAACTACCCAAGTCTTTTGCAACTTCTCTGTCATAGTAAGCTCTCCCTTCATCTGGTTTCATCATTGTCGTGATTGTTGCTTTTCCATTATTTCCTAGAACGTAGATATTATTTTTTACATCATACCTAACACGACGAGAATCTGTGTCATACCCAAGAATATTATCTTGTATAGGATTTGATAAAAGCTCTTGTCCTAATTTCAGATAATCTGATTTGGAAATGTTCCCAAATTCATGACTGTGTTTCTCAAAATGACCATTAAAAGACTTCTCAGACGGGAATTTTGCTTTTATCCATCTAGCTCGGTCCTTCAACTGCTCTAATCCTTCTCTGTCATTATACTTCAAATCAATATAGTCTTCAAGCGATTTAGGCGCCTTATCTCCAAGAATTGACTTGTACTTTTCATACTGGTTATTGGCACGTTCAATCTTCCAAATGTCCAAGTTATCCGCCTTGTATTTTGGTTTAACATACTTCTCATACCAGTCTTTATACGTCATATTGGCAGGCACCTGGATGGTCTTGCCTGTCACTGGGTCTCTGGCGCTTCTGGTCGCTTTAACCAACCATTCTTCATCATCTAGCGCTATAGTGACCGTCCTACACCACGGGTGTAATGGCGGGTAGTTCTTCCCTTTCACTCTTTCGCTGACCAAGTAGACTTCTCCATCATGCTCTCGGCAAATACTTGATGTTCGCAGGTCCAATACAGCCACAAGTCTGTAACGCTCAACTTCTGCTTCTTCATACGCCAGAGCTTCCATTTCAGCGTGGAAATGACTGGCCTCTGTCCGCACCAGCCTGCGTGAGTTGTAACTACCTTTTCCGAATTGGGCATTTATGACTTCTGCAGTCTCGTGCGCTGACCGACCTGTTAACAGACTGACTGCTAATTGCTTTTGTAATTCATTTGCTAAAGCTTGAGTATTCCCCCAAATCCTTTCAGAGTAATTCGCCCCAAGCCATGGCGTTTGCTGGATAGCTCTGATTTCCTCTGGGTCAATCCTGTTAAAAGCAAATGCCACACCAGACTGCTGTTGCAAATCAAAAATCGAATGGTAGTAAGCATCTGGAATGAATTCATCATAGAAGGTCCTAGATGCCTCATTTTCGGCTTTATACAGTCGGGTGGGTAAATTATCCATCTCCCTCTGTAAAGCCTCGTATCGCTCAATTCTGGAAGCGTAGGGAGCCGAATCGAGTAAGATAAGCAATTGCCGTATCTCTTCACTGTCCGTTGTATTCTGTAAAGCTAATTTTAACTCCCGAATATCGGATAAATCCTTGACACTAGCCAGTACCCTCTTAGCTTCATCATCCGTCAGTCCGTGGTCTCTGCGATAACTCTCAAAAATCTGGTCAATCTTTGAAGTGATATGCCTACTTGCCAGCTTGTGTATTTCGTCGAGTTGCTTTGCGGTTTGCTCTGCCTGGTCCATCGCCTGAACCATCCTCTGGGCTTTCCGCTTCTCCCAATACTTCTGATTGTCCATCTGTCACACCCTCTTCATAAGGCAAATTCTGGCTAAATGTGGGCTCTTCCTGCGCAGTCTCTTTTTCTTTCTCGAGTGCTTTAATTTCTGCATCTGGGTCTTCCACAAACGGCAAGAGCGAAATAAGCTGGCGCAGACTAACCTTGTCTTTGAGATTGCTGATGATTTGAGACAATTCCAACAAATTCTTCGGCAAACCACGGCTAAACTGCGGAATGATTGCCTTTGCGTTTTCGTAAATCTGTGACCAGTTGTAGTAATTCGCAAAAATCTGTATGCGTTTGTGTAAAGATTTGATATAGTATCGCTCTTTGGTCTTGGTAATCATTTCAAGCCCCAAAAGCTTAAATTCCATAGCTACCCCTGATGTATTCCCGGCGAAATTCTCATCTGACAGATTAGGGACGTGACTAAAAGTGTAAATATCCTCTTTCAGCGCCTTACGAAGTACTTCGACCGTAGCCTCATCCAAGACATTCTTCAAGAACTCAGCACTTGCGTCCTTCGGCAATTCCAGCAAACCTTCTTCTCGCAGTATCTCCATTGCTTCCCTTGCTTCTTCTGGCGTGTCTGCAAGTGCTGCACCATACAAGACCAAGATGGACTCGATAGCTTGTTCCTTGTCATTCACACGGTTACCCATCAGAGAATTATACGCATCTATCAAGCTAATCTGTTGCTCATAATCTCCAACCATATAGCGATTGTTTCGATACTCAATAATTGGCAGCCCCTCAAGATTATGTGGGACACCTTCTTCCGACTCCTTCTTCTGCTCTCGCAAAGACATGCTGTATTGCAGAGTCTCAGTCACTACTTGGGCCTGATAATAACTTTCTTCCGTCACATCGTCCTTTGTTTGATAGTAATAGACCGCAAACAAGGGTTTCTGCTCAATCGAATCATCGTAAACAATAAAAGTGTTCTCTGGTTCTAAACTACGTGTTACCAGCTCATTTTCACCTTCTTTGACATAGATGTACTCATAAGCCCTGCCATAGATTGCCATGTTCAAAGCATTGTCTGAGTCTGTCGAATCAACATCTGCACTATCAAATGCTTCTAACAGGTCTTCAATGTCCATATCGTCGGTCTTAGGATAACGGATAGCATTGCCCATAAAGTAACCTGTGGCGGTATCCGCAATGTCCTTGGCGTGATTGGCGACTGTCTTAAAGTTTGGCAGGTTGCTTCTGCGTGTGTGATTTTCGATTGCGTGCTTACCCAAGTAGTAATCTTTTAGCTTCTTGAGTTTACTACTTGTCTGGTCATGCTTTAATATCAATTTGTAAATGATATCTTTATCCAAATTCTGCTCATCGTACAATGAGCGACTATAGACTAATGTTTCTTCCATTTTGATCCTTTCTACAAGCCAAATAGCGATTTACGTTTGACTTTGGCTTTTGGTTTAGCCATGTGCGAATAAATAGCATAACGAAGTGCATCCAGTACATCATCATTCTTCTTTTCTGGCTCGCCCGTTTTCTCATTCCAGACATACTGATAGACTTCATCTTTGAATTTTTCAACCTTTTCCGAACAAACAAAAAAGCGACCTTGCTTCATCAGCTTAGCCACTTGTTCAATTCCACTCAGAACAGATTTATCTGCATTCACACATTTTAGATGTTCCCGTTCAAATCGGGCGACATGTTCAGGACGGGCGGAGTCGGCGTAGAAATAGATATTCCCGTACCGTAATTTGATGTCTTTGGCAATCTCCACCCAGTAATCAATTTCTTGATACTGCGCCGAGTATTCTTCTAAGAGATAGACTCTACCATCTGCCGTCTGTCCACAAACAACGATAGACCCATGGTGTTCATATCCCCAGTCAACACCAGCATAATAGATGGTGATGTCGTCTGTTGGAATATCCTTGCTTGGTATGAGCATGTCTTCCTTGAAATCACGATAGACAGCTCCTTCCCCGCTGACCCAACGACCGTAGATACCACGTTCTGTAAACATACCACTCGGCGTTGTTGCGATAAGGTTCTCGATATACCGCTGGTTTAAGAAGGTGTTATCAAATATCGTAAAATGGTTGGCGATAATGCTCTTGTCATCTGCTTTATCGATATAATCTTTTTTTAGCCAGTGGTTGGGGTGGTCTGGGTTAGTGTCGCAAATAATACGAGCGCCAAAACCTGAACAACGCTTGCGGATTTCATCAAAGACTTCCTTGTTGGCAAGCGTCGCTTCGTTGATATAGGCTCCGTACGCCGTCATACCGCGAATCGCTCTCAAACCAGCTACAGAACCTGTAAATGTCGTAACCACATAGACACCGAAGAGCGTGAAGTTTCCATGCTTATCAAACTTGAAATCTATCCCATACTTTTCTGATAGTTCTTGCAAGATGTTAGTCCGCAATGTACCTGCACTGGTAGCACCGAGGATATACATCGGATTGTCAACACCGCAAGCCTTAGCATTTCTTTTCGCTCTACGCAACTCCATGAGGAACAGGTCGTTATCAAGTTGAGTTTTACCTGCACGGACAGCCCCATGGTTTATCATCATGTACCAATCTTCACGCAAGGCCCGTTTTAAGATGCTGAGTTGCTTATCGTGGTATAGTCTATCAATTCCCATTTATTTCCTCTTCTAGTTTATCGAACAGTCTATCAAGTGCAGTTTCATGCGTTTCGTTAGTTTCCAACGATAATTCGCGCTTTTTGTTTTCTAGTTGCAAAGCTTTTATACGCTCTCGTTGTTCTTGTTTATCCAATCGGTCTTTTGTATCTATAGTAACCAGTTTGCTAATCTGTTCAAAAGCTCTAACATCGCCTTTCATAGCCTTCTGCATCATAACCATTGCAACAGCCATTTCATTTGTTGCTTCAAAACCTAAATCTTCTAGTTGTTTTTTGGCAACTGAACTTGTTACATCTGCCTGTAAAATAGTCTCAAAAGCTTTTTTTAGATTTGATTTTTTTCTTCTAGCTTTTCCGGAAGCAATGCCTCCTTTTTTTCCATTTTTTCGAGCTTCGTCCGAGCTTGGGACTATCAAGTTTTGTTCATTTGCCATCGCCTCGCTTCTCTCATTCTAAAAATTATCTATATCATTGTTAGCGTCCGAGAACTATCTACCTTGAAAATACCAGTCATTGAATTTGCTTGTCTGTCTTTTTTTGAATTTTTCGTATGTTGTGGTGGTAGTTTGGGCCCACGCTTCTCTAGCCGCCTCTCTCTGTTTATCAAGTCTAGCCCTTCTTTTCTCATTACTTCTCTTTACAGCTTCGTCGTGTATTTTTTTCCTTTGTTAAAGTTATCGAAATTTTTTTGAGCTCTTTTTTTGGCTGCTCCCGTTGCGTTATCACGTTCTGCCTTTAATTTTTTGTACATCTTTAGGCGATAAGAACTTGGTCCGTTTTTCTTGGATTCTTCTATAGCCTTCGCCCACTGACTTGCACTTTTTACTCCTCCACCGATACTAGCGCCTCTGCCTCCCATAACTACGTTCCTTTCTCTTTCATTCTTTTTGTTGTTTCGTTATCGAAATAAAAAACTTCTATGTCTTTATAATCGTACTCAACTTCGCCGCCATAAACAATCAACTGTTTTGGCGATAACTCGTCGATCATCTTATCCATACCAGAGCGCCATGCAGCCATCTGTTCAGAAGATTTTTTAACCCCGATTGTTGATACTGCGAGAGTTGCATTTCGTGGCAAACCATCAAAGCAAAATACAAAACTCTCATGACGTGACCAAGATACAGTCGGAATAACTGTACAACCATAGTTTTGCATC
Organism: Streptococcus sp. HN38; assembly: GCF_028335765.1. Lineage (NCBI taxonomy): Bacteria > Bacillati > Bacillota > Bacilli > Lactobacillales > Streptococcaceae > Streptococcus > Streptococcus sp. HN38. The sequence goes on along the minus strand of NZ_CP116604.1, from coordinate 776,341 downwards.
ATCTGTCCAATTAATCGAGACCTGTACACATTCCAAATCTGCATAGCTATCGGCATGTCTTGGTAAAGACTAAAATCTGGCGTTAAGACACAATCGAATTCAGTAAGTTTTTCGATATAAAATTCTGGCCTCTGCCAAATCCTTTCGAATTGATAGTCATCTAGAAAAAAGTGTATCCCAGCAGAATAATCGGGCTTGTTAAGGATATAGTTAAAACCTTGTAATTTACTCGGCACATAGGTAACCGGCTCAAGTGATGGAATGTTATATTTACCGTCGACACGAGTTGCGTCATAATCACGCAAATTATATTGGTTGACAGTGGTTTCTCTATGTGATTCACTGTAATGTTCTTTGTCAATTATCCCATCCTTACGTAACTCATTTATTGGGAGTTCGTCTTCTGAAGCTAACTCAAAACCCGATAAATCAAAACCAAAATCTGACATGTCAATTGTTTCAAAGGCCTCAAGTTCTAAGGCAAGCGCGGCTTTGTCCCAACTTGAATACTCGGCTACACGATTATCAGCCAGTCTATACGCTCGAACCTGTTCATCCGTCAGGTTGTCAGCATAAGCAATAGGTATTGTGCTTAATCCAATTGAAAGCGCGGCTTTGAGCCTTGTATGTCCTGTTATTATCACATTGTTTTCATCGACTAAGATAGGTTGTTGAAAACCAAACTCTTTTATTGAAGTTGCTACTTTTTTAACAGCTTCCCCATCGTTATTTCTGGCATTATTATAATAAGGGAAGATGTTGTTGATTGGCACATACTCAATTTTTAGCAATCTTATCACCTCCGTTCCTCAATAAAATAAAAACCCACACTTCGTTGTGTGGGAAAAATATAGGAGAAAGACCCCTAGCGGAATCAAACCGCCCAACTTATAACTTACCTAGGATATAAGTAGCTGTGCAATCATACAGGGCCTAGTCGCATCCGCAACCATTTCAAAGTTAATGAGTGATATATGAATTCTCGTCCAACGACTTACCCCGTTCTGGGACACAAACACTCAAAGGAGAGTGTGGGATTCGAACCCACGGACCGCACGTAGGCGGCCACCCGTCTAGCAAACGGGCGCATTCGACCAACTCTGCCAACTCTCCATGTCAGGGAAGGCTTACTGCCTTACCCTTATTTCTTGATACTACCATTCTAGCAGAATATAAAAACTGTGCTAACAAGTATTGATTTGTTCAGTACGGTTTTGTAAAGTTCAATTTAGTTCCATTTGTTCCAAAACATCATTCAACTCACAGATAGCCGTATTCCTCCAAGTATAGAAAGTGGTTCTACTGATACCCATTTTGTCACAAACATCATCAACATACATCTTAGTAATGTAAGTCATTCTGAGGACTGACCTGCTCTTTGGATTTTTCAGCTTGTTAATCAATCTACCTAACTCAAGTTTCCTGTTAATAACTTCATTGGTATCTTGTTCAATCGCCTCTTTCATCACGATCAGCTGGGTATAGACATCATCAACCTTTTTAGCCTGACCACCCTTGACCTTGTCTGCCGTCCACTTGGGGCTTGAGAGCAAACCTGCCTCAAGCTCATTGATTTCATCTATACGGCTTTGAATATCCATATCAAGATTTTGTAGCTCATTCAAGAGCTCTTTAGCCTTGTTCACTCTCTGTCTCCTTTTTGTGGTATAATGTATGTGAGTTATTTACCACAGCCAGGGCAGAGAGTGCCTTGGCTTTTTTTGTTACTCTTGATTCGTAATCACATCCCCTTGTGTGATAACTTCAACCCAGCCATGCTCCAAACGAGCCTCAGCTTCTTTCATTCGAATCAAATTATCCGAAATAGAGTTATTCAATTCAGCATTGGCTTTTGCTTGACCTTGAGCCTTGATAACCTCTGCATCGGCATCGGCTTGAGCTTGGATTTTTTTAGTTTCAGCTTCTATTTTAACTTTCTCTTGATCCTGCTTAGCTGAATCTACTTGTTTCTGCTTAACAGATTCATCTTTGATGGCTTTTTCGATTTCATCGCCTGCATCTTGGTCAGTGATAGTAAATGATACAAATTCCAAGTTGTCAGCTGCGAACCGCTCTTTTAGTTTCTGGTCAATCTTGCCATAAACTTCTGTACGCTTAGAGCCTAGTACTTCGTAAATATCATACTCACCTGTCACTGATTCAATGGCCCGTTGCACAGCTGGAGCGACAACGCTATTACTCACATTTTCCAGGTCTGTGTAGTTAGTAAATACAGTCATAGCTTCTGCCTTGTTGACCTTGTACTTGACGTCAATATTGGTATTCAACCACTGACCATCCTTCGTCTGTGTCGTGATAGCTTCCATGGTCTTGGTCTGAACTGATGTCGGTAACTTATACACCTTATCAGCAAATGGAACTTTCAGATGGTAGCCCGTCTGTAAAGTCTTTTCTTGTACTCCGTTGAATGCCGACACCTTCACACCTACGGTATTTGCTGGAATTTTGACAACTGCGGTCAATCTAAAAAATACTGCAAAAATAATAAGTCCAATAATTGTAGCGCCTGCTGCTACCTGACGTTTTGTTACTTGAAATTCATTTCCGTACATTGATTTATTCCTCCAATTTTGTAATATTCGTCCCCCACCCGTACCACAATAGGGAGTTGGACTATGATACCATTTGCAATTACTTTCTATTTATTTTATTTGTGGCTGACCTTACTGCCATTGGTCCAATAATGTGACTTTAATCTACAAAGGAGTCCTCCTTTTTAATTTATTTTCGGCAGAATGACCAACCGACCTGTGACAGTCGGATAGCCTTAGATTAGGTTAATTCCTCCAACTCAAAATAGTCAACCAACCCCTCTTTCAAATCTTCAAGTGTTTCACATTGTTCTAGCAAAGAGGCAACATCTTCCTTTGTCGTTTCTTTATCAAGGGTACTTTCTTCCACCGCATCAGCTACCCACTTTGGATGGGCTCCAGCATATGAAAATTCCTCCTGTGGCAGTAAGTCCAGCAAGGCTTCATAGCGTTCTTCAAGTGAAATCAGCGCTCCGAATGCATTGATGTAATCAGTATCATCTTTTTTCTGCTCATAAACTACTGGTTGATTTTGCTTTACAACCTCTGTATAGATTGCTGACCACTCTTTCTCTGTAAAGCTTGATTTTTCAACCAACGCTCCGTATTCAATTTCATTTCCATCAACATTAATTTTGTAAATCATATTCTACTCCTTTTGTATTTTTAATTTTTAAGATAAATCATCCAACGCTACCCATCGAAATTGTGGGTATTTTTTAGCTTCTTCTTGGGTGCAAAGCATCGCCTCTGCCCTAACCGTTTCTTTTGCATCTGCCATGAAAATACTGTGAGTTCCATCGCTATATTCTAAGTAGTTATACTTTGCATGTCTCGGCTCTGGCACATCGACCAGTAGCACACCTAGTTTATTGGTCATTGTTTACCTCCACCAACTCAAGATTCTCATAGATGTTGCCGATGATTTCGAGCTCAAGTTTGTCTCCATCAAGTAAATCGTCCATTGATACTGTCGCCCGATTTGTTACGGTAAAACCTCCTTGACACCACTCAACCACGCCTCGATTGGTGTACACGTTCTCAATGTCATCGGCATCCTCAAACTCGACAACATCCCCCTCGAAAATCTCCTTACCGTTTTTATCGACCAGCCCTGTGGATTGCATGAGGATAACATCATCAAATCTACGCCAATATTCGCCATTTTCATCTCGTAAGCAGACTCCTTTCGTATCGATATAAATTCTTTCGACTTCGGATATTCGGTTTCTTATTTTATCCCACGCCCTAAACTTCGGTATCATTTTCTGCCTCCTATATTTTTGAAAAATAAACCTACCATACTGATGATAAGCACCCAAATAAGCAGCAACATTCCTATCAGTCCAGATAGAACGATTAGATTAAGTAAAATATCTAAGATAGGTCCATTCATCCATTTACCTCCTTTTTAGGAAGATACTCATACATACTATACCTCGACCAAGGTATAAGTCTATGCTCTCCATCCAAAGGATAGAACATAGCCTCATGCCCATGTCTTACTTCTTCAAATTCTTCATACTGCTCATCACTAACCCAATAACGTGTGTAAACATCAGAGTATTCTGGATACCAACGCTCACCACAACAAGAACAGTATTCCATATATTCAGGTTTTTGGCTTAGAATTTCTTCTAATCGCTCTAAAGCCTTTGCCTCTTCTGTAGCTTCAATAATGATTTCAGACGTTACATTTTCATCAATTACAAAGTAACCTCCAGAATTATTTTGGTCAAAAACATAAAAATAAGTTTGTGCTGTTGTCATTTGTTCGCCTCCTTAATCTACTTCTTCTCTAAACTGCCAAGCCCACTCAAAATCCTTTTTGATTTCTTCTTCAGTTAGTTGAAAACCTTTTTTCTTTTTCCAGTCATTACCTAGCTCTTTTTTGATAACTACCTGCTTAAAACCATTCATCATAAGTATGTGAACTTCAGTTCCGATGTTGTTAGGGTTGGGAAGTTCAACTGTGTACAGTTTCTCCTGCTCAATCTCGTAGCCGAAGAGCCAAGCGCAGGCGAATGTTTCTTGGTTTTCTGGGCGCTCTAACCATTCGCCAGTATCATTGTATTCATCGCAGTAATCCATTGCACGGAGCAATCCATACCCTTCTTCATTTTTGCAATATTCGATACTATCAGCGATAAACTTCGGCACCACAACCTTCTGTGGTTCATGGATTTGGTCAATCGTGTTCACAACAACTTCAAGTGGTACATAATCGACCTGTACATTTTCTACTATAATTTCGCCTGCTTTAAATATTACCCTCTCTCTGTTAGCTATTTTTATTTTTGATTGCTCAATAATCTCTATCGCTTCCTGTTTATTCATCTGTTTACTCCTTGAAAAAGGTATCAAAGTCCAACCAATCATCTTTAATAAGATTTCCAATCTTCGTTACTCTACCTCCAAAACCGTTACTCTTAACACGTATATACTTCCCTTGCAGTTCTTCCCAGCTATTTGCACCGGCAACCTCCAAGATACGGTCTATCAGCTCAAAGCTCTTGTGAAAAGCTACTCGTTTTTTCTTGTGTTCGTCGTATTTATCTAGGCAGTATCCTCCAATAGATACTCCAAATCCATATCCCTCAACAGTCAGATAACAAGTTAAAATTCCATGGTCTTCTCTGCCCAAGAAAGTTTTGGTTATCTTTACGTTTTCAATTGTGTTATTCATCTGTTTCCTCCAATTTTCTCGCTATCGCCTCAATCACATTAACCGTGACTGAGTTACCAGCTTGCTTGTATAGTTGACTATTACTGTTTACTGCCTGGGCTCTATCAAACGCCCAATCTGGAAAACCTTGCAACCTCCAACACTCGCGAGGTGTCAGTTTGCGGATGCGGATACCATCTAATATGCCGAATGTCCCTGCTTTGGTATTCCCCTGATGGCCACTGGCAGTGAGTGTGCCAACCTCGTCTTTGGTTTTTCGGTTGTAAAAATCATAAACCTTAACATGATTATTCTCCTGCCAGCTGTTGCTGGTCAATGTCGGGGTGATATCATGCTCGCCACCCTGATTGTATCCGTGGCCTCGTTGGATGATTTTAGGCTCTCTATTGCCACCTTGCATCGTATTGAGACAAGGAGAGATGCCGTTTGGATCATAGATACGACCTACTTGCGGATTGCCTCCAAAACTATCTGTATCAAGCAAATTTCCGACTTGAACGACTACGCCTTGCTTGTCTTGTTCAATCGCTGTGTCATCTCCTCCGAAAGGAAATATCGCTCGTCCACCTGCTCCTCTAAGATGTCCGATAATAAACACCCGCTCTCTGTTTTGGGGGACTCCAAAATTCTTGCTGTTGAACACTTGCCATTCCGCATCATACCCCAATTCATCCAACGCTCCGAGGATGGTCTCAAATGTATTTCCGTTGTCGTGGTTAAGGAGTCCAGTGACGTTCTCAAGGAATAGATATTTAGGTCTGAGAATAGATGCGAACCTAGCAATCTCAAAGAACAAAGTCCCTCTAGTATCTTCAAATCCTGCTCGCTTTCCAGCAATGCTGAAAGCCTGGCACGGAAATCCTCCACAGATAACGTCCACACGTCCGATTCCTCTAACAGACTCATCTGTGACTCTTGTAATGTCATGAAAATCAAATTCTCCTTCCGTATCATGTATCGCCTTATAGCTCTTTCTGGCAAATTGGTCTATTTCGCAAAAACCGATACATTCGTGACCGGCACGTTCCATACCAAGACGAAAACCGCCAATGCCAGCAAATAGGTCAAGAAATTTCAAGATACATCCTCCATCTCCTCAATCAACCAATCCAAATGTTGTCTAGCCTTCTTCAAGTCCTCGACACCGTTCTTCTGCTGAAATCGCAACAGATACTTGATGACATTGCCCCAGTAATAAGCACATTCGCCGGCTAGATTGCCGATAAAATTCTTGACCACATCCAAGGCTTCCATACCATACTTACCTTGGTAATGTTTTGGTTTGGTTACGTTGTTAAATTGTTCCATTTGCTTTTCCTCCTACGATATCCATCGCATCCTCAACGCTCCTAGCCACACCGGCTAAGGCGCCGAACTTTTGCATTCGATCGATAAATTTCTCTTGCTCTGGTCGTACACGACCCTTTTCGTTTTTTACTTCGATGAAAAATATTTGTCCGTCTTGTCTAAATCCAAATAAGTCACTAAAACCTTTTGGCAGACCTGTGTCAAAGTATCGTCCATCAGACGTACGGACTTTGCCAACGTTGGCACGGAAGACCAGACAACCAGCCTCCGTCAAACCAACTCGAATATCATTTTGTATTTTATGTTCTTTTTCCATATATTTCCTACTAAAGGTTACACATCTCGAAAAAAGATAGATAACCTCCAAAAAACCAGTCATATCAAGGGTTTAGCCCTTGTTCCACCCCTAAAAGTTACCCGTTACCCCCTATTTTCTATTTATATATATTTTATATATTTATAATTTAATAAATAATAAGAGAAGATAGGTAACCAGTAACTTTTTTATCAAAAACTCAGTAATATCAAGGGTTTGACTAGGTTACCTATCTATAAAAGTTCGGTAACCTAATCAGTAACCAGTAACTTTTTATCAAGACAAACTGCAGTCGTGTTAGGGTCGTTATCGTTATCCCAATAAAAACCTGTATATCTGCGAGGAACATCCAGCGATGGTTTGAATCTCCTTGTCGGTTTTGCTCTTTTCTTCTCCCATTCTGCAGGGAGTAATTTTATGAGCTGACGTTCAAACTTTCCTTTAGCCACTTTTGTAATCCCTTCTTCTTTGCACCACTCCTGATACAACCACCACAAGAAACGGACCGGCAGGCGTTCGGATTGAAATGTTCCGAACCATTCGTCAATAAACGCTTTAACTGTATCGTTGCTAGATTTAAATTCTTCCAAGACATCCAGCGTTGCCTGTGGCTCGCTGAATCGTGTGAAGTTTAACTCAAGGGCTTTTTTCAACACATACTGTTTCACATCATCCCTATTGATGTACTCATCCTTAATCTGCCAATTATCTTCCTTGGCTGAAAATGTCTTCCGAAAGGGGATGATAAGAAAACGCCGATAGGTTCCGTTGGTTTTATTCTTAAACCTCGGCAATTCGTTGGTTGATTGAATGACGGTTTTTTTGAACACGGTCGAGTAAGGTTGCTTATTCTTCTCCTCGACTAATACTGGCTCACCAGTCACGACGCTGTTAAAATTCGACGATTCATCAATGTAAACACCAGCCTGCACATCGTCCCCGATGATAACAGTTTTACCTTCAATCATTGACAAGGCGAAACGTTCCGAAAACTGATTCAGTTTCAAGGTTGCTACATTACGGATACCGACAATATTTGTAATCAATTGTTGGACCGTACCCTTACCGTCATTTCCTTCACCGACAAACCAGATAGACTTCCTGTACGAGTAGTTCCCATTTAGGCTGGCTGAAATAACCTGCCATAAGAGATGAACCAAGTCTTCGTCACCGCTCATCAAATCCAGTAACCAACTATCTACATCCCAACCGTCAATGTTTGGTGATGCCGCAAACGGATCATACTCTGTCTCAATGGTTGAAAATGCCACGAACCGATGGGTAAAACCCGACATCTTCTTCAACTGTTTGTCAAAAATACCGTTTTTCACCAGAATGAAACGTTTCGGATCCTGGTAATCCCCGATAGAAAAATCGCATGAGAATCCATCATATAGATATTTCCGTTTGGTTGCTGCTAACATGAATAGTACGTTCTTGGACCGTGTCTCGGTAAAAGTAGGTTCTAACAATCTGATAACCTTGTAAGCAAAAGATGGGTCTTTATGATAATAACCAGCGTCAGGATCATAAACCGCCACCCTGTCGTTCGGTAGGTTGATGACATATAGGATTTGTTCCAAACCTTCCGCAACAGCTAACTCTGTCAAGCGTTTCGGTGGCTCTTTTATTTCTTCCATGGTTCCATACTGCGTTTCTTTCCACTTAGCCTTTTCCAGCCAGTCGTTTCTGTAATCACGACAGGCCAGACGAATCTCACGCCAGTCGGTCGGTTTTTCGTAGACAGCTGGATGTGGAACGACGTTTTCGTACTCTGCTTTAATCTTCGCTATATCCAATACCACTTCGCCTATCAAGCTCCTTTCTTAACATACTTTCAAATGTCCTATCTACCTCCTGCTGAGATAGAGGACTTGGCGTGTAATGATTAGCTATTTTTGCTAACATATAAGCTGCCTCCTCATCAACACCACGGATCAATAACCCGCCAATCAAACTAGCTAGATTATTGTTTCTTCCACCTTCATCACCCAAACCGAAAACAATTTGTTCAAATAGCTTAGCTGTTTTACTGCTGTATTCTGGGTTGTATTTAGTTATAAAATTGATTTTGCTTGGTTTCTTCTCTGCTTGTAAGATGTCCAACAGCTCCATCGGAGCCTCTGCCATCTCTTCGACAGACTGATCCCAGACATATTTTCCCTTGGGATTGTTGCTAGGTGCTACCAAGACATAATTGTTCGGGTGGGCTTTGATATCAATTCCTGGACGAACCTTAATATCTTGACTAATTTGAACACCTTTAGGTTTCTTGAGAAATATATGCCTGCCACCACTCGGCGTTGTCGCCTGTAGAGTGGCAGGGATATATTGTTTCAATTCCCATTCTTCAAAACTGGAATAGCCATCCACATCATCTCGAACATCAATATCAATAACAAAGAAATCCGTTGTTTTTACAGCTATGTTGGCATCTGGGTTATCACGCCACAGACGCTTGATTTCTAATTCTGAAAAAGTCTTATCCTTGTACGCTGTTATGGCCCGTTTGCTCTTCTTATCAATCGGAATGACAGAAAAACCAAGGCGAGCATAGTGCAAGGCGTATTCTACCATTCCTGCCATAGTCTTAGAATGGCAAATCTAAGTCATCCACAACAGGCTGACTAGCTTGGACAGCAACTGGTGGCAATTCTGATTGCTCGTATTTCTTGATATTCAGGTTGTCATAGGTCTTACCGTTGTATTCAGACTGCTCATTCTTAACCGTGACTTTCAAGTTCTTACCCTTGATAAGGTTCAAAAACTGCTCCACGGTCTGAATTTCAATGTTTTCAGGCAATTTTACCGCCTTAGCATAACGCTGAAGAGCAAATTCAGGGTATTGCAAGGTTTCTTTGTTGATCCAAATCTTGTCAAAGATAAGATTGTTGCGGAACTTCTGCTGGAAGTCCTCACGGATTTTCAAGCGAATATCCAAGAAGTCGGTGCCACCTTTACTTGCAGATTGCTCCACATGTGAAATAAATACTTCGTAAGTTCCGTCTTCGATAGATGAAAATTGTTCTGCTGCTTCATAATTTACTGTAAAAAGTCCCATTCTTAATTCCTCCAAAGGTTTAATTCTTTTTGTTTGTGCCACAGCCAGCCTGGGGCGTAACCGTGGATAATTCTAAATGCTTTTAATTCTGCGAGAGACTCACATCTCTCGTATTTCTTACCATATCGTTTGACACGCTTGTAGACCAAAGCCTCTTCCCGTGTCACTTCTATCATCTCACCGCGGATAGAGACAAACTCCATCCCCTGGTTGATTAAAGTTAACGTTTCATTTGTTGCCTCCTGTTCAATATCCTTGATAATTTTCAATGGTTCATCACAGTAAGGACATTTTCCATCGACAATCTTATCCCTATAAAATGTCGCAAAGCAATTCTCGCAAGTCTTAGGCGCCTCTTCCTTCTCTTTACTGGATGATTTTGTTTTATCAACGCCTTCCAAGGTCCAGTAGCGGTCATCGTTTGGCAGACCGTGCCGAATGTGATTTCCGACATGATCTATCAGTATGGCACGTTTGCCATCTCTGGGATTCAAGGCGCGCATTGCAAACTGCAAATACAAACTTAACGATGCCGTCGGTCGTAGCATGATGCAGACGTCAACACCTGGCAAGTCAATCCCTTCAGTAAATAAATTGACGTTCACCATGATAGTCACTTCTCCGTCACGAAAGGCACGCATTGCCCGCTCTCGTTCGACTTTCGGAGTTTTTCCAGACACTACGGCTGATTGGTACCCTGCTTCAAAAAATCGCTTAGAAACCCTATCAGCGTATTCTACGCTATGGCAATATACGATAGCTTGTTTTCCCTTTGCCAAACGTTCGTAATGGCTCAAGTAATCGCCGTGCTGTTGCTTGAAATCAAAACTATCATCAATCGACTGGTTCGTGTACTCGCCCTGCCGTTTCCTTAGCTTTGCCTGATCAAGCAGATTGATAGAATAATAGTCAAACTCTGAAATATTGCCATGTTCCTGCAACCACAGGATAGATTTACCGACAACCAAATCATCCGCCATATCGTCAAAACCAGAACCATCCAAGCGTATCGGAGTTCCTGTAAAAAACAACTGTACCGCCTGGTGATAATATTTTAAAATCTGTTGGTATTGACTAGCCTTGATATGATGCGCTTCATCCACCAAGATGAGTGTCGGCAAAGGTAATTTTCCTAACTTCCTGACAATACTACCAACTGTACCGATATAGACCAATCCCATGTCGACACCAGCGCGGCTGAATGTCTCAAAAACTTGTTCGTTGATTTCCTTGCGATGACTGAAAAACAGTACCGTCTTTTGCTTATCTGTCGCATTCTTGGCGATGTGAGCCATACAAACTGTTTTTCCGGACCGTGGGGGTGACTGCACCATGATTTTACGGTGGCCTGCAAGCATGGATTTCTTGATATCCAAAATCAGTTCAACTTGGTAGTTCCGTAGTGAAAAGCTCATCTACTTTGCACCCCTTACGGTCATCCAGACGATTTTTTGCGTAGACACTTGCCGACGGTTGTAAAATAAAACCTCTCACTTCCTCGCCGTCTTCAGTGGTCTTTTTGACCAATCTAGCCACCACATCGGTCAAGCCTAAGAAGTTATTCAAAATCTTAGAACGAATATCAGGCATGGCCCTGTTGTAAATCATGCCATTTTCATCCGTCCACTGATCCGAAGTCTCCCAAGCTGTGAACACAATACGTTTTTTCAGCTGCAATAAGGCCCGCAAACTATCCAAAATAGTGAAATCTACCCGTTGGTAGTCCGCTTGAGAAGGCACCCTGTGGTTCTTGCCCTCGCGACCTAAATTCGCCAAGCAAGCCCGAAAGAGTTCTGATACATTGTCGACGACGATGGTGTCGAATGGTTCAGCCGCTCCTTTTAGTAATTCTTTGACAACATTCAACCATTCGTCCCAGATTTTATGCGAGTCTACTTCCGCAATAGAAATATTCTCGCACCCGTTTAGAACCTTGGATGACTTGTCAATATCAATCACCAAGGTCTTACCTGGGATGTATTTCAATGCCGAAGTCTTCCCAAACCCTGGGTTCCCATAGATGAGATAACAGGAATCATTTAACGTTATATCTGTCGCTTTTGTAATTTTCATTTCACTACCACACTGCGCCCTTCTGTCAGTTCAGCTCCGAAAACAACTTGACCATTCTTGATGGCTTTCTTGATTTCCGTTTTATTCGGTTCAACTTTCACTTTCAAAAATTCATCTGCTAATTTCGATGGGTCAAAAATAGTGACACTTTCCGTTTTTCGGAGTGATAATTTAAATAATCCAGTATCAACCTTCTGTTGATTAGTTAACATCATCGCTTCTTTTACACGTTCCTTAAAACGTTCCGCCCTTGCTTCAGCTTCTTTTTGTTTTTTGGCGAACGCGTCTTTTTCAGCCTTAAACCGTTCTGCATCGGCTTCGGCATTACGTTGCATCTTGATAAACCATTCGCAAGATTGCGCAAAATTTTCTTCAAAGTCAATACTTTCAAGCGTGTCATTAAACGTTTCATCGTCCAATTCCATAGCTTGAAGCTGGGCATAAATCCCTTCTAATTCGTACAAAAACGCCATATTACAAGTCCTCCATAAAATGATTTTCCAAAAATTTAACGTATGCAGCGATATACTCCAACTGGTCATGGTCGTAACCTTGCTTGTGGGTAATCAAGCAGGCAACATAGTGATCATGCATAGCCATAAAATCCTTGATGCCGATTGCTGCATCACTTTCCATTAGTTCAATTAAATCTTGTCTTGTCATAATCTAGCCAAATCATTCAGCAACATCCGTATCTCACGAGCGTTCAAGCGGATCTGGTTGCTATCAATCTCTCTACGATTTGCTTCTCGCAGGACTTCAATCTGCTCTTCCAGAATCTCTTTCTGATACTCACGGAATGCTTTTAACCATTCATCTTTCTCAAAAAAATCTGTATAGTCAATACCACCATTATCTAAACGAACTGCCCGACGATTTTTCACATCTTTAGAAATCGAAGCCTTGACAGTATTCTCTTTAATCTTCAATACCTCTGACACTTCCTTAGAAGATGCGTTCGGATGTTCGCGATAGTATTCCCTAATCCTTTCAATACTAGTCATAAGCCCTCCACTTTCCGATAACTCTCGGCTCTTCATCTGATATACAGAATGGACAAAATATCATTGGTTCTTCTGAGCGCGATTCCCATTGTTCAAGACAATCGTCACACACGTATTCTCTGTCGTAAATTGTCATACTAGCCCTGCCTGGATCTTCACGATTTTCAATTCCACAGCAAGTTCGTACGGTGACATAGCTTGATAAAACTGTCGTGTTTTACCTGTGAAATAGACAATCTGATCAATTTGATTTTCCCGTCCAATCCCATTACTAATGTGCATGTCTGCCCCACTTTCTAGCCGTTCGAGCTGGCGCATCATCTGCAAACTTGATTGGTTTCCAGTTTGCAAGAGACTGTTTAACACAGTTCTTCCAGGCTAAGCGATCAGCTTCAACTGCACGTTCACAAGCCAGGGCTGTCAGTTGTTCCCTAAGCAATTTAGCTTCACGTTTCTTGCGTTGCTTTTCCGCCTTCCGCTGTTCTACTACTGCTGCCGTCAAAATCGGCAGAGCGAAAATTCCTAATGTAAATATCGCTTCTGTCATAATAACCTCCAATTTTCTTTCATCCACTCAACCACGGCATCCCGTGGAAATCGTGGGTGTGATCCCTTCTTTTCAATCCTTGGAAAATCCTTCAAGTGTGACACCCTCTGGAATTCCGTTTCATTTGCAATACCTAGCAACTTCTTGCATTGCTTGCTATTGAGTAACAAAGGCATTGCAAGCTCTAGGTTAAATACCTCGAAAACCTCTACCAGTCTGACTTTTAGCTGACTGATAAATCGTGATATGAGGCTTTCAGCAATGTCATCCATCTTGTCAAACCTCGCTTTCGTGTGTTATAATTTAAGTGTAAATTTTAGTAAGCTCCTGACTTCGTCATGGGGCTATTTTTATTAGCTTTTTGCTAATTCATCCAGACTCACATCAAGAGCCTTGGCAATTTTAACAACATTACTAAACATCATATCCTTCTTCTTCCCAGATTTTAGTTCTGCCAACATCGTATAATTGATACCTGCTTTCTTTGCTAAAGCGTAGATAGTCATTCCTCGGATATTAGCAAGTTCTTCGATTTTCTCCCACATCTTCAAAACCACTATATATAGAGCTAAATCCGTCTTTAGACTGATATTTTTCCTATATATAGACCTTTCTATATATTTGTGTTATTATCAACTCATGACAATCAGGGAAATAAATCCAACTTTAACTACCAAATCTAGTGATTTTCTCCTGTACGTCAAATATTAAGGAAAGGAGAAGAAGTATGAGCAAGTTAAGCCCAAAACCAAATAATCAAAAAAAGCTTAAGACTTGGGCAGATTTGGATAATCAATTAAAATTTGCTTTTGACGAACGATTATCAAGTCCGATAACATCTATAAATCCAAAACTCTATGCGATGCCTGTTGAAGAAATAATTCAAGAATTAGAGAAGAGTGGATATACTGTCATTGAGCATAGCGGTTCACTCGTTATAAAGTAGCGCTAACTTCTCTTCAATAGAAGTTATCTGCTTTTGTAAAATTTCTAAACAATCTTTTTTCCAAGCTTTGACTATTTCTGTGGTCGAAGCTTTTTTTCCTTGATACGGATAACGTTTTGGTCTCATCCCCTTCTCCTTTCTAGTTTGTTAGTTGGGTAGTTTTATGAACCTACCGAATCTTAAAATCTTCAATCACACGAGCAATAAAACGATTTGCTTGTGGATTTTTTAGTTTACCATTCAAGATATTAGTGACATCCTGACGAGCCATGCTGTATTGCACCGCTAACGTTGTAATTGTGAGATTGTTGTCTTTTAAGTATTCCAATACTTTTTGACGACCGCCGTCCACATTTGGCATATAATTTCTCCTTTCTTGTAAGTTATAATGAATAATAAAAATCAAAGGAAATCGTGTCCGCTCAAGTATTTTCACAGTGAAACCCTTTACAAATTTTCTTACATTTTATATAATGTAATTAATCATAAACTCGAAAGGAGTGATATTCTTTGTCAGAGTTTTTGAGGTATACTGTGTCTCAGTAGGAATATGTTTTCATTTGTAGAAGCCAGTCACCTTCTACCGGTATAGTCGACGATATCAGACTCAAACAGAAATGACTTAAAAGAAAAAATATTTCTAACCGATAGCAGTGCGAGGTGCGGATACTCGTCAAGTATCGTGTGCCACTGCTTCTGGCCTGAGCAGATCAATTTCCGTAGCGTACTCTATGAAGCAGATAGAGTACGTTTTTTATTTTTCCTATAAGACAAAAAAACGCCCCTATCGAACTGATAGAAACGTGATATAATATAAATTGGCACTGACGATACCGCCTCGAAGGGAGGTGAGAAGTCCAATGGTAGAAACACTTATTTCATCTATCATCGGCCCGTTAGTGGTCGGTATCCTTCTACTTGTCATTGAAAAATGGCTAGACGAAGATTGATAGTGTCAAAAAGCCCCCTGCTTATGTGGAAGTTAGCAGGGGGCTTTCTTTGTCCGATGGTTTATCGAAACACTTATTTTCCCCTATATCTTACCACGTTTCTATTCAGTTGTCAAAGGGCTTGTAAGCGAAAGAGTTAGAAAATTTTATATAATTTCTTGACAAACTCTAGAATAAAGTCTATAATCAAGGCATAATAAAAACAACGTTTAGAACATTTCTAATCATTTATAAATACAGTTTAGCGACCGTGTTATTTAATTTTTTAGAATGTTTTTGACTTCGTTTTTTTCTAACTCAATCATCTTACAAAAACTATTCTATACTTTTTTCTAGAATAAGTCAATACTTTTTTCTAGATTTTTGGAATATTTTTTGTCAATCTCTTAGAAAGGTTGATTTAACAATGTTTTCAACACTAGAAAAAATAAAAGAACTTGCTAAAAAGAGGGGGATTTCATTAGCGAAGTTAGAAGAAAATCTAGGATATAGTACAAATTATTTCTATACTTTAAAAACAAAAGCTCCCAACGCCGAACGATTGGCTGAAATAGCTAATTACTTCAACGTATCCACTGATTACCTATTAGGTAGGACAGATAATCCTCGGATTGCATCCGATGAAAGTCTGTCAGAAATAGATCTAAAAAAAGATGCAGCAGAAAGTTTCTTTTATGATGGACACGAACTCAATGAAGAAGATTTGGATTTAATTGCATCTATCCTAGAAACTCGCATTAAAAATAGAAAATAAGGAGTTTTGCCTATGATGACACCAGAATCAGTATGCGCTGAACGTGGTATTGATTTGGTCTATTTTGACGGTAGGGATACAGATAATAAGGGTATCTATAACAAAAAGCACAACTTGATTGCAGTCGATACATATCTTGATGAAATCGAAAAAAAGAAAACCATCTACCATGAAATTGGACATCAAAGTCATGATCCGTCACAATATGACCGTAGACGTGAACAGTATGAATTACAAGCAGATAGGAATATGATCCATTACCTGGTCAAAGAAGAATTGGCCTTGATGGACGATGTCAAAGAATTTAATTACGTTCGCTTTATGGAAAAATACGACTTAAAAACCACAGTCAACGAGACCATGGTGATTGAGGAATATAATAATTTGATTTGACAATAACGCAAGGAATAAAAATGTCATGAAGAAAGAATTTTATTGAAAAAATTCAAGATGTGAAACTGTATCATAGCGATGATGCTAATACACCGCTTGGTGTCGCTTACGATATATCAAAATTTCCAGTAGATTTTGGGGTAACTTTTAAAGTATTCTTTTTTAACCTCGTACCCAATAAAGACTACGTGATTGTACTATATTACATTGCTGGCAACAAACCTGAAGAATTGCACCTGCTGAACAATGTCACTCTCAACGTCCAGTCCGGCGACATGATAAAATACCAAGACGGCTATGGGCTTGCATTCGGAACCTTCTCAACAATCTTTCCAATCGATCAGGAAGGAGAGTTAATGATAGTTCTTGAATTACGAGCTTTAGACAATATGGAAAGAATCTTGGATACCTATAGTACATACATCACGTTCGAGGAGAAAGCGAAATAATGACACTCGAAAAAGTAATCCCAATGAAAATAACCAATCCGAACAACTTATCTGTACCAGTACAGACTACACATGATATAATAGAATCAAGAAAACAACAGGAGGATTCTATTATGCCGCAAGAAACATACACAAAATCTGAAATTGATTTGAAGTTCGATAAAATCAGCACTGATATTCAGCATAGCTCGGAAAAATCGGATTTAAAATTTGATGCATTGACCAAACAAGTAGATTTAAAATTTGATAATTTTGAAAATAAGTTAGAGAATTTATTTGCTAATCTTAAAGTTGAGTTAGCCAATGAAAAAATAGAATCTCTAGAACAAGCTCGTAAAGATAAGCGAGAGCTTATTTTATGGTCTATAGGAACAGCAGTTGCTATTTTAGGAATACTCATTCCTTTAATTTTGAACAAATAAAAAATCCCCACACTCTCCTTACCATCGGCGAGGTTGTGGAGGTGTATAGGGAGAGGTAAATTCAACACCAGAAATAAATATCCTTGACTATTTCACTCATTTTGGTATAATGAGGTTAGTCAAAAGCCTTGTTCGTCAAGGATACGATATTTATTTATAAAGCCTTGTTCGTCAAGGACAAACAGTCTGGTGTACTTTTCTAAGTGCACCTTATTTTTTTATCAAGGAGTTACCATGGCATTCCAACAAGGAGAAGTCTACCTTGTCAATTTCACACAAAAAGGCGGAAATGAATTTTACGGCAAGCACTACGCTATCATTCTGACATCGCCAGATAAAACAGACGGCACACTCTTGGTTGTACCATTAACAGGCAAAAAAGCAGGTAAAAAATACCGTGGTGGTATCACGCTGGATAATACTAAGTACCAAGACACACCATCAAAACCCAAAGCCTACGCCTATGTCCGAAAAATACAAGAAATTGACAAACGCAAAATCATCTACAAGACCAAAAAGCAAGTAGACTCCTCTGGAGTTCCCCTCACTGACAAATCAGGAAAGGCACTATTCCAGAAAATCTACAAACCAGCCTACCAACTCGACCAGACAGATTTGGACAAGTTAAAAGCAAAAATCAAAGAAGTCTTGCAATTAGATATCGAATAACAAAAAAATCCCCACACTCTCCGCCGACCAAAGCTTGAGTGTAGGGTAATTCCGTATAGTAAAAACCTGCTTTGCAGTAGGTCTCTTTACTATACCCATTTTATCAGATTTGAAAGGGGAAATCAATGGCATACTTTAGAAAAAGAGATAACGGTTGGGAATACCGTATCTCTTATAAAGCCCCTGATGGCTCATACAAGCAAAAATCAAAGTCAGGGTACAGAACCAAGACAGAGGCTGTTCAAGCCGCCTCACAGGCAGAAATCGAGCTGTCCAATGGCGTTGCGGAAGATAAGAACATTACCCTTGCGGAATACTTTGAAAAGTGGATGCTTATCCACAAGAAGCCTCATGTCGGACCAGAAACGTTTGGCAAGTATGAATACACCCTTAAGCTAATTACTAGATACTTCCATGAAACGAAACTCTCGAGAATAAACGCTACTTCCTATCAAAATATTATAAACGAATTAGCGAAACGTTATGTGAAAGATAGTGTCAAAAGGTTCAACTCGCATATAAGGGCAGCGATTAAAGTCGCTCTCCACCAAGGAATTTTAAAAAAAGATTTTACCGAAATTGTCAAGATTTTCTCCGATGTCGAATCCAAGAAAGAGGAGGATAAGTACCTGGAACTTGATGAATACGAACAATTAATCACAGATTATCGAAAGACAATCAAGTACCAGTCCCACTTCTTCCTGTACACTATCGGAAAAACTGGACTTCGTTTCTCGGAAGCAGCGGGCATTACAGAGCCTATCGTTGACCGCGAAAATATGTGTTTACGAATCCGCAGGACTTACAAGGTTTACGGAAAGAAGAAAGGTTGGGGACCTACTAAGAATCCGCAATCAGAACGAGATGTGCCATTTGACAGTGAGTGGCTGAAAGCATACGACGAGTACATGAAAGTTGGATATATAGACAATCCAGATAAAAGATTGTTTACCAAATTGACGGGGACTGGCGAAAATAAAATTTTAAAGAAAAAGACACGTCAAACATTTAATGTACACGGCTTACGTCATACCTACGTTAGCTGGCTAATCTATCATGACGTGGACGTTGTGACCATTGCTAAGTTAGTAGGACACAAGGATGCGACCGAAACATTGAAAACATATTCGCACTTATTCAAGGCAAAACAAGAAGAATCATTCGCCAAAGTCAGAAATTTAATGGAAAAATTTGGGGCGGATTTGGGGCGAGAAAGTTAAAAACCCTTGTGTATCAAGGGTTTTTACTGTATTTTCATCTCCCCTGCAGGAATCGAACCTGCAACTAATTCTTAGGAGGAATTTGTTATATCCATTTAACTAAGGGAAGTCTGCTTCTCTATTGTACACTAGAAGAGAGCAGATTGCAAGAGCAAGGTTATATAAGTTTTTTTCAAATTTTTACAAAAAGCAGAACCTACTCTAAGATGAAACACAATTGTTTTTATGTATTTCTCTCATGATAATCTCCAAAAGAAGTAATTCTAGAATGTACTTCGAAAGTTTGTCGTTTTTATGCTTGTTTCCTATTCCCCTTCCTTACGTCTCATTGAGACAGCCATTCCGAGTGAAACTAAGCCACCCAAGCTAATAAGAAGGGAGCCTAGGGCTTCTTGACCGGTATTTGGAAGTGTTTGATTTCCTGATGCTTTTTCAGTTTTCTTATTTGAAATAGGGGCCATACTTCCAGATGGTGCCGGTTGCTCGTTTGCTTTCTGATTTGCTACACTATCGCCACCGTCGTTTGCTTTTTCAGGTGTTTTCGTATCGGTAGTTGTCCCAGCAGCATCTCCTTTTTCTTCTGCTTTTGGTTCTTCTACGTACTCCTCTACAAATGCTTTTCTGCCTGTAATAGTTGCACTAATGGTTTGACCTGCTTTTTCTAGATCAGTCAAATACTCAACAAATACTTCTGTATCTGGATTGATAGCGCCAATCAGTTTAGCTTCTTTGAAAATCGAGAAGCCATCCCCACCGCCAAATAGGAAGTCATTGATGACAAGTGTATAGGTTTCTGTCGGAACAATCTCTGTTCCATCTTCTTTGAAGGCTTTAACAACCTTGTATGGATTTTCTTCCGTTGGATTATCTGCTTTCGTGTAGATATATTTAATTCCAGACATTTGAAGGAAATATTTTTCGCCTTCATCGTATTGTTGATTTAAGGCTGTATAAATCTGCTCACCTGTCATTTGAACGACTTGTAGGATATTCCCAAATGGTTGAACAGCTTGTGCTGCTCCCCAAGTAACTGTTCCATCCTCTTGGACCTTCAAATCTGCCCGAATCCCGCCATTGTTGGTCATTGCAAAGTCAACATCATAACCTGATTTCTTAGCAATAGCTAATTGAGCCGATGTTACTAAATTGCCCACAGCACTTTCTTTAAATTCATTTACCTCGCGAGAAATATCTGTCGCTTGACTAGCCGTACCAATTTTTTGCTCTGTTACTTTTTTAACAATGGTATTTGCTTCGTCTACAATCGCCTGAATTTCTGGACTTGGTGTTTTCTGCCCTGGTGCCACTGCAATAATTTTCGCAGTCGGAACTTCTTTAAAGTCGGCAATATCTGTATCATAAACAGCTCTAACATCTGCATAAGCCTTACCTTGTGAGGTAGCTTGTACAATCAAGGTTTTGCCTGTTGTACCGTTTGTATAGACATGGTTGTGACCGGCAAATACAAGGTCAACTGAGTGTTCAGGATAGATTTCATTCAGCTTAGCAATCATATCTGCAGCTTCACCAGCAGCCACACCATCCTTGCTTGTAGCTGGAACGTGAGCCAGTACAACTATCGCATTTACACCCTTTTCAGCTAACTCACGCGCATATTTTGCAATCGTCTCTGCCTCATTCAAAAAAGTGTACTGCTCATAGTTTTTCTTCAAAACAAGATTAGGAATTTCTGTCGTAACTACACCAATAAAGCCAATATTTGCTTCTTTATCATTTACAGGAATAGTCTTAATAGCATACGGTTTCCAGCCATACGGAATTTCACCCGTCTCTTTGTCAATAACGTTAGCAATAACAATCTCCTGTTTGGCTGCTTCATGAGTATAATTATCTACAATCTCATTAAACTGGCCTTCTTTTGGAGCCTCACCAGTCATGATACGGTTATACTCATCAAGTCCCTCATCAAATTCATGGTTCCCCAAAGTACCGTATTCAACATCCATTTTATTAAAGACTTTTACAGTTGGTTCATCTTGTAAAAGTCCAGAATTCGATGGACTTGCACCAACCATATCTCCGGCTTGAACACGGATAGACTCTGCAGGTGTTTCTGTTTCTGCTGCTGTTTCTTCAAATTCTGCTTGCGAATCATCCATGTAAGCATCAAGCAAGGCTGCAGTTCCTGCATTCCGAACTGTTTCCCCCTCCAATCGCGCTGTCCCTGTCGTATCAAGCGCACCATGGAAATCATTAACTCCCATAATTTGGACAGCTAATTCATCTGCTAAAACAGCCTGTGTTGTAATGACACTAAAACCAGCTACAAGAGCTAGTACACTGCTTTTCAACCGAATATTCTTTTTCATAAGCAAAACAATGCTCCTTCTATTTTTTTCGTATTGACATATCTATAATAATCCTTTTTTTACAGCTTTTCAATATTAATTCAGTCATTTATAACAAAAAATTATAAAAATATTCGTTTATTCTTACTTTTACATCATTTTTCTGAAAAATATCTTGTTATTTTTATACATAATACGAAAAATCATCCCTCTTCCCTTACACAATTCTCTCCAAAATACTCCTCACAACTAAAAAAGGGAGTGGGAAAGAACTCGACCATTCATAGAAGAGTTCGTCTTCCCACCCCCGCACAGTTGATTAGGTCAGATTTGGAGTGTAAAACACGAATAAATCTGCCAATCAACCACTGCGCTGAGATGTTGACACTAACGTTGAGAAGCGGTGCTGGGCTTTTTACCCAGCCTCACTGTTCTTATTTAGCTGCTTTATAAAGTTCGTTAACCTTGTCCCAGTTAATCACTTCAAAGAAGGCTTTGATGTAGTTTGGACGGACGTTACGGTAGTTGAGGTAATAAGCATGTTCCCAAACATCCAATGCCAAGATTGGTTTCAACCCTTGCATAATAGGTGTGTCTTGATTAGCTGTTGAGATAACTTCCAACTTGCCTTCTTTGTTGACAACCAAGAAAGCCCAGCCTGAACCGAAACGAGTTGTTGCTGCAGTTGTAAAGGCTTCTTTGAAGGCATCAAATGAACCGAAGGTCGCATCAATATCTGCCGCCAATTCTGCTGAAATGTCTGTTTTTTCAGGTGAAAGTAATTCCCAGAAAAGTGCATGGTTAAGGTGACCGCCACCGTTGTTGATAAGGGCTTGACGGATATCAGCTGGAATTTGCTCCACATCTGACAATAGTGCTACCAAGTCTTCACCGATTTCTGGGTGTTTTTCAAGGGCTGCATTAGCATTTGCAACATAAGTTGCATGGTGCTTGTCATGGTGCAGGGTCATTGTTTCTGCATCAATATGTGGTTCCAAGGCATCGTATGCGTATGGAAGGTCTGGTAAAATAATTGCCATTTTCGTTTTCTCCTATACTAAGTGATAGTTCTATTCTACTCCAATGTGAGAGCCTTTTCAATTTTTTTGTCTGAAAATACTAATCAGACACTTAACTCGTTGCAATTTTTAACAATGTAAGATCAAACAAGTAATCCTTATCAAACCGTCCTGTCTTGATTTGATAATCTGTTTCTATCAATAATCGAACAACTTTTTTCAAAAATCCAATGGACAGATGGCGTGAATCACGCAAAGCATACTTTACTTGGTATGGATTCACCTTACGCCCCATAATAGTTGATAACTCAGCTACTATCTGCTGTTCCCCTCGGCCTTGCTCTAGTAGTATTTGCACTTGTAGATAGGTTCGAAATTGGGTTAACATGATGGCAATCAACTTAACCTCTTCCTCCCCTTGCAACCGCAAGTCACGAACTAAGTTGCGAGCCTCGTCTACCTTGGATTGTAGAATTAACTGTGTTAAATCAAAGATATTATCCTGTAGTGTCTTGGGGATAGCCGCATCAATATCTGAAATTTCAATCGTCTCTTTTCCCTTATAAGATTGAAGAAAGACTAGGTTCTTACTGATTTCTGCAAAATCAAAATTGGACTTTTCTAAAAGATATTGAAAAACCTCTCCTCCCATCTGCAATCCAAGACGCATTATCTCCTTTTGGAAATGATTTTTCAAATCCATCTCCTTCAGAGGATTGGCTTCTAATACTAGTCCATCTCGTTTGAGGAGTTTAACCAGGCGTCGCTTGCTATCCAACTTTCCTGGGGCTAGGATAATCAAACGTGTTGTTTCGACAGGATTTTCCAAATAAACCTCAAACTGTTTAAGCTCATCGTCCGTCAAATGCCGCTTCTTGTCTGTGGTCAAATCAGAAAAATAATCCAGTATGACAACTTTTTCGTCTGAAAAAAATGGGAGAGAGACCAAATCCAAATCCACCTGACTATAATCAGCTTCTGACATGTCAAAATAGGCAAAACTAAGGTCTGCAGGATCGAAATCAATCTGTCGCAACAATAGATCCTTTGCAATCTGATATTGTCCAACATCCTCACCGCATAGAACGGTCAAGGAACCTAACTTCTCTTTTTTTAATTTTTCAATCTGTTCAATAACTAACATGTATACCTCTAATTCTTAATAAATTATACCATTTGAATTAGAATTAGAAAACAAACTCATTGATAATACTCAATAAAAATCTATCATTCAACTCTCTTGTTAAGCCTAAAAAAGCAGAAACTAATAAATTTAGCTTCTGCCTTTAAAATTAAGATAACATCCGATTGGTAGCATTTAAGGAAAAACAAATCTTTCTTCCTATGCTGATAGAACAAAAGAATGATTGATTACTACTTCTCTTCTACTTGGTGAGGTTTCTTACCCGACATCCAGAAGATTAAATTAAAGATTGCAAGCATTACGCCAACCAGTAAAAGATTATTCCTATCCCCTGTTTTAGGTAACTGTCCTTTAGCGAATTTTTGCTGTCCCACGACACTCACAGAGACTGCCATTTCTTTTGCGACTGGCTTCGGACTATTTTCTCCTACCCCCTTCTCTAAAGCTACTTCTAATGACGGAAGAACGCCGACTGGCAATTCATGTGTGACGCCCTTACCGTTTTCCATTTTGAAAATATGAAGTGGTACTACTATCTCGTCTTGGCTGCGATCATCATAAATGACACGAACCGTGATTGGATAGTCACCATTTGTCTGTGGAAGGTTACTTACAAGTTCATAAACAACTTGACCTGCTTCAGTTGGAAGACTGATCTGCTTAACAATTTCAGCCTTTATTTCCTCAGTACTGCTGGTTGGAAGGACACGAGCTTCGCTAGTTACTTGTGGCTGGTAGCGATCCGATTTAGGAAGAACACCGATTGGCAATTCATGTGTGACACCTTTACCGTTTTCCATTTTGAAAATATGAAGTGGTACTACTATTTCGTCTTGGCTGCGATCATCATAGACCACCCGAACAATCATGGAGTAGTCACCACTAGACTGTGGAATAGAAGTGACTACTACAACATCAAATTGACCTGCTTCAGCTGGTAGACTGATCTGCTTAACAATTTCAGCCGTTGCGTCATCACTACTGCTTGCTGGAAGGACACGGGCTTCTCCAGTTACTTGTGGCTGGTAGCGATCCGATTTAGGAAGAACGCCGACTGGTAATTCATGTGTAACGCCCTTGCCTGTTTCTACAAAGAGAATATGCAGAGGAACGGCGACTTCTTCTTGACTACGATCATCATAAACCACTCGAACGGTAATAGAATAATCACCGCTGGACTGTGGTAGTGAGCCTACAACTTCAAAATCAACTTGACCTACTTCGGTCGGAAGACTGATTTGCTTCAAGATTTCAGCCGTAGTTGATTCACTAGTGCTAGTTGGGAGGACTTGGGCTGAGCCTGTAACCTGAGCTTGATAGAGATCGGATTTTGGAAGAAGGCCAACTGGCAATTCATGTTGGACGCCCTTGCCTGTTTCTACAAAGAGAATATGAAGAGGAACAGCGACTTCTTCTTGACTACGATCATCATAAACCACTCGAACGGTAATAGAATAATCACCGCTGGACTGTGGTAGTGAGCCTACAACTTCAAAATCAACTTGACCGACTTCGGTCGGAAGACTGATTTGCTTCAAGATTTCAGCCGTAGTTGATTCACTAGTGCTAGTTGGGAGGACTTGGGCTGAGCCTGTAACCTGAGCTTGATAGAGATCGGATTTTGGAAGAACGCCGACTGGCAATTCATGTGTAACGCCCTTGCCTGTTTCTACAAAGAGAATATGCAGAGGAACGGCGACTTCTTCTTGACTACGATCATCATAAACCACTCGGACGGTAATAGAATAATCACCGCTGGACTGTGGTAGTGAGCCTACAACTTCAAAATCAACTTGACCTACTTCGGTTGGAAGACTGATTTGCTTCAAGATTTCAGCCGTAGTTGCTTCACTAGTGCTAGTTGGGAGGACTTGGGCTGAGCCTGTAACCTGAGCTTGATAGAGATCGGATTTTGGAAGAACGCCGACTGGCAATTCATGTTGGACGCCTTCGCCATTAGTTGTGTGTTGAACAACTACCTGAACAAATACCCGCTTCTGACTGCCGTCATCGAATCGAACAAGGACTGGTACGCTGTGTTCGCCAAGAGTAGTTGGAAGAGGGTTTACAAAGCTCTTTTCAACAGAACCTGCTTGGGCATCAACCTGAACCTTGGCCAAAATAGCAGTTTCTACCGCAGTCAGATTATCATCCGTCTCATAAACATGCTTCTCCTCAACAGTAACTGCATAGACATCTGCTTTCCATGGGATAACCCGAACTGGGATAGTCAACTCACGATTGTCCTTACGAACTTGAAGACCGGTCACTTGTGGGGTCAGGGTGACAGGCACCACTTCCACACCGTACTCACCAAATTGGTCTGGAGTGATGGTTTTGGATAGACCTTGATTGTCCACCAGCTTCACTTGAAGACCTGCCAAGTCCACTGTTTCAGCTGGTCGATAGTCTGTCTTAGTCGGTGGGGTTACCAATTCAAAGGCTGTAATAGAGTTTTTATCGAATACTGTAACTGGTAGGGCAGGTGTGACTAACTCCAAGGGAATATCGATTGTCTGAGATGTTTGCAGGTTGCTTAATTGAGTCTGGTCAAAACCGGAGGCAATCTCATAGTGACCGCGAGCTGGTTGAGGCAAACGAGCTGCCAAATCTGTCACAGAGGACCCGACTGGCAAGGTCAGGCTTTCCTCTTTGACAAGTCTTCCACCTTCTTTGAAACGAAGGTTGATTTGGAGATTAGCAGGGACAACCTCCACCGCAACCGCAACACGCTTCTGACTACCATCATCAAATCTGACAAGGACTGGTACGCTGTGTTCGCCAAGAGTAGTTGGAAGAGGGTTTACAAAACTCTTTTCAACAGAACCTGCTTGGGCATCAACCTGAACCTTGGCCAAAACAGCAGTTTCTACCGCAGTCAGATTATCATCCGTCTCATAAACATGCTTCTCCCCAACAGTAACTGCATAGACATCTGCTTTCCATGGGCTAACCTGAATTGGGATAATTAACTCACGATTGTCCTTACGAACTTGAAGACCGATCACTTGTGGAGTCAGGGTAACAGGCACCACTTCCACACCGTACTCATTGAATTCGTCTGGAGTAATGGTTTTGGATAGACCCTGATTGTCCACCAGCTTCACTTGAAGACCTGCCAAGTCCACTGTTTCAGCTGGGAGATAGACAATCTTAGTCGGTGGGGTTACCAATTCAAGACCTGTAACTGCAGTTTTATCGAAGGTCGGTGTCACCAATTTCAATGGAATCTCAATTGTCTTAGAAATTTGGATATTGTTTAATTGAGTCTGGTCGAAACTTGAGGAAATCTCATAATGACCTAGAGCTGGTCTAGGCAAACGAGCCGCCAAATCTGTCACAGAAGAACCAGCTGGCAAGGTCAGGCTTTCCTCTTTGACAACCCTTTCGCCTTCTTTAAAACGAAGTTGGACTTGGAGACTAGCTGGTACAACAAGCACTGTAACCTCTACTCGCTTCTGACTACCATCATCAAATCGGACAAGGACTGGAAGGGTATGTTCGCCGTGGGTTGTTGGAAGAGTGCCTTCTAACCTTTTGTCAATAGGACCTGCCTGGGCATCAACCTGAACCTTAGCTAAAAGAGCATTTCCAACCACAGACAAGTCGTCATCAGTTTCATAAACATGCTTCTCCCCAACAGTAACTGCATAGACATCTGCTTTCCATGGGATAACCTGAATTGGAATAGCCACCTCATAAGTGTCCTTACGGACTTGAAGACGAGTAACTTGTGGGGTCAGAGTGACAGACACCACTTCCACACCGTACTCATTGAATTGGTCTGGAGTGATGGTTTTGGATAGACCTTGATTGTCCACCAGCTTCACTTGAAGACCTGCCAAGTCCACTGTTTCAGCCGGACGATAGTCTGTCTTAGTCGGCAGAATTACCAATTCAAGACCTGTAACTGCAGTTTTATCGAATACTTTAACTGGTAAGGCAGGCGTAATCAATTCCAATGGAATATCAATTATCTGAGAAGTTTGCAGGTTGTTCAATTGAGTCTGGTCGAAACTTGAAGAAATCTCATAGTGACCTAAATCTAGTTGAGGCAAACGATCTCCCAAATCTGTCACAGAAGAACCGGCTGGCAAAGTCAGACTTTCCTCTTTAACAACCCTTTCACCGTCTTTAAAGCGAAGTTGGACTTGGATATCTTTCGGTGTCTGAGTCGGCTCTGTTAAACGATAGGAGATTCCCTCATTGCTCAAGCTAAAACGATCCGATTGGTTTTCCAAGGCAATTCGAACAGTATCTGCAAAGCCACCTTCAGCAGTCACAAATACCTTATCAACATGAGGACTTAGATTATACTCGAATCCTCTAACAAGTACTTCAACAGTACCTTCAATGCTACCTGTTACTGCTAGGCTAGCTGTAGCTGGGACAATGACTTTTCCTTGACCAGATAGATTTCCCAGAGTTACTGGAGCATTGGCAATAATCAACTGCGTGCCAGATGCAAGTTCTACACCAGTTGAAATCTCAGATACTTGTTCAGACAAGGTCACATCTGCCCGATTAACCAGTGAAAGACTTTGGATATTTTGTAAGTTAAGGCCATAAACACGCGCAGTATCAATTGTAACAGTATTGTCTAAACTCGCACTTCCATCTATGGATTTCAAACTGCTAGATTTTGAAATGACTGCAACTGGGCCCTCAACAAGAGCCCCATTGGCACCAGAAAGAATAATTCCATTATCGGCACTAACAAAATCCGACAAAATCGAAATCGTCACCGGAATGCTACTTGTCGAATCAGCATTTCCTGCGTAGATTGTGTTAAATCGTGTATCTGAACTTCCGTTAGTAATGGTGATTTGACCATGACTTCCTGCTGGATCGCCCGTACGAGAGCCGGCAACCAGGCTTGGACGGAGATTGCTTTGAGCTTGACTTATGGTTGTAGAAACCCTATCAAAGGTCAAATGGTAACCATTGGCATAGATTGTTGCTTGTTGACTGGCATCTACAATCATATTCAGCGTCATGTTGGCAAAGGTTACATCATTCCCCAATTCTACATTTGGACCTCGGAAGGTGAGGCGATGCCCTTGACCATCAATTGTGACTGCCTTATTGATAAGGAAAGGCGTTTCTTGACGATGTTGAACATCACTTACCAATTTGATTGTATCACCATCTTTAGCTTGAGAAAGTGCATAAGATAAACTTTGATATGGATTTGTTTCCGTTCCCTGACCATCGGTAGAGGTCTCAGCACCATCGGTAACATAGAGCTCACGCGCCTTTGGTTGACTGTAAATACTTGTACGGAATTCATTTGTATCTTTCAAATATGCTTGGAAAATCTGATTTTTCAACTCTCTAACAGCATTTACACCAGTTGACAAAAGAACGTTATTATTTGCGTTGACTTTAAGTTGTTGTAAGTCTTTAGCAATGGCTTCATCCATTTTAGTTTGAATTGCAGTAAAATCACTGGCTACACTAGTGGGTTTTAGCTCAGACACCTTGGCAATGCGGCGATTGAACATAGCCTTCTTAAAGGTTGCTAAATTCCCATCGAATTCAGGCATAATAGCTGCAAGAGCTTCCTTATCGTTTGCATATTGGTCAGAAAGGTAGGCCACCATCCCTTTTTCATAGCCGTACTCGCCTAAAATTTCATAGGCATTCCGTTTAAAGCTAATATCACCTCCGCTACCCGAATCATTTTGTAGAGCCGCATAAATCGGTTCAAAGAGAGGAATGGTATAGTAAGAATTGGTTCGAGCAGTTCCTCTGGTTTCCATACCATTGAACTTATACCGTCCCGAAATTAAGCCTTGATCTACAAAATCAGCAATCGTCTGTAAGTTAGCAGCTGAAGTCGTATCAATGGAGTTTACAATTTCAGTCGTTTTTCCGCCACCATTATTAGCTGGATTTGGAATGAGACTGATTTTATTAAGCAGAACAGCCCTTTCATCAGGAGCCTTCTTCAAGATTGACTGGGCCTCTGCATAATCTAAAGTATAGAGGACATCTAGCATTCCCTGCATATAGGTTTTCAAATCTGTAGAGGTTTGGAAACGACTTGGATGCCCATTTTGGGTTCTATCGCCCGAAATAGTATAAGCAGTATTGAGGTTAAAAATCGGATCTGAAGTCGGTGATGCAGACATATTCAACGATTCAAATAACCCTCTCGCAAATACTTCCTGCAACTGATCTGGTCGACGACCATGCCCATTTAACCAAACGGTCTTATCCAACATGTGTGTCAACTCATGAGTGTAGACAGCATGACCATCATTAGTTAATGACTTATAGAGGAAATTGTTCATACTATTTGTGCCATTTGCTTGACCGCCTGCACGAACAAAATTGATATAAAGATTCATGGGGCCGATAAATTCCTGCACTCCTGTCAAGGCTTTAGGACCTGATTTAGGCGACCACAATTGTTCTGCAGAAGCCTTTCCAGTTGAATAGGCTTGCAGAGAATCGGTTACAATAATCGGCTCATAAGTTTTTAATCGTTCACTCTGTTCACTAATACGATACCAAAAATCCAAAAAAGCTTGTTGATGAGTTGCATAATCAGCTATTGTAGTTTTTAAAGCAGCTCGGTTGCTATCGTTTTTTTCGGCCAGATAGGTATCTACCGCACCATAAGTGATGGTATTTGTCGTACTAATGGCATAGAGCGAATCATCACTCAGGTTCAGAAGAGGCAAAATGTGGTTCTGCCACCGCTGGCTATCTCGCAAGGTGGTGTAGAGTTTTGTTTGACCATGAGGACTGCTAGCTTCAACAATATAAGCCTTGGAAGTATCTTTAAACCAAGCTGAAACATCTTCTTGACCCGTCCAACGTGGAACTTGACTTTCAATAAACTGAATTGCATCAGCATGATTAGTAATCGAGCTTAGTTTCCGTTGGTAGGTCACTAAGTTATTTCTCAACTCCAAATCAGCATAAGCCAAATCGCCTATCGCCAATAAATTGGTCAAGGGTTCACTGCTATTTCCAAACACTTCTGGATGGTACAAAATGAGGTCTTTGGCTGAAAAATTACCAAATTGAAACCCATACTGACGGTCAAGATAGGTCAAGCCTAGTAAAATCTTCTCTTTGTTTGCTTTGATTGTATTAGCATCGACTGTAGTCGTTTTTTCAAAAACACCAGCCAAAATACTATCCAAATTTGTCTGAACAACATTAAAGCTATCCCGCATATCTAACTGGTCCATATAGACCTGTCGCTTGCGATTGGCCAACTCTTCAGCCGTTGGCTCTTGCCCATTCTTCTCTCTCTTCAACTCCTGGGCAATAGCAAAGCCATCTAAGAAACGTTCCGTATGATTTAAGCCATCATAGAGACTTTCATAGGTGACTGCTTTTAAGTCTGATGAAACAGCAGTGACCAAATCAGCTATATTTTGACTGTTCTTGACGGTTGGGGTGTTGGCTGTAGTGACCGCTTCTACTTGACTGGTACCATCTGCAAACACTGTTTGTAGTTTAACAGCCGATTGATTAGTCAAAGAAGTTACCAGCTTTCCATTGGCATCTAGTGGCAGTCTAGCCAACTCCTGAGCTGCCACACTGCGTGCTCTTCGTGCTGAACGTAACACAGGCTGAACGACTTCTTCTACTGTTGCTGTCTCAGTTGGCTGAAATGGTTGAGTAACCTCGTCCGTTGAACCTGTTGGTTCTTGTGCCGTTTGAATAGATTTTGGTTCTACTTGCTCAATAATCTGATGAGAATTTTCGACTGTGAGAGTGCTCTCATCACCAGCTGTATTTGACTGCTCTTCTACAGTCTGTTCTTGCCCTGCTTCTGCTGGAAGTGCTGCTTGGGGGGCTGAAATGTCTTGAAAGACCACTTCCTTCTGAATAGCTGGTTCTACTTCCACAAGCTGGCTTTCTTGAGCTGGGTTCTCCTGTGTGGCTTGGTTTAATGAGGAACCAACAGTTTCTGGAATTTGAACAGTTACCTCATTGGTTTCCTGCAGTTGATTTGCTTGATCTGTCACTGCCTGACTCGTTTGCTGGCTACTAACAGGAGTTTGTCTTGCCTCTTGGGCAGCCGCAACCTGCCCTCCAGCAACACTAAAGCTAATTGCTAAGGCAACAGATACGACACCGATAGAAAACTTACGGATTCCAAAATGGTGCTTTTTTTGTAAAAAATGTAAATTCATTAAAATATAGTCTCCTTTTTGAGCCAAATAAAAAATCTACTACAATTATACAATAAATAAGAATGCAACACAAAGAAAACGCTGACAAATTTATCGCAACGAAAAATTTCCCAACAATAACCGTCAGGAAACCAATAAAAACTATTATTTTGTATCAAATCGTTCAAACTTCATTCCCTCACCGTTTCAATCCTCCACTCCCTCCAACCTCGGAAGCGAATGGCTCCTTGCTGGTCTGTGCGATAGACTTGGATATTCCGATTGTCAAATCGTTCCAAGGTTGCTTGGTGGGGGTGTTTGTAACGATTGTTTTCTCCTGCTGATACCAGAGCAATCTTGGCTCCGATATGGTCTAGAAATTCAGGATAGGAAGAACCTTTTGAGCCATGGTGCCCAGCCTTGAGGACATCGACAGGCAGGTTGGGATAGGTTTTAAGCAAGTCCAACTCCCCCTGCTCCAAGTCCCCAGTAAAAAGAAAATTAGTTTTCAGCAAGCGGCCATAAAGAACGATGGAATCATTATTCCCACCGTCTCCTGTCCCATCTGGATAAAGGACTTCCAGGTAAGAGTCAAAAATCGGCAATCGGTCGCCCACCTCCACCACATGAACAGGTACATTGATTTCTTTCAGAGTTGCTACAAAGTCAGGCTCAGTCAGACTTCCCGGCGACACGATAATCCGACCAATCTGGACCTGCTTGGCCACTTCCAGCACATCGCCCACATGATCTGTGTCTGTGTGGGTCAGCACTAGACTATCAATCCTATCCATACCTCGACTGTGCAGATAGGGAATCAAGGTCCGCTCTGCATTTGTCTGCCGAGACCGCTCCTGCCACTCTTCCTTGGCCGCGAAATCGATTCGTCCGCCTACATCAATCAGAACCGTCCGCCCCCGCATATCCCGCAAAAAGATGCTGTCCCCCTGCCCGATGTCCACCACCGTCACCTCGTTTTCCAGCGGGTGTTTGGTAATGAAAAATAGCAGAGCGAGGACCAGCCCTAGTCCTAAGAGCCATTTCTTCCTCCTGTGAAAATCGTAGAGCATGAATAGGCTGACCAGCAAGAGCAAAAGGACCAGCTCAGACGGCTTGCCCAGTATCCAAGGCCGAAAACCCAAATCAGCCACCCAGACAATGATTTTTTCCATAAAGACGAAAAATCCGTTGACCCAAGTAATCTTAACCAAGGGCGATAGAAGAAAAATGACCGACAATCCTGGCAAAAGCAGGACATCAAAGACAAAGGAAAAGACAAAGGTCAAGAGGATAGACAAAGGCTGAAAGGCATAGAAATAGGTCATAAGCACCGGCAAAATTCCCAGCGAAATACTGAGGCTCTCCACCGCAGCCTTTTTGACCTGCCCCAAGTCTTCAAAATCAAAGACTGTCAGTAAAAAAGCATAGGTAAAGGTCAGGACACCACCAGCTGTCAGCAGAAATCGGGGCAGTATCAACAGACAGACAAAGACTGTCACCGCAAAGTTATCCAGCTTCCGCAAGCCCAGATTGCCTAAAATTTTTTGGACCAAGGACCGCACCACAGACACAGAAAAACCTGTCAAACCAGCATAAACAATGGAAAAGGGAAGCTGCAATTTATCCACCGTTTCCTTGGTCAAGCCCAGACGCAACAACATCCAGCGAAACTTGTCGATGAAAAATCCAACCTGCATACCAGACAGGGCAAAGAGATGAATGATACCCAGACTAGAATAGAGGTCACTCATCTGGTCAAACTCACTATCCAACTCCCCAAACAAGAGCCCTGTCATGTAGTGACTCATAGGAGCTGGAAAATTGGTTTTGACATAGACCAGGGCTTGCCTCCGCAAGCTTGATAGCCAGTCAAAGACATTCCAAGACTGGACTGGGGAAATCTTTTTTATCGCCGTTAGCTTGACAGTCCGATAGATGCCCTGGGTTTTCAGATAGGCCTGATAATCAAAACCGTTGAAATTCCGCTGACCAGCTGGCAGGCTAATCTCTGCTTCCACTTCTAGCTGGACCAAATCTGTCAACTTTTGAAAATAAGCCTGCTCCTCCTGACTAGCTAATTTGTAGAAAACCTGATAGGTTTGTCCGTCAGCCCGACCACGAAAAGACAAGCTGTCCCCGTTTACTTCAATCGTATCTGGAATAATCTGCACAGTCGTCACTTGCTCTGGGGCTGACTGGTCTGCCCGCTCCCATTGGACCTTCTGGCATCCGAAAAACAAACTACACAGGGCTAGAAGCGGCAGCGTTTTGAGAAAAACTGCCTTACCTTGCCGAAACCCAAAGACAACTAGTAAGAAACTCAACAGGCCCATTGTCAACAGGGAGAAAGAGTGGACTGCAAAGTAGGCCGCCACCGCTAAGACAGCCAGGTGAATGGGCTGGCAGGGGAGCTTACTCAACCGTGACATAAGGTCGGATACTTTCCATGGTCTTGTCGCCGATGCCCGATACATTGTTGAGGTCGTCCACCGACTTGAAGCCGCCATTGGCCTCACGATAGGCGATAATGTCCGCCGCCCGCTTGGCACCAATACCTGAAATGGTCTGCAGGTCAGCCTCAGTCGCCGTATTCAGATTGACCAGACTGGTGCTTTTTTCTTCTTGGGACATAGCAGAGCTGGCAGTCGTGCTGGCAACCACCGAGATATTTTCATCCTTGCTGGCCACATAGACCACCGCTTCGTCGCTGAGCTTCTGAGCCAGATTGATAGACTTGGGGTCTGCCTGACTGGTCAAGCCGCCAGCTGCATCAACTGCATCATTGACCCGACTTCCTGCATCAAGGTAGTAAATGCCAGGTTCCGTCACCGCTCCTTTGACATCGACGACCAGCTGGCTCGGCTCTTCGCTTTCTTCTGTACTGGTTTCCTCGACCAACTCAGAGCTGCTAGAAGTTTGCTCTAGCTGGGGAAAATCAGTCAGACCCGTCTGGTCAGACTTGGCTGGTTGACTGAAGATTAAAAATGTCGCCATTAGCAAGCCAGCCACTGCGGGCAGAGCAATTTGCCACTTGTATTCTTTAAGCATTTCTATATAAGTTTTAATCGTATCCATAAATTACCTCCACCTATATAGTTCGTAAAAGATACAAAAAAAACTCGCAAATTTACGAGTTTCATCATATTATTTTTTATCCAACTGAGTACTTGGTTGCCAGAAGAAGCTGGCAATATAGCTAAAGGCATAGGTCAATCCCAAGATAAGAGCAACCAGCAAAAGAACTGGGATACGATAGATATAAGTCAAGATATTTGGTTTTTTCTTGGTTTGGAAAGATGCCGCATGGTCATCTAAGCGTTTGAACTCAGCCTCAATTCGGCTAGTTACTTCTGCTGTACCTGCATCATCCATACGCTTGATGTCCGAAACATCGATAGGATTTCCAAAAGCCACATCGATTCGCTCACCAGCTAAGAGCCCTTTGATAGTCATGGGACCCACATAGGTTGCTGGCATGAGTTTGACCTTTGCTGACTTAGCAATGACCGCCACACCACCTTTGAGCTCAGATGAATGACGACTACCAGATGGAAACATGACCAGCGAACGGTCACTCTTTTTCAACATGTTAACTGGATACTTGATGGCTGCCATGCCAGGATTGTCACGGTCAATTGGAAAGGCACCGCATTTTGATATCCACCAGCCAAAGCCGCGGTCCTTGAAGAGTTCTTTTTTAGCCATAAAGATGAACTGCTTGGGAGCAGCTGCGTAGCCAAGAAAGACTGGATCCCAGAAGGTTTTGTGTGGGGCGATAAGAATATAATTTTCCTCCTGTGGCAAAATCTTTTCTCTATCATGATAGTGAATGTTGCCATTGATGGCCCACAACAAGAATGTTAATAGTGTTCGTAGATAAGAATAAAACATAAACTTCTCCTTTTTCAATCCCTCCTATTATAGCACAAATTTGCTTCAGGACGAAATGTCATATTCATTCAAATTTACGGTCAAAATACCCACTAATTACAGAGGTCCCGACTTGTAAAAACCACTAGATAGTTTTACAATAGAAACATGATTACAATTGAACGTGTATTAGAAATATTGAAGGCGGATACTAACTTCTGCCATATCAAGCAAAATAACCAGACTGACAGCACTTGGACAGATGTGCAGTTTGACGCTCTCAGCTATGACAGCCGGACTGTTAGCCCAACGACACTCTTTTTTGCCAAGGGTTTGGCCTTTAAGAAAGAATTTCTGGAAAAGGCTATCGAGGCTGGGCTGGCTTTTTACGTGTCTGAAATCGACTATGAGGTCGGCATTCCTGCTATCATCGTCCACGACATCAAGCAGGCCATGAGCCTGATTGCTATGGAGTTTCATGGTCATCCCCAGAAACAGCTCAAACTCCTGGCCTTCACCGGCACCAAGGGTAAAACAACGGCGGCTTATTTTGCTTTTAACATTCTTAAACAAAGCAAGAAACCTGCCATGCTTTCAACCATGAACACCACGCTGGACGGTAAAACCTTTTTCAAATCTGCCCTGACCACGCCTGAAAGCCTAGACCTCTTTGCCATGATGGCGGAGGCGGTCAAGAACGGCATGACTCACTTGATTATGGAGGTGTCCAGCCAGGCTTACTTGGTCAAGCGGGTTTACGGGCTGACCTTTGATGTCGGTGTCTTCCTCAACATCAGCCCCGACCACATCGGCCCCATTGAGCATCCGACTTTTGAGGACTATTTCTACCATAAGCGTCTTTTGATGGACAATAGCAGAGCGGTTATTGTCAATGCAGGAATGGACCATTTTGAAGTCGTGAAAGAGCAAGTCAGCTCCAAAGACCATGACTTTTATGGACCGACTTCTGACAACCAGATTAGCCAATCAGCAGGTTTTGACTTCACAGCGACTGGCAAATTGGCTGGCCATTACGACATCCAGCTGATTGGTGCCTTCAACCAAGAAAATGCCATCGCAGCAGGACTGGCCTGTCTCCGTTTGGGAGCAAGTCTGGAAGATATTCACACAGGGATTGCCCAAACCAATGTCCCTGGTCGTATGGAAGTCCTGACCCAGCAAAACGGAGCCAAGGTCTTCGTGGACTACGCCCACAATGGCGACAGTGTCAAGAAGCTGATTGATGTCGTCTTGGAACACCAGACAGGCAAGGTCATCTTGATTTTAGGAGCTCCAGGTAACAAAGGAGAAAGTCGCCGCAAGGACTTCGGACTTCTACTCAATGACTATCCACAGATTGAGGTCATTCTGACAGCTGATGATCCCAACCGTGAAGATCCTGCTACTATCGCTGAACAAATCCGCGCCCACATGACCCGTCCAAGCGACCTTATCTTGGACCGGGAAGAAGCCATTCGCACAGCTATGAGCCAGACGACTTCTTCTCAAGATGCCGTCATCATCGCAGGCAAAGGAGCTGACGCCTACCAGATTGTAAACGGCGAAAAGGCCGCCTATGACGGTGATTTGGAAGTAGCAAAACAATATTTGTAACATACGGTCCTTGTTCACAGACAAGGACTTTTTTATAACGATTCTTGTTAAATTAAAATTTTCAGAAAACTCTTTGTTTTGGTAAATTTTTTTGATATAATACTGGTCGGAACAAATTATTAATAAATCATATTCTGGTAAGGAGGAGTTTGTGTCTTCGATTCAAGCGGAAAATATCCAAGTCTCTTACGACAATCGGATTATTATTGATGAATTATCAACAAGTATTCCAAAAGGAAGTATAACGACAATCATTGGTGCCAATGGCTGTGGAAAATCGACCTTGCTTAAGGCGTTGACAAGGATTATTCCTGTTCAAGAAGGGGCTATCTATTTAGATGGACAAGCCATTTCACAACTGCCAACCAAAGAAGTTGCAAAAAAATTGGCCCTGCTCCCTCAGGTCTTAGAAGCGACAGAAGGGATTTCCGTTTATGAACTGGTCTCCTATGGTCGCTTTCCGCATCAAAATGGGCTGGGACATCTCACTGATCAGGATAGAGAGAAAATCAACTGGGCCTTGGAAGTCACCCAGACCGCTCCCTACGCTAGGTTACCAGTTGATGATTTATCAGGTGGTCAGAGGCAACGTGTTTGGATTGCGATGGCACTTGCCCAAGATACGGATACCATTTTCTTAGATGAACCAACAACCTATCTTGATCTCAATCATCAATTGGAAGTCTTAGAACTTTTAAGAGAACTGAATCAAAGCCGACAGAAAACCATTGTGATGGTCCTTCACGATGTCAATTTATCAGCTCGATTTTCAGATTATATGATTGCCATGAAAGAGGGAGATATTCGCTACCACGGGTCTGTGTCCAATATGATGACAACTGAGATACTGAGGGACATTTTTAGCATTGAACCTCAATTGATGCAGGTTGCTGGTCAAGATTACCCTATTTTGCTAACTTACGATTTAAAAAAATAATAAGGAGAAAAAATGAAAAAGTTTTTAGCTATTTTTAGTTTATTTGTCGGGCTGTTTTTCTTAACAGCTTGTTCTACCTCTTCCTCTTCAACAGATGTAGAATTGTCTAGCATGCCAAAGATTGAAGGCATTACTTACCACGGTGACATTCCTAAAAATCCTAAAAAAGTTGTCAACTTTGCTTACTCTTACACAGGCTATCTCTTACAATTAGGAATTGATGTATCTAGCTATAGTCTAGATTTAGAGAAAAATAGTCCCGTCTTTGGAGATAAACTAAAGGATGTTCCACAATTGACAACGGCAGATACAGAAGCGATTGCCGCACAAAAGCCAGATGTCATTCTAGTATTTGCTGGTGATGATAACTTAGAAACACTGAAAGAAATTGCTCCAGTTATTGAAATCACTTATGGAAAGAGTGACTACTTGAAAATGCTGACAGATATTGGTCAGATTTTTGGAAAAGAAAAGGAAGCACAAGCCTGGTTAGATCAATGGGATAAGAAAGTTGCTACTGCGAAAGAGGAATTGAAAGGATTGATTGATACAAGTTCAACATTTACCGTCATGGACTTCTTCGATAAGAACATCTTCCTTTATGGTAATAACTTTGGTCGTGGTGGAGAATTAATCTATCGCGCTCTCGGTTTTGCCGCTCCTGCAAAGGTTCAAGAAGACATCATCAATAAAGAAGGCTGGTTTGGGGTATCTCAAGAAGCTCTTCCAGAATATGTTGGCGACTATGTCCTTGTTAACGTCAATGATAAAACAAAAGAAGCAGCTGCCTCTCTCAAAGAAAGTGATATTTGGAAAAATCTACCTGCTGTAAAGAATGGTCACGTCATCGAGATAGACTATAACCTCTTCTACTTCTCCGATCCGATGTCTTTAGATTTACAAATTGACGCCTTTGTTTCAGAAATTCAAAAACTTCAGTAAAAGGACTGGATATATGAACAAACTAGTAAGTTCTCGTTATCCCAAAACAAAGCCAAAGAATATTTGGCTTGTTTTTTTCATCATCTGTCTTTCTTTCATAGCTGGAGTCTATCTTAGTTTACGCTTTGGAGCTATTTCTTATAGCCACCAACAACTGATAGAAACCCTAAAACATCCACTGACAGATTCTTCCGCTCAGGATGTTATCATCGATTTGCGCTTTCCTAGAATGGTAGCCGCCATCTTGGTGGGAGCTGCCATGGCCCAAGCTGGGGCAATGATGCAAGGAATTACACGCAATCCGATCGCCGATCCTGGCTTATTAGGAATCAATGCTGGAGCAGGACTTGCTCTCATTGTTGCCTATGCTCTGTTCGGTGGTTTGCACTACAGTCAAATTTTATTAATATGTTTACTGGGCTCCTGTCTGGCAGCCGGTCTAGTCTTTGGTCTAGCTTATCAGGTGCAAAAAGGCTACAATCAACTACGTTTAATTTTATCTGGCGCCATGGTAGCAAGTCTATTTTCTGCTATTGGTCAGGCTATTACTATCTACTTTGATTTATCAACTGCAGTGATTGGCTGGCAAGCAGGGGGATTGGTACAGGTAAACTGGAAGATGCTGGCCATCATTGCTCCTCTTATCATCATTGGCCTCATCCTTGCTCAACTCTTTTCGCATCAGCTGACCATCCTGAGTCTCAACGAAACCGTTGCTAAAAATCTAGGTCAACGAACCTTACTGATGACCTTGGTTTTGTTGGGAATTGTCCTTCTACTCTCAGCTTCTGCGGTAGCTCTTATGGGCTCGCTTTCTTTTATCGGGCTCATTATTCCTCACTTTATCCGCATGTTTACAGGGAAAAATTACAAGCTACTCTTGCCATTAACTGCCTTTGCAGGGGCTAGTTTCCTCATCTGGGTAGATTTGGTTTGCCGTTCTATCAATCCACCTGTTGAAACTCCCATTAGCGCAGTCATCAGTATCATTGGTCTCCCTTGCTTCCTATGGTTGATTAGAAAGGAGAAACACTTTTGATAAGACATCACAACTATCTAAAAATATTCACATTCCTGCTGATCCTTTTATTTGTCATTTTCCTACTTTCCTTATCTATCGGCTATAGCAATTCATCCTTTTCGGATCTCATCGACATCATGAGCGGGCGTGCCAGTTCATCGACTCTACTTATCATTGGACGAATTCGCTTACCTAGAATAATCGCCTCCATTATCGGAGGGGCTTCTCTGGCTTTGGCGGGTTTGTTGCTACAAACTTTGACCCGCAATCCTCTGGCAGATTCTGGAATATTAGGAATCAACGCAGGAGCTGGTCTTGTTGTGGCACTATTTGTCGGTCTCTCTTCAAAAATCAGCCCTGTCTTATTGAGTCTCATGCCTCTATTTGCTATGATGGGCGGTGGATTAACCATTTTTCTAGTTTACTGGATTGCACGTAAGAAGCTGTACGGCATCCATCCTGCACGCTTAATTATCACGGGAGTTGGAATTTCGAGCATGCTGTCTGGTATCATGGTCAGCATCATCAGCCAATTAGATGACTTTAAGATGGAATACATTGTCCAGTGGCTCAGCGGTCGAGTAAATGGTGGAGATTGGAAAACTATCGCAATCTATACTCCTCTTCTTCTATTGGTGTGGATGGCAACATTTAGTCGAAGTCGCTCACTCAATATTATGAATCTAAATGACCAGACAGCTATGGCTTTGGGACTCCACTTACAGCGTGAAAGACGGATTACCTTGGTATTGGCTACCGCCCTAGCCTCTCTTAGTGTCATTTTAGTTGGTAATATCACCTTCGTTGGTCTCATTGCTGGTCACATTGTGCGCAAATGGTTAGGAAATGACCATCGTGTCATCATTCCAGCTACTATGATAATAGGAAGCTTCATTCTACTTCTAGCGGATACCATAGGACGGGTACTACTTGTCGGAACAGGCATCCCAACCGGCATCATCGTCTCACTTATCGGCGCTCCCTATTTTCTGTGGTTACTAAAACAAGAAGGCTAGATGACTCCAGCCTTCTTGTTATTTTTCTAGGTAAAGTTCAATATCCTCTTTAAGTTTTAATGGACTAGTTGTTGGTAAATATCGTTCGACCACACGCCCTTGTCTATCCACCAAAAACTTGGTAAAATTCCACTCGATTCGACCTCCCAATAAGGTCGATTTTTCTTTCTTAAGATAGCGATATAGCGGACTAGCTTCAGATCCATTCACAGCAATTTTAGCAAAACGAGGAAAAGTTGTACCATAATTCAAGCTACAGATCTGATTGATGTCTTCAGCAGAACCGGGAGCCTGATTTAAAAATTGATTACAAGGGAAATCCAACACTACAAAACCTTGGCCTCGATGAGGCTGGGCAAAAAGCCCTGGCCCACTTCTCAGTGTTTGTGTCAACATCTCAGCGCAGTGGTTGATTGGTAGATTTGTTCGTGTTTTACACTCCAAATCTAACCTAATCAACTGTGCGGGGGTGGGAAGACGAACTCTTTTTGACTTAGTCGAGTTCTTTCCCACTCCCCCTGTAGTTCCTTGTATTGGGGTGCCAATCCACAACCTGGCGCTGTATTGACTATAAGTAAAACTTGTCCTTGATACTCAGCCATGGACTGATCTGTTCCATCTTGTTTTTGTACTGTAAAATCATAAATGTTCATTATATATCCTCCTCTAGTCAAAATAAGTGAATAAATGTTCCATTTCATTTGGTGTGAGTTGTCTGTATGTACCTCGTTCCAAATCCCCCAGTTCAAAACCACCAAAGGAAATCCGCTTGAGATATGTGACCTTGACACCATAGGCTAAAAACATCTTTTTGACCTGATGAAACTTACCTTCTGCCAGCTTGATGGTCGCTCTGCTATGGTCCAAAGAAGCCTCCAAGACAGTCAAATCTGCAGGCTGACACCGTGTTCCATCCAAGAAAGTAACACCTGAGGCAAAAAATTTTGAAGCATCCTCAGCCAAGCATCCATTTACCTCCACATAGTAGACCTTGTCCACATGGTGACTGGGATGGAGCATGCGATAACCGAGCGGACCATTGTTGGTAATGAGGACTAGGCCTTCGGTATCCCTGTCCAGGCGACCGACTGGGTAGAGACATTCCCTACTGTCTTGCGGAGAAATCAAGTCGATGACTGTCTGATGCTCCTGGTCTGTCACGGCAGAAACGACTCCTGCTGGTTTATGAAGCAAATAATAGGCGGAACCTTCTAAGGCAACTTTTTTACCCGAAACTTGGATAGTTTGTAACTCTGGGTCAACAATCTGGCTTAGGCTTTGAGCAGGTCGTCCGTTAATCTTGATTTGCTGGGCTTTGAAAAGTTTTTTTACTTGCTTACGCGAGCCAACTTTGGCTTTCTCTAAACATTTGTCCAATCTCATGGGACTATTGTATCACAAATCATATAGCTTGACTCTTTTTGAAAAAAGTTTATAATACTAGTTAGTGATATATTTTTTTACAAAGGAAATCCAATCATCCTATTGGATTTCCCATTTTTTCAGTAAGGGAGAAAATTCATGGGACTTTTACAAGATGGCAAATGGGTCGAGCAGTGGTATGATACCAAATCAACAGGCGGTAAATTTGTCCGTACTATCACACAATTTCGCAACTGGATTATGCCAGACGGACAGGCAGGCCCAACAGGAGAGGGCGGTTTCAAGGCTGAGTCTGGTCGCTACCACCTCTATATTTCTCTGGCTTGTCCTTGGGCTAGTCGGACCTTGATTATGCGAAAATTGAAGGGCTTGGAAGACCATATTTCCTTGTCTGTCGTTCATCCCCTCATGTTAGAAAATGGCTGGACTTTTGCAGACGGACCTGGCGTGATCAAGGATTCCCTCTTTAACAGCGACTATCTCTATCAGGTATATTTGAAGGCTGATCCACACTATACAGGACGTGTCACCGTTCCAGTTCTTTGGGATAAGAAAACCAATACAATCGTAAGCAACGAGTCTGCCGAGATTATGCGGATGTTCAATACCGCCTTCAATGACATTACAGGCAACTATGATGACTACTATCCAGAACACCTACAGGCTGAGATTGATGCCATGAATGACTTTGTCTATCCAAACATCAACAACGGAGTCTACAAGGCTGGATTTTCAACCAATCAGAAAGTCTATGAGAAAGAAGTCAACAACCTCTTTGCTGCCTTGGACAAACTAGAAGAACATTTGGCTGTCAGGGACTATCTAGTGGGAAATCAATTGACCGAGGCTGATATTCGCCTCTTTACCACCTTGGTGCGTTTCGACCCTGTTTACTTTGGGCATTTCAAATGCAATATCAAGGCCTTGGTTGACTATCCAAACTTGTGGGATTATACCAAGCGGATTTACAACCACTCTGGTATTGCGGAGACGGTTGACTTTGACCATATCAAGCAGCACTACTACGGTAGCCACAAAACCATTAACCCAACAGGTATTGTCCCAGTCGGACCAGACTTGGACTGGACATTGTAAGAAATAAAGGGAGATGACAGCCTCCCTTTTCGTATGGTATAATATTTCAGATTTTTTTGAAAAGGAGATTGACATGTCTGAAATTATCGCAAAACGCGTATCCAACTATGAATTATTTTATGATTTGGTCTTTGTCTTGGCCACTTCTTCACTGACTGGACTTTTGCACGGTGACCATATCGGTCTCAGGGAAATTCTAACTTTTATCACCGCTAACCTGATTATTATGACCTTGTGGATTAATGAGACGATTTACCTCAACAAATATGGTGAACGGGATTTGTTGGATATTATCACGATTATTGCGTCCATGTTTGTGGTGGGGCAATTATCCCTAAACTTTAGTCATGATTTTGAAGCAACAGCCCTGCCCTTTACTATCTTTTTGACCCTGTCTTATTTGCTACTTTGCTTGCAGTACTACCTTCGGGGGCGAAAAATCGGTTTTACGGCAGATATAAAAAATAGTCTCTATATGTTTGGGATTTATGTGCTGGTATTTTTCTTGGCTTCGGTAGCTATCTACTTCAATTTCTGGACCTATGATGAAAAGAGCCTCTTACTTTTTTATCTTCCATTTGTCATTTCCTATTTCTTCAAGGACAAACTCAGTCACGATGTCATGAACTTTCCTCATATCGTAGAACGCTGCCAGTTGATTACTATTATTACTTTTGGTGAAACGGTCATTGCGATTTTGAAGAATTATCCGATTCAGACGCATCTACTCACTGGTGTTCTCTTCTTCTTGGCTATGGCGTTCTCCTTTATGTTTTACATTTCGCAAACCTATCTCAATATCAACCATCACCGCAAGGCAGATGCGACTGTTCTGCTATACGCTCATTTGGTGATTGTTCTTGGCTTGAATTTCTTCACAGTGGCAATGGAGCTTTTCCCTAGTCATCATAATGATTTTTGGCCTTGCCCA
This sequence comes from Streptococcus sp. HN38, assembly GCF_028335765.1. Classification (NCBI taxonomy): domain Bacteria; kingdom Bacillati; phylum Bacillota; class Bacilli; order Lactobacillales; family Streptococcaceae; genus Streptococcus; species Streptococcus sp. HN38. The sequence continues at coordinate 731,572 of NZ_CP116604.1, read as the reverse complement.
TGCTGATTGTAGGAAACCTTATCTTCTATAGTGGTATCCTTTCGACCTCCTTCTATAATCAACAAGTCCATCAAGTTGGCAGGAGAGGGCTGTTCATCTATGCTCTCATTTTACTAATTGGAAATGTTGCCTTATTGCTGGATGGGCATTCAAATATCCTACTATTTGTTATCTTAAACCTGCTCTCACACGCTATGGTTGCCTATCATGTTATTCGCTTCCGCAAAGCCAACCACAGTTTGTTGGGGGAAGATATATAATCATTCAGTTTATTACAGTAAAAGAACAAAAAAGCAAGGAGACTTCCTAATTCAAAGCCTTCTTGCTTTTTATTATAACTGTATCTAACTATTTTAAAAATAAGTTTAAATCTCCCTTATATGCAGCCCATTCAGAAGTTAAAAATTCTTTTTTTAACTGATAATGAACAGGTGCTTGTTGTTCTGTCAAGAATGGGTGGATATACTTATCAAGCTCCAGCCAGCCTTGCCAACCGATGTGGATCGTATCTTGCATAAAATAATCTATCCCCCCCTGCTCCGACAAATCAGCAATATGATTGAAACCTTGACTGGTCAACTGGTACTTAATCTTTGCTACTGTTGCCTGATACATATCTTTATTGAGACCAGTGTAGTTCATCCAACGTTCATTAACTGGGGGAATTACAAATAGCACATCAGTCTGATGTTTAGCAAATTCATTCAAAACCAGCTGAAAATCATTGTACTCCGGTGATTGCAGATAAGATATTTTTGTCTGGGATTGTTTGAGTTTTTTGATTTTTGACTGAAGACGATTTCTATAAAACCTATCATCAATTTGGAAATCATTTGATTGAGTAGAACGACTCCCGTCCTCATTAGCCACTTTACTCAAGCGGTCATAGGAAAAAGGCTCTGGAAGTTTCATCGCTTCCGTTTCTACCAATCCTAAATTACTACCAGAATCAGCAAAGCGACTAAATAAGGCATCTTGCTTTTCTAATAAATAGGCTTGCCAGGTCAACTGCTCTCTATCCCATTTCGACAATTCCTTACCACTAGCTACTTTTTGAAACATTCCTGTCAAACTACAGTCTGATTTAAGCTCTAAGAAACGCTTTGCTGCATATCTATCATAGTCATCCTCAGCACTTGTTTGCAGAAAATGAGTGGCTTGATCACTACTAAAATATTGTTCAAATGCCTTAGATGATGCCCCTTTGGGTGAAAACCATTGAGGAGAAACAACATAGATAGCCTGACTATTTTTTAAATGTGCCCCAATCTGTTGCATGCCAAAATATTGTGTCAGCGAAGCTGCACCACGTTGTCCTAACAAATAGGGAGTATACTCTCTCTGATAGGCATCTGCCAACACTGACGGATGCATACTATCAAAACGTGACCATTCACTTGACCCAAAGAAAGGAACAAAGCGATGATTTTTGTCTCCCAGAGCTCTATTTTTCTTATATTTGCTCTTAAAACTAATATAAGACAATGCTACTGCATCTTGTTTTTCTTCTTTGAAATTTGACCGAGAAGAACTCGGGAAAAACAACAAGGTGAGAATAACTAAAAACGTTGCACAAATCACAGGCCCAAAAATCTGCCACAATTGCTTACGCATGCATCAACTCCACAACACCAGAAATGATTTTGTTAGCTGTATTCCAATCTTCACGACCAAACTCTGAAACTGGAACTGTAATATTAAAACGACTTTCTAACTCCACAATAAGTTCTACAGTTCCCATACTATCCAAAACACCCGCATCAAATAGGTCTTCATCCATCATTTCAGATACATCTTCCATAAATAATTCTTCGATAATATTCAATATTGTTTCTTTTACATCCATTTTATATTCCTTTCTACGATTCATACAATCGTTACCTATTGTCTACTTGAACCACAATTTATCTAAAAATCCTGAAAATATCAAGAAAGAGAACATGACCGTATGGAAGGTCACAAACATACCAGCGAAACTCGTCCAACGATTATCCAGCAGTGGTTCTTGCCCAGCTTTTTTTCGAGCTAAATTAATTGATTTCCTCTTACGAATCCAAGCGTCATTGATGATCAACCCCAAAGCATGAAAGAGACCATATGCAATATAATACCATGTTACACCATGCCACAAGCCCATCAAGAGCATATTTAACAGATAGGCAACATTAGATACCGTATTTCGATTTTTGAAAACCTTATGTTTTAACAAAGTCTTAACCAGACGCATGAAGACGAAATCACGGAACCAAAAAGATAAGCTGATATGCCATCGATTCCAAAATTCCTTAAGATCACGCGATTTGAACGGTTGATCAAAGTTAATTGGGCAGCGAATACCCATAAGATTGGAAATACCTATGGCAAACATGGAATAGCCTGCAAAGTCAAAGAATAATTCAAAACCATAGAGATACATAACTCCAATAGTAGGTAAGTTAAACCATCCACCTTGATCCAAAGCTACTGCCTTTAAAGGCTCCAGTAAAGTATGCCCGATAAAATAGGCTAGAATAAACTTATATAAGAAGCCCATCATAATATAATGCACAGTCTGATCGAGCATATTTAATAACTCCGTTCGCTCAGGAATTTGTTTGTAATCTTCCGTAAACCGTCTATAACGATCAATAGGACCACTCGAAATAGTTGGCATAAATAGCAAAAATCGTAAAAAACTCCCTAAACTAAATTCCGTTAGTAAACCGTCCCGCATTTCAATCACCATTCCGACCGACCGAAACGTTAAATAAGAAATACCTAAAAAACCGAAAATTGCCCCATGCTGACTAAAAGTCGGGGCCAACTTTACCCAAGTCAACGGAAAAACAGCTAAACACACGATTAAATAGAAGACCCAGCTTTGATTTGCCCGTTGACGATAATGCTTGTAGAAAAAAATCAACATTGTCTGCCAAATGATATAGGCCAATAAAGACAGCAATTGCATTGTCTTTGTATCTGTAAACATCAAGACAATGAAGGCTAAACTAACACCTGTTTCATACAAGGGGAAACGTTTTTTAAAAAGGAGTCCTATAAAAATTGGTACTAGCGCCAAGACTAGATAGAAAAAGTACAATGGATTCCCATAAGGCTCTAACTGAGGTAGCTGTTTGAAAAACTCCATCATTGAGCATTCACCTCAGCAATCAATCCCTTAATATCAATCTTCCCATTTGCAGTCAAAGGAAGACTGTCTCGATAAATAAACTTCGAAGGCATCATATAATCCATCATCCGTTCTTTTAACTCCTGCTTGATGACCTTGGTTAACTCCAACTCTCGATCGAACTGCTCCATAATCCCTGCTTTAGGGACAACATAAGCTAACAGATTTTGCACTTTATGGTCAGCATTATAACGTGGAACAGCTACCGCAGCCTCAATATAGGTTGATTTATTTAAGTGTTGGGCAACTTCTTCCAACTCGATACGATAACCATTATATTTAATTTGGAAATCCATACGCCCACCATAGAGTAACAGACCTTCATCTGTCATTACACCCAAATCCCCAGTATGATAGGCCTGTAAGCCGTCAAACTGGAAAAATGCCGCCTCGGTTCTCTCAGGATTATTCAAATATCCTTTAGAGACAGCAGGACCTGATACAACAATTTCTCCCTGTTGACCATTCGGTACTACTTGACCATCCTCATCCAAAATAAAAGTTGGTGAGTCTGGTTTGGTATAACCAATCGGCAAACGTTTATAATTCACTAACATCTCATTAGTTATAGCAACTGCTGATAAGGCGACTGTAGCTTCGGTCGGTCCATAAGCGTTAACAATCACAGCTTTTGGAAAACGTTCGCGGAGCTTCTGAGCTGTTTTTACAGTTAACTCCTCTCCGTCAAAATAGAAATGCGTCAAATTTGGTAAATGTTTCCCATCGAACTCACGAGATAGCAAAGCCATATCGACAAATGATGGTGTCGAAGTCCAAATCTTAAATGGCAAAGTTTGAATAGCTGCAAATAAGGTTTTAAAATCCAAAGTCAACTCTTTCGGTAGGGCAAATAAGGTCCCACCAAGGGCAAGCGTCGGAGCCCAATACATAACCGACAAGTCAAACGAATAGGAAGGTTGAGCCAACATTTGCGGTCGCTCTGGTAGCGCAAACTCCTTATCCCTTATCATCCAGTTGGTGAAGCTGAGCAAATTGTCATGCGAAATTTGCACCCCTTTTGGTTTACCCGTTGTCCCAGAAGTGAAGATAATATAGTAGGTATCATCTCCACTTACAGGATGCATCAACTGATAAGTCGACTTCTTCTCAAAAATGGCTTCAACTTCAGACAAACCAAGCACTGGCAAACTTGTCTCTAGCGGAAAGTCTGCTACCGCAAACACCAAACTCGGCTCTGCTATTTCCAGAATAGCTTCAATCCGATCCAAAGCAGAATGACTATCTACAGGGATATATGGATGGCCAGCCTTGGTTAAGGCAACAAAGATTGCCAACATCTGGTACTCCTGTCCGCCAAAAACAAGAACAGGAGAGTTTGCTGGTAAATCCAAACTATCAATATGGGCTGCTAAAGAATCTGAATCTGCCTTTAAATCCCCATAACTGTACAACTGTCCTAGATAATGGTAAACAGGGTAGTCAGGATTTTCTGTCGCAAAATGCTCTACCCGCTCTAACATACTGCTAATCTTTTTTATACTCTCCTCTTTAAAACTCATTATAGATAAATCCTCCCTGTCCAATGTCTAAATAACTATACAGATACAAAAGTAGTAACAATATAAAAAAATAGAACAGGGTTCTACAGATAAATCGTACAACTGGATGTTGCATGTTCTATCTCCTTCCATCTCTTATTCCTGCGAATTACTTTAAATACAATGTCTAGTCAATCTTGACTTACTTCGAACTCATTCCATTCATTAAATGATTAATTTTAAATCAACCTACATTTTACCATAATTTTGTCAATTTATTTCTTTTTTCACTAAAAAATACAAGAATATACCTGTTACACAAAGCCTGTATTTTTTTATCAATGCAATATAAAAAGTTTAGAACAATTACATCCTAAACTTTTCACTCTTTAATTTATCTAAGAAAAATTACAACCGAGACTCAAGAAATATGGAATTCGTGTCAACATCTCATTCGCAAAAAATGTTTAAAACCCTCTATTTTCATAGAGGGCATACTATTTTGAGTGATAGTATTAAAGTTATGAATGTATAGATGAAAAAGATTTTTAAGAGGGTAATATATAGAAAATTAAATAATTTAAGAAAGTTAGTGAAGTATGAAGGATTTTCAAATTAATTGACTAAATATTACAAGATTATAACTCTAGATTACTTATTTAACTTTACACCAAGTTAATCCCACAGAACAACATAATGCATTCCACAATTTTTGTACACCTCCCCAAAATGAACCAAACCATGATGATTTTTGTACAGAAGGAGCCATTTGAGTCACAGGTGGGTTGATAGGCTCTAAATGTTGAACACCTTGACCAAAAGGTTGGGTTGATTCTTTCAGCTCTAGAAGTACTTCGTCACGTTGCTCAAAACCAACTGGTGAATGAAGTCGTTGCTCTGCATTTACAACTGCACCACCTGCAGTGGTCATTAGCACTGCAAGTGCCATAGCACATGCGCCAACTTTATACTTACGTTTTGTTACAATGAGAGTGGGAACTCGACTAGTTAAAAAAGAGTTCGTCAACAAGTCCTTATTTCCAGTTGTTGAGCTGAAACAGTCTATTCCCAGACATCAATTTATGTGAGCTGACTGCCGTCAGCTTATATCTCCCACTTTAAAAGGTCTCCCAGACCTTTTAAACTCCCACCCCCGTATAGCTCCAAAGGTTCGGGGAACCTTTGGAGGTTGGAGATATAGCGAACGAAGTTCGCAACAGTCGTTAAGTCAGAGTAGTGACTGTTAGAGGTTGGAAATGAAGCGAACTCTGTTCGCATCAGTCGTAATGGTCAGATTTGGAGTGTAAAACACGAACAAATCTGCCAATCAACCACTGCGCTGAGATGTTGACACGAACTCTGAGTAGTGGTCCTGGGCTTTTTGCCCAGCCTCCTCCTTTGTATAGATATTTGCTTCCTCCTATCGGAAACGTAGTAACAGTATAGCACAAAAAAATAACTCAAAAACCAACTTTAGAAAAAGATTATATAAAAACCATAAAACTACCTAAAAAAAATGAAAACGTTATACAAAACGTAGAGAAAATGATACTATTTTGCCCATTTCACTTGTTCCTATCAATTTTCAACATGATAAAGGACAGCAATTTAGTAGTACCTCTTGTCGAAATTTTCTCTCACATCCAACTTAATGTTATAATCCATTCAATATATAACAACTGATATTGATTATCAGAATAGCAAAAGGCATGCCCTTAAAAATATAAGTTACATGCCTTTTCACAATTTTTGTCAAATTCATAATGGAAAAAGAACCTAGATTCATTCAGACATTATACTTATTGCACTGTTACAACCAACTTTATGTCTAAGAATAATCGTTTACAACATACTACACTAATTTACTTGCTGCTGCTTGGTCGAGGATAAGGATGACATTGTCGTGGTTTTGGAGGACGCTTGCTGGGACATCTTCTGTCACTGCTCCTTCCACAGTCGCCTTAATCGCGTCAGCTTTTTCAGGACCATAGGCCATGAGAACAATGGTTTTGGCTGCCATAATGTTGGCGATGCCCATGGAGATAGCTTGTTTTGGCACATCTTCTGGATTGTCAAAGAAGCGCGCATTGGCTTCAATGGTTGATGGCGCCAATTCAACCAGATGGGTTTGACCATCAAATGGAGCACCTGGTTCGTTGAAACCGATATGGCCGTTGCGACCGATACCCAAAATTTGGAAATCGACCGGATGTTCAGCCAAAATTTTATTGTAACGTTCTGTTTCAGCAACTACATCTGTCGCCAAACCATTCGGTAAATAAGATTGTTTAAACGGTTTAGCATTGAAAAGATTTTCCTTCATAAAATGAATATAGGATTGGTCGCTCTCCTCACCTAGACCAACATACTCATCCAAGTTTACAGATGTCACATCCGAAAAGTCTAAATCCGACTCACGAATCAATCTGTAAAATTCTAACGGACTGGAGCCTGTTGCCAAACCTAATACCTTGGCACCTCCGTTCAATTTTTCTCTCAAAATGTCTAATGCTACAGTTGCTCCTTCAACTTGATTGTTTACTACATGAATTTTCATAACACACCTCTTTGGTCTATACCATTTATTGTTTTTTCTTTATTATATGGTATAGACCAATTTTTGTCAAGAATTTATACTTATAGAGTATTACATCAGCACGAATAATTTTAATTCTCTTCCCATCCATCAAGACTTAAGTGTCTAACTATGATATAATACATTTATGACAGATGTGCTTTTTTACTTATTTTTTATTGGTATTCTGTTCTGCCTTACTGGCTATTTTATTTCTAAATCAAAGGTCCTAAAGTTTATTTTCTACCTGATTGGTAGTCTATTGGTGGCTTTGCCATTTGCCCTATTGATTTATTTTACCTATATTTTATTTTAGTCTAAGGAGTGAATATGAATACTGCAGATTTTGATTTTGATTTACCCGAAGAGCTTATCGCTCAAGTTCCCCTTGAAAAGCGCGACAGCTCTAAACTATTGATCCTCGACCGCGAAAAACGGAGCATGGTTGACAGTCACTTTGACCATATCATCGACCAACTAAATCCCGGTGATGCTCTGGTCATGAACAATACACGTGTTCTGCCTGCCCGTCTCTATGGCTACAAGCCTGAAACTATGGGACATGTTGAGCTTTTGCTTTTGAAAAATACCCAAGGTGATCAGTGGGAAGTTCTTGCCAAACCAGCAAAACGTCTGAAGGTCGGTACCACAGTTGCTTTTGGTGACGGACGATTAACTGCTACTATCGTAGAGGAATTAGAACACGGTGGAAGAATAGTTGAATTCTCCTATGAAGGTATCTTCCTTGAAGTCTTGGAAAGTCTAGGCGAAATGCCACTTCCACCTTACATTCATGAGAAATTAGAAGACCGTGAACGCTATCAAACAGTTTATGCCAAGGAAAACGGTTCTGCCGCAGCTCCAACTGCTGGACTACATTTCACCCAAGAATTACTCGAAAAAATCGAAGCTAAAGGAGTGAAACTAGTCTATCTGACTCTTCACGTTGGGCTTGGGACCTTCCGACCAGTCTCTGTTGATAACGTTGATGAGCATGAAATGCACTCGGAATTCTATAATCTATCAGCAGAAGCTGCTCAAACCCTCAATCAGGTCAAAGGTAGCGGTGGTCGTATCGTCGCAGTCGGCACTACATCCATCCGCACCCTCGAAACCATCGGTAATAAATTTGATGGCCGTTTGGAAGCTGATTCTGGTTGGACAAATATCTTCATCAAACCTGGCTACACCTTCCGAATCGTTGATGCCTTCTCAACCAATTTCCACCTGCCAAAATCTACTTTGGTTATGCTAGTTTCTGCCTTTGCAGGTAGAGAATTTACCTTAGATGCCTATAAACATGCTGTTGAAGAACGCTACCGCTTCTTTAGTTTTGGGGATGCAATGTTTATTCAATAGGCTGTTATCACCAATTTATTCTGAGTTCAGATTTTATTTTCCTTACATCTCAAGGAGGGCCCTATGAACAAGATTGAAAGCCGCCATCAGCTGATCCTGTCTCTAATCATGGAGAAGAAAATACATACCCAGCAGGAATTGCAAGAATTACTAGAGGTCAACGGAGTCTCCGTCACCCAATCTACCCTCTCCCGTGACATCAAGATGCTCAATCTTGTCAAAGTCAACGAAGATGATTCTTCTCACTATGTCATCAACCCCATTGCTCCTACTCGCTGGGAAAAACGACTGCGACTCTATATGGAAGATGCTTTGGTCATGCTAAAACCTATCCAACATCAAGTGGTGCTCAAGACCCTACCTGGATTGGCCAACTCATTCGGTTCTATTTTGGATGCCATGGAGATTCCTCAAATTGTAGCGACCGTCTGCGGTGACGATGTCTGTCTCATCATTTGTGAAGATGTCGAGGGGGCACAAGCTTGCTTCGAGCACTTGAAACAGTTTACTCCACCATTTTTCTTTAGTAAATTATAAAAATTTTTGTTCACAAACAACATACTTAATTTTAAAGATAATTTTTCAAATAAATATCAATAACTTCCCTTTATACTCATAAACGAAAATATAACATGTACGCATTTTATTGTAGAATAGTCTAATTTGACTTATTCTATATGCAGATGGGGTCTATTTCTAAAACAGCATATAATAAGTCACACTTTCATATATTTTGTACACTTCTTGTAAACAGTGACACATTTCTATCTCATCTTTCAATGTTATTCTTCATAAGAAAAGCTCTTAGATATTTCACTAAGAGCTTTTAAACTGTAATTTACTATTCAATACTGATAATGGCTATTCCGCAGCTAGGCGATAGACTGCCTCAGCATAAATATCCATTGTTTTATATAAGTCTTCTAATGGCATGCGTTCATTTTCCTGATGCTCTGTTTGTTCTGTATCTGGGAAACATGCACCAAAGGCCACACAGTTTGGCATGGTACGAGCAAAGGTAGCCCCACCTGACGAGATTGGCTCGCTTGTCAAATCTCCTGTCTTATCTTGATAAACAGACATGAGCGTAGATACCAGCTGGCTGTCTAATGGCACATACAAGTAAGCAAGGTAGTCGTACTCTTCATAGGTCAAACCACATGATTGCGCTTTGGCTTGTAAAGTAGAAACTAGGGCTTCTTTATCCGCAGTAACAGGAATACGAATGTCCAAGCGAATTTCTGATTTTTTTGCGCTAATGGTTAGGCCTGCAATATTGAAACTGAGTGTCCCTGATGGTTCATCAGTCACATCACCCAAAAGCTTAAATCCTGTGGCATCTTCACCAACTGCATTGACGATAAAGTCCAAGGCTGGATGATTTTCGAAATGTTCCAAAGCCTTGGCCAAACGAACGATGGCATTGACCCCCTCAGCAGCATCCTTGGCGTGCCGCGAAATACCAAGAACCGTTACTTGATCATCTTTGGTTTCATAATCAAAGCCTAATTGATCTAATTCCGCAATAACTCCTGCTAATAAATGACCGGAATAGCTTGCCTTGGCAGGTACTACGTTATAGGCAGTTCCCGCTTCGATACTCAGACAAGGGTGACCTGGACCATGCAATTTGGCCTGCAGCAATCCTTTTTCAGCATAAGTCAAAGGGAAGGAAGAATCTGGCGCAAAGCCCATAGTTGCTACTTCTTCCAACTGATTGTAGCGGTTCATACACCGCCATAAGGTCTCTTCATCTGTTCCAAAAATGAAACGAATCCGTTTGTTAAATTGGACTCCCGCATCAAGAAGTGCTTTTACTGCAAATAAGGCCGCCATCGAAGGACCTTTATCATCCTGAACCCCGCGTCCAATAATGTAATCTCCCTCTACCACAGCCTCAAAAGGCGGCGTCTGCCATTGACTAAGATCACCAGCAGGTACCACATCTAAGTGGCAAAGGATTGCTAATAATTCTTCGCCTTGCCCAATTTCAGCATAGCCATAATAGCCAGCAGGGTCTAGATAGGTTTTAAACCCCATTTTCTCCGTCATGGCTAAAGTATGTTCCAGTACATCCTGAATTGCTTGACCAAATGGTGTATCTGCCTGATGTTCTTGCAAAACAGAAGGAAAAGCAACCAGTTCCTTAATCGCCTCTACACAAGCCTCTTGATGCTGTGCTTGAATAAAACTTGTTTCCATTGTTTCTCCTTTCAACAGATTAAAATATAGTTCTTTCTGTTTTCATTCTATCACAAATGGAAAAACTGAGCCAAATTTATCTGTATTCATGATAAAATCTGACCCAGAATTTCGATTAGAAGAATGTCGCAATGACAAGAATAGCAATTGATGCAAGTACAATAGCTGCAATCAATTTACCTACAAATTTATACCAAGTTCCGATTTCAACACGACCTAAAGCCAAGGCACCCATTACAATACCTGAGGTTGGTGCAACCAAGTTAAGTACACCTGAAGCTGCTTGGAAGGCTGTGATAATCAAGTGTGCTGGCACATTAACAAATTCTCCAAGAGGTGCCATGATACCCATAGATGCCCCTGCAAGACCAGATGTGGATGGAATCAAGAAGGACATTGGCAGGTAGAAGAGATAGGTCAAGATGATGAAGACTTGTGAAGACAGACCTTGCAAGCCAACTTCACCCCAATGCAGAATAGTCGCTGTAATCATACCGTCATTCATGATGACTTGAATACCACGTGCCACCGCACAGATAAGGGCAACACTGAGCAAGTCTGCCGCACCATTCATAAAGGCTTTTACCAGACGTGCTTCATCCATGCCATAGACAATACCGACCAAGACACCAGCAAAGGCAAAGAGCATAGCTCCTTCAGGGAAATACCACCAGCCAAATGGATAGGCTGAACTACCAATCACCTGACCGATTCCTGGCAAGCCAAGTAACCAGGTGTTAAAATCTGCAAAGACAGAAACACCCAAGTCTTCCCAAGGAATAAAGCTACAAATCATGACTACAAAAGTCAATACGAAGACCCAAAGGACACGTTTTTGAGCAGGCGTTAAGACAGCATTGACTTCTTCATTTGATGTGTTGACATTAAAGTGAGCCATATCTGCTTCACGTTGTTTGTAAACGAGGGATTTAGTTGGGTCGTTTTTTACTTTTTCAGCATAGTTGGCAACGAACCACACACCCAGACCCAAAATAACGATAAAGAAGATAATCCGCCATATCATACCATCGGCCAAGGAAACCCCTGCTGCATCCGAAGCCACACCTGTCGCAAATGGGTTTACAGTCGAAGCCAAACAGCCGATTTGAGAACCCAACAAGATAATAGCAACACCTGTAATACTATCAAAACCAACTGCCATCATAACAGGAACTAGGAGTGGGAAGAAAGCCATGGTTTCCTCACCCATACCGTAGGTAGAACCGCCCAAGGCAAACAAAGGCATGAGAATGTAAATCAGCATTTTCTCGCGACCCTTGAAGCGTTTCACAATGGAGGCAATCCCCACATCAAGCGCACCAGTTTCATTGACCACGCCTAAGAAAGAACCAACCATCAGAATAAAGAAGGCAACGTCAATAGCCTTACTAGTGTCGCCATGACCCAACATAGCACGGACAGGTGCCATCAGAATATCCCAAATTCCCTGCGGATTTTGAGCCACTGCTTGATAGGTGCCTGTGATAAATTTTCCAGCTTCGTCTTTTTCATACTGACCTGCTGGAATAACCCATGTCATCACTGCCATAAAGGCAATAATGAGCATCAAAATAGAATACGATGAAGGCATTTTAAAGCCTTTTTTCACTTTTTCGCTCATCGCAAAAACCTCCTATAATATTTTTTGAACGCAACCTGGATTGACAAGTAAAGTACTTTATATAAGAAATAGTTTTTCGCTCATCAAGGTAGTTTTTAAAGAAATACTGAAAAACTAACGATGAATAGCTCAACAACTAGTCTTAGATGAAAGTCCTGAACTGGGAATACAGGTTCTAAATCCCCTATTTAAGGGAAATTGTATCCGTAATAACCGTATCAAATATCCACCTATCTTCAAGAGATGTCTATCTCCTTCAGTCTATTATCTGAAATCATTGCTTATAGATAGATACTTGATAGGAAATGGATGAGAGGGGAGGGAGCTTAGACGCCCAGACCTTCATGTTTAGATTAAAGGGAACCCTTGTAGGACTATCAACATTCCCACTCCCCTAACTCCATCAATAAATAACCCGTCTAGTTTAAAAACTATATTTGCATGTAGAGTACATCAATAAAGAGAAGTCTCAACGAACATACAGCTGCTTAGCCTTTGACAATGATAGTGCCGCTATCGGATTCAATCAAAGCGCCTAAGTTTTCTAATGAGGTAATGACTGCTTTTGATTGCGGCTTATTGTTTACAAAAGCAATAGCTGCTTCAACTTTCGGTAGCATGGAACCTGGTGCGAATTGATTTTGTTTGATATATTCTTCCAATTCAGCTACGGTAACTGTTTCTAATTTTTCTTGGTCTGGTTTGTTGTAGTTAACAAAGACATAGTCTACACCGGTCAAGACGATAAACAAGTCTGCGTCAACCAATTCTGCCAAACATTGAGAAGCAAAGTCCTTATCGATAACTGCTTCCACACCGGTCAGGGTGCCATCTGCTTCTTGGACAACTGGAATACCTCCGCCTCCAGCAGCTACGACTACCTCACCTGCATTGAGAAGGGTACGAATGGTACCAATTTCTTTGATTCCTACAGGTTTTGGCGAAGCAACGACTTTGCGCCAGCCACGACCGGCATCTTCTTTGAAGGTTGCACCAGTCTTTTCTGCTTCTGCTTTCGCTTCTTCTTCTGTATAGAATGGTCCAATCGGCTTGGTCAAATTTTCGAAGGCGGGATCATTCTTATCCACGATAACCTGGGTCACAACAGATGCTACATCTTTTTCAATGCCTTCCTTGAGCAATTCATTTTCCAAGGCATTTTGCAACCAGAAACCAATCGAACCTTCTGTCATGGCTACCAAACTGTCTAGTGGAAAAGCTGGGTTCTTTTCCGAATCAGCAGCAAGGTTTTGAAGAAGTAAGTTTCCAACCTGAGGACCATTACCATGCGTGATAATAAGGTCATCCCCATTTTTTATCAATTTTACAAGGTGCTTGGCTGTTTGTACCAAGGCCTCTTTTTGTGCTTTAGCCGATGGGTCGGACGATAAAATAGCATTGCCACCCAAGGCTACTACAATTTTACGATTTGCCATATCTCTTGCTTTTTCCTCACTTTCGCGAAATAGTAATCGCTTACACATCTATCCTCAAAATATGGGGGCTGGGTGTCAGCCCCCGGAGGTTGCGATGCGTTATTAGATCGTTAATTATTACACACGTGGAACAAATGGATCCCCTAAAGTAGCCGCCATCACTGCTTTAATAGTGTGCATACGGTTTTCAGCTTGGTCGAAGTGACGAGCATATTTGCTACGGAATACTTCGTCTGTTACTTCCATTTCTTCTACGCCAAATTTTTCAGCGACATCTTTACCATAAACAGTGTTTGTATCATGGAAGGCAGGCAAGCAGTGCAAGAAGATGAGATTTTCATTTTCTGCTTTTTTCACCAATTCCATATTCACTTGGTATGGTTTCAAGAGGGCAACGCGTTCAGCAAATTTATCTTCTTCACCCATTGATACCCAAACGTCTGTATAGAGAACATCTGCGCCTTTGACTGCTTCATCAGCATTGTCAGTGATAAGAACACGCGCTCCGCTTTCTTTGGCAAAGCCTTCTGCCAATGCCACAACAGTTTCATCAGGGAAGAGTTCTTTTGGAGAGAAGATATGGACATTGACACCAAGGATAGCACCTGTCACCAATAGAGAGTTGGCAACGTTGTTACGGCCATCACCACAGTAAACCAGAGTCAAGCCTTCCAACTTGCCAAAGTTTTCTTTGACAGTCAAGTAGTCCGCCAACATTTGAGTTGGGTGCCATGCATCTGTCAAACCATTCCATACTGGCACACCAGAGAATTCTGCCAATTCTTCCACCATTTTTTGACTGAAACCACGGAATTCAATACCGTCGAACATACGTCCCAAAACTTTAGCAGTATCTTCTGTAGATTCTTTCTTACCAAGTTGGATGTCATTTGCACCAAGATATTCTGGATGGGCACCAAGGTCAATAGATGCTACTGTGAAGGCAGCTCGAGTACGTGTTGATGTTTTTTCAAACAAGAGGGCAATATTTTTACCTTCCAAATAACGGTGTGGAATATTGCGTTTTTTCAAATCTTTCAAATGAGCTGAGAAATCAATCAACCATTCCAATTCTGCGCGTGTGAAATCTTTCTCTGCAAGAAAATGTCTACCTTTAAATACGTTTGTCATTGTCTCTTCTCCTAATGTTTAAATAAATTTTGTCAATGTCTGGCACCATTCTCCATCTTCTTGATAAACTTCAGAAGTTGCTTGGTAGCCAACTGACTCATAAAAAGTCTTTGCAGTTAACTCCGAATGTATATTCAACTGATGAAAGCCTGCTTCACGTGCATAAGCTTCCAAAGAGCTGATAATCATTTTTCCATAGCCTTTTCCACGAAAATTCGGTAGAGTGGCTATTCGGGTTAGACGAGCTTGACCAGGACCGACAGGAAGAAAACGTCCCGTTGAAACAGGCTCTTCACCAATAAAGAGATTGGCGTAAACTCTTCCTTCCGTATCATTCTGGTCAAATTCATCTTCCTTTGCAATACCACGCTCAAGGACAAATACCTTATAGCGGACATAGATAGAGGCTGCGCGTTGCCATTCTTCCGAACCGATTGTTGTTCGTTCTATACTCGGCATTAGATGTCTTCACGTTCAAACGGCATTGACATACAACGAGGTCCACCACGACCACGAACCAATTCACTTCCGCCAATCTTAATCAAACGAAGCCCTTTGGACTCGAGGATAGCATTGGTAATCGTATTGCGTTTGTAAACAACTACCACACCTGGTGCAATAGTCAATGTATTTGAACCATCATTCCATTGCTCACGACCAGCAGCAACCATATCACCGCCACCACAACGAATCAATTCTACTTTTTCAAGACCAAGGTTCGCAGCCAAAAGTTCTGCCAAGTCACCATGTTCTTCTTCAATATGAAGCGTATCATTTTCATAGGTTACAGAGAAGACACGAAGGTCACCTTCAATTTCTGGGTGGATAGTAAACTTATCATAGTCAACCATGGTAAATACTGTATCCAAATGCATGAATTTACGGTTGTTAGCAAATTCGAATGCCAATACTTTCTTGAAGCCAACATGCTGTTCAAAGATATTTACCAATAGTTTTTCAATTGATGCAGCATCGGTACGTTGTGAAATACCTACTGCCAAAACATCTTTTGAAAGAACCAATTCGTCACCACCCTCTATACGAGTAGTTGCTTCACGATTGTAAACCAATGGAACTTTTCCACCATATTCTGGGTGATGGGTGAAGATATATTTACCATACAAGGTTTCACGGTTCCGTGTTTCTGAATACATGTGGTTAAGAGAAACAGCATTACCAATCGTAGCAAATGGATCCCGTGTGAAGTAAAGGTTTGGCATTGGGTCTATTGCAAATGGGTAAGAGGATTCAACCAAATCTGTCAAACCTTTTTCTTCAGAAGGGATTTCTGGCAATTCTGCCTTTTGAACACCAGCCATCGTTTTCTCAACCAGTTCTTGATTATCTTCAATAGACATCAACAACTTGCGAATTGCCTTCTTAGTCGCCCGACCACGAATGTTAGCTTCTTCGAGATATTCATCAATAAATTGTTCACGAATTTCAGGTGTAACAAGTGACTCAGCAGCTAATTTTTCCAAGTAGAGTACTTCGACACCTTCATCACGAAGAGCTTGAGCAAATGCATCATGCTCTTTCTGTGCATCTTCTAAGAATGGAATATCATCGAAGAGTAGGCGTTCTAGGTAGTCAGGCATCAGGTTTTCAATTTCCTTACCTGGTCTGTGTAACATAACTTTTTTCAGCTTACCAATTTCTGAAAAAACATGAATTGGATGGTTTGACATGATCTGTCCTCCTTGTAGATTTATACATGATGGGAAACGAGGAGGACCGTACGCTTTCCTGCCTCTCATTTCCTCTTTACATCCATAGTTTAACAGAGCAAAAAAACAAAAACTTGAAAACGCTCGCATTTATGTTGAGAAATTCTTCACATTTTCAACCTTATTTATAAATAATTATCGATTATATCGCCTATATTATGCATAATTCTTTCTATTATATCATTATGTGAATTTTTATTTTTTTATAAAAAAACAGAAACTTCAGTGAGTTTCTGTCAAATTTTCTAAGAAATAATCAATATCTAAATAAGTTAACTGTTTATGGCTATAAGCAATTTTACCATCCTGTTTCAGTTGCTTCAAAACATGGCTAACCGTTTCCCGTGTCGTAGCTGCTAAACGCGAAATCTCCTGAATATGAATTTCAAACGGTAAGGTAACAAACTGATCGCGCTGGCACATATCCCAATAAAGAAGAGCCAGGGCTTGAACGACTCGATCTGATGCCTTGGAACGCATCGCATTTCGCAAGCGCAACTCTTGAAAACGAAGCACTTTGGATAATTTTTGACAGATATAGACCATTTGACTAGGATTTATCTTCGACAAGGTTTCAAACAAGACCATCGGCACAATAAAATACTCTAGGTCCGTTATGGCAATGGCAGTATAATGATAAGGTTTATCCTGAAACATATCTCCAAAAGGAAAAGCACCGCCCTGCCGAATATAGTCTAAATACGTAAAACTATCCGTCTCATCATATTGCTCAATCCGAGCATAGCCCTTATACAATACAAATAGATAATCTCTAGGATCCTCTGCGTAAAAAAAGATTTGTCCCTTAGGAATCTTTCGAAAACGAATATGCTTAGCTAATTGATCGAAACTTTCCCTTGAGAAGTTTTCAAACGCAGGATGGTTTCGAAGAAAGTTGTATTGTTCGTTCGTAATCATCACTCTCTCCATTCTAATCAAAGTATTTCTCTACACATTCTAACATATATTAAGATATAATTCTAATAATATTCCGTAATTTCATATAATAATCTAAAAAACCAGCCCACAAGGAACTGGTTCTAAGTATTATAATTCATCCGCAATCTTATTGATTTTCCGCAAACGATGGTTGACACCACTTTTAGTGATCGGTACCGTTAGACTATCCGCCAATTGCTGAATGGAATAGTCTGGATGCTGAATTCGCAACTGGGCAATCTCCTGCAAGTCACCTGACAACTGATCTAGACCGATAGTATCCATAATTTTGATAATATTATTGATTGTTTTCATACTAGCATTGACCGTCTTTGCAATATTAGCGGCTTCCGCATTTGTAGCCCGATTTAGGTCATTGCGAGCCTCACGAAGCAATTTAACATTCTCAAATTCTGTCTTTGCCTCTTCTGCTCCAATCACCAAAAGAAAATCCATAATGTCCTCTGCACGTTGCAGATAGGTAATGGTTCCCTTACTTCGCTCAATGACTTTGGCATCCAAAAGAAATTTCTGCATCAGATTGGCCAGGTCATTGGCATGGTCACTATAGACAGAAGCTATTTCAAGCTGGTATTTTCCCTTTTCAGGATCCTTAACAGAGCCTGCCGCTAAAAATGCTCCACGAAGATAGGCTTGACTCCACGAATCATTTTCCAAAACCAAGGGAGAAATCCCCGTCTCTAATCCAAAGAAGCTATCAGCCAAATGCAAATCGTTCAATATCTCATTCACGCCGTCTTCTATCAAAACTGCATACACACGATTCTTTTTGAGATTAGGTTTTTGATGATGGCGAATCTCAGCCTTAATCTGGTAGAAATGGAGTAACAGTTCATAAATGTGACGGGCAATCTTTGCATTTTCCGTGCTGATAGAAAGAGTCAAACCTGATGAAGCTAAGCCCAAGCTACCTGATAATTTGATAATAGCAGATAGCTCGCTCTTATTTGAGCTAGACTGAAGCAGCAATTCTTCCTTTACTTGTACTGTAAAACTCATGGCCGCACCTGCAAAATCTTGAGCAACTCTTCTACCACCAAGTCACCATCATGGAAAGCTCCGCCATTTTTCAAACGAAGAAAATTCGAAGAAATCACACGATTAGCCTGTTTTTGCAAACCTGCAAAATCGTGTTTTACCTGTACCAAGTATTCATCAAACTGGTTGCTATTCATATACTCTTGTGGAACTGGCTCAATATTGACCAAAACTGTATCAATGAATTGTTCAGCTAGGTGTGCATTAAGAACCGCCACATGGTCTGCATCTGAGAAAAACTCAGTCTCTCCCCGTTGGGTCATAATGTTGCACACATAGGTCACTTCAGCCTTGGTTTCTTTTAGGGCTTTGCCAATGTCAGAAATCATCAGATTCGGCAAGATTGAGGTAAAAAGAGAACCCGGTCCAAGTACAATCATGTCACTTTCCATAATCGTTTCAACTACCTGGCGACTGGCTTTCGGTTCATCATCGTTATAAGAATTTGTCACATAGACATGATCAATCATCCCATTATGCTTGGAAATCTTGCTCTCACCTGCTACCTCGGTCCCATCTGTAAAAATAGCATGAAGGGTCAAGGCCTGTTCGCTAGATGGATAAATCCGTCCTGTCGTATGGAAAAAGCGCGTCAACAACCTCATCGCATTGTAGGTTGAACCCTGCATCTCAGAAATACCAGCGATTATTAAGTTTCCCAGTGGATGCCCCGCCAAAGGTCCATCTGAATCCGCAAAACGATACTGGAAAATTTGTTCATAAAGTTTGGGCATATCCGACATAGCCAATAGGACGTTACGCAAATCACCTGGAGGGGTCACCTGCAAAGCCTGACGGATTTCCCCCGAAGATCCTCCGTCATCAGCTACCGTCACGATAGCGGTAATCTCTACATCCTTATCCCGCAAACTCTTCAAGATGACTGGAATACCAGTCCCGCCCCCGATAACTGTAATTTTTGGTTTTCTCATGAGCGGTTGACCGTCTCCTTCCGTCTGTCCTTATCACGATGACTACGATTGACAATCCAGTTTTTCTCCAAATCATCTGCCAAGCGTTTAGCAAAGGCTACGCTTCTATGTTGACCGCCCGTGCAACCAACAGCAATGGTCAGTACAGACTTCCCTTCCTTCTGATAACCTGGCAGAATTGGCTCTATCAAGCCGAGCAAATGACTATAAAACTCTTCTGATTCCTGATGGTCCATAACATAGTCAAAGACGGGAGCATCCAGACCAGTCAGATTTCGTAATTCTTTCTGATAATAAGGATTTGGCAAGAAACGCACATCAAAGACCAAGTCCGCATCCAGAGGCAGACCATATTTGAAACCAAAAGACATGACTTCCACACGGAAGGATGGTTGGTTGTCCTGACTAGCAAACTGCTCTGAGATTGCCTTACGGAGATTACGAGGTGTCAGCTCTGTCGTATCAATGACATTCTGACTCATATTTTTCAAGGGAGCCAAAAGTTCACGCTCAAGCTGTATCCCGTCCAAAACCCGACCATCAGCCGCCAAAGGATGGGAACGACGAGTTTCTTTATAGCGAGCAACCAATTCACTATCCGTCGCATCCAAGAATAGGACTTTAAAATCTAAATCCTCTGCCCCCTCAATCTCATCCAACACCTCTCGAATCTCCGAGAAGAAGGAGCGACTCCGCATATCTACAACAAGAGCAATCTTATTGTTATCCTGGCTGTGGCGAATCAATTCTAAAAATTTTGGCAAGAGAGTCGGCGGCATATTGTCAATGGTAAAATAGCCCAAATCTTCAAAAGACTGGATAGCTACCGTCTTACCAGCTCCCGACATCCCTGTCACAATCACTAAATGGAGTTTGTCCGACATGACATTCCCTCCTTTTCTCTTCTAATCAATAACTGCAATAACTTCAATCTCAACCTTAACATCACGTGGCAAACGTGCAACTTCTACCGCTGAACGAGCTGGAAAATCTGCTGAGAAAGCTGTTTTATAAACTTCATTAAAAGCTACAAAATCATTCATATCTTTTAGGAAACAAGTCGTCTTCACCACATGGTCAAAGTCTGTTCCTGCTTCTGATAAAATTGCTGCAATATTTTTCAAGACTTGCTCAGTCTGCTCCTGAATGGTTTCACCAACCACTTCACCAGTTTCAGGTGACAAAGGAACTTGACCAGAGGCAAATAGGAAATTTCCAACAACCTTCCCTTGAACGTATGGGCCAATTGCTGCAGGTGCCTTATCTGTGTGAATGGTTTTCATCTGATGATCTCCTTTTTATCTTTCTATTGATATTATACCAAAAAACTGACCTATTCAGCCAGTTTTCGTGTTTGTACAATAAATCTCCAAGTCAGAAAAATTGCTCGCAACAACAGGTCAATCAGAATCGACAGCCAGACCCCAGCGATTCCTAAACCCAGCAACTGACCCAAGACGACAACGCCTAAAACGCGCAGCCCCCACATCCCGACTGCTGTGGAGTAGAGTGGCGACTTGGTATCCCCCAAGCCCTGCAGAGCGCCAGCCATGATCAAAGAAACCGCCAGCCCCGGCTGGTTAAAAGCATCGATACGTAAAGCTGTGACGACTTGGCTGACAGCTTCTAAGTCTTTGGTAAATAGCAGAGCAAAACTTGGAGCTCCGAAAAATAAGACGATTCCCAGCAGGGACATGATGGCAACACCATAGGCAGAGCTAAGAAATGCGACCCGTCTAACTGTGAGGATGTCCCCCTTTCCCAAGGCTTGACCGATCAAAACCGCCGCCGCTGTCGCAAGACCATAGGCAGGCATATAGGTAAAACTCTCGATATTACCTGCAATCATATGAGAAGCATAGACAGTCGTCCCCAGCCCCACAATCAAACTGAAATAGACAACCTGTCCCAACCGCATAACCAAGCGTTCGGCTGCTGCAGGTAAGGTCAAATCCACCATTTCCTTAGGACTTCCCAAGTGGAACAGTTGCTTGAGATCAACTGCCAAGTCAGTCTGTTGCACCTTTCGGTAAAGCAAGACTGTACCAAGCAAGCGAGCTAAGACGGTTCCCAAGGCTGTCCCTACAATCCCCCAACCTGACCAAGAGCCAATACCAAAAATCAAGAAATAGTCCAAGACAACATTAAAACCATTGGTCAGTAAGCTCATTTTCATAGGGGTTGGGCAAAAAGCCTAGCACCACTTTTCAGAGTTCGTTTCAACATCTCAGCGCAGTGGTTGATTGGGTTTAACAGTCCAGTGGACTGTTAAAGGTTGGAGATAAGATTTGCGAAGCAAATCTCAGCAATTCGTGTTTTACACTCCAAATCTGACCTCTACGACTGAGGCGAACAGAGTTCGCTTCATCTCCAACCTCAAACTGTCCCCCAGACAGTTTGAGCTGTGCGGGGGTGGGAGTGAAACAGTCTGGGGATAGACTGTTTCAGGTCAACAACCAGAAATGATGAATTGTTGACGAACTCTTTTTTAACTAGTCGAGTTCTTTCCCACTCCCCAGATGCCCGCAGGATTGTTCCCAAAATAGTCATCAAGGCCTGAAAAATCGTCAAACCACCAACCCAGTAAAAAAAGGCCTGGGCGCCAGCCAAACTCTCCGCATCTGCTCCCATTAAGACCAGCATCTGCCTCCCGAAAACAAGCGACAGGAGACCAAATACCAAGCCGAATACGGTTGCTAAGACAGCCGCCTGACGCACCTGATAGGCCACCGCTTCCTTGTTTCCCGCACCAATCGAACGAGAAACCAAGGCAGTAGCCGCCACCCCCAAAGCTATGTAAACAGCCAAATAGACGTTGAGAATGGTGTTGGCCAAACCCACTGCCGTCACCGCTACTAGACCCAGTTGGGCAATCAAGAGGGTATCCACAAAACCAACCAAGGTCTGAAAGATATTTTCCACCGTAGCAGGCAGGGCTAGTTTGATAATACGTTTTCCTAAACTTTCTTGCTTCATTTTCCTCTCCACGATTTTATTTAGAATAATTATAAATAACATTCATTAAAAAAGCAAGAAAACAGACCACGTTTGTAGTCTGTTTGTATATCTATTGATTTGCTTATGGATGCAAGCGGTGCAACATACGTGGAAACGGAATGGCTTCACGGATGTGTTTTGTACCAGCAACGAAGGTTACCATACGCTCAATACCGATACCGAAACCGCCGTGTGGCACAGAGCCGTATTTACGCAGGTCAAGGTAGAATTCGTATTCTGACTTGTCCATACCAAGTTCGTCCATCTTGGCTACCAAAGCATCGTAGTTGTCCTCACGCATCGAACCACCGATAATTTCACCGTAGCCTTCTGGAGCCAAGAGGTCCGCACAAAGCACGCGCTCTGGATTACCTGGAACTGGCTTCATGTAGAAGGCCTTGAAGCTTGCTGGATAGTTAACAACGAAAGTCGGTACACCAAAGTAGTTTGAAATCCAAGTTTCATGAGGTGATCCAAAGTCATCACCATGCTCGATGTGTTCGTAGTCTGTATCTTCATCAGCTTCATGTTCTTGAAGAAGGGTAATGGCATCATCATAAGCCACACGTTTGAATGGCTCTGCAATGTAGCGTTTGAGAGCATCCACATCACGCTCAAGAGTTTCCAAGGCTTGTGGCGCACGGTCGATAACCCCTTGAATCAAGGCTTTGACATAAGCTTCTTGCAAGTCAAGTGACTCTTCATGGCTGAGGAATGAATACTCGGCATCCATCATCCAGAACTCAGTCAAGTGACGGCGAGTTTTTGATTTTTCCGCACGGAAAACAGGTCCAAAGTCGAAAACACGACCAAGGGCCATAGCACCGGCTTCAAGATAAAGCTGACCAGATTGGCTAAGGTAGGCAGGTTGACCAAAGTAGTCTGTTTCGAACAATTCTGTTGAATCTTCTGCCGCATTTCCAGACAAGATTGGGCTATCAAACTTGATAAAGCCATTCTTTTCAAAGAATTCATAAGTCGCATAGATGATGGCGTTACGGATTTGCTGGATAGCGACCTGTTTACGAGAACGCAACCAGAGATGACGGTTATCCATAAGGAAGTCCGTACCGTGTTCCTTTGGTGTGATTGGGTAATCTTGTGACTCACCGATCACTTCAAGGTCTGTCACATCCAACTCGTAACCAAACTTAGAACGCTCGTCTTCCTTGACAATCCCTGTCACATAGACAGACGTTTCTTGGCTGAGGCGTTTTGCTACATCAAACTTCTCCGTACCTGCTTCTTCACCGAATTTTTCGATGAAGTTTGGCTTGAAGGCAACTGCTTGGAAGAAGGCTGTTCCGTCACGCAATTGCAGGAAGGCTAACTTGCCCTTGCCTGATTTGTTGGCAACCCAGGCACCAATGGTCACTTCTTGACCGACGTAATCTTTGACTTGGTTAATGGTAATCAATTTTCTAGACATTATTTTTCCTCTTTTTATTTTTTCATAAACGTATGTAGGCGAGCCACTGCTTCTTTGAGTGTGCCCATATCGGTCGCATAGCTGAGGCGGATATTTTCAGGAGCTCCAAAACCTGCACCTGTTACCAAGGCTACCCCTACTTCTTCCAAGATAGCAGTGGTAAATTCAGTCACATCTGTGTAGCCCTTCATTTCCATAGCTTTTTTAACATTCGGGAAGAGATAGAAGGCGCCTTCTGGCTTAATCACTTCAAAACCTGGTACTTCTGCCAACAAGGGATAAATGGTATTGAGTCGCTCTTCAAAGGCCTGACGCATAGTTTCTACCGTATCTTGAGGACCTGTAAAGGCTTCAATGGCTGCATACTGAGCAGCGGTTGTTAGGTTTGACGTCGTTTGTCCGACAATCTTACTCATGGCCGCAATAATCTCAGGATTACCAACGGCAAATCCAACCCGCCAACCTGTCATGGCATAGGCTTTTGCCACACCATTGACCACAATAGTCTGCTGGCGAATGCTTTCTGAAATACTAGAAATCGGTGTGAAGGTATTACCGTTATAGACCAAACGGCCGTAAATATCATCTGCTAAGATGAGAATGTCGTGTTCCACAGCCCAGTTTCCAATTGCTTCCAATTCCTCACGACTGTATATCATGCCAGTCGGGTTGGACGGGCTGTTGAGCAAGAGGACCTTGGTCTTGTCTGTCCGAGCCGCTTCCAACTGGTCAACCGTTACCTTGAAATTATACTCTTCCGTCGCAGTGACAAAGACTGGCACGCCTTCGTTCATCTTAATCTGGTCAGCATAGGAAACCCAGTAAGGTGTTGGAATGAGAACCTCATCACCAGGATTGATAACCGCCGCAAAGAAGGCGTAGAGAACAAACTTGGCACCTGTGGCAAGAACAACTTGATTGCGTTCGATGGAGTAGCCGTAGAACTTCTCAAAATAAGTATTGACCGCGTCCTTCAATTCTGGCAGACCTGAAGCCACTGTGTAAAAGCTGGCCTCGCCATTTTCAATAGAACGAACCGCCGCTTCTTGAATATTCTTCGGTGTGACAAAGTCTGGCTCACCCAAGGTCAGCTCTAAAATATCACGTCCTTCTGCCTTCAGGGCTTTTGCACGCGCACCGGCTGCCAGCGTGACACTTTCTTCCATTTCTAAGACACGTTTTGATAGCTTGCTCATAAGCCCTCCTTCTTGATAAAATCTCCTGTTTCAAAATTTACTAAATAATAAGCTGTCCCAGATTTGACCTCCCAAATTGGTTTGTCATCCCTAAAACCTAGAATCACCCTATCAGCTGCTGACGCACCATTCTCTGTAGCGACTGCCTGCGCTTCTTCCTTAGAAATACCATTCGCCATTGGATAAACGTACACAGTATTTGTCTCTTCAGGAATGATAACCGCAATCATTTCCCCCTGACTCGTCTTTCCTTGCACGCTAAAGTATGTTTCTGTCCCGTTGTAGATAGAGACATCATCAACAACCTCCATATCCGTATAGTCTCGAGCTACAGAAATAGCGTGATTCTGCACATCAGAAAAAGGCTTAGCTGCAAGGTCCCAAATAACGAATATCGAAAAAGTCATGACACTTAGGAGTATAAAGGAACCAGCTATCAGCTGTCCCTTCTTCGTTGCCAATACTTCCAAAAGTTGAAAAATCTTTTTTTCCATAGTAGTCCTATTATACTACAAGTTAAAGCATATTTCCATTTTTTCCGTAATTGAATTGTGAATAAACTTTCATTCTCCTTCAGACAGAGAACGAATACAAGAACTGAGACCCACAGTTCAGCTCCTCTATGCTATATAAAGTACTTTCCCTATGAATATAGGATTTAACTTTTTTTGCTTGATAACCGAACTATTTATTGCTAAAATATTCTCATGAGAACTGTTGAACAATCTTTAAACGAGAACAAGCATGCACTTCACAGTCTAGTCGTCTTTCGCAGAGCAGCTAATACTATCACAAAAGCAGAATTAGAAACAATCAAAAAATACGGACTGACAGTTTGTCAGTTTGGAGTGATGGAGGCACTCTACAACAAAGGAAATCTGCGAATTCAAGACTTAATTGATAAATTATTAAGTACATCTGGCAACATGACTGTCGTTATAAAAAACATGATTCGAGATGGTTATATCTACAAGACTATCGATACAAATGACCGTCGTGCTTCCTTGATTGCTCTCACTCCACTTGGACGCGAAACCATTGAAAAAATCCTTCCAGAGCATTATGATCACGTTGGAAAGATTTTTTCTGTCCTTAGTTCAGAAGAACAAGACCAATTAGCCGAGATACTTAAAAAATTCAAGAATCAGCAGACCTAGGATTGCCAACAAAAGACAAATACGATATACTAAATTTATGTTTTTATGAAAAGGAGGCCATCATGGCAAACGTATTGTTTTTAGTTGGTTCACTACGTGACGGTTCTTTTAACCATCAAATGGCCAAAAAAGCTGAAGCGTTCTTGGCTGATAAGGCTAAAGTATCTTACATTGATCTTGCAAAAATTCCCCTATTCAACCAAGACATCGAGACACCTATCCTTCCTGAAATTGCAGAGCTACGTGCACAAGTAGACGCTGCGGATGCTATCTGGATTTTCTCACCAGTATATAACTATGCAATCCCAGGCATCGTAAAAAATGCTCTCGATTGGCTCAGTCGTTCGCTCGATTTATCCAATCCAAAAGGACCATCTATCCTACAAGATAAAATCACAACTGTCTCTGCAGTCGCAAACAGTGGTCACGACCACCTATTCAAAGACTTCCAACACCTTCTTCCATTTATCCGTACTCAGATTGCTGGTGAATTTACAGGTTCAACCATCAATCCCGAAGCATGGGGAACAGGTGTATTGGAGTTATCTGACGAAACTCTAACAAAACTCGAGCAACAAGCAGCTGACCTGTTGGCAGCAATTCAATAATCAAAAAAAACCAGAATTTCTGGTTTTTTTTTTGATTAATATTTTGAGAGCATTTCATACTCAACGAAAATCAAAAGTAGCCTAGGAAACGAAGTCGAAGATAGAACTCTGTTACTATCTTATTTCAAGGTAACAGGCTGAAAACCTCCACTGGAGCTTTTCACTCATCAAGGCAAGTTGACAACGGATAATTTTGATTTTCGAAGAGTATCAACTTCTGCCAAGAATCAATTACTACTTTGATGACTTCTCAAAACCATTCCCCAACTTCATTTCTCACACATTGCAAGGCTGCTCCGATAACCTGGTGCATATCGTAGTAACGATAGTGACCCAGACGGCCGCCGAAAATAACATTTTCTTGTTGTTCTGCAAGGCGCTTATAGGCAGTATAGAGTTTATTATTACGGTCATTGTTAACTGGATAGTAAGGCTCATCACCACGCTTCCAAGTCTTCGAATACTCACGAGTAATAATGGTTTTTTCTTGAGTTCCGTACTCAAAATGTTTGTGTTCGATGATTCGAGTATATGGTGTCTCGCTATCTGTATAGTTGACAACCGCATTACCTTGGTAATTTTCCATATCCAAGACTTCAGTTTCAAAACGGAGGCTACGATATTCCAATTCACCAAGTTGGTAATCAAAAAACTCATCAATCATACCTGTGAACACAACCTTTGGAAAGTTTGACAAATATTCTTCTTTATTGGCAAAGAAATCAACATTTGTCTCAACATCAATATTCTCATGTTCCAACATTTTTTCAACAATCTGCGTGTAGCCACCGATTGGAATACCTTGATAAGTATCGTTAAAGTAGTTATTATCATAAGTCAAACGCACGGGCAAACGACGGATGATGAAGGCAGGTAACTCCGTACATGGTTTCTCCCATTGTTTCTCGGTGTATGACTTGATCAATTTTTCATAGATGTCTGTACCAACTAGTGAGATGGCTTGCTCTTCCAAGTTCTCAGGTGTTTTACCTCCCAATACAGCTCGTTGCTCAGCAATCTTCGCTGCTGCTTCAGCAGGGGTCACCACACCCCAAAGCTTGTTAAAGGTATTCATGTTGAAGGGAAGATTGTAAATCTCACCCTTGTAGTTAGCGACTGGTGTGTTTGTATAGCGGTTGAACTCCGCAAATTGATTGACATAATCCCAAATTTCTTTTTCGGAAGTATGAAAGATATGTGCACCATACTCATGAACTTGAATACCTTCTACTTCTTTTGTATAGATGTTACCTGCAATGTGTTCTCGTTTTTCGATAACCTTTATTTTTTTACCCTTTTTAGCTGCCTCATGAGCAAAGACCGCTCCGAACAGACCTGCACCAACAACTAAGTAGTCGTAATGTTTCATATATTTTGTATTTTCCTCCTAGAACTGATGTTCTTTCGAAAATCGAGTCAACTGTTCCGAAGTTAGTCCTGTTATTTCTAACACATCCTCTATGTCAAGACCTCTAGCTAATAATTTTTGTGCAACATCTAAACTTTTTTGTAGACTTCCTTCTTCCTTTCCACGATTTCTACCACGTATAAAAGAGCTTTCCAATTCCCCAAAATGATTGGAGGCATTACGCAACCATTGATCTACCATTTTCACTACCTCCTAAAACTGATGGTCTTGTGAAAGGGAAGCCAACTGTTCTGAAGTTAAGCCGGTGATTTCTAAAACATCTTCTATGCCAAGACCTCTGTTTAATAAGCGCTGAGCAACTTCTAAACTTTTTTGTATACTACCTTCTAATCGACCTTCTTCCTTTCCACGATTTCGCCCACGTATAAAAGAACTTTCCAATTCCCCAAAATGATTGGAGGCATTACGCAACCATTGATCTACCATTTTCACTACCTCCTAAAACTGATGTTCTTGCGAGAATTGAGTCAACTGTTCCGAAGTTAGTCCTGTTATTTCTAACACATCCTCTATGTCAAGACCTCTAGCTAATAATTTTTGTGCAACATCTAAACTTTTTTGTAGACTTCCTTCTTCTAGACCTTCGGTTCTTCCCTCCTCTAGACCTTCGGCTCTTCCTTCTTCCTTTCCACGATTTCTACCACGTATAAAAGAACTTTCCAATTCCCCAAAATGATTGGAGGCATTACGCAACCATTGATCTACCATTTCGATTTCCTCCTCTGTCCATGTATTTCTGTTTAGCAGATTCTCTGCCTTTTCAATAATATCTGATGTCGATTGACTAAATTCTCTATTTGCAAAAAATTCAATCCATTGGCGTTGATTTTTCCTAAGTTGACCCTTACGAAACTTTTTCAGCTCAATGATAACCATTTCAAATGGTTTCCTTAATTCTTCCTGGTCACCAAATGGTAATTCTAAGATTTGACCGCTATCTTTTTCAGTCATTACAAAACTGTGAATAGGTTTTTCGTCATCGAAATACTTACTCGCTACTAAAGCAATCGAATAAATCGGAGAAATTTTATTATACATATCATGCGTCTGCGTAACCTTCTCACGAACATTGGGCAAGTCCTTGACCAGATGTTGACAAGTATAGGTCCACAAACGCTTGATAAAACTATTCTGATAGGCAACCTGAATCTCGATAATAACCTGTGTCCCATCTTCTAACCGAGCCAAAATATCTACCGTTGTACTAAAGTGTCTAGTCCTTTCTTTTTTCACATCCGCGATAGTCCCATTCAATATCTGAACAGATTTGGGACGAAAACCTAAAAAGGTATCAATAAAGTCAATGGTAATTTCGTGGTCATTGAAAATCTTTTTTGCAATAATATCAGCCATAGGACTGATTGCCTGACGACGTTTTGTCATCTCTATCCTCCAAATAATATGATTAAGAAATACTCTCTATCTATTTATTCGGAAAATATTCTAGCTATATTATAGCATGACATCTAAAAATTTTCTAGTAACCGTCCTGTATAGTAGCACTAAAAAACGTTCCCCTAAAAACGCTCCAATTTCTATTTTTCCATATGCCTATATCTTCAGTCTCAATTGCTTATAATATCGTAGGCAATAACAAAATTGAACATAGCATTTGTATTGGTAAAAGCTAATGAATAGCTTTCTAGTCATTTATTGGATAGCAACAGACTTAATAAATTTGTTTAACAATTCTTTATTACCAAGCAATAATCAGATTTTATTTCAAAATCGTTATTTTTTATATCAATTTTGGCACTATTTAGCGAATTGTGATATAATTATTATATGAAAATATAGGAGATAATCATATGTCTATCAAATTAAGGGAACTAACAATAAAACATCTAAAAAATGTTGATTATGGAAATATCAAGTTTTGGGATAATAATGGATTTGTTAATGTTTTAGGAATATATGGTCAAAATGGATCGGGAAAAACTACTGTAGTTGATGCAATGGAAATTATTAAGCAGTTAATTGCTGGTAGACCTATCCCAGATAATAGTTTGGGAATTTTTAATACAGATAATGAGAAAAATGAGCTACCTTCTATTCTTATAGAAATAGAAGATGAAGACAATTTGGTTTTACGTTATAAGGTGGAATTTATTTCAAATGAATCCACGAATGAACAGACCGTCTTTGTAGCAAAAGAATCCATTTTATATAAATCATTGAAACCTTATGAAAGATTTAAATCTTTATATGAATTCTCTATTTTAAATATTTTAGATAATCCCGAGCAAAATGCGGGTATGTTAAAAAGTCGTACAAAAATTCTTAGCAATGATGCCATCGAATTCTTAACAAACTCATCTATGCGCGAATACTCTTCCTACTTATTTTCAAAAAATTTTACAACTAGGATTGAACGAAGCGAAGGAAATCTAACTGAAAAGGAAGTCATAAGTATATTTAAAAAATTCGGTGAACATATCCGAATTTATACACAACAATCAGCAAATATGATAGGTATGGGAACCATGCCCATAAATATAAATTATCAAGACGGTGACTATGGTTTCCAAGGGACACTCCCAGCTATATTAAGTAAAGGCGGTTTCCCAGTTCCGCGTGAAATCATTCCTATATATGAAGAAACTGTTAAATATATGAATGAAATCATACCTACGATTATACCGGATCTCACCATTGAAATGAACATTAGTGATACTAGTACAAACCAAAATGGTACTCAACTTGATACAGTTCATTTTTTCGCTAATCGCAATGGAAAAGTCTTTTCATTAATCCATGAATCTGAAGGAATTAAAAAAATTATTAGTATGATTGGAGTAATAGTAGAAGTATTCAATCAGCCTGATACAGTAGCAGTGATTGATGAATTAGATTCTGGAATATTTGAATATTTACTTGGTGAATTAATTGAAATTTTCTCAAAAGATACTCAAGGACAATTAATCTTTACATCACATAACCTACGTGTCCTAGAAATGTTGCCAACTCGACAAATTCGTTTTTCAACAACAAACCCTGATAATCGATATATTACATTAAAAGGAATAAAAACGACAAATAATTTACGAGATGTCTATCTTCGTTCTATTTTACTAGGTGGTGCAGATGAAGAGTTATATTCAGGGAAAAGTCAATCTAAAATTCGTCGTTCTTTAAGGAAGGCAGGTAGATATATTGGCGAATAAAACAGTAAATAAAGTTTTTCTTATTTTTGTTGAAGGCACTACCGATGCAGACTGTTTAGATCTTATTGTTGACTATTTTAAAGAATCATTCGAGCAGACAGATATTGACATTAGGGTACACGGTGGTGATATTTTTACCAATGATGAAAATTTCAAAAAAAGTGGACCAACAATTTTAAAAGAACAAGTCGAAAACTATATAAAGCATTACAAACTAAATCCGACAGATATTATACATGTAGCTTTTATTACAGATACTGATGGCATATATGTA
This sequence comes from Streptococcus sp. HN38, assembly GCF_028335765.1. Classification (NCBI taxonomy): domain Bacteria; kingdom Bacillati; phylum Bacillota; class Bacilli; order Lactobacillales; family Streptococcaceae; genus Streptococcus; species Streptococcus sp. HN38. The sequence continues at coordinate 699,669 of NZ_CP116604.1, read as the reverse complement.
AATCCTGTTGAATATATCGTTAATCCAACAGTTGCTGAATTCGAGTATGACTTGGAAAATAAAACAATCGTCTGTAGAAACGAAACCAAGAAAAAAGACGTGCTGCGAAGTCGACAAACTAAATCTACTAAATTGTCAAAAATTATTAAACCACTAGACGAAAGCATATTGACATTTAACAGAACGCAGATTTCTTATTCTATCTACTATAATTCATTGAACTTAGAACACGTGTTATTTGAGAAAATATTACCAGATAATCAAAAGAGGAGATCACTAGATGAACTCTTAGACTCAATTGATGAAGATCCAGAGCAGCTAATGGACATTTTTAATGCTAAAGCAATTACTAATGATTATTTGGACTCTTGGCAAAAAATTAAGAACTTAGAAATGTCTAGAGGACTATCCAATCTAAATATTTTATTTTCATTTCTGTCCAAACTACAGAATATGTAGAGTAACTTAGTATAAAAAAGGTTCCAGGTCGACAGGACTTTGGAGCCTTTTTCAATATACCTTGTTATTGGGCGGTTACCATGATTTCAATAGAAATCACGACTTTTTGAAACATTTATTTTTGGAATGATAGAAAATCCTTTCATGAGCCAATCTACTTGTTCGGAAGTTAGAGCCTTGACCTCCTCTTCATTGTTTGGCCAGGTCAATTTCCCATTTTCAAAACGTTTATACAATAACCAAAATCCTTGTCCGTCCCAGTAAAGAGACTTGAATCGGTCTTTTCGATCGCCGCAGAAGAGATAGACCTGACCGGAGAAGAGATTCAAATTGAATTGACTTTTGACAAGGTAGGCGAGAGAGTCAATCCCCTGACACATATCCGTTTTCCCGCAAACCAAGAAGACTTGGCCTAAATCACTGAGTCGGATGGTCAAAATGTAGCACCTTATCCAAGATAGTTTCCATTACTTCAGGGATTGATAGAGTGAAAGAATGTGACTTCCACTTTTCCGAGACGAATTTTCATCAGAATATCATTCCTGCCTTTCTTCTCAAAGTGGCAATATTGGGGAACAGTCAATGGGACGGGCTCTAACAGTATACTGGAGGAGGGAGGGAGTAGATAGATACCTTGTTATTGGGCTGTTACGAAATATGCAACTATTATTAACCATTTATCAGTACTACTCTTAAAATATCTCCACAACCCTTGCCTATCTAAGATATAAAATGAATCCATTAAAAATAACAATTGTAATTATAGTAAAACTTCAAAAAATACAATTAACCCTCACATTCTAGCTGACTCTTCAATACTTATTCTGAAAACATTTCGGACTACCAAAACATATCATTCTTGATAAAGAGTTGGAAAAGAACTATTCCAAAAACCACATAGAAATTATTAATCGTAGTTATGTTCCATAATTAGGAGAATTTTACTATATATTCAAGAAAACTGTCACTTTATCAAACTTCTTCAAAAAAGGTATCCGGTCGATTCGGATCAAAAATCTCATTACAGGTCATGACCGTGACTAAATTTTCTGTATCCGAAAGATTAATAATATTATGAGTCCAACCAGGAATCATATAGATAGCTTCAATGGTATCTCCAGACACTTCAAATTCCACAAATTCACCCGTGACAATATTTCTCTGCTGAATGAGACCTCTGCCACTAACTACTATGAATTGCTCCCACTTGCTACTGTGCCAATGTTGACCCTTGGTAATACCTGGCTTGCTAATATTGATACTAACCTGACCACAATCAGCTGTGTGTAACAACTCCGTGAAAGAACCTCTATCATCCACATTCATTTTTAGACCATATTTGAACTTTTCTGTCGGCAAGTAAGTCAAATAGAGTGAAAATAATTTCTTCGCAAAGGAGTTGGCTGGAATCTTGGGCATCATCAAGGTCAATGGTTGTTGCTTGAAAGATTCCAAGAGAGCAATAATTTCTCCCAAGGTGACACGATGAGTGGTTGGAATCCAAGCATATTTGCCACTAATATCCTCAACTGGAGTTAGCCCCTCATAGTTACAATAAACTTCCTTGCCCTCCAACAAATCCAACATACCATCTACTAAATCATCAATGTAGAGCAGTTCAACTTCCGCCTTAGGATCTGAAACTGAATAAGATTGATCATTGGCAATCGCCCAACAAAATGTTGATACAGCCGAATTGTAATTGGGTCTGGAATGCCCCATCAAATTCGGAAAACGGTAAACTGCTACCTTTACTCCCTGTTCCTGACCATATTGAAAGAACAATTCCTCCCCTGCCAGCTTGCTTTTTCCGTATTCCCCATCACCATAGCGCCCAATTAAGGTTGCCTGAATGGAAGAAGATAGCATAATAGGAGCCTTACTATTGTACTTTTTGAGCTGTTCCAATAGCTGACTGGCGAAGCCAAAATTACCCTGCATAAATTCCTCAATATTCTCGGGACGATTTACACCCGCAAGATTAAAAACAAAGTCCGCCTCTTGGCAATACTGCTCTAATTCCTCAATCGTAGAATCTATATCATATTCAAAAATGGACTGGATATGGATATTGGGCCTCGTTCTGTTTTTCCCACTTTGAATCGTCTTCAAGTGATTTACCAATGCCGTTCCAACCATTCCCTTTGCGCCTGTTACTAAAATTTTCATAGGAAGTCTCCTTAGTATTTACGCCAAACCATCTTATTGACGATGTTAGTATAGGATTGAATAATTTTTACAACCTTATCTGATACATTTTCATCCACATAATCAGGTACTGGCAAGCCTAAATGTTTGTGCTCATTCATAGCTACAGCCACATCAACCGCCTGCAGGAGACCAATTTCATCAATTCCAGAAAGAATGAAATCTGCCTTATCTAAGGCCTCTGGCCGCTCCGTACTGGTCCGAATACAAACTGCTGGGAAAGGCTTGTCAACTGAAGTGAAGAAACTCGATTCTTCTGGTAGAGTTCCTGAATCAGAAACGACAGCATAAGCATTCATCTGTAAACAATTATAGTCATGGAATCCTAGCGGCTCATGCTGGATAACACGTTTATCCAAAACAAAACCTGATGATTCCAACTTGTTTTTACTGCGTGGATGGCAAGAATACAGAATTGGCATATCGTATTTCTCAGCCATCTTATTTACAGCAGTGAACAAACTGATGAAGTTCTTGTCGGTATCAATATTTTCTTCACGGTGCGCAGACAACAGAATATAGCGCCCTTTTTCAAGACCCAAACGCTGGTGGATATCCGATGACTCAATTTTTTCTAAATTCACTCTTAAAACCTCAGCCATCGGCGAACCCGTCACATAGGTTCTCTCCTTAGGTAGGCCATTATCAGCTAGATAACGACGGGCGTGCTCGGAGTAAGCCATATTGACATCAGAAATAATATCGACAATACGGCGATTGGTCTCTTCCGGTAGACATTCATCCTTACTTCTATTTCCGGCTTCCATGTGGAAAATAGGAATGTGCAAGCGTTTAGCACCAATAACAGAAAGACAAGAATTGGTATCACCCAAAACAAGCACTGCATCTGGTTGAATCGCAACCATCAGTTTATAGCTTTCTGCAATGATATTCCCCATGGTCTCACCCAAATCACTACCTACAGCATTTAGATAGACCTCTGGCTCCTCCAAATTTAAATCGTGGAAGAAGATGCCATTTAAGTTATAATCATAGTTTTGACCAGTATGAGCTAGAACCACATCAAAATAACGACGGGTTTTCTTAATAACCTCTGACAAGCGAATGATTTCTGGGCGAGTTCCAACAATAATCAAAAGTTTCAGTTTGCCATTGTTTTTCCAATTTACTTCTGTATATTTTGTCATTCTTACTTATCCTAACTTTGCCATTTCTTCTTGAATGTAGGCCAAGGAAGCAATTTTTTCCTTGGTTTGTTCTACTGATAACAACTCTGTATTATTGCTATTAAATTCTGTCAGTGGATTACGTTCAACATCTCCTTGATTGAAATACTTATCGTAATTCAAATTACGGTTGTCGCAAGGCACACGATAGAAATCACCCAAATCAATTGCATTAGCACATTCTTCGTTTGTCAATAAGGTTTCGTACATTTTTTCTCCATGACGAACCCCAATGACACGAATCGCTTCTTTATCTCCTCCAAACAACTCACACACTGCCTCTGCTTGGGTTTGAATCGTACAAGCAGGAGCCTTCTGAACAAGAATATCTCCTGGTTGACCATTTTCAAAGGCAAAGAGAACCAAATCTACTGCTTCCTCAAGGCTCATGATAAAACGTGTCATGCTACCATCTGTGATTGTCAATGGCTGACCTGATTTAATCTGTTCAATCCAGAGAGGGATAACAGAACCACGTGAACACATAACGTTGCCATAACGAGTACAGCAGATTTTCGTTTTTGTAGTCGTTCGACTCTTAGCCACAACAACTTTTTCCATCATAGCTTTAGAAGTTCCCATAGCATTAACTGGATAAGCAGCTTTATCTGTTGATAAACAGATAACACTTTCAACACCTGCGTCAATAGCCGCTGTCAATACATTCTCTGTTCCAATCACATTCGTCTTCACTGCTTCAATAGGGAAAAATTCACAAGACGGCACCTGCTTCAAAGCAGCCGCATGAAATACATAGTCCACATCGTGCATGGCATTTTTAACCGACTGCAAATCACGAACATCTCCCAAATAGAAACTAATTTTATGAGCAACTTCGGGCATCTTAGCCTGAAATTCATGGCGCATATCATCTTGTTTTTTCTCATCGCGAGAAAAAACACGAATTTCTGCAATATCTGTCGCCAAAAAGCGATTTAACACAGCATTCCCGAAAGAACCTGTTCCACCTGTAATTAATAGTGTTTTTCCTTTAAACATGGGGGATTACCTTCCTAAATTTGTTTAATGTATATTTATAAAATATTCCTTCTAGCACATACTTTGATAGCCACGGTGTTTTGATTAATAGAAATAGTAAGAAAAGATACTGTTTCTTTGATTTAAAAGCTTTAAAATTTTCCCAGATTTGATTTCTCTTCTGAATATAAACAGGGTTGTCAAGCTGATACTGATTCACAAAAGCTAATAATTTTTCTTCAGAATGAGAATCTTGTCCCTTTCTGAGACGTTCTCTATACATTCTTCGTATATAATGGGTTAAGCATATTGTTTTATAGATGTTTGAGTGAGTCATACTATTAGGATTTATTCTGTAAGTCAATAATACATCACTTATTTTTTCAATGTTACATCCGGCAGTAAGTGCTCTTAAATAAAAATCATAGTCCTCAGCAACAGGCAAACTTCTATAGCCACCTAATTTTCTATAAACCTCTCCACGAACCATAATGGAAGAATGCAAAATTGGGCACCCCCATAGCAAGATTTTACGTAAACCATGCGGAGAAAGTTGATACGGTATTTCTTCTTGATATGCAAGTTGACTATCGTTTAGTAATGAGTGACAACTTGAAATAATAGCACAGTCCTTATTCGCCTCCATGTAAGCAAATTGGACCTCTAACCTATGTTGAAAAGAAACATCATCTGCATCCATCCTTACATAGTAACGGGCTTCAACAAGATTTATTGCCCTATTTAAGCTGGCTGCTAGACCTATATTTGTATCGTTTACAGAAATAGTTATACGAGAATCTACCATTTCATAGTCAGATAAAAACTCTAATAACTCTGAACGCATGGGATTATCACAAATAATAAGAAATTGAAAATCCTTTTTCGTTTGATTTAAAATTGAATCAATTGATTGTTCAACATACTCCAACGGTTCATTGTAAACACTCATAATAACACAAATATCTACCATTACCTACTCCTCATTAAACGATATTTAAGAAAACTGCCACAAATCGTTATGAAAGCCTTTGAACGGTTTTTCAAGATACTTGGAAGACGTAGCAAAATAGGTACGGATTTAGGCTCATCTGCCATCCAATCATATTCTATTGGACGCTTAGAAAAGTCAATCGTCAGATTATATTTTTCGATTATTTCATCCAACTTATATCCGACCCACTTTCCTCTATGAACGGCGCCACCATGCTCTATATCATATTTAAAAACTGGTTCAGTTTCTTGCTTGAGTCCATAGAATTTTGAGTTAGAAAACCAAGTCCGCATACTGCCAAAAAATTCCCATTCCCAAGGATTATCTGTGGCCCTGGTAAATTCAACAAGAGCTGATTTTCTCCAAATACCTGGCCCAGCATTTAATTTATAATATGCCTTTTGACCACGTTCAGCAAATTCTTCATAAAGAGAAGTTTTTTGATAAGATTCAAGTTCTTTAGAATCCATAGGAGAAGTTAGCGATAATGTCGCAATATCCTGATTATTTTTGAGATAGGTTAAATATTTCTCTATGAGGGTATGATTCACTTTTTCTTCAAAAAAGAAATCTTCTAATAGGAAAATCACATATTTCTCTTCTAAACGTCCTAGTACATCTAAGAGACGCTCTCCCCATGGAATACTCGGTGTTTTCCCTGGTAAAACATTCATAACCTTAACATCAAAATATTGATTTTGATATTGTTTTGTTTCTGTATTTAAAATGATTCTATAATTTGAAATTTCTGGCCACGTTTTTTCAAGTATTTTGAAAAATGGTTCCCAGACATCTGAATAAGCATCGCAACTATTTATTAAAATAACAGTATCCTTCATTTTCCCCTCGCGTGATTCTAGTCAATATTTCTTAGTACAACCATCATAGTCAACACAGTATAAATAATATGTCCCATAACATAGTTTATAACAACACCTTGGAACTGAAACTCCTTTATTAACACAAAACCAATCGTTGCCATTGCCGCTCCTGGTACAATGGATGATACTAAGAGTTTTCTGGTCTCCCCTCGACGATAGATTTCAATAGTTGATGACATGGCCAACACATACAGTATTGCACTTAAAGTAGTGATTGGTAAATAATCTAGTATTGACAGATATTTGGGATCTGCCAACAAAATAATCAACCATCGTCCCAAGAGTACAATAGAAATAAAGTAAACAGCGAAAAATCCTGATAGAATCGCAAGATATTTCCCCAATTCCTTCCTGGTAAGTTTCTCAGTCCGTGAAAATACAAGTGGCATGATATAGGCATTACAAACTGTATAAACCATATTAGGCACAAAATAAGATAGTGATGTTAATATTGTGTAGGCGGCAACAGCTTCTAAATCTAAGAACATATCTAGGTACCACCTACCAATCATATTTTGCAACCAGCCAAAGATTGCCCAAACCATCAATGGAGCTGAAAATTGAACAATATTTTGAAATATCTTTTTAGTAGCAATTTTATCTATAGAAAGACGAATTTCTTTTATGTAGTTTCTTTGAAAAACTAATACTAGAAGATTACTTAAACATAGAACAATTAAGACTGCCTTGATGGAAAATAGACCAATTTGAAATAGTAACAGGTACGGAATTATTCTACTTAACAAGTCCAATAATCTGATAAGTAACACGCGTTTTCTATAGCGATATGCATTATCCAATACAAGATAAGTGTTCTTGAAAATTTCTGTAAATGCATAAAAAAGGAATAGAAATAGGTAGCCATCCGCAAAGAAACTTTCACCTTGAATTATATTTAGAAAGACCAAAACTAGAGTGTATATGCTAAAACATATAGAATAAACTCGTGCAATCAGCGAATACAGTTGCCTATCTTGACCATTTTTCCTCGCAGGAATAGCTTCCTTATATATTCCCTGTTCTAATGCTGTAAATGGTAACATTGAAATAAATACATAGGCTGATGATAGCAGTGCCCATTGTCCAAAAACAGATGTCTCAAAATAACTAGCAAAAATCTTATTTTGAATTAGCCCTTGAAAAAGATATAAGAACTGCCCTAAGCTTGTTATTAAAACCTCTTGTAAATTCCTACGATTATTCTTTAATTTATTTAACATTATGCCTTTCTCAACTTGGGTATCTTTTCTTTCGGAAAATAAACACTAACACAATCGCGTAGATGAAGAAATATTTGGTTTGTGCAAAAAAACCAGTAAAACTCATCCACATAGATGTTGTTACGAGTGCAGACAAGCTAGCAATATATAAGTATCTAAAACGATTAGACAAGCGCATTTGCTCGAGCAATCCAAATACTAAGCCTATGGGAATCAACAAAAGTAGACCCCAGTAGTCAAAATTCAAGAGTAACTCACCTGGCATTGTTATTGCATCCATCGTCGTGTTTGGACTGTCCATCGCAGTTGTTAACGTAATGATTCCATACTGAGTAGGTTTGTCTGCCCATATTGACTTAGGAATAAAAGAATAAAACATTTGAAATATACTTTCTCCCCAAAACAGGCTATTACCAGAATTTAGGTACTCCACACTACGGGCACAAGCAATTAAAGACGTCCCCATGGTGTTGGTTAACATTGTAACAAATGAATCAATAAAACCTAATTTCTCCTCTCCCCAGTAAGAATAATTCAAACTGGTTCTGACAGCTCCATACACCACAAATGCCAGAATAAACAAGAGCCCTATTCGAACAATTCTTCCCCGTAATTTTTTAACCAGCTGCCAATCATACTTGTACTGTAACGATAATATGAGTACAATTCCATATTGCAGAATTGTGCCACGATACATGGTTGTCAAAGTCAATATAAAAGCAAGAACAGGAACTACTATCCCCCAGAAAAACGGACGCTTTAGTCTCTCGCTATTTACAAGCCCAACTGACATAGTTATGAACAAAATAATAAGAGTAAGTTCTGAAGCTAGTGCTATACTTTTAGCAAAAAAAGTTGTGTGTTCAATAGTTGCTAGATAAATTCTAGAAATCTTGTACTGATAAAACAAATCCCAACTTCCTAGAGAAATAAATTCAATGAGCAGGTTTATGACCATTACGGCAACTACAAAAAGAAACGACAACAATAGAAAAGTTTCTGAAATAACATACTCTTGGTTAGGATTTGGTTTTAACTGCTTAATAGAAATATAATCAGCTGACTTGAATCCTAATGCAAAAAGCATAGTGCCAATGATAAAAATAATTGTTGCAATTAAGTAGGAACTTTCATTTTGAATAGTGAAATATGGAAATTTTTGATAAATACCAGTAATAGCCCCAATAAAGGCTGGTAAAAAAACATCAACTATGAGCAATATCAAAAAAAAGTTTTCATAATTAACATATTTATTTCTATTAAAAACGTTTGTTAGTAAGCGACTACTGCATAAACCAATTGCCGCCAATGATAAAAAAATCTGGATAAATATAATCATATTTTGACTTTCTTGAATACTATACATTTTTTTCTGATATAGTACAAATAATTAAATATCAGATAAACATTCAATAATCGTATCAATCCTGCTATTGCATGTTTTAGCCACATTAGCTAACTTATTTGATAGATTTGTCGGAAAGACCCCTGTACTAATAATCTCTGTCATCTTCTCTGCAAGTGATACGGGACTGTCTCCCTCAAAGAAGAGAATATTGTCATAACCGTCTAAAGCTTCTTTGGCATATGGATAGTTAGCTGCAATAATTTTTCCATGCGCCTGCATCCCTTCTAATAGGGGCATTGCATCTGTCTCTATCTTTGATGGAAAGAGCAATATCCCACTACTGTATAAAGTAAGTACTTCATTTCTAGGGAGTTCTCCACAAAACTCTATCTTATCTAAGTAAGGTTGCGCCTGCAACCATAAATTAGTAGCGTTCTTACTCTGATTGCGATCAAAAGTAAAGACAACCTTGAATGGATGACTACTCTTTTGTTCGATTAATGCTATAGCTTTTATTATAACTTTGTGGTTTTTATAAGGATAGGAAGCAGCTGGGTAAAAAAATGTTATCGGTTCTTCCAACGAATTGTTTACAGAATCTACTGTACTCAGACTGATAGGGGTTTTACAGACTTTGATGTTAGATTTTTTAATCCCGAACTGCCTCACCAATTCTTCCTGTATCCAAAGCGACGGAACTAATACTGACCTAGCAGTTTTTAAAGAACGAATAATTGCATGATTTACAAAAAACTGTTTAATGACAGCTTTTAGTGTTCCTAAGGTTTGAAATCCACACTTATATAAAGGGAGAACATTATGTAAGGATACTATTGTAGGTTTGTCCAAGCCAAAGACTTTCATATTTTGCAAAGACACAATCACACTAGCTTGATTATCTTGATATAATTTTTTTACAGTTGTCAAATTAGCAACCAATCTATGGAAAAATGATTTTGTTACCCACGGAATGTTTACAATTTTAATATTTCCTATGCTCACTAATTTTTGGTCACTTAAAACAAAAATCCATTCTATATCTGGATATTTGTCCTGACTTAGTCTAACTTCCTCATAAAAATCCGTTAAAACACTCAACGCACCTCCACTACGTGAAGCCACTGCGTAAACAATTATTGTCATATAAACTCCCTATCTTGTTTTACTACTAGATTAAGACTGATTATCTGGTAGCTTTCAAAATTAAATCATGAATTCGATTCTCGTGCTATAAATATCTCCAACTCATCCAATAAACATTCCCTATCAAAGTGAGCTTCACTATAGTTTAGTGCATTCTCTGCGAAACTTTCCTTAACTTCCGAATTAAGTTTTGAAAACTCTACAATATTGTCGATAAGCCCTCTAACATCTCCAGCTTCACTGACTAAGCCAGCTTGGGATTCTTTGATAATCTGAGCTGCTTCTCCATTCAATGAAGCAATAATCGGAATACCACATGCCATAGTCGATTGCAACTTAGCCGGTATAGTCATATCAAATAGCTCATTTTGAGCAAGAATAATCAGCGAAGCATCGCTATTAGCAAAGTAATAAGGAATTTCTTCTGGTTTTCTTTGACCGATAAAATTAAAATATTCTTCTACTTCTAAACGCTCAATTTCCTGTATCAATGTACTCTTATAACGACCTTCTCCAATAATATTGAACATAACTGACACATCAGCATTCTTCAACTCAATAGCAACCTCTGGTAAAATTCCTAAGCCCTGAGCTTCTCCTATATTTCCAGCGAACGTAATATTTAAACTATTCCCAGAAACTATTTCATTTTCTATGCGCACTCTCACTGGTGAGTAGTAATCCTCTGCATATTGGGGCCAAAATACTAACTTTTCTTGAACAATCCCTCTTTGTTGAATTTTATTCATAAAACTTCGTGAAGAGGTTAAGATATTTTCTGAATTTATATATATATAATCAACAATTTTATTTATATATTGAATTACCTGTCTATTGCGAATTCCTCCAACAACTTCCATACTTTCAGGCCATAAATCCATGACGTAAAGTATTTTAGGTATTTTATGTTTGTTTCCATACCAAATACCCGGGAGTGCTTGAGTTACTGGAGATAACTGATAAATAAATATTGCATCTGCTTTTAAACGTGTTAACTTGGCCCAAATATACCCTGATACAACAAAACTGAGATAATTTAAAATCATGCTGAGTTTGTTTTTTCCCCTCGGAAGCAAAGGAAGTCTGATTATTTTAACCCCATTATATTCCTCATCCTTTGAAAAAAAATGGTAACCGTCATAATAGGAACCTGAGGGGTAATTAGGGATTCCAGTCAATACTGTAACTTTATATCCTCGCTCTACCAATTTTAGACTAATATCATTAATTCGAAATTGTTCTGGATAAAAATATTGGCATACAACTAAAATATGCTTCTTCTCCTCTTTCACCTTATTTCTCCCTTTGCCCCGTTCCGCCTTCGACTACTCCTTCGCTCTTAGCAACACTAAGGAAAGTTCCAAAGAAACATTTAATATCCAACCCTAGACTCATATTTTGAACATAATATCCATCCAATTTTGACTTCTCATCGATTTCCAATTCATCACGACCATTAATTTGAGCCCAACCAGTTAATCCAGGTCGGATATCATTTGCCCCGTACTTATCACGTTCTTCAATAAGGTCATATTGATTCCACAATGCTGGTCTGGGTCCGACAATAGCCATTTCACCTTTTAAAATGTTAAATAGTTGCGGAAGCTCATCTAAACTCGTTTTTCGAAGAAAGCCTCCTACTTTAGTAATCATAGCATTCGGATCTTTTAATAAATGAGTTGGCATATCACTTGGTGCATCTACATACATCGAACGAAACTTATAAATCATGAAGTGAGTTTTATTTTTTCCAACACGTTTTTGTTTAAATAAAACAGGTCCTTTTGAATCCAGTTTAATAGCAATTGCAATCAGCAAAAGCACTGGACTTAATACTACAATAGCAAGACATGAAAAGACCATGTCAATAACTCTCTTTAAAATTGGATACATACAATCTCCTTAATCCTCAACCCTAAAATACTCTAAATACTGTTTAAATCTATCTTGTGCTGCTAGACAAGTATCCAGCAAGAAACCATTCTGCTCTCCCCACTCGGCTAAGCCACGATAGTAAAAATACTTCATGTCATCTCCGATGATAAAGGGGACATGTCCATGTTTGAGACATTCTTTGAACATAATGAGCCTGCCAACTCGTCCGTTACCATCTTGGAAGGGATGGATGCGTTCAAATCGAACATGAAAGTCAAGAATATCCTCAAAGGAAGTCTCAGGCAAGCGGTGATAGCTGTTCAACAATTCTTGCATATCGGATTCTACTTTTTCTGGCAAAGTAGTTTCACGTCCGCCAACTTCATTTGGGTACGACTTATAGTCTCCGACTTGAAACCATGACTTCCGAGAATCAGAGGTCCCTCTCTTCAAGATAGCATGAATCTCCTTTATCCAAGTTTCATTCAAATCATCTTGAAAGCTATCTAAGAGAAAATCAAAAGCCGTAAAATGATTGGTCGTTTCGATAATATCATCCACCTTTATGGTTGAATTTTCTTCAAAACCAATCGTATTGGTCTCATAGATATACCGTGTCTGGTCATGCGTCAGTTGACTCCCCTCTATATGGTTTGAGTTGAAAGCCAGCTCGATTTGAATCTTATGATAAAGACCGCCTTTGATTCTGTTTTCTTTTTCTCTTACTAACCTATGACCTAACATATCTTACCTCTGGAAAGTTTTTCAACCTTCCTAGAATTTAAACATCGTTTAAACTCTAGGAAAGTAAAAATATCTTTTACTTTCTTTATTCTTGTTTTGCAAATTCAATCAACACATCTTTTAATTCATTTCTATCTTTTTGGAGTAATCCATTGATAAATGAATTGACAATGTCCGATTGCTTATTTGTAACGCGACCCACAAATATTTTTTCATAAATCTGTTCGCTGACACGTTCTTCTGTTGATAGTAATTCCTCGTAAAGTTTCTCGCCTGGTCTGATTCCAGATTCTACAATCCCGATTTCTTCCTCAGTATGACCACTCAGCAGAATAACTTTTCTTGCCAATTCCAAAATTTGTACAGGCTCGCCCATATCCAAGACAAAGATTTCTCCACCTTTTGCCAAATGTCCAGCTTGTATAACCAAACGACTTGCCTCAGGAATCGTCATGAAATAACGAGTCATCCTAAAGTCGGTGACCGTAACAGGTCCACCTTTTCTAATTTGCTCTTTGAATAGCGGCACAACACTGCCACGACTACCTAGAACATTCCCAAAACGGACTGCAGCAAATTGAGTCTGACCTGGCTCGTTTAAACCTGTTACAATCATTTCTGCAACACGTTTAGTCGCTCCCATAACATTTGGTGGATTAACAGCTTTATCTGTTGAAACCATAACAAATTTGGCAACCTTTGCAGTTTTAGCCGCCTCAGCCACATTCTTCGTTCCAAAAATATTATTCTTCACTGCTTCATGTGGATTGTATTCCATCAAAGGAACATGCTTATGTGCTGCAGCATGATAAACAACATCGGGTTGATAATCAGCCATTATGCTAAAAATCAATTCTCTATCTTGAATATCTGCAATGAGAGGGACCAACTCAATCTTACCTTGGTACTTTTCCAGTAACTCTCGATGAATGAGATAGATTGAATTTTCTCCATGTCCAAGCAACATCAAGCGTTTAGGCATAAACTTAGCAATTTGACGACATAACTCTGAACCGATAGAGCCACCTGCTCCTGTGACAAGGATTGTTTTCCCTTTGAAAAACTGATTCAATTCATCCTGATCCAAAACAACCTCTGGTCGACCAAGAAGATCTGCTACGTCAATTTCCTGAAAGGCACTGACAGACATGTTCCCCGCCATAATGTCTTCAATGCTCGGCATATTATTGACGGTCACTCCTGTAGTGTTACAGATTTCAACAATCTTCTCTCGCTCCTTACCATTTAAAGAAGGGATGGCAATCGTCACTTGGTCAACAGCTAATTCCTCTACCAATCGTGGAATATCATTACGGTTTCCTAAAACTTTAGCGGTACGGATAAATGTTCCAAGTTTATTTGGATCACAATCAACAATACCGACAATTTCAAAATCCAATTTTCTATCTTCGACGGTATTGATAAAAGTATTCCCACCATCTCCAGCACCTACTACTAAGATTCTTAGTGGGCTAACCTTCTTACGGATAGCATTTTTTCTCGTCTCATGTAAGACTTTCCAAACAATCCTCGGAGTAATGAGCATTACATACGACAAAAATAAGGACACTAAGATGAAACGATAACTAAAGGTCTGCCATAGAATCATTGAAATGATTAAAAATAATGAATAAGCGGATATCAAACTCAGTCCTATTTTCACATAACTTTGATATCCAGTATACCTCGTAATTAACGAAAAAACCTTTAGTCTAACTGAGATAATCAGGTAGAATATTAAAACAAATAAAACTGCAAGAATAAAGCGTTCATCTGGAATGTCAATAATAACATCCAAAAACAGCCTGCTCAAAATCATGGAAACTATAAGAAGACACGTATCCATGCACATGAGTATCAATCGTTTACTGTTGCGCTCTAACAGTTTATCGTTAACAGTTCCTAAATTCATTTTTCTCTCCACAATCTAGAGTAACCAGTTTAAATCGCCTGGTTTTTTAATAGCATAAGAGGATTCTTTTTCAGCAACGCTTTCGCTTTATCTTTGCCAAATTCCTCTGTTATTAACTTATAAGCCTCCCTCATAAACGGAGGTCTACTAGATAAATTATGCATATCGCTAGCAACACAATGTACTAAGTCCTGCTCTAAAAAATACCGAGTGCGTTTTTTAAATTCTTTTGCTCGATCGCCAATTAAAGCGGGCTTCAGCACATGGTTACTATTTACCTGAGTGTAGCATCCCTTGTCAATTAGCTCTTCTACTCTCTCTGCATGAAACGCTAGTGCATCATATCGTTCTATATGGGCAAGTACAGGAGTTAGCCCAAGTAGCGTCACTTCGTTCACTGCTTCTTGAATCTCTTTCCAAGGAGTATTCATACTGAACTCCAAGAGAATATAGCGTGAGCCATTAAGCGTTGGTACTTTCTTTTTTTCAAGTTTGCTTAAGATATCTTTACTATAATACAATTCAGCACCATAGCACAATCGTATTTCAGGATAAACTTCTGCTACTGCTGCTTTAAGTTGAAGAAAGTTAGTCATGATAACTTTTTCTGGTGTTTCAAACATCCCTTTTCGTCTATGAGATGTCGCTACGATATAGCGAACACCTTGACGATAAGCTTCGCCTATCAAACTCAGGCTCTCTTCAATTGTCTTTGGACCATCATCCACACCAAATATAATATGCGAATGAACATCAATCATACTAACACCTACTTAATCAAAGCTCATATCATAAAAATCAAGCTTTTTTACCGTAATTACCATAATTTCCATAATCACCATATTTCTCAGTTGCAATATCATACTTGTTCAAGATAACGCCTAAAAACTGTGTTCCTGTTTGCTCCAACTGTTCCTTTACTTTTTTCACAGCTGAACGTTTAACATGTCCTGCCTCTGCTACTAAAACCATTGCATCACACTTCTGAGCAATAATTGCAGCATCAATTACCAGTCCTAATGGTGGACAGTCAACGATAACATAATCATAATAGCGACGAAGAGTCGCAAGTAGATTTTCAAAATTCTTACTTTGTAAAAGGGCAGTAGGGTTGGGAGAAACCTTTCCTGACTCAATGACGGTTAAGTTTGGAATATCTGTATCGCATAATCCTTGAGACAAGTCTGTTGTCCCTGCTAGGTAATCCGTCAAGCCTGTAATCTTTGTAATTGGCTTGAAGAAACCAGGCATGACTGAATTTCGGATATCTGCATCCACCAAAACGGTCTTATAACCTGAACGAGCATAGGCAATAGCGAGACTAACCGCAGTTGTACTCTTACCTTCATTTGATTGAACAGAGGTAATGCCAACAACCTTAATATCCGCTCCGCTAAGCTGAATGTTGGTACGGATGGCATTGAAATACTCCTCGGTTTTATTTACTATCTCTCTTTTTGTACGCGCAATTTCTAACGTTGCCATATTGTTCTCCTATTTCAATTTCTTCGAATCTGGTACTACACCAAGCAAGGTCAAGCCCATTACCTCTTCAATATCCTGAGGGCGTTTGACACGGTCATCCAAAACTTCCATAGCCAAGATAATTCCCGTTGCCAAGATACCTCCAGCTAATAAACCAAGCAAGATATTGCGTTTTATATTCGGAGTGGTTGGTTCTTCCGCTGGGACTGCTTCTTCAAGTGTTGTCACATCGCTTACTTTAGTGACCTCAACAATCTTTTGCGCTGCAAAGGTGCGAAGGCTATTTGCAATACGTGCCGCTTCATTTGGATCCGCATCACGCACGGAGATAGAAACGATACGAGTATCAACAGGAATAGAAACTGAAATTTTTTCTTTCAAACTCTCTTTCAGATTCAATTCCGTTGCTACTTGTGTCAATACATCTTGTGATAGGATAATTTCCTTATAGTCTTTTACCAAATAGGTACCCGCTTGTAACTCTTGGCTAGTCAATCCCGCACCGGCTTCAACATTTTGACTGACTACATAAATCCGTGTAGTGGAGTCAAATTGAGGGGTTACTAAAAAACTACTATAGACAAAAGCAATCCCTGCTCCAAAAAGAGCTGTGATGATAATAAGAAATTTCTTTCTCCAAATCGTTTTCAGTAAGAGTAAAATATCAATTTCGATTGTATTCATTTCTTGATTATTCATGTTTTCTCCTATTTTTTTAATTTCCATCCAATACTGACTGAATCGCTGCCTTTGCTTGCTCCAGACTATCTTGGTTAATTTCCATCATATAAAGTTGTGAACCAGGCATCGCATAAGAAGATAAATCTGAGCGTCCTGTTCCTGTCAATGCTTGTGACTCTACTGTAAATTGTGTTCCTGATTCTAATTGGGTATTTACCAAGCCCATAATCGTTTCTAAGCTCAAATCTGTTTGGATAGACCCTTCCAAACCAGTTAGAATAGCTTGATAATTGCGTAAATTCTCTGGTGAACTCAATTTTTTGATGAGGGCTGCAATGACTTTTTCTTGGTTTTTACCACGGTCATTATCACCATTAGCCAACGAATACCGCTCACGAACAAAGATTAGCGCTTGCTCTGCGTCTAGATGCACTGTCCCAACAGGGAAATTATACCCTCCGCTTGTAAATTCTTGGGTATTTTCAACATCAATACCACCAACCAAATCAATCAACTGCAAGAAGGAAGTAAAGTTGAGTCGGATATAGTTACTAATGTCAATACCATAAAGATTTTCTAAGGTGTGCACTGAGGCGTTAACACCATAAATCCCAGCATGTGTTAATTTGTCGTATTGATTTTGCCCACCATCTGCAATAGCAACGTATGAATCTCGTGGAGTAGTTGTCAATAAAATCTTATGTGTCGCACGATTGACAGTCATAATGATATTGACATCTGAACGTGAAACAGATGAAATTGGACCGTAAGTATCTATACCACTAATATAGATATTAAAGCTATCTCCACTCACCTGCTCAGTAGCTGTTTCAACAGTCTGAGTCACTTTGAAACTATATATTTTTTTTACTTTTGAAGAAAAGTCTGGGTCTTCATTTTCTAAAATATTGGTAAAAACTCCGTTGAAGACCATCGCTTGACTCTCGCCATTTATCATAGATTGATATGCTGTCAGGTAAGAGGTTGCGGGGCTAGTTGCTAGTTGAGTGGATTCCATTTTGGATATGTCATCCAATAAAGCGGTGATGTTATCTTGGTCGTATTCGGCTGGAGCAAGAATACTAGTAAGCTGACGAACATCTGTAATCTCACTATTTGCTGGGACAAGGATGCTCATTTCATATTCTGAAAATGTCGAATTTGAATTTAGCCGTGTTGAAAATTTTACAACTTCTTGCATTCCATAGATTCCGACGGAAGTGATGACTAGTGAAAAAATAAGTAAGAATGCTGTAAATATGCGCGCTTTCTTACGCCACATCAATAATCCAGCCAATACTGCCACTCCTACTAGCAAAAGCGTCACAATATAGTTTAAATACCGGAAATCTAGGATGTTATAGCGATACATGGTCACTAAGAACAAACATAGAGTAATGGCATAAAGTCCCAAAAGCGCAAAATTTACCAATTTGAACTTGGACGACTTACTTCGTCCGCTTCTCTTTTTCATAAACAACCTTCCTAGACTTTTACTTATAACGCACCCATTATATCATAGAAATTAATATTTTCCTATCCTTACTTAGTGCTGGAAAACGTTATCTTTTTCATAATTTCACATTTTGATTGATCGTATGAAGGTAAGTTGGTTTGCCGTTGATTCGGAAGTACAATATTCAAAGCCATCCACCTTAAAATCTTGAATATCCGATAATTTCTGAATATTGTTCTTAGCCAACCAGGACAGCAATCTTCCTCTACCTTTTTTTGATATAGTCGAGTGAACTTTTAGCTGACCTGCTTTTTCTTCCATGAAAAGAATTTTAACTAATCTTTTCTGAATCTGTGGAGAAAACACCTGCTCAAATTCTGACGAAGCCAATGAGAGAATCAGTTCATCATCACTAACTTCTTGGTCATAATACGGTCGCCAGTACTGTTTCAAAGACTGATTGCCTATCTTTAAGCTCCCTTGAAAATCTAAGCGGTGAGGTGAAATGAATTCAAAAGGATGAATCAATCCGTATAAGGCTGTCGCAACACGAACGTGGTCACGTAGGTAATTTTCTGCTTTCGAATCTATACCTCGCCTATCCATATAACGATACATGAGACCATCATATAACTGCCAGGCTGGATAGGTTTTTGCTTGACCTGTCCTGATTCGATACCAACGGTCAGCTTCTAACTCAGCCTTTGCTTCATTCAGTTTATAAAAGGCAGCCAGCTTTTTTACATCAAATTGACTTATGGCATCCAGCACCTGCTTGCTTCGATCAGACAGGGGATAAAACGAGGCATTCTCTAAATTTGTATTTACTTCTTTTGCATTAGGTATAATTATTTTCATCACTTAATTATACCATAGAGTAGCTTAATTCCTGAAACTCAACCCCATCCAGATGTTGTCTTTCTTCAATTTTTCCTATATACTAGCTAGTAACATAGTCTATAAAAAGGAGGCCTAGATGAAAAAATATCAAGTTATCATCCAAGATATTTTGACTGGAATAGAGGAACATCAATTCAAACGTGGAGAGAAATTACCTTCTATCCGTCAACTCAGCGAGCAATATCATTGTAGCAAAGACACTGTACAAAAGGCTATGTTGGAATTAAAGTACCAAAATAAGATCTACGCTGTCGAAAAAAGCGGTTATTATATCTTAGAAGATAGAGATTTCCAAGACCATACTGTAGAGCTCAATCCTGCAGACTTTCAAGAATTGCCCTATGAAGATTTTCGGATTTGTCTAAACGAAAGTCTTATTGGCCGGGAAAATTACCTATTTAACTACTATCACCAGCAAGAGGGATTGGCAGAATTGATTTCCTCCATTCAAAGTTTATTAATGGACTATCATGTCTATACAAAAAAAGACCAGCTGGTTATCACAGCTGGTAGTCAACAAGCTCTATATATTCTCACACAAATGGAAACCTTGGCTGGAAAAACGGAAATCTTGATAGAGAACCCTACCTATTCACGAATGATAGAACTCATTCGACATCAAGGAATCCCCTATCAAACAATTGAACGGGATTTAGATGGAATTGACCTAGAAGAATTGGAAAGTATCTTCCAAACTGGAAAAATCAAGTTTTTCTACACAATTCCTCGCTTGCACAACCCTCTCGGTTCAAACTATGATATAGCAACAAAAACAACCATCGTAAAATTAGCAAAGCAATACGATGTCTACATCATTGAGGATGACTATTTGGCGGATTTCGACTCTAGTCATAGCCTACCTTTACACTATCTTGATACAGATAATCGTGTCATCTACATAAAATCTTTTACACCGACGCTCTTTCCTGCCCTCCGAATCGGTGCAATCAGCCTTCCTAATCAGCTACGTGATACCTTCATCAAACATAAGAGTCTAATCGACTACGATACCAATCTTATCATGCAAAAAGCTCTCTCGCTCTACATTGATAACGGTATGTTTGCACGGAACACACAGCATCTTCATCATATTTATCACGCTCAGTGGAATAAAATAAAAGATTGTTTAGAGAAATACGCTTTGAACATCCCGTATCGAATTTCCAAAGGGAGCGTGACCTTTCAGCTAAGCAAGGGGATTCTTTCTCCTAGCATCCAACACATGTTTGAAAAGTGTTATTATTTCAGCGGACAGAAAGCTGATTTCTTACAGATCTTCTTTGAACAAGATTTTGCAGATAAACTGGAGCAATTCGTAAGATATTTGAATGAATGAAATCCAATAGTCTCATACAAACAATCCCCCTCGAACTTAAAAGACGAGGGGGATTATTCTATATAGTGGAAACTACATTCCAAAATTGTTATACTCTTCGAAAATCAAAATTATCCGTTGTCAAGAGCCTTGATGAGTGAAAAGCTCCAGTGGAGGTTTTCAGCCTGTTACCTTGAAATAAGATAGTAACAGAGTTCTATCTTCGACTTCGTTTCCTAGGCTACTTTTGATTTTCATTGAGTATTACTCTGTGAATCACGCTTTCACTTCATAGCCCATCAAAAGTCCACCTTCTTCAGCATAAAAACTGCATAGACCTGATGTTGCAACTTCGTCAATAACAGCCGTTGGAAAACTTGCTTTTACCAACTCTGAGAATTGTTGGAAGAACTTAGCATTGTTGCGGTGGGCCATGACAATTCGACCACCATCATAACCTGCTTTTTTCATTTCTTCAAAGGCTGCTGTCACAGATTTCTTATGACCACGCGCCTTTTGAAGCAACTCTAATTTTCCTTCAGCACTTGCCTCACCAACCATACGGATATTGAGAAGACCAACGACAGTGCCTACCAATTTGCTCAGTCTTCCATTCTTAACAAGATTATCAACCTTCGCTAAAACAAAGAGGAGCTTACTGTGTTCCCGATAGTGAGTTATCGCTTCTACTACTTGTGGAAAGTCTAATCCTGCACCAATTAAGCGATTGATTTCGTCAACAAGTAAATCCATTTCCCCACTGGCTGACAAACTATCTATCAAATGGATATTGACATTCGGATGCTCTTCGATATACATATCCCTAGCTACACGTGCCGCATTAAAACTACCCGATAGCCCTCCTGTAATCGTCACAACGATAATGTTCTCAGCTCCCTCAAAAGCTGTCTGATAAGCCTGCGGACTTGGGCACGCCGACCCCGCTGCAGACTTAGATGCTTCCATCACCTCCATCATGTGATCAATATCTAAGCTTGCATCATCAACAAATGCTTGTTCTCCAACTTGGATAGTAAGTGGCACACTAATAAATTCAGTGTCCGGAGCTAGATTAGCTAATTGACGATAGTCACAGCCCGAATCTGCAACAATTTTCCATTTTGTCATAATATTCTCATTTCCAATTTTACTTTTTTATTTGACAATAAATCTCTATTTACTTACAATTATATCATTAAACTACCCTATCTGAAAGCATTTTCTTTCAGATGTGACACTCGGAAAAGGAAAACTATGGCAGGTCGTAAAATTTCACCCCAATCTTTGAAAAACCTCTATCAATCAAATAAAGAAGCGAATCAACTGACTAAGGAATCAATAGAAACTGCTCTGCTATTTCTCCTAGAGAAAAAGGAGCTCAAGCAAATTTCAGTATCTGAATTGGTCCGAAAAGCTGGTGTGTCACGCAACGCATTCTACCGCAATTACAAGTCCAAGGAAGAAATTCTTGAAGCCTACTACGAACGGACTTCTAGCAATCTCAAGAAAAAATGGCAGGACTTACAGGACAAGGTTCAGATAGATGGTGTCAAACAGAGTTTTGCGGAATTTGTCCAAGAACAAAAACGCAAGGCAGAGCAAAGCAAGGCCCTGTCCAACGTCAGTCAATGGATCAAGGAAAAAACAAAACGGGATTAAAAGTCCCGTTTTTTGCTGTCTTCTATTTTTTGCCTAATTTTCTAGTCTTTTTGAGGGCGGCGGCGACTGCCTTGATGATGGCATAGCGGAAGCCTTCTTTTTCCAGTGCCACCACGCCTGCGATGGTTGATCCACCTGGCGAAGTCACTTCCTGTCTCAGCTGGGCTGGGTGCTTGTCGCTATTCAAGACCATCTGAGCAGTTCCAGCTAGGGTCTGAGCCGCCAGGGCCTTAGCATCTTGAGCCGTCAGCCCGTTCTGCACACCAGCATCGGTCAGGGCCTCAATCATCTGATAGACAAAGGCTGGTCCGCAGCCTGCGATAGCCGTCGCTGCATCAATCAGACTCTCTGGCACTTGCTGAACCTTGCCTGATTTTTCTAGGATTTGTTCCAATAGCGGAGCGAGCTCTTGATTGACCAAGCTATAGGTTGTCATGCCTTGGCCGATTGCAACCGGTGTGTTGGGCATGATACGAATGACTTTGTCTGTCGACACAAATTCTGCCAGGCTGTCAAGGGTCACTCCCGCTGCCATGGAAATCCAGATAGCTGACGAATTCTGGCTAAT
Source organism: Streptococcus sp. HN38 (assembly GCF_028335765.1). Classification (NCBI taxonomy): domain Bacteria; kingdom Bacillati; phylum Bacillota; class Bacilli; order Lactobacillales; family Streptococcaceae; genus Streptococcus; species Streptococcus sp. HN38. The sequence goes on along the minus strand of NZ_CP116604.1, from coordinate 676,659 downwards.
CTGGTCCTGTAAGGTTGACAAAACGGACTCAATCAGGTGAGGCTTGACACCAAGGAAAATGACCTCGGCCTGCTCTGCTATTTGACCATTAGACAAAAGCTGCCCGCCCAACTGCTCTTGAAGAGCCTGGGCTTTTGCTGGGTTGTGGTTGCTGAGGAGGAGCTGGGTGTCTGGCTGCTGGCTGACCGCTTGGGCCAGGGCCGCTCCCATGTTGCCCAGTCCGATAAAACCAATCTTCATCTTGTCCTCCTAACGAATGTGGCCGTCGCCTGTGATGATGTACTTGTAGGTGGTCATCTCACGCAGGCCCATAGGACCACGGGCGTGCATCTTCTGGGTGGAAATGCCCAACTCGCAGCCCAGACCGAACTCGCCGCCGTCAGTAAAACGGGTCGAGGCATTGACATAGACTGCCGCCGAATCCACATAGAGTGTGAAACGCTCTGCCGTCTGGCTGTTTTCCGTCACAATGGCCTCGCTGTGTCCTGTCGAATGTTGAGCGATGTGGCTGATAGCCTCTTCTACGTTTGAAACGACTTTGACAGCCAGAACATAGTCCAGAAATTCTGTATCAAAATCTTGATCACCTGCTGGTGTGGATTGGTTGAGAAGAGCCTGAGCCTGACTGTCTGCACGTAATTCCACCTGACCAGAAAGAGCTTCTTCCAAGCGTGGTAGGAAGTGACCAGCAATAGCTTCGTGAACCAGCAAGACTTCCGCTGAATTGCAGACTGAAGGTCGACTGGTTTTGGCATTGACCACAATCTGAAGGGCCTTATCCAAGTCCGCATCCTTATCCACATAGACATGGCAGATGCCCGTTCCTGTTTCGATAACAGGCACAGTCGCATTTTCTACAACGGCTTGAATAAGCCCTGCACCGCCACGTGGCACCAAGAGGTCAATCTTACCTTTGGCAGTCATCAACTCTGTCGCAGAGGCCCGGCTGGTGTCTTGAACCAACTCAATGACCTTTGGAGAAAGACCAGCCTCTTCCAAACCAGCCTTGAGGGCTGTAACAATGGCCTGAGCCGAATGAAAGGCTTCCTTGCCTCCACGCAAAATGACTGCGTTTCCGCTCTTGATTGCAAGGGCAGCGGCGTCTGAAGTCACATTGGGACGGCTTTCGTAAATCATTCCCACCAAGCCAAAAGAAATAGATTTCTTGCGAATGTTCAAGCCGTCTGCCCTAGTGGATTCTTCCAAGACTAGCCCAACAGGATCTGGCAAGCCAATCAAGGCCCGAATGCCGTCTGCCATAGCTTCAATCCGTTCAGCTGTCAGAAGCAAACGGTCCTGCATGACTTGGCTAATCTTGCCTTGGGCATTTTCCATATCGATGGCATTGCCTGTTAAAATCTCCTCAGTCTGAGCAACCAACTGGTCTGCCATAGCCGACAAGGCCTGATTCTTCTGTTCGGTTGTTGCAAGGTTGATAGAAGCCTTGTGAGCCAATAAACTATCTAATAATGCTTGTGTTGTTGTCATAAATTTCTCCTATTTAGTCTTTCAGTTTGCTCGTTCGTCACAATAATAAATGATAAACTGAACGACTATAGACTAACCCAATCGTTGCGGTGAATGAGCACGCCTTCTGCTCTGCCATTTGCCAACTGGGCCTGCAAGTCTTTAGAGGACAGTTTGACCCGCCCTTTACCAATCAAACGGTGGTCTGCTTGGCTATAAACTTCCACAACCTGCCCCACTTCAAAGTCGCCTTCGAGGGCTTTGACACCGGCAGCTAACAAACTGCGACCTTGGTGCAACATAGCCTCAACCGCACCAGCATCCACTTCAACCGCTGCGTCTGTACGAGCATAGAAGGCCATCCACTGCTTGCGTTGGTTCATGGTGTTGCTGTCTGCTAAAAAGAGGGTGCCACGGTTGGCTTGGGTAACTGCTTGTAAAAGAGCTGTGTCCTCTTTTGAAGAGCAGATAAAGACTGGCACGCCCGACTTGGTCGCAATCTGTGCCGCCTGCAATTTTGTGGTCATGCCTCCAGTCCCGTTGGACGAGCCTGCTCCTGCTGCCATGGCAAACAAATCTTCTGTAATTTCCGTGATTTCCGGCAAATGCTGGGCAGTCGGATCGCTATTAGGATTGGCCGTGTAAAGTCCGTCCACATCCGTCAAAAGCACCAAGAGGTCTGCTTTCAAGAGTGAAGCCACCTGGGCAGACAGGGTATCATTGTCCCCCACCTTGATTTCCTCAATAGCAATAGTATCATTTTCATTGATAATGGGAATAGCTCGTTGTTTGAGCAAGATCTGCAAGGCTTGAGAGGCATTCTGATAACGTCTAGCATCCGCAAAATCATCCTGGGTCAGCAAAATCTGTGCCGATACAATGCCGTCCTTCATCAGATTCTGCGTGTATTCCTCAATCAGCAAGCCCTGACCAACTGCTGCAGAAGCCTGTTTCTCCGCAATCTTTGTCGGCCGCTTGTCAAATCCCAATCTCCGAAAACCAGCAGCAATCGAGCCCGAAGTCACCAGCACAATCTGGTAGCCCTTCTGGTGCAACTGAGCGAGCTGATTGGTAATCCGAGCAAGCTTAATGCGGTCCAGACTGCCATTTTCTTGCGTCAGAGAACTCGTCCCCACTTTAAATACAATCGTTTCTTCTGTCATAGCCATCTCTTTCAAAACTAATATTTGAAAAATTATACCATATTTTATACATAAAGAAAATCAATGTTATTCAGCAGAGAATGAGGGAAAATTCCTAGAAATAATACTCTTAAAAAAGGAAGCCTTACCGCTTCCCATTATAGTCTTTTAGTTTACTTTTAGTACTAGGCAACGAGCCGCAGGCATAACTGAAGTTAGGCAAGGTGAGTTCAAATACTCCTGTGGAGTGTTTGAAGTTGGAAATAGGGAAATGATATTTCCTCGTACGTCGACGTAATAAAAGATAAACTAAATGACGATATTTATTCAAAAAACTCTTCTACTACCTCTACTATCTCTTCCTCTCTAGGTTTCAAAACAGTATATTCTTTTCCAAAGAAGGACAAAATTTGCTGTCCATAGCGTTTTGTATGGATGCGAGGATCTAATACCAAAACTAGTGAATCTTGGTTGTCGTGCCGATTGGTCCGACCCATGGCTTGTTTGAGTTTAATCATCATCATAGGCAGGCTGTAATCGTAAAATGGATTTTTCCCTTCCTCACGCAGATGGTGATTGATTTTCTGGACAAAACGGTCCTTGGGATTGTCGAAGGGCAGTCTTGTAATGACCTGAATCAGTTGGTCATGACTGGCAAAATCGACTCCCTCCCAGAAGACACCTGTTCCAAGCAAAATCTGGCATTCACCCCGTTCAAATTTGCGTTTGAGAGTCATTTCCTGGCCATGCTTGTGTTGGGCTAGGTGGGGAATATTACTGTCTTCTAAGAAATCCGACACCTGCAAGAGCAGAGAAATAGAGGTAAACAAGACCAAAATCGGTCGTCCCAGCTCTGCTATTTCTCCTAAAGTAGTAGCCAAATAGGCTGCATGCTCTTCTTTTGAATAAGCGAGGATGTCAGGGAGGTGGGTTGGAAAGAGTAGCTGTTGGTTGGTCACTGCCTGCGTGGGAAGCAAGTCCATGGTGACTTGCTCAAATCCAAGCAAATCCGCTAGGCTGACCTTTTTACTGATGGTCAAGGTAGCACTGATGCAGAAAATCTTGGTGTCTGGCAGGTAGTTGGTCACATTCAGGAGGCTATCCTTGGAGCCACGCAGATAAGCAATCCGCTTGTCCTCAAGATTTTTCTCCTCCAACCAAAAATGGTCATACCTATCAAGGAGATGGTCCAGGTCCTGTAGGTCAATATCCTGTAATTCGGCCAAATTCTGCTTGACTTGGTCCAGTTCTTCTTTTGAAATTTCCCGCTGCCCATGCTGGCGAAAACGGGTCAAGAGATGGCTAAGCTCAAACTGACAGGATTCATAGAGGCGCTGGTCTAGGAGCTTATCTGCCTTATCTTTCTTACTCTGCAATGCTTGCAAAAGAGCCGTTATATCCTGTGAATCTGTCGCGAGATTTTCAGCAGCCAAGAGAAATTTCTGGGCCTCGTCGATGACCACCAAACGATTGTTCATCAGTGGATCTTGGTCCTTGAGATGACTGAGAAAATAGGCGTGGTTGGTGATGAGCAACTTGCTGGATAAGGCTTGCTGGTTCAAACGTTGCCAAAAATCCCAGCCCCAGAAAAGACTTTCTGGCTCCAAATTGCCATCATGGGCAATCTCATCAAAGTAGGCTTGATAGCGTTGTTTCTGCTTGAGTTCGTCCAAATCGCCTGTATGAGTTTCTGTTAGCCAGACCAGGACCTGCATCTTAAATTGATTGACTAGACGATTGTCATCCTGTCTTTGCAGGGTTTTCCAATACTTATCCAATTTGATAAAATGTTTGGGCGACTTGAGGGATGCCATGGAAACATGAAAAATCTCTCGTAGCTTGCTTCCCTCTTTGTCCATAATTTGCTCTTGAAGGAGCTTGGTCGGCACCGTAACTAGTAGGGGCTGGTCCGACTTGGCAAGCAGGGGCAGTAGATAAGCGTAGGTCTTGCCCAAGCCTGCCTGTGCCTGTATAAAATGCACTTTTTCTTCATCAGCCAAGCGTTTTTCGACCACTTGAGCGAAGGCTGTTTGTTTTTTTCGTTCATGCAGACCGAGTAGGGCAAGATTAGTCACAAAATCTTCCGATAGATGGTAGGCTGGCTGGTCTTTTACTGGCTTTTTCAAGACCAAGCCGTGAATACTTTCTAGACTGGTCGATATCGTTTCTGATAGAACAGGAACCATTTCATCAATGACCAGACGGGATTCAAAGAGCAAATTGTCCGCCAAATCAAGAATCTTTTCAACAATAGATTGAGGTAAACTCTTAATTTTCTCTTGGATTTTGATGAGGAGACGAGCCGTTGCCATGGCATCTGATATGGCCGTGTGAGCCTGGTCCAAACCAAGTTCCAAATGCTCTGCAAGATTTCCCAGACTGTATTTGTCAAAGGTTGGGAAAAATAGCTGTGCTAATTCCACTGTATCCACACGAGGCGTTAACAGTTCATAACCTTCAAAAAAGAGTGCTTCTGCCAAGAGATTGGCATCAAACTTGACATTATGGGCTACAAAAATAGCATCTCCAATCATGTCATAAATGGTACTTGCAACCTGACCAAAATCTGGAGCCTGACTTAGCTGTTGGTCTGTGATACCTGTCAGATTCTTGATATGGTCATCAAGTGGTTCATAGGGATTGATATCTGTCGCGTAACTGTCAATGATTTCTCCGTTTTCAACCAGAACAATCCCGATTTGAATGATTTTTGCATCGGCTCCTGTACCAGTTGCTTCCAAATCCACAACGGCATACCGATTGCTTGTTCTTGTGTCTTTCATACTGTTCATTATAGCACATTCGCTCCCACTGAAAAAGCCTCAAACAAAATCCATGAAGGGAGCCAAATTTTTTGTTAGACTATTATAAAAACTGTTTCTGTGAGGAGAAATACCATGCTTATTCACAAATCTATCAACCCTGTTGCCTTTCAAAATACCTACTACATTGAAAACGATAGCCACCTGCTTGTCGTTGACCCAGGTAGTGACTGGACCAAAATCCAAGCAATGATTGAAAAAATTGGCAAGCCCATTTCAGCAATTCTCTTGACCCACACCCACTACGACCATATTATGAGTTTGGACATTCTGCGTGAAACCTACAATTTCCCGCCTGTCTATGTGGCTGAAAGTGAGGCTAGCTGGCTATTTACACCTGAGATGAACCTGTCTGGCCTGCCTCGTCACGATGATATGGAAAATGTAGTCTGCCGACCAGCTGAAAAAAACTTCCAATACCAAGAAGACTACCAGTTTGACGGTTTTCGTTTCAAGGTTGTGCCAACACCCGGCCACTCCATCGGTGGGGTATCCTTTATTTTCCCAGAAGCTGAAGCGGTCATTACAGGTGATGCTCTCTTCCGTGAAACGATTGGGCGTACAGACCTGCCAACCAGCAATTTTGACGACTTGATTGCGGGTATCAGAGAACACATCTTTACCCTACCAAACCACTACACTGTCCATCCCGGTCACGGTCAAAATACCAGCGTTGGACATGAGAAAAATTTCAATCCATTTTTTAGACTGTAAAAATAAGTACTGCCCAGTTCTGATTGAACCAGGCAGGTTTTAATTTACCACATAACCAGTCTCTCTTCGGGTGCCCTATACATGGGGTCTCCCTTTTGAATAGTGTAGACTTCATAAAAATCATCCATTTGCTGTAATTGGAGATTGACCCGAAATTCCTCAGGAGAATGTGTGTCTACCTGAAGTTGATAACGGCCATAATCAACCGCAACTATTTCTCGACGGCTACGAGCATAGTGCTCAAAAAATTCTTTTAGATTAGCTGACGGTTCTTCTTTTTTGAGCGTAGCCAAGGCAATCTGTATTCCTCCCAAATCCGCAAGATTTTCAGATAGAGTCTGTTGCCCATTTATTCTACCACCATAAACTTCCAGACCATCAAACAAGTCTACTAGGACTTGATTTTTTTCTTCAAACGCTAGTCTATCTCGCTCTGTCCACCAGTCTTTTAGACTACCAGTCTCATCAAAATTTGCTCCTGTGGCATCAAAGGCATGAACAAACTCATGAGCGATAATTTTGCCAATCCCGCCATAATTCTCGGCTACAGATTGATTTTTGTCATAATAGGGAGCTTGTAAAATAGCCGCCGGAATATAAATAGCATTCTGACTAGGAGCGTAGGCGGCTGTTACTTCACTTGCCGATACATTGCTAGCCCAAGTTTGTCTATCTATTGGCTGACTATAACGCTCGAAAACACCTGTTCTAGCTTGAATCGTAATAGCCAAAACATTTTCAATATAAGACAAGTCTTCACGAACCTTTAATGACTTGGTCCAGTCGCTCAACTCCCTTGGATAGCCGATATGATAAGTGATATTTTCTAATTTTTTAATTGCGGCTTGCTTGGTGGCTTGACTGAGCCATTTATTGGCTAGAATCCTTTCTTGATAAGTCCTAGAGATTGCCTCAGCCATTTCCTGAATGGCAAGTAAGTCCGTTTCATCGGCATAGTTATGACCATAATAAACACCCAAGCTTTCCTTGAAAATTCCAGTCACATCCAGATAAGTCATGTAATCATTTGGGTAGGAGGCTGAAAGTCCTTGGACTTCTGCATGAAATCTCCCTGCTGTCTGCATAATTTCCCCAGTCAAATAGGGAGCTAACTTCATTGCTTGGCTAACCAAAGCCCATGATCGATATTCTGAGAAATTTTCTTCCTTGATAAATTGGGATAATTGTTCAAAATAACTTGGATTAGAAACATAAACTTCCTCCGGTTCCAAGCCCACCAGGCCTACTAATTGTTCTTCAATCGATAAAGCTGGAGAGAAGTTTTTGACCTCTGAGAATGTTCTAAGTTCTTCTGCGTTCACAGGACCCCAATCACTATGCACATTCTCACTAGCTGGTAGAGTGTCAACGAGTCGATTGTCAAAAGCAATGGCACCTTCAACCAAAGCAGTGGCCTCCTCGTCTGAGTAGCCACATTTTTCCAAAATATGTCTCACAGATATACGGTAAGAATCCATGAGTTTCTCACGAACAGTCCTGTCTTCATAGTAGGACTTATCAGGCAGAATCGTCTGAGGTGGTAGTAAAATTAGCATTCTTTCAGATGTGTTTCGTGGATTGGCAATCACATCAAGACCATAGGGCAATGGATAGTCCTTACGAATCCAATCTTGACTAAGCGATTTCAGCTCGGAAAACGAAGTAATTCCCATCATTTCATCCAGTATCATTCTAGCTACTCTGACACCATCTTCTTCCCTTTTGGTAAAATCAAGACCTTGCTGATACAACTTGATAAATTCTACTAAATCCTCAGACTGAGGCTCTAGCTGACCAGCTACCATTTTGTCAAAATCCGATTTTAATTGCTCATCTACTTCCATTTGCAATCTTGTAAACTCATTGTAGAATGGTGTACCACTTGATAACCAGCCACCATTTAACCAGTCCTTGTTTATGGCTTGATAAAAATTAGTTTGGATAGTCGGTTCTGCTTTTTCAACTTGTGTTTGGTCATCTCTTATTTTCTGACCACCACAGGCAGCTAAGAGACAGCTAAAACCAAGCAAAACCAATCTCAGTAGACCTTGTTTTATCACGCGTCACTCCCTCATTTGTTTTCCACAAACTATTTCGACAGACAAAGATGCAGAAAATAATTACTCCTCCGCATCTTGCACTTTCTTCAGCTCCCCAATCGTTTCAAAACTTGCTCGGTTATCCGCAGCCAGAGCCTCCTGCTCATAGGCATTGATAATCTGGGCAACGACTGGGTGGCGGACCACATCCTTGGCTGAAAAATGTACGAAATCAATCTGTGGAATTTTGCTTAGTTTCTCTGTCGCATCAATTAAACCTGACTTAACCTTGCGTGGCAGGTCAATCTGACTAATATCCCCATTGACAATCATCTTGGAATTAAAGCCAAGACGAGTCAGGAACATCTTCATCTGCATAATGGTGGTATTTTGCGCCTCATCCAAGATGACAAAGGCATCCTCCAAGGTCCGACCACGCATATAGGCTAGCGGGGCAATCTCGATAATTTCCCGCTCCATGAGCCGTGTCGTCTGCTCCTTACCCAAAATCTGGTAGAGGGCATCATAGACCGGGCGCAAATAGGGGTCTACTTTTTCTTTTAAGTCCCCAGGTAAAAAGCCTAAACTTTCGCCTGCCTCAACCGCAGGACGGGTTAGGACAATCCGCTTGACCTGACCCCGCTTGAGGGCTGTAACAGCTAAGGTAACCGCTAAGAAGGTCTTCCCTGTACCAGCAGGACCAATTCCAAACACGATATCATGACGTTTTACGCTGTCTACATAGAGTTTTTGACCAAGGGTCTTTACGCGAATGGGTTTGCCGTAGTTATCCTTGATGATTTCTTCTTCGTAGAGGGCAACGAATTTTTCAATCTCATCATTTTTGACCATGGAAATAGCCGTGACCACATCTGGCGTATTGATGACCAGACCTCGATTAACCAAGACTAAGAGGGACTGAATAACCAGGCGAGCCTGTTCGACATGCTCTTCTTGCCCAATCACTTGAACTTTTTCCGTTCGTGCATGGATGACCACGTCCAATTCTTGCTCCATCAAACGTAGATGGCGCTCGTTAGACCCAAAGAGACTAAACAAATCATCTGGATGTTTTAATTGAATATCAATCGAATGTTCTTGCAAGAAACTTCTCCTTTGGTAGCTTTTCTATTATTATACCAAAATTTTCCACCAACTGAATTTTCGAGGTAAAAAGAAAACAGTGAATATGGCGATATTCACTGTTTCATAGAGTCCGAACTATTTATTTCTATGTAGGGTAACACAGTAGGGAGGATGTTCGGCTCTTCAAACCTTCAATTGTTTGACACTGGACAGAACAAACGAATCCAGTAGCATATAATCAAAGGCAAATGTTGTTAGGATTATTTCCATCCTACATACCTATTATCCCCCCGATAAAATCAAGTATTTTAGGAAAACTTAGTAGTCTTTTCAGATTTTCTGTATTTTTGGGGTAAGTGACCTATTAGTCTCCAAACTATCAAAAACGAATACCTTATGGCAAGAAAATACTTTCCCTAAATTCTTGACTTGCTTCATGAAAGGCTTTATAAAGGACTTCCTTGAGTTGCTGACGCTTAAAGCTGGTTCTTGGATTGGCCACATCTACCTTAATAGCTGCTCTCATCAGGTCTTGGATGGCTTGACCATTTTGCAGGTCATACTGTCTGCCGTTCCAGTGTATCTGGATCGGTTTCATGGCATTTTTCTGGCTCAGGCTGGTCTGATAGCGGGCCTTCTTGAAGCTAGCATAATCTTGATAGTCAGGCATAATCTTTTCCCAGATATAGCTATCTGTCAAAGCTCTGCCATTGGCCTGAGCCTCCTGAGCCAATTTGTTGCTGACATATGGCAGGAATCCTTGATCCCAACCTTTTTCGGCCAAAAGTTCCAGGGCTGTTCGGCGGAACTGAAGTCCTCCAACCGTACCTTGATTGTTGAGCAAGCCGGCATAAATTGGGTAGTAGAGAGGTACAAAATAGTAATTCTCATCGTTGTCTCTGAGATAGATACCGACATTGTTGATGGTATTGGCCAACTGGAGATTGTGGGTAACCAGATCTTCCACCTTGGTCAGCTGGATGTTCTGCCACTCTTCCTGGCTTAGATTCCTAATCTTGTCATGGGCATCGCGATAGGTCTGTCCATTTTTAGAGTAAGCTGTTCCAAGCTCTAGTTCGATCCTACGCAAGAGAGTCTGCTGCTGAGCTTTTGGTAGCTTCAGAAGTTCTTCTGCTTCCAGAGCATCCAGGAAGTAGGTAGTGTCAAAGGAGCCCTTGAGGTAGTCTTTCAAGTCTTCCTTACTGGTCAGACGGCTTGGGCTAGAGTTATGGCTGGCTGTTGCTGCCAGTTCTTCTGTCAAGTTAAAGCCATAATAATAGGCATTTGCCGAAGCGATGGACTGCAAGAGCCCAAGAGCATAGGATTCTGACTCTTGACCCTGCCGTCTTCCTGCGAGATTCAGGATTTGGTCTTCGAGAATGTGGGTCATTTCATGCGTGAAGGTTGAATTTCCAGTCGATGTCAACAAATCAACATTGCCATAGATGATGTAATTCTTGAACTCAAAGTCTGCTGCCCCTGACTTGTTAAAGGTGCCGTAGTAAAGTTCTGTCGGTCCGAAGAAATCATCGATGATGCGGTAGTCATCCCCAAATTCTGCTGCCCAACGGCGACGGTCATTTGTCCCAGATAGCGGTTGACCAGTTGGATCCTTGATGTTGTAACCTTCTCGAACGGTTACCAACTTGGACTCGATGGCTTGACGAGCCTGGTCAGATACCAAGGACTTGATAAATTCCATATAGGCATTCCAGATGCGGGCATGCTTCGGAATGCGGTTTTCTTGGATGTCCCTGACTGTGGAACGATAGACATCTGGTTGACTGGTCTGCAATTGATGGTTCACATAACGACCATAGCTACCAAAAACAAGGACATTTGCTAGCGAAACAAGGTAAAGCTGGTCTTCCTCAGGCAGATTGAGCAATGGCAAGACATAGCGATGGTAGTCAGAATGATTTTTCAGCTGGTTGTAAACCTGGACGGACTTCTCAGGCTGACGAACACTTGCTTCTTCATGAATAAAGGCCTTGCTGGATTGTTTAAACCAGTCTGCATCAGTCTTGTCTGGTGAAAAGAGACGGCGGTTTAATTCCAAGTAGTCAAACAGATTCTGTGTACCTGGGACCTGTTGTCCAATGGTCTTCTTAAAGTTGCTTGCTGCTGCAAATGGTGCCAGATCCTTATAGGTCAAACTTCCTACCTCTTTCAACCAATCCAAGGCTGTTAGGGATTGTCCGTAGAAATGTGGCTGATAGATTGCTATATTACGAATGTTTAGCTTATCGTAGTCAATAGCATAGTAGCGTGCCAAGTAGGTCAAGGCCAGCCAAATGGATTCCTTGTGCTTCTCGATTTCATCTTGAATATAGCCTTCAATGGCAGCGGAAGGCTGACCAGTCACCCATTGACTAGCCATCAGAGACCGGAGTTCCTTCTCTAGCTGGTCTTTCAACTGCTGCTGGCTATGCTTGAGGTAGAGTTGTTTCATGGAAATGACCAGATTTGGATTGCCTCGGGTAAAGCGGAGCTCCTGTAGGTAATCGTCCATTCTAGTCTTCTGGGCATAGGCCTCCGACTCAACATCCAGACTTTCAAAAGAGCTACGCAAAGTCGAGAGTATGGAAGAACTTGTAGCACCAGTCACCCATTGATATGGGGTGAAGAGCAAGTTTTCTCCAAACTGGTATTCCAAGACGCCTGTTTGATCAAAGGCTCCTTGATAGGTCAGGTCAAATAGCTGAACATCCTGGTCTGTGAAATGCACCAAGAGTTTGTTAACCTGATCAGGTCGGTCAGAAAAGTCTGATACCACCTCCCTATCTTTGAGAGCCAGGATGGACTGAATGCTCTTGGTCGCAAATAAGGAATCATCTGCCAGCTGGTTGCCCAATCTGACAATGGTATGACGGTCATAGAAAGGCAGTAACTTGGACATATTTTCATAGGCAATCTTCCGATCTTCCCGACCATTTCGTAGAAGGTGGTAATCAGGCTGTGATGACGGAGCCAAATTCTCAGCACTTCCTGCTGACTGAGGCGGATTAACAAGTAGATCCAGACCTCGTTCTCTGAGGAACTGCTGGATTTCCTCTGTTGATTTCCAGCTAATTTGTAGATTATCTCCTGTCCTACCTGTCGCTTGACCTTCCTGAAGGTTGAGTTGGAAAGGAAGGATGGTCCGTAAACCAGAATAGAAGCCCTCTTCTGGCAAGGCTAGGGCAGAAGCAAGGTTAGAAACGGTGACGCCGTATCCTCCCGTACCAATTCCTGCAAGTGTACCGCCTGAAGTCGTTTTCTCAACCTGCCCTTCCACAAAGACGGAATCGATAGTGGAAAGCAGAGCATAACCTACAACTGCTCCCAGTTGATCTTGCATGGACAGTCGTGGAGTGAAGGTCGAGGTCAGATTGACATAGGCCTTGCGCAAGGCACTACCTGACATCAATTTACCAATCAAACCACCAGAAGTAATCTGATTTCCCGTTCGGTGTTCACTCAGTACTAGTTCTCCCTTGAAGGAAACCGACTCAAACTGACTGGCATTGGCGTTATAGACAAGTCCTGCTGCTCCTGCATAGGATTGTACTCGGCCAGTCACATGGACATCACGAATTTGGCTATTGGTTGCGGTAACTGCCAGGGCTGCCGTAGGCCAATCCCCACCCTCCAAGGCTACATTTTCAAGGAGGATATGTTCAATCTGAGCTCCGGTTATATTTTGGAACAGTGGCTTGGTCAGCTGGAGGATACGGAAGGTCTTGCCGTCTAATCCTTCCAAACGGCCACTAAAGTTCTCAACATAGGCACCCGTAGAACTTGGACTGGCTACCAAATCTGCCGCCAATTTAAAGTTGCCTCTCGGATTCTCTCGCATGGCTTCAACAAGCTGGTCAAAGTCCGCATAAGTTCCTTCAGCTAATTGAATTTTAGGAATGCTGAACCGATCCAAGGCTTCTAGCTGGTTGGCATCAGCTCGATTTCTTGCCTGAACTAATTTTGGCAAGCTGATAGATACTTCAAACTGATCTCCTCTATCCTGAATAGACTGGACTTCCCAGAGGAATTCTTTCTGATCACCTGTCTGATAGCGAACAAAGTAGCCTGATAGGTCACTTGGCTCTTGGAAAAGGCCTGTTACCTGCTTCAATTCTCCCTGTTGATTGCGATAGAACAAGTCCCTCTGGCTGACCCTGTTCAATTCAATGGCTTTAGGACTCAGTTCAAATGGTAGAGAGGAAACAACTTCCTCTTCTCGCTCGCCGTCTGGACTTTGATAGCGGAAGGATAGGCGGGCCTGATAGGATGTATAGACTTGTAAGTCTGATACCTGAATCTGATTTTCAGCTGCAAAATCAGTGGTTTGTTCAATGGTCTTAACAAGTCTGTCTCCATCGTAAATGGCCAATTGGACAGATTCCAGAGTCTTATCTGGGTCGGTCACACGGTAGAAAATAGCTGCACTTCGGGCATTTTCATTTACAACCAGCCCTGCTGGATGAGTGTCCGTACCTAGAACTACACTTGGTTTTTCCAGTGGTTTCGGTGGTACCTCCACCACTTTTTTACCCACTAGAATCACCTGGTTGATGGCTGGAATTTCTTCGACTTGAACAGGAAGACTTTCAAGCTGGCCTGTCCTTTCATCTAAGCGATAGGAAGTTGTTCGTGTAATACTACCATCCTGCCCAACTGGTCCCTCAATCTCCTCTCCCATTGGCAGGTCCATATCGTCTTGACGGATAATACGGTGCGGTATTGTTTCCCTTACAAGAGTCGCTTTGGTTCCGACTTCAACCTCTGCTGCTCGACCCGGAGTCAACTCGGTTTGGACTTCTTCCTGGGCTGTGCGGTTACCTGTTTGCGGGTCGACCACATAGTTTGTTTGGTAGCGGATACGACGGGCGTGCCCTTGAACGACCTCTTCTCGATAAGGCGGCTCCTTGTCTTCTCTTGCCCTGTAAATAGTTGGAAGACTCTGACTTTCCTCACGGACGGTCGGCTGGGCACCAACTCGGACAATCGTTGCTGCTCCCTCGTCCGTTACCTCACGGACTGGCTCATTGGCTGTGATTTCTCCTGTAGTTGAATTGAGGGTGTAGGTGGTGGTCGTCGTGGTCACCTTGTCTCGACCTTCTTGACGGACTGACTCACTAGTAATTGGCAGGCTGATATCAGCTTGGTAGTGAACTGGCAGAGGTTCACGATGGGTTACAAGAGTCGGCTTCGTTCCTTTTCGAATCAAGGGAGATTCACCTGTTTCACGGATCTGGCCCTGACCTCGATGACTGGTCACGATTCCAGTCTCTTCATTGACAGTATAGGTAGTCTGATAAACGGTTACTTTCTCCCGACCGCTTGAGACTGGACTTTCTTGACCAACTGGAGCTGTCTCATCTGCTTCATATCGTGTAGGCAGAGATTCACTGATGACCTCCTCGGTAGGCTTTGTCCCCACTCGGATTACCTTATTCACAGGCGGAGTATATTCGATTCGTTCTCTACCTAGCTCCTCTGCTTTTTGTCCTTTGATGGTCCGATAGGTGATGGCAAAGACCTCTTGGCCCGATTGACCATCAAATTCTTCTCTACGTCCAAAGTCTAATTCTGGATCAGCCTGATAAATGGTGCTGAAGGCAATTGAACGTGACTCTTCCTCAACCAAGCTACCTTCAATAGGCTTGATTCCCTTGTGGATAATTCTTTCCTGACCTGGCTCTACTTCTTCGCTAATGACTTGACCATTATGAGAAATTCTCCTTCTCCGTCCAGGATATCCCGCCTGCTCTACCCATATATAATCTGTGTATTGGTCAGCGAGCTCAATGATTCTTTCCACAAGTGGAATTTCTTCCTCAACAACCTCTTCCACACGACTGCCACGGTAGGTCACCTCTGATTTGGCTGGTTTGATTGTCTCACTGGTTAAGAGAGTGCGAACACCATTCAAGTCTGCATAGGTAACCAGGGCTAGACCATCCTGACCCGGTTCCACACGGCTAGTACCTTGGGCCATATCGGGATCTTCTGACTCTATTCTCTCAAAAGGAATGGCAACTTCTTCACTGACTAAGGTCGCAGACGGAAGACTGTGCGTGAGTGGAGCAACTCCCTTGGAATCTACACGGGTCCCCACATAGACTTTACGGCTGATTGGGGATGTTTCTTGACGATGAAGTTCGTTGCTGGCAATGACTTGTCCTGCTACTACCACATCCTGATAGGTAATCTCTAGCAGTCCTTCTCTACCCTCTTCTACCTCTGTCTCACCCTGAGCCAAACGATCTGTTTCTATCCGCTCCTCTGGAATGGACAAGACCTGACGGTCCACTCGCTCCTTCAATTGGAAATCTAGGCGGGCTGGCGGTGTGGCTTGTGGACTGTCGTTTGGAATGAGGGTCTCTATTGGAGGTTCAGGAACTTCTTCTTTCTCACGGGTCCCCACATAGACCTTACGGCTGATTGGGGATGTTTCTTGTCGATGAAGTTCATTGCTGGCAATGACTTGTCCTGCTACTACCACATCCTGATAGGTAATTTCTAGCAGCCCTTCTCTGCCCTCTTCTACCTCTGTCTCACCCTGAGCCAAGCGATCTGTTTCTATCCGCTCCTCTGGAATGGACAAGACCTGACGGTCCACTCGCTCCTTCAATTGGAAATCCAAGCGGACTGGCGGTGTGGCTTGTGGACTGTCGCTTGGAACTTGGCTAACCTCTTCTTGCACAATAGTTGTTTTTGTTCCTCGATAGAGAATTTCTGGTTTGCCAGCTACTTCTTGGGTTTCCATTAAGTGACTAGACTGCAATTGGTTGCCCAACCACTTTTCCTCATAACGCTGAATCCGATAGCCAGCCTGACCAGCTTCCAATCGCGTCTCACCAAGTGCTAGATTCGGATCCTCTACATCAAGTCGTTCGATTTCTAGCGGAATCTTTTCCTCACGATATCTGGTAACAAGCTGTAAACCTGTTTCTTCAGTCTGCACTTGTTCTGACACAGGGGCTTTTTCTGGTAATACTGTCTGATTTGAATGAGAGCTATCAAGAATTTGCGGTTGTTTAGTTACTTGTTCAACTGCCTGTTCACTCGAAACCGTTTGATCTACTTTCCCATCTTCTACAATATAACCCACAAAATCATAGGAAGTTAACTCCAACTTACCATCTGGGAGCAAGTCTCCTGCCTTGACCGTCACCGTTTGATTGAAGTGAGCAAGGGCATGACTCTGGAGTGCATCCACTTGTAAGAGCGGCAAGGCAGATCCAGCTAGTGTAATATAGAGCAAACTCACTACTCTAGATTTCTTGGAGCCGATAGCCTGAACAGCAATCACCAAAAATCCAGCCGCCAACCAGGCCGCTGCATGGGAAACAACCTCACCCGTCGCTGGTAAAACTTTAGGAGACTGTGGTCGATAAACCAAAAAATAAGTCGCTTCTTTTCGCAAGTCCTTTGGCAATTGCTGGACAATCCTACTCTTCTCCTCAGGACTCAATTCCTCTTCCAAGAGATAGTGAAAACGGATTTCCTGATCGACTGTCGCAATTCGCTCACTGGCTTCTACCTGCAAGCCCGTCAAACTAGACAAGAACAAACCTGTACCAATACAGAGCGAGACCACACCGATGGATAATTTTCGTATGGAAAATATCGAATTTCGGTATTCTTTCATTTCTACAAAATTCCTCCTTTGCAGTTTTTCATTTGCTTTTGATAAAAGGTAATAATCTTTAGGCTGCTTCAACCTTGGATGGATGTCGAAAGCGGAAAATCCCAAAGGTAATCTTCAAATTACAACTTCTTACCTGAGAGTAGATAAGCTGAAAATCTCCACTATAACTGACAATCATCGCAATAATAAAAACCAGTCCAAATGATAACCTATCCTTAAAAACTAAATGTACGACTATTATTATATCATAATTGATATCTTTAAAAGGTGTTAACGTCTAGTATTTTAAAATCACTTTGATAAATCATCCCATTGAACTGAGGCTACTCTACTATATCTGAAATCTAATCCATTCGACAATAAACTAAACACCGCACTATCAAAGTGGAAAAACAGTGAACAACCCTGCCCACTGTTTTCCTGAAAAACTAGCTAACTAGTATTTCTTAATGACTACACTATATAGCCATTAGGGATTTGTCACATAGATAGACTCCCTGAAGTCATTTGTTGCACGGAGGTAGCCGTTTAAGACAGCTGCTTTTAGGCTGTAGACGCGAGAATGGGTTTTGTTGTAGTTACTTTGTTGAGAATAGTATTTCTGATAATTTGCATCGTACTCTACAGCTGCTTGCATCAATTCTCGAATATCTTTAATCCCCTTCAATTCTCTTGTACTACCGTAGAAATATCCGTTTCCATGCTGATGCCCCTGGCCAACAACCGTAATAGGCTTCAATTGATCTAATTTTTCTTTCCGACGCTTAAACATCTCCTTGCGGAAGGCTTTCGAGTCTGCATAGATTCCGTTCGTAATCTTAGAAATCAACTGATTATCTGAGATGCGGCCCGCAGGATCTGCCTGACCAAGTTCAGCCTTGTATTGGTTAGATAGATAAGGAACAAAACCGTTCTCATAACCTTTTTCTGCCAATAACTCAAAAGCAATCTTACGGAACTCAAACTCATTTCGACTTGAGCCATCGTTATTCATAGCTCCATAGATTGGGTTGAGAGCATTGACAGTCAGATAAGAATTACCTGGGAAGAGCTCATTGTCGCTATGACCATCTGGATCATAAGAGCGACGAGAAACCATACCGTTGTCAATGAGTTCATCAATAGTCTTAAATTGTGCTGCACGGCGGAATTTTTCTATCCAAGCTGCATTACCTTCTTTGGTATCCAATTTATTGAACCAATTTCTGCGAGCAGAATTTAACGTCCTGTTTTCTATAGGTAAATTAAACACAGCTTCAGCTTCCAAATAGTCCAGAGTATAGACAACATCCAAGTAACCTCTCATATAATTTTCAAGGTCTTGTGTAGATTGGAAGCGTTCAGGATTGAGGTTGGTCAAACGACGACCATAGGAATTCTTCTCATATTCAGAAAAATCATAGATGGTATTAAAACCAAGTATATCTTGATCAAACCAATTGATGGTTTCAAACAAACCACGCGCATACACCTCAAATTCCATACTGCTGCGACGACCATGTCCGAGTAAGAAGGTGTCATCGTCGGCGACGTGTGTCAATTCATGAGTATAAATCCGAGCTCCTTCATTACCAATCGCATCCGCATTTGAATAGAAAATATCTTTCAAGTCTGACTGAGCTGTAGCACCTGTTCCGTATGGGAAACTATAACCTAACGGCATGTAGAAATCCTTCATAGAAGGTACGTCCCTACTACTTAGAGAATCTACTGGACGCCAAGAACCTTTCAACCTTCTATTATCCCAAGTGATAATCTGTCTAAACATCTTTTCCTTATGTTCTTGCGGCAAAATCCTGTAGAGATAATCTGCGTGTCCAGCCCACGTCTTGGCAGTTTTGGCAATGGCTTTCTCAATCTCCTCGCTGCTTCCTGATTGATTATCATAAGAACCAATCAGAGTATTGGCCATATCCGTCAGGACAAAGATATTCCGCTCTGGCATAGTAAGAAGAATAAGAGCCATCTCTTTAAAGGACCAGGTATCGCTCTTCAACTTATCATAGAAACGATTAGAATACTTCTTGTTGTTTGCATCTTCTTGTTTAGCCCTTACCTCGTCAACTGTTGAATTGGTTTCAATAATATTTGCCTTGGTCGCAGACTTGAACCAGTCACTATCCGACATCTCTGGAGCAAACCGTTTGCGGTAAGCTTCTAAATAAGCAAATAAATCTCCATTTACAGCTGGTTTTGCTATCAGCTGACTACCAAGAGCAAAGTTATTATTTGGCTTCAAGGCTCCAGAACCTAAATCACCTAGTGTCATCAATTGTTTCAAGGAGCTAGCAGAATTACCAAAGAAGTCAGCCTTCTTAGTCATCCACTCTTTGGCATTTGTTTCTCCAAATTGGATATTGTACCAACGATCCATGTAGGCTAAACCAAGCAACAACTGTACTTTATTGTCCTTGATATAGTTGAATGTATAATCTTCCGTCACTTGACTTGTCAAGCTGATAGCATGATTTGACACCAACAAGTCTCGCAGATGTTGACGAATATTAGCTTTGACCTTACCAAAGGATTCTTTCAGGAACAACAATTCTTTTATAGCATAATCATTCGGTGAATCTGTCAATCCTAAGACATTCAAGACTTCTTTTGAAGAATAGGTTAGCGACTCAAATTCTGGCAATAGGCGAGTAACTAACTGATCGAGATGAGTAGCTGAAACCATGCTTTCTGGTGTATAGGTTACTTCGCTATCAACGACGTAGTACTCTGTAATAGCTCCGCTATTTAAATCTTGTTTCTTAACTAACCAATCATAGTCAATAGAACCATCTTCAAAATGGAACATCACCTTGTTTATATACTGTTTTTGACCTTGGGTATCAAATACTGGCCTATTCTTGTTATGACCATCAATCGCCACAACATCCAATAATTTCTTGGTAACAAGTTTATCTTTTAAACTTAGACGATTGGCCTGTTGGATGATAACATCTTTAGTAAAGAATGGCAACAGTTTTTCCATGTTTTCATAAGCCAACTGCCTATTTTCTTGATAGTGAGGATGAGTGCTATAATCTGTATACACTTTAGCTGAAACAAATGAGTGGTTTCTAGCATCGGTATCTCGTGACTGGATGCTATATTCTGTTAACTTCCCATCCACTTGGCTTGCTTCTAAATGCTCCTGTTTACTATTATTCTGACCAGATGCTTCTCCAATAACAGCATAGTTTTTACCAACTTGAAGTTTTTCATCTGTGACAGAATGATACACCTTACGACCATTTGGCACATTGACAGCTGAAATAACATCCTCAATTATGGAATTATTTAAACCAACAATTGTACCAACAATACCACCAATTTCACTATTGATTGTCTTCGGAGCTGAAATCATTCCTTTCGCATAAGCCTTGCGAACAAAAGCATTTGCTCCTTCCATTTGACCAACAATACCACCAATTCTTGCTCGTTCAGAATTGCTCGTCAATAGCACATCGGTATGTATACGTTGCGCTTGTCCGCCTTGACCAATCCAGCCAGCCAAACCACCAACGTAATTGTCTGTAGTTTCTGTTGATTGACTAGATACCCTAGCCTTGATACCAACATTAGTCATTTGAGTGTTCGTAGCAATCCCTACCAGAGCACCGACATGATTGCCTCCGATAACGCTTCCTTCTACTCTGACATTTTCTATACGACCACCTTTGGCTTCCTTAGCCAAAGCACCGACTTCTTTCTTATCCTCCTGATGGATCGTCACATCTTGTAGATTTAGATTTTCAATTCGACCAGCTGTCTTGTGGAAGAGAGGAGCTTGCAAGTCATAGATGGTATAGCCTGCACCGTTTAATGTCCCCGTAAACTCCCCAGTAATATAACTATCTTTTCCAGTTACATCCATCGTCGAGGCTGTCAAATCTGCACCAAGGGTAAAAGTAGCCCAAGGGCTGGCCTTAATAGCTTGAACCAAGCTTGTAAAATCAGTATAGGTATTTGTAGTCACAGATGGTTTCTGCTTAGCAACTCGGAAGGTCAAGCCTGAGCTATAAGTATTATCCTTCAAGTTGTCTTCAACTAAATTGTCCAAACTTGCTTTGATGAGGTAGAAGGATTCTCCATTCTCTGACTGTAAATCAACTTGACTGATTGGTAATAAAATCTCTTTTTGCTGGCTCGAAATCACCTTGGCAAAATAGTTTGTAAGATTTTCTGGTTTTTCAGCTAATTCTCTTTGGATGCTAGCCTTATTATTTTCTAATTTCCAGAGTTCTACGCGATCAATATTCTTAATCTGTAGCTGGCGTTCTTCTATTTCGATAGAAGCCTCATCCACTAGACTATCTACCAAGCTTTCTGATGTTCCACTGTAGGTCAATTCTGTTCGTACGACATAATCAACATTGACATCTAAGTTTTCAAAAACAGCCTGTAGTTGATTATTACTTTCTTTCACAGCAACACTAGAAACTACCTTATCATTAGCATATAGGTAGGCCATGGCTCCTTCAAAACGTTCAGCTGGATCATCTAGAACATACCGAACTACCGCAATTTTCCTATCCTTTTGAAGATCAACTCCCCGAATATTCATAGTAGGCTTCGGTAAAAGACTTATATCATCTATTGGAGTAATACCTGTATCCGCATCTTCTTCCAACTCTTTCTCTTCAGGTTTTGAATCAACTGGAGTAGTTGGTGTTGTTGAACCAGATGAGTCTGGCGATGGCGGAGTAGATGAGCTAGTTTCTGAAGAATTAGTTTCTCCTGAAGAACCGCTACTTGACGAAACTTCGCCTGTTGGAACTTCTTCTGTTGGAGAGGTTTCTAGACCACATGTATCCTCTGGTTGTGGTTCTAGCGGACAGAACTCTTCTTCGGTTTCTGGCGATGGGGCGGTTGTAGAATCCGATGGTTTCGGAGCCGTTGAACCAGATGAGTCTGGCGATGGCGGAGTAGATGAGCTAGTTTCTGAAGAATTAGTTTCTCCTGAAGAACCGCTACTTGACGAAACTTCACCTGTTGCAGCTTCTTCTGTTGGAGAGGTTTCTAGACCACATGTATCCTCTGGTTGTGGTTCTAGCGGACAGAACTCTTCTTCGGTTTCTGGCGATGGGGCGGTTGTAGAATCCGATGGTTTTGGAGCCGTTGAACCAGATGAGTCTGGGGTAGTTGGAGTAGATGGGCTAGTTTCTGAAGAATTAGTTTCTCCTGAAGAACCGCTAGTTGACGCCCCTTCGCCTGATGGTGCTTCTTCTGTCGGAGAGGTTTCTGGACCACATGTATCCTCTGGTTGTGGTTCTAGCGGACAGAATTCTTCGTCTGGTTCAGGTGCAACTTCATTATTTGGAGTTGCGGGGTCTGACTGTACTGAATCCTCTTTTTTTGAATCTGTTGGAGTCGATAGAGACGGAGGTGTTACTGTCTCACTGGTTGATGTTGGCAGTTCGAAAATCAGTTCCCCTTCTGTTTTATGGCTTGCTCCGCTATTGGCATCTGTTTCAACAAGAAGGAAACGGAGATCATCCTCTATCAAACTTGTCTGAATGAGCATATCAGCTAAATCCCTTGCTTCCAAAATGACTCTGGAAGCCTCATAGACAGTATTGATATAGTCTGTCCATTCTTTACCTTTAAAGCGGGACTTATAAGTCTGAAGCTCTTCCATTTTTTCTCTGAGTTTTGTTGCTGCTTCCTCTATTTGTTGAACTTGGACTTTAGGGTCCACTTTCTCCTCTGTTTCAGGCCAGCAAGTTGACGAAGGGTCCAGAATACAATGAATTTCTGCCTCGGTTAGCTCCTGCGAAGTTGGATTCTCAGTAGATTCACCATGCTGACTTGCACCACTAGTGGCATCTGTCGAACCTGTATTTGGAGTTGTTGCTACCTCGGTTTCTGGAACCGCTTCTGGTTGCGGCGCTACGGGAACCGCTGTTTCTGGACTAGTTTCAGGCTGAGGCGCTACGGGAACCGCTGTTTCTGAAACCACTTCTGGCTGTGGGGCTACTGGAACATCTGTTTCTGAAACCACTTCTGGTTGCGGCGCTACGGGAACCTCGGTTTCTGGAACTAATTCTGGCTGAGGTAGGACTGGAACATCTGTTTCTGAAACCACTTCTGGTTGCGGCGCTACGGAAACCCCTGTTTCTGGACTGGTTTCAGGCTGAGATGGGACTGGAACATCTGTTTCTGAAACCACTTCTAGTTGCGGCGCTACGGGAACCTCTATTTCTGGAACTAATTCGGGTTGTGGGGCTACTGGGACTGCTGTTTCTGGAACTAATTCTGGCTGCGGGGCTACGGGAACCTCGGTTTCTGGAACTAATTCAGGCTGCGGAGATGCGGGGACCTCGGTTTCTGGAGCTACTCCGGGTTGCGGGGCTACTGGGACTGCTGTTTCTGGAACTAATTCAGGCTGTGGTGGGACTGGAACATCTGTTTCTGAAACTAATTCAGGCTGTGGGGCTACTGGAACGTCTGTTGCTGGGTTTGATTCCAGCTGCGGAGATACAGGGACCTCAGTTTCTGGACTGGTTTCAGGCTGAGATGGGACTGGAACCGCTGTTTCTGAAACTAATTCAGGCTGAGGCGCTACGGGAACCCCTGTTTCTGGACTAGTTTCAGGCTGAGGCGCTACGGGAACCCCTGTTTCTGGACTGGTTTCAGGCTGAGGCGCTACGGGAACCGCTGTTTCTGGAACCACTTCTGGTTGCGGGGGTACTGGAACGTCTGTTGCTGGGTTTGATTCCGGCTGCGGAGATACAGGGACCTCGGTTTCTGGAACTAATTCGGGTTGCGGGGCTACGGGAACCGCTGTTTCTGGAACCACTTCTGGTTGCGGGGGTATTGGAACGTCTGTTGCTGGGTTTGATTCCAGCTGCGGTGGAACTGGTGCTTCTAGCTGCTTAGTACCTACATACATTATAGGTGCTACTGCACTCTTCGTCACCTGTTCGGAAATCTTTTCACTCCGAAGAATCTTCTCTCCTTGAACAAAATCAGCATAGGTAATCTCTTTCTCTCCCTCTTGGCCAGGAACAAGGCGAGACTTGCCAATTTCAAGCAGCGGATCCTCTTGTTTAACCATCTCCAGAGCAAACGATTCTTTTTCCTTACGAAAGGCCACAAAAGGTAATGCTTGACCAACAGGTGCCACTTCTGTTACTGCATCTGTTCTATCCTTCCGATTTAAGATAAGTAAACCTGGAATCTGCAAAGTAGAATCAAGTCCGCTATTTTGACTTTCTTCTGCATTTGGAGAATCCTCTTTTTTATCAGCAACAGTTGATGTATCTGATGGAGAAGCCAGACTATCGCCTGTTTGCGAATTTGTTGCTTCTGAAGAGTCTGTATTCTCCGTTTTTTCAACCGATGACTCCGTAAGAGGTAATTGTGGACTCTCATCTCTGTTGGAAAGTTGGCTTTCAGAATTTTCCTGAAGAACACTTGGTTTCGCAAGTTCTTCTAACTCAGATTTCTTACCTTCTGATTGCGCTGAACTAGCTTGTGTCCCCTTAGCGGTATCATTTTTCTCCATTTCTGATGGAGGAAGACTGGTCTTGACTGATGACTCCTGAACATAATAGCCTACAAAGTCATAGCCAGTAATCGTCAACCTACCATCTGGCAAAGCCTCGCCAGGTTTAAGAACATAGGTCTGATTGTAAGCAGCTAGTGCTGAACTTTGAACTGCTCCTACTTCCAAAACAGGCAGAGCCAGACCACTAGTTGTCACATAAAGCATGGTCAAGACACGCGCCTTCTTAGACTTGGTCGCAGAAACAGCTAAAACCAAGAAACCTAGCCCTAGGACAGCCAGACCTGAACCAACTAGCTCACCCGTTGCAGGAAGAACTTTCTTAGAGGGACGATAAACCACAAAATAGGTCGCTTCTTCCTTCAATTCAGCTGGTAGGCTAGACTGAATCAACTGTCGCTCCTCTGCCGATAATTCCGCCTCTAAAACATATTCGAAACGAATCTGGCTAGGACTTACTGTCGTAGCTGAAACTTCTTGGGACTGAATACCAAATAGTAGGCTAGTACCCACACACAGGGAAACAAGACCGATGGTCAGCTTTCTAAAAGAAAACGCTTTCCTCTGTTCGTAAAAAAATTTGTGCATGTGATCTCCTTTCGATTATTCTACATCAAATGACACTTTCTTCTATCATTATATCAAAAATCAAACAATTCTTCCATCATTTATCGGCGCTATTCATACAAATAAAAAAAAGCAAAATACAAATATGTATTTGCTTTATCTTCTTTTGTCATCAATGCCCCAAATACTCTTCCCAAATGACATCAAAATCCGACATGGAAAAGGCAAAGCTAGCCGATTCTTCCAAGAAACGACTGACCACATCGAAATCATCGGACTGTTTGGGAAAATCCGATTCTTCAAAGGCATAGTCTGCCAAAATAGCCACTGGCTCATTGCTTTTGGGATTTCGCTGAGCCATCAACCAGGCATAAAAACTTTTTCTCACAACACTTACTTTCTAATATGATTTTTTTCGTAGAGCTCTATATAGCGCTCCATAGACATCTTACTAACCAATTCCCCTATCAATTCATAAGGAATATTCTTGGGATTTTTCATACGAATACAGGACTTGCCCATATCCAGTTTGGTAGGCACCTGTGCTTGATAAGCAGCAACGAACCAATCATTCAATTCTTGGTCCATATAGATTCCCATGTGGTAGAGGGCGATGTGTGCCTTTTGTGATGCCAAGGAAAGGAAAGGCAGGGGCTCTCCCGGTGTGCAATGATAACCATCAGGGTAGGCAGCAAGCGGCACATAATAGTTAATCATACCTCCCAAGATTCCTACTTCAAAACCAGCTGGTAACTGTTCCACAATCACTTGATGGAGCCGTTCAACCGCTTCCTTCCGATTTTCAGGCAAGGCAGCCATATATTCTTCAATCGTTTCCACTTCAATCAGCATGACTTTCTCCTATCTCAACCCCAGCATACTTTCCTTGGCATGAACCATATCTGTTATCATCTGACAGTATGGCGTAGGGATGCCTGCTCGTTTGCCCTTAAAAACAACCGCTCCATTCAGATAATCAATTTCTGTCTTTCGACCATGTTGGACCAAATCTTGGTGCATAGATGGATAGTGATTGGAAGCCTTCTTAGAAGCATCAATAACATATTTCCAAATAGCTTCTTCGTCAATTCCATCTGCCTCAGACTTGGCAACGGCGATAAATTCTTTGAAAATCCCCTGTACTAGATTCAGTCCAGCCTCCGTACCAAATAATTCACCAATTGTACAGTCTAAAATGGTACAAGTTGGATTCATCACACCATTGACACAGGCTTTCTGCCAAATAGCACTGACAACATGATTGTCATAGGTCACATTTAGCCCAGCTTCATTCAGCATTTCAATAATATCCGCAACTGATTGCTCATCACCAAGAATATGCTGAACGGAGATAGAACCCAGACCTTCTAAGTGAGCATGTCCAGGACCCTTTAGTCCCGCCAACCACATGGTCACCCCAACCATAATACTTTCATCTGGCACGTACCGACGCATGGTCGTCGCATGCCCCAAACCATTCAAGAGACTCAAAACCTTGGTAGTTGGACCGATAATCGGTTTAATATCCCGCAACATCTTTGGCAACTGATCAGCCTTTGTCAATAGAATGATAAAATCTGCTTCTCTCGTTGCTTCGGTCGGTTTCATGATGGGCAACTGTATCGTTTCCTCTACATCTCCAGTCACTTTCAAGCCGTTTTCTCGAATTGCCTCGATATGCTCTTCCCAATTATCCAGCAAAATCACTTCATGATTTGTCTTAGACAATTGATAACCAAACCGACACCCCATTGCTCCACTTCCAGCAATATACACTAGCATAGATGCCCCCTATACCAACTCTGTTCCCAAAGAATCCTGTTTAATTTTTCCAGCCTTCATCAAACCACCAAGAGCTTTTTTGAATTGCCCTTTGGAAATACCAAAGGTGGCCTTGATGTCTTCCGGAGCAGACTTATCGTTCAAGGTCATGAAACCTCCATTGCTTTCCAGATAAGTCAATATCATCTGGGCATCATTTTCCAGCATCTCAAATGAACGTGGCTTGAGAGACAAGTTCAAGGTCCGATCCACTGCACGGTAGCCGATGACACGCGCCTCCAAAACCTGACCCAGACGTGGTTCCGCAAAGCGTTCGCTCGGATGGATAAAACCAAGCATGTTGTTGTCTGGCAAATAAACAAAAGTACCATTCATTTTCAAACGATAGACAATCGCTCGCAGAGTTTGGTTTTGCATATTGTCATAAGCAGGTCCAGCCATTTTCTGAAAATCTTCCTGAAAAGCTGGTAGAGCCCAAATGCGGTCCTTCTTATCGACGTCTAATTTGACGTACAACTGATCCCCTTTTTTCGGCCAGAGTTCCTTGATTTCAGGCAAAATGTCTAAGGAAACAACCACCTGCTTATCTGGTAAACCAGTGTCCACAAAGACACCCAGGTCTTTACGTACGTCAGTCACCGTTCCCCAACCAAAGCTGGTACGACTCGCCCCAACTTCCTTAGTTGTCAAACGGAGTTTTTGTTTCATATCGGTATAGGCAAATCCCTTAACAGATTGTCCTAGACTATGTTCTCCTTCATCCTTAGAAAGAGCAAAGGTTCTACCCTCTTTTTGGACAAAGTAAAACTGATCGTTTTCGTCAGTCACTAAACCAACTATATACTGTGCTAATAAATCATTCATGATTTTCTTCTTTCTGATTAAAAAAGGGGGAGTGGGAAAGAACTCGACTAGTCAAAAAATGAGTTCGTCTTCCCACCCCCGCAAAGTTGATTAGGTCAGATTTGGAGTGTAAAATACGAACAAATCTGCCAATCAACCACTGCGCTGAGATGTTGACACGAACTCCGAGAAGTGGCTATGGATTTGAGAATAGTTCCCCTCCATTAGATTTCTTATTGGTTCACCACTGGAAGTTAGACAGCCCAGTGATGATCTGTTTTTGTAGCTTAAAAACTTGTTGATTAAACTTCCAACAATTCTTTTTCTTTGTCGGCAGTCATTTTATCAATTGTCTTGATAGCATCATCTGTTACTTTTTGAATATCTTTTTCAAGCGTCTTCAACTCGTCTTCCGTGATTTCTTTTGCTTTTTCAGCTTTTTTAGCTTCATCCATGGCATCACGACGGATATTACGGATGGCAACTTTTGAATTTTCACCGACTTTTTTCACATCCTTCGCCAAGTTCTTACGAGTTTCCTCTGTAAGGGCAGGAATAACCAAACGGATAACAGTACCGTCAGATTGCGGTGTCAAACCAAGATCTGAAGCGTTCAAAGCACGCTCAATATCCTTCAAGATTGACTTATCAAACGGAGTAATCAAAAGAACACGCGCTTCTGGCACTGTAATACCAGCCAACTGGTTCAATGGCGTTGGAGAACCGTAGTACTCAACTGAAATACGGTCCAACAAACTAGCATTGGCACGGCCAGCACGAATGTGGCTGAATTCACGTGCCAAACTCTGATGAGATTGGTTCATGCGCTCTTGCGCTTTAGCAATAATTTCTTTAGACATAAGACTTCCTTCTTTGTATTTTTTTACATTCTTTTAGTTTACTTTTAGCACTAGGCAACGAGCCACAGGCATAACCGAAGTTAGGCAAGGCGAATTAACGAAGTAATAAAAGAAAAACTAAATGACGATATGATTTATTTTTCTTCTGAAGAATTTGAAACGGTAGTACCGATTGGCTCACCGAAGACAACACGTTTAATATTTCCTGGTTCATTCATATTGAACACGACCAAATCAATATCATTGTCCATTGAGAGAGTTGATGCTGTCGCATCCATGATTTTCAAACCTCGACTAATCACTTCACGGTGGGTCAATTCATTGAATTTAACTGCATTAGCATCTTTCTTCGGATCAGCATTGTAGACGCCATCCACACCATTTTTAGCCATCAAAATCGCATCTGCTTCAATTTCTGCAGCACGAAGAGCCGCTGTCGTATCCGTTGAGAAGTACGGAGAACCAATACCAGCTCCAAAAATAACAATGCGACCTTTTTCAAGATGACGAAGAGCACGACCACGAATATAAGGCTCTGCAACTGACTGCATCGCAATCGCTGTCTGCACACGTGTATCCACACCAAGCTGTTTAAGGGAATCAGCCATTACAAGAGCATTCATAACAGTCCCCAACATGCCTGTATAGTCTGCTTGAACTCGATCCATACCCGCTTCAGCAGCAGGTTCTCCACGCCAAAGGTTACCACCACCAATAACAAGGGCAATCTGAATACCTGATTCTGCGACTTCCTGAATTTCCTTTGCCATTTCCTGAACAGTTTTGAGGTCAATACCGACACCACGTTCACCAGCCAAGGCTTCACCAGATAGTTTGATTAGAATACGTTCGTATTTAGGTTTCATCATCTCTCTCCTCTTTTTTATCCCTACTATTCTACCACAAAAACCGTTTTTTTTATACTGAAATCTCTAAGAAAAAAGGAAAATCCTCAACGAACTTTCCTTCTCACATTCTAAAACGCCTCTTTTTCCCAGCTTTTCAATAGTAGAAAATAGAGATTTTTAAAACAAACTAGCCTAGGCGCAATTTCCTCCGTAAACTCTGAGCCCGACTTCCAATTAAACGATCTAGCTGACGAGTCTTCAATGTCAAGATGACAAAGACAAGCATACCTGCTCCACCTGCAACAACCAAGTGGATAAAGCTAGATACATAGCCATTTGCTGGAAGGATAAGATTCAGGACAAATTCAATCCCCCATACAATGAGTCCCATTACGATAGAAATCCAACTAATGGTCGCAATATCTTTTATCACTAGTCTTTCATCAATATGCAGAACCTTGTCAATTCGTCTATAGAAGAGGTACAGCATAATTCCCAACCCAAATATCGTTGAGATAAAGCTACCATATACCTTAAAGACATAGATCATTGGTACTTGTAAAACGATTTTCACTAGCATCCCAATCAAGAAATAATAAATGGCTCTTCTATTTTCAAATATCGCTTGAATGACCACACTAATGACAGAATATAGGCCCAGAGGTAAAATTAAAAATAAGTTCCAAATAAATAGAGTAATGGCGATAGGCTCTGACGGTCCGTAAAAAATCGTATAGAGTGGCCCAGCTAACAGGACTGTTCCAACAATTGCCGGTATAGTGAATATAAAGAGTAATTGTAGATTATCCGCCACTAAATGAGACGCCGCCTTCAAATCTTTCTTGACAAATTTCTCTGTAATCAATGGAATAGCAACACTTCCCAAACTCAGTGAAATCCCGATAATCATCATCGTAATCTTACTTGGATTGGCAGCCATATATGAATAAAGTTCCAAAAGTTCCGAATTACTGTAATCCGTAATTCTTTCCATAACACGAATAAACGTGACTTGGTCAATAAATTGCAATAATTGAATCGTTAGACCTAAAATGATAATTGGAATCGCATCTCGAACAGTTTCCTTAATAAGTTGACCTGTATCCAAAGAAATCTTTTGTTTCTTAGCATGAAGCAACTTACCAAGGTAACCTTGCTTCCATAAAGTATAAACTAAAATCCCAACACTAGCAATCATCCCGACAAAAGCTGCAAAGGTAGATTGGACAACTGCTTCAAGATAGTCACCGCTACCCAACTTCATAATCATAAATGTTGCTGCCAGTATCCAGATAACCCGTACCAGCTGCTCTGCAAGCTGGCTGATCGCATAGGGCTTCATATCGTGCCGACCTTGGAAAAAACCACGCAAGATACTCATGGCTGGGAAGATAAAGAGAGGCGGGACTAGACTATACATGACTGGAAGCAACTTTTCCTTCGACCCCGATGCGTCTGCCAACCACGGAGCACTTAGATACATGACCCCTGCAAAGACAGCTCCAAAGACCAACATGAGCTTGAAGAATTCTCTGACCAAGTAAAGCGACACCTCTTCTTTACCCAAGACATTGTATTTAGCTACTTGTTTGGCAATAGCTGTCGGAAGACCAGCTGTTGAAATCAATAAGAAGTTGGCATAGATTTGATACCCCATACTAAAGAGGGCATTGGCTTCGGCTCGATATTCCCCTAACCAAATATACCAGGGAATAACATAGGCAACACCAAGCAGGCGACTAAGAATATTTCCAGCAGTCAACCAAGCCAAGCCTCTGGCCATTGTCGCCTGTTCTTTGGACTGCTGCATTTCAACTTTTTCGGACATTTTTCTATTACTTTCTATGTAAATATAAGACAGAAAAAACTCATACTCTTCGAAAATCAAAATCAGACGTTGTTGACTTGATTTGATGAGTGAAAGGCTCCAGTGGAGCCTTTCAGCCTGTTACCTTGAAACAAAATAGTAACAGGGTTCTATCTGCGTAAGTAGTAACGAACTACGTTCGCCCTATCTCCAACCTCCAAAGGTTCCCCAAACCTTTGGAGCTAGTCTGATTTTGATTTTCATTGAGTATTAATTTCTATTTTTGGATTTTCACAAAGTCTAACTCTTTCATTATAAACTTTTATCATACCAAAGTAAAAGAAAAAACCACCCATAAGGTGGGCAAGTCAATCAATTATCAATTGAATGATATTTCACTGTCAACCCTCGTTGTACGGCTGGGCGCTGAGCTATTTTCTCTACCCAGGTCTTTAGATGCTTGTAAGAATCAACATCTAAAAATTCTGCCGAACCTGGATATAGTTCTCCTTGCACCAAGCGACCATACCAAGACCAAATAGCAATATCTGCGATAGTATAGGTATTTCCAGCTACATATTCTCTTGTCATCAATAGTTGATCCAAGAGATCCAGCTGACGCTTAGTTTCCATTGTATAGCGATTAATCGGATATTCTTGCGCTGTCGGAGCGTAATGGAAGAAATGTCCAAATCCTCCACCAACAAATGGAGCGGCGCCAGTTTGCCAGAAGAGCCAATTAAGAACCTCTGTCCGCTCTGCCCAAGCTTTTGGTAGGAAGGCGTCAAACTTTTCTGCCAAGTAGAGGAGAATGTTGGCTGATTCAAAGACACGAACTGGCTCCTTCTCCGAATAATCAACCATAGCTGGTATTTTGGAGTTTGGATTAATGGCTACAAAATCGGAGCCAAATTGGTCTCCTTGACCGATATTGATGAGAAAGAGGTCATATTCAGCTTCGGTAATCCCGAGTTCCTTCAACTCTTCTAGCATAATAGCAACTTTAATACCGTTAGGTGTTCCCAAGGAATAAACTTGGAGGGGCTTGTCACCTTTTGGTAATTTATGTTCAAAGCGACTCCCTGCTGTTGGACGATTGCCTGAACGATTGTCATTTTCATCTTCCCACTTCCAAACGAGTGGTTTCGTGTATTCTGTCATTATTTTTCCTCTAAATCATCTATTCCTAGTACATAACGTCGATAGGTCACTTGTAATTCCTGGATATAGCGCCCCAATTCTACCAACTCCTTTGGCGCTCTCCAGGTCAAGCCGGTCAATTCAGCATTGACAAATACCGATAACTGATCGGCCAACAAGTAGAGATTGTCTGAATGGTCGAGTTTCTGGGCGAATTCAACAAGTTTCTCACGCAAAACGGGTGAAATAGTTTCTGGTGACAACTGATAAAGGGCTGATAAATGGGAATAAAATTCTTCACGATTGGCTTTTTTCATACGAAACTCCTATAAATTATCTAATCGGGCCATATACCGACTATGGCTAACCTGCAGTTCCTGGATATAAGAAGCTAAATCAAGCAACTCCTTTGGTGCTTTTCCAGCCTGCTCAAGTAATTCCCTATTCACATATGCAGAAAGCTGACTCGCCAACATATAGAGATTGTCTGAATGGTCAAGTTTCTGGGCAAATTCAACAAGTTTCTCACGCAAAACGGGCGAAATAACTTCTGGTGATAACTGATAAAGGGCTGATAAATGGGAGTAAAATTCTTTACGATTAGCTTTTTTCATAAAAAAACTCCTATATCCTTATTTTTAATATCAGTATATGGTATTTTCACAAGTCTGTCAATATATAGACAATATGTAAAGACCCCCAGTTGAGAATTCGTGGATTTACCTGTACACTAGAATAAAAAAACAATCAACTTCTAACAGGAATTACCACACTCAATTGGAGGTCTTATATGTTTCATTTTACCACACTTTTCATCGGAATGGATGTTCACAAAGAAAGTTTTTCACTCTGCTATTATGATATGATGGCGAATCAATTCAAACATAGCACTAAAGTTGGTCCAAATGTTAGCTATATTGTGAACTATGTGAATGAGCTTCGTCGTTTATATGGTCAAGATGCAGAAGTGTTATGTGGCTACGAAGCCGGATGTCTTGGATTTACCCTATATCACCAGCTACAAGCTCACGGGATTCCCTGTATCGTGATGGCGCCTACAACGGTGATGAAGGAAGGATCTAAGCGTGTTAAGACTGATAAAAAAGATGCAGCTCAGCTCGCAAAAGCTCTGGCCTTTCGTAGCTATCGGCCTGTTCATATTCCTACTGTTGAGGATGAACAAGTCAAAGAATATATCCGCATGAGAACAGACCACAAAGTGGCTCTGAAGAAAATCAAACAACAAATTCTTGCCTTCTGTCTCCGACATGATTTTCGCTATACCGAGGGAAGCAGTAATTGGACACAGAAACATGTTCGCTGGCTCCGTTCCCTAAATCCTGATGGACTTTACGCAGAGATTTTGACAGAATATCTATTGACCTATGAGAAATTAGTAGATCAAATAGAACGGTATGATGCACGAATTGAGCAACTGGGTCAAAGCGACAGTTATCAAGAGAAGGTCTCACGGCTTTCTTGCTTTATTGGCATTAAAACACTAACTGCTCTTTCCATTGTGACAGAAATCGGTGATTTTAATCGCTTTGCGACAGCTCAACATTTTGCTTCTTATCTTGGGCTAACTCCTAGCGAAAATTCTAGCGGCGACAAGGAGAGAAGAGGTGCTATCACCAAAGCTGGGAATAGCCATGTGAGACGACTTCTGATAGAAGCTGCACAATCATTGGCTAAGGGGACGATTGGGTATAAATCCAAAGAATTGAAAAGGAGACAAAGTGGAAACCGAGTGGAGGTGATTGCTTATGCGGATAAGGCTAATGAACGCTTAAGAAGACGTTATCGCACACTTGTTCTAGGAAAAAATAAGAAACAAAATGTTGCTAAAACAGCTATTGCACGAGAATTGTCTGGTTTTATTTGGGGGATGATGACAGGAAGAATAGCTTGAAGTTAGCGCTTGTTTTCATGTACACTTTTGACCATTAAGTTTTATCATCGCAGAGCGATGAGGAATCCCTATTTCTATCCAGAATCACTGGGTGAATTTGGACAGAAATAAGGATTGAAATCATGTTTGAATGGAAAGTATCTTGAAGGAGTTTAGGACTTCAAGGTTTGAGTCATCTACGAAATGACTAAGTGGCACAATTGTAATCCACGCTTATAGAGAGTAGGACTCGCGGCAGAACCATTGACCTGTAGGTAACCAATCCACGAATATCAGAGTGGCCAATGCCCGAAGCTAAGAACTAGGCTCTTTCTAGATACTTTTCATTTTTTAATCAGTTCGATTGTTTTTACTTGACAAAGGGCTTTACATATCAGTGGTTTGAATTCACGCCGTACGCCTGAAGAAAATGCATGTAACTGTTTTCTAGCTACATGCATTTTTTTAAAAATACTTTGAAAAGTAATACTCAACAAAAATCAAAAGCAAACCAGTCAAGTGTTTTTAAACCATTGTCTACTAACAATTGGTTTTAAAATAGACCAATCTAACTCTCGTATTACTTCTTGAAGCTTGTTTATCACATCGTCTAGTGTTTTAAAAGCTTTATTCTTAAACCCTCTCTTTCGAATCTCAGCCCAAACTTGTTCAATTGGATTCATTTCAGGAGTATAGGGAGGAATAAACTCAAAACCAATATTATGTGGTTTCTCTAAGGTACTTGATTTATGCCAAACGGCATTGTCCATCACTAATAAAATATAATCGTCAGGATAAGCTTCAGATAGTTGTTTGAGAAAAACATTCATCCAATCTGTATTACAGCCCCCAGCGATAATGAAGAAGGACTCTCCTGTATGGGCATCAACAGCACCATAGCAATAGCGATACTCACGAATATAGTGACTATGTACATGCGGTCTCACCCCTTTTGGTGCCCAGGCCTTCCCAATTTTACTGATCCGACCGAAACCCGCCTCATCTTGATACATTAGCCTGACTTTATGATAGCGACGACTATTCTTGAAGCGCTTTCCTGTTTTCGTGAATGAAGATTTTATTTTTAGACGCTAGAATCGTTTCGGCGTCTGCTTTTTTAGGGTGTTCTGGTCTTGGCGTCACTTTGCGCCAACCATGGCGTTTAAGAATGGCATAGAATCCTTCCTTGGTCGTAGGGTGTCCAACCCGTTTCTGATAAGCTTCATAGAGAGAGTTTATCGTCACAAATTCGCCATTTAGTGAGGCTGTTAACTGTTCTTTTAGAAACGCTTCCTCTTCTTGAAGGGTTAAATATTGACGGTTCCGTCCACCTCGCGTTTCTCTTACTAGAGCTGAAATCCCCTCAAGTTCGTACTTGCGCTGTAAGGACCAGATTGTATACTTTGAATAGCCGATGAGGTTAGTGATTTCCTTATAGCTAAGACCTTCTGCTCTGAACAAGATAACTTGAAGTCGTCTATGAAATGGAGAATAGGTTTTATCTTTCAAATAAGTTTTTAATTCTTTCGTTTGTTCGATAGTAAGTTTCATAAATCTATTATAGGTTAGTTTTTGTTTTTTGAATAGTATAAGCGCCCAATAACAGGTATATTGAAAAAGGGGCGGTTACCATAAAGAAAGAGAGGACGAATTTCGTCCTCTCTAGGTGTTAGCTGACATCAACCCACTACGGTTGACAAAGAGCCGGAAAGTATTGCCAAATTGCGGCTATACTTTCCTTAAGGTATTTTACCCTATTCTTATTTCAGTCGAGTCTCACCAGTATTTCAATTTGCATCGGAGAGATGAGAATTAGTTCTCATCTTCTCTTTTTGCTTTTCTAAACATAGCTACGCCCGCTAACAGAGCTAAACCAGACAGAACTAAGATAGGAGAACCATTTTCACCTGTTGCTGGCAATGGTTTCTTAGCTGCTCTTGTCGAAGAAGCAGATCCTGGCAATACTTTTGTAGTACCACTTGACTGACTTACGCCAGAGTCTGGACTAACTGTAGAATCTGTAGCAACTACTTTCGTAGCAACAATCTGATCCACGGAACCATCTGGGTAAGTAATGGTCACTGAACCATCATTGGCTACCTCAATCTGAGTACCTTCTGGAAGAGTGTTATTCTTACGGATAGCAGTTTCTACCGCTTTCTTCTCAGCATCTGTCAATTTCGTCAAGTCTTTAACCTTAACTGCCAAGTCATTTGTTGGAGTAAGGCGTTCTGCAGAAGACTTGCCTGCAGGTACAGATTTAGCATCTGCTACATTTGAACCTTGCTTCAATTCTTCTTCGTTTGTAAAGCCGTCTTTATCCTCATCTGCTGTCAAGTCGTAAGCTGGCAAGCTATGGCTTGTGCCTTCACCATGTGCCACCTGAAGAACTGTCTGATCAGCAGGGAGTCGACCAATAGAACCATCTGGGTAGGTGATAGTTACTGAACCATCATTGGCTACCTCAATCTGAGTACCTTCTGGAAGATCCTTATCCTTACGGATAGCAGTTTCTACCGTTTCCTTCTCAGCATCTGACAATTTCGTCAAGTCTTTAACCTTAACTGCCAAGTCATTTGTTGGAGTGAGACGTTCTGCAGAAGACTTGCCTGCAGGTACAGATTTAGCATCTGCTACATTTGAACCTTGCTTCAATTCTTCTTCGTTTGTAAAGCCATCTTTATCCTCATCTGCTGTCAAGTCGTAAGCTGGTAAGCTATGGCTTGTGCCTTTACCATTTTGAGCATCCATAACAGTCTTAGTTGGCAAGATTGTATCTGTTGACTTGTCTGGGTAGGTAACAGTAACTGTACCATCATCTGCTACGCTTACTTCTGTACCTTCTGGAAGAACATTGTCCTTACGAACAACATCTTCCAATTCTTTCTTCTCAGCATCTGTCAACTTAGATGCATCCTCAACAGCAATTGGTTTCTTCACTGTTGGAGCCAACTCTTCTGCAGTTTGTTTTGGTTGAACAAGTAATGTAGCCGCTTGACTAGATGGTACTCCCTCGTTCTTAGCAACAACTGATACTGCAGTGCCACCTTCCATTTCTGATGTAGAAATGCTGATTGTGCCATCTGGGTTAACAACAGCAATTGAAGTTTCTGGAAGAATCCAATTACCAGTTGCATCCTTGTTAGCTGTTACAGTGATTGGGGTTTCGCTACCAGCTGGTGTGAAGGTAATATCAAGGCTTGTAGCATTTTCCGCAGGAGGAGTTATAAGGACATTTCCGCTACCATCAAGGGCTAGTGATGGAGTCGCTGGAACTTCAACTACTGGTGTATCAGTGCTTGCTGGTTTAGCTGGTACATAAGTTGCAGAAGCTTCATCAGATGGAACTTGACCATTCTTAGTAACTACTGAAACTGCTGTGCCATCTGCTACCTTATCAGCTGGGATGGTAATAGTGCCATCTGGGTTGACAACAAGGCCTGAATCAGCTGGTGCTGTCCATGCGCCAGTTGCATCCTTACTTACAACTACAGTAACTGGTTGGCTTGCGCCTTCTGGAGTAAAGGTAATGTCAATGCCTGTAACATTTTCCACTGGTGGAACAATTGTTACGCTACCATTTTCATTGGTCTCTACGCTTGACTTAGCTGGAGTTTCCGGTACTTGAGGAGCTGGATCATTTGATGTCAAGTCGCCATTCTTAGCTACAAGACCTACTTGTCCTTCAGTACCATCTGCTAGCCTATCAGCTGGGATGGTAATAGTGCCATCTGGATTGACAACAAGACCTGAATCAGCTGGTGCTGTCCATGCGCCAGTTGCGTCCTTACCAAGCGTCACAGTAACTGGTTCTGTCGCACCTTCTGGTGTGAAGGTAATGTCAAGACCTGTAACATTTTCAACTGGTGGAACAATTGTTACGCTACCGTCTGCATTAGTAACTGATGTTGGCTTAGCTGGGATAGCTGGAAGTTCTGGAGTTGGAACAGGAACAACTGCTGAGCCTACTTCTGGTGAAGATACTGAACCATTCTCAGCCACTACCGTCACGGCTGTACCATCGGCTACGTTTTCAGCTGGGATGGTAATAGTGCCATCTGGATTGACAACAAGACCTGAATCAGCTGGTGCTGTCCATGTACCAGTTGCATCCTTACTTACAACTACAGTAACTGGTTGACTTGAACCTTCTGGTGTGAAGGTAATGTCAAGGTTGGTTACATTGTCAGTTGGTGGTGTAACAACTACAGCACCTGAATCTGTTGCTGTAACTTCTGGCTTGCTTGGTGCAACTGGTGTTTCTGGAGTTACTGCTGGAACAGGAACAACTGTTGAACCTACTTCTGGTGAAGATATTGAACCATTCTCAGCAACTACCGTCACGGCTGTGCCATCTGCTACTTTTTCAGCTGGGATGGTAATGGTGCCATCTGAGTTAATGACAAGGCCTGAATCAGCTGGGGCTGTCCATATGCCATTTTCATCCTTACTTACAACTACAGTAACTGGTTGGCTTGCGCCTTCTGGAGTGAAGGTAATGTCAAGGTTAGTTACATTGTCAGTTGGTGGTGTAACAACTACAGCACCTGAATCTGTTGCTGTAACTTCTGGCTTGCTTGGTGCAACTGGTGTTTCTGAAACAGGTTTAGCAGCTTTGACTGTGTCTGTTGGCTGGATAGTATCCGCTGACTTGTCTGGGTAGGTAACTGTAACTGTACCATTGTCTGAGACTGTAACCTCTGTTCCCTCTGGCAAGTCGTTTGAATCCTCAACAGCTTTCTTAACAGCTTCTTTCTCTGCATCAGTAAGCTTGTCTGGGTTCTTCACTTCTACTGGCTCAGTTAGACTTGGGGTTAATTGACCTGCGCTATCTTGACCTGCTGGAGTTGAAGATGGATCTGTGGCATTTGTACCTGCTTTCTCCTCTTCCGTATCAGTGAAGCCATCCTTGTCTGTGTCCTTAGCGACTTTGACTGTCTCTGCTGGCTGGATAGTATCTGTGGACTTGTCTGGGTAAGTAACTGTAACTGTACCATTGTCTGAGACTGAAACCTCTGTTCCCTCTGGCAAGTCGTTTGAATCCTCAACAGCTTTCTTAACAGATTCTTTCTCTGCATCAGTAAGCTTGTCTGGATTCTTCACTTCTACTGGCTCAGCTAGGCTTGGTGTTAATTGACCGGCGCTATCTTGACCTGCTGGAGTTGAAGCTGGGTTAGTTGCGTCTGTACCTGCCGTTGCCTCTTCTGTATCAGTGAAGCCATCCTTGTCTGTGTCCTTAGCGACTTTAACTGTCTCTGCTGGCTGGATAGTGTCTGTGGACTTGTCTGGGTAAGTAACTGTAACTGTACCATTGTCTGAGACTGTAACCTCTGTTCCCTCTGGCAAGTCGTTTGAATCCTCAACAGCTTTCTTAACAGCGTCTTTCTCTGCATCAGTAAGCTTGTCTGGGTTCTTCACTTCTACTGGCTCAGTTAGACCTGGGGTTAATTGACCTGCACTATCTTGACCTGCTGGAGTTGAAGATGGATCTGTGGCATTTGTACCTGCTTTCTCCTCTTCCGTATCAGTGAAGCCGTCCTTGTCTGTGTCCTTAGCGACTTTGACTGTCTCTGCTGGCTGGATAGTGTCTGTGGACTTGTCTGGGTAGGTTACTGTAACTGTACCATTGTCTGAGACTGAAACCTCTGTTCCCTCTGGCAAGTCGTTTGAATCCTCAACAGCTTTCTTAACAGATTCTTTCTCTGCATCAGTAAGCTTGTCTGGATTCTTCACTTCTACTGGCTCAGCTAGGCTTGGTGTTAATTGACCGGCGCTATCTTGACCTGCTGGAGTTGAAGATGGGTCTGTTGCGCTTGTACCTGCCGTTGCCTCTTCTGTATCAGTGAAGCCATCCTTGTCTGTGTCCTTAGCGACTTTAACTGTCTCT
This sequence comes from Streptococcus sp. HN38, assembly GCF_028335765.1. NCBI lineage: Bacteria > Bacillati > Bacillota > Bacilli > Lactobacillales > Streptococcaceae > Streptococcus > Streptococcus sp. HN38. The sequence continues at coordinate 636,633 of NZ_CP116604.1, read as the reverse complement.
GCTGGCTGGATAGTGTCTGTGGACTTGTCTGGGTAGGTTACTGTAACCGTACCACTGTCTGAGACTGAAACTTCTGTTCCAGCTGGTAAGTCGTTAGTTTCCTCAACAGCTCTCTTAACAGATTCTTTCTCTGCATCAGTAAGCTTGTCTGGGTTCTTCACTTCTACTGGTTCAGTTAGACCTGGATTTAGACGATCTGCACTATCTTGACCTGCTGGAGTTGAAGATGGGTCTGTTGCGCTTGTACCTGCCGTTGCCTCTTCTGTATCAGTGAAGCCATCCTTGTCTGTGTCCTTAGCGACTTTAACTGTCTCTGCTGGTTGGATAGTGTCTGTGGACTTGTCTGGGTAGGTTACTGTAACTGTACCATTGTCTGAGACCGTAACCTCAGTTCCCTCTGGCAAGTCGTTTGAATCCTCAACAGCTTTCTTAACAGATTCTTTCTCTGCATCAGTAAGCTTGTCTGGATTCTTCACTTCTACTGGTTCAGCTAGGCTTGGTGTTAATTGACCGGCGCTATCTTGACCTGCTGGAGTTGAAGATGGGTCTGTTGCGCTTGTACCTGCCGTTGCCTCTTCTGTATCAGTGAAGCCATCCTTGTCTGTGTCCTTAGCGACTTTAACTGTCTCTGCTGGTTGGATAGTGTCTGTGGACTTGTCTGGGTAGGTTACTGTAACCGTACCATCGTTTGCAACTGAAACAGTCGTTCCAGCTGGCAAGTCGTTTGAATCCTCAACGGCTTTCTTAACAGCTTCTTTCTCTGCATCAGTAAGCTTGTCTGAATTCTTCACTTCTACTGGCTCAGTTAGACCTGGATTTAGACGTTCTGCACTATCTTGACCTTCTGGAGTTGAAGATGGGTTATTTGCATCTGTACCCGCCGCTGCTTCTTCTGTATCAGTGAAGCCATCGCCGTCTTTATCCACATTAGCTGGGGTTGAATCAGCCTTAGTTGGGTTGCTGCCGGCTGTGATTTCTTCCTGATCTGAGAAGCCATCGCCATCTGTGTCAGATTTGTTTGGATCTGTGCCACGTGTAGCTTCATCTTCATTGCTGATGCCGTCGCCGTCCGTGTCTGTCTCGCTTGAAGCTGGTTTAGAATCTGCCTTAGTAGGGTCTGTGCCACGTTCGACCTCTTCCTTGTCTGAGAAGCCGTCGTTGTCACTGTCAACCTTGCTTGGATCTGTACCATTTTCAGTTTCCTGGCGATCGCTGATACCATCACCATCTGTATCTACAAACTGAGTAACTGCATCTTTTGGCTGGATAGTGTCTGTTGAATTATCTGGGTAAGTAACTGTAACCGTACCATCGTTTGCAACTGAAACAGTCGTTCCAGCTGGCAAGTCGTTTGAAGCCTCAACGGCTTTCTTAACAGCTTCTTTCTCTGCATCAGTAAGCTTGTCTGGGTTCTTAACTTCTACTGGCTCAGTTAGACCTGGATTTAGACGTTCTGCACTATCTTGACCATCTGGAGTTGAAGCTGAATCGGTTGCGCTTGTACCTGCTTTTTCTTCTTCCTTGTTGCTGAAGCCATCCTTGTCTGTATCAGTGTCCACTGGAACGAAAATCTTATCTTTCGAACCATCTGGGTAGGTCACTGTTACTTCGACACCTGCTTGGCCATTCTTCTGAAGAACAACTGGATTTTCAATTGAAAGATCCACAGCTGGCTTGTCACCATCTGCTGTCAAGGCAGGAACGTCAACATTTGCCAAGATCTTAGCCTGATCAGCTTCTGGAACTGCTGTACCATTGTCAGTCGCTACAGAAACCAGAACAGGATCAGTAGACTTCAAGACAGGAGTGTAGGTCACATTGTCCGCTGTCTTAATCGGAACAAGAATAGTATCTGCCGTACCATCTGGGTAGGTTACTTTAACCGCAACAGCTGGCTGGTTGTTTGGACCTTCTACAATCGTAGGATCCTCAATGCTTGCTGTACCACCCTTGGTATCTACATTGTTCTTGATCGCTTCAAGATCTGCTGGCTCTTCTACTTGAGCACCTACCGCCGGAGCATCCATAACGCCAACTGGAGTTTGGCTCTTCAAGCTTGGCTCTTTGGCCACATTGTCCGCTTGTTTCACAGGAACCTTGATGATATCTTTCGAACCATCTGTATAGGTCACTGTCACAGGAAGAACTGGTTGGTCACCATCCATTTCCACTACAGCGTCATCAGCGATGCTTGCCTTGCCACCTTCTGGAACGACAACCTTGTCAAGGATAACATTCTGATCTGCTGGATCAGTGATGCTTGCACCTGCTGTAGGATTTTCTGTAATAACAGCTTGAGCTGGTTTGCCCGCTTCAGCTTCTTTCAGACTTGGTTCCTTGGTTGCACTTACTTTTTGTACAATCGGAACATCCACTGTATCTGTCGTACCATCTGCATAGGTCACAATAGCCTTGACAACTGGCTGACCGTTAACTTCTTCTACCCGTGGATTTTCTGGAAGGCTGACAACAGGAGCTTTCTCACCAGCAGCCACTTTCGGTACTGGTACCGCTGCAATAATCGCATCCTTGTCATCCTGGCTAGTAATAGCTGTACCTGGAGCCGTCGCAGCATCAACCTGAACAGGATCTGTCACTGGACTTGGTGTGTACTTGCTATTGTCTGCACGTTTGACCGGAACAGAAATTGTATCTGTCGTACCATCTGGGTAAGTCACTGTTACTGGAACAACTGGCTGACCATTTTCACGGACAACAGTAGCGTCATCAGCAATCGTAGCATTTGCACCTTCAGGAACTTCAACCTTATCAAGAATAGCTTGCTTGTCGCTCGCAGGAACTGGCGTACCAGTCGTTGCAGCTGCCTGGATTGGCACGGGAGTCTGGTCTGTCAAGCTTGGCTCTTTGACAACGTTGTCTGCCTGTTTAACTGGCACTTCAATCGTATCTTGAGTACCGTCTGGATAGGTTACAAGAACATTGACAACTGGTTGACCAGCATGAGGACCATCTTCCTTACCAGCAACAATGGTATTATTCACCACTTCAGCCTTACCTGTCTTCGGATCTACCTTAGCAACAATAGCATCCAAGTTGGCCTTATCTGACACCGTCAAACCAACAGTCGCTTCTGTCAGAATTGGCACTGGATTGGTATCTTTCAGACTTGGATCCATAGCCAAATTATCAGCCTGTTTCACAGGAACATTGATGGTTTCAGAAGTACCGTCTGGGTAAGTCACTGTCACTGGAACAACTGGTTTGTTGGTCAATGGATCGTTGGCAACAACTGCACCATCCGCAACCTCAGCTGTCGTACCTGCTGGCAACTTGCTCAAGTCAACCTTAGCAGCAATAGCTTCCTTGTCCATTGGGTTGTTGATTGCTACACCTGGAGTTGGATCGATGGCTACCAAAACTTCAGCTGGTTTGCCAAGTTCTGGTTCTTTCAGGCTTGGAGTATTTGTTTGGTTATCCGCTTGTTTAACAGGAACAGGGACAATATCCTTAGTGCCATCTGGATAGGTCACTTCTACATTGACCACAGGATTACCAGCTTGATCCATAACCACCTTAGCAGGTTCTGCTACTTTGACAGATTGAGGAGGGTTTGGAAGACCAGCTACATTGACCTTGTCTGTAATCAATTTCTTATCTGCATCTGACTCTACTGGAGTATTTTCAGCAACTGGAACACTGATTGGAGCTGGTTTTTCAGGAGCTGTAACCGTTGGGTCGTTGGCTTCATTGTCCTTCTGGTTAACAGGGACATTGACCTTTTCATAAGTGTCGTCTGGGTAAGTCACCGTTACTTCAACGAATGCTTTGCCATCAACCACCTTAACTGGTGATGTGATTTCCTTAGTAACCTTAGGAGCCTGACCACCATCTACAGCTGGAACCGTCACACTATTTAGGATAGCTGGCTTATCAGTTTCCGCAATCGGTGCATCTGGCGCATCTGAACCAGTAATGGCTACCGGTGTTTCTGCAGCTGGTGCTGTTGGTGTGTAGGTCTCGCTATCTTTCTGGTCAACTGGAACCTTGATGGTTTCAGAAGTACCGTCTGGGTAGCTTACAAGAACTGGGACAACTGGTTTGTCACCATCAAGCTCAACCTTAGCTCCATCTGGAACCTTAGCTGTGGTATTCTCTGGCAACTTGCTCAAGTCAACCTTAGCCGCAATAGCTGCCTTATCTGTATCTTGTACAGGTGTTTCAGCCTTAGCTGGTGTATCGGTCAAGACAGGTTGATCCGCATCTGTCAAGCTTGGTGTGTGCTTCACACTGTCTTTTTGAACTACAGGAACATAAACTGTATCTGTCGTATTGTCTGGATAAGTCACGGTCACTGGAACAACTGGTGTACCATTTCGATCAATAACCTTGGCATCTGCTGGTAGGCTTGCTTGACCACCTGAACCTTCTGGGATCACTACAGCATCTTTAACGGCTTGCTTATCACGTTCTGACAAGGTGCCATCTTGGACAGCTGGGGCATCCAATTTGACAGATTCAGCTGGTGCTGTTGGGTTGTGGGTTTCGTTATCTTTCTGGTTAACAGGGACATTGACGGTTTCAGAAGTGCCGTCTGGGTAGCTTACTTTCACTGTCACATACGGACCATCTGGACCTTCTGTAACTGGTGAAGTGATTTCCTTAGTAACCTTAGGAGCCTGACCACCATCTACAGCAGGAACTGTCACGCTATCAAGGATCGCTGCTTTATCTGTAGGATCAGTGATTTCTGTACCTGGAGTTTGTGGAGAAGTAATCGCTACAGCATTGTCCTTGTTTGGTGCTACTGGGTTGTAAGTCAAGTCATCCTTCTGGTCAACTGGAACCTTGATGGTTTCAGAAGTACCGTCTGGGTAGCTTACAAGAACTGGAACAACTGGCTTGCCATTTTCAAGCTCAACCACAGCATCATCTGGCACCTTAGTCTCTGTACCTTGAGGAAGATTTGTCTTATCAACCTTGGCTGCAATAGCTGCCTTATCAGTTTCTTGAACTGGCTCATTTGCCTTAGCAGGTGTGTCGGTCAAAACTGGGCTGTTTGCCTCTGTCAAGACTGGGGTATGCTTGGTGCTGTCTTTTTGGACAACAGGGACATCCACTGTTTCAGTCGTGCCGTCTGGGTAGGTCACAGTCACTGGAACAACTGGGGTACCATTTCGGTCAACAACCTTGGCATCCTCTGGAAGACTTGCCACACCGCCTGAACCTTGTGGAATCGTCACAGCATCCTTGACAGCCTGCTTATCAGCATCGGACAAGCTAGTGTCGGTCGTTGCTGCTACGTCCAATTGAACTGGCTTAGTAGGAGCTTCTGGGTTGTGGACTTGGTTGTCAGCGTGTTTGACAGGAACTTCAATCTTCTCTTTAGACTTATCTGGGTAAGTAATCTCTACTTCGACAACTTTCTTACCTTGGTTTGCACCTGTACCGTCTTTGACTGGCGAAGCAATCGTCTTAGTCACTTCTGGCTTAGTGCCCGCTGCTGGGACATCTACATTGGCAAGAATAGCTGCGTCATCTGGGCTGGTAATCTGAGTGTCGTTTGTTGGCTCTACAGAGATAGGAACCTCTTTAGGATTTACCAAGTTTGGTGTGTAAACAGCTCTGTCATACTGGCGAACTGGTACCTGAACCTTATCAACTGTGCCATCTGGGTAACGAACTTCTGCTTCAACGACAGGCTTGTCACCATCCAATTTGACAGCTGCATTTTCAGGAACATGAATCTGACCATTTGAACCTGCTGGGACATTGACACCAAACTTCAAGGCTTCTCTTTCCTCAGCAGAAAGGGTTTGACCTGGTGTCACTGGACTATCCAATGGTACTGGGGTTGTGCTAGCCGTTGCATCATACTTGGTGCTGTCTTTTTGAACTACAGGAACATAGACTGTATCTGTCGTATTGTCTGGATAAGTCACGGTCACTGGAACAACTGGCTTGTCATTCTCAAGCTCAACTTTAGCCCCCTCTGGAAGACTTACTCGACCACCAGAGTTTGCTGGCACAGTCACTGCTGCCTTGATGTCATTCTTATCATTGTCTGATAGGGTGCTGTTGGCGGTAGCTGGTGCATCCAATTTGACAGATTCAGCTGGTGCTGTTGGGTTGTGGGTTTCATTATCCTTCTGATCTACTGGGACATAGACAGTGTCTGTTGTCTGGTCTGGGTAGGTCACGGTTACCTTGACAACTTGCTTGCCATCTCGTTCCTCAACCACAGGATTTTGGTCAAGACTTGGTCTTCCGCTAGAACCTTCTGGAACAGATACTTTAGCAAGAATGGCATTCTTATCAGCCTCAACCGTAATAGCTGTATCCGATGCATGGCTAGCCTTGATAGCTGCTGGCGTTTCTGGATTGCTTATAGTCGCTTCATACTTAGCATTGTCTCTCTGCTTGACTGGTACTTCAACGGTTTCAGAAGAACCATCTGGGTACTCAACTGTCGCTACAACAACTGGCTTGCCTGTATTGCCTTCTGTACCATTTGTCACACGAGCGTCCGCTGGAACTGTGACAGTTGGCTGTCTATCACCAGCAGGGTAGTTCGGTACAGTTACCGCTGCCTTAACGGCATTGCGCTCATCCTCTGTCAATGGTGTGCCAGTTGTAGCAGCAGAATTAATCGGTGTTTCAGTCACTACTGGCGTGTGCTGAGCACTGTCTTTCTGCTTGAATGGTACAGTCACTGTTTCAGATGAGCGGTCTGGGTAAGTGATGGTCACTGCACCGTTTTCGGCAACATTAAAGTCTGTATTTTCAGGGAATTTAGATGCGCCTTCTGGAGTTTTGTTGGCCTCTTTGAGGGCATTGATCAGAGCAGTCTTATCAGCGTCTGTCGTTGGACGTGCGCTATCGATGAGGGCTGGAGCTGTGTTAGCTGGTGGGACAACCTCAATGTGAGCTGCCTGAGTTGGCCATGTAGCTCGAACCGTCACGGTCTTATCTTGAGATACAAAGGTTCGTTTGAAGTCCTCTGGTGCATTTGCATGAGCTTTTGTGCGAATAATTACTGAAACTTCTTTATTCTGACCACTTGTAGGAGCATCCGTTGGAATAATGACCTCAAAATCAATCAAATTGTCTTGACCTGAACCAACATTGAAGTTGATCTTAGGTCTAACATCCTCAGGAGTCAGTGCTTGATCAAAGGCTTTTTCAATAGCTGTCTCTGGCTGGTTAACAGTGGCATCAACAATACGAACATAGAAGTCATTTGTCGCCGCACTTGCTTGGTCTAAGTTATCCAAGGCACGAAGCTTACGGGTATGTTTGCCGATAGCAGAATCTGTTTTACCAGAAATCAAGGCTGCCTTCGTATTGCTTCCCTTGTCTTTTTCACCAACCGTCAAGCCCATCTCATCTTTAGTGCTTCCATTCGTAGAGACAATTTGGACATCCTTAATTGATTCGTTGTCCGTAAAGCCTCCCAACTCCACTGGAGTGGTCATATCTGTATTCTTGAAGACTACCAAATCATTCGGCTGGGTAGTTACTGTTGGAAGACCTGATTTAAGCGGTACTTCCACCTGTTCAGTCGAACCATCTGGGTACTCGACGGTCGCCACAACAACTGGCTTGCCTGTGTTTCCATTTGTACCATCCGTCACACGAGCGTCCGCTGGAACTGTGACGGTTGGCTGTCTGTCGCCAGTGAAGGTCGGAACAGTTACCGCTGCCTTGACGGCATTGCGCTCATCTTCTGTCAATTCTGTACCTGCCGTTGCAGCAGAGTTGATCGGTGTTTCAGTCACTACTGGCGTGTGCTGAGCACTGTCTTTCTGCTTGAATGGTACAGTCACTGTTTCAGATGAGCGGTCTGGGTAAGTGATGGTCACTGCACCGTTTTCGGCAACATTAAAGTCTGTATTTTCAGGGAATTTAGATGCGCCTTCTGGAGTTTTGTTGGCCTCTTTGAGGGCATTGATCAGAGCAGTCTTATCAGCGTCTGTCGTTGGACGTGCGCTATCGATAAGGGCTGGAGCTGTGTCAGCTGGTGGGGCAACCTCAATGTGAGCTGCCTGAGTTGGCCATGTAGCTCGAACCGTCACGGTCTTATCTTGAGATACAAAGGTTCGTTTGAAGTCCTCTGGTGCATTTGCATGAGCTTTTGTGCGAATAATTACTGAAACTTCTTTATTCTGACCACTTGTAGGAGCATCCGTTGGAATAATGACCTCAAAATCAATCAAATTGTCTTGACCTGAACCAACATTGAAGTTGATCTTAGGTCTAACATCCTCAGGAGTCAGTGCTTGATCAAAGGCTTTTTCAATAGCTGTCTCTGGCTGGTTAACAGTGGCATCAACAATACGAACATAGAAGTCATTTGTCGCCGCACTTGCTTGGTCTAAGTTATCCAAGGCACGAAGCTTACGGGTATGTTTGCCGACACCATAACTTGTACCTGTTTTACCGGAAATCAAGGCTGCCTTGGTATTATTTTCCTTGTCTTTTTCACCAACCGTCAAGCCCATCTCATCTTGGGTTCTTCCATTCGTAGAGACGATTTGGACATCACTGATTGATTCGTTATCTGCAAAGCCTGCCAACTCCACTGGAGTAGTCATATCTGTATTCTTGAAGACAACCAAATCATGTGGCTGGGTCGTTACTGTTGGAATACCTGATTTAAGCGGTACATTTACGTCTTCACGAGAGTTATCACTGTACCTAACCGTCACCGCACCAGTAGGAGCAACATCATAATTGGTATCTGCAGGCAATTTACCTGGGTTGGCTGCTTTAAGTGCATCGATGATAGTTTGTTTTTCATCCTCTGCTACAGTTGTCCCCTTGATTTGAACAGCCTCAGGCACTACCAAATCAGTACTATCCGCAAGGGTATCCTGTACACGATCTGGTGCATGTCCATCTAGGGCGATTCTAGCTTCTTGGAGTTTAGCAAGGGCAGCGTCAACTTCAGCCTGAGTTGCTGCTGGGTTAGCCTTGTCACGAACTGCTATTGCCTGTGTAAGGGCTTGTTCATAAGCTTGTTTCTTGTCCTCGCTAGCATAGGTATATTCTGCATTGGCTGGGTCTTTCACATGACTAGAGCGATCAATCTCAGCCCTGAGGTTGCCCTTGTCTACATCCTTGGTGACTGGTTGAGTTGTACCACCCAAGCCACGGATCGCATCGGTCAAGTTTGAAATCAACTGACCTACGGATGTTGTTGGCAATTCACCTGTTTGTGGTGATACTCTCTTGGCAGCATCCAAGGCAGTATTAAAGGTATTTTGCTTAGCTCTATCTGCTCTTGAATAATCACTTGACTGCTTGATCGTTTCTGCTTGCGCCACCAAATCCTTCAAGTGTTTCATTTCACCGTCCAAGGCACGGGCACTTGTCAGCATGTCTGCCACACCTTGTTGAGACTTATCTCTTTCCAAGCCTGCCAACAATTCTTCTTTTTGCTTATTGTTGATATTTGTCAGCTGGTTGATGGCATCCTTGGCCTGGATATAGTCGCTGTAAGCTCGTGCCTGGTCGACTGCATTGGTAATCTCTGATGGGGTTTGGGCACGGTCTACAATTCCAAGGAACTCATTTTTCTTCTCTTCTGGTAGGCCTGAGATGGCATTGATGTCACGTCTGGCCTGGTCTCTGAGAACTTCTGCCTTGGCTCTTTCTAGGATGGCTTCTATCCGTTCAGCTGTTTTTTTGCCATCTGAGCTGACAGTATTGAAATTAGTCTCTGTGATTTGAGCACGCAATTCATCCTTGTTGCTTGGAGCTGGATTCATGTTATCGAGCTGTTCCAAGGCACTGCGTTTCAGGTCTTCAAAGGCTGCTTCTTCGATGATGGCGTTGATTTGATCCTGTGTGGTTGCATTATCAATTCGGTTTCTGTAAGGTGTTTTTTCACCATCATTTAGTTTGCTGAGGGCGTTGATAGCCTCCTTGCCCTTGTTCCTCATATTGGTGGTGTTGAGGGCTTTGGCATCATTGAGTTTCTGGTCAACTACAGTAGTCGTCGTTGCGCTATTGATGGCATTGATGGCTGCCGTCTTCTCATTTTGAGAAAGGTGCGGAAGGGCATTGATTTCCTGGATAGCCGCTGCTTTCTTCTTATCGAGGGCATTCTTCTCATTGCGTGCTTCAGTGATGATCGCTTCAATAGCCTGCTGGTTTTGGGCCGCATCGATTCTGCTCTTCCAATCAGCAGCCTTACCATTGATGTTACCGATGCTATCGATGGTAGCCTTGGCTTCATCCTTGGTAGTCTTCAATGGATCTTCTTGGTAGAAGAGCATAGCAGGTGTCAAGAGACCGTAGACTTGGGTGTTTACTGGGCCACCAAAACGGCTATCTTTTGTAACCCCTTTAACTTCAATACCCTGAATTTGAGTTTGTCTACTATCTGTATACTTAATTGAAGCTGTAAGATGTTGAGCCTTCCAGTTATCTGGTCCAAATGTACGCGCCCCATTCTTGAATCCCCATTGATTATTCCAAGATTGAAGCTGTTTATTCAACTCAAGAAACTTATTCAACTGTTCTTGCCACTGGGTCAGATAGGTAGCTTTATTTCCAATAGTAGCGATGTTGGCAACTGCTTTTTTAGCTGGCAAGTTTAATTGATGGTCTTCACCTTGCAAACCAACCATATCGTTTCCAACTACTCCTCGTCCCTTAAGGACAAAATTAGTCGAAGTAGATGGAGCTGTTGGTGCAGCACCTGATGCAGTGTTGATTTTATAAACCAACTGCTTCATCGGGATGGTCTTTTCTGAACCATCCTTGAATCGGAGGACTGCATTGCCACCGACACCGTCAGTGGATACCGATACACCAGTAACCAAAGGCTCTGAACCATTGAAGAGGTCTGGGTTAGCTTCACGGATTTTTTGTGCGATGTTATTGCGTGTCTGTTGACTTAGGTCTTGCAGACTGTTAACTCCTATACGAGCAGGTGGGTTAATGGTAGACTTTTCAGCCAGCGTGCGGGTATCTGGCGTTGTGCCATACTGAGCCAAGAAGTTAGCATGACTTCCAGACTCTTCATTAAGACCTACGACGAAGTTCATCGGAGCATTGCCGTCTTTCACACGAGCACGGAACTTATAGACATGCTTATCGGTAGAGCCACTAAATCTGTTGATGTAGACAGTTCGGGAAGTGGCTTTAAAGTCACTAGCAGCTTTTGTTAGAGCTTCTTTACCACTACCAGCATTGTTAGGAACTGAGAACATCAGACGATCCCAGTCACCGTTCCATCTGCCTTCGCTTTGACCACCGATGGTATCTCCACCAGGATCAGTTGGAGATGTTACTTTTTTATGTCTTTCGCCCTGTAAAGAATCTGGACTACCTATGATATAGCGATGGTCCCAAAGGCGGTACCATGGCTCATCCGCAAATCTGTAATCACCCTGCCATGTTCTATACTCTGTGGTTTCACGAGGGGTTCTCTCACCTTGCCAGTAGAGTTCCCGAGTGATCTTTTCTGGCTCGTAAAGGGATTTCGGCATATTGAAATACAGAAAACGTCTCGCATAGCCGTCATGATCTTGGTTGAAGGTCAGTGTGACATCCACATACTGGACTCCATTTACCTCTACAAATGACTTTTCAATTTTGAAGTCCCCGTCACTGGCTAGAGCTTTTGGCGAACCGTTACGAACATAGCGAATTTCTACACCTGGATCATAGTCTGTACCAGCTTGAACTTGCTCGACGCCACTCAAGACCATTCCACTACCGATAACCAGTGAAACAACACCGATTGTCAACTTACGAATACCAAATCGACTGCGCTTTTCAAAGTTAAAGGCTTCTTGACGATTTAACTTATTTCGTTTAATTTTAAACAAATTCATTTCCTCCTATTTTTGGCATTGACGGAAAAGGAACTAGACTGTAGACAATTAAATCTAGAACTAGTTCAGTTTACATATCTTACTAGGTATCCTCCTCTCTTTTCCAACTAACGCAACGACAAAAGGCGGAAACTTCTGTCCGAAGTCCGCCACAAAAAAACTATAGAAAATCAAAAAGACAGTCTACACCTATCTGTCTGTCTGTCTGTCTGTCTGTCTGTCTGTCTGTCTGTCTGTCTAATGGTAAGACATTTCATAAGAACTGTCAACTCCTTATATCAATGCGTTGTAAGTAGTTTACCATACATTTTAAATTTTTTCAAGTATTTTTGCAATCGATTATAAGGTCGCAGACAAAACTTTCGAGCAAGCGTATGGTTTATGATGGTTTGAATTAGGAAATGGACATGTTTGAGTTATAGTATCAGTAGCCCACTTCCAAAATAACTTTAGAGTTCTCAAATTGATAAACTCAGATGTATACTGTTTCTAATTCATATTCCTTATAGAAAAAAAAGACTGCCCGAAGACAGTCTTACTGATCATTAAAGTGAGTTAGGATCAACTTTGATACCAACACCTTGTGTTGTTGTGATTGATACTGAAGTCATGTAAGTACCTTTAGCTGTAGCTGGTTTAGCTTTAGCCATTACATCGTGGAAAGCTTTGAAGTTTTCAACGAGTTTGTCAGCGTCAAATGATACTTTACCAATAAGAGCTTGTACGATACCTGCTTTGTCAGCACGGTAAGTGATTTTACCACCTTTAGACTCTTCAACTGCTTTAGCAACATCCATAGTTACTGTACCAGTTTTAGGGTTTGGCATCAAGTTACGTGGACCAAGTACACGACCAAGACGTCCAACAACAGCCATCATATCTGGAGTTGCGATAACAACGTCAAAGTCCAACCAACCACCGTTGATTTTAGCAACAAGGTCATCTTCACCAACAAAGTCTGCACCAGCAGCTTTTGCTTCTTCTGCTTTAGCACCACGTGCGAAAACAAGAACGCGTGAAGTTTTACCAGTACCGTTTGGCAATACCATTGCACCACGGATTTGTTGGTCTGCTTTACGTACGTCGATGTTCAAGTTGTAAGCAACTTCAACTGACGCATCAAATTTAGCGAAGTTAGTTTCTTTTGCAAGAGCAACAGCTTCTTCTACGCTGTAAAGTTTTGTGCTGTCGATTTTTTCAAGAGCAGCACGCAAGTTTTTGCTTTTTTTAGCCATGTTATATGTCTCCTTGTAATCAGATAATCTTGGGTGCTACTTAGTCAGTAACAGTGAATCCCATAGAACGAGCAGTACCTTCGATCATACGCATTGCAGCTTCAAGAGATGCAGCGTTCAAGTCAGGCATTTTAGTTTCAGCAATTTCTTGTACTTGTGCACGAGTAACTGTTGCAACTTTAGTTTTGTTTGGTGTACCTGAACCTTTTTCAACACCTGCAGCTTTTTTCAAAAGAACAGCAGCTGGTGGTGTTTTAGTGATGAAAGTGAATGATTTATCTTCATACACAGAGATAACTACTGGGATAATCATACCAGCTTGGTCAGCTGTACGAGCGTTAAACTCTTTTGTGAATCCCATGATGTTGATACCTGCTTGACCAAGTGCTGGACCGACTGGTGGAGCTGGAGTAGCTTTACCTGCAGGAATTTGAAGTTTTACGAGTTTTTCGACTTTTTTAGCCATGATATAAAATCCTCCTATTGTGGTTTTGGCGGTAATTAAAGATTTTTACCTCCCACAAATATGTGTTTTACACATACCTTTTCATTATACACGAATTTCAAAGAAATGCAAGCTTTAGGTTTACTTTTTTTCACATTTTTTATAGAATGAATGTATGTTTGAATCGATTATATTTTTAAAAATAGTAGCCTTTCTATTCATCTTTCTAACCTTGGCCATTTCGATAATTGCTGTCAAGTTTTTTAGGTTGCAAAACCGAGGATGGAACTTTGCAGACATTGCCTTTCCTCTCTATGCAATTGAATTTTATCTGATTTCGGACAAGGCCTACTATAACAGTCTACTGCCTCAGCTTGTCCTAGCCCTCTCACTACTAGCGATTGGTCTTTGTGGTTTCTTCCTTTTAAAGAAAAAGAATTTTTTATATCGCCGTTTCTTCAAGGTTTTCTGGCGAGCTAGTTTTATCTTGACTTTTTTGATGTATCTAGCTTTGGTTATTGCGGTCTTCGCTTTAAAATCCTAAAATCATCCATCCTCTCATAGATGGCATAATAAATCCCCAGTGCAGGCGCAGTGGGGATTCTTTTTTATACTAAATCAGAATAGGCGACGTAGATGCAAATAGAACTGACCTTCATCAAAATCAAGTCAACAGCGTATGATTTTGATTTTCTAAGAGTATTAATTAGTTGTCATATTGAAAGGCCTCTCTGGGCATGAAAAGATGGACTTATTCATGAATTTCTAGAGGGAGGCCATCTGGATCAAAGAAGAAGGCCATTTTTTTACCATCAAAATCATCTGTTCGCAGGACTTCATGTCGGATGTCCAAACGGTCAAACTCTTCCAGGCAAGCCTCCACATCTGCAACCTGGAAGGCTAGATGGCGTAGACCTGTATGTTCAGGATTGGGCATGGCCGGACGCATTGGCGCATCTGGTTTGATGAAAATTTCCAAAACCAAATTGCCTTTTTTGACATTGAAGAGAATATCATTTTTTTCTGAGCGAATATGCTCATCCACCTGTTCAAAGCCTAGTTTCTCAACATAAAATTCTCTTGTCTTGTCATAGTCACTACCGATAATTGCAATATGATGAACTGCTTCAAATTTCATTATTGTGTTTCCAATACCTTTCTAGGTTTTGTTCCTTCAGCTGGACCAATGACACCCGCTGCTTCTAGCTCTTCCATGAGGCGTGTTGCCCTGTTAAAACCAACAGACAAGCGTCGTTGAATCATAGAGGCACTGGCTTTTTGTGTCTCAACTACCAAGGCACGTGCTTCGTTGAAAAGTGGATCTCCTCCAGCATCACCAAAACCTGTATCGCCATCACCTTCTGCCACTTCACCTGGATCAAAGGATTCATCATAATCTGCATCTGCCTGATCCTTGATAAAGCCAACTATTGCTTCTACATCATCATCGGATATAAAGGAACCTTGCAAGCGGACTGGATGGTTTTCATCAATCGGTTTAAAGAGCATGTCACCACGACCCAAGAGTTTTTCAGCACCGTTTTCATCTAGAATCGTCCGACTGTCTGTACCGCTTGATACGGCAAAGGCGATACGAGATGGGACATTGGCTTTAATCAAACCTGAAATAACATCAACAGATGGTCGCTGGGTAGCAAGAATCATGTGGATACCTGCTGCACGAGCCTTCTGTCCCAAGCGAATAATAGCATCCTCCACTTCCTTGCTGGCTACCATCATCAAGTCTGCCAACTCATCTACGATTACCACAATGAGAGGAAGCGGAATCTGTTTTTCTTCTGAACGGCTATTAAATTCCTCGACCTTCGCATTATAACCTTCCAAGTTTCGGACACCAATTTGGCTAAACAACTCATAGCGTTTCTCCATTTCATCCACTACTTTTTGAAGAGCTCGAGCAGCCTTGCGTGGGTTGGTCACAACGGGAATCAATAGGTGGGGAATATCATTATAGACCGATAATTCGACCATTTTGGGGTCAATCATCATGAACTTAACTTGGTCTGGACCAGCTTTCATTAGAATTGAAGAGATGATACCGTTGACAGCAACAGACTTCCCTGAACCAGTTGAACCAGCCACCAATAGATGGGGCATACGTGCTAGGTTAAAGGAACGGACGGAACCATTGACAGCCTTACCGAGAGGAATTTCCAGAAGTTTGTCTGGGTCTGTTTTAGATTGTTCCCAGAGCTCACGGAAAGGTACTGTAGCCACTTCGGAGTTTGGAACTTCAATACCGACCAGTGATTTTCCCGGGATAGGAGCTTCAATACGGACATCTTTAGCCGCAAGGGCTAGAGCCAAATCATCAGCTAGGTTAGAAATCCGATTGACACGGACGCCGACTGCTGGTTTGACTTCATACTTGGTTACCGATGGTCCAATCTCAGCACGCTCAACTACTACCTTGATTCCAAAACTAGCAAAGGTGTCTTCTAAAACTTTAATATTCTGACGAACAATTCGTTTTTCATTGGACTGACTCTTAGCTTTTATAGGAGCAAATAAGTCTATGGACGGAAGTTTATATGCTAGTCTCTGCTTAGGCTTGAAATCAATCTCCACATCTGTCTCGTCCTTTTCAAACTCATTTGGTTCAGAAGCCTGGCTTGCCGAGTTTGATTGTGCTGGTTGGTCATCTTCTGCCAACATAATAGGAAATTCATCTTCTATGTCTAAGTGGTCATACTCTGAAATAATCGGTACTTGAACAGGCTCTTCTTCGAGGATTTCACCCGTTTCTAAATCGACATGTCTATCTACCAGTGCCAAAGCCCGAGCTGACTCTTCCTCTTCCTCTAGACGAAGGCGTTCCTCTTCTAGACGAGCTAATTCTTGCTGACGTTTTTCTTCTCGTTCAGCCTTCTTCTGTGTTCGAAGCTCTGCTCTTTTTACCTGCGTCTCCACCAACTTATCTTTGGCAACCGCCAAGCCATCGGCAACATCATAAACAGACCATGGGCTTACAAAAAAGATACCAAATACTATCACTAGAAGACCGATGAAGAAGGAACCGACATTTGCAAAGAGGAAGGAGACTGGCAGATAGAAGATACTTCCAATCATCCCTCCGCCTAGAAATGCTGTTACCTGAAACTTAGCTAGGTCTGACAAGGCCAATTTTAGAGTATGACCGAATAAGTCACTCCCTTGGTAGGTCCAATCTAAGTAAGCCTGAAATTCAATTAATAACCCGATAACAATCAGCCAGAAGCCCGATATGGTCCCTTCTCTTTCGCGTAAGACTTTGGGAATAAGAAGGTAGATAAATGCACCCGCCAATAATAGATAGGCCAGACTACCAAATAATAGCCGGAAAATATTGTAGCTGGTCACTCCAAACACACCTAGGCGACTGGCTGCAAAGGCAATGAATAAAAGCCCCAATACTCGAAGGGTGATATTTTTAACACGTTCTTGCTGTGCTAATTCTGCCTTGGTTGGTCGCCTCGTAGCCTTTCCTTTTTTACTTGTCTTTCTCATAGATACCTCAACTTTCTCAATCTCTTTATTCTATCATAATTGAGAATATTTTTCATATCAGAAAAAGTCCTGCATTATACAGGACTTCTCTTGGAGTGAAAGAATAATTTAAGAGGGCAAATAATATTATAGAGCGTTTAGAATAATCTGACCTTCTACGTAGAAGGTTGATGTCAAGGTTTCTTGACCATCGTTAATAAAGATTTCCAAACAGTTGGTGTCAACCAAGACCTCTAGCTCTGTCGCTTGAACCGTGACCGCTCGACGAACAGTTGACCATTCCTCCTCACCAACTTGCTGGATTTTGAGAGAGCTACGGTCAATATAGACTTCCTGTCTTTCTTTATCATAGCCAAATTGCAGGTAATCTTGGTCGCTTCCAAGTTTTAGTTCCAAACTGTCTTCCAGTCTAAGAGAGAGCTTGCTTGGACCTTGGATACTTTGTCCAATTTCAATATCCTTGAAGGCTTCCAGAACACTTGCTGGCAGAACTTGGTGCAATCCGTTTTCAGTCTTCTTGAGAATGCGTGGAAGGGTCATCTGACCGTACCACTTATGGCCAAGGTCATTGGTCACCAACTTGCGACCCCAAGTATGCATCCAGGCTACCATGATACGTTCGCCTTCTGGACCTTCGGTAGTCTGAGCTGCGTAGAAGTCATGTCCGTGGTCAATTTCCTTAAAGGAATCTGCCACAAAGACCTTCTTATCCCAGTCCACATGACCGCTCACAAATATATTAGAGTTTAGATTACTAAAGTCGTTACCATCTTTTTGGTAGCGCATTGGTGAAACAATCAGGTACTCCTGCCCATCTACTTCAAAGTAATCAGGGCATTCCCAAACGTGACCTTGGTGAACATCACCTTTTAAGAAGATCGACTCAAATTGCCAGTCCAGCAAATCGTCAGATCCTAGTAGGACAATACAGCCAACACCGTCTTTATGCTTGGTTGCTACAACAGAATAGTAGCGACCATCTTTCTCGAAAATCTTCGGATCACGAAAGTCATTGGCAATGACTTCTTCTGGCAAGAGTTCCTCCGTCGCAACAGGGTTCTGTGCTATTTTTTCAAAATGAATCCCGTCTGTCGAATAGGCCATGTTCTGCACCTGTCTGACAGAGCCGTCTTCATTGACGATATGACCTGTGTACATGAGCCAGAGGACATCATCTTTGACAATGGCAGAGCCCGAGAAACAGCCGTCTTTATCGTAAGCTTTATCAGGAGCTAGGGCAACTGGAAGCTGTTCCCAGTTGACCAAGTCCTTACTTTTCGCATGCCCCCAGTGCATCGGTCCCCAAACACTCTCGTAAGGGTTGAATTGGTAGAAGAGATGATATTCTCCACGGAAGTAGATAAATCCATTGGGATCGTTCATCCAGCCTGTTTCTGGTGTCAGATGGGCTTGCGGTTTGAAAATCGGATTGACCTTTCCTTTTTCTGTCTGAATAAATTGATTGGCTTCTACTACTGTTTTCACAGGCAGCCTCCTTTTGATTACTGATTTTCTTTATACTGATCGTAGTATTTTTGCTTGATAGCTAACCAGTCAGAAAGACCATAGCTTTCCAATTCTTTCAAGTAGCTATCCCACTCTTCTTCGATGCCGCCGTTGACAATCCATTCTGCACGCTTCCGGTAGATGAAATCGTTCATATCTGCTTCAACCTGGGCAATCTTATCCAAATCTTCTTGTTCCATGAAGACACGAGGGTAGATGTCATCGTTGGTCACATAGTCAAGATAGGTTGCGTGCATCAAGTCCAAACGCCATTTAGCATCGTCTGGCATGGTTGTCACTGTACCGTAGTATTCGTCAAGAATAGCAAGAGGACCTCCAACTTCTGTCTTCTGACGTAATTCGCCTGGAGCTGTACCGTTCAATGGTAGGTGCTTAAGACTATTAGTTGCTGTGTCAAGTTCAAAGATGTTTTGTTGGTTTTCATCGCCATAGGTACCCCAGTTGTTTTGAACAGACTGGATTGGTTTGTATTGGGCATCAATCCATTTAGCAGTTAGTTCCAAGTTTTTGTTAGCTGAGGTAATGACCATGCGGTCGCGTTGGAAGCCCATACCGTTGGTACGTGTGATGTGCTTGGTCCCGTCAGGTCCTGCCAAAACTGGCAAGATGTCATAAGTATCATTCATACCGGTGATATTTGCCTTGTCCCAAGTGAAGTAAACACCGTATAGGTTTTCGCTACCTTTAGCCAAGTAAGTATTCCAGTCATGTTCGAAGGCTTCTGGGTCAATGAGACCTTTTTCTTGAAGGGTGCGCATGAACTCAACACCTTCTTTGTAGTCTTCGTTGTCCGCTGTAAAGTCAACGGTACCGTCATTGTTTACGACGATATGCTCATCGTTATCACCGACACCGAAGGCACCAAAGAGAATCTTGAAGTCTTCGCCGCCGTTACCGTTGACAAAGGACATTGGAATTTCATCCGCCTTGCCGTTGCCGTTAGGGTCCTTGGTCTTGAAGGCTTCAAGGACCTTGATCAAGTCATCTGTTGTTTTTGGCATTTCAAGACCAAGCTTGTTCAACCACTCCTTGTTAATCCAAGCAATATCGCTGACAGTATGGATAGACTCCTTGCCTTCACCTAACTCTTCAATCCATGGGAATGAGTAGATATGACCGTCTGGAGCTGTGATCATGGAACGGTACTCTGGATTTTCATCCAAAATTTTCTTGAGGTTTGGCATATGCTTATCAATCAAGTCTTCAACTGGTACGATAACCCCTTGTTTTGCCCAGTTCATCAATTCCACATCAGAAGCCCCGTCGTTATGGATGGCATCTGGCAAATCACCTGAAGCAATATCCAAGTTCCGCTTTTCACCAAAGTCAGACTGGTAGTTGGTCCAATCAATATGAACGCCAGTTTCTTCCTCAAGACGTTGGAAAATCAACTTATCATTAGGATCAGCTGGAGCTAGAGGGGAGCTAGCTGTCATAAACTTAAGCGTCACAGATTTCTCCAGCGGAAATTGAATATTTTTCAATTCATAATCAGGGCTTGATGCAGTATTTTTTGAGCCACAAGCAGCCAACAAAACGGTACTTGCTAGAAGCGTAACAACTGTTTTTCCAAATTTGTGTTTCATCAGAAACAACCTCCTATATTTGTAAATTGATTTTTTAGAATATCTTTCAGTTTCCTTTTATTACTAGCTCAAAAGGTTTTGAGAACCTTTTGAGGTGGGAAATAGAGGGAACTACGTTCCTATCAAAAAGCTGAAGACTGTACTGAAGTACGGCATAGCGAGTTCAAATAATACCTGATTATTTGAAGCTGGAGATAAGGAAACGAAGTTTCCTCTTTCGTCGACGTAAGAAAAGAGAAAACGAAAGATATTTATTAACCTTTTAATGAACCAGCCATGATACCCTTGTCAAAGTATTTCTGGAAGAATGGATACATGACAATGAGTGGCAAGCTAGAGATTACAATAGTCGCATACTTGATCATTTCTGCGATGCGTTTCATTTCATTCATGGCTGCCTGGGCACCAATCATGTCCTTAGCAGGCTCGCTCTGAATGAGGATTTTACGAAGTACTAGTTGGAGTGGCTCCAAGTCTGGATTCTTGATGTAAATCATGGCATCAAAGTAAGAATTCCATTGACCGACAAAGGCATAGAGGAAGAGCACAAACATGATTGGCTTAGCTAGTGGAATCATGATTTTCCAGAAAATCTGAAATTCATTGGCACCGTCCATAACGGCTGCTTCTACCAACTCATCTGGCAAGCCTTGGAAATAGGTCCGTGCCAAGATGATATTCCAAACATTGACTGCTCCAGGAATAATGATGGCCCAGACAGTGTTCAGCATTCCCAAATCTTTAACCAAGAGATAGGTCGGAACAAGTCCACCACCGAAGAACATGGTGAATACTAGGAAAGCATTGATCCATTTTTTTCCGACCAAATCTTTTTTAGAGAGTGGATAGGCAGTCATAACTGAGATAGCCACGGTCACGAAGGCAAAGGAGAAGGAATAAAAGAGGGAGTTGAAAAATCCGCGTAGGATAGACTTGTCTGAAAATACCCGTTGGTAACCTTCTACTGTCCAGTCCTTTGGATCAAAGCTAATGCCCTTGCTGACCAAGGCCTGCGGATCCATGAAGGATGCGACTAAGATATAGACCATAGGCACAACTGTTATGAGAACAAGAAATGCCAGCAAGATTTTATTGACAATCAGCATTCGCTTGTCAAATTTTGTGTACATTTGTGTATTCATACGAACCTCCTATAAGCCTTGTCCGTCGTTGATGCGTTTGACAATCTTATTGACTGCAATCAGCAGGATAATATTGATAAGTGCGTTAAATAAGCCAACCGCTGTTGAGTAAGAGTAGTCACCTGACACCAAACCGATTTTATAGACATAGGTTGAAATGATTTCAGAACTAGTTAGGTTGAGGGAGGTCTGCATCAGGAAGGCTTTTTCATAGCCAACGTTCATGATGCCCCCAGCTGCTAAGATAAACTGAATGACCATAACTGGTTTTAGTGCTGGTAAGTCAATATGCCAGATACGTTGGAAGATATTGGCACCGTCTAGCTTCGCTGCTTCAATCAAGGCCGGATCGACATTGACCAAGGTAGCCGTGTAGAGTGTTGACGCCCACCCCATTCCCTGCCAGATACCACTGAGGATGTAGAGGGGTCTAAAGAAATCAGGGTCTGTCAGGAAGTTGGCTTCAATACCAAATAGACTTAGGATTGAGTTAACCGGTCCTCCTACTGAGAAGAAGAGGAAAATCATACCGACGATGACCACGACTGAGATAAAGTTTGGAGCATACAGCACCAACTGAATCCGTTTTTTAGCCTTATCGCTCAATAGTTGGTTGAGCATGATGGCCAAAATAATGGGTGGGAGAAATCCTAATAGTAGACCGTAGACACTCAATTTCAAGGTGTTGGCAAGTAAGGTAGCGAAGTTTGGAGAAGAGAGAAACTTGGTAAACTCTTCAAACCCAATCCACTCACTGCCAAGTACCCCTTTTAAAGGATTATAATCTTTAAAGGCAATCAGTACTCCGTACATAGGAATGTAACGGAAGATGAAAGTCAAGACCAAGCCTGGTAGTAACATCAGTAACAAGAGTTTTTGTTGCTTGATTCGATCCAAGAGCCCAGCTTGTTGCAGTTTTGATGTTTTCATAAGAACTCCTTTTTGAAACGTTTCAAATTTATTGATTTTAGAAAGAGGATGTGAACCTCTTTTTGAAACGTTTCATTTTTCTTGTAAAAATAAAACCAACTGTTTATTGATGGTTTTATTTTACCATTGTAACCGTTTTCTGTCAACCCCTATTTTCAATTTTTTGTCGTTTTTCCTTCAACATAGGAAATCGGCAAGGTGATTTGTTGTGGTTGCCCTTTTCTATCAATGATATCAATCAAACAAGCCACTGCTTCTTGAGCCATTCTTTCTAACGGTTGACGAATGGTGGAAAGTTCTAGAGAGCGTTCACTTGCCAACTGAATACCATCATAGCCAATCACCTGCACATCTTCTGGAACCCGTCGTCCCAGTTTTTCCAAAACAGCAAGTGTGTCTAGGGCAGTAAAATCATTGATGGTGAAAATGGCGTCAACCTGTGGATTGTTAATCAGAAACTCTTCGACTTGACCAACAAAGTCATCATATGGCTCTTCCAAGTCCAAGACATGACAAGGAAAACCTGCCTCTAAAATTCGCTTTTCAAAATACAATCTACGCTTCTTGGTTTCATTGATAGTTTTATTGTGCCCACCGATAAAGGCAAAATGACGACCACCTTTTGCAATCAAGGTATTCGCTGCCAGCTCCGCACCAGCTTGGTTGTCCGAGCTGACACAGGCAATGGCCTTGTTTTCATAGGTGCGGTCGATACTGACAAAGGGGATATTGGACGATAGGTAATCATCAATTGGACTATAGGTGATGGCGATAATGCCGTCCACCTTATTTTGTTGCAGCATTGTTAGATAGTCCAGTTCCCTTTTTGGACCAGAAATATTGCATAGGAGCAACTTGTAATTTTTCTTACTCAGCTCCACTTCAACATGATAGGCAAATTCTCCAAAAAAGGGATGCCAAACAGTTGGAATAATCAAGGCGATGGTTTCGGTTTTGTTCTTCTTCATGCCACGAGCATAGACATCTGGGATGTAATTCAATTCCTTAATGGCAGCATTGACTTTTTCAAGCGTACTTTCCTTAATCCCTGGTTCATTGTTTATCACCCGCGACACTGTGCCCACACTGACACCAGCAAGTCTTGCTACATCTTTCATGGTGATCGATTTTTGCTCTTCCATGGTTTACCCCTTTCTTTTGAAACGTTTCAATAATTTACACTAGAATATCATTGATAGCGTTTTCTGTCAAGAAAAATTGACTTGTTAGCAAATAAAAACACCCAAAAAGCTAGAATGATTCCAACTTTTGGGTGCCGTTCAAAAATCTTTTCTATTTTATTTGTACATCTTCTTCATTGGGTGTTTTGCAAGCACTTCTGGGTGATTATCGAGTGCAGATCTGCCTTTTTCCGTCAGGGCATAACCTCGGACAGTAAAGTATGGAGCTAACTTTTCTTCCGTCAAGTTGTCCTTGAGGGCAGTGTCAAGGTCGGCCGCCTTCATCTTGGATAGGCCTGTCACACCCTCTGCTTTGAGGATATTTTTCTTGGCAGTGGAGGTGATGTGGTCCAGCGAATCAAAGGCTGACTCCACATAGACATAACCGTCTGCAATCAACTGCTCCATGTGAGCAGGACCATTGATACCATACATGTACTCAAAGTACTTGGAGTAGGGCGTCATCGTTTCAAAAGAACCCAGGCTAATCCGCCATAGCAAAATAATATCTCCTGGCAAAATACCTTCTTCTAGCCGAACCATATTGCGTTTGGGAACGGGCTTGGCCTCCAAAAGCCAGGCTGCCAAGTCACGTTCGGGGGAAATATAGGGTTTGACCTCGTGGTCTTTATACATTTCTTCAACACGATTCTGGAGTGACATTTACTTTACCTCACGAATTGCGTAATAATTTCCATCATTGTCTGCAAAGCTAATTACCTTCATGAAACCAAGGTCCATGACTGGATTCGTTGTGACACCACGTTCAACAAGTTCTTCGTAAGTTTTGGCTACATCTACTGATGTCATTAAGATTGATGGTGTACCTAAGTTTAATTCTGACTCCATTTCAGCAACCTCTGCCTTATCATGAAGTACAAATTGTACCTCACTGTCTGATTTAGGTGCAATAATGTAAGAAGTTTGGGGGCCTTGCACTTGTTTTTCTACACGTTCAAATCCCATTTTCTCTTTCCAAAATTGAGCTGAAGCCTCAATATCATTTACATATAACATAACTTGTCCGATTGATTGAATCATCTTAAATACCTCTTTTGCGTTGTACGAACATGTGTTCAAACCATTATACACTAGATAGGGATATTCTCCAAAGAAAAACGACTCTTAGAGCCGTTCAAAACCTAGGAAACGAGTCCCTTGAAAATGCAGGGTGCCTACATCTCCCTCTGCTAAAAGGGCATATTCATCTGAACGAAGGCGAAATTCCTGCCGTTTTCCCTCCCATTCAAACGTTACATAATAATTGGTTCGTGCTACTTCGTTACCGAAAACATGGGTTCGTTTAGAGACAAGCTTAGCCTTGCAAGATTCTTTGGGCTCCCGATTGTTGTGGTGCCATTCCATAAAATTTTTAATGATATGGAAACAAACCGTCGCTAATATGATCGCGGAAAAACTGTAGAAAAGGACCGTATGCCATACTAGGCTTCCATCTGGGGCAAACAAGTTCTCAAACATCATTATTCTCCTTTTGTATCTGTAAATATAGTATATCATATTATTGTTTTAGATACGCTTTTTATACTAGATAAAAATTGAAAAAATCCATATTTCATGGTAGAATGAGCATAATTTTCAACAAGACAAGAAAGGATTTTCAATGAAAAAAATACTAGCTCTTGCTCTAGCTTCGAGCATCTTGCTAACTGCCTGCACAAACAACTCGACAGCTAATAGCTCATCTTCTACAGCATCTAGCTCTAGTTCAAGCTCGACTACGACAGCTGATACAACTGCTTCTAGCCAATATGCCAAAGATTTGGCATACGCCATTAACAATCCCAAAGCTACATTCCCTCAACTTTCTAATGAAATTGGTGAAAATGAGGCTGCTGTTAAAATAAAAACAACCGAAGGCGATATCACTATAAAACTCTTCCCCGAGCAAGCACCACTAACTGTAGAAAACTTTCTGACTCATGCGAAGGAAGGATACTATAATGGAACGATCTTCCATCGTGTCATTAAGGATTTCATGATTCAAGGTGGCGATCCTCTTGGAAATGGTACTGGTGGAGAGTCTATCTGGGCCGGAAAAGATACTACTATCGATGCTGGGAATGGTTTTAAAGACGAGATTTCAGCTTTCCTTTATAACATTCGTGGCTCACTTTCTATGGCAAACGCTGGCGCGGGAACAAATGGAAGTCAGTTTTTCATCAATCAAAATACAACAGACATGTCTAGCCAACTCTCTAGTTCTAGCTATCCTGGTAAAATCATTGACGCTTATAAAAACGGAGGCAATCCAAACTTAGATGGCAAGCATACCGTATTTGGTCAAGTCATTGAAGGGATGGACATCGTGGATAAAATCGCTTCAGTCGAAACAGACAATAGCGATAAACCTAAAACAGATGTTAAGATTGAGTCAATTGAGATCATTAAAGACTACACTAACTAGGTCAGACCAATAAAAAATGAAAACTTGAGAATTTCCTCAAGTTTTCATTTTTTATTACAATTGCTTTCCTTGTTTTCCATTATATAAACCCTTGAATACTTGATAGAGGATTGGTACAGCAATGATGGTCGTAATTGCAGTGCCATAGGTTCCTAAAATCCTACCCAAAGCAGCTAAAAATGATGCTGATGGCGTTAGTCCACCGACTAAACTACCCGTCAATGTGTACTTCAACAGGTTCAAGATAATTTTTGTGAGGGCTGCAACAATTCCAACCAAAATAATATTGGTTAAGCGATCATTTTCCTTGAGGAATTTCTCGTAAAACAAATGCAAAATGAAGCAGACGATGAGCGATTCTAAAATGGTAATCCAAGCGACTGAAGCATATCCCGACAGTAAATCAAAGATGCCTAGACCAAGTGACGCCGCCGCAGCTCCTTTTTTGGCACCAAAGATTAGTACTCCTACCACCACCAGAGCATTGCCTAAATGGACAAATTGACTCCCAAAAGGAATACGAATAAAGAAGACAACCACACAAATAAGGGCTGCAAATAGGCTAATTTCTGTTAATTGACGCAATTGATTCTGTTTCATAATTTCTCCTTTAATGTTTGAAATGCCTGCTGTAATTCTGCTAAAAATGGTTCGAAGTAAATCCCAAATTTCAAGTCTCGATTTAATGAAAGAGTTTGTTGTAAGCTCTTGTCGATAAAATCTAAAGCTAGAGGGATAGCTTGATGGAGATTGATTTGTTGGATGGTTGCTACAGCCAACAAGGTAGATAGAATGTCACCTGTTCCAAAGAAATTTGCTGGATATTTTTTAGACATATAGGTAGTTATTTCCCCTGTTTCCTGCTGAAAATAGGCTACACCTATTTGGCTATCATCAAAGGAAATCCCGGTCAGTACAATATCTGCAGATACCTGCTCCGCTAAAGCTTCCAGTAAGTCCTCAATAGCCGCCCTATCGTAGCAAGCTCCCAAATAATCCCTCCCTGTCAAAAAAGCTGCCTCTGTTACATTGGGAAGAATGAGCTTGGCCGACTGGATCAACTCTTTCATGGCTTCTACATAGGTAGATGTGAAACCTGTATACAACTTCCCTCCATCCCCCATGACCGGATCAACAATCAATGGTGTCTCTGTTTGTTTCGCATACATGGCCAATTGACTTAGTTGCTGAGGATTTCTACAGTAGCCAGACAAGATGCCTGCCAACTCCAAATTCAAGTTCTTCCACTGTTCAAAATAGGCTCGATTCAAGTCAGTCATATCTTCAACGACAACATCTGGAAAACCACCCGTATGAGAAGAAAGTAGTACCGTTGGTAAAAGAATCGTTTCTACCTGACAGGCTGCTGCAATTGGGATGCTAGTGGCTAGGGCAACCTTACCCACACCAGGCAAATCATTTGCAAGCAATAATCGCTGAACCATAACAACCTCCTAAATTATTTTTCTTAAACAAAATTGTAAAGTATTTTCACGAGCTTTTCAATAACTCTTATCAGAAATTGTATGGGGACAGATGGCTGAAACCTTATAATATAGGGCTCAAATTACTGCATAAGAAAAACAGTAACAACTTCTTGCTACTGTCATCCTATTTCAATGTATTGTTGTCAAAATCTGCTTAATTTTTCTCCAGAAAGGCAATCAGGGTCTGGGCAGAACGTTCTCCTGCTTGAATGATAAATTCATCAAAGGTGATATTGGCATCTCCCTGAGCTGTGTCACTCATGGCACGGATAACCAAGAATGGCTTACCTGTATTGACAGCTGCTTGAGCGATAGCTGCTCCTTCCATCTCTACGGCAAGGACTTCTGGAAAATGAGTTTTGATCGTAGCAATTCTCTCCTGACCTGCGATAAAACTGTCACCTGTCACAATCAGACCCACATGACCAATCATTTCCTGCTCTGCTAAAACGGTTCTTAGCTGTTCTAACAAGACTTGGTCGGCTGGATAATACAATTCCTGCCCTGCCATTTGCCCGTAAGAATAGCCGAAAGCCGTCACATCCACATCGTGGTAAGCCAATTGATTCGCTACAACCACATCACCGATGGCAATACCATCAGCAACAGCTCCTGCCGAACCTGTATTGACAATGACATCAACCGAAAAACGATCTGCCAAAACAGCCACGGACATAGCTGACATAACCTTACCGATACCTGACTGAACAAGAACGACTTCATGTTGACCGATTCGTCCCTGATAGTAAGTTCGACCCAAGACATCGGTTTCAGTTGCATCTTGTAGATGCTCAACCAAAATCTTTAATTCCTGAGGCATGGCTGCGATAATTCCAAATTTCATCTCTTCTCCTAAATAAATAATACTGCAATGATAAACATTATCAGTAAGATGATGACCCAAAAAAGGATTTTGTTTACCTTACTGCGGAAAGCTTCTCGCTTGATGGTTTCGATACGGCGACTTTTTACTACAGTAGGTTTGACCGGGATTCGGATCGTTTGTCCCTCTTCATATCCCTGATAATCTTCTTCTAGATATGGATCGAATAGAGCATCATCCATTGATATATCCTGGTTTGGACGATAGTGTCCAAACTGGCTAGATTGGTCGGAATACTGTTTCTTTTTCGCTTTCTCTAAAATTTCATCCGTCAACAAGGGCTTGCCCATTGCTAGTTTCCTACTTTCTCATGAGTTGTAAATATTGGATAGCCATGATGGTCTTTGCATCACAAATATCGCCAGTAGCCACCAAGTTCAAAGCCTCTTCCAAGGTTACCTCATGTAATTCGATCACCTCATCTTCATCCATTGGACGAGGATTTTCAACCTTGATAAGGTTATCTGCTAAATAAAGGCGAATTCGTTCATTACAGAAACCGATGGCTGAATAGAAGTCTGCCAACAAGGTCAGTTTGTCACTAGTATAGCCTGTTTCTTCTTCTAATTCACGCAACGCAGCATCTTCAAGCGTATCTTCTTCGCCTAGCTCCAATTTCCCCGCCGGAATTTCATAAATAGTACGTTCAATGGCCTTGCGGTATTGTTTGACCAAAATCATTTTACCTTCTGGGGTAACGGCTAAAACGCAAACTGCTCCCTTGTGGAAAATGAGTTCGCGCTTACCAGTTCCACCATTTGGCAAGGCAACATCATCTACTACTACATCAAAAATATGCCCTTTAAAAATTTCTGTCCGCTCAATGGTTTTTTCTTCAAAATTCATATGATTACCTATTTTTGACTTGGATGGAAGGGAAAGCGGGTCGCATAACCTTCTTTGTTTTCTTGACGACCACGACCAATACCGATGGCATCCTCTGGAATGTCTTTTGTAATGACAGAACCTGCAGCCAACAAGGCGTTGTCCCCAATAGTTACTGGTGCGATGATGGTTGAGTTAGAGCCAACAAAGGCATTATCTCCAACGGTTGTTTTAAATTTATTTTTACCGTCGTAGTTGACCGTGATGGTACCAGCACCAACGTTAACATTATTGCCAATCGTTGCATTTCCTAGATAGGTCAAATGACCAGACTTCGTTCCTTGACCAAGCGTAGAGGCCTTGATTTCCACAAAGTTTCCAACGTGAACATCTTTTTTCAGGAGACTGCCTGGACGAATATGGGCGTATGGTCCTACCGTCACACCTTCTTCAATAACAGATTCTTCAATATCTGAGTTGCTGATAACTACATCTGCTGCAATTTTCGCATCACGTACACGAGTACCATTGGTTAAAACAGTACGTTCACCAATCACAGTTTGCCCTTTCAAGACAACGTTGGCTTCTATGACCGCTTCTGCTCCGATTTCCACATCAATGTCGATATAAGTTGCTTCTGGATTGACAAAGGTTACGCCGTTAATCATGTGTTTTTCATTGATTCGTTTGCGCATAACAGCTTCTGCAGTCGCAAGAGCGACGCGGTCATTGACACCGAGACTTTCATCAAAGTCTTTAAGAACATAAGCACCGACCTTCTCGCCTGCCTGACGGAAAATCGAAATAACATCTGTCAGATAGTATTCACCTTGGGCATTGTCCGTATTAATATCTTTAAGCGCTTCAAAAAGACGTTTATTATCAAACAAGTAGGTTCCTGTATTGATTTCTTTCACTTGTTTTTCAAAATCGTTGGCATCTTTTTGCTCAACAATTTTTTGCACTTCCCCATCAGCATTTCGAATAATCCGACCATATCCGAATGGGTTATCAGCCTGAGCTGTCAAGATAGTCGCAACATTCTTATGGCTGACATGAAAGTTAATGAGGTTCTTCAAGCTTTCTCCTGTAATCAGCGGTGTATCTCCTGCGATAACAAGGGTCTGACCTTCTAGGCCTGCCAATGCAGGCTCAGCCATCATAACGGCATGCCCTGTTCCCAACTGTTCAGATTGAAGGGCAAACTCTGACTGGCCTTCGAGAACTGCCTGCACCAATTCTGCCTTATGACCGACAATCGTTACTGTTTTAGCAGGTTCCATAGCATCTACAGCCCGTTTGACATGCTCCAACATGGTAATTCCTGCCACTTTGTGTAAGACCTTTGGCAAGTCAGACTTCATGCGAGTTCCCTTACCCGCCGCTAGGATAATTGCATAGTTATTGCTCATAATAAATCTCTTTTCATTTGTATATGACCCTATTATAGCAAATTTTGTGTTTTTTGGAAAATAGCAGAAGTGTGCCAAGTTTTAAGTCAAGCAAAAAGGAGCCTGAGCTCCTTAGAATATTAAATGAAGACCTCGTTTACCATCTTCTCTTGCTTGCTCCGTCAGAGCTTTAAACTCTTCCCAAACAGGGCGTTCTTGGTCTGTAAAACGGAGATTACTGCCTGGCAAGCTGGCATTGGATACCGCTTGAACAAAGCCTGACAAAATGGTTGCCAAAGCCACACCGTCCTTACTGGCCACATCTTCCTTGGTCACAAGCAAGGCTGACTGCAATTTCTCCGTCAGTTCTTTACCGATTGTTTCCTCTTTTCCAGCAAGAATGGGAGAAAGTTGGTTCAACAAATCAATGATACGCTGTTTATCCATAGGATCCTCCTTGTTTTTGTTATTTTATATTATTATATCAAAAAACAGAGGCGAACAAGGGAAAACTTACATTTTAGGATAAACTAATTCAAATTCTTCACAGACAACCAGCATATCTTCTGAGAAGGACAGACCTGCTTCTGCCAGCCAGATAGTGAAAAGCTCTTCATGGACCTGCCGCCAGTGAGCCAAACTTTTCTCTTTTATGCCAGACAAGTCCCCTTCCTGACGGAACTCGCCCTCCTTGTAGGCATGTTCTTCCGTCACTTGGGAAAAGGGCGTCACATAGACCTTGGTGGTCTGGATAATACACACAGCCTGACCTTGTTCGTCCAGAATGATGTCATAGCCACCAGCTTTGGGGAGTTCTTCTCCCTCTACTGCGTAGAGGGCATGGGCAGAGCTGGTTGAGGTTTTGATGCCTCTAGCCACCAAATCAGCCAGTCGATCAGCTTCCGCCCCAAAAGCCCAGGCCTCAGGCTCAGGACCTGCTTGGGGATTGATAGTAAGAAATTCTTGCCATAATTCTGTTGGGGTCATGGGTGTTCCTTTCTAGAAATTTGCCAATTCTTCGCTTGATCAAGTAAAGCCTCAAATCCATAAGGAATTTGATTTAGAAGTGTTTCGGTTATCCCAAACTGGAGTATCTCAACTAAAGCAATTAATTGAACATCTGCAATGTCATGAATATCTCCACAAAGAAATTGCCACATCCCATCTTCCAAGTCGTGACTGATGTAGGTTATCGGTTTATTCGCTTCACTTATGTGTTTACAGATCACTACTGCTACATGAGGATTATCATCAAAAATCAACATCACTTTCCTCCTACTTCAAACTCCAGCCGCCGTCGATGGTGATAATCTGGCCTTGCATGGAAGCGAGTTTTCCAGTAGCCAGCATGAAGGTCAGCTCTGCTATTTCGCTGGGCTGGGTCCAGCGTCCGATAGGGGTCTGGTCTGCCACCCAGTCCGCTAGGCCACCAGTCTCAAAGTCCTTCTGGGTCATGCCTGTCTGGACGGCACCAGGAGCGATGCCGAAGACCTGGACCTTGTCCTTGGCATAGTCCAGTGCCAGCTGCTTGGTAAAACCTGCCAAAGCATGCTTGGAGGCGGTATAGGCTGAGCCTCCTCCACCTGCTAGACTGGAGGCAATGGAGCACATATTGATAATGATGCCTGACTGTCTATCCACCATTTGCTGCAGATAGGGACGGGTCAGTCTAGTCACCGCAAAAAAATTGACCGTAAAGATGCGAGCTAATTCATCCTCCTCAATATCGAGGTGGGGACGGTAATCGTCTAGTATGCCTGCGGTGTTACAGAGGACATCGACTGTCTGGCACCATGAAAAGACGGGCGATAAATCGCCTGTCAGGTCCAGCTGTAGAAAGTGGAAATCGCCTGCCAAATCAGGCTTGCTGGCCTGATCAATCCCGTACACACGCCAGCCATTTTCCAAAAAAATCCCTGCCTGCGCTAGTCCGATACCGCTGGAAACTCCTGTGATGAGGGCTGTCTTAGTCATGGACTTCTACCCAGTCGGTCGCAAGGACGTCGCAAGGGGTCGGGCTCCACATGGAAAAGCCCTCGCCCTCTCCGGTTACGTTGATGAGGAAATAGGGCGTCGCCTCTAGCTTCTGCCCGTGGACTTCGATGGTGTCAAAGAGCTGGACGTAGTTCTCCGCCCCGCCCCAGCCTGTGCGAACGTACTTTTTCTTGGCTTTCAAGCCTGGTAAAATCTCTTCAAATGTCATTTGAAACTCCTTGTTCTTTTATCTTTCAATCATTATACCAAAAAATCAGACTACTCTAAAGAGTTGCCTTAGATTGAAGAAAAAGCCCATTTTGGACAATTTTTTTCAATCTTTTTTCTTTATGTTGAAAATTAAAAACTCTCAGAAACGCCGAAATATCAATGTTTCTAAGAGTTTAATAACTTGCTATCTTTCGCAAATTTCTTCAAGTTTTTATATTTTTAGGAGTTTGTCTACGTTCTGAGACTACTCTAAAGAGTTGCCTGATTGTATTTCTACCCCATATTCTCCTTTTTCAATAGGAAAAATGTGCCTGCAAGCGTTGAGAAAAAGGCAAGAACCATAAAGAGCAGAGGCAACCAACCTGTCCAGTCCTGCGGTCCGTAGCCAAACTGACTGGCCAGCAGCTGACTAAAGCCGCTGAGCACCGTTAACACATAGGCTGGAATCAAGGTATCTACAATTGCTGACTTACTGCGATAGTAAAAGAGACCAGCTGCGATTCCTAAAATCACCAAAAGACTGGCCCACAAGGGCAGGGAAAGACCCTCATAAAACTGACGACTAATCCAAAAACGCAAGACAATCAACCCTACAAAACTAAGCCCCCACATCCCCATCAGCAAATAGGACTTGATTTTTGACCGTTCATAGACTAGGTTCTTTAGGATGAAAAATGCAGAGCTGGGTAGAATGAGCGCCAGAAGCAAATCGCACAGCAAGCCCCGCCATTCTAGGACCATTTCACCAGTCACTCCAAACAAACCTAAGAAAAACCAGCTAATATAGACCAAGGAAATAATTCCTGTTAACCGCAGACCATAGTACCAGCGAATAGGCGGCAGGTCAGACAAGAGTTCATCCGCCATCTGCTTACTATCTTTGCCTAAAAAATCCTCTGCCGACTGACCGTCTGCTTGGGCATCCAAGACATCTTGGTAGATAGAAAGCAAGAGTTCGGTCGCCCTCTCCTCCTGCTCATGAAAGGCTGACGCCAGTATCAAGTAAGCATGGAGCTTGCGCATATAGGCCTTGTTTTCCTTGGTCAACTTCCCCTGTAAGCTGCTAATAGCATTCAAATGTTCCTGTTGCTTGTTCATCTTACTTCTCCTTTTTCCATACCAACAACCAAACACCTAGCCAACTAGAAATTGCAGGAATGAGCAACAATAGTAAGTTTAGCCAAACTGGGACGGTCATGACCATATGCAATACACCGCCAACAATCAGAAAAAGATAGGTCGGTAAAAAGACATAGCGGACCAACTTTTCCTTTTGGAAAAATAGCAGAGCTAAACCGAGAACGGTAAGTAGCACTGCAAGCCCCCAGCCAGTCAAGACTAGGTCAGGTTCCTCGGGGATTGCCCAGAGACGAAGTCCGCAAATCACGAGAAAAAGAAGGGGGATACAGAGAAAACTTGCCCAAACCTTGATTTTGCTGGTCTGGTAAATCAGACCGCGAATGATGAGGAAAATCCCTGCTGGCAGGAGGAAACTGAGAGCCGTGTCACACACCAAGCCCAGCCAGTTGAGGGAAATGGTTCCTGTCCCTACAAAGTCTACCAGCCATTGGCTGCCGAGGTAGATGATGAGCATGAGGCCACTCAGGTTTACGACTTCCATGAAACCAATCGGAGGGAGGTAGCTGAGTAGGTTGTCTGCCATTTGCTTGCTGTCTTTGCCCAGAAAATCCTCCGCCGAAAGCCCATCTTTTTGGGCTTCCAGAACATCTTGGTAAATGGATAAAAGCTGGGCAGTCACTGCTTCTTCCTGCCTGTGAAAGACAGAGGCAATCATCATATAACCATTGATACGGCCCATGTATTCCTTGTTTTCCTTGGTCAGCTGGCTTTCAATCACTTCAATCTGCTTGCGGTATTCCATTTGTTTGCTCATCTTATTCTCCTTTCAATCGCTGAACCTTTTGGACCAATTCCGTCCACTGGCTCCAAAAATCTTCTAGATAAGCCTTTCCCTGGTCTGTCAGATAAAAATACTTCCTGTCTGGCCCGTCTGGAGAGGGCTTGTTCTGACTAAAAATCAGGCTATTTTTCTCTAACTTCTGGAGCAGAGGATAGACTGTCCCTCCGACCATGTTTTCAAAGCCCTGCTTTCTTAACTCCTGAACCAGCTCATAACCATAAATCTCCTTCTGACTGATAATTTGTAAGACACAGCCATCCAGGACCCCCTTGAGCATTTGGGTTTCTTTCATAAGGCCTCCTCATCATCTGTAAAAAATCCAAACAATAGGCCTGACACTAACATGATGCCTAAGATCAAAATAGAATCCAAAGCCCAGCCAGTTATTATAGCCGTCACAAGCGTGATACCTGCTAGTTCCCAATCTTCTCGTCCCATCTTGTCCAATTTCATGTTATTCTCCCATCTAGTTTGTAATACACACTAGTCTTGTAAAAATAAAAGTGATTTTCTTTGTCTTCTATCACTAGTTTGTTTTACCTATTAGTTTTGTATCTATAGTATAACACAAGGCAGCTAGTATGTAAAGCAAAATAGTGAAAAATATTCAAAAAAATTAAAAACTTGGGTTGCCCCAAGTTTATGAAATAATCTGTTTGTAAGACCGTGTTGTGATGGCATAGACCACTAGGTAGAGGAGGAGATAGCCACCACAGATGCCTGCTGTCACCTGCAACATAAGCCCTGCATTAACCACACCGATAGACAAAAGAATGGATGATAGCATCTTGTAGGCAAAGGATAGATGGACAAAGGCAAGTAGGATAGGCAGGAAGAAAACTGTCAGCAATTGCTTGCGAATGGACTGTCTGGTCTGATCCTCATCCAGACCAACCTTGGTCATAATGACGAAGCGATCTCTGTCTTCATAGCCTTCTGAAATCTGTTTGAAGTAAATCACCAGCACCACCGCCATCAAAAAGATGAGTGAAAGCAAGAGGCCGATGAAGAAAAGTGAACCTGCAAAACTGAAGAAACTACGCATCGCATAAGCACGATAGGCCAGAATGATGGAGTTGGTTCCATCAGGCAAAATATTGGAAGTCCACAGTTCGCTTTCAAAAGTACCGGATAAGAAGATCTCCTGGCTATCTACCTGTTCTTCTTCTGATAGACTGCTTTCAAAGCCCATATAATAGCGATTCTCAGCTTGATTTTCAAAGACAGCCAGGTCTTGAACAACAATGACCAGATACTGACTGAGAAGGAAGGAACCATGGTCAGGCAGATGTCCTAAAGTCACATTCTTGGGCAAGACTTGGGCAACTTCCATCTCCTTTTCATCAAAGGTGAGGGTTTGACCAGCTTGATACTGGACTCCCTTACTATAAATTGCCACTTGGTCAGATGCCAACTGGAGTTTTTCTCCCGTCATCTTTTCATAGCTGGCTTGATCAAGGACAAAACCGATCCCAACTCGGTCAGAGAAATCCATACCAGCGGCTTCTTCATTCGTCAAAAATCTTACTTGCTGGTTTGTCACCTCAGAAAAATAGGCTTGCTGGTAAGGATAGCCCACCTTACTTTCAATAGGAATATCCTTCTCTTCTAAGATAGCATCCGCCCACTCCTCCCACTTCTCCGTTTGATCTTTTGAAGTGCTTGCTTGCATTCCAACATCAATCGAAAAGTCATTTGGATTTTGATTGGCGATATAATCTTTACCACCGATGTAAATATTGAGTCCTCCAACCATGGTCACCAAAAACATGCTAGAGAGGATAGTAATGGTCGCAAGGCCCAGAGCATTTTTCCGCATACGGAAAATCAAGTTGGATACAGAAATGAAATTCTCAGGTTTGTAGTAATAGGTCTGACGGTTCTTTAGCCAGTTTAGTAGACTGATAACACCTGCGTGGAAGAGCAGGTAGGTCCCAAAGATAACCAGAAGAGTTGCTCCAAAGAAACTTGGAATAGCCTGCATCGGACTGGTCACTAGTTGGGCAATGGCGTAGCCTGCCCCCAATAGGATAAGGGCTAAGAGGGTTTGTAGCCAGAGTAAGCCTGATTTCTTATCCCCACGCTTCTTACCCTGAACCAGTTTGAGTGAGTCGGTCAAGCCCAGTTTCCCAATATTAAAGAGGCTGACCAAGGCAAAAATTCCAAAGAGATAAATAAGTACAGTAACCAGACTTTTCAACTGGAAGGTTGAAGCTAGGACCACAGGCATCTGCATGACCTTGAGCAAGAGGGCGTAGAAGAGTTTATCTAGAGCCAAGCCAAGCAACAAGCCTGTCAAAATACTACTGGCTGCAAAAACTAGATTTTCTAGAAAAGTCATCAGGAGGAGGTGTTTTTTCTCCAAGCCTAGAATACTATAAACACCGAACTCTTTTGACCGTTGCTTCATGACAAAACCATTGGCATAGAAGACCATGATGGCAACCGCCAACATGACCACAATCATACCAAAGCCCAATACCATGGTTACCCCATTGGCTCCCTTGACCTGACCTAAATCAGGATGAAAGGCAAGCGATGCAAAAATATAGGCAATGGCTGTTGAAACTATAGTCATTAGGGCATAGGGAAAATAAAGTCTGCGGTTCTTTTTGAGATTGGTCAGAGCCAATCGAACGGTTAGTCCAAACATACTACTCACCTCGATTCGCCATAAGTGTCAAGGTATCTGAAATCAACTGATACATTTCCTGACTGGTTCTCTCACCTCGGTAGATTTGATTATAAAGGATGCCATCCTTGATGAAGAGAACCCGTTTGGCACGACTAGCTGCTACTGTCGAGTGGGTTACCATCAGAATCGTTTGCCCCTCTTGGTTGATTTTTTCAAAAATATCGAGAAGAGTTGCCGTTGATTTGGAGTCGAGGGCTCCAGTCGGCTCATCTGCCAAAAGAATTTCAGGTCGTGTGATAATCGCACGCGCCACCGCAACCCGTTGCTGCTGACCACCCGAAATCTCGTAGGGCATCTTGTCTTGCAAGGTCGCAATTCCCAGACTATTAAGCGTATGAACGAGTCGTTTGTTCATCTCATCAATCGGATAGCGGGATAAAACCAGAGGCAAGAGCACATTGTCCTTGACAGAGAGGGTGTCCAAGAGATTAAAATCCTGGAAGACAAAGCCCAATTTCTCCCGACGAAAGACTGCCGCTTCCTTGCTCTTGATAGACTGGGTATCCAATCCGTTAAGCAAGACCTTGCCCTGCGTTGGCTTATCAAGGGTTGCCAAAATATTGAGCAAGGTGGATTTTCCAGAACCAGACTCACCCATAATGGCGACATATTCACCCTTTTCCACTGTAAAATGAATATCCTTCAAAGCTTCAACCTGTCCCGCCTTAAAGAGAGAACTGTATATCTTTTGAACGTGTTGAACATCTAAAACTGACATAACTTGACTCCTTTTCTTTTTCTACCTTCATTCTACACGGTCCCAAGACAAACTACCATAGCCTTAGCTTTCATTTACGTGACAGTTTTGTAAGATTAATCAAAAATCAACTCCACTTCTTTGATACCGATTCGCACCTCTGTTCCCCGACCCACTTTTGATTTTAGCTTTAGGGAATAGCCCAGCTCCGCAGCAATTTTCCGTGAGAGATAGAGCCCCAGACCCGAAGATTGCTGGGTTCTGCGGCCATTGAAACCTGAGAAACCACGCTCAAAGACCCGTTCCAAGTCACTCTCAGCAATCCCAATTCCCGTATCGCGAATAACCAAATCATCTCCGTCCAAAACAATCGAAATGGTCCCGTCCTGACAATACTTGAGGGCATTGGATAAAATTTGCTCAATCAAGAGACCCAGCCAGCGTTTGTCTGTCTTTACTGTCCTATCCAACTGCCCCAAGTCTAAGCTGGTATTGGCCTGAATGAAAAAGAGGGAATACTTCTTGACCAGACTTCTGACCAGCTCTTCCAAATTGACTGATTCGATAACCAAATCATCATGAAAGGACTGTAAACGGAGGTAGTTCAAGACCAAGCCTGTGTATTGCTCAATCTTGAAGAGTTCTGATTCCAGTTGGTGACGAACTGGACTACTATCTACTTCCTTGACCAAGAGCTGACTGGCTGCAATCGGCGTTTTCATCTGGTGGGCCCAGAGGGTATAGTAATCATCTAATTCTGTCTGTTCCTGTCGCTGTTTTTCAATCAAGAGCTTGTTTTGGACTTCTAGTCGCTCCACTTTTTCCTGCAACAAACGCTCACTGGCTGTCCCAGTAGTCACTTTCTGACCACGCCAGATTTTTCCAAAGCGGGAAAATTCCCTGAAAAAATCCCAGAGGAGGGCGAGGAGCCAGCAGATAGTGAGCAGGGTGAGGGCGTAGTAAACCAAGTTTCTTTGGATGTCAAAGAGGCTACTATAAGCCAGAATAGCCACAGCAAAAACGGCGTAGGCTATCAGAAAAATCAAGCGATGACCAAGCCATGAGGTCAAAAATCCTGGTACTAATGAGCCAAAATCATCCTTATTCATGTGTCCACACCAGGCCGTAGCCTACTCCTTTCTTGGTCGCAATCACATCTGGCAGACCCAGTTCTGCCAATTTCTTACGCAGGCGAGCAATGTTAACCGACAAAGTATTGTCATCCACAAAAATATCACTATTCCAGAGTTCTCTCATCAACTCCTCGCGGCTGACCACTTCCTTGCCATGTTCAAATAAAACGCGTAAAATCTGAAATTCATTTCGCGTCAGCTCTTCCACAACCTGTCCATAGGATACCTGCATGGTCTTTAGGTCTAGGGAAATCTCCTCAAACCAGAGCAAACTTTGTTCGCCGACAAAGTCATAGGTTCTTCTGAGAAGCCCCTGTATTTTGGCCAGGAGAACCGTCATTTCAAAGGGCTTGGTCACATAGTCATCCGCCCCCATATTGATCGCCATAACAATATCCATGGGCTGGTCATGGGAAGACAGAAACATAATAGGCACACGGGATGTCTTGCGAATTTCCTGACACCAGTAATAGCCATTGAAAAACGGCAGACCAATATCCAGCAAAATCAAATGGGGCTGAAACTCTTCCATCTGTTCCAAAACCATCTGAAAATCTTGGACCTCTTGCACCTGGTAACCCCAGTTTATCAAGTTTTTAGCAACTAGTTGGCTAATCGTTTTATCGTCCTCGATAACTAAAATCTTTTGCATCGCTCTCTCCCTTTTTCATATATACTATATATTATAGCCTATAAATCACAAAATGGTCCGATTTTTCTAACAAACAATCTCAAACTAAGATTTGTCAGACCAAGCATATTTCGTTATACTAGATAAAAAAGGAAAGGACTGCTATGCCGAATTTATTGACCTATCTTGAAGAAACTCAATACGATAATTTTTATGATAAACCTATCAATAAGCTAGATATTCTGGCTCTGACCGAACTTTCCTACCTCCCTTTTGATAATCTGGTTCCCTACTCTTTTACAGCAAATGGTGTACGACTTGATTGGTTGGCAGCGACCTTTGAAGAGACCTACAAAAATAATTTCCCTCCCTTTTCTATGGTGACCAAAAACCGCCTAGCCTTACTAGGACTTCTAGCCAAATCCAAACGCTTCAAATCTATCAAGGCATTTGGCTTCGTTGACGATTATCAGTTGGAACAGGAAAAGCAGTTTTCAGCAATCAGCTATCGCATTGACCGAAAAACGATTGTGACTTGCTTCAGAGGAACAGACGATACTATTATCGGTTGGAAGGAAGATTTCCACATGACCTATATGGATGAAATTCCTGCCCAACGTGCAGCAAGTGGCTACTTCGAAAAACTTATGATGCAGCAGGGGGGCCATTTTTATCTGGCCGGTCATTCGAAAGGCGGAAATTTAGCCCTCTATGCAGCATGCCAGCAAGCTACAGACCAACAGGATAGAATCCTAGCTATCTATCCCTTTGATTCACCTGGCTTACACAAAAAACACTTGGAAGCACCTAGTTACCAAGCTATTCACCAACGGATTTTCCCTGTCATTCCCCAGAATTCAATCGTCGGTATGATGTTAGAAACACCAGAAAATGCTCAGATTGTCCAGAGTAATACCCTCGGCATTCTACAACATATCAGTTTTTCTTGGGAGGTTGACGGAAGCGACTTCAAACTAGCCCCTGCCCTGACTAGCGATAGCCTACAAACAGACCAAGCCTTAAAAACTTGGACGGCTAGTCTAACAGACGATGAATTACGAAACTTCTTCGATTTGTTTTTCGGCATCTTCATCAAAGCAGGAATTGAACGTTTTAGCGACATCACGGTAAAGCCCCTACAGAAATTACAAGAAATTGACCGACTGAGAAAAGAAATAGCTCCAGAAGAAGCTGAAATGGTGGACAAACTCATTCGGCTCCTCTTTGATACCCGTTATCAAATCTGGAGGGACAATATTAGCACTTCCATTCCAAGCCCTGAAATCTCTCTACCAGATTGGCGGAAACTCTTCCAAAGAAATACAACTGAAAATAAAGAAAACTAGCTCAACCACCTGAGCTAGTTTTCTTTATCAAATCTTCTTAAAAACTGGGATAATTTTTCTAATCCTTTGATTAGAGTTTCTTTTTCACAGGCAAAACCCAGACGGACATAGCCGTCACGTTCAAATCGATTGCCAGGAACTAGAAGAACACCGTGTTCTTGCAAGAGTTGCAAGCAAAAATCTTCCACAGGCATATCCACTGCAATCTTGACAAAGCTAGTGGAAACAACCGCTGGACGGATATAGGAAACGAGGGGTTCCTTCTCAATCCATTGGTCTAGAATAGCTAGATTTCCTTCTAAAATACGCCGATTTCTTTTCAAAATCTCTTTACGAGATGCCAGAGCGAGTTGGGCCACCATGTCATCAAAGACACCGGCACAAATCATAGTGTAATCCCGATAATCTCTCAGAATGTCCGTCACTTGATGATTGGCGGCCACCCAACCCACGCGAATACCTGGCAGAGAATAGGTCTTAGACAGACTATTAACCGCAATACCCTTGTCATAGACATCAATAATAGACGGCACATCCAACTCAGAAAAGGAACGATAGACCTCATCCGATAGGATGTAGGCTCCAACCTCCCCAGCAATTTCCACCAATTCTTCCAAATAAGTCCTATCCATGACAGCACCAGTTGGATTATTAGCATTATTGATACAAATCATCTTGGTATTAGGGCGAATGAGCTGACGCAGTTTTACCAAGTCTGGCAACCAGCCATTTTCCTCCTCAATCTGCCACAAATCCACTTCTGCTCCCAAGGACTTTGGAATATCATAGAGTTGTTGGTAACTTGGGTAGAGGGAAATGACATGGTCTCCTGGTTCAATCAAACTATAAAGAACTAACAAGTTGGCCCCTGTTGCCCCATTGGTTTGGAGAATTTGTTCGGGACTGACCTGTTCGTAGAGCTGACTGACAGCTTCTTTAAATGCTGGCGAACCTTCTATCCAGCCATAGTTGAGCTTGGTGCCCTGCAATTTCTCATAAAAATCCTCAGGATTGGTGCCCGACAAAGCAAATAGTTCCTCCAAAGTCAATGAAGAAATGGACACCCCTGCTATATCATAAATCGCGCTGTTTTCATGGACATTCAGCCATTCCTCAACGCCAAAACGTGGTAATTTCATAAGACTTCCTACTTCAATTTATTCTGTGACTATTGTACCACATTCTCACAATAATTGTATAAATATGCGATATATCATAAATGGAATATTTTAAAAATTGAAAAAGCAGACTTTCTCAAACGAGACTGCCTGCTCCTAACGCTTTAGCGAGTTACAACGTTCCATTGGCTTCATTAGCCAGAAGGTCCTGACTAGCAACCTGCGAGACCTTGAAGCCAAAGGCATTG
This sequence comes from Streptococcus sp. HN38, assembly GCF_028335765.1. NCBI lineage: Bacteria > Bacillati > Bacillota > Bacilli > Lactobacillales > Streptococcaceae > Streptococcus > Streptococcus sp. HN38. The sequence goes on along the minus strand of NZ_CP116604.1, from coordinate 594,271 downwards.
TGAAACGCAAGGTCTATCCAGAAGTCCCACCCCGTGTAGAATATTCTCTGACAGAACTGGGGCACTCCTTGAAACCCATCCTTGATTCTATGTGGGACTGGGGAGAATGGTACAAAACACAACAAAACTAGCCTAGAAAATTCTAAGCTAGTTTCTTTTTATCCTTCAACTGCTTCTGAGGCAGTTTCACTTGCTACTTCTGAAACGGTTTCTGATACCACTTCAGTTTGAACATCTTCGATATCAATTTCAATATCTTCAGACACAACTACAGCATCCTCAATATCTTCTTCTGTCAAATCCACTGTCGGAGCTTTAGCAGTTTTTGCCTTGATAGCTTCTAAAATGTCAGCCGTTGACAAGTTTTGTTCCGCAATTTTTTCCTTGATTTGCTCAAAGGTTTCCAAGGATTTTTCCTTACCAGACTTGACCAAATCTTCTACTGTCAATTCACCAGTTTCAAGTTGAGTTTTTACTTCGGTAAATCGTTCAGTCGCTTGTTTGCCTAAATCTTGTGCCTTAGTGACAAAATCAGCATTGATTTCTTCATGGTTTTCTTTATAGTCATTAGCAAAGTTTACAACTTTTTCTTTGACTGTTTTACCAGTTTTACTTGCTAGAAAGGCAGCTGCAGCAGCTCCTCCTGCTGCCCCTAACAAAAGGCTAGTCCACACGCTACTAGATTTTTTTACCATTTTTTTCTCCTTTCTTACCTAAGAGAGATGAGAGAGTTGACAGAGCTGAAAGAGCTCCGCCGGCTTTTACAGTACTTGCTCCAGCAGACTTAGCTTTAACTGTCAAATCACGCGCTGAAGCATTCAAATCAGATACAGAAGTTGACAAGTCAGCTACTGCTACAAAAAGAGGATCAAGGGTCGAAACCTTGCCATTTACATCTTCGACTAAAACATTGGTTTTAGCCAAAAGCTCGTTGGTCTGATAGAGAGTCACATTGACATCGCTGGTCAAGACCTTAAGCGTTTGCTGGGCTTCATCCGTCACCGTACCCAATTTTTTCAACAACAAAACAATATATACTGCCACCGCCGCGATGGACAAGGCAATAATCAAGACAGAAATTTCAATAATCATATCTTCTCCTTTAGGGTTGATAGAATGGAATAGAAGACTTTCTTCTCCGCAACACAACCATGATAATACCAACGAGGATTAACACCCCAGATAGCCATTGTGAAACACGTATTCCCAAGAACATGAGGCTGTCCGTCCGCAAGCCTTCTATCAAAAGGCGACCACAACCATACCAGACTAGATAGAAAGCCGTTATTTCTCCCTGTTTAAGGAATTTTGGCCGTCTACGTAACACACAAACCAAGCCAAAGCCTAGCAAATTCCAGAGAGACTCAAACAAGAAGGTTGGTTGACGGTAGGCACCATCAATATACATCTGGTCTCGGATAAAGTCTGGCAGGTAGTTCAAACTTTCTACTGCTTTACCATAGGCCTCTTGGTTAAAGAAATTTCCCCAACGACCAATTGCCTGAGCAATCATGACCGATGGCGCTACAATATCCAAAAAATCCAGGGTATTAATAAAGCGATACTGGGTAAAGAAATAAAGGACGATCGCACCTGTAATCAAACCACCATAGATGGCAATACCACCGTTCCAGATAGCGAAGATAGATAAAATGTTATCCTTATATTCACTCCATGAAAAGGCGACGTAGTAAATCCGTGCCCCTATGATAGAAAGCGGAAATGCGATTAGAATAAAATCTAAAATATCATCCTGACGAATTTTCTTTCGCGGACCCTCTTTTGTCGCCAGATAAACACCTAGAATCAGACCAAGCAAAATGCAGATTGCATACCAACGAATTTCTAAGGGACCTAATTTAACCGCAATAGGATCCATATTAAGCCTCTTCTCTATTGTGTTCAATTAAATTAGACAAGCGTTCTTCGAAGATCTTCGTTGCATCAAAGCCCATCTGTTTGGCACGGTAGTTCATGGCTGCAGCTTCAATTACGACAGAAATATTTCGACCGGTTTTTACAGGAATACGTATTTGTGGAATAGCAATTCCTGCTATTTCGATAGTATCGCCAGAGTTTCCCAAACGGTCAAATACCTTACCTGTTTCAAAATTTTCAAGATAGACAGCTAATTGCACTTCTGATGAATCTTTCACGGCACTAGCACCGTATAGACTCATGATGTCGATAATGCCGACTCCTCGAATCTCTAATAAGTGGCGCAGAATTTCCGCAGGTTCACCCCAGAGAGTAACATCGTCTTTTGCATAGACATCAACACGGTCGTCAGCCACCAATCGGTGTCCTCGTTTAACCAACTCAAGACCAGTCTCACTCTTACCGATACCAGAATCACCCTGGATAAGCACTCCCATACCGTAAATGTCCATCAAGACACCGTGTACACTTGTCCGCTGAGCCAAGCGACTATCCAAGTAAGAAGACAATTCTCCCGATAGACGGCTGGTTGCTGTCTTGCTTCGGCAGATAGCAATTTGTTTTTCTTTTGCAGCCTTGTACATCTCCTCAGGGATTTCCAAGCCACGTGCCACTATGACAACAGGGGTTTCTGGCTGGAACATCTGAGAAAGAACCTGATAGCGGTTATGGGCAGTCATGGCCATCAAATAAGACCACTCCTTCATCCCCATCAACTGGATGCGCTCTGGAGCATAGTAATCAAAATAGCCAGTCATTTCCAATCCTGGTCGGGTAATATCTGCCGTCGTAATTTGCTTTTGCAGGAGCTCTTCCGTACTGTAAGCACATTCAATCCGCAGATTATCGACCAAATCTTTCACATAAACGGTCATTTCTTCCCTCACTTTCAGTTTTATTATATTATACCATAAGCTAGGGGTTGGTGGAAAAACAAGTGGCTGATTTGGTAAAAAGAATGAGTTTCTTCCTTTTTCTCACAAAATTAGCAAAACTTCCACAGATTAAATGCACTTCTCTTCCATTGCTACATATTTTTGACAAATCTGTTATACTATATATAGATTAATACTTACTATTAAGGAGAACATCATGGAACCATTATTTCTCACACCTGTTATGCACGAAAAAATTTGGGGGGGCAATCGCTTAAGGACCAACTACCACTACGACATTCCTAGTGATAAGACTGGTGAATGCTGGGCTATTTCTGCCCATCCAAATGGCGTAACTACTGTCTCAAACGGTCAATTTAAAGGAAGAGGACTGGATGACCTCTATAAGAATGAAAAACATTTATTTGGCAATCCAACAGATGATGTCTTTCCATTGTTAACAAAAATCCTTGATGCAGACGATTGGCTTAGCGTCCAAGTCCATCCCGATGATAGCTATGGCTTAGCTCACGAAGGGGAACTGGGCAAGACAGAATGTTGGTACATTTTAGAAGCCGAGGAAGGCGCTGAAATCATTTATGGTCACAATGCCCAATCCAAAGAAGAACTCCGTCAGCAAATCGAAGCCGGAGATTGGGACAAGTTGTTAACCCATGTACCCGTCAAAAAGGGTGATTTCTTCTTTGCACCAAGCGGCACCATGCACGCCATCGGTAAAGGAATCCTTATTTTAGAAACCCAACAATCTAGTGATACAACCTACCGTGTCTATGACTTTGACCGCCGTGACGACGCAGGCAACCTCCGTGAACTACACATTGAGAAATCGATTGATGTACTGACCATCGGACCTGTTGCTAACTCAACACCTGCCCACCTCAAAGCAGGCAATCTTGACTCGACACTTCTAGTTGCCAATCCCTTCTTTACCGTATATAAATGGAATATCCAACAAGAAATCAAAATGGAACAGACAGTTCCTTACCTGCTTGTCAGTGTCATTGAAGGTGAAGGTGCCATCCAAGTCGGTGAAACCAGCTACCCACTTCAAAAAGGAAGCCACTTTATCTTACCAGCCGATGTGACAGACTGGACCTTTACAGGCCAAATGGACATCATCGCAAGTCACACAAACTAATACTCTTCGAAAATCAAAATTATCCGTTGTCAACTTGCCTTGATGAGTGAAAAGCTCCAGTGGAGGTTTTCAGCCTGTTACCTTGAAATAAGATAGTAACAGAGTTCTATCTTCGACTTCGTTTCCTAGGCTACTTTTGATTTTCATTGAGTATAAGCATACAAAAAACTTGAGCCTTTTAACTCAAGTTTTTTTGTATTATTCAAACCAAGACTTATTTATCTTTTCCGCTTCTTTTATCTTACGTGGACCTGTTCCATAGCGTTCCGCGTCTCTATCTTCCTTATAAGGTAAAAAATAAGCTGCTGCAATATAGAGAGCAATCAGAAGGAGGAAGGATTTGCCTAAGAGGAGACCTGCAATAAATATCGCGCGTGTTACCCAGGATTCCCAGCCCAATTTATGCGCTATGCCGGCAAGAACCCCTGATACTATCTTCCCCTGCCTTACTTTATACAATTCAATTGACATCTTTTATTCCTTTCACGTAAAAGCCTCCTTGACCTGTTTGTACCTTCAAGAAAAGTAAATCATTGCCAGATTTTTCAAACTGGTAGGGACTGGCTTTCTTTTTTCGGTTGACCAAAACCTGACCAGATGGTGACTCTATCTGCCCCCGAATTCCCTGGCCTTTGCCAGTTTGTAAAGTCAAGGGAGCCTGAGCTAGTTGCACATACAAGTGTTGGGGATAACCACCGCAAGTCGTCAAGCGAATATCCTGTTGTTTTTTATCCCTTGAACTGCGGATAGAAATATCTTCAAATGGTAAGTAATCCAAGCGAGCATCTGCCTGACCAAGTTCCAAATCCAGCACTGACATCCATTCCTGAGGCAAGTTGATTGTCAAACGACAGGCCAAGCTACTGCTGAAATAGAGGCATTTTTTTTCTACATAAAGATGTGGAAGTCTATCTTCAGGTGCATCCTGATTGTAGCAAATCTCCACACTAATCTGATTATTTTTAGACTTAGCCAAAGTTAGACGTCCCTCAGAAAGTTTTAGAAATAGCGACTCTATCCCTTCAAATGTATAGGCTTGCTTCAACTTAGATGAGGCAAATACTTTAAAAATTGGCAAGGAAAAATTCAATTTTTCTTTTTCTTCCACGAAAAGAAAGTCAGGCTCCTGATTCATTTCCTTGAAACAGGCACGCGCCTCTTCCTTGGTCAAGACACCTTTTTCATATAACTCAATTAAGCGTTCTTCTCTCTTTTTCGCCATAGGCTCACCTCAATTCTACTCTAGTATATCACATTTCTCCACAAAAAAATCAGCCCGAAGGCTGATTATCTATTCTTTCAAGCCCTCTTTAAAGGGCTTTTATGTTTATTTTGAGAAAGATATAAAATCAATATATCCCTTTTCTCCGATTTTTACAACGGCATTGTAGGACTTTCTATCTTTCGTTTTGATTCCTTTTACCAGGGTTTCTTTTCCCTCTAGTAATTCTTTTACATTTGTTTTGGTGAGTTTTTTCTTTCTAAAATGTTCAGCTAAAGTGAAGGTACATTCAGGATAATTTGAACAACCATAAAACGATTTTTTTAATACAATATTGTTGCCACACTTAGGACATTTTCCTACAAGGGGTCCCGAGCGCTTAGTGGGAATTTGTACCCCTTATCGATACAAATTCCCCGTAGGCGCTAGGGACCTCTTTAGCTCCTTGGAAGCTGTCAGTAGTATACCTAATAATTTATCTACATTCCCTTTAGTAACGTGTAACTTTCCAAATTTACAAAAGCGACTCATAGAATTATTTCCTCCCGTTAAATAATAGATAACTATTAAAAATAGACAATACTTGCTCATAAGTAACGGTACTTAAATTGTTTACTTTGGCGTGTTTCATTGCTTGATGAAACTGATTTTTAGTAAACAGTTGACGATATTCTCGATTGACCCATTTTGAAACAAAGTACGTATATAGCTTCCAATATTTATCTGGAACATCTGTGGTATGGCGGGTAAGTTTTATTAAGACACTGTTTACTTTTGGTTTAGGATGAAAGCATTCCGCTGGCAGCTTAAGCAATTGCTGAATCGAGACTTGAGTGTGCAAGAGCAACCCTAGTGTTCGGTGAATATCCAAGGTACGCTTGTAGAATCCTTCTTCAACAATCAGATAGATGTCAGACGCATGGCTTTCAAAAACCACTTTTTTAATAATTTGTGTGCTTAAATGGTAAGGAATATTCCCAACAATTTTATACCTCTGTTTGTTAGGGAATTGAAACTGTAGAATATCTTGGTGAATTAAAGTGACACGAGTGTTCAGTTTTAATTTTTCTGACGATAAGTTGAATAGATGACTGTCTAATTCAATAGACGTTACCTGTTTACTTATTTTAGCCAGTTTCGTCGTTAAATGCCCTTTACCTGTTCCAATTTCGTAAACGGTATCGGTTTCTTTTAAATTCAATTGTTTTATTATTTGGTTGAGTACTTTTTCACTCGTTAAAAAGTTTTGAGAATATTTTATATTTTTGTTCATGTAATCACTCCTGAAGTGATTACATCTGTAAATAAATACAGAAGTTAAATGATTTGTTTGTAATTTTAGTTATCTGTTTAAAAAGTCATAAGATTAGTCACTGGTAGGAATTAATCTAACGTATTTATTTATCTGTGTAATCACTGTTTTTAGTCTGTTTCAAAACAGTAGATGTTTTATCTACATTACGCATTTTGAATACCAACATGACGAATCCCTCCTTCTTAATTACAAATTTTTAGCATCTAATTTAACTTCAATTCCTATTATACAAAATTTTATGATATGGTGCAAGTCAGCACGAACACGAACCGTCTTATCTCCCATTATATCTTTTTTTGCACTGATTGGTGTATCATTTCGTTTTTCTTTTTGTGCGCCTAAATTTCCCACAATCACTCACTTCTTTCTATTTCTTCTTATTCTTATTTTATCATCAACAATCACAAATCACAAGTGATTTGTGATAAGTGATTTGTGATTAATATATAAAGTAAGTTTACCCCTACACATCCCACATCGGTATTTTTTTAGGTCAATGCGGCGCTTGCGCTGGTAGACTTGTCCACAGGACTGACATCTGTAAATCAAACTCGGCTTGGCAGTTTGTTCCAGTTTGGGAGCGTAGCGCAGGCCGTCCACCGCAGCCAACAATTCCTTGAAATCCCTGTCTCCGTGCCGATAGCCTTTCTTCTCAAAGTAGAGATGGTAATGGCAAAGCTCATGGCGTACAATCTTCCTAAAGACTTCTAAGCCTTGCTCCTCCAAGTGCTTGGGATTGAAATCCAAATGCCCATCCCTTGGAAAAAAGCGACCACCCGTTGAGCGTAATCGCCTGTTCCAGATTGCTACATGCCGAAATTCCTTACCGAAGTCTTGCAGGGAGACTTCTTGCACATACTTATTCAGATCCATTTGGTTTCAAGAGGCTAAGACCGATACGATTGCGTTTGATGTCCACTTCAACCACCCATACGGTTACGATTTCACCAACAGCAAGGACTTCGCTTGGATGAGGCAAGGCTTGTTGGCGTCCATTCTTATCCCGTTTGCGCTTGACCATGCGTGAAATGTGGACCAGACCATCCTCATGGACACCGATATCCACAAAGGCTCCAAAGTCCACAATATTGCGGACCGTACCTTGCAATTCCTGTCCGACTACCAGGTCCTTGACATCCAAGACATCTTGACGAAGGACTGGTGCTTCAAAGTCATCCCGTAAATCACGACCAGGTTTAAGCAAGTCTGCGATGATGTCCTTCAAGGTTTCTTGACCGACACCGATTCTTTCTGCCGTATCCGCGATAGCCACCTGCTTTAATTTTTCCTGCGCAGCCTCATCTAAGTGGTCAATAGCTAGAAGTTCTAACAGGTTTTCCACAGCCTTGTAAGACTCGGGGTGCACGCCAGTATTGTCCAAAAAGTTAGTCGCATCAGGAATCCGCAAGAAACCAGCTGCCTGCTCAAAGGCCTTGTCACCCAGACGAGGCACCTTTTTGAGTTGCTGACGAGAGGTCAGGGCACCATTTTCCTCGCGGTACTTGACGATGTTCTCCGAGATGGTCTTGTTAAGACCAGCCACGTGAGCCAAAAGGGCAGGACTGGCCGTATTGACATTGACACCGACCTGGTTGACCACCGTATCGACCACAAAATCCAGACTTTCAGACAGAGACTTCTGGTTGACATCGTGCTGGTACTGGCCGACACCGATCGACTTGGGATCGATTTTGACCAACTCAGCCAAAGGGTCTTGCAGACGGCGGGCGATGGAAATGGCAGAGCGTTTTTCCACAGGGAGGTCTGGGAACTCATATCGAGCCAGTTCAGAAGCTGAGTAGACAGAGGCTCCGCTTTCATTGACGATGACGTAAGAAACATCAGGGAAGTCCTTGAGCAAATCAGCGACGAAAGCCTCCGATTCACGGCTGGCCGTTCCATTTCCGATAGCAATGATTTCCACTTGGTATTGCCCGATCAGGTCTGCCAAGTCTTTCTTGGCCTGAGCAATTTGTCGCTGACCAGCCGGCTCCACAGGATAGATGACCTGGGTTGTCAAGAGTTTTCCAGTCTGGTCTACCACTGCTAGCTTAGCCCCTGTTCGAAAGGCAGGGTCAAAACCAAGGACAACCTTGCCTTTTAGAGGAGATACAAGGAGCAGATTTCGTAGGTTTTTAGAGAAGAGCTGGATAGCTCCTTCTTCTGCTTCTTCCGTCAATTCTGTCCGGATACGACGCTCCATGGCAGGTAGAATTTTCTTCTTAATAGCCTGCTGGATCACATCCTTGATATAGCTATTAGACTGTGGAAAACGTAGCTCAAAGAAACGAACCATTTTATCCACATTGTGTTCAAAAGAAACCTTGAGAACGCCTAATTTCTCACCACGATTGATGGCCAAGGTCTTATAACCCTGCATTTTTGCTACTTTCTCAGAGAAATCATAATAAATCTGAAAGACTTCTTTTTCATCTGCTTCTTGATCTTTTAGCTCTGAAGTCAGGCTTGAATTGGTTTGTACTTCATGGTAAACCCAGGCCCGAAGCTTATTGTCTTCTGAGATAGCTTCGACCAAAATATCCACAGCACCAGCCAAACAAGCCTGAGCAGTATCAAAACCTTCACAGATGAAACTAGTAGCCTGTTCTTCCAAGTCAGCCACATTCTGCAAAATTAGACGAGCCAGCGGGAACAGTCCAGCCTCACGCGCCACCGTTGCCTTGGTCCGACGTTTTTCCTTATAAGGCAGGTAGAGTTCTTCCACATCTGCCAACTTTTCCGCTTCCTCGATAGCCTGACGGAGCTGGTCTGTCAACTTGCCCTGTTCTTCAATCTTGGCAAGGACAGTCGCTTTGCGTTCTGCCAGAGCAGACAAGGCCTTATCCCGATCAATGATAGACTTGATGACAACTTCATCTAAATTCCCAGTCACGTCCTTTCGATAACGAGCGATAAAGGGAATGGTATTGCCTTCAGCCGTCAAAGAGAGAACCGTATCAATCTGTTTTAAACTAACGCCCAATTCCTGAGCAATTTTCAAATATTTTTCTTCCATAGCTACTATTATAACATGAAAGCGGTACAAATGACTCAATAGAAAAGGCACGTAGATAAACTACATGCTCTCAATAGCTAATTAAAATTCAGCCTGATCCGGGTCAAGGCGACCTTTCACTCCTTCTAGTTTATCCAACTTTGCAACTGCTGTCGGACTAATAGCCAAGCCATCAATTTCCAAATTCGCCTTAATATTTTCTGGACTAGTTGATTTCGGGAGAGGGAGAAAGCCTTTATCTAAAGACCAAGCCAATGCTAACTGGGCAACACTACAACCAGCTTCTTTAGCCAAATCGGCTGCTTCTTGGCTTTGGAAAAGGCTTCCTGTACCAAATGGGCTATAGGCCTCCAAGAGAATCCCTTTGGCTTTGCAGTAGGCCACTAATTCTGACTGAGGAGTTCCTGGGGCCAGCATAATCTGATTAGCCATCGGGATAATCTCAGCTGTTTCCAGCAAAGCTTCTAGATGGTGTTCCATAAAGTTAGAAACTCCAATTACTTTCACTTTTCCAGCACGATAGAGCTCTTCTAATGCCTTCCAAACCTGGGCATTGCGTTCCTTCCAGCCAATGCTGTCGCGACTAGCCTTTGGATTTGGCCAATGGATCAGTAACAAATCCAGATAATCCACCTGAAGTTTTTGCATGGATTCTTCTACTGAAGCAAGGGTATCTTCATAGCCAATCTTATCATTCCAAACCTTAGTTGTTAAAAAAATGTCCTCACGAGCTAGGCCACTATCAGCTATAGCCCGACCAACACTAGCTTCATTGCCATAAATTTGAGCAGTATCAATATGGCGATAACCAGCTTCCAATGCATAAGAAACCGCACCGTACGCCACTTCACCATCAGGTATCTGCCAAGTTCCAAAACCAATTTTAGGAACAGTTACACCATTTGAAAACGTATATCTTGTCATAAAAGACCTCCTATTTCTTCTATCCCCAGTATAAACTAAATTGTCAATCAATACAAAATAATGCGACCTAAAAATAAAAGACACCCGAAAGTGTCTGCTCACATTTATTGTATACTTACTTTTCAAAATTTATTTTCTTGGATAGTTTATCGATAACAACAGCTCCAACTAATAGAGAAAGCAATTCTCCTGCTGCTGTTGTCAACCAAGTTAGAAAGAATGGTAAATCATATAAGACTTTTAATTCTAAAGCAATGGTAAACATAGTTGCCGCAAAAAAGAATGAGAAATAAAAGAAAGCCTTGTTAAATAATCCACCGAATAGATAGTCCTTCTTGTATTTTTCAAACAGAATAACTCCCAACGTAACGAAAATTAATGTCGAGAATCCACCCACAAAAAGGTCAATGACACCAAAACCAATCAAGTTGGAAATCATGCAACCAAGGGTCACAGCGATAATATACTTACGATTATAAAAAGCCAAGAAATTGAGCATTTCAGACAAACGAAACTGAACAGCACCGAAAGAAATAGCATTCAATGGCGGTGTCAAGGTAAGAGCGACATAAATCGCCGCAACAAGAGCAATTTCTGCCATATCTCTGGCAGTCCATTTAGATGTATTCATAAAATTCTCCTTTAGCAAAAAAGCTTAAAATATGCTTGGGTAAAGTGAGCAAGCCCCAAGGGTCATTGAATTTGTCAACAACGTTGATTAGTATAGCATATTTTTGCTAAAAATGATAGACTAGTCCTATGAAAAAACTATTTTATCAACTCATCAATAACGAAGTTATTCTCTATTTGATTGCAGGTGTGGCAGCAACCCTTGTCTATATGGTCACTCGAATGGGACTATTTCTGTTCATCCCATCCATTCTACTAGTAACTCTTTTAGCCAATGCTGTAGCTATCCTCTTTGCCTTTTGGACCAACGACCGTTTCGTTTTCAAACAAGCCAGAGAGGGTTGGCCTCAGCGATTGGGCAAGTTTGTATCTGCCCGCATCGCGACCTTGGTCATGGATATGGCTCTAGCCTATTTATTAGTACAAGCCTACCCACAATTGATTGGGCAGTTTGTCAACCATGATTTAACACTTGTCAACGCCATTTCCACACTTTTCTCACAAGTCTTGGTCATTGTGGTCAACTATTTCTTGAGCAAACTCTTTATCTTTAAAAATACGAAATGAGGCTCCAACGGAACCTCATTTTTATATATAGCTTGATTTTCCTGCTTCATTCTTTATCTATCGCTGTAAATCTTGCCTTTAGCCTATTCAAGATAGAAACAATATCCCCATCTCTAGCATGAAACTCTTCTACCTGCATACTTTGAACCGTAGCATTAATCATTGCACCAATGATGAGTACTTGAGCCATAAAAATGAACCAAAGCATAAAAACAAGAAAGACGACAGCTGTTACTATTCTAAAATCCAGCAACTTATTAGCATAATTATCAACATAAATCGAAAATAACTTTCCAATAGAAGTCATCGTCAACAGAACAAACAACGTTCCTGGAAAAACATATCGAACTTTTTTTATCCGAACATTTGGCAAAAAGAAATAAAGCATAACCAAGGCGGCAAACAGAGCCATTAAACCTACTAACTGTGTTTGACTAAGAAGTCCCTTCAGCCAGGCGTCTTCAATAGGAACCAGCTTATTAATATAAGAAAAAACTGCCTGCCCGAAAGTCAAAAGCGTAATACTTAAGAGGATAATTACCTGCAGACCAATTCCTAAAAATATGCCAATCAAGTGCCCAATAATAAAATCACGGTGTTCATTGATGCCATAAGCCTTATTAAAGGCCTTCTGCAAAATAGTCATACTACGTGACAGGGTCCAAAGAGTTGTCAGAATTGAAATCCCTAACCATGATGACGACGGCTTTGTTAATACAGAAGTGATAAAAGATGAAACCGAAGGATAGAGCTTGTCTGGCACAAATTCAGCTACAACCGATAAAATCATATCCACATCAAATGGATAATATGGCAGTAAATTCGCGAGAGTTAGAAGAATAGGGAAAATAGAAATTAACAAATAGTAAGCTACTGCAACACTTGTTACATCGCTATCAGCAGAACGATAAAAAGAAAAGAAGGTTGAGCAGAATGTTTTCAAACCTTCAACTATTCTGGTTTTCCTCATTCTCTCCTCCTTCCTCATTCATCTATTATTCACGACCACACCGAGAATTAATAGGTCCCTTCTTCACCTTGACTGGTCAAAATAACCGGACCATCTTTGGTGATGACAAATTGGTGTTCGTATTGACAAGACAAACCACCATCAAGTGTCTTATGAGCCCAACCTGTCTTCATATCCGTGTCAATTTCCCAGGTACCAGTGTTAATCATTGGCTCGATAGTCAAGACCATTCCTTCACGCAAGCGAAGTCCACGGCCCTTTGTCCCGTAGTGAGGAACCATCGGCTCTTCGTGGAAGGTTGGTCCCACGCCGTGACCCACCAAGTCACGAACAACGCCATAACCAAGACCCTCAGCATATTCTTGAATAGCTGCACCAATATCGCCGATACGATTGCCAACAACTGCTTGCTCAATACCACGATACAAACATTCCTTGGTTACGTCCATCAATTTTTGTACTTCTTCAGACACCTGACCGACTGCATAGGCCCAACAAGAGTCTGCACAACCACCACGATAGGTTTGAGTGATTTTCTTCATAGCCTTAACATCATTGAAGTTTAGCTTAGACACATCAATAACAGACTTGTCCAAGGGTTCACTAAGAACCATATCGACTTTCAGCAAATCACCTTCTTTAAGCTTGTAGTGACGTGGAAAGGCATGGGCTACTTCATCGTTTAGCCCGCAGCAAGTTGCATAAGGATAATCCATCAACTCACCATCAACACCAATTTGAAGGGGTAAAACATTTTTCTCCTTACAAGTTTTACGAACATATTCTTCCACTTCCCACATGTCAACGCCTGGTTTGATGATGTCGCGTAAACCAATATGAATACCTGCTAGCACATCGCCAGCTCGGTTCATGGCATCAATTTCTCGTTGTGATTTAATAGTAATCATTCATTCTCCTCATATATTTCTAAACTAAATTCAGCCCTCTTCAAGCTAAATTTTAGATAATTTCTTGTTTTATGGCTATAGCGGTCACTTCCGCGATACTGCGCAACCTGTACCAAACCAGCTTTTTTTGCCACCATCTGACTGGCCACATTTTCCTCATGAGTGACGATAACCAGCTCCCTCAGACCAAACTCATAAAAAGCTAGATAGACTAAAGTCCTCACTGCTTCCGTCATTAAGCCTCTTCTCCAGTGGTCTTTTTTTAGGAAATAGCTGAGCTCCGCAGAAAGTTGACGTTCATCTACCTTTTCAAAACAAAGCGCACCAATCATCCTCTCCGAATACTTATCAACTAAGGCCCAGTTTCCCAATGGTGAACGCATAAATTTTTCAACCATTGTCGAAAAAGCAATATTTCTGTCCTCCAAAGCTGGAAAGATAAACGGAAGATTTTCGGGATTTGATACAATTTCATAGAAACTTTCTCCATCTTCAAAAGAAAATGGTCGTAAATACAAACGGTCCGTTTCAAAGTAAGCAAACTTCGCTAGTCTTGTCCAAAGTGTCATAGTGTACCCAAGGGGCTGAGAATTACTCCCAGCCCCAGATTGTTTTGTTTTTAAATCGATTACGTTTTGAGAAAGTAGTTCTCAATTAGACTCTCTAATCCTCAATCAATTGAATATCTGCACCTAATTCTGTCAGCTTATCAACAATATTTGAGTAACCACGCAGAATAAACTCAATGTTTGTAATTTCTGTACGCCCTTGAGCCATTAAACCAGCGATAACCATTGCGGCTCCCGCACGCAAATCAGTAGCTTTAACAGATGTACCAGTCAGTTGATTTGGACCTTCAAAGGCAATATGGTTGTTACGAGTAGAGATTTTTGCTCCAAGATTTGCAAGCTCCTGCACATGACCAACACGTTTTTCATAAATCGTATCAACAATCGTACCAGTCCCTTCTGCCTTAAGCAGTAAAGGTGTAATGGGTTGCTGCAAGTCTGTCGCAAAACCTGGATAAGGTGAAGTTTTGATATTCACTGCCTTTAATGTTTCTTGCTTTTCAACAAAAATACTATCTTCAGAAATAGTCATGCGAACACCCATTTCTTCCAACTTAGCGATGTAACTCTCTAAGTGTTCATAAAGGACATTATCGATACGAATACCCTCACCAACAGCAGCAGCAAGGGCAATATAAGTCCCTGCTTCAATACGATCTGGAATCACTTGATGACGTGTTCCTTTTAGACTGTCTACGCCTTCAATGGTGATAATATCTGTACCCGCACCACGGATACGTGCCCCCATATTATTAAGCAAAGTTGCCACATCAATAATTTCAGGTTCACGCGCCGCATTTTCAATAACTGTACGGCCTTCTGCTTTGACAGCTGCTAAGATAGTATTAATTGTCGCACCGACGCTTACAACATCCATGAAGATATGTGCCCCTTGAATACGCTGACCATTAGTTGCCAAGCGCATATATTCACCTTCATAGGTTGTTTTCGCACCCATGGCTGCGAATGCTTTCAAGTGCAAATCAATTGGACGCGGACCCAAATCACAACCACCTGGCAAGCCAACAACAGCTTGACCAAAGCGACCAAGGAGGGAACCGTAAAAATAGTAGGATGCACGCAAGCTATTAATTTTGCCAAATGGCATAGGCATGTCTTTTACACCACGAGGGTCAATTTCGAGTGTTTCACCATCACGCTTGACCGTCGCGCCCATTGTTTCCATAATATCAACTAAGCTATCTACATCCGAGATTGCAGGTACTCCGTCCAGAGTAACAATCCCATCTGCAAGAATAATGGCCGGAATAAGAGCAACAACTGAGTTTTTGGCACCACTAACGGTAACCGACCCTTTCAGTGTTTTTCCACCATTAATTACAATTTTTCTCATACTAACATTCACTTTCTTAGTTTGCCTAAAAAGGCATACGTTTCATTTTACCACAATGGGTGGTAAAATGCTAGTTATTTGATATATAAAAAAACAGGAGGCAAGTCTGTCTCCTGTTTTGAAAATATTCCTAGTTGATCTTTTGTAGTACTGCTTGTAAAGCATCTACTTTGTCCAAGCGTTCCCATGGCAAGTCAATATCCGTACGTCCCATGTGACCATAGGCTGCAGTTTGTTTATAAATTGGACGTTTGAGATCTAACATTTGAATAATACCAGCTGGGCGCAAATCAAAAATTTGACGAACTGCTGCTTCCAATTTACTTTCTGCTACTGTACTCGTACCAAAGGTATCAATGCGAACTGAAACTGGTTGAGCAACACCGATAGCATAGGCCAATTGAACTTCCGCCTTTTTAGCCAAACCAGCTGCTACGATATTTTTAGCGATGTAACGTGCCGCATAAGATGCAGAACGGTCCACTTTGGTCGCATCCTTACCAGAGAAAGCACCGCCACCATGACGAGAATAACCACCATAGGTATCCACAATAATCTTACGACCTGTCAAACCAGAGTCCCCTTGAGGTCCACCAATGACAAAGCGACCAGTTGGGTTGATAAAGTAGTTGGTTTGGTCATCCAGATAATGAGCTGGAATGATTTCCTTGATCACACGTTCAATGACATCCTGACGAATTTGCTCCTGGCTAACTTCTGGATCATGCTGGGTCGAAATAACGACCGTATCCACACGAACGGGTTGATTGTCTTCATCGTATTCAACTGTTACCTGTGACTTAGCATCTGGACGGAGATAAGCAATTTCACCAGATTTTCTCAACTCGGCCAAACGACGCACCAATTTGTGACTAAGTGAAATTGGCAAGGGCATAAGCTCAGGTGTTTCATCTACTGCAAAACCAAACATGAGCCCCTGATCACCTGCACCAATCAAATCCAATGGATCTTGACTAGCATCTTGACGAGTTTCCAAGGCTTCATTGACACCTTGGGCAATATCTGGCGATTGCTCTACAAGTGACGGATGAACCCCAACCGACTCAGCTGAAAAACCATACTCACCTTTTGTATAGCCAATCTCCGCAATCGTATCACGTACCACACGGTTAATATCCACATAGGCAGTGGTGGAAATTTCACCAAAGACATGAACACTGCCTGTATAAACAGCCGTCTCCGCCGCTACGTGCGCATCTGGATCTTCTGCTAAAATAGCATCCAAAATGGCATCTGAAATCTGGTCTGCAATCTTATCCGGATGCCCCTCCGAAACAGATTCAGACGTAAACAACTTACGTTCTGACATAAAAATGTCCCCCTTAAAATAGAATATATGCTAGAAACCTAGCGGGTTACTAAGGTTACAAAGAACTAGTCGAAGACTAGTTCTTTGTAAAAGACAACTGTCTTAAGCAAAGGGAAATCCTATTTGCGAAAGACACCTGTCTTGAGCAAGGGAAAATTTCCAGATACCCAACGAGAAAGACAATACCAAACTGTATGAAATCAGCCTTATTTGAAGAAAATAGTGACTGAAGTGTAGTAAAGTTTTTACGCTTACTATTCAATATTACCAGTTTCTTTAATTGTGTTTCAAGTGTTTCTGCAAATATTAACTAGTCTATAAACTACCTTTTCGGGACTTAATAACGTTTCTAGTATAGCATATATTAGGTGACTATCCTAGTATTTTTCTTAAAAATAAAGAGGAGGCTGGGCAAAAAGCCCAGGACCACTACTCAGAGTTCGTGTCAACATCTCAGCGCAGTGGTTGATTGGGTTTAACAGTCCAGTGGACTGTTGGAGCTATGCGGGGGTGGGAGTGAAACAGTCTGGGGATAGACTGTTTCAGCTCAACAACTTAAAACGAAAAATTGTTGACGAACTCTTCTATGAATGGTCGAGTTCTTTCCCACTCCCACTCTTCTACAAAATCATTAGATAAATTCGGCTTCTGCAATTGCCTGTTTAACCACCTCTAGAGGCAAATGAACCAACTCGCATCCTTTTTCCTTATAAAGATACTGAGCATAGTCATCCATGCGGTATTCATTGATATAAACAACCCGCTTACAACCAACCTGTAACAATTGTTTGGAGCAGTTAAGGCATGGGAAATGGGTCACATAGGCAGTAAAACCTTTTGGAATTCCCCGCTCCGCTCCTTGTAAAATGGCATTGACTTCCGCATGCAAGGTTCTAGCGCAATGACCATCAATCATAAGACATTCCTGATCCAAACAATGTTCGGTTCCTGAAACAGAACCGTTGTAGCCTGTTGCGATAACCTTATTGTCCTTAACCAAAACCGCACCGACCTTTGCTCTCTTACAGGTCGCCCGATTGGCAATCAAGAGCGCCTGAGCCGCAAAATACTCATCCCAAGCTAAACGATTTGTTGACATGATTTCTCCCTTCCACTCAATCCACCATTCCATAAATTTCTGCTATATCTTGTGCCGTAATGATACCAACAATATCTTCAGGAGAATGAAGCTTCCCGCTCGCCTGACGACTGACTAGGACGGTTGTGCGCTTACGCCCCTCAAAATGATTAATTACCTGATAAAGATGGGTTGTTATTGGTAGAACAATCACCTGAATACTATCTTCCTCACAAGCCAGTACGTCTTCAAGACTAGCCTCCACCAATTTTTCACGTATAGAGCCCGTTTCCTTGCTTGCCTTGGCCAACCAATTTGTCAATCCCTTGTCAGAAACCAGACCTTAATAAACCTTGTCAGAAAAAATAGGAAACTTAGAAAAATGCTCTTGCTCCACAATTTCTAAAGCCTTTATCAATTTGTCCTTGGCCTCAAAAATAACCGGCTTAATTTTCTGGGTCTTTTGCAAATAGTCGGCAATGGTAATCGGTTCTTGGTACTGGGCTATCACTTTTTCCAAAACAGTGATTAATTCCTGCGAAGGTTGGGCTACTTCCTTCAAACCTGTTCGTTTCTCATGAACCATGAGATTACGCAACTGACGAGCCACATAGAGTTTATCCCAGTTCGCCTCAACGGGATTATGTCGCGTCAATTCCTTTGCCTTGGTCAACATAGAGCCTACATCTGCATATTCCCCATCCGCAACACCGCACACCTTACGCAAGACCTTATCCAAGTCATTGAATAACTCTAAAAAACGGGTTTCATTCATCTTAATCTACCATTGCTGATTTCAAATAGGCATCTACCATCCGCTCAGTCGCAACTACAGAATCCAAATGCGTCCGTTCATAGGAATGGCTGGACTCAATACCAGCCCCCAATAGGGCATGCTTAACATCTGCACCTGCTCGCATAGCTGCCGAAGCATCGGAACCATAATATGGATAAATGTCTAATTTATATGGAATACCATCCCTCTCTGCCAAGGCTACCAAGTGCTGACGAAGTTCGTAATGATATGGACCTGAACCATCTTTGACACAGATAGAAACTGTGTATTCGTCAGTTTGCTGGTCATCTCCCATTGCCCCCATATCCACCGCCAAATACTCAACCACCTGAGCAGGAATGCTGGAGTTGGCGCCGTAGCCAATCTCTTCATTGTTTGAAAAATAGAAATGTGTCGTATAAGGCATGGTCGCTCCCTCTTCCTTATAGACCTTCAAAAGATGAAGCAAGATAGCTGCGGATACCTTATCATCCAAGTGACGACTCTTGATAAAGCCAGTTTCTGTCACGACGGTACGAGGATCAAAGGAGATAAAATCTCCGACTTCAATACCTAAGGCCCGCGTCTCGTCCGCATTGGTCACTTTTTCGTCCAAACGAATTTCCATATTGGTCTGATTGCGCTCAGCGGTACTGGCATCCCGATAGACATGGACAGAGGTCTGGTGCATGAGAATAGTACCTGTGAAAGTCTTGCCATTTTTAGCGCAATGAATTAAGCAGTTTTCTCCCTCAATAGAAGGGTATCCAAATCCTCCCACCAAATCCATTTTGAGTCGGCCATCCGGTTTCACTGCACGAACCATGGCCCCCAGTGTGTCCAGGTGAGCAGTCACCATGCGGTGTTCCTGGTCATTTTCCCCCGGAACTGTCACCAAAACACCACCTTTAGCGGTCTTACTAGCAACATAGCCGAAACTTTCAACCTCTGCCTTGATGTAATTCATAATATCCGTCGTAAAACCAGTTGGCGACGGAGTGTTGGTCAATGTAACAATGTAATCAAGTGTCTTCATGAAAACCTCCTATTCATAAGACTATTATAGCAGTTTTAAATAAAATGACTATCAAGAAATGTATTTTACTTATTTATATAAATAAAAATGTGTTAAAATATTATCAAAATAAAGGAAGGAAAGAAGAAAAATTGATGAAGCTAAGTGAACTAAAAATTTTACTGAATAAGGTTAATCTAAACATCAAGTTACTCGAAGATTTTGAGAATGTAGAGTTGACTCGCTTTCATATTAAAAAAACAGAGTTATATAACTATCAAAAAGAAAAAGAGTTTAAAGAATGGCAAACAAAACTACCAAAACTTATTCTTGAAGAATTGATAAATTGCACTCATACTCAAGATGAAAAGCAATTAAAAAACAACTTTTTTCCCTCAAACATTTTTGAAAATAGAGATGAGTGGCAAACCATTTTAATCATTTCTGAATCACTAGAACAATATATATCTGAATATAGAATGAATTCTTTTTTAAATTTACTAACATTACAAGAAAACTTACAATATGTTATAAAGAAAGAAAAATATCCGTTCCTAAAATTTATTCAAAGTCAAACTACTAGAAACAAGTTAAATACAGCTTATCAAGAGATTGAGTTGCACTCAAAAGAAGTTGTGAAATTAGAAGAAAATCTTTCAAACTGGAAAAAACTAATTAATAGTGACAGTTCCTCCAATCAACTTGAATACTTTTACCATCATCAGAAGGAATACTTTACACAACTCATCAATCAGCTTGGAATACTAAGTGATTCCAATTCAGATTATATTCTCGAAACTTTACATCTATCACTCAATAAAAAACTACGTCACATCAAGAAACATTCAAAAATGGGACTTAGCTTGGCTATTAATAATACCTGGGATGAAATTAAAGAAAAATATTTTAATAGACAATCTCAAAGTTATCCCATTGAATTATTAGAAAATACCAACATTCAGATTGAGAGATATTTTCCTAACCTATCAAAACATTTCAAGTTTCTAATGAATATCAAAAATTCTTCAAATGAACATATTAGTAAACTTTGTGCCATTCCTTTGGAGGATGTTTTATCCATTAAGAAAGTTGTGGCAAATATTTTACAGAGCAGTAAGCTAAATTTTTTCCCTAAACTCTCTGTAGACACGTTCTCCGAACATGAATACAAGCTTATTAATTTATTGACAATATATCAGGCATATCCAATAGAAAAAGAGAAACTAGAACAAAAAATAGTGTTAGAATTAGAATCTCTGATTGCAGCCTTAAAACAATTAGAAGCAACTACTCCTAATAGATTGCAATTAAACTTTCAAACAGACGAAAGAAGAGATAGCTGGCTAAATGCAGAATCAGAACTTTACAAACGATATGCGGCTATTTTAAGAGAATATTCATTTGAAGATCGAGTTGAGGATATCCTTGACAAAGATAAATTAATAGAGTTATTTATTGAAAACAATGCTACTTACTATGCTCTCATAGAAGAGACAACCGGTTCTAAAAAGAAATATATTCCTAACGATCTACCTAGTATCATTGTAGAAAAAGTAAAGCAAAATGAAATTAATCGACTTGGTTTAAAAGTTGTTTTGCGTTCATATCAAACATTTGGAGTTCAATATGTTCTTCACTATAAAAATGTTCTACTTGGTGATGAGATGGGTCTTGGTAAAACTATTCAAGCTATTGCTATCGCAAACCATTTGTTTCACAATAAAAAAATATACACTGTTGTGGTTTGTCCATTAAGTGTATTAGAAAATTGGGATCGAGAAATTCAAAAATGGTCAACTCTTCCAACTTTTGTGTATAGAGGAAATTTGCGGCAAACATTACTACATCAATGGCAACAAAATGGGGGAGTATTACTTACTAATTTATGAACAGGTCAAAACCTTACTGACTTCAATAAGAAACAAAAATATTGATTTTTTAATAATCGATGAAGCACACTATATTAAAAACCCAAATACAATGCGAACAAAATACTCAATGGAACTAAGTAAACTCGCTGATTATAAACTTTTTATGTCGGGTACACCTCTAGAAAATCGATTCTCTGAGATGTTACATCTAATTAATATGTTGAATCCAGCTCTAGCAAACAAATTAGAATCAAGATATCATTCTTCTAAGGACTTAAAAATAAAGCTTTCTACTATCTACTTAAGAAGAAAACGAAAAGAAGTTCTTGATGAATTACCTGAACTAGAAACGATAGAACTGTGGTCTCAATTTACACCAATCCAGCAACAATTCTATGATGAATCATTACTAGATGGACCAGGAGGTATCATGAGAATGAGAAGGGCTGCATTTTTCGGTAATGATTCAAAGAAAATACTTCAAATACTTGAAATCTGCAAGGAGGCTAAAGAAACTGGTCAAAAGGTAATTATCTTTTCATTTTTTAAAGAAGGTGTCCTTTATAGATTACAAGATGAATTAAAACACTTAGCTCGTTTCATAATTTCAGGTGATATTTCACCAAAACAAAGACAGGAAACCATAGATGAATTTAGCAAAGATCCAAATCAGACGGTTTTACTCAGCCAAATTGATGCCGGAGGAGTCGGTTTAAATATTCAAGCAGCCAACATTGTTATCCTCTGCGAACCTCAATGGAAACCCTCAACCGAACAACAAGCAATAAGCCGTGTCTATAGAATGGGACAATCCAGAAAAGTTATCGTATATCGGTTGTTAACTGAGGAAAGCATCGATGAATCCATAGTAAAACTACTAAGTGAAAAAATTGAATTATTCAATAAATACGCTAATGATTCTAGTATTGCTGAAGCATTTGAAAAAAGTGAAGTTTTTGAAATATCAAATACAGAGGAGAAAAAAATAAAACAAGAAGTATTTGAATTAGAGAAAAAAAGATTGGCATTACGAAAAAGCAACTCAATAAATAGTAATTCGCCTAATAATTAGTTCTAAGTGTCAACAAATATGATTATCTCTAATTTCTAATTATATCATGTGATAGAGCCACAAATACTATGCTATAATGAAGGTATGAAAACCTACCAGAAGATTTATTTACTATTAAAAGAAAAAGAAGACTACATGAGCGGAGAAGATTTGGCTCAGGAATTGGGTATTTCTCGGACTTCAGTTTGGAAAGCCATTCGCCAGTTAGAAACGCATGGTTTAACTATTGAGGCTGCCCGTAATCGTGGTTACAAATTGGCCGATGGGGATTTGCTACTGCCAGACTTGATTGCAGAGGAACTCCAACTGCCTGTCTACCTGAAAGCTGACAGCGACTCCACCCAACTAGATGCCAAACAAGGTATTGAATCAGGTCATACTAGTCCTGCCCTATATCTAGCTCCCTATCAGAATAAAGCCAAGGGGCGATTTGGGAGACCCTTTTATGCCTCCAAGTCAGGCGGCATTTATATGTCGCTTCGTCTCTCTCCCAATGTTCCTTTTCTAGAATTTAAGCCCTACACCATTTTAGCTGCAGCTGCTGTTGTGATGGCCATTCAATCTCTTTGCGACTTGGACGTCCAAATCAAGTGGGTCAATGACATCTATCTCGGACACAAAAAGGTCGCTGGCATCCTCACTGAAGCTATCTCTTCTATGGAAAACCAACGGGTAACCGATGTCATTATCGGTGTCGGCATCAATGTCCGTATAGACGATTTCCCTAAGGAATTACAACAATCTGCAGGAAATCTTTTCGAGGAACAACCACCATTTACCCGCAATCAACTCATTACTGCCATCTGGAAAGCCTTCTTAGAAACCGATGAGAAGGAACTAATTGCCCTTTACAAAGAAAAATCACTTGTCGTTGGCCAACAAGTGAGCTTTGTAGAAAATCAAGTTGAATTTAAGGGTACAGCCATCGCTGTTACTGATACAGGAAACCTGGTTATCCAGTTAGATAACGGCAAAGCAAAAATTATCTCCAGCGGAGAAATCAGCCTTACTTCTTGGTCTGCTTCTCCATAAAACGAATAAATTTAGTCACCTTGTAAGCAAAATGAAGATTCCGATAGGCGATAAAGGCGTAGATACCTGCAATCAAGAAATCTCCTGTCAAAATCGATGCATTCATAAAATAAACAGCTAAAATAGTTGTAATGGCTAAAAAAAGAAATT
The DNA here is from genome assembly GCF_028335765.1 of Streptococcus sp. HN38. Lineage (NCBI taxonomy): Bacteria > Bacillati > Bacillota > Bacilli > Lactobacillales > Streptococcaceae > Streptococcus > Streptococcus sp. HN38. The sequence continues at coordinate 570,501 of NZ_CP116604.1, read as the reverse complement.
GTGGAAGTTTCATAAAATAGATTATACCAAAAATTCAGTCAACTGGCTGAATTTTTATATGCTTTCTTGATAGGTTTCAATTCTTTTCTAAACAAGAAAACACCAATCTAATTGGTGCCAGACTGAAGACAAAGTCCTTAGAATTGATTTTCTAAGGGCTTTTCTTCGTATTTAGGAGTATAATATAAGAAAAAGAACTTATGAGGTTCTCCTATGCTACACAAAGAAAAACCTGACTATAACCGCAATCAGTACGGTTTCTATACCCTTGACCAGCTTGTGCCTGCAGATCATTTCCTGCGCCAAGTGGAAGTTGTGATTGACTTCGACTTCATTTATGACCTAGTAGAAGATACCTATTCGCCTGATAATGGTCGTCCTAGTCTTGACCCTGTCATGTTAGTTAAAATTCCTCTGATTCAGTGCTTTTATGGTATTCGTTCCATGCGTCAGACCATCAAGGATATTGAAGTGAATACTGCCTATCGCTGGTTTCTTGGTTTAACCCTAGATGACAAGGTGCCTCACTTCACGACATACGGCAAAAATTATTCCCGTCGCTTTCAAGAGAAAGGGTTGATTGAGTCCATTTTCACACATATTCTTGGGCTGTGTATCAATGCAGGCCTGATTGACCCGACGGAGATTTTCATAGACGGAACTCATATTAAAGCTGCGGCCAATAATCGTAAGTTTATCAACCAAGAGGTGGAAAAGCAGGCTAAATTCATGAGTGAACAGCTGGAAATCGAAATTAATCAAGATCGGGTAAAGCACGGAAAAAAGCCACTAAAGCCCGTCGAAAAAAGAGAGGTTAAAAACCAGAAACTATCCACTACCGACCCTGAGAGTGGCTGGTTCCATAAAGGTGATCATAAGGAAGTTTTCGCTTATTCTGCCCAAGTTGCCTGTGATAAGTATGGCTGGGCACTTGCTTATAGTGTTGAGGCTGGCAATATCCATGACAGCCAGGCTTTTCCTGCACTTTTTGCCAAGCTTGAACCCTTGAAACCAGAGTATATCATTGCGGATTCAGGCTATAAAACTCCCAGTATTGCCAAGTTTTTGCTTGATAAGGAAATCACTCCTGTCCTTCCCTACACCCGTCCCCGTGGGAAGAAGGGACAACTTCGTCCTAAAGATTTTGTCTATGACGAACACTTCGATTGTATCCTGTGTCCTGAACATCAGGCTTTGACCTATCGCACGACTACCCGAGAAGGCTACCGAGAATACAAAAGTGATCCTGCAATTTGTGCCAACTGTCCCCTATTATCAGTATGTACGACCAGTAAGAACCATCAAAAAGTTGTCACGCGGCATATTTGGAAGGAGTATTTGGAACAGTGCGAGGATATTCGTCATCAAAGAGGGATGAAGGAACTCTATCAACATCGGAAAGAGACGATTGAACGGCTATTTGGCACAGCCAAGGAATACCATAATCTGCGCTACACGAGGGAAAAAGGCAAGTCCAAAATGGAGGATAAGATTGGACTGACTTTGGCGTGCTTAAATCTCAAAAAACTAGCTAAAAGGATGGCAAGAAGGCCTTTTTATTTTGTCCAGATGGGGTGGTTTCAGCATTAAAACAGCCATTTTTCTCTAAAAACAGTAAAAAAGACAAACACCAAAACGATGTTTGTCTGCAATCTGACACCAATCTAATTGGTGCTTTCTTAAGGAGATATGAAAAATATTTAGGATTGAAAATAGTATAAAATATCTATCAAAACTATTCGGGAGTGGGAAAGAACTCGACCATTCATAGAAGAGTTCGTCAACAATTTTTCGTTTTAAGTTGTTGAGCTGAAACAGTCTATCCCCAGACTGTTTCACTCCCACCCCCGCACAGCTCAAACTGTCTGGGAGACAGTTTGAGGTTGGAAATGAAGCAAACTCTGTTCGCATCAGTCGTAATGGTCAGATTTGGAGTGTAAAACACGAACAAATCTGCCAATCAACCACTGCGCTGAGATGTTGACACTAACTTTGAGAAGCGGTGCTGAGCTTTTTGCTCAGCCTCATTTTCTAATCATTTCTAATCTCAACTGTATCTGCGAGAAAGCCAAATTCTTCTGGGACTGGACTGGCTTCTTTTTCGATTTCCTGTGTCTTTTGCCCTTTTGCTTTCGCCGAAAATTCAGCACGAATACTTACCCAATCTTCCTGAGCAATAGCTAAAATCTGTGGTGAAAAACCTGCTGCCTTGCTGAGAATATTTCCAAACATGGTATTGAGATTGTCACGCTTCATCGTCTGTTCAGCATTAAGCGGAGAATCAAAGGCTAGAATCGCATGATTTTCATTGGCAGCAACTGGTTGTGAACCAACCAACAAGGCACGATCTGCACCTGACAGACTCTCGATAATTTCTCCCCAAGCATTCTGCAAGCGAGTCAAATTTTCACGCGCCAAGGTTGGATTTTCCATAGCTTCCTGCAAAATGGCATGAACCTTGCTGGTATCCAATCGGTACTTCTTCGGAGCCTGTGGCTTGCGTGAAACTGGCTTAACAGCACTTGGTTGACTAGATAATTGACCTAGTTGTTTCTGTAAATCCGCAACTTGTTGTTGCAGACTGGCTAGTTGACCCAGTAAATCAGCGGGCAGCTCTGCCATTGCCCCCGAAGGAGAACTATCTTCAGCCAAACGAATGGTCATCATTTCAGCGTAAATCTTCGGTTGAGGACTGGACTTGATGTCCGCCAACCCCCTGGTCACCATCTCTATCATGGTAAAAATCCGTGCCTGCTCAAGAGCTAGATTTTCTGAAAAACCTGTTGTTAAATGCGTATCCTCACCACCCGTCTGCACGATAAGGACATCTCTCAAATAGTGCAAAAGATCTGTCGCAAAACGGCTCATACTCTTTCCTTGGTCAAACAAGGTTTGTAGATGCTGGAGAGCTGTGACACTATCCCCTTGACGCAGACTTGCCACATAGTCATCCAAGGCACGCAAGCTGATAGAACCCGTAATTTCCTCAGCAATTTCCAAGGTCACTTGCTGGTCCGGACTAAGGCTGAGAGCCTGATCCAAAATGGATAGGGCATCCCGCATCCCCCCTTCTGCCCGACGCGCAATGATCGTCAGAGCCTGCTCGTCAAAGATTAGCCCTTCCTTGGTCAAAATTGCAGCCAAGTGCTCCTGAATGTCCGTCACCTTGATGGACTTAAATTCAAATCGTTGCACCCTTGACAGAATGGTAGCAGGAATCTTGTGCAATTCCGTCGTTGCTAGAATAAAGACCACATTTTCCGTCGGTTCTTCCAAGGTCTTCAAGAGGGCATTGAAGGCTCCAGTAGACAGCATGTGGACCTCGTCGATGATATAGACCTTATAGGTCGCAAGACTAGGTGCATAGGTCGATTTATCACGAATATCACGAATCTCATCCACACCATTGTTGGAAGCAGCATCAATCTCAATCACATCTTCCAGACTGCCCTCGGTAATGGCCTGACAGATATAACAATCGTTACAAGGCTCACCTCCAACCTGATTAGGACAGTTCATGGCCTTGGCAAAAATCTTAGCTGCCGATGTCTTACCCGTACCACGAGGACCTGAAAAGAGATAGGCATGGCTGATTTTCCCCTGTTCAATGGCCTGTTTGAGCGTGGTCGCAACCACCTCCTGCCCCACCATCTCCCCAAAGGTCTGGCTTCGGTACTTCCTATATAAAGCTTGGTACATTAGCGTTTTTCTCCAAACATAGCAAAATTCCAGTCCGTCTTCTCAACCAAGAGAGCAACGAACTTTTCTAGATAGTCTTGGTCAATCGTATCGTAATCAGCTACCAATCTCGAATCCAAGTCCAAAACGCCCAGCAACTGGTCGTTTTTCACCATTGGCACCACGATTTCTGATAGGGCTGTCGCATCGCAGGAAATATAGTTATCATGTAGACGAACATCGTCTACGAGAATAGTCTGGCGCTTAGCTGCAGCCTCACCGCAGACACCCTTTCCAAGTGCAATATGAACACAGGAAACGCCACCCTGAAAAGGCCCCAAAATCAATTCACTACCGTCATACAAGTAAAATCCTGTAAAGACAGAGTTTGGTAGAGCTTGATTGAGCAAAGCAGAAGCATTTGATAGATTGGCTAAAGCATTGGTTTCACCATCAAGAAGAGCTTCCAATTGAGCCAATAATAATTGATAGTTTGAAATTTTTTCTTGTTTTGTCATAGGAACATTATAGCATAGTTAAGCCGACTTTTATAGTCCGAGCGATAAAGAAAAAGGCTTGCGCCTATTTCCACATCCAGTACATAATCACTGCATCAATCAATACCCCTATAGCCCAGGCTAGTTGAAAATACTTTTTCTGGGTTTTGTGGCGGAAATGAGTACCACCTGCCCAGGCACCTAGACCACCACCCAAGTAAGCCATTAGTAATAAGGTTTTTTCAGAAATTCGATAGGCATCCTTTCTGGCCTTCCCTTTATCCATACCATAGGTAATAAAGACAAGTAAATTCCACACTACTAGCGCCATACTAACCATCTGTTTGATTGACATACATTCCTCCAATTAAGTCACATTTCTTCTTACTCTAACATAATCCAAAACAGGACACAAGAAAAAACGATTCGGAAATCCGAATCGTTACATTTCTGCCAGTGTATCCTCTAACCATTTGAGCTGGGCACGGTTGCGTTCAATAGACCGTGTCAAAATCAAATAGTGACCATAGTTGTCTTGGATACTCTCCTTGGTCGAGAACAACTCAACCTTACGACTGTCTAGGTGTTTCAAGTGCTTAGCGACTAATTCAATTTGATTTTCCAACAAACCTGGTATCCGTGGATCATTTTTATCACGGATAAAGAACATTTTAATGGAAAACAAATCCTTTTGTTGAGGAGTTTCATCATTTGGAACAGATAACCATTCATCCAAAATCTGACGCCCTGTCGCAGTCATCGCGTACTGCTTTTCTTTTTCATTGCCAGGTACAGCATGACAGGTAATCAATTCTTCTTTTGTCATGCGTTTCAATTCTGGATAAACTTGGCTGTGAGCTACCTGCCAAAATTCTCCTAAATCACGTTGAACATAGTCGGTAATCTGCTTGCCAGTTACCATTTGACCGCTAGCACCCATTATCCCTAGAATAATATGGGGTAATATTCTCTGCTTCGGCATCTTAACCACGCTCTCTTAATATACTCTCCACCTTGGTGTTAATCAAGTCGATGGCTACAACGTTGCTGACGCCTTCAGGAATGACGATATCTGCATAGCGCTTGGTTGGCTCGATAAACTGGTGATACATTGGTTTCACCACCGAGGTGTACTGCTCAATGATACTATCTAAGCTACGGCCACGCTCTTCCATGTCTCTCTTAATGCGGCGAATGATACGAATATCGTCATCAGTATCGACGAATATCTTAATATCCATTAAATCCCGCAACCGTTTGTCTTCCAATACTAAAATACCTTCCACAATAAATACATCTTGTGGTTCCTGACGATAGGTCTTCTCTGAACGTGTGTGCTGAGTGTAATCATAAATCGGAATATCCACTGAACGTCCTGCTAATAGCTCACTGATATGATAAATCATCAAATCCGTATCAAAAGCCAGTGGATGGTCATAATTGGTCAGTATCCGTTCTTCAAAGGTTAGGTGTGACTGATTCTTATAGTAAGAATCGTGTTCAATCATTGATATGCGAGCATTTGGGAAATTATCCAGAATGGCACGCGACACACTTGTCTTGCCACCCCCAGATCCGCCGGTTACGCCAATAATAATGGGTTTCTGAGTCATCATCATCTCCTTCTATTTTCAATACTATTTTACCATGAAACATGGTATAATGGAAAGGATAACACATAAAGAAATGAGAATTTATGCTAAATTTTGGTATTATTGGTACCTCAGACATCAGTCACAAGTTCATTTTCTCCGCTCATTTGAGTAAATATCTTCAATTATCAGCGATATTTTCAAGAAAACTGGAAACTGCTTTGTCATTTTCAACAAATTACGAAAATGTAAAATTATACACAGAATGGATAAAATTCCTTTCTGCACCGACTGACTTGGTCTATATTGCCAGTCCAAACGCCTTGCATTTTGAACATGCAAAAGCTGTTCTCAAGGCCGGCAAACACGCTATCGTTGAAAAGCCTATGGTGTCTACACCTCAAGAATTGACACAACTTCGTCAGATTGCCAAGGAAAATGGTGTCTTCCTATTTGAAGCTGCCCGCAATTACCACGAGGTAGCCATCGCTATTATTAGGGACTTCTTGAAGGATAAGACTGTTTTGGGGGCCAACTTCTCCTATGCCAAATACTCTTCCAAAATGCCTGACCTCTTGGCAGGACAGACCCCAAATATCTTTTCAACTGATTTTTCAGGCGGAGCCTTGATGGATTTGGGTGTCTATACCCTCTATACTGCCATTGGCCTCTTTGGCAGACCAAATGCAGCCCGATACACTGCTCAACAACTCCCTTCATCCATTGATTTGAATGGGACTGGGCAACTGACTTATGATGATTTTCTCGTAAGTATTCAGGCTGGAAAGAATATCACTAGCAATCTACCAAGCGAAATATATACCAGTGAGGGAACTCTCACCCTCAACGCCTGCCAGCATATCAGCTCTGCTATTTTCACAAAACATGATGGTAGCCAAGTAGTCCTACCTATCCGAGCTCAGGAAGATGCTATGCTGGAAGAGGTACAAGCCATTGCCCAAGCTATACAGACAGGCAATCACGACCTAGCCAATGAATGGCTGGATGTGGCAGAAAGCGTCCATCAAACACTTTACACCATGCGTCAAGACGCAGGAATAATCTTTAAGGCGGATAACAATGAAATCTAAATTTCCCTCCAGCTGGACGGACCAGCTTACCCTACTTGGCTTTGAGGACTTTACTCCTATCCAAGTCCAGGCCTTTGAGCCTATTGCAAACGGCAAGTCCCTTCTAGCTATCAGCCCAACAGGTACAGGAAAAACCCTTGCCTACCTCTGGCCTAGTCTATTAGCCCTAACTCCTAAAAAAGCTCAACAATTGCTCATCCTCGCACCAAATACAGAGCTGGCTGGTCAAATATTTGACGTTTGTAAGACTTGGTCGGAAACAATTGGGCTGACTGCCCAACTATTCTTGTCTGGTTCCAGTCAAAAACGCCAGATTGAGCGACTAAAAAAAGGACCAGAAATCCTGATTGGAACACCTGGTCGTATTTTCGAGTTGATTAAATTGAAAAAAATCAAGATGATGAATATCAACACCATTATCTTAGATGAATTTGACCAACTCTTCTCTGATTCTCAATATCAGTTTGTTGAAAAGATTATCAACTATGTACCTCGTGACCACCAGTTAATCTACATGAGTGCAACAGCTAAATTTGACCGTCAAAAAATTGCTGAGGACATTGAAAGCATTGATTTATCTGAGCAGAAATTGGATAATATCCAACATTGCTATATGATGGTAGATAAGCGTGACCGTTTGGAAACTCTACGTAAGTTTGCCAATATCCCTGATTTTCGTGCTCTGGCTTTCTTCAACAGCCTATCAGACCTTGGTGCAAGCGAAGATAAACTACTCTATAATGGTGTGAATGCAGTTTCATTGGCTTCTGATGTCAACGTAAAATTCCGTAAGGTCATCATCGAACGTTTCAAAAATCACGAACTCAATCTTCTACTTGCTACAGATATGGTCGCACGCGGTATTGATATTGATAACTTAGAATGTGTCCTCAACTTTGAAGTTCCTTTTGACCAGGAAGCCTATACTCATCGTTCTGGACGTACTGGACGCATGGGCAAGGAAGGTCTTGTCATCACCCTAGTCTCTAGTCCTAGCGAACTAAAACAATTGAAAAAGTATGCCTCCGTCCAAGAAGTCATTCTCAAGAATCAAGAGCTCTACAAAATATAATGAACAATATACAAAAGGCTTAGAACCAGTGTTTCTACTAACATGATTCTAAGCCTTTTATCATTCTTACTGGGCTGGACCAGATAATTCTTGTGAATAATAAATTAATTGAGGATTGAGAGGACTGGCGAGTAAGTCTGTTACAGTAACCATATTGTAGCCCTCACCTGTTAAAAATTGCAATACAGACTCGAGGCTATCAACTGTTGACTGATGAATATCATGCATTAGGATAATACTTCCTGGACAAGTCTGTTCTTTTATTTCTTTCAAAATGGCTTGTGGATCGCGACTCTTCCAATCTTTAGAATCGACCGACCAATAAATCGATGGAAGTCCAATCTGATTGACAACAGCCTGGTTAACTGAACCATAAGGAGGGCGAACCATTGTTGGTACAATACCTGTAGCTTCAGTAATAGCTGCCTGTGTATCTTGAATTTCTCTCTGTACTTGCTCCCCAGAAATAGTGACTAGATTGGGATGATTCCACGTATGGTTGGCGATGACGTGCCCTTCTGCTACAATTCTACGGAGAATAGCTTCATTCCCAGCTACAGCCTTACCAACAACAAAGAAAGTTGCTTTGGCATTATATTTTTTCAGTAAATCTAAAACTACCGGTGTCGTGTTCGGATTTGGTCCATCATCAAAGGTTAGAGCGACCTGTCTCAATTGTTTCTTATCCACAACTTGTGCAGCCATATACTCATCATAGCCAACCTTATCAGCATCTACTAGATAATCACTCTTCACTACTGGGTACAAATCTGAAATCGGTAGAACCAACTGGTTGATGCCGTAACCATCTGGTAATTGTAAGGTTAATTGGCTGTCTCCATAACTAAAGGAAATAGCATTTAAGTCTAGTGTTTCAAATTTTTTGACAATCGCTTCTACATCAGTCTCTTTCATTCCTTGAGCAAGTAAGGCTTCTCTTAGATGATCAACAATAATACTTACTGCAGAGGATAAATTAGGTAATAAATCTTCCAGAGTAAACAATTCATTGTCCTGCGTCAACAACACACGCTCAGACGGGAGTTTATCCTGCTTTTTAATTTGCAAGTTGTCTACTTTATAGTGCTCCGCTTGAATTTCACGAGCTGTTACATTTTTAAAATTTGTTTTTCCCTCTATTGATGAAATAAAGACCAGTTTTTGAATTTTTCCTGCTGGTTTTTTATGACCAAAGCGTCTTTGAACATAGGAAATCATTCGACTTTCTACAGGTCCTAAGACATGACCTGCATCATCTGTAGGTAAGGCAGCCACAACATGGGTCGTATCAATATTTCCCTCTTGAATTTTGCCCTTGCCTTTAGCGAGGATGGTTTGTTGTTTTTCCTCGATAAACTGACTAACCTGTCTTTCTTGAAGTCCTGCAAATAACCATACAGCCAAACTTACCATTATGCCGAGCAAGGCGATGTTGATTCCCAACCAAAAACTAACTTTTTTCATCTCCAACCTCCCATTCAAAACATATATAAACTATGCTAAATCATTTAAAGGCTCTTGTCAAGACAGTTCTATAAAAACTCATAAAAAGATTAGGTAATACTCTTCGAAAATCAAAATTATCCGTTGTCAAGAGCCTTGATGAACTCCAGTTCTATCTTCGGATTCGTTTCCTAGGCTACTTTTGATTTTCATTGAGTATAAATAATTGATTTGCTTCCTAATGCCCTCCCTTCTGCCATTTTCTGATTTTTTTGAAAAGAAAAAGACTGCCTAAGCAATCTTTTCTAAATTAATCTGCACGAATGACTTCCACACGGTAGCCATCTGGATCTGTCACAAAATAATAACGACCTGGACTTCCTGGCAAGCCCTTGATGTCTGTCGTTGGATAGCCCAGCTCCTTATGTTTCGCATTGTCCCCTTCTAAATCATCTGAAGAAAGAGCTAGATGCGAGAAACCGTCGCCTACGATATAGGGACCATGATCATAATTGTAGGTCAATTCAATCTCAAAGTCATCTCCTTCAAGTGCTAAGTAAACCAAGGTAAACTTGTGCTCTGGATAGTCCTTGCGACGGGTTTCTTTAAAGCCAAACCCTTCTTCATAGAACTTTTGCGATGCTTCTAAATTCTCAACACGCAAACAAGCGTGCAACATTTTTTTACTTGCCATAATAAATTCCTCCTACCATTTAATACCACCAGTATACCATACTCTCTATGAAAAATCTGATATTCAAAACTAAAAAAGCCTGAGCGAACTCAGGCCTTAAATGAATTATGCTTCCAAGTAGTACTCTTTCACAATGTTCAAGTTTTCATCCAATTCGAATACAAGTGGTGGGAAGTTTGGAATTTCCACATCCATGATTTCGTCATCAGACAATTGTTTGATGTGTTTTACAAGGGCACGGATTGAGTTACCGTGTGCACCTACGAATACGTTTTTACCGTCTTTCAATGCTGGAGCAATTTTATCTTCCCAGAATGGAAGGGCACGCTCAAGCGTTACTTTCAAGTTTTCTGCATCTGGAATAACTGAATCATCAAGGTGTGCATAGCGACGGTCAGTGTGTGCTGAATACTCATGATCTTTAGCCATTTCTGGTGGCAAAGTATCATAAGAACGACGCCAGATGTGAACTTGCTCATCACCAAATTCAGCAGCTGCTTCAGCTTTGTTCAAGCCAGTCAAACCACCGTAGTGACGTTCGTTCAAACGCCATGATTTTTCAACTGGTACCCACAATTGATCTGCAGCTTCAAGAGCCAAGTTTGTAGTCTTGATAGCACGTTTCAATACAGATGTGAAAGCAAGATCAAATTCGATACCTGCTTCTTTGATCAATTTACCTGCATCGATTGCTTGTTGTGTACCTTTTTCAGACAAATCAACATCAGCCCAACCAGTGAAAAGGTTAGCTTTGTTCCATTCAGACTCACCATGGCGAGCAAAAACCAATTTTACCATTTATGGATTCTCCTTTAAATTTTGAGGTTCCCCTCTTATACTTCTCTATTTTACACGAAAAGGTAAAAAAATGCCAGCCTTTCCACAATCTGTGTACGCTTTCATTACTCTTTCATGTAAATTCAGTCTCTAGACCTATCTTTCTTCTTAGAAAAAATACAAAATAATGGTATAATAGTAAGGCTGAACACGACAGTTCAAAACGATACCACTATAGGAGTTATCATGAAAAAAGTAGCTATCGTGTCTGCCTATCGTTCTGCCATCGGCAGTTTCGGAGGTAGTCTGAAAGATATTGAAATTGCTGATTTAGGGGCGCAAGTCCTCGAAACAGCCTTAGCTAGTAAAAACATCCCTGCAGACAGCGTTGATGAAGTTATCTTCGGAAATGTTCTTTCAGCAGGACAAGGACAAAATATTGCACGTCAAATTGCTATTCGTGCAGGCATTCCTCAGACAGCCTCTGCCTATGCAGTCAATAAAGTCTGTGGTTCCGGTCTCAAATCAGTCCTCCTGGCTGCCCAGTCAATCATGCTAGGTGACAATGATGTAGTTGTGGCTGGGGGCATTGAAATTATGAGCCAGGCACCTTATCTATCCAAAACTAGCCGGTTTGGTAGTAAATTTGGTCATATTACTCTAGAAGATTCTATGCTGACAGACGGTCTAACAGATGCCTTCAACGACTATCACATGGGTATTACTGCAGAAAATGTTGCTGAACACTATCAAGTCAGTCGCGCAGAGCAAGATGCTTTTACATACAGTAGCCAAGAGAAGGCTGCAAAAGCTATTGCTGAGGGAAGATTTGTTGACGAAATTGTTCCTATTAGATTAAAAAATCGGAAAGGCGAAACTATTTTTGCCACAGATGAGTACCCTCGTCTGACGCCAATTGAAAAATTGGCAACACTTCGGCCATCTTTTAAAAAGGATGGAACCGTCACCGCAGCCAATGCTTCTGGCATCAACGACGGCTGTGCTGTCTTGGTACTCATGTCTGATGAAAAAGCCAGTGAGCTAAATATCCAGCCACTCGCCTATATTGAGGCCTATGCAACAAGCGGTTTAGATCCCGCATTGATGGGGCTTGGACCTATTACTGCTAGCCAAAAAGCGCTACAAAAACTGAATAAAACAGTCGAGGATATCGATCTATTCGAACTCAACGAGGCATTTGCAGCCCAATCAATTCCAGTTGTCAAACAACTCGGCATTGATCCTGCAAAAGTCAATGTCAATGGTGGTGCTATTGCCCTTGGACATCCAATCGGAGCTAGTGGTAGTCGAATCCTAGTCACTCTGATTCACGAATTAATCAAGCAAGAAAAAGAGCTTGGTCTTTGCTCACTTTGTATCGGAGGCGGTCAAGGCATCTCCCTAATCGTTTCCAATGCGCAAACAAGTTAACCTATCATTTGTACACAAAGGATATATTATGAACATCGGTATTGATAAAATCGGATTTGCGGCACCCGATTATGTTTTAGATTTGGCTGATTTAGCCCAAGCCCGCAATGTGGACCCAAATAAATTTAAGATTGGTCTTCTTCAGTCTGAAATGGCTGTAGCTCCTGTCACTCAAGATATTATCAGTCTTGGGGCAAAGGCTGCCGAAGCCATTCTGACAGAAGAAGATAAACAAACCATTGACATGGTTATTGTCGGTACAGAATCTAGCGTAGATCAAAGTAAGGCTGCCGCCGTCACCATTCATGGATTACTCGGTATTCAGCCCTTCGCTCGCTCCATCGAGATGAAGGAGGCTTGTTACGGTGCAACGGCTGGACTAAGTCTTGCCAAAAGCCATATCGCTCAATTCCCAGAATCAAAAGTCCTAGTCATTGCTAGTGATATTGCAAAATATGGAGTCGCTTCTGGCGGTGAACCTACCCAAGGTGCTGGTGCAGTTGCCATGTTGGTAACCGCAAACCCACGAATTTTGGTCCTCAACAATGATAATGTCTGCCAGACACGTGACATCTACGACTTCTGGCGTCCTAACTACGACAAATATCCACGTGTTGATGGTAAATTTTCAACTGAACAGTACACCGATTGCTTGACGACAACTTTCGACTACTATCAACAAAAAACAGGCAAAACCCTCAACGATTTTGCTGCCATGTGCTTACATATTCCTTTCTCCAAACAAGGTCTTAAAGGACTGCAAGCTATTGCTCAGGATGAAGAAACTCTTAGTCGCTTGACAGAACGTTTCCAGGAAGCTATCGTCTATAATAAAGTCGTCGGCAACATCTACACTGGCTCTATCTTCCTCTCTCTTCTTTCCCTTTTGGAAAATAGCAGAGCGTTAGAGACAGGGGATCAAATCCTCTTTTATAGCTATGGTAGCGGCGCTGTCTGTGAAATTTTCAGCGGTCAACTCGTTGAAGGTTATCGCAACCACTTACAAGAAAATCGTTTAGAACAACTCAATCAGCGTACAAAACTCAGCGTTAAGGAATACGAACAAGTCTTCTTTGAAGAAATTACACTTGATGAAACTTGTTCATCCCTTGACCTACCAGAAGACCAAAGTCCCTTTGCCCTTATCAAAGTGGATAATCACAAACGTATCTATCGTAAATAAAAGCCAAAACGGCGCCCTTTGGCTCTCACCAAGGGGCGCTTTCCTATAGAAAGAGGAACCTATGTCAACTTTTTCCGGATTTTATAAAAAATCACGCCAAGAGCGCATTGATATTCTCCGTCAGAATCGTTCCCTATCCGAAGATAGCTTAGACGTTCTATACAAAGACGAAAACCTGCCAGAAGCAATTGCGGGAAAGATGGCAGAAAATCATCTAGGAACGTTTTCCTTACCTTTTTCTGTACTTCCAGAACTTCTAGTGGATGGACAAACTTATTCTGTACCGATGGTTACTGAAGAACCTTCTGTGGTTGCAGCTGCATCTTTCGGAGCCAAAATCATCGCTAAATCTGGCGGTTTTACAACGACTATTCACAACCGTATCATGATTGGACAAGTTGCCCTCTACGATATTTCAGACCATAGCAGAGCGACACAGGCGATTCTTAACCATAAGGAGAGTATTTTAGAAACTGCCAATCAAGCACACCCTTCCATTGTCAAACGAGGGGGCGGTGCAAGAGAATTGACTATTGAGAGTAAGGATGAGTTTTTGATTGCCTATCTTCAGGTTGATGTACAAGAAGCCATGGGAGCCAATATCCTCAATAACATGTTAGAAGCTGTTAAGGATGACTTAGAAGAGCTCAGCAAGGGACAGGCTTTGATGGGAATCCTCTCCAACTATGCAACGGAGTCACTGGTCACCGCCCAATGCCATATTGCCATCCCTAGTCTGGCTACCAGCTCTGCCATTGCTCAAGAAACTGCTCAAAAAATAGCCTTAGCAAGCAAACTGGCGCAAGTGGACCCTTATCGTGCTGCGACACATAACAAAGGGATTTTTAATGGTATAGATGCTGTCGTTATCGCTACAGGAAATGACTGGCGGGCAGTCGAAGCCGGGTCCCATGCTTATGCCAGCCGTGATGGGCAATACAAGGGGCTTTCTACTTGGTCCATTGATGGCGAGCACTTGGTCGGCTCCATCACCCTACCTCTTCCGATCGCCTCCGTCGGTGGCTCTATCGGGCTCAATCCAAAGGTAGCAGTCGCTTTTGACCTTCTCCAACAACCAAAGGCACGCCAATTAGCTTCTATCATCGCTTCTGTCGGTCTCTGTCAGAACTTTGCTGCCCTGCGTGCTCTTGTTACTTCAGGGATCCAGGCTGGTCACATGAAGCTCCACGCAAAATCCCTAGCGCTACTTGCTGGCGCCGAGGAGCATGAAGTAGACCAACTAGCCCAACTCCTGCGGAAAGAAAAGCACAGCAACCTAGAAACTGCTCAAAAATTATTGGCAAAAATGAGAGGACATTGGGAGTGGGAAAGAACTCGACCAAGATAAAAAGAGTTCGTCTTCCCACCCCCGCACAGTTGATTAGGCCAGATTTGGAGTGCAAAACACGAACAAATCTGCCAATCAACCACTGCGCTGAGATGTTGACACGAACTCTGAGTAGTGGTCCTGGGCTTTTTGCCCAGCCTCACTCTATTATTTGCTCCATACGGAACTTTTGTGGTTTCATTCCTTGGCGTTCATAAAAACGGACAGCTCCTGCATTGTCAGCCCATACATCCAAGGTAAGATTGTGGCAACCCTGCTCCTTAGCATAGGAAAGAGCAAATTCATAAAGCTGCTCGCCAATTCTTTGACCACGCGCAGAATTGGCTACACACAAATCATCAATAAACAAGGTTTTAACTGGTTCTAAAACATCGCCTGTTGCGGTAGATAATTCACAAAAAAGATGCCCAACCACTTGTCCCTCTAACTCAAAGACAAAAATAGGCTTATCTGGATTTTCCAAAAGTGCTACTAATTCAGCCTCAGAAAATTTTTGACCTGCACTTTTAAAAATATCTGGTCGTGCCTGGTGATGCACCTGTAAAATATCTTGTAATAATTCATTTAAAACTGGAATATCAGATTGTCTAGCTTTACGGATTGTCATAATACTCTCCTTTTGAGTTTTTATTATTATAGCACATGTTTATTTTTTAATACTATTCAAAAAACAAAAACTAACCTATAATAGATTTATGAAACTTACTATCGAACAAACGAAAGAATTAAAAACTTATTTGAAAGATAAAACCTATTCTCCATTTCATAGACGACTTCAAGTTATCTTGTTCAGAGCAGAAGGTCTTAGCTATAAGGAAATCACTAACCTCATCGGCTATTCAAAGTATACAATCTGGTCCTTACAGCGCAAGTACGAACTTGAGGGGATTTCAGCTCTAGTAAGAGAAACGCGAGGTGGACGGAACCGTCAATATTTAACCCTTCAAGAAGAGGAAGCGTTTCTAAAAGAACAGTTAACAGCCTCACTAAATGGCGAATTTGTGACGATAAACTCTCTCTATGAAGCTTATCAGAAACGGGTTGGACACCCTACGACCAAGGAAGGATTCTATGCCATTCTTAAACGCCATGGTTGGCGCAAAGTGACGCCAAGACCAGAACACCCTAAAAAAGCAGACGCCGAAACGATTCTAGCGTCTAAAAATAAAATCTTCATTCACGAAAACAGGAAAGCGCTTCAAGAATAGTCGTCGCTATCATAAAGTCAGGCTAATGTATCAAGATGAGGCGGGTTTCGGTCGGATCAGTAAAATTGGGAAGGCCTGGGCACCAAAAGGGGTGAGACCGCATGTACATAGTCACTATATTCGTGAGTATCGCTATTGCTATGGTGCTGTTGATGCCCATACAGGAGAGTCCTTCTTCATTATCGCTGGGGGCTGTAATACAGATTGGATGAATGTTTTTCTCAAACAACTATCTGAAGCTTATCCTGACGATTATATTTTATTAGTGATGGACAATGCCGTTTGGCATAAATCAAGTACCTTAGAGAAACCACATAATATTGGTTTTGAGTTTATTCCTCCCTATACTCCTGAAATGAATCCAATTGAACAAGTTTGGGCTGAGATTCGAAAGAGAGGGTTTAAGAATAAAGCTTTTAAAACACTAGACGATGTGATAAACAAGCTTCAAGAAGTAATACGAGAGTTAGATTGGTCTATTTTAAAACCAATTGTTAGTAGACAATGGTTTAAAAACACTTGACTGGTTTGCTTTTGATTTTTGTTGAGTATAACAAAATAGGTCTGCAGACCGATGAAGAATCTGAAAATTCGAGTATACTATAGGTGTATCCTAAAATTTTTCATAAATCTCCTAAAAAATCAGCTGCCCAAGGCTGGTTTTTTGTTGTCTTAAAACGAGAATGTGTAGTGTAGAAAATTACTAATACTCTTCGAAAATCAAAATTATCCGTTGTCAACTTGCCTTGATAAACTCCAGTTCTATCTTCGGCTTCGTTTCCTAGGCTACTTTTGATTTTCATTGAGTATAAAGTTTTGCCCCTTTTTTGCCGCTTAAACAAGAAAAAAGCCTACTGCACGACGTAGAAACGTTGATACACTAGGCTTTTTGATGCTTAGCCTCGCTCTTTTGTTTTTAAGCGAGGGATAAAACAGTCTATCCCCAGTTTTGCTCTCCCGTTTTCAAGCAAAAGATAAAAAGGTCCACTGGACCTTTTTATTATTTTACAGCGTCCTTGAGAGCTTTACCAGCTTTGAATGCTGGAACTTTTGATGCTGCGATTTTGATTTCTTCACCTGTTTGAGGGTTGCGACCTGTACGTGCTGAACGCTCACGAACTTCAAAGTTACCGAAACCGATCAATTGTACTTTTTCACCAGCTGCAAGGTAGTCTGCTACTGCTCCGAATACTGCTTCAACAGCTGCTGCTGAGTCTTTTTTAGTCAATGAAGTCGCTTCTGCAACTTTTGCAATCAAATCTTGTTTATTAGCCATTTGCTAAGTCCTCCAATAATTTTCTGAGTTATTACTCACTCCTATATAGTACCTAATTTTAGGCGTTTGGTCAAGTTTTTAATGCTATTTCACTGTCTTTTTCTGTAGATATCAACAATGAATTGGTCGTTGTACAAATCAATCGTATTCGCCTTTCCATACAGACCAAATTTGTTCTTCAGTTCTGTCAGTTGAACCTGTACTTGCGCTTGTTCGGAGTCTATTTTTACAAAGGCAGGTAGTTTATAATTTTTTTGTAAATAAGCTAATACCTCTGTTTTCGGCAAGGATAAACTTCCAACTGATATTTCTGTTATCCGTAACAAAATACTGCCATCTTCCATTTTGCTAGGTTGAAAATAAATGTAGAGTGGGATAGTCACACCAAAAACCTGATAGTTGCCTTCAAAAACTACTTGTTGACTCGTTATGAATAATTGATAGGAAAACTCTTCCGTCTGATACTCTTTTAGATAGTTAGTGATGGTTTGGTTGAGCTGTTCCCTATTAGTGGAGAAGGTCCCAACCTTGGTATCTTCTGTACTAGTCTGAACGAGCTTTGTTAAATCCTCTCTATCTGTTTGAATCCGTGTATAGAGGACTATTCCGCAACCAATCAATAAAGCCAACTGGGCTAAAAATAGCCATTTCCAAATATTAAGGTTCCCAGCTTTCCGTGGTCTCATTCATTCTCTCCAATATCGCTTTTTTCATAATCTCATATCCAGTATTATTGGGATGGAAACTGTCTTCCTCATACAGTAAATTATTGGTAACTTGGCTACTATTTTGACTAATACCAGCCTCCCCTTCCAATCCTTTATAGAGCAAATCATTAATCGGAACAAAGTAGACATGTTGATATTTTTCAGTTATCTGTTCTGTCATCGTATTCCAATTATCAACAATTGTCTGCATTTCTGTCAATTCAGGAAAATTGAGGTAGAGTGGATTGTAGATCCCGACAACATAGATGGGAAGATTTGGATTATTCTTACGCGCTGTCTTAATAATTGTATCCAATCGTTTTCCGTAATCTTTTGCGGGCTTATCAAAAGTTGAAACTTTGAGATTGGCAATGTTTTTAATAATAGCCTTGCGCAAATCGTTGCCACCAACTGTCAGAGTTAACAGATCTGCTGTTTTTAAGTAACTTATCAGCTCGCCATCTTCCTTCATTCGCTTAAGAATCTGATTACTGGTATTCCCAGAAACTCCGAAATTTTTATAATCTACTTCATAACCATAATCGTTAGTTAGAGATTGAGCCAACAAGGGAACAAAGCCCCCCTGTCCAGTTGTATCTCCAACACCTTCTGTCAAAGAATCACCAAGTGCCACATATCGAAAACTGATTTTTTCTGATACGGTAAGCTCTTGCCTGGAGATTCGAGATGAGGCAACAGGAATGAGCAGATGAAATAGAAAAATCGACCCTAGAATTGCCAGAAAAAAGAAAACAAAGCCTTGAATCAACTTCCTGTTATTCATAACGAATCAAAATAGCCCAGGCATCCTCACCAGTATGAGTTTGAATGATGGAACCTGTCTCTAAGACAGAAATTTCTTTTGAGACGTACTCTTGTAATTGACTCTTCATTTCATTTGCAAAATCAGCCGTTCCTGAATAGGAAATACCAATCTCGGCTACTTTTTTATCTGCTAGAGTTGCCGTGAACTCTTCCAGCCATTTTTTAAAGGTCTTATTACCTCGTCCTTTGACAATCGGAGTCAGCTGATGGTCTTTCATTTCCATGATGACACGGATATTGAGTAGGCTACTCAGCATCCCTTGAACACGTCCAATACGACCACCCTTGACTAGATTTTCTAGGGTTGATACACCGATGTATAATTCCGTTTTTTCTTTGACTGTTTCAATAGCTGCAAGGATTTCTTCTTTGCTGGCACCAGCTTGTGCCATGCGTGCTGCTTCTACAACTTGGAATTTTTCAGCCTGATCTGTAAAGCTTGAATCGAGTATTGTCACATCAGCACCAGAAAGGGTTGCTCCTTGTCTAGCAGCTTCTACTGTCCCTGACAAGGCATGCGACAAGAGAATGGCAATAATCTGACTGCCATCTTTAGCCAAATCAGCAAAAGTTTCCGCAAAGAGTCCTACTGGGGGCTGGCTTGTTTTTGGCAAGTTTTTCGACCCACGCATGAGCTCTAAGAATTCTCCTTCTTTTAAATCGTTGTCAGAGTATACGACTCCGTCAACCATTACAGATAATGGAACAACTGT
Organism: Streptococcus sp. HN38; assembly: GCF_028335765.1. Lineage (NCBI taxonomy): Bacteria > Bacillati > Bacillota > Bacilli > Lactobacillales > Streptococcaceae > Streptococcus > Streptococcus sp. HN38. Next base: position 550,966 of record NZ_CP116604.1, on the reverse strand, counting down.
TATATTCAATTCTTCGACCAAACTGGGTTCGATAGTCGTACTTGAATCCGTAACAATCTTAATCTTTGACATATTTCATCCTACAATTCTCTTCAATTTTGCCATCTATTATAACAAATTTTAACTAAAAAATAAACTTTGGACATAAGCAAAAAGGCTAGTCGCCTAACCTTTTTCTACTAATTCTTTTGCTTGATTACGAGCTGCATCTGTGATTTTGTCACCTGCTAACATCTTGGCAATTTCCTCAATACGCTCTTCTTTGGTCAAGAGACGGACACGAGAAACAGTCGAATGGTCGTCGGATATTTTCTCAATAAAGAACTGATAATCTGCAATAGCAATGACTTGTGGTAGATGAGAAATCGCCAATACTTGACCATATTGTCCGATTTTATAAATTTTCTGGGCAATTGCCTGGGCCACACGTCCAGACACCCCTGTATCCACCTCATCAAAGACAATAGAAGTTTTACCTTCTTTACGGGCAAAGGCTGACTTAATGGCCAACATCAAGCGAGACAATTCTCCTCCAGAAGCCACCTTAACCAGAGGCTTGAAGTCTTCGCCTGGGTTGGTGGAGATGTAAAATTCTACCGTTTCATTTCCTTCTCGATTAAATTTTCCTTTGGTAAATCGAACTTGGAAACGAGCTTTCTCCATATATAAGTCTTGCAATTCTTGACGAATAATATCTTCTAAAACAAGAGCCAATTCATGGCGTGATTGGCTGAGCTGACCTGCTCGTTCAACCAATTCTTTCTCTAAGTTCTTAAGCTGAACTTCCAAATCATCACCAGATAAATCATTGCCTGTCAATAGATTGTATTCTTCGCTGATTTTACTAAAATAGTCCAAAACATCATCGACAGTTCCGCCATATTTCTTCGTAATGGTATTGAGCAAATCCAGACGACTTTCCAATTGCATGAGACGATTGCCGTCAAAATCTAGATTATCGACCACATCGCTGAGACGCTTGGTCACATCTTCAACGACATAATAAGCTTCTGTCAGGCTAGAAGAGAGCTGTTTGTAGTCTGGGTCAAATTCTTCCAGACTTTGCAAGTCACTCATTGCTGAGCGTAGGTTGTTCAAGCTTGAAAAATCTTCATTGTCTAACAGTGCATAGGCATTGGTCAGTGTATCTGCAATTTGTTTGTGGTTGAGCAGTTTATCGCGTTCCTGATTGAGTTGAATATCTTCGCCAGACTTCAAATCCACTGCTTCGATTTCAGCAATTTGGTATTCCAACATCTCAATCCGCGCCTTGTGTTCTTGCTCATTTTTTTGCTTTTCAAGAACTCGTTTGCGAAGACTACGATAAGCATCAAAGGTTGTCTGATAACGGTCTTTAAGACTCCAAAATCCATCTTCTCCGAAACTGTCCAAAAGACGGATATGGTGCTGGGATTTCATCAATTCTTCCTGGTCATGTTGACCATGAATATCTACTAAATATTGCCCAATCTGTTTCAAGACAGATAAATTGACCATTTGCCCATTGACACGACTGACCGAACGGCCATTTTGTAGGATTTCACGACGGATAATGAGCTCGTCAGCTACTTCAATCCCCTGTTCAAGCAAAATCTGCTCGAGAGCTCTGCTATTTTCAAAGGAAAAGAGCCCTTCAATCTCAGCTTTGGCGGCCCCATGTCTGATAACATCTGTCGTCGCACGCGCCCCTAGCATCAGGTTCATGGCGTCGATGATAATGGATTTACCTGCACCTGTTTCACCAGATAGGATGGTCATCCCGTTTTCAAAATTCAGTGATACCTGCTCAATAATGGCGAAGTTTTTAATGGACACTTCTAGTAACATGGCTACCACCCTCTAACCGTCTGTTCGATTTGCGAAATAATGCCTTCGTTTGTAACAATGAGCAGAATACTGTCATCATCAGCAATCACTGAAAAAACATGTTCTTGAAATTGTTCCAAAATCCGGCGTTTGACCACAGCAGAGCTTCCAGGTACCAGACGGAGATTAATCATTTTATCCATCACTGAGACTTCAAAAACATTCTGCGATTTCACCTTAACAAGACCTGCCTTTGGTAAACCATAAATATATCCCTTATCCGCTGATGGAACCTTAATAATGCCAAGTTCCTTGATATCACGTGAAACCGTTGCTTGTGTCGCATTGACACCCATTGCTTCTAGACGTTCAACAATTTCTTCCTGTGTATCAATAGGAAATCGGACTACCAAATCTTTAATGACTTCTAATCGTTCTCGTTTATTCATCCTTTTTAAATTCCTCATGTGCTTGATAGACTGTAGTTGTTATGACCTCTTTATCAATCTGGTTTGGTTGTGTTGATTTTTCTAAGTGCGCTAAAAATTCGATATTGCCATGACCGCCTTGAACAGGGGAAAAGCTAAGGGCTTTGACTGAAAAGCCTGTTTCCACGGCCATTTTTGTCACATCTTCCAAGACTTTCAAGTGAACGGATTTATCCTTGACAATGCCATTTTTCCCAATCTGTTCACGTCCAGCCTCGAATTGGGGTTTGACAAGAGCAACAACCTGGCCACCATCCACTAATATACGATGGAGAGCTGGTAAAATCAGACTCAGTGAAATAAAGCTGACGTCAATGGACGCAAAACTTGGTTGACCAAGTTCGAAATCTCCCAACTCAGCATAGCGGAAATTGTACTGTTCCATGCTGATCACACGCTCATCCTGACGTAATTTCCAAGCCAATTGATTGGTCCCTACATCCACAGCATAGACCTGCTTGGCACCAGCCTGCAACATAACATCCGTAAATCCGCCTGTCGAAGCCCCAATATCAATCGTTGTTTGACCCTCAACTGATAAGTGGAAAACCTGCAAGGCTTTCTCCAATTTGAGACCACCACGGCTGACATACTTGAGTTTTTCCCCCTTGAGCTTGAGTTCAATTCCCTCGTCAATCTTCTCACCAGGTTTATCATAGCGTTCGCCATTGATGACGGATACAACTAAGCCAGCCATAACACCGCGTTTGGCCTGCTCCCGCGTCTCAAAAAGCCCCTGTTTAAAAGCTAGTACATCTACTCTTTCCTTAGCCATTGATTCGTAAACTTTCTATCAATTGATACACTTCTTGCCCCTTAAAGCCATTGTGTTCTTCTAATTCCTTAAAAATGGCCACGGCCTTATTCAATGAATCCTGAACAATGAATTTGGACTCTTCTAACCCTAACAAGCTTGGATATGTTGCTTTTTCAGCCGCCAAATCTTTCCGAGGCGTTTTCCCCAATTCATCAAAATCTGCCGTTACATCTAAAATATCATCTCGAACCTGGAAGGCATGACCAATCAACATCCCAGCTTGCCACAAGGAACCGACAACGGAACTAGGCTGTTGCGTAATAATCCCTGCTGCATGAAATGGGAATGTCAATAATCGACCTGTCTTGTTGCTATGGATATTTATCAGGTCAAAAATTTCCAATTTTTTTCCTTCACCTAGCATGTCCAGCATTTGACCACCGACCATCCCAAAGGTTCCAGATGCTAATGACATAAGCTGTACCAATTCAAGTAAAACCTGGTTTGGCAAATCAGCCAGAGACAGGAGGCCAAAAGCGTCCAAAAAGAGGCTATCGCCTGCTAAAATAGCTGTCGCTTCGTCAAATTTCTTATGATTGGTGAGTCGACCTCTACGGTAATCATCATCATCCATGGCAGGAAGATCATCGTGAATCAGGCTTCCCGTATGAATCATCTCTAAGGCAGCGGCCACTTGGTAGTGGGCTTGCTGTAATTCGACCCCAAATCCTTCCACGATTTGAAGCAATAAGACCGGTCGAATCCGCTTTCCACCACCATCAATCGAATACAAAATCGCATCAATTAATTCTTCCGAAACAATTGTTCCACGGTTGTAATAAAAATCGCGAATTTCCTGATCAATCCGTTTCACATCAACCATTAATCCATCTCCGCTTCACTGCCATCCGCCTGCATGACCTTGACCAAGGTCTTTTCAGCTTCAGCAAGTGTCTTTTGTAAATCCTTAGATAAAACCATACCTTTTTGAAACTCGGCAAGTGCCTCTTCCAAGGCTACATCCCCACGCTCCAATTTGGTTACGATTCCTTCTAATTCAGCTAAATTTTCTTCAAATGTTTTTGTCTTTTTGGACATGATTTACCTCCACATCAAGTTGACCATCCCTCATCTGAATGGTCAGGTGTTCTCCCTTTTGTATTGTTTCCACACTGTCTAGAACTCGACCATCTTGTAAAAGCATGGCATAACCACGGGCCACGATCCGACTGGTATCCAGCATAGTCAAGGCCTCAATCAGCTTGTCCGCCTTGGCCATCTTATTGTCATAGATATTAGCCATATTGCTCTTCAAGAGTCGTTCCTGCTGGATAATTCTCTCTTGGAAACTCTCTACTTTACGACCTGGATGCACACCTTGTAATCGTTGCTGTAGTAAGAGACTAGCCTGTTTCTGCTGGCTGTAGAGTTCTTTCATCCGTGTCTGCAATTGATTGGTCAAGCGGTCTAATTTTTGTAAATAACCATCATACAAGCGTTCAGGCTGGCGGAACATGACTGACTGGCTAATTTTCTCAAGCTGACCTCTTAGGAATTTCAAACGATTGGTCATAGCCTGATAGGCTCTATTTTCCTGCTGATTGAGGTAGCCCAGTAAGTCTGCCTTGGTCACAGGTGTTGCTAATTCTGCAGCAGCTGTTGGGGTAGCAGCTCGTTTATCTGCTACAAAATCAGCCAGAGTCGTATCCGTTTCGTGACCCACACTGGAAATGATTGGAATACGGGATTCAAAAATAGCCCGAACCACTATTTCTTCATTGAAAGCCCAAAGGTCTTCGATAGAACCACCACCACGACCAACAATCAGAACATCCAAGTCATCCCGTTCATTGGCTCTTTGGATATTGGCAACAACCTCCTGAGCAGCACCATCTCCTTGCACCTTGGTCGGATAGAGAACTATCTCTACGCCTGGAAAACGTCGGCTAACGGTTGTAATAATATCCTGAATAACAGCTCCACTCGGACTGGTAATGACACCGATTTTCTTGGTAAACCGTGGCAAGGCTTGCTTGAATTCTTGTTTAAACAGTCCTTCCTGGGTCAGAGCTTGTTTGAGCTGTTCAAACTTGATTGCCAAGGCTCCAATACCATCTGGCTCAGCTTTTTCAATGACAATGGAATAAGAACCGTTTGGTTCATAGAGCTGAATGCGCCCAATGACATTGATTTTCATTCCCTCTTCAAGCTCAAAGCCCAGATTCTTATAGACGCCTGCCCACATGGTCACTTGGATGACTGCCTTGTCATCCTTGAGCGAAAAATATTGATGGCTAGGGCGTTTACGGAAGTTGGACACTTGACCTGTCAAATACACCTTCTCCAAATACGGATCGCGGTCAAACTTTAATTTTAAATACTTAGTTAGATGACTAACCGATAAATATTCAACCATGTCCACTCCTTCTATATTGTATCCCTACTATTATACCAAATTTTGTACTTTTATACAGAACTAGGCCTATTATTTCCGATAGCTTTCCTGTGTTTTTTTCAACAATTTGCTATATAATAGTTTGTGAGAATATAAAAACCTGGATTCACAGTCCAATGCGTAAAAACACTTTACTTGTGAATATGGGTTCTAAGAATCATTATGCAGGTTCTAAGGAAATTTATATGAAAATTGATGATTTACGAAAAAGTTCTAACATTGAGGACCGCAGGGGACAATCCAGTTCTAACTCTTCTTTCTCGTCTGGTTCATCTGGCGGAAATGTTCTATTGGGACTAATCTTTTCACGACTTGGTTGGAAAGGAAAACTACTTGTTCTTGTCCTTTTATTAGCCTTCGGAGGCATGTCAAACCTTGGTGGGCTGCTTTCCCCATCAACAGGGACTAATCCTTACCAATCGAGTCAAGTCACAACGACTGGTACAGATGTGTCTGATGCAGATGCTGAATTCATGAGTAAGGTTTTAGGATCGACAGAAGATTTTTGGGTCCAAGAATTTAAAGCCAACGGTTTAACCTACAATGCACCGACTATGGTTTTCTATACTAACCAGACCCAAACCGGATGTGGAGTTGGTTCCGCCCAAGCCGGTCCATTCTATTGCTCTGCTGACCGCAAGATTTATATTGATACTTCTTTCTATCAAGAATTGTCTAGCAAGTATAAGGCTGCTGGTGACTTTGCCATGGCTTATGTCATCGCTCATGAAGTTGGTCACCATGTTCAAAATGAATTAGAAGTTCTTGGGGCCTACCATCAAAAATGGGCTCAACTATCCGATAAGGAAGGCAATGCGCTAAATGTTCGCTTAGAATTGCAAGCTGACTATTATGCAGGAGCCTGGGCCAAATATGTTGATGGACAAGGCATCTTGGATGCTGGTGATATTGACGAAGCCATGAATGCTGCCCATGCAGTTGGTGACGATACTCTTCAGCAGGAAGCCTACGGCCGTACTGTTCCAGACAGTTTTACCCACGGTACTTCTGAGCAAAGGAAAAAATGGTTTAATCTTGGTTATACCTATGGTGACCTTGCTCACGCCGATACATTCTCCGTAGAGAAACCGTAAACATCCATAGCCTCTCGTAGCAATAAAGAAACTCTTGCAACATACACTTTTGCAAGAGTTTCTTTATAATATACAACTGACAGAAGCCAATTTACACATACGATACCACTTTTAAATATGAAAACTGAATCATGTAAACTTACTCATCAACTCTAATTAGAGCGGTATCCTAGTTTCAAACAATATCACAATTATTATTTAGCAAACTTTAATTATTTCCAGTTATCTCTGCTGCAGACTGCACAGTTCCGTTTGGAATAATCACTGTTTTCAACAAGTTATTTTCCTCGTGAATACGTCTGTATAAGATAACCATGTAGACTGGAAATAAGATGAGAAAACTATATGTTGCATGACACAATAAAGCTAAACCGATTAATTCTGGTATAATATTTAGGAAATAGTTAGGATGCTTTACAACACGAAACAACCAATGATCAACAAAACGATGATCTTTTACCAACATGAGCTTAACTGTCCAAATATCACCTAACAATCGTGTTACCCAAAATAACATTCCCATTGAAAACAGCAAGAATATCAAACCTAAGCTACTAAGCGTATCAAACTTGGCGTGTCGCACTACTGTCTCAACCAAACATGATAAATAAAATAGAATATGTACAACTGTTAATAATTTAGTATTTTGAACACCAAATTCTGAACCGCCGTTTTTCAAAATCCGTTTTTCGTTTTTAATGGAAATCTTCAAAAAATAGATTCTCACCAAAAAAATACAAATAACCAAAAAAACAACCATAAATCCCTCCTGTATTTTAATAGATTTTATCAAACACATTCATTATACAAGGTTAGACTGTCGCTATTCTATTCCTCTCCTGTTTTTTTCCTATTTTCCATTTTTCCATTTGAGACTACAATAAAAGAGACCTGTTTTCAAAAATGGATGAAATCATGTCTCTTTTATAGTCTTTTAGTTTACTTTTAGTACTCGCTCCAAAGGTTTGGGGAACCTTTGGAGGTTGGAGATAGGGCGAAGCAAGTTCGCTTCAATAGCTGCAGACAGCTTGTACAGTCGAGTGACTGTGCAAGGTTGGAGATAGCACTTGCGGAGCAAGTCACCCCTGCAGAGTACAGCAAAGCGAGTTCAAACAATCCAGTGGAGTGTTTGAAGTTGGAAATAGGGAGTGGGAAAGAACTCGACCATCCATAGAAGAGTTCGTCAACAAGTCTTTATTTCTAGTTGTTGAGCTGAAACAGTCTATTCCCAGACTGTTTCACTCCCACCCCCGCATAGCTCCAACAGTCAGAGTAGTGACTGTTGGAGGTTGGAAATGAAGCGAACTCTGTTCGCATCAGTCGTAATGGTCAGATTTGGAGTGTAAAACACGAACAAATCTGCCAATCAACCACTGCGCTGAGATGTTGACACAAACCCTGAGAAGTGGCGCTGGACTTTTTGCCCAGCCTTCTTACGTCGAAGTAATAAAAGAAAAACTAAATGTCTATATTATAATTTTACCTATATCAATTCATTAGATTGCAAATGAATCATAAAACGCATAGTTTGTGTATCAGAAGCATAAAAAGTGTACGGAAAGCCGTGTTTTTCTAATATTTTCTGTACAATAAACAAACCAATCCCTGTACCACCATCTTTCTTATCACGGCTGTAGTCTGGACGATAGAATGGACGAAAGACTTGATCCAATTCCTCGTCACTTAAAACACGTTCAACCTGATTTTCGATTATTAATTGATTTTGGCGCAGTACTACACGAATAGTAGCTTCTTTACATGAGTACCGAAAGGCATTATCTAAAATATTCTTAATAGCTTTTAAGAAATAATCAGGATTTCCTTCAATGAGAACCGGTGATAGTTCTACTTCAAATTGATATCCCTTAACCTCTGCCAAACTCTGATAACTTGTTAAAGAGGAATCAATCAACTGATCTAATCGGATTTGTTCTCTGCTTTCCTTTAAAGCCATATCAAGATTTGTAGCTTCTAAAATAGAATGAACTAGCTCAGATTGTTCCTGCAAGATTTCCTTGCATTTTTTTAAATATGTATCATGGTCCTTAAATGGCCCCACATTATAAATCATGCCTTCGACTAACCCCAACATACTAGCTATTGGAGTTTTTAATTCGTGTGATGTGATACGGAGGAAATCAGACTTCTCCTTCTCACGTGCCATAGCACGTTCATTTTCCGTTCTTAATTCATCGATACTTGACAATAACTTGCTATACAGGCTGTTAATATCCTGAGCCAATGCTGTTATTTCATCTGTTCCTACAACAGCACAACTGATTCCAGACTCTAACGATTGCATCCGTCTTGTTGTTTCTGAAATTCTTGCTATTCTACGAGTGGACAGCCTACTGTAAACAAAAGCTACCGAAACTGCCAGAACAATAATCAACAGCAATATGAATGGATAAAAAGTTACCAATGTTTGACTGACATCCGATAATGAGTGGAATCCATAATTAAATAACAGATAATATGTAACTCCTTCTGCCGATGTTATCTCGACGCCCCCAGAACCAATTTCATCAAAATCTCCATTTTCTAAATACTCTTTCTCATACTTTTTGGCCATTTCATCATTGGGGTCTGGATAAATAATTTCTCTATCACTCGAAAAAAGACTAATAATAATCTTCGGAGTTTTTCTGTCGTAATCATCAATCTCAGATATAATCTTAGCTTCTGGCATCCCATCCAATTGTTTAGCCACAGTCATATAATCATGTCTCAATTCCTGTTTCTTAACCTGATTATAATATATAGGCATAGCATAATACAATAACCCTAACAATGTTACAGAGATGAAAGAAATCATCACAGCAACAACTATGAAATTTTTTCTAGCAATCCCCATATCAAGTATCCTCTATTTGATAACCACGACCAACAACTGTCTTCAAAGGAAGTGACGGCAATTTTTTACGTATATTCTTGATATGATTATCTAAGACACGACTATCCAATTCCGTATATCCCCATATTCCCATCATCAAGTTATCACGACTAACAATTTTCCCACGTCGTTTAGCTAAATATAGTAAAACTTCATATTCTTTTTTTGTTAATTGAACTTCTTCTTCTTCCATATAAACTGCCCCACTAGTTGGTTGAATAAGAATTGTTCCTATCTCAATGCTATCTGTATCTCCTTTTCCTCTCAAAATATTCTCAATCCGTTTTACCAATATAGTTGGTGAAAATGGTTTAACAACATAATCACTTATAATCTGATTAAAACTAATAAGCTGTGTATATTCGTCACCCATGGCTGTCAGCATCAAAATTGGAATCTGAGAAGTTTTGCGAATTTCCTTCAGTACTTCCAAACCTGTCATAGACGGAATCATGATATCTAAAACAATTAAATCGAATTGTTCTTCTTGAAACCTTTCTAAAGCAACCTTTCCATCAAAAACAGATTCTACCTGATAACCATATTCTTTTAAAAACTCACAAACAACTTGACTAATAACTATGTCATCCTCGACAACCAAGATCCTTGACATTTTTATACCTCCTCGTAAAGTTCTATTATAAAATATTATTATACAATTATATACCGATTCGTACAATGGTGCAACTCTATCATAGATAAATAGAGCATCATGTTCTGCTATTTCAGCTTTCTTTTGACTTCTTCTGTTTAAAACAGATAAAAAACAGATGAAACCAAGGACATATATAGATTTGTTTGATAAACTGAACTAAACAAAAATGAAAGGAGCTATCCCATTATGTGGAGTCCAAAAAAATTAACCGTATTAAAATGGTTTGATATTCTCATTCTAACAATTATTTTATTTGGAGATGGAATCATCAACTCTACTCTCCAATACATAGCCTTACAAAATCAAACTACAACTCTTCAAGAAAATTTGACATTTTCAACAATGGACAATTATAAGGCTTTGGCTCTACAGTTAGTTTGGCTCACAATAGCCATCTTCTATCTATTACTCCGAAATTTTGATTTCTCAATTTGGAAAAAACATATTTTTATTACTCCTTGGGTTCCATTACAAGCTGTTGCCTTATTCATTTTCTCTGCATTATGCTTGGATATCTATCATTTAGTATCCTATCAGTTTCTAGCTTCCAACACTCCATCCATGTTTCAATTATTTCCTAACATTGATTTATCACTGATTTTGTACTCATTGTTGAACGGATTTTATGAAGAAATTTTCTTCCTTAACCTGTGCTTACTGGTTAACCCTAAATATGCAAAATGGGCATTTTTATATTCATTAATTATTCGATGCAGTTTCCATACCTATCAAGGTTTAATTAGTGCACTCGGTTTAGGCTTAATTCTAGGAACTATTTTCTATCTACTTTATCAAAAAATAAAACCTAAAAATTTATTACCATTTTTCCTAGCACATGCGGTGGCTGATGTTATCGGTTTAACTATTCTATCATATATTCTATACTAGTTATCTAACAGATAATTTGAACACAAGCTATCCTCATATCACCAAAGACTGAGTGGATACCTACTAGTCATGACCACCCGTGAAAACGGGTGGTTTATTTTATGTAATTTAGAGAAAAGAGTGCCAAAAAACGCATAAAATCGTGTTGCTAAGAACGTTGATTTTATACATTTTATTATCAATATTTTTATTGAAATTTATATTTATGCCCAACTATACTTCTCAGAATCAATGTCCATATCTCATCTCAGCCTATAGATTGACAGACTCTAATTTATAAGTAACGGTCTGTACATCTCTGCGGTAGTCTCGAAAGAGAATTTTTGAGAAACGATTTTCTTCCTTCCATTTATTAAATATAGCATTGTCCATAAACCCTGCAGACCGACCCCATTGCGCATCAAATTCTCCCTTTCCATTTTCAAACGCCCTATACTCATCCCCACCAGCACCTTCTGACTTATAGTGATTTAATACTATTCAAAAAACAAAAACTAACCTATAATAGATTTATGAAACTTACTATCGAACAAACGAAAGAATTAAAAACTTATTTGAAAGATAAAACCTATTCTCCATTTCATAGACGACTTCAAGTTATCTTGTTCAGAGCAGAAGGTCTTAGCTATAAGGAAATCACTAACCTCATCGGCTATTCAAAGTATACAATCTGGTCCTTACAGCGCAAGTACGAACTTGAGGGGATTTCAGCTCTAGTAAGAGAAACGCGAGGTGGACGGAACCGTCAATATTTAACCCTTCAAGAAGAGGAAGCGTTTCTAAAAGAACAGTTAACAGCCTCACTAAATGGCGAATTTGTGACGATAAACTCTCTCTATGAAGCTTATCAGAAACGGGTTGGACACCCTACGACCAAGGAAGGATTCTATGCCATTCTTAAACGCCATGGTTGGCGCAAAGTGACGCCAAGACCAGAACACCCTAAAAAGCAGACGCCGAAACGATTCTAGCGTCTAAAAATAAAATCTTCATTCACGAAAACAGGAAAGCGCTTCAAGAATAGTCGTCGCTATCATAAAGTCAGGCTAATGTATCAAGATGAGGCGGGTTTCGGTCGGATCAGTAAAATTGGGAAGGCCTGGGCACCAAAAGGGGTGAGACCGCATGTACATAGTCACTATATTCGTGAGTATCGCTATTGCTATGGTGCTGTTGATGCCCATACAGGAGAGTCCTTCTTCATTATCGCTGGGGGCTGTAATACAGATTGGATGAATGTTTTCTCAAACAACTATCTGAAGCTTATCCTGACGATTATATTTTATTAGTGATGGACAATGCCGTTTGGCATAAATCAAGTACCTTAGAGAAACCACATAATATTGGTTTTGAGTTTATTCCTCCCTATACTCCTGAAATGAATCCAATTGAACAAGTTTGGGCTGAGATTCGAAAGAGAGGGTTTAAGAATAAAGCTTTTAAAACACTAGACGATGTGATAAACAAGCTTCAAGAAAATATCCGTGTTACTCTGATCTACTAACTTAGTTAGTTTTAAGCCATCTGGAATGATAAAATAGTATCCACCAATTGATTCATAAAATGCCCAATCTCTAGATTTGAAAGTCACTTTCCACTCAATTTTTTTATCGGTTACGGAAGTTGCTTCTATCAAAACGGATTGCTGTACTTGAAATGGTTTGCCTGGATAGTTTGTATCTTGGATGTAAGCCAGTTGTTTCTCATTCGGCAATTCTGGAGTAACAGGGAGGGATTCCATATCCAAATTATTTTCAGCTGACCTTACAGCACGCGGTGTAAATTCAGAAAGGGTTGAATCCTCAACCTTTGGCTCTGGGGTTGCTTCAGCCTTTGGCTCAGAAATGACATTCTCGATTTCCTCTAGGTTAGCAGACTGGTTTGGAACTTTATCGGCTTGATTTTCTCCATTCTCAGCTCCTTTTATATCTTGTTCTTCAACTGTCAATGGCTATTCTTCTAACGTTTGGTTAGATTCTATTGTCACAAGGCTTGCATCGGTTAATGCCTCCGTATCCGCCTTGATATTTGATCTGATTGTATTACATTATTCTTATCATCTACCCATTTCGAAACCCTGTAACCTTTTTTTAGAATAACATCATTCGGTTTTCGATCATTATCAAGCGGAGCTTCTTTAATAGCAATTTCTTTCAAAAATTCTGCTAACGTTGTCCCTGCAGAAATTGTTCTTTGGAAATTACCTTGATAAATATAATAATAGAAATCCAAATCCGTAATTTCTGAATTTTCCCCTCCTTTAACTGTAACGGTAATCTTATCTTTTGATTTTAAACCTTCTATAGGAGCTTCAGTTTCTTTGTCTACCTCAGGAACTGAAGGTGCTTTCTTTTCTGCTTTCTCAGTGTTTGGATTGCTAAAATCTAAGTTATTCGACTTTGGATTTACCTGCTCTAACTTCTTAAGAGTCAATTCTAAACTAGCAACCGAAACGATTTGCTTAAATAGATGATTCTGATGATCAAAATATTTCATTACTACAACTAGTGAAATATTTTTCAGTGACTTATCTAAAATCTTTCCTTTTAACCGATAAGTTACTTTCATCAACTTTTACAACTGTTCCAAACCACATAAGCGCAATCATAACAGAATCTAATCCAACCTTACTCTTTCTCAACGAAAAAATTTCAGTCTGTCTATTCATTTTTTCTCCTTGTTTTCTATCATTTAATACTCAACACACAGTGCCTACTCTAATTATAGAAAACCAATCTCACATAGTATTATGTTTCGTTTGTTTTTTATCTAATCTGCCCATGCTCATTCCTAAGAATATGCCTCAAAACAAAGCTGGGCTCAAGCCCAGTACCACTTCTCTGATTTCGTCTTCCCACACCCAAAATAAAAAATACCAGCTACACCACACAGCTGATATTTCAGATAATTATTTTGCACTTCTGACACAAGCTTCATAGGTCTGTTCCATCAACATGGTAATAGTCATCGGACCAACACCACCTGGAACTGGGGTAATATAACTCGCCACTTCTGATACCTCATCGTATTTGACATCACCGATTAGCTTGCCATTTTCATCACGATTCATACCAACATCAATCACCACGGCACCTGGTTTAACAAATTCCTTGGTCACAAAATGACCACGACCAATGGCAACAACAAGAATATCGGCCTGACGAGCAAGCTCTGGCAAGTTTTTGGTACGAGAATGCGCAATCGTTACAGTAGCATTGGCATCCAATAACAGCTGCGCCATCGGTTTACCAACAATATTAGAACGACCAATAACTAAAGCTGACTTCCCTTCCAGCTCAATCTGATATTCCTTGAACATTTCCATAATTCCTGCTGGGGTAGATGGAATCATAACAGGATGACCTGACCAGAATTTCCCCATGTTAGTCGGATGAAAACCATCCACATCCTTATCTGGGTCAATGGCCAACAAGACCTTCTCCTCGCTGATATGGGCTGGTAAGGGCAATTGCACCAAAATACCATGCCATTCATCATCCTGATTATAGCGCTCAATCAAATCCAACAAGTCTGACTCAGAAATCGTATCTGGAACGCGAACAACCTCACTCTTGAATCCAGCAGCTAGAGCTGACCGCTCCTTATTCCGTACATAAACCTGACTAGCAGGATTTTCGCCAACTAAAATAACTACAAGACCTGGTACCAACCCCTTTTCTTCTTTTAATCGAGCAGTTTTCTCCGCCAAGGCAGCCTGCATTTTTATACCTAGTGCTTTCCCATCAATGACTGTCATACCTACACTCCTTTTGTTTTTTCTATTATACCCTAAAATTCTCCGACTGACTATACTTGTCCAAAGTAGAATATAGCATTTAGCAAAAAACTCCGAACAATGTCGGAGTCGTACTTATTTGTTCATTTATTACAAGACCTTAGACAAGAAATCCTTGGTCCGTTCTTCCTTGGTATGTTCAAAGACTTCTTCAGGCGTTCCATCCTCCACGATGACACCGCCATCCATAAAGATAACCCTGTCAGCTACCTCACGCGCAAATCCCATCTCATGAGTCACGATAACCATGGTCATCCCTGACTTGGCCAAATCCTGCATTACAGCAAGAACTTCTCCAACCATTTCAGGATCTAGTGCAGAGGTCGGTTCATCAAAAAGCAGGACATCTGGGTCCATAGCCAGACCACGTGCAATAGCGATCCGCTGTTGCTGACCACCTGAAAGGCTTTGTGGATAGGCATTTGCCTTATCTGGCAATCCTACCTTTTCAAGTAATTCCTTAGCCTTCTTCTCAGCCTCATCCTTTGCAATTCCCTTTGTCTTAATAGGTGATAAAGTAATATTATCTAATACCGTCATATTCGGAAAAAGATTGAACTGTTGAAAAACCATTCCCATCTTTTCACGCATCTTGAAAATATCATTTGACTTGTCAGTAATATCAACACCTTCAAATGTAACAGTTCCCTTGGTTGGCACTTCTAAGAGATTCATTGTACGTAAGAAAGTCGATTTCCCTGACCCAGATGGACCGATAATAACGACCACCTGACCTTGTTGAATATCTAAATCAATTCCTTTTAGAACCTCATTCTTTCCGAAGTACTTATGTAAATCCTTGATAGAAATAATCGCATTAGACATGGAACTGCCCTCCCTTGTTCAACTTTTTCTCAAACGACTGAATAATCACTGTTAGCACCGTTGTCATAATTAGATAATAGCTCGCTGCAAATACAAGTGGTGTTAAAGGAATATAAGAAGTGGATTGAACTGTCTGAGCACCGTTCCATAATTCCATCACACCGATGGTTGACAAAAGTGAACTATCCTTAACAATAGTCACAAATTCATTTCCCAAGGCTGGAAGGATATTCTTGATAGCCTGTGGCATGATAACGTAACGCATCGCCTGCTTTGGTCTAATACCAAGCGAATAAGCTGCTTCCAGCTGTCCTTTTGGTACAGCATTAATACCGGCACGAACAGTTTCAGATACATAGGCACCCGAGTTCATCGAAATAACAATGATACCTGGAATCAAGCGTGTCAAATCAACCGTCAAAATTCCTAGCTGAAAAGTTGGTGCTACAAAATGTGTCATCGCAAAAGCAATCATAATCTGGACAATCATCGGTGTCCCACGGAAAATCCAGACATAGATATTGGCAGTCCAAGCTAAAACTTTATACTTACTACGCTGAGCAAAGGCAAGCAACACACCTAAAATACTACCAAAAAATACTGAGAAAAATGCAATAATGAGGGTAACAATTGCCCCATAATTAAAATAAGCCCAATACTCAGGCAAAAAAGAAAAATTCATTCATCTTACTCCAATTCTGTCATTTAGAGTCTATTATACCATTTTTGAATATTTATGCAATACTTTTATTTATAATATTCAATTTACACAAGAAAAAAGCACCCTTAGGCGCCTCTCACTTCTTCTTAGTACAATAGCTCATAGATTTCCATTGCAATCAAGTCGATGCTGTCAAACGCGTACGTTTCACGAGCAGCAACATCACGCAAGGTAAATACTGAACCATTTTCCTCGTCATAGTTATAAGCCACTTCTGCAACAACAATACCATCACGTTCGAAATTACGTTTCAACGTACCGCCGTCATTAGCCATAGCCTCCAGACGATTGATAATTCTCACCAAATGTGATTCCATATTCGTTCTCCTAATCCTTTTTATAGGAATATTTTACCACATATTGCCAAAAAAGTCTTATTTTTTCCCTATTTTCTTCCTATCGTCCTATTTTTCATAGAAAGTTTTTCCAAGCGTAGCAGTTTCTTGATTTTTCTATGAATCTTGTTATAATAAAGCTAGAACTGACCTTTTTTGACTATTTAACAATAGGTCACATTTTTTCACAGAAAGAGGTAGAATTATGCTCTGCAAAAATTGTAATATCAACGACGCAACGATCCATCTCTACACCAACTTAAACGGTAAACAGCAGCAGGTAGACCTCTGTCACAACTGCTACCAAATCATGAAAACAGACCCTAATAATGCCATCCTACGTGGGTTGGGAGATTTAACAAATCCTAACAATATGGATCCCTTTAGTGAATTTTTCAATCACCTAGGTGGCTATCCTGGCAATACCCCTGCTGGAAAAAATCGCGAACAGACTCCTCCCACTCAAGCCGGTGGGCATAATGGACGTGGTGGACAGACCCCTCCTCCGCAACAACCCCAACAACCAAATGGGCTCCTTGAAGAATTTGGTATCAACGTTACCGAAATTGCCCGTCGTGGGGATCTTGATCCAGTAATCGGTCGCGATCAAGAAATTACCCGTGTCATCGAAATTCTCAACCGTCGTACAAAAAACAACCCTGTTCTTATCGGTGAGCCTGGTGTAGGTAAAACAGCGGTTGTTGAAGGCTTGGCTCAAAAAATTGTCGATGGCGATGTCCCACAGAAATTACGAGACAAGGAAGTCATTCGTCTGGATGTTGTCAGCCTCGTACAAGGAACAGGTATCCGCGGACAATTTGAAGAACGCATGCAAAAACTCATGGAAGAAATCCGTAATCGTCGCGAAATTATTCTTTTTATTGACGAGATTCACGAAATTGTCGGTGCTGGTTCTGCAGGCGATGGTAACATGGATGCAGGCAATATCCTCAAACCAGCCCTCGCACGTGGTGAAATGCAACTAGTCGGTGCAACAACGCTCAACGAGTACCGTATTATCGAAAAAGATGCCGCCCTAGAACGCCGTATGCAACCTGTAAAAGTTGAAGAACCAAGTGTCGAAGAAACCATCACTATTCTCAAAGGTATCCAAAATAAATACCAGGATTACCATCATGTTAAATACTCCGATGCTGCTATCGAAGCTGCCGCAGTACTGTCCAACCGCTACATTCAAGACCGTTTCCTACCAGACAAGGCTATTGACCTTCTGGATGAAGCTGGTTCAAAAATGAATTTGACCCTCAACTTTATTGATCCAAAGGAAATTGACCAACGCCTGATTGATGCCGAAAATCGTAAAGCACAAGCTACACGGGATGAGGACTATGAAAAAGCGGCCTATTTCCGTGACCAAATTGCTAAGTACAAGGAGATGCAAAAGGCAACTATCAGCGAGGAAGATATTCCACTCATTACTGAAAAAGAAATTGAAGCCATCGTTGAGCAAAAAACAAATATCCCAGTTGGTGATTTAAAAGAAAAGGAACAGTCCCAGCTTGTAAACCTCGCTAGTGACTTAAAAGCCCATGTTATCGGACAAGATGAAGCAGTTGACAAGATAGCTAAAGCCATCCGCCGTAATCGTGTCGGTCTCGGTGCTCCAAATCGTCCCATTGGATCCTTCCTCTTTGTCGGACCAACAGGTGTCGGTAAAACCGAATTGTCTAAGCAATTAGCTATCGAACTCTTCGGTTCGGCTGACAGCATGATCCGCTTCGATATGTCCGAATACATGGAAAAACACGCTGTCGCTAAACTCGTCGGAGCTCCTCCAGGTTATGTAGGCTACGAGGAAGCCGGTCAGCTAACTGAAAAAGTCCGCCGCAATCCTTACTCTCTCATCCTCTTGGATGAGGTAGAAAAAGCCCACCCTGATGTCATGCACATGTTCCTTCAGGTCTTAGACGATGGGCGTCTGACAGATGGACAAGGTCGGACAGTCAGCTTCAAAGATACTATTATCATCATGACATCAAATGCTGGTACTGGAAAAGTTGAAGCAAGTGTCGGTTTTGGTGCGGCTATGGAAGGGCGGACTCAATCAGTCCTTGGCCAACTTGGCAATTTCTTCACACCTGAATTTATGAACCGATTTGACGGTATTATTGAGTTCCAACCACTGAGCAAGGAAAACCTACTTGAAATCGTCAGCCTCATGCTAGACGATGTAAACAAACGCCTTTCTCACAATGGCATCAGCCTCCATGTAACAGATAAAGTTAAGGAGAAATTAGTGGACCTTGGCTACGATCCAAAGATGGGAGCTCGTCCACTGCGCAGAACCATCCAAGATCAGATTGAAGATGCTATCACCGACTTCTACTTAGAACATCCAGCAGAAAAAGACCTACGTGCTGTCATGTCAAGTAAAGGTACAATTCAAATCAAGGCACAAACAAAGACAAAATAAGAAAATAGAGCTGCTCTCTACGAGTAGCCTATTTTACTGTTTTGCTACTTTATTTTTCTAAATTTTTCCCCATCTCCATCCTATAAAAAAACTTTACTTTGTAAAGCCTATCACAAGGAAAAATAATAAAAAAGTGGTATAATGTATACAACTCATTCCAATTATGAAAGAGGATAGAATTGCCTATGGAGAAAATTGCTGTATTTGGAGAAAAGAAAGCTGGCGTCAGCTACCAGAGTCGCTTTGGTGTTTACGCAGTTATCCCAGATGAAAAGAAAGAACAGATTATACTCGTTCAAGCACCAAACGGAGCTTGGTTTCTTCCTGGTGGAGAAATTGAAAAGGGAGAAAATCACCTCATTGCTTTGGAGCGCGAATTGATGGAAGAGCTTGGATTTACCGCTGAAATCGGAAAATACTTTGGTCAGGCTGACGAATACTTCTACTCTAGCCACCGCGATACCCATTTCTATAATCCAGCCTACATCTATGAAGTAACTAGCTACCATCAAATAGGACAACCACTAGAAGATTTCAACCATATTGCCTGGTTCCCAGTCAATGAAGCCATCGATAAACTCAAACGTGGTAGTCACAAATGGGGCATTGAACAATGGAAATTGCAAGAAAATTCATTCAATAACTAGTAAAAACACTCTAATCGTGCTATAATGTAGCCAAAGAGATAGAGGAGGTTCCACATGAAAATCATTAACACGACAAATAGTCATCCCAATCTTGTCCAAAGCCAGTTGGCTAATACTGATGCTTTCCTAGTAGAGACTTATTCTGCAGGTAATACAGACGTTATTTTCACACAGGCACCCCGTCATTATGAACTCTTGATTAGTAATAAATACCGTGCAGTACAACAAAATGAAATCGAGCAAATTCGTGATTTCTTCCTTCATCGAAAAATTGATGAACGAACTATTAACAAGGCTGCCATTCAAACGATTCACACAGACCGTTTGATTGAAATGTCTATTCCCATTATCGCAGAAGTATAAGAAGCCAAATGGCTTCTTTTTTTCTATTTATACTCAATGAAAATCAAAAGTAGCCTAGGAAACGAAGCCGAAGATAGAATTGGAGTTCATCAAGGCTCTTAACAACGGATAATTTTGATTTTCGAAGAGTATTATAAAAAAAGCCTATCGCTAGATAGACTTTAACAAATGTATTGTGATTGCTTAGGCTTCAAAACCTTGAGCTACTGCTTCAGCAAAGTTTTCTTCCACTACGCTTGCACAGTGGTCACAGATTGTCGCACCATAGCTGCGCTCTGCAACACTAGTATCAATGCGACGGCAACGGTCACACACTTCACCGCTTGCACGCTCTACAGTAAAGGCAACTTCTTCTACCAGAACAGCACTTTCAGGAGCTGCTTCCGTGGTTACTGTCAAGTTTGAAACGATGAGCAACTGAGCAAGGTCTGCATTCAAGCTCTCCAAGAAGGACTTAGTTTCAACTGAGACATAGGCAGTCAAATGAGCTTCAAGTGACTTACCAATCACTTTTTCATTACGCGCTTCTTCCAAGGCTTTTTGTGCCTGAGTACGGAAGTTCATAAAGTTTTCCCAGTCAGCCAAAAGCTGCGCTTCATTGGCAAAGGTTTCCACCTCTGGCATTTCCGCCAATTGTACAAACTCTTCTGCTTCGTGTTCCAAGTATGACCAGATTTCTTCTGCTGTATGTGGCAAGATTGGAGTCAAGAGCTTGGTAATTTTCACCAAGATGTCATAGAAGACAGTCTGCATCTGACGACGAGAAAGTGATTTAGCACCATCGATATAGACAACGTCCTTGGCAAAATCCAAGTAAAAAGCTGACAAGTCAAGTGTTACAAAGTTTACGACAGACTTGTAGATAGCCATGAAGTCATAGTTGTCGTAGGCTTGACGGATTTGAGCTACCAATTTATTGAATTTCACCAAGAGATACTGGTCAACAGAACGAAGTTCTTCGTATGCCACCGCATCACTTGCAGGATTGAAATCAGAAGTGTTAGCAATCAAGAAGCGAAGGGTATTACGGATTTTACGGTAGGTTTCAGAAACCTGTCCAAGAATATCCATAGACACACGTACGTCGTTTGAAGTATCCACAGAAGTTACCCACAGACGCAAGATTTCTGCACCAAATTGTTTCTCAACATCACTTGGTAGAATGGTATTTCCTAGAGATTTAGACATCTTCATACCTTTGCCATCTAAGACAAAACCTTGTGACAAGACAGCTTTATATGGCGCATGACCATTTACGGCTACAGAGGTAATCAAGGATGAGTTAAACCAACCACGGTATTGGTCAGAACCTTCTAGGTAGAGGTCTGCTGGGTAAGCAAGGTTTTCACGGGCGTTCATGACACCATTCCAAGATGAACCAGAGTCAAACCATACGTCCATGATGTCTGTTTCTTTTGTAAATTCGCCATTTGGTGAACCTGGATGAGTGAAACCAGCTGGCAAGAGATCTTTGGCTTCAGATTTCCACCAGATGATTGAACCATGTTCTTCAAAGAGGGCAGCAACGTGGTCTGTCACTTCCTTTGTCATGATCGCAGTACCATCTTCTGCATAGAAGATTGGAAGTGGAACACCCCAAGCACGCTGACGTGAGATGACCCAGTCACCACGGTCACGGATCATGTTGTAAAGACGTGTTTTACCCCAAGATGGATTGAAAGTTGTTGCTTCGATTTGGTCTAAGATTTCCTGACGGAATTTAGAGACAGAGGCAAACCATTGCGGTACTGCACGCCAGATGATTGGCTTCTTGGTTCTCCAGTCAAATGGGTAGGAGTGATTGATCACTTCACTAGCAAGGAGCAAGTCGCCTAATTTTTCCTTAACCGTTGGGACAACCTTGTCATAGAATTGCCCTTCAAAATCAGGACCCGCAGCTTCATTCATCAAACCGCGTTCGTTGACAGTTACCGCAACCTCCAAGTCATATTTGACACCGACATTGTAGTCATCCTCACCAAAGCCTGGAGCCGTATGGACGATACCAGTACCTGAATCCGTTGTAACATGGTCACCCAAGATGACCAATTCATCCACTTCTCTATCCCATGGGTGTTCGGTCACAATATATTCAAACTCAGCACCCTTGTGTTTTGAAATCACTTCGAAGGATTCCCAACCGAATTTGGCTGCCAAGCTATCAACCAAGGCTTCTGCCAAGACATACTTACGGTCAGAGCCAGCAGGTTGAACCAAGACATAGTCAATGTCTGCTCCCATTGTCAAACCGCGAGAAGCCGTTACCGTAAATGGAGTGGTTGTCCAGACAACGATGTAGCTATCCGTATCCAAGAGCCCCTTGCCATCTTTGACCTTGTTAGCATAGTAAAGAGTTGTCGAGTCAATGTCGTGATATTCAATTTCAGCTTCTGCAAGGGCAGACTCAGATGACCATGACCAGTAGACAGGCTTAGCACCGCGGTAGATATAGCCCTTGTCTGCCATGGCACCGAAGACACGGATTTGAGCTGCTTCGTAGTCTTTAGTCAAGGTGATATATGGATTTTCCCAGTCTGCAGAAACACCCAAGCGTTTAAAATCATCACGTTGCTTGTCAACTTGACTAAGAGCATAATCACGACACATTTCAAGATATTCAACCAAGTCCATTTCCTTGCGTTTGACACCTTGTTTTGCCAAGACTTGCTCAATAGGAAGACCATGCGTATCCCAACCTGGTACAAATGGAGCACGGAAACCAGACATTGACTTAGAGCGAACGATAATATCTTTAGAAATCTTGTTCAAAGCATGTCCAACGTGGATATTTCCGTTAGCGTATGGAGGGCCATCGTGGAGGTGGAAGGCTGGCTTGCCAGCGTTGAGTTCTTGACGACGAGCATACAAGTTTGCTTCATCCCAGGCCTTTTGCCATTCTGGCTCACGTGTTGGTAAGCCTGCACGCATTGGGAAGGCTGTCTTACCTAAATTAAGTGTTTCTTTTAGTTTCATCATAACTCCTTTATTTTATACTTAATTCCATTTTCATTTCTTGGCCTTCTAAACCAATGAATTGAAAGCCAAGTTTTTCTAAGATATACCTCATTTTATGATTACCAATGACATAATTTACGGTAACCTTATGGCACTGCTGATCATCCCTTGCTCGTCGTAACACTTGCCGAATGACCTCCTTGCCAAAGCCTCTATTTTGATAATGCCTGTCTATTAACAAACGCCACACATAGTAGCTCTTGTCTTCTTGTATAGACAACAATACAAAACCTACGACTTTCTGTCCTGATTTGACAGCATAAGGGAGAAGATGTCCGTCCTCTCTATACAGCCATGCCTGTGCCAAAGAATATTCAACCGATGCTACTCGGCGTTGGTCCTCAGGTGCAAGTTGAACTTGTAACACCGCTTCAAAGTTGTCCTTGTTTACTAATTCTAATCGTATCATAAAAAATATAAAAAACTCCCGCCAAATAAGGACGAAAGTTCGTGGTACCACCTTAGTTTAGATAGAGTTTCCCCTATCCCTCTATGTTCGTAACGTGAACGGGCGTCTTTCCTTACTATTTTCAGGAAAAATCAAACAAAGTGATGATCCATAGAAAGAGATTGTAGGGCTTCCACCATCTCCTACTCGCTATAAATATTTCTACCGACCGTGTCTCTGCTTATGATCTTTATTATTCTTCTGTTGAAATTTCTACAGAATCTCCACTCTCAAAAGCCACTGCCTGACGAGTTAATTCTACAATTTCTTCTGGTGTCAATTGACGTGTATAATCCAAACTTTCCTCTTCAACAGGTAATTCTTCATCCAAAGCCTTATGAAGAACATCACGGAAAGCCTCGTCACTTGTTTGAATGTAACTTGCTGTTGGGCGAAGGATTTCCTCCCATTCAGATGAATTAACCAATGATAATTGGCTTTCTACTGTTGATTTCAGACGCTGATGGAAAATACGTGTCTGGTTTTTTAATTCTTCAGTCTCAATGACAACTTTTTTCGCGTTGTCAGTCGCATTACGAAGAATTTCATTTGCCTTATCTTTAGCTTCATGTAACAATGTTGCCGCATCATAGTCAGCTTGTTTAATAATATTTGCCGCTTGATCTTCGGCCGCAACCTTTACTTTCTCAGCTGTATCTTGAGCTAAAAGAACTGATTTACTCAATGATTCTTTCATCTCATCAAAATAAGCCAAACGTTCCCGCAAATTTTTCAATTCTAACTCTTGATCATGATTTTTACGAATTAAATCCTCATAATCACGTGTTACAATGTCCAAAAAGTCATCAACTTCATCTGCGTCGTATCCTCTAAATTTTGTAGCAAAGGTTTTATCTTTTAATTCTAATGCTGTAAGTGCCATCTTTCCTCCTAAGTTTTAACAATGTCTAACTTCAATTTTATCTTCCCTTGCTTAGAAAAACCTAAAAATTCATTTAGGCGAACTCTACCATATCTCCTAACGCTAATTAATTGCCCTATTTCAACTAATTTACTGGTTTGTTCTGTCAGAACATAATCCAACTTCACATGTCCAGCCTCAATCAACTTGTTTGCAGTTGCCCTTGAAAGATTAAATGCGACCGAAATCAATTTATCCAATCTCATACTGGAAACCAACACATCCTTTGAACGCCATTCCTGTCCAATCGGTAGTCGAACAGTCGTCCATTCTTCTTCCTTTCCCTTAACAGGGACACGAGCAACTTTAGTGATAGATTGTAAGGCAATCTGCCCAAATTTCTGATCGATAAAGACAATCAATCGTTCATCATCAATCAAAATATCACCCAAATACTCCCTTTTAATCCCTAGTTGATTGAGAAAAGTTCCAAGAACTTGTGAATGGGATACGGTGTGAAATTTTCTAGCATAGGACAAATGAAGAGCGGTTAACTCAAAGTCCTTGATGTCCAACTCATAATAAGCCGGGGCAATAATAACCCGCGAATGTTCTGTCGAAACAAGGTCACGACTAGAAAACGTTTGTAACTGGTAGTAGTTAGCAATTTTGCATACAATTTCATCTTGTCTAGGATGTAAAAATTGAGTTAATCTGTATGAATACGTATCTTCAACTTGCTGACACATATCCATTATTTTCTCTACAAACTCTCTTTCTTCCCTAGAAAAATGTTGCAATAAGTTTTTGTCATTTTTCATAACTATGCTAACAGGAGCAATAATTGAACCAAGAAGCGTGTTCCCATATTAAGCGCAATCATGGCTGCCATTACGGTCCAATCCAACCCCATAAATTGCAGATTAAATCGCCTAAAGGGTTTTAAAATCGGTGCTACCAGCCATTGAATCAAACGTCCAATCGAGCTTGTGTATAGGCTAGGAAACCAACTTAGCAAAGCGTATGCCAATAAGAGATAGGAATAAATTTCTACAATTTTTAATAGTAAAAAAATCAAAATTTGCATAGCGTTACCGTTTTATATCAAAGTCAAAATTTGAATCAGCCACACCAGTAGTTGTACCAGCATTGCGCAATTCTTCAATATTGACTGTGACATTTACTGGAGTTAACAACCACATGGTATTTGAGACCTTTTTCAAATTTCCAGATAATACTGAACGAGCACCATCCAAGTAGTCTAGGCAACGTCTAGCTTGTTGCTCCGACATATATTGAAAATCAATGAGAATACTCGCATTATCTAATAAAAGATTTACCATCTCTGGTGCATCTTCATAACGTTTTGGAAACTTAATATCAATTGTAGTTTTGACAATCTCTTTTTCGGTATTATTAGTCATCAATTCTTGCTGCCTTTCATGTAGGCGTTGAAGTTGACTTTCTGAACGTGCTTCCCGACGCGTCTCTACTTTTGGCTGCTGTTCGCGCACAAGTGCAGCTGTAGTACTGGCAACACGCATTTTAGGACGATCATTAGGCATTGAATAGGCATCTGCCTGTTCTTCAACTTCATTGACTTCGTCAACTTCAAAGTAATTAAATAAGTTCTTAAATGTATCTTTTAATGCCATATTTTCCTCCTCTCCATTATTCAAAGAATGCTGAGCCAATTCTCACATATGTAGCTCCGTGAGCAATGGCGCGTTCAAAGTCCCCACTCATTCCCATGCTTAACTCTGTAAAGGGCATACGTGGTAAGTTCCTTGTAGCTAGTTCTTCTTGGATTTCCTGCATTTTAGAAAAAATCTCGTCTAATTCATCATCTGTAGCATCAATCGGTGCCATCGTCATCAATCCAACAAGTTCAATGTTCTCCAATAAACTAATTTCAGCAAGTGCCGCATCAATCTCAGATACTGCAAAGCCATGCTTAGTCTCCTCACCGGAAACGTTGACTTGGAGGAAACACTTGACTATTTTAGTCGCACGTTTATCTATTTCCTGAGCTAGTTTGACAGAGTCTAGGGCGTGGAAATAATCAACAAATGGAATAATGTCCTTGACCTTTCTTCTCTGTAAAGTCCCTATCAAATGCCATGTCAATTGTTTGTCTGCTAGGGTATTATACTTTTCTAAGAATTGATCGACTCGATTTTCTCCAATATGGGTAATCCCAGCATTCACAAGCTGATTAGCAATAGAGCTGTCAACATATTTGGTGACAGCTATTACCTTTACTGATTCACTTGGACGACCTGCCTTCTCAGCAGCTTTTGCCACTGCTGAAAAGATAGCATCCTTATTCTTTTGAAAATTCATTTTAGTTTAGCGATTACGGAAGAATGGTGGTGTATCCAATTCATCCTCATCTTGATCCATTGTAAATTTTTCGACTGAAACAGTGGATGTTGGTTCTGTGTCAGTTGGACGAATCAAGTTTTCACGACGCAAATCCCACTCTCCGAAGGCAGAAGCTTTCGGCGCTTCAGTTTGTTGTGCAGCTCCACGAGTTGGTGCTGATGCTACTGAATGATCAAAGCGTTGAGAAGGGCGTGGTGAAACAGCTTCCGTGCGATGGCGGGCTGGTTTATCAGCAGTATCTTGACGAACACCCGTAGCCACAACAGTCACACGAATCTCATCTTTCATTGTTTCATCAATAGATGTACCCAACCAAATGTTAACACCTTGACCCGCAGCCTGATTAACGATTTCTGAAGCATCTTCTGCTTCTGTCAGAGTCATGTCATAACCACCTGTAACATTGACAATGACATCCTCTGCACCATCAATTGTTGTTTCAAGAAGAGGAGAATAAATCGCTTTACGAGCCGCCTCAATCACTCGGTCCTCACCAGTACCGATACCGATACCCATCAAGGCGTTTCCTTTGTTTTCCATAACTGTCTTCACATCTGCAAAGTCCAAGTTAATCAAACCAGGATTTGTAATCAAGTCTGTAATTCCTTGAACACCTTGACGAAGAACATTATCAGCTTCGCTTAGTGCTTCTAAAAGCGGTGTTTTCTTATCAACAATTTCAAGAAGGTTGTTGTTTGAAATAATTAAGAGTGTATCTACTTGTTCACGAAGACCTTCAATTCCCTCAATCGCAAAGTTTCCACGTTTATTTCCTTCAAAACCAAACGGACGAGTCACAACTGCGACAGTCAACGCACCCAAGTTTTTAGCAATACGTGCAATAACAGGAGCCGCACCAGTCCCTGAGCCACCGCCCATACCAGCAGTGATGAAGACCATATCTGCACCAGTTAATACATTAGTCAATGCTTCTTCGCTTTCCTCAGCAGCTTTACGACCAACCTCAGGTTGACCTCCAGCACCCAAACCACGAGTCAATTTAGGACCTAGTTGGATAACTGTTTCAGCTTTAGAGCTACTTAGCGCTTGTACATCTGTGTTTGCTGCAATGAACTCAACCCCAGCAACACCTTCTTCAATCATACGGTTAATCGCGTTCCCGCCACCACCGCCGACACCGATTACTTTAATGACAGCACCATGACTAGCTGCTGCTTCAAATGAAAATGCCATAGTTTAAATCACCTTTTCTTTTCTCTTATTCAAACATGCTGCCAAACAAACCACGAATGCGATCTGTGATGTTTCCCTTAGCAGCTGGACGAGCTTCTTCTTCCTCATCATGGTAAGTAGGAGCAACTTGTTCCTCTACCTGATCAACTGTGTTCAATTCGTTCACGATTTCTCTTTGAATTGGCTGACTAATCCGAGGACGAGCAACAGGAATTTCAACTGGCTTATGTCTCAAGGTAGTTTCGCCATTTACTGCATGTTGGGCAATATTTTCTACATCTTCTAACTCACCAACATACTCAACAAAGCTAATCACACTTGCAAATGCTGGATTGCGGATACCAATTTGATTTGGAACATAAAGTTTAGTGTTAACACCAAACACTTCTTGGGCCAATTCTGTAATTCCTGGTAAGATAGCACCACCACCTACAATAACAATGCCTCCTGGTAAATCTAGAGCACGTGTACGCTCCAAATCTTGTTTCACACGGTCAAAAATCTGACGTAAACGTGCCGCAATCACTTCTGAAAGGTAGCGCTCGGTCACTTCAACTGGAGCGTTTTCTCCAATCACGTCAACAGTGAATTTTTCCTTATCACTTGCATCTTGCGGATAAGCAATGCCGTAGTTGTATTTCAAGTTTTCAGCAATACTCTTTGAAGTTGTCAATACTTTTGAAATATCGTTTGTGATATAATCTCCACCTTCTTGGTAGATGTTTGTATATTGCAACTCTTGGCCACGCATAACAGCCACAGTCGTTTGACCACCACCAAGATCAATGACAGTCGCACCAAACTCACGTTCACCTTCATTCAATACAGAGCGAGTTAGTGCCAACGGAGAAATTACAATATTTTCAACTTGGACACCTGCACGCTCCACCGTTTTACGAAGATTGTGAAGAATGGTACGTGGTCCTGTGTACAGCATCCCACGCATTTCCAAGCGAATTCCCATCATTCCACGAGGGTCCTTAATGCCTTGGAATCCATCGACAGTGAACTCTTCTGGAATAAATGAAATCACTTCGCGTTCCGGAGTCATACTCTTCGTCAATGCTGATTTTACAACATTCTCAACATCCAAGTCTGTAATTTCTTGTGAATCTGTTGTAACAGGAATCATCCCTTGAGTCGGTTCAATCTGAAGAAGGTTGGCAGGTAATCCAACATTTACCTTTTCAATGCGGATACCTGACTTTTCTTCTGCCTGCTCGATCGCTTTTTTAATCGCTCCAGCAGCCACCTCAATATTTACAATAATTCCATCTTTGACGCCAGCACTTTTTACATTGCTGACCCCAATCACATTCATTTCGTTATCAATATATTCTGCAACCAAGACTTTAACGGAGCTTGTACCAATATCTAATCCCGTAAAAAAGCCGTTCCTAGCCATTCTATCAGTCCTCTCTTACTTCCAACTTTAACAAATCATCTTCCATTTTGAAAAATAGTATAATTAGTCATCATTCATTATACCATATTATATCGAATTATGGTGTTTTTAAAGGATTTTTTTATTACTTTTTCTTTACAAAATTATCTATTTCAGCTTGCATATCTATAAATACCAACTTCCATATCAATTGTCGTTGGAACTGTCACTTCTGCCGCTATTTTTGTATAGTAAGGCAACTTCTGGCTAATCTCACTCAATGGAACTAAAACCGTATTTCCATCTGCCATATTGAGTGTCAGCAAATCCGCAGTCACTTTACTTGGCGTTAAATTTATTGTCTGAATAGCAGAACGAATTCCTGCATCTATTTTACCCAATTCAATGGCCAGTTCCTTGATTAATTCCTTGTCGGATAAATTAATCGTTGTGTAGCCTTCTGGCAAAGAATCCTGTGAAATCGGCTCTCCGCCAACCACTCCACTAGACAGTACTGGATACCACTGACTTTGTTGCTGAATGTAGCCTATGATAGCGTATTCTTTGATGTGAATGGTAAAGGTAGCTGGAAACTGGAACTTGATTGTTGCTGTCTCTACAGACGAACTATTCTTCTTAATATTCTTTGCGTAAGCATCTGCATGCAGAGCTATGGTTACAATGTAATCATCCGGAGAGATAAGGCTATAATTTTCTACTTGCTCCGCAGTTAGTCGCTCATTTCCAACGACCTCTATTTGTTTTTTCTTGCTGGTTGGAGAAATATAATACAAGGCTAGAGCTGCCAGTAACAAACTCGTCACAAGAACCGGAATAGCTTTCCAGACTACTTTGGAAGGAATATCAACTTTTAAAGGCTGGACCTTTTTCTCTGTTTCTTTCTTGGCTTCCAGACTCTCTTGTCTTCTGTTTATTCCCTGAAAAAGGACCCTTTTACTCTTTTTAGCTTCTGGGCTCTTCTGTTCTGTCTGTCCCTCGTCAACTGCCTGAATATCTGCCTCATCTTTATGAGCAAGGTAGGCTTGGTGGCGTGCTTTCCATTGTTCGAAAAAGGCACTTTTTTCATCATCCGGAGCAGTCATGTCAGGTATGTCTACATCCGTAGAAAGTCCTTTTTCTTCGGCTAATACAGATTCTTTCTCTACTGGTGAAATTTGTTCTGAATCCAATTCTACTTGGGATGCCTGTTCCACTTCTAGCACTGATTCTTCTACATTTGAATCTTTTTCCGTCATAGAACCTACCTTCCCATATCTTCTCTAAGCAAATTGTAAAAACTATCTACTGACTGAATTTCATTAGAATTTGCCATGTTTTGGATATAAAATTCCTTATTTTTCAATAGCTCATCGACTTCTACTAACAGGCTGGCAAATGTCAATTGACTTTCATCAATCTGCTTAGAATATCCTTTTTTCTCTGCATAGAGAGCATTTTCAATCTGATCCCCTCGACTGGCCTGTCGTCCTAGAGGCACAATCAAATGGAGTTGTTGCATGGCAATCAACTCAAACAGAGTATTGGAACCACCACGGGTAATAACGACATCCGCTAAATCCATCAACGGTTGATAAAGTTCTGTTACATAGTCAACTCTATATAGGTTTTTATCTAATTGGTTGAGACTACTATCCCCTGTCAAATTGATAATATTGAATCGTTCGGTCAGAGCAGCACTATTCTGACTGATTAAATCATTAAAGACCTTAGCACCGCCCGAACCACCTACAAACAGTAGGGTCGGTAGACTTTTATCGAAGTGACTGAGAATTTCTGGCAACTGGATTGGTGTAACTTTGTCATTCGTTTGCCCCACTTTTGTAACCGCACCAACATGTTTTACTTTAGTCAAGCTGGCAGGTTGCTCAAAAGTACTATACATGGTTGTCGCAAATTTATAGGCTATTTTATTGGCCAGTCCCATTGTTAAGTCTGATTCATGGATAAAGACTGGAACCCGCAGCAAATTAGCGGCAATAACTGGCGGAACCGATACAAACCCACCTTTTGAAAAAAGAGCTTGCGGACGAATTTTAGCAATAATGGCCAAGGATTGAAGAACACCAAAACCAACTTTAAACACGTCCAACATATTTTGGAAAGAGAAATAACGGCGTAATTTCCCAGTCGAAATAGAATGAAAATGGACATCTAAACCTGATTTCACAACCTGTTCATGCTCAATCCCATTCCCATCACCAATATAATGAACTTCCCAGCCTTCTTCCAAAAATCGCGGAATCAAAAGGAGATTGAGCGTCACGTGCCCAACAGTCCCTCCGCCTGTAAAAACAATTTTTTTCATGATCATTTCAACTCCTCAAAGGTCTGTAAGAAGACGTCGCCACGCACTTCAAAATTGGCATACATATCCCAGCTTGCATTGGCTGGACTTAAAAGGACAATATCTCCTTTTTCCGCAATGGCAAAGGCTTTTCTAGTCGCATCCGCAATATCGAGAGCTTCTATCGTTTCCACCTCTGCTTTATCAGCAGCACGTTGAACACGGGGAGCTGATTGGCCAAGGATCACCATTTTCTTTAGTCCGACCAAATCAGGGACTAATTCATCAAATTCATTACCACGGTCCAAGCCACCTGCAATCAAAATGACCTTGCTATTGTCAAACCCTGAAAGAGCTTTTTGAGTCGCCAAGATATTGGTAGACTTACTATCATTGTAGAAGGAAACTCCGTTGACCTCACCTACAAATTGCAAGCGGTGTTTGACACCTCCAAAAGCAGACAAACTTTCCTGAATCGCTTGGTGGTCTACTCCCAACAATTTTGCAACCACAATTGTTGCCAAGGCATTTTCAACATTGTGTGAACCTGGAACACCAATTTGGTCAGCGTCCATGATGTATTCACCCTTGAAATAGAGTTTTCCTTCTGCCAAATAAGCTCCATCAACTACTTCCAGCGTAGAAAAAGGAACGACAGTTGCCTTGGTCTGTCCAGCCAATTCCTTAGCTTCTTTCTGGTTGAAGTTGAGCACTACAAAATCCTCAGCCGTCATCTGACGCTGAATCATCCATTTGGCTGCTACGTAGTCTTCAAAAGTCCCGTGATAATCAATATGACTGGCAATGAGATTGGTCACAACGGCGATATGCGGATGGAAAGATTCTGTCCCCATTAACTGGAAAGATGATAATTCCATGACCAAGGTATCCTCTGCAGTCGCAGTTTGAGCGACCGAAGATGCTGGGTAACCAATATTTCCACATAATTTTGCAGGTTTATTTCCAGCATTCAAGACTTCCGCAATCATGGTCGTTGTCGTTGTCTTGCCGTTCGAACCTGTTATCCCCACGATTGGAGCATCTGATACCAAGTAGGCCAATTCAACCTCTGTCCATACTGGAATTCCTTTGCCAATTGCTTTTTCAACCATAGGATTATCATAGCGAATTCCTGGATTTTTTACCATCAAAGCGAAATCTTCATCCAATAATTCCAAGGGATGGCTCCCGCAAATTACACGGATACCATCTTCCAACAAAGATTGAGCAGTCGGATTTTCTTCAAAAGGCTTTCCATCGTTAACAGTGACGATAGCACCCAATTTATCTAGGAGACGGGCTGCAGATTCCCCTGATTTAGCTAAGCCTAGCACTAACACTTTCTTATTTTTTACAATATCAATCATCTTCATCTCAAATACCTTTACTTTCTAACACCTTATTTTACCCTTTACGAAGACCTTTTTCAAGCCAGAGGACAGAAAAACCGACGCAAAGCGTCGGTTACAGATTGCAGACAAACATCGTTTTGGTGTTTGTCTTTTTTACTGTTTTTAGAGAAAAATGGCTGTTTTAATGCTGAAACCACCCCATCTGGACAAAATAAAAAGGCCTTCTTGCCATCCTTTTAGCTAGTTTTTTGAGATTTAAGCACGCCAAAGTCAGTCCAATCTTATCCTCCATTTTGGACTTGCCTTTTTCTCTCGTGTAGCGCAGATTATGGTATTCCTTGGCTGTGCCAAATAGCCGTTCAATCGTCTCTTTCCGATGTTGGTAGAGTTCCTTCATCCCTCTTTGATGACGAATATCCTCGCACTGTTCCAAATACTCCTTCCAAATATGCCGCGTGACAACTTTTTGATGGTTCTTACTGGTCGTACATACTGATAATAGGGGACAGTTGGCACAAATTGCTGGATCGCTTTTGTATTCTCGGTAGCCTTCTCGGGTAGTCGTGCGATAGGTCAAGGCCTGATGTTCAGGACACAGGACACAATCGAAGTGTTCGTCATAGACAAAATCTTTAGGACGAAGTTGTCCCTTCTTCCCACGGGGACGGGTGTAGGGAAGGACAGGAGTGATTTCCTTATCAATTAGAAACTTGGCAATACTGGGAGTTTTATAGCCCGAATCTGCAATGATATACTCTGGTTTCAAGGGTTCAAGCTTGGCGAAAAGTGCAGGAAAAGCCTGACTGTCATGGATATTACCAGCCTCAACACTATAAGCAAGTGCCCAGCCATACTTATCACAGGCAACTTGGGCAGAATAAGCGAAAACTTCCTTATGATCACCTTTGTGGAACCAGCCACTTTCTGGGTCGGTTGTGGAGATTTTCTTAGCGATGGGCTCTGGCTCTTTGGCGGGCCCGAGCGGCTTTTTTCCGTGCTTTACCCGATCTTGATTAATTTCGATTTCCAGCTGTTCACTCATGAATTTGGCCTGCTTTTCCACCTCTTGGTTGATAAACTTACGATTATTGGCCGCAGCTTTAATATGAGTTCCGTCTATGAAAATCTCCGTCGGGTCAATTAGGCCTGCATTGATACACAGCCCAAGAATATGCGTGAAAATGGACTCAATCAACCCTTTCTCTTGAAAGCGACGGGAATAATTTTTGCCGTATGTCGTGAAGTGAGGCACCTTGTCATCTAGGGTTAAACCAAGAAACCAGCGATAGGCAGTATTCACTTCAATATCCTTGATGGTCTGACGCATGGAACGAATACCATAAAAGCACTGAATCAGAGGAATTTTAACTAACATGACAGGGTCAAGACTAGGACGACCATTATCAGACGAATAGGTATCTTCTACTAGGTCATAAATGAAGTCGAAGTCAATCACAGCTTCCACTTGGCGCAGGAAATGATCTGCAGGCACAAGCTGGTCAAGGGTATAGAAACCGTACTGATTGCGGTTATAGTCAGGTTTTTCTTTGTGTAGCATAGGAGAACCTCATAAGTCCTTTTTCTTATATTATACTCCTAAATACGAAGAAAAGCCCTTAGAAAATCAATTCTAAGGACTTTGTCTTCAGTCTGAAACCGACGCAAAGCGTCGGTTAATTTCATCTATATCTATAAGGACCAGGTCGCTCTGTTCTCCTCTGCCTGTCTTTCGGTTCTTTATCGAGATAATAAATATCCCGCATCGCCCAAAAACCAATCAGAATCATTAGTAGACCAACCCAAATTTCCTTTGAAAATTGCATGATTCTTAAAAATCCAAGTACCAAGGCAATCGCTAATGCTACCAGTAAAAATACTGCCGCAATCAAATTCATAGTCCCCTTAATATTGCGAGGTGCCACAAATATATAAAAAAGTACTAACATGATGGCGAGGATTAAATAAAACATGCTTCTTCTCCTAGAAATTATTCCTCAGTCGCTAATTTTTTCTTCTTCGCAGCCTTATCACGCTCTGCCTTGTTCAAGATTTGCTTACGAAGACGGATAGACTCAGGCGTTACTTCCATGTACTCATCATCGTTCAAGAATTCTAGTGATTCTTCAAGAGTCAAGATACGTGGTGTCTTGATAACTGACGTTTGGTCTTTGGTAGCTGAACGAACGTTGGTCATTTGTTTAGCAGTCGTAATGTTAACGGTCAAGTCATTTTCACGTGAGTTTTCACCGATAATCATTCCTTCATAAACCTCAGTACCTGGGTTAACGAAGATTGTACCACGCTCTTCGATACGCATGATTGAGTATGTTGTTGCCTTACCTTGATCGATAGAAACAAGGGCACCACGGTGACGACCACCGATCTCACCTTGAACAACTGGCAAGTATTGGTCGAAAGTATGGTTCATGATACCGTAACCACGAGTCATTGAAAGGAATTCTGTTGAATAACCAATCAAACCACGCGCAGGAACAAGGAATACAAGACGAGTTTGACCATTACCTGTCGCAACCATATCCAACATATCACCCTTACGCTCAGATAGAGATTGGATAACAGAACCTTGGTATTCTTCTGGAGTATCGATTTGCACGCGCTCGAATGGCTCCATTTTCACGCCGTCGATTTCCTTGATGATAACTTCTGGACGTGATACTTGAAGCTCATAGCCCTCACGACGCATGGTTTCAATCAAGATAGACAAGTGCAATTCACCACGACCTGAAACAGTCCATTTGTCTGGCGAGTCTGTAGGGTCAACACGGAGAGAAACGTCCGTTTGCAATTCCGCCAAAAGGCGCTCTTCAATTTTACGTGATGTTACCCATTTACCTTCACGACCAGCAAATGGTGAATTGTTGACCAAGAAAGTCATTTGAAGAGTTGGCTCATCGATACGAAGAACTGGAAGTGGCTCAACCGCATCTGTCGGAGTCACAGTTTCACCAACGAAGATGTCTTCCATACCAGAAACGGCAATCAAATCACCAGCTTTAGCTTCTTGGATTTCCTTACGCTCAAGACCGAAGAAACCAAAGAGTTTTGTAACACGGAAGTTTTTGGTTGTGCCATCTAGTTTAGAAAGGGTAACTTGATCACCAACTTTAACAGTACCACGGAAGACACGACCGATACCGATACGACCTACGAAGTCATTGTAGTCCAAAAGGGATACTTGGAACTGCAAAGGTTCATCTGAGTTATCCACTGGTGCAGGGATATGCTCAATGATGGTATCAAAGATTGGTGCCATTGTTTCTTCTTGGTCCGCTGGATTGTCAGACAAAGATGAAGTTCCGTTGATAGCTGATGCGTAAACCACTGGGAATTCCAACTGGTCATCATCTGCACCCAATTCGATGAAGAGTTCAAGCACTTCATCCACAACTTCTTCTGGACGAGCAGATGGCTTGTCAATTTTGTTAACAACGACGATTGGTGTCAAGTTTTGTTCAAGGGCTTTTTTCAATACGAAACGGGTCTGTGGCATGGTACCTTCGTAGGCATCGACAACAAGGACAACACCGTCAACCATTTTCATGATACGCTCAACCTCACCACCGAAGTCCGCGTGTCCCGGTGTGTCCATGATGTTGATACGTGTACCGTTATAAGCTACAGCAGTGTTTTTAGCAAGAATAGTGATTCCACGCTCTTTTTCGATGTCGTTTGAGTCCATGGCACGCTCATCCAACTGCGTACGTTCATCAAGTGTTTGGGATTGTTTCAATAATTCATCAACGAGGGTTGTTTTTCCGTGGTCAACGTGGGCAATAATGGCTACGTTACGGATGTCTTCTCTAAGTTTTGTCATAATATCCTCTATATATTTTAATTTAACTAAAAAAGTATATCATAGATTAGCGCAAAAATCACAGATAATCTTGTTGTAAATGTTTTCAGGTAGTTGATTGGAAGAAAAAGAAAAGAGATTGAAAATCAACCTCTTACAAAATATTTTCAAAACTATCTCGCACTTCCTGTGGCCAAACACTGGACTGCACTTCTCCGATATGTTTCTTACGAAGTAAGAACATGGCCAAACGGGATTGGCCGATACCGCCACCGATAGACAGCGGGAAGAGTCCATTCAAAAGGGCACGATGCCAATCAAATTCCAAACGGTCCTCGTCACCTGTAATAGCAACCTGGCGCTTCAGCGCTTCTTCATCCACACGAATCCCCATTGAGGACAACTCAAAGGCTGATCCAAGTGCTTCGTTCCAAACCAAGATATCACCATTCAATCCCTTGTAGCCTGGCTCAGAAGGGCTGGTCCAGTCATCATAGTCTGGTGCACGTCCATCATGTGGTTTACCATCTGCCAGTTCACCGCCGATACCGATTAGGAAAACCGCACCGTATTCTTTGGCAACCACATTCTCACGCTCTTTTGGTGTCAAGTCTGGGAAGTTCTTCACCAAATCCTCCGTGTGGATAAAGGTGATTTTCTTAGGTAAAACAGACTCAATATCATAACGAGCTTCAACTGCAAGCTCTGTCAATCGAATGGCCTTATAGATTTGTTCGACCGTTTCCTTCAAATAAGCCAAGTTGCGACGACCATCAGGGATGACCTTTTCCCAGTCCCACTGATCCACATACACCGAGTGAATCGGATCCAAGGAATCCTCATCTGGACGCAAGGCTTTCATATGTACAAAAAGACCTTCTCCTTCGTGAAATCCAAAGCGAGCCAAGGTATGACGCTTCCACTTAGCAAGTGAGTGAACCACTTCATAGGTCGCATCTGGAATCAGCTTCACATTAACAGTAACCGCATTCTCCACACCGGACAAATTATCCTGCATACCATCCCCGACACGACTCAAAATCGGTCCTTGCACTTCTACGATTTCTAGCTTGTCTTTCAAATACTGAGTGAATGTATTTTTGACGAAAGAAATCTCCTCTTGCTGATGAATGAAGCTTTTCTTCATACCTTACCTCCTTAAAATTTATACACCTTATTATACTCTTTTTTACCTACTTGTAAAGTCTTTTTATTAAATATTCTGATAATTTAATAAATGTTTTTAACCACCGATGTCAGGTATCGAATAAACTCTTCTGTCAACCGTCTAGGACCACGCACCGCCTTGACTCCCAAGTCCATCATGCGCGCTCTCGGCAAAACATCATCGGAAAACTGAGCGAGCAATTCCACCTGCATGAGTTTCTTTTCTGTCGGAATATCTGACTCTCCATGATTTTCCAAGTTTGCTCCTAAGACACGACAAACATAACGAATGGCCTGTACCGGCGCCGTCACGTAGATGGCAACGATGTCCCCGACTTTAATGGTTGATTTTTGCGGCCAATAGACTACCTTATTTTCCGCAAATTCGGTATCAATATCATAGACCTTTGGATTGGCTGGAATAACCCAGTAATCAGGCCCTTGCTCCGCCTTGTAGGTTTTTGGTCCTACCAGATAGCGACTTTTTTCAAGGAGGGCAAACACCGTCTGGTCCTCCACCGTATCATCCAGCAAGACCGACACCCAGGTCTTCTTCGACATATGGTAGGCAGGGAAGATGCCCGACTGACTCAGCAGCTCTGCTATTTCCCGACCATCGACCTTGAGATTGACAATCTCCACCTCTTCTTTAGACCCACTCCCATCCAGCTTGTCCCTCGGAATCTGACTGACCAAGGCATACCACTTGTTATTCGCAGGATGGCGAAAAGCCCCATAGGTCGGTAACTTGGCAAAGGGATAGTCAGGAAGGTCGCCCCACTGCTCCTTGATGAGCTGGGCTATGCGGTTGCTTTGGTCTTTGGTAAATGGCAGAGCGATACAGCAGGCTTCCTCTACTCGAGCCAAAATGGACTGATAAGCCTCACGCACCTGCCCCACAAAAGCCCCAGCTGGCGCAGTCACCAGATGGGCGGTATAGATCTCCTCCATCTCACAATCCCAAACATAGGACGACAGCTGACCAGCCTCATCAACCTCCACCACCGCCTCAAACTGCCCCTCCATGAAGACCTCACGGTAGGTGTAACGATTGTTGGAGAGGATAAAACCGAAAGGGATGAGGGAGGGGAGGTGGATTTTGTAAGAATTGATTTTGTTCATACTAATCCTTTCAATGTATTTGACTCTAATCCCACTCACCAAGGAGTACCTCTTTTAAAAATTTTTTAGGAATCCAAAATGAGTGCTTCGTTATTCTTCTGCCGTCTGGTAGTTTGTCAGTATCTGATAGCTCTATACTGCATAATGCTAGATCCTTCTAATTTTATTTCATCCATTCAGGTTTATTTTGCAAGATATAATGTATATTGTTAACAATATCTATCAATCATAAGTAAATCCTAGATGTTTAAAACAGTTTTTAAACTCCTCCATATTTTCAATATTATTACTATCAATCAATACAACCAATTCTTCTTCTGCTCGAGAACACCCAACATAAAAAAGTTTATAGGCTGTTAAAGTTGATCTAACTAAATTATTATTAAAAATAACTTTCATATCCTTAATTGCAGTTTTCTCTTGAAAAGTAAATGTACTTTCCTTTAAACAGATAAATTTAAAATATTCATTATCTAAATACCTATTATAGATAGTTTGAAAATCACCAAAGTATTCCTTTCTATCACTTGCTTCAATTTTACTCATTTTTTTCCCTATTTTTTCTTCCAGTAGTACAATATCATGATTGAAATTATAATAAAACTCTTGAAAAGCATCAAAATTAAATTCAATATTTCGCCTATAAAAACTTGTGAATAGGTTTAGAAATTCGTATATTTCGATACCTGGCTTACTTGAATTTTCTGCCACAAATAGTATCTTTCTATGTCCCTCTCCTTTAACCCCATGCTGAGTTGAAACCATAGGATTTCTATTATATTCATTAATCAATTTAAATAATTCGATTGAGTAACAGAATAAATCTGTATATAAAAATTCACCATTTCTTTCATATAAGAATATGAAATTATAAAAATCACTGCTGATAATTTTTTTATCCGCCAATTCTTGAATTATAACTCCCAATGGTTGAGTAGATTCTAACAATGTAACGAAGGAATTCATTTTTTCTCTCAGACTTACCTTATCCTTATGAAATTCTATTTTCAATAAATTTCCATCAAATACTGATATCAATTTACCATAAGGTAAGCTTTTTCTAACACTCTTTAAGATTCGAATTACTTCACCATAATTTTTATTATTATATTCATTCAATACTTGAAATAACAAGTTTAAAAAAGACATTAATTCATCAGGGTTTTCATCATAGTTACTGTTAGTCAAAACATCCATTACACTTATACGGCCATAATTAGGATATAATTCCTGATACTTTTCGTAGATTTCAATAGCTGATTTTCCACTATTATTGATATTTTCAAATCTTTTCTTATTGACTGTTCTTAATTTGTAAAACTCCTTGTAATCTCCAACATAATCAGATAAGTATTGTTCAATATCGTCTGTAAAGACTACACGAGGTAGCCTCCCTTTGTTACCTCTAGCAGAAGTCTGTTCCGCTTTATTAGAAGATATGTACAGATTATTTAACAAGTCAACTATCTCTTTGGAAGAACGATAATTTTTAGTAAATGTTTTAGAAATAGAATCGTCAAATTCCGCATATTCCCTCTCGAATGAACCGTCGTACTTATTGTAAATCTCTTGCATCTTATCCCCGAGAAAATATACTTTTGTCGAACTGTTCTTAGTAGAATTATAAAAGAATCTCAGAATATCCGCACCGGTATCTTGAACCTCATCAATAAAAATATAGCTATACATCTCACGTAACTTAAAACCAATCTTAGGAAATCTTTCTATTAGCTTGAACGAAAAATTCAATAAATCATCGTGTGACAGCCCTCCAGTTAAAACGAACGAGTTTTGACGTTCATTGTAATAGATTTCCTTTAAATTTTCTTTAATTCTTTCTTCAGAAACATCACCATTTATGTCAAATCCTTCTTTATACCTTTCAAGTAATTCTGGCTTTGAGTCAAGAATGGTTTTAATTTCTTTTTTATAAAACTCAAAATAGTAATTTAAAACTTTTTCATTTCTAAAGAATGGCTTTAAAAAATTATTTAAAAAACTATGAATAGTCGATATTTCAACATTTGGTGAAATAATCCGCTCTCGCATTACCTCTGAAGCCCTATTCGTATAGGTAATACATAAAATATTGGCAAATGGTTTTTTACCTAAAATATCATTAATCGTCTTACTTATAAAATAAGTTTTCCCACTACCCGCTGGAGCATTCACTCTGTAGAAATTACTTTCTTGTCGAGCCATGACAATCCCTCCTCAATATAGTTAGGTAATACTTCGATTACTTTGTTGTTCATAATAATAGAATACATGAAATTTGTTTTGTTTAAACTCTTCACAATATCTCGGATACTGATGAATGCTTTCTTGTTTGAAATTGAGAATTTTAAGTTTGTTTCGTCCTTTAATTCTTCCCAAAAATTCCTACTATGTCTAACAAATACACCTCTATATTTATTCTTCATTGAAATGTTATATTTTTTTGATTTTATAATTCTTCTAACTCTTTTAACATTACTCCATCCTGAAATCAACTTTCCTCTGTATTTCCTCATATTTACTTCAGAGTAATTTGATTTTGGAATGATTAATTTATAAAAAATAGCTTCTTCTAACGTCCTCGCAAACCCATCTTTAGAGGTCTGTGTAAAAATTTCGATACTATTTCTTCTAATTTGTTTCTGCTGTCGATATATGCTACCTATGTCCCCTGTAGCATCAGATAATAATGAATTTAGTGTTGCATTAGTAGATTTATCTTGTTCTATTTCAGTTATATCTTCCCGTTCTTTACCGTAATCAATATCGGTAAAAATACATGCCTTCATTCCTAATTCATTCAAGAGCGGAAAATATTTATGGGCATATGCTCCTCCACATTGACAATAACTGATATACTGACGAGCCAAATTATCATACTTCAACTGTTTCCTATTAATTAAATTCTCAAAGTACATTCGTTCTGCATCTCCTTCGTAGAAGATAACAGCATCTGAAAAAATTAAATCTGCAAAATTCAATTTAAAAAATGTTTCATAAAATTCTTTATCTCCATTTTTGACAAGAAACAGATGCAAATCAACTATACGATTCATAAAAATTTTTTCTGGACGAATCACTTTTATATCATTAACATCTACATTTTTTACAATTTCCGTAGAATGAGTTGTAATAATTCCCTGAACATTATCCGTTTTACTAAAAATAGTTTCAATATAGCTAACTAGCACTTTTTGCATCTGAATATGCATATGTGCTTCAGGTTCTTCTATGACAAAAAGATTAACACTATTATGTGGATTTTCTTGGATAGCCCTGCTAAATTTATCAATTTGGAGACTGATATAAATTAAATTACTAACTCCAAGTCCTTGAGATTCTTCAGTCAGACTGAATACAAAATCAGCTGAATTATGTGAATAGCTAATTAACAAACTATCTTTAATAAGGTTCAATAAATTCTTTTCATTAAAATTGAATTTTGCTTCCAAAGCTTCAATTTCATTTTTTGATACATTATCTAGACTATCTTTTAAAGTTGCTAAAACTTTTTGTGTTTCTTCTTGAACACTCAAATCAATTTTAGAGTCATCCAAGTTATCAGAAATTTTATTTTTTAAGTCATTAAATTTATTATCCCATGT
Source organism: Streptococcus sp. HN38 (assembly GCF_028335765.1). Taxonomy (NCBI): domain Bacteria; kingdom Bacillati; phylum Bacillota; class Bacilli; order Lactobacillales; family Streptococcaceae; genus Streptococcus; species Streptococcus sp. HN38. The sequence goes on along the minus strand of NZ_CP116604.1, from coordinate 508,159 downwards.
AGAATCAGCTGATGAGAGAATTAACGTAGTAATCTTTTTATTTTTAAGGTTTTCATCATCTAGTTCTCTATCCGCAGATATGTATTCAAAATGAAATAACTTTTTAAATTCTTTATACTCAATATTCTTCTTATTATTAAAATCTTTGTCAGTATAAAAATAAATACTCTCGGCATTCCGTTCAATAATCTCTCGAAGTATTTCAGATGATTTGATACCTTGTTCAATAAACTCTTTCCGTATTTTTTGAGTATTAAGTCCATAGTTGTATTCAAAATAAAAATTATGCATATCATCTTCTAAATCCATTAAATAGTTTGCAAATAAACCAATAGGTTCTCCTACATCATAAGATAATTTCAGTTGAAGTTTTATTTTTATTTTTTTATCAATACACTCTATAAAATTCATAAATTTATCTTCATCAAACTCTGAGGAAAGATTCAATTCTTTAATTTTTTTATCCAGAAAAGCCTTTAATTCTATAGAGAAATCATTAAAAGTTAGTGAGCGTCTAGATGAATTATTAAACACAAAATCTAATAACTGTATCAAAGATGTTTTTCCACTATTATTCGCACCTGCTAAGATAGCAAAATTTCCATGTTCTAAATTAATAGTCCCCTTATTAAATTTTCGGTACCCATCAATATAAATTTCATCAATTCTCATGCTTTTTTCCTCCTTAAATGTACACATTCATTATACCACAAAACCCAGCCATTTTAGGATGGGCATTTATCATATTCTACCTACTTAACCAATTTTTTCATCTCTTCAATCCGTCCTACTATCACATCATATTTATTGTCATGGATCTCAAAATTTTTATTCTTCATTAAATTTTTCAAGCAACTCAGTTGCAATAGATTGACTTTCCAATCTCAACAAACTAGCTTGGTCATCCGAATGATATATAAAAGGGGATAAATTACCATACCAAACGAGATTACTATCTAAGATGACTGTGGTCGTACCAATCCTTTCTGGTACAAGCTTCACCTTCACATTGTCACTGTTTACCCCCGTCAGCCACTCACTTAACTTATGGCTTTTGGAAATATGAATAACGACTTGTTTTCCTAGGAGCAGTCCCAATAATTCCTGAATCCTACTAGAAGTGAATGAATGCAATTGTAAATGAACTGTTGAACGTGTGTTCAGCAAATCCTCTCTAAATTTCTCTTCGTAATCCCTACCACTATATAATACTTGGGTTTGCTCCTTTTCTCCAACTTGGTATGCCATTTTTCGATAGGCTATCTGACGTTTCTGATACATTCTTTCAAGATAAGGAACGTGTATATCTAGATAATCGACTATTCTCACCTCAGATTTACCTCGATAGGGACGGTGAAGCCGCCCTGCATACTGTATGAGGTTATTTTTCCAAGACAAAGGAGCTGCCAAAATTAGTGTATCCAACTTTGGCATATCGAAGCCCTCTCCAATAAATTTTCCTGTTGAAATGAGGACAAATGGACTATTCTCATCTAGCTCACTGATTCTTTTCAGGAGTTCTTTCGTATCTCTTCTTTTACTCGCTCCACTTAGACAAAAAATATTGGGCATTTCTTTTTCAATAAGTAGTTTTTCCAATAGTTCTATATGTTCCCGTCTATTGACTAAGACAAGGATGTTTCGCTTTTCTTGATATAGTTTGAAAATATCTTGCACAATCAAAGTATTGCGATGTAAATCTTTGGCAAGCCAATCATTAAGGGCTGAAAAGTTCGTACTATTCGACTGTTCTAAGTCCAATTTTCCAAAAGATGTTAGACGGAGTAGCAACCTCTTTTTAAAATCGTATTGGCCTGATTGGGCAGTATGTAAAATTGGGCCAATACGTTGAAAGACAATCGGTTGATGTCCATTTTTACGCTCTGGCGTTGCTGTTAGGCCATATAGATATTGACCAGCAAATTGAGCAACTACTTTTTCAAACTGCAAGGCTGTCACATGGTGGCACTCATCCACAATCATCATATCGTAATTCGACAAAAAGTCGGAAATATTGTCCAATTGGAAGAGAGATTGAATCATAACCACATCCACCAGTTTGCTCCTCCATTTTTTAGAAGCCCCGTATTGTCCGATGTGCCCTATTACTTTTACACGCCCTGAAGGAGTATAGCGAACCGCCTCTTTCTCTTCAATCTCTAAAAATTCACCCAACCTTTCCAACCACTGCTCCATCAGCTGACGATTATGAACTAAGATAAGCGTTCGGCACTTCCTTTGTGCAATCAAGGCTGCCCCTAAAACTGTCTTCCCGAAACCTGTTTCAGCACATAGTAAGCCATTCTCACTAGCTAATAGATCTGCCAAAGCAAGTTCCTGCTCAAAACGCAACCTCCCTTTGAAAGAAATCTGAATCGGAGATAAACTGTTGCGATTGTCCCTAATAGTTACTGTTTCAAATATTTCTTGTAAGCTTGCAAGTATTCCTCTTGGAAGATGCAATGCTTCATCCGTTTCTTCAAATAAATAGATGCGTTCTGGAGTCTGATAAGTTGGCTGTCTAGTCGCTTGTTTTAAATAAAATTCAGGATTAGAAAAAGATGCCAGCTTTCTCAATAAATAATTTGTCTTCGAAGAAATAGTCCTCTTCTCAACTCGAATAACGTTTGATAAGCTACAATCTAACACTGTATCATCTACAGAATCTGAAAACTCCTGTCCTAAGAAATCTAGTATTTTCTTCTGTTCAATTTTCTTAATCTGTTGAAGATAACTCCATTGTTCCAAATAGGGCTGAAAATGCCTATCAACAAAAACGGTTCTTCCCTTCTTGAAAGCTTCCCCTTGTAAGGGCAGTGCGATAAGATTGCCAAATCCTCCCTTGGGCAGAATATCTTGATTTGGAAACATACGGTCAAATGAAGAAAAGCGAATATCTTTTGACTCCTGCATAGCCAATTCCAGCAGTCTTTTTCCAACATTTCTCGCCTGCTGACAAGCAATTTCTTCCTCGAAGAAAAACCAGAGATGAGCACCATTGCCCGAACGAGAGATTTCGATATGCCCCTCAAAACCATGTTGTTCTGCTGTATCTCTTAGAATGGAGACCTCTTCTCTCCAATTATTTTTATCAAAATCAATCGCCAAAAAGGAACACGTGTCTGATAAACTCATTGGAAAAATGCCAATACTGATTTCGCCACGTAGGTGAGCCAACAATACCTGTTTGGTCAAGGGTTGACAAGTTCTCTTTTCAACAGGAAGTTTTTTCCAACCATAGTTGTAAGAAGGAAAATAGTTGATTTTTCCATTTTCATCAATATAGGATTTCGCATAAACATCTACACGTCCCTTAAATAGGCTGAACAGAATGGAGAGTTTTTCATCGGTACTTAGTTGATGTTTTTGTTCTTCAAAGTAATCATACAAATGCTTATCACTTACCAGAAATTGCTGATTGTTATCTTGAAATTGCATTAAATTCAGAATCTTATCGGTAGCATAATAGGGAAAACGAGCAAGATGCTTCGCAACCTTACCCGTTGATTTTTCATAATAATAGGACATGTGAGTTCCTCCAAATTGCCTAACAAGCTTATCAACGAAAAGTCAAAAGCCCAAGTATTCACTGGTCTATTTCCGGATTGAAAACTATCCTGTCTTTATTGATATTCATCTATCCCCAACTCCTCGTACATCCTCTCACTTGATAGATCATTCTGACCGTTCAAGAGGAGATTTTCAAAGAAGGCGGTTAAAAAGGCTGAGCGTTTATTGACTAACTTAGCATTGTCAAGTACAAGGGCATCTCGAAAGTATTTGGCATGTTTTTGAAAAGGTTCGTTGTCAATGTCGAAACCAAGTGAGCGAAGGTATTTGATGAGAAATACTGTGATTGTTCTAGTGTTCCCTTCTCGGAATGGGTGGATTTGCCAAATTCCTGAAATAAAGGATTGGATATGGGCAACAATGGCTTTTTTATCTAATCCAGCATAAGAAAAATCCCTTTCTTGCTGGAAATCATAGTCCAAAGTGGCGGCGATTAGTGGAAAATCTGAATAAATCACAGTGTCCCCCTTTAAAACTGGCTCGTTTTTTGTAATGTTAACCGTTCGATACTCACCAATTGGAACACTGCTATCAAAAATATCCTGAAAGAGCTCTTTGTGGATATGTAAGAGAGTGGTTGGTCGGAGGCTAAAACCATTTTGAGAAAGCATTTCAACAATTCGGAGAGAGACGATATCTGCTTCTTGCGTACTGGCATCAGTTGACTGGTGGTATTTCGTAATTTCCTCGTACACCTGCTCATAGGTGTACTCTCCACGAGCTTGCCTATCCGCCAACTCCTCCATATAAACAGACGGAGTCAACCCATCCACTTTTTGAAGACCAAAACCAGTTTCCCAGAGTTCTTGCTTGGCTTCGTAGGAAAGATTGGGATTATCAATATTGTAAGTTGCTTGCATAGACTCCTCCTGTTTGAATTTCTAGCCTTATTATACCACAAAACCCAGCCTTTTTAGGCTGGGTGTTTTATCCTATTCTACCTACTTAACCAGTTTTTTCATCTCTTCAATCCGCGCTACTGTCGCATCATATTTTGCTTGGTAGTCGGCTTGTTTTTCTTTTTCTTTTTCAACGACTTCTGGTTTGGCGTTGGCGATGAAGCGTTCGTTGCTGAGTTTTTTACCAACCATGTCTAGTTCTTTCTGCCATTTGGCAAGCTCTTTGTCCAGACGAGCCAACTCTTCTTCGACGTTGAGGAGGTCGGCTAGTGGCAAGAAGATTTCAGCACCGGTGATAACGGCTGACATGGCTAATTCTGGTGCAGCAATGATTGAGCTGATTTCCAACTGCTCTGGGTTGGTGAAGCGTCGGATGTAGTTTTCATTTGCCTTGAAGAAGGTTTCAAGCTCGCTATCTGCCGTCTTAATCAAAATGGTAATCGGCTTAGAAGGAGCAACATTGACTTCTGCTCTGCTATTTCGCACCGAACGGATCAAGTCCTTGAGGCTTTCCACACCCTTATGTGCTTCCGCATTTTCAAAGGCTGGGTTGACAACAGGGTAAGCTGCCACCACGATAGAGCCCTCTGCATACTGGGCGAAGATTTCTTCCGTCACAAACGGCATGATTGGGTGGAGGAGGCGAAGGATTTGGTCCATCGTGTAGAGAAGGACAGAGCGGGTCATGACTTTCTCAGCCTCGTTATCGCTGTAAAGGACCTCCTTGGTCAGCTCGACATACCAGTTGGCGAACTCTTCCCAGATGAAGTTGTAGAGGATGTGACCAGCCACACCGAACTCGAACTTGTCAAAGTTTTCAGTGACCTTGGCAATGGTTTCGTTAAGGTTGTGGAGAATCCAGCGGTCCGTCACGTTGCCAGCCTCACCAGTTGCGACTTTGGCAACATTTTCACGCGCCGCATCCAAAGTCAAGCCTTCATTGTTCATGAGGATGTAGCGGGAAATGTTCCAAATCTTGTTGATGAAGTTCCAAGAAGCGTCCATTTTCTCATAAGAGAAGCGGACATCTTGACCAGGAGCAGAGCCGTTTGACAAGAACCAACGCAAAGCGTCCGCACCGTATTTCTCAATGACATCCATTGGGTCAATCCCGTTTCCGAGCGACTTGGACATCTTGCGACCTTCTTCGTCACGGATCAAACCGTGGATCAGCACATTCTTGAAGGGCTGACGGCCTGTGAACTCAAGCGACTGGAAAATCATGCGTGACACCCAGAAGAAGATGATGTCGTAGCCCGTTACCAAGGTTGAGGTTGGGAAGTAACGCTGGAAGTCAGCTGCGTTTTCATCAGGCCAGCCCATGGTTGAGAATGGCCAAAGGGCAGAGCTGAACCAGGTATCTAGGACATCCTCATCCTGTACCCAACCGTCCCCTGCTGGAGCCTCTTCTCCGACGTACATTTCGCCAGATTCGTTATACCATGCTGGAATTTGATGCCCCCACCAAAGCTGACGCGAGATAACCCAGTCGTGTACATTTTCCATCCATTGTAGGAAGGTGTCATTGAAACGTGGTGGGTAAAATTCTACCTTGTCAGCTGTGTCTTGGTTGGCAATGGCATTCTTAGCCAATTGGTCCATCTTAACAAACCATTGGGTTGACAAACGTGGCTCAACTACGACACCTGTACGCTCCGAGTGACCAACTGAATGCACACGATTTTCGATTTCGACAAGGGCTCCCAGTTCTTGCAACTTAGCCACCGTTGCCTTACGTGCTTCAAAGCGGTCCATGCCTGCAAATTCGCCTGCTAACTCGTTCATGGTACCGTCGTCGTTCATGACATTGACTTGTGGCAGATTGTGGCGTTGACCGACAAGGAAGTCATTTGGATCGTGGGCAGGCGTAATTTTCACAACCCCTGTACCAAATTCTGGATCTGCGTGCTCATCCGCAACGATTGGGATTAACTTGTTAACGATTGGCAGGATAACGTTTTTGCCAATCAAGTCCTTGTAACGTGGATCTTCTGGGTTAACCGCCACCGCAACGTCACCGAACATGGTTTCAGGACGAGTTGTCGCAACTTGAAGGGCACGAGAGCCGTCTTCCAACATGTAATTCATGTGGTAGAAGGCACCTTCGACATCTTTGTGAATAACTTCGATATCAGAAAGGGCTGTGCGAGCTGCAGGGTCCCAGTTGATGATAAATTCGCCACGGTAGATCCAGCCTTTTTTGTAGAGTTCCACAAAGACCTTGCGAACAGCTTTTGACAAACCTTCGTCCAGCGTGAAGCGGTCACGTTGGTAGTCCAAAGACAGACCCAACTTGCCCCATTGCTCACGAATAGTCGCTGCGTATTCATCCTTCCATTCCCAGACTTTATCGAGGAATTTTTCACGACCCAAGTCATAACGGGTCACGCCTTGCTCCCGCAAGCGTTCCTCAACCTTAGCCTGTGTGGCAATCCCCGCATGGTCCATACCAGGAAGCCAGAGGGTATCAAAGCCCTGCATGCGTTTTTGGCGGATGATAATATCTTGAAGTGTTGTATCCCATGCGTGTCCCAAGTGCAACTTACCGGTTACGTTTGGCGGTGGAATGACGATAGAATAAGGCTTGGCTTCCGTATCGCCTGACGGCTTAAAGACATCTTGGTCCAACCAAGTCTGGTAACGACCAGCCTCAACCTCGGCTGGATTGTATTTTGGTGACAATTCTTTTGACATTAGTTTTTCTCCTTAACTTTTTTATTAACTAAGTACAAGTTTTGTTACATGCAGATAAATCAAAGATTGTCTTTATCTGATCCAAAAAAATGTTTAATAAGAGCTACCCCAACTAGCGATGAGAATCCTCCAAAAATCCATTTAAAAATTGTTTTTTCTTTGTCATCTTTTTTATTCTGGCAATCAAAACAAAGTTTTTTATCATCCCCTAACTCTCTCTTACATTTTTCACAAAAATATATATTAGTCACAGTCATCAAGTTCCTCCTTATTTTGAGATATGATAAGTTGTTCTGGAATAAAATGAACCTCTAAAAAATCATCATTATTGGCAATAAATTCTGTTAAAGATTTTGTTGATTCTAGCACCTCACTCGAAAAATACTTAAATGGATTTTTTGAGTTCGGAATAAATTCGTCTAATAAAAGTGCATCTCTCCCAGAGAAATCATCTAATATAATATTCTCAAAATCTAGTAAACAATAAAATAACGCCTCATATTCCTGCAATTCCGTTAAACATCCTATTTGAAAACTAAAAGTATCTTTCAAATACTGTAAATTCATTAAACATGTTTCTGCTAATTCATTAGCATCCTTAGTATAACTTTTAGATGTCCATTTTTGAAGCTGATTTCTATTTCTATACTCCTCGTACTGTTTTTCAATTTTATACCTAGAATCATAAATCTGTTGTAATAACAGATTTTTAGCGTTAGTAGCCTGAGAATAGGCTTCCCTTAGTAATTGTTTTCTTGTATCCTCATCTTGAATAAGAAGGGCGGTCTCATATTTTTCTTTAGCAGATAAAACTTCGGCATACCTGTTTAAGTCAAAATTTCTATTGACCTGATTTATTTTACTTTCTAGCAAATCCAATTTTGCTGAAAGATCTTCTAGTTTTTGGCTAAGTCCAGCTGTAGCTATACTTGAACCAAGTTCTACCGGAACTGATTTTATTGGCACTTGAGCAAACATTTTACCTGTACTAGAATCCACTAGGGTCGCCAATGACTCTCCAGTTTTATTTTTTCTCATGAATCGAATAGCACCAGTGGCAAGCATTTCAGAGAACTGAGTCATATCTAGTTCGTATCGTGAATTTTTCTGTAATTCTTCCAAAAATAGAGGAGCATTATTTAGTTGCGCCTTAATTTTTTTTACCAAGATATTTTCTTTTTGTTGGTTATACAATTCGACATTAAATGCACGTCTTCTTATTGGTGAAGGCGGGCTACTTTCGCTTGAAATTATCTCATTTTGTCTTGTAAACATATTTCCTCTACAGCACCTCAATAAATTTTATTCACTGTACATTTTTTTCCGAACAGTTGGACTTATGAAAATTTTACATAAATTGAAATTACTATCTTTATTCATATCCACTCCCCCACCAACTCAATCTTAATCCCATCCGGGTCTTCCAAATAGAGGGCGTAGTGGTCTGGTCCTCCTGCGTGGGGATAGCGGTCGTCGTAGAGAAGTTTGACTCGTCTGGTCAAAAATTCCTTCCGCCATTGGTCAACATCATCAGGTGTTCCCGCATGAAAGGCTAGATGATTGAGACCTATACGGCAACGGTGATAACCTGCCTCTAGGAAATCCTGTGGCGTTTGGACAAAGACCAGGTACTGCTCTGCTTTTTTGTAAGATAGCCCTTCCTCCCACTCCTGATAGAGCGAGTAGCCCAGCTTGGTCAGGAGAAAGTCGTAAAATGCACGCGAAGTTTCCAAGTCAGAAACGTAAATTTCAACATGATGTAGCATATTTCTCCTTTCCAAATGAAAATCCCCGCCTAGACTTGCTAGACAGGGACGAAGTTATTCCGCGGTACCACCCTTGTTCAGATAGATTATCTGCACTTTGCTTATTCGATTCACATCATCAGCAACCAGTTTTGACATTTGTGCGGATTTCTCAGTACCACCGCTTCCTGTGACAAATGGGGCTCAAAACACCTCTGAATGGCTTTATTGTAACAAATTGCACCTTGAAAAGCAAGGGATTTAAGCTTTCAACTCAATCCCTTTTTCCGTCAACTGCTTGATGGTAGCTGGCCCAATACCTTTAAGGGCCAAGAGCTCTTTTTCTGTATGGTTTGCAAAGTCAGACACAGATTTGATACCTGCTTCATAAAAGGTTTCCAAACGCGCTGCCGCAATGCCTTCCAATTCAGGAAGCGCCAAAAAGTCTTCCAATGAATTCACTGATGAAGTCACCTCTGCTACAATATCCTTAATTTTCTCAACAGCTTTTTCTACAATGGCAGCCGATTTTTGAACGACTGCTTCTGTTTGTTCACTTCCTACAACTGCACCCACACGACCAGCGCGTTTCAGATCTGCCAATTGTTTCTTCAATAATTTTTTACGATTGATTTTTTTCTTTGCCATGTTAACTCCTCTCCTTAATAATGTCTTTGGCCAAACAACTCATCTGGCAAATCATGAAAACCTTTGCCAGCATGGTAGTTGGCAAATTTCCCTTGAATGAATCGATAGGCATCCAGCTTGCTCTCATAACGAATATACGCATCCGCTGCCCGCTCATCCTTGTCTTCTTCCAAGACACGACGACTTTCTTCAACCGCCATCTCGTTTACCATGACCTGAGTGTTGACCCAAGCCTCAAATTCTTTTAAAAATTCTTGTTCTTTTGTCATTATTTTCCTCTTTCGCCTGCTTCGATTGAAACACACCGGTTTATTATACCATATTTTCTAGAAAACACAAGAAAACCCTAACTGTAACACAGTTAGAGTCCCCATTTTTTTACCCATTTTTTTACCAAGTAAAACGATAGGTCGTTTTAGACAAAAATTCTTCTCCTTGTTCTAACAAAATCGAACCAAATCCATCGACATTGCATGCATTTGGCAAGGCCTGACACTCTAAACTAAAGACACCATGGTAACAGGCCAAAGCTTCAACAGGAAAATTATATGTATATATAACGACCGCAGGCTGGTTGGTTTTGACACTGAGTCCAATTTTCCCATCTGGACTCAAAACTTCTACCGGAATATCCACCTCTTCCAATAACCATGGGTGGTCATAGCCTTTTACCAATACATTTTGAGGATATTGGCCATCAAATCCCTGAGCAAAAGGCGCAAAATCTCTAAAATCAAACGGCGTCCCTGTCACATCTTCTAAGACACCCGTGGGCAGGTTATCCTCCCCAAGCGGAGCATAGTGATTGGCCGCAATTTTAATACGGTGCTCGGCAACTGACCGTTGAAAATCACCAGTCAAGTTGAAATAGATATGGTTGGTCGGATTGAAAATCGTATCCTTATCCGATACAGCCCGGTACTCAACCATGAGCTCATTGGCATCTGTCAGACGATAAATTGCCTTGACCATCACATCGCCTGGAAAACCATTGAAACCATCTTTTAAGGTAATACCAAAGGTAACTTGATTTCTCTCATGGTCTAACTCAGCGTCCCAGTACTGCTCATTTGCCGTTCCAATACCACCATGCAAGGTCCGACCCGGTTCATTTTCTGTCAATGGATAAACGTGTCCACCAATTTCCACCTGAGCATCCGAAATCCGTCCTGCCACAGGGATAATCGTTGCCCCGGGATAGGGATCCGTCTGCAAATATTCCTCAGCCGCCCCCGCTCCCAAACTGACATTTCGTAAATTGCCACCTTCTTCCACAGGGAGGAACACTCCCACCACTCTAGCTCCAAAATCCGTCAAGGTTACTTGCATCCCATTCTTGTTTTCCAAGCAATACAGTTTTGCTTTTTCACCAAATGTTTTTACTTCAATCATTTCTTTTCCTCATAAGCCAAATGAGGGAGTCACTATTGTAACTCCCTCAGGATACTTAAAGCCTATCAACTATAGAACATTTTATAATTAACGAAAATCAAATCCGTCTGTAACAATCGGCTGAGTTAGCCTCACTCTCTTATTTCTAGGCTCGGGCTGAAACAGTCACTTAGACTTCCCTCGCTATCTTATTTCTAAGCTCGGGCTGAAAAACTCCACTGGAGTTTTTCACTCATCTTCATCACTTGTTAATAGACTATTGACATGAACTAGGTTGCTTGTCCCAAATTCTACATAATCCACAGCTTCTCCCAGCAGGACGCCGTTCAAGAAACCGATAACCATTGGCATGTTCATCCCTGCATAGAGGTCAAACTGCCCACCTTCAATCAATTTTCGTGATACGACGTTGGCTGGTGTACCGCCCAACAAGTCTGCGAAGACAACAAAATCTTCCAATCCTGCAATTGTTTCTTCAAATTTTTTCTGGAAGTCTTCTGGACCTTCTTCTGGTAAAAGAGCTACTGTATAGATATCCTCCTGAGGACCCATAATCATCTCAGTAGATTTCTTCAACTCTTCACAGAAGATACCATGACTTACTAATACTAAACTTCTAGTCATTATGCCATACCAAATACGAAGTGACCGATTGCAGAAAGTCCAACTGCAAGTGCGATGATAATCAAGATAGCTTTAGTAGAAGTCATGCCACGACGACCAAGAAGCCAGAAGACAAATCCTGTAAAGACAGCTGGAACAAGGCGAGGGAAGATTGTGTTGAGCAAGTCTTGAATGTCAATCACTTTCTCACCTACATGTGGAGCCCAAGTCACTTCAAAGTTAATCATAGTTGCAATCAAGGCACCCATCATGAAGACACCCATTACAGACGCAGCATCTACAAGAGCTGTCAACTTATCACGCATAGTTGTGATGAGTTTAGTCCCCTCTTTGTAGGCAACTTCCAACTGTTTCCAGCGGAAAATATCATATGCAACAGCCACGGCTACCCAAAGGAAAATACCTACCGGAGAACCTTCCTTACCCATAGTCGCTGCCACAGTACCCATAATCGCTGGAACAAGAGAACCAAAGATAGAGTCACCGATTGGGGCAAATGGACCCATCAAACCAGTCTTAATACCGTTAACCGCGTCTTTAGAAGCTACACCGTCGCTTTCTTCCAAAGCCAAGTCAATACCTGTGATGATGGTATGGAAGAATGGTGAAGTATTGAAGAACTGGGTATGTAGTTTCATCATTTCCTTCAACTCAGGAGTACCATCTCCATACATTTTACGCAATTGTGGCAAAATCATGTAGAGGTAACCAGACGCTTGCATCCGCTCGTAGTTCCAACCAAGTTGGAAAGTGAATAAACTACGTTTGTTGATTTGATTAAAATCTTCTTTTGTTAATTTGTAATTAGATTTCGTCATCTTCAATTTCCCCACTTTCTGAATTTGATGGAGCAACCACAGTTACTTTTTGGCTATTTTTGAAGTGAAGCACTGAAAGGAATGCACCCACAATAGCGATACCGATCATTGACAAGCCTTTGAAGTTGTTAACAAAAGCTACGCCTGCATCTTCAGGAAGAGTGCCAACGATACCAGCAACTGCACCACCCAAAGCTGATACGTTACCGTAAAGAACAGTCAACATAGCTGTAAGGGCGAAACCTACCGCCAAGTAGTGAAGGTTACGTTTAAGTGGAAGGTAGTGGAGCAAGATTGCAAATCCAAGACCTGGAAGCATACGAGCTGCAAGCGTCAAACCATTGGCAATCCATTGGTATTGTTCAATAGTTTTAACCATTGCATCTACAAACCCACCACCAAAAGCAAGAGCAAGGAAGACTGGAAGTGCACGAGAAAGTGCCCAAGGAATTGCACCAAGCAAGTAGTTGCGTTCGATACCAGCGTAGTCAAAGCGTTCAATCGCAGCATCTACACGGTGTGCAAAGAAAGTAGTTGAGAAACGACCAGCAATATCTGTATAAACAAGAAGTGCTGCTACTGGAACCGCGATAGTAGATACCGCAAGTTCAGGGTCAATACCTTGTGATACAGAGAAGGCAGTTGCCAATACCGCACCAGAGGTTGCGTCGATACGAGATGCACCACCGAAAGTACCTACACCAAGTACCATGAGCTGCAAGCTAGCACCGATTGCCAAACCTGTTGCCATGTCGCCCATGATTAAACCAGAGATGAACCCTGCAAAAACTGGTGATCCAGCTGACGATACGATGGTCAGCTCATCACAAATCTGGTAAGCAGAGTAGAGCGTTAGAAGTAATATTTGCCACCATTGCATAATAGTGATCCTCCTTTAAATTTTTCAAAAATATCCGAATATTATCTAACCTTATCCAATAATGGCATAAAGTCTTTTGGTGAATCGCCAGGTACCATTTGTGCAAATAATTTTACACCCTTAGCCGCCAAGGCATCAAAATCTGCAATATCCTTATCTACAACGTTAATAGAACGAGTTACAGAACGAGTTTCTGGTGATTGTGACATATTGCCGACGTTCAATTCAGCAAGTTCTACACCATATTCTACCAAGCGAAGGAAGTTTTCTGGACGACGAGCAACAATCAAGAGACGTTGCGCATCATATTTGCCTTCCTTGATGTTATTGGCTGCTTTTTCGATTGGCAAAATAGATAATTTTACCCCCGGTGGGCAAGCCAATTTCAAACCTTGTTTCTCAATGTCGTTTTGAGCAACCGCATCGTCAATAACCATGATACGACTAATATTTAATTTAGTAGTCCAAAGGTTAGCAACCTGACCGTGAATCAAACGACCATCAATACGCGTAGCAATAATTGCCATACAGTGTTCTCCTTTTCTTCATAAATCTTTCTGTTAGATGTTCTCTGCAGAACACCTATACCTCTTTATAAACGGGTTCCTGTGAAAAACTAATCTTCTCTCTATATTTTCCTTCCGTCTCGAAGACGACGATTTCATTTTCTCCTTTCTTTAAGTATCCTTTTGGAATATAGAGATAGAGGATTGGTCCTTTTTCCCAGAAACGTCCGATATTTACATTATTAACGAAAACAACTCCCTTACCAAAACCTGTCATGTTTAAGTAAGTATCCGCAAGTTCATCTAGTTCAAACTGATAACGATAGAAAGCAGCTTGACCTTCCTCCCAGCCCTTACTAAAATCCAAGTCCTCAACTGACTCAAGATGCAAAGGATAGGTTTCCCAATGACCAATAAAATGTAAATCAGCCATCGCACCTCGACCAAGCCCTTTAGACTGGGTAGGAGCCGTTAGTTTGTGCCCATAATTGACACGTCCCATATTTTCTACCAAAATATCTAATGTTAGCTTGTCATCTTTAAAATCCAATTCAACATCGTCACCAATCTCTGTCTGATACTGAGTTGCAACGAATTTTCCATCTGCATAAATTTGGATACGGTCACGCGCATCAACCACTCGGAAACGTTCCGCTTCTGTCTTATCCCGCTCCAACTCTGTTCTATATAAAATATAACCTGTTGACTGATCAAGTTCTTCCATATTCTTAGGATAAAACCCTTTTACGCAATCGCTTACATTTTCTAGAGTAGCAAATAAACTCACCTTATCATGAAGCAACACATCTGAAAAAGCTTTTGCCTCTTTTACAAGCGGTTCTGCATACTCTAATTCAGGATAGACTTCTTTCAAACGTTGTTGCAAAATATAAAACTTCTTAGTAGGATTTCCAGCTTCATCCAATATAGCATCATAATCATAAGAAGTTACCTGAGGCAAATCAATTTGACCACGAGCAGAGCAACCATTCATGAAACCAAAATTTGTTCCACCATGAAACATGTACAGATTCAAGGAGCCTAATTCGATACATTCCATAACCGAATCAACCATTTCCTCCGGCTCTCTACGAATAATTTCATCGCCCCAACGATTGAACCAACCATCCCAAAATTCCATACACATGAGTGGCCAATTCTTCTGATGTTCATTAAAGAATGCCGTCATATTTGCAAAATTCTCTCTAGCTTTAGAACCAAAGTTTCCTGTTACAAATACATCGTCCTCTATCAGTGTTCCTGCACGTAATGTTGCTCGCCAAGAACCGTCCGAGGTAAACAAGGGAGCAGTTAGACCATGTTTACGCATCAAGCTAGCCACCGATCTTAGATACTCCTTCTCCTCACCATAAGAGCCATACTCATTTTCCACTTGGAACATAAGTACATTTCCACCCTGTGCGAGTTGGAGCTTGGCCAATTTAGGAATAAGAGAAGCGTAATATTCATCTAAGTGCTGCAAGTACACCGAATCACTCGAACGTACTCTAAGCTCTTCCTTCATCAACCAAGCAGGGAGGCCACCCCATTCCCACTCCGCACAAATATAAGGGGAAGGACGTACAATTGCATAAAGCCCTAATTCTTGAGCCAATTTCAAAAATCGCTCAATATCCAATATACCCTCGTAACAAAACTCACCCTTTCGAGGTTCATGCATATTCCAAGGGACATAGGTTTCAACCGTATTAAAACCAAGGGCCTTTAAGTTATACAAAGAATGGTACCAATCATCAGGATGGACACGAAAATAATGAATCGCACCTGATAAAATCTTAAAAGGTTCACCGTCTAAATAAAATTGGTCTCCAATATAAAATTCTTTCATTTCTTCCTCCGATGCAACCGCTTACCTTTCTATTAATATACTAACACTTATTTGTGGTTATGTCCAGTACTTTTTAAAAAATTTTTACTTTTTTTTTGCAAACACATCTATTTCATCAGTCAGAAAGGGATTACATCTATTTTTTTATGGATTTCAGCTATTTTTTTTGATTTCCATCAATTAATTTAGTATAATGAGTTACGGAAAGGAAGGAAATAAGTATGAAAGTACCTAAGTACCAGCTTGTACAAAATGACTTACGTCAGCAAATCATTTCTGGTAAATTTGAAAATGGCGACAAATTTTACACAGAATCTGAATTAACAAAACTATTTAACGTTAGCTCTATCACCGTTATTCGTGCAGTAAACGAACTAGTTAAAGACGGCTACCTCGTTCGTCAACAAGGTAAAGGGACCTTTGTATCCCGTTCACGCAAAGGACGGCTTGTAGAATTTTCTGATATTGAGATTTTTCCGATGGATAAGGATAAGGTTACTGTTCTCTCGTGCGAAAAAGGCAATAAACCTGATATCCTTGAAAAACTAAATCTTGACAAGAATGAGTTTTACTATAAAATTGTACGCGTCCGCGCAGCAGAAGACACTCCATATATCTTCCACAATTCATATATCCCTCAACGATATATCCAGAATCCCGATGCTCCACTCGAGCACTATCGATCAATCTATCAACGCTTCAAACTGGACTACAATATCCACATGTCCGAGGAACCATTTGTAGAAACAAATGAAATTGTCAGCCCATGTCCAAAAGAGGTTGCCACTCATTTGAAATTAAAAGCGACTGAACCAGCTGTACTACAAAACAAAACAACTACTAACAGTACTAGCGGTGAAGTGATGGAATATACTGAAACTTACAAACACTGGAAGTATTACAAATTTGAAATTACAGCCAATCATCGCTAAAAAAACGCAGACTAACGTCCGCGTTTTTTTCATACCCAATAACAATCAAAAGTAGTCTAGGAAACGAAACCGAAGATAGAACTGGATTTCATCAAGGCTCTTGACAACGAATAATTTTGATTTTCGAAGAGTATTAATTCTAATATCCCCGTTGATGGGTAATCTTGTAACGAAACTGGTCTGCTCTAGCAATACTAAACGTAAACTCGATAATTCTATTCTTATCATTATACGTTTTTCTTACCAAATGAAGCACTGGACTATTGCTTGGAATTCCGAGTATCTTAGCTTCATTATCCAAAGCAATACTTGCATAGAACTCTTCTTCTGCTAGTCGAATTGTCTGACCATAATCCTCAAGAAAGATTTCATAGAGTGGTTTTTCCCTCATCCTGATGGCTGTTAAGGCAGGAAATAGCGAGGCAGGAACATATGTCCTTTCCAACATCATCGGAACCTCATCTGCAAGTCTCAAACGTTCAACTTCAAACACTTCCTCACCCTGACTAAGTTGTAAATGCTGCACAATATAGTCTGACGCCTTAACCAATTTAAAGGATAAAATAGATGTCCTCGGTACTTTCCCAATTTTTTTCATTTGCTCAGTAAAACTATAGGCCTGAGATAAATCAACTGCAGTATCTGAAATCTCAGATACATAGGTTCCCTTACCATGCTTCTTATAGACTAAGCCACGTTTCTCCAATTCTTGCAAAGCCAAACGAACTGTAATACGACTGACACCATAAACCTGTGTCAACTCACGCTCTGAAAATAACTTGTCATTCGGAGCCATCCTCTCACGAATTGCAACTTCCAATTTATCAACCAACTGCAAATAGAGAGGTTTTTCAACAGTTTGACTAACCATAGACTCCTCCTTTCTAACCCACATAAGCTTACAAATCTATTTTACACCAAATTTCATATATTAACAACATCTTAGGTGATAAAATACCAGCTCTTCAAGCTAAAGCAAGGTCACCTCATCTGGCAAAGTAATGGTCTCTTTTCCCTGCTTGTCCATTACCAAGATTGTTGATGGATAAAAAGGATCAAAACGACTACTTAGATCTACAGCCAGTACATTTTTATAACCTTCCTGCGAAAAGACCAGTGTAATCTTACCACGACGATTTTTGATAGAAAAACGGATTACATTTTTCAAAGGAATAACCCCTTTTAAGTAGTGATCAATAACATACCAGAAACTATCAATCACTTCCCCAGGAAGCGAGGTCACAACTCCAAAACTTGCATAGCGCCCATTTGTTTGTTCAAAGGCCATAAGCCCCTCCTTTACAATAAGAAAAAAGCCTGTAAAACAGGATTTTCTTTTCTAACTTTATCTACTTCTCAGTTCTAAATAGCGTTTGTACCAGATATTAACGTAGGCTGGAGAGAATGGTCCGCGCTGATTATTGATCCAATCAACCAGTATCTTGACATTTTCCTTCAAAATAAAATCAATATCATCCGAATACTTCATCGCCTTACGATGACGCTTATATTCATCCACATCCAGCAATCTCTTTTCACCATCAGCAAAGACCTTAACATCTAGGTCATAATCAATGTATTTGAGTGCCTCATTGTCGAGAACATATGGACTAGCAAGGTTACAATAATAGGAAACTCCGTTTTCACGAATCATTGCTATGATATTGAACCAGTATTTTTTATGAAAATAAACGATTGCAGGTTCTCTTGTTACCCAACGCCTACCATCATTTTCAGTCACTAAGGTATGATTATTGACTCCAATAATAGCATTTTCCGTTGTTTTTAATACCATGGTGTCACGCCAAGTGCGATGAATTTCACCGTCATGCTTATAACTTTGAATTGTAATAAAGTCGCCTTCCTTTGGTAATTTCACTTTGTTACCAACTTTCTACAATTACAATTTATCTTGACTATTATATCATATTTTTCTAACCTAGGCTAAATTTTTTCACAGATAATCACGAAGGACAGCCTGAATCCGATCAAAGTCATAACCCTTTCGTGCCAAAGCCTGTATCAACCTTTGCTTCAATTCGTAGCCTTCATATTTACGACTATATTTTCTATACTGCTTATCCAGTTCCTTGGCAATTAAGGCATCTTCATTTTCCTCATCAGCCACAAGTTCCAACTGACCCAGGCTTTGTTTGGCCGTCTCATAAGAAAAACCCTTGCCCATCAATCCCTGTACAACTTTATCTTGCAAAGCTCGAAGAGGCAATTTTCTTTGGTATCTACCCACCAATTTCTCCCCAATCTTCCTAGCAAGCTCTGAAAAATCTTCCTCTGCCAGCCTTTTATCAATCAGCAGTTTAGAAATTCCTTTCTGCATCAACTTCTGACGAAGCATAGCTGGTCCCTTATCTCCATTTAAAGCATTCTGACGAACATAGCTATCAACATAATTCTCATCGTCCAGCCATTTTTCCTCTTCTAATACCGTCACAATCTTGACAATATTGTTTTCTTCAATTTCATATTTTTTTAGATAATCACTAACTTCTTTTTTGGTACGTTGCTTGAAGGAAAGGTAATAAAGTGCTAGATTTTTCCCATAAGAAAACTGAGCAAAATCGCGAAGCTCACGAAACTCCTGCTCCGTGATTTCCTTTCCCTTACTAAGCATGAAGCGAACAATTGTGTCTTCCGTAATATATAAACTATCCTGACCATCCACTTCAAGTAAATAAAGACGTTTCTTCTTTTCAATTTTTGTAATTCTCATTCTTTCATTATACAGGATTTTTCGGTAAAATAATAATATGAATCTACAAGTAAACCAACGAATCCCTTTAAAAATCAAACGAATGGGCATCAACGGAGAAGGCATCGGATTTTATCAAAAAACGCTAGTCTTTGTCCCCGGTGCCCTTAAGGGGGAAGAAATTTTTTGTCAAATTACCTCAGTCAAACGAAATTTCGTTGAAGCAAGGCTGCTGAAAATCAACAAGGAATCAAAATTCCGTGTCAAGCCTGCCTGTGACATCTATCAAGCCTGTGGTGGTTGTCAAATCATGCACCTCCGTTATGACAAGCAACTGGACTTCAAGCAAGACCTGCTCCGACAAGCCTTGAAGAAATTTAAGCCAGCAGGCTATGAGGATTACCTCATTCACCCAACCATTGGAATGGAGCAGCCAAGTCATTATCGGGCTAAATTACAGTTTCAAACCCGTTCATTCAAGGATCAAGTCAAGGCTGGGCTCTACGCTGAAAATTCCCATCGCTTGATTGGAATTACGAATTGTTACGTCCAAGATGCCGAAACACAAGAGATTATCAACGGAATCGCAAAGCTACTCACCAAGCACCGTATTCCTATTTATAATGAGCGCAAGCAACACGGAATCCGCACGGTTATGGTCCGCAAGGCTCGAAAAACAGGTCAAGTTCAAGTGATCTTTATCACCTCTTGTCAGGTTAATCTTATTAAATTAATTGATGAACTCACCAGTCAATTTCCAAGTATAATCACTATTGCTCTAAACTGGAATAGACAGAAAACGAGTGATATTTATGGTGAAAAAACAGAAATTTTATGGGGAGAACAAGCTATCGATGAAGCTGTTTTAGATTACGAATTCTCACTATCTCCACGGGCATTTTACCAACTAAATCCCCAACAAACAGAAATTCTCTATGGCGAGGCCGTCAAGGCTTTGGATATTTCAGGAGATGAAGACTTGATTGATGCCTACTGTGGCGTGGGCACAATCGGCTTCGCCTTTGCTAAAAAGGTCAAATCTGTTCGAGGTATGGACATTATTCCAGAAGCCATCGAGGATGCTAAAGCAAACGCTAAACGAATGGGACTATCCAATACCCACTATGAGGCAGGTAAAGCAGAAGAAATCATTCCAAAGTGGTACCAAGAAGGCTACAGGGCCGATGCCTTGGTAGTTGATCCTCCACGAACTGGACTCGACGAAAAGCTCCTCAAAACCATTTTGGATTACAAACCAGCTAAAATGGTTTATGTATCCTGCAACGTCTCCACTCTTGCAAGGGACCTTGTTGAGCTAAGCAAAGCCTACAAGGTAGAATACATTCAATCTGTCGACATGTTTCCCCACACAGCACGGACAGAGGCGGTTGTTAAACTAAGCAAAAAATAAAAGGCACTATAAGACTATGACGGGTAAACCCACCATAGTCATATAGAGCCTTTTTGAGTGTAGAAAAAAGTCCCCTACGACCTACACTGAAAAACAACAAAACTCATATTTTCCAACACCAAATTAGAAACAACTAACAATCTCATCAAAGTCATTAAAAGAAATGCCTTTGGTTTCAGGAAGATGAAAACTAGAAAAACGGATTTTGATTGCCTTAAACACAAAAAAAGGGAGAACGAAGTTCGTCCTCTCTAGGTGTTAGCTTTTCATCTACCCACTACAGTTGACAAAGATCTAAAAAAGAACATTGCTGCTCTCTTACAATAATCGGGAAGACAGGATTCGAACCTGCGACACCTTGGTCCCAAACCAAGTACTCTACCAAGCTGAGCTACTTCCCGATACTATTAAAAATAAAGCTCCCCTAACGTCTCCATTAAGCGAGTGATGCACCCTAGAGGAGTCGAACCTCTAACCGCCTGATTCGTAGTCAGGTACTCTATCCAGTTGAGCTAAGGGTGCTAACTATTATAATCTTCATGCCGAGGACCGGAATCGAACCGGTACGATGTTGCCATCGCAGGATTTTAAGTCCTGTGCGTCTGCCAGTTCCGCCACCCCGGCCTCTCAAAGCGAACGACGGGATTCGAACCCGCGACCCCCACCTTGGCAAGGTGGTGTTCTACCACTGAACTACGTTCGCAATCTTTCCTAATGCCGGCTACATGACTTGAACACGCGACCCTCTGATTACAAATCAGATGCTCTACCAACTGAGCTAAGCCGGCTAAATTATATTTCTCCTATGCGGGTTAAGGGACTTGAACCCCCACGCCCGAAAGCGCCAGATCCTAAATCTGGTGCGTCTGCCAATTCCGCCAAACCCGCATATGACTCGTGCTGGGCTCGAACCAGCGACCCATTGATTAAAAGTCAATTGCTCTACCAACTGAGCTAACGAGTCGAAAATATGAAGCAAACTCCGTTTGCTCTATCTCCAACTTCAAATAGTCTCCCAGACTATTTGAACGGTCCCGACGGGAATCGAACCCGCGATCTTCGCCGTGACAGGGCGACGTGATAACCGCTACACTACGGGACCTATGGGAGTTAACGGGATCGAACCGCTGACCCTCTGCTTGTAAGGCAGATGCTCTCCCAGCTGAGCTAAACTCCCAATTTGCTAAGCGACTACCGTATCTAACAGGGGGCAACCCCCAACTACTTCAGGCGTTCTAGGGCTTAACTGCTGTGTTCGGCATGGGTACAGGTGTATCTCCTAGGCTATCGTCACTTAACTACTGAGTCTTGTCAACTCAAAATTGAATATCTATATTCTAACAAGAAACCGTGCGCTTGTCAATATTGACTCGTGAGTAATTGTACTCAGGCTAAATTCTTAGTGAAAAAGATAAACTTCCTAGAGTCTATTGACTCTGCGTCAGTTTCCTATTTTCATACAGAATTTGTAACGCCTTCGTTACTTATTCTTGGATAAGTCCTCGAGCGATTAGTATTGGTCCGCTACATGTGTCGCCACACTTCCACTTCCAACCTATCTACCTGATCATCTCTCAGGGCTCTTACTAACATAAAGTTATGGGAAATCTCATCTTGAGGTGGGTTTCACACTTAGATGCTTTCAGCGTTTATCCCGTCCCTACATAGCTACCCAGCGATGCCTTTGGCAAGACAACTGGTACACCAGCGGTAAGTCCACTCTGGTCCTCTCGTACTAGGAGCAGATCCTCTCAAATTTCCTACGCCCGCGACGGATAGGGACCGAACTGTCTCACGACGTTCTGAACCCAGCTCGCGTGCCGCTTTAATGGGCGAACAGCCCAACCCTTGGGACCGACTACAGCCCCAGGATGCGACGAGCCGACATCGAGGTGCCAAACCTCCCCGTCGATGTGAACTCTTGGGGGAGATAAGCCTGTTATCCCCAGGGTAGCTTTTATCCGTTGAGCGATGGCCCTTCCATACGGAACCACCGGATCACTAAGCCCGACTTTCGTCCCTGCTCGAGTTGTAGCTCTCGCAGTCAAGCTCCCTTATACCTTTACACTCTGCGAATGATTTCCAACCATTCTGAGGGAACCTTTGGGCGCCTCCGTTACCTTTTAGGAGGCGACCGCCCCAGTCAAACTGCCCGTCAGACACTGTCTCCGATAGGGATAACCTATCCGGGTTAGAGTAGCCATAACACAAGGGTAGTATCCCAACAGCGCCTCAGTCGAAACTGGCGTCCCGACTTCATAGGCTCCTACCTATCCTGTACATGTGGTACAGATACTCAATATCAAACTGCAGTAAAGCTCCATGGGGTCTTTCCGTCCTGTCGCGGGTAACCTGCATCTTCACAGGTACTAAAATTTCACCGAGTCTCTCGTTGAGACAGTGCCCAAATCATTACGCCTTTCGTGCGGGTCGGAACTTACCCGACAAGGAATTTCGCTACCTTAGGACCGTTATAGTTACGGCCGCCGTTTACTGGGGCTTCAATTCAGATCTTCGCTTGCGCTAAACCCTCCTCTTAACCTTCCAGCACCGGGCAGGCGTCACCCCCTATACATCATCTTACGATTTAGCAGAGAGCTGTGTTTTTGATAAACAGTTGCTTGGGCCTATTCACTGCGGCTCAGTTAAACTGAGCACCCCTTCTCCCGAAGTTACGGGGTCATTTTGCCGAGTTCCTTAACGAGAGTTCTCTCGCTCACCTGAGGCTACTCGCCTCGACTACCTGTGTCGGTTTGCGGTACGGGTAGAGTATGATACATCGCTAGAAGCTTTTCTCGGCAGTGTGACGTCACTAACTTCGCTACTAAACTTCGCTCCCCATCACAGCTCAATGTTAGAGATACAAGCATTTGACTCATATCACACCTCACTGCTTAGACGGGCACTTCCAATCGCCCGCTTTAGTTAGCCTACTACGTCCCTCCATCACTTCATACTCTAGTACAGGAATATCAACCTGTTGTCCATCGGATACACCCTTCGGTCTCTCCTTAGGTCCCGACTAACCCAGGGCGGACGAGCCTTCCCCTGGAAACCTTAGTCTTACGGTGGATGGGATTCTCACCCATCTTTCGCTACTCATACCGGCATTCTCACTTCTATGCGTTCCAGCACTCCTCACGGTATACCTTCTTCACACATAGAACGCTCTCCTACCATAACACTAATGTGTTATCCACAGCTTCGGTAAATTGTTTTAGCCCCGGTACATTTTCGGCGCAGGGTCACTCGACTAGTGAGCTATTACGCACTCTTTGAATGAATAGCTGCTTCTAAGCTAACATCCTAGTTGTCTGTGCAACCCCACATCCTTTTCCACTTAACAATTATTTTGGGACCTTAGCTGGTGGTCTGGGCTGTTTCCCTTTCGACTACGGATCTTAGCACTCGCAGTCTGACTGCCGACCATAAATCTTTGGCATTCGGAGTTTATCTGAAATCAGTAAACCGAGATGGCCCCCTCATCCAAACAGTGCTCTACCTCCAAGATTCTCAAATGTCGACGCTAGCCCTAAAGCTATTTCGGAGAGAACCAGCTATCTCCAAGTTCGTTTGGAATTTCTCCGCTACCCACAAGTCATCCAAGCACTTTTCAACGTGCCCTGGTTCGGTCCTCCAGTGCGTCTTACCGCACCTTCAACCTGCTCATGGGTAGGTCACATGGTTTCGGGTCTACGACATAATACTAATCCGCCCTATTAAGACTCGGTTTCCCTACGGCTCCGTCTCTTCAACTTAACCTCGCATCATATCGTAACTCGCCGGTTCATTCTACAAAAGGCACGCTCTCACCCATTAACGGGCTCGAACTTGTTGTAGGCACACGGTTTCAGGTTCTATTTCACTCCCCTTCCGGGGTACTTTTCACCTTTCCCTCACGGTACTGGTTCACTATCGGTCACTAGAGAGTATTTAGGGTTGGGAGATGGTCCTCCCGGATTCCGACGAGATTTCGCGTGTCTCGCCGTACTCAGGATACTGCTAGGTATAAAGAATATTTCAAATACGAGGCTATTACTCTCTTTGGCCTACCTTCCCAGGTAGTTCTTCTATACTCTTTAAGTCCACATTGCAGTCCTACAACCCCGAGGAGTAAACTCCTCGGTTTGCCCTCCTGCCGTTTCGCTCGCCGCTACTAAGGCAATCGCTTTTGCTTTCTCTTCCTGCAGCTACTTAGATGTTTCAGTTCACTGCGTCTTCCTCTTCACTACCTTAACAGTAGTGAGTGACAGGCATTACCTGCCGGGTTCCCCCATTCGGACATCCCTGGATCATTGCTTACTTACAGCTCCCCAAGGCATTTCGTCGTTAGTCACGTCCTTCATCGGCTTCTAGTGCCAAGGCATCCACCGTGCGCCCTTATTAACTTAACCTTATTAACCTAATTTTTTCAAAAATTAGAAAACTCATTAAATATTCACAGCGTTTTCGGTTTATTTTCTTGTTACTATTTCTTAATGTATCCTTTCAGATACATCAGGAATGTTTGATAGATATTCAATTTTCAATGGACAAATATAAGATACTAAGACCGTCCCGACTTGTCGGGCATTTTTGTAGAAAATTAGGAAACTGATGTAGTGTCGTCAGACACTAGGAAGTTTATCTATTTTCCTAGAAAATGAGGTCGTGTTCAATTACTTGAACAATATCTTTTGGTTTTAGGATAGGAAAACTCATCTCCTTACCCTATGGAGCCTAGCGGGATCGAACCGCTGACCTCCTGCGTGCAAAGCAGGCGCTCTCCCAGCTGAGCTAAGGCCCCGTACATTTTTATGTACCTGTTAACGTATTTAATTGTTTCGATATAATATCATTTTTGAGACGCTGGCCCCTGTCGTGCACTAGCTCCGCTAGTTTCGACAAAGCTTCAACCTAAAGGTTTCGCTTAGCTGAGCTAAGGCCCCACAAGACCTCTCAAAATTAAAGAAGACTGACGTACAGGTTTCCATTTCCTTAGAAAGGAGGTGATCCAGCCGCACCTTCCGATACGGCTACCTTGTTACGACTTCACCCCAATCATCTATCCCACCTTAGGCGGCTGGCTCCTAAAAGGTTACCTCACCGACTTCGGGTGTTACAAACTCTCGTGGTGTGACGGGCGGTGTGTACAAGGCCCGGGAACGTATTCACCGCGGCGTGCTGATCCGCGATTACTAGCGATTCCGACTTCATGTAGGCGAGTTGCAGCCTACAATCCGAACTGAGACTGGCTTTAAGAGATTAGCTTGCCGTCACCGACTTGCGACTCGTTGTACCAGCCATTGTAGCACGTGTGTAGCCCAGGTCATAAGGGGCATGATGATTTGACGTCATCCCCACCTTCCTCCGGTTTATTACCGGCAGTCTCGCTAGAGTGCCCAACTGAATGATGGCAACTAACAATAGGGGTTGCGCTCGTTGCGGGACTTAACCCAACATCTCACGACACGAGCTGACGACAACCATGCACCACCTGTCACCGATGCTCCGAAGAGAAACCCTATCTCTAGGGCGGTCATCGGGATGTCAAGACCTGGTAAGGTTCTTCGCGTTGCTTCGAATTAAACCACATGCTCCACCGCTTGTGCGGGCCCCCGTCAATTCCTTTGAGTTTCAACCTTGCGGTCGTACTCCCCAGGCGGAGTGCTTAATGCGTTAGCTGCGGCACTGAGTCCCGGAAAGGACCCAACACCTAGCACTCATCGTTTACGGCGTGGACTACCAGGGTATCTAATCCTGTTCGCTCCCCACGCTTTCGAGCCTCAGCGTCAGTTACAGACCAGAGAGCCGCTTTCGCCACCGGTGTTCCTCCATATATCTACGCATTTCACCGCTACACATGGAATTCCACTCTCCCCTTCTGCACTCAAGTTTGACAGTTTCCAAAGCGTACTATGGTTAAGCCACAGCCTTTTACTTCAGACTTATCAAACCGCCTGCGCTCGCTTTACGCCCAATAAATCCGGACAACGCTCGGGACCTACGTATTACCGCGGCTGCTGGCACGTAGTTAGCCGTCCCTTTCTGGTAAGATACCGTCAAATGAGAAACTTTCCACTCTTCTCACAGTTCTTCTCTTACAACAGAGCTTTACGATCCGAAAACCTTCTTCACTCACGCGGCGTTGCTCGGTCAGGGTTGCCCCCATTGCCGAAGATTCCCTACTGCTGCCTCCCGTAGGAGTCTGGGCCGTGTCTCAGTCCCAGTGTGGCCGATCACCCTCTCAGGTCGGCTATGTATCGATGCCTTGGTGAGCCGTTACCTCACCAACTAGCTAATACAACGCAGGTCCATCTCATAGTGAAGCAATTGCTCCTTTCAAACATCTACCATGCGGTAAATACTGTTATGCGGTATTAGCTATCGTTTCCAATAGTTATCCCCCGCTATGAGGCAGGTTACCTACGCGTTACTCACCCGTTCGCAACTCATCCGTCTAGTGCAAGCACCAGACTTCAGCGTTCTACTTGCATGTATTAGGCACGCCGCCAGCGTTCGTCCTGAGCCAGGATCAAACTCTCATTAAAAGTTTTGATTCAAACTCAAGCTATTGCTAGCTTTCCGTTTTATTGTTTTGTTTTGTTTTGTCATTGACGATTTATCCTTAGATAAATCACCCTGCACGTTTGGTTCGTCTTCTTTAATTTTCAAAGGTCTTGTTCATCGCTCTCGCGACAACTATCTTAGTTTATCATTTCTTGTGAACTTTGTCAACACTTTTTTGAAACTTTTTTTCGTCCCTCTGTTAACCAGTTCCTCAAGAGACAACTCAATCATTCTATCATCTTCTGATGGTCTTGTCAACACTTTTTCGAAACTTTTTTTTCGTTCCTCTATTAACTAGCCCCTCAAGAGACAACTCATTTATTCTATCACGACTTATATACTTTGTCAACCGGGTTTTTGAAAATAATAAAACAGCTGCAAAAACTGCAACTGTTTTATTATCCTTATTGACGTACCTCTAGAAGACCCAAATCTCCATCTTCACGTCTATACAATACATTTGTTGTACCGTCATTAGCATCTGTATAGATAAAGAAATCATGTCCAAGCAACTCCAATTGGAGGACTGCTTCTTCCATATCCATTGGTTTCAAGTCTACTTGCTTAGTACGAACCACTTTTACTTCCTCGCCTGTTTGCTCAACAAGTTCATCTGTAAAGACTTGACCAGTTGCCACTTTTTGACGATGTTTTCGTTCAATCTTGGTTTTGTTACGACGAATTTGGCGTTCAATCTTATCTACTACAAGATCGATAGAGCCATACATTTCTTGTGAAATATCTTCTGCGCGAAGTGTAACTGCTCCAACTGGAATTGTCACTTCTACTTTTGCACGCTTGTCACGGTAAACTTTTAGATTTACTTTAGCATTCAACTCTTGTTCTTCATTGAAATATTTCTCAATCTTAGCTACTTTCTCTTCTACATAGGTGCGAAGTGCATCTGTAACTTCAAGGTTTTCTCCACGAATACTGAATTTAATCATATTTAGTACCTCTTTCTTGGCTTTCGCCTTTCTTCACTATTATTATATCACATTATTAAATAAATGCAACCGTTTTCTCATCGTGTTAGTGAAAATGTTTTGATTTCTTTCCTACCAATTTTCATGAAAAGTTCTACAGCAAGTTGGATTGTGGCTCCTGTTGTATATATATCGTCGAATAATAATATTTTTTCTGGCACTTCTTTTTCATCTAATAGATAGAACATCTGTTTTGCTTCTAGTCTCTCTGCACGATTTTTAGATGATTGTTTTTGGCTTTCATACTTTCCAAGAAGGGACTGATAGGGAATATTTGTAGCACTCAAAAGTCCTTCCACTTGATTAAAACCGCGTTCTGATAGTCGTTTTTGACTAATTGGTATGGGAACAATTGTGTAGTCAGGAAATTGGCTTAACGCTATTCTAAGCTTTTTAGCAAAAATATTTCTTAAAACATAGTCTCCTTGAAATTTGTAGCGACTAAAATAATGTGCCATCGCTTGATTATATCGGTACAAAGCTGTGTGGACAACTGGTTTCCCTTGATTCTGCCAGTACTGACAATCCTTGCAACTTTCCGATTCTCCATTTTTATAACAATGTGGACAGTGTTGCTCTGCTATTTCCTCAAAAGTCGAAAAACATTCTTCACAAGTGCCCGATTTTTCTTTACTAAAGAAGATGAGATCTGAAAATCTTGTTTTATTTTTCATAGCTTGACCGCACAATAGACAATTAGACATAACCAGCCTCCTTGTTCATCTGTTTAATTTCAGCGATTGCCTTTTCAATGGCTCCTGTACTTCCCTCATGATAAAACTGGAGTAAACCAGTCGGACGTTCCATACTCCTGCCGACCCGGCCTGCAATCTGAACAAGACTTGACGCTGTGTAGAGGTAATGATTGGCTTGAACAACAAAGACGTCTACACATGGGAAGGTCACCCCACGTTCAAGAATAGTAGTCGAGATTAAGACTGTGATTTCTCTCTTGCGAAACCCTTCAACTATTTCAAGGCGATTTTCTGTTTGACTGGATACAAAGCCAATTGTTTCTTCTGGGAATGTTTTTTTCATTATCTTGGTAAATTCTTGACCTTTGGAGATTTCTGGGACAAAAATGAGTAAGGGAAAGCCCGACTTTCTCTGTTCTTCAATCGCTTTTTTCAACTTTGGAACTAGTCTATTTTTCTTTAGGGTATCATCGAATTTACTAAACCAGACTTTTTGCGGGACAACAAGTGGGTTGCCATGAAAGCGCCTTGGCAAACTAAGACGGCTTAATTTACCCATTCTGACTTTTTTATCCAATTCATCTGTTGAAGTCGCCGTCAGAAAAACTTGAACTCCGTCTTCCTTGACCGCATTATCTGCTGCTCGATAGAGCATGGGATTATCTGCATAGGGAAAGGCGTCTACTTCATCAATCAAAACCAAATCAAAGGCCTGATAAAATTTTAATAACTGATGTGTGGTTGCTACAACTAATGGAGTTCGGAAATAGGGTTCAGACTCTCCATGCAGTAAACTAATTGGAACTGAAAAGTCATTTTGCAGACGTTTATAGAGTTCGATACAAACATCAATTCGAGGACTGGCTAGGCAAACCGCTCCGCCTTTATCAATCACTGAGGCAACGGTGTGGTAGATCATTTCTGTCTTACCTGCTCCTGTTACTGCATGAACCAATGTCGCACGATTATTTTCCACGTTTGCAACTAGTCCATCTGAAATTCTTTGTTGCCAATCAGTTAATTGACCTTTCCACTTTAAACACTTAGTGATTGAAAAATCTTTCTGAGGAAAATGATAGAGTTTTTCGTCTGACCGTACTCTGCCTAGAAGCAAGCAGGCTCGACAGTAATAAGCATCGTTTGGCAATTTGTTTTCTTCTTCAAAAGTTGTTCCACAGCGAAAGCAGTTATTCTTTTTTGTAATACTTGGCACTTTTTCTGCTTTTTCTCTTTCTTTTGCTGTCAATTGGTATTTGGTAAATAATCTTCCATAATAATTTTCTAATTCTTTCATCACTTATTTATTCGGAATTTCTTGTCAGTTTTTAAAAAAATTAGTACAATTTGGTTATGAAAGAATTTAAAACAATTAGAGAAGATGGTATTGTTGAAGAAGAAATTAAAAAGTCACGATTTATCTGCTTTATGAAACGAGTGACCAGCGAGGAGGAAGCTCGCGACTTTATCAACAAAATCAAGAAAGAACAGTACAAGGCTACTCATAACTGCTCTGCTTTTGTCCTTGGAGAAAATATGGAAATCAAGCGTTCCTCAGATGATGGGGAGCCGTCTGGTACTGCTGGTGTGCCAATGCTGACGGTTTTAGAAAATCACAAACTGACCAATGTCGCAACGGTGGTTACCCGCTATTTTGGAGGTATCAAACTCGGGGCAGGCGGACTTATTCGTGCTTACGCTGGAGCCGTGGCTAATGCAGTCAAGGAAATCGGGGTTGTGGAAGTCAAGGAGCAGGAAGGGATTTCCATTAGCATGTCCTATGCCCAATACCAAGAGTTTGCCAATTGGCGAGCGGAGCGAGGTCTGGAAGAATTTGATACCCAGTTTACTACTGAAGTTTCAACCATGATTTTTGTAGATAAAGAATTCCTTGAACAAACCTTAGCAAGTCTCACTGACTTTTACCACGGAAAGGTATCCGCGGAAAAAGCTAACTCTCGTATCGTTGAGGTACCTGTCTATTAAAAAAAGCTATCGGCGAGATAGTTTTTTTATATTATACTTTTTAGCTTCTCTACTATATACTAGTGGTAACATAATTTGGAGGTGCCTTATGGCTATTTATCAAAACATTACTCAATTAGTTGGAAAAACACCTGTTATTAAACTCAATAATATCGTTCCAGAGGGGGCAGCGGAGGTCTATGTGAAATTAGAGGCCTTTAACCCAGGATCTTCTGTAAAAGACCGTATCGCCTTGGCTATGATTGAAGATGCTGAAAAAGCTGGTACAATCAAACCTGGAGATACTATTGTTGAGCCAACAAGTGGTAACACTGGTATCGGTCTTGCTTGGGTTGGAGCAGCAAAAGGTTATAAGGTGATTATCGTCATGCCTGAAACCATGAGTGTTGAGCGTCGTAAGATTATCCAAGCTTATGGAGCTGAACTTGTCTTGACTCCTGGTAGCGAAGGGATGAAAGGGGCTATCGCCAAAGCAAAAGAGATTGCTGAAGAAAAAAATGGCTGGGTTCCTTTCCAGTTTGCTAATCCATCCAATCCAAAAGTTCACGAAGATACAACAGGACAGGAAATTTTGGAAGACTTTGGCACAACCGGTTTAGATGCCTTTGTATCTGGCGTTGGTACTGGTGGTACCGTTTCAGGTGTTTCGCATATTTTGAAGACAGCAAATCCAGATATTGCTATCTATGCTGTCGAAGCTGATGAATCAGCTGTCTTATCTGGTGAAGCACCTGGTCCGCACAAGATCCAAGGTATTTCGGCAGGTTTTATTCCAGATACTTTGGACACTAGCGCCTATGATGGCATTATTCGTGTCAAATCCGATGATGCCTTAGCTACAGGTCGTGCTATCGGTGGAAAAGAAGGATTCTTAGTTGGTATTTCTTCAGGTGCAGCAATTCACGCTGCTATCGAAGTCGCTAAGGAGTTGGGAACTGGAAAAAAAGTGTTGGCAATCTTGCCTGATAATGGTGAGCGTTACTTGTCAACAGCTCTTTACGAGTTCAATGATTAAAAAAGAAAGAAGGTTAGGAATGCATCCTATACCTTCTTTTCTTTGTGTTCTTTGAGATAGCCTTTAGCTTCCTCAATCCATTTCGGAAGTTGTTTTGCTAAAGGGGAAAAACCAATTTTATTCCGTTCATTTGTAAAACGATGATGACGCGGAATTTTTTGTTGTTCTTCTTCTAAGGTCCGGATTGATAAACTAGCCTTTTCAGTATATTCATCAAAGTCGACTACCTGTACCAAAACCTCTTGCCCCAATTTTAAATGATCATAAATATTATCAACAAAACCTGTTTTGATTTCCGAGATATGGATTAGGCCCGTCGTCCCATTCTCTAATTGTACAAAGGCTCCATACGGCTGAATGCCCGTTACCGTCCCCTTGAGTTTATCTCCGATTTTCATCTTAATCCTCTATTTCGATGGTCTCAATTACAACATCTTCATGTGGACGATCTGCTGAATCTGTTGCAACCGCTGCGATAGCATCCAAGACGACGAAGGAGTCTTCATCAACTAGATGACCAAACACTGTGTGGCGTTGATCTAGATGTGGTGTCCCGCCATTTTTGACATAGGCTTCTGCAACTTCTTTAGGCCAACCGCCTCGTTCTAATTCTTTCGCATTGTATGGGAAGTTTTGGTTTTGAACGATAAAGAATTGGCTTCCATTTGTATTTGGTCCTGCATTGGCCATTGACAAGGCTCCTCTGAGATTAAAAGCTTCCATTGAAAATTCATCTTCAAACGCAGTACCATAAATAGATTCACCACCCATACCTGTTCCGGTTGGATCGCCACCTTGAATCATAAAGTCTTTGATAATACGATGGAAGATAATTCCGTCATAATAGCCATCTTTAGAAAGAGCTACGAAATTTGCTACAGTTTTGGGTGCAATTTCAGGGAAGAGTTTTACTGTTAACTTACCATGGTTAGTCTTGATATGCGCAACTGGTCCTGTAACATTTTCCAAATCTAATTGCGGGAAATATTTTTCTTTTTCTACCATACCTAATTTCTCCAAGGCATCAAAAATGCCATCTTCTTCTACTTTTTTTGTGATATAATCTGCATGCTTTTGCAGTTCTGGATGCGAATGCCCCATAGCGATACTAATTCCTGCATAATCGAATAACTCAATATCGTTGAGTCCATCTCCGAACACTAGGACATTTTCAGGTTTCAGGCCTAGTTTTTCAACAACCTTAGCAACACCAGTTGCTTTGGAAGAGCCTTTTAGCACAATGTCCGATGAAATAGCATCCCAACGAACACTACGCAATTCCGCTTGCAACTCTTCTGGAAGTTCTACTTCGTGACCATCTTTCTCGAAAGTTAGCAATTGGTAGATGTCATTTTCTTTATAAAAAGTTGGGTTTGTTTCCAAACCTTCATAAATCAAGTCAATTACTTGACTAATGCGGTCAGTTCGTGCAGAAAGTGTCCCTTTTTGACTACCAAGCATACCATATTCGATTCCAATTTCTTTAGCCCAATTTAATACAGATTCTACTAAATTTTGGGGCATCGGCTGATGGTACACTACCTGACCTTTGGCATCTTCTACGTAGGAGCCGTTAATCATAGCGAAAAAGTCTGGCTTTAAGGCTTTGATTTCTGGCACCAAACCATAAGGAGTTCGTCCTGACGCAATTCCTGTCAAAATTCCCTTTTCTTTCAGTGATTTGAAAACCTGCTGAATTGATTCAGGAATGTAGCCTGTATTCTTTACACGTAGCGTGTCGTCAATGTCAAAAAAGACTATTTTTATTTTTTTTGCCTTATATCTGAGTTTTGCATCCATATAATTCCACTATCCTTTGGTTGAAAATTAACTAATTTTCATTATACCACTATTGGTCCTCTTGCGCCACCAAACCATGCTGGAAAGCATAAACAACTGCTTGAGTACGATCGCTAACAGCTAGTTTGGATAAGATATTGGAAACATGGGTCTTAACAGTTTTTAGGGAAATGAAGGACTCATCTGCAATTCGTTGATTATCATATCCCTTGGCTAACAGCGTCAAGATTTCGCGTTCACGAACTGTCAAGTCATCATGTAAATCTGGGTGGCGTTTATGGTGCTCTACTTTTTTCTCTACTTCTGTCTCAATAGCATATTCTCCAAGAGCTACCTTGCGGATGGCGGCTAAGATTTCGTCAGCACTTGACGTTTTTAACATATAGCCACGAGCTCCTGCTTCCAGCACAGGATAGATTTTTTCATTATCTAGATAGGAGGTCAGGATGACAATCTGCGCTTGCGGCCATTCCTTCAGCAAGGCCAGGGTTGCTTCTACGCCAGTCATCTTGGGCATAACCAAGTCCATCACTACAACATCGGGTTTAACCTCTAATGCTTTAGCCAAACCTTCCTCGCCATCACTAGCTTCTGCAACTACTTCAACATCTGGCTGTAAATTTAAGTAACTTTTCAATCCTAGACGAACCATCTCATGGTCGTCAACCAACATCACTCGAATCGTATTCATCTTCTTTTCCTTTCAATAGTGGGATACGAATATCAATCGCCACTCCCTTATTTGGAGCTGTGCGAATTTTTATCGTTCCAGCCATGTCTTCAACCCGCTCACGTATGTTTTGAAGACCGTAACTTAATTCATCATCTGCACCTTGTTGGAAGCCGATACCATCGTCTGCCATTTTCAACTGAAGTTCTGTTTCCTTCTGCAAGAGGTAAACATCCAAATGCTTGGCCTTGGCATGTCGCAAGGTATTACTGATAATTTCTTGCGCAATGCGGAAGAGATGTTCTTCAATTAGTTTCGGTAGCTCCTCTACTTCATGTTGGAAATGAACGATAATATTACTTTTGTCACTAACTTCACGCAAAATCAGCTCAAATCCTTCAACCAAGGTTTTACTTTCGAGTTCACTTGGGCGTAGATGTAATAATAGGATGCGTAGGTCTCTTTGGGCAGACTCAATCATGTCTTTCACGAGCATCAGCTGTTCCTGCAAGGTTTCCTGCGGAAGAGTGGATAGATTGGACGATAATCCTGACAAAATCATGCTCGTTGCAAATAACTCTTGACTAACCGTATCATGCAAATCCCTGGCAATCCGTTTCCGTTCTCCCTCAACAATCTCTTCTTTCTTGACTAAATCTTGATTGTCAACCAGCTGCACCTGACGTGTGAGGTTTCTGACCTTATCCGACAACTGGAGCAAGAGTTGATCACTTTCGGTATCTGTTCGAATACTTTTATTCTTCAAGATAGCTTGTAACTTCGTCCGCATAACCTGAGTGGAGGCTAGACTGACAGTTTGTACCATTACAGCTAGAAAAAGGGTCAAAACAATAACTAGTAGAATGAGAGTAAACACGAGCTGCTCCGTTGAAATCCAGAGCGTAACATCTAGCAATGAATAATTTAAAAGTGGGAGGGTGGAAGCAATCACCACAAAAACAATAAGACAGGCAAACCAGGCGAGGAGTAGGTAGGTACGTTTTCTCATACGCGAACCACCTCCACATCTCCCAGTATATTATTGGTAACGACTTTTACACGTTTGTGTGATTCTTGATAATCGGGACTATTGACCGCTATACTTTCATTCCGCAAATCCCAGTATGATTCACCCAAGAAACTTACTCGTCCATAGATACTAGTTGCTGAAAGTGCTACCTCAACATCAATTGGAACAATAATTTTTGTCTGTCCAAACGTTTTACGAATTACAACAATATTATCTCTACCAACTAATACAGTCTTATCCAAATCAACTACATCATTGCCAAACAAGCGTACAATGTTAATATCTTCAAAACCAAACCTATCTTGAGAGTGGTCGTGGTTGCCAAACCATCTATTTTTCTCTTTTTGAACCTGTAGAGAATAGTCACTAAAAACAATGTGGGTATATTGGTTTCTCTTTTCATAACGTGAAAAGAAATTAATCAGCATGTACACGACTAGTAGCATAATCCCAATAATGAAGAAGGGATTTAAAACAAAGACCAAAAATAATAGAGATAAGGAGCTGACCAGTAAAACACTGTTGACTTTTCTTCCTAGGAAGTACCAAATGATGAGTAATAAGGCAGAGAAAAGTAGCAGGGTCCGACTGGCCTCATTGGCTACCACATCAAAGGCTGCCATCGTAAAAATCATACTTTCTATTAGTAGAAAAAATTGAACTTTCCGCATCTTCTCCATCCTTTCTATACTATTGTAACAAAAAATAAGTAAAAGAACTCCATCCAAAGTAGGAAATATTAGTTCAAAGCAACGAGATGCAGGCTATACTTGGGTACGGCAAAGTAAATTAACGAAGCAAGCAAAATAAACTAAACATGACTATAAACTATGCAAATCACTCCTAGGCCATCACTCTTGATGGACAGAAGGAAACAATTTTGGCATAAGGGATCGCTCACAAGCTACGCTCTCTAATCAAGAGAAAAAGGTTCGGCATCTGCCCAACCTTATTCATCTTTATCGTCCGCTATCTGTTGAAGTACTTGTGCTGGTGGAACTTCCTGTTGAGGAATCACTACTAGTGCCGGTCGATGCAACGGAGACATACAAGGTAACTGTTCCATCAATTGTTGCTCCAGCAGCAGGATATTGTCCAATGACGATGTCACTTGTCGTTGAGTAATAGCTTCTATCTTCTTGTTTTTCAATGCTTTCCACATTGACGCCTAGCGCTTGTAATTGACTACGTGCCTGTGAATAGGTGTAATTGCCAGATGTTAAATCAGGCATAATCAATTCTTTTCCTTTTGAAACAACTAGATTGATGATAGAACCTTTTGTTAACTCTGTATTGGCAACGGGATCTGTACTGATAACCTGACCCGCAGTAACAGATGAGCTATATTCCTGAGTAATAGTTCCAATACTGAAGCCTGCTGTCTGAAGAATTTGAGTAGCATTCTCCTGAGTTTTTCCAACAACGTTTGGCACAACTTGTGGCGCTACTCCTTTGGAAACATAAAGGGTAATTTTTGCCCCCTTCTCAGCAGAACTATTTGCTCCTGGATCTGTTTTGATGACAAGTCCTTGGGCAACTTTTTCGCTATATTCTTCTTTTATTGTCACTTGGAAACCAAGAGCCTCCAATTCCTGCCGTGCAGTATCAGAATCCTTATCTGTCACATCTGGAATAGATACCATCGCAGCCGTTGCTACTACAATATCAATCTTACTTCCTTGACGTCTGGTCGTCTTTGCAGCCGGAGAGGTCCGTATTACCAAGCCTTCATCTACAGTCGCTGTCGCTTCTTCTGTGATGTTTCCAACTTCCAATCCTGCCACTTCAATCATTTCTGTAGCTTTTTCAACGGTTTGACCAGACACATCAGGGACTGTAACTGTTCGTGGAGTGTTGAAAAACACGATTCCAGCCGCTATGACTGTTAACAAAATAGCCCCTATCAAGACTTTGTAGCGTGTACGCATACCTGGCCTTGGTTTTGAAACAGGCTTATTTCCCGACTTCGCCACTTCTTTCTTACCAGGCCCTTTATCCGTCGCAGAAACTTGGGCAGAACTATTTGTATGCGGTACTTTCGTTTCAACATTGGCCTGGGAGAGTTTTGGCAAGGTTTTTGTATCAACCTTGTTCCCTTCTAGTTCAACCCTGGGTTCATTCCGACGATCCATGGATAGAGCCGAAGCTAAATCTGCATACATTTCTGCAACCGACTTATAGCGCTCGTTTAATTTTTTAGCCGTTGCTTTTAGTACAACATTTTCTAAGGCCTGAGGTACGTTGGCATTCTCTTCTCTAACAGATGGGAGAGGTTTTTGGAAATGCTGAAGAGCGATCGTCACAGCACTGTCTCCATCATAGGGAATGCGACCCGTCAACATTTCAAAAAGGATGATCCCCATCGCATAAATGTCACTTTGAATGGTCGCCTTCGAACCACGCGCCTGCTCAGGTGAAAGATAGTGAACAGAACCCAACATGGAGTTGGTTTGTGTCAAACTCGTTTCAGCAAAAGCGACTGCAATACCAAAGTCTGTTACTTTAGCGACTCCATTGGAAGTCAAAAGGACGTTCTGAGGTTTCAAATCTCGATGGACAATTCCTCTCGTGTGCGCCATTCGCATAGCAAGGAGAATCTGTCCCATAATTCGCACCGCAACATCGTTGGAGAGTGGTGCATTTTCTTTTATATAACGTTTTAAATCGAGGCCATTGACATATTCCATAGCCAGATACTGTTGACCATCTTCTTCACCGATGTCCGAAATACGAACGATATTGGGATGGTCAAGTTCTGCCATGGCACGCGCTTCACGTTGAAAACGCTGGATAGCAATTTGATCTGTCTGATAGTTGGTCCGAAGAACTTTAACAGCAACCTCTTCTCCATCTAAAATCAAATCTCTTGCTAGGTAAACATCTGCCATACCGCCTCGACCAATTTGCCGAACGATTCGATACCGACCGGCAAAGATCTTACCGATTTGAATCATTACCTAGCCTCCTCCGTAATGTGAAGCAAACCTACTGTAATATTATCTAGACCGCCTGCATTATTGGCAAAACGTACAAGTGTTTCTACCTTGCTTTCAATTGAAACATCACTCAATACAATATCACGAATGTCCTCGGTTGGTACCATATTGGTTAAGCCATCGCTGTTAATAAGGACATAATCTCCAACCTCAAGAGTTTTCAAAGCAATGTCTGGTTCAATTGGTTCGGCTTGTCCAATGGACTGCGTTACAATATTTTTTTGAGGATGACGCTGTGCTTCTTCTTCTGTGAGCTGACCAGCTCGAACAAGGGCACCTACCAGCGAATGGTCGTTGGTTAGACGTGTGTATTCGCCATCTCTAATCAATCCAACTCGTGAATCTCCAACATGGGCATAGATCATTTGGTTGTCGATGACAACAACTGCTTCAAGAGTTGTTCCCATCCCCTTGTATTCTTCTGTCTGTCCAAGTTCATGAATCTTTTGGTTTTCAGCATCAATGATTGCAACCATCCATTCACGGACATCATTTAAGGTCACTAATTGAGTATCAACCCAAGCAGCTCCCAAATCTGTTGCTGCCATTTCACTAGCAATATGGCCGGCACGGTGACCACCCATTCCATCAGCTAACACGACCAAATCAATCCCTGCGCGGTTTTTGTAGCGATTGATATAGTCTTGGTTGTTCGAACGTTTCTGTCCTACATCAGTAAGTAATGCAATTTCCATAATTTTTATCGTTGCTAAGCAACTTCCTCCTCTTATTCTAGGATTTTCGTCTAAGTTGACCGATGAAAAATCCATCTGTTTGGTATTGTTCTGGGGTTATCAAGAGACAACCATCCACCATAATATCTGTTTTGGGATGGTCCAGCATGACCTGTTCAAAATTGGGATGGTTTTGCAGAAATTCTTGAATAACCTCTTGGTTTTCCTTAGCAATAATCGTACATGTGCTATAGGTTATTATACCACCAATTTTCAAGCTTTGGCAAACACTGTCCAGTATCTGCAACTGGATAGTCTTTAGAGAATCAAAGTCCATCGATGCCTTGTTATAACGAATATCTGGCTTCCGGCGGATGAGTCCAATACCTGAACATGGGGCATCCACTAGGATTTTATCAAAGGTATCTGGACCAAATTCCTCATGAACACGACTGGCGTCCAGACCTTTGGTCTCAATCTTATCTTCTAGGCCTAAACGACGTGCGTTTTCTTCAATCAGGTTTAGTTTATGATCATATAAATCCAACGCATAAACTTTTCCATCCGTAAGATAGCTTGCCATATGACAGGTTTTTCCACCCGGAGCTGCACAGGCATCCAAGATGATTTCATCTCCTTGAATATCCAAAGTCGGAGCTACCAATTGACTGGTTTCATCTTGAATGGTGATGAGTCCTTCCTTGAAATAATCTGTCCCCGCAAAGTGTCCGTGGGATTTGACCAACCCAACTGGTGATAACTGCGAGTGTTGAGCGCCTAGCTCCTCTGCCAATCGCTCCACTTGTTGACCATCTGTCACGCGTACGCTGGCCTTATTCCGATCATGTAAACTTTGGAAAATCTTCTCTGCACGTTCATCGCCATATTCTGCAATCAGGGTTTGGACCAGCCAAACTGGTACAGAATACTGAACGGATAGACGTTTATTTTTTCGTTTGATGTCCGCTGGATTTGGCAAAGTCGATTGACTGATTTTTCGCAAAATGGCATTAACAAATTTGTCAGTTCCAGGCTTTCGCTTGGCAATATTAACTGCCTCATTGACAACTGCGTGGGTAGGCAATTTGTCCAAATATACCAACTGGTAGAGGCTCAACATGAGGAGATAGTAGACCCAAGTGTCCAACTTTTCTCTATCTTCGATAAAATGTGCCAAATACCACTCTAGGGTAATTTTACGAGAAACCGTCCCATAAACCAACTCGGTCGCCAAGCCCTTGTCCTGTGCTGATAAACGAGAAGATTCTAGGGCCTTATTGAGAGCGATGTTCGAGTAAGCACCTTGATCAAAGACTTGTTCCAATACAGATAAGGCTAGACTTCTTGCTGTTTCATGTTTATTGATCACCAAATTGATCTCCTACTGCAATATCTCGACCTGCACCATTTAAAAAGTCTGCAATGGTCATTTTTGGCTTACCAGCTGGCTGGACAGTTTTCAGAGAAAGGGCTCCCTGACCTGTCGCAACGACCAATTCTTTCTTGCTTCGAACAAGCACTTGACCGACTGGACCTGAACCTTCTACTTCGACAGCTTCTTGAATTTTAAAACGTTCCCCTTGCCAATAGGTGTGGGCAACGGGCCACGGGTACATACCGCGAATGTGATTAAATAGTTGACGAGCTGACTTGTTCCAATCCAGTACTTCTTCTTCTGGCTGAATATTTGGTGAGAAAGTTACTTGTTCTGGATCTTGAGCGACTGGTTTCAAGTCACCAGCAATGTAGGCTGGCAAGGTTTGCAATAGCAAATCCCGTCCAACAACAGCCAACTTTTCAAACAAGGTACCAACATTATCCGTTTCTTCAATAGCAAGGCTATCGCTGGAAATCATGTCACCAGCATCCATTTCCTTGACCATTTCCATGATGGTTACGCCGGCACGTTCATCACCGTTAATCAAAGCGTAATGGATAGGGGCACCGCCACGGTATTTAGGAAGAAGAGAAGCATGAACATTGACTGCAAAGTCAACTGAGTTCAATAATTTGGTTGGTAGGAATTGCCCAAAAGCTGCCGTCACAATCCCATCTGCTCCTAAATTCATCAGCTCATCCATTTCTTGACTTCCAGATAGCTTCTCTGGTTGATAGACTGGTAAATTGTATTCCAAGGCTACTTCTTTCACAGGTGTCATTTGGATGACTTTTTTTCGTCCAACAGCTCGGTCAGGCTGGGTAACAACAGCGAGAATCTCATACTGGTCATCCGCCAAAAGCCCTTTTAAGACTGTCGCTGAAAATGCTGGTGTTCCCATAAAAATCAACTTTGTCATCTTTGCTTTCTCATCTCCTTTACATTACATCGTTCGTACTTATTCTATTATCCCTTAATTATACCATTTTTGCTTATTTTTTCCTTAATTAAAGGTTTTTAAAACAAAAAATGCAAGGTCAATAGTGACCTCACATCATATTCTGCGGTTCGTTGTCAATAATCAAACGCAAATCTTGATTTTCTCTCTCCTGTGTCCAATCCAAAATCTGATTCAATACCTCTTCCAAACGGTCCTCATGCCGGTATTTCAAGATGATCTGGTAGTGGTAGAGATTATGGGTTCTGGCAATAGGCTTGGGCGTCGGTCCCAAAATTTGGATAGCCTCCGTTAAGTGTTGACGAAGAAAGGCTACAGTTTCATAGGCTTTTTTCACGACAAATTCTTCTGACTTGTGCGAAAAGGTTAGACCAACTGTAAAATAGTAAGGTGGATAGCCAAGATTTTTCCGAATGCCCATCTCATAACGATAGAAACCTTCATAGTCCTGCTCTTTGGCAAAAGCAATGGCATAGTGATTGGGGTTGTAGGTCTGAATCAGGACCTCCCCTTCCTTATCAGCTCGACCAGCCCGACCAGCTACCTGAGTTAGCAACTGGAAGGTTCGCTCAGAAGACCGAAAATCAGGCAAATTCAGAGCCGTATCCGCATTGAGCACGCCAACTAGGGTCACATTTGGAAAATCCAAGCCTTTGGCAATCATCTGAGTTCCTAGAAGAATATCCGCTTCGCCTCGACCAAACCGTTCGAGCAAGTCCTCATGAGCACCTTTTTTCTTGGTAGTATCCACATCCATACGCAAAATTCGAGCTTCTGGCAAGAGCTCCTGCAATTCATCGTAGGCCTTTTGCGTACCCGTCCCATAATAACGAATAGAACGACTTTGACAGTTTGGACAGGTCTGAGGAATCCCCTTTTGAAAACCACAATAATGGCAATTCATCGTTTTTGTGTCCATGTGAAGCGTTAGGGAAATATCACAGTTAGGACACTGGTCAACGCTACCGCAATCACGACACATGACAAAAGAAGAATAACCACGCCTATTCAACATAAGAACGACCTGTTCCTTACGAGCCAATTTTTCTCTAATCTTCTCAATCAAAACAGGGGTAAAATTACTAGCCTCCTGCTGACCGATATAATCACGGAAATCCACAACTTCCACTTCTGGAATACGAGCCAAGGGATTGGCCCTCTGGTTAAGAGTCAGTCTTCCATAGACTCCTCGACTAGCCCGAGCCCGTGTTTCAAGACTCGGCGTAGCAGACCCCAAGACCAGGGTCGCTCGATTATAGTCTGCCCGCAACTTGGCCACATCACGCGCATGATAGCGTGGATTGCTGTCCTGCTTGTAGGTCGCCTCATGCTCCTCATCAATGATGATAACACCCAAGTTTGTCAAAGGGGCAAAAATGGCCGAACGGGCCCCGACAACCACCTGGGCATTTCCCGCCTCAATCTTCCGCCACTCATCGTACTTCTCTCCGTCAGACAATCCAGAATGGAGAATGGCAACCTGCTGACCAAAACGAGAAATAAAACGATTGGTCATCTGAGGGGTCAAGGAAATTTCAGGCACCAGCATGATGGCCGTTTTCCCCATTTTCAAGACCCTATCAATAACCTGGAGATAGACTTCCGTCTTCCCAGAACCTGTCACTCCTTGCAGTAGAAATGTCTGACTTTCCTGACCGATAGAGGCCACAATCTCCCGAACCGCAATCGCCTGCTCTGGATTCAAATCCAAGGCCTGCGTTTTTTCTACCTTATCAAAAACACCCTGAGTCCGCGACACTTCCTCCTCCCTGACTTCTATATAGCCGTTTTCTTGGAAATAGCGGAGCGTATCAGCTGAATAGTCTGCTTTTAGATTTGAAAGGAGCTGGTCTTCCGAGTGTTCTAGCAGAAATTCTCTTAATTGCTGCCGTTTTTTAGCCCGATTGCTGATGTCTGCATCTTGCAATTTATCTAGACAAACTCGGTACCATTTTTCTGTCTTGATTTGCTTTTTATCCTTGGCCACATAGTCTACCAAGATTTTTCCAGACTGGGCCAGACGCATAATTTTCCCTTGCTCTTTCATGTCTAAGTCAGAAAAACGAATCTGGTCCTTATCACCGAACAGACTGACCTGCTCTGCCATTTCCAAGCCATTCCCCGGTCTGAGTAATTTGTCATAGGTGGAATTGAGAAGACTTGGCAACATGGATTTTAAGAGGGTAATTTTATAGGAGAAGACCGACTTCCTCATCTGGTCCGCCAACCAAAATTGCTCTTGATTGAGAACAGGACTATAGTCCAAAACCTCGGCAAGCTCTTTCAAGTCTTGTAAATTATTTTCGTCATCTTCATCAATCAAGTCAACTACAATCCCTTGAATCAGCCGATTGCCCTTGCCAAAGGGGACATGGACTCGTACACCAACCATAAGCCCCTCTTCTAAGTCAGAAGGAATCCGATAAGAATAAGCTTGATCAGTCTGCATCAAAGGGACGTCTACAATAATCTGTGCTAACATACTTCCTTCCTCCTTTCTGTCAAAACTTTCATCATTCCGTAAGTGAAAAGAAACCCGGATGGCAATCCCAACCGAGTTTTTTATTAAATCTTTTCGCCTTCTTCTTTTTCTTTAGCGATTTGTTCTTTGATTTTCTTCTCTTCTTCTTCTGCCAGACGTTTCGCTTCTTCCGCACGGCGACGAACTGCCTCACGTTTTGCTTCTGGATCTGGGTGGATAACCACATTGCCAGATTCAATTTCTTCCAAGGCACGAAGGGTTGATTTTACTGAAGTAAATTCTTGAGTTGGCTTTGCGCCAGCTTCTAATTCATGGGCACGTTTTGCCTCAAGAATGACCAAGGAATACTTAGATGGTACCTTGTCCAACAAGGTATCGATAGATGGTTTCAACATCATAGTTCTATTCTCTACTTTCTATTAAGGTTCTATTACTTGTTCACATCACGAATCATTTCATCATAGCGACCGATTACGCGATCGACACGGAAATGCTCTGCTTCGATAATTCGTTTGACACGTTCAGCTGCCAAAGGAACTTTATCATTGACAACCGCATAGTCATACTCGCGCATGAGGGCAATCTCTTCTTTGGCACGTTCGATACGTTGCGCAATGACTTCCTCACTGTCTGTCCCACGACCAACCAAGCGATCTTGTAGTTCTTCCAAATCTGGTGGCGTCAAGAAAATGAAAACACCGTCTGGAACTTTTTTCTTCACTTGGAGGGCACCCTGTACTTCAATTTCTAAAAAGACATCAATTCCCTTATCAAGAGTTTCATTGACATAGGTCAGAGGTGTTCCATAGTAATTTCCAACGTACTCTGCATATTCCAACATCTGACCCTGGCGAATCAAATCTTCAAATTCCTCACGACTACGGAAGAAATAGTCAACACCATCAACTTCTCCCGGTCTCTGTGGACGTGTCGTCATGGATACAGAATATTCAAATTTATTATCAGAGCTTTCAAAAATTTCCTTTCGAACTGTTCCTTTTCCAACACCAGATGGGCCAGAAAAGACAATGAGTAAGCCTCGCTCTT
Organism: Streptococcus sp. HN38; assembly: GCF_028335765.1. Lineage (NCBI taxonomy): Bacteria > Bacillati > Bacillota > Bacilli > Lactobacillales > Streptococcaceae > Streptococcus > Streptococcus sp. HN38. Next base: position 463,218 of record NZ_CP116604.1, on the reverse strand, counting down.
TCATGATATCTCCTTTAAAATCTTTCATTCTAGTGTAACAAAAATCCCTAGGAATTTCAACTGATTTTAAATGAGCAGGGTATTTTTTCAAACAGAAAGGGAGCTGACTGGGCTCCCTCTGCATTATTTAGCAATATCTGTCGCTCTTGTTTCACGAATGACAGTGATCTTGATATTTCCTGGATAATCCAAGTTATTCTCAATTTTCTCACGAACATCATGGGCCAAGATGGTAATCTGATCATCAGTGACCTTGTTAGGATGAACGATAATCCGAATTTCACGACCAGCCTGAATAGCATAGGATTGTTTAATCCCTTCAAAACTGTTAGCGATTTCTTCCAAGTCTTGCAGACGTTTGATGTAGGCTTCCATAGATTCACGACGCGAACCTGGACGAGCAGCGCTCAGAGCATCTGCTGCAGCCACAATAACTGCAATAGTACTTGTCGCTTCTACATCGCCATGGTGGCTGGCAATCGCATTGATAACAATTGGATTCTCTTTATATTTCTTAGCCAATTCTGTACCGATTTCAACGTGGCTACCATCAACCTCACGGTCAATTGCCTTACCAACATCATGGAGGAAACCAGCTCGCCGTGCCAAATTCACATTCTCGCCCAATTCAGCAGCAAGTACTCCTGCTAATTTAGCAACTTCGATTGAGTGGCGAAGAACATTTTGTCCATAAGAGGTACGGAAATGCAAACGTCCCATGATTTTAATCAAGTCTGGATGAAGGTTTGGGGCCCCAACTTCATAAGCAGCAGCTTCCCCATACTCACGAATACGATTATCCATCTCTACACGGTATTTCTCAACCAACTCCTCAATACGAGCCGGATGAATACGACCATCTTGAAGCAAGGTCTCCATGGTCATACGGGCAATCTCACGGCGAATCGGATCAAAACCTGATAGAACAACCACTTCGGGTGTATCATCAATGATAACATCGATACCTGTGAGACTTTCAAAGGTACGAATATTTCGACCCTCACGTCCAATAATCCGTCCCTTCATCGCATCATCCGGTAAATGAACCGATGTAATCGTCTGCTCAGCCACATATTCACCTGATATACGTTGCATCGCTTGGGCTAACAAGTCCTTTGCCATCTTGTCAGAACGTTCTTTTACTTCACGCTCTGCTTCCTTGATACGAGTCGCAATTTCATGCGTCAGTTTATCACGTGTATCGGTAAGGATGATTTCCTTCGCCTCTTCTTGACTGAGGGCCGCCACTCGTTCTAACTCCAAAGCTTTTTGTTCTTCGAGTTTTACAACTTCTTGTTCACGCTCATCAATGTGCTTAGCTTTATCGGTCAGACTTTGTTCCTTTTGTTCCAAAGTCTTTTCCTTGTTGGTCAAATTATCGTCTTTGCGGTCCAAGCTGGTCGCACGCTCTGTCAAGCGTGATTCGATTTGCTTCAACTCTTGACGTTCTGACTTAAATTCTTCTGCAATTTCTTCTCGGTACTTACGAGCTTCTTCCTTAGCTTCCAAGAGTAATTCTTTTTTCAAGGTCTGGCGATCGCGCTCAGCTGTTTTTAGAATAACCTCAGCTTGCTCTTCTGCTCGACCACGAACATTACTAGCTTCTTGTTCTGCGTTTAAAAGTGTCAATTCTGCAGTTTCTTTTGCAGATTTCATCTTCAAAGAAATGGCAAAGTAGCCAATTACTAAACCAATGAGAGCAGAAACAAGTGTCACTACTACTGTAATGATATCCATATTTCTACCTCTTTTTTATAATTCGATTTTCACAAAATCTGTATCTATTTTATCATAATTGAACCGATTTCACAATTCCAAATTGTCAAATATGGTATAATAAATTCATCACTTATTTGGAGGAAACCATGAAAAAAGAAGTCACTGTCGAAAGCTTCGAGCTAGACCACACTATTGTGAAAGCACCTTACATCCGCTTAATTTCTGAAGAAGTCGGACCAAAAGGAGACATTATTACAAACTTTGATATTCGCCTTATCCAACCCAACGAAAACGCAATGGATACAGCTGGTCTACATACCATTGAGCATCTATTAGCTAAACTGATTCGCCAGCGCATCGATGGGCTAATCGACTGCTCTCCTTTCGGGTGTCGGACAGGTTTCCACATGATTATGTGGGGAAAACAAGACTCTGAAAAGATTGCTCAAGTCATCAAGTCGAGTTTGGAAGAAATTGCAGAAGGCATCACTTGGGAGGATGTCCCTGGAACAACCATTGAATCATGCGGTAACTACAAAGACCACAGCCTTCATTCAGCTAAAGAATGGGCCAAACTAATCCTTTCTCAGGGAATCTCTACCGATGCCTTTGAAAGAAAACCAATCTAACAAAAAAACGGATACACCGCTCAGAATGTAGACAAACTCCTAAAAATATAGTCGAATGAATTAACTTTCAGACAAGGAACTGAGGCGCAGGTTGCTAGCACAGCCTAGTGGCTGTGCTAGGTTGGAGATATAACTTGCAAAGCAAGTCACTTCTGCAGAGTACGGCAACCCGAAAGTGACGATGTATCAAAGTTAATTCAAATGACTGTATAAAAAATTGAATAAGTTTGCGAAAGATAGCAAGCCATTAAACTCTTAGAAACATTGATATTTCGGCGTTTCTGAGAGTTTTTTTATTTTCAACATAAAGAAAAAAGATTGAAGAAAATTGTCCAAAATGAACTTTTTCTTCAATCTGAAGCAGCTAAAACGCTTTTTTGTTTAATAATCCAAGGCATCAGAATGACCAGCACCATTGCCGACAAAGTAGCCTGTCTTACAATTTATAGAGAATAAGTAGGTCCCATCTGGTTTAAACATATTGTAGTAGCCATTGCCGTTGATAATATTAACTTTTTCCAAGATATATTGATTGCCTGTTATATACCCACGTTGTTGCGAGATAGTCACAATATTTTCAAGAATACCTAGATTGAAATTCCATGCTTCATTGTTTACATCATCAATCATCGCTTGATTATAAGGAACACGACTGCGGTCACGTTGCAAGACGACACCAGCTGGCACGGCAATACCAAAGTCGGTTGTTGAGCCTGAAACCGTTGTTGAAGCGACTTCTGTTGTCGCTGGTACACCAGTAGATACAGTTTCATCAGCACCTTGGTTGCTTGTGACTGCAGCCTCACTTGCTGCCGTAGCCGAAGCGACTTCCTGTTGCGAACGACCAAAATTCACGACCGATGCCAATAGACTGTCGACCGCACTAATCCCTGTCGTTGTCGCAGAAAGAGATTCTCCTGATTTAACCGTCGCCGTTGTATCAATTTCACCATTAACAACGACTTCTTTATCAAACTGGCCATTAATGGCCTGAATGGCTGCAATGGCTTTTTCAAGATGATCATACTGTTCTTTAGCTTTGGTATAACTGTCCGAATTCTTATCCAATTTTTCCAACAGCACTTTCAGTTCTGCTAATTTACCAAACTCTGAATTTTTTAGTTTGGTCAAACTACTATCCGTAAAGAAACTATTATAGAGCTGTTCAAAAGCGGTCACATTCGCATCTGTCGAACTTGATGCTGTCGATGACGTCTGGCTTGTACTTGTTGAACTTGAAGAAGTCGCAGTATTCGATTTGTTAACCGAATTCATCCAAACCAGCGCCGTCGCCATTACACCAATCATTGAAAGCCCTACTGCTGACCAGAAGAAAAATTTCTTTTTCTGTTCCCTATCTGCGCCCTCACTATGGTCCAAGTCTTCGGCTTCATCTTCTTCCAATTCTAAACTAGAATCATCTGCCACTGGAGATAACCCCTCCATTGCTACGGTACTTGCAATCACTGTTTCTTCCAAGGTTTCCATCGGAGTTACCGAAAGTTCTTCTACAATAGGAGTAATCTCCTCACTAACTTCCATAAGAGAAGACTCATTTGCTTCTACCTCTTCCGCGCTTTCATGTCCTTGATTTTTTTCCTCATCAGCCACCTCAACTAAAGGAAGAGGATTGATTTTGGTTTCAAATTTTTGAGATTCAATTTCTGCGCGGTGTTGCTTGATATAACGATCCAAGAGACCATCATCTTCTGTCACACCCGCTTCAATCTCCTTATGTTTTTTGACTGCTTCTTCGATTGTTAAATCTTTCGCCACTTCAAAATCTAAAACTTTCTCCTCATCCAAAGGAAGATGATGACTATTTTTTTCTCCCACGATGTCCTCCTATCCTTGCACTTCTTGCACTTGACGTTTCACTCGTTGACCAAAAAATTGATAAAGATCCACTTTTAGTGTCCCATTATACAGTTTGCGTTTCTTATCCGCTTGCTGTCCAAAACGGGTTTCAAACAACTCATCACTAGTTAGAATAAACTTAGACCATGTTTTGAGTGGTTCAAAAGTCTGCCCCATTTCTCGATACAGGGTAACAATGGCTTCATCATCCAACAAACGTTCTCCGTAAGGTGGATTAGAAATAATGACACCATTAATTTTATCTGTACGCAAGTCTTGCACACGCATTTGCTTGAAAACAATATCCTGCTCAACTCCTGCCGCAAATGCATTCTTCTTCGCAATTTCAATCATACGAGCATCAATATCTGATCCAGCAATATCTAATACCAAATCTGCTTTGATAGAAGCTTGCGCTTCTTTGCGTAATGCAGCCACCAATTGTTCCTCAACCCACGGCCATTCCTCAAATGCAAAACTTCTCTTCAAACCCGGAGCTATATTTTTGGCCAACATAGCTGCCTCAATACAGAAAGTTCCCGATCCGCAAGTAGGGTCAATAAGCGGTTTATCTGGATACCAATTCGATAATTGCAAAATAGCAGCTGCCATATTTTCTTTGATTGGTGCGCCACCTTTTTCCACCCGATAACCACGTTTGAACAAACTAGAACCTGTCGTATCAATCATGACTGTCGCCACATCTTTCAAAATCGACACTTCAATTTTAAACTCTGCCCCCATCTCTTGCAAGGGAACCCCTTCGGGACGAGAGAAGTGTTTCTGCAGTTTCTTTACAACTGCTTTCTTAGAAATAGCCTGCACACTTGGTTCATTATGCAATTTCGATTTGACACATTTGGCCTTGGAAATAGGGAACTTGCAGCCCAGAGGCAAGTAATTTTCCCAGTCCAAGTTAAAAACTCCTTGGAACAACTCTTCAAAAGTCTTTGCTGGAAATTGTCCAACAATGATTTTAATTCTATCTGCTGAACGCAGCCAGATATTGGTTTCGATAATGGATTTTACATCTCCTTGGAATCGAACACGGCCATTTTCCACTTGACATTCATAGCCAAGATTACGAATTTCTCGACCCACAACCGCTTCCAGACCTGCTGCTGCCGTCGCAATCAACTCAAATTGTTTTTTCATTTTTTTCCTCTACAATAAAAGCTAGCAGAGCTAGCTACCTATTTTATGCAATTTTCTGTAAGCCATGTTTTGTTCCGGTGGTACTAGGTTCTACCACCTTCGATAACCATCTGTCTACTGTTCTAAACAGTCAGGATTTCTGTTCATTTCCATCCATCCCATGCCCCGACCAAAGTTTGGGTTGCTAGCTTGAGGGGTTTACCGCGTTCCATTTTTTACGTTTCCATAAAAACTTCGTCACTGTGGCACTTTCAGATCTACTCTGGCATATCAAAAGACTTAGCCATTTTAACCGCCGTAACGCCCAAGGGCGTCCCTAGGCTTATTGATTCGCCTAGCACAAACACTACTGGCATCTCAGCCAGTGCTAGCATGGACTTTCCTCATGGTAGAAAACTACCACGCGATTATCCAAAAATTGCACCTTAATATCTTAGAACTTGTATCTATAAAGCAAGCCACTTTAAATCAAGGAATATCTCTGACACAAATACAGAATGTATTTGTGTACAAGAAAATTACTGCGAATAAAGTGTCAGTTTAGGTGTACAATTTTCTATTCTATTCTTGACCCTGAACGATTTGTTTTCCAAATACTTCTTTCTCCAGACGGTTCAGACGGCGGAGAATATCAAAGTTTGTCGCTGAAGATGGACGTTCTGTACGCAATACGTCGTTCGATTCTTCAGTAGGAAGAGTTGTTCTGGGAGAATTTGCTGCCTGCGCTTTCAATCTAGCAATTTCGCCTTTTAATTCCTTGATAATCGCTTCATAAGCATCATAGTCTTTCATAATATCGTCAAGAAAATCGTTCACTTCATCTTGATCATAGCCACGAAAACCAATTTTAAAATCTTGCTCGAAAATATCTTTTGTCGTAAATTTAATACTTGCCATCTCTCTCTCCCTAATCTAAAACGTCACTACTGCTATTATATTAAAAAAAATAGGGAAAAATCAAGTCAAATTACTCAGAATTTGAAAAATTTTCAGCCTCCTCATTCAATTCTTCAAAGGTAAGCGTTTTTCTATTATATCCTTCTTTCTTTAAGACCATGTGATATAAATATTTCAAATTGGTTTCATTTTCAGAATCGTAAAATAAATAACAACCTGTCGTATTATCCAGTAGAAACTGGTTATAGTCTCTAAACTGCCCTGGGTTTTCATAGCGTGGATAGGCATACTTTACAAAATCAACCTGCTTAAACCGTGCTAACTTTGCTTGGTTAGCCTCATTCCACTGTTCGCCATGATTTTCAAATGGAAATATTGTTGCAATACTCAGTTGATACCCCTCGGCTCGTAAATCTTCTAAGACTTCTAAGGACCAGTATTCAAAACCCAATTGACCTGTCAGTATAAACCAACTAACCCCCTCTTCTAAAAAACGAATAAAATTCCTACGAATTGCAGATTTAATAATGTGCAGTCGAGGATCTTTTTCTGAAAAAATTCCCAGGTCTGTATGTCTATAACCTGTTACCAAAAGGCTCTTAGTATCCATTTCTTGTACTCTTTTCGCTAATTATGGTATAATATGCTGATATTATTTTATCAAGAAGGAGTTCTATGGTCAATTATCCTCATAAGGTGTCAAAAAAAATCAATAGAACCAGTCCTACTTCATCCCAGCGAGTAAACTTTGCTAATCGCGGAATGTCTTTTGAGGCCGCTATCAACGATAGCAATCAATATTACCTTGCGCACGGCATTGCTGTCATTCACAAGAAGCCAACTCCCGTGCAAATTGTAAAAGTTGATTACCCCAAACGGAGCCGTGCTAAGATTGTCGAGGCATACTTTCGACAGGCATCTACCACAGACTACTCTGGTGTTTTTAAAAGACATTATATTGATTTTGAAGCGAAAGAGACACGCCAAAAAGCATCTATGCCCATGAAAAATTTTCATGCGCATCAGATTGAACACATGAAACAGGTTGTAAAACAAGGTGGCATTTGTTTTGTCCTTCTTCACTTTTCAACATTAAAAGAAACCTATCTCTTGCCAGCCACTCATTTGATCGAATTTTATCAAGTAGACATGGGTAGTAAGTCGATGCCTCTAACCTTTATTCGACAATACGGCTTTGAGATTCAAATGGGGCGTTTCCCCAGCATCCCATATCTGGAAATCGTTGAAAAAAATCTATTAGGTGGTGAATCTTTTGAAAACTACAACAATTAAAAAAGCTCTTCTAATCACTGCAAATATTTTACTGGCGGGGGCTATCATTGCCTGCCTGGCCGGAGCTGCATTGGTTGTTTACTACATCCAAAGCGCTCCAGAATTGACAGAAGAATCTTTGACAGCAACTGTGTCAAGTAAAATTTACGATAAGAACGGAAATCTTATTGCAGATTTAGGAGCAGAAAAACGTTCGAATGCCAAGACTGAAGAAATTCCAACAGACTTGGTAAATGCGATTGTCGCAATCGAAGACCAACGCTTCTTCAATCATAGAGGGGTTGACGTGATTCGTATTGCAGGTTCCCTGATTAATAACTTGAGCGGAGGACGTTTACAGGGTGGCTCGACACTTGACCAACAGCTTATCAAGCTGACTTATTTCTCGACATCCGTAGAAGATCAAAATCTAAAGCGGAAAATTCAAGAGGCTTGGCTGGCTACTCAATTGGAACGCCGCAATACCAAACAAGAGATTTTGACCTACTACATCAACAAGGTGAATATGTCAAATGGTAATTACGGTATGAAGACTGCTGCTCTTGCTTTTTATGGAAAAGAGTTAAAAGATTTGACTCTTCCTCAATTAGCTCTTTTAGCAGGAATGCCCCAAGCGCCAAACCAATATGATCCTTATACCAATCCAGAAGATGCAAAAGCACGTCGCGATTTGGTATTGGCTGAGATGCTGGAAGAAAAGTACATTGATAATACCCAGTATGAACAAGCTGTTCTAACACCTGTAACAGATGGTTTGCAACCACTATCTAATGCAGCTGCTTATCCTGCTTATATGGACAACTATCTAAAACAAGTCGTTGAAGAAGTTGAAGAAAAAACAGGTTACAACTTGCTGACAACAGGGATGGATGTCTATACGAACGTCGATCCTGCCGCCCAGCAACAACTTTGGAATATCTACAATACAGATATGTATGTCAGCTATCCAGATGATTTATTACAGGTAGCTTCAACGGTTGTGGATGTTTCTAATGGTAAAGTCGTTGCGCAATTAGGTGGTCGTAAACAAGAAACAAACGTCTCACTTGGTACCAACCAAGCCGTTGAGACCAACCGCGACTTCGGTTCTACAATGAAGCCAATCACAGACTATGCTCCTGCTTTTGAAAACGGTATTTATACATCTACAGCAGATTTAATCTTAGACGGTCCTTATAATTATCCTGGTACAACAACTCCTGTCAATAACTGGGATAAACAATACTATGGCAATATCTCTGTTAAGACTGCTATTCAGTATTCTCGAAATGTTACAGCCGTTAAAGCCTTGGAAGCTACAGGCTTAGAAAATGCCTTGAAATTTTTGAATAGCGTTGGTATCGATTACCCTGATATTTATTACTCTAATGCTATTTCAAGTAATACATCCGACACTGGTAGCCAGTACGGGGCAAGTAGTGAAAAGATGGCTGCTGCCTACGCCGCTTTTGCCAATGGCGGCACATACTACGCTCCGCAGTATGTCAATAAAATTGTCTTTAGTGATGGAACAGTAACAGAATACGCTCCTCAAGGTACTCAAGTCATGTCTGCCGAAACAGCCTACATGATGACCGATATGATGAAGGCTGTTATGTCTTACGGTTATGGATTAGACGCTTCTGTTAGTGGAGTTCCTATGGCAGGTAAAACAGGTACATCAAACTATACCGATAGCGAAACGGATACTATTCTAGCTTCAATTCCAGAAGCAAATTATAGCTACACGGTCGTTCCTGATGAAAACTTTGTTGGATATTCTAGTCAGTATGCAATGGCTGTTTGGACCGGATATACCAATCGTATGACTCCTATCCTTGATAACAGCATGCGAATTGCAACAGATGTCTACCACAATATGATGCTCTTTATGCATTCGGACTATACAGCTACCGATTGGGAGATGCCAAGCGGACTCGTACGTTACGGTTCCAACTACTATCTCAGAGGTAGTCGCTCACTATCCAATGCTTACAACACGTACACTAGCTATAGTACAAGTTCTTCTAGTTCGACTGAAACTAGCGAAACGGCCGAAGCGACGACAACATCAAGCGAAACATCATCTGGAACTTCCACCGAGACTGCAACTTCTTCAACTGAAACTGCAACAACAGGAAACAATCCTGCGACGGGACAGACAGATGGTCAATAAGAAAATTCCCAGACTCTTCTGGGTTTTTCTTTTGCTTAAATTATGATAAGATAAGATTATGAAACCTGAAGTATTTTATAAAACCTTGGCAGACCAAGGTATTCAATTAAGCGACCAACAAAAACACCAATTTCATCGCTATTTCCAACTATTAGTGGAATGGAATGAAAAAATCAATCTGACAGCTATTACCGAGGAAAGCGAAGTCTATCTGAAGCATTTCTACGATTCTATCGCTCCAATCCTGCGAGGCCATATTCAGAACGAACCTCTTCGGCTTTTAGATATTGGAGCTGGAGCTGGATTTCCTAGCCTACCTATGAAGATCATCTTTCCGCAACTAGATGTTACCATCATTGATTCTCTTAATAAACGAATTAATTTTTTACATTTGCTTGCCGAAGAACTAGAGCTCGAAGGTTTTCATTTCTATCATGGTCGTGCAGAAGACTTTGCACAAGATAAGAACTTCCGTGCACAATTTGACCTTGTCACAGCACGCGCAGTTGCCCGCATGCAGATTCTTTCTGAATTGACTATTCCTTATTTAAAGCTCAACGGAAAATTAATCGCACTCAAGGCGTCCAGCGCAGAAGATGAATTGACTCAGGCAAAAAACGCACTCAATCTCCTCTTCGCAAAAGTCATTGAAAACCACAACTATACTCTTCCAAATGGCGACCATCGAACATTGACCATCGTCGAAAAGAAAAAGGAAACTCCAAATAAGTTTCCACGCAAAGCTGGTATGCCAAATAAAAGACCCCTTTAAACATAAGAAAAGCGAGTTTCACTAAGAAACCCGCTCTTTTATTATCCAATTTTTGTAATATTGGTCGCTTGAAGACCGCGTTGGCCTTGCTCCACTTCAAATGTCACTTTTTGACCATCTTCCAAAGATTTGAAACCATTAGACTGAATTTCAGAAAAGTGTGCAAATACATCTGGACCGTTTTCTTGAGCAATAAAACCAAATCCCTTTTCTGCATTAAACCATTTAACTGTACCTTGTACCATTTGTGTTACCTCTTTTTATTTATTTGTAAAACTTATCAAGAGGAAAAACAAAAGATGAAACTGATACTTAAACTCTAAATTTATTTACATTCCCTACTGTAACAGTATATTTCCTATATGTCAACGATAAAGGGTTGATAAGCCCAATAAACTCAATAATCATCGCCACGGATTATAGAATCGACCCTGATTAACAAAAAATAGATAGATTGTCACGACTACTAGAGCAAGAATAAATAGCAAGACAGCATAATCTATTCTCTGTAGAGGCTGTTGGGTATACCATGTTCTTTTTTTATTTTTTCCAAAACGCCGCAATTCCATAGCCGTTGAAATCGTATCAATCCTCTCCAAGGAGCTGAAAATCAGAGGAATGACAAGGGATAGATTCCCTTTTATACGATCCATCACTTTTCCTTTCTTGGACAATTCCAAACCACGCGCTTCTTGAGACATTCGAATCGTATAAAACTCTTCTTGAATATCTGGAATATAACGCATGGTCAAACTGACTGCGTAAGCAACTTTGTAGGATACCCCAATTTGATTCAAGCTGGAAGCAAACTGACTAGGATGAGTGGTCATGAGAAAGATAATCGCTAAAGGAACTGTACAAAAATACTTCAAGAGAAGATTCACCAGATAAAATGCTTGCTGACTCGTCAAGGAATAAACTCCCAGACCTGATAGCAAGGGAGTGTCTGCTCCGTAAAGTTCCACTCCATACCGTGGTGCAAACAAGTGAACCATCAGGGCATTCATTGCAGCAAAAATGATCGTCAGAATTAAAACAAGAGAGATTTCTTTATAACGAATCCCTGACATTTTGAACAAGGCTAGAGAAAATACTGCGATAAAAAGAATCAAGCGGGTATCGTAAGTAATCATAGCAAGAATGGAAACTATGAGAAAAAAGAGTAATTTACTGACAGCCGATAAACTATGAATCAAGCCAGTTCCTGGATGGTAACCAATTAGTTTTTGTTGACTCATCTTCTTCTCCTTTCTTCCTGCATATAAAACGTCGTTAATTCTAAGGGATTAACTCCCACCCTCTCCGCCAAGTGAAAAATTGATGTTTCTTTTAAATTGGCTCGCTCAATCACCGTATCATCAGATAAAATTTCTGCTGGACTGGCATCTTCAATAATCTGCCCATCCACCACAACAACAGCTCTATCTGAATAATCTAGCATGAGTTGCATGTCATGGGTAATCATGACAATGGTGTGCCCTTGAGCATTTAATTGATCCAAAAACTCCATCATTTCCCGATAATGTCGTTGATCTTGTCCTGCTGTTGGCTCATCTAGCAAAATAATTTCTGGATTGAGAACCAAGATAGATGCTATCGTTACCCGTTTTTTCTGCCCATACGAAAGTGCCGAAATCGGCCAATTACGAAACGGATACAGACCACATACTTTCAAGATATGGTGAACTCGGTGTTCAATTTCTTCTTCTGTCACCCCTCGCATGCGCAAACCAAGAGCAACCTCATCAAAGATCATCGTTTGGCTAATCATTTGGTTGGGATTCTGAAGAACATAACCAATCCGTTCTGCTCGCTCTTTGACAGAATCTTCTTTGATTGACTGCCCCTTCCAGAGAATCTCACCCTCACCCTGAATAAAACCACAAAGCACCTTGGCTAAAGTAGATTTCCCCGCACCATTTTTTCCAACAATAGCTAGACGTTCTCCCTTATGAATCGTCAGTTGAATATCTGTAAGAACTTGTTTGTTAGGATAGGAAAAATGAAGATGCTTGACTTCTAACAAAGCCTCTTTCTCTCCATTTTCAAAGTGTAGAGTCGGTAGGGATGCTATATTCAAAGCCTTAATATCAATTTCCCAAACTGAGGAGAGGCGTTCTGCCTGCGCAATCGGATATCCTAAGGCGCGAAGAGTCGATAGATATAAGGGTTCACGGATGCCGTTTTCCTGTAACAATGAGGTACGTAATAAATCATCCGGTCCTCCATTGAACAAAATCCGACCGTCATTAATCAATACAACTCGGTCCACCTGACGATACAGTACGTCCTCTAAACGGTGTTCAATAATAATGGTTGTGGTCCCTTCTTGCTTGTGCAGACGATCAATCAAATCAATCGTATCTTGGCCTGATTTGGGGTCTAAATTAGCAAGTGGCTCATCAAACAGCAAAATAGGACTCTCATCAATAAGAACTCCGCCCAGACTGACACGTTGCTTTTGGCCTCCAGATAAATCTTGTGGTCGATGTGCTAGTAAATCGGTCAAAGACAGTCTTTCTGCCCAATCTCCTACTTTTTGCTTCATCACCACCTGGCTTTCCATGTCGTTTTCCAAAGCAAAAGCTAGGTCCTCGGCAACTGATAAGCCAATGAATTGACCATCTGTATCTTGAAGAACCGTTGATACGAGCAAGGACTTATCATAAATTGAAAGATTAAAAGCTTCCTGACCATCCAATAGTAAACTTCCGCTATGTTCTCCCTTGTAAATATTGGGAATAATACCATTAAGACATTGTCCAATCGTCGACTTTCCTGAACCAGATGGACCAATAATCAGAACTTTCTCTCCCTGATAAATCGTTAACTGAATATCTTTTAAAGTGGGTTCCTGTTGCGCTTGGTATCTAAATGTAAAATCTTTAAACTCAATGATTTTTTTCATAGGACTATTATAACGTAAATTGACTCTGAAAAAAAGGAAGAATCATCAGTTTCTCCCATTTCAAATAAGTTCATCCATGATTCTAGAGTAGATGAATTCTAACTTCCTACATCACAATCGCATTAAAATGATACCATCAAGGTCCGTAAAACTTGCTCCATAAAAGCCACGGGCATCTGTCGGGCATCCTGTAATTTGCCCGCCATTTGCTTCAACACGCTCGATAATTCTATCCACTTCTTCCCTACTCGCCACATTAAGCGAAATCAAGACTTCATTGCCACTCGCTACTACCTGAAATGGTAGGCGTTGAGCAAAGCTATCTGCCTGCACCAAAATCAAGTTGCCACCCTCAGGCAAAGTCGCAGACTTAATATCTCCAAACATCGCAACTGCAAAACCGATTGCTTCATAAAACCGACCAGCTATTCAAGGTCTGCTACTGCTAATATTCAATGAAAATCAAAAGTGACCGAGGAAACGAAGCGAAGATAGCACTAGAGTTCATCAAGGCAAGTTGACAACGGATAATGTTGATTTTCGAAGGGGATAAGTTCATCCAAAATGACTTCATCTCCTTCTCTTTTCTAATTGATAGGCTTCGTATAGAATGGACTGAAAAAATATAAAGAATTCTGATTGCACAAAAAAATTGCACTGATTTTTCAATGCAATTTTGGTATTACTAAGCATTTGCTGGAGTAAGAGTTTCCCCAATCGCTTCCAAGCGTTTTGCCCATTCTTGACGAGTCAAACCATTTTCAGAGATGTAACGGTTGCGCTCATGAGCACGGCATTCAGCTGAACAGCCACGAACATACTTGTGCTCATTCTCTTCTGATGTCAAAATACGACGGTTACAGAATGGATTGCCACAGTTGACATAGCGCTCACATGGTGTGCCATCGAACCAGTCCTTACCAACGACAACTGGGTCTACATGGTTAACATCGACCGCGATACGCTCGTCAAAGACATACATCTTTCCATCCCACAATTCGCCACGAACTTCTGGGTCTTTACCATAGGTTGCGATACCACCGTGGAGCTGGCCGACATCCTTGTAGCCTTCACGAACCATCCAGCCTGAGAATTTTTCACAGCGAACACCACCAGTACAGTAAACAACTACGCGCTTGTCCATGAATTTCTCTTTGTTATCACGGACCCATTGTGGCAATTCACGGAAGTTGCGGATATCTGGACGGATTGCACCACGGAAATGCCCAAGGTCATACTCGTAGTCATTACGTGTATCCAAAACAACTGTATCTTCGTCCAAGAGAGCTTCTTTGAACTCTTTTGGTGATAGGTAGGCACCTGTTGTTACAAGTGGATCAATATCGTTGTCAAAGTCGTTGTCTTCCAAACCAAGGTGAACAATTTCTTTTTTATAACGAACAAACATTTTCTTGAAAGCTTGCTCATTTTCTTCATCAATCTTAAACCACAAATCGCTGAAGAGTGGATTAGCATGAACGTAGTCCATGTATTTTTGTGTTGTTTCATAGTCACCAGAAACAGTACCGTTGATTCCCTCATCAGCAATCAAAATACGTCCTTTTAGTCCGATAGACTTACAGAAAGCTAGATGCTCAGCAGCATAGGCTTCAGCATTTTCAATTGGAACATACTTGTAATAGAGTAGAACGCGAATATCTTTTGACATAGTGTCTCCTTTTCAATCTTTGCAATAGATGATAAAACTCTGTCATTTCTAATAAATGATACCTTACGATTATATCGTTTAGCCCCTCAAAAGACAAAAATCTGAACTGAAAATTTAGAACCTGTATTCGCAGGTTCAGTGCTTATGTGTAAAAAATGAGGCTGGGCAAAAAGACCAACCTCGCTTCTCAGGGGTCGTGTCAACATCTCAGCGCAGTGGTTGATTGGGTTTAACAGTCCAGTGGACTGTTAAAGGTTGGAGATAGGATTTGCGAAGCAAATCTCAGCAATTCGTGTTTTACACTCCAAATCTAACCATTACGACTGTTGCGAACAAAGTTCGCTTCATCTCCAACCTCAAACTGTCTCCCAGACAGTTTTGTAGCGAACTTTGTTCGCTCTATTTCCAACTTCCAACTGTCCCCCAGACAGTTGGAACTATGCGGGGGTGGGAGTGAAACAGTCTGGGGATAGACTGTTTCAGCTCAACAACTTAAAACGAAAAATTGTTGACGAACTCTTTTTGACTTAATCGAGTTCTTTCCCGCTCCCATTTATTGAAGGTTCGCTATAACTTCTTAGTCGTCTAATTCTGTTTTTAGTTGTCGGAGTTTTTCCAAGGTATCATGTCCGATAAGTTGGTCCACTTTTCGCTTACGGCGTCTAGCAATATTTTCCTTCCATTTATCTTCAATAGGATTATGCGGCTTCTCGGCTTTCCTTTGCTCTTTGATTTCTCTTGCCTCCTGCCACTCCACTCCTTCAATAACTTCTTCCCAATAGCTGGCAATGGCAGAGCAGAGATAGAGTTGGACCTTATTCAACCAGTGTCCAAAAAAAGTTTGCGGAGCACTTTCCTCTACTAGCCGATAGGTCCTTTGGATTTCAATAAGTTGACTTTGGTATTTTTCCCACTGAAGCATAGCTTTACTCGGCTTTTTTCGATAAAGTTGACGCTGTTTGATTAGAGCTATGTACGGTGCAACAAAACGACTCGTCCGTATCTTGATAAAATTTCTGGAGGAGCGAATGGCCACCAGCATGCCTGAGGCCAATAAGCGTTCAACCTCCCTTGCCTGATTATCTGGAAAACGGTAATGGACTTGCCACCCCTCTTCTTCAACCACTAAGCGAATCTGCATTCTACCATTTTGCCAACTCGCCTCCACCTCTTGCTTTTCATCCCATAACTTTTGAAAAAAGAGAAGAAGGTAGTAGCTTTGTTTACTAAGTTCATACCAACTGTTCGTGTGGTAAAGGTAGGTCCGAATCGCTCCTTTCATATAAAATTCGCCATGGAAATCATAAAAAGTTGGCTGTTTATATGTAGATTGTGATGGGTGGTTACTAACTCGGAAAACCTTATAATAATAATTATTCCAAAGAATGCAGCCATAAATTGATTTCGTCGTTTTCGATTGATAAAGACTTAAAACTTCCTCGTCAGGATTGAGTATAGAATGAATAATCGGTCCCAACTTTTCTTCTGTCCAGACCATACTTCTCCCCTTGAACACATGTTTTTATTTGTTTTATATTATTATATCATATTTGTATTTTTTGGTATTGAAAAAACCCTAGAATTTTTTCTAGGGAAAATAAAAACTTAATCTTTAGACAAACTACCTGTCTTCGTTTGAGATTTTGCATAAACAGCCAAAAGGAGTGTCCCTGCAATAGCAACTGTAATACTATTTGCAATACCTGCCACAAGTCCCTGTGCAAAGACCTTATTCGCCGCCTCACTATAGATAAGAATATCTAAAACTGGGGCAATGACTCCCCAAGCAATGAGGTTAGCTACTGCTTGAAAAATATTGAAAGCAAAAATATCTTTTCCGTCAAAAATTCCTTCTTGAATACGCAGACGATTTCTAGCAAAACCTAACACCAAGCCGAAAACTGCTGAGGCTAGAACCCATGACCACCAAGGCGACCCACCTCGCAGTGCGTCTATAAAGGCATGACCAATAAGCCCTACAAAGAAACCAACAATTGGTCCAAAAACAATTGACAAGAGCGACTGAACTGCATACTGCAATTGAATGTAGGTATTTGGTACAAAGGTTGGAATACTAATCAGCAAACCAATAACCACAAAGAGGGCTGCGCCGATACCAGTAGCAACGACTGTTTTGATTGAATTATTTTTCATAACTATCTCCTAAAATTTCTTTAATTACTAATACGTTTGATTTCAATATGCCAGTTTTGACCTACACCGACATTATAAGCCTTGGCAAATGAGCCCTGATTAATCGCAACACCTACACGATAGAGGGAATTGATATAAATCAATGGCTGTCCGATACGTACATCCGCAAAGGACTTGCCATAGGTTACTTGGTTTTGATACACAAGCATGTCGTTATTGTATATGGTCACTTCAAAGCGATCTTCAAACTGCGGTTGCAAGGTGTAAAATTCTTCTCGCGTAATCGAGGTCCAAAGCGAGCCGAATCGAACATCCAGAATATCAATTGCACCTTTTACATAGTCCGAACCAACTTCCGTTGGGACTGTTGGAATTTCCACAATCTTATCCACGCTTAATTCTGGACCAACTTCTTCAAAGCTAATGTGTCCAGAAGCCAATTTAGCTCCCGTGTAGGCATAAACATCTCGACCATGGAAGGTGTACGAATGTTCTGTATTGGCACGGCGATTGGCCACCTCTGAAATTTCTCGAACCGCCTTTATCCCCACATATTTTTTGATGAAGGATAGCGTCCCATTATCTGGCGTTACAATGTAGTGATTTTGTTCGGTCAAAGCTACTACACTCTTACGTTTTGAACCAACTCCCGGATCAACAACCGAAACAAAAGTTGTGCCTTCTGGCCAGTATTCGACCGTTTGAAAGAGGCGATATGAACCCTCAAAGATATTGTACGGAGTAATATCATGAGTTAGATGGTGAACAACTAAATCTCTCGATTCTTGGAGAGCAACACCAATCATCGCTGATACAGCTCCATCCACTAATCCAAAATCTGATTGTAATACTAATAAATTATTCGACATAGCTCCTCCTAAAAATAATACCACTCTATCATATCAGAAAAGCTAGATGCTTTCAAATAGCTATTTCCTAAACAATGCTATAGTTTCGCCTTATAGCTAAATTATTTTAGAACAACTTATTTACATCTTCAATCTGAACATTTTACAGTTGGTTATCATTTGGCAATCTGGCACAAAAAAATTTCCCAACGTCCGTTCTAATTCCCAATCTAGAGCTTACACTTTCATATTCATGCAAAGAATACCGCCTAACGGCAGTTCCAATTTCCAACCTTTTAATATAAAAAAAGTGCTACTAGCACTTTTTTTATATTAAAACCCATCTACATTTGTGTAAATTTTTTGGACATCTTCGTCGTCTTCGAGGGCATCGTAGAGTTTTTCAAATGTTGCGAGATCATCGCCGTCAAGTGATACTTCTGATTGTGGGATCATTTCAAGTTCAGTGACGTTGAACTCTTGGATTCCTGATTCTTTAAGTGCCACGATGGCCTTGTGCAAATCAGTTGGGGCTGTATAGACAGTGATTGTGCCATCTTCTGCTTCTACGTCATCCACTTCGACATCTGCTTCTAAAAGCAATTCGAAGATTGCATCTGCATCATCACCAGCAAAGACAACCACACCTTTTTTATCAAACATGAATGATACAGAACCAGATGCACCCATGTTACCGCCATTTTTACCAAAGGCAGAGCGAACATTGGCTGCGGTACGGTTTACATTTGATGTCAAGGTATCAACAATAATCATAGAACCATTTGGTCCAAAGCCTTCGTAACGACCTTCTACGAAAGTTTCGTCTGTATTTCCTTTTGCCTTGTCAATAGCCTTGTCAATGATGTGTTTTGGAACCTGCGCTTGCTTAGCACGGTCGATAACAAATTTCAGCGCTGAGTTTGTTTCTGGATCTGGGTCACCCTTTTTCGCTGCTACATAGATTTCAACACCAAATTTGGCGTAAACTTTTGAGTTAGCACCGTCTTTTGCGGTTTTCTTGGCTACAATATTGGCCCATTTACGTCCCATGGGGAACCTCCTACATTTTATAAAATCGCTTTATTATACCATATTTACTAAGGATTGAGAAGTTTTTAAAAACAAAAGACAAGCTCGCATGAACTTGTCTTTTTATCTTACAACTCAACTGTCGCAACTTGACTATCTTGACTGACTTGCCCAAGGTTTTCAAGGCTGACAGATTTGATTTCAGCAGTGTTTGTGAAGGCAACAACGATGGTTGTTTCGCGTCCTGCTGAGCGAATGGCTTCCAAATCTGCGACAAGGAGCAAATCCCCTGCTTCAACACGTTGACCATCTGTTACCTTAGTTGAGAATGGAGCACCGTTTAGTGCAACTGTGTCTAAACCAACGTGAACTAAAACTTCTACACCCTTGTCAGACAAAATACCGACAGCGTGTTTGGTTGGGAAGACACTGGTTACAATACCCGAAACTGGTGCATAAACATTGCCGGAGCTAGGCTCGACCGCATACCCGTCGCCCATCATTTTTTGTGAGAAGACTGGATCTTTCACTTCTGTGATGGCAATGGCTTGCCCTTCAGCAACAGAGTAAACTGTCTCCGTCACACCTTTGAACTGAGTCTCAGGAGCAACTTCTTCAGTCGCAACAATTTCCGTACGAGGGATGGCTACGCCAGATTCTAGTAAGTCTTGAATGTCTGATTTGAGAACATCTGCTTTTGGTCCATAGACTGCTTGAACACCTGAGTCTTTGATAATCAAGCCCATAGCACCAGCCTGTTTCCAAGCATTTTCATCTCCAACCTGTGCCACATCTTTGACACTTACGCGAAGACGAGTCATACAAGCATCCACATCTGCGATATTATCACGACCACCAAGCAAGTTGATGATTTGTACCACTTGTGAATTAGCATCCGCAGTATCTACGTTTGAATTTGAAACCACATCTGTTGTTTCTGTATCATAGTTACCATTGCGTCCAGCTGTTGCTAGGTTGAATTTCTTAATCATAAAGTTGGCAATGAAGTACATTGCAACTGCAAAGAGGGCTGTTACCCAGATAAAGTTGAAAGCATCCATACCGATACCAGCTTTAATCGCCATCGGTGTACGTGTAAGGAATTCGATATTACCAAATGAGTGCATACGCAAATTGACAATATCCGCCATAGCAAAAGCAGCACCTTGTACAAAAGCATAAACGACATAGAGCGGCATTGCTGCAAACATGAACATAAACTCAATTGGTTCTGTTACACCTGTCAAGAAAACGGCTGCAGCAGATGAAAGGAACATACCACGGTATTTTTTCTTCTTATCCGGGTCAACATTACGGTACATAGCAAGGGTCAAGCCCATGAGAATACCAGAGGAACCAATCATTTGACCTACTTTAAAGCGAGCAGGGGTTACATTAGCAAGCAAGTCATTGTACTGCGCCAAATCACCAGCATCCTTGAGGTTAATCAAGTCTGTAATCCAAGCCAACCAGAGCGGATCTTGACCAAATACTTGTGTACCTGCTTGAGCACCTGTCAAGATGTCATAGGTACCACCAAGCGATGTGTAGTTCATTGGAATGGTCAACATGTGATGAAGACCGAATGGAAGAAGCAAACGTTCCAAGGTACCATAAACAAATGGGGCTACAATAGGAGCGGTGTCTTGTGAGGTTGCAATCCATTTACCAAAACTGTTAATACCAGTTTGTACAAGAGGCCAGAAGATTGCCAAACCAAGCGCTACAAGAACAGAACGATAGATGACTACAAACGGCACAAAGCGTTTACCGTTAAAGAAGGTCAATACATCTGGCAACTTGCGATAGTTGTAATATTTGTTGTAGGCAGTCGCACCAACAAAACCAGCAATAATCCCTACAAAGACACCCATGTTCAAAGCAGGTTGACCCAAGATATTGACGAAGTAGCCTGAAACTGGAATCTCTGTTCCAAAAACAGTGGTTACGGTTGCCGCTGCATCTGCAAGCATGTCAGTCGTCACGCCAAAGAAGTGACCAGTAATCAAGTTAATCAAGATAAAAGCAAGACCTGCCGAGAAGGCACCACCAGCCTTTTCCTTAGCCCAGCTACCACCGATAGCCAAGGCAAAGAGCAAGTGAAGGTTTCCGATAATCCCCCAACCGATTTGGGCAATGATATTCCCAATACGAATGAGCAATTCTGATTCAGGACTGATTAGTGGAATAGAGTTTCCGATAGAAACCATGAGACCTGCCGCCGGCATAACGGCGATCACGACCATCAAACATTTACCGAATTTTTGCCAAAATTCAAAACTAAGAAATTTTTTCATGTGTTTCTCCTAAATTTTTTCTTGGTCTGTTGACCTTTAAATACTTAATGTTACTTCCACTCCAAAGTGGTCCGAGATAACCGGAAGATTGTCCCCATTGAAAATCACACGACTGGATTGTACCTGTCTATTCTGATTTAAGAACACATAGTCCAGACGTTTTTCCTGACTATGACCTGCCCACCCATCAATGGCTTTTTCAACTGTAATCCCCCTATCCTTTTCCTCAGCCAAATCATAACTATCATATAAACCTAAGTCCTTGATAGCTTGATAGGCATGTGGATTTGACAAGGCATCCGTATTGAAATCACCCATAAGGATTTTCAAGCGATCCGAACTTGTCCGTTCCACAATCGAGCGAATATTCTCCAACTGATTTTCTTCTTTACTGTCAGGAAGGTTGATATGACAAGAATAAATGTCGATCAATTCCTTCTCATACAAGACCGTCAAACCAATGATTTTTCTAGACAAGATTGATATCAAATCTTGGTGCTGACTACAATAGAAGGCATCCACTTCATAGACAGGTAGTTTGGTCAAGAAGGCAATCCCTTCTTCGTACCTATCGTAACCAATATGGGAATTGGACCAGAAATAGGAATAGTCTGTCACTCCAAGCTCTCTTAGTTTCTCAAGCAGGACCAGACCATAATTGTCTTGCCGTAAGTCCTTGGTCACCAGAGGACTTGTCATCAACTGGTTGACTTCCTGAAGAGCGATTACATCATATTGCTTTTGAGCAATGGTCTGAGCTAAAATATCCAATTTCTCATGCTGGTCCTCTTCTAGCCAAGCATGAACATTGACTGTTAGTAATTTCATATCTCTCCTTTCTATTTACTTAGTAAAACCTTTTCAACTTGTAGCCTTATTATAACGTAAACGTTTTCACTTGTCAATAGTTTTACGGAATAATTTTATTAGTTTTACGTAAAAGTTTGTCTAGACTTAGAATACTGACCTTTGGCATTTTTTATGATATACTAGCGGTAAATAGCAAGCTAGGAAGTTACCCCCAATGAGTAAATACAAGAAAGTCTACGCTGACATCAAGGAAAAAATTGAACAAAATATCTGGCAGGCCAATCAAGAGATGCCTACAGAAAATGAACTGATGGAGATTTACTCCTATTCCAAGGACACCATCCGCAAGGCCCTATCGCTGTTGGAGATGGATGGCTATATCCAAAAACGTCAAGGGAGAAATTCCATTATTTTGGACCATAACCTGGTCAGAAAACCATTTGTGTCCGAATTGAAGACCGTCAGTGAACTCAACCGCTCTGCCCACCATCAAGTCCAGACCGAATTGACCAACCTCTATATTGTCCAAGGTCAGCCAGAGGTCATGAAGGAATTGGAAGTGGATGAAAAAACGGATCTCTATCGTGTTAGTCGCGTTCGGACTATCGACGGTGAGCGATTAGAGTATGAGATTTCCTACTTTGACCGCAGGATTGTCCCCTATCTCAGTAAGGAAGTCGCTGAAAGCTCCATTTATCAGTATTTGGAAGAAGAATTAGGTCTAGAGATTTCCCATTCTCGTCGAGAAATTTCCTTCCGTTTTGCTACGGAGGAAGAAAAATCCTTGCTTGATCTAGCTGACTACGACATGGTGGTTTCCGTCACTAGTACCACCTATTTAGCAGACGGCCGTCCCTTCCAGTACGGCACCATCACCTACCGACCAGACAAGGTCACCTTTGTCTCAATGGCCAAACGATAAAACTAAACATAGCAAAAAAGAATGTTCCCACTCGGAAACATTCTTTTATTTTGGATTATTTACTGTGCCAGATATCTTGGTTGTACTGTTCAATGGTACGGTCAGATGAGAAGAATCCTGCTTTGGCGATGTTGTGAACAACTTTCTTGTTCCATGAATCTTGATCTTCGTAATCTGCAAAGACTTGTTCTTTTACTTCAATGTATTCAGCCAAGTCAATCAAGGTCATGAACCAGTCTTTCGAAATCAATTCATGGTGCAGACGACCAAGACGTTCTTCATTACCAAGTGCTTTTACCTCATCGCTAACGATAAAGTCAACTGCACGTTTGATATTGGCATCGCCATTGTAGTAGTCCGCAGATACATATCCAGCCTTATCGTACAAGTCGATGATGGTATCTGAGTCTTTACCAAATGTATAGATGTTGTCCATACCAGCCAACTCAGCAATCTCAACGTTGGCACCGTCCATGGTACCAAGTGTCAATGCACCGTTCAACATGAATTTCATGTTACCAGTACCTGACGCTTCTTTAGAAGCAAGTGAGATTTGCTCAGAAATATCTGTCGCAGGGATGAGTTTTTCAGCAACGGTTACGTTGTAGTTTTCTACCAAGTGAACATTGAGGTACTTGCTCACTTCTGGGTCATTGTTGATCAACTCAGACAAGCAGAGAATCAAGTGAATGATGTCTTGGGCAATCACGTAAGCTGGGGCAGCCTTACCACCGAAGATAACGGTAATTTTACGTTTTGGCAGGTTGCCGTTCTTGATTTCAAGATACTTGTGGATGACATACAAGGCGTTCATTTGTTGGCGTTTGTACTCGTGGAAACGTTTGATCTGTGTATCGATGATAGAGTTTTCATCCAGCTCGATACCCTTATTGTCTTTCAAATAACGTTTGAGAGCCAATTTGTTGTTGTGTTTGATTTCCGCCAACTTAGCATGAACTTCTTTGTCATCTGCAAAGGCAAGCAATTTCTCAAGCTTAGTCGCATCTGTTAAGTACTCATCGCCAATCAATTCTTTGATGTAGTCAGCGAGGTCTTGGTTGGCAAATTCCAACCAACGGCGGAAAGTGATACCGTTTGTTTTATTGTTGAATTTTTCTGGGTAAAGCTCGTAGAAAGCTTTTAATTCAGAGTTTTTGAGGATTTCTGTGTGAAGCGCAGCTACACCGTTCACTGAGTTAGAGAAGTGGATATCCATGTGGGCCATGTGGACACGACCTGATTCATCAATGATTTGGACTGCTGGGTCTTTAATTTCTGCACGAATAAGGGCATCCAATTCTTTGATAATATCAACCAAGTGCGGCACCACTTCTTCAAGGAACTCAAGTGGCCATTTTTCAAGTGCTTCCGCCAAGATAGTGTGGTTTGTGTAACCAGTCATATTCTTAACGATGGCAACTGCTTCCGCAAATTCAATACCATGCTTTTCAGTCAAAAGACGGATCAACTCAGGAATCACCATTGAAGGGTGAGTATCGTTGATTTGCACATAAGCGTAGTCAGCCAAGTCATGCAAGTTTGAACCACGCTCAATTGCTTCATCAATCAAAAGTTGAGCCGCATTTGATACCATGAAATATTGTTGGTAGATACGGAGCAATTCACCATTCTTATCAGAATCATCTGGGTACAAGAAGAGCGTCAAGTTTTCTTTAATATCAGTCTTGTCAAATGAAATACCGTCTGTAATCAAGTCATAGTTTACTGACTCAATATCAAACAAATTGAGGTAGTTCTTAGTCTCTTTTTTATAGCCAAGAATATCAAGTCGATCTAACTTAGATTTCAACGTGAAGTTTTTAAATGGCACGTCATAGCTGATATCTGTAGGGATCAACCAAGAATCATTTTCAATCCAGAAGTTTGGTTCTGCATCTTGTTGGTTGTCTTTAAAGACTTGACGGAAAAGACCACAGTGGTAGTTCAGACCAACACCTTCACCGTTGATAGCAAGTGTTGACATAGAATCAACGAAACATGAAGCTAGACGTCCCAAACCACCGTTACCAAGTGATGGTTCTGGTTCAACATCTTCAACTTGAGCCAATGATTTACCAGCTGCTGCCAATTCTGCTTGAATGTCTTTGTACACACCCAAGTTAATCAAGTTGTTTGACAAGAGTTTACCGATAAGGAACTCAGCTGAGATATAGTAAACTTTACGTTTTCCTGTGTTTTTTGGTTTTGAAGCTGCAGCTTCTTTTACGTAGTTCAACAGTTGAAGATAGATTTCTTCATTTGTCAAATCAGCTAATTTCTTCGAAGTATTTGTTTCTGCAAATGTTGTAAATTTAGTCATGGTTTTCATTTCCTCGTTGGTATAGTAATGTCATTTTTGTCAAGAAGTCTTTGCGTTCTTGGGTCAAGTCTTCAGCTTTCATGCGCCATTCCCAGTTTCCACCGATAGTTGACGGCATATTCATTCGACTTTCTTCACCCAAGTCTAGGACGTCTTGCATGGTTGCAATAGCTGTATCACTCACTGTTGCAAACAGCATACGGAGCATAGCTTGGCTAACTTTTTCAATCGGCTTACGGTTGCTGTAGGCGTCCACGTATTCTTGTTGTTCTGGATCAAGATTGTTGTACCAGCCATTGACAACCTCATTATCGTGAGTTCCAGTGTAGGCAACTGAATTTGGAATGCAACGGTGTGGAGCATCGATACTCTTACCTGTTACATCAAAGAAACCAAATTCTAAGATTTTCATGCCTGGATAGCCACAATCCGCAAGCAATTTGCGAGCTTTAGCGTCAATGTTTCCAAGGTCTTCTGCAATGATTGGAAGGTCTCCAAGTGTTTCTTTGACAGCCTTGAAGAGATTGTAGCCAGGACCTGGTTCCCAGGTACCAACCTTAGCTACTTCTGCCTTACCATCAACTTGCCAGAAGTCTGAGAAACCTTTGAAATGGTCAATCCGAAGGACATCATAAAGTTTGAAACTTTCATGGATACGATAAATCCACCAGTTATAGCCAGTTTTTTCATGTTCTGGCCAATCGTAAATAGGATTTCCCCATAATTGACCATCTGCCGAGAAGTTATCAGCTGGTACACCTGCTACATAAAGCGGCTTGCGTTCACTGTCCAATTTGAATAGTTGGGGTTTTGTCCACACTTCAACGCTATCAGCAGAAACATAGATTGGCATGTCTCCGATGATTTTGATGTGGTGTTTGTTGGCATATTCTTTCAATTGTTTCCATTGGCTGAAGAAGAAATACTGTGTGACTTTGTAGTAGTCGATTTGATTTGCCAATTCTAAGCGGTACTTATCAAGAGCTTCCTCGTTGCGAGCTACAACTTTTTTATCTTCCCATTCTTGGAGAGCTTTATTACCAAAGTATTCCTTGATAGCCATGAACTCAGCATAATCTGTCAACCAAGATGAGTTAGCCTTTTCAAACTCTAGAAAAGCAGCTTTCTTCTTATCATCTTGTAAAAATGCTTGAACTGCCTTCTCCAAAATTGGTCGGCGAATTTGATAGATAAGAGCATAGTCTACTTTTTCAGGATTATCTCCAAAATTTACATCTTGGAAATCTTCTGTTGCCAATAAGCCATCTTCAACCAAGAGGTCAAAGTCTATCAAGTGTGTATTTCCTGCAATAGCAGAGAAAGACTGGTAAGGAGAATCTCCATAGCTTGTAGTTGTTAGTGGTAAAATCTGCCAGTAGGTTTGCTTGGTTTCCACCAAGAAATCTACAAAATCATAGGCAGACTGTCCAAAAGTACCAATACCAAACTTACCTGGAAGTGAGGTGATATGCATCAAAATTCCACTGGTACGATTTGTCATAAAAACGTTTTCCTTTCTGTCGGTTACGAATATAGTTTAACGCAAACGTTTGCACTTGTCAAGGATTTTATAAAAAAAGTTTTAATGTGCTCTAGAAAGCCTATTTTATAGCATTTGTTAGCGAATAACAAAAAAGAAAAAATCAGATATTTCTATCCGATTTTTTAAATTCTTCACTATTTTTAAGCAAAGCTTTGCTCTTTTATTTGGATGCTTCCATCAACCACATCCGCTTCCAGATATTTGACATCAACATGATCCAAATAGTAATCTGTTACCTTGTCTCGAATCTGATTTTCAATCACACGGCGCAGAGGACGGGCTCCCATGGCCTTGTCATAGCCTTCTTCCATCAAGAATTCTTTGGCAGTTTCCGTTACCGTTAATTGGATGCCTTTCTTCGCCAGGGTATTATTGACCTGGGCCAAGAGTAATTCTACAATGGCTTTGAGATCATCTTTATCCAAGTGCTTGAATTCGATAACTGCGTTAAAACGATTAAGGAACTCCGGACGGAAGAATGGTGCGATGCGGTCCATGATGTCTTGATTTTCTTCACCTTCTGCCATTCCATAACCAAAACCTGCATTAGATGTAGCGATGATAATGGTATTCTTAAAGTTAACTTGGTTGCCCTGTCCATCAGTCAAATGCCCGTCATCTAGCACTTGCAAGAGAAGGGTAATCACTTGTGGATCAGCTTTTTCAATCTCATCCAGAAGAACGATTGAGTACGGATTGCGGCGGACGCGCTCGGTAAGAGTATGGGAATTGTCATCGTAGCCAATGTAGCCAGCTGTGGTCCCAATCAGCTTGGAAACGGCTGTCCGATCGCTGTATTCAGACATATCCAAACGAATAATGGCATCCTTGTTACCAAACAAGTCTAGCGCTAACTGTTTTGCCAACTCGGTCTTACCTACACCTGTCGGACCGACAAAGAGGAAGGAACCAATCGGACGGTTTCCGTCATCAAAACCTGCACGATTCCGACGAATGGCACGGGATACAGCTTCCACCGCATCGTCTTGACCGATAACGTTAGCTGCCAGACGATTTTTCAATTCCTTGAGTCGTTCGATATCTGAGGCTCCCATTTGGGAAACAGGAATACCTGTCATGCGTTCAACTGCTTGAGCCACATCATTAACAGTCGCCACCACTTTCTGTTGCTCTGTATGATTATCAATCTGCTTTTGTAGCTTATCAATACGGACCTTTTCATTCAAGGCTTTTTCATAATCCTCTTTCTCAGCAGCTTCCAACTGCAACTGTTTTGCCTCAGCCATTTCTGCTTCTAAGGTCTGAATATCTGTCACAGGATGTTGTGCAGCCAAGTGAGCAGCGGTAACATCGACCAGGTCAATAGCCTTATCAGGCAAGCTACGTTGTGGAATATATTGGACAGAATAATCAACCGCAGCTCTCAAGACCTCATCTGGCAATTCAATATTGTGGTGGGCTTCGTAAAGCGGCTTAATTCCTTTCAAAATCTGGTAGGTGTCTTCTGCGGACGGAGCATTAACCTTGACTTCATTGAAACGACGAGCCAGAGCGGCGTTCTTGTGAATGGTATTGCGGTATTCGTCCTGTGTAGTGGCACCGATAACCGTCAATTCCCCACGGGATAAAGCTGGTTTAAGAATATCCGCTAAACCCTTGGAACCTGAGTCTCCGCCAGTGCTACCAGCTCCCAAAATCTGATGAATTTCATCAAAGAAGAGAATGATATTTCCTGCTTTTTTGACTTCATCCACAAGATTTTGCACATTTTCCTCAAAAGCTCCACGGTACTGAGTCCCAGCTTCCAAGCCTGAAATGTCAATGGAGATAATTTCCTTGTTCTTAATAGCTGCTGGCACATCACCATTGACAATGGCTTGAGCCAATCCTTCTACTACCGCAGTTTTACCAACACCAGCATCACCGACCAAAACAGGATTATTCTTGGTCCGACGTGCCAAAATTTCAGATGTTTCTTGAATTTCCTTATTTCGTCCAATGACTGGATCCAACTTACCTTCACGTGCATCTTGTGTCAAATTGCGGCCCAGTTTTGCCAGAATTCCGTCTGACTTTATCTGACCTTTAGTCTGTGTTTGAGCCACTTCTTCTGTCTGTGGCAGGCGACCAGTCTGACGGTAAATGGCAAATTCCTCCGGTGTCACTTCACGCCCATTGATAGAATAACGGCGACGCTCTGTGCTGTAACCTCCCATATTGCCCATGAGTTGATTGAAAATATCGTCCATATTGTTAAAGTTATTGAAATTGTTGTTCATAGTTTTTACCTCGTTTATAATTCACTTGTTTTTGACTTTTACTGATCTTTGTTTTAAAAAAAATAGCTAGTAGGGTATAATCCTGTCTTTCATATTAACCTCCTCAGAAGTTTGTCTTTTACTGATCATTTAGTTAATTAGTCAGTCAAACTTTTTAGTTTGACCTAAACTGACCTTTTGTTCAAAGAATTCGTAAGGTCCTTTACCTTACGAATCTTATTCTACACCATTAGTCAGTAAAAGTCAATAGTTTTGTTTGACCTTTTTTGACTTTTTGATAAAAAAATCTACCTGACGGTAGATTTAGATAATAATCCCTTCCAAATGATCCAGTTCATGCTGAACAATCTGGGCTTGGAAGTCTGTCAGCTTTAGGCTCTGCTTTTTCCATGAAGCATCAAAAAACTCCACTTCAATCTCCTGATAGCGTGTCGTCGGACGAGTACCTTCAAGCGACAGACAGCCCTCTTCTGTCTGATAGGGCTTGGCCTTGCTGATGAGGACGGGATTGTACATGACCAGGTTGGTAAAACCCATGTTGACGATGATAATCCGCTTTTTAATACCAATCATATTGGCTGCCATACCCACGCAGGCATGAGCGTTGGCTGCTAACGTATCCTGCAAGTCCTGACCGATCTGCACGTCTAGCGGAGTTGCAGGCTCAGACTTTTGTTGCAAGAAGAAAATATCTTTCATAATAGGTTGAATCATGGGAACCTCTTTCGATAAAGTATATAGTATTATTTTACTATTTTTTTGATAATTTGAATTATTTTATGCTTTATCGGATGAGGATAGTAATGAAAAGTACCAGCTTTTCTCAAAATATACCCATTAAAATTTTGCTTAAAGCGAAGAACACCATCTGAGTTGTCGAATATCCCTTGAATGCCAAGGAAATTATAACGCTTAAGATTTCGTTTTATTGCACGTTGCATCGCCTCATATTGAAGTAAGAAAGGTGCAGATAGGCTTTGAAACTCTGAATATGAGCCACCAAAAAGATAAGTTGCCTCGTTCATATCATAAATTATCAGTGCACATGCCAAAAAAATAGGAGCTGTCTGAGTTTGATTTAAAATATTTTGAACCACCTCCTGTTTTTTCAACAATTTCTGTACCTGCTGTGCATACTGTTTTGAATTTCTAACACTTGTTTCTATTTCCTTTTCAATTTGCTTTAGACTGGCTTTCGGGTCAAGTTCTGCAACTAAAAAATCTGCCTGTGTACCAAAGCTTTCAAAAAGACTGTTATAGTAACCACTATCTCTATCTTCAAAGCCTTGTCTAGCTCCAGTTTCCTCAATTATTTTTTTGAAAGCTGAAAGCTCCTTATGATTGATACTACGAATCCTGATACCGTAACTTTCTGAATTTTTTATGTTTCGTTTACTATTTTTATTGTAGGATTGCAATAACGACGTTGTTGAATACCCTTGCAAATCCTTCACATAATGCCAAACAGGCTCTCCATTTGGATAACCTGTTTGTAAGCCATCATGTTTAAATCCAACTTGCACCATCTTCTCAATTAGTTGAGTATCTGCTTCACTAATTGGATTCCCTACACTATCAAAGAGTTGATAGGCTTGGGAAGGCTTGACCACCAATTCAAGTACGCCTTCACGCTTAGCATAGTTTTTTAAAGATTGGTAAAATTCCTCCAAATAAGCATCATCGGTAACCAGCGGTCCAGAATTCAATTCCATATACAAACCACCAGCCATCTTCTTACAGAAAAGCAAAGTAGAAATAACAATCTCTGATTGTGAATTTTTAAAGCCAGCATAGCGAACATCATATCCTCGCTTGGATAGTAATCCAGCCATCTCAACAGATTGAAAAAATGATTTTTCATTTACTTGTTCACAATGCTTTAAAAATTCTTCTTTAGTTATTTGACAAAAAGTCATTATTTTTTCTTCCTTAATTTTTTTCTAATTTCCAGTAAAACTTGAAAAATCTTATATAATATTGGCGAAACAATCAGGTCGAATTCCCCAATATACTCTTCTACTACTGGATTCAAATGTGATTTAAAGTGATAAAGGCCTCCGTCTAAAGTTGGCTCTATTCCTCCTAAATTTTGCCATTTCACACCTCGTTCGAAAGCATACTTTGCTGTCTCCACCCATGTTAGTAAAGCAGGCTGATAATGTTTAAACTTTTCATCCATACCAGCATAGATAATTTCAGATGTTCCTGCAAAATCAATTGTCAAAGTACCAGCCAATGGAACTAACTTACTCCCGTTACGAATCAGAGAATTTATCATTTCTAATTCTGTATTTATTCTTCGGGTTTCTTTTTTATAATTGTCAATCTTCGATTGTTTTGTAGTGGAGGTGAAAGTCATGGCTTCTTTTACTAATTTTTCTTCAAGATAAGATAACTGTTCATATCTCTTTGCTAAATCCAAATAGGCAACTACAATATAAGAATTTTCTGGATAGGCATTCAATATTTTTTGATAATACTCTCTCCCCCGCAAGCGAATAGATTTGCGCTCCTCAGTCTTTTTTAATAGTTCTGAAAAATCTCTTAACAATTCCTCACGACCAATTCGAATCTCAATACCTTTATTACGCGCCGACCGAATATTTTGTCGAACTCGTTTATTTAGTGATTCCTCTGAGAAGGATTCGCTATATAATACTGCATGACAAGTAGGTTGGATTGTAGCCGACATGGTCTGCACCCGACCAGACCAAATACCTCCCAAATCAACAATCCTATCTTTGACGGCAAGTACATTTAATTCTTCTTCCCTATCTCCTGTTATAGTTTTACTAGATAGTCGAATAAATGGATCGAATTTTATAACAACACTGCGTTCTCGGAGGGCAAATTCTTTAATGGACTTAAATACAAATGACACTAATTCAGCATCTTCATAATCCATAACGGGGCCTCTAGGTATGTAGATCATGGTGAAGCCAAATGGTAATCCTAAATTTCTAATAAGCACCGATGCGACTGCCACTAACTTACCATCTCTATAAAATCCTAGTCGCTCATTTTCCCAATCACTCTTTACCTTAGCCCATTGAGAACTCTGTAAAAGATTTGTCTGATCGGATTGCTTAACAAAGAAATCGTGCTCCTCTGCAGAAATCCCTATTTTATACGTATACGCCATTCTTCTCGTCTCTCAGTCTAAGCCCCCTTATCGGGCAACTTTCCATAAAGTTCTTTCTTCCCAAAATTGATAACCACTAAAATAGTTTAACATTAGAAATATTGGTCGCTCGCTTAATAATTATTGAATCTAGCTTACTGAAATTCCATACCAGATAGTTTGCAATTACCTCCCCGGTTTTACATATGAATTTCATCATTCCTATGATATTTTAAAAAGTTTGGATGTTATCCATTGAAATAAGGTTGCTGTATTTCAAAAAATAGTTACTATAAAATCACCTTTGAAAATGAGTAAAAATTATGAAGTCGGGCTTTACAAAAATAGTATCAAACTTAAATTAGGTCATATTAAATCACTTACAAATAAGCATAGTATAACAAGCTACATGTAAATAATCAAGCAATAATATACTATGCTTATTTGCTGTTTTTGTCAAACAAAAAATGTAAGAATAACTGATATTTTCAATTTTTTTCTTATATTTTCAAATTTCAAAAAATAATAAAGAACTCTGCAAAAATCATTTCAATTATACCATTTATTTACTCAAAATATATCGAGATACTTCACAGGAACTAGCCACTCATCGAATCAAGCCAACAAGTCAAAGTTCGGTTTTCACAGAGTAGGGGCAAACTCACTTTTCTATTATTGTTGTATTATACTTCTTTAAAGCGGATTACGAAGCTTAGTCTTACTAATGAAAAATCCGTATTGATAAATCCGATGGTATCTCTAGAAATCCGCTTTTGAAGATCAGTCGAGTTTACCGCCTTGCCCATGTAGGTAGGAGAAGTGACTGCTAGTGTATGCTACAAATCTTGACCGACCTGCGGATCTAACTGAGTTGCAAACTTGGACTTTTATTACAAGATTATACTAGTTGTTAATGTACTAGCAATGAACCGCAGGTTACTTGACCACTTTTTAGGCTGGTCTAGATTGGAAAAAATTCTTGCCAAACAAGCTACTAATGCGGATTACGGTAAGGAAACGAAATCACCTATTACATTGTGGCAATCAAATATATACTGATTTGTAAAGCTTTTTTTAAGAAAAAATCAAACTTAGCAAAAAAATGAATAGTAGCTAGAAGGAGCCTAGTTCCCAGCTTCAAGCATTGGTCACTCTAATATTCTTGGTTTGATCACATACAGGACAATGATTCTACCTCAAGTCCTGTTATAAAAACAAGGGATTGTCCATGTGACACATAAATCTAGTATACAAAAAGCCTAGCTCGTACTAGACTTCTTTCGATTATTCTTGACAATAGACCGCGATGGCCTGACTGACAAAGGTTGCTGTTCCTGGTCCTCCCACTTGATCAATAAATTGAGTAAACCGGTTATCTGCAATATACATTTGTCCTAGACTTGCTAGAATTTCATTGGTACAATTATAAAAATTCTCACTAATATAAGCTTTAAGAACCTCTACCTGTTTCTGAACTTTAGAATCATCAGCTGATAATTTTTTCAATTGTCCAAATTCCATCATAATACCAGACATTTCTGCACTTATCTGAGCAAACCTTTCCTGATTCGTCTTAGCAGAAAATTCCTGAAAAGCTGCGGTATTACCCCATCTTTCTTTAGCTTCCTCCTGGAAAGCCAACAAATCTGACTTATCAAACACTTCAAAATTCATGTAATTTTCTCCCTTCTGCTGTAAAGACTTGGCATGCTGAATGACTTTTTCTAAGTGTCTTTTTTTCAATTCCAGTAACTGAATCTGGTCTTTCAAAGCCGCTTCTCTGTCATACGCCGCATTCCCTACAATTTTTTTAATTTCTTTGAGAGGAAATTCCAATTCACGAAAAAGTAAGATTTCTTGCAACTTTTCAAACGCCTCATTATCATAATAACGATATCCGTTTTCCGCAATAAAACTAGGTGTCAGCAAATTTATTTCATCGTAATAATGAAGTGTGCGCACGCTGATACCTGAAAGCTGACTCATTTCCTTCACTGTTTTCATGGGTAATCTCCTCTCTATGATTAGTATAAGGGGTAACGTAAGGTGAGAGTCAAGGGAAATATTACATTTTTTTCAGCTGGTTGTCCACAATAGCAATCTTATTTTCCTGGCACCATTCCAGTACAAGTTCTTTGTAACATTGTGTTTCAAAGACATACCATTCTTCCAAACGGTCACATCTCTCTAACTCATTCTTAAAACGTCTAAAAGCACCGCGACCTTGAATGGCTCGAGCCAGGCAGTCAGACAAGTTACCATCAGGCAAATAATAAACATAACGCTCGATGAATGTGTAGGGATTGAAGTCATAATAGGTCGGCAGCCTTACAAACCGTCCCGTCACATCCTCCTCAATCTCCTCTTCTAAACCTTCACGGGCTTCAAGTCCCGTCTCCTCAACAGACAGATAGACTAATTCATCTAAATAGCTATCATAATAGTACCTATCACCTTGACTAATCATCTGCAACGAATCAACCACATCTTGAAACCAAACAGTCATACCCTACCACCTCACTGCATCTATTTCCTCTATCATGGCTTTGCGTCGCGGATACTGGACTTTCCACGAGGTGCGAAGACTTGCACTCACCACTTTCCCATCAGGTAAACCTGCAATTTTTACTAAATACCCTGCTAACTGACGATAGCGGCTTCGACTACTAGCCACATCCATCTGCTGACAAAGAGCTTGAGCGTAGGCATCTCGTAATTGCTCAGGCAGTTTCTCTGATAAATAGTCTTCAAATCGATCCAAATTTTCTAAGACCCAGTAACTTGCTGTAATGCGGTCCAATAATTCCTGCGGTCGGTCTGCCAATTGCAACAATTTCAACTGCTGTGACCGGAAACGACCATCCTCCAGCAAATCATCTAAGTAGCTCTGCCATTCTTCCCTAGAAACATAGTCCCGTAACTCCTCTACCAGCTCCAAATCAGTATCACCAGCAGAGAAAATCATCTCCAGCAATTCTTCTCTGACCTTGTCATCCTGCCCCTGAGACCGGTAGATGTCCCGTAACTGCTGGCTATAATCCGACACCAGTCCCCTATACTGGGCATCCAGGCGCTTACTTTCCTGCAAGAGGTGAACGGCACGGTCTAGATGCTGATTTGCTACAGCCTGGGCAATGGCTAGTTTACGAAGTCCAGCCACCTCCCAATGATTGGCCTGGAAGGTCAACAAGTCTGCCTCACTAGAGTCCAACTGAACCAACAACCTGTAACAGAGCAAGGCAAATCGGTCACGACGGAATTTCCATGACCAAGAAGACTTGTCTCCTCCTTCTATCGCTTGCAAGACCGCTTGAAAATAGGTCAATTTCTGCTCAAGGAAATGTTCTTCTTGAAACTCCATTTCCACAAATTCCATGAGAAGGTCTTCTGCAACCTCATAACCACTTAGCTTTTCTAAGCACCAGTCTAGTAATTCTTGGACAATCTTATCCGGAGCTACAGTCAATAAATTCTGCCAGTACCAAGCAAGTCTATACAGCAGACTACCAGTCGTTCCATTGGAATCATCCAACTCCTGCCGGCAAATCTGATGGTAAAAGGCATCTGATACAGCCAAGAAATTCGCATACTCACACCTATCCAGTAAAGGCTGGAGATACTGATGCATCGCCTTTGTCACAGCCTGTTCGTAATCCCTAGTCTGCCTATACTCGATATAGCCCGTACGCCTGTCCTCAAAGGGACGACCGAGGTCTCTGATTTCCTTTTTCACATTCTCCACTTGCTGAGAAGTTAGCTGGGATGAGAAACGCAGTTGTAGCCGATTGGCTAGTTCCCTATCTTCTTGGGCTAATTCAAGAACAACAGCCCGTAGTTGCTCAACTGTCAGTTTATCCAGGAGCTGGGCAAGTGACA
Source organism: Streptococcus sp. HN38 (assembly GCF_028335765.1). Taxonomy (NCBI): domain Bacteria; kingdom Bacillati; phylum Bacillota; class Bacilli; order Lactobacillales; family Streptococcaceae; genus Streptococcus; species Streptococcus sp. HN38. The sequence goes on along the minus strand of NZ_CP116604.1, from coordinate 427,004 downwards.
CATCTTTGCCCTCAAGAGCTGGATGGCTATCTAATTCAGAAATAGCAAACAAGACTGCTGCAATATGCTTGCAGTGGTTCATTTCTTGAGCATATGGACACTCACACCACATACTGACCAGCTGACCGTGCTCAAAGCTAATCTCCACCTCATAGACTTGACCACCAATAACATGTGCATTGTAGCCATCACTGGTCTTTTGAAGCCCTTGAACGGCATCGTCTAAAAATAAACTGCAGCCCCTATCTACAATGTGAGGCTTAAAATAGTCCATCCAATTTTTCATGATTATTTCCTTTGATTTTTCTACTTAAATTATACAAAAAAAATAGGAAGTTTTTCAAGTCAACGACAAAAACTTCCCATTCTTTATTGCATCCATCTCACTCCACCCTCACCGGCACGCGCCCATAGGTCTGCTCTGCCATTGCGTCAGCGCCCAGTTGATAGACCACATCCGCCTGCTGGGTCAGGCTGTCCCAGGGCTCTTTGCCGATCCTCGTCACCAAGCCCACTCGCTCCTTGACCGTCTTGAGATAGGCCTGACCTCGAGTCGAGAAGCCTAGGACATGGACCGCATCTGGCAAGGGAGTTTCCACCGCATTGACCAGGATATAGATCAGCACACGCCGCACCCTTGCCTTGGTGTAGCGCTTGGTCGCAACAGCATCCACCAACTCCTCCACGGTCGCTACGCTCCCAATGGCAGAGCGGATACGACTGGCTAGTTCTTCGTTGACCTGAAAGACCTGACTGAGATCTGAGTGGGTCGCAATCTGGTAGCGGAGCAGAGGAAGATAGTTTCTCCAGCTTACCTTGGTCGCCTCTTCAAAGAGACTGGCAGACGGTAAAAAGTCACGCACCAAGTCCAGCTGGTCAGCACTCTTTCGGATAGCCGTCGCCGAGGCGTAAGTCGATTCCACCTCTTCCGAGTGAAAACCAGCCCCCTGCCGCTGAACAGGACAGAGTTGAATGCCTGTCCCTGCCACCGCCTTGGCATAAGCCAGAGCCAGAATATGATTGGGCGTGTCACCTGTGAAGGTTAGACCAGCAAACTCCTGCCACATGGCCTGGGTCTTCTGTGGATAAGAGAAATTGTCTGGCAAGTTTTTCACAAAATCTTCCATCTCTTCCGACTTATCCACATAGATATCCGCAATTTTCTGGTAATCCAGCATTTCTTCCGTACCGAAAACCAGTTTTTCCACACCTAGCTTGTGTAAAATGTTGATGGCTCCCTTGGCAAAATGGTCAGCCGACTGGACCGACACCAAGAAGGGCATCTCGACAACAAGATCTGCACCGTGTTCCAAAGCCATCTGAGCCCGTGTCCACTTATCCACAATAGCTGGCTCACCCCGTTGCATAAAATTGCCAGACATGACGACAATTTTCAGCCCCTCAGCCTGCTCCAGCAGGTACTTATGTCCCGTATGAAAAGGATTGTATTCTGCTACAATGCCTGAAATCATGCCCTACCTCCTAGACTTTATTCAACCATCTCCAACCTAATACCTAAATTACAGCAAACTCTTTTTCTGCAATCTGTACTGCTTCAAGTATATCCTCTTCTGCTAAAACCGTGCGTTTTGAGATAACTCGTTCAACCTCTCGTTCAATTATTGACTCTCTAGTAAACATCCTATTTTTAACAGATTGCTTTTTCTGGAACATGTCTTTAAGTCGTTCTCCTAATTTCTTATCGAAGATATTATTTTGAATTTCTTTAAACTCTTCTTCTGAAAGCGCCATAGCCATAACAATATCAATAAATTCTTCTTTTAGAATTGCAAACATCTCAATTCTGTCATCTTCTATAAAGTTGTCTAAAACAACCTTAGAACCAACAGCAGCCAATGTTCCACCAGCTACTGCACCTACAAATGACCCAACTGGACCTAAAAATGCTCCAGCAACCGCACCACCTGCAACTCCACCTAGTAAGCCTGTTCCTGCTACTAGGCTATTTTTTAATAACTGTTGGCTAGATATTCTACCTTGCAGTAGATCAAATACGTCCGGACCTACAGTAATTCCGAATGAAATAACTCCTGCTGCTTGTCTAGCAACAGTATTGGCTGCGACATTCTTAACTGTTTGTTCAGCGATTTTTTTAGTAAGAATTTTTCCAATTTGTTGAGAAGCTGTGTATATAGCCGCTCCCAACAATATCGTTTTTACTCCAGAATAGATTGCTGATTTTGCAGCTTCTTCAGTATCTTTTCCAGCCCATTTTTCCATTGCAAAAACAAGGACAAAGCTTATTCCTGCAGCTGGAATAGATTGAATAGCTCCATCAATGGCATCATATTTTAATGAAACAATATTTCCGCCCTTGGCAACCAGTTTTGCCTCATTATAAGTAACATTCCCTTTTCTAATAATCAGATAGGCATCATCAGGCTCACTATGACCCGGAACTTTTCCAGCTTTTATTTTTTTCTTCATGAGTTGAATTGATTCATTATACTGGTCTTTAGGAACTTCTAACTGCATCCCCTTATAACGGTATTCTCCTCCATTAGCCTTATCAAATGCTGCATTTATCGTTCCACTAGCTTTTGCATAGTATTTTGTTTGAATTTTTTGATTTCCAACAATTCTATCTGCCCCATTTTTGACATTATCTCTCCCTACTTGCTCTACTTTTTGGAAAGGATACTTTATCTTGTCTATTACATTATTAGCATATTCAGCTGCATGCCCATGTCCTTGTGGAGCTTTTGCGATAGCATTAAATTGAATATCTTTCAAATGAGAACCTAACATCATATTTAAACCTATAATTGATCCTATTTTAGTCCCATTTTGAAAATTCTCGGTATGAAAATCATTTTTTTGCAAACGATCAATAACTTTTTCTAAATAGTTTTCATGTAAATCTGCCGTATAACCTGTTTTAATAATTTCGTTTAAATTTGCAACTATATTTTTTTGTTGAGCGTCATCAAATTGGAAAGATAGTCTCTCAATCTTATTAGGATAAAAAAGTAGAATTTTTTTACCCTTACAAGAAATCTTCCATAAACCTTTTAAAGGGAAAAACTTTTTGCTAATTTTATACTTAATATCAGCGTCATTATTGCTATTTTCGATTTGTTCTCTAAAATAAAATCCATCCTGAGTTAACAACAAACCATATTCCAAAAACTCCTCGTCAATTTTGCTCCTAATAGGACTATAGCCAAAAATCTCCAAATTCTCTACGTCATTAACTGTACAAACAAAATCTTTGCTCCCCAATATAAACCATCTAGCCCGACCGTAGGGAATCTGCGTACTAGAATATTCAAAAGACTCGGCTAATTTGCATAAATAATCACGAATAATATCTTCATTGTATTCATGTATTTGACGACTTGATTTTAACCATATTTGAAACAAAGCTACATAAACTAATAATAACAATAAAAGAATAACAAATATTGCAACCAAGATAATGATAGCTACATTCATATCCAATACCGCCTATTTCTTCTTACACTTGAAAAACCACCGCTGGCTGATTTCTGTCGGAGCTTGATCTTCAAAGTCCGCAAAGACTTCCACAGATGCAAATCCAGCTTCTTTCAAACATTCCACATAGGTTTCAATCGGATAGGTCCGCTCTTCGTGAACTTCATCCCGACGGATAAATCGCTCCTCTTGACTGTCCTTATCTTTGACAAAGAAGGTCAATTCATGAACAATGGAATGCTCTTGCTCACCCTCATAGGTATCCCAGACAAAGGCAAAATCCTCATAGTTTTCATGGTAGCTATAACCTGCAAAGACTTCTTCCATTTGATAGATGGAGTGAACGTCAAAAAGGAAAGTACCACCTGAATTGAGAACAGAGTGAACCCCTTCAAAGACCCGTAAGACAGCTTCTTGGTCCGCCATGTAGCAAAGGCTGTCCGAGTAACAGGTCACCGCATCGAAATCTCCCACACCTTCCAGAGCCATCATATCTGCCTGGGCCAGTTCCATCATGACACCAGCAGCTTCTGCCTTCTTCTGGGCCAATTCCAACATTTCATAGGACAGGTCAAGCCCTGTCACTTCAAAGCCCTTTTGAGCAAAACGCACAGCCTGAATCCCTGTCCCACAGGCCAATTCTAAAATTGTCTTGGTGTCTTGTGGCAAGTTCCGCAAGCTAAAATCTGTCCATTTATCATACAAGCTGTCATCCATGATTTCATCATAGACCGCCGCAAAGGTTTCATAAGTTGCCATATTTTTCCTTTCATAAAAAGCAGCCAATCGACTGCTTCATTAACTCATGCTGTGTTCAAGAAGTCTATAACTTCTAATCACATAATAGTGAACTCTCTTTGGTCACTTTCGAGTTTTAAGGTGACCAGCTGAAACAGTTCCCCAGACTGTTTCACTCCCACCCCCGCACAGCTCCAACAGTCAGAGTAGTGACTGTTGGAGGTTGGAGATATAGCGAACAAAGTTCGCATCAGTCGTAGTGGTCAGATTTGGAGTGGGAAGCACGAATTGCTGAGATTTGCTTCGCAAATCTAATCTCCAACCTTTAACAGTCCACTGGACTGTTAAAGCCAATCAACCACTGCGCTGAGATGTTGACTCAAGTTTCGAATAGTGCACCCAAATCAAAATCTATCTTCATATTTTTCAAGAAGTTCATCACTTCTAATTACATAATAGTGAACTCTCTTTGGTCACTTTCGAGTTTTAAGGTGACCAGCTGAAACAGTCTATCCCCAGACTGTTCCACTATTCCTCATCTAAAAGTTCTGCGACTTCTAGGAAGCTGCCTTCATGCCATAATTTTTCAAGGTTGTAGAGGTCACGCATTTCTTCTGAGAAGATATGAACGACTACGCCTCCAAGGTCCAAAAGGACCCAGCCACCGTTACTATCGCCTTCTACACGGCTACTCTTGATTCCAACTTCCGCTACCTTTTCACGGATGTTTTCCGCAATAGCCTCCAACTGGCGACTGTTCATGGAACTGGCAATCACAAAGTAGTCTGTCAGGCTGGTCACGCCTTGAACATCAATTACAACAAGGTCCTCAGCTCGCTTGTCATCAGCAGCCTGGACCACAACTTTTACTAAATCTAGTTCTTTCATCTTATCCTCTAATTATATTTTCTAATCTATCTACCTGGGCAAAACTCCAGGACCAGATAGTTTCATATTGACCAATCAGTTCCTTTGCTGGAAGATCTGCTGTATAGGGAGTGGTAGTTCCATCTTTGATGACCGCCACGGTGTAGCCCAATTCAAAGGCCACCTTGATAGTTGTATCAATACAAAAATTGGTCGCCATACCCATGATGATGAGCTGCTCAATCCCTTGCTCATCAAGATAGGCTTGCAAGTTCGTATCCTTGAAGGCAGAACTGTACCTCTTGTCAATAATCTTCTCGCCAACCAAAGGAGCTACTGCTGGATGGACGCCCCAACCATGACTGCCTGTGGCAAATTCCTCGTCATTTTGACGGACATAGATAATCTCTATACCCGCTTGACGAGCTTTTGTGACGCTATCTTGCCAGAGGGCTAATCGCTCTTCAATGGCATAAGGTTTTTCCTCCACTAGAAGGTTTTGAATGTCAATGACTAACAATGCAGATTTCATAGCTTAACACCAGGCGTTTCCAAACGGAAGACCAATTCCCTTTCTTCTTCACTATCCAAGACAAAATCATTTTTCTCCAAGAGATGAGCCATCTTCTGATTGCCCTTAACATAGGCTGCAATCAAATGGTCGCAGACAGGATGTGATTGAGCCATTGCTATTACGACCTCCAAAGCAGCCTGGCCATAGCCTTTCCCCTGAAATTCTTGACCAATCATAAACCGCCAGAGCATGTACTGTTGGATGTCCTCATCAATATCAATCAAGGCAAAACCAACAACCTGCTCATCTGCCCAGATGGCATAAGGGAAAACATCACCGTTCTCTCTATATAACCAGGCATCTGCCAAGGAACGCACATTGGGAGCCACGAAGCCCTTGTCCTCCTCGGCTACTGTCAAGTCCAAGACTGCTTGATAGGAGCTTTCATCCACAGGTTTTAATGCAATCATCCCTACTCCTTCAACACAGCAACATAGCCATTATAGGTTTCCAAGGTTTGTGGATAAATGGGAATTCCCTTCTTGGCTAAGTAAGAAATGGTTTGGGCGGTTTCAAAGGCCACTGCCTTATCCAAGGACTCTCTTGCGATACGACGCGCCTCGTCCACCCCAGGAAAATCCCGATTGGGTTCGATGTAGTCCGCCACATAGAGAACCTTGTCCAGCAAGGTCATCTGCCCCGCACCAATGGTGTGTCGTTGAATAGCTTGGAAAATTTCCTCATCTTCCAAACCAAAATCTTCTGCGATTTTATAGGCCCCAACCACACCGTGCCAGATGTTATTAGCCCAGTTGAGCAGATCCCTATCCAAATCATACTTGGCAATCAAGTCCAAAAAAACTTGGTCTTCCACTTCCTTGGCATAGTCATGCAAGAGTGCTGCCAGACTAGCTTTTTTCGGATCACAGCCGTATTGTTCTGCCAAGGCAAGCGCCGCCTGCTCCACACCCAAGACATGTTGGAAGCGCGCTGGCTTCATGGCTACACGGATTTTTTCCAAAAGAGCCTGACGGTCAAAGGTCAAATCTGCTGCAATCATTGGTAAAGTCCTTTTTCTTCGATATAGTCCAGAACTTCATGAGGCACCATAAAATTCGGCACCCGTCCTTGCTTGATAAAACTACGCACCATGCTGGAGGAAATATCCATCAAGGGTACATCTACCCAGATAACCGGATAGGACGTCCCTGCCTTGTAACGAGGGCGCTGGACACCAACAAACTGCACCAACTGGACCAATTCATCAATCCTGTGCCATTTTGGCAGGTAGTCTACCATATCCGCACCGATGATGAAATAATAATCCGTATCAGGATTTTTTTCCTTCAGCAATTTCATGGTGTCGTAGGTATAGCTGACACCACGGCGTTCCAGTTCAATGGTTTCAATCCCCAAGCCCTCAATACCTGCAATAGCCATCTTGAGCATGGAATAGCGATGGTATTCGTCAATGGTTTCTTTTTTATCCACATGAGGCGGAATGAATTCTGGCATGAGCAAGACTTCATCCAATTTCAACTGTTGACGGACCTGGTCTGCCACTATCAAGTGGGCATTGTGGACAGGGTTAAAATTCCCTCCCAGAATACCCACTTGTTTGCGATTGGTTTCTTTCTTTTCAACCTCTAATTCAACCTTGGTAAAGGGTGTTAAGAGTTCAATAGCCATAGGCTCTCCTTCTTAGATTTCTTTGACCTGTTTGGAAATTTTACGGTTCTCTTTCTTGCTAGATTGTTTGAATAAAATCAAGATGCGACCGATTTTTTGGACCGTGTCCACACCGATTTCTTCTTCCAAGATTTCAGCTACTTCGTGGATATTTTCATCCGTATTTTGTAGCAAGGTTACCTTGATCAATTCACGCGCATCCAGCGCCTGACGAACACTGGTTTTAATCTGGTCATTTAGACCATTTTTCCCAATCTGAATAATGGGTTTAAGACTGTGTGCCTGACTGTTCAAAAAGGCACGTTGTTTTGAAGTTAGCATAATTTATTATACACAAAGGGCGTTGTAACAGACTGGGAGACTGTTACAATCGGGAAATAAAGAAAACAAAGTTTTTCCTTATTGCGCCGATATACTTAGCCCGTGTTCAAATCAGAAGACTTGAACTTCCTTTCTCTTTAATTGTAAAAACTGAAATCAAATACCTCTTATACTCAATGAAAATTAAAATCAGACTAGGCGACGCAGATGCAGATTAAACCCTACTACTTTCACGTTTTCAGGTAGCAGGCTGTAAAGCTCCACTGGAGCTTTACACTCATCAAATCAAGTCAACAACGTCTGCTTTTAATTTTCGAAGAGTATTAGATAATGGCCTTGCGGATCACCACATCAACACCCTTAGGCGCCCAGGCAGCAATCTTGGCCTTTTCATTGACACGAATCCAACCAAGACCTGAGAAGACCACATCCGTCTTTTCGTTGATGGTAAATTCATGACGAACCAATTCAGGAAATTCTTTCAATTCCTTGCTGGTTGGTGGCACTAAAAGTGAGCCCGCATGCTTCTGGTAAAATTCACTAGCCCCCTGCAACTTGGTACGGTGGAGCTGCAATTCATTGTCAAAGAAGGCCGTAAAGCCTTGGCGTTCACCAGCCACAAAGTCAAATCGTCCCAGACCAGCCAAGAACAAGGTTTGTTCTGGATTGAGCTGGTAGGTCTTTGGCTTGATTTCTTTCCGGGGGCTGATGTACTTGAGGTTTTTAGCCGTCAAATAATGGGCCATCTGGTGACGATGGATAATTCCTGGCGTGTCATAGATGTATGAACCATCATCCAAAGGAATTTCAATCTTATCCAGCGTTGTTCCAGGGAAACGTGAAGTCGTAATGACATCCTTGTCCCCTGTGATTTCTTGGATAATAGCATTGATCAAGGTTGATTTGCCGACGTTGGTCACGCCGACCACATAGACATCCCGACCTTTGCGGTATTGTTCTATCTTTTCAATCAAATCCTTGATAGCCTGCTTGTTTTGGGCTGAGGTCAAGACCACATCAACTGGTCGCATGCCGATTTCATGCGCCCGTTCGGTCAACCACTGAGTGACCTTACCTGTCTTGACAGACTTGGGTAAAATGTCCTGCTTGTTGCCGACCAAAAGTACATCATTGCCTGAAATAAAGCGAGGCAAACCTGGAATGACTGAGCCATTGAAATCAAAAATATCAATGACATTAACCACCAAGGCATCGCTTTCTCCTACGCTATGGAGAAGTTTCAAGAAATCGTCATCCGAGATATTGACATCTGAAATTTCATTGTAATGGCGCAAACGGAAACAACGTTGGCAGTAGAGTTGCCCTGTTTCCAGGCCTTTTTCTAGGGCTGATTGAGGTGTAAAACCAGCGACAGACTTGTCTAGCGTCTGAATCTGGGCACCACAGCCGATACAAAATAATTCTTCCACTTACATCTCCCTCTTGTAGTCTATCGCCCCATATTTGGCGATGATTTTCTTCATGGTCCGTCGCTCACGCCAACGATTAATCTGCGTATTGATCGAATCCGACTGAATTAAGGGCTTGACAAGGACCGACTTGAGCCCTGCACGCTTTGCAGCCCGAATGTCTGTCATCAGCTGATCACCAATCATAATCACTTCATGCGGTTGAACATCGAAGCGTTTTAAGGCACGGTTAATCCCAAAGGTGAAAGGCTTGAGTGCAAAGGCTTCAAACTCAATCCCAAAAGGAGCTACTGCTCGCTTAACCCGCTCATATTTGTTGTTGGAAACCACCACAACGGGAATGCCTGCGTCCTGCAAATCATGTAACCACTGGCGCATCTCTGGCGTACCATCGGGATTATTCCAAGCAATCAGGGTATTGTCCAAATCGACAAAGACCACCTTAATACCCTGTTTTTTTAAACTGTCAACTGTCACATCATAAGCCTTTTCCAAGGCAAAATCTGGCATGTAATTTTCTAATGTCACGGAGTTCTCCAAAGAATTTTATCAGATAATTATACCATTTTTCTAAGAAAAATGCGAATGGATGACCAAAATGAAAAACACCCGGCAACCCGAGTGTTCGTCAGCAAGTTTAGCTCTTTTCTAAAATCCAATCCTTTGGAATGAAAATCATGTGGGTTAACAACCAATCAATGTCTAGTGAGTACTTAGAAAAGGCAAAGCCAATTTCCTCTACTCCTGAATCATCCTCATCCAACCCCAAAATCGTCGCTGCATGACCGTAATCAGCATGACTATCGTCAAAGAGGCGCCAAGTTAGGGCCTTGTAAACCAATTTTTTGGCATCATATAGAGTATAGGTTTCTCTATATTCCGAAAAAGCCAAACAATCTTTTCCTTTAGGCTCTACACCCTTGATTTGAGCGATGGCAATCAGACTATCGTAATTGTGGTAACGTAGGGAATTGTTCAGAGACTGAGCCAAGCTTACTGCATAATCCAATGCTAAATCACTCACCTCAACAGCTACCGTTCCCAACTGTTCCCGTAGTGGATTGAGCAAATCAGCTGCAAAGCGTGCTAACTCTTCTCTGATTTCTTGCGATAAGTTTTCAATATCTGGTAGGATAATGTCTCTATCTTGCTCAGAGCCCTTATAGACATTGGTTTCAAGCCCCTGCTCCCCTAGACGCTCTAACTCGGGGTCGAAACCGCTATTCCCTTCACTTACATACTTTAATAGCGTTTCATAATAGCCCTTAGGTAGTAAAATCTGATCTACATTTTCCTTAGTTACGATAGTTTTCATGGTTTCCTCCTACCATTTATTTATAATGTTATTGTAACAAGATTACATTTTTTTGTAAACCATTTCAACTTTTTCCACAAATATAGTCAGGACCTGCCGAATTCACCAAAACAAACGTGTCCCATGAACCTGGTCAACTGGTAATTGTTCCAATAAGTCAGGCACATTGTCCACCGTCAAACCCCCACCAATCAAGATTTCAAGCTTACCTTGGGCATAGGAAATAATCTCTTGCAACCATTCCACATTGTTCAAGGCAGAACCAGTCAAACTTCCTCTGGTCAAAATCCGAGTTACTCCATGCCCAGCCAACCAATCAATCGCTTCAAACTGACGTTGACGAGGGATTTGGTCAAAAGCCATGTGAAAGACAAGCTGACAGCCCTGCGATACCGCAAACAGCCCTTCCAAAGCGACTTCATCCAGCCAATTATCCTCTGTCAGAGCACCAAATACCAAGCCATCCGAACCCAGCTCTTTAGCTACTTTACAATCCTCGAGCATGATCTCAAGCTCAGCCTCATCGTAGCAAAAATCACCACCACGGGGACGAATCATAGTCATGACTGTGGTATCCTGTTCATGCGCCAGTTGACAAACATATTTGATTACAGCATAGCTCGGTGTCGTCCCTCCGACTGCCAAATTGTCGCAGAGTTCAATCCGCTGGGTACCCATCGAAATAGCTTTGGCAACATCTAGATGGTTTTCAGAACAAAATTCTTTTATCATGGTCATTCCACTCCAAGTCTTTTTCTTAAGTATAACAAAAAAGAGTATATTAACCAATACTCTTTTCAGAAATAATGACATCCTTTAATGAAATAAGAAGGACTGCTCCTACAATCAAGACCATGCCAAGCAAATCCACTGTATAAAAATGCTCATTAACTAACCAGACCGCAAAGAATACTGACGCGATCGGTTCGATAGAAGCAAGCAGACTGGCATTGACTGGACCAACCATGGTAACACCTTTTAGAAAGACTGTATAAGCAAATATGGTCCCAACACCGACTATCCCTACTAGACCCAGCAAATTCCCTCCATCCAAAAAAAGTGGTTCTTGCCAGGTCTGTAGACCAAGAGTTACCATCAGACCACCCATCAGCATGCCCAGACCAATGACCACCAAGCTACCATACTGACCAATCAGTTTAACAGGTAAAATAATATAAAGGGCATAGGTCAGGGCTGAAAAAAGTCCCCAAGCTAAGCCAAGTGGTGTGATAGCCAACTCCGTCAACTGTCCATGGGTCGCAATCAATAGAGTACCTGCGATGGCCAAGACAATCGATACCACCTCTATACCCGATGGCTTTTGTCTGTGTTTTAAACAGGTATAGGCCAGAACCAAGATAGGACAAAGATATTGGAGAACAGTTGCCGTACCTGCATTTGTATAAGCGATAGCCTGCAAATAAGCCAACTGATTGAGGGTGAGACCAAACAAGGCAAAGAAAAATATGCCCAGCAAGGCTCGACCATTTTTCAACAGGGCAAATAACTCCCTTCTTGCCGTCAACACACATAGCCCTAGCAAAACAAGGCCCGAAAGTAGCAAGCGCAGGGAGGTTATCAACTCGACCGACATGCCTCGTCCAATCAGGTATTGCCCACTTACCCCCGAAAGTCCCCAAGCTATCCCTGCAATTAAAGTTATCAAGGTTCCCAATCTTTTTTCTGCCATCCTATCTCCTTTTCACAATGCGAATAGTCCTATTATACCAAAAGAGCAGGACACCGTCCCACTCTCTCATTTCATTATTATGCTAAGCCCACAAACTCTACGAATCGCATAAAGGCTTCCTGTCCTTCTGGAGTACGTTTGTAGACACCTGCATCCTCTAGGACACGGGCGAAAATTTGTCCGACAGATGCTCGAATGATTTCTTCAGCCCTTTCTTCTGTCACATCTGGATGCTCAGCCTTCAACCTATCCGCCCAAGGCTGATGATAGTCAGCCACCTGACTATCTTGACCCAGTAAGAATTTTTCTACTTCAGCCAATTCTGCCTTCAAGCGTGGAGGCAAAATCGCCAAGCCCATGACCTCAATCAAGCCGATATTTTCTTTCTTGATATGTTGCACATCTGGGTGTGGATGGTAGATGCCATCTGGAAACTCTTCTGAGGTCTGATTGTCGCGGAGAACCAAATCCAACTCATACAAATCTCCTCGTTTCCGAGCAATCGGGGTGATGGTATGATGGGGAGTTCCATCCGTCTCAGCCTTGATCTGAACGCTATCATCTGAGTAGCTCCGCCATTTTTCCAAAATCTTAGTCGCTAAACCAAGAAGCGATGGCTTATCTGCCGAGCTCAATCGAATCACCGACATGGGCCACTTGACAATGCCTGCCGAAACGGACTCAAAGCCGTCGAAGACCAGCTGACGCTCAATCGGTGCCTTTTCCATGGCAAAACTGTGCCGCCCACCTTGATAGTGATTGTGGGTCAAGATGGAGCCACCCGAGATGGGTAGATCAGAGTTGGAACCGACAAAATAATTTGGAAAGATGTCTAGCAGGTCCAAAAGTTGTTCAAAAGTTTGAGGACTGATAACCATAGGCACATGCTCTTGGTTCAAGAAAATCGCGTGCTCATTGTAGTAAGCATAGGGCGAATACTGGAAGCCCCACTTTTCCTGACCAAGATCCAAGCGAATAATGCGGTGATTGGCGCGTGCAGGATGATTAATCCGACCCTGATAGCCCTCATTTTCCATACAGAGTAGGCATTTGGGATAATTGCTTGCTTCAGCTTTCGTAGCAGCTGCAATAGACTTGGGATCCTTCTCGGGTTTGGACAGATTAATCGTGATTTCCAAATCCCCATACTCTGTCGAAACTGGATAATAGATATTTTTCGCAATCGCAGCCATCTTGATATAGTCATTGCGCTTGCTCAATTCATAGAAGTCACCAATCGCTTGCTCTGGACTATCCTGATAGGTCTGCCAAAAATCGCGATTGACCTGACTCGGACTCGGTGTCATCAAATCCATCAAACAAGCCCCAACAATGTCCTGCTCTTCCAGCAATTCACCCACAAAACCAGTTCGAACCCCGTGAGCCAATAATTCTTCCTTGAGTTCAATCAAGTCTGTTAGCTCTGTTTGGACAGTCAAAACTTGGTCCCCAACCAAGGCTAAAACCCGATTTCGCAAGTAGATAGCATCCATTTCCTCAAAATCACTGTTGGCAATAACCTGCTCAACAAAACGATCCACCAATCCTGTCATCATTTCTCCAATCTATTTTCGAGATAAGACGCGAGAGCCTCCAGCAATCTCCGCTACATAAAAGCTTGGTTCATAGCCAACCACTTCAGTATAGGTCTTGCCGACATTTTCTTTGAAGGCTTCCACCTTATCCTTGTGGACAATGGCAATACCACAGCCGCCGAAACCTGCCCCTGTCATCCGAGCACCAAGAACGCCTTCTTGTTCCCAAGCAGTATGTGCCAAGGTATCCAATTCCAAACCAGTCACTTCATAATCATGCTCCAAAGAAACATGAGAAGCATTGACCAAACGACCAAAGGTTGCCAAATCCCCTTCTTCTAAAGCCTTACGGGCCTGCAAGGTCCGTTGATTTTCTAAGACAGCATGGCGGGCACGCTTGAGGCGGTTTTCATCCTTAATCAAATAACTATATTGATCAAAGGTCCACTCATCCAACTCTCCCAGAGTTTGAATAGTCAAGACTGCATTCAATTCTTCCACTGCTTTTTCACATTCCGCGCGGCGTTCATTGTACTTAGAATCCGCCAATTCACGGCGTTTATTGGTGTTCATGATGACAATCACATGGTCACCCAAATCCAACGGTACCAATTCATACTCCAAGCTATTGGTATCTAGATAAATGGCACGTTGGTCTGCTCCCATACCGATAGCAAACTGGTCCATGATCCCAGAATTGACACCGATAAAATGATTTTCCGTCTGCTTACCGATTTTCACTAAATCAAGACGAGTCAACTCAAGACCGTACAATTCTTCTGCGATAATGCCGATCAAAAGTTCCAAAGAAGCTGATGATGATAAACCAGAACCATTTGGAATATTGCCATAGACAAAGACTTCCATCCCTGTATCAATGCTGTGCCCTGCCTCTTGCAGGAACTTGAGAACACCCTTGGCATAGTTGGTCCAGTTATCCGCCTTATCAAAGACCAGATTGTTCAAATCCACTTCGATAATTCCAAGTTCTTCAAAGTTAGCAGAATAAAAACGTAGTAGCTGGTCGTCACGTTTGCGAGCAGCTCCGTAAGTTCCCAAGGTAATAGCCGCAGGGAAAACATGACCACCGTTGTAGTCTGTATGCTCACCAATCAGGTTAATCCGACCAGGTGAGAAGAAAGTCGCATCCGCCTCTTGACCAAATACATCGAGAAAGGCTTGCTTGAGTTGTTCTGTGTTCATAGGAACCTCCTTGATATTGTAATCGTTTTCTTTTATTGTACAACTTAACAATATAAAAGTCAATATATTTACTAAAAATTTACTAATTTTAGTATTTGTGCTATACTAGATACAAATAGATAGGAGAATCCCATGGTTACTATTAAAGACATCGCTGAAAAGGCTCAATTATCATCCGCCACCATTTCCCGCGTACTCAAGGGAGACCTGACCCTATCCGTCAGCCAAGAAACCCGCGACCGCATTTTCAACTTGGCACAGGAATTGGGCTACACCAAGCACATCAAAAAACAAGCACCTCAACAAAAAGGCACCATCGGTATTGTCCAATGGTACACTGAAAGCGAGGAGCTAGCCGATCTCTACTATTATTCTATCCGTGCCAGCATCGAGCAGACCGCCAGCCTTCTGGGCTACCAAATCGTCCGCTCCTTCAACGACCTGACCAATCCCCTCCTCCAAGAAGTGGACGGCATCATCGCGGTTGGCAAATTTTCTTCTGGGCAAATAGCAGAGCTGGCCAGCCTATCCCCCAAGCTGATTTTTGTGGATTCTGATACGCTGACAGAGGGATTTTCCTGCATCACAACTGACTTTGAACACTCTGTACAGACCGTTATCGACCACTTCCGTGCACAAGGTCTGACTGATATTGGACTCCTAGTCGGACAGGAAGAAACCACAGACGGACACCAACTGCCAACAGATCCCCGCCTGACTGCCTTTCGTAATTACCTAAACACCTTGGGTATGCTCCAAGAAAGCTATATCTACCAAGGAAAATTCTCCACCCAATCAGGCTATGAGCTGATGAGCCAGGCAATTGAGGACTTAGGCGACCAACTACCGTCAGCTTTCTTCATGGCCAATGACACCCTGGCTGTCGGCGCTCTTCGTGCTTTACAAGAGCGTCAAATCGCAGTACCAGATAGAGTCCAACTCATCACCTTTAACGATACAGCCATCACGCGCCAAGTCTATCCTGCCCTGTCCTCCATCAGCGTCTTCACCGAAGAAATGGGACAAGAAGCCATGCAGCTGCTAGACCGTGTCATTGCTAGTCCGCAGCCCCACCATCCCCGTAAAATTAAGCTAGGTACACAGCTGGTTATACGCGAGAGTTCTTATTGATAAGGAAATCTTCCATCATTCCGTTACTTATATTGAATTTTATACAAGTGGTTTGATACCGAGTACGGCTTTTCAATAAGTATTAAAGATATTAAACTTCTTGTAAAACTTGTACTAAAATTTGCATAGCACATGCTCATAGCCAACATGAACAGATTATTTGCATTTTACAAGTAATCTGTTATAATGGATATAGAAAAAGGAGCTGGACGGCAATCCAGCCCCAAATGTAGAACCGTTAAAAAGACGGTGGCTCAGTTTAGATTATTTAGAAATAACCGTTACTGTCCAAAGTTTGACGGTTATTTCTTTTTGTCATTTTCTTTGAAGATTTTATAGCACAAGCCAATCAATGCAATAGTAAAACTACCAAAGCCTAGAATAGTTTGCACAACTTCAAAAGCTGTCAAAAGATGCTACTCCTTTCCGTCAGTTTTTGATGAATTGCCCATAGGCATCACCTCACTTTCAGAAAATCAAGAGCCACCGTCTTCACTTTTCTACTCATCTATTATAACATATTTCATTCCCAAAACTTGTTGAAATAGCGTAGTCTTTTCAATAAGTTTTGGGAATCCAAAAAAATCTTCCTACTATCTAAGTAAGAAGATTTTTTTATTTAGTATTGCCTTCTAGCTCTATCAGCATCAGCTCTTGCTTGTGCTGCTCGCATTTGGTCTTGATGGTGTCGTGTTTGTCTTGCACGTTCCTCTGCTATCTGAGCTTGTCGCTTTGTATCAAGCATCTTTCGTCGTGCTTCTTCCTGCTCCGCAGCAGCTCCGTTAAGTAGATCTTTATCAACAGGTACTGATCCGCTTGGTCCCATCGTTCCTAATGTTTTAAACAATTCTCTTTCAATATAGTTAAAAAGCGGTGCTACTAAACGGACAATAAACATTGAAATGTTCCAGTAGGTTTTGAAAATTGTCTTTATAATTTTCATTGTTTAACCCCTACGCTTTCTTCTTGCACTTGCAAGACCAAGACTAGATAATACTGCCACACCTGCGAGTGCCAACAAACTTGTTTGCTCCCCTGTGTTTGGCAAGGCCTTAGCACGGTCTACACGTGAGTAAGTAATACCTTGTGGTGTGACGGTGACACCTGCTTGTGGGTTCGTCACCACAATTTCACCGTCAACAACTGTCACATTTTGACCTTTATCAAGAGCGTCTTTGACTGCATCAATATCAATAGCTGGTTTTTCAACAGCAGTTGGTGCATCTTTTGGTACTGCAACAATTGTTCCGTCTGGAAGAGTAGCAATGATGTTATCTTTTGCTTTGTCTTCAAGTTCTTTAACTGTTGCGTATTCAGCTTGAAGTTCTGCCAATTTAGCTTTTTCTTCATTGAGTTTAGCAGTAACAGTTTCAAGTTTAGTTTGTGCAGTTTCAGCTTTAGTTTGTGCTTCTTTAAGAGTAGCTTCTTTTTCAGACAACTCAGCTTTTGCTTCTTTTAGCTTAGTACCAGCTTCAAGATAACCTTTAAGTTCAGTAGCAAGTGCTTTAGCTTCTTCAACCAAGCGGTCTTTTTCTGCAAGAAGAGCGTTTTTATCTTTGTTCAAGCTATCAAGTGTTGCTTGTTGTGTTGCAAGGTTAGCTTGAGCTGTTTTAAGAGCTTCAGCTTTTGCAGTTGCAGTAGCTTGTGCTGTAGCAAGTTCAGCTTTAGCAGTATCAAGAGCTGCTTTCTTTTCAGCAAGATTTGCTGAGAAGTTGTCAACTGCTTTTTGTGCATCAGCTTTGCGTGCTTCAGCATTTTGAAGTGCAATGGTTGCAAGACGTAGGTTGTTTTCAGCAACTTGAGTTTGAAGCGGTGTTGCATTAGCATCAGCAAGAGTTTTTTCTGCTGCGGTTTTTGCTTCAAGTGCGGTAGCGTAATTAGCGCTAGCTTTAGTCAATTCAGCCTTAGCATTGTCTGATGCAGTTTGGGCTACTGATTGGTCAGCTTGTGCTTTGGTAAGTGTTGCTTGAAGAGTTGTTGTATCATTTGGGTTGGTGATTTCTGTACCTGTGTAGACACCAAATACGTTGATAATATGTGGTTGTCCAGCAAATGTGGCAAATGCGACACCAAGGTCAGATGCACCTGTCATCATATTTTTCATATGACCCCAGTTTGATGGTGCATCTGCAAATGCCATAACTTTTACGGCATCATAAATTGATTTTTTCAAAGCATACATTGTTGTATTTTGAAAATTTGAAACGTTTCTATCAAAAAATGATGTTGTTGTTCTATCTACAAGATTTGAAACATTTTCACCGAAGTAATCACCGCCAGAAACATGGCCTGCACTTTGAATTGATTTATTACGAGCAATATACTTTTTAGCTTGATCATTAGCTGCTTTAAGTGACCCTGTATTGAGGGTAAGTGGTTGTGCACCAAGTTGTTCACGAACAGCGTTTACAACTTGTAGATTGTATAATGCAAGTTCTTGCAATTGTTCATCTGTTAAGGCATCAATGTTGACAATTTTGTTTTTATCAGCTGGACTGATAGTGGTGCTTGAGGCTTGAGCCACCTCAACACCTTGACCAGTCAATGTTAGTGACCATTGGCTGGTTCTATTTTTCATATACTTTTCATAAGCTGTTTTAAAGTTAGAAACATTTGATGTATACCCATTTCTTTGTTTCACTTCATCTGAAACAATTGTATCTGGCATAACAATTGTAACAGTATCAACATTTGCAAGAGCGTCTGTTACTGATTTGACAGCGTCAGTAGCCTTAGTTACTGCATCAGTTGTTGTTTTAACAGTATTTTGTGCAGTAGTCAATTTTGCTGAGGCAGTTGTTACCGCATCTGTTTTAACTGCAACGTCAGTTGTTGCTGCATCAATTGCAGTTTGACGTTCTGCATCTGCCTTTTTAGCTGTATCAACGGCTGTAGTAGCAGTTGTAACATTATCTTGTGCTGTTTTGACATCAGCTGTAGCTTGGTCAAGAGTTGCTTGAGCCTCTGCAAGACCAGTACCAGAAAGAGCATCTTGAGCTGCTTTAACATCAGCTTCTTTAGATGCTACTGCGCTATCTGCTTGGTCTTTTTCTGCTTGGGCAGTATCAACAGCAGTTTGTGCATCTGCAACAGCTTGTGTTTGTGCTGTGATTTCAGCATTAACTTCATCTGTTTCAGCAGCGTTTGCTGTTTGGTCAGCAAGGTTAGCTGTTTGGTCAGACTGGTTAGCTGCAATGTTTTCTGGTGTTGCTTTAGCAGTGTTTGCTTCTGCGTCAGCTACAGCTTGGGTTGCAGTATCAACGTCTGCTTGAGCAGTGGTAACAGCTTGGTTAGCTGCATCTGCATCAACTTGAGCTTGGTTAGTTTCAGCTACAGTAGCATCAACAACAGCTTGTTGAGCATCAAGAGCTGGTTTAACATCAGCTGATGTTTTAGATGCTTCGACAGCTGTAGTTTCAGTTGCAACTGGTGTTTCAGTTGTAACTGGAGCCTCAACAGTTGATGTTGCCAATGATGCTTGAGCTTCTTCATAAGAAGAGTAAGTTCCATTTGGTTCAGATTTTACAATTTCGCCTGTGGCGTGGTTAACAGTTTGCCACTCACCAGTCACACGGTTCAAGAAAATATCATATTGTGTGTCTGCTGATACGGTAGACGCACCAACGGTTGCAAGGGTGATAGCCGCACCTGTTGCTAAAGTTTTAAATGTTTTTTTGTTCATAGTTTTTTTCTCCTTTGTTACTGTTAGGATAGGTTTGACTGTAAAGTCAAACCTTGTTATATGTAGTATAACAAGCGATTTGTGCTCTATATTTTTAAAGTATACCATAAACTTCCTTACAATTATTTCCATAGAAAACTATAGGTTCAATATTGCAAAATAGCATCGAAAAGCAATGTATTTTTTTTTTTTTTTTTGAACCCATAGGTCATCTTTTTGTAGATTTTTATCCTAGTTTTAAGTATACTAATCTAAAAAAAGATTGAAAGGAATATTATGTCGAATCTATACCCGTTTGGACCAACCTTTAAACAATTACGAGAGAAAAGAGGGCTCAGCTTAAAAGAGGCTGCTTCTACGGTTGTATCACCGCAATTTCTGAGTCGTTTTGAAAAAGGAGAGAAGGGAATTTCCCTTGAAAACTTTAACCGTTTATTGATTGTGCTCGGCTTAGAATGGAAGGACTTTGCAGCTGCATTTGCAGATAATGGCGGAGATTGCATAGAATTTCCTGCTTACGAGTTTTCAAAACATATCACAAATGAAGAAGACATATTTCGCTATCTTCCTGAATACGAAAAATTATTTGATCGATACCTAACTGACAATCCTACACAGGCAGACATATTATTAAAGATAATCAAGCTTGGTCATTATCCAACGATTGCGAAGTCAGAAGAAACCGTCGAAAAAATCCAGCCTGTTATCAATCACTTGATGAAGCTTGAGACCTTTACTAGTTCCGAGCTGGAATTATACTGTCGTATCGTCAATCACTGTCCCCTCGAATTGGTGGAGCACATGTCCAAACAGCTTCTGGTTATGTACAAACAAAGTGCAGATACGGACACCTATATTCGTATTTTAAATGGACTGACCTTCACAGCCAAACACTTTTCCGAACAAGGGTATCATCTAAGGGCTGATAACATTATTAAAGAGGTGAAAAAGCTTCAAACATTTGAACGTGGTTATTTAGCTATACCTCTCATGTTCCTTGAGGTAGAACATATCTACAATCAATTCCGCTGGAATAAGACTGAAGCTATCGAACTCGCTAAAAATATGTTAAATTACTTGGAAAGTGCTAAATTTATTGACCAAAATTATTATTCGAATTTCATCAAAGCCTTTATCTACAACTGTCATAAATTAAATAAAACAGGCGAAGACCTATTTTAACGTTAAAGTAAGTTCTAGTCTGGCACAAAAACTAGAAATCAGACTAATACAAAAAATAAGGCAGAACCTACTACGAAAGCTTGACATAAACTAGGTAAAGTAAGCTAATCACTAAAATTAACAGATTATTTGTATTTTATAAGTAATCTGATATAATAGAGATAGAAAAGGGGTTGGTCTGCAAACCAACCCCATGTAGAACCGTTTAAGACGGTGACCATATATTAGACTATAACTCGTCCAACAACTCGATCAAAAGTGGGGACGGGTTATTTTTTATCACCATCTTTGAAGATTTTATAGCACAAGCCAATCAATGCAATAGTAAAACTACCAAAGCCTAGAATAGTTTGCACAACTTCAAAAGCTGTCAAAAGATGCTCCTCCTTTCCGTCAGATTTTGATGAATTGCCCATAGGCATCACCTCACTTTCAGAAAATAAAGAGCCACCGTCTTCACTTTTCTACCCATCTAGTATAACATATTCATTCCTAAAAATTATTGGAATAGTGCAATATTCCCGAAATCTTTGAGAAACCCCCAAAAAAATTACAACTCTTCTATAGTGATGATATTTTTTTCATTTTATACTCAATGAAAATCAAAATCAGACTAGCTCCAAAGGTTTGGGGAACCTTTGGAGGTTGGAGATAGAGCGAACGTAGTTCGTTTCTACTTACGCAGATAGAACCCTGTTACTATTTTGTTTCAAGGTAACAGGCTGAAAGGCTCCACTGGAGCCTTTCACTCATCAAATCAAGTCAACAACGTCTGATTTTGATTTTCGAAGAGTATTAGCTAACTATCCTTTAACAGTCAATACCCGCGCTACCTTCTAATACTTTATACCGTTTTTAAAATATAGCATAAAAATAAGATAGAAGTACCTAGTTTACAAGTAACAGCAAAAACCGCTAAGATTCAATCCTAGCGGTTTTCTTCTATTCATTTTAATCCAACAACTTAGCCAATTCCTGTGCCAAAAGTTGTTGTGCAACTTGCGGGTTAGCTTGTCCCTTGGTCGCTTTCATCAAGAAGCCTGTAAAGGCCTTATCAGCATTGCGTTTGCCAGACTTGAAGTCAGCTACAGCCGCTTCATTATCCGCAAAGACTTGGTGGATAATCGGAATCAAGACCGCAGGGTCTGAAATCTGTACCAAACCAGCCTTCTCAACATAAGCCTTGGCAGAGCCGCCTTCTTTAGCCAAGTGAACAAAGACTTTCTTAGCAATCTTAGATGAAATAGTGCCATCCGCAATCAAGGCAATCATCTCAACCAAGTTTTCAGGTGTTAAGGCGATTTGTTCAATAGTCTTACCTTCAGCATTGAGGAATTGAGCTACTTCACCCTGCAACCAGTTGGACACTTGTTTAGCATCGCCACCTGCTGCCACTGCTGCTTCAAAGAAGTCAGACAAAGCCTTGGTAGACGTCAATTGACCAGCATCGTAGGCAGTCAAGCCCAAGTTCTCCACATAGTGAGCACGGCGAGCCTTTGGAAAGACTGGCAATCCTGCACGCACTTCCTCAATCCAGCTGTCGTCAATCTCATAGAGCGGTAGGTCCGGCTCTGGGAAGTAACGGTAGTCCGCTGACCCCTCCTTGACACGCATGAGAATGGTTTCACCAGTAGATTCGTCGTAACGGCGAGTTTCCTGCTGGATTTGACCACCTGAACGCAAGATTTTGGCCTGACGTTCTACTTCATGCTGCAAGCCCTTGCGCACATAGTTGAAGGAGTTGAGGTTTTTCAACTCAGTCTTGGTACCAAATTTCTCCTGACCATAGGGACGAAGGGAAATATTGGCATCCACGCGCATAGACCCCTCTTCCATCTTGACATCTGAAATACCAGTGTATTGGATAATTTCCTTGAGGGCAGTCAAGTAGGCATAGGCCTCTTCAGGCGAACGCATATCGGCTTCTGATACAATCTCAATCAGTGGCACTCCTTGACGGTTGAGGTCTACATAAGAATAGCCATCTGTCCCGTGGGTATTCTTACCAGCATCCTCTTCCAAATGCGCACGCTCGATACGGATTTTCTTGGTTGAACCATCTTCTAGCTCAATCTCAATCCAGCCATTGTAGCCAATCGGCTCGTCAAACTGGGAAATCTGATAGGCTTTAGGGTTATCAGGATAGAAATAGTTCTTACGGTCAAAGTGCATGTCCTTGTGAATGTCCATATTCAAGGCCAAGGCAGCCTTAATACCAGCATCCACAACACCCTTGTTAAGGACAGGCAGAACACCTGGGAAAGACCAGTCAATCACGTTGGTATTGGCATTTGGATCCTCACCAAAATGCGCAGATGAAGGTGAGAAAATTTTCGAGTTGGTATTCAACTCCACATGGACTTCTAGACCAATAATCGTTTCAAAGTTCATTAGTTAGCACCTCCAAAAATCACTGGTTGTTGCTTGTGGTAATCTGTTGTCGCCTCAAAAGCAGCAGCCACTTGGTAAATGGTCTCTTCTGAGTATTTTGGACCAATCAACTGCAAACCAACTGGTAAGCCTTCTACAAAACCAGCAGGAATAGAAAGACCAGGCAGACCTGCCAAGTTGACAGGAATTGTTAGCAAGTCCGCCAAGTACATAGCCACAGGGTCATGGTTGAGCGTATCCAAACCAAAGGCAACTGTCGGAGCAGTTGGCCCCAAAATCAAATCATAGTTGGCAAAGACTTTTTCAAAATCTTGGATAATCAAGGTCCGCACCTGGCCAGCCTTCTTGAAGTAGGCATCGTAGTAACCTGATGATAAGCTAAATGTCCCTAACATAATACGGCGTTTGACTTCCTCACCAAAGCCTTGGCTACGGGTTTTCACGTAAATCTCTTCCAAGTTGGTCGCATCTTCTGCACGGAAACCGTAACGGATTCCGTCAAAACGCTGCAAGTTAGAAGACGCCTCTGATGATGCGATAATGTAGTAAACAGCAACCCCATACTTAGAATGTGGCAGGCTGACTTCCTCGATAATCGCCCCCAAGCTTTCCAAGTGCTTAGCCGCCTTGAGAATGGTTTCCTTGACTTGCGGATCAATCCCTTCGCCCATGTATTCTTTCGGCAAGGCAATTTTCATGCCTTTAATGTCCTGACCAATCTTGCTAGTGAAGTCAGCAATTTCATTGATGGTTGATGTTGCATCCTTGACATCATGACCAGAGATGACATTGAGCAACTGGGCATTTTCCTTAACCGTCTGTGAGAATGGACCGATCTGGTCAAGAGATGAACCAAAGGCAATCAGACCAAAACGTGACACCGTTCCGTAGGTCGGTTTCATACCGACGATACCATTAAAGGCTGCAGGCTGGCGGATGGAACCGCCTGTGTCAGAACCGAGTGACAAACGGACCTGACCAGCAGCAACTGCAGCTGCCGAACCACCAGAAGAACCACCAGGAACTTTTGTCTGGTCCCAAGCATTTTTAGTCGGTTTGAAGGCAGAGTTCTCATTAGAACCACCCATAGCAAACTCATCCATGTTGGTCTTACCGACAATAATCATATCCTTTGCATAGGCTTGGGTAACTGATGTCGCATCGAAAATCGGCTCATAGTTGTAAAGCATTTTTGATGCAGCAGTGGTCAAAATCCCCTTCGTAGAGATATTGTCCTTAACTGCCAAAGGAATCCCTGCCATAACATTGTCCGCGTCAATTCCCTTTTCATCAAGAGCAGCAGCCTGCGCCAAGGCCTCATCTTCTGTGATAGTCAAGAAAGCATCCACTGCTCCCTCACGGCTCTTGATGTCTTCCAAGGTTGCCTTGGTCAACTCAACCGCAGAAATCTCCTTTTTGACAAGGAGGTCATGCAATTCATCAATGGTTTTATTGTTAAAAGTCATTAGGCATCTCCTCCCCCGTCTAGAATAGCTGGTACCTTGATAAAGTTATCTTGGGCCTCAGGCACATTTTTGAAAAGTTCCTCACGGCTCTCTCCCTTTTGGGCAACGTCCGCTCGCAAGACATTCTTACGGTCAGCCATAGTGGTCGTTACCGCAACACCTGTCGTATCCACTTCATTGAGCAATTCAACCATATCGACAATCTTGCTCAAACTTGTCGCAAATTCCGCTGTTTCCTGGTCCGAAAATTCCAGCTTAGACAGCTTGGCAACGTGACGGACTTCAGCTTCAGAAATCTTCATTCTTACTTTCCTCCTAATGGAAATCTATCTTCTCATTATACCATATTTCCAGCCCCAGACAAAGGTAGAAATGACCTAATATGTTACCAATTTCCTCCTAAAAATCCGTTCTTTAAATTGCGAAGTATTCCTAATCTCACACCGTAAAACGATAAAAAACAGCAAGTTTCATCTTGCAATAAAACTTACTGTTTGCTTAGCCTATCTTTTTTATGAGCTAATCCTTTGCATGTTTGCGGTATTTTTCCATTTTACCTTTAAAAAGCTCCCCATTACTTGGTGCTGTATAGGAGACAGCATTGGCTCCAGCTTCGATAACCCGCCGAATAGAGTCCTCAGTCGGACCACCAGTCGCAATAATTGGAAAGTCAGGGAAAGCTTCTCGAATCTTCTTCACAACCCTTGGCGTTTCTATACCGCAAGAAACATTTAAAATATCTACTCCAGCTTTAATCCGTGAGGTTAAATCAGACTTTTCAGAAACAACGGTATAAATGATAGGAATATCTACTACCTTATTGATTGCCTCAATTGTTTTTACATCCGTTGGTCCATTTACCACAACAGCGTATGCTCCCTCCGACTCAGACAATAGACTCATATTAGCTGAACGCATACCTGTCGTCAAGCCTCCACCAACACCAGCCAAGACTGGAACTGATGCAACCAACATAATACTTTTGATAATAGCTGGACTGGGCGTAAATGGATAAACAGCCAAAATAGCATCTGCATTGTGATTGGCAATGATAGACACATCCGTTGTAAATAAGACTGAACGAATGCGACGACCATAAATACGAATTCCACTACATTCCTTGATAACCTCTGGCATCTGAACAATATCCTGCCGTAAATCTGATAAAACAGATGGAATAAACTGTTCGCTCATCCTCAACCTCCTCTATACTAGCTTCAATAATATATAGTATAACATATTATTTCATGGAAGATACACAAAAACAATCCATTTTACCACTGCTTTCACAATTTGGTACTTTTTCAACAGATTTTTTTAAAAAAAGAGACAGCTTTCGCTGCCCCCCATTCTCCGACTAAAATAGTCTGTAGGACTATCTTAACGACGGATTTCTTTGATACGTGCTGCTTTACCTTGCAATGCACGTAGGTAGTACAATTTAGCACGACGTACTTTACCGTAACGTACTACTTCAATCTTATCAACACGTGGAGTGTGGATTGGGAATGTACGTTCAACACCTACACCGCCAGAGATTTTACGGACAGTGTACATTTCTGAGATACCTTGACCTTTACGAGAGATAACAACACCCTCGAAGATTTGAATACGCTCACGAGTTCCTTCGACAACCTTAGCGTGAACACGAACAGAGTCACCAGGACGGAAAGAAGGGATATCAGTACGAAGTTGACCTTCTGTCAAACTTTGGATCAATGGATTCATTTTATTCTCCTATCTTTGTCAATCTTAGGTGCTTTTAAACCCAGCGGATAAACTGTATTTTTGTGCGTCCATTACACACAGACTATATTATACACCAAGTAATCACCTATGTAAAGCATTTTGATAAATTTATCATGGTCAATCACACCGCTTCTTTTACAAGTTAAGTCAACAAGGTCTGAGTTTGATTTTCGAAGAGTGTTAATAATACATTCCTGTTGGAGAAAAACGAAAAACCAGTCCACAGACTGGTCACTATACTATTAATCAATAATTGTCGCACCGAGTATATGACGCAAATGGTTAAGAGCAAACTGATGATTCTCCTCCGTCAATGCAGCAATGGCTGATGAGACCACCTCAATACGATAACCCTTATTATAAGCATCAATAGCTGTATGAAGAACACAAATATCAGACAAAACACCCGTCAAGACAACCGTATCTACACCACGTTCTCTTAGTCGAACATCCAAATCCGTCCCAGAAAAAGCAGAATAATGACGTTTATCCATCCAACGAACACGCGCATGCCCTTTATGTTTTTGATAAAAATCTGCTAAAGGACCATACAAGTCACGCCCTTGCGTCCCAATGATATTATGACTTGGAAAAAGCTGAGCTTCAGGATGAAATTCATCCCCCTCCTCATGACCATCAATCGCAAAGAAAATGTAGTCTCCATTTTCAAAAGCTTCTTGCGTAACCTGAGCAATTCGTTCAGAAATAGCCTGAGCTGATTTTCCAGCAGTCAACTTTCCTTCATCTGCCACAAAATCTATTGTATAATCAATCGAAATCAATGCTTTTGTCATTTTAGTAATCACGTTTCTTAATTTCATCAAAAATAGCTGGGATGAGAACTTTCAAATAAGTCCCCTTCATTCCCAAAGAACGACTTTCAATAATCCCTGCACTCTCCAACTTACGCAGTGCATTCACAATCACCGAGCGTGTAATACCGATACGATCTGCAATCACAGAAGCAGTCAATTGCCCTTCATTGCCATCTAATTCACCCAAAATAGCTGCAACTGCCTTCATTTCTGAGTAAGATAGCGTATTTACTGCCATATTAACTGCCGCACGACGACGGATATTCTTCTCGTCTTCTTCCCGTTGGAAATTAAGTAACTGAATACCAACTACTGTTGCCGCAATCTCAACCAAAATCAAATCATCATCGTGAAACTGCTCATCATTCCGCCAAATAATAAGCGAACCAAAACGAATCCCCGTTACGTGGATAGGCGCTATCGTTGTCAGCCCGTTTGGATAAGTCGATCGTGATTCGACAGGGATGGCAGTCAACTCGCTCTCGACAGGCAAATTAACCTGCGTATCGTAAACCTGCGCAACTGCTTTTACATATCCTTCTGGGAATTGTTTGTTTTGGAAAAATTCTTCCACACGATCATTGTTCGTCTCATAGTTCATGTGGTATCCCAAAACTTCACCTTCACTATTAATGATGCACGAGTTGCAGTCAATAATAGCTGATAAATGCTCAGCAATGGCATTGTAAGGCAATTCTTCTGCCAATTGCTCTTCGGAACGCTTCAAAATAGAAGTAATATTCCGTGTCTTCTCTAATAATGTTGTCATATTTTCCTCTTTACTCTGTAATTGCTTTCAGTATAGCAAAAAATATATAAAATTTCAACAATTATCAGAATATTTGCCGTTATCAGAAAAATTCAAACAATTTCATTCAAGTAAAAAGAAAAGGCTGATTAACATTCAGCCCAAAATTCCATTATCTACGATATTGCCGCAAAAATCGTGACATTTTTTCTTGAATTTCTGCCAACTCATCCACACGTGGTAAATACACAATACGGAAATGATCTGGATCCTTCCAGTTAAAACCTCGACCATGGACCAAAAGTACTTTTTCTTGCTTGAGGAAATCCAATACAAATTGTTCATCATCCTCAACTCGGTACATCTCACGATCAATTTTTGGGAAGACATACAGACCAGCCTTAGGTTTTACAGCAGAAAGTCCCGGAATATCATTAATCGCCTTGGTAATGAACTCCCTTTGTTCATATAAGCGTCCGCCAGGCATCAAGAGTTCATCAACCGATTGGTAACCTCCCAAAGAAGTTTGAACAACCTGTTGAGCCAAAACGTTTGAACACAAACGCATATTGGACAACATATTCAAGCCTTCAATGTAACCTTTTACATGCTTTTTCGGACCAGATAAGACCATCCAACCTACTCGGAAACCACAAATACGATGTGATTTAGACAGTCCATTCATCGTCACAACAAATAAATCTGGAGCCAGTGTCGCAATAGGGATATGAACAGCTCCGTCAAAGACCATACGATCATAAATCTCATCAGAGAAAATGATCAATTCATGTCTACGAGCAATATCAATGATTCCTTCTAAAATTTCTTTCGGATAGAGTGCACCAGTTGGATTATTTGGATTGATAAGGACAATTGCCTTGGTTCGAGAAGTCACCTTGGACTCCATATCTGCCAAATCTGGATACCATTCAGCTGCTTCATCACAAACATAGTGAACAGCTTTACCACCAGCCAAACTAACTGCGGCAGTCCAGAGAGGATAGTCTGGCATTGGCACCAACACCTCATCACCATTATCTAGCAAACCTTGCATAGACATAACAATCAGCTCACTCACGCCGTTGCCAAGATAAATATCTTCAATGTCAACATTTGGAAATTTCTTTAGCTGACAATACTGCATGATAGCCTTACGTGCAGAAAAAATTCCCTTACTGTTCGAATATCCCTCTGATTTACGGGCGTTATGAATCAAGTCACGAATAACTTCATCTGGAGCAGTAAAACCAAATTCTGCAGGATTCCCCGTATTCAAACGTAAAATCTGCTCTCCATTGGCACGCATACGCATGGCCTCTTCCAAAACAGGCCCACGAATATCATATGCTACATCATCCAATTTTGTTGACTTGTTAAATTGCTTCATGTCGTCACCTCGACTTTCTATCTTTTCTATTGTACTGTAAAAGCTAAAAAAGTACAAGAATCCTTTACATTTTCTCTCAAAAGGCTTATAATAAAAATGTAAGGAACTACTCTACCTATTTCGGGACAAAGCTCTTCTGAAAGGAGTTATTATTATGACACAATCTTACAAAACCATACTCGTCGCTGTAGACGGCTCTAAAGGAGCAGAATTAGCTCTTCATAAAGCCATTCATGTCGCACTACGCAACCAAGCACGTCTGATTATCGCCCATGTGATTGACACCCGTGCTCTCCACAATGTTGTTGCATTTGACGCCTCTGTCTATGAATCTTTAGAAAGAGAGGCAGAGCTCCTCCTCGAAGAATACAAACAAGAAGCCCTCAACGCTGGTCTGACCGATGTACAGATTCGCATTGAATTCGGTAACCCTAAAACCCTACTGGCTATCGATATTCCAAAGGAAACCGGTGCTGATCTTATGTTACTTGGAGCAACTGGTCTAAACGCCTTTGAACGTCTCCTGATCGGATCCTCATCCGAATATATCATGCGCCACGCAACTATCGATTTACTCATTGTTCGCGATGGAGAAAAAAGTTTATAAACCAAAAGACTTGATTTACGAATCAAGTCTTTTCATCTGTCTTTTCAGCTCTTCCTGAATCTTTTCCTCCGGCGCAAACCGTTCTTCCCAATCATCAGGTTTTAAAATTTTATGGCTAATTGGATCAAAATGGGCCTTCCCATCTGGAAATGTTTTCCCCATATTCGCAGTATGGACTATCTGAAAAATTGGTTCTGGATCAACCCCCATCAAAACAAACGAACCATATGTAAAATAAAGAATATCCAGCAAAGCATCTACCTGATCCTGCATCGAAACCCCGAAACCTCTCTTGCCAGATACCTTAGCAACAGCAGTATCTAAATCCTGATGAAGTTGTTGAATAAAATCATGAAACTCAACTTCAGATTCTGAAGCTGCATGTAGAAATTCTACCAACTCCTCCAATTTAAAACCAGCGCGATGCAAAGCCGTCTGTCCATCATACACACTGGGAAGTTCTTGGGTTTCACCATCCATTAAAAAATGAAAATCCTTTACCCTATTAAAATTATCGTCCTTGCTCTGAAACATCTTATCCCTCAATCACACCAAAATGAATTAATGCCTTATAAATCCCATCACGATTATTTGTATCCGTAACAAAGGAAGCTGCTTGTTTTACCTTTTTCGTCCCATTTCCCATCGCTACCGAATGCTGAATTTCATTCAACATTTCAAAATCATTATTAGAATCCCCGAATACCATAACTTCATCTAACTCAAAACCATATCGATCTGCAACCTTTACAATACCCGATAATTTTGAATTTCCCTTACTGATAATATCAGTCGCATAGGGACTCGAACGCGTAAAAGACAAGTTCGGAAAGAGCACCTCCAATGATTGTGTCTCCCTTTCCGTCGTCAGCAACATCAGCTGATAGATTGGTTGAAAGAGAAAACCTTTCAAATTCGTTTCCTGTTGAGGACTAATCCAACGTACCAAACGATTGAAAATAAAGTTTATGATTCCTGCCCAGGACTCCGGAATCATACGCGTCACACGATAGGCAAAATTTCCTGTTCCAGCACTCATAATCTTACTACCAAATATGCCTTTAGCAGTTCCAAAAGATAAATCCTTATGGTGAGTTTGCGCATACTCCATAATTTGTTCAATTTGCTTTGGCTCTAAACTCTGACTATAAATAACTTCTGCTCTTGAAAAAATATATTGACCATTATAAGCAATGGCCAAATCTAGCCCTAAACTAGCCATATACTGCAAAACAAAACGAGGGTCACGTCCTGTAGCTAAACCAACTAAAATCCCCTTCTCTTTCAAAGCATTAATGGCAAGAATAGTTGAACTACTAACCATACGATTGTCGGTCAATAAGGTACCATCAATATCGAAAAATACAGCCTTTATCGTCAACCAACTCACCTACTTTCTAAGAATTATGTTACAATTAGTATATCACACTTTGAAAGAAACTGAAAATTTATGAAAAAAATTCTAGTACTGCATACAGGTGGAACCATTTCTATGCAAGCCAATCATCAGGGTGAAGTTGCATCGAGTAAAATCAATCCAATGACCCAAATTGATAGCCCACTAGAAGAAATTCAAGTGACATCCTTGGATTTTCTCAATGTTCCAAGTCCACACATTCGCTTAGAACACATGATGACTCTATACCAAAAAATTAAAGAAGAACAAATGAACTTCGATGGTTTTGTCATTACACATGGCACAGATACTTTAGAAGAAACTGCCTATTTCATTGATACAATGGCTATTCCAGAAAAACCAATTGTATTGACCGGAGCCATGCGTTCCTCAAATGAACTAGGTAGCGACGGGATTTATAACTACCGAACAGCCCTACGTGTGGCTGCTGATGATAAATCCGCAGATAAAGGTGTTCTAGTGGTCATGAACGATGAAATTCATGCTGCTAAATATGTTACAAAAACCCATACCACCAATGTCTCAACCTTTCAAACACCAACCCATGGACCACTGGGTTTAGTCACCAAACGAGAGATTCTATATTTTAAAACTGCTGAACCACGTGTTCGATTTGACTTGTCAACAGTCACAGGAACGGTCCCAATCATAAAAGCTTATGCAGATATGGACTCCATTCTCCTTGACTCCCTCACTGCAAGCTCAATTTCCGGTTTAGTCATTGAAGCACTCGGCGCCGGAAATCTTCCGCCTACCATCCTTCCAGCTATTAAGAAACTCCTTGATCAAAAGATACCCATTATTCTGGTATCTCGCTGTTTTAACGGAATTGCTGAGCCTGTCTATGCCTACCAAGGAGGTGGCATCCAACTGGAGAAAGACGGCATTCTATTTGTTAAAGAATTGAATGCTCAAAAAGCCCGACTCAAACTCCTTATCGCTCTCAATGCAGGCTTAGAAGAGCAAAGCTTGGCAGATTACATCCAAGGTTAATCGCTAACGAACTATTCAATATGTCAAAAGACCAACACATGTGTGTTGGCCTCAGATTGCAGACAAACATCGTTTTGGTGTTTGTCTTTTTACTGTTTTTAGAGAAAAATGGCTGTTTTAATGCTGAAACCACCCCATCTGGACAAAATAAAAAGGCCTTCTTGCCATCCTTTTAACTAGTTTTTTGAGATTTAAGCACGCCAAAGTCAGTCCAATCTTATCCTCCATTTTGGACTTGCCTTTTTCCCTCGTGTAGCGCAGATTATGGTATTCCTTGGCTGTGCCAAATAGCCGTTCAATCGTCTCTTTCCGATGTTGATAGAGTTCCTTCATCCCTCTTTGATGACGAATATCCTCGCACTGTTCCAAATACTCCTTCCAAATATGCCGCGTGACAACTTTTTGATGGTTCTTACTGGTCGTACATACTGATAATAGGGGACAGTTGGCACAAATTGCTGGATCACTTTTGTATTCTCGGTAGCCTTCTCGGGTAGTCGTGCGATAGGTCAAGGCCTGATGTTCAGGACACAGGACACAATCGAAGTGTTCGTCATAGACAAAATCTTTAGGACGAAGTTGTCCCTTCTTCCCACGGGGACGGGTGTAGGGAAGGACAGGAGTGATTTCCTTATCAAGCAAAAACTTGGCAATACTGGGAGTTTTATAGCCCGAATCCGCAATGATATACTCTGGTTTCAAGGGTTCAAGCTTGGCAAAAAGTGCAGGAAAAGCCTGGCTGTCATGGATATTGCCAGCCTCAACACTATAAGCAAGTGCCCAGCCATACTTATCACAGGCAACTTGGGCAGAATAAGCGAAAACTTCCTTATGATCACCTTTGTGGAACCAGCCACTCTCAGGGTCGGTAGTGGATAGTTTCTGGTTTTTAACCTCTCTTTTTTCGACGGGCTTTAGTGGCTTTTTTCCGTGCTTTACCCGATCTTGATTAATTTCGATTTCCAGCTGTTCACTCATGAATTTGGCCTGCTTTTCCACCTCTTGGTTGATAAACTTACGATTATTGGCCGCAGCTTTAATATGAGTTCCGTCTATGAAAATCTCCGTCGGGTCAATTAGGCCTGCATTGATACACAGCCCAAGAATATGCGTGAAAATGGACTCAATCAACCCTTTCTCTTGAAAGCGACGGGAATAATTTTTGCCGTATGTCGTGAAGTGAGGCACCTTGTCATCTAGGGTTAAACCAAGAAACCAGCGATAGGCAGTATTCACTTCAATATCCTTGATGGTCTGACGCATGGAACGAATACCATAAAAGCACTGAATCAGAGGAATTTTAACTAACATGACAGGGTCAAGACTAGGACGACCATTATCAGACGAATAGGTATCTTCTACTAGGTCATAAATGAAGTCGAAGTCAATCACAGCTTCCACTTGGCGCAGGAAATGATCTGCAGGCACAAGCTGGTCAAGGGTATAGAAACCGTACTGATTGCGGTTATAGTCAGGTTTTTCTTTGTGTAGCATAGGAGAACCTCATAAGTCCGTTTTCTTATATTATACTCCTAAATACGAAGAAAAGCCCTTAGAAAATCAATTCTAAGGACTTTGTCTTCAGTCTGAGACCAACACATGTGTGTTGGCCTTTTTTATATGACTAGTCCAATTCCTCTCGATCTTTCAAATTAGCAAGCAAAATCGACCAATTAGGGTCCTCCTGCCAATTTTCCACGCTAACAATCTGACTAGCAACTCGTCTTGCTTCCTCTAAAATTGGATAGTCCTCGATAATATTTGCAACCTGAAATTCCGGCAAACCTGATTGACGAGTTCCAAATATTTCTCCAGACCCACGCATTTTTAAGTCAGCTTCAGCCAAAATAAAACCATCTGTCGTCTCTGTCATAATTTTCATGCGTTCCTTACCAGACTCTGTTTTAGGATTAGCAACTAACACTGCATAAGACTGCTTATGACCACGTCCTACACGCCCTCTCAACTGATGTAATTGGCTCAAACCAAAACGATCTGCATCCATAATAACCATCACCGTTGCATTGGGCACATTGACTCCGACTTCAATAACGGTGGTAGAAACCAAAATATTCGTTTTTCGCTCCTTAAAAGCCTGCATGATGGCATCTTTCTCGTCATTCTTCATCTTACCGTGTAACAAATCCACTGTAACTTGCTCTCCAAAATGCGCCTGTAAATCAGATTGCAGATCTACAGCATTCTTTAAATCTAAAGCCTCAGATTCTTCAATCAGCGGAGAGATAAAATAAACCTGAGCACCTACTTTTAACTCACTCTCCAACCAATCTAAGACCGTGGGCAGCTGTTGATGTTTGACCCAGCGAGTGATAATTGGCTTCCGACCAGCAGGTAACTGATTAATAATCGATACATCCATATCTCCAAAAGCTGTAATGGCTAACGTCCGAGGAATAGGTGTAGCAGTCATCATAAGCACATCCGGATTATCACCCTTCTCGCGAAACAGACGGCGCTGTTTAACACCAAAACGATGTTGCTCATCAGTCACAACCAAACCAAGCTTATGATACATCACACTTTCCTGGATAAGAGCGTGAGTTCCTACAATGATGTCTACCTGACCACTAGAAATCGCCTCTAAAGCAGTACGACGCTCCGCAACCTTCATTCCCCCTGTCAAAAGAGCAATAGAAAGTTCTGGAAAAAGCTGGCGCAAACTCTCAAAGTGTTGCTCAGCCAAAATTTCTGTCGGCACCATGATTGCAGCCTGCATCCCCGCAGTCACAGCAGCAAACATAGCCAATCCAGCAACTACTGTCTTCCCTGAACCAACATCCCCTTGTAACAAACGATTCATGTGCCCATAGGACTTCATATCTGATAGTATTTCAGCCAAAGCCCCAGACTGAGCATCCGTTAAGACAAACGGCAATTGTCTTATTTGCATAGCCAATCTATCAGCATCATAAGCAATCTTCAAACCATTCGAAATATCACGATTGCTGGCTTTCAGCATTTGCAACTGTAATTGAAAATAAAATAATTCCTCAAACTTCATACGTCGCAAAGCTTGTCTATACTCTTCTAAATTTGTCGGAAAATGCATCGCAAAAACCGCCTCTCGGCGATTCATTAACCGATAGCGCTCTCGTAAAACTGATGGCAAGTTCTCCTCTAATAAATGCAAATATCCCTGATCAATAGCTGTTTTAATAGCCTTAACCAAATTTACTTGCGAAATCCCTTGTGCCACATGATAGACAGGTTGGAGCTCATCTGATACTTGAGTCAAAATTTTCATTCCTGTCAAACTTGCCTTAGCCTTATCCCACTTTCCCCAAACTGCAATATCCTGCCCCAAAACAATCTTATCTGCTAAATAAGGCTGATTAAAAAACGAAACTGCTAAGACAACCTCACCCTGTTTCATTGAAAAACGGAGTCTATTTCTTTTGTAACCATAATACTGTACATTAGCTGGAGATACCACCTCCCCAACTACCACTGCCTTCTCCCCATCCTGCAAATCATAAATAGACTTACTCTCAAAATCTTCATATCTAAATGGATAGTAAGTCAGCAAATCATTAATATTTTGAATGTTAATTTTTAAGAATTTTTCAGCCGATTTTGGACCAATCCCTGGCAAAACCGATAATTCATCACATAGTTTTTTCATGTCTCTATTATATCAACAAACAATGAATTGACAAAGTAACAAGAAAAGAAAAAGGAGCCAAATTAAAGCCTATTCACCTCAAAAAACAAAAAAAGAGACCTAAGCAGCCTCCAAATATAGTCCGTACGGGATTCG
Source organism: Streptococcus sp. HN38 (assembly GCF_028335765.1). NCBI lineage: Bacteria > Bacillati > Bacillota > Bacilli > Lactobacillales > Streptococcaceae > Streptococcus > Streptococcus sp. HN38. Next base: position 390,900 of record NZ_CP116604.1, on the reverse strand, counting down.
AACCCGTGTTACCGCCGTGAAAAGGCGGTGTCTTAACCCCTTGACCAACGGACCATATACTAAAGATTTCTCTTTACTCCGCCAACAGGGCTCGAACCTGTGACATCATGATTAACAGTCATGCGCTCTACCAACTGAGCTATGGCGGAATATGCTAAGCGACTACCGTATCTAACAGGGGGCAACCCCCAACTACTTCAGGCGTTCTAGGGCTTAACTGCTGTGTTCGGCATGGGTACAGGTGTATCTCCTAGGCTATCGTCACTTAACTATTGAGTCTTGTCAACTCAAAATTGAATATCTATATTCTAACAAGAAACCGTGCGCTTGTCAATATTGACTCGTGAGTAATTGTACTCAGGCTAAATTCTTAGTGAAAAAGATAAACTTCCTAGAGTCTATTGACTCTGCGTCAGTTTCCTATTTTCATACAGAATTTGTAACGCCTTCGTTACTTATTCTTGGATAAGTCCTCGAGCGATTAGTATTGGTCCGCTACATGTGTCGCCACACTTCCACTTCCAACCTATCTACCTGATCATCTCTCAGGGCTCTTACTAACATAAAGTTATGGGAAATCTCATCTTGAGGTGGGTTTCACACTTAGATGCTTTCAGCGTTTATCCCGTCCCTACATAGCTACCCAGCGATGCCTTTGGCAAGACAACTGGTACACCAGCGGTAAGTCCACTCTGGTCCTCTCGTACTAGGAGCAGATCCTCTCAAATTTCCTACGCCCGCGACGGATAGGGACCGAACTGTCTCACGACGTTCTGAACCCAGCTCGCGTGCCGCTTTAATGGGCGAACAGCCCAACCCTTGGGACCGACTACAGCCCCAGGATGCGACGAGCCGACATCGAGGTGCCAAACCTCCCCGTCGATGTGAACTCTTGGGGGAGATAAGCCTGTTATCCCCAGGGTAGCTTTTATCCGTTGAGCGATGGCCCTTCCATACGGAACCACCGGATCACTAAGCCCGACTTTCGTCCCTGCTCGAGTTGTAGCTCTCGCAGTCAAGCTCCCTTATACCTTTACACTCTGCGAATGATTTCCAACCATTCTGAGGGAACCTTTGGGCGCCTCCGTTACCTTTTAGGAGGCGACCGCCCCAGTCAAACTGCCCGTCAGACACTGTCTCCGATAGGGATAACCTATCCGGGTTAGAGTAGCCATAACACAAGGGTAGTATCCCAACAGCGCCTCAGTCGAAACTGGCGTCCCGACTTCATAGGCTCCTACCTATCCTGTACATGTGGTACAGATACTCAATATCAAACTGCAGTAAAGCTCCATGGGGTCTTTCCGTCCTGTCGCGGGTAACCTGCATCTTCACAGGTACTAAAATTTCACCGAGTCTCTCGTTGAGACAGTGCCCAAATCATTACGCCTTTCGTGCGGGTCGGAACTTACCCGACAAGGAATTTCGCTACCTTAGGACCGTTATAGTTACGGCCGCCGTTTACTGGGGCTTCAATTCAGATCTTCGCTTGCGCTAAACCCTCCTCTTAACCTTCCAGCACCGGGCAGGCGTCACCCCCTATACATCATCTTACGATTTAGCAGAGAGCTGTGTTTTTGATAAACAGTTGCTTGGGCCTATTCACTGCGGCTCAGTTAAACTGAGCACCCCTTCTCCCGAAGTTACGGGGTCATTTTGCCGAGTTCCTTAACGAGAGTTCTCTCGCTCACCTGAGGCTACTCGCCTCGACTACCTGTGTCGGTTTGCGGTACGGGTAGAGTATGATACATCGCTAGAAGCTTTTCTCGGCAGTGTGACGTCACTAACTTCGCTACTAAACTTCGCTCCCCATCACAGCTCAATGTTAGAGATACAAGCATTTGACTCATATCACACCTCACTGCTTAGACGGGCACTTCCAATCGCCCGCTTTAGTTAGCCTACTACGTCCCTCCATCACTTCATACTCTAGTACAGGAATATCAACCTGTTGTCCATCGGATACACCCTTCGGTCTCTCCTTAGGTCCCGACTAACCCAGGGCGGACGAGCCTTCCCCTGGAAACCTTAGTCTTACGGTGGATGGGATTCTCACCCATCTTTCGCTACTCATACCGGCATTCTCACTTCTATGCGTTCCAGCACTCCTCACGGTATACCTTCTTCACACATAGAACGCTCTCCTACCATAACACTAATGTGTTATCCACAGCTTCGGTAAATTGTTTTAGCCCCGGTACATTTTCGGCGCAGGGTCACTCGACTAGTGAGCTATTACGCACTCTTTGAATGAATAGCTGCTTCTAAGCTAACATCCTAGTTGTCTGTGCAACCCCACATCCTTTTCCACTTAACAATTATTTTGGGACCTTAGCTGGTGGTCTGGGCTGTTTCCCTTTCGACTACGGATCTTAGCACTCGCAGTCTGACTGCCGACCATAAATCTTTGGCATTCGGAGTTTATCTGAAATCAGTAAACCGAGATGGCCCCCTCATCCAAACAGTGCTCTACCTCCAAGATTCTCAAATGTCGACGCTAGCCCTAAAGCTATTTCGGAGAGAACCAGCTATCTCCAAGTTCGTTTGGAATTTCTCCGCTACCCACAAGTCATCCAAGCACTTTTCAACGTGCCCTGGTTCGGTCCTCCAGTGCGTCTTACCGCACCTTCAACCTGCTCATGGGTAGGTCACATGGTTTCGGGTCTACGACATAATACTAATCCGCCCTATTAAGACTCGGTTTCCCTACGGCTCCGTCTCTTCAACTTAACCTCGCATCATATCGTAACTCGCCGGTTCATTCTACAAAAGGCACGCTCTCACCCATTAACGGGCTCGAACTTGTTGTAGGCACACGGTTTCAGGTTCTATTTCACTCCCCTTCCGGGGTACTTTTCACCTTTCCCTCACGGTACTGGTTCACTATCGGTCACTAGAGAGTATTTAGGGTTGGGAGATGGTCCTCCCGGATTCCGACGAGATTTCGCGTGTCTCGCCGTACTCAGGATACTGCTAGGTATAAAGAATATTTCAAATACGAGGCTATTACTCTCTTTGGCCTACCTTCCCAGGTAGTTCTTCTATACTCTTTAAGTCCACATTGCAGTCCTACAACCCCGAGGAGTAAACTCCTCGGTTTGCCCTCCTGCCGTTTCGCTCGCCGCTACTAAGGCAATCGCTTTTGCTTTCTCTTCCTGCAGCTACTTAGATGTTTCAGTTCACTGCGTCTTCCTCTTCACTACCTTAACAGTAGTGAGTGACAGGCATTACCTGCCGGGTTCCCCCATTCGGACATCCCTGGATCATTGCTTACTTACAGCTCCCCAAGGCATTTCGTCGTTAGTCACGTCCTTCATCGGCTTCTAGTGCCAAGGCATCCACCGTGCGCCCTTATTAACTTAACCTTATTAACCTAATTTTTTCAAAAATTAGAAAACTCATTAAATATTCACAGCGTTTTCGGTTTATTTTCTTGTTACTATTTCTTAATGTATCCTTTCAGATACATCAGGAATGTTTGATAGATATTCAATTTTCAATGGACAAGTTCTAAGATATTAAGAACCGATGCGACTTGTCGCAAAACTTTCGTAGAATAAGGAGATAACCAACGACGTGTCTTTAGACACTAGGTGGTTTTGACTTATTCCTAGGAAGTTTAGGTTCGTATTCAGTTATCTTAGTTATCTAGGCTACTCTGTATTCTAGATAATGGAGCCTAGCGGGATCGAACCGCTGACCTCCTGCGTGCAAAGCAGGCGCTCTCCCAGCTGAGCTAAGGCCCCGTACATTTTTATGTACCTGTTAACGTATTTAATTGTTTCGATATAATATCATTTTTGAGACGCTGGCCCCTGTCGTGCACTAGCTCCGCTAGTTTCGACAAAGCTTCAACCTAAAGGTTTCGCTTAGCTGAGCTAAGGCCCCACAAGACCTCTCAAAATTAAAGAAGACTGACGTACAGGTTTCCATTTCCTTAGAAAGGAGGTGATCCAGCCGCACCTTCCGATACGGCTACCTTGTTACGACTTCACCCCAATCATCTATCCCACCTTAGGCGGCTGGCTCCTAAAAGGTTACCTCACCGACTTCGGGTGTTACAAACTCTCGTGGTGTGACGGGCGGTGTGTACAAGGCCCGGGAACGTATTCACCGCGGCGTGCTGATCCGCGATTACTAGCGATTCCGACTTCATGTAGGCGAGTTGCAGCCTACAATCCGAACTGAGACTGGCTTTAAGAGATTAGCTTGCCGTCACCGACTTGCGACTCGTTGTACCAGCCATTGTAGCACGTGTGTAGCCCAGGTCATAAGGGGCATGATGATTTGACGTCATCCCCACCTTCCTCCGGTTTATTACCGGCAGTCTCGCTAGAGTGCCCAACTGAATGATGGCAACTAACAATAGGGGTTGCGCTCGTTGCGGGACTTAACCCAACATCTCACGACACGAGCTGACGACAACCATGCACCACCTGTCACCGATGCTCCGAAGAGAAACCCTATCTCTAGGGCGGTCATCGGGATGTCAAGACCTGGTAAGGTTCTTCGCGTTGCTTCGAATTAAACCACATGCTCCACCGCTTGTGCGGGCCCCCGTCAATTCCTTTGAGTTTCAACCTTGCGGTCGTACTCCCCAGGCGGAGTGCTTAATGCGTTAGCTGCGGCACTGAGTCCCGGAAAGGACCCAACACCTAGCACTCATCGTTTACGGCGTGGACTACCAGGGTATCTAATCCTGTTCGCTCCCCACGCTTTCGAGCCTCAGCGTCAGTTACAGACCAGAGAGCCGCTTTCGCCACCGGTGTTCCTCCATATATCTACGCATTTCACCGCTACACATGGAATTCCACTCTCCCCTTCTGCACTCAAGTTTGACAGTTTCCAAAGCGTACTATGGTTAAGCCACAGCCTTTTACTTCAGACTTATCAAACCGCCTGCGCTCGCTTTACGCCCAATAAATCCGGACAACGCTCGGGACCTACGTATTACCGCGGCTGCTGGCACGTAGTTAGCCGTCCCTTTCTGGTAAGATACCGTCAAATGAGAAACTTTCCACTCTTCTCACAGTTCTTCTCTTACAACAGAGCTTTACGATCCGAAAACCTTCTTCACTCACGCGGCGTTGCTCGGTCAGGGTTGCCCCCATTGCCGAAGATTCCCTACTGCTGCCTCCCGTAGGAGTCTGGGCCGTGTCTCAGTCCCAGTGTGGCCGATCACCCTCTCAGGTCGGCTATGTATCGAAGCCTTGGTAAGCCGTTACCTCACCAACTAGCTAATACAACGCAGGTCCATCTCATAGTGAAGCAATTGCTCCTTTCAAGTACCTACCATGCGGTAAATACTGTTATGCGGTATTAGCTATCGTTTCCAATAGTTATCCCCCGCTATGAGGCAGGTTACCTACGCGTTACTCACCCGTTCGCAACTCATCCGTCTAGTGCAAGCACCAGACTTCAGCGTTCTACTTGCATGTATTAGGCACGCCGCCAGCGTTCGTCCTGAGCCAGGATCAAACTCTCATAAAAAGTTTTGATTCAAACTCAAGCTATTGCTAGCTTTCCGTTTTATTGTTCTTTGTCATTGACGATTTATCCTTAGATAAATCACCCTGCACGTTTGGTTCGTCTTCTTTAATTTTCAAAGGTCTTGTCGTTATCGCGCTCGCGACAACTATCTTAGTTTATCATTTCTTCAACTTCTTGTCAACACTTTTTTGAAACTTTTTTTCGTTTCTCTGTTAACTAGTCCCCTCAAGAGACAACTCATTCATTCTATCATCTTCTGATGGTCTTGTCAACACTTTTTCGAAACTTTTTTTCGTTCCTCTATTAACTAGCCCCTCATGAGACAACTCATTCATTCTATCATGACTTATATACATTGTCAACTAGTTTTTGGGATTTTTTGGATTTTTTTATGAAATTTGGCGAAAAACTGAGAAAAACTCTCTATTCTTCCAGTTCGTGATTTCCTTCTTGTAGACCCCGTACGGATATGCTCTCTCGTACAACTCCTAATGTCAATCCAAGTTTATATGTTCGTGCTTGAGAAAATCTCCCACATCAATACACAGTTTATTTTTGACATCATTCCTTCTTTGTTAACTTTTCAGCAACAATGTGAAGAGCTATATAGCTGATATTCTTTCCTGTTTATTATGTAGTGGCCGAATTTGCTCCTCACCGACTTTATATCTAGGCTATTTTTCCAAAAACAAAAGTCGCTAGATTTTTCTAACGACTTTGTTATTATACGCGTTCAACTTTGCCTGATTTTAGTGCACGTGCTGAAGCCCAAACTTTTTTAGGTTTACCATCAATCAAAACAGTTACTTTTTGAAGGTTTGGTTTAACTGCGCGTTTAGTTTGGTTCATAGCGTGTGAACGGTTGTTACCTGATACAGTCTTACGACCAGTGAAATAACATACTTTAGCCATTGTATCTTCCTCCTCATTTGATCAAATATATCGGATGTGCTAGCACCACATACCATACTATTCTAACAGAAAAGATTGGACTTGGCAAGAATTATTTTCATTTTTATTTTTTTAAAGTATCTATACTCATAGGTAAATATTTTAACACTACTGTTTGCGTCCCATCCATAATTCTTCGTTCTCTAAGTCATTAGAGTCATGAAAACTTTGGAGCAGTTTATATTTTAACTGTTCTCTGCTCACTTCTATCGTAGATTTCTTCATAGCAAAGAACTAGATCAAACTTAATCAACTATTATAATAAAAAGGATTCTCGAAAGAAAATCCTTTTTGGTTTAATCTAAGAAACTTATGCTTTGTTTGCTTGAAATCTAAGATTTCTTCGCAGTTACATTAAGCTTTGTTCGCTGAACCGAATACGTCGATACGCTCTTCAACAGATGCTTGGATAGCTTTCACGCCGTCTGCCAAGAATTTACGTGGGTCAAAGAGTTTTTTCTTATCGTATTCTGCTTCGTTTGCTTCATAAGCTGCTGCAAACTTACGAGTTGCGTTTGCAAATGCGATTTGGCACTCAGTGTTTACGTTAACTTTAGCAACACCCAATTTGATTGCTTCTTGGATTTGTGCATCTGGAATACCTGAACCACCGTGCAATACGATTGGGAAACCTGGTACAGCTTCAGTCAATTTACGCAAGTGGTCAAGGTCAAGACCTTCCCAGTTTGCTGGGTATGGACCGTGGATGTTACCGATACCTGCTGCCAAGAAGTCAATACCAGTTGCAACCATTGCTACTGCATCTTCAATTGGAGCCAATTCACCAGCACCTACGATACCATCTTCTTCACCACCGATAGTACCAACTTCAGCTTCAACTGAGATACCTTTAGCGTGCGCCAATTCTACAACTTCTTTTGCTTTTGCAAGGTTTTCTTCTACTGGAAGGTGTGAACCATCAAACATGATAGAAGTGTAACCAACTTCGATACACTCAAGTGCATCTTCGTAGTGACCGTGGTCAAGGTGAATAGCAACTGGAACTGTAATGTTCATTGATTCAATCAAGTTTGCAATCAAGTTACGAGCTACTTTGTAACCACCCATGTACTTAGCTGCACCCATAGAAGTTTGGATAAGAACTGGAGCTTGTTTTGCTTCTGCTGCACGCAAGATAGCTTGAGTCCACTCAAGGTTGTTTGTGTTAAATCCACCAACTGCATAACCGTTGTCACGCGCTGCTTGGACAAATTTTTCTGCTGAAACTAATGGCATTTCGATAGCCTCCTAATATTTTTTGAGGTTGCACCTCATACTCTTCTATTCTACCATTTTTATTTTGAAAATGCTAGTTGAAACCGTCTAGTTTTGAGAAAACTTTCACATATCTTTTCATGAAAGCCATAATAATGCCTGTTTCGTATCATTCTTGTAATTTATGAACTAGCATATATCGTGCTCTGCACTTATCTAGACAAAGCAAAAGGACTAGCCTTAGCTAGTCCACTATGCGGAGAGTGGGACTTGAACCCACACGACCTAAAGCGGTCACAGGATCCTTAGTCCTGCGCGTCTGCCAATTCCGCCATCCCCGCTTAACACAAGAACTAGTATATCATTAGGTACTAGCCTTGTCAACACTTTTTTTGAATTTTATTTTTTATTTTTACCTTTTTTGCCAAAACGTATTAATTTAGCTGATTCTTTTGCAATATTCTACTATATAATGCTTAAAACCATCTAGACAATGATGCCATATGGGGGTGGTATTTCGTATTTTCTTCTATAAAATACTGACACTTTTTTTGTTTCTTTATATAAAATCATGACCACCCGTCAAACGGGTGGTTTGAACAAGGGCTATAAGCCCACATCACCAGCTAGCGCCTAAAGACGCTGGCTTTCACTTTGTTCAAGCCTCACTGCTTTTGACTCGTCACTAGCCTCTTAAAGAGGCATTCGTACTACTTGCCATTATCCCTAAAGGGATCTTCATACTCTTTTACACTTAACTTATCAAGTGCTATATCATGTTTAACTCGCTTTCAATATCTTACCTCGTGAAGAAATCATCCACTGGATAATTTCTTTATTCTTGTATATGTTTCTTAATCGTGGCTTCATTAAGTCCAACTTACACTCTTCAACAATTCCCCAAATTGTTGAAGCTCTCTGCCCAGAAATGACGATTCCCAAATTTATAGAGAGATTGGCGTGTTTATCAAACATCATAAGAGCACTCTTGCCTTTTAAATAGCCCATAAAACTGGATACACTTAACCTTGGAGGAATACTGACTAACATGTGAACATGGTCTGGCATCAGATGACCTTCGATAATTTCAACACCTTTATAACTACACAATAGTCGAAATATCTCTCCAAGACTACTTCGATATTGATTATAGATAATTTTTCGTCTATACTTAGGGGTGAAGACAATGTGGTAGAACACAGCCACTTTGTATGTGATAAACTATGTGCCTTTTGCGCCATATTTTTCTCCTTTCGCTTTACAATAGGCTTGAACACCTTTATTGTATCGCGTTTGGAGTTTTTTTGGTATAACCTTCGTCGCGCACCCGCATAGCGGGTGGTTTATTTGTCACGCACCTTACGGAGCGTGACGGACTAAAAGTCACATAATATAAAAGAAGATTGAATAATACCAATCTTCTTCTATAACAGTTATACTTATTTTTCATTCTCCATAGCTGCTGAAACAAAGGCTGTATACAAACCTTCAGGGCGATTAGGACGAGATTGTAGTTCTGGATGATATTGGCAGGCAACGAAGAATTTATTTTCTGGAATTTCAACAATTTCTACCAAACGGTTGTCTGGTGACACTCCTGAGAAAACAAAACCTGCTTTTTCAAATTGTTCACGGAAGTCATTGTTAAACTCATAACGATGACGATGGCGACGTTGTACAACTTCTTGATTATCATAAGCAGCTGCAGCCTTGGAGCCACGTTTGAGCTTGCTTGGATAAAGACCTAGGCGGAGAGTTCCTCCTAAATCTTCCACACCAATTTGATCACGCATGATGTCAATAATTGGATATTTGGTTTCTGGGTCTAATTCAAAGCTGTTAGCACCTTCTAAACCGAGAACGTGACGTGCAAATTCTACACAGGTCAGCTGCATTCCCAAGCAGACCCCTAGCATTGGCACGTCATTCTCACGAGCATAACGAATGGCTTGTATTTTCCCTTCTGTACCACGTTGTCCAAAGCCACCAGGAACGATAATTCCTTGTGCTTGTCCTAGACGTTCAGCTACGTTTTCTGCTGTCAAATCATTTGCATTGACCCAGTCCAATTCGATAGCAGCATCATTTGCATATCCTGAGTGTTTTAGAGCTTCAACTACAGAAATATAGGCATCTTGTAATTCTACATACTTACCAACTAAAGCGATTTTTACTTTTTTCTGGAGATTAAGAACCTTGTTTACCATTGCTGTCCACTCTGTCATATCTGCTGGAGGTACGTCGAGCTTCAAGTGATCGCAAACAATTTGATCCATGTTCTGCGCTTGCATATTTAATGGGATTTGGTAAAGATGTTCGACATCCAAGGACTCAATAACTGCTTCTGGAGCAACATCACAGAATTGTGCCAGTTTATTTTTAATTCCTTGTCCAGCAGACTGCTCTGTCCGAATTACCAACATGTTGGGCTGAATACCTAGACCACGCAACTCTTTTACAGAATGTTGTGTTGGTTTAGTTTTCATTTCGCCTGCTGCTTTGAGATAAGGCAAGAGTGTTGTATGGATATACATAACATTGTCTGAACCGACATCTGCCTTCATCTGACGAAGCGCTTCAAGGAATGGCAAGCTTTCAATATCACCTACTGTACCACCTACTTCCGTAATGATGACATCTGCATCTGTAGTACGAGCTGCACGCTTGATTTTGTCTTTCAAAGCATCTGTAATATGTGGAATAACTTGAACTGTTGCCCCTAAGTATTCCCCTTTACGCTCTTTACGGAGGACTTCGCTATAAATTTTACCTGTTGTAACATTTGAATATTTGTTCAGGTTAATGTCGATAAAACGCTCATAATGCCCAAGATCCAAGTCGGTTTCTGCGCCGTCGTCCGTCACAAAAACTTCACCGTGTTGATACGGACTCATTGTTCCCGGGTCAATGTTGATGTACGGATCAAATTTTTGGATTGTTACCTTGAGACCTCGATTCTTCAATAAACGACCTAGGCTGGCTGCTACAATCCCTTTGCCGATAGAGGAAACAACGCCACCTGTTACAAAAATATACTTTGTCATGCAAACTCCTTTTCTACGATTCAGGCTAATAGGAAGCAATTTGTGGGGATACTTCCTGTTAACTTGAAGAAAAAACAAAAATAGCTCCCTATCGCTAGGGAGCTCCGACCTCAAAAGAGGTGCCCGATAATATCTTATCGTAATTCAGTAGTCTTGTCAAATTATTTTTAAGAATCTATGGGGATATAATTCTTATTCGTCGACGACCTCTTCATCTGAATACTCGTCGTCATCTTCACCTAAATCAACATCCTCTTCATCCAATTCGTCATCTGGGATAATTTCGTTGATTTCCGAATCATAGGACTCAACTTCATCTTTTTCGTCATCTGGATTTTCATCATCGTATTCTGATGATACACTACCCGGATAGTTGTCCTCATCTTCTGGATCGTCATGTCCATAGTCAATCGCATCATCATCACCGTCCATGAAGGCATTGACACGTTTCTTCTTGCGTTTTGGTGCATCTTCATCATCTTCTTCAAGAGTGATCACTTCTTCATCAATCTCATCGATTGCGTACCAAGAACGTAAGCCCCATTTGTTTTCGCCAAGTGGAATGAAGCTTCCATCCACATTCAAATCAGAATAGAAGGTTGGGAGGGCTGCGCGAATCTCGCTGTTTGATTTTTCAAGGTAGTTTTGAATTTCATTGACCAAGTCGTTGAAATACATTTCGTTGTCACGTCCACGTTCTTCCAAAATAGCACGGGCTACTTCAATCATGGAAAGTTCGCTTTTTTCTTGTCCTGCAAATACGTTAAGTTCCAAGGCTGTTCTCCTTTTTTGTCTTTCCTTTCTATTTTACGCTAAAAAAGGCAAATAGTCAAAGATAATCTTTATCGTTTTTCTGTAAAAAAATACCTGCAGAGCTCAGCGCTACAGGTATTTTGTTTACTATACTTGTTCTTCTAAACTTGGAAGGGAGATGGTCCGTTTGACCCCATCCTTATCTACAAGTCGAACAACTTTGCTTGTTCCATCATATTCGAAAGCTTCAAAAGAAACTTTGTAACGGTCTGAGAGTGTGACCAGACTTTGTTCAAAGGTTTTGAAGTCCATGCCGAACTCTTCTGCTCTTCGTTTTAATTCTTCTGTAAACTCGTCAATTTCCTCGGTTTCTTCATCACTTTCTTCCGTCTCTGTTTCTTCTGTTGATTCAGATGGTGTATTTGGTATAAATACTCCCCAGCCATCGTCTGAAACTGGGCGTTCTTGTGGATTAGTCATGTAGTACTTAACCGTTGCTAGGAAATCTTCTAGACTATACCCTTCAGGACTTCTTGCACTACCTTGGTCAAACCATTTAAAGGATACATAGTGATAGTGATCTTGATGCGGAATTACCAGAGTCCCGTTGCGTACTTCGGTCGCATAGCCAGCATTGTAGGTCAGTGCTTCGAAAGGAACGACTTTCTTCGCTTCCACTCGGTTATAAATTTCCTCTGCTGTTTCTTTTGCAACTTGCGGCTGTTCTGGCGTTGTTGGCTCGCCTGCACTTGCTTCTGTTTCAGTTGGTGCAGGTGTTGACGGTGAACTAGAATTAGATTTCTCACGTTGAGCCACCATAGCCTCTGCTGGGATCAGCTCGCTTAAGTAATTCAAATCACTCTTGTTAATCCGACGGTAACCATCTGTAATCACACGTGGGATGCGATAGTTATCCGTACCTATTTTCACTTTGGGGTCTAATAGGTCTGCTGGATCAAAAATATAGCCGTCTTTCGTTGTATATTTTCCTGCTGCCTTAGCTTCTGCCAATTCTTCTTTAGATAAATCTTTCTTGGAAATTGAACGTAGAGAACCTCCTGTCGCTCTTGGTAGACTGAACGCTTGACTAAAGACAAAACTTGCTGGATCTAGTACGTCTTCCGCCGAGAAGATATAGCCATCATTTGTTGCAAATTTCCCTTTTGCACGTGCATCCATAACTTCTTCTGCTGTGTGAATGATTTGCCAATTTTTCAAGCCTAAGCGGTTGGCTTTAGGTGTTGCATTTAGAATTGGGGGAACAAGATCCGTTGCTTCTCCATCACCATGTCCACTTGTAGTCCAAGCAGATGGACGAATTTCAGGATGTTGCATGATATAGCGGATCGTTGCAATTTGTTCCTTACTCAACCATGTGTAAGGTAGAACGTGGATGTGATCAATGTGTGGAATAATAAAGGATTGTCCAGTATCATAGGTTGCATTTGCTCCCTTCATCGGAATTTGATCCATACCGACCAACATGGCTGGCTTAAGATCTCCTTCTGCAAGCGGTGCAATATCAAAGATATACTGCTTATCTTTTTCTGCCAAGGTCAACTCAGCAAAAGAGATTTTCATCAAATCTAGTTCGTCACGACCATACGTATAAGTTTTTCCACCTACTTCCATTTCATAAACAACTTTTCCAGCCAATTTACGTTTAGCCGTTACTTGTTTGTATTCAAATGCAGGGCGGTTTTCTTCTTGAATTAGTTTTACAGGTTTTGAATCATTCCCTTGACTTGGTGTTGTGGGGTTAGCATCGTTTCCTACTTGTTCAGAAGTTTTCGGTGGCACTTGTTTGCCCGCCTTCTCATTAACCCATTCCTCTACTTGCTTGATTTCAAAATCTTCGAGTTCGCCAAAACCAACATAATGGAAATGATCTCCATGACTAGCTATCAGCCCTTGATCATCAACTGAGGTAATAGAGGATTTGCTAAAGATGTATCCATCACTTGTAAAATATGCCTTACCATCTAACCCTTTTCCGTAAGCAGGAATTTGACGTCCCATATAGGAAACCACTTTCCCTGTTGACTGCTTCGGTTGTGTTGGTAATACTGGTTGTGTAGGCGATACCGGTTGCGTTGTAACCGTGCCGATTGGTGTTACTGGACGATTTGGTTGTGTTGGTGTATGTTGGGAGTGATTTGCTTGTGCGCCAGAAGAAACACCTGCTCCATTTACACCAATCATTCGAGAAATCTTCTCTTCTAGAGGAGACATCTGGCTGTATGGAATAAAGTGGTAATGGTCGCCGTGTGGAACGATGACACCTGCTGCGGTTTTCTTCGTAATCGTTCTTGGGTCAAATACCAATCCATCTGCTTCTACATGGCGTTGAGATAGGGGTGTTGCATCCAATTGAGCCAATAAACTAGCCAAATCCTGACCTTGCCCCGCACTAATTGTTGTCTGTTGAGCTCTATTATTTCTATCGCCATATTGACTACCACTAGCCGAACTCACACTTCCTTTTTGATTCCAGTAATCTTGAGCAGCCTTCAATTCGGTAGCTGATAAATCTTTTTTAGGAATAAAGTGGAAATGGTCGCCGTGTGGAACGATAAAACCATCTCCCGTGTCTTCAATAACATCTGTCGGATTAAAGACATAGCCATCGTCTGTTCTGTAGCGGCCATCTTTACTATTTCCTGCTGCCTGATTTTTGCTGTCAGCAGAAGAGATTCCTTTTTGCCGCTCCACTTCTTCTTTGCTACGAACATTTTTATGTTTGCTAGGATCTTTTAGATAGAGATAGTATTTCCCATCAACTTTTATGACGTAGCCATCCTGGACTTCATTGATGATGTGACTGTCTTGTAAGACATAGTTTGGGTCCTTCATGACCAACTCTTCACTAAAAATCGCATCAAAGGGGACTTTACCATTATAGTAGTGGAAATGGTCACCGTGTGATGTTACATAGCCTTGATCAGTAATTTTAACGACTATCTGCTCAGCGTCAATATTTTCCTTGGCAGAAACTTGATCAGGTGTTAATTGTTCAGCAACGGTAGTTTGTACACTTTGACTATCTTCAATATAGGACACACGATTTTTTTGCTCTTCCATCGCTTGGAAACGTCCAAGCTGATAGCTACAGAGACTCACCCCTAAAACAAGGGCGGCTACGGAGCCAACAACTGCTTTTTTCTTCATTTTTTCTCCTTTCGGTCGATAGAATTCGGCCTTTTATTTTAACTCTTGAGCTAATGTTTCTAAGACTTGCTCTAGATTTTCTAGATAGGTTAAATTATTTTCTGGATCTGCTTCAAGAGGATCCAACACTTTTAAATCTACACCTGTCGAACTCGCCAATGCCTTGGCAAGCTTATCCGAGGCACCTTTTTCTGTAAAAATTGTTTGCACATTGTAGGTGTCAACAAATTCTTTAATTTCCGCCAACTGTCTAGGACTTGGTTCTTCCTCTGAAACTCCTGCGATCCCCAACTGCTTTAGACCGAATCGTTGGGCAGTATAGGAAAAGGCAGTGTGTTGAGTGACAAATGTTTTTGATGTGGCTTTTAAAAAGATTGGGCTATACTTGTCTGCCAACTTTTGCGCCGTTTCCTCTAAAGCTGCGGCATTTTGACGATAATAATCCGCATTCTTAGGATCACTTTCTGCTAAAAGTTCACCAATCGCAACAGCTTCCTGACCAACCAAAACTGGATCCAGCCATGTGTGGGGGTCATACAAACTAGCTTCATCAATCCCTTGACCAGCTTCCATGTCTTCTAACCCTGGAACCTTTGTCAGCGGTAAATTAGTCGAAGCCTCCAAAACCTTGACAGATGAACCTTGCAAATTAGGTTCCAAACGTCCTGCCCAGGATTCCAAAATTCGCGAATGATAGATAAAAACATCTGCATCGTATATGGCCTTTATGTCCGCAGCCGATGGTTCATAAGAGTGTATGCCCGACCGCGAGCCAATCATCCGAACATCATTCTTATCTCCCGACACTTCCTTAACCAGTGAATAAATCGGGTAAAATGAGGTCACAATCCGCATTCCTGACTGAACCTGACTAGCCTCTTTCTGAACCGAGCAAGCCATCAAGCACAAACCAGCTAGAACCGAAAGACAAGCTCCAAGTATTTTCTTTAGCATATTTCCTCCTTTTCACAAAAAAACATTAACCAGTTAAGTTTATACCACAAAATAATTAACCAGTCAAGTTTATAGTGAAAAAAATAGCAAAAAAGCACAAAAAAAAGAAACCAGTCGAAACTGGCTTCCTAATTTATTATTTTACAGTTGCAGTGCTTGTGATCACTTCTACAGCTTTCTTGACAGCGATGTCGTGTTTAAGCATTTCTGGTGAAAGCAAGCTACGAACTTGTGCCACTTCCATTTTGTAAGTTGCTGCCAAGTCTTCGATTTCTTTCTCGATTTCAGCGTCAGTTGCTTCGAAACCTTCTGCTTTCGCTACTGCTTCAACAACCAAGTTTGTCTTAGTACGTTTTTCAGCATCTGCTTCGTATTGTTTATGAAGGTCTTCACGAGTTGTACCAGTGATTTGGAAGTACATATCTGGTGAGATACCTTGTTGTTGCATACCACCCAAGAATTCATTGATTGCACGGTGAACTTCTTCGTGGATCATTTCTTCTGGCAATTCAACGATTTCAGCGTTTTCTACAGCCAATTCAAGAGCTGCTGATTCAACTGCATCGTCAAAGGCAACTTCTTTTGCTGCTTCCAATTCTTTGCGGTACTTAGCTTTCAACTCATCAAGTGTTTCTACTTCTTCGTCGATGTCTTTTGCCAATTCGTCATCCAAAGCTGGAACTTCTTTTGCTTTTACTTCATGGATTTTTGTCACGAAGAGGGCTGGTTTACCAGCAAGGTCAGCTGCTTGGTAGTCTTCTGGGAAAGTCACTTCAACATTTACTTCTTCACCAGCTGCGTGACCTACCAATTGGTCTTCAAAACCTGGGATGAATTGACCTGAACCAAGTCCAAGCGAGAAGTTCTCGCCTTTACCACCGTCAAATTCAACGCCGTCGATTGAACCTACAAAGTCGATAACAACTGTATCGCCTTCAGCTGCTGGACCTTCTTTGATGACCAATTCAGCCAAGTTGTTGCGTTCACGTTCGATTTTTGCATCTACTTCTTCGTCAGATACTTCTTTAGTTGCTTCTACTGAAACTGTCAAGTTTTTGTAGTCACCCAATTTTACTTCAGGTTTTGTCACAACTTCCGCAGTAACTGTCCAGTCCTGACCTTTTTCCATTGATACGATGTCAATTTTTGGTTGTGCAACCACTTCAAGACCAGCTTCTGCAACAGCTGCTTCATAGGCTGCTGGCAAGAGAGCATTGACTGCGTCTTGATAAAGAGCTTCTTCACCAAACTGTTGGTTGAAGACAGCACGTGGCAAGTGACCTTTACGGAAACCTGGAACGTTCAAGTCTTTTTTAACTCTGTTAAACACGCGGTCCAATTCTGGTTTGATAGCATCTTGACCAATTGTGAAAGTCAATACGCCGCGGTTTGTTTCTTTTGCTTCAAATGATACAGACATTCTGTCATTCTCCTTAAAATTTTATTGCATACTCTTCATTATAACACAATTGGCAGGGATTTCAACGATTTTATAACGTACTTTTGGGAAATGGCAGAGCGCTTCTACCCAATCTTCTAATCTGGTTGTTGACCGTCGTGGGCCAACCACTTGCAGTCAGTCAAACTCATTTCTGTAAAGACAGCTTCAAAGGAAGAGTCTTCTGGCGAGCAGGCATAGATACCAAAACGAATTTTCCCGCCGCCTTCATGCAGGTGGCAAATCCGCATTTGCTCAAAATGAATACCGTCTTTGGAGTTTTCGATGCAGAAATCACTACCACGTCGGCTCAAACGGTAGTAAATTGACTTGACAGAAGCTGGAATTTCCTGGGTTGCCCAGTCTGAAAAGCCCTGATTGGTCACAACGCTGCCCAAATGCTGAAAATCTTCATTCTCATACTCAATCGAGCCCTTAATCCAGTTTTCCGAATCCTGATAGACCACGACACCGCACTGATCAAAACGAGTATGACTATTGGAAAAATCCGTCTTAACCGTAAAGGAAAAATACTCTTCCTCCGTGTCCATCAAGAGCAGGGGAGCATTGTCATTGACAAAATGGTAATAGGTCTTCTGCCACAAGTCTGTATGAGCTTGGGTTGTGATTCTGATTTCATTATCCGAAATCTGATAGTTTTCTGGTTCTCGCACCCAGTAAAAATTTTTGGTGTTCATGTTACTCCTTAGTTCGTTCGTCTATAAAAGTCATCATCCGCTCAAATGCTTTGGCAGACACCGGGTCAGTTCGTAAATTCGCCACAAAGCCATGTGGCTTTTCAAGCCCTTCTTCCGCTAAAGGATCGACCAATTCATTCTCAACTCCCGCTTGCTTCAAGGCTTTATTGAGCGATACCATATCTGTCCGATACTCGCTTCCCAGGAGGAAACTTGCTGGGTAGTCCTTGTTCACATGGAAAATCGGGTTATAAGCATTGATTTCTTCCTCACTTAGATAAATGGTTTCTGAAACATAATTTCCAACCAACATCTTCGTACCTAAGCTAAATTTGGCATAATCTAAGGGAGCATCGTCGATGACCAAAGCCTTGACATGTTCTTTTACAATACTTGGTTCAATGTTCAATAGTTGAGCGTACTCCTGATTGGCTAAGACACTACCATATTGAGCTACCATGATGGCACCTGCTGATGAGCCCATCAAGACGACATTGTCCATGTTCAAATGGTATTCTTCAGCGTGTTCCTTTATGTAGGCGATAGCCTGATTCATTTGAATCACAGGTGTTGGAAAATGATAGTCTGGAACAAGCGCATAATCCACATTGACAACATTATATCCTTTTGACACGATGTCGTCAATGAGGTAGGTCGCTTGGCTGGCAGCCAGTGGATCCCCCATATTTTTGCTGCCTCCAAAGAATCCACCACCGTGGAAATAGAAGAGGGTTGGTCGGTCAGCTTCAAGATTTTGGTCTGGATAGGTAATATCTAAAAAGCTGTTAGGATATTCCTTGCTATAGGCAATCTCACTTTTCAAATACTGACCATTCTCTTTCAGACCATCAATGGGGGCATAAAGAGGACTGTAAGAGTTCGGTGAACTTTCCTTGTACATAAACGATTGAATGACACCGACCATCAACTGCGGATGATTGGTAACCGACACATAAGCAATGATACCGAGACTAGCTACAATCCCAAGGATCCATAAGATGATTTTTTTGAATTTTTTCATGTTGTTCTCCTAATCTAATAGTTCTAACCCGTAACTCTTTACCTCTCCGTTAACCGCATCATCCAGCCATTCTGCCACACTCTTGTCTTGAGACATAGGGGTAAAGAATGTTGAGAAGTTAATGGTGGTGTGCTGAGTAGCGGTAGTTTTTTCATCTTGCCCATAATTCCAGACAAAAATACCCACGCCATCAATTTTAGATTGCAGTTCTTGAATCATTTTTTTAAGTTCTTTTTGAAAGTGCTTACTACTCTCTTCTGTTGCATCTGCTAGTTTCCCTTGGTCAATATAGGCTTGATATTGCTGAAGAATTCCATCTCGATAGGAAATATCAAACAATATCTTAACACTATCCCCGCGTTTCTCATGGAGGGCTACTAAGCTATCTAAAACAAGATTGTCTGAATGCAGGTGATCACTAATAGAAGTCGGCGTTTTCCAGACATTTTCCGCAATACTTTTCCAGTTATCATGTCTCAAAAAAGAACTGTCCACTGCAACGGTGACATTTTTCGCTGTCGGAAAATGAGAAATGACATCATCCGCTAGCAGTGAGGTCGCAAATCCGCCAGCTGAAAATCCAGTCACCAGAAGCGTATCGGGATTGCCAACGTGCGGCTTGGCTGCTGCTAATATACTTGACAAATTATTATAACCCTGATGATGGATCGTTTGTTTCTTACCTTTATCATCTACGTAAGTAAAATTCTGTGTGCCAGCATGAAAATCTCCTGTCCCATACGGAAGCACAATCATAGTCCAGTCCTTAAATGGATTATCTTCCTGCGAACTACCAATTCCCCAAGTTGCGACATAATCTTGATGGCCAGTTGTGGTCGCAAAATAGCGTGTGCCACCACTAGCAGTCTCTTCATTGATACTCACACCACCACCGAAGAAATAGACCATCACCTTATTCTTCTCTTTACCGATACGAAGCAGGCCGTGTGCCTGATTGCCCTGAGAATCTACAACCCCTTTAGGACTGAGGCTGTACCATTCATTCACTTGTGGGGTCTGATCAACAAGCTCAGGAGCTGACCAGCCAAAGGTCATTTTATAGGCAATAAAACCAAGCAAGGCTAGAACAACTGTCACAGCCGCTACTATTTTCCAAACTTTTTTCATACTTTCTTTTTTCTGTCCTTTATGGTATATTTTTAGAAACAAGTGTTTCGTTTTTTATTAGTATAGCAGATGGACAGTGGAAAAACTAGTCCCAGCTCTGCTATTTGCCCAAAAGGAAACAAAGGAAAGGAAGTGTTTCGCATGGAAAGAGTGAAGCGGAAAGAGTCGTTATTTGTGGAGAGTGTCGTGGAGGCTTTGTGGGAGTTGCTGGAAGATAAATCTTTTGAAAAGATTAGTGTGTCAGAGTTGGTGGAGCGAGCTGGCATCGGTCGGGTGACCTTTTACCGAAACTTTTCCAATAAGGAAGAGGTGCTCGAACGATCCTTCAACTTGGAGTTGCAAGTCTGGTTGTCAGAACGGCAGATTGACTTGTCGGATTGGTCAGATGCTCATCTCTTACTAGCTTTACGGCAATTTTTTGACTTTTGGTATGAGCAACAGGATAAGATTCGCTTATTGACAGCCAACCACTTGGACTACTTGCTCGAGGAGGTCTTGGATCGCTATTTCAAAGAAAGGCTGGGGGACTTGACTGATGATTTTCACCTGCAATTTATAGTAGGTGGATTTTTCCGAGTGCTCAAAACCTGGGTTACTAGAGGCTGTAAGGAAAGCCCTGATGACATTATGCGACTGATGGGTGAGCGATAGGACAAGCTGATCAACGTTCTTGACCAGACCAAGCAAAAAGACTTAGACAACTGTTTTCAGTCACTCTAAGTCTTTTTTGTATGTGTTCATTGTGAAAAATGACAATTTAAGTCCTTTTCACTTTTTCTTCAATGGCTTTTTCTAGGTCAACCAGAACATCAGACATATACATAGTTTTCAATTCTTTCTCCATAGCTGTCTGGACTTGGACTAGTTTGTCGTCCACAGCAGCATGGATATTTCCCCCCACGATACAGTCAGGATGGGGATTTTCATGAAAGTTGAACAAGCCTTTCTTATCAATATTGTCAACTGTAACAAAGATGTCATAAAGACTAATGTCATCAAGTGTCTTTGCTAAACGAAAACCGCCGCTGCCCTGCTTGGCATCTACAATCCCCGCTTCCTTCAAACCAGACAGAACCGAGCGAATGATAACGGGATTGGCTTGAATGCTGTTTGCCAAAACCTTGCTGGTGACACGTTGCTGGTCTTGAAAGAGATGGATAAAGGCCAAGGCGTGAATGGCAATGGTAAATTTATTTGAAATCTGCATAACACTCTTTTACTCACTGACAAGGCTGATACGTGCTTTGAGATGATCACCTGATGCAATCTCGTCAATCATACCAATGGCGTAATCTGCATAGGAAATCACACTTTCTCCCTTGCTATTCAAGACCAACTCTTCACCGCCAAGAATATAGCGACCTGTCCGTTCGCCGTCTGCTTGGAAATCACCTGCCGGGCTTACATAGGTCCAGTTGACATCATCTACTTGACGAAGGGCCTCAAGTGCTTCCTTGTGAGCATTTAGCACAGGCAATACTTCCGATGGAAACTCTGTCACATCTGCCACAGTCAAGGTACGCTCTGGATTAACATACAGGCTTGCTGCTCCACCCACCACAAGCAAACGTGTTTGTGAATCTTTTAGGATAGCCGCCAAATGTTTGGCTGCATCAGGAACCACATGTACAGTGTCTGCTGTCCAGGCACCTACTGCATCCACTACCGCATCAAAACCAATCACATCATCGGCTGTCAGGTCAAAAACATCCTTTTGAAGAACCTGCTGTGCGACTGTCTTATTTTCACCACGAACGATGGCCGTTACTTCAAAACCACGTGCTACCGCTTCTTTCACAATCAAGCTACCTGCTTTACCGTTTGCTGCTACTACTGCTATTTTCATTTTCTTTTCCTCCGAAATGTTTTTTGTTGTAAATTGTTTTGTTACAACTTTGCATGCACTAGTATATCTTAACTCTTTGAAGTTGTCAACAGTTTTGTTACAACTTTTTAAAAATTGTTGACAGGTTCATTTGTCGCAGAAAAAAGATCTGGGATGAACTCTCAAATCGTTTCTAGTCTATTCTACTTCCTCCTTGGCTTCAAGGCTGACAGGCCGTGTGCTAGTCAGTTAAATTCATCCAAGAAGAGGCTAGGGATTTGGAGAAACTTGTCAGTTGTATCAATTGTCATAAATGAAACAAAGTAGTAAAAGCGACTTGTTTCAAACAGAATGTTGAGGTAAACTAGTAAGTAATGAAACCAAGGGAGCGGACACTATGACTGAATCAGCCAAAATAAAACTACAACAAGCATTGATTCTTCTCTTAGATAAGGAAGAATTTGGACGTATTTCCGTCAGCAAAATTTGCAAGGAGGCTGGGGTACATCGCTCTACTTTTTACCATTATTATGACAATCAACTTGACTTGTTAGAGGATGCTTATCAATACCTTACCCAACTTTTCTTAGCTGAATTCCAATCTTATCCCGCTAACAGTCTACCAATTGAAACCGATCTAACAGGCGATGCCTACCTCATTTCCTACCTACAATTTGTAAAAGACCACCAGAAAATCTATCAGATTTATCTCCGTCACGAATTAGATTTTCACCACAAAGAACGCTTTGAACACTTGGTAGAATTGATTTTTACCCCTCGCTTCCATGCTCAAGGGATCCAAAATCCAGTACAAATCGCCTATGTATCTAGCTTCTTTCTGGCAGGCATAACACAAGTCGTATCCAAGTGGGTGAGAAATGGCTGTGCTGAATCGATTGAAGAGATGGCTGACATTATCCAAATCTGTATCTCTAGAAAGCAATAAGAACCTGAGGCATCCCTCAGGTTTTCTTTAATTTTTTAAGCCAACAGTTACAGGAATCATCCCAATCACTAATACAAGACCAACAAGGCCTAGGACTAGACCCAGAACAAAATTCCCAGTTGTCACAAGGGCGAAGCCTCCACCAAAAACCAACAAGGCAAAAACACAGTAGATAACTTTAACAATCTGTTTCCAATCAAACTTAGGAGCCCCTTTACCTGCTAACTTCCTCTGTAGAACCCAAGATAGTGCAAGTAATAGCAGACCGACTACCGATAAGGGCATTCCTAGGGTAGTCATTTCCCATTCTGGCAAGGTATAAAAGCACATCCCTAAAGCTAAGACCAATAAACTCACCGTATAAGCAATCAAACTGATAAAATCTCTTTTTTTCATAATATTCCTTTTCTTCTTATTATTTAGTATGGTTAGCAAGAAAATCTACTCTTGCTTACTTATCATCACCCTTAGATAAGTTAGGGTGATTAAAGTCCATTTTAGACATGCGGGCCTTTGCTTCTTCAACTGTTTCATTATCCTTTGTAAAAAATGCTCCGATAAATTTATCTGAGATTGTATTGAAACCTGAAACTGCGGCTTTTTCTGTTGCCTTATAGCCTCCCACAACCGTTTTTTCTATTGCCTTATGGGCACCAACAACTTTCTCTGCGATTTTTTCGTTTGCTTCTAAAAATGACATCAAGCAAACCTCCTTTCTTTTGATATATTTAGTTTACCCAAATAATGACTGTTAGAGAACGACAATTTTTAACAAAAGTGTCGGATTTATATTTTTCATCTCAATTTATCGAAAAAAGATCTGAGATGGACTCTCAAATCTTTTCTAGTCTATTCTACTTCCTCCTCGGCTTCAAGGCTGACAGGCCGTGTGCCTTGACGGTTTGGAGAAGATAAGTCCAGGCGTTTTGACTGACAGTGACAGATTTTCCCTTGGCCAAGCCTTTCATCTGGGCCTCGTAATAACTGACACCGATAATAGGACCAAGGGCCTTATCCAGTTTTGGAAGACCTGTTGTCAGGCGAGGCGTTGTCAGTTGCACATCACCGTCTTGACGGTAATCACTGACAAGACTTGGACGAAGGACAAAGGGTCTGGCAAGACCAATCATGGACACACCATCCTTGATAGCCTCTTCCATCTGAGTGACTTTTCGGAAACCGCCTGTTGAAACAATAGGAACAGAAGTCAAATCTGCTAGAGCAAGGGCGTAGGTCACAAATCCAGCACCATTCTCATAGTCACTGCCAAAGACAGGTGTCTCATAATTGCCACCTGAAATTTCAATCAGGTCGATCCCCAAGTCAGACATGGTTTTCACCACATGCTTACAATCTTCAAAACCAAAGCCCTCTTCCTTAAAATCAGAAGCATTCAATTTCAAGGCGATGGTAAAATCTGGTCCCACTTTGTCACGCAGACCTTGATAGACTTCCACCAAGAATCGCATGCGATTGTCCAGATTGCCACCATATCGGTCCGTCCGCTGATTATCTGCTGGTGAGAGGAATTGATTGATCAAGTAACCATGTGCAGCGTGTAACTGTACACCTGTAAATCCTGCTGCTTTTGCCCGAAGGCCTGCTGCAATAAATTTATCTCTAGCTTCTTTGATATCAAACACGGTCATTTCTCTCGGTGGACGAAAGGCCGAAGCTGAGCCTCCAGAAATCGGAATGGCACTGGGTGCAATCGGAGTTTGATTGATCGACCGATACATCTGTTTGCCAGGGTGATTGAGCTGGAGCCAGATAGGCACACCGTTCTTTTTCCCAACGGCTGCCCATTTCCGAAATTGAGCCAGATGAATATCTGAATCTAGGACCACATTGCCCGGCTCACCAAGGTAGCGGCCGTCCACCATGACATTGCCTGTCACTAGGACACCCATTCCCTGCTTGGACCAAAAATCATATAAGGCAATCAAGTCATCCGAGGGAGCTCCCTGACTATCTGCCAGGGTTTCGCTCATGGCGGATTTGAAAAAGCGATTGTCTAAGACCTGACCATTGGGCAGTTGGAGGTTTTCTAACAAAATCTTAGTCACCGTAGCTCTCCTTAAATACTTGAATTTTCTTATCAAGATAGGCTAGTAAGGCTTGGCTCTTTGCCAAATCAAATCCCTTCAAGCTGACCTTAGCCAACCTTTTCTCCGCAAAATAACGGCCTGATACTCCAGCTACCTCTGGTGATAGGCTTAAGTAGTAACCTGTTTCAATTCCTTGGTCCAAATCTTTGGAAAATGGTTTCATCAGACTGGTGAGAATCCGACTTCTCAGATTGCGTTTGATACCATCATTGCCCAAATTTGTCGCAATCAAGCCAGGATGGTAGGCATTGACGGTCACAGATGACCCTTGCTTTTCTAAGGCCTCTGCCTGAGCAATGGCCAGCCAAATGGTGTATAGTTTGGCATTATTGTAAGCCATGGCTGCAGAATAGCTCTGCTCTAAACCAAAATCCAAGCCTCTGGTTTGTGCAAAATGGTGCATAAAAGAAGAGGTGTGAATGACCCTGCCTCTTGCTTTTTCCAGCAAGGGCAGCAACTCCGTCGTCAAGATATACGGAACTTGGACAGACAGCATAAAGGTCATCTCGATATTTTCTGCCGTTGCCACACGGGCATCTCCAAAGTAAGCACCCGCATTGTTTACCAAGACATCAATCTGCTCAAAATCGCGTTTAATTTCTTGGCCGAAACGATAGACATCTGCTAACTTGGAAAAGTCTGCAAGGTAGCCGTGAATCTTTTTATTTCCTGTTTTTAGTTGAATATCACTGAGGGCTACACGGAGCTTTTCGCTATTTCGCCCGTGCAAGATGACTTCATGACCTTCACTCGCCAATTTCATGGCTAGGTGTTTGCCGATTCCATCCGTCGAACCAGTGATTAAAATGGTTTTAGGCATTGCTTTCCTCCAAAAAGGCTAGTAAGGCTTTCGAAAAATCCTCTGCATTTTGGAAGATCGAGCCGTGTCCTGCATTTGGATAGATGATCAGTTGGCTATTTTTGATTTTCTCATGCATGGTATAAGAATTTTCTGTTGGAACCTGCATATCCTTATCACCGTTGACGATCAGAGTTGGTTGGGTGATAAAGGTCATGTCGTCTTGCGGCTCTCTTCCCCAGCGTTTGATAGCTTTTAGCTGGGGCAAAAATCCTGGGACATTCATGTCCTTGTCTGCATGAGCAGCACTTCTTTGCCCCATACGACCCAAGACTTTTTCTGCCTCGAGACGACCTGCCTCATCATGATTGTAGAAGATGTAGCGTTTTGGATCCACACGCTCCAAACCAGCCTTCAGCATGTAGCGGAAGGTTTTTCCAGTCACCTTATCGACTTCAAAACCACCACGAGGACCTGTGCCTGCTAAAATCAAGCGGTTGACCAGCTGACTATCCAGGCGAACGATTTCTTGAGCAATGAAACCACCCATAGACAGACCTAGCAAATTGATTTTCTCATGACCCAAAGCCTTGATAATAGAAACAGCCTGCTCAGCCATTCCTGGAATAGTCGGAGCAACCTTGCCTTGACTAGCTCCCACGCCAGGAAGGTCTAGGACAATTACATGGTGCTTTTCAGCCAGCAAATCCAGCAATTTTGGATCCCAGTTGTCCAAGGTCGCCGCTAGGTGAACCAGCATGACCAAAGGAAGGGTCGACTTGCCCTTGCTAAGCTCACGATAGGCGATTTTATTGTTTGAAACGGTGATGTATTGGTTTTTGGTTGTAATATATGACATGATGTTTCCTTGTATATTTTATTATTTTAGTTGAAACTGAGGACGGTTTTTCCGCGTGAACGACCGTTGGCAACCTTATCAAGTGCTGCATTGACTTCTTCAAATGGGTAAACAGTATCGATAGACGGTTTGATTTCTAACTTGCTGAAAATATCTGCTACCTCTTGTAGTTGGCGACCATTGCTCTCTACGAAAATGAAATGGTAGTGAACACCGTATTTCTTAGCCATTTTGTCAAATGAACGACCAGCTAGGCCAAACAAGATTTGCTTCCATTTTGGCAAATTCATACGTTTGGCAAATTCGCCATTTGGCATGGCACGAAGGGAAACCAGCTGCCCACCTTTTTTCATGATTGACATTTGTTTTTCCGTTTCTGCACCGCCAAGTGTGTCCAAGACATAGTCAACATTGCTAAGGGTTTTGGTGTAATCTTCTGTCTTGTAATCAATAAACTGGTCTGCACCCAGTGACAACACCCGCTCTGCACTTGCCCCATCACCGTTGGTAATGACGGTCAAGCCCTTGGCTTTGGCAATCGGAATAGCCATACCGCCGACACCACCAGTTCCACCTGAGATGAAGATGGTTTTGCCTGCCTCAGCACCCATGAGGTCAAGAGCCTGCATGATAGTCAAGGCTGTCAGAGGAACAGCTGCTGCTTCTTCATCTGTCAAGTAGGCAGGAACCTTAGCAAGAGCTTGAGCGTCAACCGCTACATACTCAGCGAAAGCACCGATACTATCAAGCGGAAGACGACCAAAGACACGGTCACCTGCTGCAAATGTCGTCACGCTTGAGCCTACTTCTTCGACCAAGCCGACTACTTCATTTCCAGCTGTTTGGGGCAATTTGTAAGGGACAATCAATTTCACATCTCCGCGTGAAATCATGTTGTCCAAGGGGTTAACGCCTGCTGCGGTCACTTTGACAAGGACTTGGTTGGCTTGAATAGTTGGTTTAGCAATTTCTGTAAGGTTAAGGGTGATATTGTTTTTGTTATAAGATGTATGTTGTGCTGCTTTCATGTTCTTCTCTTTTCTATTCTTTTATTTGTTCCTGTATCACTTACAGGTCTAAGTTTGAATTTATAAAATCTGACCGAGGTCAGATTCGGGTTTCTTGTGCGGATTGATAGAGATTATCAATCACATTATCTAAGGATTGACGACTGAGTTGATTTTCCAGTTCTTGTTCAACACTGGAAAAGATGGGAACCATTGCACCTTCTATATGCTGCCCAACCGGACAAGAAAGATTGGCATTCTGGTGTATCTGAAACAGTCGAATATGCTCCACTTCTTGCGTCGCAAGGTAGATTTCCAATAAGCTAATATCCTTAGGGGACTTGCTCAATTGGTAGCCTGATCGCCCTTGGTGCGAAGTGATTAAGCCTGCATTTTTCAAGAGTGCAATCACCTTACGGATGTAGCTAGCATTGGTGCCAACGCTCTCAGCCAAGGCTTGCGAGCTAAGTATTTCCTTGCTCTCACTGATCATGGTCAGTATATGAAGGGCTACTGAAAATTTTGTATCCATCTGGTCTCCTTTCTGTTCTTGTATCGACTACAAGAACAAGTTTACCATAAGCCAGACCTCTTGGCAAGGATTTGGCTCAAAAGATAAAGAGGCTGGGCAAAAAGCCCAGGACCACTACTCAGAGTTCGTGTCAACATCTCAGCGCAGTGGTTGATTGGGTTTAACAGTCCAGTGGACTGTTAAAGGTTGGAGATAGGATTTGCGAAGCAAATCTCAGCAATTCGTGTTTTACACTCCAAATCTGACCTATACGACTGATGCGAACAGAGTTCGCTTCATCTCCAACCTCCAACAGTCACTACTCTGACTGTTGGAGCTATGCGGGGGTGGGAGTGAAACAGTCTGGGGATAGACTGTTTCAGCTCAACAACTGGAAATAAGGACTTGTTGACGAACTCTTTTTATCTTGGTCGAGTTCTTTCCCACTCCCCCTGATACTCAATGAAAATCAAAAGTCGCCTAGGAAACGAAGGCGAAGATTGAACAGGAGTTCTTCAAGGCAAGTTGACAAGGGAACATTTTGATTTTCGAAGAGTATGAGTTTCAACTATTTTTCTGTCACTACTTACCTAAGACTCTCACTAGATTTCATCTGGCTCTTGGCCATCATGGGCCTGCCATTTGCAGTCGCTCAATTCCATATTGGTAAAGCGAGCTGTAAAACTGGAGTTTTCTGGAGAACAGGCATATAGCCCAAAAGCTATTTTCCCTGCCCCTTGATGAAAATGGCAAACCCGCATTTGTTTGAAGTGGATACCATCTTCGGAATTTTCAAAACAGTAATCAGCTCCCCTGCGACTGAGCCTAAACCACATGGATTTGACTTGTGAACTGATTTCAGTAGTTGCCCAGTCAGAAAATCCGTGATTAGTCACCACACTTCCCAAGTGTTGGAAGTCATCATTTTCATATTCTATCGAACACTTTAGCCAATTCTCCGAATCTTGATAAAGGACAATCCCACACTGGTCAAATCGAGTATGACTACCCGCAAAATCCGTCTTCACAGTAAAAGAAAAATAGTCCTCCTCTGTCTCCATCTGTAAGACAGGAGCATTGTCATTCACAAAATGGTAATAGGTCTTCTGCCACAAATCCGTCTGGGGGTGGGTGGTAATGGTAATTTCTTCATCTGAAATAGTGAATTGTCTCGGTGGACGGGTCCACACTAAATCCTTGACCGTAAATTTTTTCATTATGAACCTTTCCGTATGGTATCTTCCTGATAGGCTGCACGAGCTCCACCGATTAGTTTTGGGCGGCTGGCAAGGGCGGTGACATGGGCCTGACCAATCTCACGCAGGCTAGGCCTAATCGGAACTTGGACATGCTTGATGTGCATGCCGATAGCTGTGTCGCCGATGTCTACACCAGCCTGAGCGGTGATAAACTCGACTTCCACCGGATCCTTCATATACTTGAAGGCCGCCAACTGACCAGAACCACCTGCATGAAGAGTTGGGAGGACATTGACTATTTCCAAGTCCTTCTGGATTGCCAATTCCCGCTCCACCACCAAGGCACGATTGAGGTGTTCGCAGCCTTGGACAGCTAAATAAATCCCCTTGGGAGTCAAAATATCCAAAACGGTTTCAACAATCACTTCACCAACTTCCAAACTAGAATTTTTGCCAATATGCCCACCAATGACCTCACTAGAAGACAAACCTAGAACAAATATCTGCCCCTTTTGAAGATTGCTGAGTTCTAGGACTTCTTGCACAACTTGCTGGGTCTGTTCCTTAATTTCCTTTAATGACATGATTTACTGCACCAATTCTTTCTATTGCCTGAGCCAAGACGTAACCAACTACCAAACCAACTGTGTTTTGCAGAGTATTACTCATCAGACTTGTAACAGCGTCAGCTACATTATACATGAAACTAGATGCCACAAAATAGCCCCCAACCATAGAGAGCGTCGCCAAGACTAAACCGAGAATCCGTTTCTTACCTGTCCAACCCGCAAAGTAACCTTGAGCCCCGTGGAATACTAGACTAAAGAATGCCCAATGGGGATAGCCCAACAAGAAGTCAATCAATAGCCCTGCCAAACCGCCGACAATCGCTCCCTCTTTCTTGCCCAAGTAAAAGGCGGTAAAGAAGACACCCACATCCAACAAAGTAAAAAATCCCGTCGGTGTTGGCACATGAATAAAGGCCAAAACTAAACTCAAGGCTGTTAAAATAGCGAGCAAGACCAATTCCTGCGTTTTTTTATTTCTCATATTGAATCACCCCATAATCATCTGATTTTTCAATCGCCGCATGGACAAAGTCCTTGGACAGTCTGACCGCCTCCAAAGGCTCTTGACCCAGCAAAAGCTGACTGGCAATGCTGGACGCAAAGGTACAGCCCGCCCCCACGTTGTTTTCTGACAACAGAGGCGACTGGAGCACCACGATTTCCTGACCATCGTAGAAAACATCGACCGCCTCTGGGCCACCCAGACGATCGCCGCCCTTGATGACCACCGCCTTGGCACCAAAGTCATACAAGGCCACTGCCGCCTGCTTCATCTCCTCCACCGTTTTGATGTCTTTTTGGAGCAATAGCTGAGCTTCTGCCAGATTTGGCGTGATCATGCTGACATAGGGAAGGAATTTCAAGAGTTCATCTCGCAACTGGCTGACCTCAGTATCATGCGTTTCCTTGCAGACCAAGACCGGATCCAGTACCAAAGGAATCTCCTGGTGAGCCTTGATAAACTCCAAAGCCTGCTCTGCTATTTCCACAGAGGGAAGCAAACCAATCTTAATCGCAGAAAAGGGGACATCCTTCACACTAGCAAGTTGCTGGGCAAATACCGCAGCCTCCGTCGGAATGACCTCGAAACCTTTTTCCGTCATAGCTGTCAAGCAGGTCACCGCCACAAAGCCATGCAGCCCATGAACAGTGTAGGTGGTCAGGTCTGCATGGAGGCCACCACCACTGAAAATATCATTGCCAGAAAGTGCTAAAATATACTTAGTCTTCATAGATAATCTCCTTTAGATAGAGGCCGTTGCCTGCCGCAGTCGGACCCGCCAAACCACGATCCTTCTCTGCTAAAATCCGCTTGATCTGCCCAACAGGCATGCGACCATTACCAATTTTCAAGAGGGTCCCGACCATATTCCGCACCTGCTTGTACAAAAATCCGTTACCAGAAAAGGTAAAAATCAAGAACTGCCGCCGCTGGTCGTATTCCATAGTCGCCGCCGTAATGGTCCGCACCTTGTCCTCGACCGAGGTCCCTGAAGCCGTAAAGCCTGTAAAATCATGGGTCCCCACCAAGTCCTGAATAGCTTCTTCTATCAAGCTCAAATCCAAATCATAGGGATAGAAGGTCGCATAGTGGCGCATCATGGGATTCTTAGGCCGCCCAATATCCACCAGAAACTCGTAGGTCTTGCTGTGCTTAGCATAGCGGCAATGAAAATCATCCGCCACCTGCTCCACACTGACCACATCAATATCCTCAGGTGTTTGAGTATCCAGAGCAAAGCGGAGCTTCTCAGCATCTCGACTGCCAGCCAAGTCAAAGTGAATCACCTGACCATAAGCGTGCACTCCTGCGTCTGTCCGACCTGCACCATGAACGGTTGCTGGCTGGCCACTGTTTAGTCTTACTAGTGTTTTTTCGATTTCTTCCTGAACTGTACGGGCATGGGGCTGGCGCTGGAAACCAGAAAAATCATGGCCGTCGTAGGAAATAATTGCCTTATATCGTGTCATGTTCTGATTGTAGCACAAGCAAACTTAGAAAAACAAGCCTATAAAACAAAAACTGTACTAGTACAGATGGACCCCTTCTAAGTTTGACAGCTTTCATAAAAAGGATTATAATGAAGAAAAGTAAATTAGAATTATTCTTGAAAAGAACAGGAGGCACGAATGGAACTACACTCTCACCTTAACGCAGAAAACCAAACTGCCTTTGAGCATGTTATTCAACACTTAAAGGAAAAAGGGGTTCGCATTACAGAAACACGTAAGGCTGTTGTAGCCTATATCATTGATAGCGACGATCATCCAAGTGCTGAAATGATATACAAAGACCTCCTGCCCAACTATCCTAACATGAGTTTGGCAACTGTCTATAACAACCTCAAAGTGCTCTTAGAAGAAGGATTTGTCACTGAACTCAAGCGTACCAATGACACGACAACCTATTATGATTTCATGGGTCACGAGCACCTCAATGTTATTTGTGAAGTCTGTGGAAAAATCACTGATTTCATGGATGTAGAAATCCCGAGCTTGAAGAAGGAAGCTCATACCCAAACTGGTTACAAAATTACAAAAGAGGTACTATCCATCTACGGCATTTGTCCTGATTGTCAACTAAATAAAGAGTCTTAGAAAGCAACCAGTAGTTGCTTTTTTGCTTTCTCTTTGAATTGTCTGAACTTTATTATTTAGAATTATTCTAAAAAGACTTGACTTTCTATTTAGAACTGTTATAATCAACTTAGGTAAATGATAATTATTCTAAATAAAGGAACTAAAACTATGACACTCGTAACCAACCTCAAACAACACAGCCACATCATCACAACCGCTCTCTGCTTGGCGCTCATTCTAATAGGTATCCTTCTGTTTCAGACTGGACAAGGATGGGCACCCATCCTCTTCATTTCAGCCTTTATCATCGGGGGCTACCAGTCAGCCAAGGAAGGCATTTCTGAGCTGATTTTCGACAAGCACCTGTCTGTCGACCTGCTCATGATTTTGGCTGCTATCGGCTCTGGTCTGATTGGCTACTGGATGGAAGGGGCTCTACTCATCTTCATCTTCTCCCTGTCTTCTACATTGGAAGAATTAGCCATGGAGAAAAGTAAAAATGCTATCGCAGCTCTGATGAACATGACGCCTCCAACGGCTCGCAAAATCGAGGAAAATGGTGACATTACTGTCTTAGACACCGCAGCCATTCGCATCGGTGACCTCCTGCAAGTCCGCAAGGGTGACACGGTTCCACTGGATGCTACCCTCATCAGTCCCCAATCCATCTTTGACGAATCCATGATTACAGGCGAGCCACTTCCTGCGGAGAAAATGGCTGGCGCTACTGTTATCGGCGGCACCATCAACCAAGGGCCAACTGTGACCGTTCAAGTTACGGCTGAGAAAGGAGATGCCCTCTTCGATAAAATCGTCCAAATGGTTGAAAACGCCCAAGAATCTAAATCACAAACAGCGACTTTCATTGAAAATATGGAAGATACCTATGTCAAGGTTGTTTTGGTGGTAGTACCGCTCTTCATTCTCTTTGCCCATTTTGCACTGGGCTGGGACTGGTTAACTGCCTTCTACCGTGGCATGATTCTCTTGACCATCGCTTCTCCTTGTGCCCTCGTAGCTTCTTCTTCACCCGCAACACTTTCTGCCATCAGCCGTGCGGCACGCAAGGGCATGATTATCAAGGGCGGTGATATTGCGGATAACATCGCCAATCTAGAAGCCATCGTCTTTGACAAGACGGGTACCCTAACCATTGGTAAACCTGAGGTTGTAGGGGCATGCTATCTTGGCGATGAAGAGCTTATCAAGCAGGTTGTTCAGGCAGTTGAAAAACAATCGAGTCACCCAATCGCTCAGGCTCTCATGACCTATACGGCTGACAGCTCTGCTATTGCCCTCCAAAGCCTAGAAGACGTGACCGGAAACGGCTTGGTGGCAGGCTATCAGGGCGACAGCTGGAAAATCGGTAAGGCAGGCTTTGTGGTGGATAGCTTGGTCCGTCCGCTGTCTGTGGACTTAGTTGCACAGATTGATGAGGCAGAAAGCACTGGAAAAACCCTGGTCTATGTTAGTCAAAATGATGTCCTTGTGGCGATCTTCATGGTGGAAGATAGTTTGAAACCTGAGAGCAAGCAGCTAATTGCCCAGTTGAAAGAAATGGGAGTGACACCAATTCTCTTGACAGGTGACCAAGAAAAGACGGCTCGTTACGTAGCGAGTCAGGTCGGTATCGAGCGGGTCATTGCCAACTGCTTGCCGACGGACAAGGCTTCTGTCATCCAAGACTTACAGCAAGAATTTTCTTCTGTCGGCATGGTGGGAGACGGTATCAACGATGCTCCCGCCCTTGCCCAAGCCAATGTCAGCTATGCAATGGGAAGTGGTACGGACATCGCTATGGAGTCGGCCGACATCGTGCTCATGGAGGACCTGACGAGAATTCCTTACTCTATCCGCCTGTCTAAGAAAATGCGGGGTATCATCAAACAAAACATCGTCTTTGCCCTGTCTGTCATTGCTCTTCTTATCATTTCCAATCTCTTCCAGTCTATCAATCTGCCACTCGGCGTAGTCGGACACGAAGGATCTACCATTTTGGTCATTCTCAACGGACTGAGACTCTTGTATTTCAAATAGCAGAAAACCGCCAGGTAGTTGGCGGTTTTCTTATTATTCTTTTTTTAAAAAAACGCTTGCATTTCAAAAATTATTGTTTTATAATAATTTTACAGATAATATTATCATAAAACAATAATAATCGGAGGTTTGCTATGAAAACCAATCTACTCAAAACAGCTGGCATTGTGGCTACTTGTGTTCGCTATTTCTTCTATTTCACGATTGCTCTTTATACCATATTTACATTGGCTGGTCTTGGAGGCGACTCCTTTGCGATAGGCTCTTGGGAATACTCCTTTAACAAACCCATTGACCAGATTGATATCTGGCTCATTCTGTTAGCGACTGGATTGATTCTAGTTGTCTTAGTAGCACTCAGTCACATTGCTCACTTGCTTCAAAAGTTATGTAAATTGCTTCTGGAAGAAGATTATTTCGCTTCAGCTAGTCTGGAACTTTATCAGAAACTCTTCATCAGTTTGCTCGTCTTGACTGCTGGGCAATTTTGCCTAACCAGCTTGTTTGCCTTGACAAATGCTGCTGGACCAAACAACTTCCTCAATCTGCGTTGGTCAGATTTCATCCTCAATGCTCTCTTCCTCCTCGCAACTTATTTTGTCTGGAGATTGGTTCAAAAAGGGCAACAATTAGCAACTGAGAACAGTGAGTTTATCTGATATGGAAATGATTCGCGTAAACCTAGACAAGGTCCTCAAAGATCGACAAATAACTTCCAAGGACTTGGCAGAGCAAGTCGGCATCACCGAAGCCAATCTGTCCATTCTCAAGACAGGCAAGGCAAAAGGTATTCGCTTCAATACCCTGATGAGCATCTGCCGAATCCTAGACTGCCAACCAGGAGATATTTTGGAATATGTGAGGGAGGGGGAATAGCATGAACAAAAAGATATTTTTCAACATCGTCATACAGTTGCTAACGTTTATTCGTTATGGATTGATTGCCTTAACGGGACTGATAATGTTGGCACTTCTTATTCTACTTATAGGCGGGAAACCTATTCAAAATAGTCTACGATTAGATGTCCCCTTGCCTATCATTGTTATTATTCTAATCATAAGTATCCTATTAGTAGCCTGCTTTATCTACATGGCCACCATACTCAAAAAATTGCTCATCAACTTTCAAACAGGAACTATTTTCTCAACTGAAAATGTAGTCTATACAAAGATAATTTTAGGAACCTTAATCGTATGGACGAGCATACAATTTGCAAGTGCTTTTTTCCTATCTTACCTAGATTTAAAGAATGTAAGTGATTTATATGATTTTTCACTTAGTGACTACTTCATAAATGGTGTGCTGATTATTATTGCA
Organism: Streptococcus sp. HN38; assembly: GCF_028335765.1. Classification (NCBI taxonomy): domain Bacteria; kingdom Bacillati; phylum Bacillota; class Bacilli; order Lactobacillales; family Streptococcaceae; genus Streptococcus; species Streptococcus sp. HN38. The sequence goes on along the minus strand of NZ_CP116604.1, from coordinate 355,282 downwards.
CTACTAGCAAAGATGGTGTTGGAAAAAGGTGTGCTTTTACAAGCTGAAAATGATGAAATTATATAAAGGAGCCCATGATGAAAAAGTATATTTCCCTCATTGCACTCTGCATGATAATACCTTGCTTAAGTGCTTGTCACTCTGTCACTTCAGAAGTTAATAAAGAAATACAAAATGAGCTAACAGCAGCGTCCATTGAAGCAGAAAAAGCTCTAAAAACAGATGAACGTCTGGCTAAGATTGATAACTTTCAGCAAATTGTTGAAATCACGACATCCAAAGGAGAATTCTCTCTTGAATCTCCTTTCTCTGGCAAAATCTATTTAATGGCAACAAAAGAAAATCTCGAGAAACTCTCAAAAGAAGAGTTTACTCTGAATGAAAAGAGCTTCTCAACTATCGATGCTGGTAGTAGCAGCGATTTTAATATCCGCTACAAACATCAAACTTACTTCACTATTCAAAGCTTGTCCGTGCAAGATCTGGAGGATTTCGAATACACCAAATCCTCTTCCACTTCTGCTATTCTTGTCTTCTATCCAGACTAGCAAAAATTCCTCGATTCAAAAGAACCGAGGAATTCTTTTAATACGTCGCTAAGCGTTTTTCCAGCTTGAGCTGACCGAAGGCGTAGAGAGTGCAGATAACCCAATAAATGAGGGCTACACAGATATAAACCGTCATATAATCCGACTTAGCTCCACCGACTATTTTTGCCTTATTGAAAATCTCTGGTACAGTAATCATAGCGGTCAAGGACGTACTTTTCACCATATCCAAGAGAACATTACTCAGCGGTGGAAGGGCAATCCGAAAGGCTTGGGGGATGATGATTTTTCTGTAAATCACATTGGTCCGCAAGCCCAGGGAACACGCCGCCTCCCATTGTCCCTTATCAATGGCCGAAAGAGATGCACGAATAATTTCAGAAATGTAGGCACTGGACATGGAGGTAAAGGCGATAATAGATGCGGAGATAGCATCTAGTTGTAGCCCCATGAAAGGCAATCCAAAATAGATGAAAAAGAGAAGAACCATGAGGGGAATTCCACGCATGAGAGAAATATGGGCCATAGCTAACCAACGCAAGGGGCCAAACTTAGACATCCGCATGAGGGCTACAAAAAATCCACAGAAAGTCCCCAAGACAAAACCAATTAGGGATAGGGATAGAGTGTAGGGAAGTCCCTCCAAAATCTGCGGAATAGCCTCTCTTGCAATATCTGCATTAAAAACTGCCTGCCAGTTAATATCCATATCTTCTCCTCTTTCCTAAAAATCAGATAGACCTTGCCAGTCTGTGACTGACAAAGTCTATACAAGATGCATTTAATTTGTTACGAGGTCTTATTCAACTTCGATAACTGGCAATTGGTCTGCATTTTCAACAGGGACTGTCAAGTCTTGTCCTGCGTAGTATTTCTCAGAAATTGCCTTCAAAGTTCCGTCAGCTTTCATCGCTTCAAGAGCTTCGTCAATTTTTTCTTTCAAGCTTGTGTCAGCCTTGCTCATGACAATACCTTGTTCAGTTGGGTTGTATTTAGCTTCACCCATCTTCACTTTGATATCTGGGAAGTTGGCATTGACCCATTTGATAGCCATCACTTGTGTGTAGTAGTCGTTTGGAATGAAGTCTGTACGGCCTGTTGAAACATCACGCAAGTAAACATCATTGGTTACGTTGTCATAGATAACTGGCTCTGCGCCTTGCTTTTCAGCAATTTTCATGTACTGAGTACCTGCGCCACCACCAGCTTTTTTACCAGTCCAGTCGCTCAGGTCAGCTGCTTCGATTCCTGATGAACCGTCTTCACGGACAATGTAGCCACCAACTGAATACTTGTAAGGGATAGAGAAGTTGTACTTTTCCTTACGTGCTTCTGTCATGTCAAAGTTGTTAACAGAAATATCGACCTTACCACTATCAACAGCTGTAAAGGCTTCTGCCACACCGATTTCTTGGTATTCGATTTCCAATTTCAAACGTTTACCAATTTCATTGATCATATCAATTTCATATCCGACCAATTCTTTAGCATCGTTGTAGTAAGAAGTTGGGAAAAGGGTACCTGGTGTTGCAACCTTCAAGACACCTGCTTCTTGTACTTTTTCCCATTGAGTCTGTTCAGCAGAAGAACTGCTAGTATTCGAACTTGAGCTAGAACATGCTGCCAAGGTCAAAGTAGAAACCAAGAGAGCTGAGGCCAAAACTTTTTTCAACATAAAACAATCTCCTTTGGAAGCCATAGCTTCCTTTTTACTTTTTCGGTGTTAACCCACCAACTTTTACAGGTTAACATTTTGAAAACGTTTTGGCAAATAATTGAACTGAAAAAATGAATTCCCTTACAAGTTGAGTAAACCTGCTGCCTCCATTTGGTCTGCCAACTGCAAGAGTAAATCCTCTCGTCCCTTGGCTGCTGTCAATTGGATGCCGATTGGTAAGCCTTGTGGGGTCTTATAAGTTGGCAAGCTGATAGCCGGTTGGCCGGTGATGTTTGCCTGCTGGGTAAAGGGTGTCCAGGCTAGACTATCTGCAAACATCTCCCAAATCAAGCTCTGCTGCTCTGCCATTGCCAACTCCTGCGTGTGCAACAAGCGGTCTAGCATCTCTTGCGAGTGAGTGAACTGGTCTAGCTTGGGAGCCACATCAGCCACTGTCGGCGTCAGAAGGAGATCATAGTGCTGGTGGAAGTCCGCCATGCTGGCACTGTAACGGTCCCAATCCTGTAAGACCTTAGAATAGAGTTTAGCTGGAACGGTCTGCCCACTCTGGTAAATGGCCCAGGTCATGACCTCCATGTCATCAGGGGTCATGGGACGACCCAGCCCCGCTTCAATCTCGTCAAACATCTGAGCTGTTTCAACACTGTTCATCAGGTAATAGGCCTGCATGACTTCAAGGCCGTCCAAAACAGGACCTGTTAGCTCGGTAATCTGGTGCCCCAGTGCTTCTAACTGAGGCAGAAGGGACAAGACAGCCTGTTTGGCATCAGCGGAAACTGGACTGCCAATCGGCGATTCCAGACTGTAGGCAATTTTCAGAGGTTTATCTTGCGGTGCAAGGAGACTCTGCTCAGACAGGAGAGCCAGAGGAAAGGGAGCTTCCACCTGATAGGTCTGCAAGTGATAAAGAAGGTGTTTGGTATCGCGGACTGACTTAGTCAGAGCAAAGTTGCTGGAAGCGCCCTGCCAACCTCGATAAGAAATTGGTCCAACTGGAATCCGACCCCGACTGGGCTTGAGCCCAATCAAACCATTGAAGGAGGCGGGAATACGGATAGAACCGCCACCATCTGAAGCTGCTGCCAAAGGTACCATACCAGAAGCTACTGCCGCTGCTGCACCACCACTGGACCCACCTGCATTTCGGCTCAAATCTAGCGGCGACTTGACTGGCCCATGTAGGCTAGAGTCAGATATGTTCTTAAAACCAAACTCTGGCGTATTGGTCCGGCCCAAGATGATGAAACCCATATCCTTGAAAGCCTGTACCAATTTATCTGTATGCCCCGCTCGGTAATTCTGGAATAGACGAGAGCCCGCTGTTGACAAGTGCCCTTCTTCATTTTGCCCCAAATCTTTCAACAAAAGAGGAACACCACCAAAGGGCTTATCTTGAAAGTCCCCTGTTTCTGCTTCTTGCAGGGCTTGCTCATATTGCTTGCTGACGACAGCATTGAGAGCAGGATTTTCCTCTTCTATTCGTTCAATAGCATCCGCTACCAATTCTTTAGCAGAAACCTGACCTGTTCGAACAGCCAAGGCCATTTCCGTCGCATCTTTCCACATAGGCTTCTCCTTGTATTTTTTATTAGCTTATCATGAAAGTAAAAAATCAGCAAGCCACGCTTACTGATTTTGAATATCTGTTCAAAACAAATTACAATTCATCAAAGGCATCTTTTACCTTGTCAAAAAATCCTTTTTTATGGGGCTTGACATCAATATTTCCAGCTGCCGCAAATTCTTTAAGAGCTGCTTTTTGGCGGTCATTCAAACCTGTCGGAGTGACGATATTTACCGTCACATATTGGTCACCGATGACTCCACCACGAACACTTGGTGCACCTTTTCCTTTGAGTCGGAAGGTCTTACCAGTCTGGGTACCTTCAGGAATGACCATATCCACATCACCGTGAACCGTTGGCACATGAACTGTATCTCCAAGTGCGGCTTGGACAAAGTTGAGGTTCAGTTTATAGTGAATAGTAGTCCCTTCACGTTCAAACTTGTCTGAAGGTTGGACCTGAATGACAACGTAGAGATCTCCGTAAGGACCTCCATTGAAACCAGCTTCACCTTGACCTGCCAAGCGAATACGTTGACCGGTTTCCACACCAGCTGGTACCTTAACCGTTACCGTATGAGCTTGTTTTTCATGACCAGTTCCATGACAGGTTGCACATGGATCTTTGATTTGTTTCCCACGACCGTGACAGACATCACAAGTCATTTGACGACGCATGGTTCCAAGTGGAGTTTGGGTATCCACATTGATCACTCCAGAACCATGACAACGCCCACAGGTTACCGGACTTGTTCCAGGTTTGGCACCTGAACCTGTACAGGTTCGACAAGTTGCCTCACGGTTATAGGAAACTTCACGTTCCACACCAAAAATCGCTTCTTCAAATTTCAAATTGACCGCATATTGCAAGTCATCCCCTTGACGAGGTGCATTAGGATTGCGCGTCGCACCACCTCCACCAAAGAAACTAGAGAAAATGTCTTCAAAGCCACCGAAACCTGCTCCGTCGAAACCACCAAATCCACCTGCTCCTCCGCCGAAGCCTCCATTGGCACCAGCAGGACCATACTGGTCATAGGCAGACCGTTTTTGAGGGTCGCTCAGAGTCTCATAAGCCTCTTGGACTTCCTTGTATTTATCCTCCGCACCCGGATCCTTATTAATATCTGGATGGTATTTCTTTGAAAGCTTCCGATAAGCCTTCTTAATCTCGTCTGGCGAAGCATTCTTAGAAACCCCCAGACGATCGTAAAATTCTGTGTTGTTCATATAAGATACTAAGGGCGTAAAGCGGACACAGCCAAAATAGGAGTTTTGACGCAGGACCTCACCGTCCTAGGAAAAACTATCTTTTTGGCACAGTCCGTAGCCCGTGTTCGATTACGAACACTTTCCTTTCTATCATGGTTTTGGAAAAGTGAAAATAGGAAACTGACGCAGTGTGTAAAACACACTAGGAGGTTTATCTTTTTCACTAGGTTTTTAGCCTGTGTTCGAATAAACGAACTTGTATTCCTTTCTTTGAAAATTAGAAAGTAGCCCGTGTTCAGTTACGAACACTTTCCTTTCTATGAAGATATTAAGCCGTTAAGCGCCTCAAAGAAAAATAGGAAACTGTCCGACGATGCCTCGCATCTAGGTAAAGTTTATCTTTTTTCAAAGAGTCGTAGGCGTATTCAATTCTGTAAAAGTTAGAAGGGTATTTACCCAAAAACAGAGGCTGGGTTGCAACCTCTGTGATTGGAAATTTTATTGACGAATGATTTCTATTCTCGGAAAGATAAGAACTGAGTTCGAGCTAAGAACTTCGGAAAAAAGATAACTTTCCTTGAATGCAAGCATTCAGCATCAAGTTCCTATTTTTCTGTCGTTCTCTTAACGCTCTCACATCTTAACTTACTTCTCCGTAAACTCGCCATCCACTACATCATCGCCTGCGTTGTTAGCTGTTTGGGCACCTTCTTGGCCTGCGGCTGCTTGTTGTGCTGCTGCGGCTTGCTCGTAGAGTTTCACTGCAAGGGCTTGGGCTTTTTCGTTGAGGTTTTCAAGTTTAGCCTTCATGTCGTCCAAGTTGTTAGCTTCTTGAGCTGCTTTCAACTCATCAAGAGCTGCTTGAGCTTGGTCACGTTCTGCGTCGAAGCCTTTGCCTTCAGTTTCTTTCAGCGTTTTCTCAGTCGCAAAGATTGCTTGGTCCACATCATTACGAAGGTCCACTTCTTCCTTACGTTTCTTATCTGCTTCCGCGTTTGCTTCTGCATCTTTCATCATGCGATCGATTTCTTCATCTGTCAAACCTGAGTTAGACTGGATAACGATAGTTTGTTCTTTTTGCGTACCAAGGTCTTTGGCTTTTACAGAAACGATACCGTTCTTGTCGATGTCGAATGTTACTTCGATTTGTGGAATACCACGAGGTGCTGCAGGGATGTCAGTCAATTGGAAGCGACCAAGCGTCTTGTTGTCCGCTGCCATTGGACGCTCACCTTGAAGCACGTGGATGTCAACAGCTGGCTGGTTGTCTGCAGCAGTTGAGAAGACTTGTGATTTAGAAGTTGGGATGGTTGTGTTACGGTCGATGAGTTTTGTAAATACACCACCCATTGTTTCGATACCAAGTGATAACGGTGTTACGTCAAGGAGGACAACGTCTTTGACATCACCAGTGATCACACCACCTTGGATTGCCGCACCCATAGCAACAACTTCATCAGGGTTTACAGATTTGTTTGGCTCTTTACCAGTTTCAGCTTTTACAGCTTCCACAACGGCTGGGATACGAGTTGAACCACCGACAAGGATGACTTCGTCAATTTCTGACAAGCTAAGACCTGCATCTGAAAGAGCTTGACGAACAGGTACTTTTGTACGTTCTACAAGGTCATAAGTCAATTCGTCAAATTTGGCACGTGTCAAAGTCATTTCCAAGTGAAGCGGACCTGCTGCACCTGCTGTGATGAATGGCAAGCTGATTTGAGTTGATGTTACACCTGAAAGGTCTTTCTTAGCTTTTTCAGCCGCATCTTTCAAACGTTGAAGAGCCATTTTGTCAGCTGACAAATCGATGCCGTTTTCTTTCTTGAATTCTGCTACCATGTGGTCGATAATCTTTTGGTCAAAGTCGTCACCACCGAGCTTGTTGTCACCTGCTGTCGCAAGTACGTCAAAGACACCGTCACCAAGTTCAAGGATAGACACGTCGAAAGTACCACCACCAAGGTCGAATACCAAGATTTTCTCGTCTTTGTCAGTCTTGTCCAAACCGTAAGCAAGGGCTGCTGCAGTTGGTTCGTTGACGATACGTTCTACTTCAAGACCTGCGATTTTACCAGCGTCTTTTGTTGCTTGACGTTGAGCATCGTTGAAGTAAGCTGGAACTGTGATAACGGCTTTGGTTACTTTTTCACCAAGGTACTCTTCAGCGTAACCTTTCAAGTATTGAAGGATCATAGCTGAGATTTCTTGTGGTGTGTATTCTTTACCGTTTGCTGAAACTTTTTCAGAAGTTCCCATTTTTGATTTGATAGAGATGATGGTATCTGGGTTGGTTACTGCTTGGCGTTTTGCCGCATCACCAACGATGATTTCACCATTTTTGAAAGACACAACAGACGGAGTTGTGCGGTTTCCTTCTGGGTTTGCGATGATTTTTGATTCAGTTCCTTCAAGAACTGCAACTGCTGAGTTTGTTGTACCTAAGTCAATACCGATAATTTTAGACATAATAATGATACCAAGAACGCCGAAAATGCGACTGAAAATTAGGAAACCAACGTAGCATTCGATGAATGCAAGGCGGTTTATCTATTTTCCGAGCATTTCGTTCGGGTTCAAATCCTTTCAAAAATTTAATTTTCTTTTATTTGATGCACTCTTCTTAAGTAGCGCAGATTTTGCGAGCCATTAACTCGCATTTTCTTATTTCAAGTAGTTTAACGACATCTCGGTCAAGTTTCTTTTTGGGAAAATAGCAGAGCAACTACTCAGATACCACCACCATAGCCGGTCTCAGCAAGCGTTCATGCAAGGTGTAGCCTTTTTGGAAAACCTGTGCAATGCTGTCTGCTGGGTGTTCATCATCTGCTGGAACCGTTTGGACAGCCATGTGGAGATTTGGATCAAAGATGTCTGTTGCGACTTCTTCCACCCCTTCTTCTTTAAGGGCTTGAATCAAGCTTTCCTGTACCATCTCAATGCCCTTTTTGACATCTTCTGTCAAACCTTCAACTTGAAGGGCACGTTCCAAGTTATCCAAGCTCGGCAAGATTTTCTTGGCCAAGTCTTGCGAACGGTAACGCTGAATGGTTTGGCGTTCCTCGTTAGCACGGCGTTGGATATTTTGCATTTCAGCGTGGGCACGGAGGTACTTGTTTTCAAATTCCTCTGCACGCTCGTTTGCCAAATCCAATTCTGATTTTTCAGGTGTCTCCACAACTTCTTCTGTTGCTTCAACCTCTTCTACGATTTCTTCCTTTTTGATTTCTTCTGACAAAGCATTCTCCTTCTAATTGACTTCGTAATGATTACTACTTAGATAACGGTAGTAATCGGTTAATTTCATAAATAGGACGCGGCTGATGATGTTAATCAAACTCAGCTGCCTGCGGTAGTCCATGTCAACAGGACCAAGCAAGCTCATCTGGGCCATGCCCCGATAGGGGATTGGAAAACGATGATGAATGACCGTCACATCCGCTAGAGCTGGATCCCTATGTTCCGCCACGGAAATGCTGGTCTGCTGGTCTGGAGCCAAGCCCTGCCGCAACTCTGGTGCCAATAACTGAGGACTATCCAAGAGTTGGTAGGTAGCTAGATTGCCGTAAGTCAGCGAGGCAACTTTTCCACCGATAAAGACAGATTCTTGGAAAAGATTGGAAAAGATGTAGTCCATGAGATCCAAGACATTGTCCGTCGTGGCAAAGTAACGCTGCACCACTTGGGGAACCTCCGTCCGCAGCTTATAGTGGATGGATAAGACCGTCTGTCCAACGAAGCGTTCATCCACCAGGCGTTTGAGCACCTCCAAGTCCCTAGTCAAAAAGTTCTTGGGAATGGCAAACTGAACGGTGACAGGTTTGGACTGGTCCAAGGTCAAGACTGCTAAGGCATCGTGGCTGCTGAGTTGCACGATGTCAAAGGAAGTCAACTGCTGACTGGTAGGCTCCACATCTAAGATAACCGAAGTGTAGCCTGTCAAATCCGCTAGGACCTGACTTGCCCGCTCCAAGATGTCTTCCAGCTTGAAAGCTTCAAAGTCGAAGGCCTTGACCACCTGATAAACATCTTCTTCATTGATGTGTTCCAGATTGAGCGAGTGGTTGACAAAGTATTGAAAACCAGCCCGACTGGGCATCCGACCACTTGACGTGTGGGCCTTTTCTAGCAAGCCCAACTGTTCTAGCTTAGCCATATCATTGCGAATGGTAGCAGAGCTAGAAGCAATCATTTCCTGTAAGGCCTTAGAACCAACTGGCTCATGATGGCGCGTAAACAATTCAACAATCAGATTCAAAATATCATTTTGACGTTGGGTAATCATCTCCGCTCCTTTCATGAACACTGTTTTAGTTACGCTCAATGAAAATCGACAGTAGCCTAGGAAGCGAGGCCGAATGTAGAACTGAGGTTCACAAAGGCAAGCTGACAACGGATAGTGTTGATTTTTGAAGAGCGTTAGCACTCTATAGCATCGAGTGCTAATTACTTATACTCTCATTATACGCCGAAAAAATGGATTGTCAAGAGAAAAAGACAAAAAATTAGCACTCTTTTGCTTAGAGTGCTAAAAATCAGTCTGAGGACCTAGTTGTTTTTTACAAGTCGATAAAAACGCAAGCCAAGTAATAATAAGAGAGGTATATAAATAATAGAAATACCTAAGACAAAACTTGGACGCGAACCCAAACTTGTTCCCAGTAGAATGCCGTACAGTCCCAAAGATGGCAAATAGCGTCTTTGGAAGATTGTTTTCACAAACTCTACCTTACTTTCCCTATCACCGTATATCTCAAGATCTCCCTTTACAGCTACCTTCCTAAAAATAACGAAGTTTTGGCAGGATATGACAAACTCCCACCCATAATCTTCGTACATATGTAGATAGTTTTCTCGATCTTTATTTTTTGATTCCTTAAAATCAACCTGATACACAACCTCTTCTGGCTGGCATTTTTCAAAATGATAAAAGAAGAGCCAGCTAATCTTAACTAATTTCCACCCTTGCTGATGCATCTCACTGAGATAGTCTGCTTGTTGACTAAAGTCTGTGATAAAAAATACCTTGCACTCTGTCTTAGTCTCCATAACTTTCCCCCTTACTATTTCGATAGAGCCGTTCAATCCGAGCCAATTCTATGTCTAGAATTTCTCGACCTGTTTCTGTTATCCTATAAAACTTCCGCTTATCTTCTTCCCTGACAAAGGCAATCAAGCCGTCTTTCTCCATTTTCGACAGGGTGCCGTACATGGTCCCAGGGCTAATCACGACCTGACCTGCCGTGACTTGCTTGGTCTTTTGCGTAATATCATAGCCATGCCGTTCTTCCTGTAAATGAAATAAAATATAGAAGGCTGTTTCTGTCATGGGAACATAGACACGTTTTAACTGGTTCTGTTGCAAAGTTTTAAATAAAGAATAAAATCCCTTACGGTATCTATGATTTAAGCTGGGATTCCCAATAATACCTTGATTTCAGTACAGACCGAAAACCCGAAGAGAGTGCCTTCTTTTCGGGTTTTCTTATATAATCCTCGGATGGCTTCCATACCTTTAATCGTGGTAGAGGCAGTGCGTAAACTTCGATAGAATTTATTGCGTCTCTTTACTGGACGATGGTCTTGTTCAATCAAATTATTCAGGTATTTAATGGTACGATGTTCTGTCCCTTGATAAAAGCCGTATTCTTTTAGTTTCTTAAAGGCACTTGTAATAGAGGGGGCTTTATCTGTGACTACAACCTTCGGTTCATCAAACTGCTTCACTAACCGCTTAAGAAAAGCATAGGCTGCTTGTGTGTCCCGTTTTTTACGTAACCAAATATCCAAGGTTAAACCATCTGCATCGATGGCTCGATACAAATAATGCCATTTTCCTTTAATTTTGATGTACGTTTCATCCATTTTCCATGAATAAAAGGATTTTTTATTTTTCTTTTTCCAAATTTGATAGAGTAGTTTGCCATATTCTTGCACCCAACGATAAATCGTCGTATGAGAAACGTTAATGCCACAATCATATAAGATTTCTTGAACTTCACGATAGCTAAGGTTATAACGAAGATAGTAGCCCACGGCTACAATAATCACATCCTGCTGAAATTGCTTTCCTTTAAAATGATTCATCGTCATTCCTCCTGCTATCTTTTTCTATTATTCTACCTTATTTGATAGTAGATTTAAAACTTTGCAACAGAACCCTCCAAGATAATTGAGAAACTGTATTCACAGTTCAGCACTTCTAGCTAAGGCTAGCTTTTCAGCTACTCACCGCTCGTTTTTTTCAAAATACAGTTAGTATTCCCTCAAAAAACTGCCTTGATTAGCGAAAAACCATCTCTTCTCTAAAAGCACTTTTCTTGTGAATACAGTTTCTAAACATTGTTTTGTAAAGTTGTAAAACTTACAAGTATTATCTTACAGGAAATGACGATCCACTTAAAATTCATTACATATCTGTAACTTTCTCAATTTCCTTATTGATCTGGTGGATTAAATCATAGCAATCTAAAAATTTGGCAATATGCAGGCATTCCTTCATTATTTCTAGGCCACCATCATTTCCATTCATGTAGGACAAGCGTGCTTTTAGGAGCTTAAGCAGCAAGCGATCCCGCATATTCTTTTCCATGATATTGACAGAGTCAAGAATTTTGAGAAAGCGAATCGCAGCAATCTCCTCTCCCCTATCTAACAAACTACTCGAAATATTGATGAGCACCTTATAGACATTATCTCTGTTTTCTGTGATGTCCATATAAAACTTTGTTCGATTGAGAACTTCCATTCCCAGAACTTCCAACATTTTGCTAGGAAGACCTCTGCTACAATTTCCGAAAATCCAGAGTTCAAATTTCCCCCAATCATCTATGGACATTAAATAGTCCGATAGAATAGCTTTTTCATCCTCAGAAACATCATAATCAGGATCACACCATTGTTGCTTAAAAATATGAAAGGCTGCAACCATCACCCTATCAAACGGACGTCCATCCCTATCATACTCTGCTTGATGGTACAAAATTCTATCATCCATATACTGAGTATTGTGACTATAAACTGCACGGACAAATCGCTCTGATGAAAACAAATTATCTATCTGAAAGTAGGACTGGTAGAGGGTAGAAAATTCGCCCTCTACCACATTCATCCGTCTCAAACAATTAAAAAATGTATCTACAGAAAGATTACTCTTTCCATTTTCAAAGCGTGATAACTGAGCAGGTGTCACGAAATCCCCTGCCACTTCTTTTAGAGACATATTTTTTGATTCACGAATGAGTTTAAAAATTTTTCCGTAAGTTCCCATTATATTCTCCACGAGTTACATTTATGTAACGAAATTTGCTAACTTTTGAATCTAGTATATCATAGATTTATCATTTTTTTATAGAAAGGCAGGTAGTTATGTCATCTCTCTTATCTACCCAAGAATTATCAAAGCAATATGGGAAACAAAAGGCCGTTCAGCAGGTTTCCTTGACTATTAATAAAGGAGAAATCTGTGGCTTAGTCGGTGAAAATGGTGCTGGGAAAACAACGCTTCTCAGAATGTTATCGGGTCTCATTTCCCAAACTTCAGGTACCATTAATAGTTCAAAAGATTGTCGTATTGGAGCTTTAATTGAATCCCCTGCTCTACAACCTAATTTATCTGCGATTGATAATCTTCGTTACATGTCTCTGCAATTAAATCTCAAGCAAGCGGATGAAAAAATCTTAGAGACATTAGCAATTGTTGGTTTAGAGGATATTGATCCTAAGAAAAAATCCAAAGATTTTTCACTGGGAATGCGTCAACGTTTAGCCATTGCCTTAGCTATCCTAGATGACCCTGATTTTTTAATCCTAGACGAACCGATTAATGGTCTTGACCCTGTTGGAATCAAAGAGATGAGAAGTATTATTTTAAATCTTCGAAATCAATATGGGATGACCATCCTTATCTCCAGTCATATCCTATCAGAGCTTGAGATGGTGGTTGATCGCTACATTATCATGCATAAGGGTCTTATCGTCAAAGAATTCTCAAAGCAAGAGCTTGAACAAACCCTAGAAGAACAGCTCTATCTACAAACGAACAACCATCCTAAGACCTTGACTATCCTTGAAGAGCAGGGCATCGCTTACAAAATAGATAAGGATTATATCAGTCTGCCATCAAATACGAATGTTATGAGCCTCATTCATCTCTTGATAAACCATGAGATTGAGGTCAAAGAAATTTTTAAACAACAAATGTCATTTGAAGATTATTACCTGACATTGATTCAAGAAGGAGAAGAGCATGATACATTACTTTAAAGCTGATTTATTTAAGATTCAAAAAGAACAGAGATTAACGATTTCATTGGGAATATTGGCTTTACTGTCCTTTTTATCCGCTTTTTTGCTACATGGCAACGAAGACTTCACTAGCTCTCTTATTCAATTGCTTTCTCAATTTATCACACTATTTTTTATCGTTCCAGCCAACCTATTCTTTGGAGAAGATTTTACTTACCGTACCATCAATAATATTATTATCAAGCAACAAACAAGAAAAAGGGTGTTTTTCTATAAAGTCTTAGCAACCCTTGTACTAGATCTCGCTTATATCCTTCTAGCCTATTTATTGAGCAGCAGTGTTGGCTTACTTCTAGGTGATCGTGTTGATTTTGCAGTAATAATACAAAGTTTCATTGCTCAAACACCTTTATTTATCTGTATCTCTCTGTTGTCCATCCTGATATTTGTCAAGTCTAATAAGGTCAATCAAGCCTATCTTGCCTTTAGTTTAATGAGCCTTCTTTTTGACAATATCTCCAATCTCATTACTAGTAACCTACTCCATATGAAATTACCAACAGATTATTTTCTATTCCTTTCCCTCCAACAAGGGGACCATATTTCAAGGCTATCCATGGGTGTTAGCTTTATGGCTACTATACTATATCTCTATCTGAGTTACTTTATCTTCAGCAGGAAAGAGTTAAAATGATGTAACTTAGATTTCATATATAAAAAACAGGTATGTCACACATCCGAAAAAACGTATGACATACCTGTTTTCATTTCACATTTATTTCCCTTGGGCAATCAACTCGGCTCCGCGTTGGCGGTAGGACATATCCCCAACCGCTTCAATCAAGAGCTTGCCATTTTCGTATTTGAGGACGGTGATTGAGCCGTTATCGAGAAAGACATTAGCACCACGCTCTGGCTCTAACAAATGAGCCAATGTTGCAATGGTCATACCGTGACTGACCACAAGGGCATTGCCGCCGCCTTGCTTTTCCAAGTCTTGGGCGATAGCCTCAAAGCCTGTCAGGATACGATTGCTCAAGACTTCCCAAGATTCCGCCCAGCCAGCTGTATCTGCTTCTTGAATACCTGCTGCGATTTCCGCAAAGGACATGCCCGTCGCATCAACTGTCCCTTTCAAACGAGGCAGGACACCTTGAAAAAGCTCGGCATCATACATGCCTTCAAAACTACCAAAGCACCATTCACGGATACGCTTGTCTTGGTAATATGGGATTTTTCCTAAAATTCCCAACTCACGCTGGGCGATGGTCATGGTCTGAACAGTCCGCCCCAGATCACTAGATACAGCTAGTTTAAAATCAAGGCCCGCATCCTTGAGCCCCAAGCCCAGCTCACGAATCCCTTCCTCACCAGCCTTGGTCAGCGGTGTATCACACCAGCCCTGCACGCGCCCGATGGTATTAAACATGGTTTTCCCATGTCGAGAAATATATAATCTTACGTCTGCCATAGTGTTCTCCTTGTCTTTTCTTACTATCTAGTATAGCAAAAAACCGACTGCTTGTCGCAATCGGTCTACGTTTTTTAGTTCTTAAAACTATGAATCGGTGCTGGAATCTGTCCGCCACGGTTGATAAAGTCCACAGAAGAAGCCTGATTGACCTTCATCACAGGAGCTGTTCCCAGAAGGCCGCCAAATTCAATCATGTCACCTTCTTTTCCAAGCGGAATAATGCGGACCGCAGTCGTTTTCTGATTGATAACCCCAATGGCTGCCTCATCCGCAATCATAGCCGCAATGGTTTCAGCAGGTGTTGTTTCTGGAATAGCAATCATGTCCAAGCCTACAGAACAGATAGCTGTCATGGCTTCCAATTTTTCAAGGTTAAGGGAGCCATTTTGCACCGCCGCAATCATGCCCTCGTCCTCAGACACAGGGATAAAGGCACCAGACAAGCCACCGACCTGGTTGCAGGCCATGACTCCACCCTTTTTGACTGCGTCATTGAGCAATGCAAGGGCAGCAGTCGTTCCGTGCGTACCTACGGTTTCCAAACCCATTTCCTCCAAAACCCGTGCCACTGAGTCGCCAACGGCTGGCGTTGGAGCAAGCGACAGGTCTACGATACCGAACTTGACACCCAGGCGTTCACTGGCCATATTGCCGACCAACTGACCGATACGGGTAATCTTGAAGGCAGTCTTCTTGACGGTCTCCGCCACCACATCAAAGCTCTCACCACGCACTTTTTCAAGGGCACGCTTGACCACACCAGGTCCAGACACGCCGACATTGATGACCACATCCGCCTCACCGACACCATGGAAGGCACCTGCCATAAAGGGATTGTCCTCGACCGCATTGGCAAAAACCACCAGTTTAGCCGCCCCCATATCAGAAGCCTCCGCCGTCTCCTTGATGATCCGCCCCATGTCCCGCACAGCCGTCATGTTGATACCTGTCTTGGTTGAGCCGATATTGACTGACGAGCAGACCTTAGAGGTTTGGGCCAATGCCTGCGGTATAGAGTTGATAAGGATTTCATCACCTTTTTGGTAGCCCTTTTGAACCAGAGCTGAAAAGCCACCGATAAAATCAATGCCGATCTCATGAGCCGCCTTGTCCAAGGCATGAGCCAAGGGCAGATAATCCGTGGCATCTGTCGCCGCACCAATCAAGGCAATAGGCGTCACCGACACCCGTTTGTTAACAATGGGAATGCCCAGCTCTGCCGCAATCTCATCGCCGACTGCTACCAAGTTCTTGGCCTTGGTTACAATTTTGGTATAGACCTTCTCCGCAGCCTTATCGATATCCGCATCGATACAGTCCAAGAGGGAAATTCCCATGGTAATGGTCCGAATATCGAAGTGCTGCTCCTCAATCATCTCAATGGTTTCTCTAACCTGTCTAATATCCATGAAATCTCTCCTTACAAGTTGTGCATGGCATCAAAAATGGCAGCACTTTGAATGTTGATTTTCACGTTCAAGGACTGACCAAAAGCATCCAATTCTGAACGAAGTTGCGTGAAATCTTTCTTTTCATCTGATGACACCACTGCCATCATGGTAAAATATTCATCCAAAACTGTCTGGGAAATATCATCAATATTGAGCCCTAACTCCGCAATCTTAGTCGCAACACCCGCAACAATTCCTGACTTGTCCTTACCGACAACTGTAACAATAGCCTTCATATACATACCTCTTCTAAATTTTCATTTATTTTATCATAATTATACAGAAAAAGGTAAAAATCTTTTGATTTCTACCTGTATCGTACGTGTTTACAACTCCAACTGTTTCTTCTATTCGGCCACGGCTAGAGTTGCCTAGTTTTTAAGTTCCAAACTTTCTATTTCTACCAGTCTGTGATACACTAGTGTCATCGAATTCTATTATTTGTTGGTGGCGACAAACTACCAACCTTTCTTTTGTTCAGAAAGGACACTTATGAAGATTATCAAGCAATTGTGGTGGTTCTTTTCCCTTGAGAAAAAGGCCTACCTGATTGGGATTTTATCACTCTGTTTGGTCAGCGTCCTCAATCTCCTTCCCGCTTCTATCATGGGGCAGTTGATTGACCAGATTGCCAGCGGACAGCTGACTGAGCACCACTTGCTACTCGGGGTAGCCGGGCTCATCTTGTCAGCCTTGGCCATGTACGGCCTCCGCTATCTTTGGCGAATGAACATCCTGGCAACATCTTATCGTCTAGGAAAAATCATGAGGGCTCGGCTGTTTGACCACTTTATGCACCTATCTCCTTCCTTTTTTCAGCAACATCGAACTGGGGATTTAATGGCCCATGCGACCAATGATATCAATGCCCTGACCCGACTAGCAGGTGGTGGCGTCATGTCCTTTGTTGATGCTACCGTTACTGCCTTGGTTACACTGGTCACCATGAGTGTGAGCATTTCCTGGCAGATGACCTTGGTGGCAATCTTGCCCCTACCCTTCATGACTCTAACCACTAATTTTTTAGGTCGTCGCACTCATGAAAATTTCAAGGCTTCACAGGCAGCTTTCTCAGAGCTTAACAACAAGGTACAGGAAGCTGTTTCTGGTATTAAGGTCACCAAATCCTTTGGCTACCAAGAACAAGAAACGGCGGCTTTTCAGGAAGTCAACCAAGCAGCCTTCTTGCAGAATATCAAAACCATGCGTTACGATGCCCTGTTCAACCCTGCCGTCCTCTTTTTTATTGGCTTGTCCTACCTGCTGACCCTTCTGGTCGGCTCTCACTTCATCTCGCAAGGCCAGGTCAGTCTGGGCCAACTAGTAACTTTCATGACCTACTTGGATCTCCTAGTCTGGCCTCTCATGGCGATTGGTTTTTTGGTCAATATTAGCCAGCGTGGTGATGTATCTTACAATCGGATTCAGACCCTTCTCAGCATTTCTTCAGAGGTGGTTGAAACAGAGCAGTCGCTGCCTGCACCGAGCAATGGAGAGATTGTCTATGAGATTTCCGAATTTGCCTATGATAACATACCAGTCCTCCAAAACATCCAGTTTCACATCGAAAAAGGCCAGACGATTGGCCTTGTGGGGCCAACAGGCTCTGGGAAGACCAGCCTGCTCAAGCTCCTGATGCGAGAATACGATGTGACAAATGGACAGATTTTGCTCAATCAAGAAGATATCAAGAACTACAAGCTAGCTGACCTGCGACGATTAATCGGCTATGTACCCCAAGACCAATTCCTCTTTGCGACCAGCATTGCTGAAAATATCCGCTTTGGTAATCCAGACCTCTCACTAGACCAGGTAGAAGAGGCCGCTCGGGCTGTTCATGTCTATGAGGATATTCGGGATATGCCCGATCGCTTTGATACCATGGTCGGCGAAAAGGGGATTTCCCTTTCTGGCGGACAAAAACAACGGTTGGCTATGGCCCGTGCCATGATTCTCAA
Organism: Streptococcus sp. HN38; assembly: GCF_028335765.1. Classification (NCBI taxonomy): domain Bacteria; kingdom Bacillati; phylum Bacillota; class Bacilli; order Lactobacillales; family Streptococcaceae; genus Streptococcus; species Streptococcus sp. HN38. The sequence continues at coordinate 337,150 of NZ_CP116604.1, read as the reverse complement.
TCCAGATATTCTACTCTTGGATGATTCGCTCTCAGCGGTGGATGCTAAAACAGAACACGCTATTCTCGAAACCATCAAGCAAGAACGCCTTGATAAGACCACCATTATCACTGCCCATCGCCTATCAGCCATTGTCCATGCAGACTTGATTCTGGTTCTTGAAGATGGGAAAATCGTAGAGCGAGGTCGTCACCAAGAATTACTAGATGAAAAAGGCTGGTATTACGATACCTATATGATGCAGCAATTAGAAAAGGAGGAAAGCGATGCTCTCTAAGACCAAACAAGCTAGTGTTTTTTGGCGACTCTTGTCCTATCTCAAAGCCTATCGACTGCTGACAGTCCTTGCCCTCAGCTTTTTGCTGCTGACGACTGTTGTTCGCAGTTTGATTCCCCTTCTGGCTTCCTATTTTATCGACCACTACATTTCTTCTATTTCTGAGACTGCGGTTGCTATTCTAGCGGCCTACTTCGCCCTCTATCTGCTTCAAATGCTGCTCCAGTATTTTGGAAATCTCTGGTTTGCAAAAGTTTCCTATAGCATTGTGAGGGATATTCGCAGGGATGCTTTTGGGAGAATAGAAAAGTTGGGAATGGCTTACTTTGATCAGACTCCTAGTGGCTCCATTGTCTCTCGCATCACCAATGATACAGAGAGTATTTCAGAGATGTTTTCAGGGATTTTATCCAGTTTTATCTCCGCTCTCTTTATTATCATCACGACTCTTTCGACAATGTTTGCTCTGGATTGGAAATTGACCTGTCTGATCATCCTCTTTCTTCCCTTGATTTTCGTCTTGGTTAATCAATACAGAAAACGGTCAGCTCCTATTGTGGCCAAGACTAGAAGTCTGCTGAGTTCTATCAACAGCAAACTGGCTGAAAGTATTGAAGGAATTCGGATTATCCAGGCTTTTTCTCAGGAAGATCGATTGAAAGAAGAGTTCGAGGCTATCAATCAGGAACATCTGGATTATGCTAGTCGCTCCATGGCCTTGGACAGCCTCTTTCTCCGCCCTGCTCTTTCACTTGTTAAGATTTTGGCCTACGCTCTGCTCATGACCTATTTCGGTTTGGACTGGGCACAGGCTGGGATTTCTGCTGGTCTGATCTATGCTTTCATCCAGTACGTCAATCGTCTTTTCGATCCCTTGCTGGATGTCACGCAACATTTTTCCACCCTCCAAACCTCTATGGTATCTGCCGGACGAGTCTTTACGCTCATGGACCAGACCATCGAGGAACCTCTACAGCTGGACCGAGGAGCCAAGATTGACAAGGGGCATATTGTCTTTGAGGATGTTTGCTTTTCCTATGACGGTAAGCGGCAAATTCTGGATAAGGTTTCCTTTGAAGTGAGACAGGGCCAGACCATCGCCTTTGTGGGTGCTACAGGGTCAGGCAAGTCTTCTATCATCAATGTCTTTATGCGTTTCTATGAGTTCCAATCTGGGCGGATTCTGATTGACGGTCAGGATATTCGTAACTTTTCGCAGGAAGAATTGCGGTCCGCGATCGGCCTAGTCCTGCAAGATCCCTTTCTATTTCATGGGACCATTGCGTCCAATATCCAGATGTATCAGAATATTTCCCGAGCGGAGATTGAAGATGCGGCTCGATTTGTGGATGCTGCCCCCTTTATTGAGAAACTTCCTGAGAAATACGACCACCTGGTCACTGAGCGGGGTACCTCTTTTTCGACTGGTCAACGGCAACTTCTGGCCTTTGCACGCACCATGGCCAGTCAGCCTAAGATTCTCATTTTAGACGAGGCTACCGCCAATATCGATTCGGAAACGGAGCAAACGGTGCAAACCTCTCTTGAAAAAATGCGAAAGGGGCGGACAACCATCGCCATCGCTCACCGTTTATCAACCATTCAAGATGCCGACTGTATCTATGTCTTGGACAAGGGGAAAATCATCGAGTCAGGCAATCACGAAGAACTTCTAGCCCTCAAGGGTCACTACCACCGCATGTACCAGTTGCAAGCAGGCCAGTTAGCAGCGACCTAGGCACCACTCCATTACAAAAGCCAAGTTCCAAAATGGACCTGGCTTTTTTATTTTTCTACATTGTTGAGAACTGAAGACATCAGTCTATCTCTCTTTAACTCACATTCGCTGACCGACGGGCATAGGCTTTCCAGTCGATCCCACGCGCTTCGCACCAGTTTTGTACATTTGGAGCCAAAACCAAATCTTTCTTGCGAAGGTCTGCAATATTCTTAGCCCCCAACATGGTCATGATTTCAGCCATCTGCCATTGATAAGTCTTAATAGCCTGCAAGCCGTCGTCAAAACGATGCCCCTTACCATCCTTGACATACTGGAGGAAATGGTTGGACATACCGACAAGGTCTGCACCGAGGGCCAATGATTTGACAATATCTAGTGGCGTCTTAATACCACCAGATGCAATCAGGCTTGGGCGAACTTCTTCAGAAACAGACATAGCCTCTACCAAGGAAGTCACAGTTGACTGACCCCAACCTTCTAGATAAGTATAATCATTGAAGGTACGGCGGGCATTTTCAATCTTGGCGAAATCCGTCCCCCCAGTACCAGATACATCAATAGTTTGCACACCGACAGAAGCCAGCTGGGCTACTGTTTCACGGCTCATGCCAAAACCAACTTCCTTGACGATGACAGGTACTTCCATCTCACGTACAAGGGTTTCAATATTTTTCAACCACATAGTAAAGTCACGGTCTCCCTCAGGCATGACAATCTCCTGGGGGGCATTGACATGGATCTGAATGGCATTGGCCTCCAACAAATCCACCGCTCGCTTGGCATTCTCCACACTATGATGGGCACCTAGGTTGGCAAAGATAATCCCGTAAGGATTTTCCCGACGCATCACGGAGAAGGTTTCCGCAACAGACGGATCCTTAATCGCCGCACTAACCGAACCAGAAGCCAGAGCAATCTTTCCAAAATGCCCCATAATTCCCAACAGACGATTGATTTCCCGCGTCTTCTTACTTCCACCGGTCATGGCATTGATGAAGAAGGGAAAAGCAAAGTCCAAACCAGCTACACTGGTCGAAATATCCACTTCATCCACCTTGGTCTGCGGCAGGGAATGATGGACAAACAAGGTCTCCGTAAAATCCTTGGCCGGTGTGGCACTATATTGCTGGTTGGCCAAGCCAACGTGTTGATCCTTGCGGTCTAAACCAAATTCTCCTAGATAAAACATAGGGTTCTCCTTATTCTCTACTTGCGATGTTTAGGGTGAGTGGAAGAATGCCGGCTTGTTGCCAAGCCGTCTCTATCGCTACTTTTTGTTCCGTACTGTCAACCAGGCAAATGCCGCAGTCACCACCACCTGCACCAGATGATTTGGCCACCGCTCCATAAGTCTGAGCCAGGTCACAGAGTTGACTCAGTTGAGGGGTTTCAATGACCAAGCCCATTCCTCTCGCAAAATCTTGTAAGAGCTTGCGGTTTTGAGTAATAGCCTGTCTTACTGACGCTGAGTCATTTGTCTGACAAGCTACTATCAACTGCTCTACACAGGTCTTGGAGTCGGCTAGAAACTGGCTATGAATTTGCTCTTTTTCTGCCTGACTTTTTTGGTCTTCCATCTGGGAAACTAGCCTGTCCGTCGAAGCCGCCGATCCTGTCCATCCCACCAAGAGGTCTAAGCCTTGGGGTAACTGGATAGGGCTGATAGACAAACCTTGCCAATCACTTTCCACCACGTCCAGCAGGGACAGCTCTGCCATTTTCCCTAAAAGCCAAGAACGGTCCAGGGAATGATAGGCGATCAAGCCACCGAAACTGGAGGACGCCAAATCCCCAAAGGAGCCTGTCATGCCTAGCTTGGTCTGGGCCAAGGCTGCCAGCTTGTAGGTCAGGAGGGCATCTGGTCGGTGACCGTAGTAGGTCAACAAGGCCTTGACCGTCGCAACCGTTACTGCCCCTGACGACCCCAGACCATACTTGGCACCTGAAGTCTGGTCATCCAGGTCAGACTGGACCGCTAGACTGTAAGTTCCATGACAAGCATAGCCCTTGGCTGTCAGATAGGCTTCTGTCACCTGCATGGCTGTCTCAATCAGAGCATAGGGATGGTCATCTTGGATGAAAACCTCATTTCCCTTACGCTCCCAGGTCAGATAAAGGTCCGCCTTTTGGCTGGAATGAAGACTGCCTTGGTCACTTGTTTCAATGGTGACGGTTAGGTACTGATCAAACGCCGCAATCACCGCAGGATAACCAGCCTCGACAACTGCGTATTCCCCTGCTAGAAAGAGTTTTCCAGGTATCTTTACTTGTACCATCATGCTACAAGCCCTTTTCAAATGCTGCTTGTGATGCCTGCCAATCGTCTTCGCTGAGAACATACGCAGCAGGTCCAGGCTTGCTGGTGATGATTTTCTCTCTTGGAAAGACTGCTGATAGTCCCTCAACCAATTCATCCATCTGACTTGCTCGGCAGAGGACCTTGACATTTGGTCCAGCATCCATGGTCATGTAGGCTGATAAGCCACTTTCCTCACGAACCTGACGGACGGCCTCTTGGGCCACTAGGCTATCGGCTGACCAATAGGTAAATGGTGGATTGGCAGAGAGCGTTGTTGCATGCATTTTCATGCCATTGTGCTCTGTAATCTGACCAAGTTTTACAAAATCACGGCTGGCAATAGCTGCCTTGATGTCCACCAAGTCTTGCTTAGCGGTTTCTACCCAGGCTGTGTAAAATGGTGAGGTGGCAACCGTGTGGTCCATTCCCTCTCGACTAGCAATCTTTTTCGGTCCGGTATTGACCGCCAAGACGACCATGCCGATATCCCAATCCGCATCGTCAATGGGGTGAGCCATAGAATCTTCCGAACCAGTTCCCATATCCCACTCAACAAATCCACCGAATAGGCTACGGGTGCTAGAGCCAGAACCCCTGCGAGCAAGGGTTGATAGGGTGGCTGGGGACAAATCTAAATCCAAGGCAGTTGCGGTTGCAAGTGCAAGGGCTGCGAAGGCTGATGCTGAGCTTGCCAAACCAGCCGCAGTCGGAACAAAATTTAGACTTTCCACTCGGGCAAATGCCCTTTCACCTATATATTCGCAAAACAAATCCAAAAATCGAGAAATTTTTAAAATTTCTTTTTCTTTTTGTAAAATTCCGTTGAGATAGAACTCATCGGCAGTTAATTCTGGGTCAAAAACAACCTTGGTATCCGTATAAAATGCGTCAAGGGTTAGGGATAAACTGGAATTCATAGGTAGAAATAATTCCTTATCGCGTTTTCCCCAGTATTTAATCAAGGCAATATTGGTATGGGCACGGGCAAGGCCTGTTTGTTTAGTCATTGGTTTCTCCTAAGTACTGTATCCAGGTTTGGCGGGCGCCTGCTTGGTCAAGGATGTGTACAAGTTTTTGGGCATCCTGAGCTGTTCTTGCCAGGGCAATCATGCAACCTCCTCGGCCGCCACCAGTTAATTTGGCTCCGAGGGCTCCATTTTCTTGGGCAAGGCTGACTAGCTTATCCAGGCTAGGATCAGACACGCCTAATTTTTGCAGAAGAGCATGAGCTTGGTTCATTCTGCTACCTAGAAGCTCTGCTTGGTCTGTGGCTAAATCTTCCTTGGCCTGTCGGGTCAAGTTCCCCAGTTCTTCTACTAGCTTGATAGCCTCTGGCTTTTTCTCCAACAAATCCGCCACGTCTGAAATGGCTTCTAAGGTGTTTCCCGTCACACCTGTATCAGCCACCACCAAATAGGCATGGAGTTTCAGCTCAAAAGGTTCGATGGGCTGGTGCTTGATAAAAAAGACGGGGGACTTGCCGCTGGTGGTTGCCGCATCAATGCCTGAGGGATTGCCGTGGGCAATTTTTTCCGAAGACTGGACGATGTCCCAGAGTTCGCTGTCGGTCAGCTTTTTTTCATAATAGGCAAAGAGGGCGCGTGCTACTGCTACTGCCACGGCTGCACTGGAGCCCATGCCGCGCTCGGCAGGAATAGTGGAGCTGATTTCGATGTGGATAGCAGGATCTGTCGGCGCTCCGAGACGATAGAGCGAGAAACGGATGGCATGCTTGAGGCTTTCCCAGATTTTTGGCATCTTGTGCACCAAGCCTTCGTAAAAATCACAGGCTACACTGAGAGCCTGGCCTTGGGCAGTCACCTGAGCAGTAATTTCCACAGCAGAAAAAGGCATAGCAATTGCTGGCTGCCCATAGACCACCGCATGCTCTCCCATCAAAATGATTTTTCCATTTGCTTTTCCTACTACTGACATACTTTTCTCCTTATTACAATCACTACTATTATACCATTTTTACATAAGAATAGAACACACGAAAACAGCCGACCGCAGTCGACTGTTCTCTGGAGATTATATGATACCTAGCTCTTTGTCGCTTGCGACTTAGAGATAGGGATACCTTTAGGTGAAAAGATGAGCGAATATAAACTAATACTCAATAAAAATCAAAAATAGCAAGTCTAAGCTACTTATAACATGCGAAACCTTAATTTATAAGTTTGAGTTGAGAATTGTGGATTTCAAGTAGCTGTTTTCTTCTCAAAAAATAACAAAATCAAAACGCTCCATATCCACTTTGAGTGGTAGGTGGCTATTTTTGATTTTAAATGAGTATAAACAAACTTCCAAAATGCGCCGAAACACGAAAACAGCCGGCCGCAAAATGAGGCTGTATATTTCCTCTTTGCTTTGAGTTTCAAGGCTCAGACCTCTTACAGTCCACTGAACTGTAAAATTCATACGATTTTATATATTATCGTATCTAAAAATTTGAATACAGCCTAGAAACTCGGAACTATAGTAGAGTGAATTAGAAACAGGACATATCTAAGTTTGTCAATTTGAGAACTCTAAAGTCATTTTAGGAGTGGGTTATTAACACTATAACTTAAAACCGTCCTTTTCCTAATTCAAACCACTATATTAATACTTCTCATCTTTTTACACCAATCAAAAGCACCTAATTCCGACTTATTCTGAGGAATTTAGGTGTTTTATCATCATCTAAACCGATTCCTAATGTCAACTTAGTATTACTGGTGGAATCTTATCTCCAAATAAAATCACATATGTAAGCAATAATACACTAAATTTAATTAATTTCTTTTTCATCTTTCGACTCCTGTTCCAATAAATCTATAAAGAATGACTGAGCTAAATTTTTTAAGAGCTCGTCGCCTTCTAAGTCATAAACAACTATTGATTTTTTGACCATATCAATTGCTTCTGAAATAATGGAGCGTTTTGCTAATATGTTGGCTCTCATTAACAAAGTATTGCCTAACATAAATAAAGTGTTTCGATTCTTTAATAATTCTAGTGATTCTGCATTATAAACCAAGGCTTTTTCAAAGTTGTTACACAGGTACAAAATTCTAGAATATCCGTATTGAAATAATACTTTCAACTCCCAATCATTTGACTCATGATAGTGATGAATGAGACTTTCATATTGGTTCATTGATGCTACATGCTCTTCTAACTCCGAATATATTCCCGCAATGGCAATCCCAACTCGTAAAAATAGATTAGCATTTTCAACCAAAGTAGGCAGCAACCCTTCCAAAATCTCTAAAGCTTCATTTGACTTTTTGTATTTCCCAAATAACAATACCCCGTTAAGGTATTGTATATATGGACTTTGAATCGGAGATACAGAATCTTTTGAAAAAAACTGCAAAAAATATTCCAATGTATCATACTCTCTTCGGTAAAGAATGGATTTCAATTCATCCGTAAGAATAGATTCTTCTGTACTCTTCTTTAGTTGAAACAATTCCAATATCACACTAGAATCAATGTCTAATTTTTTGACGAGCTTAAAAAATAATTCGACTGATGGAGAAACTTCAGCTTTTTCAATTTTACTAATAACTGCTTGAGCACAAATACCCTCAGACAGTTCTTTTTGACTAAATCCTTTCTCCAAACGCGTCCGCTTAATAAGACTAGCAATCTTTTCTTTCACAATTCACATTCCAATTCATAATATTTTCTCTATTGTACCACTATTCGGATGAATTTCCCATATCTCATCGTATAGACCAAGATCCGACTCTGAATAGTGATGAGCAACCTCAAAGATTGTAATTGGTAAATTGGCAAGTTTTTTACGAATGAGGGCTGAGGATTGTTTATCAATTGCCGATGTCCCCTCATCAACTAACAAGATTTTCTTATTATGAAGGAGGGCTCTGGCAATCTCAATACGTTGTTTTTGTCCTCCTGATAACTGCGCCCCATTTTCACCATAATATTTCTCTAAACAATCTTCACCCAGCTCTTCTACCAACCCCAGCTCTGAAAGCAAGGTTAACAACTCCTCCTCACGCACTGACTCAAGCGCCATTAGGAGATTCTCTTTTAAGCTTGCCTCAAAATAGTAGGGCGATTGTTGGATTCTTGCCATTTGATTGCTAGGATTACTTATTTTTTTCTGATGATTTAATACAGATATTTCCCCTTCCAACGGTTGCAGTACACCCTGTATGCTATCTAGTAAGGTCGTCTTTCCACTTCCTGAAGCTCCTCTAATCAGTACTTTACGACCATATGGGACTGTAGCATTAAAATTTTTGATAATTGCTGCTCCATGTCCAATGGCTACTCCTGAAAAATGAATCTCAGGCTTCAATATTGATTCAACAATATGATTTTCAGACACTTCCTGTTGCCGAGAATCCTGTAACATTTTCTCTAATTTTTTTCGAGTTGGCTCCGTTGATTGTATCATTCGTAAATAGTTCGAAACATTTCTAAATGGATAGATAACACGGTCACTGGCTAAAAATAAAGCGATAACAATACTAGCATCTAGTTTCCCTTGGGTTACAAATACTAGAGCTACAGTTATTGGAACAATATAACTTAACCACGACAGCATGGAAGAAACAAGATTAACTATGCTGTGTTTATTATTTAATGCCTCATTACTATTTTCTAAGTCATTGACAACTGTCTCAGCCATCCCTAAAAACTTACGATTCGCACCATATGTCCATAGAACCGAAAAACCTTGAAAAATATCTTTTATGCTACGAATAAATTTCTCATTCGACTTAGTGAAGTTCTCTGTTGCAGTTCCTAGATATTTGCTAAATAGTATTGCTGGCAACATTGGAAGAAATGAGAAAATAATAAATAATACAGAAATTGCAGGACTTAGATAGACAAGATATATCAATGAAACTGCCCCTAAAAGACTGTAGTATAAGCAATCAAAAAGAACGGAAAAATATTTATCTTCTACTAACTTTAAATCCACTGTTAATACTGCAAGAGACTCTGTAACATCTAATGCATTCCCCTTATTTCCAAGATAGTTTAACAGTTCCATCTTATACTTTTTATGCAGATTTTTTAGTAAGTCGTTTTTTATTATTGAAACAAATAAATCTGATAATTGAATCAATAAATAGAACAATATACTGCAACCGGCGAATAGTAAAACATCTTTTACAGTTGATTCCGAACTAAATTGACTAACTCTCGAAATAACCTGAGACATAATAATCCCGTCAAAGCTCGCTCCTACCAATGCAAGCAAGAGTAAGCATATTTTAAACTTAGGCAATATTCTCCATACCTGTTTTAATTTCATAACCCGTTCTCCATTTTCTAAAGATTTCATCAAGTAAATATAAAGCAAATTCTGAGGATGCTGTTTGTATGCCTTGCTTATATTTGACGTATCTATATAAGACGAGCGCTATTCCACTACTACCTGAATGTAAATCATGGGAAATTTTTAAATTTCCTTCACCTAAAAATCCAAATAATATCTCACTCTCATCTCTCTGTTCAAAAAGATTCAAAGTTTTGATTTGCTGATCAACTACTTTTGATGTTCTTTCTGAGACTTCATCACACAATACTCCCTCTTGTAAACAAGTAATTAATAAATCAGTTATCCCTGCCAATCCACGCATCAGAGTAGCAAAATAATGGATATCATAATCTAAACTCAAACAAATACTGTTTAACACGTTTGAGTATTCGTCATTTTTAGTTACTTTATAATAGTAAAGCAACATATACCCGATTCCTGACAAACCATTGTATAAGAATGGAGACTCAATCTTATTTCCAGAATTATTTTTTCCAACTCGATCTACAGTGAGGTTTCCATGTGAGTTTTCATATACATACGTCAAGATATTTGCTACATGACTCTCTCCAATATCTAAATAACGTCTATCGTTTGTAACCATATACATTACCAAATATATTAACGCAACACCAGATTCCCCCTCATATAATCCTACTACATCTGTTTCTAGCCGTCTTTCCAGCAACAATTCTTGTAACTCTGAAAACATTGTTTCAGAACATCCTTCAAATCCAAAGTATGCCCCTAAAATAACCAATCCAGAAATACCATAATATATCCCCGTATTATCACTATTTTTTAATGTTTGGAAACTTCTATTAAAAACATTCCATGCTTCTAATATTTTGTTCTCACACATGAGAAAATATACAAAACTCAATTCTCCAATCATTAATCCACTCGAAATATCAATAGAATCATTAAATAACGCCCCATATGTAGTATTAATAATATCGTTACTAATATTTTGAATTTTGGTTAATATAGTTCTTTCTTTTCCATCAGAAATTCGTAGTAACGAATACAAAACACCTAGCCCCCCATGAGCAATGCTATAGGGATTTGTATTATAAACTTGCGGATCTGCTGGGAAAAAAATTTTTTTATGGTCTACTTCTAAAACACAATAACTTTCAAGTATACAATTTATTATCTGATCTAACTGCTGACTGACATCATCGGGAGAAATTTTACATATATTTGTTGCACCATCAAATGATCTAATATACTTTTCTATTTGATTCAGCATTTTCTGAGCATACTTATTATTAATTATATTTTTTAAATACTGGATACTTTTGAAAACATTGGCACGGTTAAATTCAAACATGTTTTGTATTGGAAATATCATACATATTCCAATAATGTAACCTTTATAAATATCTATACCTTCAATTTCTCCAATATAGGAGAATCCGGGGGTTTGAATATTGGTTATACCATTTAATTCTTTTTTCAAAATTGCATATTCTAAATCAATTAATTTAACAGTCGGCTCATTTGTTTCAAAGTTCACAATAATATTCGTCTCGGACAAATCCTGTACATAAATACCAAAATCATTAATTTTGCCTATTCCTGCAATTATATTATTGAATATTATTAAACAGTTTTTAAAATAATCATCAATTTTTTTGACATCTTTTTCATTTGTCAATAATGGATTATGCAGATAAATATATTCTCTTAAATTTATCCCTTCTAGTTTTTCTTCAATTAGGTAACTATTCCCTTTTTCTTCAATTATTTCAAATACTTGTGGAACAAAATCTGTCCTCTCCAATAATTTCAAAAATGAGAATTCTCTTTTTAACCTATCAGTAGAATAAAATTTGGTATTATCTTGTCCAGTGAACTTTCGAGCCTCTTTCATTACAAAAATTTTTCGTGAATTCACCTCAGTAACTTCGTATACACCTCCTGATGAAGAAAACTTTATTGCTTGCATAGGAATATATTTCTTTAGTAACAAAGATTCTTCATTACTCGCATCTTCTAAAGATATTTTTTTTATCCAATCCGGTGTAAATGGATAAGGAAACTTTTCGTCTTTTACAAAATTAGCTTCATTATCTAAAATGTATGTCTCAACCACACCATAAGTATTTATTCTTCTTATAGGGTCAATCTCCCCATATCTATAATAAATTATTTTCGATGAAGAATACCTATAATCAGTCAATACTTCCGGTCCATCATACATAATTGTTAAATCTGAAATATCTTGAATTACTGTCCTGAATTCAGATTCTTTTGGATAAACTACAATAAATTTTCCCGCTGAAAGTCTAGATACTTCTTTACTATTAATTTCTTTCAAAAATTTTTCGTTTGCAAGGAATTTGAAATCAATTTTATTTTTAATGCAGTATCCACACACTATATTAAATATTTCAAGATAATTCTCCATAGTTGCTGACACATGGATTTTCCATCCTGCCGTTCGTCCTTCAGAAGTAGATTGAGAAAACTTCAAAAAAATCCAAGGTTTTTTCGTATATACACTTACATCATCTATACTGTATGAGAGTAGCTTTAAAAAAGATTCTTCCGTAACAACTTGATTACTCATAATATAAAAATTTGTACTATTCGATGAAGCATACCAATGAATCGCCATATTTTCTTGCATTTTTACACCACCATATAAAATAACATTGAACACTGCATAATTTTTATACTATGCAGTGTTCAACATTAACAAATTATGAAAAAGACGCACCTTAACTACTGTTCTCTAGTAGTTGTATTACAACTAGCAAATACACAAGACCCCTGTGCCGTAGCTCCTGTACTGTCTACGAAACTACTCTTAACAGATAATGTTTGTAATTGACGCAAATCAGACATAGTTTTCTCCCTTCTAATTTTTTAGCTGATCAACTAAATACAGTATAATATACTCATTTTAAAAAGTCAAACACTTTTTTTGTATATTTTATAATTTTTATAATATTTTTGAACTATATTTTGTTGTTTAGTGTTTTTTACTAAAAATCTATCTAACGAGAAAAATTCACTTTACAGATTTAACTAGATATAAAAAAGCCTTAAAAAGATTTTAGTTGAAAAAGACTGTTAACGTAGATAGGGACACCTTTAGGTGAAAAGATGAACGAATATTACTTTCAAAGCACACCGAAACACGAAAACAGCCGGCCGCGGCCGACTGTTCTCTGGAGATTATATGAAAAAGAAATTCGCTATTTCTAGCTTGAATATAGTATATAGCTACAAACTTAAACGAAACTGAAAATCAAAAAGTTTTTCTGAAAATATTTTCTTGACTATGAAATTACTAATTGCACCCAAACACGAAAACAGCCGACCGCGGTCGACTGTTCTCTGGAGATTATATGAAAAAGAAATTCGCTATTTCTAGCTTGAATATAGTATATAGCTACAAGCTTAAACGAAACTGAAAATTTTCTTAGCCTTATCTTAAATTGATTCTTGTTTTGAATACCTATACTGAAAAAATAGCACCCCTGATCGGAAAGCATTATCTAAAATCGTTGCAATCCAAATGGCTGACAAACCGATTTTAAAAAATGTTACAAGTAAATAAGCTATGCCAATCCGTACTAGCCACATACCGATAGTTGTGGCATAAAAGGGTAATCTAGCATTTCCCAAACCTTGCCAAAGAGCTGTCATAATAAGAGTGCCAGCTGTAAAGGGAACTCCCAACATGGCATAAAATAATACTGTTTGACTAGCTTGTACCGCTTGAATATCCTTAGTATAAAGACTGATTAGGAAAGGCCCCGCAAAATAAGTCACACCAGCCACCAAAAACATAAACAGCAAAGAAAGACCAAAGCTTGTTCGAAAAATATGTCGAACCATAGCCTTATCCTGTCTGTGTTTCGCTGTAAGGATAATTGTAGCGGTAGCAATCCCTAAAGCCGGCATATAGTTAAACTGCGTCAGGGTTTCTCCAATCGCATTTCCAGCTACCGTCGCTGTTCCTAAACTGGTAATCAAAGCCACGACTACCACATCTCCCACCCGCATCATCAACCGTTCACCAGTTGCTGGCAGGGCAAGTCTAAGCAGTTCTTTATCAAAGGACCAGGTCCATGGTTTTAAAGAAATTGGTAAGCGAGACCAAAGCAGGCTACAACCAATCAACCGCGATAATACCGTGCCAATCGCAACTCCAGCTACACCTGCATGAAGCACAAAGACTGCAAATGCTGAAAATAGTGCATTTAGAACATTTGAGAGCAGGCTGATATACATAGGAAAACGTGGTTCCCCCAAGGTTCGTAAGATTGCACTCAAACTTGTCATGAGTCCCAAAAAAGGTGCTCCCCCACCAACCAATATCAAATAAAGACCTCCAGCCTGTACCACTTCTGACTCTGCCCCCAAGCTAGTAAGTACTATTGGACCTGCCAGAACTGAAAAAATTCCTAAAAGGAGACCGATAAAAACTGTAAACTTGACACTTTCACTAGCAGTTCCTCCAATGCCTTCTGAACCCCCTTCACCCAAATCCTGAGCCAAACGAGAAGACACCGCTGCTGCTAGGGCAATAAAAACCGCCTGATAGACGGCTAAAATATTATTAGCAAGGGAAACTCCAGACAAAGCTACGATACCAATACTGGCTACTAGATAAGAGTCTACTACCCCCATTAACATCTGGAGAAGGTTTTCCCCCATGGCTGGAAAGGCAATGGTTAAAATTTCTTTATAGGTTTGTTTGTTCATAATCTCTATTTCAACTGTTTAATATCTACTATTTTATCACAAACCAGATTCAATAGCTCTTCATCGTGAGAAATTAACAAAACCAACTTATTCTTCATTTTTAAGTCTACTAAAGCGGAAGCAACTTGCTGCATTCGTCTCAAATCCAAGCCACTCGTCGGTTCATCAAAAATGAAAATTTCCTTATCTGCCAGTAAGCTAGCTACTATCATCACACGCTGTTGTTCACCACCCGATAAACTGACCGGATGTCTCTCCAACAAATCCGATAGGCCAAAACGAGCTACCAAATGTTCATCGACAGTTCTATTTTTCCTTCCAAGAGTAAGTTCTCGCTCAACACTTTCCGCAAATAGTTGGAGTCGAACATCCTGCATAACAAAGGCTGTTTTTTCCAATCTCTGGCGACTAGATAAGGTTTGACCTTGCCAAGAAATCCTACTCTTCTTATCTTCCGCTAAACCGACCATATAACGAGCAAGGCTTGTTTTTCCAGAACCATTCGCTCCAACCAAACCCACCACCTGTCCTGGTGCCAAGCAGAGTTTTTCAATCTCGTAGAGAGTATTCTCTTTCTGACTTACCGATAAATTTTCAACAAGTAAACCCTCTTTATCATTAACAAACTGGTCTGCCAGCTCTGCTATTGCCCGCCCATAAGGCTCCGAGTCATAACAACGCAGTCCCATATCCTGACGACATTCTTCTGTCCGACTTAAAAACTCATCTGCTAGATAATCCGTCACCACTTGCCCATCTTGAAAATATAAATAGCGATCTGCCAATTGACTGAGATAAGACAGTCTATGCTCGGCAATAATAATGGTCTTGCCTTGGCTTTTTAAAGTTTTCAAGATGTCCTCTACAATCGCAATCCCTTCCTGATCTAGGTTGGCAGTCGGCTCATCTAAAACCAAGACATCTGTCCCTTGCATGGCTGCAACGGCCAAGGCTAGACGTTGTTGCTGACCACCTGATAGACTGGAAATCGTTCGCTGGCTAAGAGAAGCCAAACCAAATAATTCCATAACCCAAGCCAGGCGATTCTCGAT
Source organism: Streptococcus sp. HN38 (assembly GCF_028335765.1). NCBI lineage: Bacteria > Bacillati > Bacillota > Bacilli > Lactobacillales > Streptococcaceae > Streptococcus > Streptococcus sp. HN38. Next base: position 321,772 of record NZ_CP116604.1, on the reverse strand, counting down.
TTCTTCTCTTGACAAACCCTGATTTTCACAAGGGAAAACCAATTCCTGCAAGACCTGACTATGAAAAAATTGAGTAGACGGATGCTGAAAGACTGAAGCAATGTGCCGAGATATTTCTTCCAGACTAGATTTTTGTAAATCCAAGTCCCCTAAGAAAATTTTTCCCGAAAGCTGAGCAGGATAATATTCTGGCGTCAAACCATTTAACACCTTGAGAAAACTAGACTTCCCAGAGCCACTCTCCCCACATAAAACAACACACTGGCCTTCTGGAATGGTCAGATCCTCTATCTGCAAGGCTGGTTTATCTGCCCCTGAATAAGTTAATGCTACATTTTTCACCGTCACAGCCGGACGAGAATCAGAAAACCGAGACAACATAAACAAAGACTCCAATCTAGCACGGTCCAAGACGACCGAATATAGGCAGGTGATTTCGTAGATACAGCCAAACCTTTTGTCAGACTGGCTACTGTCAATTCCTGAGCTGTTCGCAAGAGAGACATCATCAAGGGAACCAAGAAAAACTCCATGTACTGGAGTGGCTTACAAACCACATCTCTCTTCCGTAAAAAAATTCCTCTAACCTTCAAAGAGGCACAAATCGTACGAGAATCCTGTTTAATGGCAGGTAGGAAACGAAACATTACTCCCAACGTCAAAAGAAATACCTCTGGTAGGTGCCATTTCCGCAAGCCATGAATGAGTTCGTAACCACTTGTCGTCATCAGTAATAGATGCCCTGCCAAAAGCGGAGGCCATGTATAGGTCAATACAAGCAACAAATGCGTCAGCCATACTGGTAAAAATGTAATATAGGACAACAGACAAAAAATAGAATAGGCTATCGGACTCATTATAGCCATTTTCCGCTTTCCAGAAAACCAGAAAAGCAGGCTAAGGCCTAAGACCAGCACTGCATTTTCTAATATTGTAAGCCTCATCCCATAGGTAAAACTAGTGAAGATGACGAGAATAATTTTTGTACGAGCATCTAATTTCATGAAAGATAACCTGATTGTTTAAAATAGCGCTGAAGCATATATTGACCAAACAAACCACTGATAAGAGCTGTTAAGATAATGGTCGTTGACAACCATAGCACATTCTCTGGAGTGAAATCAAGCATGACACGAGCGATGTATTCTGCTGATTTTCCACGTGCCAATAGACTAGCTTCATAGGCATCTCGCATGAACCACATAAGAATAATAGGTCCTAAGTTTCCAAAAGAGAAAATGACATAGCTAAGAAGATTGGTCCATTTTTGTTTATAGTGACCTGACTTCGCTACCATTTCTGCCAAAAAACCAAAGGTCAAACTTGGGAGAAAGGCCGCTGTCATATAGCCTGACAGGAAAAAGAAACAGGCCATGACCGCACCAACCAGACTAATTGAACCAAATTTACCAACCTTGGCTACCAATAACATATAAACAGGTCCTGCCAAAAGGGCTGCTCCAGCAGGTGCATACATCATGTTACCCGAACGATCAAAAACCAAGCTCAACAAGGTTCCTAGACCCACACAAACAAAGTAGAGGGCAGCAAAAGCCCCTGTTACCATCAGATCTTTTACTTGTAATTTCTTCATTTACTTTTCCTTTACTAATTGCCCGTCTTCCAAGCGGAAAATGGTATCCGCACAGGCCATGGTCGAGCTTCTATGAGAAATCAAGAAGACCATGCCCTGACAATGTTCCTTAACCAGTTGGATAAAGCGGGCTTCATTGAGCGAATCTAGGTTACTAGTTGGCTCATCAAAGATATAGCAGTCTGCGTTTTTGAGCAAGGCCCGCATGAGTTCCAAGCGTTGTCCCTCTCCTGCTGAAAAGTCACTAGCCTCTACTAGCGTATCCAAGCCCTGCGGTGCTACCAAAATCCGTTCTTTCATGTGGCATTTTTCTGCCAAGTCCATGATGGTTTCATCCGACACATCTGTCCGACCCAAGAGGAGATTTTCCCGAATGGTCTGGCGGAAGATTTGCGGCACCTGTGGTACATAGGCAAAGGCCCCCTGCAAATGTGCCTTATCTACCTGCCGACTATCCAAGCCAGACAGGCGGATTTGACCTTGCTGCCAATCATACCACCGCATGAGCAATTTCATTAAAGTGGATTTACCTGCACCGAACTCACCGACTAAACCAATAATACCACCCTGTTCAAACTGAACAGACAGGTTCCGATAGAGCCCTGTTTCTCGGTCATCGTAGTCGAAGTCCAGTTGTTCGATAGCAATGTCCGCCACGCTGACCTCAACCAGCTCACCTGTTCGCTCTGCTTCTTTTTCATCCAAAAGAGCATAGATATTGCGACCAGCATTCATAGCCCGCTTGAAACCAAGCGGCAGACGGCTGAGCTCCAAGAAGGGAGCAAAGGAGCTAGTGAAAGAAACTAGCAGGGCTACTCCAGTTGCCAAGTCCAAACTCTGACTGCCCACCAAGTCGAAGGTCAGCCAGGCAAAGCCCATGATAGACAAACCAACCACTAGGAAAGAAACGGCATACTGCATAAAGTTAGTTTGAGCGACCTTTCGCTCCTGACCATTGACCTCTTGGCTTTTCTGCGTCAGATTGGCAAAGCGAGCATCTGTCTGCTGGAACTGCATGAGATCCTTCATGCTCTTGAGACTTTCAGTAAAGTAGGACACATAGCCCTTACGACTGGTATTTTGCTCCTTGAGCAAGGACTGCAGCTGCTTGGCAAACCGATTTGGAATAGCAATTGCCAAAAGGGCATAGGTCACCAGAGCCAGCAAAGCCAAACCCCAGCTAGATAAACCAAAATAGACCGTCAAACCAAGAGCCACTAGAATCCCTGTACAAATAGGAGCAATGGTATGGGCAAAGAAAACTTCCAAGGCCTCAATGTCCTCCCCAATCATCTTAAGCAGGCTACCGCTGTCCTGCCGGTCCAATTTCCCAGGAGCCAAGACCCGCAGTTTTGCAAAAATCAAACGACGATAGGCCGCCAGCGTATGAAAGGCCACATAGTGACCAAAGTAATGCTCATCATAGCGGAAGGCACCACGTAAAAGAGCTAGGAGAATGAGGGCTCCCAAGGTCCATAGCGGAGCAGGATTGCCAGCAAGTGCATCAAAAGCCAGATAGACCAGCATAACTGGAATAGCAATGGTCACCACCTGTCCCAAGACCGCAAAGCAAACCGCCACCGCAATCCGTGGCAAGAGGTGCTTCATGGACTGCAAGAGTCTCGGAATCAGCACACTTGTTGGCATTTCTTTCTTATCCATAAACGGCTTCCTCCAATTCTCTTTGTTGATCGACCAGCTGACGATAGACCGAGCTAGTCTGATAAAGCGTAGCATGATTGCCTGTCACAGCTCCTTCAGCAGACAGGAAGAGGATGTCATCTGCCTGCTCAACCTGTTTCATCTTATGGGTAATAATAATAACAATCGCATCCTTGGCCACCAAGTTAATCAGATCGTAAATCAAGCCTTCATTGTCCTGATCGACACTGGACGTCACCTCGTCAAAGATATAAAGGGAGCGTTTGGCCAAGACCGCACGGGCACAGATAACCTGCTGGCGTTGACCAGGCGACAAGAAAGCACCATCATCACCCACAATCGTGTCCAACCCGTCTGGCAAATCCTTGACAAACTGCAAGACCCCATGCTGATCTGCCCAAGCCAAGACCTCCTCCTTGGACCAGTCACAAGCCATGCGTAAATTTTCATAGATTGACTGGTTAAGCAAGGTTGACTGGCCCGACACATAGAGGACCTGCTCATTCAGAGACAACTGACTGACAGTCGAAATCTCCTGCTGCCCCAAGTAAATAGCTCCCTTATCCGCCCGCAAGCGTCCCAAGAGCAGCTGGGCCAAGGTCGTTTTCCCCTGCCCTGACTCGCCCGCCAAGGCATAGACCTTACCAGCCGTCATGGTCATGGAAATATCTTCTAGGACCGGCTTTTCTCCGTAGGCAAAGGCCAGATCTTCTAGTTTTAGACTTTCAAAAGCAGGCACATGGACAGAATCGATTTCCCGCTCCGCTGTCATACTGTCCAAGAAACCAAAGATACGATCCGCCATCTTGGTATTCATCATCACCAAGTGCATACCGTAGCCCTGCTCCCGTATGGGTGCAAAAAACTCCGTCGCAATGAGGACAAAGAAGAGCATACTAAAGAGGGACAAATTGCCTGCCGCTAGGCTATTGACCGCCACAAAACCAGACAGTCCAATCCCCAGATACATGACCGCATCCATGTAGCCCACCGCCTGCAGCTGAAAACTGAGCAACTCCATGGTCGCATCGCGGAAGTCCTCAGCCTGCTCATTGAAGGTCTTCTCATAAGTCGCGTCCGCCTGATAGGAATAAAGGGTGTTGAGCCCCTTGAGGTCATCCAGGAAAAGATTGCCCACATCCATGTAGGAGCCCCAGTAGCGATTCATAATCCGCTTGGACCGCTTCTGCATAGCTATAATGGAAATGGGAATCAGAGGCAAGGCCAAGATGAAAATGACCGCACCCAGCGGGAAAATCAGAAAGACCAGCAAGAGAACGGTCGCACAGTTGAACTGGGTCCGCAAGGAAGAAGCCATGTAGTAAGAATAGTAGGTATCCAGGCTATCAATCCCCTGTGAAGCGATGTTAAAGACATCCGCCGCTGTCGCCTGTGAATCAAACTGACCGTCCTTGGCCAAGAGGGCCTCAAAGAAAGACTGCTTGAGCGAATCCCGAGCAAACTGGGAGCCCAAACCCTGCAAACGCTTGGCAATCAAGGCTACACCATAGCCAAAGGCATTGAGCCCCAACAAGATGAGGACGAAGCGTCCCAGATCAACCTGACCACCCTCATAGTAGCTCACAAAACCCTTAGCAATCAGATAGAAGGAAATAATCCGCATCAAAAATTGCACCCATGATAGAAAGGCTGCCAAATAAACCAGCTTCATCTTGGGTTTGATGCGTTCTTTGAGCCGCTTCAAGAGGGCTTTTTTCTTTTCTCTGGAGATTTTCTCCTGCTCTTGTGCCATAGGCCACCTCATCTACAAGTATTCCTATATAGTATATCATTCTTTGAATTATCTGTAAATTTTAATTTAAATAACAAAAAGAAAACAAACTGTTCAGCTGAACAGTTTGTTAGTAATCATTTATAGATTAAACACCCAAATAGCGCTCTACCTCAGCCTGCATATCTGCAGCTGCAACGACGGTAGTGTGGCGGACAGGTGCAGTTTCCAATCCGTTCACAGCTGGTGGCAGGGCTACACCTGAAATCTCATACAATTTTGCCAGGGCTTCAAAGTCAGACAAACCTGACTGGCCTGTCACTGCTTCAACCGCAACTACTGGGAACTTGTAAGGACTTGCTGTAGAAGCAATCACTGTAGGAGTCTGGTCCCCTGTTTGCTCCACATACTGTTTATAGACAGCTGAGGCAACAGCCGTATGTGGATCTTCAATGTAGTTTGACTCGTCATAGACACGCTTGATTTCCGCAGCGGTTTCTTCTTCCGTCGCAAAGGCGGCAGCAAAGAGAGAGAGGATATCCGCGTCAGCCCCTTGAATGTCGTACTGACCAGCTGTGTTCAAAGCTTCCATGAGATCGGCTGTTTTGCCAGCGTCATTGCCAAAGAGATGGAAAATCAAGCGCTCCAAGTTAGAGGACACCAAGATGTCCATGGACGGACTGGTGGTCACGCGGAAGGTACGGTTCTTGTCATAAACGCCTGTCGAGAAGAAGTCAGTCAAGACATTGTTGTCGTTGGACGCACAGATGAGCTTGCCAACTGGCAGACCGATTTGTTTGGCGTAATAAGCCGCCAAGATGTTTCCAAAGTTACCTGTTGGAACGGTGAAGTTGACCTTGTCGCCCGCCGCAATCTCGCCAGCTTTGACCAGCTGAGCGTAGGCATAGACATAGTACACAATCTGTGGCACCAAGCGGCCGATGTTCATGGAGTTGGCTGATGAAAACTGGAGTTTCTTAGTCGCCAACTTGGCACGGAGGGCCTCATCGTTGAACATGTGTTTGACATTTGTCTGGGCATCGTCGAAGTTACCGTCAATAGCCACCACGTGCGTATTAGCCCCTGTCTGCGTGGTCATCTGCAACTCCTGAACCTTAGACACACCGTCTCGTGGGTAAAAGACGATGATTTGCGTGCCAGGGACATCCGCAAAGCCAGCCATAGCTGCCTTGCCTGTATCGCCTGAAGTCGCTGTCAAGATGACAATCTCATTTTCCAAACCATGCTTTTTCGCCGCAGTCGTCATCAAGTAAGGCAGGATGGACAGAGCCATATCCTTAAAGGCAATGGTTGAGCCACGGAAAAGCTCCAAGTTGTACTGACCATTGAGCTTTACAATCGGGGCAATAACTGGCGTGTCAAACTTGCTGTCATAGGCATTGTTGATACAGTAGTCGAGTTCATCTGCCGTAAAATCATCCAAGAAAGCTGACAAAATCAGTTTAGCAACTTCTTGATAAGAAGCGTCTTTGAGAACAGAAAAGTCCAAGTCAACTGTTGGAATGGAAATCGGTGTAAACAAACCACCATCTGTCGCCAAGCCCTGCAAAATCGCCTGACTAGCCGATACAGTATTTTTAGCATCGCGTGTTGATTGATATACTAATGTCATGGTATCCCTCATAAAAAATCTATTTTTTCTATTCTACCATAAAACCCACCTAAATTGACAGAAAATTGGCAAGATAAAACAAAAAACCGAACGCTAGACCGGTTTTGGCTCTTACCTTCTCTTACGAAATATCAAAACACCAGCCTACTACATGTAAACTGGTGTTTGAGAAAGTTTTGGAGGCTAGTCCAATTGTTTATACAAGGATTATTAAGAAATGATTTGTTAACAAACACTTGCATGTTCATTTGAAATCAGTTTTTCCAAAAATCATCAAGAGATGATTTTCTAAACGAGACAAGGCAAAGCGACGCAGGCATAACTGAAGTTAGGCAAGGAGCTTTAACGATGCATCGTGACGAAAATCCTTACTTGATGCGACCTGGACGTTCTTTGTAACCATAGTAGGCATCTTCGATGATTTCTTGCATGTGGTCAACCATTGCTAGACGTGGGTTAGCTGGGGTACATTGATCTTCGTAGGCAAGAAGAGCCAATTCACGAGAGTGTTCTTTGAGTTCTTTCTCGTCGATACCTTGTGCTTTCAAGTTCATTTGGATACCGATGCGTTCACCGAGGTCGTAAACTGCTTGTGCGTATGCTGCAACAGCTTCTTCTGGTGTTGAGCATGGCAAGCCTAGAAGACGAGCGATGTCTTGGTATTTTTCATCTGCTTTATAGTAGTTGTACTTAGGCCATGTAGCTGTCTTGGCTGGACGAGTACCGTTGTAGCGGATAACGTACGGAAGCAAGATAGCGTTTGTACGACCGTGAACGGTATGGAAACGTCCACCAATCTTATGAGCCATTGAGTGAGAAATACCTAGGAATGCGTTGGCGAAGGCCATACCTGCCATAGTGGATGCGTTGTGCATTTTTTCACGTGATACAAAGTCAGCATTCTTCACTGAGCTTTCAAGGTTTTCAAATACTAGTTTGATAGCTTGAAGTGCTAAACCATCTGTAAAGTCGTTAGCTACTGTTGAAACGTATGCTTCTGTAGCGTGAGTCAATACGTCCATACCAGTATCGGCAGTAACGTGTGCAGGTACTGTCAATACGAGTGCTGGGTCAACGATTGCCACAGTTGGTGTCAATGAGTAGTCAGCGATTGGGTATTTACGGTTGTTTGCTTTATCAGAGATTACGGCGAACGGTGTTACTTCTGAACCTGTACCTGATGTAGTTGGAATCGCGATAAACTTAGATTTCTTACCAAGTTCTGGGAACTTGAAGGCACGTTTACGGATATCCATGAATTTTTGAACTAGGTCATGGAAATCAACTGTTGGTTGTTCGTAGAAGAGCCACATAACTTTGGCAGCATCCATTGGTGAACCACCACCGAGTGCGATGATTGTATCTGGTTTGAAGGTACGCATCAATTCTGTACCTTTATAGACCGTTGTGATGTCTGGATCTGGCTCAACGTCTGAGAAGATTTGGTAAACAACTTTATTACGACGAAGGTCCAATTGTTCGATGATACGATCTAGGAATCCAAGTTCTACCATGGCACGGTCTGTAACGATCATGACACGTTCAACGTCACGGCATTTTTGGAGATATTGGATAGAATCACGTTCGAAGTATGTTTTAGAAGGAACTTTAAACCATTGCATATTATTTCTACGTCTTCCTACTTTCTTGATGTTGAGCAAGTTCATAGCACTTACGTTATCACTGATTGAGTTGCGTCCGTAAGAACCACAACCAAGTGTCAATGATGGCAAGAATGCGTTGTAAACATCACCGATACCACCGAAAGTAGATGGAGAGTTCCAAATAACACGGATAGCACGTACGATTGTACCAAACTCTTTCGCCAATTCTGCGTCTTCCGTATGAATAGCTGCAGAGTGACCGAGACCGTGGAATTCAACCATTTGGCGAGCTGCTTCAAGACCTTCTGCACGACCATCAACTTTCAAGACGGCAATAACAGGTGACAATTTCTCACGAGTCAATGGTTCTTTCTCACCGATTTCAGCAACCTCAGCTGCCAAGATGTTTGTACCTTCTGGTACTGAGAAGCCGGCCTGCTCAGCGATCCATGCAGCTGGACGACCTACGATGTCCGCATTCAATTTGCCTTCTGCACAGTTTTTGCTGTTAGCTTTCACACCGAAGCAGTACTCTTCAAGAAGTGCTTTTTCTTTCTTATTAACAAAGTAAGTTTTGTACGATTTGAATTCAGCTACAAACTCGTCATACACTTCCTTATCAATGATCACTGCTTGCTCTGACGCACAGACCATACCGTTGTCAAATGACTTAGACATAACGATGTCATGTGCTGCCTGACGGATGTTTGCTGATTTTTCAATGTATGCTGGAACGTTACCTGCACCTACACCAAGGGCAGGTTTACCACAAGAGTAAGCTGCACGCACCATTGCGTTACCACCAGTTGCAAGGATTGTTGCAATACCATCATGTTTCATCAACTCAGATGTTGCTTCCATAGATGGTTTTGTAATCCACTGGATACAGTTTTCAGGAGCACCAGCTGCCACAGCTGCTTCATAGACAACACGAGCTGCATGAGCAGAAGATTCTTGCGCAGATGGGTGGAAGGCAAAGACGATTGGATTACGTGTTTTAAGTGCAATCAATGATTTAAAGATTGCTGTAGAAGTTGGGTTTGTTGTTGGTGTGATACCACAAACAACACCGACCGGCTCAGCAATCAAAGTCAAACCTGTCACTTCATCTTCTTCGATAACACCAACAGTTTTTGTGTGGCGCATGTTATTGACAACGTGCTCACAAGCAAACAAGTTCTTAGTAGCCTTGTCTTCGAATACACCACGTTTGGTTTCTTCAAAAGCGTGCATTGCCAATTCACCGTGCTTGTCAAGAGCAGCTACCGAAGCCTTAGCTACAATATAGTCTACTTCTTCTTGACCAAGTTTACGGAACTCATCAAGAGCAACCAAACCTTTTTGAACAAGCTCATCGACGTGCTTGCGCGCTTCTACCAACTTTTCTTCTGGTGATACTACTTTTTTATCAGCCATTGTGTTCCTCCAAATATACTCGCTAACTATTTGTTAACTTTTTCACAATGTTATTCTACTATTTTTTATTTTATTTGTAAAGAGAAATTGTTAATTTTTTCACATTTTTTCTGTTTTGCTTTAGAAAGCGCTTACTTTTTCCTGTTTTCAGAAAACATTCAGATTTGTTTCTGCTTTGTTTGGTCGAAAAATACATAAAGTAAGACAAATCTTTATCATTTATTCTTTCTCTAACATTTACGATACTAGTTTATCAAGAAAACGCTTCCATGTAAATAGATTTTTTTGAAAATTTTGTAGTAATTACGTGATAATTTTCAATTTTATATTCATTTGTTCCTCCTTCTCTACTCTTGCATTTTTGTTCACATTGTGATATTATTAACAAGAAAATATCTATATTAACACATTCAAAAAATGTGCTGCAATAAATAGGAGGTCTGCCATGAAAGCAGTTGTTGTTAATCCAGAATCTACTGGTGTTGTCGTTGTTGAAAAAGAACTTCGTCCACTTGAAGCTGGCGAAGCTTTGGTCCAAATTGAGTACTGTGGTGTTTGTCACACTGACCTCCACGTTGCCAATGGTGATTTTGGTAAGGTTCCTGGTCGCGTTCTTGGTCACGAAGGAATCGGTATTGTTACAGAAATCGCTCCTGATGTGACCAGCTTGAAGGTCGGCGACCGTGTCAGCGTTGCTTGGTTCTTCCAAGGCTGTGGTATGTGTGAATATTGTACAACCGGTCGCGAAACTCTCTGCCGTACCGTAAAAAATGCAGGCTACTCTGTTGACGGTGGTATGGCTGAGCAATGTATTGTAACAGCAGACTATGCAGTAAAAGTTCCAGAAGTTCTTGATCCAGCTCAAGCAAGTTCTATCACTTGTGCTGGCGTTACTTGCTACAAAGCGATTAAAGAAGCTCACTTGGAACCAGGTCAATGGATCGCTATCTATGGTGCTGGCGGACTCGGAAACCTTGCTGTACAATACGCTAAAAAAGTCTTCAACGCTCATGTTATCGCTGTAGACATTAATAATGATAAATTGGAACTCGCCAAAGAAGTTGGTGCAGATGTGACGATCAACGGACTTGAAGTAGAAGATGTTCCTGGATATATTAAAGAAATTACTGGTGGCGGTGCTCACTCAACTGTCGTAACGGCTGTTTCTAAGGTTGCCTTCAACCAGGCTATTGACAGCGTTCGTGCAGGTGGCTATGTGGTGGCTGTCGGACTTCCATCTGAATACATGGACCTCAGTATCGTGAAGACTGTGCTAGACGGTATCAAAGTGGTCGGCTCACTAGTTGGTACTCGTAAAGATTTAGAAGAGGCCTTCCACTTCGGTGCTATGGGACTAGTTGTTCCAGTCGTTCAAAAACGTCCTGTCGAAGATGCCGAAGCAGTCTTTGATGAAATGGCAGCGGGAACTATTCAAGGCCGCATGGTCTTAGACTTCTGCCACTCACACTAATGCGTTCTCCACTATTTTCAAGAAGTGATTATCCAATCGCTTCTTTTTTGCTTTCTAAAATAAAAAGAAGCAGCTTAGACTACTGCTTCTCCAATTCTTCTAAAATGCTTGCGAAATCTGTTTTTAAGATTTCCAAGCTTGTTTCAACTTGACTTCTTGTCTGGTTATTTTTAACCACCACCTGTCCAGATTCAATTTCACTACCACCCAGGGTAATGATGGCCTTGGCTCCAAAGACATCTGCCGACTTAAACTGGGCCTTGAGCTTGCGGTCAAGGTAGTCTCGTTCTGCACGGAACCCTTGCTTGCGGATGGCTTGAACCAACTCAAGCGCTCCGCTATTTGCCTCCTGACCCAAAACAGCGATATAAACATCTAACTGGGTGTCGAGAGGGAGCTCAATGCCTTGCTTTTCAAGGACGAGGATAAGGCGTTCAATTCCCATACCAAAGCCAAAGGCTGGCGTTTCTGGTCCGCCAAAGTAGGTCACCAAACCGTCATAACGGCCACCGGCACAGATGGTCAGGTCGTTGCCACCTACCTCTGTCATAAACTCGAAAATAGTATGGTTGTAGTAGTCCAAACCACGCACCATGTTGGTGTCAATGGTGTAAGCAATACCTAGGCTGTCCAACATAGACTTGACCGCTTCAAAATGAGCTGTACTTTCTTCATCTAGATAGTCCAAGATAGACGGTGCGTTTTCCACAGCAATCTTGTCTTCTTTTTCCTTGGAATCCAAAACACGCAAGGGATTTTCTTCTAGACGGCGCTGGCTATCCTTGGACAGCTGGTCCTTGAGCGGTGTCAGGTAGTCAATCAGGGCCTGACGATAGGTGGCACGGCTCTCGGGATTTCCCAGACTGTTGAGGTGGAGGCGAATGTCCTTGATTCCCAACTCTTCAAAGAAGTGATAGGCCATAGCAATGGTTTCTACGTCTGTCGCTGGGTTATTGGAACCAAAACACTCCACACCAATCTGGTGGAACTGGCGCAGACGACCAGCCTGCGGACGCTCATAGCGGAACATTGGGCCCATGTAATAGAACTTAGCAGGTTTTTGTACTTCTGGGGCAAAGAGCTTATTTTCTACATAAGAACGGACAACGGGCGCTGTCCCTTCAGGACGAAGAGTGATATGGCGGTCCCCCTTGTCATAGAAATCGTACATCTCCTTGGTCACAATGTCCGTCGTATCGCCAACCGAACGGCTGATCACCTCGTAATGCTCGAAAATCGGTGTGCGAATCTCAGCGTAATTGTACTGTTTGAAAATGCTACGAGTAAAGTTTTCCACGTACTGCCATTTGGCCGTATCCTGCGGTAGTAAATCCTGTGTTCCTTTAGGTTTTTGTAGTTTCATAGTTTTTCTCATTTCTCTAAATCTTACCCTTTATTTTATCATATTTTGGACTTTTTTGGAAATGGCAGAGCAGACAAAAGGCCGTGCCTACTGACACGACCTTGTTTAAAAAAACTATTTCTTATCCACAATCTGGAAATTCAAGTCTGCAACTTCGATTTCAACCTCAAGTTTTTCTTCGGAGTTGAGATTGAGGAGGTTTTCTAAGGCTGTTTCTGCAAAGGCCGCTACTTTTTCTTGGCGTCCTGTGTCATTCGATACTTCCTCGCTTGTCTTGTAAATGGCTTCTTGGGATTTGTCATTTAGAAATTCCTGAGCCTTTTGTCCAGAAGTGAAGACATCGACAGCCTTGTCTAGCAGACCATTGCTATTATTGCTGATTTTGATTTCTCCATGTTGCTGAGAATCAACTTCAACAAGCACAGGTTTCTTGAAGGTTAAGGTATTGTTTTGAATCTGAACATCAGACTGACCAATGCCCTCCAAGACCAGCTTGAACTCCGTCTGCACAGGAATATCTACAGACATTTCCCGCCCAACAAAGAGCTTGGTAATAGGCTCTGTCCAGTCTGGCCATTCCTTTAATTTATTGTTTTCAAAGGTCTGGTTGGCAGTCGTATCCACCTCAGCACCTGCTACAACCAGCTTGCTTTCCGCTTCAAACTTCTTAATGACAAATTCATATTGAACCTTATGGGTTCCCTGGAACCATGCTAGGATGCTATTTCTAAACCAGAAAATACCTATACCTAAAACCAGCAGCAAGACTAAGAGGCTAGCCAACTTTTTCGCAAAAAACTTTCCAACTGTTTTCATACAGCTCTCCTTTATATTGAATAATTGGAACTCGTCCTATAATCATTATATATATATATGCTGTCAAGTATTTTCTTTCTTTTTTGACTATTTTAGCAAAGTCCTAGATTTTTTTCTGTTTTAACTCTTCTCAATAAACATCACCATTCCAATTAACGGTAAAAGAAATCATTAAAAATTCCCCAAAACTGTCGGAATAGAACAAGCTTTTCAATAATTTTAGCAATCCAAAAAATCTTCCTACTATCTTTAGTAAGAAGATTTTTTATATTGACTACCTATCCTTGTTTGCGTCTTCTTGCACTTGCAAGACCAAGACTAGATAATACTGTCACACCTGCGAGTGTCAACAGACTTGTTTGCTCCCCTGTGTTTGGCAAGGTCTTAGCACGTTCTACACGTGAATATGTCACTTTTTCTCCAGTAGCTGTTTGTGTCACGGTGACACCTGCTTGTGGGTTCGTCACCACAACTTCCCCGTCAACAACTGTTACATCTTGACCTTTATCAAGAGCTTGTTTGACTGCATCTACATCAACAGCTGGTTTTTCAGCAGCAGTTGGTGCATCTTTTGGTACTGCAACAATTGTTCCGTCTGGAAGCGTTGCAATCACATTGTCTTTTGCTTTGTCTTCAAGGTCTTTGAGTTTGTTGTACTCAGCTTGAAGTTCAGCCAATTTGCTTTCTTCTTCAGCAAGTTTAGCAGTAACAGTTTCAAGTTTGTTTTTTGCTGTTTCAGCTTTAGCTTGTGCTTCAGTTAGAGCCGCTTGTTTTTCTGTGAGGGTTGCTTGAGCGTTAGCAAGAATAGCTGGTGCTTCAAGATAACCTTTCAACTCAGTAGCAAGTGCTTTAGCTTCTTCAACCAAGCGGTCTTTTTCTGCAAGAAGAGCGTTTTTATCTTTGTTCAAGCTATCAAGTGTTGCTTGTTGTGTTGCAAGGTTAGCTTGAGCTGTTTTAAGAGCTTCAGCTTTTGCAGTTGCAGTAGCTTGTGCTGTAGCAAGTTCAGCTTTAGCAGTATCAAAAGCTGCTTTCTTTTCAGCAAGATTTGCTGAGAAGTTGTCAACAGCTTTTTGAGCGTCTGCTTTACGAGTTTCAGCATTTTGCAAAGCAATAGTAGCAAGACGCAAGTTATTTTCTGCTACCTGTGTTTGAAGCGGTGTTGCAGTAGCATCAGCAAGAGTTTTCTCTGCTTGAGTCTTCAATTCAAGAGCTTTAGCATAAGCATCACTTGCTTCAGTTAAGTCAGACTTAGCTTTGTCTGATGTAGATTGTGCTTCAGTTTGTTCAGCTTGTGCTTTGGTAAGTGTTGCTTGAAGAGTTGTTGTATCATTTGGGTTGGTGATTTCTGTACCTGTGTAGACACCAAATACGTTGATAATATGTGGTCGCCCAGCAAATGTGGCAAATGCGACACCAAGGTTAGGTGCACCAATCAAAGTATTGAATAGATGACCCCAGTTTGATGGTGCATCTGCAAACGCCATAACTTTGACGGCGTCATAAATTTCTTTTTTCAAATCATACATTGTTGTTGTATTTCGAAGATTTGAAACGTTTTCACCAAAGTAATCACCGCCAGAAACATGACCTGCACTCATAATTGATTTATTACGAGCGATATATTTGTCAGCTTGATTTTTAGCTGCTTTAAGTGATCCTTCATTAAGGGTGAGTGGTTTTACACCAAATAGTTCGCGAACAGCGTTTACAACTTGTAGATTATAAAGTGCCAGTTCTTGCAATTGTTCATCTGTTAAGGCATCAATATTGACAATTTTGTTTTTGTCAGCAAAACTAATATTGGTTCTTGAGGCTTGAGCCACCTCAAAACCTGCGGCACGTAATGCACCTTTTGTTGCATTCGTGCTATTTTTATTGTCTAATGCGTATGCTTCAGCAAATGTTAGTTCGTCAACGGATACTCCAAGGACTTCTTTTTGTTTGCTAGTAAGTTTAAGAGGTTTGTTGACAATTGTAACAGTATCAGCATTTACAAGAGCAAGAGCATCTTGTGCTGATTTGACAGCATCAGTAGCCTTAGTTAGTGCATCAGTTGTTTGTTTAACAGCATCTTGTGCAGCAGTCAATTTTGCTGAGGCAGTTGTTACCGCATCTGTTTTAACTGCAACGTCAGTTGTTGCTGCATCAATTGCACTTTGACGTTCTGTATCTGTTTTCTTAGCAGCGTTAGCAGCCTTAGTTGCAGCATCAAGAGCAGTAGTTGCTGTAGCAACATCAGCTGTTGCTTGGTCAAGGGTTGCTTGAGCTTCAGCAAGACCAGTACCAGAAAGGGCGTCTTGTGCTGATTTGACGTCTGCTTCTTTAGCAGTTACGTTAGCATCAGCGGCGTCTTTTTCTGCTTGTGCTGTATCAACAGCTGTTTTAGCATCAGCAACAGCTTGAGTTTGTGCTGTGATTTCAGCATTGACTTCATCTGTCTCAGTTGCGTTAGCAGCTTGGTCAACAAGGTTATCCTTTTGCTCAGCTTGGTTTGCTGCAATGTTTTCTGGTGTAGCATTGGCTGCGTTAGTTTCTGCGTCTTTGACAGCTTTGGTTGCAGTATCAACGTCTGCTTGAGCAGTGGTAATAGCTTGGTTAGCTGCATCTGCATCAGATTGAGCGTTAGTTGCATCTTGAGCAGTTGCATCAACAACAGCTTGTTGAGCATCCAGAGCTGGTTTAACATCAGCTGATGTTTTAGGTGCTTCGACAGCAGTAGTTGCCGCTGTTGGTGTTTCAACAGTTGATGCTTGAGTTTCTAACCATGAGGATAAACCTGCGTTTGCTTCGTCATATGTAGAGTATGTACCATTTGGTTCAGATTTTACAATTTCGCCTGTGGTACGATTGACAGTTTGCCACTCACCAGTCACACGGTTTAAAACAATACCGTATTGTGTGTCTGCTGATACGGTAGATGCACCAACGGTTGCAAGGGTGATGGCAGTAGTTGCCGCAATTGTGCCATATATATACTTGTTCTTTTTCATTATTTCCTCCTGTTTAGGCTAATAGGAAGGGCTTGGCCGAAGTGTCAAGCCCTGCTATACTAGTATAGCAGGCATTTTGTCAAGTTTTTTGCATGATTTTTGAGAAGTTTGTCAAAAAATTTGGGGGGAAGAAAAATTAAGTGCAATACTTAAATAAAAATAGGAAAATACAATTGAACAAATTTTTTTCAAAAAATCTGTCAAGTAACTTTACTTTACAAAAAACTTTTGTTATACTGTTAAAGTTGGCGAAAGTCATACGCACTATTTTAGATTGAAAAAGGGCTTGACCCTGACATTTAATGGAGGAAGAAAGAAATGGCAGTACCTGCACGTCGCACTTCAAAAGCGAAGAAAAACAAACGTCGTACTCACTATAAAGTAGCAGCTCCAACTGTGAAATTTGATGAAACTACTGGAGATTACTCACGTTCACACCGTGTATCTTTGAAAGGATACTACAAAGGACGTAAAATCGCTAAGGCTGCTTCAGCTGAATAATAGAAGGGAGATACCATGCGCGTAAATATTACACTTGAACACAAAGAATCTGGTGAGCGTTTGTACCTTACTTCAAAAAACAAACGTAACACTCCAGACCGTCTTCAATTGAAAAAATACTCACCAAAATTGCGTAAACACGTTATTTTTACTGAGGTTAAGTAAGGGTTTCAGTACACGTCAATAGACGCCAAAATATTGATTTTAAGCGATTTTTGATTTTTTGAAACTCATTATATCGCACTACAAATCAATAAAAACTCTACCTTTTACTCTACCTTTTTTAGATGAATATATCATTTGGATATTGAAGTTAAACCCTGTTATCATTTGGATGGCAGGGCTTTTTTATATTTGGTACACTAACTTCTTATCTATATTTTGGTGGAGCTGAAGTTGACATCTACAATGTTTAATGTTAAAATACATTCAAAAATATATTTGAATGAGGTGTTTTATGATTCAAAATGTTGTTACTTCAATAATCCTGTATTCTGGGACAGCCGTAGACTTACTTATTATCCTAATGTTATTTTTTGCCAAAAGAAAAAGCAGAAAAGACATCATTAACATCTATTTAGGACAATTTCTAGGATCTGTTAGTCTAATATTGCTAAGTTTGCTTTTTGCATTTGTCTTAAATTATATTCCTAGTAAAGAGATTTTAGGTTTACTCGGTTTGATTCCAATTTTCCTAGGCCTCAAAGTTTTGCTTTTAGGAGATTCTGATGGAGAAGCTATTGCAAAAGATGGTTTGCGAAAAGACAATAAAAACCTGATTTTTCTAGTCGCTATGATTACTTTTGCAAGTTGTGGCGCTGACAATATTGGTGTCTTTGTCCCATATTTTACTACCTTAAATTTAGCGAATTTGATAGTGGTTTTACTTACCTTTCTAGTCATGATTTATCTCTTGGTTTTTTCTGCCCAAAAATTGGCACAAGTCCCTTCTGTTGGAGAAACTTTGGAAAAATATAGCAGATGGTTTATTGCCGTTGTCTATTTAGGATTGGGGATGTATATCCTGATTGAAAACAACAGCTTTGACATGCTATGGGCTGTGTTAGGCTAGGAGAAAAAATTATGAAAAAAGATAGTATCTGTCAAGTGGATGTTATTAATCAACAAAATGTTACAACCGCAACGAACTACCTTGAAAAGGAAAAAGTTCAAAAATCACTTCGCATTTTATCAAAGTTTACCGATAATAAACAGATAAATATCATCTTTTATCTCCTTGCTGTTGAAGAACTCTGTGTCTGCGATATAGCCTGTTTACTAAATCTCAGCATGGCATCTGCCTCCCACCATCTTCGTAAACTAGCCAATCAAAACATCTTGGACACTAGAAGAGAGGGGAAAATTATATATTATTTTATAAAAGATGAGGAAATCAGAGATTTTTTTAATCAACTAGGATAACAATGGATACTTACGCTGAATTAGCACCTCAACGAATGTTAGAAGCTGTGGGTATTTATCTTGATAAGATTGCTGAACTAACGCAATAACTACTCTACCATTCACTCTACCTTTTGCTAAGGAACATTACAAAAACGTTGATATATAAACGTTTCTAACAGCTAAAATAGACAATACTTAATCTTTACTGATGTGAAATAGGGATTCACTACACGTCAATTGGCGGTAGAAACCTTGATTTTAAGCGATTTTTGAAAGATGAACTTTCATTACATTGCAGTACAAATCAGTCGAATCACTACCTTTTTCACTACCTTTTTTGAAATAAGTTTTTGATTCGGATAAGTAATAAAACCCACTGGCTAATTAAGTCAGTGGGTTTTTTGAGTGATTAGAAAGAAGTGAAGTTACGGATTAACAAGATCTACAATGATAATTTCTGGGCGATTAAAGAATCTTGGTACTCGTGTAGATTCTTTGGCCAGACCCCTGCTTACAATAAAATGCGAGTTTTCAAATTCATATAAACCACCTGCATATTTCGGAAAAAATCCTTGATTAGGTGCAAATACACCATTAACCAAATAAGGTATTCTCCATTGTCCTCCATGTGCATGACCTGATAATACTAAATCAAATCCATACTTTTGATAAGTATCAACTAGTTCTGGGCGGTGCGCTAGTAAAATTTGAAAGTCAGTACTTATTTGCTTCCCTTTTATGTCTTCAAGTTGGTCTAGCAAATTCAAACTAGTATCATACTTTTGAAAATATTCAGGATCGTCAATGCCTGAAATAGTGATTGACTGCCCTCTTATATCAACTCTACTAGTATTTCCAGATAATATGGCTACATTCTGTTGTCGCAGATGTTCTAGCATCTGTTCATATCGATTACTCCATATTTCATGATTACCTGACACATAGTAAGTATGATTAAATTTACTTAGCCCGCTCAACAGTTCTAGTGTTTTTCTGTCTGAAAGTTCATCATCAAAAATATCTCCACCTAATAAAATGATATCTGGGCCTTCTTTCTCTAATACTTCCAAGATTTGTATCTGATTTTTACCGTAATTTGATGAGTGTAAATCAGTAATTAGAGCAAGTCTGATCGGTTGAGATATTTTGGGACTAACAAGCCTGTAATGAGTTACTTGAAGCCGACTGTCAAAACCTAAAGCAAGAAAAATTAGGATACAAATAAGAATAAACCATCGTGGCTTAATATTTTTTAGTTTTTTCATCATATGAACTATTTTACCAAATTTCTGTAACGAACAAACATTTTCAAAAGGTTTCTCAATAATAATATCAAAATGTTTTTTATCAACTTCTTTTGGAGCAACGTAACTAATATTTCGTTTGGCATTAAAAATATCAGATTCTTCCATTGAAGTCGATAGTCCGCTCCATGGTTCTAATGCGATAAAGGGACTCTGATTTGTAGTTGACCAAATCACTAAATATGGAAAATCATCAAATGCAATCGAAAGTTTCTTCTGACCCCCAAGAAAACCTTGTTTTTCCTATCCTTTAACGAAAAGAGCACAAGACCTTAAAATCTTGTGCTCTTTTCTTATGAGTAACACTCAGCTACGTTACTTTATAGGGAACATAAATAAAATTGTTCTTCGGTAATCTTGACACTAATTCACCTAGAGACTACTCAGAAAGTAGAGTTTTAAAAAATTAAGATTTCTTTAACCAATCCTTTCCTTCTACAAAGCGAGTCACAACCATAGCTAAACCTGTATCTCCAGTAACATTAACTGCTGTTGCAGGAGCATCAGTAATGGTGCCGATGAGAACCATAATTGGAATCGCTACTGCTGGGAATCCAAAGGCTGACATAATGAAGATTTCAGCAACATAACCACCACCAGGGATACCTCCCATAACTACTGAAACAATGACAGATACCGCAATGGCTATTAGAATATTGCGAGGAGTCACAAATTCAATATTGAATACTGAACAAAGGAAAGCTATTTTTAGGATTTGAATAACGCAAGCACCATCTTTATGTAGGTTGGCTCCAAGTGGCACGACTAAGTTAGTAATTTCATCAGGGATACCTATTTGTTTCGCCTGTTCAATATTTACTGGTAAAGTAGCTGCAGAGGAACAAGTTCCTAGGGCTGTTAATGTTGGTTTAACGGCAGTTGCCCACCATCTCTTCACTCCTTCTTTACCAGCTCCGATGTATGCATAAGCTGTTTGCGAAACGATAAAGTAGATAACAATTACGACCATATACATGAGGATTGCTTTAGATAATGGAGCAATCACATCACTACCATTTGTGCCGAGCAAAATAGCAAAATAACAGCCTAGTCCAAGTGGAGCAATCTTCATGACAATACCAATAATTTTAACAATAACCTCGGTCATATTTTCTAGGCCTTTGACGATACCGTGAGCTTTTTCTCCGACTTGAATAAGAGCAAAAGCAAAGATTACTGTAAAGACGATAAGAGCCATTAGATTAGAGCGGGAGAAGAGTTCCGGAAAATCCCCAACAGTAAACATTCCCAAAATATTCATACTACCGGAAGCATCTTCGACTGTTTCAGTCAGACTAACAGTTGAACCTGCAGCGGGGTCAAAAATCATACTAGGAATGAGCATAAAAAGACAAGAAATAATACCTGAAATAAATGTTCCGGCTAAGAAAACACCCAGGATCTTTTTCAGTTTGGTTAAATCTTCCATTCTTGCAATAGCTGCAGAAAGAGAACAAAAGATTAAGGGAACAACACAACAATACAATAAGTGAAGGAAAGTATCTGCAACTGGCTGAAGAATAGCTGCATCTGGTCCCCAAAATAAACCAATAGCTCCACCAATAACCATGGAGGCTAACAGAATAAATGATGATTTATACGTATTCCAAATGTTTTTCATGATTAATTCTCCTTACTGCTCCCATTTTTCATGTTTATCCATCGCTTCTTTTAATTGTTCCATAGCTTTAACGACAGTGGAACGTGGGCAGGCAATATTAAAACGTTCAAATTGAGCTGTTGCAGGACCAAAAATTTTACCTGAATCTAACCACAATTTTGCTTCTTCAACCATAATATGTTGCAATTCTTCATCACTAAAACCATAACCAGAGAAATCGACCCAAATTAGGTACGTACCTTCAGGCTCAACAAATGTAGCTTTAGGGAAGTTATCCTTCACAAAGTCACGCATATAGACC
Source organism: Streptococcus sp. HN38 (assembly GCF_028335765.1). Lineage (NCBI taxonomy): Bacteria > Bacillati > Bacillota > Bacilli > Lactobacillales > Streptococcaceae > Streptococcus > Streptococcus sp. HN38. The sequence goes on along the minus strand of NZ_CP116604.1, from coordinate 300,360 downwards.
ATGTTACCATAGAGATAGTCTACCATTTCATCGACCCAGTCACCACCAAGAGTATAACAAGCTTTTACTGCTAACATCCCCATGAGTGAAGCATTTGAATAAGCGGCAGAATCATTTGAAGCACGATATTTAGAGCGTAATTCTGGGTTTGGAATAACAATATTAGCTGGTTGGAAACCTGCTACATTAAAGGTTTTTGAAGGTGATAGGAAGAGTACTAAGCTATCATGGTATTTCTTATCTAAGGTCATAAAATTGGTGGTTTTATGTCCAGGATAAACAAAGTCACAGTGAATTTCATCACATAAAATCACAACATTGTGTTTGAGACAAATATCAGCTAATTGAGTTAATTCTTCTTTTGTCCAAACACGTCCAACAGGATTATGAGGATTACAGAGAATAAATACCTTGACATTATTATCAATGATTTTTTGTTCAAAATCTTCAAAGTCGATACTATAATGTCCATCATCATAAATCAATTGACTATTAACAAATTTGCGGCCATTTTTCTCAATAACATCACGGAATGGGTAGTAAACTGGTTGTTGGATCAATACAGCTTCGCCTGGTTCAGAATATGCTTTAACTGCAGTTGCCAAACCATAAACAATACCAGCACCTAGCGTAACTGTTTCAGGATCAATCGTAAATCCATGACGTGTACCGAACCAATGATTCATGGCTTGCCAGTATTCTTCATCAGGGTCAGAATAGCCGAAGATTCCATGGTCAATTCGTTTTCTAAAGATATCTAGGATTTCTTCTGGTAATTTGAAATCCATATCAGCTACCCACATAGGTAAAAGATCCGTCCGTCCCATACGTTGCATACCATAGTCATATTTAATACAACTTGATCCATAACGACTAATTTCTTCATCAAAATTATATTTGCCCATTTTTGTTCTCCTCCATTTAATTTGATTTAACAGCTATGGCTTCAATTTCAACACGTGCATTCTTTGGAAGCGCCGCAACTTGGAAAGCACTTCTAGCAGGATAGGGCTCCGCAAAGAATTCTCCATAGACTTCATTCATAGCTGCAAACTCAGTAATATCCGATAAGAAGACTGTTGTTTTGACAACGTCACTCAAATCCATATCAGCTGCATTAAGGATGCCCCGTAAATTTTTTAACGATTGTGTTGTCTGTTCCTTTATATCCGAACCTGCAAACTCACCTGTCGCAACATCAATTGGTAATTGTCCCGAAACATAAACTGTTTTTTGACAATTTCCTTTTGTTTCTATGGCAGTAGAATAGGGACCAATGGCCTCCGGAACCAAGTTAGTTTTAATTGCTATATTCATGATAGCCTCCTTTTTGTTATTGATAATATTTTTATTTTGTTGATATTATTTATTTCACTTTTATTATAACTCTTTATTCGTATATGTCAATAATTTTTTTATCTTTTTGATATTTTTTTTATCTCCCCTCTTTCCTCTTTCTTTTTTTCTCGTTTTGAGCTATCATATCAATTGTAAAAAGATTTTAATAGGAGGAATGAAAAAATGACTGATGAAGAATTGTTAGATATTTATATTCAATTGCTTCCTTTTCTACAACAAGTACTTGGAAGTAACACCGAAATCGTTATTCATGACATAAGAAAACCTGACTGCTCACTAATCGCTATAGAAAATCCTATTTCAGGACGAACTGTAGGGGCTCCATTGACAGATATGTTCCGACAGATGATTGCCAACAAGGAGTATGAAAATAAAGATTTCATCTCCAATTATAACGGCAGCTCAAAGTCTGCCAACTTCGTATCCTCCACATTTTTTATCAAGAACCAGAAAAAATTAATTGGACTACTATGCATTAATAAGGATACAAATAGTGTATCTGAGTTAAATTTAGCTATTAAGAGTCTATTGCAAGGCTACAATCTTTCTCTCCCAGAGGATAGTACTTATTCAGAGACATTTGAATCCAATGCCATGGATGAAATTATTAAAGAACGTATTCAGAATACTATTCTCAACACTCGGACTCTTCCTAAAAGAATGTCAGCAGATGAGAAAATTATGGTCATTAAGACCCTCCAACAGGAAGGGGTCTTAACGATGAAAGGAGCTGTCACTGAAACTGCCAATCAACTTCATATTTCAGTTCCTACTTTGTATCGCTATATCAAAAGAGCTTCTCACGATAGCAAATAAACAATAAAGCTAGTTTAAATTTTTAGACTGATTGTAGAATCATTGTAAAGTCACAAAAAAAGCACAAGACCTTAAAAATCTTGTGCTCTTTTTGTGTGAGTAAACTCTTTTGTCATTTTTTAAATCAGACAGCATATCATTATCATAAAATTCATCAACGGACTGTTTTAATAGTTTTTTTTCATTATTCGAACTATTTTACCAAATTTCTGTAACGAACAAACATTTTCAAAAGGTTACTCAATAATAATATCAAAATATTTTGTATCAACTTCTTTTGGAGCAACGTAACTAATATTTCGTTTGGCATTAAAAATATCAGATTCTTCCATTGAAGTCGAGAGTCCGCTCCATGGTTCTAATGCGATAAAGGGACTCTGATTTGTAGTTGACCAAATCACTAAATATGGAAAATCATCAAATGCAATCGAAAGTTTCTTCTGATGATTTTTTGATTTCAAGGTTACCTTTCGTGATGCTAATTGATCCAATGTGATGGCATCATGCTCAAACAGTTTATAGGACAAGTCCAAGGTCTTTTGATTTTCCAAGAATGGCCGGCGGTCCTGCAGATCAAGTAAGCCAGTTTCTGGAAAACTTCTAGGTACTGTACAAGATTCTACTTTTTCAAATTCTAAATAATAGTCTTCATAACTCTCACCATCCAACAAGGGACAATTAAAACCTGGGTGACCCCCAATAAAGTAAGGTAGCTTTCTATGTCCCTCAAAGTTTTTCACCCGATATTCAGTTCGAATTGTATTGCCAAGTAGTGAGTAGTTAATGGAAAGTTCAAATTCAAATGGATAATTTTTGACAGTTTCCTCATTTGATGAAATAGAAAATTCCAAAGAGTTTTCAGTACTTTTTACATTTTTGAACAGCATTTTTCTAACAAGTCCATGCCTTGGAATTGTGCCTGTAAATGTCGGTCTTTCTGCAGGTTCATAGATAGCCCAATCATTTCGTAAACTTCCACAAATCGGAAATAGAACTGGTGCTTGACCGCTCCAATAGGTCGGATCGCCTTGCCAAAGATACTCGATACCATCCTTGTCTTTAATAGAAATAATTTGACCACCTAATTCAGAAAATTGTACTGTTAAGTTCTCATTTTTTAATTCGAGCATAAAAACTGCCTCCCTTATATGAAAACAAGGATGCTAACTTGAGCTAGGCATCCTTGTATTAGTTTTATTCAATAACCTGTGTTTCCGCTACTTTTTTATACCAATAAGCACTTTTCTTTGGATAACGTTCTTGGGTCTCAAAGTCAACATAGAACAAACCATATCGTTTCTCGTATCCATTTGACCAAGAAAATACATCCATCAAGGACCAGATGAAATAACCTTTAACATTGGCACCATCTGAGATAGCATCTGAAATCACTTCTAAATGCTTTTTCACGTAGTCGATTCGACCATCGTCATAGACTGTACCATCTACAAACTCATCTTTATAGCCTAGACCATTTTCAGTGATGTAAATTTTCTTATAGTTTGGATAGTCATTTTTTACACGCATGATTTGATCATAAAGGCCTTGCGGATAGATAATCCAATCCCAGTCCGTTTTTGGAATATCAACTGGAGATTCTCTACGACCAACTCCCTTGATTTGATACTTAGAACTTCCCTTTTCACCTTTACCATTATGGATAATTTCAGTCTCACCGTTATGAGCCCTCATCCAATCACTCATATAGTAATTGATGCCCAAGAAGTCGTTCAAATCTTTTGCGGCATCTAAGGCAGCGAAGTCTTCATCACGAAGGTCTAATTCCCCACCATTTACTTTCAGAATATGTCGAACACCTTCAAGTGTTTTTTCAGAATAGTAACCCAAGTATGTAGCATCGAGGATAAATTTATTATGAATAATATCTTCTAGTTCCGCTGCACGAACATCATCAGGGTTGCTTGGATCATAAGGATATTTCGTTGGCAATGCGTGTACAACACCAATTTCTCCACTATAACCAGCATCCTTGTAGAGCTTAACCGCCTTAGCATGTGAAACCATCATATTATGATGAGATTGGAATACCTTAGCTAAGTCATACTGAATCCCTGGTGGGAACTTCCCAACTAGATATTGCCCATCACCAATTGGACCGATTTCATTAAAGGTTGTCCAGTAATTAACTTCAGGGAATTCTTTGAAGCAAAACGCTGCGTAATTGACGAAGTGTTCAATGTTATCTCGATTCAGAAAGTCACCATTAGAATGTAGCGTTTCTGGTGTATCAAAATGGTGAAGCGTTACAAATGGTTCTACGTGACGCTTATGGCATTCCGCAAATAATTTATGGTAATACTCTACTCCCTTTGGATTCACTTCTCCAAAGCCTGTTGGGAAAATACGAGACCACGCAATTGAAATCCGAATGCCGTTTACCCCAAATTGTTCACTTAGTTCTAAATCAACTGGATAACGATTATAAAAATCAGAAGCCGGTTCCGCAGTGTACCAGTAATTATCTTCTAGATACTTGTCCCATGCAACACGACCTTTTCCATCCGTCTGTGTAGCACCCTCTGCCTGATATGCAGCAGTTGCTCCACCAAATATAAAATCTTTCGGTAATGTTTTAACCATATGCCTACCTTCTTCTATCAAAAATAAATAAAGGGGTAGGAGTTAGAGATGATAACTCCCTCCCCTTTTGATTAAGAACCTGTATTCACAAGTGAAGTGCTTGTATATAAGAGATAGTTTTCGCTAATCAAGGCAGTTTTTTGAGGGAATACTGACTGTATTTTGAAAAAAACTAACGATGAGTAGCTGAAAAACTAGCCTTAGATGGAAGTGCTGAACTGTGAATACAGGTTCTAGAACTGTTGTTTGACAAAGTCAAGAGCACCTTGACCATCACGTGTGAGTTTAATGTATTGAGCACCTTCAGTTTTGGCGAGTTTAATGCCCAATGCATCGGTTTCTTGTTTAATGTCCTCGTAGTTCGATGCCACTTGAGGAGCAAGGATGACTAATTGATACTCAGGTAAAATCTCGCGGTGAGCTCCATAGCTTCCTGCTGTCGCTGTTACTGGAACACCATATTCTTTTGCAGCTTTAGTTAGAGCGTTGGCAAGCAATCCACTTGTACCACCCCCTGCACAAAGTACCAGAACGTTTGTTTGTTCAGAAATTTCGGTATCGACTGCAGCCTTTTCAAGAATAGCATCCGCTTTGGCGGTATTAAAGTTAGCCGCCACTTTCTCTTTCAAACTATTTTCAACTTTCCCTGATTGTTCCTCAGCAAGAATTTGCTCATCGTAAACTTTCAAGAATGGATAATAGATAAGTACATCGACAACGACCAATAAGATAGCTAGTACAAAGGCGAGTGGAGCAAAGTTTGTTCCCATTACAATCCCCAACGGTCCTGGAGTTGTCCATGCTAAGTTGACGCTGAAACTGTTCATTTTTAACGTATCAACAAAGAATTTGAAAATCCATACGTTAGCAATTGGAGCTAAGATGAATGGAACAAAGAATACTGGGTTGAGTACAAGTGGTGCACCGAACAAGATTGGTTCGTTTACACCAAAGAAAGTTGGAACAACTGAAGCACGTCCAATTGCTTTATTTCGTTTAGACTTAGTCAACCACATAAACATGAATGGCACAACCAAGGTAGCACCTGTACCACCCATTGTCACGATAAACATTTGAGTACCTGAAGTCAGGATTTTGTCCGCATGTTGACCCGCCTGTAAAAGCTGGAAGTTGGTTTCAATATTGGCATAAGTAATGGCTGCAATTGCTGGTTCCACAATAGATGGACCATGAATCCCTACAAACCAGAACAAAGCATAGGCACCAAAGATAATTGTAATACCAACATAACCATCTGCGGCTGTAAATAGAGGCTCAAATAATTTCAGAATCGCCTCAGCAACGTTTGTTCCAAGGAATTGACGTGTCACAAGATCAATTCCATACAAGACAAAGATAGACAATGCATATGGAATCACATCTTTAAATGCCTGGGATACGTTCGGTGGAACTTCGTCTGGCATACGAATGGTAACATTGTTTTTCACACAGACCTTATAGATATTAACCGTAATGAAGGCTGCTAGAAAGGCTGTCAAAAGTCCCTTAGTTCCCATGTAACCATTGGCAAATCCACCTTCAATACCATCAGAAGCCAGTAATAAGAAACCTGAAATTGAGGCAATCATGGTTGAAATGAAGTTAATCTGATTGGTTTTTGGCAATTGACGGTTAAACGCATCTGTCAAAGATTTTGCGGTCGTTCCTGCAACTAAGACAGCTACAATACCCATTGTATAACCGTAAGGTTTCATGATAGCCGCAACTGCTTCATCAGACCAAGTAAATCCAAAGATATTAGGTACAAATGCTACCATTAGAAAGATACTTGAGAACAAGATAACCGGCATAGCAGCAATAAAACCATCACGGATAGCCCTTAAATAAGGGTTTCTCGAAATCTTTTCAAAGAAAGGCTTCCCTTTCTCAATGAATTCAATCAATTTATTCATTACTTATCACCTCGTTTGTAAAGTTCAATCATATGACTCATCATATCTTTCAATAACAATGTTGTCATGAGATGGTCTTGGCCATGCATGAGCGTCACACTAAATGCTAAATCCTCACCAGCCGCTTCTTTCTGCAACAAACTTGTCTGAGCATGGTGGGCTTCAACAATACAAGCATTGGCAGCTTCAACTAGTTCTTCTGCTTTTGCGTAATCACCTTTTTGAGCAGCAGCCAGTGCCTCTATCAAACGAGAACGTGCATCACCAGCGAATGCAACAATCTCAAAACCTAATAACGTAATTTCTTCTCTGTTCATAATATGAACCTCCTTTTAAAATTGAATTGATTTACAATAATCGTTGAATATGTAGTACAATATAGAACCTTTCACTATCATTTACTGGCTCATCAACCAATGATGTAATCATCTCAAAAATCTGACTTCCAACCTGATGGGCTCTTGGATTCTGGAGCTTGATATACTGTTCCAAACTAGCAATCGATTCATTTGACTGATGGGATCTATCTAAGTAATTCAGAAAATAGGACAAATGAATCATAAAGCGATCATAAAAATTGCTATTTTCTTTTGAGCGTCTAATCCCATTCTCTAACAAAATTTGTTCAACCTCAGCAATAATTTTCTTACTGATGTCATGTTCTTCACTAGTGGGATGAATTGTTTCACCTTTTGCATTAATTAAGTGAAGTGCAATTTTACCAATCTCATCATTTGGAAAATCATTTAGCAACTTTTCACGAAACATAGCTAAGGCTTCACGCGCCATTTTATATTCTAATGGATATTCGGCTGAAATATTGGGTAGCCTACTTTCTTGATAACTATTCTTTAAAACCGCCTGATATGCACAATAGATATGATCTGTCAGTGTCACATATAGATATTCTTGTACAGGGTAATGATAAGTTTCTACCAGATGATTGATAACCGTGTAGGTTGCCGAAATAAAATCTAGTGGAATATCTTTTAATAAGGTTAGAAAATTTTCTTTGGCTTCATCATTTTTTAGCGAAAAGATATTTTCTATCTTGTCCTTAACAATTAAATCCCCTTTCTTCTTTTGAAAGGTTATACCTAATCCCATCACGACTGCCTGTTCCCCAAGTTCATTTTTCACCAGGGCAGCGTTATTATTTAGTGACTGTATAATCCTAAACATATATCCCTCCTATATTTTTAAGCAAAAAAAGACTACAAACAAACCGAGAATATCCTACTCTCAAATCCATTTGTAGTCTTGCCTAATCGAATTAGTTACAATCCACTCTATTCTTGCTGATGAGATTATTATAGCATATTCTTAGAAAATGTAAACCCTTTCTTTTAAGAAAATGGTTATTTTTTCAATTATTTTTCTAGCCAAGAAGTTGCTGTTTGAGACAAGACTGCATCAAGTCCCTCGATATTTTCACGACCAACAGTACGTAACCATTCACGCGCAGCTTCTTCACCTTGTTCAATATAGACTGGCACAACACCCGCCCACGTCGCACGACCACAGAGAACACCGTTAAATTTTGCACCTGCTTCATGAGCAAACACCAGAGTATCTTGGAAAAGCTTAGCAGAAACACCTGCACTTAGATAAATGTATGGCAAATGAGTTGATGCTTCTTGTTGACGGAAATATTCAGCTGCTTCTTCTTTTGTATAGACGACTTCCCCTGTTCCAAAGCCTTCTACAAAATTCATGTTCACAGGTACTTCTACCTTGAGAACATCCACTCCAAAGCGTTCATCCGAAAATACTTTCATAGCCTCATTTACTTTTCGAGGTTTGACTTTTGCAAATTCCACACTGGCATTGTCTTCAATCGTTTCATCATAGCTCAAAATTTCCAAGAAGAATGGTAAACCTTCAGCCTGACATTCTGAACCTAAGCGTTCAATATAGGCATGTTTTTGAAGGTTGACGTATGGGTCTCCATCAACATCATAATAGAGTAAGAACTTGATAGCATCTGCCCCTTCTTCTTTTAGTCGTTTTACAGACCACTCTACTAGGCAATCTGGTAATCGACTAGTAGAGCTTGTATCATAGCCAGTTTTTTCATAAGCTAGGAGCAAACCGCACTGTTCGTCACGGGCGCGTGATGCTGGCAAACCAAATTCAGGATCTAACAGAATTGAGGAAGAAAACTGTGTTAATTCTTCTGAAACTAGTTTCTTTAGTTCTTCCATCTGCTCCACAGTAGGTTCTTCTGTCTGATGTTTTGCCATCATTTTTTTCAGGGCTCCACGTTGGTCAAAAGCTAAAGCTGAAATAATACCTGCTTCATTGCTTACTTTTTCCATGTATTTTCTTTTATCTGCTGTTACTACCATATTATACCTCCTCAACTTCGATTTGAGAATACAACGATTCTGCATTTTCTAAATTGACATAACCTGTCTGTTCTTCCTGGGCATTTAGCATGCCCAAAACATTAGCCTTTTTAAGTAATTCTGTATCAGGTAAGGCATGTACCAAACTAGCTGCAATACCTGCAACTGTTGAATCTCCTGATCCTACTGGATTGACGACTTTGATTTTTGGAATTCTGACACGATAGAACTTATCATTGTGCTTGGCAAAAGCCCCCTGTGCCCCTAATGAGACGACTATCCAATCAATTCCTTGGAAAAGTTGACCAGACAAAACCGATTTCAACTCTTGAATATCATCAGTAACTTCTTTACCAATCAGTTGTGATAACTCCTCTGTATTCGGCTTAATAACTGTCGGCTTCTGCTGGCTTTCTAAAACGTTTTTCAGCGCCTCACCAGAACAATCCAAAACAACAGCTACACCGCGTTTTTTACAAAGTTCTACAATCTCAACATAATAATTGCTAGCAAGTCCCTTAGGCAAACTTCCTGAAATAACAACTACATCTACATTGTTCAGGATGATTTCAAGGTGTTCAATAAAATTCATGGCTTCATGTTCTTGAATAGTTGGTCCTTGTTCTAAAATCTCCGTCTGTTTGCCATCATGAAGGACCGCAATGCAATTACGTGTTTCATTCCCAATTTCCACAAAGGAATTTTTAATAGCATTTCGAGTGAGTTGTGTCTTTACATAACTTCCAATCTCACCGCCAATAAAGCCTGTTGCTACAACATCTTCACCAATTTGTTTCAAAACTCGTGTAACATTGAGCCCCTTGCCTCCAGCTGTTTTTTGAACCTTTTCTACTCGATTGACCGTATCCAAATGAAAGGTATCCAATTGATAGGCAATATCAACTGACGGATTTAATGTGATCGTCAAAATCATGTGAGCCTCCTAGTCGTGGTATTCTCCACGATCCCACTTTTCAAGAAATTCCGTAAAGAACTCTGGATTAGCTTGCTCTTGATTGAGCGTTTCAACTGCAGCAATCTTTTCAATCAAACGTTTGTTTGCTTCAGTTGGTTTATATTCTGCTTTAATGAAGGCTTCAATGATGTCGCACATGAGCAACTCACCTGTAATCTTTCCTCCAAAACCAATGACGTTGGCATTTAACTCTTCCTTAGCGTAAAGTGCGGAGGTCATATCACGAACCAAGGCTGATCGAACACCAGGTACCTTGTTTACAGCATTGTTGATTCCAACACCTGTTCCACAAATACAAATTCCCAAATCTGCTTGTCCGCTTGCAACAGCTTCACCAACTTTTTTACCAAAGATTGGGTAATGAGTACGAACATTGTCATAAGTCCCAAAGTCCAATACTTCATATCCTTGATTTTTCAAATAATCTACCACAGCGATTTTTTCATAGGTTACAATGTGGTCACAACCGATTGCAATTTTCATCTCTTATTCTCCTTTGTTTACAACAATTAGCACATTTTATTTAGCATATCGACACGAATTTGGTGACGGCCACCATCATACTCACCTTCAACAAATCCTTTAACGATATTTTTAGCAATTCCTTCTCCTACAATCTCACTACCGATTGTAATAATACGCGAATTGTTGTGTCCTCTTGTCATATAGGCAGAACGTTCGTCTGAAACTTCTGCAGCGATCATGCCTTTGACTTTAGTTGCGGTCATAAATGGACCAACACCATAAGCATCAATCACAATGCCAAGATTTCCTTCCTCTTGATTAACTTCTGCAACTACTGCCAAAGTTGTATCAACAAAATCACTTCCATCACTGACATCTTTAAAGTCATATGATTTTTCTAGCAAATAATCTTTAATAACGTCTTTTAGTTTTGAACCCGCTGGATCAGCACCGATAATGATTGTCATAACCTATCTCCTAACAAAAATAGAAAGTTGTAGCCATATTTGGCAGAAAATCTTTGTTTTGCAAAACTTAGAAAAGCGTTTTCGCTTTTTATATTTAAATTATACAACCAAACAAACATAAAGTCAACATATTTTGTTTTATTTTTGTTTATTTTTTTCGTATGCAAACAAAAAACCAACATTTCGCTGTTGGTTTTGATAACTTTATGATTTTGTAGTGATAATTTCGATGTGCTTACTTAATAATTGGTAATTTTCATCCTTTGCATTCATATCGGTCACTAGAGCAGTTACATCATTCAAATCACAAAAAGAAGTAAAATCATCTTTTCCAATTTTTGAGGCATCCAGCAGTAGATATTTTTCTAAAGAATGTTTAATGGCAATATTTTGCGTATAGGCTTCGGCTAGGGTAGAGGTCATGACATCAGTTCCCTTAAGTCCGTTACCTGAAAAGAAAATCTTGCTGAATCGCATTTTTTCTAAACTTGTATTGGTAATTTCTCCTACAAAAGATTCTGTCAATTGGCGATATTCTCCTCCAAGGAGAAAGACTTGAAAATCCTCCGTCTTCTTTTGTGATAGGATGGTAAAAACAGGCATACAGTTTGTGATGACTGTTAGGCGAGGATTTTTAATGGCCTCAGCCAGAAAGGCCACTGTTGTTCCTGGGCCTAAGAACACCGTGTCTCCATCTTCTATCAGTTGTGCTGCTCTTTCTGCTATCTCTTGCTTGGCTTCCTTATTCTGAATGTGTTTCTCAGAATGGGAATATTCCCGATATTGAAAAGCCTTATTACTTCTAGCACCGCCGTGAATTTTCGTTAAGACACCTTGCTCTTCCAATTCAATAAAATCACGTCGAACAGTCATATCAGTAACATTTAGCAATTCAACAATCTCAGAAATTCGAACTGTGCCTTTTTTGTTAACCAATCGTGTAATTTCTTCTAGTCGTTCTCGTTTATTCATGTTTAATCCTTTGTTGTTTTTTACATTATATCAAAAATAAATAAGAATATGTTGGAATTTTGAACATTTGTTCTAGGTGAATTGAAGCTTCTTATCCAAATCTCAGTTCAGAATTTTGTTACATCATTAAGATAGAGCCAAGCCCTTCTTTGATAAAGGTTACTAAAATTTCACAAAAATCACCTGATTTTGGTGAAGGAACACTTGGTAATTTATTTTCATTTAAATATTTCGAAGATTCTATCCCCATTACATATGTCATATGTTGTAATTTTTCATCCAAACAATAATTTCTTCTGAATTGATTTGCCCAATCTTCAAAAATTTCTGGTTCATCTTGAATGTCTAAATGAAAACCTCAATCTGCTTACCTTTATCAGTAATAATAGGTTCTTCTTGAATTAGATACTGCATATAACTATACATCGTTTTCATTACTTTTACTCATCTCTCTCAACCGTTCCCGTCCAACCTTCATCATTTCTTCCTCTACTTTACTCCAATCTCCGAAAAGGCAGTTTTGAAGAACTTCTGCTGCTGAACCATCATCAGTTTCAGAATCATAAATGCAAGTCCTGTCTCTTTGATAAATCTGAATGCGGTCAAAGATCTTATCGCTTTCTAACTCTCTTAGGTTATCAACCAAGTTCTCTACAATCCCATCATGGTGGTCTTTGGGTGTTGCTCTGGCCTGCGTCGGATCGATGGCATAAAGCTCTTCGTAACGAATCAAGGTGCTGAGATAGGACAGTTCTGGTTTGGTACCAATAATAGCTAAAGAAACTTGGTAACCTTTAGAAGTTAATAATTGAGCAGTCTGACGAGGAACTTGAGTGGTACGCAAAGTCCCTTCAATTAACAAATGATAACCACGTTTACTGAGTTCATCAACCAGATGTTCTACCATCTTTCCTGCAAATCCCTTGGTATAGTCCACGCTATCTTTGCCATACTTTTCTTGCAAGGCTAAGTAATTGGGATGCTGAGAACGGTAGCTGTCACCATCGATGATAATGATATTGCCTTGAAATTCTTTTTGCTTGATACGATGTATCGTTGTCTTACCTGCTCCGCTCTGACCTCCAAGTAAAATGGCTTTCGGTTGATCTGGAATCGTCTTTCCTCGAGTTAAAGCCCGAATGGTTCGCTGTAAGGCCTTCTGAAACTCTACCTCACTAAATTCTTCCAATCTCATTAAGCCACCACCCGATGATGCACCATGTCTAACATCCGCTCGATACCGTCTAAATAGCCATTGTAACGCTCTATTTCATCGAAAGTATCGACAAGGTATATTTTCGTATTGATCAATTCAGCCAAATCATCACTCATCAAAATCCAAGGATTTGTTTCATCATCAAAAGCAATACCTTGACTATCCTGATATCGATAGAGTTGAGATAAAATGGCTGCTCCACGTTCTTTTATCACTTCTATTTTTAAAGTCAGTTGGTAATCTTCAACAGGTGTTAGCATCTTATCCTCCCCTACAATATCGACATAAGAAACGTTAAATTTCTGACAAATACGGTCGATGAGTTCAGTTGAAACAGTGCTGGTACCATTTTCGTAGCGACTCAGGCTATTGCGTGAAATACCAACCATTTTCGCAAATTCTGGCTGTGTTAAATCGTGTGTCCGACGTAGTGACTTGATGCTGTCTCCAATCATAGATAAAGACCTCCTCATATTTGCTTTCATTATAGCACAAAAATTAACGACGCACCATTTTTGGTGCGTTCTTTATTTTATTATTTTTGGATTAGCCGTCTGAAAGACCCCTCGGAGAGCGTTTGTAGTTTTGATGGACCACGGGTCTGTCAAAACTACAAAAACGTTACTTTTTGGCAAAAAGTAACAAAAAGCTATCTTGAATCGAAGTCAGTCATTTTATTGGTTAACAAACAGAAAACTTCACTCATCTGGGCGAAGTTTTTTGATTTATGATTTCCGTAAAACGATGGGTAAATTGGGCGGTCATTCCCCAGATATTTTCTGGTAGATTTTCATAAAATGGAACGGAGCGTTTGTGATGACTGAAAGGATAGTCAACCCCACCTCTCAAACGTTCAAAGGGAAAGTCACAATCTGGGACAATCTGTGAATCCAGTTGATAATAGACAGGGGACGTTTTCAACAAGGTTTCTAGTGGGACTGTAAAGAATCGAGCTACTTCATCATTGGGTTGAAGGGTCTGCCAATCCAGGTGAAGTCGACCGACAAAACAGCGAATCGTCGAGCGGCCAAAAACTAGATAATCGATTTCTCCCAGCAACTCAATTTGTTCCTGTTGAATGTCAAGTTCTTCGATAACCTCACGAATGGCAGCTTCTTCTGCTGTCTCCCCATCATCAATTCCACCACCTGGAAAGGAAACTTCTCCTGGTTGAGAAATGGACTCGCTTCGAATTTCATATAAGACCTGCCACTGATTGTCTGACCAGACTAAGGGCAAGAAGACTGCATAAGAACGTTTTTCACCCAATGGCTGGGGCTTATAGTCTTTCAATAATACCTGCAATTGATCAATCATGGCAACTCCTTACTAACTAGTGATTTATGTTTATTTTAACGAATTTTGTGGCATCTGGCAAGAACTTTGTCTAGATATAGCCGAACGAATTTGCTTTCATACCCGGAACCGAGGTACAGACAGTATAAGAATAGGGATTCCCGCATCACTCAACTGCTCTGCCAAGACCTTTAAGGTCACTGCCTTACCCGTAGCACCTGCGATAATTCCATGGCGATTGAGCCGCTTGAGCTGCATCTCCGCTCGACTGCTTCCATAACCAAAAGCAATAACATCTGACATATTCTAGCCTCTTTTCCGATTTTTTCTAGCTTTACTGTAGCATAACTTTTAGGAAAATAGCAGAGCAGACAACCGAATCACCTCAATATCCATAAAACAAAAAAGAAAAACCCGATAGCAATCGAGCTTAAAATTAAGATAACATCTACTTTTTTAAAGCAATTCACATATCGAGTTTATTCTATATATTATAAGTACAAGTATTTAAACAAAGCGATCGCAAGGACTGATGCGAGGATTGGAGCAACCACTGGCACCCAAGCATACCACCATTTTGAATCAGATTTTGATTCACCAAGTACTGTTTTTGGCAGGAAGTGGTGAAGAAGACGCGGACCAAGGTCACGAGCAGGGTTAAGAGCTGGACCAGTTGGACCACCGACACAGGCTACCAAGGCCATAACTAGGAAACCAATGCCTAAGTGAGCAACTGCAATTGAACCTGAAGTATATGGAGCAACCATTGTTTCAGCGACTGTCTTGTCATAGCCTTGTTCAATGATTTTACCAACAAGCTCTGCACCAAAGAAATTCTTAGTCAAAGCAAGTGCTCCGAAGAACAATACAAATGAACCAGCGAACTCATTTAAGAAGCCATTAATAGTTGCAGCTTTACGACTTTCTTTTGTACCATTGTCAAGCGCGCTGATTGTTGAGAACGAACCAAGGATGTGATTTGGATTTTCAGTTTTCAAGAAGTAAGGTTTGTATACTGCTACAACCACTAACTGACCAAACATTGCACCTAACAATTGCGCAACAATGTATTGAGCAACGTGAGCCCAAGGGAAGAGACCTGAAACAGCCAAACCAAGTGTAAAGGCTGGGTTGATATGGTTACCAGAAACGTTACCAAACATCAATGCTGGCATCATAACTGCCAAACCATAGCCAATCGCAATGAGAATCCAACCAGAGTTGTTTCCTTTTGTACCTTTTAAATCAACGTTTGCAACTGTACCATTACCAATGATAATAAGGAGTGCAGTCGCTAAAAATTCAGTGATATATTTCACTGTCCATGTAACATCCATATTTTTCTCATATTTCCTTTCAAAAGTTAAATTTTTTTGGACAACAACCATTTTATCAAGTATAATAAACAAAGTAAAGCCATTCGACAAAAAGAAAACGTTTACTCAAAAAAGTAGTAAATTCAGTAAGGAGATTAGGATGGGAGCTAACCAAGAGACATTAATGTATGCACTTGAAAAGAGTATCCAGAAAAAAGCAGATTTGTTTGAACACAGTTTTTCTGCCTACGCTGTACGATCGATACTTGCTAGTCTTTATTTAGGATTGGGGATTGTCATTTCTCTTTATACAGCAGACAAACTCAACCATGTCGCAGAAGGACTCGGGAAATTTAGCTATGGGTTGATGTTTGGTTGGGGGCTACTCATGATTTTATATATGAATGCCGAACTTGGAACATCCAACATGATGTATATGACAGTAGCCAGCCATCGAAAAACGATTCCTACGAAAACAGCCCTCAAGATGTTGGCAACCTGTATCCTTTTCAATTTTGTCGGTGCTGTCCTTGTTTGTTACTTGGTTTCATTGACACTGCCTTATCAGCACGTTGATGCTCACAGCTACCTATTTGAAGCAACGGTGGCCAAGCTTTCAAAGACACCTTTGACTCAATTTATTGAAGGAATTTTTGCTAATATTGTCGTGAATATCGGCGTATTTACCTTCTTACGCATCAAAGATGACGCTGGGCGTCTCATTTCCGTTATTTTCATCATCTTTATCTTTGCTTTCTTGGGATATGAGCACGTCATTGCGAACTTTTCACTCTTCTCCCTGGCCTTTTTTGCAAATGGTGGACCAGTTGAGGGAATGACTCTATTAAGTGTACTAAGCAATTTCCTCTTTTCTGGATTAGGAAACTACGTGGGTGGCGGTCTCTTTATCGGACTTCTTTATAGTTGGTTGAATCATCAATCCAAACTTTATGTAGACTAAAAAAACTACGGTTGGAATTCCAATCGTAGTTTTTTATTGTAAGATAATCTGCGCAACTATTGGACTAATCACCACATACATAATGCCTGTAATCCCAATAGCCAAGCCAGCCATCGCTCCTTGCGTATGTCCATATTTTATCGCTGTACCCGTTCCAATGGCATGTCCTGTTCCTCCCAAAGCAAGACCAACAGCTACCGGGTCTTCAATTTTTAGTAGTTTTAAAAAGACTGGGCCAAGAACACTTGTCAGAATCCCTGTTGCAACAACGACTACAAGAGTAATAGTTGCTATCCCTTGCATTTTATCAGTAATACCAACAGCCATAGCAGTGGTGACTGATTTTGGAAAAAGAGATATTGCTAGAAAAAAATCCATCCCAAACCATTTGGCAATTAGGGCAGTAAAGACAGTATTGACAATACAGGCAACAAAAATTCCCAAAAGAATACTTCGAATGTGATGTTTCATTAGATGGAAAGAACGATACAAAGGAATACCCAGAGCTACTGTTGAAGGCACAATAAGCATATTTAGATAGGACCCTCCTGCATAATATTCCTTATAGGAAATACCTGTCATTTTTAAAAAGACAATAATCAATCCTGTAGCTACTAACAGTGGGGTTGTGATTGGATGAGGAAATCTCCGATAGATCAGCATTCCAATTAAATATGCTGCAATTGATAACATAATACCAAAAATAGGATTTGAAAAAAGTTCAGTCATGAATTCCCTCCGTATCAATATAGTCGCCTTCAAACTTTTGCTTCACAAATTGAACAACAAAACCAATTACTAAGATATTTAAAAAAATGGCGCCTAAAATGACGACGATAATAGGAAGTAAATAATCTTTAATTGCATCAAATCTCTCCATAATGCCCACTGCTGCAGGCAAAAAAAGAATGGTCATGTTAGCCAGCAAAAAATTTCCAACCGTCTGAATATGGCGAAGACGAATCAATTTGAACTCTAGGGCTAAAAATAGGAGGATTAAGCCAATAATACTTCCCGGAATAGGAAGATGAAAAATAGTCGAAATAGCTTCCCCTAAAAATGAAAATACTAGAATAATCATAAACTGAACATATAGTTTCATCTTTACACCACCTTAAATACTACTAATCCATCTGAGGTCATTTTCTTTTAGTCCAGAAAATCCCTTAATGTTAGTACTGTTATTAAGTTTACTACTCTGAAATTATTTTTCAAGACTATAAAACGTTTACACCTTAAAAATTTGTCCTAAGCTATTTTATTTATTTTGCACATAATCACTTGACAATTTATTTCTGTAGGTGTATATTTAATATATAACAAACTTTGATATATACAACTGAACACTATATATCAAAACCGAACCTAACTACAACAAAGGAAAGGAGCGTCCTATGCATTTTCCAGTCCCCGCAGTGCTGACAGAATTTCTCATCATGGCTATTTTGGAATCCGATGATTCTTATGGCTATGAAATCTGTCAGACCATTAAATTAATTGCCAACATCAAGGAGTCCGCCCTCTATCCCATCCTAAAACGATTGGAGCAAAATGACTTTTTGACTACTTATTCCCAAGAATATCAGGGTCGTATGCGCAAGTATTATAGCCTAACTCAGTTAGGTCACGAAGAATTGGTCCGACTCAAAGATGACTGGGATACCTATACAAACACGATAAACGGCATCATAGAAGGGAGCGTCCGCCATGACAAGAACTGAGTACATGGAGCAGTTAGAAAAATATCTCAAAAAACTGCCCCACAAAGAATACTTTGAAGCCATCAGCTTCTTTAATGAGTATTTTGACGAGGCTGGACCAGAGCGTGAAGCTGAGATTATCGAAGAATTAGGATCTCCAAAGGAAGCTGCCAGCGAACTCATCAACAACATCCTCAATAAGCAAATTCAAGAGGATAAAGAAAGCAAGGAACCGCTCCAGCTAACTTGGAAACACTGGGCTGGACTGGGTGCTTTGAGTATGACAGGGCTCTTCTCCTTCTTCCTACTCTTTATTATGGGCGAATTTATTGGATTCATCCCCCTCTTTGCGACCCTCATTCTTGGTGCCTTTTTCCTCGGTCGCTACTTCCGTAATTTTAGCCAGACCAAACGAACACTCTGGTTGGCTATCTTGGCTGTTATTTCCCTGCCCATCGCCATCCCACTCTTGCTCATTCTCCTAGCTAGCCTATTGGGATTGGTGGTGCTCATCTTGGCCCTCATTGTCGGAGCCTTTGCTTTGGGTGTCGGACTGCTGACCAGCGGTGGCTATCTGATTTGGGAAGCCTTTAGCCTTATGTCAGAAGGATTCAACATCTTCCTCATGGGCTTTGGATCGGGTTTATCACTGATTGGTGGCGCCATTCTTATCTACATCTTGACTGGATTTTTTGCCTACTGGTCTTGGCGACTGGTCAAGGCTTGCTTCAAATGGATATTGAAACGAGGTAAACGAGCATGAAAAAGAAACTAACCATGGCCATTATTATCGGCTTTGTCAGCCTGATTGCAGGCTTAATTCTGGCTGGCATTGGATTTTTCACTGGGGGCATAACCCGCTTGGAAGAGGTTGCTGCTCCGACGGAAGTCCATAAGACCTTCACAGATTTGAATACCATTAAAATTGACTTTATCCCCCACAGCGTCTATATCAAGGAGTCTAGCGATAGCAACTACCATGTGACCTATGCCAACTCCGACAACAATATCCAAACCCCTCTAAAACTCAGTGAGAAAGACGGCGTCTTAACCCTCTCTACACAAGAACTAGAATTTGCCATTGAGGGAATCATGCAGTATCTGGGAGAAAGCTTGGCCCAACGTCGTATCAATGTCTTCTCCGTCACCATTGAAGTGCCTAAAGGGAAGACACTGGATAAATTAGAGGGACACAATCTCCACTTCTATGATTTTGGCGGTTTCACGATTGAGAATATCCATATCAAAGAGGCAAATCTGTCTGGTGGTGTCACTCTTGACAAGGTGACTATTGACAGCGGTCAGATTGAAGCAGGCTACTTCCAGGTGACCCAGTCCACACTAAAAGATATGCAAGTTAACCTCCAGGGAAGCAGCGTCCGCCTATCTGAAACTAGCTTGGAAGCAGTAACCATTGAGGGCTATAGTCAACTGGATAGCAGACAACTAACTCTTCTTGGCGATAATCGCTTCACTCCGTCCGACAGCTATTCTTCTACAACATTTTTGGATTTGACGGACAAGACTCTGGCAGATAGTAACTTGTTCATCACCAATCAGATTGACAAGAAAAAATTGGCAGAAGCCCAAGGTTACTACTATGAAGATGGGGATGATTTGAGAGAGATGTTCAACCAAGACCCTTACTTAAAAGAGCGACTAGGGGAAGTTGGTATTTTCACTAGCGATAAGTACACAAAATTCCCTGTCAAGACAGAAAACGACCTACAGACCCTAACCCTAGAAAACAAGGACAGCCAGAACAAACTGACCATAGAAGCCACCAATGCCACAATCAATCTAGGGACACCTAAATAAGAATGATAAAACCAGCTTAGTTTCCTAGGCTGGTTTCTTCATTTATTTACTAGATAGACCTTTTTTCAAGCTTTTCCAAAGACCGATATCATCTGTTTGCAGAATCAAGCCCGCATAGGATTTTCCGATAAAGTAGATCGCTGCTACTGTGCTGGCAATGAGGATAAGGAGGGAAAGCCCTGCTTCCAGACCATTTGCCCAGCCGTTGATGATACGAATTGGCATGAAGAAGGTCGATAACAGTGGCACATAGGAGCCGATTTTGAGTAAGATAGACTCCTGAGCCTGCTGACCCAAGGTCATTGCCCCGATAAAGCCAATAATAATAGGGTACATGACTGGCTGGACGGCCTTATTGACATCTTCCTGACGGACCACCAAGGAGCCACAGAGGGCCGCAATGACAACAATCAGGACCAGACCAAAGAGGGAGAAAAAGAGAATAAACCAGTCAAATCCGCCCAAAACAGCCTGAGCAATGGGATTGTCCTGCATAGTGAGCAGGGCTAGACTGGCAAACTGGTAACTGCCCACACCGCCAAGAGCATAGATGCCCAAGTGAGTGGCAATGACCATGAAAATCCCTAGAATCCGGCCGTAGAAATAGGTCGAAGCCGGTACACTAGAGAAGATAACCTCCATAATCTTGGTCCCCTTCTCACTGGCCACTTCCTGAGCAGTTGTCGAAGCATAAATCATAGTCAGAACGTAGAGGAGGAAAATCAAGGCAAAGAAGAGAATAAATTTCCCAATCTTCTCATAGCCCTTGTTCTCAACCAACTGGACCTGATAAGCTGGGGTGCGAGCCAGTGTCGCCTCTTGCTGACTGGTCAGCTGGGCATCTTCCTTGTTCAACTGGTCCTGAAGCTCTGCCAGAGTCTGCTGGATAGCCGTTTCTGTTTCTATACTTGGCAGTTCATTTCCATGATAAACGGCTGAGAGCTGACCGTCGCTTACGGTTACGATCAAATAGCCCAACAAGTCCTCGTCCTCGAGAGCTTTTTTAGCTGCTTCTTCATCGGTGTAGTCTGAGGTTAGCCCGTCCAAGTCCTCAAAGGCCGACTGAACAGACGCCTCTTGACTAATCAGGGCAATCTCCTGACCACCTTGGTCCATGCTAGACCCCGTCAGATAACCGATTCCCAATGAAAAGAAAATCATAATAAAAGGAGCAAAGACCATAAAGACAAAGGACCAAGACTTGACCTGACGGAGATAGGTTTCCTTCGCAACTAGAAATAATGAGTTCATTCTGCCACCCCCGATTTGATTTTGAAGATTTCATCGATTGTCGGAGCTTGCTGGTCAAAGGTCGCCAGATAGCTTCCTCCGCTGATGAGCTGGAAGAGTTCTGGTCCAGCAGCTTCGTCGTCCAAGACCAACCGCCACTTGTCCTGATTGGTCATCTGAACAGACAGCACATGGGGCAGACCTTCCAGGCGTTCCCGTGCCACGTCGGACGAGATAAAGAGGCGGGTCCGACCAAACTGGCGACGGATTTCCTGAATGCCTCCGTTGAGCACCAGCTGTCCGTCCTGAATCATCAGCAGTTGATCGCACAGTTCCTCCACATTGGTCATAACGTGGTCAGAGAAAATCAAGGTCGCTCCCCGCTCCTTTTCCTCCAAAATCACACGCTTGAGCAAGGCCGTATTGACAGGATCCAGCCCAGAAAAAGGCTCGTCCAGGATAATCAGGTCTGGCTCATGAATCAGGGTGACAATCAACTGCACCTTCTGCTGATTCCCCTTGGACAGACTCTTGATCTTATCGGTCATCTTGCCCTTGACCTCAAGTTTTTTCATCCAGAGTGGCAGCTTTTCCGCCACCTCCTTGCTGGTCATCCCCTTAAGACTAGCCAGATACCGCACCTGCTCAAAGACGCTGAGCTTGGGCATCAGACTTCGCTCTTCTGGCAGGTAGCCGATTTTTTGGAACAAAGCTGGTGTGACTGCCTGCTGGTCCAGGATAATCTCACCCTCGTATGTGACAAAGCGGAGTAAGGAATGGAAGAAGGTGGTTTTCCCTGCTCCATTTTTCCCGACTAGACCACAAATGGTTCCAGACGGAATAGTGAAGGAAATGTCCTTCAAGACTTCCTTGCTTCCGTAACTTTTGCACAAGTGACGAACTTCTAACATCTCAACCTCCTTAGAATTGATTGCTTTTATTGTACACCTTTTTGTTGTCATTGTAAATGATACATGTAAAAAAAAAGCAAAAAATAACAGAACAGGAAACCTGCTCTGCTATTATCCAAAAGAAACTAGTCCTCTGTCGGTCGATACATCATGAGACCTAATCCCATAAAACCTACTAAGAAGAGGCTCAGCATCCAAACTTGATGACTACTATTTCCAACCATAGAAATGGTTTGACGAAGACCTGAAACAGAATAGGTCATTGGAAGATAAGGCTGAATGACTTGGAAGAAGCGTGGGCTAAGTTCGATTGGATAGGTACCTGCACTTGAGCCAAGCTGTAGTAACAAGAGAATTAAACTGGCAAAGGATCCGAAACGATTGTTCCATCCCACCAGGGCTGTAACGAGGGCCATGAAGGTCCAAGAGGCTAAAAGGATTAATCCCAAGGTTGCCATTGGATGAGCCGGTTCAATTCCAATCAAGCGAAGAACACCGTACAGAATCACTGCTGCTAGGCTGGCTATCGTACCATTCAGTAACAATTTCCCTTTAGCCCAATCCCAACGATTTTTGTAGGAACGATTATCAATGTGTTTGACAAAAATAACATTCGCTGATAAGGCTACAACCATTAGTGCGACAGATACCATATAAGGAGCCATTCCGACACCGTTGGTCTTCACATCATCTTGGTCGCTGTGTTCCAAGGTGACTGGTTGAGAAACTGCTTGTGCATTTTTGTCTTCTACAGAGATGACTGATAGTTGTTGACTGGCTGAGCTGAGTGAATTTGTTAGGGTTTCACTGCCTGTACGAAGACTGGAAATACCGCTTGTCAAGGTTTGACCACCACTAGCCAATTGATCTGCACCAGCAATCAATTGCTGACTACCAGAAGCCAGCTGTCCTGAACCGCTGACAAGTTGACTGGAGTTAGATGCCAAGGTTGCCAATCCTGATGTTAACTGGCTACCTCCTGATTGGATGCTACTATTATTCGCAGCCAACTGAGCTCCGCCCTCTGCTAATTGAGCAACACCTGCGGTATAGGCTGTCACCCCTGACATGAGTTGACTAGCTCCACTTGACAGTTGCGTTTGAAGTTGACTCACACCACTCGTCAAGGCTTGAGTTCCTGGTAGAACTTGTTGGTTCAAGGCGGTGTTGACCTGACTCAAGCCACTTGATAGGTTTTCAATGGCTGTTGTAGCTCCTGGCAATGCTTGATTGGCTGCCGTGTTGATCTGACCGACAGCTGATTGAAGCTGGCTCATTTGTGCTGCCATGCCAGAAAGACTTTGTAAGCTTGATAAGGCTTGACTGAGTTGCGACAATTGACCCAAAATCGTTTGGGCTGCTGTCACTGTTGTCGAAGGTGAATTTTGAAGGGCACCAACCAATTCAGCTTGCTGATCAGCTGGCAAGTTTTGATAGGTAGCCGTGGTTTGCAAGGCTTCAATGCTGGCTGTTTTATCAGCTTGAGCTGCTGTCAACAAGCCTTGAGCCTGAGCCCCCATCTCCGTCAAGAGATTGGATAAACTGCTTGTATCTACTGTAAGTCCTCCGATACTTGATAGGCTATCATTTAATTGATTGATGGCCGCTTGCAATTGCGGAAGCCCTGTTAATAAGGCCTGTATCTGACTAGACTGTTCAGCAGACAAACTAGTTGAACTAGCGAGTTGCTCCAAGCCTGCCTGCAATTGATTGGCCCCTGTTACCAGTTGTTCAACCTGGCTTGCTCCTGATTGCAATTGTCCCACCCCAGCGATGAGCTGAGAGGAATTGACATTTAATTGCTCCGCACCTGAAGCAAGACTCGCTACTCCATTTGTGTAGGTAGTTAAGCCACTGGACAGTGTTTGACTGCCTGTTGCAGCCTGATTGACTCCATCTGTGTAAGACACGACTCCGGTAGCTAACTGATTTGCTCCTGTCACGAGTACTTGACCCGAAGTCGTTAAAGTAGTCAGTCCATTTGAAAGTGTTTGGCTGCCTGACTCCAATTGACTAGCTCCATCTGTCAATTGTTGGCTACCATCTGCCGCCTCGACCATGCCGTTTTGAATTTCTCTCATACTGTCAAATACAGCAGTTGTGTATGTTTCGGTAATCGTCTCTGAAACGGATGTCTTTAATTTCTCCATAGCTGATTCGCCCATCTTAGAAGCAACAAAGCTATGACCTTTGGAGGTTTGATAAGAAATCGTTATCGGTTCAGGCTGATTCGTCAAGAGACTAGATGCTTTTTCTGATAAATCTTCTGGTAGAGTGATGACCATATAGTAGTCCCCTTCTTCCAAGCCTTTCTCCGCATCCGTTTCTGATACAAAGTGGAAATCCAGACTTTTGCTCTCTTTCATATTATCTACCATATCATCACCAATAGTGAGGATTTTATCTTGAAAGCTCGCCGACTGGTCTTGATTGACAACTGCTACAGGCAACTGATCTAGTCGACCGTAAGGGTCCCACATTGAGGTTAGGAAACTAATGTTATATAAGGCTGGGACACAGGCAATACCAATAATGGTAACCAAAGTCATTGGTTTTTTGAAAATATTCTTTACTTTTTTTAACATAAGCAACTCCTTTAGACATACTGTCCAAAAACTGATAAAATACATTATACAAGTATCATTTTCAAAATCAAGTCATAAGAACTGTTTTTAGACACTGTGTCTAAAAATGTTCAAAAGGAGAAATTATGGGAACAGATAATCGGAAAGAACGGACTCGTCAGGCCATTTTAGAAGCTATGGTAACCTGCCTGGAATCACAAGGATTTAATGACATTACAACAACACACCTAGCCCAGACTGCTGGTATCAGTCGTTCCAGTTTTTATACCCATTATAAGGATAAATATGAATTAATCGACTCCTATCAACAGGGACTTTTTCACAAATTAGAGGCTATATTTGACCGCTATGATGGCAATCGCCAATCATCATTTTTAGAAATTTTCGAGTTGCTCTATCGTGAAAAATTACTTTCAGCCCTACTTACCCATAACGGAACTCAAGAAATCCAAAATTTTCTTATCAATAAAGTCCGACTTCTTATTGCCAATGATTTAGCGGAGCGCTTAGGAAAAGAGAATTTATCACAACTGGAAAAAGAATACCGTAGTATTTATTTTTCACATGCTTTCTTCGGTATCATGCAGGTATGGATAAAAAATGGGAAGCAAGAATCACCTCAATTCATGACGGATTTTCTAATCAAAATGTTACCGTAATCATTATTTTCTAGCTTCACAACTTAAGAATTATGGTATAATAGCTATATCGTGCAAACGTTTTCTTAAAAGGAGATAATGTAATGATTCAGGCAGAACATCTATCAAAAACCTATTCTATTATCGATAAGGAAGTGGGGCTCAAAGGCTCGATAAAGGCCTTTTTCAACCCCAAGAAAAAGAAAATCCCTGCTGTTCAAGATATTTCCTTACAGGTGAGAAAAGGAGAAATTATCGGCTATATCGGCTCCAATGGTTCTGGTAAATCCACCACCATCAAAATGCTGACAGGTGTTCTCTATCCAGACCAAGGCTCCGTCCGCATCAATGGGCTCAACCCTCAAGAAAACCGCAAAGCTGTCAACAAGCAAATCGGCGTTCTCTTTGGACAAAAATCTCACTTGGATTGGAACTTGCCTGTACTGGAATCTTTTATCCTTCACGCAAAAATATATGATGTTCCAGACAAGGTATTCAAAGAAAGATTGACTGTCTTGATCGAGCTATTGGACTTGGCAGACATCATGAAGCAACCAATTCGTAATTTGTCACTCGGCCAACGGGTTCGTTGTGAATTTGCGGCTATCTTTATCCACCAGCCTGCTGTTGTCTTTTTAGATGAGCCAACCATTGGCTTGGATGCCAGCGTCAAGGAGATCATTCGTTCCTTCATCCGCTATATGAATCAAGAATACCAGACCACTTTTTTGATTACTTCCCATGATATGAAGGACATCGAAAGCCTCTGTGAGCGGATTTTTATTATCGATAAGGGCAAAAAAGTCTACGATGGTTCACTGACCGTCCTCAAAGAACGCTTTTCCACAGTCAAGACCATTCTCTTCTCCACAGAAAAAACAATTGAAAAAAATTTGCAAATGGATGGCTGGGAATTTGAACAGTTAGATGACTTCCATTTTGAAATCCACTACCAAAGCAAGGTCTGGACCAGTGCTCAAGTGATTGAGCAAGTTTTCAATCATTTTGCCATTGAAGATGTTACCATGAAAGAATTGGAAATTGAAACCATGGTCCGCCAAATTTATGAGGAGGGCATCCATGCGTAAATATCTCTACATGACCCGCCTGACCATGATGAATGCTATGCAGTATAAGGCTTTCTTTCTAGCGACTTTTGTTTCACTGGCAGTGAAGATTATGGTAGCTCTCTATGTCTGGAAAACCATTTTCTTCACTCAACCAGAAGTCAACGGCTTTACCCTCCAAACCTTTACGACATATATCATCTTTGCTAATCTACTAGCCAGTTTAAATTCTTTCTCACTCGGAGAAGATTTGTCCTACAGCATTTTAAAAGGAAGCATTGCTGGAGAATTTCTCAGACCCTATTCCTTTATTCTAGCCCTCTTTTTTAAAGACCTTGGAAATAAGCTCTTGGAACTGATAAAATTTGCTATTGTATTTATCGGTATTCTACTTGTTCATCAAGATTTCTACCTTCCTGACGGAAAAACTATTTTGCTCTTTCTAGTCAGCTCCATCCTAGGGATGTTTATCGTTCAATTACTGGATATGGCATTCGGTTTTTTGGCATTTTTTACGGTCAATGCTTGGGGAGTCATGCTCCTGAGAATGGGACTTTTCAATCTAGCTTCTGGAGCGCTTTTGCCACTCAGCTTCTATCCACAGGCTGTGGAAAACTTTTTAAAACTCCTTCCCTATAATTATGCGGTTAACGTTCCAGTTTCCATTTTACTAGGACAGGAAAGCGATCTAACTGCTTTGGGGTTGCAAGTTGTCTGGATACCATTCCTCGCTCTCTTCATCGCTGCTCTTTGGTCCCAAGCCAAGCGTCGTATTGTCATTTTTGGAGGTTAACATGAAGAAATATATCAGCCTCTATCTATATAACATCAAGGTCTACATGATGGCCCAGATGTCCTTTCGGGTGGACTTCTTCATCGGGCTTTTCTCCTCTTTGATTGAACAAATTGTCTACCTGATTTTCCTCAATATTCTTTTTGGAAATATCAGGGAAATCGCTGGTTTTAACTACGGTCAAATGCTTTTCATCTATGGAATAGCGACCGTCGGACGCTCCATTCACTTGATTTTCTTTGACAATCTCTGGATGTTTGGCAGTCGCTACATCCGACAAGGCGAATTTGAACGCCTCCTCCTCATGCCTGTGAACCCACTTTTTCAGCTTATCTGTGAACGAATTCAACCTCAAGGAATCGGAACAACCCTCATCGGTACCCTTGCACTAGCCCAGGCTTCCAAGGAACTGGGTATGGAATGGAGTCTTGGAAAACTAGTCCTACTCATCTTTATTGCCATTTGTATCGGCCTACTCTATGCAGCCATTCAACTTGGTCCAACCGCTCTAGCCTTTTGGATTGTGGAATCATTTCCTTTGACTATGGGAATTTTCGCCCTCAATCAGATGGCTCAATACCCACTCAATATCTATCCAAAAATCATTCAAATCCTGCTGATTTTTGTCTTCCCTTATGCTTTTACAGCCTATTTCCCAGCCCTCTACTTCTTAGACCTGTCTATGTGGGGACTGGCTCTGCCACTGGTTGTCCTAGTCTTATTTACCATCAATTACAAACTCTTCCGCTACGGCATGACCAAATTTACCAGCGTAGGAAATTAAAACAAGGCTCTCAGTGCTTGAGAGACCTTGTTTTTTATACTAGAGCATGAGGATATATAAAAATACTCAAGGATTTTTTACTCTCCCTTGGTTTCCGACAACCAATTTTCCAAGACCTGCATGACCCCTGCCTCCAGATGGCTGGGAGCTCGGTACTTGGCTACTGCCTTGACCTTGTCTGTCGCATTTTCCATGGCATAGGAATGCCCAGCATAGGCTAAGAGTTCCAAATCATTGTCCGAATCTCCAAAAGCCATGACCTGCTCTGCCTGTATTCCCAAGTCCTGTAAGACCTGCTCCAGGCCCCAGGCCTTGTGGATCCCCGCCGGCAAAATGTCCACCGAGCCATAGCCACTGGTCACTGCAACCAGCGGACCTTGAAAAGCCTGGTTAAACTCTTCCGTTATCGATTCTACACGCGCTTCAGGAACCCAGAGACCAACCTTGTATATTGACTCTGAAACTGGATAGGCACTGAGGTCGTCTAGGTAGGTCACACGACTTTGGAAGGCAGCCATCTGAGCTGGTTCTATTGGCAAATCCGTCCCTTCAAATGGCACACCTGCCCCAACCTGCATATAAATGTTTTCTTCATTCGACAACATCAGACATACATCCGCCCAACGGCCTTTGAAAAAATGCAGTATTGCTCCGACTTCCACTTGCTGAATAGCCCGACGAATTACTGTCTTGCCATTTTGATACACATGGGCTCCATTATCCGCTACAAAGATTAATCTATCTTCAAATCCTTGGCATAATTGTAGTAATCGCCCAATTCCATTACCACTAGCGATAACAAAAGGAATATGTTTCTCTTCTAGCTTCTCCAGGACCTTCGAAAATCGCTCTCTATCAAAACTCCCCTGACCATCTAAAAAGGTCCCATCCATGTCTGTTGCAATTAATCGAACTGTCATCTTCTCTCTCCTCACCATACCAAATTGACAAAGTCTTTCATTTCTTGATAGGCTGCATCCACACGCACCTGTGTTTCTTCATCTAGCTGCCCATAATATCGACCACCAGCGACCCAGTCTTCCAATACATAGGTCTGATAGCTAAAACGCTCATATCCATCTTGTGAATACGTTCCCTGAGAGATACGATTCACCCAGGTTGGATGGGCTTGAGCAGTTTGAATACTTGTCTGCCCATTCTCTTTTTGAATCCTTATATCCATCAAGACACCCCGCTCGGTCCATTGGGAATTTGGTGTATCATCCATGCTCTCAATACGCTGATTGGACAGGAAATTTCCCATCGAATAGATAATCAATTTTCTCTGACCATCTTTTTCAATAATCTCTGCGGGCTCGACTACATGCGGATGCCCACCAAGAACGATGTCTGCTCCCCAATCAATCATTTGATGGTACAAACTGGTCTGTTCCCCCGTAGGCTCCAACTGGTATTCCACACCCGTCTGAGGCATGACGATGGTAATATCCGCCTCTTTTTCTGCTCGTTCAATCTCAGCCTGCATCTTTTCTTTATCAAAATCCGATAAATAGGCATCATATTCCTCCTGACTCAGCAAAGCCTCCATCCCGTTGAAACCGTAAGCATAGGCTAGGACAGCTATACGGATACCATTGACTTCTCGAATGTAGAGTGGTGCAGTTGCCCGATTGCCTTCGGCGTAGACACCGACTGTATCCACACCTGCATCTCTAAATGTATTGACAGTGGAAACCAATCCAGAAAGATGTGAGTCCAAGATATGATTGTGGGCCAAATCCACCAAATCATAGCCTGCATCACGGATATTATTGGCGACAATGGCAGGCGCATTAAAAAGTGGGTAACCTGCTAACTCGACATCTGGGGAAATGGTCCCTTCAAAGTCTGCGATAGCGAAATCAGCCTGTTCTATCCAGGGCTTTACGTAGGTAAAATTCTCAGAAAAATCGTAACTTCCATCTGGCTGTTCTGCTCCTCGAAGAATAGGCAAGTGATAGAGCAAATCCCCATGAGCCATGATGCGAACAGAATTATCTGAGTGCATTGATTCTGAGGGCTGATTCAGCCTAGGAACTAGGTGCTCGCTTACAATAATAATCACCAAGATAATAGTCGCTAAGCCACAGATAAAAAACAAATGCAGCTTTGTCCGATAGGACGCATATCGTTTTCTGCGAATATAGTTCGCTCTTTTCTCCATACCTATCCCCTCATACTCCCTACTTAAGAACCTTTGTTCAAAATACAGTCAGTAGTCCCTCAAAAAACTATTTCTTCCATAAAAGTACATCACTTATAAATAGAGGTTCTAATATTAGTATACGACATTTTTGCTAAAAAATCTAAATAAAATCAGAATTCCATCTCACAAATATATGTTTCTGACTATGTATTCCATTCCTCAAACGATTATCAAACCGATCTTCACAGACCATTTAAAAAGAGCTAACATTATCCCCTCGCGACTCCCTAAAAGACTATCTGGGCGAACGGTACAATGTTAGCTTCTTTTTATGTCTTCAACAGATGATTTTAATCATCTAAGTGCTGTAGCTTGCCACGAAAATCTTCAATGGTCTCGTAGCCTTTTTCAGCCATAATGGCCTGCAATTCAGCCGTAATGCGTTCAAAGGCTGCCACACCTTCCTTTTGCAGGGTTGTTCCAACTTGAACCATGCTGGCTCCACAGAGAATGTGTTCGAAGGCATCACGACCGGTCAAAATGCCACCTGTTCCGACAATCTGAATTTCAGGATTCAAGCGTTGGTAGAAGGCATGGACATTTGCCAAAGCTGTCGGTTTGATATATTCACCGCCTATACCCCCAAAACCATTTTTAGGCTTAATGACCACCTGCTCGTCTTCAATATATAGACCATTTCCAATCGAATTGACACAGTTGACAAACTTCAAAGGAAACTGGTTGAAAATCGCTGCTGCTTGGTCAAAATGCACAATATCGAAATAAGGTGGTAACTTAATACCGAGTGGTTTGGTAAAGTAAGTGAAGACTTCCTGCAAGATGGTCTCTGTCGTTTCAAAATCATAGGCAATCTGCGGTTTTCCAGGGACATTGGGACAAGAAAGATTTAACTCTGTCAACCCCTTAAAATCACTGGCTTCTACAGTTCTCAAAATTTCATGAGTCTCATCAGGCGACATTCCAACTACAGATAAAACAAATGTGCGTTCTGGCTCCGTTTCCTGCAATTCTAGTAGATAATCCAAATAGTAAGCCAAGCCCTGATTTGGCAAGCCCATCGAATTGATAGAACCAAGCGGAACATTCTGATAACGTGGTTCTGGATTACCCGCGCGGTAGTCCAAGGTTGCTGTTTTTGTTACAAAAGTACCCGCCTTCGAGTTCTTAACCGCATCCAATTCTTCCTTGGTCATGCACCAAACCCCTGCCGCATTCATCAAACAATTATCAAAGGTAAATCCACCGAGTGTCGTTGCTGTTGAAACCATATTATCCTCCATATAGGTCATTCTTTCTTGATTATATCATAAGAAACAAACGGATTTTCTTCATTTACTACTAACGTTCGGATTTTCTAATAAAAATTTATTAATTTTTTTAAAATTCTTACATTTTCTTCTTTACATTTAAAAATCATGGTGCTATAATAATTATCAGATAAATTAAATTGTCAGACAATTTAATAAATAAAAAAGAAATCAGGTGATCCCATGTCAAATGCCAAAGCTTACATCCAAGCTTCTTTTGAAGCAGTCAAAGCCCGCAACCCACATGAAACAGAATTCCTCCAAGCTGTAGAAGAGCTCTTCTCTACACTTGAACCTGTTTTTGAAGCACATCCAGAATACATCGAAGAAAACATCTTGGCCCGTATCGTTGAGCCTGAGCGTATCATCAGCTTCCGTGTTCCATGGACAGATAAAGATGGAAATGTTCAAGTCAACCGTGGCTACCGTGTTCAGTTCAACTCAGCTGTAGGTCCTTACAAGGGCGGCCTTCGCTTCCACCCAACTGTAAACCAATCCATCTTGAAGTTCCTCGGTTTTGAGCAAATCTTCAAAAACGTCTTGACTGGTCTTCCAATCGGCGGTGGTAAAGGTGGTTCAGACTTTGATCCTAAAGGAAAAACTGATGCTGAAATCATGCGCTTCTGCCAAAGCTTCATGACTGAATTGCAAAAACACATCGGACCTTCACTTGACGTCCCTGCTGGTGACATCGGTGTCGGTGGTCGTGAGATTGGTTACATGTACGGTCAATACAAACGCCTCCGCCAGTTTGATGCAGGTGTCTTGACTGGTAAACCTCTTGGCTTCGGTGGTTCATTGATCCGCCCAGAAGCAACAGGCTACGGCTTGGTTTACTTCACTGATAACATGTTGGCAGCAAACGGTAAATCCTTCAAAGACCAAACAGTCCTTATCTCTGGTTCTGGTAACGTTGCCCAATATGCTGTTCAAAAAGCGACTGAACTTGGTGCAAAAGTTATTTCTGTTTCAGACTCAAATGGTTATATCATCGATGAAACTGGTATTGACTTCGACCTCTTGGTAGACATCAAAGAAAAACGCCGTGCTCGTTTGACAGAATACGCTGCAGAAAAAGCAACTGCTAAGTACTTCGAAGGTTCTGTATGGAACTACGATGGCAAGGCTGACATTGCCCTTCCATGTGCGACTCAAAACGAAATCAACGGCGAGCAAGCTACTGCCCTTGTGAAAAACGGTGTATACTGTGTGGCTGAAGGTGCCAACATGCCATCTGACCTTGATGCTATCAAAGTTTACAAAGAAAATGGCGTTCTTTACGGCCTTGCTAAAGCAGCCAATGCCGGTGGTGTTGCCGTATCTGCCCTTGAAATGAGCCAAAACAGCCTTCGTCTTTCATGGACTCGTGAAGAAGTAGATGGCCGTCTTAAAGACATCATGGCAAATATCTTCAACACCGCTAAAGAAACAGCTGAAAAATACGACCTTGGTACAGATTACCTTGCAGGCGCTAACATCGCAGCCTTTGAACAAATTGCGGATAGCATGATTGCCCAAGGTTTGGTATAAGCTTACTTTTAGTTCACTAAACTATAATAAAAACGTCCCCAAAATTGACGTGCCAATTTTGGGGGTATTTTTCATTAAAAGAAGAGGAGAACAGTGGATAAACATGTTCTCCTTTTTAAAATGTAAAAATAACAGATAAATCGGATATAGTACAATTACCAAGCCGAACAATCTGAACCAAGGGGCATATAAACCCGTAAATTGTGCAGTATTTAAAACTTTTTCTACAGCAATTAGATACTTTCTGCGACTAATTCCGTCCACATGGCATCTTCGTAGGTAAAACCAAAGTTTGTTTCATTATCTATACCGTAGATAAGTTTTACTTGTACTTTCTCTCCTGGCTTCAACTTTTCAACTAGATTCACATCGTAGGTCCGTAAATCCAGGGAAAAGGGAATCTGACTAACGGAATCCATGAGACTGAAATAGTATTCGTCAAAATAGAGTTCTTCTGCGGTCGAATTTTCAACTTCCATTTCAACAACATAAGCTGTGCTATAGTAGCTATCTACTAGTTCTACGCTATCGTCTTTGCCCATAGACGTTACTGTCACATGAAGACCATCTGAAAAATCAACAGCATCTCCCACTTGATATTCTGTGTAGGTCTTCGTATCATCGAAATAACCCTCTGAATCCCAAGAATCACTTGTACCTGACAAGCTTAAACCGGTCATTAAAATCAAACAGGTTACTCCTAGGATGAAGGAGAGGACTGCACCAGCAATGGTTGTCCAAAAGAGAGGCTGTTTGTGCAAGGGTTTCTTCTTATAATACATCTGCCCATTTTCAACGACAAAATCTTTTGTTTGCATCATAAACTCCTTATTTTAAAACAGTTGGCCCACTTGAAGGTAAATCTATTCCTGCTTGACGCAGGGCATCTTGATAAAAACCAAAGAATTGATGATAAATACTACTTTGCTGCCCGTGCGCTACAAAGAGATTGACCCGGAAAACAAACTGACCATTGGTCGTATTTTGCGGTCCAAGAACTGTCACACCTGTAATCTGGTCAAAATTGCTGATTTCTCTCAAATTGACCTCTTCTATTACGCGATAGACTTGTTCCAAATCGGTATTAAATTTGAGCGGAATATCAATTTGAGCACGCATGTCCCCTCTTGACTGATTGGATACCACTAGAATGTTGCGATTGGGAATAAAATGCAATGTCCCATCTGCATCACGTACTTGTGTTGTTCGGATTCCCATGCTAACGATGGTTCCTGAAATGGTAATAGGCCCGTTGGTTAACTTGACCACATCTCCAACGTCAAACTGTCGTTCAATTAAGATAAAGAATCCATTGACCAAGTCTGAGAGAAAACCTTGCGCTCCCAGACCAACAGCTACCCCAGCAATCCCGGCTCCTGCAAGAAGACTGGATACCGGTAAACCAAGGATACTCAAAATACAGTAGATAAGGATAAAGTAGAGTAGGTAATTTAGGATGCTTTCCACCAGACGACTGATGGTCTTCTGGCGACCAATTTCCTGAGTGGATACCTTTAGGGAGGGAACCAAAACCTTTTTCACAGAAGATTTGGCTATCTTCTTGATAATGTAAAATGCAACAAAGAGTAAAACAAGCGATAAAACCTTATTTAGACCTGCTGTCACAATGGCCTCAATATTAAATTGAGACAAATACTTGGTAATAAAATCATTCATGAGATAATTATAGCAGAAAAAACTATAAAAACCTAAAAGACAGCCAAACGACTGTCTTTCATCTTATTTCTTTTTGGCAAAATACTGGCGTGTCTCCTTGATAATGACTGGCGAGAGAGCTAGTAAGGCGATCAAGTTTGGAAGAGCCATAAGCCCATTCACAATATCTGCGATAGTCCAAATCAAGTCAATCTTGAGGAAACCACCCAAGGCAACCATGGCTACAAAGACCAGACGGTAAGGCAAAATCGACTTGGTGCCAAAGAGGAATTCGATACAGCGTTCCCCATAGTAAGACCATCCCAGAATGGTCGTATAGGCAAAGAGGACTAGGCTAAGAGTTAGGGCTATAGCACCAGGCTGACCGAAAACCGAAGCAAAAGCTGCCTGAGTCAGAGGAGCACCAGCTAATCCTTCTGTCGTCCACTGATCCGTCACCAAAATCGAAAGCCCTGTCAGACTGCAGATAATCAGCGTGTCGATAAAGGTACCCGTCATAGAAATCAAGCCCTGTTCAACTGGATTATCTGACTTGGCTGCAGCTGCCGCAATGGGAGCAGAACCTAGACCAGATTCATTGGAGAAGACTCCGCGAGCAATTCCGCGTTGAATGGCTTCTTTTACCGTTGCCCCTACAAAACCACCCATCGCAGCTGCTGGAGTAAAGGCAGATTTGAAAACTAAGGCCAGGGTTGGCAAGAGTTGATCCCAATGCACAGCCAAGACAGTAATACTTGCTAAGATATATAAAATCGCCATGAAAGGAACAACTTTGGTCGAAACGTCAGAGATTTTTTCAATCCCACCAAAGATAAAGAAAGCAATTGAAATAGCTGTCACAATGCTGACCAACTGGGGAGCTAATCCAAAACTCGTTTCCAAAGAAGCAGTGATGGAATTAACTTGCGAAAAAGTTCCAATCCCCAAAAGAGCAACCAAAACACCTGAAATCGCAAAAAAGACTGCTAGAGGTTTCCAATTTTTGCCCATCCCTAAGGTGATATAATGCATAGGTCCACCAGCTGCTTGCCCATTGGCATCCTTGGTTCTATATTTGATGGCCAAAAAGCCTTCCGCATACTTAGTTGCCATTCCGAAAAAGGCTGCAACCCACATCCAGAAAAGAGCCCCAGGACCACCTGTAGTAATAGCTGTCGCAACTCCAACGATATTTCCTGTACCAACTGTCGCCGCCAAAGCTGTACAAAGTGCCGCAAAGCTGGACACATCTCCCTGTCCAGACTGGTCACTGGAGAAAATCAGACGAAAAGCCGTCGGCAATTTGCCAATCTGAAACACTCCCAAACGAAGAGTGAGATAAACACCCGTTCCGACCAATAGTAACAAGAGGGGCGGTCCCCAAACAAGATTGTTGATAGCCTTAAATAGTTCTAACATAGTTCCTCCTAAGCGTTTCTAATCAGATAAAGCTGCCGGAAAAAACAAAAAGAGGCTGAACACTTCAACCTCTAGAATCAACGTGAAAATATAGAAAAAGCCTACTTTTCAACGCTCTGTCCTTTTACCTGAGAGTTTCAGTAGCTCTACTTTTCCAAGCAGGACTACCTTGCCCCTTCGGTGCCAAAATGGTCTCTCCAGAGTTCCGTCCATTGAACAGTCAGTTTCCCTTCTACCCAATATCAACCGGTTATTCAGTTTTATCTAGTTTTATTTTAATCTAATTTCACGAAAAAATCAAGAATATTTTCTGATACTCAATGAAAATCAAAAGTAGCCTAGGAAACGAAGCCGAAGATAGAACTGGAGTTCATCAAGGTAAGTTGTCAACGGATAATTTTGATTTTCGAAGAGTATGAATTTTTACAAGTCTTCCATTTTTATGATAAGGTCTGCTCGCTCCCAAATCAAAGGATTATGAGTCGCAATCACAATTAACCGATCTGGGCTCTTCAAGGATAACAAAATATCCATAATTTCTTGGGAGCTCTTAGGGTCTAAGGCAGCCGTCGGCTCATCTGCCAAAATCAACGGAGGATTTTTCAGGATGACTTTAGCAAGAGCTACCCGCTGGGCTTCCCCTCCTGAGAGTTCATAGATAGGCTGGGACAGGTCCAGATAAGATAGACCCACTGCATCAAGTGCCGCTTCCTGCCTCGATTTCCTTTGGTCTTTGGATAATTTCTGACCAATCAGTCCCAAATCCAGATTTTCTTTGATTGTCTGACTTTCTAAAAGACCAAAATTCTGAAAGAGATAGCCTAATTCCTCCCTAAAAAAGAGATGGGGCTTCAACTTTTTCAAATCCTTTCCCTTGTAGAGAATGTCACCTGCATCATAGGACTCCAACTTGGCTAAAATATTCAGCAAGGTCGTTTTTCCGCTACCACTGGCACCTATCAAGGCATAGACCTTTCCAGCCTGCAAGTCTAGCGTTACATCAGAAAACAAGCTGCGCTTCCCAAATTTCTTTTGAATTGATTGGATAGAAAACATACTAGGCTCCTTTCAAAATACGGATATTCCAAGCTCCTTCTTTCCTCGCCTGCCACCTCAATAAGTAAAGGGCATTGATTATAAACAAGGCAAAACTGATGCTACTTATAAAAATGTGACCTGTCACTACCATGCTTGCTCCAAGAGCTAACAAGAGGGAAAGTAGTTGGAACGTTAGGTATTTCTGATGAATGCCCCAAAAATCCATCCCTGCAATTTCCTTGATGAAAATCTCACGTTTAAATTCTTCAAAGTATAGAAGATTCATGGTATTAAACAGGACAATTGATGTCACAATCCCTAAAATGGCACCCATAGATGTTGAAATGGTCTCTATCCGAATACGATCTAAAAGTTCCGTAAAGAGGGAGGAACTACTTTTCACTTCATTGACAAACTGAAACAGATTTCTTGCCTTCAATTCGCGCAAAAGTTTATCTCTATTTTTAAATAAGATACTGCTATCTACTTCATTCAACCAAAAGTCAGCAGATTCTTTTCCCAGACTTGACGGTGCCAACACAACTAAAATAGGGTCTGTCAGGTATTGCACATGTTGACCAGAACGATGATTGTAGATAAACTGCTTCTGCCCATCTTTTAAGTAGGCAACTTTTCCCTTAATGGTAGCTGAGCGTGCTTGATTAGCAGGTCTAACCATACGATTGATATAATCTTGGTAAAGATGGAGATAAGTATCGCTTTCAGGGCGCAATTTTTCAGGCAACAGAAGTTGAAATTCTCCTTCTTGTAGAGGGAGCGCTACTTCTCCTTCTGCTAAGTTTACATCCTGTATCTGCAAATAATTTGGACTAACGTAGAGGGTGTTTCCAGCTGGATGGTAGCTGTCAAGGCGTGTCCCATCTTCCAGTTGGGAGCCCATTAAATAGGCATTCAAATTACTTTTGACAAAGAGCGCGCCGTCTTCCTCCAAAGCTTGCTTTAGTAAAGGATACCAATTTTCAGGCGAATTTAGTCCTGAGCGACCATCCGCAGAAATATTCCAAGCCAAACTATAGTAATCCCCTTCATTCTCCCACTGCTGGGCACCTACTTGGTATTCCTGCCAAATCCCTGAATAATAGACGGTTTGAGCCACACCCAATGACACCACCAGTAGAGCCAGCATTTGCCCCATAACCATAATGGTCAGGATTCCTTGCAGGGGCATCTTCCCTTTTAACAAGGGTAAAAAGTGATAGGTTCGAATGGCCAAGGTAAATGTAGCAGCGAAAAAAAGGACAATCAAACCAAGCAAGAAATGATAGCCCACTAGAGCTGCGACCAGATAGTAGACAGAATAGCCATCTAATCCAATGAGGTAGGCCAGTCCAACTGCTGGAAGAACCGCAAATGGGATAGTTAGAGCTATCTCTTTCGCATTTTCCTGTAGAGATAGTAGAAATAAATGCCAACGTGAATCTCCTGCAATCAAACGGATACCTGCTGTACGCAACTGCCTTACATTGGCAATCACGACCAAAGCCATATAGGTAATGAGAAAGACCAGTATGGCTAAAAATTGACCACCTTGTGTCAGAAATGCTAGTAAAGTAGCAATAGTCGAAGGCTTCCGAATCTGAACTTCATCAAATCCAAGCGAAACAAGAAGAGACCGAAGCTCCTCTACCGTCGCTTTCCCTTGGAAAATAAAATACTTGGTTAAAAGTGCAGACTCCACTTTTTCTGATGCCTGAAATTCCTCCAGCCCTCTCGGCAGGGAAGACTGACTAAAATTATCATAAGAAAAGGTACGTCCACCTGATTTACTTGGCTCAATCACTCGTCTGGCAATGACACTATCCGTCTGTTGAGAATAGTCTTCTAATCGCTGTCGTACATCTGAGTAAGTCACGTCCTCAGATATCGACAAGGTAGTCACAGAAGGATAATAATGAACTAGCATAGTCTCCT
Organism: Streptococcus sp. HN38; assembly: GCF_028335765.1. NCBI lineage: Bacteria > Bacillati > Bacillota > Bacilli > Lactobacillales > Streptococcaceae > Streptococcus > Streptococcus sp. HN38. The sequence continues at coordinate 261,079 of NZ_CP116604.1, read as the reverse complement.
TTTGGCTAACCCCCAACCAAATCATAAAGACGGCTAGAATGATAGTCGATACAAGTACAAATTTTCCTTTCATCACAATCACCTGTCTTCCTATTCTCTAAAATGTAAGAAATAGGCTAGGAAAAAATTCCAATGTCTCTGCTAAGAGTTCGCTTTAATATCTCAGCTAACTGGTTGATTGACAGCAAAATAGCCACTTCTTAAACTAGAATATTATCTATGTATAAATCATTATATCAAAATTATCTTTTCTAACATACTATTTCGACACAAAAAGCCTATTCTTTGCGAATAGACTTTCTACGTTCCTAAATTTATTTAAGCAAATCCAAAAACAGGCCATATCCTGCTTCTTCCATTTCCTCTCTCGGTATGAAGCGAAGGGCTGCTGAGTTGATACAGTAACGTAATCCACCCTTGTCACGCGGTCCATCATCAAAGACATGACCTAAATGAGCATGTCCAGCCCGACTGCGAACTTCAATACGGTTCATGCCGTGGGAAAGATCTTGGAAATAAGTCGCAACTTCCTTGCTGATTGGTTTGGTAAAGGAGGGCCAGCCGCAGCCTGAGTCGAATTTGTCTGTTGAGAGAAAGAGCGGCTCGCCAGTCGTAATATCGACGTAGATGCCAGCTTGGTCGCTATTCCAAAACTCATTTTCGAAGGGTCTTTCCGTCGCAGCTTCTTGAGTGACTTGATACTGGAGGTCGGTCAAGCTGTCTTTTAAGACTTGCTGGTCTGGCTTTTGGTAGTCTGCAACATCAATCAGAGGGATTTTTGCCTGCCCAAGATCGATATGACAGTACCCTTGGGGATTTTTCTTGAGATAATCCTGATGGTAATCTTCAGCGGGGATGTAATGTGCGAGTGGCTCCACTTCAACGGCTAGGGGGCGTCCGCCAAAGAGCTGGGACTGCTCCGTCATGACATGCTCGATGGTCGGCAAATCAGCCTCATCCGTGTAATAGATACCAGTCCGATACTGGCGCCCCTTGTCAGGTCCCTGCTGATTGACAGAGAAGGGATCAATGACTCGGAAATAATAGAGGAGAATTTCCCGCAAATTGATACGAGTCTCATCATAGGCTAGATAGAGCGTCTCTGCGTGGTCTGTTTGTTTGAGGAGTTGATAATTGGTCGTCTCCACCTGTCCATTGGCATAGCCAACGCTGGTGTCAAGAATACCATCGATCTGGGAAAAATAGCCTTCCATCCCCCAGAAACAACCGCCTGCTAGGTAGATTTCTTTCATGTGAGATTCCTTTCGATGCAGAAAAAGGTTGAGTTTCCTCAACCTACATAATTAACCAATTTCTGCCAAGATCGCTTTAATTTGGTCTTTTGTATGCACACCTGCTACTTGCTTGACCACCTGTCCGTCTTTTTTGAACAAGAGGGTTGGGATAGACATGATGCCGAATTGACGGGCTGTATTTGGGTTTTCATCTACGTCCATTTTGTAGATGCGGAGCTCGTCTTCGTCCAATTCTTCTGCCAACTGTTCCAAGATTGGTGCTTGCATACGGCAAGGGCCACACCAAGGTGCCCAGAAATCTACAAGGACGACACCTTCTTGCGTTTCTACTTCAAAGTTTGCGTCTGTTACTACTTGTACCATATTCGTCTCCTTTTCTGCTTTCTACCTTCATTCTACACCAAAAGAAAAGAGAATGCGAATATTTGCTACGGAATGAGATATTGGAGTGACAGCCCTATAAAAATTTCAGCTGTAAAAACAAATTGGTAGAACTAAATTAGTCCGCAGAGGTCATTAGACCAAATCCACCACATAGGTCAGTTCCTGATAGACTTCTTCGATATCAAACAGTTCTAAATCTGCTTGGTCGGTCACGACATAGACACCTTCTCGGAGATAGTAGGGTTCTGGCTGACCTGCTTCATCTGTAAAGGCCAATTTGGCATTGGGAAGATCGACACCAAAGCGGACATAAGGTGTGTCTTTGGGTGTACCGATGACTAGGTAATCAGTACAAATCAGCTGTCCTCCCCATTTTTTATACAAATGGTTGGCAGCATCTCCATCTCGGGTAAATATAGCGAGCTTTTCTACTCCAGCTTCTTTCAATGCCTGCTCTGCTTTTTCATAAAGGGCCTGGGCAATGCCTTGTCCCTGGTAATCGGGGTGGACAGCGAGATTGGTCAGGTAAGCTGTACGTTGGCTGGGAGCATAGAGGTAGGTTTGGCTGGTTTCCTGACTGTAAATGTCGATGTCAATCAAGCCGACAATCTGGTCGTCACTTTCAGCCACCAGTTCAATCCTCTTATCATAAATGTCCGTCAGCAGTGCTGGTTTTTCCGTCTCTCTATCGTCAAAAAACGGGGAAAAGAGATAGCTGAGTGCCTTGCAATAAACCCAGCCTTTTTCATCGCTGGTTTGGTATTCTCTGATGTTCATATAAACCTCCGTACTCTATTTTACTGTTTTTTTCGAGTTTTTCAAATAATTTCAAAAGCACCTTTGGATAACCAGAGGTGCTTTACTCGTTTAATAGCCTACATGATTTCCGCAGGTGGCTGCACAGGGCGTGGTTTAGGAATTTCCCGTCCTGGTCCCTTGACAACTATAGGAAGACCGATAAGACTGGATAATTGCCCTCCGCCTATGATGCTCACAAGCTGAGCCTTGGATAATTCTTTCATAGCCAACTCCTCCCTTCTATCCAAATAAGATGATTAGATAATTGATAACTGAAAACAAGACAAGGAGACTATTATTCAAAATATGAACAGCAATCGCATCCTTGATACTTCCACGACGTGCGTAGGCCAAGTAGAAAATAGCTCCCAAAGCGAAGTAGGTCACAAATTCGATCGGATATACGATATGAAACAGGGCGAAAATGCTTGAGCTAATCACCAATTTCAACCACTTATTGCCTGTCTTGAAAAAGTATTGACTGAAGAATCCTCGAAAGACAATCTCTTCCATAACCGGTGCAAACAGACCAATAGCTACATGAAAAGCTATGAAATAGAGAGGAAACATAGTCGCTACCTGCTCACTGGTCGCAAACAGGGCCGCATCATTAGCAGACATGGTATTCCCAGTACCTATCTGTACCAGCAAGGTCCCCAAAACTGCGACGACACGGGTTGCTAGGAAAAATAGCAGAGCAATCCCAAAGTCTTTCCAAGTAAACCGTAACTCCCTAACCGTCTCGGTTACCTGCTGTCTATACCGCTTTCCAATCAAGAAAATTAGAAAACCAACCAAAGCGAGATAGGCAATACTAAACACCCATTTCATTGCGACAGGAGTCTGTGCCTCTTGCCCGATGAAGAGCATGGGAAGTAGATTAAAAACAATCGTTAATAGGATCAAGCCAACAAATAGGGCAATTTTTTTCAAACGTTTCATTATTCAGCCTCCTTATGAATAATCGCTAATCCTTGTATGACAAGAGCGAGCATGAGAGTCAGTAAGCCCATAGGCCAACCAATTTCCGAAGAAGCCTCGCCTGTTTTCGGAAGAATCTTTGTCCCTGCACTCTGAGCAGGGCTTGTTGGTAAAACAGGCTTGACCTGTCGTACAGCAGATACTCTTGAAGGATTTGGTTCTGTCAACTCCAAGAGAGAAGCATCCGCTTCATTCTTCGAAGCCTCTTGTGATTCCTGGGAAGGTTGTGTATCTTTTGGTGCCGTCTCTACTTCCTGAGGAGACCCTTGTTCTTTTGGAGCTTCTTGCCTGTCCTGAGAAGCTTGCTCACCTTGCGGAACTTCTTGAGTAGTCGGCAGAGCTGTTTCCACAGGGGCTTGTTCGTCAGTTGCACTTGGAGCCTGCTCCTCACCAGCTACTAACTGTGGAGGAGTCTTTCCTAGATAAAAGTAATCATAGAGTTCCTGGGCACTGATACCGCCACCGACCCAACCAGCTAACACTTGACCATTTTTGATATAGAGAATGGTCGGCGTGCCTGGGATTCCTACTTCCTTAAAGAGAAATTCCTTGGCAGTATCATCAAAGTCTTCCCCTGCCGTATCATAGTACTCTATTTTTCCACCTGTCAATTGATGCAAGTTCTTTAACTCAGGGGAGAATTGACGACAGTAATAACAGGTCCCACGCCCAAAGTACAGAAGGTGTTCCTGATTGTCCTCTGTAAATGCTGCTCGCACTGCTCCGATATCAATCTTTTGAAAAGCTGCCACAGTCTCCAGATAGTCTTCCAGACTAATCTCAACTGCTTGACTGACCTCCTCATTTACAGTTGAGGACGATCCAGTTGTCTCCGCCGTCTCTTCGGTTTCAGAAGTTGGTGCTGTTCCTTCTTTCTCTTCTGTCGGCTGCACAACCTCCGTCACCACTGGTGAAGAGTCTGCTTGCCCAGTCGTCTCTGCCTGAATCACACTCCCTTGAAGACTGGTAAGAACAATCGTGCAAACAAGGGAACTGGCAAGTAAGTTCTTTTTCATTTCTACAACTCCTTTTTTCTTTATAGGCTTATTGTACAGATTTTTCTCCAAATGATTTGCCCATTTCCTGAATGGTCATCCAAGCGTCCTGAATGGAAGAGGCCTGCAAATCCTGACAAAATCCAAGGATGACTTCCTACTATTTATCGAATGATTCCTGTAGCAATGAGACCTCTACCCAGATTTTTCTCCCACTCTCCATAGGCTGATATTTTTTTATAAAATTGACTTAGGCCAGGGGAGAGGCTGATTCTATAGAAAACATTGCGAACAGCCAACTTTCGAATGCTCTCCGCTAAAGCGAGGATTGTTCTCTCTGTATCTCTGGTCCGTTCAAATTCCTGTTTATAGGCGACCAAGAGTTTCCGCTCCTCTGCCGTAGTGGTCGGATTCAAGATAAGGTTGATTAGTTCTTCCATGATTTTCTCTCTCGTTTCCATTTTCTAACCTCCATATGTTGTCATTGATAGCATCAGTATAGCAGGTAATCGCATCTTCGTTTGCCCATTTCCTGAACTGTCGTCCAGGCTTCCTGAATGGTTACAAATACAAAAATGAAGCCCAGCATCTATCTGGACTCCAAACTTTTCCTTTTTGTTTGCTACAAGACCATCAAACTATTCCACATGATATGGAGAATGATGACTGGATAAATTGTTGCGGATTTCTTAAAAAGTATTGCATAAATCAATCCCGAGCCCAAATAAACCAGAAAGTCATTCAGCACCCAGCCAGTTGGTAAAACATGGCCGAGAGAAAAGAGACAGGCTGAGCACAATACATCTAGTTGTAGATGACTTACAGGTGCCAAACTTCTCATCATATAGCCTCGGAATACAAGCTCCTCACAAATTGGACCGTAAACAAGAAGATAGAGGTTATAAAGGAAGAGCTGGACTCCTGTATAACTCCAACTATCCAGAGCTTCTTCGTTTTTAGTAGAGGATAGGAAATGATAGACAATGACAGCCCAACACAGCTTACAGAGAAATGCCAAAATGACCCTTCTAACTATTTTCCATGTAGGTTTCCTAAAGACCAAAATATCTCCGTAGCCTTGTCGATACAAGAGAAAGAGGGTCACCAACCCTGTCACGAATACGAGGGCATCCGCAACAAATTCTCTTGCAACTAGACCAATTCCATAAGGATATACTAGGAGAATCAGCAACAAGGGAATATACTGTCTTACACTCTTATCACTCTCTACCATTTCTTTGTCCACCTCTATTTTCGACGAATTCCAAATGCGTCCTTTATACCATCAATAACACCACTCCAGTAGTCGCCAACATCTTTCAACCAATCACCACCATTGGTTGCTTCTAAATCGATTTCCGACAGTTCTCTAAATTGAATTTGCTTCATGACTGAATCTCCTTTACACTTACTGACATATTAAATCCGTTGGTAAAATTACCTGACCTAGTAATCTCTTAAAAATCACACGCGCCGCAATTTGACCAGAACAGTAGCTATCTCGGCTACCACCTTGAACTTCACTAAGTTTTGATTCACTTAGTTGCATAAAATCTTTTCTCATTTTAGCACCTTTCAAATGTTTAGTTACATCAGACTTCTAATCACTTATATGCTACATAGATGATAAACAGTACAATTTAGCATTACCACCAACATGTTAATACATATATCCCTGCACTAACAGCTGTTTTCGTTGGGTTTCCTCCACCTTTTACAACTGATATCGTTAGACCTCCCAGAGAACAACCTCCATAAATTTCTTCCATTTCATACACAGATTATCACATGTTCATGCGGTTACTTACAATTTATGGAAAGTTGTAGCTCTATGAGTACTCACTTACACTATATTTCACAATACTATCACATAAAAAAGTATTGTATGATATCTCGGATAAAATTTAACAGCACAAACACCCCAATTATTAATCTAGATCTTTTTAAGATTTCCACATTTTTTTTAGAATAACTAATTACATGAATAATAAATAACACTATAAAATATGAAAAGGTGTTACTAAAAATGATTATTGAAATATCTTTTAAAATCAATTAAGTAAGTCTCCAGTTATTGATCTTCCTCCACTAATAACACAAGCACCTAATGCAGTCCATGGTCCTCCAATTAGCCCAATTACTCCTGCACCAAGACATTGTGTACCAGCAACAACCCAGTTTACACTTCCACCACCGGTTGTAAGTTCTAAAGTTTGATCAGGTAAATTCTCTAGCAAATTCATATTATTTCCCCCCCAATACATTTCCAATACAGTAAATGCTACCACCAATCTGTCCTAGTCCAAATCCGATTCCTGCGCCCATTAATCCTCCAGCTATTGCACCGGTAACTACTCCTTCAACCATTCCCCAACCAATATCAGCTAAACATTTACCGGCTGAGTATCCTCCCTCAACGCTCGCAAGCATTTCAACATCCATCACTTCAAATTGTTCCATTGTTTTCGTATTCATATCGAACACCTCCTTTTTTATGTTTATTTTTTTGAATGTGTCTCGTTGCAACTTTGACAAGTTTAGTATAGCTGATTTTTAGAAAAATACTGCTCCATTTCCTGAACTGTCGTCCAATCGTCCTGAATGGGAAAGAAATGACCGTTCAGGACTTTTTTGTGACCGCCCAGGAAGAACAGCCGTCGGGAAAGAGAAACCGTTCAGGATGTTTCAGCGACCGTTCAGGATTTGGATGCTTATTTTCTTAAATCTATGACATAATGCTACTAGACTACTTTTAGTTCAATAGGAAAGGAAACTAGATATGACCAAGATAAAGAAAACCTTCGTCCCTCAGATAGATGCCCGAGATTGCGGAGTCGCTGCTCTCGCTTCTATCGCCAAATACTACGGCTCAGACTACTCCTTGGCCCACTTGCGAGAGTTAGCAAAGACTAATAAAGAAGGAACAACAGCCCTCGGTATCGTGAAAGCTGCACATGAAATGGGCTTTGAAACCAGGGCTATCCAAGCCGATATGAGCCTCTTTGATATGACTGATATTCCTTATCCCTTCATTGTCCATGTCAATAAAGAGGGAAAACTCCAGCATTACTATGTGGTCTATAAAAATTTGAAAGATCAGGTCCTCATTGGCGATCCCGACCCGACTGTAAAAGTTACCAAGATGAGCAAGGAGAGATTCGCTTCCGAATGGACAGGAGTAGCCATCTTTCTTGCACCTGAACCGAGCTATAAACCGCACAAGGATAAGAAAAATGGTCTGCTCGACTTCCTTCCCCTCATCTTCCAACAACGAACACTTATCTTTTATATCGTTCTAGCCAGCTTACTCGTCACCCTCATCAACATTGCTGGCTCCTACTATCTGCAAGGGATTTTAGATGAATACATTCCAAACCAGATGAAATCCACTCTCGGCATCATCTCCATCGGACTGATTATCACCTATATTCTCCAGCAAATGATGACCTTCTCCAGAGACTACCTATTAACTGTTCTCAGTCAACGGCTCAGCATTGATGTCATTCTCTCCTATATCCGACATATCTTCAAACTCCCCATGTCCTTCTTTGCGACACGGCGAACAGGTGAAGTCATCTCTCGTTTTACAGATGCCAACTCAATCATCGATGCCCTAGCCTCTACAATCCTCTCCCTCTTCCTAGATGTGACTATTTTAACCATTGTGGGCGGGGTCTTATTGGTACAAAACACGCACCTCTTCCTCCTCTCACTGATTTCAATCCCAATCTACGTGGTCATCATCTTTGCCTTTATCAAACCCTTTGAAAGAATGAACAACGCTGTTATGCAGAGTAATTCGATGGTAAGCTCTGCTATTATCGAAGATATCAATGGTATTGAGACCATTAAGTCATTGACAAGCGAAGAACAACGCTACCAAAAGATTGACAGCGAATTTGTGGATTATCTGGAAAAATCCTTTACCCTCAGCAAGTATTCGATCCTGCAATCCACTCTGAAGCAAGGAGCCCAGCTGATCCTCAACATTACTATTCTCTGGCTCGGCTCTCAACTAGTCATGACAGGAAAAATCTCTATCGGACAACTCATCACCTTCAATACCCTCCTCTCTTACTTCACCAATCCCTTGGAAAATATCATCAACCTCCAGACCAAGCTCCAATCTGCCAAAGTTGCCAACAATCGCCTTAATGAAGTCTACTTGGTTGAGTCAGAATTTCAAGAAGGACAGACCCTAACCGATCCAAGCTTCTTAAAAGGAGTTATTCAGTTTGAAGATGTTTCCTATAAATACGGATTTGGACGAGACACCCTATCTGATATTCAACTGACCATCAAAGAAGGGGACAAGGTTAGTTTAGTCGGTATCAGTGGTTCTGGAAAAACAACACTAGCTAAAATGATTGTGAACTTTTTTGAACCCTATAAGGGACGCATCACGCTCAATCATAACGATCTAAAAATGGTTGATAAGAAAGTCCTACGCCAATACATCAACTACCTCCCCCAACAAGCCTATATCTTTAGTGGCTCTATCTTGGACAATCTGACTCTCGGTGCCAACCAAACTATCAGTCAAGAGGATATCCTAAAAGCCTGTGAAATTGCAGAAATCCGCTCGGATATTGAACAGATGCCAATGGGCTATCAGACTGAGCTTTCTGACGGAGCTGGTCTATCTGGCGGGCAAAAACAACGGATTGCTCTTGCACGAGCCCTCTTGACCAAGGCACCTGTGCTTATACTGGATGAAGCGACTAGCGGGCTGGATGTTCTCACCGAAAAGAAAGTCATTGACAACCTCATGGCCATGACAGACAAAACCATTATCTTTGTTGCCCATCGTCTCAGCATTTCCGAACGTACCAACCAAGTCATTGTGCTGGACCAGGGCAAGATTATTGAAACCGGCTCTCACCAAGAATTAATGTCTCGCGGCGGTTTCTATCACCATTTGTTCAGTAAGTAAGGAGTTTTTATGAATACAAACCTATTTCGAAGTGCTGAATTTTATCAGCGACGCTACCATAATTTTGCGACCCTTTTGATTCTCCCCTTGGTACTACTGGTCTCCTTCCTTTTTCTCTTCTCCTTCCTAGCTAAAAAAGAAGTCACTGTCACTTCACGAGGAGAGATTACTCCTACCAAGGTCATCGCCTCCATTCAATCAACCAGTAACAATCCTATTCTTGCCAATCATCTCGTAGCCAATCAAGCCGTAAAAAAAGGCGATGCTCTCATCCAGTACGCCGAAACAATGGAGGCTTCCCAGAAGCAAGCCTTAGAAAGTCAAGTTCATAACCTAGAAGAGCAGAAAAAAGGGTTGGAGACCTTACGAAACAGTCTTGAACAGGGTACCAACCTCTTTACAGGAGAAGATAACTTTGGCTACGGAGCAACCTTTCAGCAATTCGTCAGCCAAACACAAGACCTAGAATTAGGTATCGCTAAAACGAATGCCGAGGTCACTAATCAAGCAGCTTTGGCCAATCACACCGCTGCTGCTATTGACCAACAACTCAGTCAACTCCAGCAGGACATCATCGCCTACGAGGAGCTTAAAACAGCGATTAGCACCCAAGCAAGTAGCTTGCCGACAGGCAATCCCCACCAGGCCACTCTGAACAACTACCTAGCCCAACTCCAAGGAACACCAAATCCTGCCCTTAGTGATCAATACATCAGCCAGATTAACCAAACCATCGCAGGATTGGAAAACTCAATGGCTAGCCTCTCTATTCAACGGGCAGGTACTGGTAGCATCGCCACCTACGACACAAGTCTAGCGACTAAAATCGAAAGTTTACGTGCCCAGTTTCTACAAAACGCAGCTCAGCAACTGACCACTGTCGAATCTCAATTGCTTCAGGCAAAGTCGCAACTCGATCAAGCAGCTACTCAATTAGAACAAACTACCATTACCGCTCCAGAAAATGGTGTCATCGCCCTAAATCCTGAGTTCGAGGGAAAAAACTTGATTCCAGTAGGGAGCGATATCGCCTATCTCTATCCTGATATCAAGCAAACCAAGACCGTCCTTATCACCTACTATGTGACTTCGGAGTATGTCGCCCTCCTCAAAGAAGGCCAGACCGCCCGACTAAGCTTAGAGAAAATCGGCAATCAGCCAATCATAGTCATCGGCTCCATCCAGTCTATCGCTCAATCCGCAACACCGACAGAAGAGGGCAATCTCTTTAAGATTACAGCCCAAGCTACCATTACAGAAAATGAAAGCTCACTTCTACAGTATGGTCTACAGGGTCGCGTCACCAGTGTGATTGCTAAGAAGACCTTCTTCGACTACTACAAAGATAAACTGCTTCACACAAATAATTAACCATTCAGGACGTTTCAACGACCATTTAGGATATGGGGAAGATTTTTTGAGAATTTTCGTTTATAATAACATAAACAAGAAAAAAGGAGGTCCAATCATGGACAAACAAAAACACAACACATCATTTACACAGCTATCCGACACAGAATTGCAGTCTATCATAGGAGGTGACTGGTGGACAGACTTTATTAAGTTAATTCCCAAACCATTTGATATCGCTCTCCCTGGTAAGCGTAAACAGGGGTAGGAAATCACCTAGATAACAAAAAGGCTTGAAACGAAAGGTTCAAGCCTTTTAACTATTTGTCATGTGCAATAATCAGCAATCTAGACTCCGGTCACTAAGTCAAGAACTGAATCATCCTTCACTTATCTCTAGCCAGCTGGTTAACAACCAAGTAGGCCGTTTTCTTAGTGGCACCAAGAAGTTCAACAGCTCTACCCTCATTTCTCTACCATGATTTCCAGAACCTGACAGAAGGTATGGTTGCAACTACTGGTATTTAGCGAGACATTGAGGTAGCCATTCAAAATCTCCCTGACAGTGTAGAGACCGATTCCCCGCCCTTCTCCTTTACTACTCCTACCAAAATCTGTCAGATTAGCAAGGGCGACCGACTCTTCCTTAGTCGTATTCTCTACGATAAAGAGTTGCTTGTCACCTAAGGAGAGATAGGCGATACTCATACTTGGTTGCTCGGTCTCCATGGTCGCTTCTATCGCATTGTCACAAAGAATAGAGGCGATCGTGATAAAGTCTAACAGCTCTATCCCTTTGGGAGAAATAGGGTTTGGTACCTCTAAGGAAACTGCAATCCCTTGTTCTGCAGCCTGCATAAATTTAACCGCCAAGAGACTCTTGAGGGCTGGATTGTCCAGATGAATCAACCGCCCCACATCATACTTTTGATGACGAAAAGAGGCATTAGAGCCCTTGAAAACTGACTGATATACCTCTTCAATCAAGGACAGGTCCTGATTGTCGATTCCCAATCGCAAGGTTGTCAAAAGATTGGCATAGTCATGGCGGAAGCCTCTCACTTCTCGATAGAGTCCCTCTATGTGCTGACTGTACCGCTCCATATCTTGCAACTGACGCTCCTTCTGAAGCAATAAGGCAGCCTGCAACCGTTCCTTGATGTGTCGGTCCAACTGGTAGACAACCCCCATGAATAAGACCAGGTAGACTACCACGATAAACTGGCGATACACGACCGTATCAATCTGATAGATTTGCTCCAAATAAATCAAAATATGATTAAGGAAGAAATAGCCGATCATCAAGTAATTGGTGACTGTCAAAACCTTCCTATCTTTCTCATCTAGGGTTCGGGACCATAGCTGTGAAAAGTCATATCCCAGCCACTTCAAAAAGAAGAAGACCAGTGCCCAGCACACTATCCCTGATACACTTCGCCCAAGAGGCTCCCATAGGACTTCTTTATCCCAGCCAAACATGGGGAGGAGAAAGAAGACAAGGCTACGATGAAAGAGATTGAACAGGATAGAGGTAAAGAAGGCATAGAAGACTGCCAAGGTTTTGGACTCTTTTCCAAACAATAGATAGGATACTAGCAATTTAGTTATTATTTCCGACGAAAAGGTTATTACTGCTAGGTCTGGATAGACTATGGTCAGTATATTCAACCCCAAATCCACCAGAAAACCAAGGGCAAGATAGGTCCAGGGGAGCTTCCGACCACTTATCCAAGCAATCGAAAGATAGGGGAGAACAAACATCACTACAATTGCTATCACAAAAAATAGAAAACTCATTAGCTACTCCTATCTATGCAAGTCTCGAATGGCATTATGAACTAGCTCCATTCGATTCCGAGCGACATAGCAGTTGCTACCATTTCGGAAGTAGAGAACTTTCATCTGTCGATCAACCTTGACCACATTATTGGGATTGACCAAGTAAGAGCGATGACACTGGAGCAGTCTTTTTTCTTGTTTCAAAATATCTGCCAAATTCCCTGTAAACTCTAAGCGATCCTTCTCCGTATGCAGAATAACCCGATGGGGATGAGGAGAGGTTTCGATATAGAGAATATCCGCAAAGGGAACTTGGACCTGGGCATAACGCGACTTGTAATAGAAGGAATCCTCTGCCACCGTCCGACTATTTTTCCCATTAGCATAAAGGAGAGCTGTCTCAATCCGTGCCTCAAACTCGGCCGGGGCTAGCTCCTTATCAATAAAATCCAGAGCCGATACCTGATAACGAAAGGCCAGAGGCATATACTCGGAGTGAGTGGTAACAAAAACGATAATGGCAAAGGGATCAATATCACGAATCTGTTGAGCCACCTCTAACCCCTTCTTGTCATCTGCTCGAATCTCAATGTCCAAGAAAAAGAGTTGATGAGCTCCTTTTTCCTCTACTGCCCGAATCAACTGGTCTGGTTTCCCAAAAACTTCAAACTTCTTAGTCTGAATGTGGTGTCGCTCCATTAAACTACCAACGATTGACTCAATCCGTGACTGTTGGGCAAAATCATCTTCTAAAACAAATACATTCATCATCTTATTTCTTCTCCTTTGTTCAACCATAATTGTCGCAGTTCCTGATAGCGACGTCTTGAAAATGCGATGGGACGATTGCTTTCTAGTATCAACGCTCTCTTTTCCACATCTATCTCCCTAATCTTCGAGAGATTGACCAGACAATTCCGATGACAGCGGACTAAGACTGGGCTGTATTCTTTTTCCAGACGACTGAGGCTATCAAGCACATCATAGGACTTTCCTGCTGTCTTGATTCGCACATAGTGAGCTTTGTCAGGGTGACTGGTAATATCGTAAACTTGATCCAGCGGGAGTTTTATCCACTCCTTAGCCGTTCGAATCATCAAAAAGGGCATAATCAGACCTCCTTCTCCTGTAAGCATACTATAAAACAGAAGAAAAGAGACTCCATTTCCTAAACGGTCGTTAAATCGTCCTGAATGGTAAAACAATACCATTCAGGATTTGGCCAGTTAAACATTCAAGTCTACTGATAAGATTGCTAGAAGTAAAAACCGGAGGTTCGTATTCCCTATTGTATCACAAAATACAAAGTCGATGCATTTTAAAATGTGCAAAACGCTCCTAAATACTGGTACAAAGAAAAGCCTTCATCGTCAAATGAAGACTTTTTAGAGAGTGAGGACTAGGCTTTCTGACCATACTGTTTTTGAAATTGTTTCTCTGTAAAAATTCTACAGTGCGTTTTATCAACAATATCGCCAATTTCTGCTAAAACATACATCCCTTGACCATAATACCTGCCAGATTGATGCCACCATTCCTTGTTGAGACCAGCAACAAGGATACGCAGGCGATTGTCTAGCCATTGAAAGTAGTGTTTGGCAAAAGCCTCTTGGACCCAGATAGGTTGTGGTCCGCTTTTAGAAACCTGCCAGATTTCTATCTCTGATTCAGGATTGTCTTGGATATTATAGTCCGTTACAAGCATTAGGTGTGCCTCCTGTTCCAAATGGAGTACAAGGGCGTGGAGGGTTTCTTTTAGGCCACTTTCCATTCAATTGATCCAAGGTCTGTCCTCCTCCGTCCATGGCATCAATTGCACCGCTAAAAAGAGTCCCCCAAGGAAAACCTCCTTCAATAGTTAGAAGTTTATCACTCCTTAGTTCTTCAAATCGTTCCATTATTTTTGTATTCATGTTGAATACCTCCATTGTATTGTTTTTGTCCAGTTGCAACTCTGACAAATTAAGTATAGCTCATTTTTGAAAAAAGAATTAGACATTTCCTGAATGGTCATTGAACAGTCCTGAACTGTTCGTTTTTTTACCGTTCAGGACGATTCAGTGACTGTTCAGGATTTGGCGAGCTAAAAAACCAAGCATTTTGATAAGATGGAAGCAAGAAAGAAACAGGAGGTACACATGATTGAAATTTTCCCTTACTCTATTACTAGCTACCTTACAAGCTTTATTATCCATTTATTTCTCATTGCTCGCAAACAGTGGTTTGCCGTGAAGACCAAACTCGGTTACGAGCCCTATAATTCTTGGAAGCCTACAACCTATTTCATTGTCAAGTCCAGGGCCTTGTCTTCTGAGAAAATGCACTTCTTCCTCAGGGATATTCGACAACGTTCCGAGCTTGCCAATATCATTATCATCGGAAAAGATATTGACTACGAAGAACTCTTCCGCAATCACTACCGTGTCTTTGGGGTGATTGATACGAGTGAAGACCAATCGTTTGGCTATATTCGTAAAGAGATTTTTCACTATCTTGATGCCCTCTACCCCTCTCAGACCCCTGGGAAAAAACGCTAAAGCACCTGCAAGTGCTTTCAGATTGCAGACAAACATCGTTTTGGTGTTTGTCTTTTTTACTGTTTTTAGAGAAAAATGGCTGTTTTAATGCTGAAACCACCCCATCTGGACAAAATAAAAAGGCCTTCTTGCCATCCTTTTAGCTAGTTTTTTGAGATTTAAGCACGCCAAAGTCAGTCCAATCTTATCCTCCATTTTGGACTTGCCTTTTTCTCTCGTGTAGCGCAGATTATGGTATTCCTTGGCTGTGCCAAATAGCCGTTCAATCGTCTCTTTCCGATGTTGGTAGAGCTCCTTCATCCCTCTTTGATGACGAATATCCTCGCACTGTTCCAAATACTCCTTCCAAATATGCCGCGTGACAACTTTTTGATGGTTCTTACTGGTCGTACATACTGATAATAGGGGACAGTTGGCACAAATTGCAGGATCACTTTTGTATTCTCGGTAGCCTTCTCTGGTAGTCGTGCGATAGGTCAAGGCCTGATGTTCAGGACACAGGACACAATCGAAGTGTTCGTCATAGACAAAATCTTTAGGACGAAGTTGACCCTTCTTCCCACGGGGACGGGTGTAGGGAAGGACAGGAGTGATTTCCTTATCAATTAGAAACTTGGCAATACTGGGAGTTTTATAGCCCGAATCCGCAATGATATACTCTGGTTTCAAGGGTTCAAGCTTGGCGAAAAGTGCAGGAAAAGCCTGACTGTCATGGATATTACCAGCCTCAACACTATAAGCAAGTGCCCAGCCATACTTATCACAGGCAACTTGGGCAGAATAAGCGAAAACTTCCTTATGATCACCTTTGTGGAACCAGCCACTTTCTGGGTCGGTTGTGGAGATTTTCTTAGCGATGGGCTCTGGCTCTTTGGCGGGCCCGAGCGGCTTTTTTCCGTGCTTTACCCGATCTTGATTAATTTCGATTTCCAGCTGTTCACTCATGAATTTGGCCTGCTTTTCCACCTCTTGGTTGATAAACTTACGATTATTGGCCGCAGCTTTAATATGAGTTCCGTCTATGAAAATCTCCGTCGGGTCAATTAGGCCTGCATTGATACACAGCCCAAGAATATGCGTGAAAATGGACTCAATCAACCCTTTCTCTTGAAAGCGACGGGAATAATTTTTGCCGTATGTCGTGAAGTGAGGCACCTTGTCATCTAGGGTTAAACCAAGAAACCAGCGATAGGCAGTATTCACTTCAATATCCTTGATGGTCTGACGCATGGAACGAATACCATAAAAGCACTGAATCAGAGGAATTTTAACTAACATGACAGGGTCAAGACTAGGACGACCATTATCAGACGAATAGGTATCTTCTACTAGGTCATAAATGAAGTCGAAGTCAATCACAGCTTCCACTTGGCGCAGGAAATGATCTGCAGGCACAAGCTGGTCAAGGGTATAGAAACCGTACTGATTGCGGTTATAGTCAGGTTTTTCTTTGTGTAGCATAGGAGAACCTCATAAGTCCTTTTTCTTATATTATACTCCTAAATACGAAGAAAAGCCCTTAGAAAATCAATTCTAAGGACTTTGTCTTCAGTCTGAAAGCACCTGCAGGTGCTTTGTGTTTTTACTTAAAGGTCACAATGGTACAACCTGAACCACCTGCATTTTGTGGAGCATAGCCAAATTCCTTGACCTGCTTGTTGCGACGGAGGTACTTGGTCACCCCTTCTCGGATAACCCCTGTACCGATACCGTGAACAATATCGACTTGGGCTAGGTTGTTGAGCAGAGCTTGGTCGATAAACTCATCCAGCTCCATCATAGCCTCTTCGTAGCGTTTGCCACGGAGATCTAAGCGAGCTTTTGGTCCTCGTACATTGGCACGTTTGACCGTGTGAACCTGGCGCTTCTTAGGCTGCTCTGCCTTTTCCGCCTTGACCAGTTCAAACTCATCCTTGGTCAAGGTCATCTTAATCAAGCCAACCTGGGCTTCCCAACGCCCGTCCTTGAGCTGATTGGTCAAGGTCCCACGTTGCCCATAAGCTGTAACGATAATGTCATCGCCCACCTTGGCTTCCCTCTGAATTTTAGCTTTCTTCAGCACCTTGTTTTTAGACAGATCCACCACTTCAGGCACCAACTTTTTCAGCTCTGCCTTGGCTTCGATAATCTGGTGGGGCTTAAGACTAGCTGCAGCATGGAGATTTTTCAGAATATCCTCGCTTTCTGCCAATGCCATATCTACAATTTCCTTGGCTTCCAAGCGTGCCTTGTTGAGCTCATTTTCCCGCTCACGATTGAGCTCGTCATAGAGCTTGCGGAGGGCTCGGTTCATCTTGTAATTTTCTTGCTCCACATCACGAATCTTATCCAGACGCTGACGACTTTCAACCGTCTGGCTCTCTAACTTCTCGATAATTCGATTGACGTCGCTATCTGTATCGGTCCAAGACTGAGCCGACTGGATAATGATGTCCGACAGACCAAGACGGCGGGCAATTTCAAAGGCATTGGAGCGACCAGGAACACCCTGCATAAACTTATAGGTCGGACGCAGGCTATTGCTATCAAACTCCATGCTGGCATTTTCAATACCAGAGGTTTCTATCCCGTAGGCCTTGAGCTCAGGGTAGTGGGTAGTCGCCATGGTCTTGATGCCCCGCAGACGAAGGTCATCCAAAATAGCCATTGCCAAGGATGCCCCCTCCTGCGGATCTGTCCCCGCTCCCAACTCGTCAAAGAGAATGAGAGAATCTTGATCAGCTGCTCTTAAAATTTCCACCGTGTGGGTCATGTGACTGGAGAAGGTTGATAAACTCTGCTCAATCGACTGTTCATCACCAATATCCGCAAAAATTTCTTTGAAGATAGCTACCCGACTGCCCTTATCAGCCAAGATAGGCAAACCAGACTGAGCCATCAGATGGGTCAAACCCAAGGTCTTGAGCATGATAGTCTTACCACCCGTGTTGGGACCTGTAATGACAATCGCTGTCAACTGACTGCCAAAATAAAGGTCGTTTGGAACGGGCTCAGCAATCAGCGGATGCCGAACGTTGAGAAGGGCAATATCCTGCTTCTCAGATAGTTTGGGTACAACTGCTTGATGATCACGCGCAAAGAGATGCTTAGCGCGGACGAAATCAATATGCCCGATAAGCCAGGCATTGTTACGAATCACGCCACTATGCGGACGGAGCATATCCGACAATTCCTGCAAGATACGGTTGAGCTCATGGCGTTCTTCTGCACGTAGGTGACTGATTTCTTCGTTCAAGGTCACCACTGCCCGCGGCTCAATATAAACGGTCGAACCCGAAGCTGAAATGTCATGGACAACCCCAGCAATCTTATTGCGATAGGTATTTTTAACAGGAAGGACATTGCGTCCATTACGGCTTGCCAAAATGCTATCGGACAGCATGTCGCCTTTGGTCTTCAAAATATCCTGCATGACCTGACGAACTTGGTCTTCAGCTTCACGGATTTTTCTTCGAATACGGGCTAGCTTTTCTGAGGCAAAATCCTCTACAAAACCAGCATCATTGATGGACTGGAGGGAGCCCTGTAAATGTGGAAAAAGCTCAATCTTCTCAAAGAGTTTATCCAGCTGACTAAGACTGACATTTTCCAGATTTCCATAAAAATCCAAGAGAGTTTTGGACACTTCCAAGACTCGCTTGACTGCCAATAATTCTGAGATATTGAGGTCTGTATCCAATTCCAAACGACGCATGGCTGGACCAATGTCACTCGTAGCAGCCATGCTGAAATAGGGATTTTCCACAAAAATCTGCGCTATATCTGTCAACTCGTCAAAGGCCTGTTGGATACGGTGGACTTCCACCATAGGCTCCAACTGTCGCAATTCTTCAAAGCCCTGTTCCGTCAAGAGATAGGGCTCAATTTTTTGTCTTACCTTGTGAAATTCAAGGGTTTCAATAATTTTACTATTCATATGTTCCTACTTAATCTTTTCCTTAGCTTTATCTCATTATCAAAACAATAAAAGATAAAAATATAGTCTTTCCCAATCTCTTAATTAAAGGTATAACAGTCAACTAATACTCAATGAAAATCCAAATCAGACTTGCTCCAAAGGTTCCCCGAACCTTTGGAGGTTGGAAATAGGCGAACGTAGTTCGTTTCGCTCTGATGCAGATCGAACTCTGTTCCTTTTATATTTCAAGGGAACAGGCTGAGGCTGGGCAGAAAGTCCATCCTCGCTTCTCAGAGTTCGTGTCAACATCTCAGCGCAGTGGTTGATTGGCAGATTTGTTCGTGTTTCACACTCCAAATCTGACCTAATCAACTGTGCGGGGGTGGGAAGACGAACTCTTTTAGACTGCTCGAGTTCTTTCCCACTCCCACTCATCAAATCAACAACGTCTGATTTTGATTTTCGAAGAGTATAAATGACGATAAAAAGGATAAGGTCTCCCTTACCCTGCTATATTACTCAACCAGAGAGATTTTAAAAAGCTACTAGTGAATGGTGTGTACTGAATCATGATGTTGGCAAGAAAACTACTGTGCAATTTATCTTGAATCATCGCTAACGGAATAGTTGATAGCAAGACCATGACAA
The DNA here is from genome assembly GCF_028335765.1 of Streptococcus sp. HN38. Taxonomy (NCBI): domain Bacteria; kingdom Bacillati; phylum Bacillota; class Bacilli; order Lactobacillales; family Streptococcaceae; genus Streptococcus; species Streptococcus sp. HN38. The sequence goes on along the minus strand of NZ_CP116604.1, from coordinate 241,520 downwards.
TCTGAAGAGAAATAAAAGTCACCAAGACAGCCAAGGCGCCACTTATGAGATTGGTCGTTTTTGTATCAGGATTAAAAGCCTCTAATAGATGGACAAATATTCCTATGAAACGCACAATAGCGTAAACCAAGACGTATATCAAAAGAAAGGCCAATCCCGCATAAAATACCATATCTAGGTCAAAGAGATATTTCTCATCAAAATAGTAGTTGGAGCTCCCCTGAGTAGCATTGGCAAATGGCACCCAGAGATAAAGGAAGGATGCCAATTTTTTATAAGTAGCCGTCGCAACCACCAGAGCAATAATACTTCCTATGCTATAAAAGGCCTGTAGAACTAGACCACGGCTGTAGCCAATGTAGAAACTCCATGCCAAAATGAGAATAATTGCTAATGAAATCATACCTTGTCCTCAAGCTTATCTAAGTCAATCAAGGTCACATTCTTTTTCAAGACCTTTTCTTTGACGCTTGCAAGTTCTTGTTCCTTTTGTTCAAATGCCATCTCGCGCGTTAGTTGAACGGATAGAGCATTGATTGCCAACAAAAGCGCGAGGGTTTCAGGGTCCGCCATCGGCATCTTTTCTTTGATGGCTTGGTATTTTTCCTGTGCAATACGCTCAATCTCTTCCATGAATAAATTATCATGCTCAGTTGTCAAGGTTAATTGCTTCTCGCCAAATGTAAATTTATATCGATTTAAGTTTGCCATATCTTACCTCTTCTTCTATCTATTATAGCGTAAAAAACTTGATTTGGCTAATCTCTCCTATAAAGAATGCTTTCTACGAGCAAAATCTACAAAGCGGAATTTATCAATCTTGTGCTTACTTTCAGTGTATTGAAATTGTCGCGTATCTCCTAAGTAGACCCTGGATTTTATCAACACCAGATAATCATCCTGAATCTGCATCAAATCTCGCTCTTCTCGACTGGTCGGCTCTACCGTAATCTCTTTTTGTGCATAAGCAATATCAAGGCCTAACTTATTTTCTAGGTATTCGTAGATGGATTTTTCAGCAATAGCAGTTGTCAACTCTGGCACGACATCGACAGCAAGATAATCTGTATCCACAACGGAGACCTTACCGTCAATCGAACGTGTACGGACAACTTTCCACACCTTGCTATACGGCTCAAAGCCTGTCAAATGCGAAAGGCTACTATTAACGGTAATCATATCTAAGCTGACAACATCTGTCTTGGTAGAAAGCTGGAGAACATTTGTCAATTCCTGATAGGAAGTTAAACCTGAAACTGGGAAATTGAGAATTTCTTGCTTAAGGACCATTGAACCACGCCCTTGCACTTTTTGAATCAAACCTCCCTCAGTCAAAATCGCCAACGCCTTACGAACCGTATCACGACTAACACCATAGATTTCCTGGAGCTGTTGTTCTGTCGGTAGGGAGCTTTCTGCCGGATAAACATTTGTCCGTATTTTTTCTTTTAAGTCATTATAAATTTCTTGGTATTTTTTCATCATTTCCTCGCAAATTCATCTGTCAAATAACATACAACTATCAACATTATAACAAAATTCATTTCAAAATTAAAAAAAACTAAGCAAAAACGCTTGCATTATTTTTTGAAATCGGATACAATGATAACACAAAAGAAATTTGTCCGTACAAATTTCAAAAATGGACATGCTTAGAGAGATGTCTAAAAAATATAGGGTGACAGATTCCATAAGCTGTCTAGAAGGAAAAATATATGGGAAAATTTGAAAAAGAAGCCAAACAGCTCCTAGAAGCTATTGGCGGAAAAGAGAATGTCAATGCAGTAACACACTGTGCAACGCGCATGCGCTTTGTTCTTGCAGATGAGAAAAAAGCAAACGTAAAAGTCATCGAAGACATTCCAGCAGTAAAAGGAACCTTTACAAACGCTGGTCAATTCCAAGTCATCATCGGTAACGATGTACCAATCTTCTACAATGACTTTACAGCTGTGTCTGGTATCGAAGGCGTATCAAAAGAAGCTGCAAGGTCAGCCGCTAAAAGTAACCAAAATGCTATCCAACGTGTTATGACTATGCTGGCGGAAATCTTCACACCAATCATTCCTGCCCTTATCGTCGGCGGTTTGACCCTCGGTTTCCGTAACGTCTTGGAAGGTGTTCAGATGGAATGGCTTGGACAAGCCATGAAAGACGGGCAGTTGGTCTTTGACGCCGACGGTAACCCTGTATGGAACACCATCGTTCAGGTTTCTCCTTTCTGGAATGGTGTCAATCACTTCCTCTGGTTGCCAGGTGAAGCCATCTTCCACTTCTTGCCAGTAGGTATCACTTGGTCCGTATCTCGTAAAATGGGAACTTCACAAATCCTTGGTATCGTCCTTGGTATCTGTTTGGTTTCTCCACAGTTGCTCAACGCATATGCTGTACCTGGTACAGATGCAGCAACTATTGCCAGCGACTGGTCTTGGAACTTCGGTGCATTTAGTATTGCCCGTATCGGTTATCAAGCACAAGTTATCCCTGCCCTCCTTGCTGGTTTGGCACTGTCTTACCTAGAAATCTTCTGGCGTAAGGTTATTCCAGAAGTGGTCTCAATGATTTTCGTGCCATTCCTATCACTTCTTCCAGCAATTATCTTAGCTCACACTGTCCTGGGTCCTATCGGTTGGACTATCGGACAATGGTTGTCAACTATCGTATTGGCAGGTTTGACAGGCCCATTGAAATGGCTCTTCGGTGCGGTATTCGGTGCCCTCTATGCGCCATTCGTTATCACTGGTCTTCACCACATGACAAATGCCATCGATACACAATTGATTGCGGATGCTGGTGGAACTGGTCTCTGGCCAATGATTGCCCTTTCTAACATTGCTCAAGGTTCAGCAGTATTTGCCTACTTCCTCATGAACCGTCACAATGAAAAAGAAGCTCAGGTTTCACTTCCTGCAACTATTTCTGCTTATCTTGGTGTTACTGAACCAGCCCTCTTTGGTGTCAACGTAAAATACATTTACCCATTTGTAGCGGCTATGATTGGTTCAAGTATCGCTGGCCTACTTTCTGTAACCTTCAACATCCAAGCTGCTTCTATCGGTATCGGTGGTCTTCCAGGTATCTTGTCTATCAAGGCTGAATACTGGGGTCCATTCTTGCTAGCAATGGTAGTTGCGATTGTTGTCCCAATGATTTTGACAGCTGTTTTCAAACGTACAGGTGCATTTTCAAAAAAAGAAGAAGCTGTTGAAGAAGTTGTAGTCGTAACTGAAACTGTCGTTGAAACTGGTTCTGCTATCGAATTGATTAGCCCACTTACTGGTCAAGCCAAAGAATTGTCACAAGCTACTGACCCTGTATTTGCATCAGGTGTCATGGGCCAAGGTGTCCTTATTGACCCGAGCGAAGGTATCTTGGTTGCTCCAGTCGATGGTGAAGTATCTGTCCTCTTCCCAACTAACCATGCTGTTGGTATCACTGCTACAAACGGAGTTGAACTCCTTATGCACATTGGTATGGATACTGTCGGTTTGGAAGGAAAAGGCTTTACAGCCCATGTAAATCAAGGTGACAAGATAAAAGCTGGTGATAAATTGATTAGCTTTGACATTGATGTCATTAAGACTGCTGGTCTTGTCGCTGAAACACCAGTTATCGTGACCAACCAAACTGACTTTGACACTCAAGTTATCGGAAATCTTCCTCGTGCCATCTCGCAAGGCGAAGCTATTCTGACAGTTACAAAGAATTAATGTTCTAGGAGGGCGCAAGGTAACTTGCACCTCCTATCATTGCTTATACAAGAAGGAAAAATCAAGAAAGAGAGAGCAAAATGACAATAGACAAACGAAAGGTTGTTTATCAAATCTACCCAAAATCTTACAAGGATACAACTGGAAATGGTATAGGGGATTTACGAGGAATTATTGAAAAACTTCCATATCTAAAAGAGCTAGGCATTGACATGATCTGGCTCAATCCCTTCTACCCAAGTCCTCAACGGGACAACGGCTATGACATTTCAGACTATACAGCCGTCAATCCTGATTTTGGCACCATGGCTGACTTTGAAGAAATGGTGGCTGTCGGCAAAGAACTGGGCATCGAATTCATGCTGGACATGGTCCTCAACCACTGCTCAACGGAGCATGAATGGTTCCAAAAAGCCCTAGCAGGCGACAAATACTATCAAGATTTCTTTATCCTGCGTGACCAACCAACTGACTGGGTGTCTAAATTTGGTGGCAATGCCTGGGCTCCCTTTGGCGACACCGGGAAATACTACCTCCATCTCTTTGACGTGACCCAAGCCGACCTCAACTGGCGAAACCCTCATGTCCGTGAAGAACTCTTCAAGGTGGTCAACTTCTGGAAAGACAAGGGTGTCAAGGGCTTCCGCTTCGACGTTATCAACCTGATTGGTAAAGACGAAGTCCTCGAAGACTGCCCAATCAATGACGGCAAGCCTGCCTACACAGACCGCCCGATTACCCACGACTACCTCAAGATGATGAACAATGCTACTTTTGGTAGCGAAAAAGGCTTCATGACCGTCGGGGAAATGTCTGCCACTACCATTGAAAACTGCATACTCTACACAGCTCCTGAGCGGGAAGAATTGTCCATGGCTTTCAACTTCCACCACTTGAAAGTGGACTACAAGGACGAGCAAAAATGGACCATTATGGACTTTGACTTTGAGGAACTCAAGCGCCTCTTTCACACTTGGGGCGAAGAGATGTCCGTTGGAAATGGCTGGAATGCTCTTTTCTACAACAACCACGACCAGCCTCGTGCCCTCAACCGCTTTGTTGATGTGGAGAATTTCCGCAATGAAGGAGCAACCATGCTGGCTGCCTCTATCCACCTGTCACGCGGCACGCCTTACATTTACATGGGCGAGGAAATCGGCATGATTGACCCCGATTACGACAGCATGGACGACTACGTCGATGTGGAATCTATCAATGCCTATCAGATGCTCTTGGATCAAGGCCACACACCTGAGCAAGCCTTTAAGATTATCCAAGCCAAGTCCCGTGACAATTCCCGCACCCCGATGCAATGGGACGCTTCTGACAATGCAGGCTTCTCAACAGGAACTCCTTGGCTGAAAGCTGGCAAATCCTATCAAACGATTAACGTTGAGCAGGAAAAAACAGGCCCAATCTTCACCTTCTATCAAGAGTTGATTCGACTCCGAAAAGAACTACCCCTCATCTCAGAAGGGGACTACAAGGCAGCCTACAAGGACAGCCAGAAAGTCTATGCCTTTGAACGCTTGCTAAATGGCGAAAAACTACTGGTCCTAAACAACTTCTTTGCAGAAGAGGTTGAACTAGAACTAGCAGATGACTACGCACGTGGTCAAATCCTCATCAGCAACTACCCTGACAACAAACTCGGTAAGAAAATTACCTTAAAACCTTATCAAGTACTGGCGATTTTGGTGAAATAATGAATGAAAGAGGAGACCACTCCTCTTTTGTGATAGAATGAAATAAAAAAGAAAAGGAAACATCATGCTCCAAGAATTTTTGAACAAGGTCAACAATCCTGTCTTGAAGGACAAACTAGAAGGCATTTTCAATCAAATCCAGCAAGAATTTCCAAGTCTAACCACAGAAATCAAGTGGAACCAGCCCATGTTTATCATGGACGGAACTTTTATCATTGGATTCTCTGCTGCCAAAGCCCATATTTCCATTGCACCTGAAACGGTTACGATGGAAACCTTTGCCAAGGACATCAAGGAGGCGGGCTACGAAGCAACTTCCAACCTCTTCAAAATCAAGGAAGACCAAGAGGTCAACTGGGGCCTGCTCCGCAATATTATCGCCTTTAATATGGAGGAAAAGAAAGGTTACGAAAAGTTCTGGAGATAAAATAAGAAACTTGTATCCCACACCTTCCAATTAATAAGCACGCAAAAATAGCCAAGCTCACCGTGAGTTTGGCTATAATTATTTTATGGATTAAATGACACGTGTACGTGGTCATAATGGTTTTCAGTAATACTTCCACGGTCTGGCATCAAGTTCCAAGTATATGCAGGTCCATAAATACTTGCATATGGAGCATAAAAACGTTGTTTCCAGATAATATAGGAAATATTTTTCGCACCCATATTGGCAATAGCATATTCTGCCACTTGATCCCCAAGTGCTGAACTTTGTGGTACCATAAAGTCAATTGCCAATCCCTTACCATGGTCGCCAGAATCACCAGGACGGTAACCTGAGAAAGAAGTAATACCGAAGGCATTTGCCACTTCTGCGCGGAAGGCTGCTACCTGAGGTTGCAAACCGACATCATAAGCACTTGTACTTGTTGTAGTGGTTGATAGGGCTGTCACTTGTGGAGTTTCAACTACAGGCTGTTCTACAGGTGCCTCAACCACAGGTTGCTCTACAACTTCCTCCACAGGTGCCTCAACCACAGGTTGTTCTGTAACTTCCTCCACAGGTGCTTCTGCTACAGGCTGCTCTACAATTTCCTCTACAGGTGCCTCAACCACAGGTTGTTCTACAACTTCCTCTACAGGCGCTTCTACTACAGGCTGTTCTACAACTTCTTCTACAGGTGCTGAGTCGGTAACTGATGAAATTTGATCCAAGGGAACAACCGTATCCTCAACCGTTACTTGATTGGTTGTTAGGTCAACAGTTGCCTGAACGGTCTCATTTGTGTTTCCCTGAACAGGAGCTTCAATCTCAACCTGAGTCACTTGATTGTTTTGGTCAACAGTCGTCGTCAGTACCGTATCAGGGAAAATCAAGTTGACATCTGCAATTTGATTTATTTTCGCCAGCAAGTCCATATCAATATTCATAGCTAAGGCGATGGCAGATAAGGTATCTCCATACCGAACAGTATAGGTCATCCTTCCTTCTTCTTGTACAATTTCTGGGCTAATTTCAGAAACAGTACGTGGAGCCCATTCGATGGCTAAAACATTTGTCGAAATCATCCCTGTACTAAAGAGGGAAAGAGCCAATGAAGATGTATATAACATCTTCTTATTGTTTTTCATGATGGGTGTTTTTCTCTTGCGACGCATATGTTGTGGTTTATTTGTTCTCTTACGTTTCATAATCTTATTCCTTCTTTATTTTTGAGATGGTTCTATCTTACCTAAATTAAATCTGAAAAACAAGCCTTCAACCTTTCTTTTAAATAAACTGTCTCCACTATGTAATCTTAGGACTTTTCTGTCACACAATCAATATAAATGTCATCTGACTGTCATATTATTAGATAATACTCAATGAAAATCAAAAACAGACTCAGAGACGCAGATGCAGATAGAACTAACGTTCACCAAATCAAGTCAACAACGTCTGGATTTTCGAAGACTATAAGTAAAAAATAAGAGTAAGGCAGTAATCCAACAATTGGCTACTAACTCACTCTCATTTCTATTTTCGGATTAGTCAAAAACCTACATTTCTTCAGGATAAACCAAGCCCCATTCTTTACGGAGTTGGGTCATAATGTCCATGACATCTTGGGTGTAGGCTAGGTGCATGATGTTTTCGATGCCTGCGACAGCTTTTTCCATATCCGCCACTTCATAAGAAAGAGCCTTGGCAGTTTCGCCTATCTCGATGACCTCCTGGCTGCCGTCCTCAGTGTAGGTGATGACAGCCTTCTGACCACGTGGATACTCGTAAAGCTCGATGTAGCCTTTATCGTAGGCAATCGTTCCACGTTTTGGCTGTTTGGCATGGAGGGTCAGGGCGATAGTCGCCATTTCTCCTGCATCATTGCTGAGCAAAATCCCTACCTGCTCGTCCACACCTGTCGGAGCTAATTTAACCTGAGATAAAACCTGATTTGGCTTTTCTGTCATAAACCAACGGACAAAGGACAGAGCGTAGACCCCAATATCCAAGAGGGCGCCGCCTGCCAAGTTTTTATTGAAAAAGCGGTTGGTCATATCGTATTCCTTGTAGCTGCCAAAGTTCATCTGAATCATCTTCAAATCTCCCAGCTTGCCACTTGCAATGACCTCACTCAACTGACGATAGATTGGCATGTGGAAAATGGTCATGGCCTCCGCCAAGACGACCTGATTTTCCTCAGCTAATTGAATAGCTTCTGCTAATTCTTCTGAATTAAGCGTAATAGACTTTTCACAGAGGACATGTTTCCCAGCCTTCAAGGCCTTTCTCAAATAATGGATATGGGTATTGTGAGGCGTAGAAATATAGATAATGTCTACTTCAGGATCCTCAAACACTTCATCGATTTCTCGATAAACTTTCTCGATGCCATATTTTTGCGCAAATTCCACACCCTTGTCATAGGTACGGTTGGCCACCGAATAAAGATTTCCTCCCATAGCCTGCAAGGCCTGAACCAATTCATTGGCAATGACACCTGTTCCCAGAGTCGCCCATTTATACTTCATTTGAACTTCCATAGTCTACCTCACTTTCTCCTTCTATTATAGTAAAAACCACCCTTTTCTGCACACTCTAACTAGCATTTGTGTTACAATAAGAAGATGAACACTGTTGTACTAAAGGCCTCTGCCCAGCAAAAACAAGCCATGATGGCTCACTATGACCGCTATCGGCAGACCAGCAAAAATCCTTATATAGAAGCATTTTTCAAACTGACCGGTGCCAGCCTGTCCATCTACACTTCTGGAAAAGTCGTTTTTCAGGGGGAAATGGCAGAGCAGGAAGCAGGGCTCTGGGGCTATGAGCCAGAAAGCTCTGGACAGACGACTGTACCTGGTCAAAACCTGCCCATGATTGGTACCGATGAGGTTGGAAACGGGTCTTATTTTGGAGGTTTGGCAGTCGTTGCTAGTTTTGTCCGCCCAGAAGACCATGCCTTTCTCAAGTCGCTTGGTGTGGATGATTCCAAGAAAATGACAGACCAAAAAATCTGCCAAATCGCTCCTCTCTTAAAAGAGAAAATCCCCCACCAAGCTCTGCTATTGTCACCGAAAAAATACAACGAAGTCATCGAGCAAGGCTACAATGCGGTGTCTGTCAAGGTCGCCCTGCACAATCAGGCTATTTTCCTACTCTTGCAAAAGGGTGTCCAGCCTGAGAAGATTGTCATTGATGCCTTTACTTCTAGCCAAAATTATCAAAAGTACTTGAAAAAGGAAGCCAACCAATTTGCCAACCCCGTCACTCTGGAAGAAAAGGCTGAGGGCAAGTACCTGGCTGTGGCAGTATCTTCTATCATTGCAAGAAGTATGTTTTTAGAAAATCTTGTCCAGCTTGGTCAACTAGTTGGGATGAATCTGCCGTCTGGTGCAGGCAGTAAATCAGATCATGTTGCCGCCCGTATCTTGAAACGACATGGTATGGCTGGTCTCAATGAGACTGCAAAACTTCACTTTGCTAATACGCAAAAAGCACAAAAATTATTGAAATGAGGAAAAAAATATGGGAGCAATCCAAAAAACAAAACGCTCACCACTAGTCGCCTTCTTAGCTGAATGGGGCATCTTTTTACTGTTTATGGCAGCTTTTTTTGCCAGTCGATACTTTATCTGGAATCCTGTCTCTGTCGATGGCCATTCCATGGACCCAACGCTTCAACACCAAGAAAAACTCATCATGCTAAAAACAACCTCTATCGACCGCTTTGATATTGTTGTAGCCAGTGAAGTGGACTCTAGTGGTAAAGAAAAACTAATTGTAAAACGTGTTATCGGGATGCCAGGCGATGAAATCCGTATTGAAAACGATGTTCTCTACATAAACGGCCAAGAAGTTGATGAACCTTATCTAGATGACTATTTAGCTGCCTTTCATAAGGATAAACTGCAGGAGGAATATGCTTACAACAAACAGTTCCAGGCACTTGCCCAATCTGCTCAAGCCTTTACTCTTGATGCCAACAGTTACCCTAGCCTCAGCTACATCGTCCCAGAGGGCCACTATTTTCTCTTGGGGGACAACAGATTAGTTTCTCTAGACAGCCGAACAGTCGGCCCATTCACCAGAGCAAATATCAAAGGAGAAGTTGTCTTTCGCATGTGGCCTCTCAACCGTATTGGGACTGTTGATTAATACTCTTCGAAAATCAAAACTATCCGTTGTCAAGAGCCTTGATGAGTGAAAAGCTCCAGTGGAGCTTTTCAGCCTGTTACCTTGAAACAAGACAGTAACCATCAGCTTCGTTTCCTAGGCTATTTTTGATTTTCATTGAGTATAACACAAACAAGTTTGGAGCAAAAAGCACAGTACCACTTCTCAGAGTTCGTGTCAACATCCCAGCGCAGTGGTTGATTGGGTTTAACAGTCCAGTGGACTGTTAAAGGTTGGAGATAAGATTTGCGAAGCAAATCTCAGCAATTCGTGTTTTACACTCAAAATCTGACCTATATGGCTGATGCGAACGGGTTCGCTTCATTTCCAAATTTGGAAGTGAGGGGAACTCTTTTTGGTCTATGCGAGTTCTTTCCCACTCCCTTTTCATTATTATTGGAAATAAACTCTATGAACGAAGTGTATGTTACCGGTACTATTGACCGGATTATTTTTGAAAATCCTAGTAATTTTTATAAAATCCTTCTCCTTGAAATCGAGGAGACAGACGCAGACTATGATGACTACGAAATTATTGTGACCGGAACGATTGCCGATGTCATTGAAGGAGAAGACTATCGTTTCTATGGCAATCTGATCACCCATCCCAAGTATGGTCAGCAACTACAAATCACGCGCTACGAACGCAGCAAGCCTACCTCAGCTGGTCTGGTTAAGTATTTCTCCAGCGAGCATTTCAAGGGAATTGGACGCAAAACAGCTGAAAAAATCGTTGAGCTCTATGGCGAAGATACCATTGATAAGATTTTGGCTGAGCCTGAAAAACTAACCCAAATCACAGGCCTATCCAGCAAGAACATGCAAGCATTTGTGGAAAAGCTCCGCCTCAATTATGGAACCGAGCTGATCTTGGCAAAACTAGCTGAGTATGGTATTCCCAATAAATTGGCCTTTCAAATCCAAGACCAGTATAAAGAAAAAACACTTCAGATTATTGAAGAAAATCCCTATCAACTGGTCGAAGATGTCCAGGGGCTCGGCTTTACCATTGCCGATAGGATTGCGGAAAACCTGGGAATTGCCAGTGATTCACCCCAACGTTTTCGGGCTGGCATGCTCTTTAGCCTCATCCATCGCTCCATGGAAACAGGCGATACCTATGTGGAGGCCAGAGACTTGCTGGAAGCTACCCTTGAACTGCTGGAAAAATCCCGCCATACAGAACTGGACCCCGCTGCTGTTGCCCACGAGTTGACAGGACTGATTGCAGACGACAAGGTACAGCAAGAAGGCACAAAGATTTTTGACAACAGCCTCTACTTTGCCGAACATGGTATCCATAAAAACCTGATCCGTCTGATGGGAAAAAATGGTTTCAACCCCTTCCCACGCGCAGACGTTGAGGCTGCCATAGCAGAGCTGGAAAGCATGTCTTCTCTCACCTACGATGACATTCAAAAAGAAGCCATCGTCCAAGCCATTACCAATCCGCTTTTCATTCTGACAGGCGGACCAGGGACTGGAAAAACAACGGTTATCAACGGTATTATCGCAGTCTATGCCATCTTGCATAAGATTGATTTGACACGCAACCGAGAAGAATGCCCAGTCCTCCTAGCCGCTCCAACTGGACGAGCAGCCAGACGGATGAATGAATTGACAGGCCTGCCTTCTGCCACTATCCACCGCCATCTCGGTCTGGTAGAAGGACAGGAAGAATCCTACCGAGATGACTACCTCGAAGCTGATTTCATCATCGTGGATGAGTTTTCTATGGTAGATACTTGGTTGGCAAACCAGCTCTTCCAGAACATCTCCTCCCAGACCCAGGTTCTGATTGTCGGCGATGCGGAGCAATTACCATCTGTCAGTCCCGGTCAAGTCCTTGCTGACCTCCTGAAAATTGACAAGCTACCCAGCATCACTCTAGAACGTATCTATCGTCAATCCGATGATTCGACCATTGTTACCCTAGCCAGCCAGATTCGCCAAGGGGCTCTGCCGAGTGATTTCCGTGAGAAAAAGGCTGACCGCTCCTATTTTGAAGCGCAAAACGAACAAATTCCAGCCCTGATTGAGCGCATTGTCGGCGCAGCCATCAAGTCGGGAATTCCTGCAAACGAAGTACAAATCCTCGCTCCCATGTACCGTGGTGCTGCAGGTATTGACCAACTCAACACCATGACCCAGGCCCTGCTCAATCCACTGGAAGAAGGAGAGTTAGAATTCCTCCACAACGAGCAAGCCTTCCGCCAAGGCGACCGGGTTATTCATCTAGTCAACGACGCCGAAGCCAATGTCTTCAATGGCGACTTGGGCTACATCACCGACCTCCTGCCGGCCAAATATACGGACTCTAAGCAGGATGAAATCACCATCAACTTCGACGGCAGCGAGGTCACCTATCCCCGCAATGAATGGTACAAAATTACCTTAGCCTATGCCATGTCCATCCACAAGTCCCAAGGCAGCGAGTTCCAGGTCGTTATCCTTCCTATCACTCGCACCAGCCACCGTATGCTCCAGCGCAACCTGGTCTACACCGCCATCACCCGCTCCAAGAGTAAGCTCATCCTCCTGGGTGAAATCTCCGCCTTCGACTACGCCGTCAAAAACGCCGGCACCGTCCGAAAAACCTATCTGGTCCCACGTTTCCAAGGGGAAATGGCAGAGCAGGATAGCAAGGAAGCTTTAGCTGAAAAAGCCGAAAGCAAAACAGCTACAACCACGCAAACCCAGCCCCCTACTCAGCCAGACAGGAAAAAACAGGCTGAAGTAGTCAAAGAAAACAACCAACAACTCTCCCTTCTTGATCAAGACCAGCTAGAAAAAACAAGTGCCCAACCCACAGAATACATTTTGACTGTAGACAACCTACTAACCATCGACCCCATGATTGGCATAAAACAGGCAGATATTGAAGAATTTTTCAGGAAAAGATAACAAAAATATTTCTTTTGTTACAAAAATGTTACAAATATTACAACTTTGTGTTGACGAACTTGTTTTTATTTGTTATACTCTGTTTATAAGCGGAGGTAAGAACAAATGAAAAAGATATTCAACTACTCAGTATTGTTGCTCTCTGTAACCTGTCTATTGACAGCTTGTTCAGCAAAAAAACAAGAAAGCCAGACAGAAGCAACCACCAGTAAAACGACCCAAGCAAGCACCAAGCAGACTAGTTCCTCCAAGCCTGCTAGTTCCTCCAAGCCTGCTAGTTCCCAAGAAACTACAACTAAAACCAATTCATCAGCAGAGGCTAGTCAACAAAACCAGGAAACTCAGAACTCTCAAGTCGAAGAAAGTGTCCTAAGTACCGAAACGACTCACACTCAGCTCCTAACCCTACCAGCTACCACTATTCCCGACAGTCTAGTTGGAAAATGGCAAGGAAGTAGCCAACAAGCGCGTAATATTGAGGTAACTATCAGCGCAGACGGTACCTTTACTACTTATGAAGATTTTCGACTTAGTGAAAACGAGGAAGGAGAACACCTCATCCATACCTACACAGCTCGAGTTACAGATCTAGTTGAATATGCTCCAAACCACTACCTAATCCGCGAGGCAGAGGGGGAATATTCGGCTCTTCTCCCTGGAATGACTGGATTGGGAGGAAGAATTGCACCAGGATTTATCCTAGAAGGTGGACAATACAAGGTTGTTATGTGGGGAAATCCTGCTGATCCTGCTGCCGAAGCTAAATACAACCTAGTATCAGAACCTAATGTTTTTGTAACCTTGGATAAGGTAGAGTAACCCAAAGGTTTATTCCCCTATTCTCTAACAAACTTAAAGGAATATTCGTGCATCCCTTTCCGAGAAGAAGACAAACATCTTATTTACAGTGTTTGTCTTTTTCTATTGTTCTCTATTTCGCTCTCCATAGAAATAAAGATCGGAGCAAGTCAGCAATAGCCACCTGTTCTTTAGAAGAGTAGCGCACTTGTGAGGAAATCGGCTATTTTATGCTCAATGAAAATCAATGGGATCCTAGGGTCGACCTGAGTTCAGCAAGGTAAGTTGACTACAGATATGTTTAATTTCAAAAAGTATTACCGACTAAGGTAGGCTTGGAACAAAGAGTGTCATCATCCTTCCCAAATCCTCCCATCTGCACAAAAATAAGGAGGGGAAACCCTCCTTAAGTGTGATTAGTTACTGATGATTGATTAGTTTTCTTGTTTTTTGGCAAGCACTGCTGCTGCACCAAGAAGTCCTAGAGCCGTAGCAAAATAAACTGCTGTAGATGCTTCTCCTGTTTCTGGAAGTTTTGCTGATGATGTTGCTGCTTTAGCTGTTGGTACTGCTGCAGCCACTTCTGCTTTAGGAGCTTCAACTTTAGGAGCTACAACTGGCGCTTGTGCTGGTGCAACTGTAAGTGTTGCTGGGTCAATTACTGGCAGCTCTGCTGCTGTTACACTAGCACCTTTAGAGAAGAGATACTCACCTGCTTCATCTTTAGCAACTTCTACAGTTGGTAATTCTTCAGCTGTTACACTTTCACCTTTAGCTGTTTCCAAAGCTGGCAACTCAGCTACTGGAAGAGCTGGTGCTGTTACACTCTCGCCCTTAGCTGTTTCAATAGGAGCACCAAGTGTTGCTGGGTCAATTGTTGGAAGCTCTACTGTCGCACCTTCACCCTTAGCATAAAGATAGAATTCTCCATCTTTACCACCTACTTGCACTTCTGGAAGCGCTTCTGCTGTTGGAGCCTCAACTGGTGTGTTTGTAAAATACAAACCATTTTCATCCAAGGCAACCGCTACTTCATTTAATGTTGGTGCGGTAAGGCCCTCACCATGTTTTGTGATATCTACAGTACTTGGGTCCAAGGCTGGCAATTCTACTGATGCAGTCACACCTGTACCGTGCGCATAAACATATGGCTCACCATTGTCAAAACCAAGTGCTACTTCTGGAAGTTCCGCAGTCACACCCTCGCCATGTTTTGTGATGTCCACCGTACTTGGATCCAAGGCTGGTTTGTAGTCAGAGTTCAATACGCTGCTACCTTTTGCTGTCAATTCACCTGTATTGATATTGAAAGTTGGGATTGGATCTGCATAAGCACCTGTACCATGTGCAGTTGCTACACCAATCTCATTAGCTGATACAGTTGTTCCTACAACCGCAAGAGCTGCCAATGATACCAAACCAATAGAGGTTTTTCTCAAAAGATATGTTTTCTTTGTTGACATAATGTCACCTTCCCTTATATATAATCTACATTTGAAATAAAGCTGAGATAATGTTTCACCATTATCCGTGGCTCTTATCCTAACCATCACCCTATAAATGCAATGATTACAGTTATTATACCCCCCCCCCGATATTTTTGTCAAGTTTTTTATTGTATTTTTTATCATTTTCTTTATGTAATTTTTTGAAAATTTTCTCAAAATCTTTCTTGTTTTTCTGAAAATAAAGGGGAACAAAAAGGACCATTTAGGTCCTTTTTTGTATGTAGATTATTTTCTTTTCTTGAGCAAGGCTGCTGATCCAAGAAGACCTAGGCCACCTACAAGCGAAAGAACTGTCATCACTTCACCAGTTTCTGGAAGTTTTTCTGATGCTGTTGAAGTTGTTTTCTTCTCTGCTGCTTTTGTTTCAGTTGCTTTAACTGTTGCAGGGTCAATTGTTGGCAAAGCGGCTGCCTTAACGCTTTCACCTTTGACAGTTTCCAAAGCTGGTAATGTTGCAGTTACACCTGTACCTTTAGCTGTTTCTACAGCACCTTCGCTTGTTGGAAGGTCTGTTGTCACGCCAGCCTCTGTCCATGATATCAAGGTGGTTTATGAGCTATTAGAGGGGTGTAAGCAATCGGTTATCTTAGGTGATTTAGGCTACCTGAGCAGTGAACTCAAGAAGGACTTAGAACAAGAAGGTTACCATCTATGGACGCCATTTCGACAAAACATGGCAGGGGCTGAAGAACATAACGATTGGAAAGTGATGGCCATGAGACGAACTGAGGAAATATTTTTAAACCTGCTCTAGAACAACTTTACCCGCTATCTCTGCAAACTGCTCTGCTTCAACCTCTGGGAAGTAGTTAAGACAGTTAGCAGTTGCAAAGGCTGCTGCCTCTTTCAAGAAGATTTCAGGGTCTTGTCCTTGGCTGATACCCTTAACTAGCAAGCCCAGGTAAAAATCTCCTGCCGCAATGGGATTGCGTGTTTCTTTTTTAGGCGACTGGATACGGAAGTAACGCTGGCCAATCTTAGCCAAACTGCCCTTTCCACCCATGGTAATGATGATATTCTCATGAGGAGTCACTTCTTTCAGGATACCTAAAATAGCTTCAGGACTTTCTTCATCCAGCTCTGGATAAATATCTTTCAGCTCTTCATTATTGATTTTGATAAGGGCCGGTCTAGCTTGATAAGCCGCACGTAGAGCTGGTCCACTGGTGTCCACTATGGTCATAACCTCTGGGTATTTTTCAATAAACCGCTGAATATAATCATCCGGCATCCCCTTCATCAGACTACCTGAAAAGACTAGGATGTCGCCAGCCTCTAGGCTATTTTCTATCTGCTGGGTAAATTGGTCAAGCAGGTCCTCTGTTAGTTCAAAACCTTTTTCATAAAATAGTACTACATCGCCTGTACTGGTTTCTACGTAAATATTGCAGGTTCTTGTGTTCTGATTATTTTCAACGACCTGCAATTGATTTCCCTTTTGGACATTGAGGTCTTGAATGTAGCGACCAATCTGCCCACCTAAAATGGTATGGATAGTGTAGTCTGCCACTCCATTTTCTCGAAGTGCATAGGCTACGTTGAAACTTTTTCCACCAGGATAATCCCTCACTTCCGTCGGTCTCAGGGGAATATTCTTTTCAATCTTTTCCACAAGAAGCGTGCGGTCTAGGGCTGGATTGGGACAAATCAAGTGAATCATAGGGAACTCCTTTTTTGTTTTATACATATTATTATACTATATAAAACAAAAAATAAAAAAGATAATTCCACGAGGGGAACTATCTTTTCTACTATTTTATGATGCAAAAACCGAAATTCGTTCCTGCTGGTAGCCACCTTTTTCCGCAATGTCAACCAAAGCCACAGCATAGTCGGCATAACTAATATAGCTTTCACCTTGGGCATTGACTTGGAAAACCTCGCCAGCCAAAGTGTAGGCACCTGCTTTTTGTCCTTCTGCATCAAAATCGGCTGCCGGGCTGATATAGGTCCAGTTAACTGCTGTCGCCTGACGATAGAGGTCTAGACCAGCACCCATAGCCTCAGCGATTGGCAGGTAGTCCGCAGGGAAATCTGGTGTATCTTTCAGCATAGCTGTCTGGCTCTCGTCTAAATAAAGACTGCCTGCACCACCAACTACTAAAAGACGGGTTGGACTACCAGCAAGGATAGTCGCTAGATGCTCAGCAAGACGAGCGTGATCCGGCAAGGTTTCTGGTGTCCAAGCACCAAAAGCATTGACTACTACATCAAAACCAGCCAAATCTTCTTTGGTAAGAGCAAAAGCATCCTTCTGGATTACTTCTTGGGCTACGCTTTTATTTTCAGAACGGACAATAGCCGTCACCTGATGACCACGTTCTAATGCTTCCTTTGCAATAGTTTGACCTGCTTGACCATTCGCTGCAATAATAGCAATTTTCATATTGATACCTCACTTGTTTCGTTGTAATAACTTTACTTACAACGTAAGTATAAATCATTTCGGTTGTAATGTCAATTGTTACAGCTCGAAAATTAAAAAAATCATCACAAGGATGATTAAATACCTATAATTCTGCCAATAAATCAACAATGGTCGTGTGTTCCAACTCTTTTTCCAGAGCCGACTGGGCATTTTCCAAACGGCTATCTAGCAGGGGATGGATAGAGCGGCCGACCTGACAGGCTGGATTGGGTTGTTCATGAAAACCAAAAAGTTTCCCTTTTTCTCCAAATAACTCTACAGCCTGATAAATATGAAGGAGGGTAATTTTATCTGGATTTTGGGCCAAACGTGCCCCACCTACACCACGCGCCACCTGAACCAAACCAGCCTCTTTCAACTGGGACAAAATATTGCGGATGATGACTGGATTGACACCTACACTTCCTGCAATGCTGGTACTGGTCTGTTTTTCCTTTTCTCCCTCCAAGGCTAGCAAGACCAAGATATGACTAGCAATGGTAAATCTACTCGAAATTTGCAATTCTACTTTCTCCTTCCATAAAATTGGTAACGGTCACTCCTAGCAAGCGAACACCTTTCTCAGCCTGTCCAACTTCTTCAAAAAGCTGACGGATTTCTTTCTCTATTACTTGAGCTTGATTGGTCGCTTCTTCCAAACTATGCCGCTTTGTCAAGGTTGAAAAGTCACCATAACGAACCTTCAACACAATGGTTCGTCCTTTTTTCTCATTTCTTTCTAAACTAGCTGCTACTCGTTGGCAGAGACTGATTAGCTCTTTCAGGACATCCTCCTCCCGATAAAGAAGTTTGCGATAGGTTCTTTCCTTTCCAATTGACTTACGAACACGGTCCACTTTAACGGGCGAATTAGAAATCCCCCTCGCTTTCCGATAAAGGTCGAAGCCAAAACGACCAAATTTATCAATCAAGGTCATCTCTGGTACATCCAACAAATCCTTCCCTGTGTAAACCCCCATCTCATGCAGGCGTTCCACCGTCTTCTTCCCCACACCGTGAAATTTTTCAACAGGCAGGGAGGCGAGAATACCAACAGCATCCTCAGGCAAAATCAGGGTCAGCCCATGCGGTTTTTCCATATCCGAGGCAATTTTTGCCAAAAATTTATTGTAGGAAACACCTGCGGAAGCTGTCAAATGGAGTTCATTCCAGATGTCGTATTGAATGAGTTTAGCGATTTTGACCGCTGAGCCAATTCCAAGCTTATTTTCTGTTACATCCAAGTAAGCCTCATCAATAGACATGGGCTCCACCAAATCAGTATAGCGATGGAAAATTTCTCGAACCTGTCGCCCAACTTCCTGATATTTTTCATAATTGCCAGAAATGAAAATCGCCTGAGGACAACGCTCATAGGCCTCTTTTGAGGACATAGCCGAGTGAATCCCAAAGGCACGCGCCTCATAATTACAGGTAGACACCACTCCTCTACCGCCAGATAATCTTGGGTCAGCCCCAATGATAACAGGTTTGCCCTTCAAAGCAGGATTATCCCTGACCTCAATAGCAGCAAAAAAAGCATCCATATCTACATGAATAATTTTTCTAGATAAATCATTGATTAGGGGAAAAATTAACATGGACACTCCTTTCTGCTCCTTACTACTAGACATATTATAGCCTATCTAGCAAATTTTTTCATAAAGCGAACATTGACGGGCAAGTAGTACTCAATGAAAATCAAAATCAGACTAGGAAAGTCAGATGTAGATAGAACCCTTCTACTTTCGCATTTTTAGATATTATAGTCGAATGAATTAGCTTTCAGACAAGGAACTGAGGTGCAGGCTGTACTAGAGTACGGCAAGCCGAAAGTGACGATGTATCAAAGTTAATTCAAATGACTATAGAATTTTCAAATGTATAAACTTAGACGTGTCCTGGCTCTAATTCCATTTTGCTATAAGTTTGTGAAAAGGTTCGATAAACAATACAAAAGAGGCAGGTCCGAGACCCACCTCTAATGTATTTGGAGAACAAGCTATATTTTTCTGAAATGACTACTCAAATCGTCTTCTTCGAGCCGCCATAGCCATTAGACCTACTAAACCAGCTGCTAGGAGCAAGCCTTGTTCAGTTGTTTCACCTGTTTGCGGTAAAGTAGCTGAAGTAGCTTTTGCTGGTTTTGGACTAGCAGCTTCTTTCGCCAAGCTTGCAGGATCAATACTTGGAAGAGCCGCTGCTGTAGGAGCATAGTTAGGAACTAAGCCTCCATCGAAAGCAGGTAATGGTTCTGCTTTAACACTATCACCTTTTGCAATCACAAGCGGTGGCAAATCCCCTAACGGAAGAGGATCTGCTTTGGTACTTTCTCCTTTAGCAGTGACGATGTCCTCATCTTGTTTGACTGGCTCATCAACTGGCTTCTCACCTGAGCCTGGGTTTGCAGGTGTTTCACTAGCATTCAAGCGAGCAACTGTAGCATCTAAGATATTTGCTGTCAAAAGATTTGCAGCTTCAACAGAAGCCATAAAGTCTTCCACTTCTTTGACAAGAGCTGTCTTACCTGCTGAACGTGCTGCAGTAAGTGCTGCTTCATATGCTGCCTTATCAAGGGCGGCTTCTTCCTGAACAGGTGTCAAGAAACGGAATTCAGCAGCAGACATAAATTGATCTGCAGTATCACCGTATGAGGCAGTACCTGTAATCACAATCTTCTTAGCCTTAATTGTCTTACCGAAATCAATTGTCTTAGTAGCACTTGTTGCTGGCCAATCCGCACCAGTAAAGGTATGTTCCACATTTTGATCATCAGTAATTACCAATGTCAATGCTTTCAAGATACCGTTACGGCCTGATTGTCTCGGCACGTATTCAAAACGTTGAATGTCAACTGGTCTACGAAGGTTAACTGTCGCTGGCTCATTAATATGACGGCCATTCCATGGTGTGTGCCAGATAGTAGACGGATTGCCGTCAAAGGCTTTAGCTATTTCTTCACCTTCTTGAGCGTTAGCCTGAGCCAAGCCAATATCTTCGTTTGTGATCGCTGTTTTCTTCACTTGAAGATTTTGACGGGCTGTATTGGCAGTAGCAATCAAGGTACGAGCGTCTTCGATACTAATATCCTCAGGAGCTGCAGACACTGCTAACAAAGCTTCTTTGTACGGTGCCAAACTTGCTTGAGTATAGTTTTCATTCAAGACTGGAGTATTCAAGTTAAAGTAATCCGTTGTCAACAAATGACCAGTCAAGGTAACTTCTTCGATCACCAGATTATCCAGCATAAAGTCATTGTAGCCTCGGAAGTTGGCGTTTCCACTAGTATCTCCCTTGGTATCACCACCACGGCGAGTTGAGAAGATACCAACCCAAGTATTGCCAGACTCTGCACCTGTAACTAAGAAACTTGCTTTCTTAGCCTTATCACTATCTTCCCATGAATTGTTCAATGGATTCAGCGTTAGGCTACCGGCATCATTGTTATAACGTCCTTCACCGATAGCAAAGGCATAAGTTCCATTGGAACCAGCTTCATAATCAAAGCTTACACGATAGGCCTTGCCAGCTTCAAAGCGGAAGTTTTGAGGAATAGTTTGGTAAACAATGCTATTGCGAGCTGTCAGACCATTTGTCTTGAGTGACCATGTGCCTTCAATGACATCGTCCACCTTCTTACCATTCCAGCCACGTTGAGTGTATGGAGCATGTTTTTCTGCAAGGTGGGTACGGTTGTCCTCAACTCCTTCAATACCACCGATAACAAATGGGAAAATACCTTGTGGAACACTCTCAAAGTTTTGCTTAAAGGTACCAGCAGTTGTATTGTGACCTCCTGCAAACATCGTTGAGTCATTTTCAAAGACACGAATTTCATCAAAATAGGTTGCTGCAGCATCTGCATCGCGAGATAGGGTCAAGTGTACATTATCCACATTGTCTCCAGTTGTGAAGAAGACATACATATTTTGGAAGTAACTTGTATCCTCAACTGTCGCATTCTGTCTCAATGTGTTATGAGCATAGGCTTTAACGTAGTTCAGAGCAATAGACTCATTTGTATAGTTTGTAACTTCTGAACTGCCTGTATTGACTGTAATGCTAGCTTTTGCTGTACTGCGGTTGTCTACCCCTACATAAGCTGCATAGCTGGTATTTGGTTTCAGACCTGTCAATTTTTGACTGAGACTAACTTTGGATGTATTGCCTTGGATACGGAGCATATCGTTGGCACCTTGGGATTTGACCAAAGTAGCCTTGCTAGTATCACCTTCAATTGTCCAATGGTCTAACTTACCTGAGTTAAAGCCTTGGTCATAGATATGCATACCGTCGCTCCATGACATCTCTGGATTTGTCTGCGGAGATTTATATAGAACATACGGCACATTTGCATCAGCTTGAATGGTAATTTGACCATTTGTTACTGCCAATTCTTGAACATCTGTCTTACCAAGCTCAGTAAGTTTGTAGAGGTAAACCTTGTTACCAGTCCAATCTGAAGGAAGGGTCCAAGTTGTGGCACCTGCAGCAGTGTTGAAGTAATACATCTTATGATCTTTGGCTTCAAGATCCTGACCATTGGCATTCCAGTTCCATGGAACCAAGTAGGCACTGCCATCTTGGATTGTACGACCATTGAGGATTACTGTACGTTGGCGATAGCCTTCATTTCTCACATCATTTGACTTACGTCTGAGCAAGAGTTTGTTACCATCTTCATCTTCTAGACCAATTTCCATTTCAGGTGTCCATCTATAGGTTTCACCATGGTCTGTCATGGTAACTGGTGTACCGTTCTTCCAGCTTGTTACCTTAAAGTGCTGGATATACTTGGTCATCAGGTTGTTGGCAAACAAGTTGGTAATGTAACCATTATAGTCACTACGTCCTTGCCATCCTTCGAAATCTTTCATATCGTAGCCGCCAAGCAGTGGATAGTTGGCCGCACCACCATAAGCCGGGTAATCACCAACCCAAGAGTCTTTTTGGTGGTTGCGAATAAAGCGAACAATGTTACTGTTAATACCTTTTAGACGGTATCCGCCATAAGTCAAGTCTGCTGCCCAGTGTTGGAAGGTCGAGTCATACTCACCTGCATAGCCCCATTCAAAGGCATTTCTCCAACCCTGCATATTGATTTCCTTAGAAAGAATATGGGTTTCCCAAGCATTTTCGCCACCAGACTGGCCGTTACCCCATACATCGACATAGATAAAGTCTAAGCCGTCGCCCAATTCTTTCTTCAAATCTTCCCAACGTTTCAGACGGTTGTGAGCCAAATCGTAGTGACCACTGATATTGATACCTTGATCAATCCAGTTCCAACCATAAACGTACTCGCCATTTGCGTGACGACGAAGAATTTCTTCAGAGAAGTATTTGGATTCTGGATAGGTTTCAGATGCATTAACGTGAATACCTAATTTTGCGCCATATGGTTGCGATTTTTCAATCAAAGTCTTGAAGTCTTCTGTGCCACCGATACGTTTACCAATATCTGCATAGTTCAAGTGACCAGAGTCATGACCTTCACTACCATACCCTTTAAGAAGAACACTTTGACCTAGACCATCTGTATGAAGAGCAATCTTCTTAATACCATCCAAGGTCATCAGGAATGGGTTTTGCGCTTGTGAACCAAAGTTCATGGCAATACGGTAAGCTACCAATTCTGGTACGTATTCATGCCCTTTTGGATTGTTCATAATTTGACGGTAAGCAATAGCACCGTCTTGCCAGTCTACCACATTGTCTTCGTTAGCATCTTTTGTAAAGACAACCTTAGCACTTGGTAATTCCAAGGTGTAGGCTGGATATACAACACTGTTATGTGCCTTTTGCCACTGCCAAGGTGAGCTTGCAATACCGTAGTGGACACCTGTTTCACCATTTAGACTGTACCGTTCGCTGTTTGCAGTCAGACGAGTAAAGTCATCTGCACCACCTGTACCGTGCTGTGAATTGCTCCATACCGCAGCAGCTAGCTTATCAGTAGAAACAAATCCATACATAAATCCTGCACTAGAGCTTGGTGTATTGTCTTGCACATCTACGTGACGATCACCTGTTTGGTGAGTGTTAGTAGACATACGTGCACCGTCAAACTTAGCACCAGCCTGTGTGCTAGCTACCGATACCAAGTTATTATTGGCAAAGGAGATACTTTGTACCAATTTAGCGACATCATCAATGGTCTGACCAGGAGTTACTTGGTTACGGTTGTTTACTTCTGTCACATCAAAGTGCAACTCATTTCCAGCAACCTCTACCTTAACCTTGATAGCGACATTTAGTTTCTTAGCTTCATCAACAACATCTAGAACATACTCTGCAACTCTGTCACTTACCTTATTGAAAGTAACTGTTGGTGTAACTTCGTAATCATTGATTCTGAGGGTACGGATTGGATTGACTTGACCATAAACCTTTTCACCCTGCATCGTATATTCTTTGATACGTGGGAAGGCACGGTCAATCTTAGCAGTAAGAACATCTGAAGCAAGGGTCTCGTAGGCAACATTGCTATCATTTAGTACAATTGCATCTTCTGCTGTTGTTTCAACTGGTTTGACGCCGTCTTGGTTGTCTGCAACCACGTTAACCTTGGTTAGTTGTTGGCCATAGGTTCCCAATTTCAAGGCAATGCGCTTGTCATTTGCCAAGGCTTGACGAACTTCTGTTCCGACTGTATAGGTATCAAATAAGTTCTGACCATTGACAGTCGCATTTAATTGTCCATCTGACTTATAAGAAATCTCTAGGCGGTTAGTGCTTCCCTTAGTTGGTGCTTGAACACTGCGATTGCTGAGGTAATTACCTTGACCATTTACCTTATATTCCCAGAACCAACCACCACTGTCATAGCCGACAAAGATATGGTTGCGTTCATCCCTGTGTTTCAAATAGACACCAAAACGACCATGACCTGCTTCTGAATTTTCCACAAAGGTCACTGCAAGGTTGGCGTTGTCCGAAGCATCTACTGTCAAGCCTTCTTTAACAAACAAGGCTACATTCTCAGAATTGTTATTAGATGTAGTAGAAGCAAGGGCATTATAGCGAACACCATTTACTTCTACGACACCAACTGTTCCTTGAACAGTCGATGCTGGACGCCAGTCTGGACCAATGGTTGTAGGAGCTGTATTTTCAGTTGCTACTGGAGTTGGTGTAGTTGGAGCAGTAGGTGTATTCGTCTCTCCTGTACAAGTTGTGGCATTCGTTATTGGCTGGCTAGCAGTTTCTGAAACTCCTTCTTGGTTTTTAGCAACAATATCTACCACTGTACGGTCAGCATCACGGCTAGTTACTTTTAATTTTGCTGAGCGTGTATTCTTCAAGTCATTCCAAGCTGCTTCAGGAATTTGCTTGGCAACAAATAATTCCTGAGCTTCAGTCATGGAATCTGAAATAATAGATGCAGAAATTTCCCCAGTAGATGTTAGGTTAACACTTAATTCATAGAGAACATTTCTTTCAGGAGCAGGTACCCGTTGCCCTTGGTACCATGTGCTTCCGCTTGGAGACTTGTACTCCCAGAACCAACCACCTTTATCATATCCAACTAGGACATGTTTATTTTGATCAGTATGATTGAGATAAACACCAAATCGAGCCTTTTCTGGCTCAGAACGTTCTACAAATGACAATGATACCTCCGCACTGCCATCTGCATTCATATTCAAGTCAGGATTTTCAAATGTTCCAATATTAGTCGAATTATCTTGGCCACTAACAGAAGACAAACGGTTGTAACGAATTCCTTCTTCTTCAACGACCTCAACTGTACCAGCCGGTGTAGAAGTTGGCGTCCATTCCGCAACGGCTTCTTGAGATTCTGACTGGGCAAAATTCAATTCCGTCCGTACTGCTTCTATATCCGTAGCAACTACCTCGTCTGTTTGGGAGCTATCTTGATCCACAACTCCTTCATTTGTATTGCTAACATCATTGTTTTCTATCGTCTCAACAGGAGTATCGGCAAGTGCTGTTCCCTCTGCCAATACTGTTCCACCTGAAAATAGAGAAATTCCTACGATAACTGACGCCGCACCCACTGTCAATTTTCTAATTGAATATCTATTCTTCTTAGAAAATAATTCCTTAGAGTAAGCTCTCATCGTCTGCCTCCTTTTTATCTTTTGTTATTAATATAATATACACATACATTCTACATGATAGCGCTTTCTTTGTCAATATATCAATCCATTATATTTGACCTCTGTTAGATATTTTAATATAATGATAACTTGAGAGACCGATGACTGGATTATTGGATTTATATTCCACTACTTGGAAAAAATTCCAATTTATTTTTCAGTGTTTTGTCTTGAAGAAAGTGCTTACATATGATATACTAAAATATGTGAAAAGTAACAATATCTTAAAGGAGAACCCTCATGTCAACAAAAGTTAAAACAAAAAATGTTGCTGAAGACATTTTCGCCCAAGCCTGGGAAGGCTTTAAAGGTACAGATTGGCAAGATAAGGCAAGTGTAACACGCTTCGTTCAAGCCAACTACACTCCATACGATGGAGATGAAAGCTTCCTCGCAGGCCCAACTGAGCGTTCACTTCATATCAAAAAAATCATCGAAGAAACAAAAGCTGGCTACGAAGACACTCGCTTCCCAATGGACGTAGATCGTGCTACTTCTATCGCTGATATTCCAGCAGGTTTCATCGATAAAGAGAACGAACTCATCTTCGGTATCCAAAACGATGAGCTCTTCAAACTCAATTTCATGCCACGTGGTGGTATTCGTATGGCTGAAACCACTCTTATCGAAAACGGCTATACTCCAGACCCACTCCTTCATGAAATCTACACAAAACACGCAACAACTGTAAACGATGGTATCTTCCGTGCTTATACAGCTGATATCCGTCGCGCTCGTCACTCACACCACGTTTCTGGTCTTCCAGATGCTTACTCACGTGGTCGTATCATCGGTATGTACGCTCGTTTGGCACTTTACGGAGCAGACTACTTGATGGAAGAAAAAGTAGCTGACTGGAATGCAATTACTGAAATCGATGAAGAATCAATCCGTCTTCGCGAAGAAATCAACCTTCAATACCAAGCATTGCAACAAGTTGTCCGCTTAGGTGATCACTATGGTGTTGATGTTCGCAAACCTGCGATGAACACGAAAGAAGCGATCCAATGGACAAACATTGCCTTCATGGCAGTCTGCCGTGTTATCAACGGTGCCGCAACTTCTCTTGGTCGTGTGCCGATTGTTCTTGACATCTATGCAGAACGTGACTTGGCTCGTGGTACATTTACCGAATCTGAAATCCAAGAATTTGTCGATGACTTCGTATTGAAACTTCGTACAGTGAAATTCGCTCGTACAAAAGCCTTCGACGAAATCTACTCTGGTGACCCAACATTCTTGACAACATCTATGGCAGGTATGGGTAACGATGGTCGTCACCGTGTTACTAAGATGGACTACCGTTTCTTGAACACACTTGACAACATCGGCAACTCTCCAGAACCAAACTTGACAGTTCTTTGGTCAGACCAACTTCCATATTCATTCCGTCGCTACTGTATGGCAATGAGCCACAAACACTCTTCTATCCAATACGAAGGTGTAACAACAATGGCGAAAGATGGTTATGGCGAAATGTCATGTATCTCTTGCTGTGTATCTCCACTTGATCCAGAAAGCGAAGACCAACGCCACAACATTCAGTACTTCGGTGCTCGTGTTAACGTTCTTAAAGCTCTTCTTTCAAGCTGGAACAACGGCTACGACGATGTTCACAAAGATTACAAAGTGTTCGATGGTGTTGAACCAAATACTTCTGAAATCTTTGACTACGATCAAGTTATTGCCAACTTTGAAAAAGCCCTCGACTGGTTGACCGATACATATGTAGACGCGATGAACATCATCCACTACATGACTGACAAGTACAACTATGAAGCAGTTCAAATGGCCTTCTTGCCAACTCACCTTCGTGCAAACATGGGCTTCGGTATCTGTGGCTTCGCAAACACAGTTGACTCATTGTCTGCTATCAAGTACGCTCAAGTGAAACCAATCCGTGACGAAGATGGCTTCATCTACGATTACGAAGTAACTGGCGACTTCCCACGTTATGGTGAGGATGACGACCGTGTAGATGACATCGCGAAATGGCTCATGGAAGCATTCTTCTCTCGCTTGAACAAGCACAAATTGTACAAGAATGCTGAAGCAACTGTGTCTATCTTGACAATCACTTCAAACGTTGCTTACTCTAAACAAACAGCTAACTCACCAGTTCACCGCGGTGTATTCCTCAACGAAGATGGTTCTGTTAACACTTCTAAAGTGGAATTCTTCCCACCAGGTGCCAACCCAACTTCTAAATCTCGTGGTGGTTGGTTGCAAAACTTGAACACTCTTTCTAAACTCAACTTCAAACATGCCAACGACGGTATCTCATTGACAACTCAGGTTTCACCAAAAGCTCTTGGTAAGACCTTCGATGAGCAAGTGAACAACTTGGTGACAATCCTTGACGGATACTTCGAACAAGGTGGTCAACACGTCAACTTGAACGTTATGGACTTGAACGATGTTTATGACAAGATTATGGCAGGTGAAGATGTTATCGTTCGTATCTCTGGATACTGCGTAAACACTAAATACCTCACTAAAGAGCAAAAAACTGAATTGACTCAACGTGTCTTCCACGAAGTTCTTTCAATGGACGACCACGCTGCTGAAGTTTCAGGTCAAGCTTAATCAAGCAAACACAAAAGGACTTGCACATGCAGGTCCTTTTACTATGTCGAAAAATCTACTGAGTGTTGCGGAAGGATAGTTATTAGTCAACAGCCTCTTCTTCCTCCAGAACTTGCCGTATCAGAGCCATGACCTGGTTTCGATCCAGCTTCCACTGGGCACGGACGTCCTTTTCAAAAGTTCGATTAGAAAGGAAAATAGCCGCCTTTTGCAAGGGACGATTGTACATGATAAAGGTTCCTGTATAGCCCGTATGGGACAACCAGTCCCCTTTCTTATCCCAGGCCAGCGACCGCTTGCGCTTGTCGTCAAAGCCATAATCCTGGGTCAAATTCGCCGCAAAGTCCTCTGTCAGATAGCGCTCCAAGAAGATTTCCAAATCCTTGACCGTCGAAAAGAGACCCGCACTACCCGCATGGATACCCAAGACACGCGCCTTGGGATCGTGCACCACACCTGCTTTTACACCACGTACCGTCGGCACCGCCTGACTGACTGGTCCAAAGGAGGTTTGGGACATGCCAAAGGGCTCTAGAACGTCTCGTCTGATCAGCTGGTCCAGACTAGCCCCACCCAGTTCTTCCAGCAAAAAGCCCAGCAGAAGAAAATTGATATCTGTATAGAGAAAATCTTTTTTATCCGTCACCCTAATCTTCAAAATCGCTTCTTTTAATTGGTCGGCATCCAGACTATCCCGATTGGGAATGAAGGGATCAATGCCGCTAGTATGGGTCAATAATTGCCGGATGGTCACTTGACTATTCTGAAAAGCAGGATAGTAAGACTGCAAGGTCCTATCTAGCTCCAAAGCTCCGCTATTGACCAAAAAAGTCGCAAGAGTACCTACACCAACCACCTTAGACACGGAGGCCAAATCATAAGTCAAACCCGCCTCAACTGGCGTCTGACCATCCTGGGTACCCAGATAATACTCCTGCCACTGACCCTTAGAAAAAAGAGCCAGACTGGCACCAGGATAGACTCCTGCTACAATCTGCTCTGAAATCTTGTCTAAAATCGCTTGTCTCATTTTTCAAACCACAATTCAATACCACTTGGGTCAACCGTTTGGATAAAGGTTTCTTTTTTGTCTTTAAAGAAGGGGCCTTCCAACTGACTCTCCAAGTTTGCCCAGTCAAAATCCTGCTCGACAGGAAAACGCAAACTGTCCAAGTCCCAAACCTGATCCGCAGGAGTTACTAAATCTTCACCTTCCGCCCCAACAAAATGCAAAAAGTCTTGTTCAGGTAGGATTGCCTCATAGAAATCCTGACTAACGCTGGCTTGTGGACTATTAATCCACACTGATTCCACCGCAAAAGCAGTCAGACCTGAAAAATCAGCTTGAGCAGTAAAGTGTACTGGCGGAAGAATGGCCGTCAAATCCTCGATAGACTGTTCTGCATGGAGCAAAAAGTTATCTCCCTCTGGAGAAAGAGCTTCAAAGCCAAAACCAGCTTTGCCTTTGTAGAGCTTGGTAAAAACAGTTCCTCGAGCTAGCAAGGCTTCAATTTCATGAGCCTCTTCGACCTTGATGACCAGTTTATTTAATTTTTTAAATCCCTTGACAGCCCGAGTGCGATTGCCCGGCGATTCCATCAAAACCAATTTTGTTGCAGAACTGGTTCTATCGCCAAAATCAGCAAAAGGACCATCTTCTAGTTTCACTTTCATTCCTAGTTGATCTTCTAGGAAGGCTTGATTGATACCACGATTATTGACACGCAATACAGGCACAATCACATCATTTTTTCTCAACACGATAGCTATTCTCTCCTCAATAAATACTAGAATATTGTATAAAAAAAATCACTATTTTACAACTAATTATACTGTCATTTTCTACATTGATATTTTTATGTTTTCATCCGATAAATCTTAGACAAAGGCCTTCTTATCAGATATAATAATAAGTACAGACTACTAAGTAAAAAAGAGGAAAAGCTATGCGTTTTAATCAGTTTTCTTTTATAAAAAATGACGTACCTGGCTCTTTGGAGGAGCTAAACAATCTTGGTTTCGCATTGCAGAGCGACCACAGTCAGAAAAAAAATCTGGAAATCTTTGTCAGAAAGTGCCATTTCCTGACAGCAAATACCGACTTTGCTCTGTCCAACATGATTGCGGACTGGGATACAGACCTGCTGACCTTCTTCCAGTCTGACCGTGAGCTGACAGACCTGATTTTCTATCAAGTGGCCTTTCAGTTGCTGGGCTTTGTGCCTGGTGTGGATTACACAGATGTGGAAGAATTCCGCGAGGCTAGCCAATTTCCTATTGTCTATGGAGATATCATCGACAACCTCTACCAGCTGCTCGCTACCCGCACCAAGTCTGGAAATACCTTGATTGACCAGCTGGTCAGTGACGACCTAATCCCAGAGGACAATCGCTACCACTTCTTCAACGGTAAATCGCTAGCGACCTTTTCAACAAAAAAACTCATTCGTGAGGTGGTCTATGTCGAAACGCCTGTCGATACGGCTGGGACTGGGCAGACAGATATTGTTAAGCTATCCATTCTCCGGCCGCACTTTGACGGAAAAATCCCTGCGGTGATTACAAACAGTCCCTATCATCAAGGAGTCAATGAAGTTGCCAGCGACAAGGCCCTGCACAAGATGGAAGGGGAATTAGCACAGAAACCTGCTGGCACCATTGAGGTCAAGCAGACCAGCATCACCAAGCTAGACTTGGACCAGCGGGAGCTACCTGCCAGCCCTTCCACCGAAAAACTGGGCCACATTACTTCATACTCCCTCAATGACTACTTCCTCTCTCGCGGCTTTGCCAGCCTTCATGTGTCTGGTGTCGGCACGCTGGGCTCGACGGGCTACATGACATCTGGCGACTACCAGCAGGTTGAGGGCTACAAAGCGGTGATTGACTGGCTGAACGGCCGCACCAAGGCCTACACAGACCACACTCGCTCGATTGAGGTCAAGGCCGATTGGGCCAATGGTAAGGTAGCGACGACGGGACTTTCTTATCTCGGCACCATGTCCAATGCCTTGGCAACAACTGGCGTGGACGGATTGGAAGTCGTTATCGCAGAAGCGGGGATTTCCTCTTGGTATGACTACTACCGTGAAAACGGGCTGGTGACCAGCCCTGGTGGTTATCCAGGAGAGGACTTGGATAGCTTGACCGCCCTGACCTACTCGAAAAGCCTGCAAGCAGGCGACTTCCTCCGCAATAAAGCAGCCTACGAAAAAGGACTGGCAGCAGAACGAGCTGCCCTGGATCGCATCAGCGGTGACTACAATCAATACTGGCAGGACCGCAATTATCTGCTCCACGCAGATAAGGTCAAGTGCGAGGTGGTCTTTACCCACGGCTCACAGGACTGGAATGTTAAGCCCATCCATGTCTGGAATATGTTCCATGCCCTGCCAAGTCACATCAAAAAGCACCTCTTCTTCCACAACGGTGCCCACGTGTATATGAACAACTGGCAGTCTATCGACTTCCGCGAGTCTATGAACGCCCTGCTCAGCCAGAAACTGCTGGGCTACGAGAACGACTATCAACTGCCAACGGTTATCTGGCAGGACAACAGCAGTGAGCAAACTTGGACGACCTTGGACACCTTTGGCGGTGAAAACGAGACTGTCTTGCCACTAGGTACTGGAAACCAGACCATTGCCAATCAGTATGCCCAAGAAGATTTTGACCGCTACGGCAAATCATATCCAGCCTTCCACCAAGACCTCTATGCAGGCAAGGCCAACCAAGTCAGCATGGAACTGCCTATAACGGAGGATATCCTGATTAACGGACAAGTCATGCTGAAACTCCGTGTCGCTTCTAGTGTAGCTAAAGGTCTCTTATCTGCTCAGCTATTAGACAAAGGAAATAAAAAACGCCTAGCCCCAATCCCTGCGCCTAAAGCAAGATTGAGTCTAGACAACGGTCGTTACCATGCCCAAGAAAATCTGCTGGAGTTGCCTTATGTGGATATGCCACAACGCTTGGTAACCAAGGGCTTTATGAACCTGCAGAACCGCACCGACCTAATGACTGTTGAGGAAGTGGTGCCAGACCAGTGGATGGATGTGAGCTGGAAACTGCAACCGACTATTTATCAGCTGAAAAAAGGTGATGTCTTAGAGCTGATTCTCTATACAACCGACTTTGAGTGTACTGTTCGGGATAATTCTCAATGGCAAATCCACCTTGATTTAAGTCAATCACAGTTAATTTTACCGCACTAATACTCAATGAAAATCAAAATCAGACTAGTTTCAAAGGTTTGGGAAGCCTTTGGAGGTTGGAGATAAAGTGAACGAAGTTCATTTCTCCAAGAGCAGATATACCCCTGCTACCATAAAATCAAGTCAACAACGTCTGATTTTGATGTTCGAAGAGCATAATATTGATTTTCAGTTCTAAAAAGAGGCTGGGCGTTTCCGCCCTGCCTCTTTATTATTTCATAATAGTTTAGATTTGATCTTTAGATTTTTTGTTTATAGCTGTAGCGACTACTGCCAAGCTAATTCCAGCTAAACCAAGGCCTACTAAGGTTAGGTTATTGCGTTGTTCACCTGTTGCAGGTAGGGTTGCTTTGTTTGCAGAAGGTGCACCCTTCTGACTCATTGTTGGATTTGATTGTACTGAAGGAGTTGTTTTTACTTCTTCTTTCTTCATTTCCAAGCTACCTTTTACAAGGATACGATTTTGGCCTTCAACAACAGTTTCTGATAATAGGTTGGTTGCGACAACTTTACCATCAACTATGACATCTTGATAAACAGATACTTTTTTACCTGCTTTTCCTTCTTGAAGAAGGTATGATTTGCCAAGTGCTAGGCTTGCATCATATCTGATTTCTTCTTTGATAGGGAGAGCTTCTTCTACCTTGCGTTCTTTTGTTGCGAAGTCTAGCTTTGGTTTTTCCGCTGTTTTTGGTGCGACTTCTGGAACTGCTGTCTTAGGTGCAGAGTCTTCCGCTTTTGGTTGCTCCGCCTTTGGCATTTCCTCCTTCGGCATGTCTTCTGCTTTCGGCTGCTTCATTTCTGGTTGCTTAGCCTCTGGCATCTGTTTGTCAGACTCTACTTTATCAGTTTTCGGTTGGTCCATTGGAGTTTCCGGTGCTGGAGCTGGGGTCGGAGCGTCTTCCTCAGTTTTTGGCTCTTCCTCTTTCGGAGTTGGAGCTGGAGCTGCGTCCGGAGTTGGGACTGGTGTTTCTTCTTTCGTTTCCGGAGTCTTCTCTTCTGTTTTCGGCTCCTGTGTTTCCTCTTCTACTTTCGGTGCCGAAGTGTCCTTCTCAGCTTTTGGTGCCGGTGCCTCTGGCATTGGAGCCGGAACTTCGTCCTCTGCTTTCGGCGCTGGTGCTGCGTCCGGTGCTGGAGTTGGAGTTTCTTCTTTCGTCTCTGGTGCCTTCTCTTCTATTTTCGGCTCCTGTGTTTCCTCTTTTGGAGCCGGTGCCTCTGGCATTGGAGCCGGAATTTCTTCCTCGGCTTTTGGCGCTTCTGCTTCCGGTGTTGGAACTGGAACTTCTTCCTCTTTCGGCGCTGGTGCCTTCTCTTCTATTTTCGGCTCCTGTGTTTCCTCTTCTACTTTCGGTGCCGGTGTGTCTTCCTCTTTTGGAGCCGGAGCCTCTGGCATTGGAGCCGGAACTTCGTCCTCTGCTTTCGGCGCTGGAGCTGCGTCCGGTGCTGGAGTTGGAGTTTCTTCTTTCGTCTCTGGTGCCTTCTCTTCTGTTTTCGGCTCCTGTGTTCCCTCTTCTACTTTCGGTGCCGGTGTGTCCTCCTCTTTTGGAGCCGGTGCCTCTGGCATTGGAGTCGGAATTTCTTCCTCGGCTTTTGGCGCTGGAGCTGCGTCCGGTGCTGGAGTTGGAGTTTCTTCTTTCGTCTCTGGTGCCTTCTCTTCTGTTTTCGGCTCCTGTGTTTCCTCTTCTACTTTCGGTGCCGGTGTGTCCTCCTCTTTTGGAGCCGGAACTTCGTCCTCTGCTTTCGGCGCTGGAGCTGCGTCCGGTGCTGGAGTTGGAGTTTCTTCTTTCGTCTCTGGTGCCTTCTCTTCTGTTTTCGGCTCCTGTGTTTCCTCTTCTACTTTCGGTGCCGGTGTGTCCTCCTCTTTTGGAGCCGGTGCCTCTGGCATTGGAGTCGGAATTTCTTCCTCGGCTTTTGGCGCTGGAGCTGCGTCCGGTGCTGGAGTTGGAGTTTCTTCTTTCGTCTCTGGTGCCTTCTCTTCTGTTTTCGGCTCCTGTGTTTCCTCTTCTACTTTCGGTGCCGGTGTGTCCTCCTCTTTTGGAGCTGGAGCCTCTGGCATTGGAGCCGGAACTTCGTCATCTGCTTTCGGCGCTGGTGCTGCGTCCGGTGCTGGAGTTGGAGTTTCTTCTTTCGTCTCTGGTGCCTTCTCTTCTGTTTTCGGCTCCTGTGTTTCCTCTTCTACTTTCGGTGCTGGAGTGTCTTCCTCTTTTGGAGCTGGAGCCTCTGGCATTGGAGCCGGAACTTCGTCCTCTGCTTTCGGCGCTGGAGCTGCGTCCGGTGCTGGAGTTGGAGTTTCTTCTTTCGTCTCTGGTGCCTTCTCTTCTGTTTTCGGCTCCTGTGTTTCCTCTTCTACTTTCGGTGCCGGTGTGTCCTCCTCTTTTGGAGCCGGTGCCTCTGGCATTGGAGTCGGAATTTCTTCCTCGGCTTTTGGCGCTGGAGCTGCGTCCGGTGCTGGAGTTGGAGTTTCTTCTTTCGTCTCTGGTGCCTTCTCTTCTGTTTTCGGCTCCTGTGTTTCCTCTTCTACTTTCGGTGCCGGTGTGTCCTCCTCTTTTGGAGCTGGAGCCTCTGGCATTGGAGCCGGAACTTCGTCCTCTGCTTTCGGCGCTGGTGCTGCGTCCGGTGCTGGAGTTGGAGTTTCTTCTTTCGTCTCTGGTGCCTTCTCTTCTATTTTCGGCTCCTGTGTTTCCTCTTCTACTTTCGGTGCCGGAGTGTCCTCCTCTTTTGGAGCTGGAGCTGGCTCATCTGCGGGACTTGACTGAGGTTGTTTTGATTTTTCCAGTTCAGCAACTCGTTGCTTAATTCTGTCCATGGCCTCACTTGCTTCTCTATCAACGTAGTCTCTTAAGGTATCGCCCTCTTGGCTAGCTGTACTCTTGTCTTCGTCTTGCTTTAAATGCGCATCATATTCTTTCTCAATGTTTTCATTACCAGGGTATTTTTTACGATACTGAGCAACCTCACGTGTCAAACGTTCCATTGTAATATGGTTTTTAAAATCAGATAATAGTCCAGAAATCCTAGAAATTTCGGGTGCATCCTCCTTCAAAGTAGAAACACGCCCCATTTCAGCTTTTCCAAATCCTAAATAAAAATCCCACAAGCTTTTTTGAAACGAGTACTCAGAACGATCATATTCAGGAAATTCATTCAATTTTTCCAAGTCCGTTTCTAGCTCTTTTACAAGGTCTTGGAGCTTTTGAAGAGGTGTTTTTGTAGTCTCTGTAGCTGTTGAAGTCTCTGTCGTCGCAAAAGTGGTTGGTGTCGAGACTCCCGCCCCAAGTAGGCAAGTAGCAATTAGCACCGATCCTACGCCGACTTTAAATTTACGAATACTATATCTGAATTTTTTATTTGCAGTTTCCATTTCTACCATCCCTAAATATATTATATTTTATTATATACTATATTATACCACGATACTCAGGTGGTTGGATGTGTTTTTTATGTGTTAAAACTCTACCGAATAGCTCTGCTTCTTCATCATTGAATACATGTAACTATTTTTCTAGTGGATGAATAATCACACCCTGCACCACACGGTTTACGGTGCCTGTTGGAGATGGTGTATCTGGCAAGTTGTTGCACTTAATGGCTGCCATAATAGATACCGTTTGGGCAAAGAGGATGTAAGGGAAGGTTAGGAAAACATCTGGCAGATCTGCTCCGCCTTCTGCCAAGACAAAATTGGCTGCTTCTGTACCGACTAACTTATCAGCCGACAATGCCACTATCCGCTCTGCTATGCCATCACCATGAACTTCATTAAGCAAGTCCACATCATACTGACGTGTGTAGGCATCGTTTGAGGCAAAGAGGAAAATCAAAGTCTTTTCATTGATGAAGGATTTTGGTCCATGACGGAAACCGAGTGGTGACTCGTACATGGTCGCAATTTTGCCTGCTGTCAATTCCAGAATTTTCAACTGAGCTTCGTGGGCAAGACCATAGAAACCACCTGAACCGAGGTAAATCACTCGCTCAAAATCAAGGTTAATCAAGTCTTGCACGTAGTCTTCACGGTCTAAAACATCTTGACCCAGACGGGCAACGGTCTCAACCCAAGCAGCTTTTTCTTCTTGACTGGCTGGCGAGAAGACGAGGAGGGCTGTCAGAGCCATACAGCTGTAAGAACCTGTCATGGCAAAGCCCTTATCGTTTGATCCAGCCGGTTGCAAGAGCAAGAGATTGTCCGCATCCCCTTCGGCTGCTAGTGCCAGCTTACCTTCTGGTGCACAAGTAATAGTAACTTGGTAAAGCTGATCAACCAATTGCTTAGCGACTTCAACTGCTGCCACACTTTCTGGTGAATTTCCTGAACGGGCAAAGGATACCAAAACCGTTGGCACATCTGCCTGTAAATAGTCATGTGGGCGACTAACCAGCTCCACTGTACCAATGGCAGAAAAACAAATGTGTTTCAAGTCATTGACTTGGTTGAGGTAGTTGGCAATACTTTGCCCAACAAAGTCAGAAGTCCCTGCACCTGTAAAAACAATGTGAACAAAGTCATGTTTTTCCTTGATAACCTTCAAGAAGCCCTCAATCTTCTCAAGCTGGCCAAGATAGAGTTGATGAGCCTCTTTCCACAAGCCAGGCTGTTGGTAAATTTCGGTCGCCGTAATAATAGCTCCCAATTTTTCTAATTCTTCTTTTGCTAAACGGAACATAGCTCCTCCTTGATTTCTGGTTATAACCAGTTTTTTCTTATATTATAGCGAATTTATCCCTCAAAGTCAATTTAAAATAGATTAATATGTCAAATTCATATCCGATATTGCTGACTATAACTTATTTTAAGAAGGTAGCATTATCTACATAAAACATGTTATAATATTTACTACGCCTCTGCCTTTGAAAATTTTTAACAATAAGGCAAAATAAGGCAAGGAAAAATTACAAACAAGGTCTAAACCCTTGTTACGAAAGGAATCTTAAAAATCTTATGATGAACATGCAAAACATGATGCGCCAAGCTCAAAAACTTCAAAAACAAATGGAGAAGAGCCAAGCTGAGTTGGCTGCTACTCAATTTACTGGTAGCTCTGTACAGGACTTGGTTACTGCTACTTTTACTGGAGATAAGAAATTGGTTTCTATCGACTTCAAGGCTGATGTTGTGGATGCAGACGACCTTGAAACCTTGCAAGAAATGACAATCCAAGCAGTCAACGCTGCACTTACAAAAGTTGACGAGGCAACTCAGAAAAAACTAGGTGCCTTTGCAGGTAAATTACCTTTTTAAAAGAAAACGCGATTGGATATTCTCCTCTCGCGTTTTTTTATTCAAAATTATAAATCAAAGACTGAAATTGCAGGAAAAAGAGGTCTGGATAACGTCGATTCTCTTTCATTTCCTCCATCAGAATTTGAAGCTCGGTCATGTTGTCAGTGATGATACCATCCACTTGTAGCAGCAACATCTTGGTCATACTCTCTTCTTCATTCGGTGTCCAAGCATAAACTGACTTCCCACGAATCCAAGATTT
Organism: Streptococcus sp. HN38; assembly: GCF_028335765.1. Taxonomy (NCBI): domain Bacteria; kingdom Bacillati; phylum Bacillota; class Bacilli; order Lactobacillales; family Streptococcaceae; genus Streptococcus; species Streptococcus sp. HN38. The sequence continues at coordinate 203,481 of NZ_CP116604.1, read as the reverse complement.
TACCATAAAGTTTTGATCCAGCGAAGTGTATTCCATAGTATAGCCATCAGCAACCGTCGTCGGATAGATAGAGTTGAACGGAAGAATAAAGAAGGATACTAATTTCTTGCTATACTGCTTTATTTCGATAATAGTACGGTAGTCTAATGATTGCATCTGATGTCCTTTGGCAATCAAACGTTGACCATATTTTTTTAAGAAATTCTGGGTGAGTTTTGGCGAATCTGCCTTGGTCACTTTAATTTCTACCAATAATTTCTGTCCCAGCTCATCTGCTTTTTCAAGATATTCATCAAAAGAAGGAACTGGAGCTGCCATGCCGTTTTCTGATGCAGTCATCCCTGTCAACTCTACAAGAGTATAGTCATGTGTACCTCCGGGATTGCCCGTCAAAGCCAATAAATCCGTATCATGCATGACAATAAACTGACCATCCTTCGTCTCCTGAACATCCATCTCAATATAGTCTGGCTTGAGCTGAGAGGTTTTCTCTAGGGCCTCGATAGAGTTCTGGACAGCATTGCCATTGTCAACACCGCGATGGGAAATGGTAACTGGCAGGGTATCGAAGGGATAGTAGAGTGCAAGCGCTCCTTTGGTACCGAATACCAGACCAGATACTAGCAAAATTGCCAATCGCAGGCGATGACGGAGGCGTTTACGGCGGTAGTTTGGCAATTGTTTCCCTGTTAAGAGACTAATGAATCCCATCATAAAGAGTGCAACTACTCCGTAGTAGGCTAATTTTAGGATTGCATAACAAACAACTGCCAGCCAATATGAAGGGCCTGTGTCTGGTAGATAAGGTTCAGCCACTAGTTGCACTAGATAGAGCAATATCCCTATTCCTGTGAATAGGAGGACTGGAAAAGTGACCAGCCAAATCAGACGGAAAAAGGAACTGACTTGTTTTCTTCCCCTGGTCTTTTTCCAAGAATAAGCGATGGATTCCTTCACACTCCTGTGTTCAAAGTAAATGTTCGGCAGAGCGTACATAAAGCGTGATGCGAGCCAGAAGAACAAGAGGAGAAAGAACAAAATCAATATTCCTAGCCAGACTGTGTTGGATAGGTAATCTACGATAAATTGGGGTACTACGATTTTATTAAAATAATAGATATTTAATACCCGTCGTAAAGACGGGAGAAGAATAACTGAGTAAAAGAGCAGAAATAAAACCTTTGGTAGGCTGCTGTGACGGATAATCGCCACCATACTATCTCGTACATCCCGTAAATAGTCGGGGAGGTGCTTGACTTTTTCATCCAACAGTTGCCAAACCCCTGTGAACAATAGAGCTAATTCTAGATAGGCAATGGCAATGTTGACAAAAAAGAGGAGAATAAACAAGCCCGTCACGAGCGGATTTTCAGCAAACACCGCCAACAAATTCGTCGGTGAAAGGTAGGCATGCCCTGTCATAGCTAAGAGTCCCTCAGAAATCCATGAATTGAGCGGTATCCAAACAAATTCCATAAAGGTAAACAGGGTAAAAAAGAGCAAAAGAATCTTGTCTAAGTTGTAATATATTTTTTGAAATTCACGCTGTATCTTTTTCATGATTCTAGTGTCCCATATTCTGACAGGAATTGCAAGCCTTCATCAAATATGCTAGACTAGAAAAATAAAGGAGGTTCTCATGATTAGAATTGCACCGATGACTGAAGATTATTTGCATACACTTTGGAAGATTGGCCATCGTGAAGCTGCACCTCGCTGGAAGGAATTTGCAGCTCCCTATTTTGATGACTACCAGGCCTGTGCCACTTTTGAAGATTTTCAAGCACTGGAACTCTACCAGTGGTTACAAAAAGATTGTGTCAGAGCAATCTTAGTGGATCAGCTGCCTATTGGATTTGTGAGCTATTACTGGGAGTGCCAGCCAACACGCTGGCTCGAAATCGGGATTGAAATCTATGACGATAAGGTCTGGGGAAAAGGATATGGCACAGCTGCTCTCCAACTCTGGATTGATACCATTTTCCAGCAATTTACAGAATTAGAACACATCGGGCTCACTACCTGGTCTGGCAACAAGGGCATGATGAGAACCGCTGAAAAATTAGGCATGACCAAAGAAGCCCATATCCGCAAGGTTCGATACTGGCAAGGGCATTATCATGATTCTATCAAATATGGAATTCTGAGAGAAGAATGGGTAGAGAATAAGAAAAAATCAAGTTCCTAAGAGCTTGATTTTTTACTTATCTATCTTCCAAATAAACGTGCAAAGAAGCCTTTAGCTTGCACTTCTTCTGCCTGTGCTTTAACTTCGTCCAATTCCAACTTGAGAACTTCCTTATCGGCCATAGCTTTTAGTGTCAATTGCTGTTGCTGATCCAACTGTTTATCCTTCTCAGCAATCTGCACATCTTTGACCTTGAGTTGTTCATCTTTTTCGGCAAGTTGCTTATCTTTGGCTTTTAATTGACTATATAAGCGGATGATTTCAGCATTTTTCTCGTCAACTAAAATTTCCATCAATTCACGATGCTTGACTTCATCACTAATCGGCTCATCTTCAAAAATGGTTGTTTTGTAGATTTCCTCCAACTTAATCAAGCCAGCACGATTTACAACGGTCACACCCTTGTCATTTTTATCTACAAATTCTTCAGGAAGTGATTTGACACGATTATTCATAGCCTGCCGGCTCACTCCTAAAATTTCAGCTAACTCACTGACTGTTTTTTCGATTCCCATAATATCCTCGGTACTTACATTTCTCATAGTTTGTATCATTAAAATATTACCACAAAAGCCCAAGTTCTGTCAAATTATGGGAGATTTCCAAAACAAGACTATCACCCTCTAGCTATCTTGTAAATCCGTTCTCTTCACTCACTTGCTTGAACCAATATCCAGATTTTTTGACAGTACGCTTCTGAGTTTGGAGGTCAAGCGAGACCAAACCGTATCGGTTTTTATAGGCATTTAACCAAGACCAACAGTCAATAAAGGTCCAGACCATATAGCCCTTACAGTTCGCCCCTTCATCAATACCTCGATGGAGCTGAATCAAATGGTCTTCCATGAAGTGAATCCGATAGTCATCCTGAATCATGCCATTTTCTTCAAAAACATCCTCCCCTTCGACTCCCATGCCATTCTCAGTTACCAACCATTCGATATTGCCATAGTTTTCCTGGATATTTTTGGCAATGTCGTACAGCCCTTCTTCGTAAATTTCCCATAATCCCAGTTATTCCCCCCCTTTCCATCACCAGCTACGCTTCCCTCACTTTGAGGCCCTGAAGTGGAGGATCCCCACAAAAAACCTTCTGGAAAACAATACTCTCTTTGCTCAGTTACCATTCTTCTACCTACTTTCTTTCATGCTACAGACGGAGTTGTTAGAACCTGGATTCACAATGCAGCTTCCACAAAATTACTTTGCTTGTATATACAGGCTCCTGATGAAAACTAATTTTCCTTAGTCTAAGTATACTCCCCTAACCCGTCAATGGTCTTCCGCAATCTCAAGGAAAAACTCCACAAATCATAGCAAAGACTCAAACTACTTTCTTGATGAAAATATGATACAATAAAGGCATGAATGCAGTAGATACCATTATTATCGGAGCGGGGCCAGCTGGCATGATGGCCGCCATTTCTTCTAGTTTTTATGGCAAGAAGACCCTGCTCCTTGAAAAAAACAAGCGTTTGGGTAAGAAACTGTCTGGCACAGGTGGCGGACGTTGCAATGTGACCAACAACGGCACCTTGGAAGACCTACTGGCTGGCATTCCAGGAAATGGCCGCTTTCTTTACAGCGTCTTCTCCCAGTTTGACAACCACGACATCATGAATTTCTTTCAGGAAAATGGGGTCAAGCTCAAGGTGGAGGACCACGGTCGTGTCTTTCCGACCACCGACCGTTCCCAGACCATTATCAAGTGCTTGGAGATGAAGATGCTGGAAAACGGCGTGGACATCCGTACAGGGACTGAGGTGGTGTCCGTCCGCAAGATTGATGAACTCTTCCATGTCAAGACCAGCGAGGAGACTTTTACAGCTCCCCAACTCATTGTCACCACCGGCGGCAAGACCTATCCTTCCACTGGCTCGACTGGCTTTGGACACGACATTGCCCGCCACTTTAAGCTGGAAGTCACGGAGATTGAAGCCGCAGAAAGCCCTGTCCTGACCGACTTCCCCCACAAGAAGCTCCAAGGCATTTCCTTGGACGACGTCACCCTGACCTACGGTAAGCACGTCATCACCCACGACCTGCTCTTCACCCACTTTGGTCTGTCGGGACCCGCTGCTCTTCGCTTGTCCAGTTTTGTCAAAGGCGGCGAAACCGCATTTCTCGATGCTCTGCCGACCCATTCTGACCAAGACCTGTTTGAGCATTTAGAAAAGAACAGGGAAAAATCCGTCAAGAATGCCCTCCGAGAACTCATGCCAGACCGCCTAGCCGACTTTTTCGCTGAGAACTACGACGGCAAGGTCAAACAAGTTTCCCAAAAGGACCTGACTGAACTGGTCACTCTCCTCAAAGCCCTGCCGATTAAGATTACAGGTAAGATGTCCCTGGCCAAGTCCTTTGTGACCAAGGGTGGCGTTGACCTCAAGGAAATCAATCCAAAAACCTTGGAAAGCAAGAAAATTCCTGGCCTCCACTTTGCCGGTGAGGTCTTGGACATCAACGCCCACACCGGCGGCTTTAACATTACCTACTGTCTTGCGACTGGCTGGGTGGCTGGAAGTTCCTACTCTTCGTAAATCAAACTCAGACGTTGTTGACTTGATTTGATGAGTGCAAAGCTCCAGTGGAGCTTTACAGCCTGCTACCCGAAAATAAAAGGTAGCAGCGTTCTATCTACATCTAATGGCACGAACTTTGTTCGCCCTATCTCCAACCTCCAAAGGTTCCCCGAACCTTTGGAGCTAGTCTGAGTTCGATTTTCTTTGAGTATTGCACTTTTATAAATCGCTCTTCAAGCTCAACCTAAAGGAGAAACTATGCCTATCAACTCATTTGACCAAATTGGATCCCCACTACCAAACCATACGACTGGCGCTTTTCCAAACATTAGTATTCTAGAAGGAAAGACAGTTCGCCTAGAAAAGCTTAATCTCCATCATGCAGATGATCTCTATCAGTTTTATGGACCAAGTGCCAAGAAAGCTGACTGGACCTATCTACCCATTGAACCCTTGGCAGACCGTGACTCTTTTCAAGCCTATTTCCAAAAGATGATGGCCTCTTTTGACCCTTATTACCTTGCGATAGTTGATAAAGCTACCAATCAGGCAGTCGGAACCTTTGCACTCATGCGAATAGATACCAACCATCGTACCATTGAAGTGGGCTGGGTCATCTTTTCTCCGCAACTGCAACGGACCCGACAGGCGACAGAAGCTCACTATCTTCTCATGAACTATGTGTTTGAAGAACTGGGCTATCGACGTTATGAATGGAAATGCGACTCGCTCAACCAAGCCAGTCAAGCTGCTGCCAAACGCCTGGGATTTACCTACGAAGGCACCTTCCGTCAAGCCCTAGTCTATAAGGGACGTAACCGAGATACCGCCTGGTTTTCTCTATTAGACCACGAATGGCCTGACCGCAAGCTTGCCCTTGAAAACTGGCTAAAGGATAGTAACTTCGATGAACTGGGTCAGCAAAAACAATCCCTATCCTCTTTCTAAATTCAAGCAAAAACTGCTTGAATTTTTTTGTTTTTTATTGTATGATAAAACCATAACAACATAACAAAAGGAGATTGGCTATGCAACTGAAACTGTCTTCTATTTCTAAAAAATTTGACCACAAGATTATTCTAGAGGATGCCAGCTTTCAATTTGAACAAGGCAAGATTTACGGTTTGCTAGGGCGGAATGGGGCTGGTAAGACAACCTTGTTCAACTGCATTGCCCGTAATCTGACCTTAGATGGTGGCTCGATTCAGTTTGTGAAGGATGAAAATGCCTTTGACTACGACAACACGGACATCGGTTTTACCCAGACCTATCCGCAACTACCTGCCTTTATGACGGCTTACGAGTTTGTCCGTTTCTATATGGATATCCACAAGGATAAACTCAAATCTCCTCGTAGTCCAGAAGAATGGCTAAACTTGGTAGGCATCGGAGAAGAAGACCAGCACCGTCTGCTCAAGGACTTTTCCCACGGTATGCAGAACAAGGTCCAGTTACTCCTGTCTTTGATTGTCCAGCCTCCTGTCCTGCTCTTGGACGAACCTCTAACTTCCTTTGACCCTGTGGCTGCCCACGAGTTTAAACAGCTGATTCGGGAGGCTAAGAAGGATTCCGTCATTATCTTTTCAACCCATATTCTACAACTGGCTCAGGATCTCTGTGACGAGATTGTTTTGCTCCATCACCAAGAATTACAGGCTGTTCCGAGTGACAAGCTCCACGATCCTGATTTTGAACAGGAAGTGGTTGCCCTCTTGACAGCAGACTAGGAGGGGCTTATGAAAACCATTCTACGTTATTTTTGGTATCAGGAAAAGTACAACCTCTATCGGACCGTCAATGGATTTTTCTACTATTTGCGAAAACTGCCACTTGTGGGCCAGAGCATTCCAGAGAGTATTTTCAAGTCTTACAGCTTTAAGTCTGGTCTCTTTTTGGTCCTGCACATTCTGTCTATTCCCAGTCGTTTTCTTGTCAAGGGAATTTGGTTAACCATCTATTCTTGCATTGCTGCCTTCTGGATTAAACTCCTATCCAACAATCAGCTGGACTTTTGGCAAATCCCGTCAGATACTTGGCTCCTTGGCTTTTCTCTATGGCTGGTCTTTGTTGGCTATGCCTATCGGTTTGGCAAGGGATTTGAGCCTTTTATCGCCAAATCTGAGCGAGAGTTCATGCGAAATTTTGGTCTTTCCCAGTCTAGTTTTCTCCAGAGTCAACTCTTTGTAGAGCCCATTATCACCAGTCTGTTCTACCTGCCTGCCCTGCTGATTTTTTCTAGCCTGTCAGGAAATTGGCTCTATCTGCCTCTAGGATTACTGACCATTCCAGCAGGAAGTTTTACCGGACAGGCTCTCAACCGCTGGTTTTTTAATCGTCAGATTCTATCCCGCCGTAATTCTTGGCAATACTGGGTTATCTTGGGTACTGGTCTAGCAGCCATTGCCAGCCTTATCCTTTTCCGCAATCATCTATCACTAATCTTTTTACTGACTGTGCTTGTCTGTCAGGTCTTGCTGATTTGGTTTGGCTATGGTTATTTGAAGCAACAGACCAATCATCTGGACTATCTCTATTATTGCATGGACCAGTCCTTGCAGATGGATAAGAAACTTTTTGAGCTGACCAAGGGCAATGAATACACCCGCCAAGGTTTGCTGATGCAGGATAAGCTAAGTACAGAAAAAGGAAAAGACCTGTCTCACCTGTCTGGCATGACCTACTTAAACGCTCTGCTATTTGACCGCTACAAAAAAGTCCTCTATAAGAAGGTGCGGGGCTGGGTCCTGTCGCTCGTGGTGATTCTGGTCGCTCTGGAGGCCTTCCGCTACTATCTGGAGCCTTTTGAACTGACCGATGCCGTCCTCCTGCGGTGCCTGCCCTTCTCCTTTATGATTATGTATGTGGCTTCGTCGGGCAAGGTAGTTGCTCAGATGGTCTTTGTCAACTGCGACATATCCATGCTTCACTATCCCTTCTATCGCGAGGCCAAGACCATTATCGCTGGTTTTAACTACCGCTTTTTGCAAACGTTCAAGCTTAATCTCATCTTTGCCTTCAGCCTCTTTCTGGCTATCATGGCGCTGGGACGATTTGCTTTCAGCCTGGAAACCATTCTCCTGACAGCCTTGCTCCTTATCAGCCTGACCGCTCTCTTTTCCTTCCACGACCTCTTTATCTACTATATTCTCCAACCCTTTACCAAGGATATGGAGGTTGTCAACCCAGTCTATAAATTTCTCAGTGGAGCTCTCTACTGGGTAGCCTATCTCAATACCCAGCTGGACCTGGGCAGTCACACCTATATCCTGCTGGTGTCTCTTGCCATGATTACCTATGTCAGCATCGGCTACTGGATTTTATTGAAAAAAGCTCCGCAGACCTTTAGATTGAAATAATAAAAATAGCCTCTCGCAAGAGAAGGCTGTTTTCTCGTCATTTAGTTTCTCTTTTATTACTTCAACGAATGAGGAAACTTTGTTTCCTTATTTCCAACTTCAAACACTCCACTGGAGTGTTTGAACTCGCCTTGCCTGATTGAAACAGTCTGGGGGACTGTTTCAAGTCAATGCCTAGAAATAAGAAAGCATTGAGTTATGTCTGCGGCTCGTTGCCTAGTACTAAAAGTAAACTAAAAGACTATATTTACCAAATTCCCAAGATTGCCTGCCAAACCAGTGTCAGCACAGTCACACCCAGCCAGCAAACTAGTCCGACAAAAAGAGCAACTCTGCCATTTTTCACCAAGGAAAATAAATTAGTCCGCAAGCCAATGGCTGCCATGGCCATACAAATGAGAAACTTGGACAGGGTTTTGAGCGGAGTAAAAATGTCCGCACCCAATCCAAAGTGACCCGCGATTGTTGTCACCAGACTGGCTAGGATAAAGTACAGAATAAAAGTCGGAAAACCTGCCAAGAGGGACTTCTTGTCTGCCTGAACTCCTTTCCCTCGAGCCTGCCAAATCGCCAAAACCGTCGTAATGGGAATAATAGCCAAAGTCCGCGTCAGCTTGACCGTCACCGCCATGTCCAAAGTCTGACTGCCTAGGCCGTAAAGACTGTCCCAAGTAGCCGCCGTTGCGGTGACCGACGAGGTGTCATTGACCGCCGTTCCGGCGAACATCCCAAAGGCCTGACCCGAATCGGTCGAAAACCCAAGCCAAGTTGCCAAAGTCGGAAAAATCAAGGCCGCCAAGACATTAAAGAGAAAGATGACCGAGATAGCCTGAGCCACATCCTCATCATCTGCCTGGATAACGGGAGCTGTCGCCGCAATGGCAGAGCCTCCACAGATAGAGGTACCTACGCCAATCAAGGTCGCCAAATGAGATGAAATAGGCAACCATTTCCACATCAAGAAGGCCAAAAACAAAGCGAAACTGATAGTGGAAAGAATAATTGGAAGAGATTGACGTCCAACAGCCAATACCGCTGATAAGTTTAACCCAAATCCCAAACAAATCACCGCATACTGCAAAATCTTCTTAGAGGTAAAGGTCAAGCCTGGCTGAAAGGCATTTTTCCTTGAAATGTAGGAATGCAGGCTCATCCCGATTAGAAGGGCAAAAACAGGCCCACCCACCAATGGCAACAAGCCACCTAACCACTGTCCCACCAAAGCCAAGACAAGACAAAGTACCACACCTCTGGCATTTTCTTTTACCATAAAAACCTCCTAAAATATCAAACGTAAAACCGCGGTTGTAACAACACCAACCAAGACTGCTAAAAGGATATTTTTTGTTTTCAAAACCACAAAAAATGTCGGAATGAGGGCCAGACTTTCGACAGGGAGAAGGCTGGGAAGGGATCCCACCTTTTCGTCCATGATGCTGGACAGGGTCAATGCAAAGATAATGGTGATGGGTAGAAAGCTGAGAAATTTCACCAACTTTGGAGGCAGGGATTTGTTCTGTGTCAGGACAAAAGGCAGGACGCGTGGCAGCCAGGTCACCAGAGCTGACGCCAGAATAATCAGTAAAATGCTAGTTTTTATCATCAATCATCACCCCCACAAAACAGCCCAAGAGCGTTGCCAGAAGCACCGCAACATAGGACGACACTAGCACAGACAGACCGACATAGGCTAGACCAACCGTCAGCAAAATCAAGCCGATCTTTTTCAACGGAATGGTCCGAGCCATAGCCTCCAACTGACCTGAGAAAATGCCGACAAACATAGCCACCAAGGCAAAATCCAAACCAAACTGCTCTGGATTTGGAATCAGCCCTCCAATCAGATTACCCAAAATGGTAAAGGTTACCCAAGAAGCGTAGCTCGCAAAGTTATTGCCGTACATCCAGCTTGGTGCAATCTGCTTGTCTTCAATGTGCTTACGGAGCAGTACCGCATAGGACTCGTCTGTCACAAAAGTGCCAATTAGGATATTAGACCCCAGACTGTTGCCTTGAAAAATGGTCGTCGTATGGAGGCACATGAGGAAATTCCGCAGATTGACAAAGAAAACCGTCACTGCAATGGACACCAAGGGAACCCCTGCCAAAATCATAGCACACATGACAAACTGGGCACTTCCTGCATAGACCAAAAGGCTCATCAGCCCCATTTCCGCCGCAGAAATGCCTGAATTGACCGAAACGACACCGCAGGCCAAACCGATACTGGCATAGCCTAGAGCTGTGGGAATGGCATCCCGCAAGCCCTCACGAAAATCCTGTTCTTTCATAGAAACCTCCTAGCCTAAAACACTTACTGTGCAAATATGTATAGTCATTTGAATTAACTTTGATACATCGTCACTTTCGGCTTGCCGTACTCTAGTACAGCCTGCACCTCAGTTCCTTGTCTGAAAGCTAATTCATTCGACTATATTTTTCTATTCTCTCATAATGACCACTGATTTTCAACCATTTCCCAACAACAAAAGGACCTAAAGTCTAATGACCTTAGATCCTTTTTATTTTGAACTGTACAGATGGATGACTTACCAAGAGATATCCATCTGTACTCAACTTTTCGAGAAAAGCTCGTTTCTTCTCAAAGAGTTTCCGATGAATGGCTTATTTTAAGCTTCTTCTTCGTCTTTTTTTCTCTTTGCTGCGAAAAGTGCTAATCCCATTCCAAGAACTGCTAATCCAAGTGAAGTTGCTGAAGTTGCTTTTTCACCTGTATTTGGCAATTGCTTAGCTTTCTTAGTTGACTTGTTGGCATTTGAAGTAGAAGTAACTGATTTCACTTTCACTCCTGCTGCAGGATTATTTGCATCTACTGCTTCAACTTCTGCCGAATTCAAGTCTGAAACATTTCCAGCCATATCTTTAGAGTAAGCTGTCACAACTGTTCCTGGCTTGATAGCAGAACCTGGAATGATAACTTGACCAGTAACAGGATCTACAATCACAGCTTTAGCAGTTGTTGTCCATTTACCATCTGCACCCTTAGTAACAACAACAAGTTGAGCCTTACCATTGTTATCTACGTAGGTAACAACAAATTCAACAGCCTCTTTAGTTGGAGCAACTACAATATTACCTTTAGCATCGTCTGTAATCGCAGGAGCAGTTGTATCTGCCTGTTTCACAATCTCTGCTGGCAATATCAAGTCGATAGTACCATCTGGATACTTGATTGACACAGAAGCACCTTTAGAAACGATGATCTCAGTTCCTTCTGGGAATGTATTGTTCTCTTCAAGGAGAGCCTTGATGCGAGCAATTTCTTCTTCAGTCAAGTTGTTTGGATCAAGTACTGGTGTTACTGTTACAACTGGTTTGATAAGAGCTGAAAGTGGAAGTTTGATTTCACCCAATGCATGATGAGTTCCAGCACCATTGATAGCAATAATTGCTTCTTCAACAGCTTTATCGATTTCAGCCTTAGCTGCTACTTTCTCTTCTGGTGTCAAGTTGTCGTTAGCATCGATTGCTGCTTTCGCTTTATCTGCTTCTTCCATAAGCTTGTTCTTAGCACCTTGCTTAGCTGCATCAAGAACATTTTCTGCAATAGCAGCGTTGCCCTTACCTTTAGCAGCTTGAACTTCAACTGAAGATGTTGAACCGTCAATTGCTTTATTTGCCGCTGCTGCTGATGCATCTACTGCATCTTTAGCTGCTTGTTTCTCTGCATCTGACAAGTTTGGATTTGCATCGATGGCTTTCTTAGCATCTTCTACTGCCGCTTTAAGTTCTTCTTTAGCGACTGCTTTCTCACCTGCAAGAGTTGCTGTCTCAACTTCTTCTGCTGATGTTGCTGCATCGATGGCTTCTTCTGCCTTAGCTACTTCTGCATCTACGGCATCTTTAGCTGCTTGTTTCTCAGCGTCTGTCAAGCTGTCGTTGGCATCGATAGCTTTCTTAGCATCTTCTGCTGCCGCTTTAAGTTCTTCTTTAGCGACTGCTTTCTCACCTGCAAGAGTTGCGGCATCTACTTCGTCTGCTTTAGTTGCTGCGTCGATTGCGTCATTAGCTTTCGCTACTTCTGCATCTACTGCTGCCTTAGCGGCTGCTTTCTCTTCTGGTGTCAAGTTGTCGTTAGCATCGATAGCTGCTTTCGCATCTTCTGCTGCCGCTTTAAGTTCTTCTTTAGCGACTGCTTTCTCACCTGCAAGAGTTGCTGCGCCAACTTCATCAGCTTTAGTTGCGGCATCGATGGCGTCGTTAGCTTTCGCTACTTCTGCATCTACTGCATCTTTAGCCGCTTGTTTCTCAGCATCTGTCAAGTTGTCGTTAGCTTCGATGGCTGCTTTCGCATCTTCTGCTGCAGCTTTAAGTTCTTCTTTAGCGACCGCTTTCTCACCTGCAAGAGTTGCTGCGCCAACTTCATCAGCTTTAGTTGCGGCATCGATGGCGTCGTTAGCTTTCGCTACTTCTGAATCTACTGCATCTTTAGCTGCTTGTTTCTCAGCGTCTGTCAAGTTGTCGTTAGCTTCGATGGCTTTCTTAGCATCTTCTGCTGCTGCCTTAAGTTCTTCCTTAGCGACTGCTTTCTCACCTACAAGAGTTGCTGCATCTACTTCGTCTGCCTTAGTTGCTGCATCGATAGCTTCGTTAGCTTTTGCTACTTCTGCATCTACGGCATCTTTAGCTGCTTGTTTCTCAGCATCTGTCAAGTTGTCATTTGCGTCGATAGCTGCTTTCGCATCGTCCGCTGCCGCTTTAAGTTCTTCCTTAGCGACTGCTTTCTCACCTGCAAGAGTTGCTGCGTCAACTTCGTCTGCTTTAGTTGCTGCATCGATGGCGTCGTTAGCTTTTGCTACTTCTGCATCTACTGCTTCTTTAGCTGCTGCTTTCTCTTCTGGTGTCAAGTTGTCGTTTGCATCAATTGCTTTCTTAGCATCTTCTGCTGCCGCTTTAAGTTCTTCTTTAGCGACTGCTTTCTCACCTGCAAGAGTTGCTGTCTCAACTTCGTCTGCTTTAGTTGCTGCGTCGATTGCGTCGTTAGCTTTTGCTACTTCTGCATCTACGGCATCTTTAGCGGCTGCTTTCTCTTCTGGTGTCAAGTTGTCGTTGGCATCGATAGCTTTCTTAGCATCTTCTGCTGCTGCCTTAAGTTCTTCCTTAGCGACTGCTTTCTCACCTGCAAGAGTTGCGGCATCTACTTCGTCTGCTTTAGTTGCTGCGTCGATGGCGTCGTTAGCTTTCGCTACTTCTGCATCTACGGCATCTTTAGCCGCTTGTTTCTCAGCGTCTGTCAAGTTGTCGTTAGCATCGATTGCTACTTTCGCATCTTCTGCTGCCGATTTAAGTTCTTCTTTAGCAACTGCTTTCTCACCTACAAGAGTTGCTGTCTCAACTTCGTCTGCTTTAGTTGCTGCATCGATTGCGTCGTTAGCTTTAGCTACTTCTGCATCTACGGCATCTTTAGCCGCTTGTTTCTCCGCATCTGTCAAGTTGTCGTTAGCATCGATGGCTTTCTTAGCATCTTCTGCTGCCGCTTTAAGCTCTTCCTTAGCGACTGCTTTTTCACCTACAAGAGTTGCTGCGTCTACTGCATCTGCGGTTGCTGCCTTGTCGATAGCTTCGTTAGCTTTCGCTACTTCTGCATCTACTGCATCTTTAGCGGCTGCTTTCTCAGCATCTGTCAAGTTGTCGTTGGCATCGATTGCTACTTTCGCATCTTCTGCTGCCGCTTTAAGTTCTTCTTTAGCGACTGCTTTCTCACCTACAAGAGTTGCTGTCTCAACTTCGTCTGCTTTAGTTGCTGCATCAATTGCTTCGTTAGCTTTCGCTACTTCTGCATCTACGGCTTTCGTAGCTGCTGCTTTCTCTTCTGGTGTCAAGTTGTCGTTGGCGTCAATTGCTTTCTTAGCATCTTCTGCTGCTGCCTTGACTTCTTCCTTAGCAACTGCTTTCTCACCTGCAAGAGTTGCTGTATCTACTGCATCCGCGGTTGCTGCCTTGTCGATTGCTTCGTTAGCTTTAGCTACTTCTGCATCTACTGCATCTTTAGCGGCTGCTTTCTCTTCTGGTGTCAAGTTGTCGTTGGCGTCGATGGCTTTCTTAGCATCTTCTGCTGCCGCTTTAAGTTCTTCTTTAGCGACTGCTTTCTCACCTACAAGAGTTGCTGTCTCAACTTCGTCTGCTTTAGTTGCTGCATCGATAGCTTCGTTAGCTTTAGCTACTTCTGCATCTACTGCTGCCTTAGCGACTGCTTTCTCTTCTGGTGTCAAGTTGTCGTTGGCATCGATGGCTGCTTTCGCATCGTCAGCTGCGGCTTCAAGTTCTTCCTTAGCGAATGCTTTTTCACCTACAAGCGTTGCATTGTCGATAGCATCTGCTGTAGTTGCTTTATCGATTGCTTTTTCAGCCTTGCTCAATTCAACGTAGACATCTGCTTTCGCTGCTGCTTTCTCATCGTCTGTCAAGTTAGCATTTTCATCAATAGCTTGCAATGCATCTTCTGCAGCGGCTTTAACTTCTGCCTTAGCAATTGATTTTTCTGTTGCAAGAGTTGCTGCATCGATTTCTTCTGCTGTCTTAGCATTGTCAATCTCAAGGTTTGTTGCTGCAACTTCTGCATCAATCGCTAATTTAAGAGCAGTCTTCTCAGACTCAGGCAAGTTTGCGTTTGCGTCGATGGCTTTCTTAGCATCTTCTGCTGCCGCTTTGACTTCTTCTTTAGCGACTGCTTTTTCACCTACAAGAGTTGCGGCATCTACTTCGTCAGCTTTGGTTGCTGCGTCGATGGCTTTTTCTGCCTTAGCAACTTCATCATCTACGGCTTTCTTAGCTGCTGCTTTTTCTTCTGGTGTCAAGTTTGCGTTTGCGTCGATAGCTTTCTTAGCATCTTCTGCTGCCGCTTTAAGTTCTTCTTTAGCGACTGCTTTCTCACCTACGAGTGTAGCTGTGTCTACTGCATCGGCTGTTGCTGCCTTGTCGATAGCTTCGTTAGCTTTCGCTACTTCAGTATCTACAGCTGCCTTAGCGGCTGCTTTCTCGTCGTCTGTCAAGTTGCTGTTAGCATCGATAGCTTTCTTAGCATCGTCTGCGGCTGCCTTGATTTCTTCTTTAGCAACTGCTTTTTCACCTACAAGTGTAGCTGCATCTACTTCATCAGCTGTTTTCGCTGCTACAACGGCTTCCTTAGCTTTTGCCAATTCAGCATCGACTGCATCCTTAGCAGCTTGCTTCTGGTCGTCTGTCAAGTGAGTGTTGGCATCGATGGCTTTCTTAGCATCGTCGGCTGCTGCTTCAAGTTCTGCAGTAGCGAATGCTTTTTCACCTACAAGAGTTGCGTTGTCGATAGCATCCGCTGTGGTTGCTTTATCGATTGCTTTTTCAGCCTTGCTCAATTCAACGTAGACATCTGCTTTCGCTTTTGCTTTCTCATCGTCTGTCAAGTTAGCATTTTCATCGATAGCTTGCAATGCATCTTCTGCAGCGGCTTTGACTTCTGCCTTAGCAATTGATTTTTCTGTTGCAAGAGTTGCTGCGTCGATTTCTTCTGCTGTCTTAGCATTGTCAATCTCAAGGTTTGTTGCTGCAACTTCTGCATCAATCGCTAATTTAAGAGCGTTCTTATCAGATGCAGGCAAGTTTGCGTTTTCGTCGATTGCTTTCTTAGCATCATCGGCTGCTGCCTTGATTTCTGCTTTAGCATTTGCTTTTTCAGCGTCAAGTGTCGCTGTATCTACTTCTGCTGCTGTTTTCGCGTTTTCGATATTTTCAAGAGTGGTCTTTCTTGCTTCCTCAATGGCTGCAATTGCTTCATCTTTGGCAGTCTCTGACAAGTTGTCGTTGGCCTTGATACCTGCGATTGCATCAGCTGCGTCAGCTTTGACTTCTTCTTTAGCGGCTGCTTGAGTCGCATCGAAGGTCTTGCTTTGAATGTCAGCAGCTGTTGTTGCATCTGTGATAGCTTTTTCAGCGTCTGCTGCTGCCTTAGCAACGTTTGCTTTGTATTCTGCTTTCTCTTCTGGTGTCAAGTTAGCATTTGCTTCGATACCTTCCACAGCATCTGCTGTAGCTGCTGCTACTTCTTGCTTAGCGATTTCTTTTTGAGCAAGGACTGTTTCAGCATCAACAGTGTCTGCATCTGTTGCATCTTTAATCTTAGCTTCTGTTGCTTTCAAAGCTGCATCGATGGCATCTGTGTAGACTTTCTTCTCATCGGCTGTCAAGTTTGAATTTTTAGCAATAGCTTCTTTTGCATCGTCGGCTGCTGCTGTTGCTTCAACTGTAGCAATCGATTTCAAGCCATCAAGTGCACCTTTGGCAACTTCATCAGCTGTTGTTGCATTCTTCACAACTTCTTCTGCTGCTTGACGAGCTTTCTTCAAGTCTTCAAGGGCTTGTGTTTTAGCTGCTGTTGACAAGTTGTCCGCTGCTTCGATCGCTTTCACTGCGTCGTCGTAAGCCGCTTTAATCTCGATGTTTGCAAGGTCTTTCACAGCTGCATCTTCTAAGGTTTGAACTGCTGCTGGAGTCGTTGCTTTTTCGATGTTCGCAACTGCTTCTGCTGCCTTAGCTTGAGCTGCAAGTTTCGCTGCATCTTTCTCTTCTTTTGTCAAGTTTGAGTTTGCATCGATAGCTGCTTCTACAGTTGCCAAGTCTTTGGCAATCTTGTTCTTAGCATCCAATTTAGCTGCGTCAAGAACATCTGCGGCGATAGCTTTCGTACCAGCTTCTTCTGCTGCTTGAGCGGCTTCTGGTGTTGTTGCTGCATCGATAGCTTGGTTAGCTTTTTCTGCTTCTGTATCTACTGCATCTTTGAAGCCTTGTTTCTCTGTATCTGACAAGTTTGGATTCTTATCAATCGCATCTTTAGCTGCTGCAACATCTTTGGCAATCTTGTTCTTAGCATCTAGTTTAGCTGCGTCAAGAACATCTTCTGCGATAGCTGCCGTACCAGCTTCTTCTGCTGTTTGAGCGTCAGCTGGTGTTGTTGCTTTTTCAATGTCCGCAACTGCTTTTGCTGCTTCTGTATCTACCGCATCTTTGAAGCCTTTTTTCTCATCTTCTGACAAGTTTGGATCCTTGTCAATCGCTTCTTTTGCTGCTTCTACATCTTTTGCAATCTTGTTCTTCGCATCTTGCTTAGCTGCTGCAAGTTCTTCAGCATCAATAGCTTTGACACCGTTATCTTCTGCTGTTTGTGCTTCAGCTGGAGTTTTTGCCTTGTCGATAGCGTCGTTTGCTTTAGCTACTTCTGTATCTACCGCATTTTTAGCTGCAGTCTTCTCTGCATCTGACAAGTTTGGATCCTTGTCAATCGCGTCTTTAGCTGCTGCGGCTTCTTCGGCAATCTTATCCTTAGCATCTTCCTTAGCTGCGGCAAGTTTTTGCTCTTCGTTTACTTTTTCAGCTGCATTGACTGCGTCTGTAATACCTGCAGTGTCTTTCGCTGCGTCGATAGCGGCTTTTTGTTCTTTTGCTGCATCCTCAATCGCTTCGATGTATGGAGCTTGCTCGGTCGCATCCAAGTTTGGATTGTTCTTGACTGCTTCGATAGCGGCTTTTGCTTGGTTATCAACATCCGCTTTAGCGAGTTCTTTATCCTTAGTCAAATCGATAGCTGCTTCGCCTGTTGCTGTTGCGTCGTCCAAGGCTTTTTCGCCTGCTGTCTTAGCATCGTTGATGCCTGCAACCGTTGTCTTAGTGTCGATAGCTTTCTTAGCATCGTCAGCAGCAGTTTGCAAGTCAGTCAAGGCATCATTAGCAGTATTTGTAACGGCATCTGTCGCAGCTTTCTTCTGGTCGTCTGTCAATCCAGGCGTGTTGTTAATTTCAGCAATTGCTGCATCACGTTTTGCTTCGATAGCTGCTTTTTCTTCTGCTAATTTCGTGTCGATGGCATCTTTTGCTTTCTTCTGTTCATCTGCCAATTTGACAGTTGCATTAGCAACCTTGTCTGTCACAGCGTCAACACCTGTATTACCAGCACTGTAATCAACTGATACAGTACCATCAGCGTTTACTGTGAATGCTGTATCTGGCAAAGCATTCAATTTCTCGTTGTCTGCGTTGTCTTTCTTGAGTTGAGCGATAACAGCTGCTTTTTCATCTGCTGTCAAGTTTGCTGGGTCTACAACTGCAACTGGAGTTGTCATTGCAGCACGTTTGACAAAGGTCACTGTTACAGGTGTCAAGCCAACGTTTTCTGGTACTTTACCATCAACACGTTCTACATTTGGACCCGCAGGGTAGTTGTTTTCACCGACACGAAGGTTATATGTGCCTGTACCTTCTGCTGATGGAGCAGTTCCTGTGATGTTAACGTTGAACATGGTTGAGTTACCACCTTGGTTGTCAACGCCTCCAGAAACATCAACTCCTTTTGGATCCAATTCAGAAGCGATAGCGGTGTTTGTACCTAGACCTGGCGATACTTTCCCTGTTTCGCCATCTTTAAGAACTGAAAGGCTACCATTGATTTTACCTGTGTTGAGGAAGGCATTATCTGTACCTGGAACGCTAATCTTGTACTCTTCATCAACAAAGCGGATATACTCTGACTTAGGAGTCATAATCGGTTTCTGAGTATCTGTGTACAAGATAGTGTATTTTAGGTTTGAGGTCTTATCCGTATTATTTACTTGGTAAGTATATTCGAAGACATAGTCTAGGTTACCTGAACCAGTGTACTCAACCTTACCACCGTTTTTGGTTTGGATAGTACCTACAGTACCATCTGTACCAAGGCTACCTGCTTTTACAAACTCAAGGTTACGCTCAGCGAGTTTATCAGCTTCGCCTGCTTTAAGGTTGAAGTTGGCAATATTGAAGTCTTCTGGCAGATCTCCCTCAAGTTTAACTGTTCCAACAGTGCCTGACGAACCAAGCTCAATAATGGCATGAATTGGAGCTTGGAAATCTGTGTATTTAGTGACAGTATCACGAGAAACCTCTTCCAGCTTATAGTGGCTTACAGGAACCCAGTTATAAATTTCCTGACCATAGGCGTTACTTGTTTTTACACGAACTTGGTATGAACCTTCAGTTGGCAATCCTGCTACTGAGTCAACAGCTACTGTATCTTGAGAGCCGTCTAAACGGTAACCAACAACTGTACGGGTATAAGCATCCTTTGGAATTTCTACCTTAGCGTTATTTGGATAGCCACTGTTGCTGTCAATGACCATCTTCCCTGTAATTTCTTCCAAGGCTGGACGAGTTCCTTTGGCTAATCTAACAGTTACATTAGCTGGGACAGTATCTGAGAAAGCATACACTCTGAATGTTGGACTTTGTCCTACGAGTCCTTTATCATCAGTCACTTTCAATAAACGAGTTGCATTAGTACCTGCAGGAGCTGCAACACTTCCTTCAAAGTAGCCGTCAGTACCAACTAGAGTTGCAGGAGTTACACCTTTTTCAAGCATATCGGCCGTGTCATGTTTACCATCGTTGTAAACGATTGTTCTGACTTGCCCATCATCCGTTATGTTTACAACAGCTTTTGTAGCCTTAGCTCTTTCGAATGCTACATTCGTTCCGGTTGCACCTGTACTATCCTCAGTTGTACCACTATTTTTAGAGAAGACATAAACAGTCTTTTGTGTGCCTTCAACTGCATCAACAATTTCAACTTTTGGTTTCAAGTTGTAATCAACTTTTACCCAGTTATAGATAGTCTGACCGTAAACGTTAGTTGTTTTAACTTTAACTTCAAAATCCTTATCTTTCGGGAATTGTGCAAGGTCAGTTTGTTCAGTATATACACCATCCGCAGTACGGTATCCTACAATGGTACGAGTTACTTCACTTACAGGAACTGTAAGATTAGGGTTTGTATCACTGAACCCACCTGATTGAGCGTCAAGGGTCAACTTAGCAAAAACTTCTGTGTCTGTCAATGCAACATCTTGATTCTTAGCAATAGGTTGGTCGTCTACCAATTTATCCGTATACGATACTGTGTAGAAAGGATCCCCTTTAACTTCTGTACCTGATTCATCTGATATGATAAACTGACGGGTATACTTACCACCAGGTTTGTCATCATAAGTACCGCCTAGATAAATATTGGCAGTACCATTGGTTACGGTTACGTTCGTAAAGGTACCATCAGTTGCCTTCAATACAGTACCATCAGCTGCCGTTGCCACCATTTTAGAACCGAGGTTATTTAATCGGCTAAGTGGTGCACCATCTCCATAGTTCACTTTGATGCTTGTGCTATCTGGATCTGTGATGGTAGCAACTGGTTTCGCAATAGTACTGTCAAAAATTGGTGCCTTAGCTGTTTCTGCTTTTTCAGCTGTAAGAATCTCGTCACCATTTTTAACTTCAGCAACCGTTACCGCCTCGGTCGTCCCTACTGTTATACCGAAGATGTAAACAATCTTACGTTCTGGATTGGTGGTATTGAATGGATTAGTCAAACCTGTTCCTGACGCAGTGATTGTTGGTGCAGCATTAAGAACGACTTTAACAGTATTCTCAATCGTTTGGCCATGAACGTTTGTTGAAAGAACAGTCACATTATATGTCCCTGCTTCTGTAGGAAGAGAGCCTGTAACCGCAGTACCTGAAACAGCAGTACCGTCAGCTTCAGCAACTTTGACATATTCTTTGATTTCATGCCAGATCTGTTTGCCAGTCTTAGCATCAGCTGCAACGGTAGTAGAAGTGCCAGTTGCACGAGCAGTTAGATTTTCGTTGAAATGTTGCTCAAAGGCAATATTCAAAGGACCTGCAGTAGCTTCGGTAGTAGAGCTTGTGTCGTTTCCACGTGTCACATCTGACTTAACTTTTGCAAGGATTTCATCAGCAGTCACTCCCGCCGAAACTGCTTTACGAACTGGCTCCTCATCTGTTTTTACAACTGTATATGGTACAAAGGTGAACTTTGATGCTGCTGTATTACTACCACTGCTAGCTTTGAACTGCCATGAAAAGGCATTACCTGCATCCGAGATAGTGGTTGTTCCGTATAGAACACCAGAACCATTGTCTCGAAGTCCAAAGTTTTGTATACCATTGATTGGTTCTCCTCCACCACCCAAGATTGAAATGGTTGGAGTTGAGGCATCCGAAGCTTGCGCTGTTGCACGTATTTGGCTGTTATCTTGAGTTAACTCCTTGCCAATCAAACCAAAGAAGAAATCTTGTTCATTGTAAACTTGTTGACCTCTGTCGGTTGCATAAGCACGGATATGATTTGGATAATCTGGCCGAACTGCACCTTTACTTGACGTAGTGATTGTAATACCTTGAGTCGCATCCAACATGGCAGTCAAGACACCGTCTTCATCGAATTTCAACAATTCATCAGCAAGTGTTTTTGAAGCAGCACGCACCAGTTCAGTTTGTGCATCAACTTGTTCTTGAGTAGAAGTTGGCTCATCAAAAACTTGGATAGCCTCTTTTAAAACTGCTTTCGTATTGTTGGTTGCAACTTCAAGTCCAGTATTACCTGCTTGACTAGTCTCTAGTAAACGAGTCGCATCATTTGAAAGAAGAACTCCTTCTGACAATACTTGCTCTAATACATCTTTATTAGCCAATTGTGATTCGGCAACTTCTTCTTCTTTAGATTTTTTGGTAACAGCAAATACCAAAACATTTGTTTGGTTTTCAACCAATTGAATAACAACTTCTGCCTTATCTTGAGCCAATTCGTAACCAGAAGGCATATTCTCAGATGCAGAAACTGTTACTTGTTTTTTAGCAGTATCATCAGTCGTTGTTACAGCTACAAGGTGACCTGTTCTGTCAACAGTTTCGTTTGCTTCATTGACGTAATGCGTGATGTAGCTAAGGTAGGCTGTACGTTCTGTTTTGTTAGAAACTGTCTCAGCGGCTGCTACAGCAACCGCAGCAGTATTCGCTACTTCAGAAGTTGCTTTTGTTGAAGTTTCAGATGCTGCTACAGTTGTTGAGCTTACTGTTTCAGAAGTCGCTGTTGATGTCTCTTCTGAAGTTGCTGCCGTCGTCGAGGTTTCAGATGCTGAAACTGCTGCCGAATCCTCAGTTGATGCTACTTCTGACGTTGCTTTCTCAACGACAACTGTAAATACATTTTCAGCATTTTCAGTAACTGTTACTTGACCCAAACCTGATACAAGTGCATACCCTTCTGGGACAAGATCAGTTGTCAAATTAGCGGTTGCTACGGCTGTTGCTTCTGTTGTTTGAACTGAAACATTTTTTGTTTGCGTATTGATAACTGTGCCTGCTTGATCCACCACATTTACTGTGTAGGACACTGAGGCTAACCGCTCGCTTGTTGCGACTGTAGCTGTTTCAGTTGTTGTGTTGGCATGTACAACTGGGGTGTTTGCGATTGCTCCACCGAAAATAACGTTGGCAATGACCGCTGAAGCTAGACCAAAGCTAAATTTACGAAAAGAAAAACGTTGTTCTTTTCTAAACATATCTTTACTAGACATGAAAATCCTCCTATAATTATGCTGGCTTATGCCATAGTCACTAACATAGACCTTTTTATCGCTTGCTTACACACAAAAATACCCCCCCCCCTGCTTTAAAAAAATAGGAAAGAAGTATCGCTTGTGATTAGCTCATTTCTGAACATAGGGTAACGTATATTGGCGCAAAAGCTCCGAAAAATCTACATAAGTACGTTATTTAAATTATAGCACTATTGTTTCTTAAAAAGCAAGAAAAACGCTTGGTATTCACGCTATACGCATGAAGAAAATGCATGTAAGCATTTTCTTATTACATGCATTTTTTTGATTTATTTTCATAGTTTTTTTCATTTAGTTATGAGTGACTCCTCAAACTAATTATAGCATAAATTTTTTTCTAAAAAACTGTATAAAATATGAAAATTTTCTCATTTTTCATATTTTTGGGAGTGGGAAAGAACTCGACCAGTCTAAAAAGAGTTCGTCAACAAGTCCTTATTTCCAGTTGTTGAGCTGAAACAGTCTATCCCCAGACATCAATTTATGTGAGCTGACTGCCGTCAGCTTATATCTCCCACTTTAAAAGGTCTCCCAGACCTTTTAAACTCCCACCCCCGTATAGCTCAAACTGTCTGGGAGACAGTTTGAGGTTGGAAATGAAGCGAACTCTATTCGCATCAGTCGTATAGGCCAGATTTGGAGTGTAAAAAACGAACTGCTGAGATTTGCTTTGCAAATCTTATCTCCTACCTTTAACAGTCTCCCAGACTGTTAAAGCCAATCAACCACTGCGCTGAGATGTTGACACGAACTCTGAGAAGGGGTGCTGGGCTTTCTGCCCAGCCTCGTCGGGATTCGGCTAGGTTTTTTGGGTGCGTTTTCATGGTATTTGCTGAAATACTTGCTTTGGATTTTTCATATTGCTCGTTGCGTTTCCCGAATATTTTTTCAGGTTATTTTGTATATTTTTCTAACAAATGCGAATGATGGGACTTGTATATTTATGCAAAGAGAGGAGGGGAGTGCTGGTTTTATATCGGTGCCATAACCTAGTTTGCACACATTTATTCATGTTGATGAAGTTGAACCTTGGCGACTATAGACTTGTCAGGCTGTAAGCGAGGGGGTGTTACATGGATATTGTTGTGTAAAGAGATAGAGTTTGTTATATTTTTATGTTTTTGGGCTGGACGAAACTTTTCCCCTTATATCAATTGTTTAGTTCTCTTGTATAGCAATTTGAATCAAGAGTAGGACAGTTTTGGGTTATTGTATCAGTAGCTCAATCTCAAAATAGCTTTAGAGTCCTCAAGCTGATAAACTTGAACCTGTCCCGTTTTTTATTCAATTTACTATAGTACAAGGCACAAGAAAACCCTCGAATGAGCATATCCAGAGGGCTTTGGTAGGTTTTATAAATTTCAGCCTGGGCGATAATCTTATCGGGTTGAATGGTAAAGTCACATCAGGTATTGGCATTCAACTCATTTTGAAGTTGGAGAACACGTTCGAGAGGAAGGTTTAGATTTTCAGCTATTACATCCGCTGGAAAACCAGACCTCAAGAAATTACGGGCAGAGGTGATTTGAACTTCTTCACGTCCTCGCTCCAGCCCTTCTTCAAATCCGTCTTCCTTGGCAGTCATCAAGGTAGCGTAACTAACCTCAAGGCTATCGATTTGTCTATCCCACATATCTTTTTCCTCCTTTGTCCAAGTTGTAAAATCTAGGGCATGTTCAGCCTGAGATATGATCTTGTCAGGTTGAATGGTAAAGTCGTATCATGTATTGGCATTCAACTCACTTTGAAGTTGGAGAACTCGCTCGAGAGGAAGGTTTAAGCTGTTCGATATGATATCAATATCAACTCCAGCTAACAAGAAATTACGGGCAGAGGTGATTTGAACTTCTTCACGTGCCTCCTCCTGTGCAGTCACCAAGGTAGCATAGCTAACTTCAAGGCTATCGATTTGTCTATCCCACATGTCTTTTTCCTCCTTTGTCCAGCTTGTAAAGTCTAAGGCGTGTTCTGCCTGAGATATGATCTTGTCAGGTTGAATGGTAAAGTCACGATTGCCGAAAAATTCGAACCATTTTTTGACATCGTAGTCGGAAATGGTTTCGGGCTATATGGAGGGCAGATGTTAGCTATTTGCGTTCAACTCACTTTGAAGTTGGAGAACTCGCTCGAGAGGGAGGTTCAGATTTTCAGCTATTGCGTCCGCTGGAAAACCAGACCTCAAGAAATTACGCGCAGAGGTGATTTGAACTTCTTCACGTGCCTCCTCCTGTGCAGTCACCAAGGTAGCGTAGCTAACTTCAAGGCTATCGATTTGTCTATCCCACATGTCTTTTTCCTCCTTTGTCCAGCTTGTAAAATCTAAGGCGTGTTCTGCCTGGGAAATAATCTTGTCAGGTTGAATGGTAAAGTCACGATTGCCGAAAAATTCGAACCATTTTTTAACATCGTAATCGGAAATGGTTTCGGGTTGGTATTTTTCCAACTCCAGAAAAGCCATTTTCAAGAGGCTGTGGTGCTTGGAGCTGGTTTTGGGTTTGACTGTCAGCTCTTCATCGGTCTCTTCTTCACGCAGGCTAAAGACGTGGAAGGGCTTATCGTCATCAAAATAATTTTTCTCCAAGAGAGCGATACCGTAAACAGGATAAATCCTCTCATGTGTGAAGTGGGTGTGACCGTATTCTTGCCGAATTTTTTCAACGTTATCATGCACCTGCGTACAGATGTAGGCCCACAAGCGATTGACAAAGGTCTTTTGCTTGGCAATCTGGATTTCAATGACAACTTGTGTGCCATCGTCCAATTTGACTAAAATGTCCGTCACCGTGTAAAAACCTTTAGGCAAGTCATCATTGGGCAGACGAATCTGGTAGCCGTCAAGAAGTTCTACTTCTAGAACAGGCAGGTCCAAAATATCTGAAATAAAAGCCTTGGTCACTTCCGTGTTTTGAAAAATTTTCTTGGCAACCGTGTCTTGCGTTGGTCTTAGTAGGGTATGTCTCAATATCCCACATCCTTTCATTTGATTTTTCATGTTGGAACCAGTTTTTTGGGGTTCTACTTATTTTATTCGAAATCAAATGAAAAACTTTTCTATATATAGTATACCACAAATGAAAAAAGTAACCCACCACAAAATGTGATGAGTTCGTTTCTAGGTACGTATAAAATTTTCTTTACAAATTCTCAAAAGCCAGACTAGGCTTGGCATTGAGGTCCCAGCCAGCAATATTTTCCTTGTTATATTCGCTAACGGCTGCCAAGGCAATCATCCCTGCATTGTCACCGCAGAGGCGAAGCGGGGGAATGATGACCTCCACATCGGTGATTTCAGCCGCCAACCGCTCTCGTAAGCCCTGATTAGCTGCCACACCACCCGCTACGACCAAGGTCTTGACAGGGTATTGCTCCAAGGCCTTCTTGGTCTTAGCCATGAGAATGTCCATGACACAGGCTTGGAAAGAGGCTGACAAATCCGCATTGGACAAGTTTTCCCCTTTTTGCTGGGCATTGTGGTAGAGATTGATAAAGGCAGATTTGAGTCCAGAAAAAGAAAATTCCAGATTATCCTCCTTAATCATAGCCCGAGGGAAGTCATAAATGTCCTGACCCTCATGTGCCAACTCATCAATGACCCGACCAGCTGGGTAGGGCAGACCCATGACCCGCCCCACCTTATCGTAGGCCTCACCGACCGCATCATCTCGCGTTTCACCGACAATCTTGTAGTCACCCGCCTCTGACACATAGACCAATTCCGTGTGTCCACCGCTGACCAAGAGGGCCAAGAGGGGAAACTCCAACTCCTTGACCGCACGCGCCGCCATCAAATGCCCTGCCATGTGGTTGACAGGAATGAGTGGTAAGCCATTAGCCCAGGCAAAGGCCTTGGCTGCCGAAATACCGACCAGCAAGGCACCGACCAAGCCTGGCCCATAGGTCACAGCCACAGCCGTCAAGTCCTCTGCCATCACTTCCGCCTCCAACAAGGCCTCCTCGATACAGGCCGTAATCACTTCCACATGGTGACGGCTGGCCACTTCAGGCACCACCCCACCAAACCGCTGGTGGCTGGCAATCTGGCTGGCAATGACATTGGATAAAAGCTCCGCCTCATTGCGCAAAACAGCCACCGAAGTCTCGTCACAGGAGGTCTCAATCGCCAAAATCAATCTATCTTTCATCACGTTCTCTCTTCATTAGCACCGCGTCCTCGACAGGATGGCGGTAGTAGTCTTTTCGTTTTCCTATTTTGGTAAAATGCTGGCGTGCATAGAGGGCTTGAGCTGCACTATTGGACTCCCTCACTTCGAGGAAAATGTCCCCCTCCCAGTCCATCACAGCAGCCATCAGCTGACTGGCGATTCCCAACCTCTGAAAATCAGCCCTAACAGCAATCTGCAAGATTTCCATTTCATCCAGCACCGTCTGCACAGCCAAAAATCCGACTAATTCCTGACCTTTATAAGCCAAATAGTAATCCTCATCCTGACTAGCCATACTGGAGGCAATCTGCTCCAAGGTCCATGGAGACTGCTCATAAACCGACTGCATAACTGTCAAAACAGCCTCTGCCAGATTTTCCTGACCATCGTAGTGTTTAATCTCTATCATACACGCTTGATATAACTTTCTGAGCCAGCTTGGTTGTCCTTGAGCCAGTTTTCCTCTGCCTCGACTCGTTTGAGATAGTTGGGCTCAAAGCTAGTGACATCTACTGCTGGCAAGTCTTGACCAAGCACCGCCAGCTGATAGGCAGACGGCTGACTCGTTTGGTACTGAGCAGTTGGCAGAGCTTGTTCGATTTGCTCCATAAAGTTTTCTACTTCTCCGACAAAGGTGATGTTTTCCTTACCAGACAGGCTAGAAAGCAAGTCCTCAAAAGACCAGTAGCGGTCTGGCTCGGCTGCTCTGCCATTTTCATAAACACCTGCATAGACGCAGTTACGGCGGGCATCGATGAGGGGCACCACCAGACCCGTCAGGCTGGTCGGAACCAGAGACTGAAGACTGGATAGCCCCACCAAGTCGATCTTGAGAGTGTAGGCCAGGGTCTTGGCAGTCGCCACCGCCACCCGCAGACCCGTGTAGGAGCCAGGCCCCTGAGCAACCACAATCCGCTCCAAGTCTTTGGGTGTCCAGCCCACCTGTGCCACCAAAAAATCGACCACAGGCATGAGGCTGATACTATGATTTTTCTTGACGGTCAGCAGGGTTTCCGCCTGCAAACGACCGTCCTCCACCAAGGCCACCGATAGGGCCTGGTTGGAGCTGTCTAAAGCTAGTATTTTCATAAGTTTCTCTTTCTTTACAATGCTACTCTCTATTGTATGCTAACTTGGGGAATTTTTCAAATATAGAAAACCTCCTATGAGTATAGGAGGCAAAAAAATCTCATCAAAAATGAATACTACCGAAATATCCCAGTGTAACAAACAGCATCAACCAGATTGAAAATACAATTTGAAAGAGGGACGTTACGACGACAAATCCTTTTTGTAGCTTGGAAGTAGCCTTAGCAAAGTACCTTGTCGAAAAATAGACTTGAACTCCAACAATAAGGACAACGAACACAATTGAAATTAATTCCATCTAACACCTCACATTTGAGTCGGCAAAATTAACAAGGCAAGAATAACCAGTAACACGTCCGTTACAACGATGTACCGCATATAAGCACCCCGCACCTCACTCTCTTTTCTCGCGGTGAGTATCCCTAGGATTGTCTGGAAAACAAGAAGACCTATCAGAGATAGAGAGAGCACTGTGTAGCTGTTATTTACCAAAGCTTGATGCGTTTCATAACCAGCCAACAATGGAGACTGCTTGCTCTTCACAGACCGTGCACTAAAAAAGTCATCTAGTTGCTTGGTGATTTCTGCATCGGTTTGTCCGACGGAGAGCAAGTGGGCAATTGTCCCCGAAACAAAGGCCGTGCTAAAAGAGGAACCCTCGCTTCGTACAATCCTGTTTTCCATTGACAGCGTTTCTTGAGAGTACGGTGCGTAGTAAGCAATCTCTTCCTGCGGATTCAATAACGTAAAAAATTCATTGTAGGTACCTACGGAGACAACCCCTTCAATCGTCAAAAGAGGGTTTAGGGCCTCTACCTTTTTCAAATCATAAGCTGGGACAACCATATAGCCACCTTGTTGAAGGTAGGCTTCAACCACATCTTCCAATTCTTTACTTGGATTGGTCACCACCATACTCAGATTCACAACATCAACATGATCTTCAATAGCCTGCTGAACAGCTTTGACAAGGTAGTCATTTTTTATCGTCCCGTCATCATCCGTTACCTTGTAGGAAAACAATCTTGCTTCCGGGCTCAATCCCAGCGTTAGCACATGATTATTCTTAGCACCAATGATACTGGCAATCTTTGTCCCGTGACCAATGGTATCAAAGACAGAGGTTGAAGTGGAAAAAACTTGCATATCCTCAACATAAAACTCATCTACCGCTTCTTCCCTTATACCAGAGTCAATGATAGCAACTCTGACCTCCTGAGTCGGCTTTGCTGTCGGATCAATGTTGGGATAATAACGCGATGTTCCCCAACCTGTATGCTGGTGGTTAAGTGGAAAACCCGAAAATTGACCAAGTGGATTGGAAACCAGCCCCTCTCTAAATACCACCGCACAAACCAAGGCAAGAAGACAACTAACAAGCCCAAACAGTCTTAGTATTTTTTGAATCAACCTGCAACTCCTTCTAATTTTATACAAACACATTTATTAATGTCTATGCCAATATGGACTGTGACCAATCCTAGGAGAACAATTTCTATATAAATCCGCTCTACAGTAACGCAAATTGGGATTCTTAATGATAGATTCATAAACACATTGGCTAACAACTGCCATAGCTATGTTACAATCTGAGGTAATAAAATTTTGGTATCCCCAACCATTATCATCTAAACAGTATGGAAGACCACCGCCTGAAAGAATTGCATCTGAATTTTCTGCGGTCTTATCAATATATACCATTGATAACGGTACCTTCATATCAGAATGATTGTAATCCATAGTGGCTTCAATCATACCTTTAATACTCTCCACCTCATCAGGAGTCGCATTCGGAAAAGCCTCATTTGGTAGATCTAAGATTTCTTCAAAACTATATAGAGGCTCCGTCTGTGCTGCAACCTCTATTTGTTGCTCCACAATCAACTGACCTTCAGCCATTTCACTAATAACAACAGCCTCAGAATGGTCTCCGTGACTAGAGTGGTCTCCATGAGACTCAGCAAACACTAAAGAAGCTGGAAAAACCAATGAAAACAGCATAGTAACTGCTAAGAACTTCTTTTTCATAAGACTACTCCTATCTTTTTTATAGTACATCTACATTGTATCATCTTCAAAACGAAATAAAGTCCACTTACAAATCTGTAAGTCAATTTTTTAAACTTACAAATATGTAAGTCATTTTAACAAATAAAATGTTGTGCTATACTAAAAAGAAAAAGAGGTGCGTTCTATGAAAAAGAATATATCAATTATTGTACTCGCTTTGTTGCTATCAATTCCAATCGTTATTGACCCATTATCCAATCCTGTCCCCATTCTCCTAACTTCTTATTTTTAAGACTCAAATCTTAAAAAATGAACCCGGATAATCGAAGCTGTCTGATCATCTATCAATTCCTGTATAGATTGAATGTAGGTTTCGATTATCTCTTTTTCTTTGTCTGAACGACCATTTTCGATATAGTCCAATAGCAGACGATAATAGCGAGCCATTATCTTTACAAAGGTATCTTTAAAACTAATCATAGACTCCATTTTATCTAAGTAATAGGAAACTTGAGAGTATATTCCTCTATCAAATAATTCCGAAATCGTATTGAGTAACGTAGATTTTATAAGTTCCTGATGTTTCCTAAGTTTATTAAAAGATTTTTCTTCCTTACATAAGTCATGAGCAAAATACAATAACATCCGATTATTCAACAACATCTGTGCATTCATAAATAGATAAAGCTCAAAACTTGTCCACTCCTCAATAGCGAAGAGATAGTCTGCCAAATATTGCCTATCTTCTTCTTCAACATTATCTATCCCTTCTAAAGCGACTAAAGCGACCTTGATAACAATAGCATTAAGCCGAGAGTAAAGTTCTCCTTCATCTGCTAACAAATCTGATGTTAATAAAGCTTTCAAAGCTTCTTTGTCCTGCTGGTAATACAAATCTGAGATGAGATTGGCCAGCTCGATATGAGGTGCTTCTTTATATCCATGGTATTTGTAAGTAAATTCTTCCATGGTCATGTTAATACCCTCGACAGCCACGATTAACTTATCCGCTGCCAACATGGATTTTCCCGATTCAAAGCGTGACAACTGTGCTGCTGTAAAGTCTCCTCTGACAACATCCTTTTGCTTAACCAAGCGAGAATTTCGGAGTTCCCTGTAAAATTCGCCTAAACTCATTTGTGGTACTGTACCCATGACTCATCCCCTTTCTTGATGCATTAAAATTCCACTTCCATTTATTATAATATCCAAATATATTTTTGTCAATTTTGCTTATTATTCTGCCAAATGACTGCTTGTTTCTGAAAATCATGACACTTTTCCATTTTCCTACCAAACCCTTTTACCATCAGCATATTTTATGGTATAATGAAGAGTAATATTTAGACTGAATAAATTGACAACTCGAGAAAATTGAATAAGCATTACCAGACAGCCCCAACTGTTTGGGGCTTTTTTCATAGTTGCCAGTCAAAAAGAAAGGAACTATACTACACATGATTTATAAAGTATTCTATCAAGAATCAAAAATTAGCCCACGTCGCGAGCAAACACGTGCTCTTTATCTAGACATCGATGCTGCGTCAGAATTGGAAGGTCGTATTATCGCGCGTGAATTGGTGGAAACCAACCGCCCTGAATACAACATCGAATTTATCGACCTCTTATCAGACAATCATCTTGAATACGAGAAAGAGCACGCAGATTTCAAAATTACGGAGTTTTAATCCATGTCATCAGTCAATCTAAAACCTCATGAAGTTGGCGTTTTCGCCATCGGTGGTTTGGGAGAAATCGGGAAAAATACCTATGGTATCGAGTATAAGGATGAAATTCTCATCGTCGATGCCGGTATCAAGTTCCCAGAAGATGACCTATTGGGTATCGACTACGTTATCCCAGACTACTCCTATATCGTTGAAAATCTAGATCGTGTCAAAGGTCTAGTCATTACCCACGGTCACGAAGACCACATCGGAGGCATTCCCTTCTTACTCAAGCAAGCCAATGTCCCAATCTATGCAGGTCCTTTGGCCCTCGCCCTTATCCGTGGCAAATTGGAAGAACACGGACTGCTCCGTGATGCGACCTTGCATGAAATCAATCATAATACAGAGTTGACCTTCAAGCACCTCAAGGTCAGCTTCTTCCGCACCACCCACTCCATTCCAGAACCACTTGGTATTGTCGTTGACACCCCGCAAGGAAAAATCGTCTGTACCGGTGACTTTAAGTTCGACTTCACGCCAGTTGGCGAGCCCGCAGACCTGCATCGCATGGCTGCCCTCGGTGAAGAAGGTGTTCTCTGCCTCCTCTCCGACTCGACAAATGCTGAAGTCCCAACCTTCACCAACTCGGAAAAAGTGGTCGGCCAGTCCATTATGAAACTGATTGAAGGCATTCACGGACGCATCATCTTTGCTTCCTTTGCCTCCAACATCTTCCGTCTGCAACAGGCAGCTGACGCAGCAGTCAAGACTGGTCGCAAAATTGCTGTCTTTGGACGTTCTATGGAGAAAGCTATCGTCAATGGTATCGATCTCGGCTACATCAAGGTGCCTAAGGATACCTTCATCGAGCCAAACGAGATCAAGGAGTACCCAGCCAGCGAAGTTATGATTCTCTGTACAGGTAGCCAAGGCGAGCCTATGGCAGCACTCTCTCGCATCGCCCACGGTACTCACCGTCAGGTTCAACTCCAGCCGGGCGACACGGTTATTTTCTCGTCCAGTCCTATTCCGGGAAATACCACAGGTGTCAACAAGCTGATCAATATCTTGATTGAAGCCGGTGTTGACGTCATTCACGGTAAGATTAACAACATCCATACCTCTGGACACGGTGGCCAGCAAGAACAAAAACTCATGCTCCGCCTAATCAAACCAAAATTCTTCATGCCTGTCCATGGCGAATACCGGATGCAAAAAATCCATGCCAGCCTGGCAGTAGATACCGGCGTGCCAAAAGATAACATCTTTATCATGGAAAACGGTGATGTCCTA
Organism: Streptococcus sp. HN38; assembly: GCF_028335765.1. Lineage (NCBI taxonomy): Bacteria > Bacillati > Bacillota > Bacilli > Lactobacillales > Streptococcaceae > Streptococcus > Streptococcus sp. HN38. The sequence continues at coordinate 170,752 of NZ_CP116604.1, read as the reverse complement.
GCCCTGACCAAGGATTCTGCACGATTGGCCGGCAAGTTCAACGCCCAAGATATCTACGTGGACGGAAACCGTATCGGTGAAATCGGTGCAGCTGTCCTCAAAGACCGCCGAGACCTCTCAGAAGACGGCGTTGTCCTTGCTGTTGCAACCGTTGACTTCAAATCCAAGATGATTCTGGCAGGTCCAGATATTCTCAGCCGAGGCTTCATCTATATGCGCGAATCTGGTGACTTGATCCGCGAAAGCCAACGCGTTCTCTTCAACGCTATCCGCATCGCTATGCGTAATAAAGATGCCAATATCCAGACGGTCAACGGCGCCATTGTCAATGCCCTACGACCATTCCTATATGAAAAAACAGAACGCGAGCCTATCATTATCCCAATGATTCTCACTCCTGATCAATAATAAGCAACAATCCCGTAAGTTCTATGAACTGCGGGATTATTTTATAAATGACCACTATTCCTTAAAATGTGAAACATTAATCTGGTGATACTCTTCGAAAATCAAAATTAACCGGTGTCAACTTGCCTTGATGAACTCCAGTTCAATCTTCGCCATCGTTTTCTAGGCTACTTTTGATTTTCATTGAGTATGAACAGAAAAAGACAAGTATCCGTGAGATACTTGTCTTCGGTCTAAAAAACTGCAAGGGACCTAATTCGCTATCTGGTTTTCAAGCTCATGTCCATCCCCTCGCCCTGCATTTCTGAACTCGGGCTGAAACAGTCTCTTCCCAGACTGTTTCACTCCACCGGTCCATTACTCGCTCTCGAATATCTTGGCTCATGAAAAAATGGGCCAAGCGCCATTACTCGCTTTCCAGTTTCTCGGCTCGTGAAAAAATGGTCCACCGGACCATTTTTTTTAATACATATCCAAATAGTTGTCGATTTCCCATTGAGAGACGTAGGTTGCGTAGCTTGCCCATTCGATTTTCTTAGCTTCCAAGAAATTCGTATAAATATGATCACCTAGGGCTGCACGAACGACTTCATCTTTACGAAGTGCCTTCAAGGCATTGTGAAGAGTTGATGGTAGGTCTGTAATACCAGCTTCACGGCGCTCTTCGTCTGACATTGCATAGATGTTGGTTTCAACAGGTGCTGGTGCCTCAATCTTGTTCTCAACACCTTCTAGACCTACTTCTAAAAGGACAGCCATTGCTAAATATGGGTTAGCAGTTGGATCAACTGAGCGCAATTCCAAACGAGTTCCCATACCACGAGAAGCTGGAACACGAACCAATGGAGAACGGTTTTTACCAGCCCAAGCGATGTAAACAGGAGCTTCAAAACCTGGAACCAAACGCTTGTAGGAGTTTACAGTTGGGTTTGTAATAGCAGTATAGTTGTAAGCATGCTTGATCAAACCTCCCAAGAAGTGATAGGCTGTTTCTGACAATTGCATACCACGTGGATCTTCTGGGTCAAAGAAGGCATTGTTTCCATCCTTGTCAAAGAGTGACATGTTACAGTGCATACCTGAACCAGCGATACCATATTTTGGCTTAGCCATAAAGGTTGCATACATACCATGTTTACGGGCAATCGTTTTAACAACCAACTTGAAAAGTTGAATCTTATCACAAGCACTCAAAACATCATCGTATTTGAAGTCAATTTCATGCTGACCAACGGCACACTCGTGGTGACTTGCTTCTACTTCAAAGCCCATTTGAGTAAGGACATTCACAATTTCACGACGGGTATTATCTGCTAAATCTGTTGGAGCTAGGTCAAAATAACCACCTTTGTCGTTCACTTCAAGGGTTGGATTTCCTTGCTCATCCATCTTGAAGAGGAAGAATTCTGGCTCTGGACCCAAATTGAATGAAGAAAATCCAAGTTCTTCCATGTGGCGAAGGGCTTTTTTCAAGTTACCACGAGGATCACCAGCAAATGGCTCACCTGAAGTTGAATAAACATCACAGATCAAACCCGCTACTGAACCATTTTCATCACCCCAGGGGAAGATTGTCCAAGTATTCAAGTCTGGGTAAAGGTACATATCTGATTCATTAATACGTACAAACCCTTCGATTGATGAACCATCAAACATGACCTTGTTTGATAATACCTTATCAACCTGCTCATCAGTTGCTGGAATCTCTACGTTTTTCATCACTCCCATAATATCTGTGAACATCAGACGCAGGAAGGTAACGTTTTTCTCTTTAATATCGCGTTTGATATCTGCCACTGTGAATGCCATTAGTTTTCTCCTCTATTTAAAAAGTAATTACGATGAACGGAAAATGGAACTAGGACTTGAAAAGCGTCCTTGACGACTGAATTCATCATGTAAGATACGACGGACATCTTCGTCCGTCAAGGTTTTCTGTTGTTTTTGAACCTTAGCTTTCGCTTCACGATTTGCATATTCCTTCTTAATCGCAGCTATATTCAAACCTTCAGCTAGAAAATCCTTGATTTCAAGAAGTAAGTCCATATCATTTAGAGAATACAAGCGACGATTCCCTTCATTTCGATCAGGCTTTATCAATCCATGATCTTCATAGTAACGAATCTGACGGGCTGTTAGGTCGGTCAATTTCATAACGCTGCCAATTGGAAAAATGGCCAGGGAACGACGGAACTCTCTTTCTCTCATAATGAACTCCTTTCTGCCTACCATTATAGGAGAATTTTTTTTTTAGGTCAATAGGCGATGTTATATTTTATAACATTATTTATCCTGAAAACGTTTTTTTATAACATTCACATCATAATTAACTAGAATCGCAATGAAAACTCCGATAAAGGTTTCAAATACACGAATAAACACATATTGAATCGTATCACCAGCAGGAATCGACAATGTAATAATTAATAAAGCTGATACACCACCAATAATTCCCGCTTTATTATTCATCGCCACATTTGTCATAATCGTTAACATGACAAATATCGGAACAAAAACCGCAGTTACCCAAAAATGATCTAAGAATAACCTATCCAAAATAAAGAAAAGTAGCGCATAAAAACCGCCAATAGAATTACCCAGAATACGAGAAGCTCCAAAATGGACACTCTGATCGAAGTCTTCTCGTAAACTAAACACAGCCGTCAAAGCCGCAATCTGAATCCCTTCCCAGCCCATATAGCCAAAGAGTAGAATAACTAGAAAGACTGCTAAACCCGATTTGAACGTCCGCATCCCCAACCGAAATTTCTTTGGATCAAATGTATATTTTTTAAACATACCTCTATTCTAACATGATTTCGGAAAATAGAATAGCAAATACCTGCCCAGCTTTTCTTTTCTCCTAAGCTCGACTGGAGAAGCCTCCTGTTCACGCCAGCTTTTCGAAAAACCCAATAATCTGCTACTTTAAATCAGCTGCAAGAAGGAACCCAGAAGTAAGACAAACAAATAGACGCTGCAAAAAAACAACGTCTTTTCTACATTTATATTTTTGTCGCAGTAGCTGAATGGGAGTTGTGACCAAGATTCAGCCTTGCGGGGTTCAAATAGCACAGTGGACTATTTGAAGTTATCACCAAGAAAAATCAAAGTAACAATCTACGGAATCATTTTTGACAGAAGCTTCGCTTCTTCTATTTCTAACCTCAACATATCTCCCAGATATTTTGAGCTGACTTACCGCCTATTTTTCAGTCAAAGCTGCACCTAGCCAGTCTTTCTAGGTCACACTTCCCAGAAAGACTAGGCATGGCACTAGAAGCTGGGCATAAAGTCCAGCATCGCTTCTTAGAGTTCGTGTCAACATCTCAGCGCAGTGGTTGATTGGCAGATTTGTTCGTGTTTTACACTCTAAATCTGACCTATACGACTGATGCGAACAGAGTTCGCTTCATTTCCAACCTCAAACTGTCTCCCAGACAGTTTGAGCTGTGCGGGGGTGGGAGTGAAACAGTCTATCCCCAGACTGTTTCAGCTCAACAACTGGAAATAAGGACTTGTTGACGAACTCTTTTTTTGACTAGTCGAGTTCTTTCCCACTCCCGTCGCAAGTCCTGGAAGCACTTTACACCTTGCTAGACTTTCTAACTCGCTTAGCTTCGTAGAAATGCTACGCGATGCACTAGAAAAGAGTTGGTCTCCCAACTCTTTTCATCGCATTTTTTACTTTTCAGTCAAAGCTGCAAGTCCTGGAAGCACTTTACCTTCGAGGAGTTCCATTGATGCACCACCACCAGTTGAGATCCATGAGAACTTATCTGCACGGCCAAGGTTGATAGCTGCTGCTGCTGAGTCACCACCACCGATGATTGATTTCACGCCTGGTTGTTTCACGATAGCGTCCATTACACCGATTGTACCAGCTTGGAAGTCTGGGTTTTCAAATACACCCATAGGTCCGTTCCAAACAACTGTTTTGGCACCAGTCAACGCTTCGTCAAACTTAGCGATTGACTTAGGACCGATGTCAAGACCAAGGAAGCCTTCTGAAACTGCTTCACCTTCTGTGTCGCGAACTTCAGTGTAGCCAGCAAATGCGTTAGCTTCTTTTGAGTCAACTGGCAAGATCAATTTACCGTTAGCTTTTTCAAGAAGTGCTTTTGCCACATCAAGCTTGTCTTCTTCTACAAGTGAGTTACCGATTTCGATACCTTGAGCTTTGTAGAATGTGTAAGTCATACCACCACCGATAAGAACTTTGTCAGCTTTTTCAAGAAGGTTCTCGATAACACCGATCTTATCAGATACTTTTGAACCACCAAGAATTGCCACGAATGGGCGCTCTGGAGTTTCAACAGCTTCTTGGATGTAAGCAATTTCGTTTTCCAAAAGGAAACCAGCTACTGCTTTTTCTACATTTGCTGAGATACCAACGTTTGATGCGTGCGCACGGTGTGCAGTACCAAATGCATCGTTAACGAAGATACCATCACCAAGTGAAGCCCAGTATTTACCAAGTTCTTCGTCGTTTTTAGATTCTTTCTTACCATCAACATCTTCGAAACGAGTGTTTTCAACAAGGAGAACTTGTCCATCTTCCAAAGCATTGATAGCTGCTTCTAATTCAGCACCACGAGTAGCACCTGCGATGAAAGCAACGTCTTGACCCAATTTAGCTGCCAAGTCAGCTGCTACAGGAGCCAATGATTTACCTTCTTTGTCAGCTTCTTCTTTCACACGACCAAGGTGAGAGAAAAGAATTGCACGTCCACCTTGCTCAAGAATATACTTGATAGTTGGAAGAGCAGCTGTAATACGGTTATCGTTTGTGATAACGCCATCTTTCAAAGGCACGTTGAAGTCCACACGAACAAGAACTTTTTTGCCTTTCAATTCTACATCTTTAACAGTCAATTTTGCCATTAGATAAGAACTCCTTAAATTATATTTACTTTACCATTGTATCATATTTTCTGTATTTTTTCTTGCATAAAGATATTTTTTTCACAAATCTTCAAAAAGAACGAATGAAAAAAGAGGCCGAAGCCTCTTCGATTTTCACTAAGGATTATTTAGCGATTTTTGCGAAGTACTCAAGAGTACGAACAAGTTGTGCAGTGTAAGACATTTCGTTGTCGTACCATGAAACAACTTTTACCAATTGCTCGCCATCAACTTCGATAACTTTAGTTTGAGTTGCATCAAACAATGAACCGAATGAGATACCTACGATATCTGAAGATACGAGTTGGTCTTCAGTGTAACCAAATGATTCAGTAGCAGCAGCTTTCATAGCAGCGTTTACTTCTTCAGCAGTTACTTTCTTGTCAAGAGTTGCAACCAATTCAGTTACAGAACCTGTTGGAACTGGAACACGTTGTGCAGCACCGTCAAGTTTACCGTTCAATTCTGGGATTACCAAGCCGATAGCTTTAGCAGCACCAGTTGAGTTAGGAACTATGTTTGCAGCAGCAGCACGTGCACGACGAAGGTCACCACCACGGTGTGGTCCGTCAAGAACCATTTGGTCACCAGTGTAAGCGTGGATTGTAGTCATCAAACCTTTTTGAACGCCAAATGCATCGTGAAGAGCTTTAGCCATTGGTGCCAAACAGTTTGTAGTACATGAAGCACCTGAGATAACTGTTTCAGTACCATCAAGGATGTCGTGGTTAGTGTTGAAAACAACAGTCTTAACATCGTTACCACCAGGAGCAGTGATAACAACTTTTTTAGCACCGTTAGCGTGGATGTGTTGCTCAGCTTTTTCTTTAGAAGCAAAGAAACCTGTAGCTTCCAAAACGATATCTACGCCATCAGTAGCCCAGTCGATGTTTCCTGGCTCGCGCTCTGCAGAAACTTTAACGAATTTACCGTTAACTTCGAAACCACCGTCTTTAACTTCAACAGTACCGTCGAAACGACCTTGAGTTGTGTCATATTTCAACAAGTGTGCAAGCATTACTGGATCTGTAAGGTCGTTGATACGAGTAACTTCAACACCTTCTACGTTTTGGATACGACGGAAAGCAAGACGACCGATACGTCCGAAACCGTTAATACCAACTTTAACTACCATGAATGATTTCCTCCTTATGAAAATCGAGTTCTTTATTTTAAAAGGCAAGCCTTTTAATCCTTTTGTGAAAATATTAACTTGTAAGCCTACAAGCATCTTTTCAACGTTCTTATTATATAACTATTTACCGAAAATTGCAAGAGTTTGCATACTTAAATCATGTCCACATACCTTTTCTTGTATTTACAAACTCTTACAAACTCTAAAAGATTATTCATTGTATTTGCAGTCATCTATTTCAAGGCAAGTTTTCTACTCAATAATATAGCATATCAATTCACAATCTGATAGATTATAGACAATATGTAAAGACCCCCAGTTGAGAATTCGTGGATTTACCTGTACACTAGAATAAAAAAACAATCGACTTCTAACAGGAATTACCACACTCAATTGGAGGTCTTATATGTTTCATTTTACCACACTTTTCATCGGAATGGATGTTCACAAAGAAAGTTTTTCACTCTGCTATTATGATATGATGGCGAATCAATTCAAACATAGCACTAAAGTTGGTCCAAATGTTAGCTATATTGTGAACTATGTGAATGAGCTTCGTCGTTTATATGGTCAAGATGCAGAAGTGTTATGTGGCTACGAAGCCGGATGTCTTGGATTTACCCTATATCACCAGCTACAAGCTCACGGGATTCCCTGTATCGTGATGGCGCCTACAACGGTGATGAAGGAAGGATCTAAGCGTGTTAAGACTGATAAAAAAGATGCAGCTCAGCTCGCAAAAGCTCTGGCCTTTCGTAGCTATCGGCCTGTTCATATTCCTACTGTTGAGGATGAACAAGTCAAAGAATATATCCGCATGAGAACAGACCACAAAGTGGCTCTGAAGAAAATCAAACAACAAATTCTTGCCTTCTGTCTCCGACATGATTTTCGCTATACCGAGGGAAGCAGTAATTGGACACAGAAACATGTTCGCTGGCTCCGTTCCCTAAATCCTGATGGACTTTACGCAGAGATTTTGACAGAATATCTATTGACCTATGAGAAATTAGTAGATCAAATAGAACGGTATGATGCACGAATTGAGCAACTGGGTCAAAGCGACAGTTATCAAGAGAAGGTCTCACGGCTTTCTTGCTTTATTGGCATTAAAACACTAACTGCTCTTTCCATTGTGACAGAAATCGGTGATTTTAATCGCTTTGCGACAGCTCAACATTTTGCTTCTTATCTTGGGCTAACTCCTAGCGAAAATTCTAGCGGCGACAAGGAGAGAAGAGGTGCTATCACCAAAGCTGGGAATAGCCATGTGAGACGACTTCTGATAGAAGCTGCACAATCATTGGCTAAGGGGACGATTGGGTATAAATCCAAAGAATTGAAAAGGAGACAAAGTGGAAACCGAGTGGAGGTGATTGCTTATGCGGATAAGGCTAATGAACGCTTAAGAAGACGTTATCGCACACTTGTTCTAGGAAAAAATAAGAAACAAAATGTTGCTAAAACAGCTATTGCACGAGAATTGTCTGGTTTTATTTGGGGGATGATGACAGGAAGAATAGCTTGAAGTTAGCGCTTGTTTTCATGTACACTTTTGACCATTAAGTTTTATCATCGCAGAGCGATGAGGAATCCCTATTTCTATCCAAAATCACTGGGTGAATTTGGACAGAAATAAGGATTGAAATCATGTTTGAATGGAAAGTATCTTGAAGGAGTTTAGGACTTCAAGGTTTGAGTCATCTACGAAACGACTAAGTGGCACAATTGTGATCCACGCTTATAGAGAGTAGGACTCGCGGCAGAACCATTGACCTGTAGGTAACCAATCCACGAATATCAGAGTGGCCAATGCCCGAAGCTAAGAACTAGGCTCTTTCTAGATACTTTTCATTTTTTAATCAGTTCGATTGTTTTTACTTGACAAAGGGCTTTACATATCAGTCATTTGAATTAACTTTGATACATCGTCACTTTCGGCTTGCCGTACTCTGCAGAAGTGACTTGCTTTGCAAGTTATATCTCCAACCTAGCACAGCCACTAGGCTGTGCTAGCAACCTGCACCTCAGTTCCTTGTCTGAAAGCTAATTCATTCGACTATACTTTTTTGAATTTTCCGTATTTTCCTATCTTCAAAAGCAACATACTCTACATTTCTGGTTCAAATTTTTTTGAAAATATATTGAAAAAGTGCGGAGCTAGAAATTGGTTTTGTGCATTTTCTGAATGACTATTTTTACAATCCTTTCTAACTCAATTGAAAAAAAAATAAAAAATGTTACAATAGTAATTAACATATTTTAGAAAGTATAATACGTAATGCGAACAACCCATTCAGAGAGCATTAAAAGACGCTCATTGAAAAGATTACATCGTTCAAAATGGAAAAAAATAGTTATCAGCACTATCATACCTCTAATCTGCTTTGGAATTTGGTACGGAGTCAGCTTTGCCACCGCTTCTATTCAAACCAAATTAGCGGATTTTTTTCCAAACCATGTACAAACCATTTATAACCTTTCAGTTGCTCTTTTATACAGTAACCTAGTTTTTACAATCACACTTCCTTTATGGATTTGGTGGAAAATCCTATTCAACGAAAGATTTACATGGTGGAAACCTTCCTCCCTTCTATTTATTCTCCTACCAGCATTCCCTGTTTTCTTATTAGCTGGATTTGAAGCAGCCTCCCATCTTCCAAAATCTCCTCTTATTATCTCCCACCGTGCTTTAAACGACCACCAAGCCATCGAAAATACCGTTGAAGCAGTCCAATTAGCTAGCGAAAGCAACCCAGATTATATTGAAATTGATCTTTGGGAAACTGCTGATTTAGAATTCGTTGCTTTTCATGACCCAACTTTGATTAATTGGGCCGGACTAGACTACCGTCCTCATGATTTAACTTTAGCAAGTTTAACAGAAACAAGGATAACGGATGCAGCAGGACATACTGCTCAAATCGCAAGTTTTGACCAGATTCTAGCTGAAGCAACTGCGAGAAAACAGAAACTCTTAATTGATTTTAAAACTTCAGACCAAGATAGCCCGCAGATGGTGGACAATTTCATGAAGAAGTATCAAAAACGTTTTGAAGAAGAAGGTCATCAACTTCAGTCTGGTAGTTATGATTTCATGAAATCCGCCCTCTCCTACTCTCCAAAGTTTGAAACTTACCTATTGATGAGCAGTCCTCCAGAAAATGAACTACCAAATTTGACAGGTTATAGCGTCCCCTTAGACCAACTCACAGATGAATTGCTCAATTATATTTGCAAATCGGGAAAATCTTTCTACGTATGGACTGTCAATACTCCTGAAGGAGTACAACAAGCAGACTCCATAGAAGTAGATGGCATCATCACCGACTACCCAACTCGTACACAAACAGTTTTATCTGGTCTATCACAAGCCAATAAATACACAAAACTGTATCAAGAACAATTACAATATTTTAAAATATTCCCCATCCAGGAATAATGATTTTGTCTTAAGAGAGATGCGAAAATGTCCACTTGATTATTTAGCATCCACTTCGTTTGTCCGACTTCCACGTGCCACAGTTCAGCCCTAGACTGTTGGAGGTGATTTTTAATGAACTACAACATCTTCTCAGCCACCAGTTTAACTGGTGGTTTTCATTTGTTCTTGACGAAAGAGAAATAGAAGGCATGAAAAAAAGCCCGCTCTTTCGAGCAGGCTTGGACAGTCAATTAAGCATTGCCGCCGTTTTTCTTAATGATTTCATCTTGTACAGATTTTGGTACATCTTCGTAGTGGTCAAATACCATCATGAATGTACCGCGACCTTGTGTTGCTGAACGAAGAACAGTTGCGTAACCGAACATTTCAGCAAGTGGCACATAAGCACGAACGATTTGTGTGTTACCACGAGCTTCCATACCGTCAACGCGACCACGACGTGCAGTAACGTGACCCATAACGTCTCCAAGGTTGTCTTCTGGTGCAGTGATTGTTACAAGCATCATTGGCTCAAGGATAGTTGGTTGAGCTGATTTAGCAGCTTCTTTAAGGGCAAGAGATGCTGCCACTTTAAAGGCTGTTTCAGATGAGTCGACATCGTGGTACGAACCATCGTAAAGCTTAGCTTTAACGTCAACGATTGGGTAACCAGCAAGAACACCGTTAGCCATAGATTCTACGAGACCTTTTTCAACCGCTGGGATGAATTCACGTGGAACCACACCACCGACGATAGCATTCTCGAACTCGAATCCTTTACCTTCTTCGTTTGGTGTGAATTCGATCCAAACGTCACCGAATTGACCTTTACCACCAGACTGGCGTTTGAAGAAACCACGAGCTTGTGTAGAAGCGCGGAATGTTTCACGGTATGATACTTGAGGAGCGCCTACGTTTGCTTCAACCTTGAATTCACGACGCATACGGTCAACAAGGACATCCAAGTGCAACTCACCCATACCAGAGATAACTGTTTCACCTGTTTCAACGTTTGTTTCAACGCGGAATGTTGGATCTTCTTCAGCCAATTTAGAAAGGGCAATACCCATCTTGTCTTGGTCAGCTTTAGACTTAGGCTCAACCATCAATTGGATAACTGGTTCTGGAACGTGGATTGACTCAAGGATGATTTTTGCTTTTTCATCTGTCAATGAGTCACCAGTTGTAGTGTCTTTCAAACCAACCGCAGCGGCGATGTCACCAGCGTAAACAGTTTCAATTTCTTGACGGCTGTTTGCGTGCATTTGAAGGATACGTCCGATACGCTCACGTTTACCTTTAGAAGTGTTCAATACGTATGAACCGCTGTTAAGGACACCTGAGTAAACACGGAAGAATGTCAAACGACCTACGAATGGGTCAGTCATGATCTTGAAGGCAAGAGCTGCAAATGGCTCTTCATCTGATGCATGACGCTCTTCTTCAGCATCTGTATCTGGGTTAACACCTTTAATAGCAGGGATGTCAAGTGGGCTTGGAAGGTAGTCGATAACTGCATCAAGCATCAACTGAACACCTTTGTTTTTGAAGGCAGAACCACACAATACTGGGAAGAATTCAACGTTGATAGTTGCTTTACGGATAGCAGCTTTCAATTCGTCATTTGTGATTTCTTCACCTTCAAGGTATTTCATCATCAATTCTTCATCAGTTTCAGCAACTGCTTCAACCAATTTTTCACGGTATTCTTGAGCTTGCTCAAGGTATTCAGCTGGAATATCTTCTTCAAGAATGTCTGTACCAAGGTCGTTAGTATAGATTTCAGCTTTCATCTTGATCAAGTCGATGATACCACGGAACTCATCTTCAGAACCGATTGGCAATTGAATTGGGTGAGCATTTGCTTGAAGACGCTCATGAAGTGTGCTTACTGAGTAAAGGAAGTCAGCACCGATTTTATCCATTTTGTTGGCAAATACGATACGTGGAACACCGTATTCAGTTGCTTGACGCCAAACTGTTTCAGTTTGTGGTTCAACACCTGATTGTGAGTCAAGAACGGTTACCGCACCATCAAGAACGCGAAGTGAACGTTGTACTTCGATTGTGAAGTCCACGTGTCCTGGTGTGTCGATGATGTTTACACGGTGGTTGTTCCATTGAGCTGTTGTCGCAGCAGATGTGATTGTGATACCACGCTCTTGCTCTTGCTCCATCCAGTCCATTTGTGATGCACCTTCGTGAGTTTCACCGATTTTGTGGATTTTACCAGTGTAGTAAAGAATACGCTCAGTTGTCGTTGTTTTACCCGCGTCAACGTGCGCCATGATACCGATATTACGAGTTTTTTCTAATGAAAATTCGCGTGCCATGAGGTTTGTTCTCCTATATTTTTAGATTTCTATTCTGATTATACCATATTTTAAGAAAAGCGAGTGGGCAAGTCCCACCCGCTTGATTTCTTACTAATGGTGTGAAGTGGTTGAGGCAAGCCTCAATCCGATTTGTGATGTTGGAACGAGAAGTTTGTACTATAATCTCAATCGATTTATATAGAACTGACTTAACGCCCTCACATCTTAATTGAACTCGGGCTACAACTCACTGACAAAAAGAGACGCAGTTGTTTTGGCTTTAGCCAATTACAAATGGGGCTACCTTTAGGTGAGAACCTCATTGATTGCACAGCAATCTGCTTCGCTTCCCTATTTTGTCTAGGAGTTGCTTGACGCCCTCGTATCTTAATCTTAGTTGAATTTTAGCTACAAATGTCTGCCAAAAAGATAAAATCTCCTAGAAACTGAAGTTTCTTCGTCAATTTTCCTATTTTGGCTAGCATTTGTTTAACGCTAAAATATCCTATCTTACCAGCGGAAGTGTGCGAATGCGCGGTTTGCTTCTGCCATTTTGTGGGTGTCTTCACGTTTCTTAACAGCTGCACCAGTGTTGTTTGCTGCATCCATGATTTCTTTCGCAAGGCGATCAATCATAGTGTGCTCACCACGGTTACGAGCGATTGTTACCAACCAACGAAGACCAAGTGTTGTACGACGCTCTGGACGAACTTCAACTGGGACTTGGTAGTTAGAACCACCGACACGACGTGCACGTACTTCAAGTACAGGCATGATGTTTTCCATTGCTGTTTCAAATACTTCAAGTGCATCATTGCCAGTTGCTTCTTTGATTTGATCAAAGGCACCGTATACGATCGATGCAGCAGTACCACGTTTACCGTCCAACATAACACGGTTAATCAAACGAGTTACCAATTTTGAGTTATACAATGGATCTGGCAATACTTCGCGCTTAGGCGCTTGATTTTTACGACTCATTTATATTTCCCCCTTCTTAGCCTTTTGGACGTTTAGTACCGTATTTAGAACGGCCTTGCTTACGATCGTTTACACCAGCAGTATCAAGTGCACCACGAACGATATGGTAACGTACCCCTGGAAGGTCTTTTACACGTCCACCACGAAGAAGAACCACACTGTGTTCTTGCAAGTTGTGACCGATACCTGGGATGTAAGCAGTAACTTCGATAAGGTTGCTCAAACGTACACGAGCAAATTTACGAAGGGCTGAGTTAGGTTTTTTAGGTGTCATTGTTCCAACACGAGTTGCAACACCGCGTTTTTGTGGTGATGAAACGTTTGTTTGAACTTTTTTACGGCTGTTGTAACCAACGTTCAAAGCTGGTGATTTAGATTTTTCTACTTTAGACTTACGTGGTTTACGTACCAACTGGTTAATTGTAGGCATCTACATTCTCCTGTATATATTTTTTATTTTTGGTGATAGGGCATTGGTGACAACCCCTATCTGTGTGTACTTTTGCAACATTTGTCAGCACGTCCCTGTACACTCTTGAGAGACCAAAAGTAAAAAGTACCGTCTAATATAGTACCACATCCCAAACCCATTGTCAAATAGATATGTTTGAAATTTTCAAGAAAAAAACACAGCCAAGTAGCTGTGTCATTTTGCTATTTCTTAGTAGCCCATACCCATTCCATCCATAGCTTGTGGCATAGCTGGAGCGGCTGGTTCTGGCTTGTTGGCAACGACTGCTTCTGTCGTCAAAATCAAGCTGGCTACGGAAGCTGCATTTTGAAGAGCAGAACGAGTCACCTTAACAGGGTCAATAATACCTGCCTCAATCATGTTGACCCATTCGCCAGTCGCTGCGTTAAAGCCAGTGCCAAGTTCTGAATTCTTCAGTTTATCAATGATAACTGAACCTTCATAACCTGCGTTATAGGCAATCTGACGAACTGGCTCTTCCAAGGCACGTAGGACAATATTGCGTCCTGTCTCATCGTCGCCTGTCAATTCCAATTTCGCTACGCTATCAATTACATTGACAAGAGCAGTACCACCACCGGCAACGATCCCTTCTTCAACTGCGGCACGTGTTGCATTGAGGGCATCTTCGATACGGAGTTTCATTTCTTTCAACTCAGTCTCAGTAGCGGCACCGACTTTGATAACTGCAACACCGCCTGACAATTTAGCCAAACGCTCTTGCAATTTTTCACGGTCAAATTCAGAAGTCGTCACTTCAATCTGTGACTTGATAACAGCGACACGGTTGGCAATGACTTCTGGATTTCCAGCACCTTCAACAATGGTTGTACCATCTTTGTCAACCACAACCTTGGCAGCTTGACCAAGTGCTTCAATGGTCGCATCTTTCAAGTCTAAACCAAGGTCTTCTGTAATCACTGTACCGCCTGTCAAGATCGCAATGTCTTCCAACATAGCTTTGCGACGGTCACCAAAGCCTGGAGCTTTGACTGCAACAACGTTGAAGGTACCACGAATCTTGTTGAGAACAAGAGTAGGAAGAGCTTCGCCATCCACATCGTCAGCAATAATCAAGAGCGGACGACTAGTCTGGAGAATGCTTTCCAAGAGTGGCAAAATATCTTGGATATGAGAAATCTTCTTATCTGTAATCAAGATGAATGGATTTTCAAGTTCTGCCACCATTTTCTCATTATCTGTTACCATGTATTGCGAGAGGTAACCACGGTCGAATTGCATACCTTCAACCACATCCAGCTCAGTTTCCATACCGCGAGATTCTTCAATGGTGATAACACCATCTGTACCCACACGCTCCATAGCTTCTGAAATGTACTCACCAACTTTTTCAGAACGTGAAGACACGGCTGCGACTTGAGCAATTTCAGCTTTATTGGATACTGGGCTTGCTTGTGCTTTCAAGGCTTCAACCGCAGTCGCAACCGCAGCCTCGATACCACGACGGATACCAATTGGATTGGCACCTGCAGTTACGTTTTTCAAGCCTTCACGTACGATAGCCTGGGTCAAAACAGTTGCAGTGGTTGTCCCGTCACCAGCGATGTCATTGGTTTTTGACGCTACTTCGGATACCAGCTTGGCACCCATATTTTCAAAGTGGTCTTCCAACTCAATTTCTTTGGCAATGGTTACACCGTCGTTTGTAATAAGTGGTGAACCGTATGCTTTTTCCAAAACAACATTACGACCTTTTGGACCCAAGGTTACTTTGACAGTATCCGCCAGAATATCGACACCACGGACCATGCTTTCACGTGCATCTGCTGCAAATTTAATTTCTTTTGCCATTTTTCTACCTCTATTCTACAATTGCCAAAATGTCTGCTTCACGGATGATGTGAACGGTTTGGTCCCCATCTTTAACTTCCAATCCTGCGTGAGCATCAATCAAAACAGTATCTCCAACCGCCACCGCTGGGGCAACCAAGTCACCGTTCAAGGTACGAATTCCTTGTCCAATCGCTAGGACACTTGCTTCTTTTGTCTTTTCTTGGCTTGCACCTGCAAGGACAAAGCCACCAACTGTTTGTTCTTTTTCTTCAATTTTTACGACGATACGATCGCCCAATGGTTTTAACATTCTATTACCTCCTGGTCTTTTTAGCACTCTCTACATGCGAGTGCTAACTCACATTTCCTATTGTATCACTTGGTCAAAAATAGTCAAGAAAATTCTATTCCTTTTTCGTGAAAATCCTTCTTAAGTATGAGACAGAATTTACCTATTCATTGTTGGTAAACTATGTTATACTATTTTTAACAAGTTAGGGGGGATTCATGAAATTTTTTAGAGATTTAAAAACAGATTACCTTGAGAGTCGATTTTCTGCCCACGAAAGTTTTGCCGAATGGTTTTTAAAACGTAAATTAGGCTTTTGGGGAGTGGGAAAGAACTCGACTGGTCAAAAAGAGTTCGTCTTCCCACCCCCGCACAGTTGATTAGGTCAGATTTGGAGTGTGAAACACGAACAAAACTGCCAATCAACCACTGCGCTGAGATGTTGACACCAGACCTGAGAAGAGGAGTCTTGCCTTTTGCTCAACCGCCTATCTACTCTGGCTAGTCTGGTTGCTTCTCTTTTCCCACCCTCATTACATCATCTTTTTCTTTTACGGAGTTCTCCTACTTTCTCTAATTATCATGCTGATAGAATGGTGGAAATATAGAAAATAAGTAGCAAAAAACACCAACTTTCGTCGGTGTTTTTAAGGAGATATGAAAAATATTTAGGATTGACTATAGTATAGCCTATTTTTCAATACGCTCCATCGGTCTTGGGACTGATATTGCTTTAAAACGGTAATTCCTCCTCTTCCAAGACCAAGTCTGCTAGGTCATCACCAGTGTTATTTTCACGCATGGCACGTTGGGCACGGCTTTCGAGCAACTGGAAGGATTGTCCTAAGATTTCAGTCACATAGTGGTTGCTGCCGTCTTTTTCGTATTTTCGCGTTCGCAACTCACCGTCAATAGAAATCAGACTGCCCTTGCTACCATAAGAAACAAGTGTCTCCGCCAGTTTGCCCCAGAAAATAACATTAAGAAAATCTGCTTCACGCTCACCGTTTTCTGTCTTAAATCGGCGATTGACTGCGACAGTTACACGAGTCAAATTTTTGCCAGTTGGTGTTTGAGTGAGTTCGGGTTGGGCCGTCAAGCGACCGATTAAAATAACTTTATTATACATTTTATATCCTCCTACTTATTTATTCGTAGAAGGATTAGAAAAGGAGCGAAAATTATGAAAGAATTTTTGATGGAAAAGATACAGACCTCCCAACCATATACCAATGCCGAACTGGCTTGGTTGCTGGAAAACATCGGTCATCCTGATCCTGCTATACGCGACGAACTGGTCTATGCTAGTTTTTGCCATATCTTTTTGAAGGGCTTGATTACAAGAGAACAAGCACAGTCGCTACTGCAATTCTCTCAAGAAACCAAGCCATTTTCCCTAGAAGGCTCCACACTAAAGCGAAGTTTTACTTGCTTGCTCTACTGTCTTCTGCTGTCTGTCGATAATGAGCCAGAGTCTATTTATCATGCATTTTTAAGCACTAACGACCACGAACTCCTCTTCCAGCAGGCCTTGGATTATTTGGCGATTGAAAATGACTGGTCTGGCTACGATGAAAAATTTGGCTGGGTTCACACAGCTACCCACGGAGCTGATTTTCTTCTGGCCGCAAGCTGTCATGATCAATTTCCCGCTGAAAAAAGCAAAGAAGTCTGGCAAACTATTGTCACTTGTCTATCTAAACAAAGTAAAGTTTTCTCAGCTGGCGAGGAAATCCGTCTGGCACAAATCCCTGTCTACCTCCTGCTAAATGAAAAAGTGTCAAGCCAAGAGCTGACGGAATGGATTAGCAAGCTGGACTTTCCAAATCAAGAACCAGTAGACTACTTCCGGTGGCTCAATCTCCAACATTTTCTGTCTAGTCTTTATTTCCAACTCAAATCACAACAGGCCTTGACCGAAGAAATCGAACAGGCTATTGAAGGAAAAATTGAACCAGCATAAAAGAATTGGCCACCTGACCAATTCTTCTTTTTCTATCCCTTCCAGTGTTTAGCTGGATCAAGTGCTTCTCCGATCACTGCGGAGTCGTCCAATTCGATAATGCCACGGACTTGCGGTGCGTTTGGCAAAGCCAATTCACGTGGGCTACACATCATACCAAAGCTATCTTCGCCACGCAACTTCCCTGGGAAAATAAGGCTACCGCTCGGCATCATTGCTCCCGGAAGAGCCACAATGGTTTTCAATCCTTGGGCAGCATTTGGGGCACCGGCTACGATTTGCACTGTTTTGTCCCCAACATTGACCTGACAGATATTGAGGTGGTCGCTGTCTGGATGAGGAACCAGTTCCACAATCTGACCGACAACGAATTTCGGACTATTGTCGTTGGCCAAACTTTCAGTAAAACCTTCCTTAGCCAATGCAGCATTCAAAGTCGTAACCTGCTCATCTGTCAAGAAAACTTGACCATTTCCAGCAAGCTCAACCAAACTTGATGCTTCAAAGATATTCCAAGCAACTGTTTGACCCGTTTCTGCTAAGAAAACACGCGCCACTTGACCCTTACGTTCAAACTGGACAGCTTGTCCCTTGTCTTCTGCAACGATGACCATGAGGACATCGCCGACCTGTTCTTTATTATATGTAAAAATCATTTCTTTTTCATTTCTCCTTTATGCAAATAGACCGGTCAAGCCTTTCCAAAGATTTTCAAAGAAGGCTCCGATTTTTTCTAAAATCCCTGAATCTTGTAGATTCTTATAGGCTTCTGAAATTTGTTGCTCCGCCTGTTGCTTGAACTGGTTGAGCTGGGCAGCCACTTCCGCCGAATCAATAGCAGAGGTTCCCTGATAAGCTTTAGCAAATGTGACTAGCTTAGAAATTTCATCTGCTGTGATGACATTTTCCAAACCGTTTTGGGCCAAAACATCATTGATGATGGTGTTGATGTCTGCCTCAGAAGCCACCTGACCATTGGATTGCTTGTAATCCGCAAGAGCTGTCTTGATTTCTGCTACTGCCTTATCCAAAGCAGAGCTGTCAAATTGTTCATCACCAGCATGGGCTGTCGCTACTTCATTAACAGTAGTTAGTTCTTGCTGGGCTACTTCTGTCCGAGCCGGATCAACTGTTTCACCATTAGCTGCGAGAGCCTTGTAAACACCTGTCAGAGCGGACTCTCCCGTCACCTGAATGGGTGCCGCAACATCAATCAAGACGTCTGTTGCACCGGCAGTAATGGCCGCATTGGCATACTGGGTCTTGGTAATCAAGGTGATATTCTGTGGCGTCTTAATATCCACCACAACCCCTTTTCCATCATCCTGCTTTTGCACCAAGACAGATGAATAGAGGGAGGCTGTGTCCGCTCCAGATGTACCTAAATATTGGTCCATATCCGTACCCAACACAATTTGGCGGCTGACGTTATTGACATCCGAAATACCAAGCAAACTATTGACCTCTGTCGCCTGGGCATCTGACAAACCACCACCATAGACCAGTGTCGGCTTGCCCCATTTTTCATTGATAACATCCGTCTGAATTTCCGCTTGAGCCAACGGTGCCAAACTTAAACTCAACCCCAGCACCACGGGTGCTAACAGGATTTTTCCGAGTGATTTCTTCATGTTGTATTCCTTTCTTTCGGGAAATGGGAGTGGGAAAGAACTCGACCATCCATAGAAGAGTTCGTTTTCCCACCCCCGCACAGTTGATTAGGTCAGATTTGGAGTGTAAAACACGAACAAATCTGCCAATCAACCACTGCGCTGAGATGTTGACACAAACCCTGAGAAGTGGCGCTGGACTTGAGCCCAGCCTCGATTTACCTACCCAGTCTAGATAAGAAGTTCATGATTTCTTCCTTGGTCTTGCGATTCTTATCGACAAAACGACCGATTTCCTTACCATTTTCCAAAACAACCAGACTTGGAATGCCTAAAATAGCCCATTCCTGTGCCAAAGGCATAAAGTCATCTCGATCCAGTTGCACAAAACGGAGATCTGGAAAAGCTTCTTCGATAGCTGGCAAATGCGGTTTGATATAGTGGCAATCTCCACACCAAGTCGTCACAAATAGAAAAACGGTTGGCTTGCCATCTTCAATCAAGGCAGCCACTTCTTCAAGCTTTGTTGGAAAAATCATCTTTCTTCCTCCCTGTACTGAATAGAACCTTGGGTATTTTCAAATAAAAACACCTGTCCTGCCTCCATCACAACCCCGCCAATAAGCTGGTCACGAGTTGAGGCTGTTTCATCCACATAGACCGTGGCAATCTCTCCTAAATCAGCGAAAAAGTCACGCACCTCCTGCAAGGCCTGTGCTTTTTTACGGTCTTCTTGGATTTTACGGTAAAATTGAGCACTAGCGGTGAGCACACCTGCCCCCAATAAGCCTGCTAGCAAGGCTGTCTTCTTCTTTTTCATGTTGACTATTTTATCATATTTCTCCGGATTTTTCCCAAAAATGCCATTGGACTTGTGACAGCTGAGACAAACTCGCACCACTTGACAAAAGACTTAAAAATAGATAGAATGGTCTTACAGTGAGAAGTTCGATAATACATCGGCAATCAAAAAGCCCCCAACGTTCCCAGCGTTGAGGGTTTTCTTTTGCCCCTGGGGCCTATTTGTTGCGATTGTTGAGCCAATACTCAAAGAGTATCAACACAAGACCTGATACAATAGGTGCAACGAACAATGTGAGAAGTTCGAACAACAAGGCAATCACCTCCTCTCTATTTTGAGGGGCATTTCTATCCTAGCAAACTTCAAGCATTCTTGTCAATACTATCCATATTTTCAAGACAAGTCTAGCTCTTCGTGATAAAATAGTAGTAATCATGTCATGGAGGAAGAAGAATGACTCTTTTTGAAAAAATTAAAGAAGTTACAGAATTGCAAAGCTTACCGGGATTTGAAGGACAGGTTCGCAACCACATCCGCCAGAAAATCACGCCACACGTGGACCGCATTGAAACAGATGGGCTAGGTGGAATTTTTGGCATCAAGGATACGGCTGTTGAAAATGCTCCTCGTATCCTAGTGGCCGCTCACATGGATGAGGTTGGCTTTATGATTAGCCAAATCAAGCCAGACGGTACTTTCCGTGTTGTCGAGCTAGGTGGCTGGAATCCTCTGGTTGTTTCTAGCCAAGCCTTCACTCTTCAGTTGCAGGACGGTCGTACCATTCCAGCCATCTCAGGCTCAGTACCACCTCACCTTTCACGGGGGGCTAACGCTCCTGGCATGCCTGCCATTGCTGATATTATTTTCGATGCTGGTTTTGCCAATTATGACGAAGCCTGGGCTTTCGGTGTTCGTCCGGGGGATGTCCTGGTTCCCAAAAATGAAACTATCCTTACTGCCAACGGAAAAAATGTTATTTCTAAGGCTTGGGACAACCGCTTCGGTGTCCTTATGGTGACGGAATTGCTGGAAAGCCTATCCGGTCAAGCTTTACCAAATCAGTTGATTGCTGGGGCCAATGTGCAAGAAGAGGTTGGCTTACGTGGAGCTCATGCTTCTACAACCAAATTCAATCCAGACATTTTCCTTGCTGTTGATTGCTCACCAGCGGGCGACATCTATGGTGACCAAGGAAAAATCGGAGATGGTACCCTATTTCGTTTCTATGACCCAGGTCATATCATGTTAAAAAATATGAAAGACTTCCTCTTGACGACTGCTGAGGAGGCTGGTGTCAAATTCCAATACTACTGTGGTAAAGGTGGAACAGATGCTGGTGCAGCCCACTTGAAAAATCATGGCGTTCCATCGACAACCATCGGTGTCTGCGCTCGCTATATCCATTCACATCAAACCCTCTATAGCATGGATGACTTCCTAGAGGCTCAAGCCTTCTTGCAAGCCATCGTTAAAAAGCTAGACCGCTCAACGGTTGATTTGATCAAGAATTATTAGACAATTATGCAAAGCGAAGAAGTACCCTATGATCGCTGAAACTATCTTGCCAGTTTAAAATAATATATCAGTAAACGCTCTCTAACCTGTATCGTCATATTCTGGCATTCACCGATAAGTCTGAGCCTACTATAAGAAACAAACCTATAGCAAACGAATCTCCAAATTAACAGATTATTTGCATTTTACATGTAATCTGTTATAATAAAAATGGAAAAAGAGCTGGACGGCAATCCAGCTCCGAATGTAGAACCGTTAAAAAGACGGTGGCTCGTATTACAGATTTAATCCGTCCTACTCGCGCAAAAGTGGGGACGGGTTATTTTTTGTCTTCATCTTTGAAGATTTTATAGCCCAAACCAATCAAAGCAACTGTGAAACCACCGAAACTTAAAATCGTCTGCACAACTTCAAAAGCTGTCAAAAGAACGCTCCTCCTTTCCGTCAGATTTTGATGAATTGCCCATAGGCATCACCTCACTTTCAGAAAATCAAGAGCTACCGTCTTCACTTTTCTACTCATCTAGTGTATCATATTTCATCCCTAAAAATTGTTGGAATAGCGTAGTCTTTCCGAAATTTTTAGCAATCCAAAAAATCTTCCTACTGTCATAGTAAGAAGATTTTTTTCATATTCGCTACCTATCCTTGTTTGCGTCTTCTTGCACTTGCAAGACCAAGACTAGATAATACTGCCACACCTGCGAGTGCCAACAAACTTGTTTGCTCCCCTGTGTTTGGCAAGGTCTTAGCACGTTCTACACGTGAGTAAGTAATACCTTGTGGTGTGACGGTGACACCTGCTTGTGGGTTCGTCACCACAACTTCCCCGTCAACAACTGTTACATCTTGACCTTTATCAAGAGCTTGTTTGACTGCATCTACATCAACAGCTGGTTTTTCAGCAGCAGTTGGTGCATCTTTTGGTACTGCAACAATTGTTCCGTCTGGAAGCGTTGCAATCACATTGTCTTTTGCTTTGTCTTCAAGGTCTTTGAGTTTGTTGTACTCAGCTTGAAGTTCAGCCAATTTGCTTTCTTCTTCAGCAAGTTTAGCAGTAACAGTTTCAAGTTTGTTTTTTGCTGTTTCAGCTTTAGTTTGTGCTTCTTTAAGAGTAGCTTCTTTTTCAGACAACTCAGCTTTTGCTTCTTTTAGCTTAGTACCAGCTTCAAGATAACCTTTAAGTTCAGTAGCAAGTGCTTTAGCTTCTTCAACCAAGCGGTCTTTTTCTGCAAGAAGAGCGTTTTTATCTTTGTTCAAGCTATCAAGTGTTGCTTGTTGTGTTGCAAGGTTAGCTTGAGCTGTTTTAAGAGCTTCAGCTTTTGCAGTTGCAGTAGCTTGTGCTGTAGCAAGTTCAGCTTTAGCAGTATCAAGAGCTGCTTTCTTTTCAGCAAGATTTGCTGAGAAGTTGTCAACTGCTTTTTGTGCATCAGCTTTGCGAGCTTCAGCGTTTGTTAGAGCGATTTCTGCAAGACGTAGATTATTTTCTGCGACTTGTGTTTGAAGAGGTGTAGCCATTGCATCAGCAAGAACTTTTTCTGCTGCAGTTTTAGCACCAAGCGCTTTAGCATAAGCATCACTTGCTTCAGTTAAGTCAGACTTAGCTTTGTCTGATGTAGATTGTGCTTCAGTTTGTTCAGCTTGTGCTTTGGTAAGTGTTGCTTGAAGAGTTGTTGTATCATTTGGATTGGTGATTTCTGCACCTGTGTAGACACCAAATACGTTGATAATATGTGGTTGTCCAGCAAATGTGGCAAATGCGACACCAAGGTTAGGTGCACCAATCAAAGTATTGAATAGATGACCCCAGCTTGATGGTGCATCTGCAAATGCCATATATGTAACGGCATCATAAATTTCTTTTTTCAAATCATACATTGTTGTTGTATTTCGAAGATTTGAAACATTTTCACCGAAGTAATCACCGCCAGAAACATGACCTGCACTCATAATTGATTTATTACGAGCGATATATTTGTCAGCTTGATTTTTAGCTGCTTTAAGTGACCCTGTATTGAGGGTAAGTGGTTGTGCACCAAATAGTTGACGCACTGCGTTTACAACTTGTAGATTGTATAATGCAAGTTCTTGCAATTGTTCATCTGTTAAGGCATCAATGTTGACAATTTTGTTTTTATCAGCTGGACTGATAGTGGTGCTTGAGGCTTGAGCCACCTTAACACCTTGACCAGTCAATGTTAGTGACCATTGGCTGGTTCTATTTTTCATATACTTTTCATAAGCTGTTTTAAAGTTAGAAACATTTGATGTATACCCATTTCTTTGTTTCACTTCATCTGAAACAATTGTATCTGGCATAACAATTGTAACAGTATCAGCATTTGTAAGAGCAAGAGCATCTTGTGCTGATTTGACAGCATCAGTAGCTTTAGTCACTGCATCAGTTGTTTGTTTAACCGCATCTTGTGCAGCGGTCAATTTTGCTGAAGCAGTTGTTACAGCATCTGTTTTAACTGCAACGTCAGTTGTTGCGGCATCAATTGCAGTTTGACGTTCTGCATCTGCCTTTTTAGCTGTATCAACGGCTGTAGTAGCAGTTGTAACATTATCTTGTGCTGTTTTGACATCAGCTGTAGCTTGGTCAAGAGTTGCTTGAGCCTCTGCAAGACCAGTACCAGAAAGAGCATCTTGAGCTGCTTTAACATCAGCTTCTTTAGATGCTACTGCGCTATCTGCTTGGTCTTTTTCTGCTTGGGCAGTATCAACAGCAGTTTGTGCATCTGCAACAGCTTGTGTTTGTGCTGTGATTTCAGCATTAACTTCATCTGTTTCAGCAGCGTTTGCTGTTTGGTCAGCAAGGTTAGCTGTTTGGTCAGACTGGTTAGCTGCAATGTTTTCTGGTGTTGCTTTAGCAGTGTTTGCTTCTGCGTCAGCTACAGCTTGGGTTGCAGTATCAACGTCTGCTTGAGCAGTGGTAACAGCTTGGTTAGCTGCATCTGCATCAACTTGAGCTTGGTTAGTTTCAGCTACAGTAGCATCAACAACAGCTTGTTGAGCATCAAGAGCTGGTTTAACATCAGCTGATGTTTTAGATGTTTCGACAGCTGTAGTTTCCACTGCTGGTGTTTCAACAGTTGATGCTTGAGTTTCTAACCATGAGGATAAACCTGCGTTTGCTTCGTCATATGTAGAGTATGTACCATTTGGTTCAGATTTTACAATTTCGCCTGTGGTACGATTGACAGTTTGCCACTCACCAGTCACACGGTTTAAAACAATACCGTATTGTGTGTCTGCTGATACGGTAGATGCACCAACGGTTGCAAGGGTGATGGCAGTAGTTGCCGCAATTGTGCCATATATATACTTGTTCTTTTTCATTATTTCCTCCTGTTTAGGCTAATAGGAAGGGCTTGGCCGAAGTGTCAAGCCCTGCTATACTAGTATAGCAGGCATTTTGTCAAGTTTTTTGCATGATTTTTTCCAGAAATATAACAAAAAATGCATGTGTTCATTTTCTAACTACATGCATTTTAAATTCCTGTGCTAATTTTTAATTGTACAGCATCGTTTCCAATATATACTTCCTCACATAAGTAATGAAATAAAGCGACCCTGTAATCAGGTAGAGTTTTTTGGGATTGTCCAAGTCCGCCTGCTCCAACCATTCCTGATAGGTTTGCACCCGTTCATAGCCTGACGGATAATCGTTCAGCTGCACCGCTCTGAAATCGTCAAAGGTCGTCACGCTAACAGGTCCAAATTGGCTGAGTTGGGACAACATCTGGTCCACAGGCTTGGTATTGATGGCTGCAAAGAAGATTTCAATATCTCTGTCACCATACTTATCTTCCAAGAGTTCTGTCAGGACGGCGATACTTTCATTATTGTGGGCACCGTCAATCATGAGATTAGGTCTAATCAACTCTAAACGGCCTGGCCAGATGGCTTGGGACAAGCCCTGGCGGATGGTTTCATTGGTAATTGTTGGAAAATGAGGGCTGATGAGCTGGGCAGTTGTCACTGCCAAGGCTGCGTTGACCTCCTGGTGACGCCCCTGCATCTGTAGCCTCAAACCCTCAACACGGCCGAGAGGACTTGAGACTGCAAAGCCTGCTCTGCTATTTTCCAAAAGAATCTCCCGCCCCACCGCATAGGTCGGACTCTGAAGCTGACGGGCCTGCTCCTCAAAAACTGCCACCACTTCTGGCAAATCGGTCGCATAGACGAGGGGAACCCCCTCACGCAAGACAGCAACCTTGTGACGGGCTATAGCAGCGTGGGTCTCTCCCAAAAAAGCCTGATGGTCCAAGCCGATGGACGGGCAAACTACTGCCAATGGGGCAAGGACATTGGTCGCATCCTGCAAACCGCCCATGCCTGCCTCCACCAAGAGAATATCAGGACGCTGGTAGTAGGCAAAATAGACAAACATAGCCACTACTACAATCTCAAACTCCGAGATGGCATCCAGTCCAGCCGTCTGGTCCAAGTCCTCAATCAAGGGTTGCAAGTCTGTCACAATCCTCGCAAAATCCTCCTCCGAAATCATCTCTTGCTCAAAGACAATCTGCTCTCGAAAATCAATGATAGACGGTGATGTAAAGCGGCCGACCGTGTAACCCGAAGCCTGCAAGATGGACTGCAAGGCGTTGAGGGTCGAGCCCTTGCCATTTGTCCCTACGAAGTGAACCGTCGGCACTTGAAGTTGGGGATTATCCAAGCGTTCCAAGAGCCAGTTGACACGTGCAACACCATTTTCTAAATCTGATGCAGGACGACTAGATAGCCACCGGCGAGTTTCTTGATAATTCATGATTCCCTCTCTATAAAAAGCAACAGGGGGATGACCTGTTGCTTGATACTGTTTTATTTAATGCCCATTAACTTGGCCAATTCAGGTATTTTTTGTAAACTTGGCAAGACAAGCATGGTCACGACAATCCGTAATGGAATTTCAAAAACTGCCTTAATCAGACGACTGCTATACAGAACAATCCAAGGTGTTCCAAAATGGAAATGGAGGGCAATCGGTGTCATGATAAAGGAAATCACAACCTGAATCAAGACAACAACCCCTGCAACATAGAGCCAATCAGCCTTGTTCTTGGTGTCTAGCGGTTTTCGATAGAAGAACCAGCCATAGATAAAAGCCGATACCGCCTCAATCAAAATCCAAGTAAAGAGGACCGTTTGCCCGCTAAACAAGACAAAGACTGGGTCTGAAATAGCCGCAAAGACAGCTGCCCAAACCGGACCAGCAATAGCTCCCAAAATAGTATTGGGAATGAAGGTAAACTGAACCTGCAAGGTTTCTGAAATCCGAATGGAGAAATAGTTCTCCACAACCATAACCAAGGCAAGGGTCATAGCAATAGCAGTCAACAACTGCACCGTTAGTTTTGGAATTTTCTTTTCCATAAAAAATGCTCCTTTTTCAAAAAATGGAGCTGTCGTGTGTATTCGACAGCGGATGCAATGGTTTACCGCGCCACTTTTAGCTAAGGACTCGATGTTCCGACCAAAACAGACATCAACCCCAACCAAAAGCTAGCTTCGTTATGTGGCAACATCCCATCCACATACACTTGACGCAAACCATCTACTCTGTGCAAATTTCTTTGCTAGTCTATTGTATCACACACTATATATTTTGACCACTTGCTAAAAACTATACCTTTCTAAAGGTATAAACTATAAGAGAAACTGGCAGTCTCCGACTACCAGTTCGTTTTTCTTATTTCAAACGTTCAACTTCACGCGCAATAACCAATTCTTCATCCGTCGGAATAACCAAGACACGAACTTTTGATTCTGCCGTTGAAATGTCACCATAGTTGCCAAATACATTCTTTTCTGGGTCCAACTCAATACCAAACCAAGACAAGCCTTCTACTACGTCATTGCGCATAAGCGGTGCATTTTCACCCATACCTGCCGTGAAGACAATAGCATCTGCCCCATTTAAAACTGCAAGATACTGACCGATAAATTTCTTAATACGGTCAATGAAAATATTGTAGGCCAACACTGCATCTGGGTTCTTAGCTTCCAAACCTGATTCAATGTCACGCATATCACTTGAATAACCCGATACACCAAGCAAACCTGATTGTTTATTCAACATGTTAACAACATCCGCAGCGTCCTTCAACTCATCAACATTTGCAATCAAGTAAGGAATAATCGCTGGATCAATATCTCCCGAACGAGTTCCCATCATTGGACCAGCTAGAGGAGTGAAGCCCATAGAAGTGTCAACTGATTGACCGTGGTAGTTGGCAGTAATAGATACACCATTTCCGATGTGAGCCGTAATCAATTTTAATTCCTCAATCGGACGTCCCAATACTTTTGCTGCCTCATGCGCTACATAATAGTGACTAGTTCCGTGCGCTCCATACTTACGAACCTTGTGGTCGGTATAGTACTTTTGTGGAATCGGATAAAGATAGGCATGCTTTGGCATCGTAGTGTGAAAGGCTGTATCAAAAACAGCTACATTCAAAACTTCTGGTAGTACTTCCTCAAATGCACGCATTGCTGCTACGTGTGCTGGGTTATGAAGCGGTGCCAAAGCACTTAGCTCTTCAATTTGCTCAACCTCTTTTGGTCCAATAACAGCTGATTCTTTGAAAATCTCTCCACCTGCAACAACACGGTGTCCGATACCAGTAATTTCCTCGTAAGCAGCAATGATGTTGTGTTTAAGCAAGTCTTCTAGGAGAATCTTAACCGCAACTGTATGATTAGGAATATCTAAAACTTCACTTTCTTTCTTCCCATCATACTTAACTGTTGAGATGGAATCGTTCAAACCGATGCGCTCAACAATCCCTGCCGCTAATACTGTTTCTTCTGGCATTTGATAAAGTTGCCATTTCAGACTTGAACTACCTGCATTAATTGCAATTGTTTTTGACATATCTTACCTCTTTTAAAGCGTTTTCCTAAATAGTATAACAGATTTTCACTTAAATTGCATTCTCTTGCTTCCAATTTTTGAAATTGAGCATGAACTTCTGAATAGCTTCTGGTTCTTGAAGACTTTGCAAGGGATAAACAAACGGCGCTAGAGGTCTAGCTGCTTTCCTTTGCAAAACAAAAATAGACTTGGCCATAGCAGCCTTCCCAAAGAGATTTGGTGGCAGGGCAATCATGGCAACAATATTGGCTTGCTCCTGTAACCAACCTTTCAGCAAATCGCTTTGCGGACTAGTCAATAAATCATTTGGAGCCAACAAAATCGCAAAGCCATCTTTTTCCAGATATTTGAGGGATTGTTCCATGAGCAAATGGTGGGCGTAGGTATGTTCATTTGAACTGGCAACCTGATAACGGCTGGCAATCTGGTCATCTGGATAGTAACCAATCGGCAAATCCGCAAGAATGATTTGGCTTTCCTTCAAAATCTGCGGACGTACCGCATCGCCCTGGGCAAAAGAAATCTCTGCCTGCATGACATCCGCAATACTTGCCGACAAATCAATCAAGAGGTCGTCCACTTCGATCCCCAAGTAATCCAATTCTTTCTGACTGGCGTTGAGAATGGTCTGAGCTAGATTGCCTGTCCCCGAACCAATTTCTAGAACCGTCACCTTTTGAGTCGGCACCAATTGGTCTACTAGAAAAGATAGGATAAATCCGATAGAGTCAGGTGTGAACTGGTGATTGTACTGCATGGGTTCAGTCTGATTGGCCTTGATGAGCAAGAATTGGTAGGCACGACGCCATTCTTCCTTGGTTAAATCTAGTTGTTTCAAGGTCTTGTTATTATTGATAATAAGGTCCGTCTCATGCTGATCAGCTACGTAAGCAGCATTTTGCTCAATCATGGCATCATAGATATTGGTACCTAGCTGGTTTTGGATAGTCTGTACGTTTTCTAATAGTAGGTCGTAAGCCTGTTCGATCTTTTCAAAATTCATACTCTTATCTTATCAAAATTTCACAGACTTTGCACCAAAAAGGGGAGCAAGTCAACTCACCCTCCTTCTGATGATAGCCCCAAAGGAAATTGATAGGTATACAGACCATCACTTGTTAACTCAACTGTAACCAATAGTTGGTCTCCTTTAAGTTGATAACGAGCCTGACCCTCCTGAAAAGTGACCGCTCCCTTATCTTCTATTGGTTTGCTTTCCACGTTTTGAGTTGATGATGTGTCAACTGATTTTGTAGTTGGTTCTGGCTTAGTGCTTGTTGTTTCTTGTACCTCCCCTTCTTCCTTAATATTAGCCGTTTCACTAGCTGTTTCTTTATCTTCCTTCATTTCATCTGTTTGACTTGCTACCTTCTTGGCAATCGCTTCACGCTCTTGCAATTCCTCTTCAACCTGGTCCAAGACCATCTGGGCCATGATGTAGGCTGTCGCTTCTTGCTTAGCTACTTGAGCTATTTGACTTTCAGCCTCTTGGCGGTGGAGATAAAACTGAAGCAAGAGACTAAAAACCGCCAGCATCAAAAGGGCATAGAGTAGGATGCCAGCCTTAACTTTTTTCTTTAAAAGCATAGATAAAGGTCCGCTCCTCTCCGTTTTTAAAGCTAAAGTCGATGCGCACCAGCTGGTTTTCTTGGGAAATGGCTGCGCTGTCTACTTGATAAATCATGGGCTGATAGCCCTGCCCTCTGTCATTTGTTTTCCGAAAATCATCCGAACGTGACTTGCCAAAGGCTAATGCTTGTCCATCCTTATTGACATAGACCTTGCCATTTTCAACCTTGACCAATTCCGACTGGTCCCATTCCGACCGCAACTGACTAGAAAATACTAGCCACTCCTTTTGAACGGTCTGACCTTGGTAATGTGCTTCTTGAACCAACAACTTTGACAAGCCTTCAAAAATCAAGAGGCTGCCTGAAACGATAACTAGAGCCACCAAGCATTCCAATAGGGTAAAAGCAAGAACCTTACTTTTTAACAACCGATAAAACCTCCTTTCCCTCGTGGAAAACCGCAACTCTATCCGAAGTCCGTTGAACCTGAACTGCAACTCCGTTTAAGGATAGGTCATCTTGCTCGGTCTGCACGGCCATCTGAGCTAGATTGAGAACCTCCTGTTGTTCCAATTCCCAAGCCTGTCGCCTGCGACCTGCATCCACCGCTGATAAAATCAAGCTGCAAATAGTCACTAGAGTCGCAAGGGCAACCAGACTTTCTAGCAAAATATAAGCCTTATTCTTCTGTTTTCTTATAGCGACCACTCCCTATATATAATTGATACGTGACTGTTTTTCGACTAAACCGAAAACGAATTTTAGACAGTGAGGAATTTCCACCATCTTCTTCAAATGTGATGGTCTTCCCTTCCAATACTTCTACATTTCTGGGTACCTGTACAGACTGATAACCATTCGTAACCTCCTGTCCACCGATAGCTAGACTTACTGTTTGGTGAGAACTGGCCGCCAATTTCTGACTGTCTTTATAGATGGCCTCATATTCCCAGAGAAAAATCTCTTCTTGAACAGACTGAAAGACGGTCTGCACTGTTCCCGACAAAGAAACTGCCAAAAAACTAACAACAAATAAGGTCAGCAAGCTTTCTAGAAGAGTGAAGGCCTTATTTTTTCGCCTTAGCATACTCTTCTGCTTGTTTCTCAGTAATATAGCCAGCCGCCTGTAAATCTGCCACCGTTGCTTCCTTATCATGCTCTAATGCATAAAGTTCCATCTGGCTTTCTACGACTTTAACGACAGCTGTACCCCCGGACTCTTTAATCGCTTCTTTTTGTTTGCTCAAATTTGGCACAAAGAGGAGCAAGAGCAGGCTAATGATCCCCAAAACGACTAACATTTCCACCAGAGTGAACGCTTTTACCTTCTTTTCAATTAATTTTTTCATTTTATAACTCCATATTTTGATAAATCGGCAGCAACATGGCTGCGTAGATGAGAACGACCATTAAGGCCACAAAGAGAAAGACCAGCGGTTGGATCAGCTGCATGGCTCTATTGACCCGAGAGAAAAAATCCTCCCAACACTCAGCTGCATAGACTGTCAACTCGCTCCCCAACTTGGACTTGACCTGACCATACTCGGCAATCAAACTCAGCTCCCGCTTAAAAAAGGCGTAGGTCTTAATGTGTTCGTGAAAGCTCTGACCATTGGAAAGCGACTGCTCCAGGTCCTGGCCAATCTCCCGAAAGAGCTGCGATTGCTGCGATTGCATCAAGCCCACAATCTGCGGCAGGTCCAAGCCTTGCCCAATCAAACTCCCCCACTCCCTGGCGTAATAGGCCGTCAGATAGATTTGGATGAATTTTCCGAAAAATGGCAGAGCAGCTAAGCAGGAAAAGACCTTGATTTTGTTGGTTTTGCGAAACCAAACCATACCAGCTAAGACCGCCACCAAACTAAGTCCACAGAGGGATAAGAAGATAGTCGGCAGATGATTTATCAGCATAGTCGCTGCATTACCTTCCTCCAACTGGGGCAGAAGGTAATTTTTCAAACCCAACATAATCAAAAGAAGAAAAGCAAGCAGTATAACTGGATAGGTCGCCACCTCAATCAGCTTTTTACGAACCTTGCTGACATTTTCCAGATAGGACTGAATATGGCCCAAACTCAGACTGGTATTGCCATGAACTTCTGCCAGAGCTACTTGCGTGACCACCGCATCTGAAAAACGCAAATCCGCCAGCAAACTTGAAAAGGGTTTGCCTGCTAACAGCCCATCTGACAAGACCTGGGTATAGGGATCTGCCAGAAGCTGACTACGTTTGAGGAAATCAACAATCTCTCCCAGATGAAAGCCACTGGCAAAGAGATTGTTAAACAGTTCAATGACCTTACGCTGGCGAGCCAAGGGTAATTTTTTCTGTTTCTGCCTGCCGAAGACTGATATGTCCTGCTGCAAAAAGGCGATCAATTTGTTCATTCCACTGGTCTGCGGAATGGTTTTGGTAGTCTCCATTTGCAAAATCCACTACACCTCCTCCCCCGATCAAGCGTTGATATGCAATGCCTTGAAGGGCATTATTTAACTCCTCGGGGCTGACCCCCAATTCCAACATACGAGCATAAACACCCGAAATAGACCTTGCATGAACCGTTGAGAAAACGGTAGCTCCCGTCAGGCTGGCTCGAATGACTGCTCGAGCCGTTTCTGCATCCCGAATTTCACCGATGATGAGCAGGTCCGGTCGATGACGGAGGGACAGTTTAATCAGATTATCGTAGGTGGCTCCGATGGCTTCATTGAGCTGGAGTTGCAGCATGTCCTCCTGCTTGATTTCGACTGGATCTTCAATGGTCAAAATCTGCTTGTCTGGGAATTTCAGCCTGGCAAGATGGTACATAAGTGTGGTCTTACCAGAGCCGACTGGACCCGAAAAAAGGTAGAGCCCTCGTCCCTTGATTTCTTCTGCAAGTCGCTCGGCCGCCTCAAACCAGAACTTGAGTTCCTTGTCATTGTCATAGAGCAGGCGGATAACCAGACTTTCCTTGCCACGATAATCACCGACTGTTGATAAGCGAAGCGAAATCTCTCCGCTCCCATAATCATAGTCACAGGAACCCTGCTGGCTACGGCGTTTTTCACCAACATTTAAACCTGCTAAAAACTTGAAATGGCTGATGATGGCTGTTACTTCCTCCTCAGCCACGTCTTGCACAAATTCCCGCTCGTCCATGATACGATGATAGACTTGGTAACACTCACCTCGAGGAACTAGATAGATGTCACTGACCCTATCTGCCACCGCCTCTTCAATCATCTTTCTTGCTTTTTCTTGAATCATACAACCTCCTCACCCTATCAATTCGTAAGGAAACTTGATTTTCCATACTTTTTTGTTAAAATAATAAAAAAGCTTGGAGGTTCCTATGAAAAGATTAAAAAAAGGCGACCACATACGCGTAGTCAGTCCTTCTTCGTCTATTGAAAGAATTGGTGGTTTTGAGGCCAATCTTGCTGCCAAGGAAAAATTGGAAGAACTGGGCTTCAAACTCTCTTTCT
Organism: Streptococcus sp. HN38; assembly: GCF_028335765.1. Classification (NCBI taxonomy): domain Bacteria; kingdom Bacillati; phylum Bacillota; class Bacilli; order Lactobacillales; family Streptococcaceae; genus Streptococcus; species Streptococcus sp. HN38. The sequence continues at coordinate 137,214 of NZ_CP116604.1, read as the reverse complement.
CAGAACATTATTTTGAAAACGATATGTTCGATTCTGCTCCGATTGCCAGTCGTGTTGCGGACTTGGAAGCCGCTTTTGCAGATGAATCGGTCGATGCCATTCTGACAACCATTGGCGGTTTCAACTGTAACGAACTACTGCCTTATCTGGATTTTGACCTAATCGCCCGCCATCCGAAAATTTTCTGCGGTTATTCGGATACTACTGCCCTGCTCAATGCCATCTACGCCAAGACAGGCATGCAAACCTACATGGGGCCAGCTTATTCAAGCTTCAAAATGATACAGGGCCAAGCCTATCAAACAGAAGCCTGGCTCAAGGCTGTGACACAAGATTCCTATGATCTGACTCCGAGTCCTGAATGGTCTAGCGATGCCTGGTACCTACCAGATGCCCCTCGCACCTTTTACCCAACAGAGTGGAAAGTCTACAATCCAGGCCAGGCCTCTGGTATTGCCATCGGCGGAAACATCTCAACCCTCAACCTACTGACTGGGACAGAGTTCGCACCCAGACCAGACAACTATATTCTATTTTTAGAAGAGGCGGAAGACGACGATTATCTCATTATCTCTCGTCATTTGACAGCTCTTCTACAAGCCTATCCAAATCCACAGGCTCTTGTCCTCGGTCGTTTTCCTAAGGAAACCAAGATGACCCAGGAGATTTTGTTGGCGATTTTGGACAAGCACCCTATTCTCAAAACCATCCCTGTTCTCTACGATTTGGATTTTGCCCATACCCAGCCTCTGTTTACCATTCAAATTGGCGGGTATGTTGAGCTTGATGCGGAAGCATTTACTATCAGATTTAGCTAAAAAGGATTGACCCGCAAAGGTCAATCCTTTTTTATTATTCATTTACGCAATTATAGTCGAATGAATTAGCTTTCAGACAAGGAACTGAGATGCAGGCTGTACTAGAGTACGGCAAGCCGAAAGTGACGATGTATCAAAGTTAATTCAAATGACTATATTTTGTTTTAATTTGCAGGGGCGCATACGAGGTTGCGTAGGTTGCTTAATAAAACCAGCCGGTAAATTTTCTCTCGCTTCTACCAACATCAACGAATGATACCGTTGTAAATATTCATCACATTCCTCACACCAATGCTGGTCTGATTCATCCCAAAAAGCCACCATTGTGCCATTCTTACTTTTCTTCATTGGAAAATCCTCTGATAGCCGTACCCACTCCTTCTGAAATGCTTTTTGCGCATCCTCATAACGTTCATAGGTCGTCTTACTAACTATATCTTCTTCCCAACCATCTAAAAACCACCAGGGTTCAAAATCTCCATACATTCTAATAACTTGATACATAACACATACTTCCTTTTTCGTACACATTATATCGAAATCATCTGATTTAAGAAAACATTCTGCTTGTTAATTCCTTATCAAGTAATGTATGCGCTTCATTTCCGAATATCAAAAAGCACATCCCTAGAAAAGAGAGATGTGCCATCTTAATTTATTCAGTTACAGCTTCAAGCTCTGCTTCTGCTGCAAGCTCTTCTGCTACTGTGTCTTCAATGATTTCAACTTCATTGATGGCTTGTGGTTCAAGATTACGGTAGCGGGCCATACCTGTACCTGCTGGGATAATCTTACCGATAATAACGTTCTCTTTAAGACCGAGAAGGTTGTCACGTTTACCACGGATAGCAGCATCTGTAAGGACACGTGTTGTTTCCTGGAAGGATGCGGCAGACAAGAATGAGTTGGTTTCAAGGGAAGCCTTCGTGATACCCATAAGAACTGGACGAGCTGTTGCCGGAATACCACCAGCGATAACCACTTCAGCATTGGCATCTGTAAAGTCTGTGATATCCATGAGGGTACCCATGAGAAGATCTGTGTCACCTGGATCCATGACACGAACTTTACGAAGCATTTGACGAACCATTACCTCGATGTGCTTGTCGCCGATTTCTACACCCTGGCTACGGTAAACTTTTTGAACTTCAGAAAGAAGGTAAGTTTCAACCGCCAAGACATCACGGACTTCAAGTAAGCGTTTAGGTTGGATAGAACCTTCAGTGAGGGCTGCTCCACGCGCTACTTGGTCACCAACTTCAACCTTCATACGGGCTGTAAATGGCACCACATACTCACCTTCACCAGTTACGCCCTTAACAAAGACTTTCTTAGTACGAGTAGAGGCATCTTCTTCAATGGCGATAACTTCACCTTTGACCTCAGTGATAACCGCTTCCCCTTTCGGATTGCGGGCTTCAAAGATCTCTTGGACACGAGGAAGACCCTGCGTGATATCGCTGTTTGAGGCTACACCACCCGTGTGGAAGGTACGCATGGTAAGCTGTGTACCAGGCTCACCAATAGATTGGGCTGCAATCGTACCAACTGCTTCACCCACTTCAACCGCATCACCTGTTGCCAAGTTGATACCGTAACAATGACGGCAGACACCGTGACGAGTGTTACATGTAAATAAGCTACGGATGGTTACTTGTTCAACGCCTGCATTGACAATTTCACGGGCAATATCTTCCGTAATCAATTTGTTTGGACCAATGATAACGGCACCCGTTTCAGGATGTTTAACAGTTTTCTTAGTGTAACGACCTTGCAAACGCTCTTCAAGTGGCTCGATCATTTCCTTGCCATCTGTGATCGAACGGATATCAAGACCACGGTCCGTTCCACAGTCGTCTTCACGGATGATGACATCTTGGGCAACGTCAACCAAACGACGAGTCAGATAACCTGATTCGGCTGTCTTCAAGGCCGTATCCGTCATACCCTTACGGGCACCGTGAGTTGAGAAGAACATTTCCAATACAGAAAGACCTTCACGGAAGTTAGACAAGATAGGCAATTCCATGATACGTCCGTTCGGAGCTGACATCAGACCACGCATACCGGCCAACTGGGAGAAGTTGGAGATGTTACCACGGGCACCAGAGTCCATCATCATAACGATTGGGTTCTTAGGATCTTGTTTTTCAACCAGGCGTTTTTCCAATTTTTCCTTAGCTGAACGCCATTCATCTGTAACAGCTGCATAACGCTCATCATCCGTAATCATACCACGGCGGAATTGTTTCTTGATTTGTTCTACACGTTCGTGAGATTCTTCAATGATTTCTGCCTTGTTGTCGATGACTGGGATATCGGCAATACCCACTGTCAAACCAGCAAGTGTTGAGTGATAGTAACCCAAGTCTTTCAAACGGTCAAGGAGGGCTGATGTTTCAGTTGTACGGAAACGCTTGAAGATTTCAGCGATGATGTTTCCAAGATTTTTCTTCTTGAATGGTGGGTTGATTGGTAATTCTGCAATAGCAGCCTTGATATCTGAACCTGGTTCCAAGAAGTATTTATCAGGAGTTCCATCTGTCAAGTTAGCATTGTTTGGCTCTTGCAAGTATGGAAGACCTTCTGGCATAATCGCGTTGAACAAGATTTTTCCGACAGTTGTCATCATGACCTTGTGTTTTTGGTTGTCTTTCCAAGGCTTATCAAGGCTATCTGTTGCAATACCAACACGAGTATGCAAGTGAACATAGCCATTGCGGTAAGCCATAACAGCCTCATCCGCATCCTTGAAGACCATACCTTCACCTTCGCGACCAGCATCTTCCATGGTCAAGTAGTAGTTACCCAAAACCATATCCTGAGATGGTGTTACGACTGGTTTACCATCTTTAGGGTTCAAGATATGCTCTGCCGCGAGCATAAGGATACGTGCCTCTGCCTGTGCTTCTTCTGACAATGGAACGTGAATGGCCATCTGGTCACCGTCAAAGTCAGCGTTATAGGCTTCACAGACAAGCGGGTGCAAACGAAGAGCCTTACCGTCAATCAGAACTGGCTCAAAAGCCTGGATACCCAAACGGTGAAGGGTAGGTGCACGGTTCAAGAGAACTGGGTGTTCTTTGATGACGTCTTCCAAGATATCCCAAATACGATCATCACCACGCTCAATCAAACGTTTCGCGGCTTTTACGTTACCAGCAATATCACGGGCAACGATTTCACGCATAACAAACGGTTTGAAGAGCTCGATAGCCATTTCACGTGGCACACCACATTGGTACATTTTTAGAGTTGGACCAACGGCGATAACGGAACGTCCTGAGAAGTCAACACGCTTACCAAGCAAGTTTTGACGGAAACGTCCTTGCTTACCTTTAAGCATGTGGCTGAGTGATTTAAGCGGACGGCTACCTGGTCCTGTAATTGGACGACCACGGCGACCATTGTCAATCAAGGCATCCACAGCTTCTTGGAGCATCCGTTTTTCGTTTTGTACGATAATCCCTGGAGCGTTCAGTTCCAAGAGACGAGCCAAACGGTTGTTCCGGTTGATAACACGGCGGTAGAGTTCGTTCAAGTCAGACGCCGCAAAACGGCCACCATCCAACTGAACCATCGGACGCAAATCTGGCGGAATAACTGGAAGGATGTTGAGAATCATCCACTCAGGCTTGTTACCAGATTTATAGAAGGCATCCAATACATCCAAGCGGCGAACTGCCTTAATGCGTTTTTGACCAGAAGCTGTTTTCAATTCTTCTTTCAAAGCTGCGATTTCTTTTGGAAGATCGACTTGCTTCAAGAGGTCTTGAATGGCTTCTGCACCCATTTTGGCTACGAATGAACCATAACCATATTCACGCAAACGCTCACGGTATTCGCGCTCTGTCATGATAGACTTGTGCTCAAGCGGTGTATCTTTTGGATCAATAACCACATAAGCCGCGAAGTAGATAACTTCCTCAAGCGCACGTGGGCTCATATCCAAGGTCAAGCCCATACGGCTTGGAATGCCTTTGAAATACCAAATGTGTGAAATGGGTGCTTTCAACTCAATGTGTCCCATACGTTCACGACGGACTTTTGCACGAGTTACTTCCACACCACAGCGGTCACAAGTGATCCCTTTATAACGGATACGCTTGTATTTACCACATGAACACTCCCAGTCTTTTGTTGGACCAAAGATAACTTCATCAAAAAGTCCATCACGTTCTGGTTTGAGTGTACGATAGTTGATTGTTTCAGGTTTTTTAACCTCACCGTAAGACCATGAACGAACCTTACTTGGTGAAGCTAACGTGATTTGCATACTTTTAAATCGATTTACGTCAACCACTAATAATCCCTTTCTTTTCTTGTGAGAGGTTGGTTTTCCACACCTCAAATTCTTGAACAATAATCAGCAGAATGGATAGCTTGTAAGCTATTTTTCTATAAATCAGACGGAGGAAGACCGTTGGTCCTTATCTCTTTCAGTTCTGAGATTTGGACCAACTTGTTCCATCCATTCTAATTATTCTTTGCCTTCTGCTTCTTCTGCGGCAAAGGCTGCGGCTGCGTCAGCTGCGGCTTTTGCACGTGCTTTTTCAAGATCATCTACGTGGATGATGTCATCATCTTCACCTTCATCAAGGTCACGCAATTCTACTTCGTTGTTGTCTTCATCAAGGACACGCATATCCAAACCAAGTGATTGCAATTCTTTGACAAGAACGCGGAATGATTCTGGAACACCTGGTTTTGGAATTGGTTTACCTTTGGTGATGGCTTCATAGGCTTTAAGACGGCCTGTCACATCATCTGACTTGTAAGTCAAGATTTCTTGAAGGACGTTAGAAGCACCGTAGGCTTCAAGGGCCCAAACCTCCATCTCACCGAAACGCTGACCACCAAACTGAGCCTTACCTCCGAGTGGCTGTTGGGTAACGAGTGAGTATGGTCCGACTGAGCGGGCGTGGAGTTTATCATCAACCATGTGGTGAAGCTTGATCATGTACATGACACCGACAGACACACGGTTATCAAATGGCTCACCTGTACGTCCATCGTAAAGAATGGTCTTGGCATCTGAATCCATACCTGCTTCTTTAACAGTTGACCAGAGGTCTTCTGAACTTGCACCATCGAAAACTGGTGTTGCGATATGAATGCCCAAGTTGCGAGCCGCCATACCCAAGTGAAGTTCCATAACCTGACCGATGTTCATACGTGATGGCACCCCGAGTGGGTTCAACATGATGTCAACTGGTGTTCCGTCTGGAAGATATGGCATATCCTCAACAGGTACAATACGTGAAACGACACCCTTGTTACCGTGACGACCGGCCATCTTATCTCCGACCTTAATCTTACGTTTTTGAGCGATGTAAACACGAACCAACATGTTAACACCTGATTGCAATTCATCACCGTTGGCACGGGTAAAGATTTTCACATCACGAACGACACCATCGGCACCGTGAGGTACACGAAGAGAGGTATCACGTACTTCACGTGACTTGTCACCGAAGATCGCGTGCAAGAGACGCTCTTCAGCAGAAAGATCTTTTTCACCTTTTGGTGTGACTTTACCAACAAGAATGTCGCCCTCTTTAACTTCGGCACCAATACGGATAATCCCCATTTCGTCCAAGTTGCGAAGGGCATCTTCACCAACGTTTGGAATTTCGCGTGTGATTTCTTCAGGGCCTAACTTGGTATCGCGTGTTTCTGATTCGTATTCTTCCAAGTGAACAGATGTATAGACATCGTCTTTCACAAGGCGTTCAGACATGATAACCGCGTCCTCGAAGTTGTAACCTTCCCAGGTCATGTAGGCAACGATAGGGTTTTGACCAAGAGCCATTTCCCCATTTTCCATAGAAGGTCCATCTGCGATGAAGTCACCTTTTTCTACGATGTCGCCCAATTTTACAAGGGTACGTTGGTTGTAGGCAGTACCCGAGTTTGAACGACGGAATTTAGAAATGTGGTAGACATCAAGCGATCCATCTTCACGACGCACTTCTACCTTGTCCGCATCTGCGTAAACAACCTTACCATCGTGTTGAGCGATGATTGCCGCACCTGAGTCGTGGGCAGCCTGGTATTCCATACCAGTACCAACATAAGGTGCTTTGGGATCAATCAATGGAACAGCCTGACGTTGCATGTTGGCACCCATGAGGGCACGGTTGGAGTCATCGTTTTCCAAGAAAGGAATACACGCTGTCGCAACGGCAACTACCTGCTTAGGAGACACGTCCATGAAGTCTGCTGAATCAGCTGGGAACTCTTGGTTGTTACCTTGGTGACGACCCATTACAATCTTATCAACGAAACGGTTGTTTTCATCGAGTGGCGAAGTTGATTGGGCTACGATGTAAGCATCTTCTTCATCAGCAGTCAACCAAACGATTTCATTTGTAACTGTACCAGTTGCACGGTCAATCTTACGGTATGGTGTTTGAATGAAACCATACTTGTTGAGATGCCCATAAGAAGACAAGTTGTTGATCAAACCAATGTTTGGTCCCTCAGGCGTTTCAATCGGACACATACGACCATAGTGAGTGTAGTGAACGTCTCGAACCTCATAACCAGCACGGTCACGGGTCAAACCACCTGGTCCCAAGGCTGACAAACGACGTTTGTGCGACAACTCAGAAAGTGGGTTGTGTTGGTCCATGAACTGTGACAACTGGGATGAACCAAAGAATTCTTTGATTGCGGCTGTAACAGGACGGATATTGATGATTTGTTGTGGTGTCAATACTTCATTGTCTTGAACAGACATACGCTCACGCAAGTTACGTTCCATACGGGTCAAACCGATACGCACCTGGTTGGCAAGCAATTCACCAACGGCACGAATACGACGGTTACCCAAGTGGTCAATATCATCTACACGACCAAGACCCTCAGCCAAGTTGAGGAAGTAGCTCATTTCAGCCAAGATGTCCGCAGGTGTTACTGTACGTACGTTTTCTGCAGGATTAGCATTACCAATCACCGTCACAACACGTTCTGGATCCTTAGGAGCTACAATCTTGAATTTCTGCAAAAGAACTGGCTCAAGAAGAACAGCGTTGTCATTTGGAATATATTCTACCAAGTTGAGCTCATCGAATTGTGCTTCTACTTTTTCAAGCACATCACGACTCAATACAGTACCAGCTTCCAAGACGATTTCGCCTGTCTCACCGTTAATCACATGCTCAGCAAGTGTTTGGTTGAGCAAACGAGTACGGAGGTTGAGTTTTTTATTAATCTTGTAACGACCAACAGGTGCCAAGTCGTAACGACGTGGGTCAAAGAAACGAGCTGTCAAAAGGCTACGAGAGCTTTCAGCAGTCTTTGGTTCACCTGGACGAAGGCGCTCATAGATTTCCTTAAGCGCTTCATCCGTACGAGAATCTGCTGGGTTTTTGTGAATATCTTTTTCAATGGTATTGCGAACCAATTCGCTATCGCCAAAGATGTCAAAGATTTCATCATCACCTGAGAAACCAAGCGCACGAACAAGCGTTGTGAACGGAATCTTACGCGTACGGTCAATACGAGTGTAGGCAATGTCTTTCGAATCTGTTTCCAATTCCAACCAAGCTCCACGGTTAGGGATAACCGTTGAACCATAACCTACTTTACCGTTCTTATCTACTTTATCATTGAAGTAGACACCTGGTGAACGAACCAACTGAGAAACGATGATACGCTCTGCACCGTTGATGATGAAGGTACCCATTTCAGTCATGATTGGAAACTCACCGAAGAAGACTTCTTGTGTCTTGATCTCGCCAGTTTCTTTATTCACCAGACGGAAAGTTACATAAATTGGAGCTGAGTAGTTCGCATCATGCGCACGCGCCTCTTCCAATGTGTATTTAGGCTCTTTCAATTCATAACCAACGAATTCCAATTCCATGGTATCCGTAAAGTTTGAAACTGGAAGTACATCTTCAAAGACTTCTTTCAAACCATAATCTAAAAAGTCTTGGAAAGAGTCCGTTTGGATTTCAATCAAATTTGGTAAATCAAGAACTTCCTTGATTCTTGAAAAACTACGACGGGTACGGTGCTTACCGTACTGAACTTCATGTCCTGCCAAAAGTTTTCTCCTTTGTAATAAGATACGAGACCGTGAAAACCAAAGTGAAAATAGGAGAGTGACGCCGTGTCACCAGACACAAGGAGCTCTATCTTTTTCACACAGGTTTTAGTCCGAGTTCAATTAAAAGATACGAGGACGTAAAATTCGAGAGAAAAATAGGAAATCAACGAAGTGTCATCAGACACTAGGAGATTTATCTTTTTTCCGACGAATTTAGTCCGAGTTCAATTAAAAGATACTAAGCCGTAAACAACTCAAAGAAAAATAAGCGGTAAGTCCGAAATCTTTGATTTCGTTGACGCACCCTCGTCAGAACGACTAGGACTTTCTTGACAAATCGTCGAAGAAAGTTCAGTCGTTTACGACGCCACGAAGTAAACAAAACCAAAGCTCTACAAACCTTATCTTTTTTCACAGAGTTGTAGGCGAGTTCAATTATATACAGCCATGTGATGACTAATATTCATCCTTTTTCTGAATTTTTAGAATCTTTAAGAATAGGTAACAATTCTCAAAAAAATTCCTCATAGACACAAAAAGAGCAGCTAAATCTTCCTTTGAAAAAGTTTGATTTAACTGCTGCAAGCCTTGTTTGGACAATATTTCAAACAAGACACACGACAAATAATTTACACTATTATAGCACAAGTACTAGGAAAAATCAAGGTGAATCATTATTCGCTTGCTCACTAGTTGCTGTTTGCGTTTCTGATGACTGATTCGTGTTATTAGCTGAAGAACTCGTTCTACTCCGAGTCGAACTGCTTCGTTGGGTTGAGCTACTTGATGTTGGCGTTTGGGAACCGATAATTGTATTCCAAGCCTGTGCTCGGTCACTATCTGTCCCCCCAACCATGAAGTTATAACTTGTTACTGGTGCACCATTTTTAGCCCAATAACTAGTTGTCATCGCACCACCAACTGTTACTTGGCGCCCATTTACCTGTGTCGTCCCTGCACGTTGACCTGTAGAAGCAACGACGCTAGAAGCAATAACACTACTGTCTAATTCAAATTTTCCTGCGAACATATCCGCATTAACATTGTAAAGCGCATCAACCATATGGGCCACATATTGTGAATTATTGTGGTAGCCTGTCCAGACATACATTTCTGAGTTATCATCATTCCCAGCCCAGGTACCTAAAGTTACTCTAGGGGTTGATAGCATGAGCCACACGTCATTGACTTCATTACTTGTTCCCGTCTTACCGACGAAATCAGATGATGCTGCCTGTGGGTTTAAACCACTCAATCGACTCTTGAACGTCGTAGTATAACCAGAGTTGACAACCTGTCTCAAAAGCTGGTTCATAATACTTGCAGTTGCTTTAGAATAGACCTGAACCGGAGCCGCTTCATGCTGATACACTACTGTTCCATCAGAGGCAGTAATGCTTTCAACAATGTAATGTTTGTTATAAACGCCACCATTTGCCAAAGTTTGATAGGCATTGGTATTTGTCAATACTGAAATTTCAACACCACCGGCCAACGGTACACTTTCAATATCGTACATAGGAATATGATAATTCATTTTATCCATGTATGCTTTGGCATCTACACCTGCATTTCTCATCATCTTATAGGTCCAAAAAGCAGGAATGTTAACAGAACGGTCAATAGCAGTCTGTAAGTTCATCATACCAGTACCACGTCCTGAACCATACATAATCGGTTGTCCACTTGAGAAGTTCGTTGGATAATCGGAAAGGATGCTGGCAGAACCTATCAAACCTTGATCAATCGCAATACCGTAAGCTAACAGAGGCTTGATGGTTGACGCTGGCGAACGAAGAGTATCAAAGGCATGGTTATTTTGGTTGGTTGCATAATCGCGACCACCCACAAATCCTAAAATGGCTCCTGTGGCATTATCAATTAAGACACTGCCTGTCTCGACATATTCGTTTCCATCATCCAAAACAGAGCCATAATTTGCTACAACAGATTGCATCGCCGCATAGATTCCTTGATCAACGGTACTCTTGATCGTATAGCCACCTTGACTCAATTCTTGCTTGGCCAACTCCTCATAGGATGCCTTTGTTTCATCATTTTTCAAATCATTTTTAGAAACCTTATCACGTTTTACCAGATAATCAAACATAACCTCTTGCGCTTCTTCCATGACCTCGTAGTAGAGATAATCTTTCGTATCCGCCATTACAGGAGCTGGAGCAATAAAATCTTGTTTAATATCGTAAGCTTTGTAGGTTTCGTATTCTTCCTTGGTCAAGAATGACGCCCGATACATATTAAAGAGAACATCTTGATAGCGTTCAATACCGTAAACCATATCTTCATCTGATTTACGTGTTCCATCTGATGCATAGGGAGAATAAACAATCGGACTTTGCGGTAAGCCTGCAATAAAAGCAGCCTGCGGAACAGCCAAGTCTTTCGCTGGTTTACCAAAAATTCCCTGAGCCGCAGCTTCTACCCCTGCAATATTTCGTCCCTGATTATTTCGACCAAATGGAGAAACATTTAAGTAAATGGTCAAAATCTCTTCCTTGGTCATATTCCGCTCTAATGCCAAAGCCGAAACAATCTCATTAGCCTTACGCGTAAAGGTTGGAGCATCTCCGACAAGTTGCTGTTTTATCAATTGCTGCGTCAAGGTTGAACCACCGCTAGATGAACCTAGACCAACTGATCCCAGTGCCGCACGCAAAACAGCCTTAGGCACAACTCCATTGTGGGTTTCAAATGTTTCATCCTCTGTCGCAATTACAGCCTGTTTTAGATAATTCGAGACCTCTTCCGAAGTAATAGGTACACGAAGCAGATCTGAATTCACTTCCGACACCAAGCTACCATCCGAATAGGTAACGGTGGAAATCCGACTAACTTCTGAAACCTTCGCTACCAGTTCCTCTGTTTTGGGAATCTTAACGTCATCAAAAAGACTAACCACGAAACCAATTCCTATACCCGCACCAAAAAGACCGAATAGGAACACCAAGACAGCTACTGAATTGAATAATAATTTCAGCGTCCGAAGGAAAACTCCTACTACATCCCCTAGGCCTAGGGCACTGATTTTCTTTTTAAAATCTTGCTTATCTGATTTAGTCGCCATATTAACTCCTTATCGTTCCATTATACCAAATTTTGTTTATTTTCCGCAATTTCGTGGTATAATAGGGAGGAATTTTTTAAAATGAAGTTCGGTCCAAAAATCATATAAAATGGTTTATGGTCCTGTATATTAAACCTAAAGGAGACAGCCCACATGAACATTTTTGAAGAACTAAAAGCTCGTGGCTTGGTCTTTCAAACGACAGACGAAGAAGCCTTGGTAAAAGCATTGACAGAAGGACAGGTTTCTTATTACACAGGATATGATCCAACAGCAGATAGTTTACACTTGGGGCACTTGGTTGCTATCTTAACTAGCCGTCGCTTGCAGTTGGCAGGCCACAAGCCTTACGCCCTAGTTGGTGGTGCAACTGGTCTGATTGGCGACCCTTCCTTCAAGGATGCGGAGCGCAGCTTGCAAACCAAAGACACCGTGGACGGCTGGGTGACAAAAATTCAAGGTCAACTCTCTCGCTTCTTGGATTTTGAAAATGGTGACAACAAGGCTGAAATGGTCAACAACTACGACTGGTTCTCAGACATTAGCTTTATCGACTTCCTTCGTGATGTTGGTAAATACTACACGGTCAACTACATGATGAGCAAGGACTCTGTAAAAAAACGGATTGAAACAGGGATTTCCTACACCGAGTTTGCCTACCAAATCATGCAGGGTTATGACTTCTACGAGCTTAATGACAAGCACAATGTGACCCTACAAATCGGTGGTTCTGACCAATGGGGCAATATGACTGCGGGTACCGAGTTGCTTCGCCGCAAGGCTGACAAGTCTGGTCACGTGATGACTGTTCCCCTCATCACCGACTCTACTGGTAAGAAGTTTGGTAAGTCAGAAGGCAACGCTGTTTGGTTGGATGCCGACAAGACTTCTCCTTACGAAATGTACCAATTCTGGCTCAATGTCATGGACGACGATGCCGTTCGTTTCTTGAAGATCTTTACTTTCTTGTCATTAGATGAGATTGCTGAAATCGAGAAACAATTTGACGCTGCCCGTCATGAACGTTTGGCTCAGAAGATTTTGGCTAAGGAAGTCGTGACATTGGTCCACGGTGAAGAAGCCTATAACCAAGCTCTTAACATCACCGAGCAATTGTTCGCAGGCAATATAAAAAACCTATCCGCAAAAGAGCTCAAGCAGGGCCTCAGCAACGTTCCAAACTACGCTGTACAGGCTGAAGACAACCTTAACATCGTTGAACTTCTAGTCACCTCTGGTATTGTCAGCTCAAAACGCCAAGCTCGTGAGGATGTAGCAAATGGTGCCATTTATGTCAACGGTGAGCGTGTGCAGGACTTGGACTATACCCTTTCTGACAGTGACAAGATTGACGGCGAGTTGACTGTTATCCGCCGTGGTAAGAAGAAATATTCGGTATTGACTTATTAAGCTATGAAAAATATTAAACAAAATCCTAAAAATCAAGAATTTTTGACTGATTACTTTGAACAAATGGCTCAGGAAGCCAGTCTTTTGCATCCTGAGTTAGAGCATTTGTCTGCCGAGGAACGTCAAGCTTTTTTGGACCAACTCTATCGTGAGGATGAGACACGTCGTGCCAAACGCCTAAAGGAGCATCTGGAGGTGTTCTCTGATGCAGTTATTGGAATCATCATCACTCTGATGCTGCTGGAAATTCCTTTGCCGAGTGACACTGTTGATACACATCACTTTTTCACCGGCATCCTCATCTTCTTCGTCTCCTTTTTCATCGTGGCGGATTTTTGGTATGACAACCACAAGATTCTAGGACAGATTGAGCACGCAACCAGCAAAATCTTGATTGTTCAATTTAACTTCATGGTAACGCTGGCCCTCATCCCCCTCTTTACTCGGTGGATGATGGAAGGCATCACCACCACGGCTGTTATTGGTTATGGGGTCGTGACTATTGCAGTCAATCTCTGTCAATCCATTTTGAATTACTTTGTCCTACAAGAAAAGTTTGCCGGAACAACATATACAAAGCGGTTTGTTTCCATGGCACACTTACGACAATTGGTGACCGTCGCCCTTTTCAACATCGTCGTTATCCTATTTGCTTACTTTAATCCGACACTTGCCTTTTATTTCTACATTTTACGGCCAATCGTATCTTTCCTAGGAGCAGCCTTCTTCGAAAAGAAACGGCAGGAGCGGAAAGAAAAAATGGCAGTTAGAGTAAATCACATATAATTCCCAAGGAAATCCTATGTGATTTCCTTTTCTGCTAACCTAGGAGAAAAGACATGACCTGCATTTTTTGCCACCAACTCAAAGAAGAAGATATTCTCTACCAGACGGAACATTTCAAGGTTGTCTGGGATATTGACCCCGTCCAAATGGGGCACCTACCGATTATCAGCAAGGAACACTATGACACGCTCAGCCAAATCCCTTCTGCTGTTCGCTATGAGCTATCGGACTTGGAAGTCTTTTTGACTGATAAACTCTGTCAAGCATTGACAATTGACGGTGTGACCACAGCCTGCAACGATCGCTTGTTTGATGCCGGAATCCATTTCCATGTCCACCTGATTCCACGCTTTCGATCAGACGGCTTCTGGGACCAAATTTCACTTGCGCAAGTACAGCTTGACCTGAACGCCTTTCTCAAAGCATTATAAAAAGCAGCCCGACGGCTGCTTTTTCGCTTATACCAACTCTTCCACTTCATAAATAGTATCATCCAGCACCTCTTGGTACTGTTCCAAGTCATAGGCTACAGAGGTTCCCACCTCCGCCAACTGCTCTTCCAGCTGGATTTTCACCTCTTCCACCCCATCCAAGTCCAAGAGGTGATCGGTCACATGCTTGACACAGTTTTGACAAGACAGGTTTTTTAACTTCAAGATTTGTTTCATCGTAGTTCTCCTTTTTTATGATGCCCACAGGTACATTGCCCCGCCAAGCACCGACAAGCGATTTGCTCGGGTGCAGTCCTTTGTAACTGCGAGATTTTGCTGGCCAGACTTTCAAGGCTTTTTTGGGAAAATGTCCCTGTGTCTAGCAGTTTTTCAACCAATTGCCCCTGTTTTGTGGAACATATGGTAGCTAGTAAGAGCTCCACCTGCCCCTGCAAATGTTCCTCTTCACTGATCAGCGGATAATAGTGGTATTTGCTGGTTTCCTTGACCATTCTCAAATAGTTTTTCTTCCGCAGCCGCCCCAAGAGTGTCTTAATGGTCGTCGCCTGCCAATCAAAGCCTTCCTGCAAGGCCTGAATAATTTCCTGAGAAGTCGCACCAGGATGGGCCCACAGGACCCGCATGACCTGCCACTCTGCAGCAGAAATTGTCTGCTCCACACATTCACCTCCCAACAATAATTTTCTAACTTCAGTTTACATTTGTAGTCAAAAATTGTCAAGAAGAAAGACTGAACACCTTGCCCAGTCTTCTCATTATTCTTAGTGAGCCAGCATCTCCTGACCAATTTCCAAACCAGTCAAACCAACAGGGTAGTATGTCGGCCAGTTTTCCAACTCTTCCAAGAGTTTTTCTTGGCTCTCTCCACCAAAATAGATATGGAAGTGACCTGTTTTAACCGGGGCGATATTGTGGTCGCTAAATTGAACATACTTATAGTTACCAGCATTTGCATCCGTTGCTTCAAACAAGAAACGAACACCACGATTTCCTTTTTTGTAGGTCAAAATCTTATAACCCACATACTTATACGTGAATTTTTCTTTCTTATCTCCCACTACAAATTCCATGGTATTATCTGTAATGTTAATTTGTTCAACATCTGTTTTGTAGCCAGTATCGTAATAAGCCTTGTACTCTTCTGCTGTCATACCACCTTTGATCTTAGCCTTGTAATCCCAGACCTGATCTAGTGTACCATCAAGCAAGTATGGATAAACAGATTGCCACTCACCTACATAATCTGAAAGAGTACGATCTTTTACGGCACTATCTTCAAAATAACCGTTATAAACAGTTTGCGCAGTCTCAGCACCTTCTTCTGGCAAAATTTCAGAACCTTCTTGGGAAGTTGTTTTTTCAAGGGCAGTCAGATTATCTTCCATAACAGAAATATAATCCTTACCATTTTTCATATCCTCATCCGTCAAACTTTCCAGAGGATTAAGAACTTCCAACTGAACTCCAGTCTCTTTAGCAAGTGTTTCTGCAACAGATTTTGACGCATTTTCTTCAAAATAGATATACTTAATACCATATTTATTAATATACTCTGTCAATTCTGCTAGACGTGATGGAGTTGGATCTTCATCTGCAGCAACACCTGTAATAGAAACTTGTTTCAAACCATAGTCCAAAGCCAAATATGCAAATGCAGTATGCTGTGTAACAAAGTATTTCTGTTTCGCAGCAGATAATGTTTCAGAATATTTAGCATCCAAAGCATCTAATTTCTCAATATAGGCTGCCGCATTTGTTTCAAAAGCATCTTTCTTTTCTGGGTATTTAGCTACCAAACTATCACGAATATTTTCTACAAGTGTGATGGCACGCTCAGGAGACAACCATACATGCGGATCATAAGCATGGCTATGCCCCTCCTCACTATGGTCGTGACCTTCATGTTCCTCCTCACCGCCAGGCAAAAGTAACATCCCCTCCGTCGCACTAATCACATTAACCTTTGTTGTATCAAGTGATTTTTCAACATCATGGACCCATGTTTCCATATTTTCATTTTCATAAACAAAAGCATCTGCTTCTTGGATGCGAGCAATATCTTTAGCTGACGGCTCATAACCATGAACCTCCGTTCCAGCTTTGACCAACAATTCAACATTTGCTTCATCACCTGTTACCTGTTTGGTAAATTCGTAAACAGGATAAAAAGTCGTGACGATATCCAACTTGCCATCTTCCTGAGAAGCTGTGCTATTGCCACAAGCCCCTAAAAGCAAAGCTGATGCAGATAAGAATAGTAATCCAATTTTTTTCATCTTAACTCCTTATTTTTTAAATTTTTGAACAACATTCACCAGTAAGAAAATACTAATGAAAATCAAGGTAATACTTGCACTCGCTGGGGTTTCTGCATAGTAAGAAGTCAGCAACCCCATGACCATTCCAAAAAAGCCAATGCCCATCCCAGTAAAGATAACAGCTTTAAAACTCTTACCAAGTCGCAATGCAATAGAAGCTGGCAAAACCATAATTGTTGAAACCAGCAAAGCACCTGCCGCAGGAATCATTAAGGCAATGGCAACACCAGTCACCACATTAAAGGCAATGGACATAGCTCGCACAGGTAACCCATCTACAAATGCCGTATCCTCGTCAAAGGTAAGAATATACATCGGACGTAAAAACAGCAATGTCAGCACAATGACAATCACAGCAATCGTAAACAAAGCAATTACCTGCTCCTGACTAATGGTCACTATCGAACCAAACAGATATTGTTCCAGACTAAGCCCTGATTTCCCACCAGATTTATTCATGACAATGAGCGAAATAGCCAAACCAGTCGACATGAGGATAGCCGTCCCAATTTCCATAAAATTCTTGTAAATTGTCCGCAAATACTCTAAAAATACAGCTGCCACAATAACGACAAGAACAGTCGAAAGCGTTGGTGAAATCCCCAATACCAAACCAAATGCAACCCCCGCCAACGAAACATGACTAAGAGTATCCGACATCAAACTCTGCCGTCTAAGTATCAAAAAGACCCCCAAAATGGGCGAGAACAGACTCATCGCAATAATCGCCAGAAAAGCACGCTGCATAAAGTCATAATGAAATACAGATAGATCAAACATGGGCAACCTCCTCATCCGCTTCATGAACATTGAAACAACGCCAAGGAGACTGCTGATCACGAACCAAGTGAATGTTTCGATCAGCATACTTATTCAGCTCATCAGGATCATGAGTTATCATCAAAACCGACTTTCCATGCTTCTTAGCCGAATGATGCATGAGCTGGTAAAAAGCATCCTTGGTCCCTGCATCCATCCCTGTTGTCGGTTCATCCAGAATAAAAATATCTGGATCAGAGGCAAACATACGCGCAATGACCGCACGCTGCTTCTGCCCACCACTCAAAGCACCTAAGCGCTTATCCCGATGTTCCCACATGCCAACTGATTCCAAACTAATCCGAACATGTTCCTCATCATGGGCTGTCAAACGACGAAACCAACCTTGTCGAGGATAACGCCCTGATTTTACAAATTCGTAAACCGTACTCGGAAAACCAGCATTAAAACTTGCAATTTGCTGAGGTAAATAGGCCATTCTCAACTTCTTACCCTTTATACTCTTCTCAGCAATAGAAACCTTCCCTTGTTTGGGCTTCAATATCCCCAAAGTCGCCTTAATGAGGGTTGTCTTGGCTGCGCCATTCTCACCAGTCAAAGTCACAAATTCCCCACTATCAAGATAATAACGAATATGTTCTAAAACCGGTTCTTTGTCGTAGTAAAACGACAAGTCTTCCACAGTAATATATCTCATTTATTTTCTAATCTTCTCCACTAACTCACTTAAGAATCGAGCGATTGACTCCTGCTCTTCAAGACTATAATGTTCCAAAAGCTCTTCATAAGCTTCCAAGGTATGCGCGTGATGATGAGCATGCTCTGCAGCAATAGGCTTAGCAGCCTCAGTCAAACTAAAGCGAACAATACGAGCATCCTTATCATCTCTAACCGCCACCAATAACCCCTGAGCAACTAATGACTTTGTAGCCTTCGTGATCGCAGCCTGACTAACATTCAACTCCTTAGCAATCTCAGTATTAGTATAGGCAGCCTTTTCAATAAGCATCAAAATATGCTCCTGCGTATTCGTCAACTTCACCGTGCTTTTACAAGAACCAACCAAAATCTCTAATTGATTCTCCGAACTCAAAACAATCTCGTGCAGGTACTTCTCAATTTCTAATGCAATACGATTCATAGGCATCCCCTTAACTTTTTAATTAACCTGTTAAGTATACCACATAGAAAACAAAAAAACAAGGAAAATTTACTGAAAAAGAGTATATCTATTCTATCTATCCATAGCAACTCGTAATCCTTCTTAATAAAAAAGAAACACCAAAAAAGAGAGAACGAATTTCGTCCTCTCTAGGTGTTAGCTTTTCGTCTACCCACTACAGTTGACAATGAGCCACAAAAAAATAACAAAAGACAAGGCTTAGAAACCTTGTCTTTTAAACTATACCGGCGGCCTACAATCTAGCGTTAAAATCAGTTAAAATAAGTATCAAAAATGCGATAAAATCAAGATATTATCACTCGCTAGTTAGTATAAAAATCGGTAAAGTTGACCATCAGTTGACCAAGTTATTTCCTGAACTAAAAAAGGAAAACTTCCATCATTCCGTTACTTCTATTGAATTTTATACAAGTAGTTTGATACCGAGTACGGCTTTTCAATAAAGTTATAAAGATGCTAAATTTCAAATACAACTTAGATTAAAATTTCATAACACAAGCTAATAGCCAACATTATCAGATTATTTGCATTTTACAAGTAATCTGATATAATGGAAATAGAAAAGGGGTTGGTCTGCAAACCAACCCCAGGTAGAACCGTTAAAAAGACGGTGGCTCAATTTAGATTATTTAGAAATAACCGTGACTGTCCAAAGTTTGACGGTTATTTCTTTTTGCCTTCATCTTTGAAGATTTTATAGCACAAACCAATCAAAGCAACTGTGAAACCACCGAAACTTAAAATCGTCTGTACAACTTCAAAAGCTGTCAAAAGAACGCTCCTCCTTTCCGTCAGATTTTGATGAATTGCCCATAGGCATCACCTCACTTTCAGAAAATCAAGAGCTACCGCCTTCACTTTTCTACTCATCTAGTATATCATATTTCATTCCTAAAAATTGTTGGAATAGCGCAGTCTTTCCGAAATTTTTTGGAATCCAAAAAATCTTCCTACAATAAGTAAGAAGATTTTTTATTTAGTTTATTAGAGTATATTCACGACTCCTAATTAGTTCGATAACCTTTTTGACAAAGGAGGTAGAGAGTAAGTCTGTTATATCTGCCCCATAAGTCGTAAAAGTCGAATCAATTTCTTCAACCATTAATTCAGGATAGTCCTTAGTACTTAATTCATCAATGGGACTGTGAAAACTATAACCTCCAAATTCATAATATAGAAAATACAAATATTTTTCTCTTCCGGTACTATAATCAAAAAAATCTACTTTCCTATTTTCCTCATCATAGTACGAGTTTGTATAAAGTATACTATCATTTTTTTCTTCTAATAGTTTTCTATAGTCTTTTTGATAACTAAAAACACGTATAATTTCTGGTTCAATAGGTTGTTTATGAATGACTTTAGGAGAAAAAACAGATAATAATACTTCTTTTTGAGCATAATACTCATTCTTTTTCTCTTTCGCTTTTTCAATATTTTGATATTTATACCTATTGTATCTTGATTCTCTTAATTCCTGAATTTTGTCTCTATAATTTTTTGCTCTTTTATTTACTGAATATGTACATTGAGCAATAATTTCCTCTGTAAGTTTTGCATCTTTTAACAACTTTGTATATTCTTTAGGTGTTTTCATGCTTGTTCTCCGAACTTATTTTTTATTAGTTTTTCAACTATTATAACATAATAAAAAATCTTCCTATTGTTCATAGTAGGAAGATTTTTTCATTTTAGCTAGCTATCCCTGTTTGCGTCTTCTTACACTTGCAAAACCAAGGCTAGACAATACTGACACACCTGCAAGTACCAATAGGCTTTCTTGTGCTCCTGTTTGTGATAATTATACGTTAAAATAAGTAAAAATATATAACAAAAATGGAGATAATCAAGGGTTTGTTACTTATCTAGGGAATAATAAAAAGTAAGAAGATATTTCTTTTTAACGATATTTCTTTCTTCTCTTCGCCAAAGCACCTAAACCAAGAATACCTAGTCCAAGATAGCTCAAGTTAGTCTTTGTCTCACCTGTATTAGGTAATATTTTGACACTATCATCAGTAGATTGTTTCAATTCTGAAGAATGATTAACTACTTTAGGAGTTACTACAACTTCTTCTTTAGCTGTGTTTGAAGTTTCAAAGGTAGGCGCATAGTCAACCTCAACTTTAGTTGGAGTTTCAACTTGAACTGTGGCTTCAACCTTAACAGGAACCTCTGCAACTGGAACTTCAGTAACAGGCACTTCTTTGACTGGAACCTCTGTAGTTGGTACTTCAGTGCTTGGAACCTCAGGAGTTGGAACCTCGATAGTCGAAATGTCAAGAGTTGGTAACTCATGGTAAGCAGGGTCACCTTTACCAGTGATAATCAATTGACCGTCCTCACCCTCGATGATGTCGATAGTGACAGGAACCTCTGGAGCAGTTGGCTTCTCAGGTGTAACTGGAACAGTTGGCTCCTCTGGAGTTACAGGCGTTTCAGGTGTAACTGGAACAGTTGGTTCCTCTGGAGTTACAGGCGTTTCAGGGATACCCAAAGAGTCCATATAGAGCTTGTAAGCATCTACAGCCTGAGTGTGCTTACGCACAGCATCGTTCATAGCAGTCTTAGCAACA
Organism: Streptococcus sp. HN38; assembly: GCF_028335765.1. Lineage (NCBI taxonomy): Bacteria > Bacillati > Bacillota > Bacilli > Lactobacillales > Streptococcaceae > Streptococcus > Streptococcus sp. HN38. The sequence goes on along the minus strand of NZ_CP116604.1, from coordinate 115,750 downwards.
TTCAACTTAGACTCAGCAGAGTTTACATTGTTAAGTGCAACTGGAATATCAGCTGTTTGACGAGTAACCTCTGCATTGGCATCGTTCAAGGCTTTCAACTTTTCATCACGAACAGTCTCAGCTGTTGTAAGAGCTGTGTCCGCAGATGCACGGTTGAATACAGCCTTTGTAAGGTTAGATTTAGCCTGTTTCAGAGCTTCATTCGCCAATGGACTTTGAAGTGGTACAGCAAGTGCAGACTTCAACTCATCCTCTGCTTTAGTCAGGATACCCTGAGCGGTAGTTAGAGCGGTTTTAGCTGTGTCAGCATTGACCTTAGCACCTGAAACCTGCATTTGAGCAGTAGCCAAGCGAGTTTGAGCTTCTGTCAAGGCTTGTTTGAGTTCTTGTGGGTTTACTGGGTTTTCGATGAGACCCTCTTTGACTAGCTCAGAGATTTTACCGTTTGTGTACTCATGTAAAATTCCTGAACCGAGCTCCACCGTGTAACCGTGGATACCCAAGTACTGAACACCAGTAGTGTTGCCTGAGTTAGCATCGTACAAACCTGCTGTAGACATAGCATGTCCAAAGGCTTGCCAATCACGTGCGTCATCCAACATCATGGCTACAAAGTCAGCCGCTATACCTAATTTCAAGTCAGCCATTGTGTAGTCACGAGCATCAAATCGGATGAACTCAGGAGAACCGTTCTCTGCGATAGGTTGATTGTAGGCACGAATCCCATCGAGCATAGCTTGGTGGTTATGTCCTAACCCTAGAGGGTGATTACGGCTAAGATACCCATCTGATACTGTTTTAGCTAAACCCATCATACCTTGAGAAACCAAGACTTTTGTGTCAACACCAAGCTGGTCACGAATATCGTTGACAATCAACTGAGCATACTGCGTCAACTCAGTCCAATCCGCCATTGTCATCTCGTTCAAGCCGTTACCGCCTTGCTTAATGATAACACGTTGGTTAGACTCAACAGCGTTGAGGGCTTCTTTCAATTTGTCCATTGTATTGTTAGCACGACTTTCAGCAAGTAGACGCTTGCTTTCAGCCTCAAGCTCTGTCCAAATGCGCTCACGCTCAACAGTATCTTTATTCTTGTCAGCTACATAAAAGTCTTTCAGCAATTGACCGTAGGTGTCAGACAATTTGACAGAGAAGAGGGAATCAACTTCAGCTTGAGCTTGGTCAACTTCCGCTTGTGCTTGAATGACCTCAGCTTCGGCAATTACCACTGCATCGTTTGCGGTTTTCGCATCCGCTTCAGCCTGCGTTACGTCCAATTTTGCAGAATCAACCGCTGTTTGAGCTTGGTCAATAGCCTCTTGACGTTGAACATCCGCTTCCTCAGCAGGTTGGATACCCGCTTGAGCTGTTTCAACCTCTTTTTGAGCCGTTGTCACAGCTTCTTCTGCCGTTGTCAACTCAGCCGTCTTAGTCGTCACGTCAGCTTGAGCTGTCGCATACTCCTGACGAGCCTGCTGTGCAACCTCATCAGCTTCACGCTTCTCTTCTTGCTCAGTCGCCAACTGCTCTTTAGCCGTTGTTACAACCTCTTCGGCTTGAGTGACAGCCGTTTGAGATTCTTCTACTTGGTTAGCAGTTATTTCCACCGCTTGCTCTAAAGCCGTTTGAGTAGACACCTCGTCAACAACCGCCTCAGTAGCACCCTCACCAGTGGTCGCAGTAACAACCTCTTCAGCCTTGACAGATACCCCTGCCAACAAACCAAAGGTCAATACACCGACTGCACCGAAACCTTTCAATTTACGAATTGAACCTTGAGAATTTAAATTTTTGTTCTTGTTCATAAAACCTCCATCTGTATTAAACTAATCTTTTAAGGTTATTATACCGTATTATTTAGTTTTAAACAACTAAAACATATAATTAAAAACCTTTTAAGAAGTTTCTTCTTTACTATAAACCTTGTAAGATAGTAAATAACGAGGTATTTATGATGGAAAACGCAAGTTTGAGAGAATATATTGGCAAGAGAATACGCCATTTACGACTAGAAAGAGGTTGGACACAAGACGAATTAGAAGAAAAAGCCAACCTTGGAATGAATTACGCCTATAAAATAGAACAATTAGCAACGAATATCAAAATTGATACGTTTGAAAGAATTTTAGAAGCTCTTGAAACAGATATTGAACATTTTTTTGATATCAGCATCAAGGAAAATAGCCCAGAAATTTCACTATTATTAGATTCACTATCAGAACTGCCAAAAGACAAACAGGAAAAAAGTATAAAAGCTTTTCAAAGTCTATTGGAACAGATGAAGTAATATTGTAAAAAGCATGATACACAATAATTATTGTTAGTACCATGCTTTTTTATTTATCAAAAATAATAAAATAAAGCTAAGTCATAGTATTTTTTTAGCTCAGCCTGTAGTCTGGTGTACTCCTCTTCTAGTTCATTATATTTGATTTTCATACTTCTAAATTTCTTATACAGATTTAGCCTGATTATCATTAGTTCACCTTCATGAGCGTCTCTAAAATCACCAATACTTAAAAATTTACATATATGTGAAAAGTCTTCAATATAGGTCAGTTCATACAGAGATACTCCAATAATTTCCTTACTCCAATGGACATTTATTCCCTTTTTTTCTGGAATAACATACCATAATACTTTAACAAGCTGTTCTTCAAGTCTATCTTTTCTAAATTTTGACTCAGTGTATTTAATCCAATGTTTTTTTGCACCAAGGTCAGTCTGTAGTAAATCTTTTACTTTCTTTATCGCAGAGCTTAATTGGTTATTATATCCGTTTGTGAAAAAATATGTTCTAAATATCTCCTCTGCTTCATCTATCTTTTCTTGACTCTCTAGAAATGTGCTAAAAGTAATAGTTGCACCTTTTTTTTGTAAATACTGTTTGTATAGTTTGTAACATTTCCTAAAAATAATTTTTTCAGAATAACTCAACTCCTCACTTTCTTTATCCTCCTTTGAAAATACTTTATATAAATTTCGAAGCTCTTTATTTTCCAAATATCTAAGGTACAGTTTATTAATCTCAATTGCTGAAATTTTTTCCATAAAATTAATCCCTCTCTCTAAAAAATGTCACGATTTTTCCTTAACTACTCGAATTATATCATTTCAACTAAACCTAAACAAGGTCAACTAAGGCTGAAAAATAGTTACTGATAAATATTAGGTTGTTTCAGTTATAATTAAAACAGAAAGGAGGAAATGAATTGCAAGAAGTTCCATCACTTCTAAATTTAAAGAAAAAAATTTGATGGTAGAGAGGAGAAATATTCATGGAATTTGAAGCAGTCAAACTTCGTGGAATGCTGATGGGCGTAGCTTCAGCAACAGACTTTGAAACCAAAGCAGTTATTGGAGTATAGCTGGACGTCGGATATCGCGCTGAGAGTGGTCGCTTTATGACGAACAATATCAAAGTCCTGGGTGCAAAGCAGGATGATTTTACAACTTTTCTCGACGAAGTTGTTGAAATTCAACTTGAAAACGTTTCAATAACTAGTTACCTGAAATCCAATCGTGCGATGTTGTCAATCAAAGCTCAAAAAGCTACAATTTTGTAGTTTTTAACACGGGAGGCTAGCCCTCCCTTATCTTCGGAGGATTTAATATGTATTTTTTTCTAACATTAATTGCTTTTTCATTACTTCTTGGTTTACAAAAATATTTTGATTCGAAAGAACAAAAGCAACTTGCTCAAAGATTAGAACTCAATGAACAGTTAATTCTTGACGACATTGAAAACACCTCTAATAAAGTAAGTAAGGAACTAGGAAATACTATCACATTTTCTCGGTATAGTTACTTTTTGGTTTCAAGCACTCCAACAGACTCAGCAAAGAGATATCGATTTCCTTTGTTGATAAAGGATGAACTTGAAGATGAAGAATTACTCTATCTCAAGAAAAATTTGGAAATAGAATTTGACAAGAGGCTCAAACAAAATTTCCATTTTTATTCACAAACACAAGATGTATCTGTTTATTTTATGTTTAATAATCAGATTACAAAACGTGAACAGCTTAATTATCTTGACCTGGATATCATCTTCTATCGCAATCAAGAGGAATTGAGACAGCTTTTAGAGGGTAGATAATGAGACTACTACTAGACTATTTACTATCTAAGAAGTCTTCGCAGTTTTTAAGGGAAGTGCCGTTCGACACTTCCCAACCACACCTCTTATGTATTGGTGCCAGTGGTAGTGGAAAGACAATCTGTGCAATCGCTTTACTCGCTAAAGAGATATATGAGTATTATCAGCAGACCAGAGAAGCTCCATTTTTGCTCATAGCTGACTATAAAGCTGATAAAGACTTTGAATTTTTAGATGAGTTACCTACCTTCTTTCGATTTGATGAAGTAGACAAGTCTATTGAATTGGCATTAATTATCCTAGAACAACGACAATCCAAACGGGATAGCTCTAAGAGAAAAGTCATCCTCTTTATTGATGAGTGGGGTTCATACCTATCCAGTAAAGATAATAAGCAAAAGAATGAAGTCATCGCCAAGTTATCTAGGTTAATGATGCTTGGACGGTCATTCAATATTCAAGTTTTCGTCTGCAACCAGCGTGGTGATGCTGAATACTTTGGAAAAATTAGAGATAATTTTTCATCCATGCTAGTATTAGGAACCCTTTCAAAAGAGACAATCCAAATGTTCTTCTCAGAAGAGAAAGATTTGATTGCCTCCTCGAATCCAAGGGGAGTAGGCTATCTTAAAGTCAGTGGGAAAAAGACTGTAAAAGTTATTGTCCCACATATTTCCCCTGATAAACTAGAAATCTGTCGAAGATGGATTCATTTTGCGGTGACATCTTCATCGCCACTTTCATCGCTCTTTACCAGCTCAGACTAGCAGATAGGCTGGGCTGGTAAAGAGCCTATCAATAAGCACTCAATCTGGGTACTGTAATAACCCAGATTCCACTTAATTCAAAAAGGAGAAAATATGTATAACTTAATCGATTTACAAAATTTCGATAAACAGTCTCTACACGTTAATATTGATGAGATTACAATTGTTATCCAGCCAACCGCTGAAACCATCGGAGAGTATCCAAGTCATTGGCAACAAATTGCTCAAGAATTAACAGAAATAATTGCTGATAAATTATCACTTCCTCTGCTTTGTGGAACGATGCAACTTGAGAAAATGGCTCCAAAGGGATATACAACTGCATATGGTTTTGAAAATATGCCCTATTTCTTTAGAATCGCGTTCCATGACCACTACATCAACATGGGGATTATTGTTAAGTTTTCTGCATCAGCACTCAGTTTCTACCAACAAATCTTTCAGGAGTTCTATAATGAACCGATTGAAGTTTACGATATTCTTCAACGCCTCAACGAACCCTATTGGGATATGCATCTTAGTCGAATAGACTTTTGTGCAGATTACTTTGATTTTCCTTTGTCAGTAAACGACATTTATCAAAATTTAAAAAAGAATAAATTTACAATTGTCACTAGCAAGGGGAAAAAGAGGCATTCAAAAACATCTGCTATCGAAATAAATCGAGAAGCTAAAACTATAACAATCGGTTCAAGAGGAAAGGGGACAAATAGTTTTCTAAAAATTTATGATAAAAAAGCTGAGCAATTAGAAAATAATGGTCGTTATGCTCAAGTCGCTCAGAATGTTGAAAGCTGGATACGGTTTGAGGTGACCTATAAAAAAGAGTATGCTAGACAGCTTACTAAACTAATCTTAAAGTTACCCTCCAGAGATTCACTACAGCAATTTATTGCAAACAAGATTGTTGAAAAATATTGTCTTGTAGACATTGAATCTAATAGAATTACTGAATATAGTCAATCGCTGTTAGATTTTTCTTCTTACTCACTTCCACTCACATTGCTAAGCCCTAGAAATAATGAACTTATTCAGACCGTTCACTATATGCTAAAAGGTAGTGGCTTCTTTCCCTTATTAAGAAAAGTAGAAGAAATATGGGGAGTAAATGCAGTGACCATTTTAATCAAACGATTATTATTTGAGTATGAGTTCAACTATGTGCCAAATCCTGACTTAAATATTTGGCTCAAGAAAAATCTCCTAGAACTTCAGGTACTTGATTTTGAAGAATACTTAGAAAGTATTATTGAGATTTTCTATAAAAAGAACGCCTCTTCTTCTAAAGTAACCGCCAAGAAACCAAGAAGAAAAGACGCCAACAAGTTGTAGAGATAAGGCTAGGCTTATCCCTAGTCATTATCTCATATTAAGAAAGGAATTTCCATAATGAGAATAAATGAAATAAACCTTGAATTTTCAGAAATCACAGTAAAACTTCCTGAAGGATATGCTATCCATTCAGAGGCTGAATATCAAGAACTACAAAAAAAGGCATCGATTGGTCACTATATGACACTGAATGAAGTCCTAGAGATGCTCTCTGTATCTCGTCCATGGCTACTTGAAAACGTCCTATATAAACCAACCATTCGCAAACAAATTGACATTGACCAAAACCCAAATGGATTTGTAAAATATCCTCAGAATCGAGGAGGCCGTTATTACTTTCTAGCTAGCAAAACAAAAAAATATTTTGAAGAACATTTTGCAGAAATTTTTGATTTATGATATGATAACCAAGATAATATCTTGGTTATCGCTTTTAGAAAGAGGTAATCAATGGCAATTTCATATAGAAAAAGAGGTAAAAATAAAACTTGGGACTACCGTATCTTTGATAAGAATAAAAAAGTGATTGCATCAAATTCAGGATTCAAAACTAAACGTGAAGCCGAAATTGAAGCGCTTAGCATCGAAATAAAATTAATGCAAGGTGCAATCATAGATAAAAACATTACATTTTATGACTTATGGGAAAAATGGCTAGAACTGACTGTAAAACCGCTTGGTAAAGCTGATACAACACTAAACAAGCATATGTTGCGTGGAAAATTCATCAAAGCACAATTTGAAGATAAACCAGCTATTCAGATAAAAGCTAGTGAATATCAAGCTTTTATTAATAAATACGCTGAAACAAATTGTCGTGATAACGTAAGTAGAATGAATGCAGAAATCCGAAATGTCATTGTCTTTGCTAAACGTGATAAACTCAATATTGAAGATTTTACAGAAGGTGTTATTTTATCTGGTCGTCCTCCTAAAAAACGGAAAGAAGATAAGTATATTCATAGTTTTAAGGATTATCAAAAACTGGTAAGTTACTTAGAAGAAAATTTAGACATGACTAGTTCCATCATTCCTCACTTACTACTAATCCAACTAAAAACTGGACTACGGGCAGGTGAAGTGGCAGGACTAACATGGGACTGTGTGCTATGGGATACGTTTGAAATAAAAACATATCGACGGTATGATACAGTTAGACAGCGTTGGAGCAAAGCTAAAACAGAAGATTCAATTAGAACAATCCCTATTGATGCTGATACACTTAATGTTCTTGAAAAACTAAAACAAGAACAAGATGTGTTTATCGAAAATGGAACAATCACAAATGATGAAAATATGATTTTCGTAGATTTACATTATAATATCGTGACTAATGCAGGCATCAACAAACACTTAAAACAAATTTTAAAAACATTACGCATCTTTCCCCAAAATATGACAAGCACAGGTTTACGGCATACCTATTGCTCCACTATGTTAGCTATGGGTGTCGATATTTGGGCAGTATCAAAACTCATGGGTCATAAAGATATTACTGAAATCACTGAAACATACGGACATCTTATCAAAGAAAAAGCAGAGATTGAGAACAATAAAGTTCGTTCAGTATTAAAGAGTTTAATTGAAAGTGATAAATAGTGACCAAAAGTTGACCAAAAAATAAAAGAAACGCTGATAAATCAACGTTTCTTCTATATAAACTATACCGGCGGCCGGGGTCGAACCGGCACGTCCTTGCGGACACTGGATTTTGAGTCCAGCGCGTCTGCCAATTCCGCCACGCCGGCATATAGTTGAACTGGGGTAGCTGGATTCGAACCAACGCATGAGGGAGTCAAAGTCCCTTGCCTTACCGCTTGGCGATACCCCAATATTAAAATAGGCGAGTGAGGGGAATCGAACCCCCGAATGTCAGAGCCACAATCTGATGTGTTAACCACTTCACCACACCCGCCATATAACACGGGCAGTAGGAATTGAACCCACACTGAAGGTTTTGGAGACCTTAGTTCTACCTTTAAACTATGCCCGTAAAGGTATGGAGAGAGAGGGATTCGAACCCCCGAACCCGAAGGAGCGGATTTACAGTCCGCCGCGTTTAGCCTCTTCGCTATCTCTCCGAAATATAATATTAAGTTAATGGCGCGAGACGGAATCGAACCGCCGACACATGGAGCTTCAATCCATTGCTCTACCAACTGAGCTACCGAGCCAAATTCTTAAAGAAATTGCGGGAGCAGGATTTGAACCTACGACCTTCGGGTTATGAGCCCGACGAGCTACCTAGCTGCTCCATCCCGCGATAATACTAAGGAGGATGTGGGATTCGAACCCACGCACGCTTTTACACGCCTGACGGTTTTCAAGACCGTTCCCTTCAGCCGGACTTGGGTAATCCTCCGAATAATATAGTCCGTACGGGATTCGAACCCGTGTTACCGCCGTGAAAAGGCGGTGTCTTAACCCCTTGACCAACGGACCATATAATGGGCACGAGTGGAATCGAACCACCGACCTCACGCTTATCAGGCGTGCGCTCTAACCATCTGAGCTACGCGCCCAAACCAAGTTTGGGTATGAACTATGTTCAAAGCGGGTGACGAGAATCGAACTCGCGACAACAGCTTGGAAGGCTGTAGTTTTACCACTAAACTACACCCGCTTATATGGGAGTTAACGGGATCGAACCGCTGACCCTCTGCTTGTAAGGCAGATGCTCTCCCAGCTGAGCTAAACTCCCAATTTGCTAAGCGACTACCGTATCTAACAGGGGGCAACCCCCAACTACTTCAGGCGTTCTAGGGCTTAACTGCTGTGTTCGGCATGGGTACAGGTGTATCTCCTAGGCTATCGTCACTTAACTACTGAGTCTTGTCAACTCAAAATTGAATATCTATATTCTAACAAGAAACCGTGCGCTTGTCAATATTGACTCGTGAGTAATTGTACTCAGGCTAAATTCTTAGTGAAAAAGATAAACTTCCTAGAGTCTATTGACTCTGCGTCAGTTTCCTATTTTCATACAGAATTTGTAACGCCTTCGTTACTTATTCTTGGATAAGTCCTCGAGCGATTAGTATTGGTCCGCTACATGTGTCGCCACACTTCCACTTCCAACCTATCTACCTGATCATCTCTCAGGGCTCTTACTAACATAAAGTTATGGGAAATCTCATCTTGAGGTGGGTTTCACACTTAGATGCTTTCAGCGTTTATCCCGTCCCTACATAGCTACCCAGCGATGCCTTTGGCAAGACAACTGGTACACCAGCGGTAAGTCCACTCTGGTCCTCTCGTACTAGGAGCAGATCCTCTCAAATTTCCTACGCCCGCGACGGATAGGGACCGAACTGTCTCACGACGTTCTGAACCCAGCTCGCGTGCCGCTTTAATGGGCGAACAGCCCAACCCTTGGGACCGACTACAGCCCCAGGATGCGACGAGCCGACATCGAGGTGCCAAACCTCCCCGTCGATGTGAACTCTTGGGGGAGATAAGCCTGTTATCCCCAGGGTAGCTTTTATCCGTTGAGCGATGGCCCTTCCATACGGAACCACCGGATCACTAAGCCCGACTTTCGTCCCTGCTCGAGTTGTAGCTCTCGCAGTCAAGCTCCCTTATACCTTTACACTCTGCGAATGATTTCCAACCATTCTGAGGGAACCTTTGGGCGCCTCCGTTACCTTTTAGGAGGCGACCGCCCCAGTCAAACTGCCCGTCAGACACTGTCTCCGATAGGGATAACCTATCCGGGTTAGAGTAGCCATAACACAAGGGTAGTATCCCAACAGCGCCTCAGTCGAAACTGGCGTCCCGACTTCATAGGCTCCTACCTATCCTGTACATGTGGTACAGATACTCAATATCAAACTGCAGTAAAGCTCCATGGGGTCTTTCCGTCCTGTCGCGGGTAACCTGCATCTTCACAGGTACTAAAATTTCACCGAGTCTCTCGTTGAGACAGTGCCCAAATCATTACGCCTTTCGTGCGGGTCGGAACTTACCCGACAAGGAATTTCGCTACCTTAGGACCGTTATAGTTACGGCCGCCGTTTACTGGGGCTTCAATTCAGATCTTCGCTTGCGCTAAACCCTCCTCTTAACCTTCCAGCACCGGGCAGGCGTCACCCCCTATACATCATCTTACGATTTAGCAGAGAGCTGTGTTTTTGATAAACAGTTGCTTGGGCCTATTCACTGCGGCTCAGTTAAACTGAGCACCCCTTCTCCCGAAGTTACGGGGTCATTTTGCCGAGTTCCTTAACGAGAGTTCTCTCGCTCACCTGAGGCTACTCGCCTCGACTACCTGTGTCGGTTTGCGGTACGGGTAGAGTATGATACATCGCTAGAAGCTTTTCTCGGCAGTGTGACGTCACTAACTTCGCTACTAAACTTCGCTCCCCATCACAGCTCAATGTTAGAGATACAAGCATTTGACTCATATCACACCTCACTGCTTAGACGGGCACTTCCAATCGCCCGCTTTAGTTAGCCTACTACGTCCCTCCATCACTTCATACTCTAGTACAGGAATATCAACCTGTTGTCCATCGGATACACCCTTCGGTCTCTCCTTAGGTCCCGACTAACCCAGGGCGGACGAGCCTTCCCCTGGAAACCTTAGTCTTACGGTGGATGGGATTCTCACCCATCTTTCGCTACTCATACCGGCATTCTCACTTCTATGCGTTCCAGCACTCCTCACGGTATACCTTCTTCACACATAGAACGCTCTCCTACCATAACACTAATGTGTTATCCACAGCTTCGGTAAATTGTTTTAGCCCCGGTACATTTTCGGCGCAGGGTCACTCGACTAGTGAGCTATTACGCACTCTTTGAATGAATAGCTGCTTCTAAGCTAACATCCTAGTTGTCTGTGCAACCCCACATCCTTTTCCACTTAACAATTATTTTGGGACCTTAGCTGGTGGTCTGGGCTGTTTCCCTTTCGACTACGGATCTTAGCACTCGCAGTCTGACTGCCGACCATAAATCTTTGGCATTCGGAGTTTATCTGAAATCAGTAAACCGAGATGGCCCCCTCATCCAAACAGTGCTCTACCTCCAAGATTCTCAAATGTCGACGCTAGCCCTAAAGCTATTTCGGAGAGAACCAGCTATCTCCAAGTTCGTTTGGAATTTCTCCGCTACCCACAAGTCATCCAAGCACTTTTCAACGTGCCCTGGTTCGGTCCTCCAGTGCGTCTTACCGCACCTTCAACCTGCTCATGGGTAGGTCACATGGTTTCGGGTCTACGACATAATACTAATCCGCCCTATTAAGACTCGGTTTCCCTACGGCTCCGTCTCTTCAACTTAACCTCGCATCATATCGTAACTCGCCGGTTCATTCTACAAAAGGCACGCTCTCACCCATTAACGGGCTCGAACTTGTTGTAGGCACACGGTTTCAGGTTCTATTTCACTCCCCTTCCGGGGTACTTTTCACCTTTCCCTCACGGTACTGGTTCACTATCGGTCACTAGAGAGTATTTAGGGTTGGGAGATGGTCCTCCCGGATTCCGACGAGATTTCGCGTGTCTCGCCGTACTCAGGATACTGCTAGGTATAAAGAATATTTCAAATACGAGGCTATTACTCTCTTTGGCCTACCTTCCCAGGTAGTTCTTCTATACTCTTTAAGTCCACATTGCAGTCCTACAACCCCGAGGAGTAAACTCCTCGGTTTGCCCTCCTGCCGTTTCGCTCGCCGCTACTAAGGCAATCGCTTTTGCTTTCTCTTCCTGCAGCTACTTAGATGTTTCAGTTCACTGCGTCTTCCTCTTCACTACCTTAACAGTAGTGAGTGACAGGCATTACCTGCCGGGTTCCCCCATTCGGACATCCCTGGATCATTGCTTACTTACAGCTCCCCAAGGCATTTCGTCGTTAGTCACGTCCTTCATCGGCTTCTAGTGCCAAGGCATCCACCGTGCGCCCTTATTAACTTAACCTTATTAACCTAATTTTTTCAAAAATTAGAAAACTCATTAAATATTCACAGCGTTTTCGGTTTATTTTCTTGTTACTATTTCTTAATGTATCCTTTCAGATACATCAGGAATGTTTGATAGATATTCAATTTTCAATGGACAAGTTCTAAGATATTAAGAACCGATGCGACTTGTCGCAAAACTTTCGTAGAATAAGGAGATAACCAACGACGTGTCTTTAGACACTAGGTGGTTTTGACTTATTCCTAGGAAGTTTAGGTTCGTATTCAGTTATCTTAGTTATCTAGGTTACTCTGTATTCTAGATAATGGAGCCTAGCGGGATCGAACCGCTGACCTCCTGCGTGCAAAGCAGGCGCTCTCCCAGCTGAGCTAAGGCCCCACATATATGGTTTCTTCTTTACAAAACCTCTCAAAATTAAAGAAGACTATCGTACAGGTTCCGTTTCCTTAGAAAGGAGGTGATCCAGCCGCACCTTCCGATACGGCTACCTTGTTACGACTTCACCCCAATCATCTATCCCACCTTAGGCGGCTGGCTCCTAAAAGGTTACCTCACCGACTTCGGGTGTTACAAACTCTCGTGGTGTGACGGGCGGTGTGTACAAGGCCCGGGAACGTATTCACCGCGGCGTGCTGATCCGCGATTACTAGCGATTCCGACTTCATGTAGGCGAGTTGCAGCCTACAATCCGAACTGAGACTGGCTTTAAGAGATTAGCTTGCCGTCACCGACTTGCGACTCGTTGTACCAGCCATTGTAGCACGTGTGTAGCCCAGGTCATAAGGGGCATGATGATTTGACGTCATCCCCACCTTCCTCCGGTTTATTACCGGCAGTCTCGCTAGAGTGCCCAACTGAATGATGGCAACTAACAATAGGGGTTGCGCTCGTTGCGGGACTTAACCCAACATCTCACGACACGAGCTGACGACAACCATGCACCACCTGTCACCGATGCTCCGAAGAGAAACCCTATCTCTAGGGCGGTCATCGGGATGTCAAGACCTGGTAAGGTTCTTCGCGTTGCTTCGAATTAAACCACATGCTCCACCGCTTGTGCGGGCCCCCGTCAATTCCTTTGAGTTTCAACCTTGCGGTCGTACTCCCCAGGCGGAGTGCTTAATGCGTTAGCTGCGGCACTGAGTCCCGGAAAGGACCCAACACCTAGCACTCATCGTTTACGGCGTGGACTACCAGGGTATCTAATCCTGTTCGCTCCCCACGCTTTCGAGCCTCAGCGTCAGTTACAGACCAGAGAGCCGCTTTCGCCACCGGTGTTCCTCCATATATCTACGCATTTCACCGCTACACATGGAATTCCACTCTCCCCTTCTGCACTCAAGTTTGACAGTTTCCAAAGCGTACTATGGTTAAGCCACAGCCTTTTACTTCAGACTTATCAAACCGCCTGCGCTCGCTTTACGCCCAATAAATCCGGACAACGCTCGGGACCTACGTATTACCGCGGCTGCTGGCACGTAGTTAGCCGTCCCTTTCTGGTAAGATACCGTCAAATGAGAAACTTTCCACTCTTCTCACAGTTCTTCTCTTACAACAGAGCTTTACGATCCGAAAACCTTCTTCACTCACGCGGCGTTGCTCGGTCAGGGTTGCCCCCATTGCCGAAGATTCCCTACTGCTGCCTCCCGTAGGAGTCTGGGCCGTGTCTCAGTCCCAGTGTGGCCGATCACCCTCTCAGGTCGGCTATGTATCGATGCCTTGGTGAGCCGTTACCTCACCAACTAGCTAATACAACGCAGGTCCATCTCATAGTGAAGCAATTGCTCCTTTCAAGCATCTACCATGCGGTAAATACTGTTATGCGGTATTAGCTATCGTTTCCAATAGTTATCCCCCGCTATGAGGCAGGTTACCTACGCGTTACTCACCCGTTCGCAACTCATCCGTCTAGTGCAAGCACCAGACTTCAGCGTTCTACTTGCATGTATTAGGCACGCCGCCAGCGTTCGTCCTGAGCCAGGATCAAACTCTCATTAAAAGTTTTGATTCAAACTCAAGCTATCACTAGCTTTCCGTTTTATTGTTTTGTTTTGTCATTGACGATTTATCATTTGATAAATCACCCTGCACGTTTGGTTCGTCTTCTTTAATTTTCAAAGGTCTTGTCGTTATCGCGCTCGCGACAACTATCTTAGTTTATCATTTCTTGTGAACTTTGTCAACACTTTTTTGAAACTTTTTTTCGTCCCTCTGTTAACCAGTTCCTCAAGAGACAACTCAATCATTCTATCATCTTCTGATGGTCTTGTCAACACTTTTTCGAAACTTTTTTTTCGTTCCTCTATTAACTAGCCCCTCATGAGACAACTCATTCATTCTATCATGACTTATATACTTTGTCAACCGGGTTTTTGGGATTTTTTGGATTTTTTTATGAAATTTGGCGAAAAACTGAGAGACATACTAATCAGAGATTGTATATTTGTCTTCGTATGCCTCCAGTATATCAAAATTTTACCGGTCTTTATGTTTTTTGTGAAAATCTATGGCTACCTACTCATATTTTAGTAGACTGTCACAATACCCCGAAGTCATCGATTAATAAATTGTACAGTGGAGTTAAATATTTTTCTTCACTGTATCCTCTCAAAAGGAGAGCTTCATGTGCACAATCTAATAATGTCTTAGAAAAGTCTTTCACCATTCTTTGTTCTAAATCAGAAAGTTTTTTTCTCGAAAATTGTCTACGTAACTTTGAATAATTTCTGCCAAATTCTTTAAAAAACTCCGTACTTTCTAGAATTTCTTCCAATTTCACGAGATTGGCGAGCAGACCTAAATGAAAGGCTATGGGAGCAAATGTCGTTTCAAATGGTTGTGTACATGTACTTCGAAATTCAATAGTTCCTCGTTTGGTAAGCTCTTGATAGTGGTATGAGCGATGGTTTTTGAAATCATCTGCTTTCGGAACAAAGTAACATATCTCGCCAGTTTCTGAATATGCTGCAAATTTTTCTTGCTCAAAAAAAGATTTGACAGTAATTGGTTTAAAATAATAATAGCAGTTATCCCTGATGACATAAAACATTGCGGACTCTTCTTGGTATTGACGATATTCTGCCTCAGTACGAAATTCCTCTGAATAGATACCAACGTTATTCTTTAAGAGGCCATGCATTGAATATTCCCAAAAATAATCCCTAGTAAGGGCCATATCATCCATATGATCGAATGGTGAATTTGCAAACAAAAACGCCTTCGCTGCTTCAATTCTATTAAACGCATTAATGACTCGTAAAAAGGATTTTCGACTCACATCAAACTGCACTTGATTTCCGCAAATAAAGCCAGCATATCCAGTATAGGGATGCATATTAGGTTTGCCTTCTCCTAGCTTGAGATAGTTCATCAACATCCTATATCGGCCCGTATCTACCGGTCTATTGTCATTGTTTTCCCAGTTGGGATTTATCCCTAACCCCTGCAATTCGTGTCCATTTTGGCGCAAATAATATTGAATATTCTCTAGATATTCTTTATGACGCTCTTCTACACTACCAATATTTTTTGCTTTTGCGAATGCAAATTCTAGTGTATTATACGTGACTTCAAATAGTATGAGGTCTCCCGACTCGTGCTGGAGTTCTATCGGATTTCCTCTATCATCTCTTTTGACGATGGTAAACCCATTTTGATTAGATATATGTCGCATCATATCTGTAGCCACTTGGATAGAAGTTGCTTTCCCTGAGATATTAACTATCGGATATTCTAATTCTACACCTATAAACAATTCTGGCTTTTCTTTAATGTTAGCAAAATAGTATTCTTCAAAACAATTGCCTAAGGATGTCATGTCTTCTCTATTCATTTTATAAGTATATCAAAATTTTTGAGCAAAATAAAAAGGCTCTATAATTTCTGTAGTGGGTAAATCCACCATAGAGATTATGGAGCCTTTTTGAATATATACAAAAAGTCCCATATGACCTATAATGAAAAGCAACCACACTCACATTAGAAAGACTCATATGGAATAAATCCAGAGTCAGGGAAGTGACTCTGGATTCCTGAGCCTAGAAATAAAAAAGCGAAGATCATACCACAGAACTAATTGGAATCAAAGACAAAAACATCAAAATTCTCTTCATTTTGAAACATCAGACCCATCTAGAAATCAGGGCAAAGCTAGATTACGACAGCCCCGGTTGTCCTCATTGCCAAGGAAAGTGTATCAAGTACGACTTTCAAAAGTCGTCAAAGATTCCGATTTTGGATTGCCAGGGCTTTCCGACCCTCCTCTTGCTTAAGAAACGGCGGTTTCAATGCAAATCTTACCAAAAAGTGACTGTAGCTGAGACAACTCTAGTCAAGAAAAACTGTCAGATTTCACAACCTATTTGGGAGAAAGTGACACAACTCCATACAGAAAACATGACCAATATAGCCATCGCTAGGAGACTACATATCTCCGTATCGGTCGTCCAGAGGAAACTGGCTCAGTTTCAATTTGAGCATGATTTTACGAAATTACCACAAGTCTTGAGCTGGGATGAATTTAGTCGGAACAAGGGAAAACTCGCCTTTATTGCTCAGGATTTTGAGACGAGACGCATTGTGACCATTCTAGAGAATAACCGCCAAGCAACCATAAAGAACTATTTCTACAAGTATCCTAGGGCAGTCAGAGAAACTGTCGAGGTCGTGACCATGCTATGTTTAGACCATACTCCAAATTGGCTATCCCCTTCGCTCTCCTATCTCTAGGCTCAGGCTGAAACAGTCTATTCCCAGACTGTTTCACTCCCAAGAGCTAAAATTGTCCTTGATAGATTTCACATTATACAACACCTGAGCCGTGCTATGATGACGACTAGAATTGATATTATGAAGACTTTCGATACGCGTTCCCTACCTTATCGATCCATGAAAAATCACTGGCGTATTCTCCAAAAAGATAGTCGAAAACTGTCTCGAAATCGCTTCTATTCCCGCACTTTTGGGCAAACAGTAACACCGAGAGAGGTTGTCCAGAAGACATTGGATTTCTCAAATGAATTGAAATTCTATTACGAACTCTACCAGATCCTTCTCTTCCATTTCCAAGAGATGAACTCGAAATATTTCTTCGAGCTTCTAGAAGACAATTTGGATCTTGTCAATCCTGCCTTTAAAACTGTTTTTAAAACTTTTCTAAAGTATAAAACGTACATCACGAACGCCATGGAGCTTCCATATTCCAACGCTAAGCTGGAAGCGACCAATAAACTCATCAAAGACATCAAGAGGCAAGCGTTCGGCTTTAGGAACTTTACGAACTTTAAAACCAAGATATATATTGCTTTGAACATCAAAAATGAGAGAACGAATTTCGTCCTCTCTAGGTGTTAGCTTTTCGTCTACCCACTACAGTTGACAATGAGCCAATAAAAACGCCTGCTTACGAAATTATTCTATCTTAGAGTAATTTCGTAAACAAGCGTCCGATCAACATGATGAGTGTTACCGCTGAGACAAGCTCAGCGGTAGACCAGAGCTAGACTAAGAATCAGAATAGGATTCCATCATCATAACACTCAACAAAATTGATGATCTTATACAAGTTCGATAATTGCCATTGGTGCAGCATCACCACGACGTGGTTCAGTTTTGAGGACACGAGTATATCCACCATTACGTTCTGCATAACGAGGTGCAATTTCAGAGAACAATTTTTGAAGTGCTGTAGTAGAAGTGTACTTATCAGTTGCTTCATCATAGTTTTCAGATGCAATTTCGTTACGAACAAATGCTGCTGCTTGACGACGTGCGTGCAAATCACCACGTTTACCAAGTGTGATCATTTTTTCAACTGTTTTACGGATTTCTTTAGCACGAGCTTCAGTTGTAACGATTGATTCGTTGATCAAAAGGTCAGTTGTCAAATCGCGCAACATTGCTTTACGTTGTGAGCTAGTGCGTCCTAGTTTACGGTATGCCATGATTTCCTCCTATATTATTTATCTTTTTTCAATCCTAGACCAAGATCAGCCAATTTAACTTTAACTTCTTCAAGACTCTTGCGACCAAGATTGCGCACTTTCATCATTTCTGGCTCAGTTTTCTCTGTCAAGTCGAATACAGTGTTAATGCCTGCACGTTTCAGACAGTTATATGAGCGAACAGATAGATCCAATTCTTCAATCGTACGATCAAGCATACGATCATCTGAAGCCACTTCAGCTTCTTTCATCACTTCTGCAGATTTTGCAACTTCAGTCAAGTCAGTGAAGAGACCTAAGTGCTCCATCAAAATGCGTGCAGAAAGACCTAAAGCATCTTCTGGAATAATGGTGCCATTTGTGTTGATTTCAAGTGTTAATTTGTCAAAACCATCGTTGCTACCAACACGAGCTGGTTCAACTTGATAATTGACTTTCTTCACTGGCGTATAGATAGAATCTACAGCAAGTGTTCCCACTGGTGCATCATCTTTCTTATTACCCTCAGCTGGTACATAACCACGACCTGAATTGACAGTCAAAACAGCTTTAAAAGTGGCACCATCAGCAATGGTAAAGAGATAATGGTCAGGGTTTACAATTTCAATGTCACTATCTGTAAGAATGTCTCCTGCTGTTACTTCAGCTGGACCTACTACATCAAGTTCAATTTTCTTTTCGTCTTCGACATAAGATTTTACAGCAATGCCTTTGATGTTAAGAATAATTTGCATAACATCTTCACGAACACCTGGAACTGTGTCGAATTCGTGGAGTACACCATCAATTTTAATCGATGTTACTGCAGCACCTGGAAGTGAGGCAAGAAGTACACGACGAAGAGAGTTACCAAGAGTTGTACCGTAACCACGTTCTAATGGTTCGATTACAAATCTGCCGTAATCTTTATTTTCATCAATTTTTGTTATTGTTGGTTTTTCAAACTCAATCATTTCTTACTCCCTCTTAAACGAAAAGCTGTGTATGGAATGTATGATTATACACGGCGACGTTTTGGAGGACGAGCACCATTGTGTGGTACAGGAGTCACATCACGAATTGCTGTTACTTCAAGACCAGCGGCAGCAAGAGCGCGGATAGCAGACTCACGACCTGAACCTGGGCCTTTAACGGTAACTTCAACTGTTTTAAGACCGTGTTCTTGTGCAGATTTAGCAGCTGCTTCTGAAGCCATTTGGGCTGCGAATGGTGTAGATTTACGAGAACCTTTGAAACCAAGAGCACCAGCTGATGACCAAGCAATAGCGTTACCATGCACATCAGTAATCATAACAATAGTGTTATTAAATGTAGCGTGAATATGAGCAATACCAGATTCGATATTCTTTTTCACACGACGTTTACGTGTTGGTTTAGCCAATTTTTCTACCTCCTATATTATTTTTTCTTACCTGCAATCGCAACAGCTTTACCTTTACGAGTGCGGGCATTGTTTTTAGTGTTTTGTCCACGGACAGGAAGTCCACGACGGTGACGGATACCACGGTATGAACCGATTTCCATCAAACGTTTGATGTTCAAGTTAACTTCACGACGGAGGTCACCTTCAACTTTGATTGCATCAACTTCACGACGAATAGCATCTTCTTGATCTGATGTCAAATCTTTCACGCGTACATCTTCTGAAATACCTGCAGCTGCAAGAATTTTTTTAGATGTTGCAAGACCGATACCATAAACATAAGTTAATGAAATAACTACACGTTTGTCATTTGGAATGTCAACTCCAGCAATACGAGCCATGTTTTCTCCTTTCTATTTCTTAACCTTGACGTTGCTTGTGTTTAGGGTTTGCTGGGCAAATCACCATAACACGACCATTACGACGAATAACTTTGCAGTATTCGCAAATTGGTTTGACCGATGGTCTTACTTTCATGTTTAATCCCTCCAAGTATTTCGACTATTTAAAGCGGTATGTGATACGTCCACGTGTCAAGTCGTATGGACTAAGCTCAACAGTTACGCGGTCACCGACCAAAATACGAATGTAGTTTTTACGGATTTTACCTGAAACAGTTGCAAGGACTTGGTGTCCATTCTCCAACTCAACAGTAAACATAGCATTTGGCATTGTATCGACTACTTTGCCTTCAATTTCAATCACACCTTCTTTTGCCATGCAAAAGTAACCCCTCTCTAAATATCGATTTGATGTCCTCTGAACACAGAGGTAACAATTATAAGTCAGACTAGGCTATTTTATCATCTTTGTATAAAAAATGCAAGCCAAATCTATTAGTTTATTGCAATTTTGATAGTACTGTATCAATTGCTTGGAAAACAAGGTCAATGTCTTGGTCACCTTCAATATCATGGACCAGCCCTTTTGCACGATAATGATCAATGATTGGCTGTCCTTGTGCAATATTGACCTCTAAACGACGTTTGACTGATTCTGGCTTGTCATCTTCACGTTGATAGAAGTCTTCCTCTTTGTAGTCTCCAACAGGTGGATTGAATACTTTGTGGAAAGTCTCTCCGGTTTCTTTATGAATAATACGACCGCTGAGACGCTCTACCAATTTTGAAGGATCAATCTCAATATTGATAACACCTTGCAACTCAATTCCTAAGTCAGCCAAATTTTCATCCAAGGCATGGGCTTGTTCAATCGTACGAGGATATCCATCTAGTAAAAAGCCTTTTTCCTTGATGTCATCCTGAACCAAACGTTCTTTGACAATGCCATTAGTAACTTCATCGGGAACGAGGTCACCCTTATCAATGTACGACTTGGCAAGAATACCCATTTCAGTCTGATTGGCCATTGCTGCACGGAACATATCTCCTGTTGAGATATGAGCAACATTGAATTTCTCAACAATCTTGGCCGCTTGTGTCCCTTTACCAGCACCTGGTAAACCCATAATTAAAAGATTCATGACAAACTCCTTATTTTGTTTTCACATAAATTTGCCATTATTGACAAACTTATCTAAAAACAAAATAGAAGGTTGACTAGGTCAACCTATATTCTATTCTGTAATTTCTAAGAAACCTACATATTTTCTCTTAAGAAGGTAGCCTTCTAATTGCTTGATGCCTTCGATACTTGTAGAGATTACGATAATCAAACTTGTACCAAGGAACGCAATGCTTGAAGAAAGCCCAAAGAGATTTTGCGCAAGGATAGGCAACAAAGCTACAAAACTCAAGAAGAGCGCACCGATTACTGCCAATCTTGTCAATAATTTTGACAAAAACTGTTCAGTGCCATTACCAGGACGAACTCCATGGATATAGGCTGCACTTTTCTGAAGGCTTTCTGCAGTCTTCTCAGGATTTACTTGAACAAAAGTGTAGAAGAATGTAAAGGCAATAATTAAACCTGCATATACAATCATACCTTTAGCAGTTGAATAATCAAAGTATTCCTGAACCGTCAATAACCACCCGGCACTCTTATTTTGACTTGCGAAATATTGAATCAAAGAAGTTGGAACTGCAGTGATTGAGCCTGCAAAGATTACGGGAATGACTCCTGATGGATTCAATTTCAGCGGTAAATATGAGCTAGAAGGTGCTCCTTGTGCACGTTTTGTATATTGAATTGGTAACTTATATTCTGCTTGTTGTACAAAAGTTGTAAAATACACAACAAAGAATATTAATACGATGAGTGCAACAACAAAGATTGCTGACTCCCCCAAACGACTTGATTCAATATTAACAAAGCGATCAATGTAAATCTCGTGAAAAGTTCCTGGTAGTGATGAAATGATACCCGCGAAGATGATCATTGATGTACCATTACCATAGCCCTTTTCAGAAATCTGTTCCCCCAACCAGGTTACAATAATCGAACCTGTTGTCAAGATGGATCCAATCAACAAATATGTTTGCCAATTTAATGGCATATTGGTCAATTTTGCACCAGACAAGGCATTAAAGCCTGCTGTAATACCAATAGATTGAACAAATGCCAGTACCAAAGAAATGTAGCGTGTTGCCTGATTCAGTTTACGACGACCAACTTCACCTTGCTTACCCCATTCAACAAATTTAGGTAAAATATCCATTTGCAAAAGTTGAACAATGATGGAAGCTGTAATATAAGGACTAACACCTAGTGCGAAAACTGAGAAATTACGCATAGCATTTCCCGAAACCAAACTCAACATGTTCAAAAATGGAACGTTTGACAAGGCTTCAAGACTCTTTGCGTTTACTCCTGGTACTGTAATGTGGGTTCCTACACGGAAGACAAAAAGGATAAAGATAGTAAATAGAATTTTACTACGTACCAATTTTACCTTTAAGGCATCTTTTAAAAGTTTAAAAAACATAGGCTGTCACCTCTTAGATGACTTCTACTGAGCCACCTTTAGAAGTGATTGCTTCTTCAGCTGATTTAGAGAATTTAGCAGCTTTAACTGTCAATTTCTTCGTCAATTCACCGTTACCAAGAATTTTAATTCCTGATTTTTCAGCTTTAACGATTCCAGCTTCGATAAGCACAACTGGTGTTACTTCTGCACCATCTTCAAAAGCGTTCAATTGATCAAGGTTAACGATTGCGTACTCTTTAGCGTTGATATTTGTAAATCCACGTTTTGGAAGACGACGGAACAATGGAGTTTGTCCACCTTCAAAACCTGGGCGAACACCGCCACCGCTACGAGCTTTTTGACCTTTTTGACCACGGCCAGATGTTTTACCGTTACCTGATGATGTACCACGACCTACACGGTTGCGGACTTTACGAGAACCTGTAGCAGGTTGTAATTCATGAAGTTTCATTATTATTTCTCCTCTTATATATGCTAGCGCCTGTGAAGTACAAGAGTCTTCCTCCACAAACTCGCTGTATGTAAATATGTAAAATGGACTAGAAGTCGCAAAGATTTCTCAATGCGACTTAGTCTATTTGTTAGATTATTTAACTTCTTCTACAGTTACCAAGTGAGAGATAGCGTTAACCATTCCAAGAATAGCTGGGTTATCTTCTTTAACAACTGAAGAGTTCAATTTGCCAAGTCCAAGTGCAACAACTGTTTTACGTTGTTCTGGTTTGCGACCGATTGGAGACTTAGTCAAAGTGATTTTAATTTGAGCCATGAGTATCTCCTTTCTTATGCTAAATCAGAAACTGAGATGCCACGAAGTGCAGCCACTTCTTCAGCACGTTTCAATTGTTTCAAACCTTCAACTGTTGCGCGAACGATGTTGATTGGTGTGTTTGAACCAAGTGACTTAGAAGTCACATCTGCGATACCTGCCAATTCGATTACGGCACGAGTTGCACCACCGGCAGCAACCCCAGAACCTTCTGAAGCAGGTTTCAACAATACACGAGCGCCGCCAAATTCTGAGCGAACTTCGTGAGGGATTGTTGTACCAACCATTGGTACTTCAATCATGTTTTTCTTAGCAGATTCAACTGCTTTACGGATAGCTTCTGGTACTTCTTGAGCTTTACCAGTACCGAAACCTACGCGACCGTTACGATCTCCAACAACCACAAGAGCTGCAAAACGAAGACGACGTCCACCTTTAACAACTTTTGTAACACGGTTGATGGCTACTACGCGTTCTTCAATTTCAACTGCGTTATCTTTGAATGCCATTTCTTAGTGTCCTCCCTATTAGAATTTCAATCCGTTTTCACGAGCTGATTCAGCCAAAGCTTTCACACGTCCGTGATAGAGATATCCACCGCGGTCAAAGACCACTTCAGAAATACCTTTAGCTACCGCGCGTTCAGCAACGAGTTTACCTACAACAACAGCTTGTTCTGTCTTAGTACCTTTTGAAACTTCTTTATCAAGAGTAGAAGCGCTTGCGAGCGTTACACCCGCTACGTCATCAATCACTTGAGCGTAGATGCCTGTATTAGAACGGAAAATGTTCAAACGTGGGCGAGCAGCAGTTCCAGAGATTTTACCGCGAACGCGACGGTGGCGTTTTTGGCGGATTTTGTTTTTATCTGGTTTTGAAATCACAATATTCACCTCTTAATGTATGATTCTGTTTCTTACGAAACAATTTGAGAAATAGTCAGCCAGGTGGCTAAGCCACCTCAGCAAGCTATTATTTACCTGTTTTACCTTCTTTACGGCGAACGAATTCACCAACGTAGCGGATACCTTTACCTTTGTATGGCTCAGGAGCGCGAAGGCTACGGATGTAAGCTGCTGTTTGACCAACAACTTCTTTGTTGATACCAGACACGACGATTTGTGTTGGTGTTGGAACTTCAAATGTAATACCTTCTGGTGCAACCACTTCATCTGGATGTGATTTACCAACAGCAAGTGTCAATTTGTTACCTGCCAATTGAGCACGGTAACCGACACCACGCATTTCAAGTTCTTTTTTGAAGCCTTCAGAAACACCAACAACCATGTTGTTGAGGTTAGCACGGCTAGTACCGTGAATAGTCTTCATTTCTTTTGAATCGTTTGGACGGTGAAGAGTTACTTCTGCACCTTCCACACGGATTTCAATAGCAGTTGGGAATTCACGAGTCAATTCCCCTTTAGGTCCTTTTACAGTTACCACGCCGTTGTTTTGAGCAAGCTCAACGCCAGCAGGCAATGTAATTACTTTATTACCAATACGTGACATATTTTTAATTCTCCTGTTAAATTATCAAGCCGTCAAGCGACTAGTTTTCACGGGGGCTCATTTAAACACGGACAATAGCCCGTGTTCGATTGAGCAGGTTACATGATACTAAATAATCAGTAAGTCTGATTTGAACGCGCACGAAGAACTGGTCCTCTCGCATTTGTATCATGCTTTTAGGTTTCAATTTCTAAATGTGGCAAGGCAGAGCGACGCAGACCATACTTGAGTATGTCAAGACGCTCTAACACAGGCACATGACGAAATTGGAAGCTAAAAGATTACCAAACGTATGCGATAACCTCACCACCAACGTTCTTTTGACGAGCTTGTTTGTCAGTCAAAAGACCTTCTGATGTTGAGATGATTGCGATACCAAGTCCGTTAAGAACTTTTGGAATATCTTCACGTTTTGAGTAAACACGAAGACCTGGTTTTGAAACGCGTTTCAAGTTAGTGATAACTTTTTCACCGTTTGGTCCGTATTTCAAGAATACACGGATGATGCCTTGTTTGTCATCTTCGATGAATTCAACGTTTTTTACAAAACCTTCGTTTTTAAGGATTGTAGCAATACCTTTTTTGATGTTTGATGCAGGAACTTCAAGCACTTCGTGTTTTGCTTGGTTAGCGTTACGAATACGTGTCAAAAAATCTGCAATTGGGTCAGTCATAACCATTTGTTGTTTCTCCTCTTACTAGCAGTTTGATTAGATCACTTGCTAGTTAATTCATGATACAAAGGGCGCTAAAAAGCCAAAGTGAAAATAGAAAACTTGACGTAGAAACTTTGGTTTCTAGGAAAGTTTGTCTTTTTCACACAGGCTTTCGCCCGTGTTCAAATCGGCAAGCAAACTTTGTATCGGGGTTGTTTTAATTGAGTTCGAGCTACAAGCTTAGCAAAGAAGATAGATTTTCCTAGAAGTAAACTTCGTCGTAAAATCTCCTATCTTTGCGTTGGTTGCTAAACGCTCGCACATCTTATCTTACCAAGAAGCTTTTGTTACACCCGGAATTTGTCCAAGGTAAGCCAAGTCGCGGAAGCATACACGGCACAATTTGAACTTGCGGTAAACTGAGTGTGGACGTCCACATTTTTCACAGCGTGTGTAAGCTTGTGTAGAGAACTTAGCTGGGCGTTTGTTCTTAGCGATCATTGATTTTTTAGCCATTTATTCTCTCCCTCTTATTTTGCAAACGGCATACCAAGGCCAGTAAGCAATGCACGTGATTCTTCGTCAGTGTTAGCAGTTGTAACGATAACGATATCCATACCGCGAGTTTTATCAACATCGTCGAAGTTGATTTCTGGGAAGATCAATTGCTCTTTCACACCAAGTGTGTAGTTACCACGTCCGTCAAATGACTTAGTTGGTACACCGTGGAAGTCACGTACACGTGGAAGTGAAACTGTAACCAATTTGTCCAAGAACTCATACATACGTTCGCCACGAAGAGTTACTTTCGCACCGATTGCAACACCCTCACGAAGACGGAAGCCGGCGATTGATTTCTTAGCTTTAGTGATAAGTGGTTTTTGACCTGAGATCAAAGCCAATTCTTGAGCAGCTTTCTCAAGGTTTTTAGCGTTAGAAACAGCGTCACCAACACCCATGTTCAAAACAATCTTATCAACTTTTGGCACAGCCATCACTGAAGAATAGTTAAATTGTTCAGTCAAAGCAGGAACTACTTCATTAAGATATTTTTCTTTTAAACGATTTGCCATTATACTTCTCCTTTCCTTCGTGATTAATCAAGCACTTCGCCTGATTTTTTGTTGTAGCGAACTTTTTTGCCGTCTACAAACTTGTAACCAACGCGTCCTGCAACACCATTTTTGTCAAGAACTTGAACGTTTGACACATGGATTGGAGCTTCTTTTTCAACGATAGCACCTTGAGGGTTTTCGCTATTTGGTTTTTGGTGTTTCTTAACGATGTTAACACCTTCAACAATAACTTTGTTTACTTTTGGAAGTGCTGTTACAACAAGAGCTTCAACGCCTTTGTTTTTACCAGCGATTACGCGAACTTTATCGCCTTTTTTTACAAACATTTGATTTCTCCTATGATTTCTTACGCCCTAATGGGCACCCTGGTTAGTTTGTTAACCAGGGGACTTAGTTTGTTTTCTAGTTTACTAAATCCGTCACAGACTTCGTTAGTTTGTTTTGATGTACCCAAGTACTATCTACAACAAACTGCCTGGTCTGTAACAAATTTCCTAAAACTATTTGATTAAAGTACTTCTGGTGCCAATGAAACGATTTTCATGAAACCGCCGTCACGCAATTCGCGTGCCACTGGGCCAAAGATACGAGTTCCGCGAGGTGTTTTATCTTCACGGATGATAACTGCAGCATTCTCATCGAATTTGATGTATGAACCATCAGCACGACGAGCACCTGTCTTAGTACGAACGATAACGGCTTTAACAACGTCACCTTTTTTAACCGCACCACCAGGAGTAGCTTGTTTTACTGAAGCAACGATGATGTCGCCGATGTTCGCGAATTTACGTCCTGAACCACCAAGAACTTTGATTGTCAAGATTTCGCGTGCGCCACTGTTGTCAGCAACTTTCAAACGAGTTTCTGTTTGAATCATGTCAATTTTCTCCTTTCAGGTTGATTAAATGATAACTGCCTCTTCCACAACTTCTACAAGACGGAAACGTTTTGTAGCTGAAAGTGGGCGAGTTTCCATGATACGAACGATATCGCCTTCTTTAGCAACATTGTTTTCATCATGAGCTTTGTACTTTTTAGAGTAGTTAATACGTTTACCATAGACTGGGTGGTTACGTTTAGTTTCAACTACAACTGTGATTGTTTTGTCCATTTTGTCAGATACTACGCGTCCAACAAGAACTTTACGATTATTGCGTTCCATTGAAATTCTCCTTTCCCAATCTATTATTTAGTTTCAGATTGCACAGTTTTGATACGTGCAATTTGTTTCTTCACTTCGTTCAAACGAGCAGTTTGCTCAAGTTGACCAGCAGCAGCTTGGAAACGAAGTTCGAAGAGTTCTTTCTTCAATTCGTTTTCTTTCTTAGCAAGTTCTTCTTGAGAAAGGCCACGAAGTTCTTTTACAAAATCTTTAATTTCTTGAAGTTTCATGTCTTCTCCTTATTCTGCTTCACGTTTTACGAATTTAACTTTAACTGGCAATTTGTGACCAGCAAGGCGGAATGCTTCACGTGCGATTTCTTCAGAAACGCCAGCTACTTCAAACATAACCTTACCGCGTTTAACTGGAGCTACCCAACCTTCAGGAGCACCTTTACCAGAACCCATACGTACACCGATAGCTTTAGCAGTGTATGATTTGTGTGGGAAGATCTTAATCCAAACTTTACCACCACGTTTCATGTAACGCGTCATAGCGATACGGGCAGCTTCGATTTGGCGGTTTGTAATCCATGAGCTAGTAGTTGCTTGAAGACCGTATTGACCAAAGTCTACTTGTTTTCCACCTTTAGCTTCACCGCGCATTTTTCCACGGAATTCACGACGGTGTTTTACACGTTTAGGTACTAACATTTGTTATTTACCTCCTTTAGTGTTTTTACGAGCTGGAAGAACTTCACCACGGTAGATCCATACTTTAACACCAAGTTTACCGTAAGTTGTCAAAGCTTCTTCCCAAGCGTAGTCGATATCCGCACGAAGTGTATGAAGAGGAACAGTTCCTTCTGAGTAGCCTTCTGCACGAGCAATATCAGCACCGTTCAAACGACCAGAAACTTGTGTTTTGATACCTTTTGCACCAGCGCGCATTGCACGTTGGATAGCTTGTTTTTGAGCACGGCGGAATGCCACACGTTGCTCCAATTGACGAGCGATTGACTCACCAACAAGGTGTGCATCCAAATCAGGTTGTTTGATTTCGATGATGTTGATGTGTACTTGCTTACCAGTCAATTTGTTCAATTGAGCACGAAGTGCATCAACGTTGCTACCAGCTTTACCGATAACCATACCTGGTTTAGCAGTGTGGATAGAAACGATAACTTTATTTACAGCACGTTCGATTTCGATTGTTGATGTTGACGCATCAGCCAATTCTTTTTTGATAAAGTTGCGGATTGCAAGATCTTCATGAAGGTAATCCGCGTATTCTTTTTCAGCATACCATTTAGCATCCCAATCACGGATGATGCCAACACGCATACCAATTGGATGTACTTTTTGACCCACGTTTTTACCTCCTTATTTCTCTGCCACAACTACAGTAATGTGAGCTGTGCGTTTGTTAATTGGTGAAGCTGAACCTTTCGCACGTGGACGGAAACGTTTCAACGTTGGTCCTTCGTTTGCGAATGCTTCGCTGACTACCAAGTTAGCTTTTTCCAAACCAAAGTTGTTTTCAGCGTTAGCGATTGCTGAGTTCAAAACTCCCTCGATAATGCCTGCAGCTTTGTTTGGTGTGAATTTCAAGATTGCGATTGCATCTGCTACGCTTTTGCCACGGATATTATCCAAGACAAGACGTGATTTACGAGGTGAAACACGTACTGTGCGAGCAGTTGCTTTAGCTGAAGTAATTTCTGCCATTGTGTTTTCCTCCTAAATTATTTACGACGAGTTTTCTTGTCGTCAGCAGCATGACCTTTGTAAGTACGAGTTGGTGCAAATTCACCAAGTTTGTGACCTACCATGTCTTCTTGAATGTATACAGGTACGTGTTTACGTCCATCGTAAACTGCGATTGTATAACCGATGAAACTTGGGAAGATCGTTGAACGACGTGACCAAGTTTTAATTACTTTTTTCTTTTCGTCATTTGCTTGAGCTTCAACTTTTTTCATCAAATGCTCATCGACGAAAGGTCCTTTTTTAAGACTACGTCCCATTTTAGTATTTTCTCCTTTAAAATATGTACCACAGCGGCTTGCCCGCTTTGCGGGCTACCGAGTTGGCGGATGATATAGATTGCTAAGCAACTAAGAATAAATTATTTTTGGTTGCGACGACGAACGATAAGTTTGTCAGATTTAGCTTTCTTGTTACGAGTTTTCAAACCAAGAGCTGGTTTACCCCATGGTGTAGATGGTGCTTTACGACCAACTGGTGCTTTACCTTCACCACCACCGTGTGGGTGATCGTTAGGGTTCATTACAGAACCGCGAACTGTTGGACGGATACCTTTCCAACGGCTACGACCTGCTTTACCAAGGTTAACAAGGCCATGTTGTTCGTTACCTACAGTACCAACAGTAGCACGGCAAGTACCAAGGATCATACGAACTTCACCTGATTGAAGGCGAACAAGAACGTATTTACCTTCTTGACCAAGAACCTGTGCAGATGCACCAGCAGCACGAACCAACTCACCACCGCGACCTGGTTTCAACTCGATGTTGTGAACAACAGTACCGACTGGGATGTTTGCAAGTGGAAGTGCGTTACCAACTTTGATATCTGCTTCTGGACCTGAAACGATACGTTGACCAACTTCAAGACCTTTAGGAGCAATGATGTAAGCTTTAACACCGTCTGTGTAGTGAACAAGAGCGATGTTTGCTGAACGGTTTGGATCATACTCGATAGTTTTAACGATTGCTTCAACGCCATCTTTGTTACGTTTGAAGTCTACCAAACGGTAGAAACGTTTGTGACCGCCACCTTGGTGACGAACAGTGATGCGACCATTGTTGTTACGACCAGCTTTGCTCTTCAAAGCAACAAGCAAGCTTTTTTCTGGAGTGCTTGTTGTGATTTCAGCGAAGTCCAAAGAAGTCATGTTACGACGGCCATTTGTCGTTGGTTTATAAACTTTAATACCCACGTTAATTCCTCCTTTGATTATTCAGCGTCAGCTGTAGCGAACAATTCGATCGCTTTTGAATCAGCAGCCAATGTGATGATTGCTTTTTTCACTTTGTTTGTGCGACCTACATAACGACCTACGCGTTTTGTTTTAGGTTTCACGTTGATTGTGTTAACATTTGCAACTTTAACACCCTCGAATGCAGCTTCAACAGCTTGCTTGATCAAGAGTTTGTGCGCACGAGTGTCAACTTCAAATACATACTTGCCTGCTTCGAGTTGGCCCATTGAGCTTTCTGTGATGACAGGTTTTTTGATAACATCATACAAATTCATTATGCAAGAACCTCCTCAATTTTAGAGATAGCTGCTTGAGTTACAAGAAGTTTGTCTGCATTTGCGATGTCAAGTACGCTTGCAGTTGTTGCAGTTGCAACTTTAACTCCTGGGATGTTACGAGCAGAAAGAGCTGCGAATTCGTTGCCTTCTTCAAGAATAACAAGGACTTTAGAATCAATGCTCAATGCTGCAAGTACTTTTGCAAATTCAGCAGTTTTTGGAGCTGTGAATTCAAGTGAGTTAACAGCTACAAATTTGTTTTCAGCAACTTTTTCTGAGTAAACAGATTTAAGTGCCAAGCGACGAACTTTTTGTGGAAGTTTGTACGCGTATGAACGTGGAGTTGGTCCGAAGACTACGCCACCGCCACGCCATTGTGGTGAACGGATAGAACCTTGACGAGCACGTCCAGTTCCTTTTTGACGCCATGGTTTGCGTCCGCCACCTGAGACTGCTGAACGGTTTTTAACTGCGTGAGTACCTTGACGAAGGCTAGCACGTTGGCTGATGATCACTTCAAATACAACTGCTTGGTTTGGTTCGATACCAAAGATCGCATCGTTAAGAACTACTTCACCAGCTTGTTTACCAGTTTGGTCAAATAATGTTACGTTTGCCATTTCGACTGATTTCCCCTTTCCTTATTATTTACCAGCTTTAACTGCTGACTTGATAGTGATAAGAGATTTCTTAGCACCTGGTACGTTACCTTTGATAAGGATAACGTTCTTTTCTGGAACAACTTGTACAACCTCAAGGTTTTGAATTGTTACACGGTTGCCGCCCATGCGACCTGCAAGGTTTTTACCTTTGAATACACGGCTAGGTGCAATAGGACCCATAGAACCTGGACGACGGTGGTAACGAGAACCGTGAGCCATAGGACCACGTGATTGACCATGGCGTTTGATAACACCTTGGAAACCTTTACCTTTAGATGTACCAGTTACATCAACAACATCACCAGCTGCAAAAGTTTCAACTGTAATTTCTTGTCCAACTTCCAAGCCTTCAATGTTTTTGAATTCACGAATGAAGCGCTTAGGAGCAGTGTTAGCTTTAGCTACATGGCCTTTGGCAGGTTTGTTGCTCAATACTTCGCGTTTGTCATCAAAACCAACTTGAACTGCCGCATAACCGTCAGTTTCAACTGTTTTCACTTGAAGAACAACGTTTGGAGTTGCTTCGATGACAGTTACAGGGATAAATTCACCAGATTCAGTGAAGATTTGAGTCATTCCCACTTTTTTCCCTAAGATTCCTTTTGTCATGAGAAAAATATTCCTTTTCTTAATTTTGTATTTAAAAAGTTTTTAACGAGCGTTTTTCATGCTCAAATCAAGATACAAAGGGCGTCAAACTCAACGTAAAAATAGGAAAATTCGGCGACGGCTCCGAGAGCCTAGACAATTTTATCTTTTTCACACGGAGTTTAGCCCGTGTTCAATTATGAACACTTACTTTTAGTTTACCTTGCTACTTGATTACAATTTGATTTCTACGTTTACACCACTTGGAAGATCCAATTTCATCAACGCATCAACTGTTTTTTGAGTTGGGTTGATGATGTCGATCAAACGTTTGTGTGTACGCATTTCGAACTGCTCACGAGAATCTTTGTACTTGTGAGTCGCACGGATGATTGTGTAGAGGCTACGTTCTGTTGGAAGTGGAACTGGACCTGCTACTTGAGCACCTGTACGTGTTGCAGTTTCAACGATTTTTGCAGCTGCTGTATCAAGTGTACGGTGTTCGTACGCTTTCAAGCGGATGCGGATTTTTTTGTTTGCCATCTTTTTCTCCTTTTCGTCTATTTAACATAATAGGCTAGCTCCACAAGAAAACCAACACGTGTTGCGTGGCAATGCAACCGAGCGTGTCGCAACCTCTTGCATCAAAGCTACAGCCGTAATTTTTACGGCACTAGAACATTCTATCAAATTATATTGTACATTGCAAGAGTTTTTACTTAAAAATTCAAAAAATCCCAAAACTTTTATTTCAGGATTCTTCATTACTTATTTTTTATTTGAGTTAACTATCAACGCTTTTTTCAAATATCCTTGTAAGTCTCGAATTATTTTTTTGACTGCCAGTAAAACTCTGTCCGCTTATCAATTTTTCATATTTTCAAGTCGGTCATTGATTAATTTTTTTCGATAATCTCTCAGGAGACCCCATAACATCAGCAACTCATCATTACCCAAGCTCGGTGATTGAATCAAACCATGAATATCTTCATGGAGGAGACGATCAAATTTACATTTTTGACTTTCCTGTTTACGAATTATAGCCTCGATATGGTTTCTAAATTTAACTTTGAAGTAGCAATATAGCCTACCTAAGTTTCTAACCTTCAAACAAACCGTTTCAAATCCCATAACATAGTCAGTCTTCCGTAGTTGATTGTTTTACTTTATAAAAAAAATACTGTTTTTTGCCTACTTACTTGGTGGGAGTTAGGTCTCTTTTACTGTTAGCGATAGCCACCTATTTTTCCACTGTTTCTTAAGAATTCTTTGTCGATACAATTCCATGCGATTAGGATCCGCTAAGAAATGTGGTGTTGCCCGTACTTGGTAAGCATAAATGTCATCCAATCCAAAAGGAGCAAATATTTCTAATTTATTTCTTTCTGTTCGACAAATACCTATCGCTGTGCATCTTTCTGGAAATTTTTCAATCGCATCCCTTGATGATTGATACGGTTTAGTATTCGGACTATGGATATGCATATACACTTGATTTTTTAATTCCCATCGATAGGCTGGATAGTTTTGATATAAATCGCTTTCTATTTCCATTGTCTCTTCATAAGAAATATTTTCATCAAAAAACACAAGATCAACATCTGTTTCTTCATCAAAACTGTATTGATTCCAAATGAAATTACGGATAGTTCCCGCACAGAGCCAGCAATCTGATAAATTCAGTCTATCCATTATATCTAATATGACCAAAATATTTTTATCAGCCAGTATATGCCTCTCTAATTCCTCACTCAGCTTCTTACTTCTTTCTGTAAAACTATCTTTCATCTGGCCTCCCTTTTGATTTTCTGGCTTATGATTCATTCCTCGCCTTGCTGTTAAACAGTCTCTTCCTAGACTGCTTCACTCCACCTGACCTCAATTCGCTCTTTGATTTTCAGGCTCATGATAAAAAGGTCCACTGGACCTCAATTCGCTTTCTTGTTTTCAGGCTCATGATAAAAAGGTCCACTGGACCTTTTTATTCCTCCATAAAGCTGTTAAAGACTTCTTCAATCATATCCCATTCTGCTGTTGCGTCTTCTGGGATGGGTTGCAAATCGCCTTCTGTGCCATTCTCATTCTCGATGTATGAGTAGGCTTGGATTTCAACTTCTCCGTTCTCATCTTCTTCTGCACTTGCAGGAATCAAGAGAACATAGTTCTTACCAAACTCTTCTTGACCGTCAATCGTCAATAAGATTTCAAAAAGTGTTTCGTTACCTTGGTCGTCTACCAAAGTAATCAATTCACGTTCGTCGTGGTTGTGGTCGTGTTCATGGTCATGATGATGTGCCATTAGAATCTCCTTTAAAATGTTCTATCTAAATAATTTTGTAAAATCAGCTGAGCTGCTAATTTATCGATAACTTTCTTGCGTTTTCCTCGGCTGATATCCGCTTGCTCAATCAACATGCGTTCTGCCGCAACGGTCGTCAAACGTTCATCCTGGTAATCAACCGGTAGTTTGAATTGCTCAATCAATAAATTTCCATAGGCTTGACTAGCCTCAACACGAGGTCCGCTAGTATTGTTCATGTTCTTAGGTAAACCGACAACAAATTTATCAACCTTATACTGTTCTACAAGTTCGGTCAAACGCTCCAGACCGAATTCGCCCTTTTCTTCATCGATTGGGATGATTTCCAAACCTTGAGCTGTGAATCCTAAGGGGTCTGAAATAGCTACACCAACTGTCTTAGAACCGACGTCTAATCCCATTATTCTCATTAGAGGTCAATCCCATTCCCTTTCAAATAGTAGCGCACCAATTCTTCAATGATTTCATCTCGTTCATGCTTACGAAGCTGATTGCGGGCATCATTATAGCGAGGAATATAAGCAGGGTCCCCACTTAATACATAGCCAATGATTTGGTTAATCGGATTATAGCCCTTTTCCTCTAGCGAACGATAAACACCAGTCAATGTCTTGCTGATTTCTTGTTTATCTGTGTCATCCAGACGAAAACGAACTGTTTCTTCTGTGAATCCCATACTTACACCTTCTTTCATTATCTCTTATTCTTAATTATAGCATATAATCTGTATAATCTCAAAGAAAGAGCAAAAAGAACTCCATTAATAGAGTTCTTCCTACTCTTTATAGGGCTGCTCGCATACGAGCTTGGGCATTTTCAACATTTCGAACCGCTCGCGGTAAGAAAGCGCGAATATCATCTTCCTTGTATCCAACCTGCAATCGTTTCTCGTCAATCAGAATTGGACTTTTCAAAATACGTGGATTAGAAGCAATCAAGTCGATCACTTCATTGACACTTAAATCTTCTATATCAAAATCCAAACTCTTAGCATAGCGATTTTTTGACGATACAATACTTGCAATACCATTTTCCGTCTTGGTTAAAATATTTAAAATTTCTTCCTTGGTGATTGCCTCTTTAGCCAGATTATGTTCGTTATAGGACAATTGATGGGCATTCAGCCAGTTCTTTGCTTTCTTACAAGAAGTACAACTAGATACTGTATAAATTTTAATCATGTAGTCACTCCTTTGCTACATCTTAGTAAGCATATTATAGTCTATTATACCACATATTCCATCCGTCTGTAGACCTATTTTAAAAAAAACTTTAAATTTTTTGGGGAAAATTCGGGTTTTGGTAAGAAAAAAGTTTGGTCTCCCCAAACTTTTTCGCTTTTATTCTTCTAATTCGATGCCGCCATCCAAGTCCAAAACAACATCTTGGATTTCTTCCGCAACAACAGGAGCTTCCTCTGTCACGACTTCTGGTGCTTCCTCACCTTCAATCAATCCATAATGAATACGAATCTTGCGGTCAATTTCATCAAAGATTGCTGGATTATCTGCCAAGAATTTCTTAGCATTTTCAGAACCTTGGCCAATTTTTTCTCCATTATATGAATACCAAGCACCTGCTTTTTGGATGATGCCGAGGTTGCTACCAATCTCAATCAATTCACCTGTGCGAGAAATTCCTTCACCGTACATGATTTCAACAACAACCTCTTTAAACGGTGGAGCCACCTTGTTCTTCACGATTTTCACCTTGGTTTCCTTACCAACATTTTGGTCTTTCTTGTCGCCTGTTCCTTTGATTTGTGTATTTCCACGAACATCCATACGGACAGATGCATAGAATTTAAGCGCACGACCACCAGGTGTTGTTTCGGGGTTACCAAACATGACACCGACTTTTTCACGTAATTGGTTGATGAAAATAGCTACTGTCTTAGTTTTGTTGATAGATGCTCCGAGTTTGCGCATGGCCTGACTCATCATACGAGCCTGCAAACCAACATGACTATCACCAATATCGCCATCGATTTCTGCACGTGGTACAAGGGCTGCAACCGAGTCAACAACAACCAAGTCAACCGCACCAGAGTCGATCAGCTTACCTGCAATTTCAAGACCTTGTTCCCCTGAGTCTGGCTGTGACAAGAGTAACTCATCAATATTGACACCAAGAGCTGCTGCATAGGCTGGATCCAAGGCATGTTCTGCATCGATAAAGGCAGCAATACCGCCATCTTTTTGGGCTTGAGCTACTGCATGAAGGGCAACAGTTGTCTTACCTGAGCTCTCTGGACCATAAATCTCAATGATACGACCTTTCGGATAGCCACCCGCTCCAAGCGCAATGTCGATTGACAAGCTACCTGAACTCATGACTTGAACTTTTTGTTCAGCACGCTCACCAAGACGCATGACAGCGCCCTTACCAAAATCTTTTTCAATTGATTTTAGGGCATCATCCAGCGCTTTTTTACGCTCATCGCCAAATTTCTTTGTAATATCTTCTAATTTTTTTCCTGGTTTCTTAGCCAATGATTTTCTCCTCTTTTCTTAGTCAAACTATTATAGCAAATATCTGCTATTTCACAAAGTGTTTCGTACAAAATCCCAGGCCTGCAGACAAGCAAGCTGGCGAAGGTATTGCCACGAATAACCACCTAAATCTATCTCTTTTTGGGAAATACCCGAGGTCGTAGCCAAAGTGAGGTATACTTTTGCAAGTACGTTGTCCTCTGTTGATTCCGGTTTGATAAACACAGACACAGCCAAACCTAAATCAGCTTGCAGCTCCTGCCGAATGCAGTCAGCTTCCTCTGATAGCCTGCCCGATTCTGTCCCTAGCTGACCGATGACTTTTCCTCCGCTAAAATAAGGCTGGTCAGCCAAAGCCAAACTCAATTCAGCTTGCAAGAGACCACCTGTCCCCTGTTCGACGATAGCAATGGTTTGTCTTTTCTCCGCCAAACGAGTCGCTACCGTTTTGACCAAACTATTGTCCTCTCCGTAGGCATAGAAATAGTCTGCCAGTTTGTCATGTTGTAAGATTTCTTCTTCCAACTGATTCAAACGTAGATTTGCTTCTTCTTGGCTGGTCGCTTTGGTGGACAAGCGTAAAGTCACCTCTCCAACTTTTGCATAAGGAGCAAGAGTTGGGTCTGTCTGCTTGTCAATCAAGTCCGCCAAAACAGTCACTAACTGGCTTTCGCCAATTCCAAAAAAGCGTAGGACACGCGAATAAAGTTGCTGCTGAGATTGGGACAGTAAAGGTAAGAGACTCTCAGAAAACATGGCCTTGAGCTCACTTGGTGGGCCAGGCAAAACAATATAGGTTACACCATCTTGCTCAATCATACCACCAACAGCTAAACCAGCTGGATTCTGCAAAGCTTGACTTCCCTCCACAATCTGTGCCTGACGTTCATTATTTGGTGTACGGACACGACCTGGGCGACTGGCAAAGAAACGGTCTAATTTTGCCATAGCCAACTCATCAAACACAAGATTTCTACCTAAGAAGGTCGCCAGGGTCTGCTTGGTCAAGTCATCCTCAGTTGGACCCAATCCTCCACAGAGAATGACTAGCTCACTACGCTTGCTGGCTATCTCCAGTACAGACAAAAGCCTCTGTTCATTATCTCCAACAGCTGTGTGGAAATAAACATCAATTCCCAGCTCTGCACATTTCTCCGAAAGGAACTGAGCATTGGTATTAATGATTTGACCTGTCAAAATCTCCGTCCCAACGGCGATTAGTTCTGCTTTCATATTCCTCCTCTGTCTAGGGTGCGATTGCTCGCTCATCTAATTAGTTCGCAATTTCTTTCCAATCTCGCAAGTTTCTTCATGTTCATTCAACAGACCTGCTGCCTGCAAATAGGAGTAAATACAGACAGGCCCTACAAATTTGAAACCTCGTTTCTTCAAATCTTTTGAAATCCGCTCAGACAAGTCGTTCTTGGTCGGCAATTCTCGGAAGGACTTGACAGGGTTGTCGATAGATGTAAAGTTAACCCATTCCCAAAGATACGTATCAAACGTACCGAATTCCTCCTGTACTCGAAGAAAGGCCTGAGCATTGGCGCGGGTAGCGTACAGCTTTGCCTTATGGCGAATGATGTCTGGATTGGCAAGAAGACCGTCTAACTCGCTATCTGTCATGGCCGCAACCTTTTGAATATCATAGTTGAAAAAAGCAGAGCGAAAAGCCTGGCGTTTATTGAGAACAATTTCCCAGGAAAGTCCTGCTTGGTAGGATTCCAAACAAAGCAACTCAAAAAGAGCCTGCTCATCGTGAAGTGGCTTGCCCCATTCTTCATCATGGTAAGCAATATAAAGTGGATTATTTAGATTAACCCAAGCACAACGGGACATAGAAACTCCTTTTCGTGAATAACTAAAGTGCGAATCAGGATAAACAGACTGAAACACGACTACGATACTTTGCAAAATTGTCAAACTGAATCCTAAATATCACCGAATAACGCAGTTGACATCTGGCAAAAGGCTTCGTCAAAACTCGCCTTTTACCTAGTTGTCATTGCGGAGGTCTCACAACGAAATTTCTAGCAAAATTTCTGTTCGGCCGTCTATTTTCTCTTTATCCTTTACGTCCTTTGTATCTTATTACTTCATCAGCATTTTAAGGGCTGATTTGATGTAGTTTTCTGCGGTGTCGTTGGTGCCGTCGAAGAATTTCTTGATTTTCTTGAGTTCGGCTGGACGGTAACCAAGGGCTTCCATGGCTTCCATGGCTTCTTCGAGGGCGATATTTTCACTGGATGGTGCTACTTGTTGGACAGGGCCTGCTTCTTCACTCATGACAAACTTGCCTTCTAGGTCCAAAATCATCTGCTGGGCTGTTTTCTTGCCAATCTTCGGAAACTTGGTCAGGTAGGTAATGTTTTTCTGCTCGATAGCATGAACAAGGCCATCATTATCATCAACAGCAATAATAGCCAGAGCTGTTGTTGGACCAATACCTGATACTGAAATCAGACTCAGAAAGACGGATTTTTCATTTTCTGTAGCAAATCCGTAGAGCAAATGAGCATCTTCACGAATCACCTGATGAGTATAGACCGTCACTTCTTGCTGAACTTGTCCTGAATAGGCGTAGGGATTAGCAACCTGCAAGATATAGCCTACTCCACACGTTTCTACCACAATATATTTTGCGGTTATTTTCGTTAAAATTCCTTTGATATAGTCGTACATATTTTTCCCTTATCGATGATAATTTTATTCTTAATATTGTATCATAAAAGCCTCGCTATTGATAGCGAAGCCGTATTTCAGTATCCGACGGAGAGATTTCCTGCACAATGAACGAGCATTGGATAACAAAGATTCCCTGTTCTGTGGTAGAGATAACCCAAGTAAATACCCGTACAAATCTGGGGAATCGTGTTGATAATTTCTGAACTATCCAGAGATTTAGCATGCCCTAAGCCAAAAATGAGACCTTGCAAGACAATAGCAAACCATGGATTTAAAACATTTTTCAGACTATCCTGTAAAAATTTTCGATAAAAAAGTTCTTCAACAATTGGACCGATGATTCCCACTATCAGCAAAAAGATTGGAAGTGGGACGATTTGGTTTATCTTATTAACTGCTGTGACATTGCCTATACCTTCTGAGATATGGAATGATTTCATTAGCAAATATTGGAGAAAACTTCCTCCATACATGACCAAAAAGTCTGCAAGATAAAACAAAGGGAATTGATAAAGCAGTTTCCAGCTCCACATTTTTCCAAAATCAGTCCAAAGCAACTCTCTATAGTGGTACATACCAAGTGCAAATAGCAAGATAAAACTAGTAAGCTGGTAGTAAAGACTATGAGTCGAACTAAATCCTAAATAGCGGTGAAGCTTGACCAGCAGACTGAGCACACCAAGAACAATAAATGCAATAAATAGTCTATCCTTTCGGACCATACGATGACCTCGCTTTATAAAGATTTGGTCAACATGAATTCTTGGATAAGGAAGCCGATGAGGAAAAAAACGATAAGGAAAGGAAGCAAGAGAGTGGCGTTACCACCAACAAAGATACCCAGACTGAATAGGATTAAGAGAAAGAGGTAGTTTATCCAAACTCGTCTTTTCTTCTCCTTAACTTGTAGGCCGATTAGCTGGTCAAAAGACAGGTGATAACGGCGGGCAATGTTGACTAAACTGGCACTATCTGGTAGAGTGCGACCTTTTTCCCAGTTCA
The DNA here is from genome assembly GCF_028335765.1 of Streptococcus sp. HN38. NCBI lineage: Bacteria > Bacillati > Bacillota > Bacilli > Lactobacillales > Streptococcaceae > Streptococcus > Streptococcus sp. HN38. Next base: position 75,231 of record NZ_CP116604.1, on the reverse strand, counting down.
AGACTGTTTGCCGTGACACTCCGATTGCTTTTGCCAAGGTTTCTTGCGATTCCTGTCGTTTTGTTCGCTCCATGTGAATGAGCTGTCCAAGATTGGTCATGTTTCCTCCTTTACTTTACAAGCTGGCAGTAAAAATAGCTAGTCCAAATGCTTTTACAGGGGTGTTAAAATCCTTAATACTTGCCCAACTCTCGCAAACTCGTGTGATTTTCTTGAATGCGACGGAACATTTTTTCCATATCCGATTTGCTAAAATGTACTAAGACTGGACGACCGTGCGGGCAGTTATAGGGATTTTGGCAGTAAGACAATTGTCTCAGTAAATCACGCGCCGAATAATCATCCAAAGCATGATTGGCCTTGATCGACCGTTTACAAGACATCATGATAGCCAGTTCTGCCCGATACTGCTTGATTGACACCTGATCCGTCAAGAGCAACATGTCGCACATCTCATAAATGCCAGACTCAATCTCCTCTTCCTTCATCCAAATAGGATGTTCACGCAGAATAAATTGATTAGATCCATATTCTTCCAAGTTGACACCAACTTGACGAAGGGCATCCATTTTGTGGACGAGGTCAAGGGCATCATTCTGCGGAAATTCAAAAATATACGGCACCAATAACTGTTGAGCTGAATTGTCAACCTGTCCAATTTTCTCACGGTAGTATTCGTATTTGACCCTCTCTTGCGCGGCATGCTGGTCAATGATATAAAGTCCTGTCTTGCCTTGTGCAAATAAATACGTCCCGTGCATCTGACCAAAATATTCTAACTCTGGAAATGTCGATGTTTCCTCCCGGTCTAATTTATCTGCCAGTTTTGCCAATTCTTTTGCGCTTAGATTAGGATGCTCCTGATCTTCTGATTCCACCGACTGACGTTCTGCAAATTGAACAGATGTAGGTTTATTTTCGACAGGCGACTCAACAATCTCTTGCCTATCCTCTTCGAGAGGTTTGACATCCTCAGCGACAACATCTGGTTTTAAAAAGAAGTCTTGCCTAATCGTATCATAATAGATTTTTGGCTCTCTGAGTGGTAAGGTGCCTTGCTCTGCTTTTACTTTTGGTCGAGTACTTGACTGAGCTAAATTCTCAAGAGCATCTGGTATCAAGTCCTGCTCTTTAAGCGCTTGACTAATCGCCTCTCGAATCAAGGTCATGAGTTCTTTTTCCTTGGAGATACGAACTTCCTGCTTGGTCGGATGCACATTGACATCAGCAAGATAGGGGTCAATTTCTATAGAAATGACTGCCAATGGAAAGCGTCCAACCATCAACTTACTGCCGTAACCTTCCAAAATCGCTCGATTCAGCAAAAAATTCTTGATATAGCGACCGTTGATGAAAATGGAAATGTAGTTGCGGTTGGCACGAGTCAACTCTGGCAAGGAAACGTAACCTGAAATCTGAAAATCCAGATCTTCTGCCTCAATTTCAACCATTTTTTTGGCAGAAGCAATCCCATAAATCCCTGAAATTGCCTGACGAAGTTTCCCTGTCCCTGCAGTTCTAATTAATTCTCGTCCTTCGTTTACTAAGGCAAAGGCTATTTCCGGATGAGCTAGACTCAATCGATTTACAACATCAACAATATGTGATAATTCAGCCTGTTGACTGCGAACGTATTTGAGACGAGCAGGGGTATTGTAAAATAAATCCGAAACAGTAATCTGTGTGCCAACTGGACGACTAACTGGCTCCTCTTTCTCGATGACACCACCTTTGGCCTCCAAATGAAGTCCGTGTGCAGAGTCTGCCGTAGCTGTCTCAATGATCATATGACTGACAGAAGCAATGGAAGGCAGAGCTTCTCCACGAAAACCTAGGGTGCGAATACGAAACAAATCCGATTGATTTTTTATCTTACTAGTAGCGTGACGGCGGAGGGCAAGCGCTACTTCATCAGGGGCAATCCCCTCACCGTTATCCGTAATTTGAATCATTTTAAGGCCAGCCTCTTCAACACTAATTTCAATCTGACTAGCCCCTGCGTCAATGGAATTTTCCACCAACTCCTTAACCACACTGGCTGGTCGCTCAATGACCTCACCAGCCGCAATCTGGTTGGCTAGTATTTCTGGTAGTTCAATAATATGTGACATCATTTCTCCTACATTTCTTTAATAATTTTTCCCGAATGCTTATTTTTCCATTATACCACATATCCACTTTCCCTCCTTTTCCCAGATAGGCTAAAGAAAAAATGACTGCCTGAGCAATCATTCATTCTTTTGATAAATCGTAAAGTAATCCGTTGTCTGAACAGACTGGTATTGTGATTCTAAATTTGTCTTGATTTCATCTAGAATTGGTAAAGTCTTATTGACGACTACAAATTTTGCCTCATTTTTATTGATGTCATACATCAAGCTATTTTTATTGTCGTCAGTATTCAGATAGGGTTCTGCTGTAGTAATCGTTGCGGCAGATAAACGTTGACTTGAAAGATAGATACTTGCGCTATTATCCCAAACATAAATCTTATCCGAATCTTTTGTTTGTTCACCAATGTAATTGGCAACTTGTTCACGGTCAGTTCTCAAATCTCCCTGTACCAAATAAAGATAAGCAGGTTGAGCGATAATACCCAAGCAAATAGCTAACGGAAGAAAGAATTGACGACGCAAATACCCACGATAATCTTCTACATCCTCATCACGCAGGTAAACGACTGACATCGCAAAACCATACGGTAAAAGAAGAATGAGTTGGCTCCATTGAAAGTTTGCATTCCCAATAATAAAGACACATTGAACTAAGAAAGTCAATAATAGGAGAACTTTGATATAGGTATGTCTTCCTTGTTTGAAAGAAAACAGCATTTGGATGAAACTTTTAAAGAATCCAGATAAGAGTAAAAACACAGACACAATCGCCAAGTCTAAATATAGATAGGAATGGTGAAAGTCTAACTGTAAGTTATAAAGGAAAGTTTGTTGAATAGCTGTCCCCAGAATCTGCGCCTCAAAAGCATAATAACCTACCACATATAGAATCAGAAGAAAACCAAAAATGGTCGCTAATAATTGATAGATCCCTCGAGTAACTTGGCGGTGTTGGATATTAAAAATAAATAAAACTAGACCCGCAACTAACCAAAGGATCAGACTTTTTGGGTAAATTAAAAATACCAATGCCGCATCGATTCCGTAGAGGATAAATGCCTCATCACGCACTGCATTTTCAAAATAGCGGACCAGAAACCACACACTAGTCAAAAGAAACGGAAGAGCAAACATTTCTGCATACATCCCTCCAAAACCAAGTGCAAAAATAAATACATAGAACCAATGACTAGAACTTGTCGCTAGGTGTTCTGACTGACTAAAATAAGCTACAATCTTATAGAAATAGATTCCCGCTATCAGTAACACTATAAACTGGAGGATTCCAAAGATAATGAAAGTCCCTCCCCGATGACCTAAGAAAGCAAGTAAGTAGAATAATAACCCGCTTGTACCAAAGAAATCACCATAAGGGATTTGTCCATTTGCCATTGCCATCCCTGCATATAAATTTTGAGTTTGTATATTGGTTGCAAATGGCATTAGCAGTGGATTGGCTACGCTAAAAATACTTAAAACTAAGCTCCAAACAAGAGCTGGCCAATACTTTGTCTTTAATACTCTTCCATGAAATTCACCATTCAGTTGCACTTGCTGTCTGCGGGATGCTCTACGACTACGTCGATAAGTTTCCTCAGGATGAGTAACTACGTCCGAAACTACATCTAATTCTGTCATTTTCTTCTCCTTGGATTTGCTTTCCTTATTATATCAAAAAGCACTCCCGATGTCATTTCCTATCGGGAGTTCTGGAAATTTTTGCAAACTGCTCTAATTGACGGAAGGTATGGCGTTTGGTTTTTTCAAATTCCTTTAAAAAGGCTACTGTTTCTGCATGTGTCATACCTATTTATTCGCAAAAAGATATTCATTTTTTAAAAATCCGACGAACTTCTGAGATAAAGTAGAGAGAGCCTGTGACAATCAAAATCCCTTGCTTGCTAGATTGCCAGTCTTCTATAAACTGCTGATAGTTCTCAACATAATCTCGTCCTTGTCGGTTTTCCTCAGACAAGGCACCATCATAAGCAAAGCTGGTTAATACAAGGGCAGTATGTGGTAATTTTTCTTCCAATAATTCAAGCATTTCTTGAAAATCCTTGCGCCGAAGGGCTGAAAAGAGAATGGTGATAGGCTCTTCTTGTTCCTGAATAAACTCAATCAAACGTTCGATGGCAGGAACATTGTGGGCTCCATCCAAATAGATTTTTGGCTCTTGAGCAACCAATTCCAAACGACCAGGCCAGCTGGTTTGGGCAAGGGCTTGTTGAATCAACTGAGGAGAAATCGCTTGTTGACTACTTGCCATATAAAGCAAAAAAGTTTGCAAGGCAACGGCCGCATTCTCTTCTTGATGATGGCCTGCCAGACCCAGAACTAATTCTGACAGGTCGATGTCCGCATTGCTGAACTGTCCTGCTTTATAGGTGAATTCCTGACCAAATTGGTGGACAGAGGCTTGTTTGTCTTGGGCAATTTGGCGACAGATAGCTGTGGTTTCTGGAGAAAGTGGTCCTAAGACGACAGGCACGCTTTCCTTGATAATCCCTGCTTTCTGCTCTGCTATTTCCCTTAAAGTCGAGCCTAGTAAATCCTGATGGTCCATGCCGATGGAGGTGATAAGGCTTAGAGCTGGTGCCACGACGTTGGTCGTATCCAAAAGCCCTCCGATGCCCACCTCTACTAGTGCCACATCGGGTTGTTGAGCTTCGAAATAGAGGAACATAATGAGCACCATGACCTCAAAATAGCGAAAAGGCTCATAACGAGTGGCAACTTCCTGCTCCAAGTCATAGACTTTCTGTAAGTAGTGCTGAAAATCATGGTCTGAAATGGGCTGGCTGTCAATACAAATCCTGTCGTGCACGCTCACCATATGAGGTGACACGAAGCTGCCGACACGCAAGCCATGTGCCTGAAATAGCTGGCGCAGAAAGGCAATGGTCGACCCCTTGCCGTTGGTTCCAGCTACGTGAATGACTGGCACTGCAAACTGGGGATTTCCTAGCAGTTCTAAGGCATACTCAATCTTTTCCATCTTATAATGAAACACTTGACCTTGCTTGGTGTTTAACCAATTTTCTAACATAGCCACCTCCTACATACTGTCTAGTATAACAAAAAAGCCTAACGGATGTTGGCTTTTGATAATATATTGAGGAACTCTATTATCCATCAGTCCATTTCCCCCAGTTACCACCAAGACGACCAAAAAAATTCAAAAAGTTAAACATATTACTAATCTCCTTTAATCTTTATGAGTTTAGTATAATGCTTTTTGCAATTCTTCAACAGGACAAAAATGTCACTTTTCCTCTTCTCTCCATGATGATTCTAGCTTTTCTACTAAATGGGAGTCTCCAATTAATTTTGCGAACATAACTGCTTCTTCATAAAACCGTCTAGCCTCCTCGCTATCATTGTTCACATACAACTCATATTTCCACTTAAGCAGATTGAGAATGGGTTTCTTTTGAAAATCTTGAGTTGAAACCATGATTCTATCTAGAGCATCAAAAAGTGGAGGTATCTTGCCATATTCTTCATGTTCACCAAGAATCCCTATCGACGTCAGCATCACATCTCTTAAAATAAATAATTCTCCAGATTCAATCAATTCTACTTGGCTTGGTAACTTTTCCACCAACTCTAAAAAGTGCTGAAAATCACTGCTCTGTTTAATTTCCATTCTCAAATTGATTAAATAGAGTCGAATTATCAACAAATCGTTGGCTGAAAATTGGGGTTTTCTTTGGATTTGTTCAAAATAATCTTCTAGAATATCTTGACCAAATTCTGCTGTCTTCGTTTCAAATACATCAATAATGGATTGAATGGCATCAATCGCTATTTTCTCCTCCTCAGGCAAGTCGTCGTAATAATCATCATAGATTTCTGTCATCATATCTGCCCGTTTTCCCATCAATTCCTCATTTTCATAAGTCGGTGTACGAAGTACATCAAACTTCAGTTTGGAATATCGTTCAGGTAGCGACACATAATCTGGCATAAGCTCGTAGAGCCCCATGCCTAAGCGGGTTGCGATATATTGGATTTTTGAAAAAGTCGGCTTAGAAGTACCTGCTTCGATACGGGTTAATTGGCGGACGGAGAGTTCAAGTTCGTCATCGCAAAACTGTTCACGTGTCAGACTAGCGGTTTCTCGAAGTTGACGTACACGTTGTCCAAATTCCTTATCGTTCATAAAATACCTCCGAATATTCTTTTGTATATTATAGCAAAATTACCACTCAATTTCCATACTTTTTCTGTTTTTAAATAAAAAACAAACGGTTTTACGTTTGTTCAGACTGAAGACAAAGTCCTTAGAATTGATTTTCTAAGGGCTTTTCTTCGTATTTAGGAGTATAATATAAGAAAAAGAACTTATGAGGTTCTCCTATGCTACACAAAGAAAAACCTGACTATAACCGCAATCAGTACGGTTTCTATACCCTTGACCAGCTTGTGCCTGCAGATCATTTCCTGCGCCAAGTGGAAGTTGTGATTGACTTCGACTTCATTTATGACCTAGTAGAAGATACCTATTCGCCTGATAATGGTCGTCCTAGTCTTGACCCTGTCATGTTAGTTAAAATTCCTCTGATTCAGTGCTTTTATGGTATTCGTTCCATGCGTCAGACCATCAAGGATATTGAAGTGAATACTGCCTATCGCTGGTTTCTTGGTTTAACCCTAGATGACAAGGTGCCTCACTTCACGACATACGGCAAAAATTATTCCCGTCGCTTTCAAGAGAAAGGGTTGATTGAGTCCATTTTCACACATATTCTTGGGCTGTGTATCAATGCAGGCCTAATTGACCCGACGGAGATTTTCATAGACGGAACTCATATTAAAGCTGCGGCCAATAATCGTAAGTTTATCAACCAAGAGGTGGAAAAGCAGGCTAAATTCATGAGTGAACAGCTGGAAATCGAAATTAATCAAGATCGGGTAAAGCACGGAAAAAAGCCACTAAAGCCCGTCGAAAAAAGAGAGGTTAAAAACCAGAAACTATCCACTACCGACCCTGAGAGTGGCTGGTTCCATAAAGGTGATCATAAGGAAGTTTTCGCTTATTCTGCCCAAGTTGCCTGTGATAAGTATGGCTGGGCACTTGCTTATAGTGTTGAGGCTGGCAATATCCATGACAGCCAGGCTTTTCCTGCACTTTTTGCCAAGCTTGAACCCTTGAAACCAGAGTATATCATTGCGGATTCAGGCTATAAAACTCCCAGTATTGCCAAGTTTTTGCTTGATAAGGAAATCACTCCTGTCCTTCCCTACACCCGTCCCCGTGGGAAGAAGGGACAACTTCGTCCTAAAGATTTTGTCTATGACGAACACTTCGATTGTATCCTGTGTCCTGAACATCAGGCTTTGACCTATCGCACGACTACCCGAGAAGGCTACCGAGAATACAAAAGTGATCCTGCAATTTGTGCCAACTGTCCCCTATTATCAGTATGTACGACCAGTAAGAACCATCAAAAAGTTGTCACGCGGCATATTTGGAAGGAGTATTTGGAACAGTGCGAGGATATTCGTCATCAAAGAGGGATGAAGGAACTCTATCAACATCGGAAAGAGACGATTGAACGGCTATTTGGCACAGCCAAGGAATACCATAATCTGCGCTACACGAGGGAAAAAGGCAAGTCCAAAATGGAGGATAAGATTGGACTGACTTTGGCGTGCTTAAATCTCAAAAAACTAGCTAAAAGGATGGCAAGAAGGCCTTTTTATTTTGTCCAGATGGGGTGGTTTCAGCATTAAAACAGCCATTTTTCTCTAAAAACAGTAAAAAAGACAAACACCAAAACGATGTTTGTCTGCAATCTGAACAAACGGTTTTACGTTTGTTTTTATTTGTATTCATCAGTTAACATTTGTTTTATGTCCAATAAAGAAACAATCTTCCAATTCTGCTCCACACCATCAATTTGCAGGTTGATGCTTTGAATCCCTGCGTTGATAGCTGTTTCTACATCGAGCAAACGGTCACCGATATAGTAGGTATTTTCTTTGTTCAGTCCGTATTTTTCGATGAGAAATAGCAGAGCTTCTGGACTTGGTTTGCGGGCAAAACCAGAATCGCTTGTCAAGATTTCTGTGAAATGGTGACGGACACCCAAATCCTCCAAAACCTGAAAAGCATTGTCACTTTTGTGTGTATAAACGAAATTTTGAATTCCTTTCTCTGCAGTCCAGTCCAGAATTTCACGCGCACCAGCCATCAAAGGAATCTGCATATTTTTCTCCTTCAAGGAAGTCGCACGCACACGATTAAGTTCATCGCTATCCAGATCGTACTTATCCGCATCACGCACCAGCAAATCCTTGACAGAATAACGAAGAATGAAATTTCTTACTTCTTCACGGTCAAAAGGAAGGCCAAACTGCTCATAGGTTTCCTGTATACCAGCCAAAATCGCTTCATAGGAATCCAAGAGTGTTCCATCCAAATCCCAAATAAATGTCGGTGTCATCTTATCTCCATTCCTAAATTGATTTGTAATCGCAATAAGTTTGTTACTCATCTCATCTGCTCTGCCATTATTTTTCCGTATAGGGATAACCCAAGTGCTCGTAGGCCTTGGCTGTTGCAACCCGCCCCGTCCGTGTCCGCATAAGGAAGCCCTGCTGAATCAGGTAAGGCTCGTACATATCTTCCACCGTTTCACGCTCCTCGGCAATATTGACCGACAGGGTGTTAAGACCAACAGGACCGCCACCGTACATCTCAATCATGGTGCGGAGAATCTTCTGGTCCACGTAGTCCAGCCCCTCGCGGTCCACATCCAGCATAGTCAAGGCCTTATCCGTAATGGTGTCATCAATCAGACCGTCGCCCATAATCTGTGCAAAATCCCGCACCCGCTTGAGCAGGCGGTTGGCGATACGGGGAGTTCCACGAGACCGACGAGCCAGCTCGATAGCGGCTTCATGAGTAATCTCCATATCAAAGATATCCGCCGTCCGCTCGACAATCTCCGTCAAATCAGCCAGTTCGTAGTATTGCATGTGACCGGTAATCCCAAAACGGGCCCTCAGAGGATTGGACAGCATACCCGCACGAGTGGTTGCTCCAATCAGGGTAAAAGGTGGCAACTCCAAATGCACGGACCGGCTGGCCTCCCCAGCCCCAATCATAATGTCGATGTAGAAATCTTCCATAGCAGAGTAGAGAATTTCCTCGACCGCCATGGGCATACGGTGGATTTCATCGATAAAGAGGACGTCGCCAGGCTCCAAGTCGTTGAGAAGGGCCACCAAATCGCCTGCCTTTTCAATGACAGGCCCGCTGGTCTGCTTAATGTTGACCCCCAATTCGTTAGCAATGACAAAGGCCATGGTGGTCTTCCCCAGACCCGGAGGGCCAAACAGAAGCGTATGGTCCAAGGCTTCATCACGGAGCTTGGCTGCCTCGATAAAGATTTTCAGCTGGTCCTTAACCTTGTCCTGACCGATGTATTCATTTAATTTCTGCGGACGCAGGGTACGCTCAACATACTCCTCGTCCTGCATTTGTTCCATATCTAAAATTCGATTTGTCATGAAACCATTATAGCACAAAATGAAAATACTAGACTCAGAGAGTCCAGTATTCTCAGGAGATTATATGATACCTAGCTCTTGTCGCTTGCGACTTAGAGCTAGGGACACCTTTAGGTGAAAAGAAATTTCGCTATTTCTAGCTTGGATATAGTATAACTCGCCAAGCTTAAGGGAAACTAAAACAGAATTCATTTTATTTATTTTCCACTATTCGCAAAAATCGCTCTAGATAGTGCGGATCTAACTCATTATACTGACTGTCCTCTGTCGAACTTTCTTTGGGAATGCCCAAATTCATCAGTCGCCGATCAAACTCCTCTAGTTCGATATAGGTATCGTCAGGGATCAAGTTCTGATTAACAGTTGGTTGCATAAACACAATCTTTTTCCCATCCAGTTGAATTCGATAGCTAAATTCCCCTTGCCTTTCAGACCTGTTCACTGTCACTAGCTTGGTCCCAAAGCCTGTCCAGACAGACTTGACATCGCTGTAAAGATATTCCTTGGACGGAGCCAGCAGATTGATGTCGATAATCTGGTCTTTGGTCACTGCTGTTGTGGTAGAAATCAGCAGAGCGGTTAACAAGACACAGCTACCTGCCAGACCCAAGCCGTATTTCCAAGATAACTTCACCAGCCTCGCCAGTTTTCCCAAAAGAAAAATGAGAAAAGCCATGATAAAAAATATAGCAACCTCGCCCAGACCAGTCGAATACTCATAGAAGAGCCAATCGCTTGGTAGGAAAAATCTTTCGGTCAACCAGCCGACAAGGACAAAGTAGGCAATCCCACCTACAAGGGAGATGAGACCTATCGGAATCCACCAGGCCTGACTGCGGTTTTTCTGGCGAATCTTGTCTCGATGTTTCCACCAGGTTACGAGGTAGTCTCGCCAGAGGAGCGTTATCCAAGCAGTTGCTAGTAGGGAAACCACTGCCAATAAGAAAAGGTTTTCCTGCCGACCTTGTTGGATGCGGGTAAACAGCCAGAGGATGGGACCTGATACCATCAAAGTCTGTAAGAGAGTCATCCAAATACTTGGTAGCAAGGCATCTTCTAAATCTTGTTTGAAGTCTTGAAATTCACCGCTTTCCACAAAAACAATGGATTCCTGTGCTTCTTCCAACCAATCCTCTTTCTTACCCAAATCCCTGACCACTTGAGTCAGTAAATCAACCTTGTCTGCCAATTCTTCTGCTTGCTGGTTAATTCCCTGCTTTTTCTCATGCAAGGCTGACCGCAAATCCTCCTCTGAAAAAGACAGTAGCTCCTTAATCTCTACTAGAGAACATTCAAAATAGCGGAGCAACTTAATCAAGCGGAGCTGCCGCACATTTTCCTCTGAATAATCACGGTAATCGTTGAGTGGATTTCTCGCCACTTCAATCAAGCCCTTTTCCTCATACAACCGTATCGCCTTAGTTGACAAGCCTGTCAACTTCTCCACATCTTTGACCTGCATAAGCAACCTCCATCTGTTTTGATAATCCTAGCATACACTATTCCCCTAGGGATGAGTCAAGTTTTTTTGAAAAATTAAATAATACTCAATGAAAATCAAAATCAGGCTAGCTCCAAAGGTTTGGGAAACCTTTGGAGGTTGGAGATAGAGCGAACGTAGTTCGTTTCTACTTATGCAGATAGAACTCTGTTCCTTTTATATTTCAAGGGAACAGGCTGAAAACCTCCTCAGGAGCTTTTCAGTCATCAAATCAAGTCAACAACGGCTGAGTTTGATTTTCGAAGAGTATAAAAAAATAAGAACAGGAGCTATCGACCCCTGCCTTACTAACTTGCATTTGGTAAGTTTTTTAGAAAATCATTATACAAATGACTTCGTATCACTAACTGCTGGTGATGACCGTAGTCAGCCACTTGTCCGTTTTTATCTAAGACCAGAATAGCATCTGCTTCACGCACCGTATGCAAACGGTGAGCAATGGTTAGCCTTGTTTTGCCAGCTGTTAACCGGTCAATCGCTTTACTAATGACGCGTTCCGTGACAGTATCTAAACTTGCTGTCGCCTCATCTAGCAAATAAATCGGATGTTCTAGCAGTAAGGCTCTCGCAATGCTGAACCGTTGTTTTTGGCCTTCCGACAAACCTGTCCCATTTTCTGAAATCCGAGTATCTAAACCATCTTCCAACTCAGCTACTAAAGAAGACAATCCCAACTCCTTGAGAATATAAGCAATACGCTCTTCAGACACAGACTCGTTCTTTCCATACAATAGATTTTCTCTAATCGTCCCATGGAAGAGAGTATTATCTTGAGGTATGAAGGAAATCAACCTTCTCATCTCCTTTGTTGAAATATCACTTAAGCATTGTTGACCAATCCGAATCTCTCCTTGATAGTCTTGATAATATTTCATCAGCAAAGAAAAAATCGTTGACTTTCCGGCTCCGCTTGGCCCAACAATCGCCACGTGAGCTCCTTCAGGAATTCTAACCGATACTCCATTCAAAACCGGATCTGTATGATAGGAGAACCGAACATTTTCCAACTGGATACTAGCAGCATCAACCAACTCTGTATCTTCCTGTTCTTCCTTATTCAGTTCCAGCAATTCTACCAAACGTTTAGACACTGCATGAAACTCCGTCAGTTCATTTAGGGAAGTAGCAATATCTGTTACTGGATCAATCAATTGCATCATGTACAATACAAAGGTAGTCAAGGTAGCCATGGTCATCACTCCCTTGGTTACTTCTATCCCCGCTATAAGCAACATCAGGATAATAAATCCCGTCATCAAGCTACTAACCAAGGTATGTTGGACCGCTGACAGTCTAATCATTTTCTCAAAGGTTTGTGACAGATACTGAAAAGACTTGCCCATCTCTCGCTGTTCATGCTTTTCTCCCTGAAATGCCTTCATCAAACGAATCGTTGTAAATTTATGACTAATTCTACTAGAAACCTGCCCTAATCCCTCTTGATAAGCAGAGTAGTAACCCTCCAACCGCTGATTCATTGGAATCATAACCATTGACAACATAGGAAGCAAGAAGAGACTAAGACCCGTGAGCCACGGACTGATGGTCCACAGAAAATAAATTGACCCCATAACCATCAAACCATTCATCAAGAAATTTGGAAGAATAACGGTGATGAAGTTCAGAACAACCGACATATCATTGGTCAAACGACTAGCAAGATCGCCTGATTGGTACTGATCCAAGTCCTTTACAGATGTAGTCAACAAGGATTCATAAATATATTGTTGCAACCGTTTGAGTGCATTACTACCACTACGCCCTATGAAATAATTAGATAGAGCCTGTACTGCATAGACCGATACAAAGAAAAGGATGAAACCTGCCAGCAATTCTGGCCGTGTTAATAGATTGCTCAAATAGGTTTGATCTAGCAACCTACCAATAAACTGGGGCAGGAACAAACCCATTCCAACCCCAAGTGCACTCAGAACTATCCCAAACAAGAACATCGTTTTATTGAGCGACTTCAACAACACTCCGACGAGTCTTTTATTCATAACTAGAACTCCAAATTCTTGAATTTTTTCGCAGCAATTTTAGTAAATACGAGTACGTAAACAAGCGTTACACCAATAGCGCCCAAGTAAGCCAGCCCCGCTCCTGTAAGACCTTCGTTGGCCAAAGCTACATAACTAGTTGGAAAAAGCATAGCGATTGGACCGCCAATAACTGCTAAAATCATCATCGTAATCGTTACCAAAAATCCTATAATCATTGTGGTAATGTTTTTCAAATATAGGCAAAGAGCAGTTGCCAAACTAACTGAGAGAATATCTTTCAATAGATAGGCAACAATACCAAATACATTACCCAGGCTCTCTGCTAAGCTAACATCAAAAACAGCTGGACTACCAAAAGGCAGATGGATTACCCGAACATAATGTACAAATGCAGAGGTTACAAAGAAGAAACCATAGAAAATGACGATTGTTGCTAGTAGACCAAGATATTTAGACCAGAAAATCTGCTTCCGCCCAAGATCCCGATACAAAAACATGGTATGTTCATCTACTTCTTTCCTAAAGACAGATATAGCCAAGAAATACAGGGTCAAACTAGGAAGAATGAAACTATCTGCTGAGCTCACCATCATATTCGTAAAGGCAACAAGGCTGACTTTATAGCCCTCACCAGCATGAATCTGCATAAAATTCGACCCTTCAATAAATGAAGTGACTAGATAGATAAAAGGAAACAAAGTGAACAGGAGATAAATCTGCGTCTCCTTTCGCTTCCAAATCGTTCTAAAGACAGCTGGAAAAATCTGTTTCATACTCACTACCCTTTCGTAAAGATTTCTTTCAAGTGATTCTCTTTCACTTCTAATTTCACAATCAATTCTTGACGAGCCAGCACACCAAAAATCTGATTGAGCTCACTTGTAGGTGTAGCAGTGGAAATCTCTAACACTTCCCCCTCTAGCACTACATGGTCATTGAGCAAGTCCTTCACAGAATCTAAGTTTTTAGTCGTGTCCAACTGCACGAGCACACTTGGATGAGATTTGCCTTCAAAAGCCTCTGCCAATTCTCCCGATTCGATATAGACATAGCGGCTGCACAAGGCCTCTAGCTCACCTAGTTGGTGACTCGAAATCAGCATGGAAATTTGTCGCTCACTAGACCACTGCTTCAAGATATCAATCAATTTCTGAACACCAATCGGGTCCAAGCCCACAAAAGGCTCATCTAAGATCAGGAAATCGGGCTCCGCAACCAAGGCAATCGCCAAAGCTGTCCGTTGTTTCATACCAAACGAGAATCCCTTGGGTTTCCGATTGCGAGCTTCCCATAATTCTACCAATTTCAAAGTCTTCTCAATATTTGGATAGAGGTCTTTTTTCCCATGCAGGTCCAAATAAAACTTGAGATTGTCCATAACAGTCATTTCTGGATAGAAGACGGGATCAATCATAATTCCAAAGTCTGCTAACAAATTATCCTGGCTAAAAATATCCGTACCCTTATAAGTAATGGTTCCCGAACTTGGTTTTAGGGACTTAGCCATTAGTTTCATGAGCGTGGATTTTCCAGCTCCGTTTTTCCCAATCAGACCAACTATCTCGCCCTTGTTAATCTCCAAATTCACATCTTTTAGTGAGTAAAATTCGTTTCCTGCAAACTGTTTTGATAAATGATTGATTTTAAGCATAAGTAACTCCTTTTTCTTTCTGACGACTTGTTTGTTGGATAAAGTATGTAGCAATAGCTACACCATAATACACTACAGCAATAAATAACATTTGTGATGGAACCAGTAATTCGCCGGCCAGTTCAACACTCATGACATCATCTGAAACTGTATGCAGTTGAGCAAACTGCTCCCACTGACCATTGCTACTCGTAATGTAGGCAAAAGCGGCATAAAATATCATTGACATTGTTGGAAAAATGCCCGCTGACCATGCTTTCCAAGAATTATCCTTTTGCAATCCTAGACAGATAGAATTGACAATAGGTGGTAGCAAATAGGTCAACAATAGCAAAATAGGAACCGAAAGACTTAACAGTAGTTGCGAACTAACAACTGTCAAACAAATATAAAATAAACTCAATAGTAGAATAACTATCATCATAACCCTCACAATTAAAATGGAAATCTCGAAACCAACAGATTGTATAACCAATGTCCTCCGATAGCATACTGCAAACCAAAACGAGTAGCTAACAGAGAAAACAATAAACCTAGTGGAGTTCGGATTAATAGATTATCCAGCAAGGGATAATTCATATGCAACAAAACTCCAAACAAGAGAGAAGTGACCAACATAGCTAGCCAAGTAGGATATTCACTTTTTAGAATACGATAGATAAGATAACGGAACAAGAATTCTTCACAAGTCGCAATAATAAATTGATTCACATATTCTTCACTTTGAATAAACAAAGAATTGATGAAAAAGATAGCAATGGCAACAA
Organism: Streptococcus sp. HN38; assembly: GCF_028335765.1. Taxonomy (NCBI): domain Bacteria; kingdom Bacillati; phylum Bacillota; class Bacilli; order Lactobacillales; family Streptococcaceae; genus Streptococcus; species Streptococcus sp. HN38. The sequence continues at coordinate 59,674 of NZ_CP116604.1, read as the reverse complement.
GAAGAAATTCTTTCCAACTAAACTTTATATCCGCCGTTTCTTTATAGAACTGATAGCGTTTTGTAAGCCAGGATGGAAGTAGAATAAACCCTACTGGCATTCCAACCATAATAGAAAATAGGTAGGCTAGCTGTAAAAATTGACTGGAGCTAAATAAAACCAAAGATGTTGCCAGAAGATAAGAAATTGATGCTAAAATAATCAAAGCAATGGATAAGGCAACTGGCCTCATATAACGAATTACCATAACATACCTCTAAAATTCCAACTTTTCAAAGTTCGAACGACCTTTAAGATAGGTAGCAACAATATAAAATGTCGTTATAGCTACTACCAAGGGCCATGCAAGCAGTGGCTGATTAAAACTCATCTGAGCATAGCCATTTGGTACGACATAACGAACTCCAATCAGAAATGGTGCAGTTGTTGTAAATAGCGACCAAAAAACTCCTGCTAGAACTGCCTGTAAGGATTTGGCTTTAATAGAAACCATGGCAACCAATAAAATACAGATAATATTGATGGAGATAGTTGCAAAAATAGATAGCAAAGTGGACTGTACATTACTCCAATCATTCGATACTACTTTTCCAGAAGCATTCAAGAAGCCAAAATAGGCAATTGCACTTGTCAGCACTGTTAGAAGGACATAAGAGGCATACATCACCACTAAACTAATGATTTTTGCATTAAAAAGTCGGGTTCTATTCAAATCTTTGTATAAAAATAGAATGCCACTATCAATCTCATCCCTAAAAACTGCGGAAATTATCAAGGATAACAACAATGTTGGTAACACTATCCCATCCTGTGTTGACAATGCTGCTCCTAGAAAATCTAAAAAATTATCCGTATATTCAGCCTTTACGCCTACCAAAAATTTGGATAATATCGGAACTAAGATTGGTAAAGCAGTGAAGGCATAGAATAAAATAACATCTCTTCTATAAATAACTGATTTAAAAATTGACCTAAACATATTCATATTTCCCCTTTTTATCAATAAGATAGGCATTAACCCATAATACCCATCTTATTGATAGCTAAACAATATTAGCTATCAATAAGTTTCTTTACAAAGTGTGACGACCGCGACGATAAGTATATTTAATAATACCTAGATCAATAGTGATGCGCTGATTTTTCTTAAAGAATTTTCCCATTTCTATCTCCTCCTCTTACAAAGTAAAGCGTGGGTAACGGTAGCTGATAGTAAGGTTTCCTAGACGAATTGTTGCACGTTTGCTTGATTTTTTGAATGTTTTTTTCATTTTTTACTCCTTTTACTTTAAAAATTTACAAAAATATAATTTATTACTCTGTTTACAAAGTGTGACGACCGCGACGATAAGTATATTTAATAATACCTAGATCAATAGTGATACGTTTATTTTTCTTAAAGAATTTTCCCATTTTTATCTCCTCCTCTTACAAAGTAAAGCGTGGGTAACGGTAGCTGATAGTAAGGTTTCCTAGACGAATTGTTGCACGTTTACTTGATTTTTTGAATGTTTTTTTCATTTTTTACTCCTTTTACTTTAAAAATTTACAAAAAATATAATTTATTACCCTGTTTACAAAGTATGGCGACCACGACGGTAGCTATACTTAATAATCCCGAGGTCAATCGTTGTACGTTTGTTTACAATCTTGAACTTCTTTTTCATCTTTCTTCTCCTTTCATTTTTCCTACACTTGTTTATTCGTAAATCATTTGGAAAATGATTTATTTTTTTCAAGTGTGTATCTCCTTGAGGGGAATTTTCCCTCTCACTTACTTATTCGTAAATCGTTTTCTTTTTTTGAAAAAATTTTTTATAGTCTTTTAGTTTACTTTTAGTACTAGGCAACGAGCCGCAGGCATAACTAGAGTTAGGCAAGGCGAGTTAACGAAGTAATAAAAGAAAAACTAAATGACGATACTTTTTTTGAATAAGTTGTGAGCTTGCTTCCCCCTTCACCTATTTATTCGTAAGTAAACAAAAAAATTCTCTGGAAAATCCAAAGAATTTTGATTTTTTATAATCCAAGTCGTTCAAAGATGTCATCCACCCGCTTAGCATAGTAGTCTGGGTTGAAGAGTTCATCGATTTCTTCCTGGCTGAGTTTAGCTGTCACACGCTCATCCGCTTCAAGAAGGGGCTTGAAGTCCACCTGATTGTCCCAAGAATGTGCGGTTTTTGGTTGCACCAAGTCATAGGCTTCCTCACGGGTCATACCTTTTTCAATCAAGCTGAGCATGACACGCTGGCTGTAAATCAAGCCAAAAGTTGACTCCATATTGCGTTTCATATTTTCAGGGAAGACCGTCAAGTTCTTGACGATATTGCCAAAACGATTGAGCATATAGTTGATAAGAATGGTCGTATCCGGCGTAATGATCCGCTCCGCTGACGAGTGGGAAATATCGCGTTCATGCCAGAGAGCCACATTCTCAAAAGCCGTCACCAAGTGACCACGCACCACACGAGCCAGACCGGTCATGTTTTCAGAGCCGATAGGGTTGCGTTTATGGGGCATAGCAGAGCTGCCTTTTTGGCCCTTGGCGAAATACTCTTCGACTTCACGTTGCTCAGATTTTTGTAGTCCACGGATTTCTGTCGCCATACGCTCGATAGACGTTGCGATCAAGGCTAGGGCTGAGAAATATTCTGCGTGAAGGTCACGAGGAAGGACCTGAGTCGAAATTTCCTGCGGACGAATACCCAATTTGCCACAAACATACTCTTCCACAAATGGAGGAATGTTGGCAAAGTTTCCAACCGCACCTGAAATTTTACCAGCTTCGACACCCTTGGCCGCCACATCAAAACGCTCCATGTTGCGTTTCATTTCGCTATACCAAGTTGCCAGTTTTAGACCAAAGGTCGTTGGCTCCGCATGGACACCGTGGGTCCGCCCCATCATGATGGTGTACTTGTGCTCATGAGCCTTGTCAGCGATGATATTGGTAAAGTTTTCAAGGTCACGACGGATGATATCGTTGGCCTGCTTGTAGAGGTAACCGTAAGCCGTATCCACCACGTCGGTCGATGTCAGACCGTAGTGGACCCACTTGCGTTCCTCACCGAGGCTTTCCGAAACCGCACGGGTGAAAGCCACCACATCGTGACGGGTTTCCTCTTCAATCTCTAAAATGCGGTCGATGTCAAAAGTCGCCTTCTCACGAATTAAGGCCACATCTTCCTTGGGAATTTCACCCAACTCAGCCCAAGCCTCATCAGCGAGGATTTCCACCTCTAACCAAGCCTTGTACTTGTTTTCTTCACTCCAAATAGCCGCCATCTCTGGACGGGAATAACGATTGATCATTTTGTCTCTTCTCCTATTCTCAAAACATCCCCATATCGTTGATTGATTTGATTGATATATTCTTGCATGTCTTTTTCACTATGCCATGCGTCTCCACTATAGTCTGATTTTATTAATTTACTACATCTACTTATAAATTCTTTAACTCTATCATTACTTTCTGCTAGTAAATAGTTTTCTGATACTCTATAAAAAACATAGTTAATATGGGCGTTGTAGGATTTAATTCTTGAGTAATCAAATGTCAATGTATTATGACGTTTCTGGCCTGTATGGTACATAGTATAATAATAGAGATGTTCAATTTTCTCCAATACTTTATTCAAAAACGTTTCATTTTCAGATAATATTTTATGATTTTTATAGTCAACTGGGAAAAGTACTGAGTCATTGCTCTTTAGAAAATTGAAAACAATAGCCAATAGTTTATCTTCCTTTATTTCCCTTGAAAAACTATCAATTAACTTCCAGAAATTTTCTGGAAATTTATCACAAAAATACCTAAATGAATAATCTTTTATTAATTTTTCAAATTGAGAAAATAAATCAAGACCTCTACAAACTGAGGAATATCCATCAACAGAAATAAGCAAATATACCTCTTCTATAGGTGAAAACAATAACTTCTCTTCAGTCGGACCTTTCAAATCAATTACAGTTTTATGTAAAAAATCTAGGACAATTTTAGATATTTTTTCGTTCCAATCTATATCAATCAAATATTTTTTTATTATTACCTTAATTATAGAAAGTTGATTTTCAACCAAAAAATCCTTAAAAGAATCTATCTTATTCTCTAATAGCTCACTATCATAGTTTGAATACTGTACAAGTTGGTTGAACTCATCTAACCAGTCGTCTTTTGAACCATTAATAACAAAGTTAGGATACAAATATACAATATTATTCCATAACTCTTGTACAGTAGATTCAGTAATTCGTCTTTCTTTAGCATGAGCAGCAATGTTACGCAGGTTTCTCATTTCTGGAAAATATCTTCTAATATTATCGTGTAAAGCAAAAATATTTCCTGCTTTTCCATTAATATCGGCATTTATTAAATTATTTACTTCCTCTTCCCACGAATCCTCGTTCTTTAAGAGACTAACTTTTTTTTGCCAATTTGTACTACGTACGTCTTCGTCCGGACAATTTCTTTCGAAGCTTTTTGGTACACCTCTATACTTAATTATCACCTCACTAATATACTTATGATTTGCAAGGTAGGAAAAGATATATGCTGCTCTGTAAGCTTCTACTTGGTAGCATTTGATTGACTCCGAATATAATTCATTTTCTTCAAAACCATTATCTATTAGCCAATGTTTAAACTCTCTTAATTCCATTTTAGAACTCCTTTATAATTATCCAGATCTTCCCCCAACACTGTCACATGTCCCATTTTGCGATTGTGCTTTGCTTCTAGTTTACCATAAAAGTGGGGATGGGCGGTAGGATTTTCTTGAAGAAAGGTTTGGACTGCTTCCATATCTTGTCCGAGGACGTTAATCATAACGGCTGGTGAAAGCAGGCGGATAGGGGGCAGAGGCTGACCGAGAATGCCTCGGATATGGGTATCAAACTGTGAAAAATCACAGGCCTCAATCGAATAATGCCCTGAATTATGAGGGCGAGGAGCAATTTCGTTGACCAGAATGTCCTGCCCTGCCACAAACATTTCAACGCAGAGGGTGCCTGCTAAATGGAGCTTGTCTGCGATTTGCAGGGCCATGGTTTTGGCTTTTTCAGCTAGTTCGTCTGAAATACGGGCAGGCACGATGGTTTTGTAAAGAATATTATTGCGGTGGATATTTTCCTGTACAGGAAAGACGGTATAGTCGGAGCCATTGCCAGACACAAGGACGGAGATTTCCAGGTCGAAATTCACAAACTCTTCCAATACACACTCGGCAGTATTTGCTAGCTGACTAGCCTCTGCCAAGTCCGCCTCTTCTCGAATAACCTTCTGACCATGTCCATCATAGCCCCCAGTGGCTGTCTTCAAAACGTAGTTTTTGCTGAGGTCCAGTCCTTCTAGGTCTAGGCTAGAGGTGATGACTTTGTAGGGGGCGACTTGCACGCCAGCTTTTTTTGCCAAAAAATCCTTCTCAAAAATGCGGTTCTGGGAAATGCGGAGGAGGTCTGTCCCCTGAGGGAGCTGGCCCTCCTTGATGACCGCGTCCAGTCCGTCGGCATCGACATTTTCAAACTCGTAGGTCAGGACATGGCACCGCTCCGCCAGCTGTTTGAGGGCCGCCACATCGTGATAGGGAGCGACGATGACCTCGCTGACCTTGGAGGCTGGGCAGTCCGCCGCAGGATCCAGCGTGATCACCTTATGGCCCATGTAAATAGCAGAAATAGCCATCATCTGACCCAGCTGACCGCCGCCGATAATTCCGATTGTTTTAGATGAGGTCATCTGTCATCGCCTCCACAATTTTTTCCTGTTCCTTGGCAAAGTCTGCCAGCTGAGCCGCAATGGTTTGGTCTTCAATGGAGAGAATACGAAGAGCTGTCAAGGCTGCGTTGGTGGCACCTGCTTCGCCAATCGCCATAGTCGCAACAGGCACACCGCCCGGCATCTGCACGATAGAATAGAGCGAATCCACACCGCTGAGGGCACGGGATTGGACAGGGACACCAATGACAGGCAGGGTGGTTTTGGCTGCCACCATACCTGGCAAATGAGCCGCACCACCCGCTCCTGCGATGATGACCTTGATGCCACGGCCGCGAGCTTCCTCGGCGTGACGGAACATGAGGTCTGGGGTGCGGTGGGCAGAGACCACTTTCTTTTCATAGGCTACGCCAAATTTGTCCAGCACATCGGCTGCTTTTTTCATGGTTTTCCAGTCGGAACTAGAGCCCATGATGATGGAAATTGGAATGTTCATGCTTGTACTTCCTTTTCTTTATCCCTTATTTCACGGCCTTACTTCCAATATCTGTCCGATAAAAGAGGCCTGTTGTATCCTGATTTTTCAGCTCCGAGTAAATTTTTTCTTGGGCTTCTTGGACGGTGTCTGCTGTGGTGACTAGCATATAAACCCGACCGCCGTTTGACAGCAGTGCTCTGCTATTTTCCGCAAAACGAGCCCCTGCATAGTAGGTCGTGATGTCGCCCTCGGTCTTTGCTGGCAACTCTACGCCTTTTTCGTAGTCCAGAGGATAGCCGTTTGAAGCCACGACAACGCCCAGCGTCACGCCTTTTTCCAGCCAAGTCAGCTGGGTCGGGCGTTTGTGGAGGATGTCGTCGATGTTCTGAGCAAAGTCAGAAGTCAGGCGAGGCAGGATAATCTGGGTCTCTGGATCGCCAAAACGGGCGTTGAACTCGATGACCTTAGGACCTTGGTCGGTCAGAATCAAGCCAGCATAGAGCACGCCCAGATAAGACCGCCCTTCCGCAATCATGCCCTCCAGAATGGGCTTGATAATGGTGTCAACTGCTGTGTCCACCACGCTTTGAGGCAGGTGGGGAACAGGAGCGTAAGCCCCCATACCGCCTGTGTTGGGCCCCTGGTCGCCGTCAAAGGCACGCTTGTGGTCCTGGGCTGTCGGCAGGATATAGAACTGGTCACCGTTGACCAGGGCAAAGAGGGAAAACTCCTCGCCCGCCAAGAACTCCTCGATGACCACGCGGCCACCCGAGTCGCCGAACTTGTTGTCCAAGAGCATCTCCCGTGCCGCTTCGACCGCCTGCTCGACGGTTTCCGCCACGACCACGCCCTTGCCCAGTGCCAAGCCGTCCGCCTTGACCACGATTGGGGCCCCCTGCTCTTCGATGTAAGCTTTGGCTTCTTCGAAGTTGGAAAATGTGCCAAAGGCTGCTGTTGGAATGCCGTATTTGACCATGATTTGCTTAGCAAAGTCTTTTGACCACTCTAGCTCCGCGGCTAGACGACTCGGACCAAAAGCCTTTAGTCCCGCCTGTTCAAAATCATCAACGATACCTGCTGCCAGAGCATCATCTGGACCAACAAAAGTCCAGGCAATGTCATTTTCCTTGGCAAAGTTGATGAGGGCAGAATGTTCGGAAATTCCGATATTGACCAACTCGATACCGTCTAAAGTCATTCCGTCATTTCCAGGAGCGATAAAGACCTGTTCCACCTGTTCAGACTCTAACAATTTCTTTGCAATAGCATGTTCACGACCACCAGACCCAACAACCAAAAGTTTCATTTTTTATACCTCAAAAACGGATTTTATATAAACAGTATAGCAAAAACAGACGGATTTTGATAGGACGAACAGAAGAACGTTCGGGAATGGAAAAGAGGCTGGGCAAGACAGCCATGATGGCTTCACCTTCGTTAGGCGGTACATATTTCTTATAATTTTTGTGGTTGACGAGTTAATGATGTTAGTCATCGAGGGAAAAACTGATCCACTCTACTGACGAGCACCCCAAAATATGCGATAGGCATGAGTATAAAAATACGACTAAAATCAGGATTGATAGATTGGAAGAATGTGACTTCCGTTTTTCCGAGACGAATTTTCATCAGAATATCGTTTCTGCTTTTCTTTTCAAAGCGGCGAGATTGGGGAACAGTCAATGGGACAACGGGCTGTGACATAAAAAAATCATCCAGTTTGTTTTTTATAACAATATACTGGAGGAAGGAGTGATTGGATAGATACCTTGTTATTGGGCGGTTATAGCAAAATGAATTAGAAACAGGACACATTTAAGTTTATCAATTTGAGAACCCTAGAGCTATGTTGGGAGTAGGCTACTAATTACTATAACTTAAGGTTGTCCTTTTTCTAATTCAAACCATTATACTATCGATAATAGCTAGCCGATGGATTCTTCAAAACTGTCCACTGTATAAAAAACGACCTTATCCCTCCTAAACAAGTAGGGACAAGGTCGTGACTGGAACAGCCGCTTTTGTCATGTTTCTAGTCTTTTAGTTTACTTTTAGTACTCGCTTCAAAGATTTGGGGGATCCTCTGAATGCTGGAGATAGTGCGAACCAAGTTCGCTTCAACAGTCGCAGGCATAACTCAATGCTTTTTTATTTCTAGGTGCCCAGCTGATGTACTTCGCTTTTTTGTTTTCAGGCTCAGGTACGAATAGTCCACTGGACTATTCGTATCCCCCAGATTGCTTGCACAGTCAATGGACTGTGCAAGGTGGGAGATAATACTTGCAAAGCAAGGCACTTTTACAAAATCAGGCAAGGCAAGTTCAAACACTCCAATGGAGTGTTTGAACTTGGAAATAAGGAAACGACGTTTCAAACTACCACTCTTTTAATGACAGGTGGTAGGCTGAAAACCTCCAATGGAGCTTTTCAGTCGTCGAAGTAATAAAAGAAAAACTAAATGACGATATATCCGCTTGACAGCATGCTGTTATCTAGAGTCTTGGTTTGCAAGTAACGACTTACAGATAACTTTACAGTCCTAGAACGATAGGGGCGGAACCATTTACCATATAACCAGTTCGCTCCTTCTTCTCATACTATTTAAAAATAGAAGTTCTGAAATCATCCGTATTTCTCAAAAGAGCATTATAAATCCGCTGTTTGAGGACATTGACCCAACTTGACTCATTGTGTGCAAGTACAATATCAATGCTCTTCATATCTTGAGCCACAGCTTCATCCATAAGCTTTTCTAAATCTGCAAAAGAACTAATCGTAACTTGTTTTGTTGAGTTTGGCTTATCCAATTCGTAGGTCATTGTGAAGTCAACCAAGTTGTCAAGTTGATTAATACGATTTTGGTACATAGCTTTCTTAAATGTTGCCCAATCAGCATACTCATCTTTAAAAATATGTTTAAAGACTCTGTCATCTGTGATGAGCCCAACATTTCGTCTAAACCAACCATCATACACAAGTTCCCCAGCCTCTTCCGCTTCTTTACCAAGTTGATTAGATACATAAGGAATGAATCCTTCTACGTAGCCTTTTTCTGCCATCAATTCATAGGCCATACGACGGAACATGAAATCTCCCGGAGAACCATTTGGATTAGATAAAGCGGAATAAACTGGAGAAAAGAGACTTACGGTATAATAACCATTACGAGTTAAGCCAGTATGCGTGTCCCAATATTCGCGACGGTTGATAATGCTGTTGTCAACCAAATCATTGATGGTATTCAGTTTTGCAGCTTCCTCAATTGTCAGCTGACGGATTGTATTTCCTGCATGCGTGTTCTTTTCTTTATCCTTGATATAATAATTATCAATGACCCTATACCATTTCTGCTTGACAGTATCGCTTTGCTTCAAAACAGACTTAGCTTCTAAATAGTCTAGCAAATAGATGACATCAAACATATTGTGAACGTAGGTATTTAAATCTGCTACATTTTTATAACGCTGTGCAGGGTTAGCAGCATGATAGCGGGTTATAGAGTCTTCATTTCCAGAGTAAACAGTATTAATTCCTAATGAACGTGCCTGATTACCATTTGGAACTTGCAATAGACCAAGAGCAAATAATTCCGCACCTAAACCTTGACGACGACCATTTCCTTCGAAATAAATTCCTCCATCAAAGTTATGAACCATTTCGTGGGTGAAGACGGAAGTGCCATACTGGTCTAGCATTCTATCAACAACAAAATGCGTCAATGAGCCTGTTGCATACGCACCTGATCCATTCGCTGCATACCATTTACCTACTGGACCAAAGAAATTAGCAATAGAAGAACGCTCCGTATTTTGAAGACTCTTCCAAGTAGCCTGACTTGCTGAGTCACGGAAATTAAATCCATCATAGTTCAAGACTGACTGGAATAGTTTTTCACGTGATTCCTCTGACAAAATGCTATACCAATAATCAAAATGATCTCGTTGCCAAACAGCTGCTCTGTCAACAATCTGATGCATATAATCCTCAAATTTCATACCATTAGAAGCGGAATCATACAAGTAACGGTCGTAAGCACCGAACGATAGAGTTGACATGGTAGAAATAATATACATGCTTTCATCTGGTAGAGTGAGAAGAGGAAGGAGCATGTTTTGATGAGCCCAGTTTGACTTCGTAATACGGTCATACACACCCAAGGCATAGCGACTATCCGGTGTTGCTTGTGCTTGCTTCTTAGCAGCTTCTTCAACATTCGAAGCCATTTCCACAATATAGGCCTTACTTGTATCTTTCAACCACTCATTATTGGTTTTATCTGGTAAGAACAATTGACGGTAGCTTGATAGGTAGTCAAATAAAGTAGCTTTTCCTTTTGCTAACTGTAAAGAGTTAGCATAGGTCTGAACGTTATTCTTTGGACGAAGACTGTCATATCCAGAATTCCCCAAAGCAATAATAACATCTAATGTAGAGGTCGCTTGATTACCAAAGAAGTCTTGTTTAAATATAGTCAAATCTCGAGTATTTAAATTGCCGAAATCAATATTATACCAACGTTTCAGATATGCAAGACCCAGCACTAATGCTTCTTTATTTTGAGAAATCTTCTGAACTAGATAATTCTCAACCGATGCACCTAGGCTATTGATAGCTTTATCAGAAGCCAACACTTTCCGTAAATCTTCCGCGAGATGATCACGTACACTATTGAAACTATCTTCCAAATACAGTGCCCACAATGGTTTTTGTTCAGTAGTTGATGGAACTCCCAAATCCGATGCCCAGTTCTTCAACTCGTTTTCTGTTGGTGGTGTCGTAGGCTCTACAATTCCCAACACCGCTTTCACTTTATCAGAGTTAAATACCAGACTCGAAATATCATTTGTAAGGCGATGTACCATTCCATCGTAGTTTGATAAGAATGTTTCTGGAGTATAGAGTAAATCCGTTCCTACAATTGTGTAATCAGATACATGGTTATTTACAAAATCTTCCTTGAAAGCAACATCCAAATAAGCAACCGTATTGTCAGCGTAGTGAAGCATGATACGATTAATAGCGCGTTTCTGACTATTTGGATCTGTTACAATTTGATTGCCAACCATTGGAACAACATCTAATAATCTCGTTTGAGCTAATTTATCTGTCAAGGCCATCTTGTTGGCTAAGTAAACAATATATTCTTTATTATAGAATGGTAACAGTTTTTCCATATTAGCATAGGCTATAGCACGTTCAGAAGTTGCTTTATCTAGCAAGCTATAATCCACACTATACAAATTCTTAGCTTGGTTGTTCAGACTATCTGCTACCGTAGCAGTAATTCCCATGGCTGCAATTTTACTTGCCGCTTCAGTTTCAGAAATTTGAGTACTCCACTTATCTGCAGCTCCGCTAGCCGAACCAGTAACAAATGTATTTGTAATAGAGGCGGTGTTAAATGCGGTATCTCCATGAACTCGCTTACCATTGGTTACCTGTACGCTGCTGACAACATTATTTACAACTCCAGAACTCCAGGTTGAACCAACTACTCCACCGACCTGACCAGCTGTTGTCAAGTTTACAATTGTTCCCTTGGCTACTCCGTCTTGCAAACGAGCACTATTTTGGATGTGTCCTACTAGAGCTCCTGCTCGGTAGTTATTATTCTTAGCAGAGAGAGTTATGGCTACATCAGCTTGTACTTGACTGAGCGTAGTATGGTTGTCCTGTGCCCAGCCTGCAATTCCTCCGATATTTGAACCACCTGAATTGGTTCCTATTGCTACAAGCTGACCTTTAAAGGAACTATTCGTAATCTTAGTTGCACCATTTGCGAGATAGACAAGCCCTCCGATACTTGTAGGAGCTGAAAGACTACCTTCTACCGAAACGTTCGTTATCTGACTTCCAGTCGCTATTTTAGCAAGTGCACCAACTTTTTCTGTCTTAGAAGTGATCGCAACGTCAATCAAGTCTACATTCTCAATAGTTGCATTATTGATGACATTAAATAGTGGCTGAATAAGGTTATAGATAGCGTACGATTTGCCATTATGAGCACCATTCAAACGACCTGTAAAGGTAGATGTGACATAAGAGAGTGCATCTGTAGCCAAGTCAACTTCGTCAGCAGTCATATCTGCACCAAGTGTGTAGGTTCCTGCTGGGTTGGTTTCTATTGCTGTTAACAATTCTTTGAAAGAAGTGTATACACCGTTCTGGCTTTCTACTCGCTGGTCCACATAAAAACTATAATTTTTATCGTATTGTTTTCCTGTATCCTGAACCAGTTCATCAGTTTCAACAGTCAATTTATACTTGGTTTGACCATCTATCTCTACTTCTTCAATTTTAGAGATTGGAAGAAGTAATTCTTTGAAACGATCTGATTTAATCTTTACAAAGTAGTTGTCCAAATTGACCGATTCGCTAGTTAATGACAATTGACGGCGATAATGACCATTGTCAAGACCATATAACTCCACTTGGTCGATATCCTTAATTTCAATCTTCTTATAATCCAAGCGGAAATCTTGTGTACTTTCTTGCAGTTTTGTCTCTGGTCCCTTGCCTACGTTATAGGTAACAATTGTTTTTAGACTATAGTCTGTATAGTAATCCAAACCTGTCAATGCGAGAGGTGCAGTCACATCTGTAATTGGAATTTCTCTTACAAGCTGGTCTCCCTGATAGAGCTGAGCAACCGCTGAAATGTAAGATTGAGTTCTATCTGATAATTCAAAACTAGCCTCTGCCGATTTTGCATTTTCATCTTTTGCAATAGAAGTGATTGTAATTGTTGGTATTTCTTTTACCTTAGTACCGACTTGGATAATCTTTGGTCTTGGATCTGTAGTAATTTCATTCGAAATTTCCTCGGTCTTAACAACCTGACCATCAATAATATAGCTACGGATGACAATGGTACGCTCGCCGTCAACGCCTTCTTGGCTGACAACCATCTCACCGGCTAAGAGTTCGCTATTCGGAACTTCTTGGGTTTCATAGGCGACGGGTTCAGTACGGGGCGTGTCACGTTCTACAATATCTAGGCTTGGCAGTTCATGGCTTGGGGCATCCTTTGGAACTTCCTCTACGACCTTAGTACCGACTTGAACGATTCTTGGAGTAGCTGGGGTCGTTATCGTGTTCGAAATTTCCTCGGTCTTAACAACCTGACCATCAACAGTATAGCTACGGGTGACAATGGTACGTACGCCCTCTACTCCTTCTTGGCTGACAACCATCTCACCGGCTAGGAGTTCGCTATTAGGGATCTCAAGGGTATCATAAGCGACGGCTTCAGTATAGCTTGTATCACTTTCCACAATATCTAGGCTTGGCAGTTCATGGCTTGGGGCATCCTTTGGAACTTCCTCTACGACCTTAGTACCGACTTGAACGATTCTTGGAGTAGCTGGGGTCGTTATCGTGTTCGAAATCTCCTCGGTCTTAACAACCTGACCATCAACAGTATAGCTACGGGTGACAATGGTACGCTCGCCGTCAACGCCTTCTTGACTGACAACCGTCTCACCGGCTAGGAGTTCACTGTTCGGAACCTCTTGGGTTTCATAAGCGACGGGTTCAGTATAGCTTGTATCACTTTCCACAATATCTAGGCTTGGCAGTTCATGGCTTGGGGCATCCTTTGGAACTTCCTCTACGACCTTAGTACCGACTTGAACGATTCTTGGAGTAGCTGGGGTCGTTATCGTGTTCGAAATTTCCTCGGTCTTAACAACCTGACCATCAACAGTATAGCTACGGGTGACAATGGTACGCTCGCCGTCAACGCCTTCTTGACTGACAACCGTCTCACCGGCTAGGAGTTCACTGTTCGGAACCTCTTGGGTTTCATAAGCGACGGGTTCAGTATAGCTTGTATCACTTTCCACAATATCTAGGCTTGGCAGTTCATGACTTGGAGCGTCCTTTGCGACTTCCTCTACGACCTTGGTACCGACTTGAACGATTCTTGGAGTAGCTGGGGTCGTTATCGTGTTCGAAATCTCCTCGGTCTTAACAACCTGACCATCGACAGTATAGCGACGGGTGACAATGGTGCGTACGCCGTCAACTCCTTCTTGGCTGACAACTGTCTCACCGGCTAGGAGTTCGTTATTCGGAAACTCAAGGGTATCATAAGCGATGGGTTCAGTTTGAACACTATCTACATGCTCAACTGCCAAACTTGGTTTATCTGGATTGACAGCATTGTCTGTACCCGGTAAATAAGAGTTAGGATGAATCGGTTTTACTATTTCATCACTCTTACTTTCCTTTATGTAACCAATATATCTATAGCCCTCAATAGCCATCGGTTCTGGCAATTGTTCACCTACACTGATAGATAATTCCTGATTAAATCGAGCCAAGGTTTGATTGGTTAAAGAAAAGGCAGGAGGTGCTAATAACAATGAGCCTGTCGCCCCTAAAATGAACAATCCCGCAAACTCTTTTTTCCCCTTACGACCTTTACGGATAGCCAAAATCAGCAACCCTGCTCCAACAAGTGCTCCTGTTACTTGCCCAAACCATTCATCACCAGTAGCGGGCAAAATCCCCTCTGATACTGACTGCTTTGGCTTATAAATCAAGTAATAGGCATTGTCACTTTCTTCTACTAATTTCGGTAATTCATTTACGATTAATTGCTTTTCTGACGCTGTTAATTCATCTTCGGCAATATAGCGATAATGCACTGTTTTGGCACTATCTTCAGCAAATACCTGTCTTTCTGAAGAAAATGAAAACAGCATAAAAAGACTAGCAATGGTAGCAGATACTAGTCCAAACGATGTTTTTCTCAAAGAAAAGCGATGAACGGTCTGTCCAGAATTTTGTTTCATATAATACTTCCTTAATATTTTATAGAAAAATCAAAAGCAAACATTTTCGGCCTCACGTGCATTTAGAAAAAAGAAATGAATTGCGTGCAAGCTATCCCAAATTTCCTCTGCGAAAGATAGTCTGATTTTGATTAAGTGGTCAGTTTGTTTCAGTAGCCCACCTTGAACGAAAGATGGTTGGCAGTTGAGCTAGCACTTGGTTAAACCATTAAAGTAAAACTGAAGGACTATAATACGCATATTAAAAAATCTCTCTAATCCAATATTAAAAGATTACAGAGTTCCAATTTACCTTTATACCATCAGTTCCTATTTCAAGACCAGGTGTAGCTCCCAGTACCTATTCTCAAAATCTATGCCAAATCTCAGTATAGCGATTGTATCGCAATAATACCAACTACTGACTGACAATTCACACACCTTTTTGTTAGATGGTACATTCCCCCTTCCCCAGTTTCAAAAATCTTGTTGATCTCGCTACACATGGGATATGATATAGAATCCTCTTGCAAGCACAGCAAAAATAAACAAAACCTATCTCACTGGCTAGAGTCGTAGCTAACTGTTCCTAGTCTTTTAGCTTGATAGCTGGTAAACTGAAAACTCCGCTGGAAATCTTCATGCATCAAAGCAATAAAAGACCGACTGAATAGCTATCTGTCGACTTCTGGTTTCACGCACCATTATACTAGAATCTAAGGAATGTTGCAACACAGATAGTCATAAATCATTATGTTATTCTTATTTTCTCCGATTCCAAAATAAATCCCTAAATTTACTGCCTATAACTATGATAACGACTAATACTAAATTTCCAAACAATCTTATAAACAAGTAAAAATATGATATAGCCAGCAGAAATAGTCCCTAAATCTGCTAAGAGAGGTAATGATTTTGTTATTGACATCAGTGGGAAATATCCAATAAATGCATATGGAATGAACCATAATAATATTGATAACCAGCTAGGATAAATACTATTTGGATAGCGAGTTGTTTCATCCAGTCTCCAAACAATAAAGTTAATGGAATACACATCTTTGATAAAAAATGTTAATGAGTTAACGAAGAGGTGGATTGCTGCGTAACATAAAATACTACCTATTAGTAAAAGGATGATTTTCAGTATAAACCAAGCAGATAACGTTTCAAATTCTGTAAGCAGTGCCATCCAAAATATTATCAGACCAATACAAAATTCGCCAATACTTTCAAAATCTATCTTTGAAAAAATGATGAGTAATAGGGTGTTTACTGGCCTAAGTAATAAGACATCAAATGTTCCTTCTCTGACATAATCTCCAATAAATAAGGTGTTGATGAAAATGAAATTCCAGCCAGCTCTGGCCATTGTTACAAATCCAAACAAGAGTACTAACTCATTTGTAGACCATCCAGGAAAATTTGATAGATTATCTAAAAATACTTTTAAAACATAGATTGAGATAACAGTGTTCACGCTATAGCCTATTATTCCAATGACGGCATCTTCTCTATATTGGATATACCTCTTCCATTGAAGTTTCATAAAATGAATATACAAGTAAAAATATCTTGTCATCACTAACCTCCATAATAGTTCATCACTTTAAATAGCTTCTTCTGATACATAGAAATAAATAAAGCCAGAAGGAGAACCCAAAACATCTGTAAGCACAATTGGTTTAAAACATATTGAGCTGGTAATAAAGCCGATAAAATAGATGAAGGAACTGATAACATAGCATAGAAAGGAGTTAAAACAATAAGTTTTTGCAACATTTCTGGAAAAAAGCTAATAGGTAATACTGATCCACCAAAAAGCATCAACAAGGCATCGTAAAATTCTAAAACACCTAAAATCTGATTAAAACGGATAGATAAAAGCCCCAAGAGATAGCCAAATAAAAACGAAATCAATAGACCTAATAGAGCCGACATGATAAATGATAGCACCATTTCAGGAACAAGAGATATTCCTGTAACGAATGAATAAAAGACAAGAGCAAACGTCAAGGGAGTGACTACAAAAATCAAATCATAAACAAATGAACCTACTTGTCTAAAAAAATGCATCCCCATAAAACTATGGGGTCTTAAAAAATAGACTGCCGTATCACCTTTTTGAATCATCTCTGAAATAATGGAGGCGGTACGATGATCTGGAAAAAGAATGAACATCATCCTAGAAATTACTGCATATAGAACGAGTTGAGATGATGTGTTTTCAGTGACTACACTGGTCCAAACCGAAATCTGAATGGCTACAACCAAAAAGGCACCAAGAATTGTCAAAATAGTACTCACCCTATATGATTTTCGTCTCCTAAATTCTGCTATTGTATAAGCTAATACATTCACCTTGATGTCTCCTTATCCAATAATAATATATCCGCTAAACTGGCATCTGTAATATGATAATCTCTGATTTTTTGGTCTTTGACAAACTCTTGAAGTAAATCTAATTTCTCTTCTTCAATAAACATTTCAGTCATTGAAGCGAGGCTGGGTAAAAACTAGCCAATAACTAAAAAATACACAGACAAATTGAGCTGCTTCAGATGAAATTCAGCCAAACTGTCTGTGTTTTTCTTTCTGTTTATACTCTCTTGGACTAATTTCTTAGCCAATTTCGTAAGATTCATGCTCATTAGAAGGAAGCCTATCTCAGTTTTTCCCAGTCTCTAGATATAGTCTCTCAATGTCTAAAATGTCTTACACCCGTAAAGACCATGGTCAAGCCGTACTTGTTGGCCATGTCAATGGAGTCTTGGTCACGGACAGAGCCACCCGGCTGGATAATAGCCTTGATACCTGCGGCTGCAATTTCTTCCACGTTATCTGCAAATGGGAAGAAGGCATCCGACGCCAATACGGCTCCATCCAAACGCTCCTTGGCTTGCTCGATAGCGATACGGACGGACGCCACGCGGTTGGTTTGCCCCGGTCCCACGCCCAAGGTCATCTTGTCATTGGTGATAATGATGCCGTTGGACTTGACATACTTGGAGGACTTCCAAGCGAACTCCATAGCTGTCCACTCTTGCTCGGACGGTTGACGCTCGGTCACCACCTGCCAGTCCTCTGGGCTTTCCACCACCACGTCCTGATCCTGCACCAAAAGCCCGCCGACAACGCCTGTGAACTCTTTTTCCACTTCGCTTGCATCCTGTGCGTCAAAGACCAACTCCAAAATCCGAAGATTTTTCTTTTTATTGGTCAAAATAGCTAGCGCTTCTGCCGAGTAACTCGGTGCGATGATGATTTCTAAGAAAATCGGGTGCATCTTTTCAGCCGTCGCAGCATCCACTTCTCTGTTCAGCACGACGATGCCTCCGAAAATGGATACTGGGTCAGCCTCATGGGCATAATCCCAAGCCTGCTCAATAGTCTCTGCCTGTCCGATACCGCAAGGGTTCATGTGTTTGAGAGCCACAACAGTTGGACGGTCCTTGAAATCACGGATAATACGGATAGCCGCATCCGCATCACGAATGTTATTGAAAGACAGCTCCTTACCGTTTAGCTGTTTAGCAGCTGCAATCGAGTAAGCTGTCGGAAGGGCATTTTGGTAGAAATCCGCATGTTGCTGAGGATTTTCTCCGTAACGCATGGGCTGATTAAGATCATAAGTAATCGTTAATTTTTCAGGCTTATCTTCGCCTACCTGCTTGGTAAAATAATCTGCTATTAGGGCATCATAAGCTGCGGTATGACGGAAAACCTTAGCTGCCAACCGCTGACGCGTTGGGTAGGTCGTCTGACCCTGCTCTGCTATTTCCCCTAAAACCGTCGGATAATCTGCTGGATCCACCACAACGGTTACGCTAGCGTGGTTTTTGGCTGCTGAACGAAGCATAGACGGTCCGCCGATGTCGATGTTCTCCACCGCCAAGTCGTAGGTCACATCTGAACGCAAAATAGTCTCTTTGAAGGGATAAAGATTTACCACCACCAAGTCAATCAGGCCAATTTCATGGTCGTTGGCTGCTTGCAAGTGGCTGTCCAAATCCCGACGAGCCAGCAAACCCCCGTGGATTTTGGGGTGCAGGGTCTTGACACGGCCGTCCATCATCTCAGGAAAACCGGTCACATCGTCTATGGCAATAGTAGTCACTCCAGCCTGATCCAAGGCTGCCTTGGTACCGCCAGTTGAGATAATCTCCCAACCAAGTTTCGTCAATTCTTGGGCAAGTTCTACGATGCCATTCTTATCTGATACGCTAATCAGTGCGCGTTTTGTCATATTTTCTCCTTTTCCTTACCAGAACTACTTGATTTGGGTCATGAGGAATCCTGATAAAATCAAGGATAGACCATAAGCCAGAATCAAACGGGCTGGATTTTCTAAGTTTACAAAAATAAGGCTATTAAACAGCAGAGCTGCCAAAACAAATACCAAAATAAATGAAATGACTTTCTTTATCATAACACTCTTCTTTTCGCCCCAAACTCCTCCAAAACCGCTGGATAGAGTTGGTACTCCGCTTCATGTATTCTTGCTTCAAAGGTTTCCAAGGTATCATCGGCTAGTCTAGGCACTCGAACTTGCTGAATAATTTGTCCTGTGTCAATACCACTATCCACCCAGTGGACTGTTACGCCACTTTCAGATACACCAGCCTGCCAGGCATCTTCAATCCCATGAGCACCTGGAAATTCCGGCAAGTAGGCTGGGTGGATATTAATGATACGACCTTCGTACTGAGCCAGCAGGGTTGGTCCCACAATCTTCATATAGCCTGCCAAGATCACCAAGTCAATCTGATGCTGGTCTAAGAGTTGGATGAGTGCTTCTTCGTAGGCCTGCTTATCTGAAAACTCTTTGAGTTCAAAAGTAAAGGTTGGTACACCTAGTTTTTCAGCTCGTTCCAAGACATAGGCGTTTCTGCAGTCTGAAAAGACAAAAACCACTTCAAACTGTTTTGCGATGACTTGGAAATTGGAGCCGTTGCCTGATGCAAACACTGCTATTCGTTTCATTTGATGACTACACTCTTATCTTCCTTAGTGATAACGCGGCCGATAGTGTAAACTTCCTCGTCAACTAGTTGACAGACACTGTCAACCTTGTCTGGACTGACTGCCAGGACCAATCCGATTCCCATATTGAAGATTTCAAACATTTCTTCATGTTTGATCTTTCCGTATTTTTCAAGGGCTGTAAAGATTGGAAGGACTGGAATCTTGTCTTCTTCAATCTCAGCGGCTAGGTTGTCCGCAAACATACGGGGAATATTTTCGATGAAGCCGCCGCCTGTGATGTGGGCAATGCCGTTGACTAGGCCTGCTTTTACCAGAGGCAATACCTGCTGGACATAGATACGGGTCGGCTCTAAGAGAACATCCTTCAGAGCTCTGCCATTGAGCTCTGGCAACAGAGCGTCCCCAGAAACATCCGCAAACACGCGACGGACAAGGGAATAGCCGTTGGAGTGGATACCGCTTGAGGCCAAACCAAGAAGAATGTCGCCCTCCTGGACCGTGCTACCGTCGATGATCTGGGACTTCTCCGCAATACCGACAGCAAAACCAGCCAGGTCATAGTCATCCTTGCCGTACATACCAGGCATTTCAGCCGTTTCACCGCCAATCAAGCCGCAACCAGCCTGGACACAGCCTTCCGCAACACCTGCAACCACCTGCTCCAGCTTGGCTGGCTCATTTTTTCCAGTCGCAATGTAGTCAAGGAAGTAAAGTGGCTCCGCACCCGCTGCAATGATGTCGTTGACACACATGGCCACGCAGTCCTGACCAATGGTGTCGTGCTTGTCGTACTGGATCGCTAGCATGAGCTTGGTTCCCACGCCGTCTGTTCCTGATACCAAGACTGGCTCTTTGACATCCAGTTTGGTTAGATCAAACATCCCGCCAAAACCACCGAGGGCTCCCATAACACCCAAGCGTTCTGTCCGAGCCACATGCTTCTTGATGCGTTCGACAACTTCATATCCCGCTTCGACGTCAACGCCCGATTGGGCGTAGGCATTTTTATTTGTCATTTTGATTCCTTTCAACAGTTTACAGGTCTGTCAAGTAACGTTGACACCTCTGTCTTTACTTGACATTTTCAATGTAGAAACTCGTTTTCTCTTCTAGGCTACGGAGATATTCTTCCTCATAGTCATAAAGAGGGGTTGGAAATTCGCCGTCAAAGTAGGCTACACAGAGCCCGCCTTTTGGCGCATCGGTTTCGATGCCGATGGCTTCAATCATCCCCTCAAGAGAAAGGTAGGTCAGACTGTCTGCCCCGATGATCTCACAGACTTCTTCAACCGTATGATTGGCTGAAATCAGCTCCCGACGGGTCTGAATATCAATTCCATAGAAACACGGGTACTTGAGTTCTGGGCTGCCGATAGCCACATGGACTTCTTTTGCCCCTGCATCACGAAGAAGCTGGACAATGCGGCGGCTAGTTGTACCGCGAACAATAGAGTCGTCAATCATGACCACGCGCTTGCCTTTGACAACACTTGAAACAGCTGACAACTTCATGCGCACACCCTGCTCCCGCAATTCCTGGGTTGGTTGAATAAAGGTCCGCTGGGTATATTGGTTTTTAATTAGCCCCATTTCATTTGGCAAACCAGATTCCTCTGCAAATCCCATAGCCGCAGATAGGGAGGAGTTTGGCACACCAACCACGATATCCGCTTCATGTTGAAATTCCTGGGCCAAACGACGACCCATATTTTTACGAGCCGTGTGGACATTGACACCATGAATAACCGAGTCCGGTCGGGCAAAATAGACATACTCCATAGAGCAAACAGCCAGTTGCGTATCTCTTGTATAGCTATCATATTGAATTCCTGAATCATCAATGACGACAATTTCACCAGGCTCCACATCTCGCACCCAGTCAGCCCCCACTACTTCAAAAGCACAAGTTTCGCTGGCAACTACCCAGGCACCATTTTTCATTTTGCCTATTGAAAGTGGACGGAAACCATTAGGGTCTAGAGCTGCAACCAATTTGTCTTCCAACATAATCAAGTATGCAAAGCCACCCTTGACAGTGTTAAGAGCTTCCTTAATTTTTCCTATGAAATCCGGATTGTGACTACGGCGAATCAAATGCATGAGGATTTCTGTATCAGAAGAAGAAGAGAAAATGGAACCATTTTTTTCAAGTTCAGCCTTCAAACTGACTGCATTGGTCAAATTTCCATTATGTGCCAAACCCACCTGCATATCTGAAAAATCAAAGAGAAAGGGCTGGATATTATGGATAGATGCTGAACCTGAGGTTGCATAACGAACATGACCAATAGCAGCCGTTCCTGTCAAGGCTTCTAAATCTGCTGGATTTTTGAAGACTTCTGCAATCAGGCCTGTTCCGCGATGGCGACGCAACTGTCCGCCATCATTGGCTAAAATCCCTGCTCCTTCTTGCCCACGGTGCTGCAAACTGTGGAGGCCAAAATAGGTCACCTGAGCAGCCTGCGGATGTCCCCAAATGCCGAAAACACCGCATTCTTCGTTGAGTGATTTAACTTCGTATGTCATAGTTATTTTCCTGTAAAATAGCGAACTGCTGAGACAAAGAGCCCTTGGTCTTTCTTACCTGGAATGTTTTGGAAAAGACCGTCCTCGTAACGCTCCGAATGCCCCATTTTCCCGATGATTTGTCCGTTGCGACTGGTAATGCCCTCAATGGCATGGCTAGAACCATTTGGATTGTACTTAGAGTCCATGCTCGGCTGACCTGCAAAGTCAACGTATTGGCTGAAAATCTGCCCACTGTCACGCAAGGTAGCGAACTCCTCGTCCGTCACCACGAATTTCCCTTCCCCGTGAGAAACTGGAGTAGCATGGATATCACCGACTTGGACACCTGCTAACCACGGTGAATTGACATTGGCAATCCGCGTTTCCACCATTTTGGCAACGTGTTGGTTAGCATCGTTATAAAAGAGAGTCGGACTGCTTTCTCCCGCCTCCTCAAAGTTTCCATAAGGTAGCAAGCCCGATTTGACAAGAGCTTGGAAACCGTTACAGATACCGATGATGAGGCCACCTTTTTCGATAAATTGGTCAATAGCAGAGCGGACCTTAGCATTTCGTAAGATGGTCACGATAAACTTAGCAGACCCGTCTGGCTCATCCGCAGCGGAGAATCCACCTGCAAAGAATAGAATATTAGCCTTGTCAATATTGTCAACCATGGTGTCAACCGAGTTTTCAATGCTTGCTGCATCTAAAGTCACAAATGGAACAAGATTGACTTTTGCACCAGCCTGTTCAAAGGCCTTGGCAGAATCATATTCTGAGTTGGTTCCTGGAAAGACTGGGATGTAAACAAGCGGAACATCAACTCTTTCCTTGGCTTGTATAACTGCTGAACTGGTAATTGCAGGAACATCCTGTAAGTCTGTAGCCTGTTCAAATTCTGTTGGGTAAACTTCTTCTAGTTTGCCTTCAAAGGCAGCTTGTAGTTCCTGTCCAGCTAAGTTGACACCATTGACAACCAGTGTAAAGTCTGTAGTAGTTTGACCGATTTTCACAGCATCTGGAATGTCTTCTTGCGATGTGAAGATAAAGCCGCCAAGCTGACCTGTCAAGCTGGTTTCAAGGTCAGCAAACTCGATTTCTGCACCGATTTGGTTACCAAAGGACATGAGGGCTAGGCTTTCTAGAACACCACCATACTTGACTGCACTAGCAGCCGTAATCACATAATCGCTCTGCCATTTTTCAAAAGTCTCAAAATTAGACTTGATCAAGGCAAAATCAATATCTTCTGATAAAATCTGACCTGGTAAGTAGTAAATGTGCTCGCCAGCCGCCTTGAACTCAGGTGAGAGAACCTTGCGGCTGTCTGCTGTTGTCACACCAAAGGCAACCAAGGTCGGCGGAACTGTCAAGTCCTCAAAGGTACCAGACATAGAGTCCTTACCACCGATAGACGGCAAACCGAGCTGAATCTGAGCCTCGATAGAGCCCAGAAGTGCCGCTACTGGCTGACCGAAACGCTCTGCCTGCTTGTCCATCCGCTGGAAATACTCCTGATAGGAGAAGCGAGCCTTGGACCAGTTAGCCCCTGTTGCCACCAAGCGAGCCGTTGCTTCGATGACCGCATAGGCAGCCCCGTGGTAAGGGGACCAGTCTGCCAGATAAGGATGGTAACCCTGAGCCATGACGGATGCCGTTGTCGTCACACCCTGTTGGACAGGTAGTTTCTGCACCGAACTTTCTGTCGGTGTCAATTGGTGACGACCTCCGAGTGGGTGGTTGACCGTTGAGCGACCAACAGATGAGTCAAAGATAGTCTGCAAACCTTTTTGACTAGCATGGTTGAGGTCTGATAGAAGGTCTTTCAAGTCCTCTTGTAGCGTTTCAGCAGATGTTGTACGTGTTTCCGGCAAGTTGACAGCATTGTCAACTACTTTTGCATCAACTACTACACGAACACCATTTGTATCAAGGAAAGAACGTTCCAAATCAACAATGGTTTGACCATTCCAAGTCATGACTAGATTTGGTTTTTCAGTCACTTTGGCTACAACAACCGCATGGATATTTTCCTGACGGCAGGCTGCGATGAAGGTATCGACATCTTGAGGACGGATAACGACACTCATCCGCTCTTGCGATTCAGAAATGGCGATTTCCGTTCCGTTCAAGCCTGCATACTTGAGTGGAACCTTGTCCAAGTCAATTTCCAAGCCGTCCGCCAATTCACCAATGGCTACGCAGACACCGCCTGCACCGAAGTCATTGGATTTTTTAATCAAGCGAGTCACGGCACCATTGCGGAACAAACGCTGAATTTTGCGTTCTTCAATAGCATTTCCTTTTTGGACTTCCGCACCAGCTGTTTCCACAGACTCGACTGTCTGTACCTTGGACGAGCCTGTTGCCCCACCGATACCGTCACGGCCTGTTTTGCCACCCAACAAGATGACCACATCGCCTGCGACTGGTTTTTCACGGACAACATTTTCCTTTGGAGCAGCACCAACAACGGCACCTAGTTCCATGCGTTTTGCGACAAATCCTGGGTGGAAATACTCACGCACGTAAGTTGTCGCCAAACCGATTTGGTTACCGTATGAAGAATAACCATGTGCCGCTGTTTTGGAGATGATTTGCTGCGGCAATTTCCCTGAGCGAGTAGCCGTCAGAGGTTGGGTAATATCGCCCGCACCTGAAATTCGCATGGCCTGATAAACATAGGAACGACCTGACAAAGGATCACGAATGGCTCCGCCGATACAGGTTGCGGCACCACCGAAAGGTTCGATTTCTGTTGGGTGGTTATGGGTTTCATTCTTGAACATGAGGAGCCACGGCTCTTTCACGCCATCCACATCCACTTCGATTTCTACCGAGCAGGCATTGATTTCATCTGACACTTCCATGTCATCCAGACGACCATTTGCTCGCTCATAGCGACCAAAAATGGTCGCCATATCCATCAAAGTCTGAGGCTTGTCTGTTCGACCTAATTCTGTCCGCATTGCCAGATACTTGTCATAAGTCGCCTGCAGTTGCTTGTGGAATTTTGAAGCTGAAAAATCAATAGACCTAAGTTCTGTCTCAAATGTCGTATGGCGGCAGTGGTCACTCCAGTAAGTATCCAAGACCTTGAGTTCTGTCTCAGTTGGCACTCGACCAATTGACTTGAAGTAATCCTGAATGAAGAGCAGGTCTTCCACTTCCATGGCCAAACCAGCCTCACGCTTGTAAGACGCAAATTCCTTTGCCCCGTAGCTATCAAACAAGTCCAAGCTTGGAATGACAGTATCTGACACCGAAAACTCCTGAGCCACCAAAGGAGCATCCAAATCCTTGAAACGCGAATCCACAGGATTCAGCAAATAGTTCTTGATAGCAGCTAACTCTTCTTCCTGCACATCGCCATTCAAGATATAGAGCTGACCTGTATTGACACGCACCTCCTGACGACTGCCCAATAAGAGAAGGGCCTCCTGACTGCTGGCAGCCCGCTGGTCAAACTGCCCAGGAAGAGCCTCAATCGCAAAATAAGCAACCTCCTCCAAATCAAGCTCAGCTTCCGACAAGACCTTGTCCGTCACCTGCTCGGTAAAGATATGCTTAATAGCTTGCTCCAGCAAGTCATCCTCCAGATGGAAGACATCATACACCTGCACCAGACGTACACTCGTCAAACTTGTCAACTGTAAATTATGAGTCAACTCCTTACGAAGAGCCTCCGCCTTAATCTGAAAATCCGCCTTCTTCTCAACAAAAATCCGCTTCGCCATTTTTTCCAATCCTTATTTCACTTCTTGTAACTTTGCCAATACGACCTCGTAAACCTCGGTCAACTCCCCGAGCCCCCGACGGAAAACATCCTTGTCCAGATGGTTGCCATCCGCATCCCACAAACGACAATTATCCGGAGAAAACTCATCCGCCAATAAAATCTGACCAAACGAGTCAACCCCAAATTCTAGCTTGAAGTCCACCAAAGTCAGCCCAATCTGAGTAAACAAGTCCTTCAAGAACCCATTGATTCGTCTTGTTTCTTCCTTGATATAGGCGATTTGGTCCTGACTAGCCAGTTCTAGAAAGGCAATGTGTTCATCGTTGATAAAAGGATCGTCCAACTCATCTTTTTTATAGTAAAATTCCACGATAGGAGTAGGTAAGACTATCCCTTCCTCCACACCGAAGCGTTTTGAGAAAGACCCAGCTGTCACATTTCGCAAGACCACCTCAAGAGGAATAATCTCCACCTTCTTATTCAACTGCTCCGAATCCGACAAACGCTTGATAAAATGCGTCTTGACTCCAGCTTCATTTAATTTTTCAAAAATAAGCGAAGAAATCAGATTATTAAGTCGCCCCTTGCCAGTAATCTGTTCTTTCTTACCACCATTAAAAGCCGTCGCCTGATCCTTATAAACTGCAACAATCTGGTCACTATCAGCCGTTGCGTAGATATCTTTAGCTTTTCCTGAATAGAGAAGGTCTGTTTTCATTAAAATGTTCGCCTTTCATAAAATATTCTAGTCTTTTCGTTTATTCTATCACATAACATTCGTGTAAAAAAGCATTTAACGGTATTTTGTAAAAAAATAAAGAAAAACGCCCGTAAACTACGAACGTTTTTTTACTTCTTCATAAATAAAATCAACAATATCAGATAGGACCTCAAAATGCTCAATAGCAGCATCTGGAACATCGACACCAAACTCGTCTTCCAAAGTCAAAACGAATTCCATAATTTCCACCGAATCCGCTGCGATATTATCTGCCAAAGTAGATTCAGGTTGAACCTGAAAATCTTCTCCCTTTTCATCCTGAATCAATTCAACAACCCGCTGATAGACCTGCTCTCTAGTCATGACTTTCCTCCACTACTGAAAATTTCGCCACTGATTTTTCGACAATACCAGCATCCAAAATCGAACGCGTCTGCTTAATGGTATAGAAAATTGCCTGGGCATCGCTAGAGCCGTGAGCCTTGATGACAGGTGCTTTCAGACCAAGCAAGACAGCACCGCCAGCTTTCTTATAGTCCATCGCCCCCAAGGCTTTTTTAAGAGTCGGCTTAACCAAAAGACCGCCCAATTTGGCACGCAGACCACCATTTTTGATAGAGCCAGTCAACTGACCAACGATGGATTTTGCAGTCCCTTCAACTGTTTTCAGCACAGCGTTTCCCGTGAAACCATCTGTCACAACCACATCCGCCACGCTGTTGAGCAACTCACGCGCCTCCACATTTCCGATAAAGTTGATGGACTTGTCTTCCGCCAAGAGTTTATAAGCCTCTTGGTGAACTGGCGTGCCCTTGGTATCTTCCGTACCGTTGTTCAAAAGTCCCACACGAGGTTGTTTGACCCCACGCACATGCTCCGCGTAAAATGAGCCGAGGATACCATACTGATAGAGGTGATGGGCTGTATTTTCAGCATTTGCCCCCAAATCCATCATATCAAATCCCTTACCGTCCATAGTAGGAAGAGTGGACATAAGACCAGGACGGTCGATGTTCTTGATGCGACCGACGACAAAGACACCTGCCGCCAACAGAGCACCCGTATTTCCAGCCGATAAGACCGCATCTGCTTGACCATCCTTGACAGCCTTGGTCGCTAGGACCATCGAAGCCTCTTTTTTCCGACGAATAGCCTTGACAGGCTCATCATCTGAATTGATTTTCTCCGTCGTATGGACGATGCTGACACGCTCTGTTGCTGTCAAATACTGCTTGATTTTAGCCTCATCGCCATAAAGTTGAATTTCAATGTCTGGAAAGGCAGCCAAGGCTTGATTGACACCTTCTACCACTGCCTGAGGGGCGTGGTCCCCACCCATAGCATCTACTGCAATACGTTTCATTCTGTTTCCTCATTTTCTGTTCTTGGTTTCATAATCTGCCCCCAAGAAGACAAATCATCTATAAATTTCTTTGATTTCAAGTGAATCCCCACATATTCCTCGTACAACTGGTCAATAAAAAGCCGTAATTTTCGCTTCATCTCAGGCTTGATGGAAATGGTTTCTAGCTCATCAAAGGAAATAGCCTGAAATTGATCAAGTAGATAGGGAACATTGGGGTCCAAATAAGCCCGTCGCTCATCTTGTTGATAGTGTTGCGGACACAAGACACCGCTATACTTGTAAGAATAATCAAAAGGCAGACCAACCCGATGACAAAAAGCACACTCGTGAAAATTCAGACTGACCCCAAAACGTCCCAAGAGCTGAATTTCAAAGATATTGGTCAAGACTTCATAATCCAAACCCGACTCCATCAAGTCCAAGGTCTTGACCAAAAAAGAAAAGAGAGCTGGATCATAAACCTTATCCTGCAAGGCCGCATCTGCCAAGGCTAAGATGTAGGTAGCATAGCTAAGCTTGAAAATATCACCGTTAATATTCTTAAATGGCTGTACCTGATGAAAATCTTCGATATAAGACAGACCATCATCATTGATTTTAACGATAAAATCCGCATAGGTCAAAGGCTGGATAGAAGCTACCAGCTTGGATTTAGAGGCATGTTTCACGAAAAACATTCGCTTGCCAGCCTTCTCTGTAAAAATCTTGACCAGCTTATCATCTTCTCGAAAATTCCGATTATATAGGACTAATCCCCTGGTTTCAATTCGTTCCATTTTCTTCTAAATATTCCTTCAAACGAGCCATAGCCGTCTGAATGGTCTCCATACTTGCTGCATAGGAAATCCGCACATAGCCCTCACCATACTGACCAAAGGCCGCACCTGGAATAAAGGCCACTGCTTTCTTCCTCGCAAAGTCCTGCAAGAAACTAAAGGAATCTTGATTGTAACCCGCAGGAATTTTTGCAAAGATGTAAAATGCTCCATCAGGCTTGATAATTTTAAAGCCCAAGTCCGTCATCTTCTCGATGATGTAATCCCTACGCTTGACATACTCCGCCCGCATCGGAAGAGCGTCATCCTTACCGTTTTTCAAGGCCTCAACCGCACCATACTGCATAGCAGTTGACGCCGCTGTCACAAGATACTGGTGGCTCTTGATGATTTGAGCGATAATCGGAGCCTGACTCATAATCAAGCCAATCCGCCAGCCTGTCATAGCATGGGACTTGGACAAGCCCTGAATCAAAATGGTCTGCTCTGGCAAAAACTCTGCAATTGAAGTATGGGGCTGACCAGTGTAGGTCAACTCCGCATAGACCTCGTCTGATAGGACAAAGACAGAAGACTTACGCAAGACATCTGCAAAGGCCCGAATTTGCTCACGAGAGTAGGTCACACCCGTTGGATTGGCAGGATAGTTGAGAATGACAGCTTTTAGCTTATCACCTTGCTCAATAATCGCCTCTTCCAACATCTCTGGCGTCAAGACGAAATGATTGGCTGTCGTATCGATTTCAACAACATCAGCTCCTACCATATTAACAATAGGCTCATAACCAGGATAGGCAGGGGCAGGCAGAAGAACTGTATCCCCAGCCTCCAAAATAGCAACTAAACTCGCTGACAGAGCTTCTGTCGCACCGATTGTAGAGAGGATTTCATTTTCTGGATTGTAGTGTAAATTATATTTTTCAGCCACAAACTCAGCTGCTGCCTGACGCAACTCCAAAAGACCAGCCATTCCAGTATAATAACTCTTGTTAGCATCGATAGCAGCCTTAGCCGCTTCTTTAACATGGTCAGGCGTTGTAAAATCAGGCTCTCCCAATGTTAGTTTCAAAATCCCGGGAACATCCGAAATAGACTGATCAAACTGACGAATCATCGAAACCTCAATCCGATTCAAATTCTTATTAAAACGATTTAATAAATCCATTCTGCCACCTCAAAAACATATAAAACTATTATAATACATTTTGAAAATAAATGTAAAAAAGAAGAGTCATTTGACTCTTCTCAGATTGCAGACAAACATCGTTTTGGTGTTTGTCTTTTTTACTGTTTTTAGAGAAAAATGGCTGTTTTAATGCTGAAACCACCCCATCTGGACAAAATAAAAAGGCCTTCTTGCCATCCTTTTAGCTAGTTTTTTGAGATTTAAGCACGCCAAAGTCAGTCCAATCTTATCCTCCATTTTGGACTTGCCTTTTTCTCTCGTGTAGCGCAGATTATGGTATTCCTTGGCTGTGCCAAATAGCCGTTCAATCGTCTCTTTCCGATGTTGGTAGAGTTCCTTCATCCCTCTTTGATGACGAATATCCTCGCACTGTTCCAAATACTCCTTCCAAATATGCCGCGTGACAACTTTTTGATGGTTCTTACTGGTCGTACATACTGATAATAGGGGACAGTTGGCACAAATTGCTGGATCGCTTTTGTATTCTCGGTAGCCTTCTCGGGTAGTCGTGCGATAGGTCAAGGCCTGATGTTCAGGACACAGGACACAATCGAAGTGTTCGTCATAGACAAAATCTTTAGGACGAAGTTGTCCCTTCTTCCCACAGGGACGGGTGTAGGGAAGGACAGGAGTGATTTCCTTATCAATTAGAAACTTGGCAATACTGGGAGTTTTATAGCCCGAATCCGCAATGATATACTCTGGTTTCAAGGGTTCAAGCTTGGCGAAAAGTGCAGGAAAAGCCTGACTGTCATGGATATTACCAGCCTCAACACTATAAGCAAGTGCCCAGCCATACTTATCACAGGCAACTTGGGCAGAATAAGCGAAAACTTCCTTATGATCACCTTTGTGGAACCAGCCACTTTCTGGGTCGGTTGTGGAGATTTTCTTAGCGATGGGCTCTGGCTCTTTGGCGGGCCCGAGCGGCTTTTTTCCGTGCTTTACCCGATCTTGATTAATTTCGATTTCCAGCTGTTCACTCATGAATTTGGCCTGCTTTTCCACCTCTTGGTTGATAAACTTACGATTATTGGCCGCAGCTTTAATATGAGTTCCGTCTATGAAAATCTCCGTCGGGTCAATTAGGCCTGCATTGATACACAGCCCAAGAATATGCGTGAAAATGGACTCAATCAACCCTTTCTCTTGAAAGCGACGGGAATAATTTTTGCCGTATGTCGTGAAGTGAGGCACCTTGTCATCTAGGGTTAAACCAAGAAACCAGCGATAGGCAGTATTCACTTCAATATCCTTGATGGTCTGACGCATGGAACGAATACCATAAAAGCACTGAATCAGAGGAATTTTAACTAACATGACAGGGTCAAGACTAGGACGACCATTATCAGACGAATAGGTATCTTCTACTAGGTCATAAATGAAGTCGAAGTCAATCATAGCTTCCACTTGGCGCAGGAAATGATCCTCAGGCACTAGCTGGTCAAGGGTATAGAAACCGTACTGATTGCGGTTATAGTCAGGTTTTTCTTTGTGTAGCATAGGAGAACCTCATAAGTCCTTTTTCTTATATTATACTCCTAAATACGAAGAAAAGCCCTTAGAAAATCAATTCTAAGGACTTTGTCTTCAGTCTGAGAAGAGTCATTTGACTCTTCTCATACCTATTTAACACGACTTGCCTCAAACAAAGGTGACAAAGGACGTTTTTCATGAATACGAATAATCGCTTCCGCTAATAATTCTGCCGTTGAAATATGTTCGATTTTATCAATTAAGCGATCTTCTGCAATTTCAATTGTATCAAGAACAACCAATTTCTTAATTGCTGACTTACTAATGTTATCCATAGCAGGCCCTGACAATACTGGATGCGTACATGAAGCATAAACAGCTGTTGCCCCTGCATCTGCCAAAGCATCCGCTGCATGACAGATGGTACCCGCAGTATCAATCATATCATCAATCAAGATACAAGTTTTATCCTTAATATCGCCAATAATGTTCATCACTTCTGATGTATTCATCTTATCAACACTACGGCGTTTATCAATAATAGCAATCGGTGTCTTCAAGAACTGTGCTAACTTACGGGCACGTGTCACACCACCATGGTCAGGGGATACAACCACATAGCCGTCACCGACCATACCACGACGCTCAAAATAATCCGCAATCAATGGAGCACCCATCAAATGATCAACAGGAATATCGAAGAATCCCTGAATCTGCGCAGCATGCAAATCAATTGTCAACAAACGATTGACTCCCGCTGTTTGTAACATATTGGCAACTAATTTTGAAGTGATTGGCTCACGAGCACGAGCTTTACGATCCTGACGTGCATAGCCATAGTAAGGCATTACTACGTTTACTGATTCAGCAGATGCACGTTTTAAAGCATCAACCATAATCAAAATTTCCATTAAATTGTCATTCACTGGAGAACTAG
This sequence comes from Streptococcus sp. HN38, assembly GCF_028335765.1. Classification (NCBI taxonomy): domain Bacteria; kingdom Bacillati; phylum Bacillota; class Bacilli; order Lactobacillales; family Streptococcaceae; genus Streptococcus; species Streptococcus sp. HN38. Next base: position 27,008 of record NZ_CP116604.1, on the reverse strand, counting down.
TAGACTGAAGAATGAATACATGTGTACCACGAATGGATTCTTCAATATTCACTTGAATCTCACCATCAGAGAATTGACGGACACTTGATTTCCCTAAGGGAATACCAATTTTTTTTGCAACCTTCTCAGCTAATTGTTGATTGGACGATAGTGCAAACAACTTTAAGTCGGTAAACGCCATGATAGCCTCCTAAATTTTTCTACATTAACTATTTTAACGCTTTTTGAATCAATTTTCAAACAAAAATGAAAGATTCGGTATCATTAAGATTTTAATATAAAAAATCCTTGGAAAAACCAAGGATAAAATATTATGGATAAATATAGTAAACCGCACCATCAGATGTTGTTGTAGGATTAAACCAACCACGGTGGTTACCAATATAACGACGACCCATATAGTTTGATTCAGAAACCTGAATGTTTGTAGAACTTTCAACTGCTGTTACAAGTGCAACGTGACCATATGTACCACCTACCCAAACAGCAACTGCGCCAACTTGAGGTGTTGTACCAACGCTGAAACCTTCAGCACGAGCTGAAGCCACCCACTGGTTAGCATTACCCCAGTATGGGCCAACCCAAGATACTTGTGATTTAACACCCCAAGTACACTCTCCAACTGGGTATGAAGATGCATTATATTGTGCATTACTAGATGCTGATGATGAACTACTTGATGCTGTAGATACAGGTACACTTTCTGTTACTGTCGTTTGAGCAACTTGTTGTACTACAGCGGAGTTAGAAGAAGCATTTACAGGTGCTGTTACAATCGGAGCTGTTACTGAGGCAGCTTGTTGTTGTGCTAAAGCACGTTGCTGTGCCTCATACTCTGCCTGACGTGCTGCTGCCTGACGAGCTGCTTCTTCTGCAGCTGCCTTTTGCGCCAACAATGAATTTTTCTCATCTTCAGCAGTAGCTTTCTGCACAGCCAAATTTAACTTAGCAGCTTCCAATTCAGCCTGACGCACTTGCAATACTTGGGCGTCATCTTCCAATTTTTGGCGATTAGCTGCCAAAGTAGTGATTGCCTCTTGGTTTGCCTTTTGTTTTTCAGCAATTGCTTCCTTATCAGCTTTTTGTTGTTCCAACATACGGTTATTAGCTGAAACAATCTCACGCATTGCATTAACACGAGAAACAGCATCAACGATTGATTTTGAATCTAAAATTGTATTAATATAACTTGAAGCAGAGCCATCAACTTGAGCACTACGCGCCTGCTCCTTTAAAGCACCATCACGTGACACAATATCAGCTGACAAACGCTCAATATCTGCCGCCAATGTCTGCGATTCTGCTTCCAAACGAGTATTTTCTTCTGTTAATTTCGCCTGTTCACTAACAATTGCATCAACTTGTCCTTGAATAGCATCAACTTGTTGTTGAGCTTCAGCTTGTTGTGCTGTCAACTCACTAATCTGTTGATTTTTTGCTGCAATCTGACTATCTACATCATTCGCACTAATCACAGCTACATAATTAGCATTAGATAGAACAACTGTACTTAACATAATTGTAGCCAAGATTTTTTTCTTCATATCCGAACATAACTCCTCTATACTTTCTGACTCTCTCATTTTATCAAAAAAATTGCGTAAGTATATTACGCAATTATTACATTTCTATGTCTTGTTTGTTATTCCAAACAAACGCTCAAATAACGGTTGTAGTACGAAAAATAAGGCCAAATTGAATAGTAGACTTGGAAGTAATTTATTAAAAACAAAAATAAACACAGACAAGTTTGTTATATGAAAAATGCGAGCAAATGAATAACTAATAAATTCAAATTGAAAAATAGCTACTAGTAAAATCAAAATATTAATTCCTCGCCTGCTGACAGCACCTTGAAAGAAGAAATAGATGCAATATAAAACTAAAGGAAGAGTTGTAGTAGCAATACCAATCAGATTAAGATAACTAATATCATATACCAAACCTAGCAAAGTAAATATGAATAATGAAAAACCAAGAGATACATAGTTAGCATAAAAAATAGCTAACATAAGTACCAAATGACTTGAAATAGTAAATAATCCGACCGACCAATTTGTTACCAACGTTGAAATCTGTCCATCAAGTAATAAAATAAAGAACAAGATGGGAAACATGAATATTTCTATCATTTTATTGCGCATTTGTTTGACCTACCACTAAAACCGAATAAATGTTTGAAAAACTAGCTGTCGGCTCTACATATACTTCTCTATTTAAACTGTTACTATTTGATTTAACCGATAAAACTTTACCAATTTGGATATTTGCCGAAGTCGCACCAGCCAAATCACTCGTTACAACATTGCTACCCACTGCAATTTCATCAGCTGAGTTCAACTGATTAATGATAAAACTATTTGTATCTGCATCATAGCCCGATAAAATACCATAAATTTCTTTAGAATCAACAAAAATTTTCACAGGCAACTTCGTGAATTCATCCGAATTCGTAAATAAGGTAACAACCGCCGAATCTGAACTCAATGAACTCACGATTCCAACTAATCCACCATTAGCAACCACAAGTGCATTAGATGTCACACCACTAGTCTCACCAATATTAATTGAAATATGCTCCGACCACGATGAAGGAGTCCTCACCAAAACTGATCCTGGAATAAGTTGTTTTTCAGGAAAATCAGACACCACACCTAAACTGCTACGAAGCGATGCATTCTCTTCTTTCAAGCTAGTATTTTCAGCAGCCATCCCCTCAAGGCTCATAATAGCTTCCTTTAATTGTTTATTTTCCTCGTAAGCGTTCATCAAATCTATCAAGACATCTTTCTGCTCAGAAAAAAATCTAGTAGGCACTGAAATAACCGATTGAATTGGCGTTACAACAACCCTAACGATATTATTTAAATATGGTACCTGTAACCCCTTAGAGAAAGTCACAAACAAAAGAGAAAATGACAGTAATAAAAAGATAGAAACAACTACTACTAATTTTGAAAATTTATTCATAATAGACCCTCACCAAGATACAATAAAACGAGAATATCAAGCGATAATCTCGTTCACTACGGAGAATAAGGGATTCGAACCCTTGCGCCAGTTACCCGACCTAACGATTTAGCAAACCGTCCTCTTCAGCCTCTTGAGTAATTCTCCATCAATATAATATGGGCACGAGTGGAATCGAACCACCGACCTCACGCTTATCAGGCGTGCGCTCTAACCATCTGAGCTACGCGCCCAAGATAATAAACTTGGACAAAGTTAAATTAATGGCGCGAGACGGAATCGAACCGCCGACACATGGAGCTTCAATCCATTGCTCTACCAACTGAGCTACCGAGCCAAATTCTTAAAGAAATTGCGGGAGCAGGATTTGAACCTACGACCTTCGGGTTATGAGCCCGACGAGCTACCTAGCTGCTCCATCCCGCGGTAGTAGAAAAGGAGGATGTGGGATTCGAACCCACGCACGCTTTTACACGCCTGACGGTTTTCAAGACCGTTCCCTTCAGCCGGACTTGGGTAATCCTCCAATATATGGACCTTGTAGGACTTGAACCTACGACCGCTCGGTTATGAGCCGAGAGCTCTAACCAGCTGAGCTAAAGGTCCAGCAAACAAGAATATATAGCGGCGAAGGGGATCGAACCCCCGACCTCCCGGGTATGAACCGGACGCTCTAGCCAGCTGAGCTACACCGCCAAAATAATATAATCGGGAAGACAGGATTCGAACCTGCGACACCTTGGTCCCAAACCAAGTACTCTACCAAGCTGAGCTACTTCCCGATACTATTAAAAATAAAGCTCCCCTAACGTCTCCATTAAGCGAGTGATGCACCCTAGAGGAGTCGAACCTCTAACCGCCTGATTCGTAGTCAGGTACTCTATCCAGTTGAGCTAAGGGTGCTAACTATTATAATCTTCATGCCGAGGACCGGAATCGAACCGGTACGATGTTGCCATCGCAGGATTTTAAGTCCTGTGCGTCTGCCAGTTCCGCCACCCCGGCCTCTCAAAGCGAACGACGGGATTCGAACCCGCGACCCCCACCTTGGCAAGGTGGTGTTCTACCACTGAACTACGTTCGCAATCTTTCCTAATGCCGGCTACATGACTTGAACACGCGACCCTCTGATTACAAATCAGATGCTCTACCAACTGAGCTAAGCCGGCTAAATTATATTTCTCCTATGCGGGTTAAGGGACTTGAACCCCCACGCCCGAAAGCGCCAGATCCTAAATCTGGTGCGTCTGCCAATTCCGCCAAACCCGCATATGACTCGTGCTGGGCTCGAACCAGCGACCCATTGATTAAAAGTCAATTGCTCTACCAACTGAGCTAACGAGTCGAAAATATGAAGCAAACTCCGTTTGCTCTATCTCCAACTTCAAATAGTCTCCCAGACTATTTGAACGGTCCCGACGGGAATCGAACCCGCGATCTTCGCCGTGACAGGGCGACGTGATAACCGCTACACTACGGGACCTATGGGAGTTAACGGGATCGAACCGCTGACCCTCTGCTTGTAAGGCAGATGCTCTCCCAGCTGAGCTAAACTCCCAATTTGCTAAGCGACTACCGTATCTAACAGGGGGCAACCCCCAACTACTTCAGGCGTTCTAGGGCTTAACTGCTGTGTTCGGCATGGGTACAGGTGTATCTCCTAGGCTATCGTCACTTAACTACTGAGTCTTGTCAACTCAAAATTGAATATCTATATTCTAACAAGAAACCGTGCGCTTGTCAATATTGACTCGTGAGTAATTGTACTCAGGCTAAATTCTTAGTGAAAAAGATAAACTTCCTAGAGTCTATTGACTCTGCGTCAGTTTCCTATTTTCATACAGAATTTGTAACGCCTTCGTTACTTATTCTTGGATAAGTCCTCGAGCGATTAGTATTGGTCCGCTACATGTGTCGCCACACTTCCACTTCCAACCTATCTACCTGATCATCTCTCAGGGCTCTTACTAACATAAAGTTATGGGAAATCTCATCTTGAGGTGGGTTTCACACTTAGATGCTTTCAGCGTTTATCCCGTCCCTACATAGCTACCCAGCGATGCCTTTGGCAAGACAACTGGTACACCAGCGGTAAGTCCACTCTGGTCCTCTCGTACTAGGAGCAGATCCTCTCAAATTTCCTACGCCCGCGACGGATAGGGACCGAACTGTCTCACGACGTTCTGAACCCAGCTCGCGTGCCGCTTTAATGGGCGAACAGCCCAACCCTTGGGACCGACTACAGCCCCAGGATGCGACGAGCCGACATCGAGGTGCCAAACCTCCCCGTCGATGTGAACTCTTGGGGGAGATAAGCCTGTTATCCCCAGGGTAGCTTTTATCCGTTGAGCGATGGCCCTTCCATACGGAACCACCGGATCACTAAGCCCGACTTTCGTCCCTGCTCGAGTTGTAGCTCTCGCAGTCAAGCTCCCTTATACCTTTACACTCTGCGAATGATTTCCAACCATTCTGAGGGAACCTTTGGGCGCCTCCGTTACCTTTTAGGAGGCGACCGCCCCAGTCAAACTGCCCGTCAGACACTGTCTCCGATAGGGATAACCTATCCGGGTTAGAGTAGCCATAACACAAGGGTAGTATCCCAACAGCGCCTCAGTCGAAACTGGCGTCCCGACTTCATAGGCTCCTACCTATCCTGTACATGTGGTACAGATACTCAATATCAAACTGCAGTAAAGCTCCATGGGGTCTTTCCGTCCTGTCGCGGGTAACCTGCATCTTCACAGGTACTAAAATTTCACCGAGTCTCTCGTTGAGACAGTGCCCAAATCATTACGCCTTTCGTGCGGGTCGGAACTTACCCGACAAGGAATTTCGCTACCTTAGGACCGTTATAGTTACGGCCGCCGTTTACTGGGGCTTCAATTCAGATCTTCGCTTGCGCTAAACCCTCCTCTTAACCTTCCAGCACCGGGCAGGCGTCACCCCCTATACATCATCTTACGATTTAGCAGAGAGCTGTGTTTTTGATAAACAGTTGCTTGGGCCTATTCACTGCGGCTCAGTTAAACTGAGCACCCCTTCTCCCGAAGTTACGGGGTCATTTTGCCGAGTTCCTTAACGAGAGTTCTCTCGCTCACCTGAGGCTACTCGCCTCGACTACCTGTGTCGGTTTGCGGTACGGGTAGAGTATGATACATCGCTAGAAGCTTTTCTCGGCAGTGTGACGTCACTAACTTCGCTACTAAACTTCGCTCCCCATCACAGCTCAATGTTAGAGATACAAGCATTTGACTCATATCACACCTCACTGCTTAGACGGGCACTTCCAATCGCCCGCTTTAGTTAGCCTACTACGTCCCTCCATCACTTCATACTCTAGTACAGGAATATCAACCTGTTGTCCATCGGATACACCCTTCGGTCTCTCCTTAGGTCCCGACTAACCCAGGGCGGACGAGCCTTCCCCTGGAAACCTTAGTCTTACGGTGGATGGGATTCTCACCCATCTTTCGCTACTCATACCGGCATTCTCACTTCTATGCGTTCCAGCACTCCTCACGGTATACCTTCTTCACACATAGAACGCTCTCCTACCATAACACTAATGTGTTATCCACAGCTTCGGTAAATTGTTTTAGCCCCGGTACATTTTCGGCGCAGGGTCACTCGACTAGTGAGCTATTACGCACTCTTTGAATGAATAGCTGCTTCTAAGCTAACATCCTAGTTGTCTGTGCAACCCCACATCCTTTTCCACTTAACAATTATTTTGGGACCTTAGCTGGTGGTCTGGGCTGTTTCCCTTTCGACTACGGATCTTAGCACTCGCAGTCTGACTGCCGACCATAAATCTTTGGCATTCGGAGTTTATCTGAAATCAGTAAACCGAGATGGCCCCCTCATCCAAACAGTGCTCTACCTCCAAGATTCTCAAATGTCGACGCTAGCCCTAAAGCTATTTCGGAGAGAACCAGCTATCTCCAAGTTCGTTTGGAATTTCTCCGCTACCCACAAGTCATCCAAGCACTTTTCAACGTGCCCTGGTTCGGTCCTCCAGTGCGTCTTACCGCACCTTCAACCTGCTCATGGGTAGGTCACATGGTTTCGGGTCTACGACATAATACTAATCCGCCCTATTAAGACTCGGTTTCCCTACGGCTCCGTCTCTTCAACTTAACCTCGCATCATATCGTAACTCGCCGGTTCATTCTACAAAAGGCACGCTCTCACCCATTAACGGGCTCGAACTTGTTGTAGGCACACGGTTTCAGGTTCTATTTCACTCCCCTTCCGGGGTACTTTTCACCTTTCCCTCACGGTACTGGTTCACTATCGGTCACTAGAGAGTATTTAGGGTTGGGAGATGGTCCTCCCGGATTCCGACGAGATTTCGCGTGTCTCGCCGTACTCAGGATACTGCTAGGTATAAAGAATATTTCAAATACGAGGCTATTACTCTCTTTGGCCTACCTTCCCAGGTAGTTCTTCTATACTCTTTAAGTCCACATTGCAGTCCTACAACCCCGAGGAGTAAACTCCTCGGTTTGCCCTCCTGCCGTTTCGCTCGCCGCTACTAAGGCAATCGCTTTTGCTTTCTCTTCCTGCAGCTACTTAGATGTTTCAGTTCACTGCGTCTTCCTCTTCACTACCTTAACAGTAGTGAGTGACAGGCATTACCTGCCGGGTTCCCCCATTCGGACATCCCTGGATCATTGCTTACTTACAGCTCCCCAAGGCATTTCGTCGTTAGTCACGTCCTTCATCGGCTTCTAGTGCCAAGGCATCCACCGTGCGCCCTTATTAACTTAACCTTATTAACCTAATTTTTTCAAAAATTAGAAAACTCATTAAATATTCACAGCGTTTTCGGTTTATTTTCTTGTTACTATTTCTTAATGTATCCTTTCAGATACATCAGGAATGTTTGATAGATATTCAATTTTCAATGGACAAATATAAGATACTAAGACCGTCCCGACTTGTCGGGCATTTTTGTAGAAAATTAGGAAACTGATGTAGTGTCGTCAGACACTAGGAAGTTTATCTATTTTCCTAGAAAATGAGGTCGTGTTCAATTACTTGAACAATATCTTTTGGTTTTAGGATAGGAAAACTCATCTCCTTACCCTATGGAGCCTAGCGGGATCGAACCGCTGACCTCCTGCGTGCAAAGCAGGCGCTCTCCCAGCTGAGCTAAGGCCCCGTACATTTTTATGTACCTGTTAACGTATTTAATTGTTTCGATATAATATCATTTTTGAGACGCTGGCCCCTGTCGTGCACTAGCTCCGCTAGTTTCGACAAAGCTTCAACCTAAAGGTTTCGCTTAGCTGAGCTAAGGCCCCACAAGACCTCTCAAAATTAAAGAAGACTGACGTACAGGTTTCCATTTCCTTAGAAAGGAGGTGATCCAGCCGCACCTTCCGATACGGCTACCTTGTTACGACTTCACCCCAATCATCTATCCCACCTTAGGCGGCTGGCTCCTAAAAGGTTACCTCACCGACTTCGGGTGTTACAAACTCTCGTGGTGTGACGGGCGGTGTGTACAAGGCCCGGGAACGTATTCACCGCGGCGTGCTGATCCGCGATTACTAGCGATTCCGACTTCATGTAGGCGAGTTGCAGCCTACAATCCGAACTGAGACTGGCTTTAAGAGATTAGCTTGCCGTCACCGACTTGCGACTCGTTGTACCAGCCATTGTAGCACGTGTGTAGCCCAGGTCATAAGGGGCATGATGATTTGACGTCATCCCCACCTTCCTCCGGTTTATTACCGGCAGTCTCGCTAGAGTGCCCAACTGAATGATGGCAACTAACAATAGGGGTTGCGCTCGTTGCGGGACTTAACCCAACATCTCACGACACGAGCTGACGACAACCATGCACCACCTGTCACCGATGCTCCGAAGAGAAACCCTATCTCTAGGGCGGTCATCGGGATGTCAAGACCTGGTAAGGTTCTTCGCGTTGCTTCGAATTAAACCACATGCTCCACCGCTTGTGCGGGCCCCCGTCAATTCCTTTGAGTTTCAACCTTGCGGTCGTACTCCCCAGGCGGAGTGCTTAATGCGTTAGCTGCGGCACTGAGTCCCGGAAAGGACCCAACACCTAGCACTCATCGTTTACGGCGTGGACTACCAGGGTATCTAATCCTGTTCGCTCCCCACGCTTTCGAGCCTCAGCGTCAGTTACAGACCAGAGAGCCGCTTTCGCCACCGGTGTTCCTCCATATATCTACGCATTTCACCGCTACACATGGAATTCCACTCTCCCCTTCTGCACTCAAGTTTGACAGTTTCCAAAGCGTACTATGGTTAAGCCACAGCCTTTTACTTCAGACTTATCAAACCGCCTGCGCTCGCTTTACGCCCAATAAATCCGGACAACGCTCGGGACCTACGTATTACCGCGGCTGCTGGCACGTAGTTAGCCGTCCCTTTCTGGTAAGATACCGTCAAATGAGAAACTTTCCACTCTTCTCACAGTTCTTCTCTTACAACAGAGCTTTACGATCCGAAAACCTTCTTCACTCACGCGGCGTTGCTCGGTCAGGGTTGCCCCCATTGCCGAAGATTCCCTACTGCTGCCTCCCGTAGGAGTCTGGGCCGTGTCTCAGTCCCAGTGTGGCCGATCACCCTCTCAGGTCGGCTATGTATCGATGCCTTGGTGAGCCGTTACCTCACCAACTAGCTAATACAACGCAGGTCCATCTCATAGTGAAGCAATTGCTCCTTTCAAGCATCTACCATGCGGTAAATACTGTTATGCGGTATTAGCTATCGTTTCCAATAGTTATCCCCCGCTATGAGGCAGGTTACCTACGCGTTACTCACCCGTTCGCAACTCATCCGTCTAGTGCAAGCACCAGACTTCAGCGTTCTACTTGCATGTATTAGGCACGCCGCCAGCGTTCGTCCTGAGCCAGGATCAAACTCTCATTAAAAGTTTTGATTCAAACTCAAGCTATCACTAGCTTTCCGTTTTATTGTTTTGTTTTGTCATTGACGATTTATCATTTGATAAATCACCCTGCACGTTTGGTTCGTCTTCTTTAATTTTCAAAGGTCTTGTCGTTATCGCGCTCGCGACAACTATCTTAGTTTATCATTTCTTGTGAACTTTGTCAACACTTTTTTGAAACTTTTTTTCGTCCCTCTGTTAACCAGTTCCTCAAGAGACAACTCAATCATTCTATCATCTTCTGATGGTCTTGTCAACACTTTTTCGAAACTTTTTTTTCGTTCCTCTATTAACTAGCCCCTCATGAGACAACTCATTCATTCTATCATGACTTATATACTTTGTCAACCGGGTTTTTGGGATTTTTTACACTAAAAGTTCTATGTAGATACTTTGTTTTTTCTCCTATTCCTTCTTCCTGTGCTATAACCTATATAAAAAGAAACTGAACAGAACTTTTTATGGTGCTTCTGCCCAATTTCTTAATTCGATTAACATAATGTTAGTGACTAGCTTTAGCGAAAGTCTTTCAAATGAATTTGTAAATCACGTATCATTTCACGACGACCATTAAAACATTGTCCGCTAATTAATTTTTCGTATTTATCAAGTTGATCATTACTCAGATTTTTTCGATAATCTCTCAAGGCACCTCTCAACATTAATAGTTCATCGTTTATCAATCCCGGTGATTGTATTGCATGAGATAATTCGTGAATATCTTCATGTGGCATTCGGTCAAACTTGCGTTTTTGACTTTCCTGTTTGCGGATACGATCTTTGATGCGATTTCTGAACTTGACTTTAAAGTAACAATATAATTGAACTTGTTCATCAACTAGCCACGGTTGAGCTTCCAATAATTCAAACAAGGTCATCATTCCTTCTTGTTCCCAATCATCTCGATCCCATAATTTAATGTAAAACTCTTTTCGAGCCTTGTTTACAATACCTTTGACGCTTGCGTACACTTTTTCGAATTCCATTTCTTAATCTCCTTTTGTTGATGGTTTAAGTTTATCGAAAAGTGCTGTCTTTCTACAGGACATTTTTGTCTAGCATACTTTATTTGATTTTTCTTTTTTAAAGTACATTTGCTATTGATACTCTATGGCAAACATTGCATTCTGCTTCAGAAGGGAGTTATTTGGTATAGTTCTAAGATTGAGATAAATAACTATTGATTCGTTTTTCTTGTAAATGCCCTGTTTCTGATGTGTATCATGTAAAAAAGCCCTCGCCAAGATTATGTACTTAGCGAAGGCTTTGTGGTTATTTTAGTGGTTGAGAGTGAGGGCAGATCCGTTATGGAATGTCTTGCCCAGAGTATTTTTATACTACTCTTTCGTATTAATTTTCTCTTTTACCTCTTCATAAGAAAGGGGATGAACATCTTCATCATCACGTTCAATATTCTCTGGCATTTTGCCTGTTTCATAGAGAGATTTAATTTGAACACTATCAAGAGTTTCGTATTTGAGCAATGCTTCTGCGATTAGTTTATGAGTTTCGCGATTAGACTGAATAATTTCAGCTGCTTTGTTGCGAGCTTCATTTAACAAATCACGTACTTCATTATCTAATTCATAAGCAGTTTGTTCTGAAATGTGTTTATGAGTTGTCTGGCCACCAAACATTGCATGACTGCCCTCATACTGCATTGGTCCCATTTTGTCACTCATGCCATATTCAGCAACCATAGCACGCGCCATCTGTGTTGCTTGTTCAAAGTCATTTGAGGCACCAGTTGTTTGGGTATTGAAAATAATTTCTTCCGCAACACGTCCTCCCATAAGACCAGCCAATTGCTCCTTCATATCTTCTTTAGATAGAAGCATTTGATCTTCTTTTGGAAGGGCAATCATGTAACCTCCTGCGCGGCCACGTGGTACAATAGTAACTTTATGAACTTCACGCGCATTTGACAAGACAAGGCCGACAATCGTATGACCAGCTTCATGGTAGGCAACGATTTCTCGTTCCTTAGCTGAGACTTGACGATCTTTCTTGGACGGACCTGCAATAACACGATCTTCCGCTTCGTCGATATCTGACGCATCGATGACAGTTTTGTTTCGACGTGCAGCAACTAGAGCTGCTTCGTTAAGAACATTCTCTAAATCTGCACCAACAAATCCTGGTGTTTGTTGTGCTACTAATTTCAAATCTACATCTGCTGCTAGTGGTTTATTCTTCGCATGAACTTTAAGGATTGCTTCACGTCCTTTAACATCCGGACGACCAACCAATACTTTACGGTCAAAACGACCTGGACGAAGAAGGGCAGGGTCTAAAACATCACTACGGTTGGTTGCGGCAATGACAATAATCCCTTCGTTCCCTTCAAAACCATCCATTTCAATTAAGAGTTGGTTGAGGGTTTGTTCACGTTCGTCGTTACCGCCACCCATGCCGACACCACGTTGGCGACCGACAGCATCGATTTCATCGATGAAAATAATGGCTGGCGCTGCTTTTTTTGCATCTTCAAATAATGAACGAACACGGCTGGCACCGACACCAACAAACATTTCAACAAAATCTGAACCAGAAATGGAGAAGAATGGTACACCCGCTTCACCTGCTACTGCTTTGGCAAGCAAGGTTTTACCGGTTCCTGGAGGCCCCTCTAGTAGCACACCTGCTGGAATACGTGCTCCAAGTTTAGTAAAGCGTTTTGGATCCTTCAAAAATTCAACAACTTCAACTAATTCTTGTTTTTCTTCTTCTGCACCTGCAACATCTGAGAAACGAACTTTGATATTGCTTTGCTCAAGAGCTTTTGCCTTGTTTCGCCCAAAATTCATGGCACCTCGAGCTCCGCCACCACCCTGGTTCATCATCATCATGAAGAATACACCAGCAATGATAAGCGGTAACAAATTAAAGACGATATTTAACCAAAGTCCATTTGAACTTTCAGGTTTAATAGTAACCTTTACTCCATTTTCATTTGCAAGAGCTTGTAGCTCTGACAAATTCGTTTCTGACGGTAAAATTAGTGATTTAAAGTTTTTATACTTAACTTTACTAGAAACTTGGAATAACTTAATAGTTGAAGCTAACTCATCTTTAGCTTCCTGTTCTTTTTTGTACTTACCAGTAATTTCAATAACACTTGAATTTGGTTGATAAGTAATTTCAGATACATTATTATTTTTCAATTCAGTTACTACTTGTGAATAACTGATTTCTTGAGTTGCTACTTGCTGACCAGCGTTAAAAAATTGAAAGGCTGTAACAATAGTGGCAATAACGAGAATAATGAGAAAAGGATTTTTTATAAATCCTTTATTTGGTTGATTGTTCATAATATAGTAGGAAACCTTTTTCTATTTTGTGTAAACTTCCTCTTTGAGTACACCAACATAAGGAAGATTACGATAATTTTCATCATAATCTAAGCCAAATCCAACTACAAATTCATTTGGAATAGTAAAGCAAGTGTAGTCTGGCTCGATTTCAACAACACGACCTTCTGGTTTATCAAGAAGAGTGGCAATTTTAATAGAAGCTGCCTGACGCAAAGCAAAGAGTTCTTTCAATTCTTTTAATGTGCGACCAGTGTCAATAATATCCTCTACGAAGATGATATGTCGACCTGCTACACTATTGTCCAAATCCTTGATAATCTTAACGGTACCGCTACTCTCCGTTCCGCCATGGTAGCTAGAAACAACCATATAATCCGTTTCTACATGGGCATCAATATGTTTCATTAATTCTGCCATAAATGGGATAGAACCTTTTAAAATTCCTACAAGAATAGGATTCTTATCTGCATAATCTGTTGCTAAAATTTGACCGAGTTCTTTGCATTTTGCAACGATTTCTTCTTCTGAAACAAGAATTTTCTTAATATCTTTGTCCAACATAGTTGTTCTACTCTTTCATTTTTATATATAAGGTAGCTTTGATTATATCATTTTTTACTGATTTACTCAAATCACTGCTAACAAGATTCGTAATTCCATAAATTTCTCCATTCTGCTCGATAATAAGCGCATTTTGTCGAACTTTCTGTGAGATTTTATTATCAATAAACCAACGGCGGAGTTTTTTATTTATTCCGTTTATTAAAATGGTATCCCCAGCCTGCCTTCTCCTCACTACAATTGGATTTTCTGTAGGAAAATATAAAATACTATCCGCTTCTTCCAAAGGATGATTGAGAGAAAAAATATATGAACCGTAAGAAAAAATACCCTCTGATTTTATCATGATTTTTTCTGGTTGACTATCCGTCTCTGGTCCTATTTTATAAATTTGAAAACGATGATAATCCTTCTCTAACATGTAATCATTTTTCAATAAATGATAGTAGTTAGCTTTTGAACGCAAGATGTGTAATACTTCATTAAATTGTGGACGAGAGAGCTGTAAATCAGGAAATTTTTCCAAATATTCCTCTAATAGATAACTTTGTACCGCAGGTGTCTGTTGTTGAAAACTCATCACATCTGTAACGGATAAATCCTGTGTCAAATCTCTTAGCGCTTGAAATAGATTATTTGTATCAACTGCAAGATTATTGAGAGTAAGTTCGATTTTAGGATTTTCCTGTTTTAACTTTGGTAAATAGTCATTTCTGACTCTATTTCGAAAATATTTGAAATCTGCATTGCTGCAATCTTCAAAATGAAATAGCTTTTCAAAATCTGCCTTTTTAAAAGATAAAAGTGGTCGAATAAGTTCTCCTGTTGCAAAAGGCTGAGTCGGTTGAATTGCTGATAAGTGACGTAAACGCCCTCCTCTAATCAATCGCATAAAGACAGTTTCTGCTTGATCATCTGCATGGTGGGCTGTCACTAGTGCAGTGTAGCCTTCCTTCTCCATGATTGTAGCAAAAAATCCATAACGCCATTTTCGCGCCGCTTCTTCTGAAAAATCGCCTTCAAAATAGGACAGATAAAAGGGAACATTACTTTCTTCTGCTAACTGTCTAAGATATTTTTCCTCAATGACAGATTCTTCTCTCTGTCCATGATTAATATGGGCAATTCCAAGTTCAATCCCTAACACTTGTTTGCATTCGTATAAAAGATGGAATAGGTTCATAGAATCTAACCCACCAGATACGGCTACTAGTACTTTCTTATGTTTATCAAAAAAGTGACCATCCAGTGTCACTTTTAAAAATCTATCTTTCATTTACTTTAAAATCCCGTAAATATCATTTGCAATTTGTGTAATCTCATCATAATTTGATTTATCTGTAAAAATAGATAAAACAAAAGGAGACTCTGCGTAAACAATCGCTACATCGTGTTTGACATCGTCTGCATCGCCAATTTTATGAGCAACTGGAACTAAGATATCTTTCGAAATACGTTGATTATCAAATTGAGTAGATAACAAACTTTCTAGCACATAGCCATTTTGAATATATAAGGCTTCCATCATTTTACCTGCGATTTCAGCTGAAGTTTCACGTGTAACCATACTCCACTCACTACCTGTTTTAGCAGTTATTACTTGATAAAAATTGGAATCGAATTTATTAGCTACATAATAAGAAAGTAAATTACTAGCTACATTATCTGACTCTTTAGCAGTCTTATTGATCAATTCTTCCACTGAATAATCTTTATTGTCAGGAGTTTTTGACAGTGAACCACTTCCTCCAGCAACATAAGCTCCTGGGAAGGATATAGATTCGGCTGTATATTTCACTTTAGTAGTCAAATCAATGTACCCAGCATTCAGTTGCTCTTGAACGTAATAAAGAATTGGTAGCTTAGCAATGCTGGCAGAATAGAATAGTTTCTCTTGATTTACACCTGCAGTTTGACCTGTTGACAATTGTTTCACATATATACCAATAGTATCTTTGGGATATTTGTTAGTCAACAACTCTTGAACAGCTTCTACTCTATTATCCGTTTTAGAAAGATTATTTACTGCAATCCAACCTTTATCTGTAACATAGGCAAAATCACCTAGAGAAGTTGTCACAATTTTAGAAACCATGACAGCTTGATAGGGTTGTAAATCATTTTTTATTTCCGTAGCTTCGTTAGCAATTGGTGAGGTTAACAATGTGAAACCTTTTTTTGTCCAATAAGTTTGCTCAACAGTAGTTTCTGTAACAATTACATCATCAAATAGTAGATGCCTACTTGCAAGAATGTAACCCTTGTCATCTATTTTGAAAACCAATTCTTTTTTGCTATTGACTAGAACATCCGTAATAGAAAAATGTTGGTTCGGCTGTAATTGTCCACCTGCTATAGTCAGTTCTTCATCCGAATAAAGATTCTCAGTTTGAAAAACATTTGGGTTTTGAGGGATAGTTTGAAAATACTGATCATAGATAGTATGAGTCAATTCGTATTCTTCTTGCGCTGTGAGTTCAAATGGTATTTCTGTACTATCGACCACCTGCCATCCAAATAAAACTGGCAATAACCATACGAGCAGTTTTTTCTGCATACTCCCTCCTTTCTACGATTCATTTTCTTCTAACTTTAATTCTCTATTCTTTTGATTCAACTCTTCTAATTTTTCATCAGAATGCTGTAAAAATTGCTCTACAATTTTAAAAATAGATTCGGTCATTTTGGTAACCCTGGAATATTGTAGACAAATTCCCCTTCTTTAGAGTATTGATACTTAGCCCGAACATACTTTGCTGCGTATTCCTCATTTTTCAATTTTGCAACCATCTCTGCTTCCTGCTTCTGTTCTTTGGTCAGTTCTTCGTAATTTTTTTCCAATTCAGCAAGTTTCTTTTCCTGCTGCTGAATATTAGTGTAAGTCCCAACAAGATTATAGGCAGGCAACATAAAAAGAAAGATAACTAGAATGAGAATTGCACCCATAAAACGATTTTTTTGTTGGCGTTCTGCCAATTGATGCTGAGTTTTTTTACGCTCCGACTGAATAAAGGCATTATTCAGTTGTAGAATTTTAGATTTCTTCATCTTTTTCTATCCTTTTTTCACTGATAATTTCATACATTTTCAGTGCGTCTTCTTTTTTAGTCGAATCTTTCATTTCAAGTACTTTTACAGTGAGTAGTTTATTACCAAATTGGATTTCAACCTGATCATTTACTTTTAAATCTGTTGAAGATTTCGCCAAAATCCCATTGACTTTTATTCGTCCTTTATCGGCAACTTCCTTCGCAACTGTTCGACGCTTGATAATGCGGGATACTTTCAAATATTTATCTAGTCTCATACTTTACCTCAACTATATATTTTACCATTTTTTCATTTAATTGAGAAATTTATTCTGCTTTCCTTGCTTTAATTTCTTTTAATTTTTCGGCAAAAGAAATCAATTCCTCTAATATTTCATATTCTTTTTTCTGTTGAATGTTAAACACAACAGCTAGTTTTCCTTTATTTTCTGTTATCTGAGCTTTCAAATTTGTCACAGATAAAGCTTCAAAGTAATCTTGCGTTAGGAAAATTTGACCAGCCATAGGTTCGAATGTTACTGTCACTTGATGTTGTCGTCTAAGAACTGTATGACAGAAAACTTGGTCTAAAAATGATTTCAATAGACCAATTTCAAGCAAGTAGGCTACTACATCAGGATACTCTCCAAAACGGTCAATCAATTCTTCTTGCAATTCTTGATAGTTGACACGACTGTCAATATTCTTTATACGCTTATAAATTTCAATTTTTTGTCGCTGATCACCAATATAATCACTTGGTAAATAGGCATCAATCTGTAAATTGACCTCTGAATTACTCTTCTGACGTTGGGTTGCCTTACCTTGTTTTTCCAAGATGGCTTGTTCCAGCAATTGTGAATACATCTCATATCCCACAGAATCAATAAAACCTGACTGAGCAGCACCTAAAATATTTCCCGCACCACGAATGGACAAATCTTGCATGGCAATCTTGAAACCTGATCCTAGTTCTGTAAAACCCTTAATGGCTTCCAAGCGTTTTTCAGCTACTTCTGTCAAGGACTTGTCTGGACGGTACATGAGATAGGCATAGGCAATCCGACTGGAACGGCCAACACGTCCTCTAAGTTGATAAAGAGTTGACAGTCCCATATGATCTGCATTTTCAATAAACAGTGTATTAGCATTGGGAATATCAACACCTGTTTCAATGATTGTTGTGGTCACTAGAATATCATACTCACCTTCTACAAAGGCATAAAGGGTATTTTCTAGCTGAATTTCCGACATTTGACCATGGACATAACCGATGCTAGCTTCTGGAACCAATTCTTTTAATTCAGATACTTTCTGTTCAATGGTGTCAACTTTATTGTAAAGATAGTAAACCTGTCCTCCGCGATCTATCTCACGAAGCATTGCATCTCGGATAACGGAAGGATTTGTTTCCATCACATAAGTTTGTACAGGATAGCGATTTGTCGGTGGAGTCTCAATTACTGATAAGTCACGGATTCCCAACATAGACATTTGCAAGGTACGAGGAATCGGAGTTGCAGTCAAGGTTAGGACATCAATTTTCTTTTTCAATTCCTTCAAACGTTCCTTATGCTTGACACCAAACCGTTGCTCTTCGTCAATAACTAGTAAACCTAAATCAGCAAAAACAACATCTTTTGATAGAAGGCGATGGGTACCAATCAAGATATCAACTTGACCTTTTTTCAATTTCTCAAGTGTTTTTTCCTGCTCTGCCTTGGTTTTAAAACGACTCATAACATCCACATTGACAGGAAATTCCGCAAATCGTTCCTGGAAATTAGCATAGTGTTGCTGGGCTAAAACAGTCGTAGGAACTAGGATAGCTACCTGTTTTCCATCATTGACAGCCTTAAAGGCAGCTCGCATGGCTACCTCTGTCTTACCGAAACCGACATCACCTACCAATAGACGATCCATTGGAGAGTCTTTTTCCATGTCCTTCTTAATTTCATCAATGGAACGAAGTTGGTCGTCGGTTTCCACATGTGTAAAGTAGTTGTCAAACTCAATCTGATTCTCATCATCTGGTGAAAAGGCAAAGCCTTTCAACTGGCTACGCTCTGCATAAAGCTTAATCAAATCATCCGCAATATCCTCTACCTGCTTCTGAACTTTTTGCTTGGTTCGTTGGAAACGGCCATCGTTTAGTTTATTAACTTTTGGAGCTTTTCCATCGGACGCTAAGTATTTGGAAAGGAGATCAATCTGCTCTACAGGAATGGAAATGCGATCGGAGTTTTGATATTGAACTGTCACATAGTCACGGTGGATACCTGATATTTCAATGGTTTCTATCCCTAAATACTGACCTATCCCGTGAACATGGTGAACAACATAATCACCAACTGCTAATTCACTATAGTCCTTAATACGTTCAGCGTTAGAAATATTGGTTCTACGTGTCTTACGCTTCATTTTCTTATTGAAAATCTCTTTTTCAGTGATGAAGACTAGTTTCTCATCCATCAAATGAAAACCTGAAGCTAACTGACCAATCGTAACCTGTTGCTGACCTTCTACTAACTTATCTGCTACATGTACTGGAAGATGGATATCATACTCTTGTAAAGTTTTCTGTAAAGTCTGTAAACTCACATCAGAACTCGCTTGAATAACAACGGTATTGTTTGATTTCGCATATCGAGTCAATTCATCTTTTAACAGTGGAATCTGGTGGAAAAATTCCTGCATAGGATACTGTGTGAATTGATAAAGAGCATCAAACTTTACATTGCCTAAACCTTTTTGAAAACTTGAAAAGAAGCTGGCAGGTTTGTATTTTCTTAATTCCGAATAGGTAGATGCAAAATAGTTTAAACTTGACACTGATTTACCCTTCTGTAAATCATCTGTCAACAACTCTGCTGATTCGTTTTCAAATTGAGCCTGCTTGTCAGCAATTTTATGAAAATCATCTAAAAATAAAGGGGTTCCCTTTGGCAAGTAATCCAACAATGTCCATGATTGTTCATATAAAAATGATAGAAATTTTCGTAAATCGGGATGGCGATATTCCGTTTGCATATCTGCCAGGACTTCTCGTAAATAAGACTGCTGCTCTTCTATATGCGATTGTTCAATAGCTGTCTGAATGTATTGGCTAGCCCTACTATAGTCTTCTGAAGACAAAATGATATCGGAAGCTGGAGAGATCGAGATTTCGTCTAGATTTTCTAAGGATTTTTGACTGTCAACATCAAAGATACGAATACCATCAATCTCATCTCCAAAAAATTCTATTCGATAAGGAGCTTCTGCTTGCATGTCAAAAATATCTAGAATATCACCTCGTTGGCTAAATTCTCCCTGGGTTAATACACGAGACACTTTTTTGTAGCCGATGTTGACAAGATTCTTTACAACTTTGTCAACTTCTATTTCTTGACCAACTTCAAGCTGTATTTTAGAACCTTTATAAGTCTCAGGACTCGGCAATAAGACCCGACAAGCAGCCAGACTAGCAACTAAAATTCCTGAACTAGTAGAATCTGTCAAGAAATTTAAACTGTCAATCCTTGATTGAGTCCGTTCTTTTGATGCAAAAATAAACTCGGCAATAGGACTATCATCTGTAAAAAAGTTGTAAACATTCTCACTTCCAATAATGGCTGCTAAATCTGCAACTAATTTCTCAGCATCATTTTGAGTAGCAGTCACAATCATTATTTTCTTAGCCAAACTATCATAGGCAGTTACCATGACTAATGACTTACTGGTTCCAGTGAGTCCTAATAATAGTTGGCGAGTTGACTTGTTTAAGCCAGACTGCCACTGATTGATTTGCTTATTTTTGTGAAGAAGATCTAGTATATTCATTATCCATTAAACTTTCTCATAATAGTATCAAAATCATCTTCTTCGAGATATACGTTGACAGCCTTGTCAAGTTTATCTAGTGCTAAGTCAATTTCAATACGGTCCTCTATATCAAAGCCAGACAAGACATGGTTTACAACGCTCATTTTTCCTTTAGGACGCCCAATACCAATCTTGATACGGTCAAATTCCTGTGTTCCAATATGCTTGACAATGGATTTGATACCATTGTGGCCACCTGCGGAGCCTTTTTGACGGAAACGGATCTTCCCAACAGCCATGTCCAAGTCGTCGTAAGCTACCAGAATATCTGTCTCATCCAAACCATAGTAGGTCATCAGGGCATGAACAGCCTTACCTGACTCATTCATAAAGGTGGTTGGTTTAACTAGGAAGATTTTTTCACCGTCAATAAAGGTGGTTGCAATATCCGCCTGAAAAATCTTATCGTGACTAAAGGTCACATTTTCACGCTTGGCAATCTTATCTAGCAACATAAATCCAACGTTGTGTTTTGTTTCAAAATAGCGGTCTCCGGGATTTCCCAGACCGATGATCAATCGTGTCATTTTTTCTCCTTAAATACCAAAAGGCTGGAAAAAGCTTTCCAACCAAGTAATCATCCTCTTTGATGCGATAAACTGTTCTTAGTCTAGGCGTTGAAACCGCAGACAATACTGATGGTATGGCAAGGTAAAACAACGAAGATTAAGGACAGTTTAGCCATCAAACGTTAAAGCGGAACTCCATGATGTCCCCATCTTGAACCACGTACTCTTTTCCTTCTTCACGAAGGCGTCCTGCTTCTTTAACAGCCTTCTCAGAGCCGTATTGAATCAAATCATCATAGGACATGGTGACGGCACGGATAAAGCCTTTTTCGAAGTCTGAGTGGATGATGCCAGCACATTGAGGGGCTTTCATGCCACGCTTGAAGGTCCAAGCACGAACCTCCTTCTCTCCTGCTGTAAAGTAGGTACCTAGACCAAGCAAGTGATAGGCTGCACGAGTCAATTTATCCACGCCAGATTCTGTCAGACCGAGTGCTTCCAAAAACTCACCCTTGTCTTCATCGTCTAGTTCTGAAATTTCTTCTTCAGCACGCGCAGAGATCACCACCACTTCTGCATTTTCTGTTGCCGCAAAGTCACGGATTTGCTGAACATAACTGATAGACTCAGGATCTGCTACCTTGTCTTCATCGACGTTGGCAACATAGAGGACTGGTTTAGTGGTCAAGAGGAAGAGTTGCTTGACGATTTTTTGTTCTTCATCTGTGAAGTCAACTGTACGAGCAGATTTTCCGTCTTCCAAGACAGGTTTGATTTTTTCAAGGACTGCAAATTCTGCCACAGAATCCTTGTCTTTTTGCGTACGGGCCATTTTTTCTACACGCGCATAACGCTTGTTGATACTCTCTAGATCCGCCAAAATCAATTCTAGGTTAATAGTATCAATATCTGCGATTGGGTCCACAAAGGCGTCTTCACGGCCTTGTTCACGCATGACATTTTCATCGTCAAAGGCACGCACCACGTGGACAATGGCATCAACCTCGCGGATGTTGGCCAAGAATTTGTTTCCAAGTCCCTCACCTTTAGAGGCACCTTTTACGATACCGGCAATATCGGTAAATTCAAAAGTGGTTGGAACTGTCTTTTTAGGGGTAATGAGTTCTGTCAACTTCTGCAAACGCTCATCGGGCACTTCTACCATGCCGACGTTTGGATCAATGGTCGCGAAAGGGTAGTTTGCAGCCTCTGCTCCTGCCTTGGTAATTGCGTTAAATAGGGTTGATTTACCAACGTTTGGTAAACCGACGATTCCTGCTGTTAAAGCCATGTTTTTTTACTCTCCAATTAAAAATTCAATCATGACTATTATAGCAGAAAAGATGAGAAAAATCCTGCCAAATGACAGGATTGTAAGATTTATCAAAATTTCTGCAAAATTCTCATCGCTGCAGCAAATAAGCCAAAGGCTATTATCATGATTGGGATAAGAACCCACCAATAATTAGCAAGAAACTCCCAAACATTCATTTTTCCTCTTTGTTCCACCAAAATTTCCTTCTCAGGCTCTTTCTCTAAAACCAGATAATCCAGACTGACACCAAAGATTTCTGCCAGCTGGACCAGTTTATCAATATCTGGCGTTGCTTCGCCATTTTCCCACTTGGAAACAGCCTGACGGGAAATATAGAGTTTCTCTGCCAACTCATCTTGAGATAGGTTCTTGGCTGTGCGTAAAACTCGAATTTGCTGTGCTAACTGCTTCATGATCATTTCCTCCTCTTTTTTCTAAGTCTATTATAGTGTAGAAAAGAACAGTTGACTAGCACTTGTTAGGAAAAAACCGCAACCAGCAGTTGCAAACTGTCAACTAGGCTTCACTCGGCAGCACTTGTTGCATTTTTCGTTCAAAATCATGCCGGCTCATCATAACGACATGGTCACAATTACTGCAGCGGATTTTAATATCCGCTCCTAGACGGATAACCTCCCACTTATTGGCCTTCTTGCCGGTCGATTTGATGACACAGGCATGAGGTTTTTTCATTTCGACAAAAGATCCTAATTGATACATACTTCCTCCTTAAAGATACATACTTCTTTCCTGATAGGTTAACGTTACCTCATTTGCAGTGCATGTCTCTCCATCTATTTGCAATAATAATTTTTCTTTTGATTTTAAAACTACATCTACCCCTGTTAAATGCTGAATTGTGTGAGAAGATTCATGCCTCTTCGTTAATAAGGCTAACAATGATTGTAGACGGTGGTAGAAATTTCCATTTTTGAAGTAAACAATATCTACTTCCTTCTTTTTAGCACTTGCTGTTGGCCATATCATGATTCCTCCACCAAAATAAAGACTATTTGCTACAGAAATAAAAAAGAGATTATCTAACTGATAAGATTTTTCATCAAGAGTTAATTCTAAGTTTATAGCTTGTTTTGAAAATAATGTTTTAATACCAAAGAATAGATAAGTTAACTTCCCAAGTTTTACCTTGTTCAGAATTTTTTTCAAAATTGAATTCGTCGAACCATTGATAACTTGAGCTGCAAAGCCAAAATCCATACTGTTTACAACCGTTCCGTATGAACTGTTTAAAACATATATCCGACTTGTTTTTCCCTCTAAAATGGCATCTACACTTCTATAGAGCGATGTTATATTCATTGCCTTAGCAAAATCATTTCCAGATCCTGTTGGATAATAAGCAAACGGTAGACTAGCTGGCCAAAAACGCAACGCTTTAGATAGTGTGCCGTCTCCACCTAAAATCATTAATTGGTCCTCACTACTGACAAACTCCTTTAAAATAGCCTCTATTTGCCTTTTTTCATCCTCAGGACCAACTGTCATAAAAATGTTAACTGCAAGCTGTGGATAACTTTCTTTTATTTTGAATATGATATGTTCAGCAGTATGGCTACCAGCATTAGGATTAGCTAATATATATAACGTCATTTATTCCCCATCACTAAATATATAAAAATAAGCTCAGTGCTATTTTTTAGTATAACATAAAGGGAGCGGGAAAGAACTCGACTGGTCAAAAAAAGAGTTCGTCTTCCCGCCCCCGCACAGTTGATTAGGTCAGATTTGGAGTGTAAAACACGAACAAATCTGCCAATCAACCACTGCGCTGAGATGTTGACACGAACCCTGAGAATCGAGGTTGGTCTTTTTGCCCAGCCTCCTTAATATTATTTAGTTGGTACGCACTGGTGTAACCAATTGAATAAAATCTTCCCCTTCATTATTTGGAATCAATGTAAATGGACGGACAGAAGAGATAAAGCTAATTTTCACTTGTTCACTAGTTGTGGCTTTCAATGCTTCTATCAAGTAAGTTGGGTTAAAGCTGATTACTAAGTCTTCACCTGATACTTCTACAGTATCTAATTCCTCATTCACACGTCCAACTTCTGGAGAATTTACATGAGCCGATACAACATTATTAGCAATTTCTAGTTTTACTGTACCATTTTGGGTTGCATTTGAAAGAAGACGAGCACGCTCCATCGAGTGACGAAGATTTGCAGTATCAAAAATTGCAGTTGTTTTAAACTCAGTTGGAATTAAGCGGTCTGTATCAGGGTAGGTACCTTCTAATAAGCGTGTATAGAAGCTAATATGCTCGCTTCTAAAAAGGATTTGATTATTTGAAAAGAAGACTTCCACTGTTTCAATATCATCTGTAAAAACTGCAGTAAATTCACGGAGAGAACGACTTGGAATGACAACATTAAAATCATCACCAGATGTATCAAGGACCAATTTCCGTTGGCTCATACGGTGTGAATCTGTTGCAACAGTTTTTAGATTTTTATTTTCTGTTAAAACAAAATGAACACCCGTAAGAATAGGACGACTTTCTTGTGTAGAAGCTGCAAATGCTGTTTCATTAATTGTTTGTTTTAATACTTTGGTTTCTAACACCAATGGTTTTGAAGTTGGAACTTCCTGTAAACGAGGATACTGTTCTGCTTCTTTTCCCTTTAATGTGATTTCAGACTTACCACTTGTCAAAACGATTTGCTTTTGTTCAATTTCATTGAAGTCAAGGACCAAATCCGGCATGCTGGATACGACATTAATAAAGAAACCAGCTTCTAAGAGAATGGAGCCTGGAGAACTGATCAAAAGTCCTGCATTTTCATCTTGAATAGAAATAAAATGTTCAATCGAGATTTGTCCATTTGAACCAGTTAAAGTGATTCCTTCACTAGTTACTGTAATTTTTACTGTTGAAAGAATTGGAATAGCATTTTTTGTACTGATTGCCCGTTTAGTAATACTAAGTGCTTGTAGAAATATATTTTTATTAATAGAAAATTGAATCATGGATTCTCCTTTATTTATTATCTATAAGGTTAATAGTAATAGTAGTCTCTGTGTATTCTGTGGAAAAGTGATGAAAGACCAATAAAACTGCGGAAATTAACTTGTTCACAACTTGTGGAAAAAACAGAGCTTTTTTGAAAAGTTATACACAGGTTAACGAAGTTTATTTTTTATACTGGTAATCTCTATTTCTAAATTCTCATCATCCAAGAGGAGAGTTTTTATTTTATTGTATGCATGCATAACGGTTGTATGGTCTCGATTACCAAATTCTTTCCCAATTTTTGGAAGGGAATTGTCTGTCATTTCACGTGCTAAAAACATAGCAACTTGTCGCGCGTGAACGATATGTTGAACACGCTTAGAACCCTTTAATTCTTTCAAGCTGACACCGTAGAAATTTCCCACTTCGGTTTGGATTTTCTCAATAGGAATAACCATATTTTGTGGATTTGTTTGTTTTCTTGATCGAATAGCCTCAGCAGCAACCTCGACACTTATCTCAGACAGTTGACGCATAGTGGCTATCAAATGGATATCTTTTAAGGCACCTTCAAGGTCACGTACGTTCGAATCAAATTGCCCAGCTAGATAGGATAGCGTCTCATTTGTAAAGTTGTAAGGCAGGTTCTCGCACTTGTTACGTAAAATTGCGATACGTGTTTCAAAATCAGGTGGAGTGATTTCACTGGTTAACCCCCATTTGAAACGTGTTACTAGTCTTTCTTCCAAATTGTCTAAGTGATCGGGATTACGGTCGCTTGTGAGTACAATCTGCTTATTTTTTTCATGAAGCGCATTAAAAGTATGGAAAAATTCTTCCTGTGTTGTTGCTTTATTACGGAGAGACTGAATGTCATCAATTAGAAGTAAGTCCAGATTGCGATAGGTTTTTTTGAAACTTTCCATATCATTGAGACGGAGGTGTTCTAAAAATTCATTGATGAATGTTTCCGATGAGACATATTTTATTCTTGCCTGGGGATTATCGGCTAGAACCTTATTTCCAATCGCATTTAAAATATGAGTTTTTCCAAGACCAGGACCACCAAAAATGAATAATGGATTGTAGAGCTCACCTAGGTTATCAGATACAGCTAAAGCTGCAGCCTTTGCCCAGTGATTATTGTCTCCTTGTACAAAATTAGCAAAGGTGTACTGGGATTTTATATCAGAATGAACCGGTTTAAAAGTTTCTTGAGGAGTAGCCGACTCAGGTGTCTGTATCTGGTGAACCACTGAACTTCTTGCGTTTGTAGTGTTCTTAATCTCCTGTTCATCCTCTGTAAATTGATATTGGATGGCAAGAGGCTCTCCGTAGATTTCAAAACTAGCGGCAATCATTAACTCTTCGAAGTTTTTTTCCCAGAAATCTTTTTTAAATGGACGATTTAAGAAAATATTGGCAACTTGCTGGTTGATTCCGAGTAATTTTGCATCAGCGACATAAAAATCATAAATAGATGGCTTAAAATTTACCTTTGCCAATTCAATAAATCGTTGCCAAAAAAGTTGTTCTTGGTTCAT